>NZ_CP150260.1:650000-4397037 GCF_037976035.1 Bacillus sp. FSL K6-0972 | reverse complement strand
AATGGCGGTTCGTCCCTCCTTTACCAGCAATATTTGCTCGTCCAACCTGTTATAGAACACAAAAAAAGAGCAAATGGATGAGTCCATTCGTTAATGAAATGTTGAAAACATATAATATAGTAGAAAAACGTCTTTTCGACATTTTTCACAAGATGTGGACAAATTACTGCACACCCTGTGAAAAAACTTTCCACAACTTATCCACAGTTTGTGGATAATGGATTGGCAGCCAATTTGTTATCAAGAGTTAAAACACAAATATAATATCAGAATAAGCGAGTGGTTGCAATGGTTGCGAGGAACTTATCCACACACTATACAAACTGTTGAAGAAATATTGTCCACAACGGTTAGTTTTGTGAAAATGTTGTCGATAATGACTGTGGATAGAAAAAACGAGGCGAAAGATATCCACATTGGCTTTTTTTCGCGTCGTTCATCCCATTTTCCCGCTTCCAAAAAAATCTTTTAAGCTAAAATTGAGGAAAAATGAAATTAGGGTTTCGAAGAAAATTGATATGTGTTATCCTATTATGGTGCAAAAAAGAAATGTGTGAGCGAAGTTGACAATGAACTGCTCATCCCAATATAATAAATTAGACTGTCTTTAACAGCTATTCCTCGAGGGAGGTGTCATACATGAAAAGAACATTTCAACCAAATAACCGTAAGCGCAGCAAAGTTCATGGCTTTCGCAGCCGTATGAGTTCTAAAAATGGACGTCTTGTATTAGCACGTCGTCGCCGCAAAGGAAGAAAAGTATTATCAGCTTAGGCCACTGAATAATGTCAGTGGTCTTTTTTACATAGAGGAATGACCAGGCCCATTTGCCAGCTTGTTATCGGAGTGAAAGAAGATATGAAAAAGCGAAATCGATTAAAGAAAAATGAAGATTTTCAAAAAGTATTTAAAAAAGGCAAATCGATGGCAAACCGGCAATATGTTTTATATGTGCTTCACCAGCCTGAGGCGAAAGAGTTTCGGGTGGGACTGTCGGTCAGCAAGAAAATCGGAAACGCAGTCGTGCGCAACCGGGTAAAGCGGCTGATTCGCCAGGTCATCCAGGAAGAGCGGGATCTATTAAAACAAGAAAATGACTACATTATCATCGCAAGAAAGCCTGCAGCTGAATTGTCATATGAAGAGACGAAAAAAAGTTTGCAGCATCTTTTCAGAAAGTCGTTTGTCTACCGGAAAAAACCGAATCAGCCATCATAGTCCGGGTTAAAAAGAAGTTATGGCCCCTCATTTTTAAGCGCTTCCTTTAGCTCCTGAAAAATGTCGTCGCCCATTCGGGGAGAAAGATGATAAAATACGAGAAAGTATGTCTTTTTAATGGTCATAACCGAAAAATACCGGTTGAGAATGAAGATTTAGGAGGAAATGTTGTTGAAGAGGCGAATTTTATTATTGTTCAGTATGATCGGCGTTATCGTGCTCTTAGCTGGATGTACGGAAATCAACCAGCCGATCACTGCAGAAAGCGAAGGGTTTTGGAACACGTATATCGTATACCCGTTGTCACAGCTGATTACTTATGTAGCAAATTTAACGAATGAAAACTTCGGACTCGCGATTATCATCGTCACGCTCTTAATCAGACTTTTAATTTTGCCGCTGATGATCAAGCAGACGAAGAGTTCGAAAGCGATGCAGGCTCTCCAGCCTGAAATGCAAAAACTTCGCGAAAAATACAGTTCTAAAGATCAAAAAACGCAGCAGAAGCTTCAACAGGAAACGATGGCTCTCATGCAAAAGCACGGGGTTAACCCGCTTGCCGGATGTTTCCCGATCTTAATTCAAATGCCGATTTTAATCGGATTCTATCATGCCATTATGAGAACGCGGGAAATCGCAGAACACAGCTTTTTATGGTTTGACCTTGGAGAGCGTGATCCGTATTTCATCTTGCCGATTCTCGCCGGTGTGTTCACATTCATTCAGCAAAAGCTGATGATGGCGGGAACAGCACAGCAAAATCCGCAGATGGCGATGATGCTTTGGCTGATGCCGATCATGATCGTTGTATTTGCGATCAGTTTCCCGGCGGCTCTTTCTCTGTACTGGGTAGTCGGTAACTTATTCATGATTGCTCAAACCTTCTTTATCAAAGGGCCTGATCTAAAGGCAGAGAGACAGGAAGCGACAGCCGGAGGAAAAAAATCCGGAGGTAAGAAAAAGTGAAGGAACTGACTGCTACTGGACGTACCGTCGATGAAGCAGTGCAATCCGGGCTTGAACAGCTAGGCCTTCATGCAGATGATGTCGAAGTCGATGTAGTTGATGAAGGGAAAAAGGGATTATTCGGCATTTTCGGTCATCGGTCTGCAGTCGTGAACATTCGGGAAAAAATAGACTCGGTTAAAGAAGCAAAACAGTATTTGGAAAATGTGATTTCGAATATGGGAATACAAGTCCAGGTGACGGCAGAAGAGGAGTCAAAACGAGTGGTTTTTCAGTTAAAAGGCGATAAAACAGCCCTTTTAATTGGAAAAAGGGGACAAACTTTAAATGCCCTTGAAACGCTGACGCAGCTCGTGCTCAATCGTCATTCCGACAGATATATCCAAGCGGTGGTTGACGCCGAAGGATACCGTGCAAAACGGAAGGAAACACTGGCTCAGCTGGCATTGAAGCTTGCTGACCAGGCGGCCAGGCAGAAAAAAGACATTCACCTGGAGCCGATGCCTTCCAGTGAGCGCAAGGTCATCCATGATACGCTTGCAGGCTACTCGCAGCATATCGAAACTTACTCTACCGGAGAAGACCATAACCGGCACCTTGTCATCTCATATAAAAAATAACATGAAAACCGAAGTTCCCAAAATTGGGACTTCGGTTTTTTGTCGTTGCAAAATCGCTGAATGCAGACAAAATCAGTTTAAGCTCTGGTTTTTTCGGTGTAAGCTGTTGATGAAAATGAAATTTAATTGTTATTCACATGTGGATAAGTTAAAGTAAGTAATGATGGCTTAGAACGGTTGTGGATAACGGTTCAAGTCACTTCCACTTCAATTGAAACTATGTTATCTTTAAATTTTGATTACAATAAAAGTTTTTCATCCATATACGATGTTTGGAAGATGACCCGGACAAATGGGGATAATAGATATAGGAATGAAAAAGAGAGGTGAAAGCCATGGATACCATCGCTGCGATTTCAACGCCGATGGGAGAAGGGGCGATTGCGATCGTCCGGATGAGCGGCCCTGAGGCTCTTGCGATCGCCGATAAAGTATATAAAGGACCTCGCGGAAAAAGGCTGAGTTCCGTCGATTCACATACGATTAACTACGGTCATATCGTTGATCCGGAAACGGAAAAAGTCGTGGAAGAAGTCATGGTTTCGGTCCTGAAAGCGCCGAAAACTTTTACGCGGGAAGATATTGTAGAAATCAACTGCCACGGCGGACTTGTGACCGTCAACCAGGTGCTTCAGCTCGTTTTGAGAGAGGGAGCGCGTCTGGCGGAACCGGGGGAATTTACGAAAAGAGCCTTTTTGAATGGAAGAATCGATCTTTCCCAGGCTGAAGCTGTCATGGATCTCATCAGGGCGAAAACAGACCGCGCTATGAATGTGGCCATGAATCAGATGGAAGGAAGGCTGTCTTCACTGATCAAACGGTTGAGAGCCGAGATTCTTGAAACATTGGCCCACGTTGAAGTGAATATTGACTATCCGGAATACGATGATGTCGAAGAAATGACGCACAAGATGCTGATTGAAAAGGCGACAAAGGTCAAAAAGGAAATCGAGGCGCTGCTGACGACTTCAGAGCAGGGTAAAATATTAAGAGAAGGAATCTCGACGGTTATCATCGGGCGGCCTAATGTCGGCAAGTCCTCGCTTTTAAACAGTCTCGTCCATGAGACAAAAGCGATTGTAACGGATATTCCGGGAACGACGCGGGATGTCATTGAAGAATATGTGAATGTCAGAGGCGTGCCGCTGCGTCTTGTCGATACAGCCGGGATACGCGAGACCGAAGACATCGTCGAGCGAATCGGCGTTGAACGTTCAAGACAGGTATTAAAAGAAGCCGACTTGATTTTGCTAGTCCTCAATTACAGCGAGCCCCTTTCAGAAGAAGACATCAAGCTCTTTGAAGCAACGAAGGGGATGGACATCATCGTCATCGTCAATAAGACCGATCTTGAGCAAAAGCTTGATCTTGATCGCGTTCGGGAATTGGCGGGGAATCAGCCTGTCGTCACGACCTCCTTATTGAAAGAGGAAGGGATTGATGAGCTGGAGGAAGCCATTCAATCGCTGTTTTTCACAGGCGCGATTGAGAGCGGCGACTTGACATATGTCAGCAATACAAGGCACATCTCACTGCTGCATGAGGCGAAGCGCGCTATCACTGACGCTTTGGAGGGCATCGAAAACGATGTGCCGATCGATATGGTTCAAATTGATTTAACAAGATGTTGGGAAGTTCTCGGGGAGATCATTGGCGATGCTGTACATGAAAGTCTGATCGACCAGCTCTTCTCTCAATTTTGCTTAGGAAAATAAAGGAGGAACAAAGCATATGGGCTATGAAGCAGGCCAATATGACGTCGTTGTCGTCGGCGCCGGCCACGCCGGTGTTGAAGCGGCGCTGGCGTCAGCCAGACAAGGCGCAAAAACGCTTGTCTTAACGATTAACCTTGATATGGTTGCTTTTATGCCATGTAACCCGTCTGTCGGCGGACCTGCAAAAGGAATCGTCGTCCGCGAAATCGATGCGCTCGGCGGGGAAATGGCTAAAAATATCGATAAAACTCATATCCAAATGAGGCTTTTAAATACAGGAAAAGGACCTGCCGTCCGGGCGCTGCGGGCTCAGGCTGACAAATTTCAATATCAGCACGAGATGAAAAAGACACTTGAGAATGAACCGAATTTGACCATGCTCCAAGGAATGGTCGAACGCCTTCTCATTGAAGACGGGGAATGCCGGGGCGTTGTAACCCAAACAGGGGCGGAGTACCGTTCTAAGACCGTTGTTCTGACGACGGGAACATTTTTGAGAGGGAAAATCATTCTTGGCGATCTGTCATACTCCAGTGGACCGAACAACCAGCAGCCGTCCATCAAGCTGTCTGAGCACCTTGAAGAGCTTGGCTTTGACCTCGTCCGCTTTAAAACAGGAACGCCGCCGCGGGTCAACAGCCATTCGATTGACTACAGCAAAACGGAAATTCAGCCCGGTGATGAAGTGCCGCGGGCCTTTTCGTATGAGACGGTGGAATATATTACAGACCAGCTTCCGTGCTGGCTCACATATACAAGTCCGGAAACGCACGAAATCATTGACAATAATCTGCATCGCTCACCGATGTACTCGGGCATGATCAAAGGAACGGGGCCGAGATATTGCCCGTCTATTGAAGACAAGGTCGTCCGCTTTAACGACAAGCCGAGACACCAGATCTTTCTTGAGCCTGAAGGGCGCAACACCCAGGAAGTCTATGTCCAGGGATTGTCGACAAGCCTTCCGGAAGATGTGCAGCGAAAAATGCTTTCAACTATTCCCGGTCTTGAAAATGTGCAAATGATGCGGGCAGGATACGCGATTGAATATGATGCGATCGTACCGACACAACTGTGGCCGACACTGGAAACGAAAAAAATTCCGGGACTCTTCACAGCCGGACAGATTAACGGAACATCAGGCTATGAAGAAGCGGCCGGACAGGGAATTATGGCCGGCATCAATGCGGGTCGGAAAGCGCTTGGCAAAGAAGAGGTCATTCTCAGCCGTTCTGACGCTTATATTGGTGTATTGATCGACGACCTTGTGACGAAGGGAACAAACGAACCGTACCGCCTGCTGACATCGCGTGCGGAGTACAGGCTGCTTCTGCGTCACGACAATGCAGACTTGCGCCTGACCGAGATCGGCTATCAGATCGGCTTGATTTCTGAAGAACGATATCAAAAGTTTCAAGAGAAAAAAGCGGCCATTGAAGCAGAGAAAAAACGTCTTCATTCTGTTATTATCAAACCGACAAAGGAAAATCAGGAATATATCCGTTCACTGGGCGGCAGCGAGCTCAAAGACGGCATTCGCGCGACCGACCTGATGAAGCGGCCGGAAATGAATTATGAAACCGTTACTGCTCTTGCGCCGCCTGAACAAGAAGTCGCCGGCGACGTTGCTGAACAGGTAGAAATTCAAATTAAGTATGAAGGATATATTGAAAAGTCCTTGCAGCAGGTCGAAAAACTAAAGAAAATGGAAAACAAAAAGATTCCTGACAGAATCGACTATGACGCGATCAAAGGCATTGCAACGGAAGCGCGCCAAAAATTGAAAGAGGTCAGACCGCTGTCTGTCGCACAAGCCTCACGGATTTCCGGCGTCAATCCTGCTGATATTTCCATTCTGCTCGTCTACTTAGAGCAGGGACGGATTGCCAAGGTTGCGGAATAGAAAGGGTGACGGCATGAACATTGAGCAATTTACAGCCGGTTTGGAGGAGAAAGGCATCTCCCTTTCCTCCTTCCAGCTGGAGCAATTTGAGACCTATTACGAATGGCTTGTTGAATGGAACGAAAAAATGAATTTAACCTCGATTACCGAGAAAAAAGAAGTGTACTTAAAGCATTTTTACGATTCCATCGCCGCTTCTTTTTACGTTGATTTCAAAAAGATGACAAGCCTCTGTGATGTTGGAGCGGGCGCCGGATTTCCAAGCCTTCCGCTTAAAATCTGCTTTCCGCACCTTCACGTCACAATCGTTGACTCACTGAACAAACGGATTCAATTTTTGAATCAGCTGTCAGATGCTTTGAAGCTGGAAAACACAGCTTTTTACCATGACCGCGCGGAAACATTCGGAAGATCGAAAGACCACAGAGAAAGATATGACGTCGTGACGGCTCGTGCTGTCGCCCGCCTTTCGGTTCTCAGCGAGCTTTGCCTTCCGCTTGTGAAAAAAGACGGCTTATTCGTAGCATTAAAAGCAGCTTCGGCTGATGAAGAAATTGAAACGGGCAAAAAAGCCATCAAAATGCTTGGAGGCAAAATTGAAACCGTACATTCTTTTCAGCTGCCAATAGAAGAAAGCGACAGAAACATCATTGTCATCAAAAAACAATCTCAGACACCGAAGAAATTTCCAAGAAAGCCTGGAACACCTAATAAATCTCCTATTGAAGGTTAAATTATTCGTTTTCTTCAAATTTCGTGATGTCACAGAAGGAAAATTCATGAGAAAATAGAATTATAAAAATGGCAGTGTTTAAAGGTGGTGTAGGTACATGAAGCATTCATTCTCTCGTCTCTTCGGACTTGGCGACAAGGAAGAAGAAGCAGAGATTGCTGAACATGATACGAATAAAGAAGAAATTCAAGAGATTCCAGTAGGCGATATAATTCCTAACCGTTTTCAGCCGCGCACCATTTTCTCAGAAGAAAAAATTAAAGAATTAGCTGCAACCATTCATACACACGGCATTATCCAGCCGATTGTCGTCAGAAAAACAGAGCGGGAAGGCCAATATGAACTCATAGCCGGAGAGCGGCGCTGGCGGGCGGTTCAAACGCTCGATTGGGAGAAGGTTCCCGCTATTATTAAGGATTTTTCAGATACGGAGACCGCTTCTGTCGCTCTTATCGAAAACCTTCAGAGGGAAGAATTATCTTCAATTGAAGAGGCGCATGCTTATGCAAGACTTTTAGAGCTTCACGATTTGACACAGGAAGCTCTTGCACAAAGGCTTGGAAAGGGCCAGTCAACAATCGCCAATAAGCTCAGACTGTTGAAGCTTCCGGATGAGGTGCAGGAAGCGATCTTGAAAAAAGAAATTTCAGAGCGCCATGCAAGAGCGCTCATACCATTGAAACAGCCAGACCTTCAGGTCAAGCTGTTACATGAAGTCATTGAAAAGAATTTAAATGTAAAGCAAACCGAAGACCGTGTCGTCAAAATGCTTGAGCAGGATAAACGCAAGCCGAAACCAAAGAGAAAAGCTTACAGCAGGGACGCGAGGATCGCGATGAATACGATTCGACAGTCCTTATCAATGGTGGAAGACAGCGGCGTCAAACTGAATACGGAAGAAGAGGAATTTGAAGAATATATTCAGTTTACGATCCGGATACCGAAATAAAAGCTCCCTATAGAGCTTTTATTTTTTTAGGCAAAATATCTATGGGGGAGCGTCTATGGAATATTATCGACAATATCATTCATTGCTTTTTTCAATTGCTTATCGTATGCTCGGGTCTTTGCAAGATGCAGAGGACATCGTCCAAGAATTGTTCGCAGACCTTCAGGAAAAAGATATCAGTCAAATTGACCATATTCAAGCATATTTGACGAAATCGATCACAAACCGCTGCATAAATGAACTGCAGTCTGCCCGCAAGAAAAGAGAGGTATATATCGGGGAATGGCTTCCGGAACCGCAGGTGGCG
This sequence comes from Bacillus sp. FSL K6-0972, assembly GCF_037976035.1. NCBI lineage: Bacteria > Bacillati > Bacillota > Bacilli > Caryophanales > Bacillaceae > Bacillus > Bacillus sp. FSL K6-0972. The sequence continues at coordinate 4,388,626 of NZ_CP150260.1, read as the reverse complement.
CTTTCAGCTCAAAGTCCGGCTGAGTACGTTGAAGAAAAAGAAAAGGTTTCCTATGCTTTTCTGGTAGTCATGAGCCGATTAAATCCTGTAGAAAGGGCCGTTTTGTTGTTTAGGGAAGTATTTGGGTATCATTATAAGGAAATTTCGTCCATTATCGGGAAGTCGGAAGCGAACTGCCGTAAAATCCACAGCCGGCTGAAACAGAAATTAAACGGGGAAATTTCAGTATTATCACAGCCGGTTGAAGAACAGCAATTGGCCCGGCTGTTTATCGAATCAGCGAGAACCGGTAATTTTGAGGAGTTTTCCAAGAAATTGATTGAAGATGCCGTTTTGTATACAGATGGCGGCGGAAAAGTACGCAGCGCTTTGAGACCGATCTATGGAAAGAGCCGCATTTATGCGTTTTTTACGGGAGTTGTTTCAAAGGGAAGCTTTTCCGGCCGCTTTATGTCTGTCGATATCAACGGCCAAAAGGGCGTTTTGATCATGAAAAACAACCGCCCGGCTTACGCCGTTTGCTTTGCTTGGAATCCGGAAGGCGATTCCGTCAAAAATGTGTTTATCGTGTCAAATCCCGATAAACTGAAGCACATTAAAATATAACGTTTTCTGTCACAAACACCGTTCCTCACTTGTTATATAAGTGAAACACTTAAAGGAGGAATAGACATGGAAACGAGATTTCTAATGGAAAAAGTAAACCCTGAGGGCTACAGAGGAATGCTGGAGCTTGAAAAAGCGCAGGCTTCTTCAGGCATTGACCCCATCTTAAAGGAACTGATCAAAATCCGGGCTTCACAGCTGAACGGATGTGCTTTCTGCTTAAATATGCATACGAAGGATGCAAGGCAGAACGGTGAGACGGAACAGCGGATATATGCGCTTAATGCGTGGCGGGAAGCGCCTTTTTTCACGGAAAAAGAGCGGGCAGTATTGGCGCTGACCGAAGCCGTTACGCGAATCGGCGAGCACGGGCTGCCGGATGAAGTATACGACGAAGTCAGGACCCATTTTTCAGAAGCTGAAACAGCCGAACTGATTATGGCAGCCGTCACGATAAATGCCTGGAACAGGATTGCTATTGCCACCCGGAAAATGCCCGCAGCAGATTGATTGAAGTCCCCCCTAACAGAGGGGGATTTTTTATATTAATATAATATTAAAACTATCTTTCACTTCATTTGAACGTTTCTTCTCTTTTTTCTGAGATAAAAAAATGGTCTCTTTATGTCGAAAAATAAACAAAACGGCTCTCTTTCAAAAAACAAAAATTCAAAAAAAGCAAACGGCCGATTCTTTTTTTGTTAAAATAGAGAAATGAGAGAAACTTGTTCAATGTGAAAGTAGGTGACATTGTGGGGAAAATTATTGCGATCACAAACCAAAAAGGTGGCGTTGGCAAAACGACAACTTCCGTTAACCTGGGAGCTTGTTTAGCTTACATCGGGAAAAGGGTTTTGTTAGTCGACATAGACCCGCAAGGAAACGCAACAAGCGGTATCGGCGTTGAAAAGGCTGATGTTGATCAATGTGTGTACGATATATTAGTAGATGATGCAGATGTGAAAGATGTCATCAAAACAACATCCGTAGAAAACTTGGATGTCATTCCTGCAACGATTCAGCTTGCGGGGGCGGAAATTGAACTCGTTCCGACCATTTCCCGCGAAGTCCGGCTGAAAAGGGCTTTGGAATCCGTCAAACAAAACTATGATTTCATGATTATTGACTGCCCGCCGTCATTAGGGCTGCTTACAATCAATGCGCTTACGGCTTCCGATTCCGTCGTGATTCCGGTCCAGTGCGAATATTATGCGCTGGAAGGGCTGAGCCAATTGCTCAACTCGGTTCGGCTCGTGCAAAAACATTTAAATACGGATCTGATGATAGACGGTGTATTGCTGACAATGCTTGATGCAAGAACGAATTTAGGCATACAGGTCATCGAAGAAGTGAAAAAGTACTTTCGCGATAAAGTATACCAAACGGTTATCCCCCGGAATGTCCGGCTCAGTGAAGCACCGAGTCATGGAAAGCCGATCATTTTATATGATCCTCGTTCCAGAGGAGCGGAAGTCTATTTAGAATTAGCAAAGGAAGTGGCTGCGAATGCCTAAAGGTCTCGGAAAAGGGATTAATGCATTGTTTTCAAATGTTGATTTATCCGAAGAAACGGTTGAGGAAATCAAGCTGCAAGACTTGCGGCCCAACCCTTATCAGCCAAGAAAAACGTTTGATGACCAATCGTTAAAAGATTTGAAGGAGTCCATTTTACAACACGGTGTTTTGCAGCCCATCATTGTCAGAAAGTCAATTAAAGGCTATGACATTGTAGCCGGAGAACGCCGCTTCCGGGCTGCTGAAAAAGCCGGATTGGAAACCATTCCTGCGATTGTGCGCGAGCTGTCCGAATCCCTGATGATGGAGATTGCCCTATTGGAAAATCTTCAACGAGAAGACCTGTCTCCGCTTGAAGAAGCAAAAGCCTATGAATCTTTGCTTAAACATCTCGATATGACCCAGGAACAACTGGCAAAAAGACTTGGAAAAAGCAGGCCTCACATCGCCAACCACTTGCGGCTGCTGACACTTCCTGAAGACGTCCAAAAGTTAATCGACAACGGGACGTTATCGATGGGCCATGGCCGAACATTGCTTGGATTGAAAAACAAGAAAAAGCTTGAGCCGCTTGTTCAAAAGGTCGTGTCCGAACAGCTGAACGTCCGCCAGCTTGAAAAGTTAATTCAACAGTTGAATGCTGATGTTCCACGTGAAACAAAGAAACCGAAACAAGTGAAAGATGCAGTGATCAAAGAACGGGAATCGTATTTGCGAAACTATTTTGGAACCCCGGTGACCATTAAAAAGCAAAAGAAAAAAGGCAGAATCGAAATCGAATTCTACTCAAATGAAGACTTGGAGCGCATTCTTGAATTGCTGGCTCAAGAAGACGCATAAGCTTAAAAACCATCTGATCATATACAGATGGTTTTTTTTATGACATCCTTCCGGTCATTCTTTGAATTGGTGACACATGGCGCCGCTGCCATTCTGCTTTCTCCAGATGAGACAGCCCGTCAGCAAGCACATTTGCCATGCTCATGACAAGATTGAGCCTTGTATTTTGCAGGACAAAATACTCCATAAAGCCGCTGACATTGACAATTCCGTTAATATGCACGTGGCCGACTTCGGGCAGGCTTTTCTGAACGCCTGCTCCCGGCTTCAAAGGCCCTTTGCCGATTTGAAAAGATCCTACGCTTTTGGTTCGTCCAAGACAGGCATCGATCGCGATCATAAATGGATTTTGATGCTGCTGCTGAATATGATCAAGCTTTTCATTTAAGTTCACGGCATGAACCGGATCGGAAAGCGTTCCATAGACATGAAAACGTGTCAGCTGTTTTGCGGAGAGTTTCATTCCTACGAGGGGACCGAGCGAATCTCCGGTAGAGCGATCTGTACCGATGCAAACGATCACGATCGGCCGGTCTCCGGCTTCCTTTAAATAGACGGAAAGGACTTTCTCTATTTGTTTCACAGCTAGCGGATCCGAATGAGAAATATATTCATTTATTGGTTCTTGAGAAAAAATTCCGCCTTTTCGATTCATAGGCTTCACATCCTTGTCATCATGGTAACAGCAGTGTCTTGGTGAGTTTTTCGAGTATGAATGGTTGTTTACAGTATATCCAGCTGTCTCTTTTTTTATGCTTTGGAGGAATCGATTTGGCCAGCCGAAAAAAATACTTTACTAAGAGAAAACACGATATTTCATTTTATTATATTGATATAATATATTTATTTAAAGGAGAAAAGTCGAAAGGGGTTTCATGAATTTTTATAGAGGACCGGCAATATAGTGTCATGAGCGGAGAAACAAGCTTAAAAACTATATTGTTGGGGTGAGCAAATCGTGTGGAGAGCCGGGATGAAGTGGATGCTTCTTATTTTGGGAAGCTTAATAGGTGCGGGATATGCATCCGGCCAGGAAATATGGCAGTTTTTTGGTGATGAAAGCGGACTGGCTATCCTGTTGTTTACGATCATGTTCAGCCTGTCAACCTATATTGTGATGAAGATCAGTTATGAACAAAAGTCAGAGCATTTTCTGCCTGTCCTCGAAACATTAATCGGTCCGCTGCTGGCTAAAGTATACGATGTGCTGATCATCCTGTATTTGTTTACGACTACGATTGTGATGATTGCAGGAGGCGGGGTAACACTGCAAATCTTTCATATCCCGTTTTGGACGGGCGTCATCTTGTTTTGTCTATGCACAGGCTTGTTGTTTTTCTGGGGGCTTAATGGCATATTGTCCGTTAACAGCTATTTAATCCCGATTTTGGTGTCTGGGCTGCTGTATGCGCTGATTTCTTTTCAAACAGCTCACCATCAGCCGTGGCTGCTCAATTTGACTCATCAATACAACTGGCCTGCCGGCATCGCATTCACTTCCCTGAACATATTATCTGTTGTCGCTGTATTATCTGCGGTCGGCAAAGAGATGAAGGGAGTCGGAGAGGCGAAGATTGCCAGCATATTAAGCGGCCTGGTGTTTGGCGCTATTTCATACATGTATAATGAAACCCTTGTAGAGCTTGCCGGTGAACTGGCCCATTATGAAATTCCTTTATTCGCGGTTTTGGAGGGCGCGCCTTTTCCGATTTTTATTTTTATGACGGCTGTTCTTTGCGTCGCGATCTACACAACGACGATCTCAAGCATTCTCGGGCTGTCCAGCCGTTTTTTGTCATTTGTGAACTGGCCGAGATGGGTGATCGTCCTCCTGCTTCTCTCGATCATGGTGCCTTTTACGTCAATCGGCTTTTCAAATTTAATCGCTTTTTTATATCCAATTTACGGATTATTAAATTTGTATTTATTGGTAAATATATTACTTTATCCGATTTTAAGTAAATGGAAATAAATATATTTATGATTGTGAAGAATTGCTCTTTCGCCGTGGTTTTTTGTACAATAGGATCACAACAAGGAAGCAAAGAGGTGAACGATGTTGGCCGATAAAGAATTTGGCCTGAATGACGTGGTCGAAATGAAAAAGCCGCATCCCTGCGGGGCGAACCGCTGGAAGATTATTCGGATGGGAATGGATATCCGGATCAAGTGCGAGGGCTGTTCACACAGCGTCATGATCCCGCGCAAAGAGTTTCAAAGAAAGCTGAAAAAGATATTAGTTAAGCATGAGGAGTCCGAAACTTAATCTTAGCGGACCCCCTCGTGCTTTTTTTTTCGATCTCAAGGAAAAATGAATTTTCACCTAGTTTGCATGATTGAAAAGCAAGTTTTGTCAGCTTGTCTTTTACTGTAATCATCCTTATAATTGTTGCAGGTTTAACATTTACGACTACACATGGATGTTCATTATAGAGGAGATGAAACAATGGCTTTAACAGCTGGGATTGTTGGTTTGCCTAACGTTGGGAAATCAACCTTATTTAATGCAATTACTCAGGCCGGGGCAGAATCGGCCAACTACCCGTTTTGTACGATTGATCCAAACGTCGGAATCGTAGAGGTGCCTGATGAGCGTCTGCAAAAGCTGACAGAACTCGTCAATCCGAAGAAGACGGTCCCTACTGCATTTGAATTCACCGATATCGCCGGCATTGTAAAAGGAGCATCAAAAGGAGAAGGGCTCGGAAACAAGTTCCTGTCCCACATCCGCCAAGTAGACGCGATCTGCCACGTAGTCCGCTGTTTTGCCGATGACAATATCACACACGTGTCCGGAAAAGTAGATCCGATTTCGGATATTGAGACGATCAACCTTGAGCTGATACTGGCTGACCTGGAAACCGTTGAGAAGCGGATCGGGCGGGTCGGAAAGATGGCCAAGCAAAAAGACAAAGAAGCCGTGTTTGAATTTGAGATTTTGACAAAGTTAAAAGAGGCGTTTGAACAGGAAAAGCCGGCCCGCTCTGTCGAGTTCTCGGAAGAGCAGCAAAAGGTGTTGAAGCAGCTTCATCTGCTGACGACAAAACCTGTCTTATATGTAGCAAATGTCAGCGAAGATGAAGTGGCTGATCCTTCAGGAAACGAGTACGTCCAGAAGGTCCGCGAATTTGCTGCTGCTGAAAACGCGGAAGTCATCGTTGTCTGCGCCAAGATTGAGTCCGAAATCGCAGAGCTTGAAGGCGAAGAGAAGGCGATGTTCCTTGAAGAACTTGGCATCGAAGAATCCGGTCTGGATCAGCTGATTAAAGCGTCCTACTCCCTCCTTGGACTTGCCACTTATTTTACAGCGGGAGAACAGGAAGTCAGAGCTTGGACATTTAAAAAAGGAATGAAAGCCCCTGAATGTGCGGGCATCATCCATACGGACTTTGAACGCGGATTTATTCGTGCGGAAACAGTCGCTTACTGCGATCTGCTGGAGGCGGGAAGCATGGCCGCAGCAAAAGAGGCCGGAAAAGTCCGCCTTGAAGGGAAAGAATACATTGTTAAAGACGGCGATGTCATTCATTTCCGTTTCAATGTATAACGCAGTTGAAATAGGACAAGAGCTTTGATATAATATAAAATTGTGAGTAATAGGATTATTGCTCCTTGCCCAATATAATGGGCCGCTTAGTCCAAAAGGAGGTGCAAATACAAATGAGAAAGTACGAAATCATGTACATCATCCGCCCAGACGTTGATGAAGAGTCTAAAAAGGCTGTTGTTGAGCGTTTTAACAACATTTTAACAACTAACGGTGCGGAGGTCACTGAAACAAAAGATTGGGGAAAACGCCGTCTTGCATACGAAATCAACGATTTCCGCGACGGATTCTACCAAATCTTAAACGTTCAAGCTGGTGCTGAAGCAGTTCAAGAATTTGACCGTTTAGCTAAAATCAGTGATGACATCATTCGCCACATCGTGGTTAAAGAAGAAGAATAAACAGAATTGAATTATATACTCTAAAGCAAAAGGATGGTCTCTCAATATGCTTAACCGAGTTGTTTTAGTCGGCAGACTGACAAAGGACCCAGAGCTTCGTTATACTCCTAGCGGTGCAGCTGTTGCCACCTTTACGCTTGCTGTCAATCGTACGTTTACGAATCAGCAGGGTGAACGTGAAGCTGATTTCATCAACTGTGTTGTCTGGAGAAGACAAGCCGAAAACGTTGCAAATTTCCTTAAAAAAGGAAGTCTTGCGGGTGTAGATGGACGTTTGCAAACGCGCAGCTATGAAAATCAGCAGGGACAGCGTGTATACGTCACGGAAGTTCAAGCTGAAAGTGTTCAATTTCTGGAGCCTAAAGGCGGCGGTTCTGGTTCCGGCGGTTACAGCGGAGGCCAGGGAGGCCAACACTTTGGCGGCGGACAGAATGAACCGGCTCCATTCGGCGGCAATCAAAACAATCAGAATCGCAATCAAGGCAACAGCTTCAATGACGATCCATTCGCAAACGATGGAAAGCCGATTGACATCTCTGATGACGACTTGCCATTTTAATGGATGACGGACGAATAAAAAAACAGAATAGAAAGGAGGGAAATAACGATGGCAGGAGGACGCAGAGGCGGTCGTGCGAAACGCCGTAAGGTGTGTTATTTCACTTCTAACGGCATTACGCACATCGACTACAAAGATGTAGATCTTCTTAGAAAATTTATCTCTGAGCGCGGTAAAATCTTACCACGCCGTGTAACAGGAACAAGCGCGAAATACCAACGTAAATTGACTGTTGCAATCAAACGCGCTCGTCAAATGGCTTTACTTCCATACGTAGCAGGCGAGTAAGCCGATAAAAGGAACAAGACCCAATACGGTCTTGTTCTTTTTTTATTTATCAAAAGCCGGGTCGTTTCCAGCAGCATTCAGGTTTCCTGCTTGCTAATCTGAATCCGTTTGATATCACCGAGGACTGCAAGGTAGAACACGAGCCCAAGCAGTAATACAAATCCGGCTACTAAAAAGCTGAGCGTAAATGAACCGGTCACATCGACCAGATAACCCGTTAATGAAACCGCGATAATCCCACCGAATAAGTTATTTGCCAAATTGACCATTGAGCTGAGCAGAGAGATGGAACCAACCGGTGCGATATCAGCTGATATCGACCAGCCGACAGGCGCCGTCGCAGATATTCCGGCTAAGCCGACGGAAATGCAGATAATCGCAATCGTGATGTTGTGCGTAAAAACAGCTCCCAAAAAGGCAAATCCAAGGCTCATGCCGATTACGATAACGGTCTGGTATACCTTTGTATTCGAATGCCCCTTTTGAATTAAAAAATCGACGAGCCACCCGCCCACAACGATTCCGGAAATCGTCGATATCAGCCAGGGAACCGCTGTAAACAGCCCCGACGACATAATATCCATTCCGTATGTTTCTTTAAAGAAAGTCGGTAGCCAGGTTAAAAGCAGGTTGAATGTATAGCCGTAACCCGTGAATCCGATCATCAGCCCCCATGCTTTACGGTTTGTCAGCATCGCTTTTAAAGCAATGAGCGTCCGTGCTGAGATGTCTTCCTCTGATACGGCATTATGCTTTTGAATATAATGGAGCTCTTCTTTTGAGATTCGTTTGTGCCGATCGGGCTGTTCATAATACAACCAGAAAAATACGGTGAACAGTACATTGATGATTCCGATCGTTAAAAAAGCGGCTCGCCAGTCAAATGTCGTGACTAAAAAGGCAACAAGAGGTGCGCCGATGACATTCGCGAACTTGGCTGCCGAGTCAAACAGGGAATTGGCAAGGCCGCGCTCATTTGGCGGAAACCATAAGGCCGTGGCTTTGGACGCGGCAGGAAAAGCTGAAGCACTCGTCAGCCCGATTAAAAACCTGACAATATAAAGAAGCAGTTTCCCCTGTAAAAAAGCTAATATAATGGTTAGAAAACTCCATACAGTCATCCCGATCCTTGTCACCCAGGCAACGCCGTACTTATCCAAGAGACTCCCGACCGGAATCTGCATCAGCGTGTATGAGTAGGTATAGATGGAAAAGACGATGCCTAATTGGGTTGCCGTCAATTGAAAGGATTCCTGTATCGCAGGAGCTGCGACTGAAATGGCAACACGGTCAAAGTAATTTAAAATGATCATGCTGCTTAATAAAGAAGAAATATACCATCTTGTATGCCCAGGTCGTTTTTCCAGCTCTTGCGCCATGTTGAAACCTCCTCTAATGATTAGATTGGACTCTTTTCAAAATTACATTCTTAATTTCTTCGTGTTCATTTCCACGGGATTGTGGGCAGTAAACGGGCGAGGAGAAAAATACCATATAGACATATTGATACAGGTTTGCTAAAGTGAAACATGTTAAAAACAGATTGGCTTCTATGAGAGTTAGAAGCAAATTATCACGAACGAGGTGTTGAATCTTTGAATGTTAAACAATTAAATAGCGAATGGTTTTCTAATGTACGGGGGGATATCCTTTCGGGTATCGTCGTAGCGCTTGCTCTCATTCCTGAAGCCATAGCGTTTTCCATCATTGCGGGTGTAGACCCGATGGTAGGTTTGTACGCATCTTTTTGTATCGCCGTTGTCATTTCCTTTACGGGCGGCCGTCCGGCGATGATATCAGCCGCGACCGGGGCGATGGCTCTTTTGATGGGATCTTTGGTCAGGGATCATGGGCTTGATTATTTATTTGCTGCTACGATTTTAACGGGAATCATCCAATTGATATTTGGGGTGCTGAAGATTGCGCGCTTTATGAAATTTATTCCGCGGTCGGTTATGGTAGGTTTCGTAAATGCGCTCGCCATTTTAATCTTTATGGCGCAAGTTCCTCATTTTGTTGGTGTTTCGAATATGACGTATGTTGTGGTCGGTATTACGTTATTGATTATCTATGTTCTTCCCCGTTTTACAAAAGCCGTTCCATCTGCACTTGTTGCCATCATTGCGATGACTGTATTTGCCATTTTCGGCCATTTTGATCTTCGCACTGTCGGTGATTTGGGAGAAATGAAGCAATCATTGCCTGCTTTTATGATCCCCAATATTCCTTTCAATTTTGAGACATTGGCCATTATTTTTCCAACAGCCTTTGCGCTTTCCATCGTCGGCTTGCTTGAGTCATTATTAACCTCTTCTATTGTTGATGATATGACAGATACGGAAAGCGACAAAAACAAGGAAAGCCGCGGACAGGGCATTGCAAACATTGTCGCCGGATTTTTCGGAGGCATGGCGGGATGCGCGATGATCGGTCAGTCTGTGATCAATGTAAAATCAGGAGGAAGAGGCCGCTTGTCCACCTTTGTTGCCGGCGCTTTCTTAATGTTTTTAATCATGGTGCTGGGCGACTGGGTCGTACAGATTCCGATGGCAGCCTTGGCTGGTGTGATGATTATGGTATCGATCGGGACGTTTGACTGGTCTTCGTTTAGCATGTTAAGAAAGGTGCCGTTGACGGATTCCATTGTCATGATTGTGACCGTCATTACCGTTGTGGCGACCCACGATTTATCGAAAGGGGTTTTCGCCGGCGTTATTTTAAGCGCGATCTTCTTCGTAGCGAAAATCTCCAAACTGAAAATTGAAGAAAAGTCAGAGGAAAATGCGGTCAAGTACATCATCAAAGGACAAGTTTTCTTTGCATCTGTTCAAGATTTCGTAAAGTTTTTTAAAACGGATGAGCAAACGAAAAAGGTCATTCTTGATTTTTCAGAGGCCCATATTTGGGATGATTCCGCTGTGGCGGCTATCGATAAAGTTGTTTTGAAAATGAAAGATCAAGGAATAGACGTTGACTTGATTGGGTTAAATGAGTCCAGCTGGAAGCTGGTCGAAAAATTAGCAACGTATGATCAGCCTCATCGTTCAGTGTCAAATCACTAAGAAACGGGTGATGAAGGGTGTATAGAAATATTCTGCTGGCTGCTGACGGTTCCAAGCATTCTGAAAGAGCGGCCGATCATGCGATTCATTTGGCTTCCATGTCAAAGCTAGCGGTCGTCGACATTATGTATGTATTGGATTATGCAAAAGCAAAACATGAAGTCCTGCATAGCGAAAACCGTGCAGAACTCGAACGTGAACGGCGCAGCAGGCTGCTGTCGATTGAAAATAAATTCAAACAATCGGCCGTTCCCTATCAGATGACGATGCAGCACGGCGATCCGGGTCCGACCATTGTTTCGTACGCCAATCATCATGATGTAGATATCGTGATTATCGGAAGCAGGGGGCTGAACACTTTGCAGGAAATGGTGCTTGGAAGTGTCAGCCATAAAGTGGCGAAAAGAGTGAAGTGTCCGGTTTTAATCGTAAAATAGCAAAAAACAGAGCCAGTGAGGATTCTATCCTCGCTGGCTTTTTTTATCTCATCGATATCGCCTTTTGCGCGTGCATGGCGTCGCCTTTTAGCAGGTCGACGAGATTGTAGGCGGGATATAAGCCTTTTTGGTACATAAAATAAAAAACTTGCTCATGCAATTTAATGGCTGCATTGATTTGTTTAACAAGCACTCTCCTGAGCTCGGGCGTCGCCGTTTCCGTGATCGCAATCGCATAGTTTCGAACGGTCGTTTTCGCCAATACCAACAGATCACCCGCATCAAAATACAGATCGGCCCGTTCTTCCTCCCGCTGAAATGCCGGAGCTTTTGGCAAAAAGGGAAGAAGCTCCCTTAAATTTTGCTCCAATGCCTTCGCTGACACGCTGTAAAGCTGTCTTAACTGAGGATCGCTGATTTTTTTCATGCTTTTCTTGATCTTGACCAATCCGACAGACTGTGCCGCAATTAGTTCATGCAACTCCAACGTTTCATGCCAAGCCAATGTTTTTGTTGTCATTCATATTCTCCTTTATTGCTTTTTCTTAGTCAGCATATGCCCATTACCGTCTAAAGGTTAATAGAAGAATCAGAGGGACGTTTTAGAACGTTTTGGAAAGGGGAAGTCAAATAATACGGGATTTTTGCATCTAAGTGATATCAATAAGAGGTGATCATTGTGTTGGATGTGTTGAAGGACTTTTTTCTATTCTTGAGCGGCGGGCTTCGCGTGACGCTTCTGGTCGCAATTTTGATTATATTTTTGTTGATCAGAAAAGCGAGAAAGAAAAATAAAGAGAAATCGGGATTTCTCGACTGACGGTGTTTCACATGGAACATTGACTCGCTTTCTCAAGCCTTATGATCGTTTTACTTGCGATTTGACCTTATGTTAGAATAAAGGAACAATGAGAGAAGGCCGAGACCTGCTCATCTCATCGTCTTTATTTGAAAATGAAATTGCGGCGTTAGAAAAGAGCAGTCGTCTATGCTGCTCTTTTTGATTCATGACATTTAAATATACGAGGTGAACAAGTGAAACAAACAAGAGCTTTAGTAGAAGGCGCTATCATGGTCAGTATTTTTGCCGTTTTGCTGATGATCAGCCTCTATATTCCTTTCATCGGCACCATTCTTTTATTGACGTTGCCCCTGCCTGCAATGGTTCAAACGATCAGACACGGTCTAAAGCCGGGGATTTCGGTGGGGTTGGTCAGTTTACCCGTTTCATTGATTGTCGGTACCTTAGGCGGACTGATGTTTGCCGTTCCAGTAAGTGCGGCGGGCGTGATCATGGGCGTTTACTACAGAAGAAAAGAGCCAGCTCAAGCGATTGCAGCAGCAGCCGTTACATACATGATTTCAATCGTGCTGCTGCTTTTCATCAGCATTCAGTTTCTTGGGTTAAACTTAATAGAGACGGCCAATCAAGCATATAATGAAACAATCAAAACCTTTGAATCGAGTATCAAACAGTTTGGAAATGATAAAGAGACGGCTAAGCAGATCGAATCGCTAAATGAACAATTCAAACAAGCGCAATATTTATATCCGACGGCTATTGTGATATTTTCCGGAATCACCGCGTTTTTGAATCACCTGCTCGCCAAGCCGGTGCTTCGGCGCATCATACAAATACCGTCCTTGAAACCGTTCAGGGATATGCGGCTTCCGCAAAGCATGATTTGGATCTATTTATTGACGATTCTTCTGTCGCTGGCTCCCGTTGAAGAGGGCAGTATATATTACTCCGTTCTGTTAAATGCGAGTCTCATCATGGGCTTTGTCTTGATCATCCAAGGGTTTTCATTTGTGTTTTACTTTTGCCATGCCAAGAAACTGCCAACTGTCCTGCCGGTTCTTTTTTTAATTATCGGGTTGTTTTCGCCCCTGATGTACCTTGTTCGCATCTTAGGTATAATTGACATAGGCTTTAACTTGAGAGAAAGAGTAAAAAAATCGTAGCCACGATGTTCTCCAATGGTGAGGAGTTGATTTGAGTGCCAAGTTTTTATGAAAAACCGTTATTTCGATATCCCATATATTCTTTAATCGTCGTCACAATCATTTCTGTCCTCATCAACATTTATTTTAATTGGGTGGCAGGGGCGGCCGGCGTTCTGATTCTTGGTGTTATTTTGTACTTTTTGAGACGGGCTGACTCCCAAATCAGAAAAGAGCTGGACGATTATATATCGACGCTGTCTTACCGTCTGAAAAAAGTCGGGGAAGAGGCGCTGCTTGAAATGCCGATCGGGATCATGCTGTTTAACGATCAGTACTATATCGAGTGGGCCAATCCTTTTATGGCGTCATGCTTTAATGAAAATACGCTTGTCGGCCGGTCGCTTTATGATACTTGTGAATCTGTCGTCCCTTTGATTAAACAGGAAGTAGACACAGAAACGATTACACTGAATGAGCGGAAATTTAATGTGGTCATCAAACGGGAAGAAAAGCTGCTCTATTTCTTCGATGTCACAGAGCAGACGCAGATTGAAAAACAATATGAAAACGAAAGAACGGTCCTTGCCTACATCTTTCTCGATAATTACGACGATGTGACACAAGGACTTGATGACCAGACAAGAAGCTCGATAAACAGTGAAGTGACATCGCTTTTGAACCAGTGGGCCCAAGAGTACGGCATTTTCTTGAAACGGGTTTCCTCTGAGCGGTTTATCGGTGTATTAAACGAACATATTTTAAGCGAGCTTGAAGCATCAAAGTTTTCGATCCTTGATGAAGTTCGGGAGAAGACATCCGTTCATACGATTTCCTTGACGTTAAGCATCGGAATCGGTGCATCTGTTTCATCACTGAAAGAGCTCGGCGATCTGGCGCAATCCAGCCTTGACTTGGCGCTGGGACGCGGAGGAGATCAGGTGGCAATCAAACAACCGAACGGGAAAGTGAAGTTTTACGGCGGTAAGACGAATCCGATGGAAAAACGGACGCGCGTCAGAGCCCGGGTCATTTCACATGCGCTCAAGGAGATTGTCTCTGAGAGTAGCAATGTGATTATTATGGGCCATAAGTTTCCCGATATGGATTCGATCGGATCAGCCATCGGGATTTTGAAGGTCGCACAAGCAAACGGCAAAGACGGTTTTGTCGTGATCGACTCCAATCAGATCGGCGCAAGCGTTCAAAGACTGATCGGGGAAATTAAAAAATACGAAGAACTGTGGTCCAGATTTATTACGCCGGAAGAGGCGCTTGAGATCGCGAAAGACGACACGCTGCTCGTGATCGTTGATACGCATAAACCTTCCTTTGTCATTGAAGAAAGGCTGGTCAATAAAATTGAAAATATCGTCGTTATCGATCATCATAGAAGAGGGGAAGAGTTTATTAAAGACCCGCTGCTTGTCTATATGGAGCCGTACGCTTCATCTACAGCGGAGCTTGTGACAGAGCTGCTCGAGTACCAGCCGAAGCGCTTAAAAATTAACATGATCGAAGCAACAGCCCTTTTGGCCGGGATTATTGTCGATACGAAGAGCTTCTCGCTTCGCACCGGCTCCCGTACGTTCGATGCGGCGTCATACCTGCGTGCAAAAGGCGCTGACACCGTATTGGTGCAAAAGTTTTTAAAAGAAACGGCCGATCATTATATTAAAAGGGCGAAGCTTATACAACATACCGTTTTTTATCAAAAAGGCATCGCCATCGCATCGCTGCCGGACGATGAGGCGGACGAATATTTTGACCAGGTTATCATTGCGCAAGCCGCGGATTCTCTTCTGTCCATGAGCGATGTCGAAGCGTCATTTGCTGTGGCGAGAAGAGACGAGAACACGGTATGCATCAGTGCGAGATCGCTCGGTGAAGTGAATGTTCAAATCATCATGGAAGCGCTCGAGGGCGGCGGTCATTTAACCAATGCCGCGACACAGCTGACCGATATCACGGTTGAGGAAACGCTCCGCCGACTGAAAGAAGCGATTGACGAGTATTTCGAAGGAGGCATTCAGAAATGAAGGTAATTTTCTTACAGGATGTTAAAGGCAAAGGGAAAAAAGGCGAAGTGAAAAATGTAGCGGATGGATACGCGCACAACTTTTTGATCAAAAAGGGGCTGGCTGTTGAAGCGACATCAGCCAATATTAGCGTGCTTGAAGGCCAGAAGAAAAAAGAGAAGAAAGAAGCGGCTGAAGAACTAAAATCTGCGAAAGAGCTGAAAAAACAGCTTGAGGACATCACGGTGGAGCTTTCAGCCAAGTCTGGAGAAGGCGGCCGTTTATTCGGATCCGTAACAAGCAAACAAATCGCTGATGCACTGCAAAAAGGCCATCAGTTAAAAATCGACAAACGCAAAATCGAATTAAACGATGCGATTCGCTCATTGGGATATACGAATGTTCCCGTGAAACTCCATCCCGAAGTACAAGCAACACTGAAAGTTCACGTGAAAGAGCAATCATAAAATAACAAAGCCCCTTCAATCTTGAAGGGGCTTATCTTTTATTCTGTACGTTTTCTCATTTCATTCGCCAAGAATTCGACGTCTGTACCGATGATCACCTGCACCTCGTGCTGATTGAGCTTTACGAATCCTTTCGCTCCCATGGCTTTCATCGCGCTTTCATCCAGCTTGGAAGCATCGCGGACCTTGAGGCGGAGGCGGGTCACACAGTTGTTCAGCGTCTCGATGTTTTCTTTTCCGCCAAGCGCTTCAATGTATTTGTCCGCAAGGGTTTCGTATTTGGACGATCCTGTGTCAGGGCTGACAGGTGTGCTTTCCTGCTCATCATCATCCTCTCGTCCAGGCGTTTTCAAATTGAGCTTCGTAATCAAGAAATAAAAGATGATGAAATAAATAATGCCGTATACAAGACCGACCGGCAGCAAGAGCAGCGGCTTTGTGGCGATTCCAAAGTTTAAAAGATAGTCGATCGTCCCGGCTGAAAAGGTAAAGCCGTGATGGATGCCGAGCATATTGGTCACGGTCATGGCGCTTGCGGTTAACAAGGCGTGAATACCGTAGAGCAGCGGCGACAGGAACATGAATGTGAACTCAATCGGCTCCGTGATACCGGTTAAAAATGATGTGAACGCCAATCCGATCAGCAATCCGGCCGTTGCTTTACGGTGATGCTTTTTCGCGGCGGCAATCATCGCCAGACATGCCGCAGGAAGACCGAACATCATGATTGGGAAGAACCCTGTCATAAAGGCGCCGGCGCTTGGATCTCCGGCAAAGAACCGGTTCATGTCACCCGTTTTGCCCGCAAATTCTCCAAAGACCATCCAAACCATATTGTTTAAAATATGATGAAGGCCGAGCGGCAGGAGCAGTCTGTTTAAAAGACCGAATATTCCGACTCCCAATGCCCCCGCATGGATAATCCAGCCGCCAATGGCGTCAATTGCCTGCTGTGCGTAAATCCAAACAAAACCGAAAATGCCTGCAAGAATGATGGAACAGAAGGCCGTCATAATCGGAACGCTGCGTTTTCCGCCGAAGAACCCGAGCCAGTCAGGCAGCTTTGCATCTTTAAAGCGGTTATACATGACGGCGGCGACAACACCTGAAATAATCCCGCCGAGAACCCCCATGTTCAGGTTCTCATTGATGGCTGCTAAGCCGCCTGTCAGGACAAAATAACCGATGGCTCCGGACAGTGCGGCGGCACCGTGGCCATCCTTTGACAATCCGATCGCAACGCCTATCGCAAAGATGATCGGAAGTTGGTCAAGAATCGATTGTCCTGAAGCGGCGATAAACGGAATGTTTAACAGGTCTTCCCTTCCCAGCGCGAGCAGGAGGCCAGCAGCAGGAAGAACGGCAATCGGCAGCATGAGTGCGCGGCCGATATTTTGAAGAAATCCCAACATAGTTAAAACCCCTTTCGATGATATTGAATCGCTTTTTTCAAATGTCCATTTTCGTGTGATAAACAGCGGCGGGCATCTTCAAGCGTTCCGCTTGTCAACACCATAAAGATCGCTGCCTTGATGTCATTGCCGCTTTCTTTTAAAGCTTGCAGGGCCTCATCTTGTGATAACCCGGTAGTATTCATCAGAATGGTGACAGCGCGCCCGGCCAATTTTTGATTGAGCAGTCTCATATTCACCATCTCGTTTTGATAGACGCGGCCAAGCCTCACCATTGCAGTTGTTGACAGCATGTTCAGGATCATTTTCTGAGCGGTTCCTGCTTTCAGGCGCGTTGAACCGCGGATAATTTCCGGTCCTGTTTGAACCTCAATCGCGATATCGCTTAATTTGCCTGCTTCTGTATCCGCGTTGCAGCTTATCGAAACAGACGCGGCTCCGAGCTGTTTGGCATAGGATAAAGCGCCGAGGACATAAGGGGTCGAACCGCTCGCTGTGACTCCGATTAAGACGTCATCTTTCGAGAATGATTGCGCTTTCAGTTTGGCGACAATTTTTTCGCGGTCATCTTCATTTTCTTCAAGAGGCGTCCACATCGCGTCATATCCGCCGGCGATCAGGCCGGTCCAACGGCTTTCGTCAATAGAGAAGGTCGGCGGCAGTTCTGCCGCATCAAGGACTGCGATTCTGCCGCTTGTGCCGGCGCCTGCTGTAAACACTCTTCCTCCTTGCTCAAAACGGCTGACAATCGTCTCCGCCGCCTCGGCGATCAGGGGAAGGCAGGGTGTAATGGCGCGAGGGACTGTATGGTCTTCCTCATTCATCAAGGTGACAATATCTAAAGCATTCATTTCATCAAGTGCTCTGCTTTTGTCGTTCGTATCCTCTGTTTTCCTCATTGGTCTTTCCTCTTCATATCGATGACGAATTTATAGCGGTCGCCTCTGTAAACGGATTTAACCACTTCAAACGGTCTGCCGTCGTCCAAATAGCTCAAGCGTTCGATGAGCAGGACGGGTGCGCCTTCCTCGATGTCGAGAGGCTCGCTTTCTGCCGGAGAGGCAATCGCCGGCTCGAGTGTTTGCGCGGCCCGGTCGATCGTAAGGGAGAGCGTATTTTCGACATAGTCATACAAAGATGCGCTCATAATGTCTTCGGTCAGGCCGTTGATGAAGTCGGCGGGCAAATAGGAGATTTCATAAGCCATCGGGATATCATCGGCGAGGCGAATCCGTTTGACTTCATAGACGGAAGCCCCCTCACGTATCTCCAGTTTGCGCGCTGTGCTTTGGTCACACGGGATGACGCCGAAGCCGAGCATTTTCGTGCCGGGTCTCATGCCTCTTGATTTCATGTCTTCGGAAAAGCTTGTCAATCCTTTGAGAGGCTGCTCAATTTTAGGTTCGGCAATAAATGTCCCTTTTCCCCGCTGCCGGACGAGAATGCCTTCATTGACGAGATTGTTAACCGCCTGCCGAACGGTCATCCTGCTTACCTCATATTTTTCTGCGAACTCTCTTTCAGAAGGAATGAGATCGCCGGGCTTCAAATCTTTTGTTTCGGCAAGCTTTTTAATCTCGGTTTCAATCTGATAGTAAATCGGAATGTGGGAATCTTTTTTGATCAAAAGGCCATACCCCTTTCTTTCACGATTGATAAAGCATCGCTGTCCGCTATGATGACGACGTCCTGGTGCGTTTTTAAGACGGAAGCGGGGGTGTCTTCATTTGGTTCTTCACTGAGCAGCTTCGCCAGGATGCCGGCTTTTTTCTCCCCTGAAACGAGCAGCAGGATCTGCTTGCTTTTCATGATCGTGGATATGCCCATTGTTATGGCTTGCGACGGGACGGCGTCATAGGAATCAAAATAACGGGCATTTGCTTCTTTCGTTGATTGTGTCAGTTCAACCGTATGCGTTTTCGATGAAAATGGGGTGCCCGGCTCGTTAAATCCGATGTGGCCGTTCAAGCCGAGGCCGAGCACTTGAAGATCAATGCCTCCAAGCCGCTCGATCAGCGCTTCATAGCGGCTGCATTCGGCGTCCAGGTCACAAGCCATCCCGTCCGGAAGATGGGTGTGGCTGAGCGGGATGTCAATGTGATCGAAAAGCTGTTTTTTCATATAGAATGTATAGCTGTTTTCATGATCCGGGGAAACGCCGACATACTCGTCTAAGTTAACGGTATAGACGTGCTTGTAGGTCGTTTTGTTATGCGCATGATCTTCCCTTAAAACCTGATATGTGCCAAGAGGCGTTCCTCCGGTTGCAAGGCCGAGGACAGGTGCAGATAAGCGATTCACTTTCTCGATGATGAATCGGGCGGCTGTTTGGCTCATGTCCTGATAATTTTTAGCTTCAATGATTTTCATGGTGAAACCTCCCTTTTGCTGAAAGCAATCACGCCTTTGCAAAGCGTCATCACAACTTCATTTTTTTCATTTAAAATGATCAAATCGGCATCTTTCCCGCTCCGTATGCTGCCTTTCCGGTCAAACACATGAAGCTGTCTGGCAGGATTGACCGCTGTCATGTATACGATATCTTCGAGTGAACATCCCGTAAAATCGATCATATTCAGAGCAGCCTGGTTCATCTTCAAGATGCTGCCGGCAAGCGTACCATCTTGTAAAACGGCCTTTTCGCCTTTCACGAACACCTCCTGTCCGCCTAATGTATAGGTTCCATTTTTTAAGCATTTTGCGCGCATGGCATCCGTAATTAAAATGATGCCTTCTTTCTGTTTTTGCTGAAATGCCAGCTTGATGACGGCAGGGTGAACATGGATGCCGTCGGCAATGACTTCGACCTTCAGTTCATCATGCAGAAGGGCGCTTCCGGCCGTCCCCGGCTCGCGGTGGTGCAGCCCCCGCATGCCGTTGAACAAATGGGTGACATGGGAGAGGCCGGCCTTAATCCCGGCTTCCATTTCTTTGAGTCCGGCGTCGGAGTGGCCGGCGGATGCCGTAACACCTGTTTCTCTTAAAAAGGAAATTAGTTCCAAAGAACCTTCCAGCTCTGGCGCAAGTGTGACTAATTTAATGTTATTCCCCGATAGGCGCTGCCATTCTTTAAATAACGAAAGATCCGGCGGTATAATGTCATCCGGCGGCTGGGCGCCGCACCGCTTTTCTGAAATAAAAGGGCCTTCTAAGTGAACGCCTAATACTTCAGCGGTTCCGGGCTGTCCGCCGGCTTCCTTATACCGGTGAACGTTTGTCAGCGCATGCTCGATCGTGGCTTTATCCTGGGTCATCGTCGTTGCCAGGAAGCTTGTCGTGCCTTCTTTCGGCAGGGCTTCAGCCATTGTTTGCAAAGCCTCGGCTGTTCCGTCCATGACATCTGCGCCGTTTGCACCGTGAATATGAACATCAATCATGCCCGGCAGCACTTTGAAGTTCTCTGGAAATGTCAGCTGTTCTGCCGTTGCGGCTGAAGCGGGAATATCAGCCATTGGTCCGTAAGCCTCGATTTTTTCTCCGTTCGTCAGAAGAAATCCGTCTTCTATCGTTCCATTTTCACTGTAAATATGAAGATGTTTAAAAATATAGCGTTGAGAAGGTTTGGTTTTCACAGTCAAAAGTCCTTTCTTGAAAACGTTATCATCAGTATAGAACATTACAACTCTAGTTGTCTAGACCATTAAGTGAATTATTTTTGTCAAGTTTGATCATACAGCATCACGCTTCATTTGGCCGCTGTTTTGTCAGGTTATATTCCAAAAAAAGCCGGCTTATCTGCCGGCTTCGTTATGCTGCTTTAGCATAGATATATTGATTTCTTCCCGCACCGAGTCCTGCACCGATCAAAGCGACCAGCGCCCCGATGAACAGTAAAATCGGTCCGTTCCATGAGTGCATGTGATCGTAAAGAAAACCGACAAAGCTTGGACCAATCGCTGCCAGCAAATACCCGGCGGATTGCGACATCCCTGATAATGCCGCGGCTTGATCGGCATTTTCGCTTCTCAGCCCGATTAAAGTCAAGGCTAAACTGATGCTGGACCCTTGTCCGATCCCGATTAAAATGACCCATAGCGTCAGCATCGCTGTACTCCCTCCGTACAATAGCCCTGACATCCCCGCCAAGTATAGGATGCCGAGGGCGAGCACGATGCTTTTCTGGTTTCGAAACCGCCCGGCGAGAACCGGAGTCAAAAATGTCGACGGGAGGCTGGCAAACTGCATCAGCGACAGCATCCATCCGGCAAGCGACATGCTCATTCCGTGTGAGCGGAGAATTTCAGGCAGCCAGGCGATCGTGCAGTAAAACAAGAACGACTGTATGCCCATAAAGAATGTGACCTGCCAAGCAATTTTCGAGCGCCAGACCGTTTGGCCGTCTGCCTTTAAGCTGACCGTGCGGTTTCCCGTATCATGATAGCGGAGCTGGGGAACCCAGATCAAGATCGCAACAAACGCGAGGCCCGCCCAGACCATGAGCGACGCGCTCCATCCCCACGCTAAACCGTGCGACAGCGGAATGCTGATCCCTGAAGCGAGCGCCGCAAAAATCGACATGGCCGTCGTATAGAAACTTGTCATAATTCCCGCTTTGTCAGGAAATTTATGTTTGATCAGGCTGGGCAGCAGCACATTGCAGATGGCGATGCCGACTCCGATCAATGCGGTTCCAGCAAATAGTGTGAAAGATTCTCCGTAAGAGCGCAGCAAAATCCCGATCAATAAGATGACCAATCCGACCCAGAGGGTTCTCTCATTGCCAAGCTTCTGTCCGAGCTTAGGAGTGATTGGGGACAGGATGGCGAACGATAACAGTGGCAGCGTCGTCAAGAATCCAGCCATGCCGTTCGTCAAATCCATATCCGAGCGGATCGAACTGATCAATGGCCCGACAGATGTAATAGCCGGTCTTAAATTAAAAGCGATAAATATGATTCCTGCAATCAAAAAGATATTGTTCAAACGGGCGCGTCGAGCGTCAATGTAATGCATGCTGTATTCTCCTTTGCTTTCAGGTGGAAAAGTGACATGAAAAAGAAACCCGGAACATCATCCAAGGTTACTTTTTTGATCTTGCTTCTGAATTTCGGCAATTTTCGCAAGCAGGATATGCTGCGGCAAATGCATGATTTGTTCAAGAGGAAGATTTAAGGTTTCCGAAAGTTTTTGCGCCGTTTCGGCAGATATTTGTAAAGGTTTCATAAAGTCCTCCATTTTATATTGTACCCCAGCGTGCAGAGTACGCAACAGTGAATATTGACTCCAATATTTATTGTAACATCATATGACAAGTGAGTTGGAAGAAAAAGAAAAAAGCGATATAAATAAAGCGGAGGTGATCGTCTTGAATTCGACATTATCGGCGCTGAAAAAGAAATTGTATGAACAGCAGGTCAAAGCGAAAGGGCTTTACACATTTGAAGAGTACAAAGATATGCGCAATGTGCTGCAAACGCTGCGGATGAAATTTGCGGCCTATGAAGAATGGGATTTATACCAGCATGCGACCGATTTGATGGTCAGCATGCTCTTGAAAAACAATTGGAACAGCCGAGTGGATTAATTGTGGAAGCTTAAAAAAACACCTCGGCTGAGGTGTTTAATAAGACCGTTCGTCTTCTTTGTTATCCTGCCAGTCATAGATGACAAGCTTCGCAGGACGATTCTCTTTCGCTATCTCTTCTCCTTTTTCCACGGCCTCTGCCCTTGTGTCATAAAGCTCAACAGGCGCCGTATCTTCCAGTTTCAAAAACCATCCGTCTGTCTCGGCATTTGGTGACACCGTATAGACCTTCATGAAAAACAACCTCCCGAAACGCTCTGTTTGCTGATTTGTTTCCCGAATAGTTAAGGGAATAAACATCCTGACAGCCATTCTCCCTTTCTATGAAAATATTTCTACAAAAAGCGAGTCTACTTTTTTTCTGTAAAAATGGTAAAATAGACGTTGGGTTATTTTTAAATGGGAGGACGGTGCTTAACATGACAGATCTTCTGAATGACAGGCTGCCGCCGCAAAATATCGAAGCCGAACAGGCCGTGTTAGGTGCTGTTTTTTTAGAACCATCAGCTTTAACTTTGGCGTCAGAAGTCTTGATTCCAGATGATTTTTACAGAATGTCGCACCAAAAAATATTTAACGCCATGCTTGTTCTTGGAGACCGCGGCGAGCCTGTTGACCTGGTGACGGTGACATCAGAGCTTGCGAACACGGACCTTTTGGAAGAAGTTGGCGGTATTTCTTATTTGACGGATATTGCAAATTCTGTGCCGACTGCGGCTAATATAGAGTACTATGCAAAAATCGTGGAAGAAAAATCGATTCTCCGCCGCTTGATCCGTACGGCAACGACGATTGCCCAAGACGGATATACAAGGGAGGATGAAGTCGAAGACCTCTTAAGCGAAGCAGAAAAAACGATTATGGAAGTCGCCCAGCGTAAAAACTCCGGGGCCTTTCAAAATATTAAAGATGTTCTCGTTCAAACTTACGATAATATTGAACAGCTCCACAACAGAAAAGGGGACATCACCGGGATCCCGACAGGTTTTACCGAGCTTGACAGGATGACGGCGGGCTTTCAAAGAAACGATCTGATCATCGTAGCCGCCCGTCCGTCAGTCGGTAAAACCGCTTTTGCCTTAAACATCGCCCAAAACGTGGCGACGAAAACCGATGAAAGCGTCGCGATCTTCAGCCTTGAGATGGGCGCCGAGCAGCTGGTCATGCGGATGCTCTGTGCGGAAGGCAACATCAACGCCCAGAATCTCCGGACCGGAAACCTGACGGAAGAGGATTGGGGCAAGCTGACAATGGCGATGGGAAGCTTATCAAACAGCGGAATTTTCATCGATGACACACCGGGGATCCGCGTCAGCGAAATCCGTTCCAAGTGCAGACGGTTAAAGCAGGAGAACGGACTCGGCATGATTTTGATCGACTACCTGCAGCTCATCCAAGGAAGCGGCAGATCAAGTGACAACCGCCAGCAGGAAGTATCGGAAATATCCCGTGCGCTGAAAGCGCTGGCGAGGGAGCTTGAAGTTCCGGTCATCGCCCTTTCACAGCTTTCCCGGGGCGTCGAGCAGCGACAGGATAAGCGTCCGATGATGTCGGACATCCGGGAATCGGGAAGTATCGAGCAGGACGCCGATATCGTTGCGTTCCTGTACCGTGATGATTACTATGACAAAGAATCTGAGAATAAAAACATCATTGAAATCATTATTGCAAAACAAAGGAACGGCCCGGTCGGGACCGTCTCGCTCGCTTTTGTAAAAGAATATAATAAGTTCGTCAACCTGGAACGCCGGTTTGATGATGCGGGTGTTGCGCCTGGTGCTTAAATCCCTGAGACATGGTCTCAGGGATTTTTCTTTTTTCTCGTATTGCGGTTTTTACCGATTTCAAATAAACCCGTCGCCGTTAACCCGGCGAGTCCTCCCGACCATAAACGGAGCACGAGTTCAAGGTCTGTAAAAGGATATGCTGCGGCTCCGATCAGCAAACCTATCAAGAGTGAAACGAGCGGAATCAAATTTTTCGGCACTTTGACCGTCTTCTTCACCAATTCGACCAGCGCCAAAATGATCGGCGATAAAACGGATGCAAAAATTAATACTGTCTCCATCGGCATCTCCCTCCTTACTTATTGAATATTTGCGTTGCCGGTTTTTTATGTATCTTTGTCCAAGAAAAACGGTTTTTTTAAGATTTAACTTACAGACTGCCTATTAAAAAGAAAATATATGAAATTTGCTTTATAATAACGAACAAAAATGTTCTGTGTTAAAATTAATGTTCGGATTTCCGATTGACTTTACGGCATGACACTGATAAACTGAATGTGTTTGATATTGATATCGTTTGAAAAGGTTAACGGAGGTGCACGGATATGTCTTCAGTAGTTGTTGTAGGTACGCAGTGGGGTGACGAAGGAAAAGGCAAAATCACCGATTTCCTTTCCGAAAACGCAGAGGTAATCGCACGGTACCAAGGCGGAAATAACGCAGGACATACAATTAAATTCAACGGGGTAACGTACAAACTGCATTTGATTCCATCCGGTATTTTTTATAAGGATAAAACGTGTGTGATCGGCAACGGAATGGTTGTTGATCCGAAAGCATTGGTGACGGAGCTGGCTTATCTTCATGAGCGGAACGTCAGCACGGACAACTTGAGAATCTCCAACAGGGCCCATGTCATTCTGCCGTATCATTTAAAGCTTGATGCGGTCGAAGAAGAGCGGAAAGGGGCCAATAAAATCGGCACGACGAAAAAAGGAATCGGCCCGGCTTATATGGATAAAGCCGCTCGCGTCGGAATCCGCATCGCCGATCTGTTGGATAGGGAGGTCTTTGAAGAAAAGCTCGCCCGCAATTTGGAAGAAAAAAACCGTCTGCTAGAAAAAATGTACGATGCGGAAGGGTTTAAAATAGAAGACATTTTAGACGAATACTATGAGTACGGCCAGCAGATCAAACAATATGTCTGCGACACGTCAGTCGTCTTAAACGACGCGCTTGATGACGGCCGCCGCGTTTTATTCGAAGGGGCGCAAGGGGTTATGCTTGATATCGATCAAGGGACATATCCGTTTGTTACGTCTTCAAATCCTGTCGCCGGCGGCGTGACGATCGGCTCAGGTGTGGGACCGACAAAAATCCAGCATGTCGTTGGTGTATCGAAAGCATACACAACGCGTGTCGGAGACGGGCCGTTCCCGACAGAGCTGAACAATGAGATCGGAGACCAAATCCGTGAGGTTGGCCGAGAATACGGAACAACTACTGGGCGCCCGCGCCGCGTCGGCTGGTTTGACAGCGTGGTTGTCCGTCATGCCCGCCGCGTCAGCGGAATTACCGACCTTTCATTAAATTCAATTGACGTATTGACCGGTATTGAAACATTGAAAATCTGTGTCGCTTACAAATACCGCGGCGAGATCCTGGAAGAGTTCCCGGCAAGCTTAAAAGCGCTCGCTGAATGTGAACCTGTCTATGAAGAAATGCCGGGTTGGACCGAAGATATCACAGGAGCGAAAAGCTTGAGCGACCTGCCTGAAAATGCCCGCCATTACCTTGAGCGAGTTTCTCAGCTGACAGGCATTCCGCTTTCCATTTTCTCAGTCGGTCCTGACCGCTCTCAAACAAATGTGGTGAGAAGCGTTTATCGTCCAAACTAAATTCCAGAAGAGCCTCTGCAGTCCGCAGGGGCTTTGTTTTTCAATGAGAAGAGGGCAGACGGGTGGAACGTGTCGATGTTATATATTCATTCGCGGAAGAGAACGGAAACATTATGATGGTGAAAAATAAGAAAAATCAATCGCGGACGTTGCCGGGCGGCAAGGTGGAAGCTGGAGAATCGCTGACAGAAGCCGCGGCGAGAGAAATGAAGGAAGAAACGGGCTACGGAATTCAGCCTCTTGATATTTTAGCTATAAATGAAGCGGTGATCAGTAGCGAGCATGTATATTTCAACGTCTTCAGGACCCGGATCACCGACCGTCCGGATGCCATCACGTTTGACGAGAACATTGTTGAAGCCAAGTGGATGCCGCTTCATGAAGCTGACCGGCTGTTGTCTGTATTCCATCCGAATGGAATCATGCACTGGCTGAATCGCGAAGGGGCGGAGTATCATCACGAAGGGAAAAAATAATAGAAAAAAATAAAAAAATATATTGCCACTTCTGTTCGTTCTATGATAATATAAATCTCGTTGTTGCGAAAACAACGAAACGAGCCATTAGCTCAGTTGGTAGAGCATCTGACTTTTAATCAGAGGGTCGAAGGTTCGAGTCCTTCATGGCTCACCATTTCCCTGGCCCGTTGGTCAAGTGGTTAAGACACCGCCCTTTCACGGCGGTAACACGGGTTCGAATCCCGTACGGGTCATTGATTTACTTTAGCGTTATTGCTAAATCCCCGCTTGCTCCGGAGGAGACCACGATTCTTCTCCGAAGCAGGTACTGTAATCATGCAAGGTCCGGTAGTTCAGTTGGTTAGAATGCCTGCCTGTCACGCAGGAGGTCGCGGGTTCGAGTCCCGTCCGGACCGCCATTTATAAAAAAGTTACATACCCGGCTCGGTAGCTCAGTTGGTAGAGCAACGGACTGAAAATCCGTGTGTCGGCGGTTCGATTCCGTCCCGAGCCACTCTAAAAAAGCGCGTCTGTTTTTAAGCAGATGCGTTTTCTTTTAGCTGAAATCAAGGAAATAAAATGCTGAAGGAATAAAAAGGAGAAAAAAAGGGAGGCCGGTAACCCGGCCGAAGAAGAAGACGTTACTATATAGACGGTCTTGAAGGGAAAGATGTTTCATTTTTCAGTAAAAAAAGTCACAAAAATTTAATTGTTGTGATAAAAGCGGAAAAATAGCGCGTGGATTTAATTTCCAAACGTTTTCATTTGAACTATTTTTTTAACTTTTGCTTCATAAACGTTATAATGTATAAGAAATCTCTTTTCTAGAAAGTGTTTTTTTAATTACGACATGCAGTGTACTTGATATAAAACATAGACAGCCATTCGTTGGCTGTATCCAAACTCTGAACCAGGAGGAATGAATAATGGAAAAAAAGATACTAGTTGTAGATGATGAAAAACCGATTGCTGATATTTTAGAGTTTAATCTGAAAAAAGAGGGCTATGATGTCCATTGCGCATATGACGGCAATGAAGCGCTTCAGATGGTTGAGGATCTCAACCCTGATATGATTCTGCTCGACATCATGCTTCCTAACAAAGACGGTGTGGAAGTGTGCCGTGAAGTCCGCAAAAAATATGATATGCCCATCATTATGCTGACAGCAAAGGATTCGGAAATTGATAAAGTCATCGGCCTTGAACTGGGCGCTGACGACTATGTGACAAAACCGTTCAGTACCCGCGAACTGCTGGCGCGTGTCAAAGCGAACTTGAGAAGACAGAACACAGCGGCTCCTGCCGAAGAAGAATCGTCTTCAAACGAAATTCAAATCGGATCGCTTGTCATTTTCCCGGATGCCTACGTCGTTTCAAAACGGGACGAGACAATCGAGCTGACGCATCGGGAATTCGAACTGCTGCATTACCTTGCAAAACATATCGGACAGGTCATGACGCGTGAGCATCTCCTGCAAACCGTGTGGGGATATGACTATTTTGGGGATGTACGGACTGTTGACGTTACGGTCAGACGCCTTCGCGAAAAAATCGAGGATAATCCGAGTCACCCAAGCTGGATCGTCACAAGGCGCGGTGTCGGCTACTATTTGAGAAATCCGGAACAGGACTAATACCGAAATGAATAAAGTCAGTTTTTTTCGCTCGATTCATTTTAAGTTTACCTTAATATACGTTCTGCTGATTATCGTTGCCATGCAGATTATCGGCGTCTACTTTGTCAATGAGATGGAGAAGTCACTTCTTAAATCATATAATGACTCTCTTGACCAGCGGGTGAACAACCTTTCGTATTATCTGGAACAGGAAATGACGAAGGATAGAAGCACGTCTTCTTCGACTACCTTGAAAGAAGATGCAGAGCGGATTCTAAATGATTTCAGCAAGGAAGGCGAAATTCTTGAAGTCAGTCTGATTGATAAAAGCTATGAAGTCATCGCGACCTCCAATCCTTATAACCGGGAGGTGGCGGGGAAAAAGACAACAGAGGGCATTATTAAAAGGACACTGCTTGTCGGTATTCCGTACGAAAATAAATTTTTTGACCCGGAGCGGGACAGCAAAGTGCGGATTTCAGTCACGCCGATTAAAAAATCGAATCAAGAGACAATCGGGGCCATTTACGTCGTGGCATCGATGGATAATGTCTACAATCAAATCCGGACGATCAACACCATTTTAGCGTCTGGAACTTTTATTGCGCTTGGAATCACTGCTTTCCTCGGGATTTTTGTCGCGCGAACGATTACACATCCGCTGTCAGATATGAGAAAGCAGGCCATTGAACTGGCGAAAGGAAATTTCTCAAGAAAAGTCAGGAAGTACGGAAACGACGAAATCGGCCAGCTGGCCACAACGTTTAATTATTTAACGAGAGAGTTGAAAGAAGCTCAGTCCATGACAGAAGGCGAACGAAAGAAACTATCTTCTGTTATTGCCTATATGACAGACGGGGTTATCGCGACCAACCGCAATGGCGCGATTATTTTGCTTAATACGCCGGCGCTGGAGCTTCTAAATGTTTCACGTGAAACGGCTCTGGAAATGCCGATCACCTCACTGCTCGGCCTTGAAGACGAATATACGTTTGAAGATTTGGTTGAACAGCAGGATTCACTGCTTCTTGAAATTGAACAGGAAGAACGGACGTCTGTGCTCCGTGTCAATTTCTCAGTCATCCAAAAAGAACACGGAAAGATCGACGGGTTAATTGCGGTTATTTACGATGTCACAGAACAAGAGCAGATTGATCAAGAGCGGAGAGAGTTTGTGGCAAATGTCTCCCACGAGCTCAGAACGCCGCTCACAACGATGCGCAGCTATTTAGAAGCGCTTGCGGAAGGCGCATGGCAAGATCCAAACATTGCGCCGCGATTCTTGAATGTGACACAGAATGAAACAGAGCGTATGATCAGGCTTGTCAACGACTTGCTGCAGCTTTCAAAGTTTGACAGCAAGGATTATCAATTCAATAAAGAATGGATTCATTTTATCCGTTTCTTCTCATTGATTATTGAACGCTTTGAAATGACGAAAGAGCAGCATGTTGAGTTTATCAGCAATCTGCCGGATAGAGAATTGTATGTTGAAATCGACCCGGACAAGATTACGCAAGTGCTGGATAATATCATTTCAAATGCATTGAAATATTCCCCTGAAGGAGGCCATATCACGTTCTCTGTTGCTGTAAATGAAGAAGAAGAGCTTCTTTATATCAGTGTCAAAGACGAAGGTGTCGGCATTCCGAGAAAAGACATGGAGAAGATCTTCGAGCGTTTCTACCGTGTAGATAAAGCCAGAACAAGAAGACTCGGCGGTACGGGGCTCGGTCTTGCGATTGCAAAAGAAATGGTACAAGCCCATGGCGGCGACATCTGGGCCGACAGTATCGAAGGAAAAGGAACAACGATCACATTTACCCTGCCGTATAAAGAAGAACAAGAGGATGATTGGGATGAAGCGTGAAACAATTAAAACGATAATACTGTCCCTTTTGGTTTTGATCAGTCTTCTTTTTACTTTTAATATTTGGGGATTTCAGGGGAATTACGAAAAAGTGGAAGATTCACAGGCTCAGGTCAGCGACAAACAGCCGATTACAAACCAGACAAAGCTGTTAAATGAAGCCGTCAAACCGCAGCAAATGTTCATTCATGAGAATGGACAGCATTATTTGCTGAATGATACGACGCTCTATTCTCAACTCTGGGATGACATGAGCCGATGGGAAGTCAAATCGTTAAAAGATATCTCGGACAAATTTGACAGGCAGCAGTTCAAAAACTGGCTGTACGCTAAAAATAAAGAATCCAAATTGGATCTCGTCTTTAGCGACAATATTCCAATCGATGTGCTGCAGCCGCTTTTCAAATGGTCCGCCAATTCTTATGAATACAACTCTTTTGACAGAATCGTTCTTCCTTTCAATGAAGGACGGGGCATGAAAAAGATCTACTTTGTATCTTTCAGCAAAGAGACGGTTGTTGAAGCGGTGATTGAATCGGCAAATTACCGCAACATCCTTTCAGATATTGAAAAAGAAAAATCGCAGATGCCTCTTTATGAGGACTTTGCAATTAATTCGCGCAGAGATGTCTTGCTTCCAGTTAACAGGCTGAAGCTGTCTGAAAAAGAGTATTTTACAGAAACGATCAGCCCGACGCGTTTTAAAAAAGCTTTATTTGATGATCCGCAAACCGTCCGGCAGGAAACCAACTTAAACAGACCGGTATATACGGATGGAACAAGTCTTTTGGAGGTCTACTCGAACAACAGACAGATTAAGTTCCAGCACCGCAACCTGGAACCGAGTTCTTCTTATCAAAATGGAGAGCTGATCAATAAAAGCTTTAAATATCTAAACGACACGGGAAGCTGGACGGATGATTATCAATTTTTCGGTTTGAATGAAAATCAGCAGATCAACTTTAATCTGTTTATGGATCAGCTGCCGGTCGTTAACAGCCAAAACCAGCCTTTCGGAACGACATCGATTGAACTTCGCTGGGCAAACAACGACATATTGGATTATAAACACCCAACATATGTCTTGGGCGCAAACGCAAATCCGGTCAGCAAAACGGATAAAGAAATCATGAGCGGAGAAGAATTGATTCAGTTCCTGCAAGAGAATGAAGAGTATGATTTTGATAAGATTGAGCAAATTTTCCCTGCCTATGAAATGGTCTCAGTATCAGAGGAACAAGACCCTCTTGTAAAACTTGTGCCGACTTGGTGCATTAAAATAAACGGTACGATAAAGCCGGTATCAAAGAAGGATTCAGCGGTGAAGGAGGGCATTGAAAATGGAGTGGAATAGAACAAAAACAATCTTCATTATCGTCTTCCTCATCCTTGATATCTTTTTGGCCTTTCAATACTTTGATAAGCGTAGCAACAATCAGTTTCCGATTTTAGAAAAATCAACGCTGCAGGAAGATATGAAAGCAGACCATATTGCATACGGCAATTTGTCTAAAGAGACGTCAAAAGGCTCCTCAATTTCTGCACAAAAGCGAGTCTTTAAACAGAGCGAGATTAAATCGTTAAAAGGGCAAAAGCCGAAAGCGTTAATGAGTAATGCAAAAAAAGACGCTTTGACGGAAATAGAAATGGAATTTGAAACACCCATTGCGCTTCCGAAAACGGATATGAAGACAAAAGCAAGGGAAATCGTGAACGAAGAAATTATCGACGGCAGCAAGTACAAGCTTTGGAAAGTCGATAAGACCGGAAAACAGATCGTTTTCTTCCAAACTTATAATGGAAATTATATCTTTCAGGACCGGCAAAATGATGATAACAACGAGATGGGCGAAGTCGTTCTGTACCTGAATAATAAAAACGAAGTCGTTTCCTATAAGCAGTCAATGCTGCAGGATATAAAAGAAGTCAAAACGGAAAATCTGATCTCTGCAGTCGGCGCGGTTGAAGCTTTGTACTACCCGGATTATTTGAAGAAGTACAGCAAAATTAAATCAGCCGAGCTTGGCTATTTTACGCAGTATCCGCTGG
The DNA here is from genome assembly GCF_037976035.1 of Bacillus sp. FSL K6-0972. Lineage (NCBI taxonomy): Bacteria > Bacillati > Bacillota > Bacilli > Caryophanales > Bacillaceae > Bacillus > Bacillus sp. FSL K6-0972. The sequence goes on along the minus strand of NZ_CP150260.1, from coordinate 4,356,388 downwards.
CAAGCGCTCAAATTTTCGTGCCCGTTTGGCGGATCGAAGTGGAGCGCAAAACGGACGATAAAACCATTCTCGAAGAATTTATCGTGGATGCACGGGACGGAGCGCTTCTTCAATCACAAGAGAAAAAGGAAAAATCATAATGGAGTGAGAAACCATGAGCCTGCAATTTAGCGTACTTGCGAGCGGGAGTACCGGTAATGCTTTATATTTGGAAACCGATGACCACGCTTTTTTAGTTGACGCAGGACTTAGCGGGAAGGCGATGGAAGGGCTGATGGCGCAAATTGATCGAAAGCTTGATCAGCTTGACGGCATTTTTGTTACGCATGAGCACAGTGATCATATAAAAGGGCTTGGCGTGCTGGCAAGAAAATATGAGCTGCCCGTTTACGCCAATGAAAAAACGTGGAAGGCGATGGAAGGGCATATCGGTAAAATGGATAACGGCCAAAAGTTCGTATTTCCAATGGAAACCGTAAAGTCATTCGGCTCCCTCGATGTCGAATCGTTCGGGGTATCCCATGACGCCGCAGAGCCGATGTTCTACGTTTTTCATTACAATGGCCGAAAGCTCGCTTTGATTACGGATACCGGCTATGTCAGCGACAGAATGAAAGGCATCATCCGCTCGGCAAACGCTTTTGTTTTTGAAAGCAATCATGATGTCGGCATGCTGCAAATGGGCCGCTATCCGTGGAACATCAAGCGCCGGATTCTAAGCGACGTCGGACACGTATCCAATGAGGATGCGGCACTCGCAATGACCGATGTAATCGGTGATGAGACATCGAGAATTTATTTGGCTCATTTAAGCCAGGACAACAACATGAAAGAGCTGGCGAGAATGTCCGTGCAACAAACGTTGGCTGCCAAAGGATTTGCGGCAGGAGAAACGTTTGACTTATATGATACCGATCCTAAGAAACCGACACCTCTCGTAGCGGTGTAAATTTTCCTGATTGAATGATTAATCTACGGGCAGATGATCCACACTATATACATATATCGTTCCTTGAAAGGATTTGAATATAGTGGAGTTTAATCATGATGAGGAAAAATTCGTACGGGAAAAGCCGGTGAGAAATTGGAAAAGCTTTTTGTTTTCAAGCCTGGTCGGCGCCGTTATCGGCGCTATTTTAACAGTGTTTGCCCTGCCGTACTTCTCGCAGCAGGGATGGCTGCCGTATAATCTGCAAGTCATCGAAAAGCGCGGAGGTCAAAGAGCTCAGCAGGGCGGTGCGGTCCGCAATGTTTCCGTCAACGTGAATAATGAAGTCACACAGGTGGTCTCTAAGGTTTCTGATTCTGTTGTCGGCGTTATCAACATCCAAAAGACAGGTGTATGGGATGGTGACAGCGAAGCGGGAACAGGATCGGGTGTTATTTATAAAAAGGACGGCAACACATCCCACATTGTGACCAACCACCATGTCATTGAAGGGGCGTCCCAAATTGAAGTCAGCCTGAATGACGGAACACGGATACCGGCAAAACTGATCGGCAGTGATAAACTGATGGATCTGGCCGTCCTGCAAGTCAACAGCAATAAAATAAAAGCTGCTGCTGAATTTGGAAATTCTGATAAAGTGAAGACAGGAGAACCTGTCATCGCGATTGGAAATCCGCTCGGCCTGCAGTTTTCAGGATCTGTTACACAAGGTATCATCTCAGGAACCGAACGTGCAGTTCCGGTCGACTCAAACGGAGACGGACAGCCGGACTGGAATGCCGAAGTATTGCAGACGGATGCTGCCATTAACCCGGGTAACAGCGGAGGCGGCCTGTTTAATATTGATGGAAAAGTCATCGGCATTAATTCGATGAAAATCGCTGAATCAGCCGTCGAAGGCATCGGCCTGAGCATTCCGGCCAACCTTGCCATTCCGGTTATCGAAGATTTGGAAACGTACGGTGAAGTGAGACGGCCGTACCTCGGAATTGAGATGAAATCACTTGGCGACATCGCAAGCTACCACTGGCAGGAAACGCTTAAACTGCCGAAAAACGTAACATCAGGCGTTGTTGTGATGGGCGTTCAGCCGGTGTCTCCTGCAGGCAGAGCCGGTTTGAAAGAGCTTGATGTCATCGTCGAATTCAACGGTGACCGCGTTTACGATATCGTTGATCTGCGTAAAAAGCTTTACACCAAAAACGTCGGCGATAAGGTGAAAATCAAATACCTGAGGGGCGGAAAAGAAAGAACAACAGAAGTAAAGCTGTCCCGATCCCAATTGGGAAGCTGATCAAGACAGTCTGGCTGATACGGCCGGGCTGTTTTTTTATTATGACCCACCTTAGGAATGATCGTCAAAAGGCCAAAATGGGATATTTGGAGAGAAAAATAAGATTTTCCGGGTAAATAACCGGATTTTTGGATGTGAATTCCAAGTTTTTGCTCAATAAAAATTTGCAGTTTGTAAAAAATGGACAAAGCATCATATTGCGTTTCAATTTCGCGTACGATATGATGATTTTAATATTCTGACAAATGGCTGCGGAGTTTGAAAAAATCAGGGCGGAAAGGGAGATAGAATGAGTCAGCATGCACTTGTATTACAATCTGATTTTGGCCTTGATGACGGGGCGGTAAATGCGATGTACGGTGTGGCTTATTCGGTTGACAGTTCACTCCGGATTTTTGATTTGACGCACAACATTCCCGTTTTTCACATTTGGGAGGCTTCCTATCGGCTGCTGCAGTCCGTTTCTTATTGGCCTGAAGGCACTGTCTTCGTGTCGGTCGTCGATCCAGGGGTCGGCTCAGAACGCCGCAGCGTCGCAGTTAGAACCTCTTCCAATCAATATATCATCACACCAGACAACGGAACACTCACCCATATGAGCCGGCAAAATGGAATTGCCGAGGCTCGCTATCTTGATGAAGCGCAAAACAGGCTTCCGAAATCAGGCGAATCACATACATTCCATGGACGCGACATTTACGCCTACACCGGGGCACGACTGGCAGCCGGGATTGTCAGCTTCGACCGGATCGGTCCGGAAGTTTCTATAGATTCCATCGTCAAACTGCCGGTCATGGAAGCGTACATCGAAAATGATTGGATAACCGGAACGATCGATGTTTTAGATGTCCGGTTTGGAAACCTTTGGACGAATATCAGCCGGACGCTTTTCAAGTCACTTGATGTTCAATACGGAGATCCTGTAGAAGTCGTCATTAAGCATGAGGACACAAAAGTCTACCAGCAAACGATGGCATTTGGCCGGTCGTTTGCCGATATGCCGGTAGGCAAGCCGATTGTTTATATCAATTCATTAGACCGCTTAGGCATTGCCCTCAACCAAGGATCGTTTGCCGAAACATACCATATTGGCACCGGCATTAACTGGCAGGTTTCTCTTCGAAAAAATAAATAGCGGCAGACAAAAGAGCCTGAATTTCCATTCAGGCTCTTTGCTTTTGTGTCATTCTTATGACATAAAAACGGTTGTCACACATTTTTCAGCTAATCGTGAAGACAGCAACCTTCTCCAAAAAATAGTTCTTTTGTCATATTGGTACCTAAGTCATATTGTCTAAAACCAGAGAAAAGAATATATTGAGGGGGTGTGCCGCTGCTATGAAAAAATTCATTCAATTCATTTGTTTGGAAAACGAGTGTCCGGAGGAATGATATGAACGACAATGTGCAGACTGCGTTGAAAACGCTGTCTAATGTAAAGAGCAGAAGTATCTTGTCCGTTTTTGTGCTATGTCTGATCACACTGGGGGTTTACATACCATACTGGTTTCTATCCAGGAAAAAAAGCTTCGATTTGCTGCCTTATCATGATATTCCCTACACCACGTTAAAAGCTATCATATTTTATCATTTATTTTCTATTCCAATTAGAATATCAGCAAAAATCGCTTTTCCTGATATGCATTACAGCCTTTATATGCTGCTCGACCGCGTGATTTTGATTCTGTCCGCAGGTGTTTTGATTTACTGCGCACTGGTGGTGACTGCTTCATTAAACAAGCTCTCAGGCAAAGAACTTGCGAATGGATCGATTTTCGCGTTCCTTTTGAATGTCATTTACATTCAGCACAGAATCAATAAACTTTCCGAGCCGAAAAGCGAATGGCTGAGCAAAGCATCATGATCAATAAACAAGGAAGTGAAGTACAATTTGATGTTGAAATCGAAAATTAAAATTGACTTGAACAAACCGAAAAAAAAGCCGGCAATCCGTTTGATGCCAATGAAGGAAGAGGACTTTAAGACATACCAGACCTATTCCATCCAGCATTACGCCATGGAGAAAGTAAAAGCGGGCACATGGACAGTGGCGGAAGCGATGGAGAAAGCAGAAGAGCAGTTTGCAGCCCTTTTGCCCAACGGCATTGAAACGATCAACCATCATCTATGGTCAATCATGAATGACAGCGGGGATGCCGCAGGCTGGCTTTGGATCTACGCTGACCCTCACCATCCTCAAAAGGAAGCGTTTATTTACGATTTCGGGCTTTATGAAGCGTACCGCGGCCAGGGAATCGGCCAGCAGGCTTTAGCCGTCTTAGAAGAGGAGGCAAAGCAATTAGGAGTCAAAAAACTGTCATTGCATGTATTCGCCCATAATAAAAAAGCGAAGCGACTATATGAAAAAATGAATTTCGAGACGACGGATTTGCGTATGAGCAAGAGACTGTAAGATCAAAGCTGTGAAAGCTTTGATCTTTTTTCATATTCAATGTTCCACATGGAACATAGCGTGTCATTATTCCTAATTGAGAGATACGAAAAATAACGAAAAAAAGACAAAATGATTCGATAGAACCCCTTTATGTTACGCAATGACAGATTGCATATTACAAAGGTAAAAATATGACGAATAATGTCCTATTGATTGTCGAATTTCTGCAGATGAACACGAAATAAGGAACAGGAAAAAGGGCACAGTTTTTTTATTCCAGTCAAAAAAAAGAATCCATATACCTAATAAAATCCCAATTTAATACTTCAATGGATTTTGATTTATTGGATTCAATATAGTACATTTTGATATGGAAAGTGGAAAAGTATAGATGACAAGGATAAATAGACCTGGAAGAACAGTTTTAAGGAAAGAAGAGTGTTTCAGCATGAGTAAGGAATTAGAAGAATTTCCGAAAATAAAACCCATATATGCGGTGTTATTAACAATCATAACGTCTGGCATATACATCCCGTATTGGTTTCTTTCAAGAAGAAAGAATTTAGAACGATGCCAGATTAAGCTCCCGTATGTCGCCATTAAAGTGACGCTGCTGTTAAGCGTTTTTTCAATTTTGGAGTCATTTTGGTCAGCTTTTGTATTTCAAGGAGGAGATCTGCTGCCATACAGCGACAGCATCCTGCTTCTCCCGCTGCGCCCCGGACACAGCTTTCTTCCGCAGCTCTCATTTCTCCTTTTTTGGACGATAAATCTAGTTAGCGTATTTAAGGTTAGAAAAGCGTTTATTGGGTTGGCAGAAAAGCCGGTTAACGTGTTTTGGACATTCATTCTTAACGTTTCATATTTGCAGCATATCACGAATCAGCATTCTTTAGTTGTTCAGAAAAAAAGAGAAGCAGTATAAAAACAAGATCAAAGCATCAGCGAGATTAGCTGGTGTTTTTTTATTTAGGGAGAACAGAGTTATCCAGAGGAATATAAAAGCTTGTGGATAACCACACGAAGTCATGCTAAAACCTACTAACATGTGCATAAATAGGGTATATTGAATAAGGAGCTTTTTTATAAAAGAGCCCAATGATACAGATATTGGAGGGACTTTTATGAAGTCTTGTGAAGAACATATTGAAACCGTCATTGACATGTATGTGGATGAGGAAGAATTAGCCCCTGAAATCAGAAAAATCGAACATACACACAGTTTATCCACAACCTGTGAATTGTGCGATAAGCCTGCAGTATATATAGTGGGGAACGAATGATCGGACACTAAATACACAACCTTTATCCACAATTGTGGATAATGCATCTTAATAACTTGTTCTTAAAGTGGGGATGACCTGTGAATATATCAATCGTAGCAATCGGAAAACTAAAAGAAAAATATTTAAAACAAGGAATCGACGAATACATAAAACGGCTTTCGGCATACGCAAAAGTCGACATCATCGAACTCCCGGACGAAAAAGCGCCGGAAAACTTAAGCGACCAGGACATGAAAATCGTCAAAGACAAAGAAGGCGAACGAATCCTCTCAAAAATCAGCCCCGACGCCCACGTCATCGCCCTGGCGATCGAAGGAAAAATGAAAAGTTCGGAAGAATTAGCCGATAATATGGATAGACTCGCCACATATGGAAAGAGCAAGGTAACCTTCGTCATCGGCGGCTCGCTCGGCTTAAGCGACGCCGTCCTGAAGCGCGCGGATGAGAAGCTGTCGTTTTCGAAGATGACGTTCCCGCATCAGCTGATGAGGCTGATTTTGCTCGAGCAGGTTTATCGGGCTTTTCGGATTAATCGGGGGGAGCCTTATCATAAGTGATGGAAAATTTTAAATTTGAGCTTATCATTATTACCTTAAAAATAGTAGAAACATTACAATTTCTCAGGAGACAGGCAATTAGGCTTGTCTTTTTTTAATAGCCTTCTCAAATAAAATCCCCAACAATTTTCTACATAAGAATACATTAAAACAGTCTACAATTTTCTCAATCAATTAAGCATTTAAAGGAAGATAGATATGAAAATTTCCATTTTTATATAAATAGGATGGGAAAATAATCTAATTATTTATTCTAAATTCTCTAATAAATATATACTATGGCAAAAATAAGAAAATTTGACCAAATTTTTTAAAAAATTAGGAAACCTCTTGAATCAGTTTTGTTTTACAATTATTATAAAATTAGTTAATTTGAGTTAAAGAGATTAGTGTTAGGGCCCCCGGACCCAAATAAAAACTTCTTTTGTCACATGGGTTCTTCTTTTGTTTGCCCTCATTTAGGTATCTTGTTTGATTTGTTTCTGTGGAAGGGTGTTTTCAGGACTATAGTGTTCGGCATCCGCAGTCGTTGTTTGGCGTTTCACCTGTTTTTGTCCCGATATTAACCAGGACACTGTCCCAAGCATCCGGACGCTGCTGCTGTTATTCTTTTCTAAGCCAAATCATATGCCTTTAACAACGACTTGTGAATTATAGGTTTTTGGAGACAGGTTACGGGACGCTAATCAGTACAATTGATTAGATCTTTGTAGCGTTGGCGATTTTCTTCAGGTGTGCGTTCTTCCGAATATTGTAATGCCGCATAGGCTTTTGCAAGCCGATTTCTACGATATTGAATTTTGCGGCGGATCGTCTTCGGGAAGAGAGAGCAGTTCTTCATCTTTGGCATCCGCTTCTTTGACTTCTTCCACCATTTGTTTGACTCTTTTTCGATACGCTGAGTTTCCCATTTTATCTGCTTCCGTAACGATTTTTCTGTTTTGCTTGATCTTTTATTTTCTGTCTAATCCGAACTAAAAAAAATTGGTTTTTCAACAGACTTTTTAGGAGGTTTCTGACATGCACCTGCCATTCGGTCACTAACCGAATGCAGTAAAGGACACTGTGGCGCTTGCCAGCCATTAGGGTATTGAGGAGGTGATCAAAATGCTAGGTGACAGTATTTCGTCGAAGTGGACAAGTCGTGACCAAATGATCTCGGACCGAGGGGTGGTCATGGAGGAAAAAATTGATGCCTAGTGACAAAGAAGAGTCATGATCACGGCACCGCCAACGAGGGAAAAAACTCTTCCCGCATCGACACGGTATGTGGGCGGTGACAAACTAACTTATAGAGTAAATTTATTAGTCGAATGAATGAGGAGGAATGAAATAATGAAAAATTATTTGTATGAGAAAAAAAAGAGGAAACCTTTGACTCGAACAATCAAAGCGACGCTCGCCGTGTTGACAATGTCCATCGCTTTGGTAGGAGGCGCTACGGTGCCTGCATTTGCGTGGGTGAATCCGGGTTATCACTACCAGTACCCATCGGAAGGTGGAACATGGAGGTATGGATTCGTAAACGCCGGGCTCCGTTCTGAGTACAACCACCCGACAAAGGTCCACGGCTCGACAGTGCAAAAGCTCATCGATGGAAAAGTGGATAAAACGAATAGAAGCATTGATACGGCTGCGGGCCGCTACTCTAATGCCTATGTCGGAGCCATAAACTCACCTGGTCTTAAGGGACGTTACTACTATCGCACCAACTAATCAAAGGGAAAACGGTTGCTGTCAACGGGGCTAGTATGGCGAGATCCAGAAAGTTCTGGGAGATCCCGCTTTGTATTAGCGTATTATAGTGGATGTCGCGGGCTTTGTTGTTTACACTTCTTGCACCTGCTGACGGCATCCCTACCTATGAAATCGAGGTTTCCGCTGGCCGTTATTTTCGAGAGATTTAAATCTATATCTACTGTTTTTATTTTGATAAGGACATACCGGATTTTAGGTTTGGATTACCAATTAAGTTAGCTTGTCTTTTCGCCCACTACCGTGTCGATGCGGGAGCAATTTACCCAGAAGCACTTACCGATTGATAGTTTTTTATTTCGGTGATTGCAAAGTTTCATAAAACTCTGGAAATTCAGTAGGGTAATACCCCGCTTTGAGGGGCGCAGCACTTTATGCGTCAAAAGTATTTATTCTTAAATTTTTAAATTAAATTTCTTTTAAAAAATATTATATTCCCATCATAGTATGTATCTATATACAAAGGAGATGCTTTGGTGCACTGCCAAAGCATCTCCTCAAAAGATAGTGCATATCTGAGGAAAATAACATAAAATGCAACTAATAAGTTTTTGGGAAATAATAGGTCCATTTAATTTTGTGGTTTTATCTTGGTAGCCTTAGCAGTAAGTTATGTTATGTGGTGCAATCCTCTACTTTTCCAGGCTTAGTGTTGATGCCGGCCATTATTCAGAAAATTTGACAAGAAACAAATTCCTTGTGCCCCGGCAGCCAATAGGTTACTTATGGTACAACAAGTGAAATTTGCTAGTTATAAAGGAATTAATGTTTCTGACGAAGAAGAAATAGTATGTCACGACACCGTCTACAAGAAAGAGAGAAAACCGTTCCCGTATTAATGTGATAGGTGGGTGATGATTAATCGGCTTGAAGAGTAAAGATAGTTAAGTAAATGAGGAGGAATGGAATAAATGAGTGCCGCTTTTTATAGCGTTGAATTTGATGGGAGGTACAGATGTTGATTGAAGCACAGGGCATTTCAGTAGCAATTGGTGGGCGGACCGTGCTTGACGGTGAGACCGTTCAGTGCCCACCAGGGGTCATGACAGCCCTCGTTGGTCCAAGCGGATGTGGAAAGACTACACTTTTGCACTGCCTCGGACTATTGCTCCCGGTTAATCAGGGACGCATCTTGATAGACGGACACGATGTCACTAGCTACGGTACTGCGGCGCGGCGACGGTTTTGGCGTGATCATGCGGCGTTCATTCTTCAGGATTACGGCATTATGGATGAGGAGTCGGTGGCATTTAATGTCACCATGCAGGCGAGCATCCTTGGACGGCGTGTCACGGGAAATCAAGAGCGGTTGGCGCAGGTGCTCGAGCAGACGGGTCTTCAGGGTCGAGAAGGCGAGTTGGCTAGCCACCTTAGTGGGGGCGAAAAGCAGCGACTCGCACTGGCTCGTGCCATCTACAAGGACGCTGCATTCCTGTTTGTTGATGAGCCGACCGCCTCGCTTGACTCAACCAATCGGCGAAAGGTCATCGATCTGTTTGTGGACTTCGCTGCACGTGGCCGCACGGTTATTGTGTCGACGCACGACTCTGAGATGATCAACGCGTGTGGTGCTCGGCATGAGGTCGGTACCAACAGTTCGTCAAAACAAGTGTCGACCAGCGAACCCGGCAACTTAGGAGGTTCCTCATGAAATCAGCCACAAAGATCATAATCGGTGTCGTCGTCGGATTATTGCTTGTAGTTGGAACAGTTGCATTCTTAAACGGATGGATCACAGTGTCGAGAGACACTCATCCGCCGTGCGATCAGCTGCCGAACGTAACAGAGGCCAATGCAGCGCTTGCCAGACATCAAGACCTCGTCGAGGAGATTAAAGCGTTGGGTGATGACATTACGGTCGAAGTAGGAAAGCCGTGTCCTGATGACCAGAACCGAGGGCTGGTCATGGTTAGCTATGGTTCAAGATCCGAGCATGACGCAATCTCCGACCTGCTCAGCCGCCGCGACGGGTTTGGGGTCCCAGTGCACCTGGTGAAGCGCTAACTCAACTTCCATAAAATTCACTCGGTGTAACCGTTTCCTGCTGCTTACGGCAAGCCTAGCTCCCCGTTTTGCCAAGCGGTACGAACCTGATGCAGACAACTACGCCAAGTACGAGGCGCTGGCTAGGCTTTAATATGGGCCCTTGGAGAATTGATAGAAGGCAGAGATAAGCGAGTAGAGGAGTAGAAATATTGACAAAAATAGTTGAATAAATGAGGAGGAATGAAATGAAGGGGGAACATTACCTGTTAATCGAGGCAATTACGCCAGTCCCCGGCGATACCGGTTGTGTTCGCCGGGGCTTAGCATGGCAATTTTCATATAGTTCTTGGAGGTCAAGCTTGTGTATAAACGTATTATAGTGGCTGTCGCGGGCGCGTTGTTTGCACTGCTTGCGCTACTGGCGGCGATCATCACCGACCTATATGATCGAGACTTTCCTCAGGCGATTGGTGTCGAGAGCAGGTTAAACCTCGATTTCAGCGAATCAGGGCTTTCTATTACTGAAGCGTTTGCGAAGCTGGAGAAGCTCGATGCGCGCTGGGATCTTGGGCTGGTCAAGGTTGCGCCAGACCTTGCAAGCGACGGCGATGGCCAGGTCTTCGTAGCACTTAACGATAGAGATCTGCCCGACGAATTTACTTGGTTTGGCGGCGATGGTGCAGGCAAGATTGTCGGTAAGGACCGGCTTGAAACCTCCTACCCCGATGGGTTCTATCTCGTGACCGGTGAAAAGGCTCACTTGAGCGAGTTCGAGGACACGCTGAATAGTGAAGGCGTGAAGGTCGGTCGCGGGGATGCGTCAATTTTTAAAAGCCTTGAATTCGTTGTGCGAGAAAGAGGATTTGCTGCCGCCGTTCTTGCAGCATTTGCGCTGATTGCAGCGCTTGCGTTGTTCTGGTTGTCGTTAAGAGCGCGTGGGCGTGCCCTTCGGGTTCTGGGCGGGTGCCCGACCTCGCGGATTCAGGTGCAGGACCTGGCCGGTTTTGGGGGTGCGCTGCTGGTTTCGGCGGTTGCTGTAGCACTGGTTGCGTCTTGCTACGTAGGTTTGTTTCATGGCTGGATATATGTCGGTACCTTCCTTAAGGCGTTGTTCAGTCTGCAGATCGCTGTTATTACCGTATCCCTGTTGGCTACGCTGGTCATGTCAGCTTCCGCATGGCCTAGCGCTACCATGATCGCCACCAGACAACCTGCGGTTAAAAGCTTGCGTTCAGCTGCCATCGTGATCCAGGCGTTAACGTTCCTCCTGGTGGTAGCTGCGGCTGGACCTGCTTGGTCCGCATACAAACATTCCTCAGCTATAGCTGCTGAAATGGCTCAGTGGAAGAAACTCGCAGATCAAGTCGCGATTGTGTTTGCGACAGACGTTGACGAGATGAATCACATGGAGCCGCAGATTGGTAAACTGGTAAAGGATGCGGAATCGCTTGATAAGGTAGCTTTTTCCTACACATATACTGAAGAAATGCCAATGCCAGTCGATTTTGGAGAGTACTCGGCCATCTCTTACGTGAACCAGCGTTGGCTTGATATGGTGACCATGGATGCACCACAACCTGCTGTTACAAAGGTGCCTTATCATAGCATTCCAAAAGGGCTTGTCAAAATGATTCGAGAAGAGGCTGAGCTTTTGTCGAGGAAAGAGCTTTCCGATGAGAAGTTCGGTAAGTTCAAGTTCTTGCGGCCGATTGACGGATTCCGGTTGCCGGTAGCCCAAGGAGGAGGAGGGGAAAGACTTCACTTTGCGGACGATGTCCTAGTTGTTGTCGTGCCCTCGCTCTACGATACCTATAACGATTCTGCCTTGACTTCCATGGTCTCAGGTAGCAACATCGTATTCACTGGTGTAACAGCTACGCAGGAATTGTTAGAGAAACACGGCCTTGACGTGAAGGCGCTGCGTGATCGAGATATCAACGGCGAACTGAAAGTTGTCTATGTTGCCGAAGAGGGGATTCTCCGCGCGCAGTTCGCAGCGTACGTTGTATGGTTGTTGAATCTTGCGCTGATTGCATTGGTTATTGCCTTCACTGTCGCTGCTGCGATTAGTGCATTGATAACCGCGCTGCTGCAGGCGAAGCGTGACTTCCCGCTGCGGGTGGCAGGCCAGTCATGGGTACGGATTCTCCGGAGCCGTGTAGCCAAAGAAATGCTTGCTGGGATCGGTCTTGTGGGCGTTGTTGTTTTGCTCCAAAGGCCTGATGAGATAGGGGCTGTACTAGTGGCCGCGGTGTATGGGTTGCTTGTTGTGCCGCTGAGTCATCTGTTTGCTGTACGTTGGTGTTTCGATAGAGTCAGCAAACGGCGAATTTGACCGGAGGTAAGATGTTGGATGAAGCCCAGGGCTTTTCAGTAGCAATTGGCGGTCGGTCCGTGCTTGAAGGCAAGGACCGTTCGTCTTTCGCCCGGGATCATGGGCGGCACTCTGGTTGGTCTGAGCGAATAATTTTCGAGATATTAGTTATACGGTGATTATTACAGATGGGAAAGAGAAATTTCTGAATAGTATTTTTAACCCAAAGCTTATAAATGAAGAAGCTGAATTTTGTCAATCGTTTCAAGAAGGACTAATAAAAATAGTTGAAGAAAATGGTTGTATTGATTTCGAAAAGGAGAGGATAAGACAGAGCTTAATCATATTAAGAGTATGTATAAAAGATAAGCCGTTGTTATGTCAACACAGGTGACGAGATTTTAGTAAGGTAGGTTTCTAAATGGATTGAATGGGATGCCGAGTATGCATATGAGTATTGGACTCCAATCAAACAAGGTTTATCACTGAGTGATACAGAGAAAAGAGCGACAAAAATAGGTATTGAACAACCAAAAGAAAATTTCTGTTGAATTAATCGACTAAGGAAATATATCTTAAAACGGGAGTGTGAATGTTAAAAGGAGCTAGTTGATAAGCTATAAGGCCAATGTCAAAGCCCCTAAAAGCCCATCGTACCATGGCTGCTTATCTCAAGACCCCACTCAAATCCATCCTTTCCCCTCCGCAATCCTTGCCGCTTCCATCCGGTTTTTCGCATCCAGCTTCTGCATAATCTCAGAAATATAATTCCGGACGGTCCCTGACGACAAGAAGAGCTCCTTAGAAATTTCTTTCGTCGTCATTCCCAAAGCCGCCAATCGCAGGATTTCCTGTTCGCGTTCGGTGAGCGGGTTTACTTTGCGGATGGCATCAAAGGTGAGTTCCGGGCTGAAGATTCGCTTGCCTTCCGTGCATTTTCGGATGGCGTCTGCGAGGTCGTCGATTTCTCCGTCCTTGAGCAGATAGCCGTGGACATTGCTTTTGACGGCGCGTTCGAAGTAGCCGGGGCGGGCAAATGTTGTTAAAATGATAACCTTACTTCTTGATCCTCGATTCGTCAGCTCTTCAGCCACTTCCAAGCCGCTTTTGACGGGCATTTCGATATCCATAAGACAGACGTCCGGTTCTAGTTTCAGAATTGCGGTGAGCGCTTCTTCGCCGTTAGTCGCCTGGCCGATCACTTCCATGTCTTCTTCAAGATCTAGCAAAGCCCCCAGTGCGCTTAACAGCATTCTTTGGTCTTCGGCAATAAATAAACGAATCATTGGATTGTTTCCTTTCGTTCAGCTTTCTTTACAATCGGAACGGCGATGCTTAAAACCGTGCCGTTATGGGTTGAAACGTCGAGAGCGCCATCGATTAATGCAAGTCTTTCCTTCATTCCACGCAGCCCGTTTCCAAATGGTGTTTGCTGATCCATCCCCATTCCATCGTCTTTGATGGTAATGCTTATTTTTTCATCTGTTTGAGGGATGGAAATGGTGCAATGGGTGGCACGGCTGTGTTTGACGATATTTGTGGCGGCTTCGCGTATACACATGCTGACAATGTTTTGTGTGACAGGTGAGATATTTGAAAAATCGGAATCTCCTATGTATTCGAATGTGATGTCTGCAGCCCGCAGGATTTGCTGGATATGGATAAGCTCTTCTGCGATCGTTGCCGTTTTCATATCAGACACGAGTTCTCGGACTTGTTTTAAGGCTGCTCTTGATGTGGTTTCCATTTCTCTTGCTTCTTTTCGCGCCCGTTCGGGATCGCTGGCGATGGTACGCTGGACGAGCTGGCTTTTTAATGTGAGCAGTGAGAGAGTATGGCCCAGTGTATCATGCAGATCGCGGGCGATTCGTACACGCTCCTCGCGCTTGACCAGTTCCTTAATTTGCTGATTTGCCTCATCAAGCTTTTGTTCCAGTTCCATACGGCGGTTCATGGAGCGGATGCCGTATGGTGAAATGAGCATAATCACGAGAAAGGGCAGAAAATAAAAGAGCTGGTTTTGCAGTGACGGATCATTCAGCAGATGATAGATAAAAGGGGCGACCAATACAACAACCAGGCTGGCAAGCCCGCGCCGGAACGTCTTTTTTTCCCGGTAATAGCCGATAAAGTTCGCTGAAAAAAAACCTAAAAAGACTAAGTTGATATCATAAAATACAGTGTAGATCAAAATGATCGAAAGCTGGATGGTCAGCCAATAAGTAAATAATTTTTTTTGCGGCGAAATAAAAAAAAGCTGGCGGTACGTCACCAAGAAAAGCAGCACGAGTCCAAAACCGATCAGCTGTTTGATCCCCGAGGTTTGATTTGTCAAATAAGAAATAGGCAGCAGTAAATAGATTAAAAAGATATAGGGAAAAAAGCCGTACTGTTTTGGAAACATGCTGAAGTTTTTTTTCATTCTTGCTCACACCGCTTCTTGTTTTCTTCTTATATATTTAGATAGTAGCATAATAACGACTAAATAGGCGAATAGGACGAGAATATTTTTCCAGTTTGGCATTTGGCCTCGAACGATTTCCCAAGCACCGCTGCCATAATGATAGGACGGCAGCCAAAAGCCGATATTCTGCATCATTTTCGGCATAATTTCAAGCGGCATCCACATCCCTCCGCATACAGCGAGCCCCATATACAACACATTGCTGATTCCGGCTGCTGTATCCACTTTTTTCATCATCCCGATCAATGTCCCGATCGCCAGAAACGGGAGCGAGCCAAGCAGGGCCCACAATCCGCTCAAGAACCATTCCAATGGAGATAAAGAAACGCCGTTGATCAAGGCGCCGGCTAAGAAGATAACTGTAATCGAAAGAATATGAATGACGCTTTGCCCCGCCATTTGAGCGATAAAATAAATGTGGTCGGGAAGAGGCGTTACGCGTATGAACGTCGACCAGCCTTGGGTGCGTTCTTGAACCATGCGGATGCCGAGCGTCATGATCGAAGAACCCATGACGCTGAATGTTGTCATCGACATTAAATAATGCGCATTCCAAGCCGCAGGGTCCGGAGCATTCGTATTGACGACATTTGTAAAAATATAATAAAAAGCAATCGGCATGACCAATGACCAAAAGACAAAATAGCGGTTTCTAAGCATTCTTTTGATTTCCATTCGGCACTGCATCTGAAATACATTCATTTTACATCGTCTCCTTTGCCTGTCAGTTGGCGAAATGCCTCTTCAAGATTTCCGCGTTCAATTTGAATATCATAAGCGCCGATCTTTTCTGAGAAAATGAGTTCCAATATTTTGTCCGTACTGGCCGTGTCGATGTAAACCCGGTTGTTTTTACGAAAAATCTGTTCGGTTTGCGGGTGCTGACACAGTTTCTCGAGTGACTGTTTCGGATCGACTATAAATGAAACCGAATGCTTCGATATTCTTGATTTTATTTGGAGCGGCGTCCCGTCAGCAACTACCTTGCCGTCTTTAAACAGCAAGATTCGTTGCGCGGCATCATCTGCTTCCTGTAAGTAGTGTGTAGAAAAAATGATCGTTTTTCCTTGCTCTGCGAGCGATTGAACCGTTTGCCAAAAGCGGTTTCTTGAAGTGAT
The DNA here is from genome assembly GCF_037976035.1 of Bacillus sp. FSL K6-0972. Taxonomy (NCBI): domain Bacteria; kingdom Bacillati; phylum Bacillota; class Bacilli; order Caryophanales; family Bacillaceae; genus Bacillus; species Bacillus sp. FSL K6-0972. Next base: position 4,340,270 of record NZ_CP150260.1, on the reverse strand, counting down.
ATCCATGCCGACCGTGGGTTCGTCGAAGATCATCAAATCTGGATCACCGGCAAGCGCCAAGGCAAAGCCGAGACGCCGTTTTTGCCCGCCGGACAACTTTTCCGCCTGTGTTTTTAAATCCTTGTCTGTCAAACCTGTCAACGTTCTAAGCTTTTGAAAGGATAGAGGCTTTGGATAGTAGCTCCTAACGAGTTCGATGATTTCACCTGCCCGCAAACCAGGCATGACGCTGACTTCCTGCAGCATCGTGCCGATTTTTTCACGCACCCGGTTTTCATGCGGCATGGAACCGAATAATGTGATGTTGCCTGACGTCGGTTTTAACAGCCCCAATATCATAGAAATCGTTGTTGTTTTCCCGGCCCCGTTTGGCCCTAGAATGGCTACAATTTCTCCTTTTTTAATTGAAAAATCTATCTGATCAACCGCCGTTTTTTGGCGGAATGTCTTTGTCACATTCGTCAAGCTCACAACATTGCTCATGGCTTACAGACCACCTCCTGGTTTACTCATTTCATTGTATAAGCTGAGGGAGGCGGATTTTAGTAAGTGATGTCATGAAAATCGGATGACAAATGTCATTTTTTTTAAATAACAGGGAGCCAGCGAACGGTGCAGAAAGAATCGAAGGGTGTAAAGCAAATGAAGTAGGGGGATTTCGGTAAGATAACCGAGCAGGGCGCCATAATAATCAACGCACCATGGAGATAGAGAGAGCGGTCTTCAATTGTAAAAGAAGCTCTCTCTACTTAAAAATGACAAGGAGTATCCTATTTATTTTCAACCGGATACTTCTTCCCATTCTTCACAATCTTCTCTTCCACAATCTCTTTGACATCCAGTCCAAGATCGTTACATAACATGAAAGAGTAGATCAATACATCCGCGATTTCTTCACGGATGTTTTCTTTATTGGTTTTGATTGCTTCTTCACTGCTGATCCATTGGAAGTCTTCGAGCAGCTCTGCTGCTTCGATGGAGATTGAGATGGCGAGGTCTTTTGGGTTATGGTATTGCCTCCAGTTTCGTTCATCTCTGAATTCGTTGATTGCGTTGATTAGGCTTTGGATATCACTCATGATCATTTTCCCCTTTTTAACTCGAGTAGTCTCTTTCTTAATTTAGGGTCTGTCGCATAAATATAGAGGCCGTGAATGCCCCGCTTCATCAGGACATTTATTGAATTTAGGATGATTTGTTCTTTAATTTGTTCATTCTGTTCTGGAGACAAATCTGTACGTGACACGAAAGCCCCTGTATCTTTGTATTTGGAAGTATCAATTACCAGTTCGTCTTTTTCTTCATCATAGCTTACGGAAGGGCCGAGAACGACGCCGACGTAATTTAAATCAAACCCTTGAACGGTATAAATGGAACCGACTTCTTTAATAGAATTCGGGTTTTCGGCCCATGTCACTTTATCCTGGGTGCTGTTCCAGGGCATGTTAATCCCTTCTTCATCAACGATGTACGTCTTTTTATCTTTTTTATGTAAATAATCAAAGGTCGAGACAATCCGGGAGAGACCATCTTCACTGTTTTTGCGTTCAATAGCTGTTTTAAACGCAGCAGCATCTTCGAATATTTTAAGCTCGAAGGAGGAGCCTTCAATCGGTAAGGGAAGAACTTTCTTTTCAACAAAGCTGTCAATCCATTTCATCGTTTCTGGATTGGCGTTCATTCTCATTTGGTCTGTAAGCTTGACAGTTTTCGCATCATACTGATTAATGATTTCTTCGAGCAATCTATCGTTCCAATAACTTTTAATCTTTAAGACTTGTTTTGGATCAAAGATCACAACAGTGATTTTACTGCGCTTAATGATCTCATCCAGTTGGTTTTGGTAGCGGAAATTGTTATAGGAATCTTCTTTTGTCAGAAGCAGATGAGCTTCGTCTACTAATACGATATCCGCTGTTGCTCCCGTTTTGGTTTTCTCATTAATAAATGGCGTTGGCTTCATGAGACTCTTTTTCTTCAAATTCGGTAAGCTGTTGGCAATGCTTTTATAAGTCTTCAGCATTTCGCTGTGATTCACTAGCAAGTAATTATCCGTTTCGTATAAAAAAGAGTTTTCATCTTTAGCCAAATCCTGAATCGTATTAAACAGAGAGCTTAACAGGACACTTTTACCTGTGCCGGCATCTCCTTCAATAACAATGACATGATTTCCTTCTTTTTGTATACGTTCTTTACAGAAATCAAGGATCTTATTTTTAATATCAAGCTGCTGAGGCGAGAGCTCTTTATAGGGAGATAGTTTATAAATGTCTTTGTTCCTAAGGTTTTCAAGGGAATCGCCTACAATTTTCTCTTCTCTAAGTTTCTCCCAAATGACTTGAAAGATCTCTTCATTATAAAAGGGTTTCTGATAGTAATTGTGCATTTCCCTAGACCGGGTCTGGCTTACGTTTTGCAGCTGGTAGCGGTTATCGGCGATAAAATAGTTAATTAAATTAGACTCGATATTGTAAGTCGCAGACTGATGAAATTTCTCATGGCCGATTAAAATAAAGCGATTCAAACTCTTTCGCTTTTCATTATCTATATGATTTTTTAAACGCCGTGCAGCTTGCACCGTTTGTCCAATGTATACAGTCGGTTTCTTTTTCTCGTTATAAAGGATGTACACAATCGGATAGTTATTTATATGCATTGCTTTTACAACATTCACATGGTCTGGAGTAAATTCTCTCTTTTCAAACACAAGTTCATTCATTGTTTCAGCCTCTGAATCTCTTTTTAAAATAATAGTACCATATTTACGATAAATTAATCTAAATTTTAACAAACAGGAAGTTTTATCGATAGAAAGGCGGGGGACTGAAAGGAAACAGCAATCCTTATATTGACGCAATATTTCTTCAAGGATATAATATGGAAATCATTTAAGGGGGGATGGCAGGGTGTTAAAAAAACCAAAAGTTTTCATAACAGCGGTTATCTTAGCTCTCAGCAGCTTTGCGGGGACGGCTGCATATGCGCAATCAGGCTACTTTAATACGTATACCGATTATGTTTCCATGTCTAAGTCTGGGTATTTCACGGCGATGCAGGGGATGTGCGTTGACCGCAATAACAATGTGATCTACGCTGCAAAATTGAATAATGCGAATCACACGACGCAGTTATTCTCTGTGAAAATGAGCGGTACGGCAAGCAATAGAACCGTTGCACTTCTTAAAAATTCGGATACCAATACCACGAGCTATGATTTAGGGCACGCCAATGACTTGGCTGTCAAAGCTTCTGCGGGTGATAAAAACGTCAGCGTTTATGTGGCACCGATGTCTGACGGTACTAAGTATGCCAATAAAATCGTGAAGCTCAGCGTCGATACAACGAAAAATACTTATAAAGTGGCTAAAACGTATGTACTGAATTATCAAGGTTCGAATTTGTCGATTGGCGGTATCACATACTCGGTTGGGACAGATAAATTTATCGTAAGATCGGGAAAAAGGTTTTTTATTGGGACATTCAATGATACAACCGGAAAATTCGACTATGAAGCAACGTTTAAATTGAACTATTCGAAAGCAGTTGTGAATCATCAGACAATGGATGTTTCTAATTTCATTCAGCAAGGAATCTCCTTTTACCAGGGGACATTATATGTGCCGCTTACAAAACCGGACAGCAATGGCAATGCTTCGAATGTGAGCATTATATTGACATACCCTTTAAATATCAATGAAATGATTAATGAGCAAAAAACAAACCCGGTTCCGGACTTTTCGAAGGAATTGTTTACTCGCAGCGATTTATCTTTCAGGATTACCAGCAGCGCTTACACGCTTTTTGAGATAGAGGCTGTCGATTTTGATGACGGGACGCTTTACTTTAATACGAATCGTGGAAAAAGCGGAACGCAAAACGATATGATCGCAACATTTAATGATTATAATTATTATAAGTAATTGGCGTGTTATTTTTGGTGCAAGGGAGCGTTCTCTTGCACCATTTTTGCGGCGCAAAGGGAGGTCAATATGTATTTTTCGGCAAAGAAAAAAATAAGAGGCTGGAAAAGACTGAAACGAAGAATAGAATGGTGGAAATCAAACAATATTCAATTGAATATGAAATATTTAAGAGATCAACATAGAGATTACGTTAAATTATGGATACCTCCTTTTTACGGGCTTCAAACAATGACTCCTCCATTATGGTATAGACGCTTGCTCTTGAAGGCGATAATCGATGTCTATCATGAGTGGCATAAGCAATTGAAAGCTGAAAATGAAGATTTCTACTTGAAAATTTGGCTGTATGAGCCTGATTTTATCCGTTCACAAATTGTGGCTGCTTATAAAGAAGCGATCGATTTTTACAGTGATTCTTTCGACAAGCAAGAAGAAACGGAAACATCCCCTTTGAAAATATACGAACCTTTAGAACATGAGCTGAATGCATTTGTATGGGAACCTCATATTCATACCGTGTATTACTGGCTATCTGATCTGGAGGAAGACCTCGAACTAGGGTTGAGAAGCAGAGGCGATGTGTTGCGCATAAAAGAAATCTCCTATTCAAAAGATAATGACGGAAAAGATGAGTGGTATAAAGTGAACGCAGGAACTGTATGGATTGGTTCATTAAAAGAGGTGCCGCAGAAATAAGGCCGGTTGTATTGACACCGGCCTTTCACTAAAAAACTGAGACTGTTCACTGTTTATGAGATGCTGGAGAAATCAAACGGCTGATCGTTCGTCAAATGAAAGAATTCTTTCAAGTGTAATGCTTGGGCGATTAAGTCTCCAATCTCAAGTACTTCGCTTCTTCCCTGTTCAACTGCAGGAAGGGCTGCTCCTATTAAATGGGAGATGGCTGATTTAAGTTGATATGAAATCGTGCACTAATGATGCGAACTGGTTCAGTTATGTCACTTTGTTAAAAGAAAAAGTATCCCGCCTAACATACAAATGATGATAAAGAAAGCAGTTGAGTTCATAAAAGATTTTTCATTTCTCATTTTAAGTAACCTCTATTCATGAAGACTAATATTAACACTATTTAAATCTATAGTACCAAATGATTAAAGAAGGATTCTATTGTAAGAGGGTTACTTGCCGAGAGGACGCCTCTGTGCCGAGGCGCACTGCTTGAGGGATGCTTCCATTGGCAAACTCGAATGAGCCGTGAATGCGGGAAACAGATACAGAAAAACGCTATGCTGAAACTTCAGCATAGCGTTTTTTATAGATTAATTCCGGATCAGATAATCAAACGCGCCTAAAGCAGCATTCGCTCCGGATCCCATTGAAATAATGATTTGGTTATACGGGCTGTCTGTGCAGTCGCCGGCAGCGAATAGACCAGGGATAGTTGTTTCGCCGCGTTTATCGACTACGATTTCGCCGATGCGGTTGCGTTCAACGGTATCAGGCAGCCATTCCGTGTTTGGCACAAGACCGATTTGGACGAAGACGCCTTGGAGCTCGATGTGTTTTTCTTCTCCTGTTTCACGGTCTACGTAAGTGATGCCGTTTACGTTTTCATCGCCCGTGATTTCTTTTGTTTGGGCGTTTTTCACGACAGTCACGTTAGGGAGGCTGTAGAGACGTTTTTGCAGAACTTCGTCAGCTTTCAGCTCCGGTGCGAACTCAAGAACAGTCACGTGGTTGACGATGCCTGCAAGGTCAATCGCTGCTTCGATACCGGAGTTTCCGCCGCCGATGACGGCTACGTCTTTGCCTTCAAACAATGGTCCGTCACAGTGCGGACAATATGCGACACCTTTGTTTTTGAACTCTTGTTCACCAGGTACGCCGACATTGCGCCAGCGCGCCCCTGTTGAAAGAATGACGGTTTTGCTTTTCAGAACAGCGCCGTTTTCGAGTTCTAGATGGAAAAGATCTTTTTTCTCGAGACCTTTTGCGCGTTGCAGGTTCATGACGTCGATCTCGTAATCCTTCACGTGTTCTTCAAGGCTTGCCGCAAGCTTAGGCCCTTCGGTGCGCTTCACGCTGATGAAGTTCTCGATGCTCATCGTGTCAAGGACTTGGCCGCCGAAGCGTTCGGCAACGATTCCCGTGCGGATGCCTTTGCGCGCCGCATAGATTGCTGCGCTTGCGCCGGCAGGTCCGCCTCCGACAACGAGTACATCGAACGGATCTTTATCGGAAAGCTCAGACGCATCTGTACCGCTGCCCATCTTCGCAAGAATTTCTTCAAGCGTCATTCGGCCGCTTCCAAAGGATTCGCCGTTCAAGTATACGGTCGGCACAGCCATAATGTTTTTGCTTTCGACTTCTGACTTGTATGCCGCACCGTCGATCATCGTGTGCGTGATGTTCGGGTTGAGCACGCTCATCATGTTCAATGCCTGCACAACGTCCGGGCAGTTGTGGCATGTGAGGCTGATATAAGATTCGAAGCGGTATTCGCCGCTGATGTTTTTGATTTGATCGATGATTTTTTGATCGACTTTCGGCGGTCTGCCGCTTACTTGCAAGAGTGCCAGCACCAAAGATGTGAATTCGTGACCGAGCGGAACCCCGGCGAATGTGACGCCTGTATCTTCTCCGGTACGATTGACGCTAAAGCTTGGCGTTCTGTCGAGCTGCGCCTTTTCAACAGTGATTTTTGATGACATGGAAGCCAGCTCTTCTACAAGAGCCAGCATATCCTTAGAGACACTGTCATCGCCTGTACTGACTTTAAGGACGATGTCATTTTCAATCATCTGCATGTATTGGTTTAATTGTGCTTTGATATTTGCTTCAAGTACCAATTGAATGCACTCCTTAGATTTTGCCTACTAGGTCAAGGCTTGGTGTCAGTGTTTCAGAACCTTCTTCCCATTTAGCCGGGCAAACCTCACCTGGGTTTTGGCGGACGTATTGAGCCGCTTTTACTTTGTTGATCAGGGTGCTTGCATCACGGCCGATACCGCCTGCGTTGATTTCAACAGCTTGGATCACGCCGTCCGGATCGATGATGAATGTTCCGCGGTCAGCAAGACCTTCTTCTTCGTTCAGCACTTCAAAGTTGCGGGAGATCGTTTGAGACGGGTCGCCGATCATCGCGTAAGTGATTTTGCCGATTTTCTCAGAGCTGTCATGCCATCCTTTATGTACGAAGTGAGTGTCTGTAGAAACAGAGTATACTTCGACACCAAGTTCTTTTAAAGCAGCATATTCGTTTTGAAGATCTTCAAGCTCAGTCGGGCAAACAAATGAGAAATCCGCTGGATAGAAGCAGAAAATGCTCCATTGGCCTTTCAGATCTTCGTGTGTAACATCGATAAACTCACCGTTTTTGTAAGCTTTCGCTGCGAATGGTTGTACTTCTTTTCCGATTAGAGACATAATATCGTCCTCCTGAATGTAGTTTAAGAGAAATAAAAATTGTAAACTTTATTTCTCTGTAATTATTATAATTATATACAAATTATCAAATAATAAATATTTTTTGTCAAGGGGAAAGACCTTTAATTTTTTGTTAAGTATTTCAGCTAAAGAAAAGAGTTGGAGTTTCATAACTTTGAAATAGTATGATTGGCACAAAAGATAGAGTGGTGAGAATGAAGAGGCCTAATTGAAAACGAAAAGCCGTCGGAATGACGGCTTCAGCGTGTCGACAAACCCTCGCATTCGTTGTCAGGCCTGTGCGTCGGTGCTCACGAATAGAGGAAGGATCGGCGGCTAAACGCCCAGGCGTCCTGCCTGAACGCCGCCGTCATCACCTCCTGTGAAAGTCCGCTCCGATGCTTGGCCTTCCTAGACTGCAAGGGTTTTCAATCACGCTGAAGGGATGACAAAATCCCAAAACAAAAAGCCGTTTTGAGATTTTGTCAACAATCTAATGCCGTCGGAATGACGGCTTCTTTGGCTAAACACCTTTATACGCGGAACGGTAAATCTCAGCAAGCTCCGAAACGAGCGGCAGTTTCGGATTGGCTGTCGTACACTGATCTTCAAAGGCGCGTTCGGCCATGAGATCCACTTTGCTTTCAAATGCGGCGGCATCCACGCCGTTTTGTTTAATGCTCATCGGAATTTTAAGCTCTTTGGCGAGCGAGATGATCTCCTGGATCAGGCTTTCAACGCCTTCTGAAGTTGTTTTTGCAGGCAGGCCGAGCGTTCTTGCAATCTCCGCGTAGCGCTGGTCGGCAACGAAGTGGCTGTATTTAGGAAATGCTGTGAACTTTTTCGGCTTCGCTGCATTATAGCGGATCACGTGCGGCAGAAGGATGGCGTTTGCCCGTCCATGAGCGATGTGAAACTCGGCGCCAAGCTTATGGGCTAAGCTGTGGTTGATGCCGAGGAAGGCATTGGAAAATGCCATTCCGGCAATCGTTGATGCATTATGCACTTTTTCGCGGGCCAGCTCGTCGCTGCCGTTTTTGTATGCTCTAGGCAGGTATTCGAAGATCAGCTGGATGGCCTTCATGGCCAAGCCGTCTGTATAGTCGTTAGCCATGCACGATACGTATGATTCAATTGCGTGTGTTAATACGTCCATTCCTGTGTCAGCCGTAATATGTTTCGGCACGGTCATGACAAATTGCGGGTCAATGATCGCGACGTCCGGCGTTAATTCATAATCGGCCAGCGGATACTTCGTATTCGTTTCTTTGTCTGTAATGACAGAGAATGAAGTGACTTCAGATCCTGTGCCTGATGTCGTCGGGATTGCGACGAATTTTGCTTTTTCGCCCAGTTTCGGGTATTTGACAATGCGCTTGCGGATGTCCAGGAATTTTTGCTTTAAGCCAAAGAATTCAGCATCCGGGTGTTCATAGAACAACCACATTCCTTTTGCGGCATCCATTGCAGAACCTCCGCCGAGGGCGATGATGACATCCGGCTGGAATTTGGCCATCATGTCGACGCCGTTCATCACTGTTTCGATTGAAGGATCAGGCTCGACATCAGAAAAAATTTCACAATGAACGTAATCCGGACGCCTTCTTAAGTAGTGAAGGACGCGGTCTACATATCCGAGTTTCACCATTCCCGGATCGGTGACAATCAACGCTTTTGAGATGTCAGGCATTTTCGCTAAATATTGGGTTGCGTGTTTTTCAAAATAGATTTTTGGAGGCACTTTAAACCACTGCATATTGACATTCCTTTTCGCCACTTTTTTCGTGTTGATTAAATGAACAGCTCCTACGTTTGACGAGACGGAGTTCCCGCCATATGTGCCGCAGCCGAGCGTTAAGGAAGGCATATAGGCGTTGTAAATATCGCCGATCGCCCCTTGTGACGACGGTGCATTGACGATGATCCGCCCGGCTTTCATCCTTAATCCGAATTCTTTAACGGCTTCTTGATCGTTCGTATGAATCACCGCCGAGTGGCCGGTTCCGCCGAACGCCAGCATGTCCTCGGCACGTTTTAATCCCTCTTGAAGCCCGCTGACTTTGTAGCATGCTAAAACAGGGCTCAGTTTTTCTCTGGACAGTGGGTCATCCGGACCTACGCCTTCTAATTCGGCGATGAGGATCTTTGTATCTTGAGGCACTTTTATACCGGCCATTTCAGCGATTTTGAATGCCGGCATGCCGACGATATCAGCGTTTACCGCGCAAGTATTTTCATTGATGACCAATTTCTCGACCTTTGATTTTTCGGTTTCATTTAAGAAATAGCAGTTGTTTCTTGTCAGTTCGGCTTTTACGTCTGAGTAGATGTCTTTGTCAATGATGACGGCCTGCTCTGATGCGCAAATCATGCCGTTGTCAAATGTTTTGGATAAGATCAGATCATTGACGGCTTGCTTCAGGTTGGCAGATTTCTCGATGTAGCATGGAACGTTTCCAGGTCCGACGCCAAGGGCCGGTTTTCCGGAGCTGTAAGCGGATTTCACCATGCCTGCGCCTCCTGTTGCGAGGATCAGGGAAACGTTCGGGTGGGTCATTAAGGCTTGAGTTGCATCCAGAGAAGGCGTTTCGATCCATTGGATGCAATTGTCGGGTGCTCCTGCCCTGATGGCTGCATCCCGAAGGATTCTCGCAGCTTCACGGCTGCATTTTTGGGCGGATGGATGGAAAGCAAACACGATTGGATTTCTTGTTTTGATCGCTATCAGGGACTTGAACATGGTGGTGGAAGTAGGGTTGGTCACCGGCGTCACGCCGGCGATGACACCGACAGGCTCCGCGATTTCAATGACTCCGTCGTGTTCGTTTTCATTGATGATGCCCACTGTTTTATCGTATTTGATATGATGGTAGACATACTCTGTGGCAAACATGTTTTTAATGATTTTATCTTCATAAACGCCGCGCTTCGTTTCTTCGACGGCAAGTTTGGCGAGAGGCATGTGCTGATCAAGGCCGGCAAGCGCCATCTGTTTGACGATCTCATCAATCTGCTCCTGATCAAAGCTGCGGAATTCTTCCAATGCCTTTAGGCCTTTTTCGACTAGCTGATCAATCATGTTTGAGGCATTTTGCTTTTGTTTCATGTCCTTTTCTTCGATTGCCATTGTAAACCCTCCAGTGAATGAATAGGAATTTGAATACAACAGGATGTCCAGGGATGAATGATGCCGGTATAGTTTGTGAAACATTTCACAAGTAAGGTTAAAAATTTTTATCCCTGAAGTGAATCTTATGCGGATTGTCTGGTTTATTTTGGCATCAGTCCTCCTTTTCTGTGGCTGAATTTATCATATCACGAATTTTAAATATAAGTTTGTGAAATGTTGAACAAAGTATGAAATTCATTCTTGAGTAAAATAAGAATGCACCCCGAGATCCGGGGTGCAGCTTTTAATGCCAGTCCGTATGAAACACGCCTTCCATATCCGTCCGCTCATACGTGTGAGCGCCAAAATAATCGCGTTGCGCTTGCAGCAGGTTTGCGTTTGAGCGGCCCGTCCGGTAGCCGTCGTAATAGGAAAGGGCTGTGCTTAAGCACGGGAATGAGATGCCTGAGCTGATGCCTTCGCAGACGACCTTTCGCAAGCCGGACTGGTATTCTTTTAGTTTTTCAGCGAAGTCAGGTGCGACCAGCAGGTTGGACAGGTCCGGCTGTTTGTCGAACGCTTCGCTGATGAGATTTAAAAATTGTGCGCGGATGATGCAGCCGCCGCGGAAGATGAGGGCGATGTCCTTTAACGGCAGGTTCCATCCATTCAGGTCAGACGTCATTTTATATTGAGCGAAGCCTTGTGCATAGGCGCAGACTTTTCCCATGTATAATGCCTGTCTGACGTGGTCGATCCACACCTTCTTATCCAGGTGCTGTTCTTCTGTTTCAGGTCCGGCCAATACTTTTTCCGCAGCTGTCCGTTCGTCTTTTAATGATGACAGGTAACGGGCAAACAGGGATTCCGTGATAATCGATGATGGAATGCCGTTGTCGACGGCCTGCAGGCTCGTCCATTTGCCCGTGCCTTTTTGGCCGGTTTTGTCGAGGATGACGTCGATGAGCGGAGCGCCCGTTCGCTCATCCTTTTTCCGCAGGATCTCCGCTGTGATTTCGATTAAATAGCTTTTCAGCTCTCCTTGATTCCATGTGTCGAAAATGTCAGCGATTTCATCTATCGGCAAAAGAAGCTTTTCTCTTAAAAATGTATACGCTTCGGCGATGAGCTGCATGTCTGCGTATTCGATGCCGTTGTGCACCATTTTGACAAAATGACCCGCGCCTTTCGGACCGATGTAGACACAGCATGGATCTTCTCCCACTTGGGCAGCGATTTTTGTAAGAATCGGAGCTGCTTTTTCGTAGACGTCCCGATCTCCGCCGGGCATAATGGATGGGCCTTTTAAAGCGCCGACTTCGCCGCCGGAAATGCCGATTCCCAAGTAGCCGATTCCTTTTGCTTTCAAACTGTCATATCTTCGTTCTGTATCTTCGTAGTGGGAGTTGCCGCCGTCCATGATGACGTCCCCTTCTTCAAGCAGAGGAACGAGCGAGTCAATGACAGAATCGACCGGTTTACCTGCTGTGACCATAAGAAAGATTTTTCTCGGTTTTTCTAAAGACTTTACGAAATCTTCAAGCTCATAGTACGGATTGACTGTTTGGCCTCCCGTTTTTTGGACGAGTTGATCGGTTAAATCCCTTGTGTAGTTATAGACGGCGACTTGTTCGCCTTTGCTTGCCATGTTCAGGGCGATATTGCTCCCCATGACCCCCAAACCTATGACACCGATTGTATTCCGCATGTAATACCTGCTCCTTCATTAAAACTTTTTTATACAAATAGACTTAACAATAAAGTAAATCCTAATCCGGCCACCGCAATAATTGTTTCAAGCAGTGTCCAGGTGGCAAATGTTTCTTTCATGCTTAGGCCGAAGTACTCTTTGAACATCCAGAAGCCCGCGTCATTGACATGGGAAGCGATTACACTTCCGGCCCCTGTTGCAAGCACAACCAGCGCAAGATTGACATCGCTTTGTCCGAGCATCGGAAGAACGAGTCCGGTCGTGCTTAATGCAGCAACTGTCGCGGAACCTAAAGAGATGCGCAGAATCGCGGCGATGATCCAGGCGAGCAAGATCGGTGACATGGCTGTTCCTTTGAATAATTCAGCTACATAGTCGCCTACTCCGCCGTTGATCAAGACTTGTTTGAAGGCTCCGCCGCCCCCGATGATCAAGAGCATCATTCCGATTTGTGTAATGGCAGTTGAACAGGAATCCATCACTTGTTTGATCGGGATCTTTCTGGCGATACCCATTGTATAGATCGCGACCAACAGGGAGATGACCATCGAAGTCGAGGCATTCCCGATTAAACGAACCGCTGCCAGCAGGCTGTTGTCTGCAAGTCCCATCGTTTCTTGAATGAGCGTAATAACAGTCGAAATAGACATGATAATGACCGGAAGCATAGCTGTGAAGACGCTGATGCCAAAGGCTGGCGTCTCTTCAAGCTTGAACGTTTTCTGCTCACCGAGTGAAGCGATGCTGCCCATTTTTTCAAATGATTGCGGGACGATTTTTTTCGCCAGTTTCGTAAATAAAGGTCCGGCCAAAAGAACGGTTGGAATTGCAACAATGATACCGTAGAGCAGCACTTCCCCGATATTGGCGCCGAGTTCTCCCGCGATAGCCGTCGGTCCCGGATGCGGAGGCAGGAAGCCGTGTGTGACGGATAAGGCCGCCGTCATCGGAATTCCAAGGTATAAAATAGAAATCTTCAATTCTCTTGAAATGGCGAATACAATTGGAATCAATAAAACCAATCCGACTTCGAAGAATAATGCAACCCCGATGATAAAGGAGGCGATGACGACCGCCCATTGGATGTTTTTCTCCCCGAATTTGTTGACGAGGGTCATCGCAATGCGCTGAGCGCCCCCTGAATCCGCGATCAGCTTGCCCAGCATGGCGCCGAGCCCGAAGATTAATGCGATATGGCCAAGCGTTCCGCCGAGCCCTTCTTCAATCGTTTTGACGATGTCGTCAAGCGGCATTCCGAGTGCCAAAGCAACACCGAACGATACGATAATTAATGAAACAAACGTATTCAGTTTTAACCCCATAATCAAAAGCAATAGTGCGACAATCCCGATTGCTACGATCACTAATGGCATGATAACGCCTCCAATTCTCCCCTATTTTTTGCTGGATAAGCTTCTTTGATAATTTGCAATTTGTGTATACTCGTTTTCCAGTGCTCGAGATAAGTTGATAAAGATCGGCATTAATTTTCTGTATTCATTGGCCGATTCTTCTTTCGGCGCGTGTCTGTGCGTGCTTCCGATCATGTCGGAGACGACATCGAACGAATCGATTTTTCCCGTCGCGTACAGCCCCAAAATGCAGGCTCCGAGACAAGAGCTTTCATAGCTTTCCGGCACGACGACTTCCGATTCGAAAATATCGGCCATCATTTGCCTCCATACATCAGACCTTGCGAAACCTCCGGTCGCCTGAATTCGGGCAACTGGACCGTCCATGCATTCTGTCAACGCCAGGAAGACGGTGTACAGATTGTAAATAACCCCTTCCAATGCCGCGCGAATCATGTGTTCTTTTTTGTGCGACATGGTGAGGCCGAAGAATGAACCGCGCACATCCGGATTCCAGAGCGGCGCCCGTTCGCCTGCGAGGTATGGGTGGAACAGCAGTCCGTCGGCACCCGGTCTGACGCGTTCGGCAATTTTGGTCAAGACATCGTATGGATCAATGCCGAGACGTTTTGCCGTTTCGATTTCTGATGAAGCAAATTCATCTCTGATCCAGCGAAGGACGATCCCGCCGTTGTTGACTGGCCCGCCGATTACCCAATGGTTCTCAGTTAAGGCATAGCAAAAGATTCTGCCTTTTTCATCGGTCTGCGGCTTATCGATAATCGTGCGAATCGCACCGCTTGTCCCGATGGTGACGGCGATTTCGCCTTTTTTAATCGCGTTGACGCCGAGGTTGGACAGCACGCCGTCGCTGGCACCGATGACAAACGGCGTTTGCGGATCGATTCCCATCATCGCCGCCAGTTCCGGATTGCAATTATTGAAAATGGCTGTTGTCGGAACGAGCTTTGATAAGTGGTCGGGCGTGATGCCGGCAACGGTCAGCGCTTCTTCGTCCCAGTTCAATGTTTTGAGATTCATCATTCCCATCGCCGAAGCTAAGGAGTGATCAACGACATATTGATCAAATAGTTTTTTGAAAATATATTCTTTGATTCCGATATATTTTTTCGCTTTGGCAGCGGTTTCAGGATGTTCGTTTACAATCCACGTGATTTTGCTTAGCGGCGTCATTGGATGAATCGGCGTTCCCGTCCGTTTGTAGATATTGTGCCCGTTCATTTCTTCTTTGATTTTATGAGCCCAGCCTTCGCTTCTGTTATCTGCCCAAGTGATGCAGGAGGTGAGCGGCTTGTCGTTTTCGTCCATCGCAATCACGCTGTGCATCGCGCTGCTGAATGAAATGAATGACGGCTGTTTGTCAGGATGCTGCTGCATGATTTTCGCCGTTGACTGGATGACGGCCTGAAAGATCTCATCCGGGTTTTGTTCAGCGGTCGAGATGTCCGGTGTGTGAAGCGGGTAGCCTATGCTTTCCTTTTGGATCACGTCCCCTTTTTCACTGAATAAAACCGCTTTCGTGCTTGTCGTACCGATATCTATGCCTAACATATAACTAGTCATTTTCTTGTTCGGCCCCTTTCGTCAGCATTTGTTGCGACAGCCACAGATCTTCAACTTTACCTTGCACGTCATCGAAATTTTGATGTAGGGATTTAAGCATCAGATCCCTGTCTTTCGTTTTGATCGCTTGGATATAAAGTTCATGGTTATCGAGAATTCGTTCAAAGTCTTCGTATTTTTCTTTTAAGCGGGCCCGCATGGATAAAAGAATAAAGCTTTCCATCACAGGTTTGAGATTGTTCCATATCATCAAAATGTAAGAATGATTGATGGAGCGGACAATCGTTTCGTGAAATAAGACGTCTTGAAATGAGAACTCGTCGGCATCTTTGTATTTGATGGAGACTTTCATCATCTCCAATATTTTGCTGAGGTCTGTTACCAGTTCGTCGACATTGGCCCGTCCAAGCCGTTCGAATACGAATGTTTCCATCACCAGGCGCACATCATAAATTTCTCCAATTTCTTTTTCGGTTAAACCGATGACAACGGCGCCCATCCGTTCCAAACGGATGATTTTTTCCGATGCCAGTATTTTTAAAGCCTCGCGGATGGGAGACCGGCTCACCGAGAATTCCGCAGCCAATTTATTTTCAGATAAAATGGTACCGCTTTCAATCAAGCCGGAAATAATGCGCATTCTCAGCTCGCATGCGACGCGAACACCTGTTGAAGCTCTTGAAAGCCACTTTTCCGGATATAAAAGGCCTTTAGATTCGCTCATACACTCACCTTCCTGTTATACGAGTATACTTGTATACAAGTATGATAACGCGATTTTTTTGATTATGCAAACACTTTCATTTCAAATTTTCCGAAAAATTTTTTCCATTTAAAAAACATTTTTGTTGGTGAGGTTCACCGAACGCCTTGAAAGCTGATAACAAGCTTTCTTATTTTCGTTTGTTAATTTAATTAATTAACCGTGGTACAATAAAACCTACGATAGGTGTAAATGGAGGATTTCACATGCAGCGCGGTACATTTCAATTAATGAAATCGGTGAACAAATCGATCATTCTTAATAAAATCAGAACTTCAGAGCCGATTTCGAGAGCCGAGATCGCCAAGGAAACAAAGATTACCCCTCCCACGGTCTCAAGCATCGTCAAAGAGCTGATCGGACAAGGCCTTGTGAAAGAAAGCACGCTCGGTCATTCGAGCGGCGGAAGGAAGCCGACAATGCTGCACATCAACACAGGTGCCTTTTATGTCATTGGCATTGATGCAGGGCCTGAGACGGTGGAGTGCGTCTTAACCGATTTAGCCGGAGCGATTCTGCAGCGGACATCGAGCCTGCTGAAAAAGCCGCTGACAAACGAGAGATTCATGGATGTTTTAAAAGAAAGTATCTATGCCATTTTGGGACGAGCCGATGTCGATCAAGAAAAGATCATCGGGATCGGCATCGCAATGCACGGGGTCGTCGATGCTGAAACGGGAATGTCGCGCATCGCGCCGATTTTAAACTTAACCAATATTCCCATTAAAGATGTGCTGGAACAAGAATTCAACTTAACCGTAAGAGTTGAAAACGATGCCAGGGCGATGGCGCTTGGCGAATCGTGGTTCGGCGGCTGTGATGATGCAGGCAGCATGGCTGCCGTGAACATTGGCCGCGGCGTCGGTGCGGGGATTGTCATCAACGGAAAACTGTACCATGGAGCTGAAGGAATTGCAGGGGAACTGGGCCATATGATCATTGATATCAATGGAGAAAAGTGCGAGTGCGGCAACCGCGGCTGCCTGCAGACAATTGTAAGCGGAAAAGCGATTGCCGAACGGGGGAAAAAGCGGTTGAAAGAAAGTTCGGACAGCCTGACAGCCAAAGATTTGTTTGAAATGGCCGAGAACGGCTGCCAAACGTGTATCGAACTCTTTCGGGAAACCGGTGTGATTATCGGAATCGGGCTGACCAACTTCATTCATCTTGTCAATCCGGGCAAAATCGTGCTGGGCGGCGGAGTGATGAAGGGCGGGAAGTTCATATTGCCGGCGATACGAGAAACGATACAGCAGAAGGCCTTAACAGCAGAAGCGAGGCAGACAGAGGTGACGATAACGAAGCTCGGTGATGAAGCGACGCTTTACGGAGCCGTTTCATTGCTGCTGGCGGAGCTGTTTGATCCGGTGTTAAAATAAGCTTATTTTTTCGCCTATTTTAACACCGGTGAAGCCTTACTCCTGATGATTGACCGTGCGGATAAAGCGCATGAAAGCTTCGCGGTCTTTGAATACCCCGGCATCCTCAAGGGCTTTAACAAATTTCTGGCCAAGTTCTTTTCGTACAATGGATTCAGCCTGCTCCGGCTCGGACAGCTCTCCGTATTCGGTTTTGAGCTGTTCGGCCCATTCCCGGTGATGAGCTTCAACGGCATCTGACTGTCCGAGCAGGAATTCTTTCACTCCCGCCAATTCGGTCTTTAAGCGGGGAGGAAGGACGGCCAGGCCCATCACTTCGATTAAGCCGATATTCTCTTTCTTAATATGGTGGACGTCAGCATGCGGATGGAATATGCCGTATGGGTGCTCGGCAGATGTCCGGTTGTTTCTGAGCACAAGGTCGATTTCAAAAACGCCGCTGACGTTTCTTGCGATAGGCGTAATCGTGTTATGAGGCGTGCCATCTATAAAAGCCGCGATATCCGCTTGTCGATCCGAGTAGTTTTTCCAAGTCTGAAAAATATCGTCCGCCGCATCAACAAGGCTGTTGATCGCAGTTCCTTTCAGGCGGATGACGGACATTGGCCATTTTAAAACGGAAGCTTCGATGTCAGGATGCCGTTTGATTTGAAAAGAGAACGCGTCTTCTGCGCGCGTCATCGCAAACTCATATCGTCCGGCCTGATAATGATCATGGCTTAAAATAGACCCGCCGACGATCGGCAAATCGGCATTTGATCCGATAAAATAATGCGGAAACAGCTCTGTAAAAGCAAGCAGTCTGTGAAAGGCAAGCTTATCAATTTTCATCGGCCGATGCTGCTCAGAAAATAAAATGCTGTGTTCGTTATAGTAAGCATATGGAGAATATTGAAAATACCAGTTTTCTCCGGCGAGCCGGACTTTAATAATCCTGTGGTTCGCCCGGGCAGGATATCCGATTCGTCCTGCATATCCTTCGTTTTCTTTGCACAGCAGGCACGTCGGATAGCTGCGTGATCGTTTTGCAGCGGCGCGCTCCCGCTTGATTTGCTCAGGGTCTTTTTCCGGTTTTGACAAATTGATCGTAATATCCATTGTGCCGTAAGGGGTATCCATCTGATACGAAACATTTCTTTCAATTCGTTTTGTCTGGATGTAGTTGCTGTTTTTGTTGAGTTGATAAAAATATTCGGTGGCCTCCAGCGGCGATTGAGCGTATTTTTGCTGAAACACGGCATTGATGACAGAAGGTCTTGCAACAAAGCAGTTCATTACGTTTGCAGCCAGCATGTCTTTCACGTCTATGTCGTCAGTTATCACGCCGTGTTCGACTGCATAGTCGACGAGTTTTTCCAAAAGGTCGGGGATGGAGTCTATGGAAGCCGCAGGGGCTTCTTCAGGAAACGATTCCAAGCCCAGCAGATTCATCACTTGGTTGCGTGCGTAGTTCACGTCAGCCGGTTCAATTAACCCTGCTTCAAGCGCTTTTTGAATAAGTCCGGCTATGTCTTGTTCAATCATGTTGACACTTCCTTCCTGTACCCGTTTGGATGTGAGGAATGCCACTTCCAGGCGTCTTCAATGATCTTTGCTACAGAAGTGCGCGAAGGCCTCCAGCCCAGAACTTGCTTTGCCTTGTCAGATCCGGCAATCAGGATGCTCGGATCGCCGGATCTGCGCTTGCCGATCTCGGCGGGAATGTCTTTCCCGGTTACCTTTCTGGCCGCATCAATCATTTCTTTCACCGAGAATCCTTCGCTGCTGCCGAGGTTGAATATATCGCTTTTGCCGCCTTTTCTTAAATAGTTTAATGCCGACAGGTGGGCGTCAATCAGGTCTTCAACATGAACATAGTCACGAATGCACGTGCCGTCGGGTGTATCATAGTCATCACCGAAAATCGTAACATGCGGTCTTTGTCCGAGAGCTGCTTGCAGGATGATGGGGACAAGGTGTGTTTCCGGACGGTGGTCTTCTCCGATCTCTCCGGTTTCCCTTGCTCCTGCAACATTGAAGTACCTGAGAGACACAAAGCTGATCCCATGGGCTTCTTCAGTCCGCTTCATGAGCTTCTCCATGATCAGTTTCGTTTCCCCGTAGGTGCTT
This sequence comes from Bacillus sp. FSL K6-0972, assembly GCF_037976035.1. Lineage (NCBI taxonomy): Bacteria > Bacillati > Bacillota > Bacilli > Caryophanales > Bacillaceae > Bacillus > Bacillus sp. FSL K6-0972. Next base: position 4,320,953 of record NZ_CP150260.1, on the reverse strand, counting down.
GTCGGCTGTGTCGGCATGTCTTCTGTGATGGGCACCGATTCAGGCTCTCCGTAGACGGCCGCGGTCGAGGAGAATACGATTTTTTTCACATCCTGCTCGAGCATCGTCTGAAGCAAAACCTGTGTTCCCGATACATTGTTATCGTAATATTTGAGCGGATCTTTCATCGATTCGCCGACAAGTGAACTGGCGGCGAAGTGGATCACTTCTTCAATACGTTCCTTTTCAAAAACAGAGCGAAGGAAGTCGAGATCGCGCACATCCCCTTCATAAAAGGCTGCATCAGGATGTACCGCCTGCCTTTGGCCGGTCTCGAGGTTGTCAACGACAACGACGTTTTCGCCTCTGTCTATTAATTGGTACACGGCGTGAGAACCGATATAGCCGGCACCGCCCAAAACCAACACACTCATATCTATTCCCCTTTCTATATTTCTTTGGCGCCTTCGCCTATCGCAGCAGTATAAAAAGCGGCATCATAGCCAACCGTTTCGCGGTAGACGGCATTCACGCGTTCTTTAAAGCTGTCTGTCCGGTCTTTTTCTACAATCGCAATCGCACAGCCGCCGAACCCGGCGCCGGTCATGCGGGCACCCAGGACACCGTCCTGTTCCCAGGCTGCCTGGACAATGGTATCAAGCTCCAGCCCTGTCACTTCATAATCATCCCTTAATGACACATGAGATTCATTCATCAGCTTGCCGAACCCGGCGAGGTCGCCCTCGCGAAGTTTTTCCAGCGCTTTCAGCGTCCGGGCATTTTCGTACACAGCATGCTTGGCGCGTTTTTGATTGGTTTCATTTCGGATGAGGTGCTGATGGGCTTCAAATGTTTCCGCCGTCAATTCGCCCAGACTTGCAATCGATAACTCCTGCCGCAGGTCGCCGAGCGCCTCTTCGCATTGGGCTCGCCTTTCATTATATTTAGACCCGGCCAGCGTCCGCTGTTTGTTTGTATTGATGATGATCACATCGTGTTCCTTCAACACGAAGGGAGCGTATGTGTAATCAAGTGTACGGCAGTCTAACAGAATCGCGTGATTCTTTTTCCCCATGCCGATCGCGAATTGATCCATAATGCCGCTCCCCACGCCGATGTACTCGTTTTCGACTTTTTGTCCGAGCTTAACCATGGAGATCGTGTCTGTCTGCAAATCATAAAGCCCTTTTAACAAAACGCCTGTCGCAAGCTCAATCGATGCGGAAGAAGAGAGGCCCGCCCCGTGCGGAATATTTCCGTAATACAAAATATCGGCGCCGTGAACGATTTGATGGCCTGCCGCTTTCATCAAAAGGAACATTCCTTTCGGATAGTTGGCCCAGCCGTCAGACTGGTCAAAGGTTAAATCGCTCAAGCTGCATTCAATTATTCCTTTGTCAGGGAAGTTCTTTGAATAGAAACGGATCATTTGATCATCGCGCTTTACGCCAAGGGCATAGGTGCCAAATGAAATCGAGGCGGGGAAAACATGCCCTCCATTATAATCTGTGTGTTCGCCGATTAAGTTGATTCTTCCCGGAGCAAAAAAGGTTCGCGGTGTCTTTTCTGTCTTAAAAATAGAACGAAAGTCGTTTGATAAAGCGGCTGCAGTATTCATATGTCCTCCCATTCGTTTGACGTGCAGACTTAATAAATTAATTTAATTAAGTTCAACCTCAGTTTACTACGGGTTTTCAATTGGTGCAATAAAAAGTGTTTTTTCAATTGAAGCGTTTTCATGTAAAATCCTTATTGGCAGGTATAGGGCAATTAGCACTTGACTTTTACGCAAATCAACGTTAAATTAGTAAAATATTTTACTAAAATTAAAATCCCTTTTAAAAATAAAGATGTTCACATGGAGGTTTTACAATCGTGGCGACGATAAAAGATGTTGCAGAAAAGGCGGGGTATTCCATCTCAACGGTTTCCCGTGTATTGAATAATGACGAAAGCCTTTCCGTACCCGATGAGACGAGGGAAAAAATATTTGAAGTGGCGGAAAGACTGAACTACCGCAAAAAAACGATTAGGACACTGGTGAAAAACATCGCGTTTCTGTACTGGCTGACGGATAAAGAAGAGCTTGAAGACGTGTATTTTAAAACGATGAGGCTGGAAATCGAGAAGCTCGCAAAGCAATTCAACGTTGAACTGACGACCTATAAAATTTCGGGCGGCATTGACGCCATTCCCGAAAACATAGAAGGATTCATTGCGGTCGGCTCATTTTCAAATGATGAATTAATCCGATTAAGACAGATGACGCCTCACGGAGTATTTATCGATTCGACGCCTGATCCGAATCACTTTGATTCAGTCAGACCGGACTTAAAGCAGATGACGAGGAAAACGGTAGACTTTCTCATTGAAAAGGGGCATGAAAAGATCGGCTTTATCGGAGGTACGTACCACAATCCCAATACCGATGAAGACGAAATGGACGTAAGGGAACGAACGTTTCGCGATTATATGAGGGAAAAAGGGCTCTTGGAGGAAAGCTTTATTTTTTGCCGCAGGGGATTTTCGGTGGAAAACGGCTACCATCTGATGGAAAAAGCGGTTGAAACATTGGGCGAAAAGCTGCCGACGGCCTTTTTTACAGCGGCGGACCCGATTGCCGTAGGCTGTCTTCAGGCTTTAAATGAAAAAGGGATCGCCATCCCCGGCAGGGTGAGCATCATCAGCATCAACAACATCAGTGTGGCGAAATACGTATCTCCACCGCTGACGACATTCCATATCGATATTAAAGAACTTTGCAAAAACGCGATTGAATTGCTTCTTGAACAAATACTTGAAAAAAGAAAAGCTGTAAAAACGCTATATATCGGTGCTGAACTGGTGGTCAGGAAAAGCACCAATTAAGAAAGGCGCGGGCTGCTGATTAACAGGCCGCGCCTTTTCGTAAAATATTTTACTATAGTCAGTAAAATAATTGTTTACACTTTTCCTGAGTCATGCTATATTGTTTTTGTAAAACGCTTTCACTCCAATAAAAGGAATGAGACAAATGATGAATATGAAAAAATATGTTGGAATCAGCAGTGTCATTGCTCTCAGTTTGTCTTTAACTGCCTGCGGGCCTAAAGAGAGCAGCAATGAAGCATCAGGCTCGAAGCAAAAGGAACTCGTGGTCTGGGAAGATAAAGAGAAAAGCGAAGGCATTAAAGATGCCGTCGCCCAGTTTGAAAAAGAGCACGGCGTATCTGTCAAAGTCGTTGAAAAGCCTTACGCAAAGCAGATCGAAGACTTGCGGATGGATGGACCGGCAGGAACGGGGCCGGATGTGTTAACGATGCCTGGAGATCAAATCGGAACAGCGGTTACGGAAGGTTTGATCAAGGAATTAAAGGTGGACAAAGAGATCCAGTCGATCTATACGGAACCTGCAATGAGATCCCAGATGACAAACGGCAAGGTCTACGGCCTGCCGAAAGCGGTCGAAACGACGATGCTCTACTATAATAAAGATTTGATTTCTGAAAAAGAACTGCCGAAAACGCTGGATGAATGGTATGAGTATTCCAAAAAAACGGCTGACGGCAAAAAATTCGGCTTCCTGGCGCTGTTTGACCAGATTTATTATGCGCAGAGCGTCATGGGCGGATACGGCGGCTACATTTTTAAAAGCGATGCAGACGGTACTTATGATCCGGCCGATCTCGGCTTGAATAACAAAGGTGCAGTCGAAGGTGCCGAGTACATTCAGAAGTTTTATCAAGATGGGCTGTTCCCTGCCGGAATTATTGGGGAGCAGGGCATCAACGTGCTGGAATCGCTGTTTACGGAAGGAAAGGCAGCAGCGATCATTTCAGGCCCGTGGAATCTGGAACCGTTCAAAAAAGCGGGCATCAACTACGGGGTTGCCAAGCTTCCTAAGCTGTCCAACGGCAAACATATGAGTTCTTTTGTCGGTGTGAAGAGCTACAATGTAAGCGCTTATTCAAAGAATGCCGATCTAGCGGAAGAATTAGCCGTTTTCCTCGCTAATAAAGAAAACTCAAAGAAGAGATATGAGATCACAAAAGAAGTTCCCGCTGTCAAAGAACTGGCGGATGATCCTGCCGTCACAAAAAGCGAAGCGGCTCAAGCTGTTGCCGAGCAATCTCAGTACTCAGAGTTGACGCCGAATATTCCTGAGATGAATGAAGTATGGACGCCGGCGGATGCGGCTCTGCAAACAATCGCAACCGGAAAAGCCGAACCGAAAAAAGCGCTTGATCAAGCCGCGGAAACGATACAAGGACAGATCAAAGCAAAGCACAGCGGCAGCAAATAAGCCGCAGCAGTGGTGTCAAACTTGTCTTAAGTTTGGCGCCATTTATTATCAGGACGTCCATATAAAGAGGTGAAAGAGAAGGTGCAGCATCGCAAAAAAGCTTTACTATTATCGATTATTCCCGGTCTGGGCCAATTCTACAATAAACAATGGATAAAGGGTCTGTTATTCCTTCTTTTAGGCGTCTCGTTCTTCACGGTTTTTGGTGATTTGCTGAATATGGGGCTGTGGGGCCTGTTTACGCTTGGAACCGAAGTGCCGCGCGATAACTCGATTTTTCTATTGGCAGAAGGCATCATTGCCGTGATTGTCACCTGTTTTGGGCTGGCTGTCTATTACGCCAATTTGCGGGACGCCTACCAAAACGGAAAGCGGCGTGATGAACAAAAGGAGCTCAGTTCACTCAAGGAACAATATCATCATTTAATGGCTCAGGGATATCCGTATCTCATCAGCGGACCATCGCTGTTCATCCTGATTTTTGCCGTTGTTTTTCCGATTTTGTTCAGCTTTGCATTAGCTTTTACAAACTATAACCTTTACCATTCTCCGCCTGCCCACCTTGTCGATTGGGTAGGACTTAAAACGTTTTCCGAAATTTTCACCGTTGATATTTGGCGGTCGACTTTTTTGGATGTTTTAGCTTGGACTATCGTCTGGACGCTTGTCGCTTCCACGCTCCAAGTCGGGTTGGGAATTTTGTTGGCGGTTGTCGTCAATCAGAAGGAAGTCCGCTTCAAAAAATTTTTCCGGACGATTCTGGTCTTGCCTTGGGCCGTGCCCGGTTTTGTTACCATTCTCGTGTTTGCCGGCCTTTTTAATGACAGCTTCGGTGCTTTCAATCATCAAATCCTCGCCGCTTTCGGCATCGATCCGATTCCTTGGATGACGAATGCCAATTGGACGAAGCTGGCGCTGATCCTCATGCAGGGATGGCTCGGATTTCCTTATGTGTTCATTGTGACGACCGGTGTTCTGCAGTCGATTCCGGACGACCTTTATGAAGCGGCGACCATTGACGGAGCCTCCGCGTTTTCGAAATTCAGGCATATCACATTGCCGCTGATTTTAATCGCGATGGCGCCGATTATCATTACGCAATTCACTTTTAATTTTAATAACTTCAATATTATCTATCTATTCAATGGGGGCGGTCCGGCTGTTCCGGGGTCAACAGCGGGAGGAACCGACATCCTGGTATCCTGGATTTACAAATTAACGATGCAGTCGAGCCAGTACTCTTTAGCTGCCGCATTGACGATCCTGCTGTCGGTATTTGTCATCTCGATCGCGCTGTGGCAGTTCAGACGGACAAATTCTTTCAAAGAGGGGGCTTAACATATGAAGAAAAGAAGATTCTTTCGGCTCCTTCTGACCTACTTTCTGTTGGTTTTTATGACAGCCGTTATCATATACCCTCTGCTTTGGACGGTGGGAGCCAGCTTTAATCCCGGCAACAGTTTGGTCAGTACTTCTATCATTCCGGCAAATCCGACATTGGATCATTATAGAGAATTATTCGCCGGAAAAGAGAGTCTCCAATACGGGCAATGGTATATAAACTCTCTGAAAATCAGCATCTTTACGATGATCGGATCGGTCATCAGTGTTTCTTTTACAGCTTATGCTTTTTCACGGTTTCGTTTTAAAGGAAGGAAAAACGCTTTAGTTTTATTCATGCTGCTGCAAATGATTCCTCAATTTTCAGCTTTGGTTGCGCTCTTCGTTTTAGCGCAGATGCTGGGAATGATGAACAGCCATTGGCTGCTGATTTTGCTGTACATCGGCGGACTCATACCGATGAACACGTATTTGATGAAAGGGTATATAGACTCCATTCCCATCGATTTGGATGAGAGCGCTAAGATTGACGGCGCAAGCAATACAAGGATTTTTCTGCAGATTATCATGCCGCTATCCAAACCGATGATCGCGGTCGTCGCCATGAACGGATTCACCGGACCGCTCGGGGATTTCGTTTTGTCTTCGACGATATTGCGGACACCGGAGTCGTATACATTGCCGATCGGTTTATACAATTTAGTCAATGAAGTGATGGGAGCCAGCTATACGACGTTTGCCGCCGGCGCCATTTTGATCAGCATTCCGGTAGCCGTCATCTTTATCATGCTGCAAAAGAACTTTGTGTCAGGATTGACGGCAGGCGGAACGAAAGGATAGTCCGAAGGAGAATATGGTCTAAAAAAGGAGAGTAATATGCCAAAAATTTATACGACACAAGCAAAATACATGCTTCACGGGGGAGACTATAATCCGGATCAGTGGCTTGACCGTCCGGATATTCTTGCAGATGACATCAGGCTGATGAAGCTTGCCCATACGAATACATTTTCAGTGGGGATTTTTTCATGGAGCGCTCTTGAGCCGGAAGAAGGCGTCTATACGTTTGAATGGCTGGATGATATTTTTGAGAGCATTCACCGGAACGGCGGCCGGATTATATTGGCGACACCGAGCGGCGCCCGTCCTGCTTGGCTGTCGCAAAACTATCCGGAAGTGCTGCGCGTGAATGCGGAACGTGTCAAACAGCTGCATGGCGGAAGGCATAACCATTGCTTCACTTCATACGTATACCGTGAAAAAACGAGAAAGATCAACCGCTTACTGGCGGAAAGGTACGGCAGCCATCCTGCTCTTTTGATGTGGCATGTTTCCAACGAATACGGAGGAGAATGCCATTGTGATCAATGTCAGCACGCCTTCAGAAATTGGCTGAAAAAGAAGTACAACCATGATCTTAAATCTTTGAATGACGCATGGTGGACACCTTTTTGGAGCCATACCTTCAACGATTGGTCACAGATTGAATCGCCGTCTCCGATCGGGGAAAATGCGGTGCACGGCTTGAATTTAGACTGGCGCCGCTTCGTCACTGACCAGACGATCTCTTTCTTTCAAAATGAGATCGTTCCGTTGAAAGAAATCACGCCGAATATTCCGATTACGACCAACTTTATGGCGGACACACATGATCTCATTCCATTTCAAGGGCTGGACTACAGCAAGTTTGCCAAGCACCTGGACGTAATCAGCTGGGACGCGTATCCCGCCTGGCACAATGATTGGGAAAGCACAGCTGATTTGGCCATGAAAGTCGGCTTTATCAATGATTTGTACCGCAGCCTGAAACAGCAGCCGTTTCTCTTAATGGAATCGACGCCGAGCGCTGTCAATTGGCACGATTTTAATAAAGCGAAACGGCCGGGCATGCATCTCCTGTCTTCTGTGCAAATGATTGCCCACGGATCTGACAGCATCCTCTATTTTCAATGGCGGAAATCCCGCGGCTCATCGGAAAAATTTCACGGTGCTGTTGTCGGCCATGACAATTGTTCCGAGAACCGCGTGTTTAAAGAAGTGGCAAAAGTGGGGCAAACCCTTGAAAAGCTGTCTGAGGTCACCGGAACGACCCGGCCTGCGGATGTCGCGATTCTCTATGATTGGGAAAACCATTGGGCGCTCCAAGATGCACAAGGATTCGGGATGAAGACCAAGCTGTATCCCCAAACCTTACACGAGCACTACCGCGCGTTTTGGGAGCGTGATATTCCAGTCGACGTGATTACGAAGGAACAGGATTTTTCATCGTACCGGCTGCTGATCGTTCCGATGCTTTACTTAGCAAGCGAAGAAACGGTCGAGCGTTTAAAGGCATTTGCTGCTAACGGGGGCACATTGGTGATGACGTATATTAGCGGAATCGTCAACGAATCTGACCTGACCTATTTAGGCGGATGGCCCAAAGATCTGAAAGAGATGTTTGGCATGGAGCCTGTTGAAACCGATACGCTCTATCCGGGCGACAAAAATGCAGTCCGTTATCAAAACCGGTCGTATGAGCTAAAAGATTACGCGACCGTGCTGAAGCTGGATACGGCAGATCCAGAGGGATTCTATGAGGACGATTTTTATGCGGACACGCCGGCTGTTACGAGCCATCCATACAAACAGGGGAAAACGTATTATATCGGTGCGCGTTTAAGCAGCCAATTTCATCGGGATTTTTATGAAAAATTGATCAGAGAGCTATCGATTCAACCGGCTTTTGACGTGAAACACCAGCCTGGCGTCTCCGTTCAAGTCAGACAGGATGAAGAAAATGATTATATCTTCATCATGAATTTCACAGAAGAACGTCAGTCCGTCGTGTTGGAGTCGGCCGTTAAAGATATGCTTACCGGAGAAACGCTGGCCGGCGAAGTCACATTGGAAAAATATGAGGCCAGAATAGCTGTAAAAGCAAAAACATAAGCCCGAGGGACATCCGCTTTAAAGTGGATGTTTCTCTTGCTGAAGTAATGAAAGCGTTTTCTTGTTTAGTGTCAATCATGAAAGGGGAGAAGCGAGCTTCATGAAAAACGTGCTGGCTGTTTTTGTGGTGGTGATTTTTGTGTTGGGCGCATTTGGAACCAGCGGTCCGGCGGAAGCCGTCAGAGGTTCAAGGGCGGCAGAAAGCGGCCTTTTTGTCGAAAAGGTCTCAGGGCTTCACAAGGATTTTATAAAAGGGGTTGATGTTTCGAGCATCATCGCTTTGGAAGAGAGCGGCGTCGCCTTTTACAATGAATCCGGAATGAAACAGGATATATTCAAAACGCTGAAGGAAGCAGGCGTCAATTATGTCCGGGTGCGCATATGGAATGATCCCTATGATGCCAACGGCAACGGCTATGGAGGGAGCAACAATAATTTGGAAAAAGCGATTCAGATCGGAAAACGGGCCACTGCCAACGGAATGAAGCTGCTGGCGGATTTCCACTACTCCGATTTCTGGGCGGACCCGGCGAAACAAAAAGCGCCGAAAGCATGGGCGAACCTAAGCTTCGAAGATAAAAAGACGGCGCTTTATCAATATACAAAACAAAGCCTTGAAGCGATGAAAGCAGCGGGCATCGACATTGGCATGGTGCAAGTCGGAAACGAAACAAACGGGGGCTTTGCCGGTGAAACGGATTGGGGGAAGATGAGCCAATTATTCAATGCGGGGAGTCAAGCGATCCGGGAGACGGATTCGAATATTTTAGTCGCCTTGCATTTTACCAATCCGGAGACGTCCGGCAGGTATGCTTGGATTGCCGAGACGCTTCATCGGCATCACGTAGACTACGATGTGTTTGCAAGCTCGTATTATCCGTTTTGGCATGGCACGCTGAAGAATTTAACATCCGTCCTGACATCAGTCGCAGATACGTACGGCAAAAAAGTCATGGTTGCCGAGACATCTTATACGTATACGGCTGAAGACGGAGACGGGCACGAAAATACAGCTCCTAAAAACGGTCAAACACTGAATTATCCGGTCACCGTTCAAGGGCAGGCGAACGCGGTCCGTGATGTGATTCAAGCGGTCAGCGACGTAGGTGAAGCCGGAATCGGCGTTTTCTATTGGGAACCGGCATGGATTCCGGTGGGGCCGGCTCACCAGCTCAAGAAAAATAAAGCGCTTTGGGAGACATACGGCTCAGGCTGGGCCACAAGCTATGCCGCTGAATATGACCCGGAAGACGCAGGAAGGTGGTTTGGCGGCAGCGCCGTAGACAATCAGGCATTGTTTGATTTTAAAGGACGTCCATTGCCGTCGCTTCATGTGTTTAAATATGTTGATACGGGAACACCATAACAAAAATTGACTTGTAGCCGATTTCTAAGATAAAGGCGAACGCCGATTGCCGGAAAGCAATGAAAAAAGGCCGGATGATATCCGGCCTTTTTTCGTGAAAGGACAGTCAGAAAGAGTTTTTAAATGTTTCTCCATCCATTTGACGGAGAGATAAAGTCCGCTTAACCAGCGGTTACCGTTTGAAATGCATCTTCTACAGGTACGTATTCATATCCAAGGTCGCGGGCGACGGCCTTGTAGGTGATGCTTCCGTTTGCAACGTTGACGCCGAGAGCGAGCGCCTGATTTTCGGCGACTGCTTGTTCAACGCCTTTATTTGCAATTTGCAAAGCGTAAGGCATGGTGACATTTGTTAAGCCGATCGTTGATGTACGTGGAACGGCTCCCGGCATATTGGCGACGGCATAGTGGACAACGCCGTGCTTCGTATAAGTCGGATTATCATGCGTGGTGATTTTATCAACCGTTTCAATAATGCCGCCCTGGTCAATCGCCACGTCTACAACAACTGAGCCTGGGGACATCGACTGAATCATCTCTTCTGTGACAAGCTTCGGCGCTTTTGCACCAGGAATTAAGACGGCGCCGATGACTAGGTCTGAGTCTTTTACGGCTTCCGCAATGTTGAGCGGGTTGGACATAAGCGTTTGAATGTCTTTGCCAAACTGGTCATCGAGCTGACGGAGGCGCTCAGCGCTCAAGTCGATCAAAGTGACGTCAGCACCAAGTCCGACAGCGATTTTGGCAGCGTTCGTACCGACCACTCCGCCGCCGATGATCGTGACTTTTCCGCGTTTTACACCGGGTACGCCCGATAACAGGATGCCTTTGCCGCCTTTTGATTTCTCAAGAAATTGCGCGCCGATCTGTGAAGCCATGCGTCCGGCGACTTCACTCATTGGAGTCAGGAGCGGAAGCGTCCGGTTCACTTCGACCGTTTCGTAAGCGATGGCTGTGACGCCGCTGTCCACAAGCGCTTTCGCAAGCTTAGGTTCAGCTGCTAAGTGCAGATACGTAAATAAAACAAGTCCTTTTCGGAAATAGCCGTATTCAGAGCTGATCGGCTCTTTCACCTTCATGACCATATCCGCTTTTCCCCACACATCTTTCGCTTCAACCAAAATCTCCGCTCCGGCTGCTTTGTAGTCGGCATCCTCAAAGCCGCTTCCAAGTCCGGCTCCCTGTTCGATTAAAACTTGATGACCGCTTTTTTTTAGCGCGACTACTCCGGCCGGAGTAATGGCTACACGGTTCTCGTTGTTTTTAATTTCTTTAGGAATTCCAATGATCATGATGTCGTCCCCCTCAAATGAAATATGATTCTATCGCTAGTATAAATCTCTGAATCGGGAAGAGCATCGTGTGTAAAATTAAAAATGTAAGCGCTTTTTTGTGAAATTTAACAAATTGGTGAACGTTGAATAAGGTGAAAGGCTTGATGAGATAAGTTATCTTTTAAAATTTTTTTCTTTTAAAAATAGCTTTGTTAAAAAAACAAATGTAAGCGATTACATTTTGTGTCATTTCACAAACATAACCATTTTCCGTTGTGATAGAATATCTCATGCAGCTATGAAAGCGTTATCTTTGTCAGGAGTGAGTCATATGGATATCTTAGAAATACTAGGCAAGATTAATAAGGTACTATGGGGGCCGCCCAGTTTAATTTTATTATTTGGGACAGGCTTATTTTTAACGATTGTTTTAAAAGGACTGCAATTTCGCCGCCTGATCTATGCGTTTAAGATCGGGTTTGGCAAGGAAGACAGCAAAGACGCGGCTGCCGAAGGGGATGTAAGCCATTTTAAAGCTTTGATGACAGCGCTTGCCGCCACGATCGGAAACGGAAATATCGCAGGTGTCGCGACGGCATTGACACTCGGCGGACCGGGTTCGATCTTTTGGATGTGGGTTGTCGGGCTGTTGGGCATGGCAACGAAATACGCGGAAGCCTTACTCGCTGTTAAATTCCGCGTAAAAAATGAAAAAGGGGAATATTCAAGCGGGCCGATGTATTATATCGAACGCGGACTCGGCCGCAGATTTAAAGGACTCGCCATCGCCTTTGCGCTGTTTGGAGCTTTTGCCGCTTTGGGGATAGGCAACAGTGTCCAATCCAATACGATCGCTGATATTACGAAGAACAGCTTCGGCATTGAAAACTGGGTGACAGGGCTGATTCTGGTCATTCTCGTCAGCGTCATTATCTTCGGTGGCATCCAGCGGATCAGCACGGTTGCCAGCTTCTTTGTACCGATCATGGCTTTTCTTTACATGGGCGGGGCGATTTTGATTCTGATTTTGAATTATGACAAGATTATTCCGGCTTTTGAGCTGATTTTCTATTATGCTTTTCATCCTGTGGCCGCAGCCGGCGGCTTCCTTGGAATAGCCGTATCTGAAGCGGTTCGGAACGGGGTATCCCGCGGTATTTTTTCAAATGAAGCAGGCCTTGGGACGGCCGCGCTAATCGCCGGAAATGCGCGTGCAGACCATCCGGTAAAACAGGCGCTCGTCGCAATGACCGGGACATTTATCGTTACGATCGTGGTGTGTACGATGACCGGTTTAACCCTCATCATTACCGGTTTCTGGGACCCGTCTGGCGGCTTGATATCAGGCGTGGCCCATAATGCCAGCCTGGAAGGCGGGGCATTGACGAGCGCGGCTTTTGCCTCAGTACTCGGCGCGGCAGGCGAATACATTGTGTCGCTGTCGGTGATTTTCTTCGGGTTCTCTACAATTGTCGGCTGGTATGTTTACGGAGAAAAGTGTTTCGAGTATTTGGCCGGTTCCAAAGGAATTGCGGGCTACAGGCTGGTCTACATCCTCGCCTGCGGCATCGGGACCATTGCCAACCTCGTCACCGTATGGGCGTTTGCCGATATGGCGAATGCGCTGATGATGATTCCAAACCTGATCGCCATCCTGCTGCTTTGGAAAGTCATCAAAGCAGAGACAAATGATTATTTCCATCACTTCTATGAACATACCAAATCGGCGGGTCCGCCAAGTAAATCAATTCATTAATTATTCAAAAGCTCTGCCTTCCCGGCAGAGCTTTTTCTTCGGCTTACATTCATACAAAATCTCAAATTTTGACGAAAAATGTCGATACTATGAAATGAAGAAGATATTTAATTTGAAAATTGCATTTCATCATTGATGACATAAAGGAGAAAGGATCACCATAATGAAAGTGAAAACAAAACTGCTGGGAATCATATCAATTTTAGTCGTTTCAATCCTCGGAATCGGAGGTTCCTCTGTTTTTATGATTTCTTCTACGGTGAAAAAGAATGAAGAACTTAAGGACAAGATGGAATTTCAAAAAGAGATTAAGCATATTCAATACCGTCTGACCGGCTTGTCGAATGACGAGAGAGGCCTTATTATGAACGGAGACAATGAATACAGTGAAGGAATGAAGGATAAGGCTGACGATGTTTTAAAGAGTCTTGACCGCGCCGGCAAACTGATCCGGGAAGAAGCATACAAAGCAAACGTCGAAGAAATTAAAGAAAATTTCAAGGCTTATTGGGATTTAAATCAACAAGTCATGCAGACTTACGCTTCAAGCCCTAAAAAAGCCGAATCGATCCATTTCGGAGAGGAAAGAACATTAAGAAAAGATGTCCTCGATCCGTCTGTCAATCAGCTGGTCGAAAGCCTGGAACAAGAGGTGGAAGATCTGAAGGCAGAGATCAGAGCCAATGGGACGATGAGCGAATGGGTCATCATCATTGTCACAGGAGTATCAGCCCTATTGGGAATTGTTTTGAGCCTGCTGCTCTTGAAGTCTATTCTGGTACCGTTGAGAAGCCTGAATCAGCAGCTTGAGGAAATCGCCCACGGCGAGGCGGATTTAACCAAAAAAGTGATCGTCAAAAATAAAGACGAGTTCGGCCAACTTGCAAATTCTTTCAATGCTTTTGTTCAGTCGCTGACGCAAATTGTGAAGCAGATCAGCAGCTCGTCTGAACAAGTCGCCGCATCCTCTGAACAGTTGTCGGCAAGCGCGGAGGAATCGAAATCGACCTCCGAGTTGATTTCGGAAGAGATGCAGGCGATTGCGGACAGCAATATGACGCAGAGCGAAATGACAGAAAAAAGCTCGGAATCGATTCATGAATTGCTGGACCGTTTATCATCCGTTGCCTCCAATACAGGCAGCATAGCGGATTTGTCGTCTTCGATGAGAGACAAAGCCGAAATCGGCTCCGAGTCCGTTCATAAAATGCTCGAACAAATGAATTTCATTGATAAATCCGTCGACTCAGCCGGCAGCGGCCTGCAGGCGCTCGTGTCAAGCACGGCGGAAATCAGCAACATTTCTTCGCTCATCACCGATATTTCGGAGCAGACGAATTTGCTGGCGCTGAACGCGGCAATTGAAGCAGCAAGAGCGGGAGAACAAGGAAAAGGGTTTGCCGTCGTAGCGGAAGAGGTCCGGAAATTGGCAGACGAAACGAATAAGTCCGCGAACCACATTCAATCCTTGGTCACAACGATCCAAAATGAATCGGTAGAAACGGTAAATAATATTAAAGTCGTCCAAGAAAATGTCAGCTCCGGAATCGCTCTGTCCCAGGAGACGACCGGCAATTTCAACGAAATTTTGAATTTGGTGGAACAGGTTGCTTCTCAAATCCAAGAAGTCGCAGCTTCTACTCAGCAGCTGACATCAGGTGTCGAAATGGTTCAAAACACCATTCAAACATTGGCATCCGGATCACAGGAAACGTCGGCCAGCACAAAAGCGGTTGCTTCCTCAACCCAGGAGCAGCTGGCTTCGATGGAAGAAATCTCTTATGCAGCAGAATCGCTGTCTCAATTGGCTGAAGAACTACAAACCGTCATTAATCGATTTAAATATTAAGCAGAAAACCCCATCAGGCGATGGGGTTTTAATTGGTTTTCATGGCGGCCAAAGCGCCCTCAGGGATTTCTTCTTCGTGTACTTCAGTCAAGCTTTTGCCTTTCGTTCCGTACGCCCATACTTTGATGAAAGCGCCGGGAAGCAGTTTTTTGTCTGCCTCTGCGTTAATCTGCTGTTTGTGTCCGCTCGCGTCATATCCGGTTAATGTATAGTTGTACTTTCCATTATTCAGCTTTTCTGCATGATCTTCAGCTTTGAGATAATAAGCCTCAGGCTTTCCTTGGCCTTGTATGAAATCATCGGCCAGCGGCACAAGGCCCCCTGTCGCTTTCTGCAGGATAAAAACGCCGGCAACTGCGATCAGAACAGCGGCAATCAGGCCGCCCGCTTGTGTCTTCATATACCTTCTCCTCTTTCATTCAGTTTGTGGATGGTATTATTTTATAAAAGAAGCTAAGGGAGAAGATATTGATTCATATTACAGTACACTTACATGATTGTAAGGTAGGACGGAATGAGGCGGCTTTTGTTTATCAGAGCGCTTCGTGTCATAATATATCCAAACAAAAGGAGAGACCGAGATGCAAAAAGTGATGATTGTAGAAGACGACCCGAAGATTGCAGATCTGTTAAAATCGCATATTGTTAAATACGGATACAACGTTCATGTAGTGAAAGACTTTGACCGTGTCATGGATGAGTTCAAAAGCACTGCGCCTGATCTTGTTCTGCTTGATATTAATCTGCCGAGCTTTGACGGCTATTACTGGTGCCGGCAAATCCGCCAGGAATCGATTTGCCCCGTCTTGTTCATTTCGGCGCGGACGGGCGAAATGGATCAGGTGATGGCATTGGAAAACGGCGGAGATGACTTTATTACCAAGCCGTTTCACGCCGAGATCGTCATGGCAAAAATACGCAGCCAGCTTCGCAGGGCTTATGGGGAGTATGCGGCAAAGGCGGAGGAACGGCTTCTCGAAAAAGAAGGACTGCGGCTGTATCCGGAAAGACTTGAACTGACATTTGCCGGTCAAACGGCTGCTTTGACGAAAAAAGAAGCCGATATTATCGAAAGCTTAATGGAACGCCACCCGAGGATTTCCGGTCGGGAAGATTTGCTGGCCAAGCTGTGGGATGATCAGGCGTATGTGGATGAGAATACGCTTAATGTCAACATTACGCGTGTCCGAAAAAAGTTTCAGGAGCTCGGTATTGAAGATGCAGTTGAAACAGTGCGGGGCGCGGGCTACCGCTTGAATATATCCTGGGTGAAGGCGGGAGAGGAATGAAGCTTTTTTTCAAAGAACACTATCTGTTGATTGCTGTGCAGGTGCTGCAGTTTATCACGATGCTGTTGGTGTACTGGCTTGATGGATATCAGCGCATTAGGCCGGCTTTTTATGCCGTTTTTCTCGGTTTTTTCTTTCTTGGCTGCTATCTTTTCTACCATTACTATACGCGCCGGAAGTTCTACAAGCGGATGACGAGCGGGCTGGATTCATTGGATGACACCTTCAGGCAATCAAATCAGCCCCAATCCCCTCTGTCAGAAGCGCTTGAACAGCTGCTGAAAAGCCAGTACAGGCAATACCGCCAAGAATTAAAGAAGCTGGAGCTTGGACAAAAAGAGCATTTGACCTTCATGGAACAATGGGTGCACCAAATGAAGACACCGTTGTCGGTCATCGAACTGACGGCTCAAGATTTGGATGAACCGGAATCATCCAGCATCCGCGAGGAGACCGAGCGAATGAAAACGGGCCTCAATACGATTCTCTATATGGCCAGGCTGCGGACGATCGAGCAGGACTTCCGTATAAAACCGGTCGCATTGGCGGATATCGTTCACGAGGTCAATCGCGAAAACAAGCGCTTCTATATTCGCAGTCAAGTTTATCCTAAGTTCAAGGAAGTCAAAAAAAGCATCACCGTCGAAACAGATGAAAAGTGGCTGTTTTTCATCATTTCCCAGTTTGTCAACAATGCGGTCAAATATTCGGCAGGAAAAAGCAATACGGTTATGATTTCTATTGGTGAAAACGATTCGGAAGCGGTATTGGAAGTGACAGATTTCGGCGCCGGTATTCCGGATACAGATCAAAAGCGGGTATTCGACCCGTTTTTCACAGGAGAAAACGGACGCCGTTTCAGAGAATCAACCGGAATGGGTCTTTACTTGGCAAAAGCGGCGGCTGACCAGCTCGGCCACCGGATCGAACTTGAATCGCAAGAAGGGAAAGGCACGACAATCCGGCTGATTTTCACGGCTACGCAAAACCTTACATCGATGTAATGAAAGTGAAAGAAGAATCGATAGTTCATCAACAAGAGATTCAGGTAAACTGATCACAGATCGAAAGTTAAAGGTGAAAGGAGATCTTGTGATGCTTCAGGTCAAACAAGCCAGTAAGATTTACGAAGGAAAAATTGCGTACCGCGCGTTAACGGATATTAACCTAACGATTGATAAAGGTGAATTCGTCGGCATTATGGGGCCGTCGGGAAGCGGAAAAACGACCCTATTAAATATGATTGCAACGATCGATGAACCGACGACGGGCGAAATA
Organism: Bacillus sp. FSL K6-0972; assembly: GCF_037976035.1. NCBI lineage: Bacteria > Bacillati > Bacillota > Bacilli > Caryophanales > Bacillaceae > Bacillus > Bacillus sp. FSL K6-0972. The sequence continues at coordinate 4,303,608 of NZ_CP150260.1, read as the reverse complement.
TTGATCAACGGCCAAAATCCGCATGTTCTCAAAAAAGAAAAATTGGCTAAATTTCGCCGCAGAGAGCTAGGATTTGTGTTTCAGGACTTTAATCTCCTGCCAACATTAACCGTTGAAGAAAACATCGTACTGCCTTTGACGCTTGACGGCGAAAAGGTCAGGGAAATGAAGCGGAAGGCAAACGATTTAGCCGAAAAGCTGGGGATTACCCAGATCATGAAAAAGCGCACATATGAAATATCAGGCGGCCAGGCCCAGCGCGCCGCGGTAGCGAGAGCGATGATTCATTCGCCGAAGCTTCTGCTTGCCGATGAGCCGACGGGCAACCTTGATTCAAAGTCATCCAAAGATGTGATGGAAATGCTTGAATCGATCAACCGCAACGAAAAAGCGACCATGATGCTTGTCACGCATGACGCTCAGGCGGCAAGCTATTGCAACCGGGTCGTCTTTATTAAGGACGGAAAGCTGTATTCGGAGATCAACCGCGGCGATAACCGCCAAGCGTTTTTCCAAAAGATTCTCGATACACTGTCCTTGTTGGGAGGGGATGCAAATGACCTTTCGTCAGTTCGCGTTTAACAACGTCATTCGCAACAAAAGGCTGTATGCCGCTTATTTTCTCAGCAGCATGTTTACAGTGATGGTTTTTTTCGCATTCGCGATCTTTGCTTTCCACCCGGTGATGACAAGTGATTCTTTGACCTCCGGCATCGGGCAGCATGCATCCTTTGGCCTGTTGGTCGCCGGCGGCATTATTTTTGTCTTCTCTTTTTTCTTTGTGCTGTACTCGATGAGTTCATTTCTTCAATCGAGAAAAAAGGAATTCGGCGTTTTAATGATTCAAGGGATGTCGATGCGCCAAATTCGCATGATGGTATTTCTTGAAAATATGCTGATTGGCTTTTTTGCGACAATCGGCGGAATTGTGCTCGGACTTGTCTTCGCCAAATTGATACTGCTCACAGCGGAAAATGTGCTGATTATTGATAACAAGCTCGATTTTTACTTCCCGTTGATGGCGATGATTGTGACGTTTATTTCTTTTAACGGCCTGTTCTTATTTATCTCTTTTCTTGTGTCGTTTGTGCTCAGGAGCGAGAAGCTGATTGTTCTGCTAAAAGGGAACAAAATCTCCAAAGGGGAGCCGAAAGCATCTGCCTTGCTTACACTGATTGCAGCTGTGCTGCTTGCCGGAGGCTATTACACCGCTTTGGTTGTCAAAGGAATAGGCGTTCTTGCGGCGATGGTGCCGGTGACGATTGTTGTCATTATCGGCACATATCTGCTGTTTACGCAACTGAGTGTTTATGTGATCCGCAGGCTCAAAAAACGGGAAAGCCTGTTTTGGCGGAAAACGAATATGATTTTGTTTTCTGATCTGTCTTACCGGATGAAAGACAATGCGCGGACGTTTTTTATGGTGGCCATTATCTCTACTGTCGCGTTCAGTGCGATTGGGACGCTGTACGGTTTCCAAACTCTGCTGACAAATGGAATTAAAGATATGAACCCGCATACGTTCTCATATAAACCGCCGAAAACAAACAAAGACACCGAACAAGACGTGGCTTTCATCAACGACACGCTAAAAGAACGAAATATCAAAACAGACAAAGCATCAGCTGTCCTTCAATATTTCGATGTCGATGGCAATGACATGCTGATTGTGAAAGAATCTGACTATAACAAGTTTGCCGATCTGGTCGGGGCCGACCACGTCAAGCTTGAAGAAGGGAAAGCCGCAGCTGCCGAGTATGATGTCAAGGTTGGCCTAGAGGGAGAAGACGACCAGCCGCTCCCTTCATCAATCCCTCTTGCAACCGGACACAAGCTGCAGGCTGACAAAACGGTCCGTTCAAAAGCGTTATCTGAAAACAGCTATTATATTGTGACAGACAAAGATTTCGCACAGTTGAAAAAACCGAAAAGCGAAAACCGGTTCTATGCCTGGCAGGCAAAAGAAGCTGACGGCATGGCTTTAGTGAAAGCCGGGGAGGCTTTGCAAAAGAAACTGGATTACATGTATTTCGGGGCTGTAGATTATGAGATATATGATTTAAGCAAAGGATATGGCCCGATACTATTTATCGGACTGTTTATCGGAATCGTCTTCTTCGTTTCAGCAGGAAGCTTCCTCTACTTCCGCTTGTACACCGATTTGGACGATGATAAGCAGAAATTCAAATCGATTGCCAAAATGGGCTTAACAGACCGGGAACTGCATAAAGTGCTGAACAGGCAGATCGGCATTCTGTTCTTCGCGCCCATCGCTGTTGCTCTTGTCCATGGAGCTGTGGCGCTGACCGCTTTATCGCATGCCTTTCAGTACAATCTGTTCAAGGAATCCGCAATGGTGCTCGGCGTGTTCTTCGCCATCCAGGTCATATATTATTTCATCGTCCGCTTCTACTATACAAAACAGATAAAAGCGGCGATTTAAAAAAGATTAGACTGCGTCTAATCTTTTTTTATACTTGCAGCCGGCAAATTTGGGATAAACATACCTATGTATTTTGCCTCTTTCCTCATTTGGATGATTATGTTAATTTGATATTATTTCAAATTTGAAAGAGGAGTGATCGATTTGCAAGTAAAAGAAATATTTGTTATTCGCTGTATCTCCTGTTTAAGCGTTGTTTTGCTTCATGCGATATCGATGGTGCTCATTGTGCGGGCGGACATGCTGGGAGATGCGGTTTTTCGGGTTGTTGAATCTTTCAGAACGCTCCTGATGTTCAGTACGCCGGCGTTTATTTTTATTTCCGAATTTTTGCTCGCGCATGCTTACCCTGGCGGCGTTCCGGACGGGTTTTTAAAAAAGCGGTTTAAAACAATTTTCATCCCTTTTCTATTTATCGCTGTTTTGGATGCTTTTATGACCGCAGGTCTGATGATGCAGCAATTTCATGCATCGGTCATTATTAAAAAACTGTTGACGAATATATTCTTGGGGAATTTCATCGGTTACTTCATCCTCGTCATTTTTCAATTTTACTTGCTGCACATGTGCTTCCATTCATTTTTGCAAAAGGCGTCGCCTAAATGGGTGCTTTCGGTTTCTTTTGTGGTCACAGCGGCTTATTTGAGCTATTTCACGTTCATTCATCCTCCGGTTGTTCAGGAGGAGGCGCCGTTTCCTTTTTCGTGGGTGCCGTTTCCCGGCTGGCTCTTTTACTTTTGTTTGGCCTATTATTGCGGCAAGAATTACGAGAGCTTTTTGGCATTGCTGGAACGATACAGGCATACGGTGTATGCAGCGGCTGCTGTGACCGGATGTTTCATTGTAGCGGTTTCTTACTTCGGACAAGACATCGCGGTGACGTCAAAGCGTCCGGATATCCTGCTTTATTCGACAAGCATCATTTTCTTATGCTTTCACCTGTTTTCAAAACTGAAGTCGGTGCCGAAGCTGATCATGATGATCAGCAACTATTCTTTTTCTATTTATTTATTGCACGCTTTTATCCTGATTTTCGGATTGGTCATCTTGACCACCCTTGACAGCATCGGTACGGTTTCGGCTGTTTTGCTTTTGTTTTTCATATCTACAGGTGCTGCGGTTTTCATATCCTGGGCCGTCAATAAATTGAAGTACGGCTATATGTTTGTCGGAAAAATTTATGTGCCGAAAAAGAGGCGAATGGAGCAAAAAGTACGTCATCATGCGGGTTAACGTCATAGCTATTGATAGAGCGAAAAGCCAGAGCGGCGGATTGTGCCGCAAGGTTTTTTCGCTTTTTTATATTTGCACTTCACTTATCAAAGCGAGGGTATTTCCTTCGGTATCTTTAAAGAAGGCCATCCAGGTTTCCGTTTGCTCGATTTTCGCGGCCACATGCGGCTCTATTGGAAAAGAAACGCCTTTTGTTGCGATTTCATTATATACTGCTGGCAAATCTTCAACTTGAAAATAAATGATGGAGCTTGCATGAGCAAATTCGTCTTTTTCCGGGAGGCTGAGAAGAAGCCGCAGTCCGCCGCACTCAAAGAAAGCCACGCGATCTGTCCGAAATAAAAGGGACAGGCCCAGTACATCCTGATAAAATGCCGAAGCCCGCTCCAAGTCTTGAACTGGTACCCCGATTTGTCCAACCTTTTCAATTCCCATTATGATCTCCCCCCTTTTTTGTTATTATTTTCATTTTGCGCAATTGATTCCAAAATATCTATTTTTTGCTGCATTTTTTGTTTCACGTGAAACAGGAGTGATGAGCTGAAGCGGCGGCATGCGTGTTAAATCATTGTTTACATGGATGATTATTGTTAACATGACTTCTGTTGGTTTAAATGGAAAACAGTAGAAAGGAGGCGAACGAAATGAGTGAAAATAAAAAAGCTGGGCAGGAAAGAAAAATTGGATATGAAGGGTTTGTGCTTCTTCTTTCACTAATCTTTATTTCCATCTTTATCACGACAGTATACGAGATACCGAGCAATCTCTTGCTGATCATTCTTTTTTTCATTGGCAGTGGCTATTATTCTATTAGGCTCGTGAGCAAAGGTCTGTTGAGAAAAAAGAGGGGACTTGGCTTTAAAGCTGCGATTTTTGCCTTTGTTGTTTGGATGGGATTATCTTTTTTGTTTCATGACATTTCATATCCATTTACTTTAGAAGGGGCATTATTTCAAATATTGATGTTTTTTCTTTTCTACATTCCTTTCTTTTTTATCTTTCAATTTGCTTTTAAGCTTTCAAGCATAAAAGAAAGAAAACAATAAAAAAAAGCTGGAAATTCCAGCTTTTTTTACTTATTCTCCTTCTCACGCTTCACCAGCATCTCCGTAATCAAATCAACCTGTTTGCTGACAGAGATCGGATCGTACGGGTAGAACGTGTCAAAGTCGTTGATAAAGACACGGTTATTCTTGACGGCGTCAAGGTTTTTCCAAATGGAAGACTGCTTCAGCTTGTTCAGTGTTTTGCTGTCGCCGTTCGGGTTATAGTCTGTCACGAACATGTAGTCGGCTGCATATTCAGGTACGACTTCCAAGGAAAGTTCTTTGATTTCACCTTTTTTGAAGATGTCTTTTTGAATCTTTTCAGGCGCTTTTAAGCCGAGCGCATTGTACACGGCTTGGCCTCCGCGGCCGCCGTTGTCATTGAACACCCAGAATTGGCCTTTTTCCGTGTTTTCATAAATACCGAAAGTAGCATTTTTGTCGACGACTTGAGCAATTTTTTTCCTCGCTGCTTTCGATTTCTGTTCGAAATCGGCAAGGAATTGTTCAGCTTCTTCTTTAGCGCCTGCAATGTCGCCGAACATCTTAACGGTTTCCTGAACATTTTTCGCCGTGTTATAAGGAATCACAACGGTCGGTGCGATTTTGGACAGTTTGTCGTAATTTTCGTCGTTCATCACGACAATTAAATCAGGCTTCAGTTTCATGACTTTTTCCACATTAATCGGGTCGCCTAAATCCGTTACATCTTTCATGCGGTCCTTTAAAAATGGATTGGAGAAAGACCACGAGCCGGAGCCGACGACATTGGCGCCGACCGTGAACAGCTCTCCGGCATAAAAGTCTGTCACGATGCGCTTTGGATGTGTTGGAATGTCCACGTTTCCACGCGTTGATTGATATGTTCTTGTCGTTTCTTCAGCCGCTTTTTCTTTGTTACCGTTTGACGAATTGCCGCTTCCGCAGGCGCTGACCACTATACACAACAGCATAACTAAACCGATTATCAATAAGTTCTTTTTCACTTGACCCTCCTGTTGATATAAAGCATATGAAATTCTCTAAGTGATAATGATTCGCATTATCAATGTAAATATAGCAGATCAATCCCTCTTTCGTCTATCACTTTTTTGCTAAGTATGATTAGTGCTGTTTTGGTTAATTTGTTACTATAAACAGAAAAAGGATTGATAAGAGATGGCAGAAACGAACCCGGTGATCAAAAAACTGCAGTTCAAGGATAATGGACAGCCTGTACTGATCGTGAATCCGCCTGAGGCATACACTGGCATCATGGCTGAATTTCAAGGCCATGTTCATCATCAGGCCGAAGCTGACCAATATGATTTTGTTCAGGTATTCGCAGCGACGAATGCAAAGTTGCAGGATTTAGCCAAGGAGGCTGAACGTCATCTGGCGGAAGACGGCTTGTTTTGGCTTTGCTACCCGAAAAAATCATCGAAAGTTTACAAAGGATCGGACTGCAGCCGCGAGACCGTAGCCGGGCTGCTTGCGGACCAAGGCTATGAACCGGTTCGGCAAATTGCAATAGATGAAGACTGGTCTGCGCTCAGATTTCGCAAGGCGGAAAACATTAAAACGATGAAGCGCAAATTTGCCGTAACAGAAAAAGGTAAACAGCGTACAGATCAAGAATGATCATAATATGCCTCTTTTCAGGGGGCAGAATATTCAGCTTGTAAACGAAAGTACACAAAAAAGAAATAAAATTATGTTCAATGGTTCACAAACTTTTTGTATAATGAATCTAATCTTTTAAAATACCATAGAAAAGAGGTATGCAGCATGGAGAAATGGGCATTTGTATCAGACTTTGATGGGACGATTTCCAAACAGGATTTTTACTGGATGGTCATTGATAAATATTTTCCGGAAGGCCGTGAATTGTTCAAGAAGTGGAAGTCCGGAGAATTAAAAGATATCGAATTTTTGGGAACCGTTTTTGCTTCGATTAATCAAAGCGAACAAAAAATTATTGATGACATCCATTCCATACCGATTGATGAATATGTGCCAGACTTCATTCAGCATGTCCAGAAAAACGGCGGCGACTTCTACATATTAAGCGCCGGCACGGATTATTACATTCATTATATTTTAAAGAAATACGGAATTACAGACGTTGAGGTCTATTCAAATAAAGGCTTTTTTAAAGAAGATAATGTTCATATGGAAATTGATGAGAATCATTGGCATTACTCTGAGCGCTATGGGATTGATAAATCAAAGGTCATTCAAAAGCTGAAAGAAAAGTATGAGACGATTTATTTTGCAGGCGACAGTGAACCGGATTCGCACCCGGCTAAATTTGCGGATGTTACGTTTGCAAAAGATGCGCTTCAGGATTTGCTGCGTCAGCAGGAGGTGCCATTTGTAGCCGTTGAAACATTTGAAGATATTGAACAATATCTTAAAGAAAAAGGGCGGATCGTCTAATGCCGCGCCAGGTTACCAGCATAGCCATCCCCGCGGTTTTGGACATTAGTGAAGGCGTGCTTGGCCGTTTGGATGAGATATTGAGAAAACATCAGTTTGACAAGGCGATCATGTTTTTTGACGATTTTTCCTATCAGCAGTATGAGCATTCATTAAAAACCGCCTTTCAACATGTCAAAGTTGAAGCTGTTCTGCTGCCGTCCAATCTGGACATACAGGAACTTTTGAAGCAGGCATTTTCAATTGGGAATTACGATGTCATCATCGCCATGGGCGGCGGGTATGTTGTCGATTGCGGAAAATACATCGCCTTTTCCAAGCGGGCCCCGTTTATCAGCATTCCGACGTCGGCATCCAATGACGGGTTTGCGAGCAGCAATTGCTCGCTTCAGGTCGAAGGGAAAAAAACAACCGTGCCGGCAAGGGTTCCCTACGGAATCATAGCTGATTTGAGTATCATTCAAAAAGCGCCGGATTATTTTATTTTGGCGGGGATCGGCGATTTGATGTCCAATATTACGGCTCTTTATGATTGGGAGTTTGAAGAGCGGCACGGGGTCAGCGATGTAAACGCGTTTGCGTCGATGCTCAGCAAGAAAGCGGTCAACAGTTTTGTCCGTACGCCGATGCAGGATATTAAACAGCCAATCTTTTTAAAAGAGCTTGTCAGTTCTTTGACAATGGGCGGCATCGCCACGGAAATCAGCGGAAACAGCGCGCCGATTAGCGGTTCTGAGCATCTGATTTCCCATGCCTTGGACAAAATTGCGGAAAAACCGCAGATGCACGGCATTCAAGTCGGGGTAGCCACCTACATCATGGCCCATGTACAGGATCACCGGGCTGAGCGGATTGAAAAGGTATTTACGAGAACGGGCTTTTTCCAATATGTCAAAACGCTGAATCTGAACAAAGATGAGTTTCGCGAGGCGGTCAATTTGTCGTACACAGTCAAGCCCAACCGCTATACGTACTTGCATGAAGCCGGCTATCGTGAAAAAGCGCTTCGCATCCTTGATGAAGATCCGATTCTGCAGGAAATATTTTAAGCAGGCCAGCGGCCCGAAAAACGCCTTATTTGCTGTAAGGCGTTTTTTCCGTGGGCACCAGATGAAAATGACGGGGAAAAGCTGTGATACAATAAAGAAGGTATGGGTCATAAGTACGATGTTAGGGCTCGATTCTGATCAGGGAGAGTGTAAAATGTACAAACTAATCGCGATAGATATGGATGGAACATTGTTGAATGATCTTCATGAAGTAACAGAGGAAGTACAAAATGCCCTGCATGCTGCAAAAAAGCAAGGCGTCAAAATCGTTCTCTGTACGGGCCGTCCTCTCGGCGGTGTAAGCCGTTACTTGGAAGAACTGAATCTAAATGAAGACGGCGATTATGTCATCGCCTATAATGGAGCGCTCGTTCAAAATACGCATACTCAGGAAGTCGTGTCAGAGCTGACACTGGGCTATGATGATGTGAAATCGTTATATGAGCTCAGCCAAAAGCTTGATACTCCGATGCACTTTTTTGATTCTGCTTATTTGTATACGCCAAACCGGGAAATCAGCCCGTATACCGTTTACGAATCATACGTCACCAAAGTGCCGCTCCGGTTCCGGACGATTGAAGAAATCCCGAAAGACCTTCTGGCGCCAAAGGCGATGTATATCGATGAGCCGGAAAAGCTCGACCGGACGATCGCCGCAATACCGGAAGACATCAAGGAACGTTATACAATGGTGAAAAGTTCGCCGTTCTTTTATGAAATTCTTCACCCTGCGGCAAGTAAAGGAAATGCCGTTCAGCAGCTTGCCGACATATTAGGCATCGCGCAAGAAGAAGTAATTTGTATTGGAGACAACGGAAATGACATGTCCATGATCGAATGGGCGGGATGCGGAGTTGCCATGGGGAATGCGATCCCTGAGGTAAAAGCTTCGGCCGATTATGAAACGCTTACGAATAATGAAAACGGCGTTGCCCACGCCATTCATGAGCTTGTATTGTCCAAATAAAAAAGCCGGCCTTTCTAAGGGCCGGCTTTTACTTATTTAACGAGCCATGCTTCAATCTGCCAAATATGAGTTACCCAGTCTTCATAAAAAGACGGTTCATGGGAAACGAGCAAAATCGTTCCCTTATAGTCGCAGAGCGCTTGCTTTAACGCACGCTTTGCCAATGCGTCAAGGTGGTTTGTCGGCTCATCAAGAACAAGCAGATTGCTGTTTGAAAGCATCAGCTCCGCCAGCCGGACCTTTGCCTGTTCACCGCCGCTCAGCGTAGAAAGGGGCTGGCTGATATGCTTTGGTGTCAAACCGGATATCGCGAGTGTCTGCCTGATGTCTTTTTCCGATAGATCAGGAAAGGACGCCCGCAATTTTTCAAGCGATGTATCATGAGAAGCCGGACTTTCCTGCCTGAAATAGGCCGCCTGTAAATGCTGTCCCGCTGTGACGGTGCCGCTTAGAGGCTTGAGATCACCGAGCAGCGTTTTAATGAGTGTCGATTTTCCGGCGCCGTTTTCTCCGATAATGGCGATTTTATCGCCCCGTTTTACGGTCAGAGAAAGAGGCTTAAATAATGAAACTGTGTAGCCGGCTTCAAGATTTTCCGTTTTGAGTACAGTCATCGCCGGATTTCGCCCTGTTTTAAATGCAAAGCTTGGGACATAAGAATCTGTCGGTTTTTCGATTCGTTTGATTTTGCTTAATGCTTTCTCCCTGCTTTTGGCCTGCTTCGCCTTTCGAACCCTGTTCCGGTCGATAAACGCCTCTAACTTTTTGATTTCCCTGTTCTGTTTGGCGTATGCGGCTTCAGCTTGTGCCTTGTTTTGCGCATATTCCTTCAGAAAATATTGATAGTTGCCAGGGTACCGTTTGATCGTTTGATGCTCCAGATGGAATGTAACCGTCGTGATTTCATTTAAGAAGCCTTCGTCATGAGAGATGACGAGAAATGCGTGCTCATAGTTTTTCAAGTAGCCAGTCAGCCACTCAATGTGTGTGGCATCCAAATAGTTGGTTGGCTCATCCAACAGCAGCACATCAGGTTCTTCAAGCAGCAGCTTGGCCAGCAGCAGCTTTGTACGCTGCCCCCCGCTTAAAGCCGTGACATCCTGGTCAAGCCCGATTTCCGCCAAGCCGAGGCCTTGGGCGGCATCCTCAATTTTCGTCCCGATTTGGTAAAAACCCGAAGCTTCCAGTTCGGCTTGGAGCTCTCCGTATCTTTTCAGGACGGCCTCCAGATTGTCTCCGGCATCGGCCATTTTTTCGGCAAGCCCATTCATTTGCCTTTCGATTTCAAACAGCCGGCCATACGCTTTCTCCATGTACTGAAGGATGGTGGTGCCTTCCGTCAGCTTGGCATGCTGTTCAAGAAAGCCGGTCCGAATGTTTGGCTGCCATTCAATGTTTCCTTGATCGGGCAGAAGGCTTCCCGTCAAGATGCGCAGCAATGTCGACTTTCCGGCTCCGTTTGCACCGACGAGACCGGCATGTTCGCCTTTCAGCAGGCGGAACCCGGCATCTTGAAAGATCATCCGGTCTCCATATATATGGGTCAGATTCGTGACATGAACAATACTCATGGTGATTCTCTCCTTCAGGCTTATTTTTGAAAAAACAAGCCATCTAAAGAGAACAGCGTGAAACCTCGCTATCCTGTCCGACAAAAAAACGGGTAAGGCAAACTACACCTTACCCGCTACATATTTAAAATACAGCAAGAAAGGATGTCAAATCGTATCAAACTGTTCCCGAGATGGCTTGTCTAAAAAAGGGCAGACTTCTCCCGTCTTTAAGCCAATTCTCTTTTAAGAACAGTTGATAAGATTTTCATTCCTTTCCACCTCATTTTGGTCAAATTTACCTTCACAACACATTATATGAAGCGGAGTGCCGGTTGTCAAACCGCTGCCATATGAATTGACATCGTGCAGGCAGTGTGTTATTTAATTTGTGAACAGAATCGAACGATATATGTATATCATATGAGCAAAAGAGGAGAGGGACAGATGGCTAAAAAAGAATTCAAAGCAGAATCCAAGAGATTGCTGGACATCATGATCAACTCGATTTATTCCCAAAAGGAAGTCTTTTTAAGGGAGCTGATATCCAATGCGAGCGATGCCATCGATAAAATCTACTATAAAGCGCTGACAGATGATTCACTTACGTTCAACAAAGACGACTACTACATAAAAATCTCCGCAGATAAAGAAAACAGAACGCTGACCATTGCGGACACTGGGATCGGCATGACGAAAGAGGAGCTTGAAGAACATCTTGGTACAATTGCTAAGAGCGGCTCACTTGCGTTTAAACAAGAAAACGAATTAAAAGACGGGCACGATATTATCGGCCAGTTCGGCGTCGGTTTCTACGCCGCATTTATGGTTGCTGAGACCGTCACCGTCATGACAAAAGCCCATGGCAGCGATGAAGCGTATCAATGGGAATCAGCCGGGGCCGACGGCTATACGATCGAACCGGCTGCGAAAGAATCAGCCGGAACCGATGTCATATTGAAGCTGAAAGAGAACACAGATGATGAAAACTATGATGAATACTTGGATGTCCATCGCTTAAAAGCGATCATCAAAACATACTCTGATTTCATCCGCTATCCGATCAAGATGGATGTCACGGTCAACAAGCCGAAAGAAGGCGCCGAAAACGAATTTGAAGAAGTCAAGGAAGAACAGACGGTCAACAGCATGGTGCCGATTTGGCGAAAAAACAAAAGCGAACTGAAAGATGAAGATTATGAGGCGTTTTATAAGGAAAAGCATTACGGTTTTGACAAGCCTCTCGCACACGTCCATACAAGCGTAGACGGTGCGGTGAGATACCATGCGATTTTATTCATTCCTGAAAACATTCCGTTCAACTACTACACGAAGGAATTCGAGAAGGGTCTGGAACTGTATTCGAACGGTGTGCTGATCATGGAAAAGTGTCCGAACCTGCTGCCTGACCACTTCAGCTTTGTCAAAGGAATGGTCGATTCAGAAGATTTATCGCTCAACATTTCGAGGGAGATGCTCCAGCATGACAGGCAGCTGAAGCTGATTGCCAAAAACATCAGCAAAAAAATCAAGAATGAACTGAAAAGCTTGTTGAAAAATGACAGAGAAAAATACGAGTCTTTTTATCAATCGTTTGGCAGACAGCTTAAATTCGGGGTATACAATGATTTTGGAGCCCATAAAGATCTGTTGAAAGACCTGCTGCTTTTCTATTCATCAAAAGAGAAAAAGCTGGTCACCCTTGATGAATATGTATCCAGAATGCCAGAGGATCAAAAATACATTTATTATGCATCAGGCGAATCGTATGACCGAATTGAAAAGCTTCCTCAAACAGAGCTGGTTTCGGAAAAAGGGTATGAAATCCTTTATTTCACCGAGGATATCGATGAGTTCGCCATCAAAATGCTGGCGAATTATCAAGAAAAAGAATTCAAGTCAGTATCCAGCGGTGACCTCGGAATCGAAAATGATGATGAGCAAAACCAATCAGACGAGGACGACAGCCAATACAAAGACTTGTTTGAAGAGATGAAAAAGACTCTTGATGGAAAAGTGAAAAGCGTAAGGGCGTCAAAACGGCTGAAAACTCACTCTGTATGCCTTGCCGCTGACGGAGAAGTCACCATCGAGATGGAGAAAATCTTAAACGCAATGCCTGACAACCAGCATGTAAAGGCTGATAAAGCATTGGAAATCAACACAAACCACGAAGTCTTCAAAACATTGCAGGATGCTTTTGAAAACGACAAAGATAAATTCAAGCTGTACACCGGCCTCCTGTACAACCAGGCGCTGCTGATAGAAGGCTTGCCAATCGAAGACCCCGTTGAATTTACGAACGATATATGCAAAGTGATGGCATAAAAATAAAAAAGATACATCTCAGCTTCGTGCGAGATGTATCTTTTTTTGATGTTAATGCTTCACAACTTCCTGTCCCCGCACATTCCATGTCATCGCAAAGATGAGTGCTGCGATTGCACATGAAGCGGTTAAGAGTGTAAAGCCCGCATTCCAGCCGGATGCATCGACGATAACACCCATCAGCGCATTCGCCGTCAAGGTTCCGCCCAGGTAACCGAACAGACCCGTCAATCCAGCAGCCGTACCGGCCGCTTTTTTCGGAACAAAGTCAAGCGCCTGAAGACCGATCAGCATGACGGGACCGTAAATGAGGAACCCGATCGCGATCAATGACGCCATGTCAATCATTGGATTGCCGGCTGGATTGAACCAGTACACAAGCACTGCGATCAAAACACCTACCATAAAGACAAAGCCTGCCGGTCCGCGGCGTCCTTTAAACCATTTGTCAGAGATCCAGCCGCAAAGCAATGTCCCCGGAATTCCCGCCCATTCATACAGAAAATAAGCGACGCTTGATTTGCTCATGTCAAAGCCTTTTTCTTCGCTTAAATAGGTTGGAGCCCAATCCAGAACACCGTAGCGGACGAAGTACACAAAAATGTTGGCAAGCGCGATCGCCCACACCCATTTATTGTTTAATACATATTTGAAAAGGATTTCTTTCGTTGATAATTCCGTTTCAAATGTTTTCTTCGATTTGCTTGAATAATCGTTGCGGTATTCCTCGATTGGAGGCAGTCCGACAGACTGCGGCGTATCCCGGATCAGCCAGTAAGAAATGACGGCAACGGCGATCGCGACTAAGGCGGGTAAAATAAATACACCTTCATAGCCTGTAGCAGATCCCGTAATGCCTGAGAAGATGGCGACACCGGCAACAGCAATCGGCGCCATCAGTCCTCCGCCGACATTGTGGGCGACATTCCATATGGCGGTTTTATTTCCCCTTTCGCTGACGCTGAACCAGTGGACAAGGACACGCCCTGACGGCGGCCATCCCATGCCCTGGAACCAGCCGTTTAAGAACAGCATGATAAACATAATGGCAATCGATGAGGTGAAGAAAGGAACAAATCCCATCAATAAGCTGATGACAGCGGAAAGGATCAAACCGGCGGGCAGGAACATCCTCGGATTGCTCCGGTCTGATATGGTGGCCATCACGAACTTGCTCAGCCCGTAAGAGATGGATAGAGCGGATAAGGCAAAGCCGAGCGCCGACTTTGAAAATCCCTCTTCGATCAAATAAGGCATGGCAAGCGAGAAATTTTTGCGAATTAAATAGTATGCCGCATAACCGATGAAGATGCCGAGAAAAACTTGCAGTCTGAATTTCTTATATTCCGAATCAATTTGATCTTCCGGCAGCCGCTCAATCGGCGGTGCTGGCTTAAACAGTTTTAACATGGTATACCCCTTCTTTATTCATTTACTTCTTTTCACGCAAAACATCGAGCAGCCGGTCCGGAAAGTTGGTGAACATTCCGGTCGCTCCCCAATCGAGCAGCCGCTTCATGTCTTCTTTTTCATTCACGGTATAAGGATGGACCAGCATGCCGGTGCTTCGAATTTTTTGCACGTATGCCCGGTCAATGCGGTCAAAGTTCATGCCGAGTCCGACGCTGTAAGATTGATATTGTTTTAATTCGGCGTCAGTAATGGCAGCAGGTTTGTCGTACCATAATAATTGCACAAGCGGAATGTTTGGATTAGCGTTATGAATGATTTTTAAGCTTTCAGGACTAAAAGATTGAATGATGACTTTGCTTGAATGAATGTTTGCCCCGGTCAGTTTGTATTGCTCCAGAATGTCCAGGAGCTTTTCTTCCATATGATCATAGTCTTCCGGTGATTTTGTTTCGATATAGTAGCGCGCGCTTCTCCCGAATGTTTGGATGATTTCTTCCAGGGTAGGCACTTTCAGCCCAACGTACTCCGGTTTTGCCCGCTCAGGATATGCTTCGTTAAACCAGGAGCCTGCATCAAGCTGTTTGATTTCTTTCAGCGTATAGTCTTTGACAAAACCCGTACCATTGGTCGTGCGATCCAATGTCTCATCGTGCATGGCGACTAAATGGCCGTCTTTTGTCATTTGAAGATCGATTTCTATGTAATCGCCTTTCATTTTTTGCCCAAGCTTATAAGCCAAAAGCGTGTGTTCGGGAGCATGACCCGATGCGCCGCGGTGCGCGACATTTAATAGCTTGTTCGGGTTGAGCTGCGGCTGGGAATGGCTTGCCGCCTCCGCATGCCCGCTGAGTCCAAAACCGGCGGCAGCGATTGCAGCCGTTATAAGGAAGATGCTGCGGACAAGTTTTTTCATCAAATGATTTCCCCTTTCAAGTCGTTATGCTGAATGTTGGTGCCGGTTCATTCCATTCCGGTTTTTTTCGCCTCCTTATGTGACGAATAAAAAGAGAGATCCACAAAAAACCCCTGGCACAAAAGGGTCTTATTGTGAATCTCCCATTCTCCATCACTTGTATTAACTTCTTTCCTATCATATCAAAAATGGAAGCGCTGTCAATACGATTTTGAAAATAAAGAAACCTATCTTTTAAGATAGGTTTCCTGATCATTTAGCGGGCAAACAGCCGATCGATGAAATCAATGTCCTCTTGAGACAGATTGATTTCTGCCGTTTTGAGGTTGTCGATCAGCTGATCAGCGCGTTTGGCGCCCGGGATTAACACGTCGATTTCAGGTCGTGCCAAGTACCAGGCCAAGACGATATGGGCGATGTCAACATTGTGTTTTTCCGCAATCGGCGCAAGCTGGTTCACTTTTCCAATGTTTTCTTTGAAGCGTTCGCCTTGGAAGTTTTCCATTTCTCTTCTCAGGTCGCCTTCCGGGAACGTTGTATCTTCGCTGTATTTTCCGGCGAGCAATCCGGAGACGAGCGGAAAGTAAGGAACAAATGAGATGTTATGCTCCTGTGTATACGGGAAGAATGTCGTCTCAGCTTCCCTGTTCAGCAGGTTGTATTCGCCTTGGAGCACATCCACCAATCCGTCTTTGTTCGCTTCTTTCAGCTGCTCAAGTGAAAAGTTGGATACCCCGATCGCTCTGATTTTGCCTTCCTGCTTCAGTTCATGGAGCGCTTGAACCGCTTCGTCTTTCGGCGTGTTCTCATCAGGGAAATGGATATAGAAAAGGTCGATGTAGTCAGTTTGCAGACGCTTCAGGCTTTCTTCAACAGACTTTTTCAAAAATGCAGGGGAGTTGTCATAGACAAAATCGTCGCCTTCTTTTTTATGGGCGGCTTTTGTCGCAATCACGACATCCTCGCGGTTGAATTCTTTGAGGACTTCGCCGATTAATTCTTCGGAACGGCCGATGCCGTATATGTAGGCGGTATCTAAAAATGTGACGCCGTTTCTGATTGCTTCCCGCACCAATTCTTTTCCCGTTTCTTCATTGAGATTCGGATAAAGGTTATGACCTCCGACGGCATTGGTTCCCAAACCAATCGGAAATACGTGCAAGTCTGATTTGCCAACTTTAACTTTTTTCATTTGGATTCCCCTCCTGAAATGATGTGTTGATAAATAAACTTGGCCGGCCGCTTGGAAACAGCCGGTCAAGGGAGTCCACTTAACTATACATGTTTTGCCAAATGGATTTCAATGTTGCGTTCTTTACAGTACTCGTGATATTCCTCATCCAGCGCCTGAGATGTGACGATCGCGTGCAATCTGTCAAACGGCGCGTACGTCAGCAAGGTCGACTTCCCGAATTTGGAATGGTCGGCCAGCAAGTATACTTGTTTTGCTTTTTCGGATATTTTCTTTTTAATTTCGTATTCAAGCAGATCGGAGTTTGTCAGTCCATGGGTAAGTGTTGCTCCTGTTGCCGACATGAAAGCTTTATTAATATTATATTTATCCAATGTTCCCGGATCATCCATGCCGACGAAGGACTGCGTTTTCCGTTTGTAGTTGCTGCCGATGATGATCAAATTTATATTTTGCATCGCTGCAGCAGCGTTGATAATGTCGAGGCTGTTCGTTAAAACGGTTACATTTTTATTTGGATCAAGAGTTTCCAAAATAGATTGGGTCGTTGTGCCGGAATCGATAAAGATCAGATCATGGTCTTCAATAAAGCGTGAAGCGTAGTGCGCGATTTTCATCTTGGCATCTTTGTTTTGAATGGTTCTGTTTTCAAATGGGATTAAGGCCGTTTTTTCGATCGCCGTTACGCCGCCGTAGACTTTTTTTATAACTCCTTTCTCGGTCAGCTTGTTAATGTCGCGTCTGACCGTGTTTTTGGAAACATTAAAAACCTGGCAAAGCTCATCAAGCGAAACGGTGCCATTGGTCAAAATATATTCTTCCATTTCTTTGATCCGCATTAACTTCATACCAAGTATCTCCTTCTAGTATATTTGGATATATATATGATAAACCCAAAAGTTAACCAATAATTGCTTAAAAAATGATAACATTGGTGATTATTTTTTGCAAGATTTGTCCTGTTTCTTTTTATTATACAATGTTTTTCTAAATCGTTTTAAGGTTTTCTGCAAATCTTACAAAAGAAAAATTTAATGATTTTGATTGACTTATGGGTAAGACCGGATTAGAATATAACCAAGAAGTGACCAAAACGTGATAAAGTTGAGAAATTTCTGAGTGTAAACGTTTTATTGCGTCGCGGTTCTTTTGATAAAATCAGAGTTCTATTCATTAATTTCTTTTGTAAGCGTTTAATTCCTGTTTTTTGCGAAAATCCGTTATGCACTGAAGAGCTGTTCGGCATTCATACATAATGGTTGGAACCTGCCCCATCTGTACCAGGAGATGTTTAATATTCAAGGAGGTTATAAGAATGGCAGAAATCAGAAAGTTAAGAAACTATATTAATGGAGAATGGGTTGAAAGCAAAACCGACAAATATGAAGATGTAATCAATCCTGCGACGAAAGAAGTGCTGTGTCAGGTGCCGATCTCGACGCGCGAGGATATCGAATACGCAGCGCAAACAGCGGCTGAAGCGTTTAAAACATGGTCAAAAGTAGCCGTTCCACGCCGGGCAAGAATTCTATTTAACTTTCAGCAACTTTTAACTCAGCATAAAGAGGAGCTCGCCCACCTCATCACGATTGAAAACGGAAAAAACACGAAAGAGGCGTTGGGCGAAGTTGGACGCGGCATCGAGAATGTCGAGTATGCAGCTGGAGCGCCTTCCCTGATGATGGGAGATTCACTCGCTACAATTGCAACCGATGTTGAAGCAGCGAACTACCGTTATCCGATCGGAGTTGTCGGCGGAATTGCACCATTTAACTTCCCGATGATGGTACCGTGCTGGATGTTCCCAATGGCCATTGCGCTAGGAAACACATTTATTCTGAAGCCTTCCGAGCGGACGCCGCTCTTGACGGAAAAGCTTGTTGAACTGTTTGAAAAAGCCGGACTTCCTAAAGGGGTCTTCAATGTGGTATACGGTGCGCATGATGTAGTAAACGGCATTCTCGAACACCCGGAAATTAAAGCGATTTCATTCGTCGGTTCAAAACCGGTCGGAGAATATGTCTATAAAAAAGGAAGCGAAAACCTGAAACGCGTTCAATCGCTGACAGGTGCTAAAAACCATACCATCGTTCTGAACGATGCCAATCTTGAAGATACGGTAACAAATATTATCGGCGCTGCTTTCGGATCTGCCGGCGAACGCTGCATGGCATGTGCAGTAGTAACGGTTGAAGAAGGAATCGCAGATGAGTTCATGGAGAAATTGGTTCAGAAAGCATCTGAAGTCAAGATCGGAAACGGACTTGACGACGGTGTATTCCTCGGACCTGTCATTCGCGAAGACAACAAGAAACGCACACTCGGCTATATACAAAAAGGAGTTGAAGAGGGTGCGGAACTTGTCTGCGACGGACGCGAAAATGTGACAGATGAAGGCTATTTCGTCGGCCCGACAATCTTTGACAATGTCACAACTGATATGACGATCTGGAAAGACGAAATTTTTGCTCCTGTATTGTCAGTCATCCGTGTGAAGAACTTGAAAGAAGCTGTTGACATCGCCAACCAATCCGAATTTGCAAACGGCGCATGTTTGTTCACATCGAATTCGAATGCGATCCGCTATTTCCGTGAAAACATTGATGCGGGAATGCTCGGCATCAACCTGGGTGTACCGGCTCCGATGGCATTCTTCCCGTTCTCCGGATGGAAGTCTTCGTTCTTTGGTACATTGCATGCCAACGGAAAAGACAGCGTCGATTTCTATACGCGCAAAAAGGTCGTCACTGCAAGATATCCGGCGCCTGACTTCAATTAATTGTGAAAAAACCGAGCGGCGCGGTTCCCGCGCTGTTCGGATCATGTTTCAAGTTTGAAAAGGAGGCTTTATTCATGAGTCATTTGTTGCGCAAGCCGCAGGCGAATGAGCTGTCACAAGGCGTGAAGCTTGTACACGAAGTGAAAAAATCGAATTCGGATCTAAGTTATGTCGAGTTTAAAGTCCTTGATCTTGCACCGGGATCAAGCTATGAAGAATCGCTGAGCAAACAAGAATGCTGCATCGTCGCGCTTACCGGAAAGATTACCGTAACCGATCATGAACAGACATTTGAAAATATCGGCACAAGAGAAAGCGTTTTCGAAAGAAAGCCGACCGACAGCGTATATGTGTCAAATGACCGCAAGTTCGGCATTACCGCGGTCACAGAGGCAAGAGTTGCCCTGTGCTATTCCCCTTCTGAAAACCAGCTGCCGACGAAGCTGATCAAAGCTGAAGACAACGGTATTGAGAACCGGGGGAAATTCAGCAATAAACGAACCGTTCATAACATACTTCCGGATTCAGATCCTTCAGCGAACAGTCTTTTAGTTGTCGAAGTCTACACTGAAAGCGGAAACTGGTCCAGCTATCCTCCGCACAAGCATGATCAAGACAACTTGCCTGAAGAGTCCTTTTTAGAAGAAACGTACTACCATGAACTTGACCCGCAGCAAGGCTTTGTATTTCAGCGCGTCTACACGGATGACCGTTCCATCGACGAGACGATGACTGTTGAAAATGGAAACGTTGTCATCGTGCCGGCCGGATACCATCCTGTCGGGGTGCCTGACGGATACACATCCTATTATTTAAACGTGATGGCAGGGCCGACGCGTAAATGGAAGTTTCATAACGACCCTGACCATGAATGGATTTTGGAACGCTAACAATAAGGCAAGGAGAGGCTGTTGAAGATGAAGTATACGTTTAATGAAGAGAAAGAATTTGACATTGTAGCGATCGGCCGCGCATGCATCGATTTAAACGCAGTCGAATACAACAGACCGATGGAGCAGACGATGACATTTTCAAAATATGTCGGCGGCTCCCCGGCTAATATTGCAATCGGCAGTTCCAAATTAGGCTTGAAGACCGGCTTTATCGGCAAGATTCCGGATGACCAGCACGGCAGATTCATCGAAACCTATATGAGAAATACTGGTGTCGATACGTCACAAATGGCGGTCGATAAAGACGGACATAAAGCGGGGCTTGCTTTCACAGAGATTTTAAGCCCTGAAGAATGCAGCATTTTAATGTACAGGGATGATGTTGCAGATCTTTACCTTGCCCCTTCTGAAGTGAACGAAGACTATATTGCAAAATCGAAGATGCTTCTTGTGTCAGGTACGGCGCTGGCTAAAAGCCCTTCCCGCGAAGCTGTGCTGAAAGCCGTGCAGCTGGCGAAAAAGCATCAAGTGAAAGTGGTCTTTGAGCTTGACTATCGTCCATATACGTGGGCATCTGCAGAGGAAACGGCCGTTTACTATACGCTCGTTGCCGAACAATCAGACATTGTCATTGGGACGCGTGATGAGTTTGATGTAATGGAAAATAAGAACGGCGGCAGCAATGAAGAATCTGTTCAGCATTTGTTTGCCCATTCCGCAGATCTTGTCGTTATCAAGCACGGTGTCGAAGGTTCATATGCATACAGCAAATCCGGGGACGTCTTCCGGGCGAAAGCATACAAAACGAAGGTCTTGAAAACGTTTGGAGCGGGCGATTCATACGCTTCCGCCTTCCTCTACGGACTCGTTACAGGCAAAGATATTGAAACCGCGCTGAAATACGGAAGCGCTTCCGCATCAATTGTTGTTTCCAAACACAGCTCATCTGAAGCAATGCCGACAGTCGCCGAGATTGAAGAGCTTATCGCGGCTCAGTCTTAAATGAAGAATATGAATAAAGGTGGGATCGTTTGTGGGCAAGAAAATACGTTTAACTACAGCACAAGCGTTAATTAAATTCTTAAATCAACAGTACATCCATGTAGATGGTGAAGAAACACCGTTTGTCGAGGGAATCTTTACGATTTTCGGCCATGGGAACGTCGTTGGAATCGGCCAAGCGCTTGAACAGGATGCGGGTCATTTAAAGGTGTTTCAAGGCAAGAATGAGCAGGGAATGGCGCATGCAGCAATGGCTTACAGCAAGCAGATGCTGAGAAGGAAGATCTATGCCGTGTCGACATCAGTCGGACCGGGAGCAGCTAACCTTGTGGCCGCCGCAGGTACGGCGCTTGCGAACAACATTCCAGTTCTCTTGATTCCAGCCGATACATTTGCCACGAGACAGCCTGATCCTGTTCTTCAGCAAGTAGAACAGGAATACAGTGCGGCGATTACGACGAACGATGCATTGAAGCCTGTTTCGAGGTATTGGGACCGCATTACGCGCCCTGAACAGTTGATGAGCAGTCTGATTCGTGCTTTTGAAGTGATGACAGATCCTGCAAAAGCGGGTCCTGCAACGATTTGCATTTCTCAAGATGTTGAAGGCGAAGCCTATGATTTCGATGAAAGCTTTTTTGAGAAACGCGTTCATTATATTGACCGCAAAGAGCCGAGCGAGCGTGAACTAAAGGGAGCGGCAGAACTGATCAAGTCGAGCAAAAAACCGCTCATCTTGGTCGGTGGCGGAGCGAAATATTCCGGAGCGCGCGACGAACTGATCGCAATGTCTGAAGCGTACAATATTCCGCTGGTGGAAACTCAGGCCGGGAAATCTACAGTGGAAGCTGATTTTGCCAACAACTTGGGCGGAATGGGAATCACCGGTACGCTGGCGGCAAACAAAGCGGCTCGCGGGGCTGACCTGATCATTGGAATCGGCACGCGCTATACCGATTTCGCGACATCATCAAAAACCGCTTTTGACTTTGACAACTCAAAGTTTTTAAACATCAATGTCAACAGAATGCAGGCATATAAACTGGATGCTTTCCAAGTCGTTGCCGATGCAAAAGTAACGCTCGGCAAGCTGCACGGTTTATTGGAAGGCTATAAGAGCGAATTCGGTTCAACCATCAAGGAGCTGAAAGACGAATGGCTTGCTGAACGCGATCGCTTAAGCAAGATAACATTTAAGCGCGAAAACTTCACACCTGAAATTAAAGATCATTTTTCTCAAGAAATACTCAACGAATACGCGGATGTGCTGCAAACCGAACTGCCGCAAACAACGGCATTGCTCGCCATCAATGAAACAGTTGATCCGGACAGCGTCGTCATTTGTTCAGCAGGCTCTTTGCCGGGAGATCTGCAGCGGCTGTGGCATTCAAACGAACCGAATACGTACCACCTGGAATACGGCTACTCCTGCATGGGATATGAAGTATCGGGAACGCTCGGCTTGAAATTGGCTCATCCTGATAGAGAAGTTTATTCACTGGTCGGAGACGGAAGCTTCCTGATGCTCCACTCAGAGCTCATTACAGCAATCCAATATAATAAAAAAATCAACGTACTGCTCTTTGACAACTCAGGATTCGGCTGTATCAACAACCTGCAAATGGACCACGGAAGCGGCAGCTACTACTGTGAATTCCGAACAGCAGACAATCAGATTCTCAACGTCGACTACGCAAAAGTGGCCGAAGGCTATGGAGCGAAAACCTACAAAGCGAACACGATTGAAGAATTAAAAGCAGCGCTGGAAGATGCCAAAAAACAAGATGTCTCAACATTGATCGAAATGAAGGTGTTGCCGAAGACGATGACGGACGGCTATGACAGCTGGTGGCACGTAGGTGTTGCAGAAGTTTCCGAACAGGAAAGCGTGCAAAAGGCGTATGAAGCAAAAGAAAAAATGCTGGAATCTGCAAAGCAGTATTAAAGGAGGCACCAGGATGGGCAAGACACAAATTCTATGGGGCATCGCCCCCATAGGATGGCGGAACGATGATATTCCGGAAATCGGCGCGGGAAACACACTTCAGCATTTGTTGAGCGACATTGTTGTTGCAGGATTTCAAGGCACGGAAGTGGGCGGCTTTTTTCCGGAACCGGCCATTCTCAATAAAGAGCTCGAGCTGAGGAATCTAAGGATTGCCGGCAAGTGGTTCAGCAGCTATATCATTCGGGACGGCATTGAAGAAACAGCCAAGGAATTTGCGGCTCACTGCCAGTACTTGAAAGACGTCCATGCCGATGTTGCGGTCGTATCAGAACAGACGTACAGTGTGCAGGGCTTGGATAAAAACGTGTTTAAAGAAAAGCCTTATTTCACCGATGAAGAATGGCAGCGGCTATTTGCAGGTTTAAATCACCTCGGGGAAATCGCCGGCCGGTACGGCCTGAAGCTTGTCTACCATCATCACCTCGGCACAGGCGTGCAGACAGAGGAAGAGGTGGACCGGCTCATGGCGGGAACTGACCCGGCACTCGTGCACCTTCTGTATGATACTGGGCATGCCTACATTTCAGATGGAACTTATATGAACATTTTAGAGAAGCATATTGACCGTATTGGGCACGTTCATTTTAAAGACGCGCGCATTAAGATCATGGAGAAATGCAAGCAGGAAGGAAAATCGTTTCAACAGGCGTTTTTGCAAGGGATGTTCACAGTTCCTGGCGACGGCTGCATCGATTTTAGAGAAGTCTATCAAACGCTTCTAAAGCACGGCTATTCCGGCTGGATCGTAGTGGAAGCCGAGCAGGATCCCGATGTTGCCAACCCGCTTGAATACGCATTGATCGCCAGAAAGTACATCGATCGTCACTTGTTGAATGTCCCAGCAACCAATTAAGGGGGCTCTAAATTGAGCAATGGAAGTGCAGCAGTCTCACCATTCAATAAACGAACCGTCGCAGCAGCTTTGGCAAATTACATTGATGCAGGCTCCATTGTCGCAGGATCGGCAGGATTATCTTTATGGGTCAGTTACCTGAAGCTTTCTGATACACAGATCGGACTGCTCGGCGCATTTAGCGCCAACGCCATCTCGGCAGCAATCGGAGCGCTGCTCGGAGGCTTTTTGGCCGACAAGATTGGCCGAAAGGCTGTCTATACGAACAGTATGCTGATTTATGCACTGGGAATTTGTTTAGTATTGTTCGGCACCAGCTTTCCCTTTTTGTTAAGCGGTTACATTATTATCGGTTTATCGGTAGGAGCTGATATTACGGCTTCCTGGACGATCATCGCAGAGAACGCACCTAAGAAAAACAGGGCGCGTCATTGCGGGGTTGCACAGGTCGCATGGGCGGCGGGAGCGGTTGTGGTCCTGCTGCTGTCGGTCCTGCTTGGTGATTTAGGCTTATTGGGCAATAAAATCGTGTTTGGGCATTTGCTCGTTATCGCATTGATCACTTATGTTCTGCGGAAAAGGCTGCCGGAATCCGATGCCTGGCAGGATCAATCCGAATCGGCTCAAGCCGTCAGGAAGCCGAAGACGTCTTATCTCGATTTGCTTCAGCCTAAGTATTTGAAAAGCATTTTATTCTTAATGGGCGTGTACTTGGTTTGGAATCTGGCTGCAGGTGTCATGGGGTTTTTTATGCCTTACATTTATCAGCAGGTCGGCGATGTGTCAGCGACCATGGCAAACATTTTGCAGATGGGGCTGTTTATTTTCACCGGGCTTGGCGTCGCTTTTATCTTCATGCCGTTTGCAGACAAATACAGGAAGACAGTGTTTGGGATCTCCGCATTTGCGGCGGTGATTGGCTGGTCATTGTTTCTGCTTCCGGCAGAGGGCATGCCGATTCTCATCCTCTTTATCGTGATGATCGGCCTAAACAATGGGGCCGGGCAACAGGCCAATTATCAATTATGGGCGAGTGAAATTTTCCCGACGGAATATCGCGCATCTGCACAAGGATTGATGTTCTTCCTCGTTCGTATCTCAATCGGGGCTTGGAGCCTTTTCGTTCCAATGATCATCTCGAATTTTGGAATTGCATTTATGGCGGCCATTCTCCTTGGATGTGTAACGGCCAGCATGCTCATCGGGCTCTTTTTTGCACCGAATACATCCGGTAAGTCGCTTGAACAAATTCAGGAAGAGCTGTATGGGACTCCTCCGGCTCAAGCTGGGCAAGTGCAAACAAGAAAAATTATGTAACTACATTTGAAGGAGTGGCTATCAATGAAACTACGCATTGGTGTTATTGGTACAGGAGCAATCGGAAAAGAACACATCAACCGCATCACAAATAAATTAGCCGGCGGCGAAATTGTCGCGGTCACCGATGTAAACCAGGAGGCAGCTCAGCAAGTTGTAACGGACTACAGCCTGAACGCCAAGGTCTATCCGGATGACGACAGTCTAATCGCAGCCGGAAATGTAGATGCCGTCTTAGTAACAAGCTGGGGACCGGCACATCAATCAAGCGTTTTGAAAGCGATTAAATCAAACAAATTCGTATTTTGCGAAAAGCCTCTGGCGACGACTGCGGAAGGATGCATGAGGATCGTCAATGAAGAAATCAAAGCGGGCAAACGTCTCGTTCAAGTCGGCTTTATGCGCCGTTATGACAGCGGATACGTACAGCTGAAAGAAGCGATCGACAACCGGGTCATCGGCGAGCCTCTCATGATCCACTGTGCGCACCGCAACCCGGTTGTAGGCGACAACTATACGACAGATATGGCTGTTGTCGATACACTTGTCCATGAAATAGACGCCCTGCACTGGCTGATCAATGATGACTATGAATCCGTTCAGGTCATTTATCCGAAAAAATCGAAAAACGCGCTTCCTCATTTGCGTGATCCGCAAATCGTCATCATCGAAACAAAGGGCGGAGTCGTGATCAATGCGGAAATCTATGTAAACTGCAAGTACGGCTACGATATCCAGTGTGAAGTCGTCGGCGAAGACGGAATCGTGAAGCTTCCTGAACCGTCAAGCATCTCTCTCAGAAAAGACGGAAAATTCTCGACAGATATCCTTATGGATTGGCAGCGCCGCTTTGTAGACGCTTACGATGTAGAAATCCAAGATTTCATTGATTCGATCCAACAGAAAGGCGAGGTCAGCGGGCCGACTGCATGGGACGGCTATATCGCCGCCGTAACGACGGACGCCTGTGTGAAAGCTCAGGAATCCGGACAGAAAGAACCTGTGGCGCTTCAGGAGAAACCGGAATTCTACCAAACGTTTACTACTGTTAAAAAATAAAAACTTTCCGAGGAGTGAAAAGTATGAAATTAGCATTGGATCCATCGATGTATCGTGATGATTTAACTTTGGAGGAAACGGTCTATAAAACGGCGGAGCTTGGCTACGAATATATCGAACTATCGCCGCGCGAAGATTTTTGTCCATTCTATAAATATCCGAAAGTCGATTCTGCTAAAATCAAACAATTAAAGCGGCTTTTAAGAGATACCGGTGTTAAGCTTTCGTCGCTCCTTCCGCTTTACCACTGGGCAGGTCCTGATGAAGATCGCCGTCAGGCAGCCGTGCGCAATTGGAAAAGGGCGATCGAAATTGCGGTTGAGCTTGAAGTAGATTTGATGAACAGCGAATTCAGCGGTTCAAAATATGATCCTTTAACAAGCGAAGAAAAATTTATCAAATCTATGGATGAACTTCTCCCAGTCTTTGAAAAAGAAGGCATTAAACTCAATCTTCAAGCCCATCCGTACGATTTTATCGAAACACACAAAGGTGCGATGGATATGATCCGCGCGCTTGACAAGGATTGGATCAATCTTGTCTACTCGACTGCGCATACATTCTTCTATGATGACGGCAAAGGCGACATCGAGACAATGTTTGACGAAGCCGGCGACCGCCTCACACATGTTTTATTTGCAGATACTTATAATCATAAAGCGGCTCATGGCCTTCGCTACATCGTCAATCCGCCTGACGCGAAAGTAACAGTTCACCAGCACTTGGACATTGGTCAAGGCGAGGTTGATTTTGATACGATCTTCAGAAAGCTGAGAGAGATGAAGTTCGACGGAATTGCGACGAATGCCGTTTTTGCCTGGGTCGACGAAAGAGCGGATGAATCAAGCAGATTCATGCTTGAAAAATTGAAACAGGAACTATTAGGATAAGCCCCTGAGTTCGGCGCCATGCCGAACTCTCTCTTCACAAGGATATGAGATAAGGAGAATCTAATATGAAGCTATGCTTTAATGAAGCAACGACGTTGGAAAATTCAAACCTTGCAAAGGATCTCGAATACTGTGAGAAGCACGGATACGATTATATCGAAATCCGGACGATGGATAAGCTGCCTGAGTATTTAAAAGACCATTCTCTCTCAGAGTTAGCCGAGTATTTTCAAACTCATCATATTAAGCCGCTGGCCTTGAATGCCCTTGTCTTTTTCAACAACCGCGATGAAAAAGGGCACCGTGAAATCATCGAAGAATTTAAAGGCATGATGGAAACATGCAAAACGCTCGGTGTGAAATACGTGGTCGCGGTACCGCTTGTCACCGAACAAAAAATCTTAAAAGAAGATATTAAAGCAAGTTCCGTCAAAGTGCTGACAGAGCTGTCAGACATCGCGGAGCCGTACGGCGTAAAGATCGCTGTCGAGTTTGTCGGTCATCCGGAGTGCACAGTCAATACGTTCAGCCAGGCCTATGACATCGTCATGACCGTGAACCGCGATAATGTCGGCCTTGTTCTTGACAGCTTCCACTTCCATGCAATGGGCTCAAGTCTTGAGGATTTGAAAAAAGCGGACGGCAAGAAAATCTTCATTTATCATATCGATGATACGGAAGACTTTCCAATCGGCTTTTTAAGAGATGAAGACCGTGTTTGGCCGGGACAAGGTGCCATCGACTTGGATGCCCACTTATCGACTTTGAAAGACATCGGTTTTTCGGATGTCGTTTCAGTTGAATTGTTCAGACCTGAATACTATAAGCTGAGCGCGGAAGAAACGATTCGAACGGCCAAAGAAACAACAGTTGAAGTTGTTTCAAAATACTTCAAGATTTAATACGGGATAGGAGGGGTGAACGTGGCTTTCGTTTCCATGAAAGAACTTCTTCAAGAAGCAAAGGAACATCATTATGCAATCGGTCAATTTAATATTAACGGCCTTCAATGGACAAAAGCGATTCTAGAGGCAGCGGAAGAAGAACGGTCACCTGTCATCGCAGCCGCCTCGGACCGGCTCATCGATTATTTGGGCGGATTTAAGACGGTTTCCGCAATGGTTGCGGCTTTGATTGAGGAAATGTCGATCTCCGTTCCCGTCGTGCTTCACCTTGACCATGGCAAAAATCCGGAGCGCTGCAAGCAAGCGATAGACGCGGGTTTTAGCTCAGTCATGATCGACGGCTCGCATTCACCAATCGATGAAAATATCGCCATGACAAAAGAGGTCGTGTCATATGCCAGGGCTCGCAATGTTTCGGTTGAAGCAGAGGTTGGCACCGTAGGGGGCATGGAAGACGGGCTCATCGGCGGGGTGCAGTATGCCGACATCGGTGAATGCGAACGGATTGTCAAAGAAACCGGTATCGATGCTTTGGCAGCCGCACTCGGCTCCGTTCATGGAAAATATCAAGGCGAGCCTAATTTGGGATTTAAGGAAATGGAAGAAATCTCACGGGTAACGGACATTCCGCTTGTTCTTCATGGAGCTTCGGGCATCCCGGCTGATCAAATCGCAAGAACGATCCGTATGGGCCATGCGAAAATCAACATTAATACCGAATGCATGGTGGCCTGGACCGAGAAAACGCGCAGCATGTTTAAAGACAATCCCGATTTATATGAACCCCGCGCCTATATGACGCCAGGGATCAGCGCAGTCAAAGAAACGGTCAAACATAAAATGAGAGAATTCGGGTCATCCGGAAAAGCGGTATGCACCCAAAAGATAGAAATATAAGCTAAACTGATATTACCTTCACTCACTTATCGAAGTGAGTGTTTTTTTGTTCACAGTATTTGTAAAGATATTCTAAAGGTTCAAAAGTATGATTGACTGTAATTGATATAATAGTTATAATTTCCCTCATAATCCATTTTGATCAGAAAAGATTTTATTTTCTGAAAATAAATGCCAGCAAGACAATAACAAAACCAGGTGAATGCTATATGCTGACAAACGTTTTAAAGTATCGGGTTCATATTTTATTTATCGTGTTATGTTTGATCGGCGGGACGACATGGGCTTTTCAAAAAGCCGGGTTGAGTGACAGCCTTCCATTTTGGTCCGCCGGCATGCGGTTTATGATCGCAAGCATTTTGATTGCGGCGTTTCTTTTGATACGGAGGCAGTTTGTTCTGTCAAAGGAACTGCTAGTGCTGTCGTTTTTGAACGGCATCATGTATTTTTCCGTTCCATTCGGATCTGTTTATTGGGCCTCCCTTTATTTGCCGAGCGGGTTGGTGTCTATATTAGCGGCGAGCATTTCAGTCTTTGCCCTGATGATCAACCGCCTCGTTAAAGGGACACCGGCGACGAAATTGCAAAAATGGGGGATATGCCTTGCTTTGCTCGGCATTACAATCGTGTTTGGCAATCAGCTGTTGATCAAAGTCGATGTTATTGAAATCGTTGCAATGATTGTGATTTTGTGTGCGATGTTTGGCTCGGCTTTTATTCAAATCAAAGTACAGCAGAGAATCCGTTCGCTTCCAATCTTAAGCTTTAACTCCCTTTCGATGCTGAGCGGCGGAGCGGTTTTGCTCATCAGCAGCCTCATCTTTGAAAGCGGGACAAGAACGTTTTCCGGCGTGAGCCTTTATGCGCTGCTTTATTTAGCGGTTGTCGGCTCGATATTAGGTTTTTGGATCAACATTTATCTGCTTAAAAAATGGCACATCTCAAAAGCGACTTCCCACTTGTTTATCTCCCCTGTCATTGCGCTTTATATCGGATTTCTGTTTCTGGATGAAAAACTGAATGCGAACATTTATTTAGGAACGCTGTTTGTCATATTCGGTGTGATGTTCATCAACTTAAAAAAAGAAGAGAGGATCGCGAAAATTGACGAAACGAAACAAAAGCTTGGCCATCATTTGTCAAAATAAGCACTTGCCATTTATTTTTGAAGAAGCTGAGCGTTTAGGATTGAGGGTCACGTTCTTTTACCATTCAGCCGAAGATTTCCCGGGCAATCTTCCGTCTGTGGAACGCTGTGTGCCGCTGCCGTTATTTGAAGATAAGGAAGCGGCGATGGCTATCATCAAACAGACATTTGTCGAATTTCCGTTTGACGGCATTATGACACTGTTTGAGCCGGCATTGCCTTTCACGGCAAAAGCCGCTGAAGCTTTGAATCTGCCGGGGCTTCCTTTTACAACAATGGAAAACTGCCGCAATAAAAATAAAACCCGCAGCATCCTTCAGCAAAACGGCCTGAATACGCCGGTTTTCCACGAGTTCCATACGCTCGCTGACCTGGAAGACAGGAAACTGACTTATCCATTAGTCGTCAAGCCGGTCAACGGCTTCTCAAGCCAGGGCGTCGTCCGTGTTGATGATCGAAAGGAGCTTGAGGAGGCCGTCCGGAAAGTCGAGGCCGTCAACGAGAGGGACCTCAATCGATTCGTACAGGGCAAAACGGGCATCGTAGCCGAGCAATTTATCGATGGGCCGGAATTTGTGATTGAAACGCTGTCGATTCAAGGAAACGTACATGTTCTTTCGATTGGATACAAGGGGAACAGCAAAGGGCCGTTTTTTGAAGAAGGCGTCTATATTGCTCCGGCTCAATTGAAGGAAGAGACGCGCCTTGCGATTGTCAAGGAAGTGACGGGCGCCGTTTCAGCGCTGGGCATTCACCAGGGGCCGGCTCATGTAGAGCTGAGGCTGGACAAGGACGGAACACCTTATGTCATCGAGGTGGGCGCCAGAATCGGCGGTTCAGGGGTTTCCCATTACATCGTCAAAGAGAGCACGGGCATCAACTTTATGCAGCTTGTCTTGCAAAATGCATTAAAGCCGCTGGAGAGCAGCGAGTTTAAAGAGGAGATCCGGTCTGTAAGGACGGCCGGCAATTATATCATTCCTGTACAGGGCTCCGGCATTTTTGAAAAAATCGACGGACTGGAAGAAGTCAAACAGAGGCCGGAGGTTAAGCGGGTGTTTCAATTTATCAGAAGAGGCGCAAAAATCCTCCCGTACCCGCACTTTTCCGGTTATCCGGGGTTTATATTAACAAGCCATCATTCTTATGAAGAATGTGCAGCTTTCTACCGGGAGCTGGATGATGAGCTTCATATCATATATCAAAATAATCTGACGGGTACAATAGGAGGTTAAGATGATCTCGACTAAAGTGCAGGAAGAGCAAGCCGTAATGATTGTCCATACGCTCGGTCCCAAAGGCACGAACTGCGAAAAAGCCGGCCTGCTTTGGCTTAAAAACAAAGGAGTCCGCGGGGAAGTCAGGCTCTATGAAACGTTGGAAGAAGCGCTGCTCTATGTTAAATCGACAGAAAATTCAGTCCTATTAGGCTGTGCCGTTTACCCGTTTTTGCATCAAATCGTATTTGAGAATTTAGCGGACTTAAAGATCATAGACAGTTTTGTGATGCCAACATACAACATGGTTTTTGCCGCAAAACAGCACACGATGGCATCGGATATTCAAACCGTCGCTTCACACCCTGCTCCCGCCCATCTGGCGAAGCTGTTCAGCAGTCAAGTTCAATTGGTCACAAGCAATGCACAAGCGGCCCTGGCCTGCGCTTCAAACGCGGCTGACGGCTGCATCACGACGATTAAAGCGGCTGATAAACACCGTTTGAAAGTCATTAAAGATTTTGGGGAAGTGCCGATGTGCTTTACGATTCACGGGCTTAAATCAATCGAAGGAGGAAGCCGATGACGACATTGACAGGGGACATTGTAAACATGGTCAACGAGCAGATTGTACCGAACATTCATGAATTGCAGACATACCAAAATGATAAAGGACAGATTACAGAGCATCACGAAAGGGCGGAACAGCTTCTGCTGCAATTGATTGAAGACGCAGGAACCGTTTATGAGGCGGTTCACTTAACGGCTGCAAAAGCGGCGTTTAAACAGGACGTTTTGGACTGGATCGGACGCGGATTAGGAGAGACGCCGTATTTTGACCGGCTATTGACGGCTTACAGGGCTCCGAATGATCAGGAGACGACCTTTTTTGCGGCGCCGATCGTGACGCCGAATGGGCCTCATGCGAAAGGCTGCTATTTTGAAGCCTTTTTAGCCGTTCGTGAAGAACCTGCCATGATGAGGCCAATAGAAGAGGAGCTGCCTCATCCTGAAAACGGCTGCCAATCCCTCAAGCTTCTCGCCGGAACAAAGGGGTTCACGGAAGAAAAATGCATCGTATTCTTCCCGGAAAATGTGAAAACAAAAGAGAACATCACATCGCAGACATTCGCGATTTTCTATTTTAATAAGTTTTATCACATTTACCATGAGGACACGCTCAAAAGAGCGAGGGCCATTTTTGAACATGCGCCTTTCAAGTCGGCTCAGCTTTCCCCTGACCGCACATATGAAGCAAGGGTGTTGTGGGGCTACCTTCATGACTATTTTCATCATTGCGGAAAAAAACCTTTTCATTTGCATATTCAGGCGAAAATGAATTTTTTCGCAGGCATTTTAGAAGAAGTCAAGGTCGATTGCCAAGCGATCCTGACCTTGTGGGAGCGGCGATATGACGGCTGGGAGGAAATTATCGAATTTGTTTTGTATGAGCGGCTGCTGCGCTATCCGAGTCAGCATAATGCAACGCGGAATTTTGATTCCGGGACAGGCTATTTTCTGTTCAGCTGGATCATTGAAAACGGCAGTTCCATTCAAAGAGGAGAAGAGAAGCCCGTATCGCTTGACCTTTCACGATGCATGGACGATTTAAAAAAGCTTGTGGCCGAAATCGAACAGCTGGAAGAGATCAAGGATGACTCGGCATACAAAGAGGCGGCGGAACGCTATGTAAGACAATACCTGCCTCCCGGACGGGAAGGCGAACGGTTCAGCGTCCCGGAACCATATTTCATTGACGAGATCAATAAGAAAATTGAAACCGCCCGTCTTCGGTTTGAACGGGAGAGACTGGAAGCGTGAAGCCGGCATTAAGCAAAATCGGAGAGAAAATGAATGAGAGGACAGGGGTCAGGGCTGTGATGAGCGATATTCAGGAAGTCCTGGCCGGCGGAGAGCGGTCATACATTAATTTAAGTGCGGGCAATCCAATGATTTTGCCAGGTGTGTCAGCCATGTGGAAGTCGGCTCTTGCCAATCTGCTTGACGATGACAGGTTTTCTTCGGTGATCGGCCAATACGGATCGAGCTATGGAACCGATGAACTGATTGCAAGTGTTGTCCGCTTCTTTTCAGAGCGGTATCACGCTGACATTCGAAAAGAGAATGTGCTGATTACAGCCGGAAGCCAGCAGCTGTTTTTTCTGGCGATCAATTCGTTTTGCGGAATGGGAAGCGGGTCTGTGATGAAAAAAGCCTTGATTCCGATGCTTCCCGACTATTCGGGATACAGCGGAGCGGCACTGGAACGGGACATGATTGAGGGGATTCCTCCGCTCATTTCGGCATTGGATGATCATACGTTTCGATATGAGATGGATCGTGAGGCGTTTTTAGAGAGGATGCGGACCGATCCATGTATCGGCGCTGTCTTGCTTTCGCGCCCGAACAATCCTTGCGGAAACATCTTGCCTAAAGAAGATGTAGCGTTCATTTCAGACGCCTGCCGAGAAGCGAATGTTCCGCTTTTCATTGATTCCGCATATGCTCCGCCTTTTCCGGCGATTCATTTTATCGACATGGAACCGATTTTCAACGATCAGATCATTCATTGTATGAGCCTTTCAAAAGCAGGCCTGCCTGGGGAAAGGATCGGAATCGCCATCGGGCCGTCTCGGTATATTCAGGCAATGGAAGCTTTTCAGTCTAATGCGGCAATCCATTCTTCAAGGCTGGGGCAGTATATGGCGGCTTCTGTATTGAATGACGGGCGCCTCGCCGACGTGTCGCTAAATGAAGTCAGGCCATATTACAGCAATAAATTCATGCTGCTCAAGGAAACGCTTTTATGCAAGATGCCCGAAGACATCAAATGGTATCTGCATCAAGGGGAAGGATCGCTTTTCGGATGGCTGTGGTTTGAAGACCTGCCGGTGACTGATGCCGCGCTGTATGAGTATATGAAAGCGGACGGAGTCATCATCGTTCCCGGCTCATCTTTCTTTCACCATCAATACCGGCACATGGCGCATTCACACCAGTGTATACGAATCAGCCTAACCGCGGCGGATGAAGATATCATAAGGGGAATCGATGTTTTAGCTAAAATTGTGAAGGGTGTATATGAGAAACAGATTGAATATTTATAAAAAAACAGGGGCTAAAAGCAAGCCCCTGTTTTATTCGTCAATCCCTTTCGCCGGCATTGGCCTTTCTTTTTCTGCGCCTTGCCGTTGTCAAAATAAAAATAACCGCCGCCGCTATGATTACGATTAGGATGGCAATGTACAGCACATGCTGCGGATTGCTTTCTTTTTTATCATCCGTCTTGGTTTCAGCGGACTTTGCTGTCAGCTGCTGATGGTTTGTAAACAGCTGATGGCTGTCCGTTTCATTCACAACGGTTGCTGCGAAATCATTGCTGTTCAAAAAGTTGATCATTTCTTTTGTGACTGCTGTGCCTTGCCCTTTAAACGGCGCGAAAACAGCCATCGAGTAATTTGAATCCCACAGCGACGTTTGAGTAAACGCGACTTGTTTTGTCGTTTCATTCAGCATTTGAAAAGATGATACATCGAAGGTCCCGTTTTTCGCCGTCGGAACAGCCAATTCGGCTGTTTTTTCCTTCAGCAGAGAGAATTGATCGACACTTCCGATGAAGATTACGTTTCTTCCTTTCACGTCATCCGGTTTGACTTCAGAGGATGTTTTCACTGTGAATGCCTGCCGGGCTTCGCTGCCGAAGGAGCCGACCACAAGCGAAAGCTCATCAAGCTTTGACTGATCCGCGTTGTCGGGCAGGATCATCAGCGTTTTGTTGTCCTGATCTCCCGCGTAGGGAAGCGGCCACGCTTGAAAATCGGCTGAAGCTGACGTGTCGCTGACATGGTAAGACAATGCACTCTGTTTATCGATAAAAATCCATTTGTCTTCGTTCGTCGCGTAGCAAGGGTTGTTCTCTTTCAAGCCTGAAGAGGAAAATTGAATATCGATATAACGGTTTTTTTGCAAAAGTTTCGGATCGACTTTTAAAGAAACATGGTAAAAGCCGTTTTTGTCTTCTTTTCCTAAATCGTCAAGTCCGACGGAATGCGGCTGACCATTGATCATAACCTTCAGTTCCGCCTGTTCCGCAGATAAGTCGTTTTGGCCGGCCTGCTTTTGTATTGTTTCCGATTTTTTCACCGTAAGAGAAAGCTTTGCAGGTTGATTCTTGTCTAATAGAGCCGGTGCAGGATAATAAAAATGCTCGGAAGATGTCTGCCCGGACCCGATTGTCAAATCCCCCGCCCCGAAATCCTCGAGTGTCAGCTTGCTGCCGTCCCGTTTGCTATGCTGCTGAAGTTTTCCGATTGCCAGCGTGTCGCCGCTGAGCTGGGCGGCATACGTTTTGTCGGTGATGACGCTGATTTTTTCTGAGAGCACAGCATCAGATGCTGCGGCCGCAAACAATACAGGCTGTTGCTTATCCTTTGCTTTAAGCATCCGTTCCGTAAGCAATAACTTGTCTCCTTTTGCTTCGAGCTTCGCTTGCTTCAATAGCTTTTTCACTTTGCCGCTCCAATGTTGTTGGACGCCGATCAAAATCGTCGGCCTGTCGATCTTCGCCAGGTCAGATTCGCCCAAGATCTTCGTGCTGATGCTATTGTCAACCGTTTTAAGGTAGCCTTCTGTTTTAACTGCAGCTTCGATTTCAGCCGAACTTGGATCATCCGGAATGACGATTGCCGTTTTTTCCACGGAGCTGCCGGATTGGGCGAATGGATAAGGATAATGTTCGAGCGCCACTCCTTTAGATTCGTTCTTTTCCCCGATATTCAGACGGCTGTCCGGGTAAATTTTGATCCAGTTCCCGGAGGAGTCCTGTCTGACGCAGACGCCTTCATGAACCACACCGTAGAACTTCAGTGATAAGCTGTGAAACCCTGGAGACGACTGGCTTTTGTTTAGCGCGAATTTCAGCGTTTTCTTCCCGGCATTCCCAGCAAGCTTGACCGTTTTGACCGGTTCACCATCAATCTCGGCTGTTAAAGAAGATGGTGAAATTAAAAGGTCTGAGGCCTCGTATTCAAGTGTGAGCTGCTGATGGGCAGAGGAGGCGCCCGCCGGAATTTGATACGTCAGCTCGGCGCTGTCTTTT
Source organism: Bacillus sp. FSL K6-0972 (assembly GCF_037976035.1). Classification (NCBI taxonomy): domain Bacteria; kingdom Bacillati; phylum Bacillota; class Bacilli; order Caryophanales; family Bacillaceae; genus Bacillus; species Bacillus sp. FSL K6-0972. The sequence continues at coordinate 4,266,991 of NZ_CP150260.1, read as the reverse complement.
GCCCCGTACAAAGTCAAGAGATCGTTTGTGAGCACTTGCTGTTTGGCTTGTTCCTGGCTGTTTTCCTCAAGGATTGAGCCGTCTACTGTAACGTCTTTGGCCGCCGCAGCATGTCCCGTCGCCATGATCAGCATGAAGCTTGCCAGACATATGAAGATATATTTCAAAAAAGTCACCCGCTTTTCTTTTGATTGTATCGTTCTGTTTTGTACCACTTAACCTCTTGCTTGAACAGGCGGTGCTTGATTTCGACGAATAAAGAATAAATCACGAGCACAATCCAAGCTTGCGAGTATGTAAAGTACATCAGAAAAACGATGAAAAAGTTTTGCCTGTTCATTTCTGTTTTTTCGATGCTCAGTGTAATCATGACCTCCGTCATAAATAGAAAGAAAGCCAAAATCCATAAGATGATAGACAAAAAACCGAATGAAAGATGCAGATTATAAAATAAATTGATCACAAAAAGCGCATTTGACATGATGACGCCGAAGAAAAACAAAAAATACGTAAAAAAGAAATAAAACAAATCAAAAATAATCCGTTTTCTCTTCAGTTTGAAAAACTGAGCCAAAAATTTCAGGACGACATACTGGTTGCCGCGCGCCCATCTTGTCCGTTGCCGCCACCAGACTTTCCACGTTTCCGGCTCCTGTTCCCAAGTGACGGCCGCCGGGAAGAAGCGGATGTGATAGCCGAGGTTGTAGACCCGGATTGTAAGCTCGGTATCTTCGGCCAGCGCCTTATCATCCCAGCCGCCCAGCTCTTCAATAATGCTTCTTCTGATGGCAAAATTGGTGCCGGGGATCGTGGCGATTTTGAACCATTTCCATCTCCCGCCCTGTGCCATCCATTGGAAACAAATCGTTTCGATGTTGATAAATTTTGTGAGCAATGTTTTCGCCGCATTGATGACGCGGAATTTTCCCACCACCGCTCCGGCTTTCTGATCATTCATGAGCCCGAGGACAAGGTAATAAACAGCCATTTTTTCCGGCGTGTTGTCGGCGTCATATACACAAATGACGTCCCCGTTTGATTCGGCAAAACCGCAATTGAGCGCTGACGATTTACCTTTTCCGGCATACGGGGGTTTGGTCACGACCATTTTAATAAAGTCGTATTGTCTGGAAAATTCGCCTACGATGTCACCCGTCCGGTCGGACGAATTGTCGTTTATGACGATAATCTCCAGCCGGTCTTTCGGATAATAGAGGTTGGCCATCGCCTTCAGCGTCTGCCGAATGACGACCTCTTCGTTATGCGCCGGAATCAGTACGCTGACCTTCGGGAGATCCTTCATGTTCTCTTTCCACTTCGGAATGTTCCGTTCGAAGGTCATATAGTGGCGGAATCCGCCCTGCATCAGAAACATGTGATACAGAAGCATGACCCATATTAAGCTTAACGAGACTAAGAACAGAACATTACCCACGGCTTCTTCTCTCCTTAAAGATTCGTTTTTTTAATGTGGCTCTCAAGTAAAGGGTGTAGCTCACAAACATGACAACAAACAAGAGCACAATAAGGGAGAGAATCCAAAGCGCCTTTTCCAGCGGGCTTTGCTGGTGATGATCGAAAAACGTCTCAATGGCGCTGACTTTGCTTTTGACTTGAATCGTTCCATCTCCGCTTGTGTGAATTTCTACTTTATCTGTTTTAACGGTTTGCTTTGTCTTTTTAACATCGAGCCATTCGCTGTTTGGAATGCGTTCCATCTGATCAACCAGTTCAGGGAGATATTTCATTCCAAGATAAGGATGGTAAAATGCGCCGGCTACTCCGCCTTGAAAATCGATCATTTGAGAGATGCGCTCCTCGACTTTGCCGAGCGGATTTTGATCCGATTGATCGACATAGCCGATCGTCTCAGGATAGAGCGTCATCCCATGGAGCATGACCGGATTCGTAACAAAAGGCCCGGCGCCTGATGTTTTCCATGTTGTATCACTAAGCTGAACCTGGCCGAACAAGCTTGTGAAATACTGTGAGGCGATTTGATAGCCTTGCTCTGACATCGTATAGTGCGGCGCTTCAAACGCGAGCGGATACAGCCCTTCCGCGGTGAGATCCTCAATAGCGTTCGTCAGCTTCTGCCGCGTGTATGTTTCTTCATTTTTTCTGAACGGCTCCAAATAGTTTTGATATGCTTGTTCATTTGGAAAGTTCTGTTCCTTTTGCAAAAGGGTCGCGGGCTCTTCCGCATTTTGCGATGTGATCGGCTGATCGGCTTTGGCATCCCAAAACTCGAATCCTTCACCGGTTTCGCTGTAGCGGTATGTATGGGTATACCCGTGAACAATTACACTTCCGCCCATATCCTGCAGCTTCCTCAGTACTTTGACCAGCTTTGGCTTTTCAGACATATAGACTTTGTCGCCCGTTTCAGGATTGACATATACCGGAATTACAGAAAGGATAAAAGGAATATTTCGTTTATGCAGATAAGACCCGGCTTGGAGCAGCAGTTTTTCATCCGACATCGGGCTGATATCCTCAAGCCGCAAATATAAAAGCGTGCTGTCCGCCGTTTCACCAAATGCCTGTCTGAGCTGCTTAGCGGCGAGGAGGTTGTTGTTTAGCAAATCGGTTAAACCGATGTACACGTTTCCTTTGCCGGTTTTCCATACAAAAGGGTGCGCTTTTCCATCGTCAGCTTTGTATGTGTACATTGCTTTTCCCTTCAATCCTGATACGCCGAGGACACGAACTCCGCTTTCTAAAGAGGTATCGCTTTCTTCATTTGTGCTGCGAATCTGATACACATTGTCTTTGCTTTTGAGCGAAAGACCTGCGAATTGGCTGAACTGTCCGGCGTTAAAGCCGATTGCTATCACAGGTTTTTGGGAGGAGCTGATTAGCTGCGCGAGCTTCTTGCTCAGCTTTCTTTTTGTTTGGCCGTAATAGATGACGCGGTCTTTTCCTGCGAGATCCGATGCTTTGATATCTGTGTCTTTTACAACGGTCACACGGGATGTAAAATGGCCAGCGATAAGGTCGAGCATTTTCACATCGGCTGATTTTTTGCCATCCAGTGTTGAATAGACGATGAGAATGCCGTGCTCCTGCTGCTTTGCCTCGGCGGTGTCCGGAACATAAAAAGCCGCAGACAGGATAAGTACAGCCGCGTATAGAAGTAATATCCGCTTACAGTTCATTCATCATCATCTCGTTTTCTAGTTCTTCTAAAAATTGATCAGCAGTTGTTAAATCGTTTTGATATGATAAGTGGCACACGTGGAAGGTTAAGGTGACATACTTGCCGTTTTTGAGCTGATAAGTGTCAAGCTGTTTCTTCAGTTTTTCAAGGACGGCGGGCATATGTTCAGCAGGCGTGTGTGTCAGCAGGATGCCGAACCGCTCCTCGGCAGGACGGAATTTTTTATCCGTTTCCCGGACACATGATCTGATTTGACTGCTGACAAATTGAAAGAGACGATCGGTTTCTTTTTCTCCGTACAGAGATTTGAACTCTTTGAAATAATGCATTTGAAGAAGCAAAAAAACAAACGAGTTGCCATACCGTTCCGCGCGCTTTATTTCTTCTGACAGCTCCAGCTTCATCCTCTGTTTATTATCAAAGCCTGTCACCCTGTCAATCGCAACAAAGCTTTTGATTTCGTCTTGAAGGTGTTTGACAGAGCGGTGAAGTCCGATCGCGATGTCATGAATTCTCCCTGACATAAAGGAAAACAGCAAAAGCGCTATTCCCCAGATGACGAGCATTTGCAGTCCCGTTTCAGACGAAGCGGCTCCTCCTTGGCCTGTGTGAAAAAACATCATCAAAGTTCCGAGAACAAACAGGACGATGATGGTCCCGGCCAGTGCGTAAATCGATCCGAGCCATATTCCCGCTGCGATGATGGCAAGTGTGATGCAAATGATGAGAATGGGTTCGGACTGCTGGTCAGAGACATAATGGATGAATAACGCAAGAGCTGCTGCAAGCCCCGTCATATAAGTGAACATTTTTTGCGATTCATTGAATGATATTTTCATTTAAAAGCTTCCTTTCGGCTAACAGGGGCATCAGATTATCAAAAGAATGCGTATCATTTCCGCTCATATATCCCCCATAATACGTCTCGGACGAATCAAGAATTTCAAAATCATTCATTCGATCATACAGCGCTTTGATGACGGCTTTATCTTCGTTTTGGTTGGTGAAAAATAAAATCGCCAACGCGTAGACGGATGGAGACTCGTATTGAACCGCCGGCTTTTTTGTATCGATCGAGTACCGGCCATACAGTTTTCCGCCGGTTTGAAACGTCTGTTTGAGCCAATCCGCTAATACAACGGCTTTTTGATCCTTCGGCGGTAAATGCCAAGCTGTGTAAAGCTGATCAATGAGATTGACTTCATGGTCATAGGTGTATGCTTTCGTTTCTGTACTGTACGCTTTCGGGAGAAAACCGTTTTTCAAAGGAGCGCGATAAAGAATGTTGGCATTCCGCCTTTCGGTTTCCTTATCTATCACTCCGTTTTTTTTCAAGATGGATAGAGCATCTGGCATGATATAGGAAAGCGTGATATCCTTTGATGCGGATTGAGAGGCGGAGTCGTAAAAGTCCGTCAATATCCCGTTGTTCATGTTGTGCGTTTTTAATGCGGCACCGATGTTCAGAGCGGTTTGTCTATACTCGCTGTTTCCCCATAGAGCTGCCGCTTGATCGAGGCTCATCATGATTCTGAGATCATCGATCAGGGCGTTCACACCGCTTGGCTGGCCGTTTTGGATTTGCCATGACACCAGGTTGTTTTTCATAAGGAAGGATTCGGTCAGGCGCTGATATTGCTCATGAAAATGTTCGCCGTCTTTTTTGCTGATCAAAAACTCCATCCACAAGCCAAGCGATTCCGACAAGTAAACAGGCTGGTCAGAAAAGCTGGTTTTGATCAGCCCCTGATCGCTCATTAAATGATGGTAAACGAATTGTTCGGCAGGCTGCAGCGCTGCATCATTTTTGTCATCATCTGACTGATCTTCAGCTTTGATACAACCGACGGCCAGACTGACGGATAAAAAGCACAGGATCATACCAATCCATATATACCTCACGGGTGCTTTCACGATAGATCACCCCGAATGTTTTTTAGAATGATTTTGACTTATTTATTATAAATGAAAAAATGGAGATTGCTAGATTTTTTTGATCTTTTTGGACTATCCAAAAAGAGGACGTAAGTCCAATAATAAAATGTTTTTCCATCAATAGCAGGATTTTCGTATTGCTTTTTCAAGAAAAAAATATCAAAAAGAATAAACAGAGGACGTGAATGAACATCATCAGAAATACCGAAGTGGGGCTCTTACTTGAGAAAAACGAGGGAAAACCGTTTTGCTGCAGGCCTTGAGCTTCCGGAAAAAGACGCGATCTTGGTGAGCCATTTTTTGTAGCATTTATTCAGCTGTAAGATGAAGACGTGTTTTACCGGCGGAAGGCGGATCAGGCCTTTAACAACCAGCTGAAGCGTGCTTGCTTTTTGTTCTATCAGCAATCGGATGACGCCATGCTAAAGAACTGACAGCCGCCGGAAGATGGTATATATAACGGATAAAAACATGACATGGACATATGCGGTGTCGCATGATTCGGCATACGGAACGTATTTTTGCAATTCAGCTGGATGAGATGGAGCATGAACCTATATAATATGGGTTAAAGCGTTACTAAAGGGGAGGAACGTGATGGACAAGGAAAAACAGCAATTGAGCATTGAAGCTGCTAGGCTCTACTATCAGTCTGACTACAGCCAGCAGCAAATTGCCGAACAGCTGCAGATTTCAAGACCGACGGTATCAAGGCTGCTGCAGTTCGCCAAGGAAAAGGGGTATGTTCAAATTCGCGTCATGGACCCGTTTGAAGATATGGATGCGCTCGGTGCGATGCTTGAGGAAAAATACGGGCTTCTAGAAGCGCATGTTGTCTTTTCGCCGACCGCGGATTATACGACCATCACGCATTATCTCAGCCGCTTCGGGGCCGAATATATGCACGGCGCAGTCAAGGACGGCGACATTGTCGGCGTCAGCTGGGGGACGACGATGTACCAAATCGCCCAAAATATGCAGCCTAAACAGGTGAAGGGCGCAGAGGTCGTACAACTGAAGGGCGGAATCAGCCATTCCAGCGTCAATACTTATTCGTCTGAAACGATTCAGCTGTTTGCCGAAGCTTTTCAAACGATGCCGAGGTATTTGCCGCTTCCGGTCGTGTTTGACAATCCGGAAGTTAAACAGATGGTTGAGCAGGACAGGCATATTAAGCGGATCATAGAAATGGGCAAACAGGCGAACATTGCTTTATTTACAGTCGGTACGGTCCGCGATGAAGCCCTGCTGTTCAGGCTGGGGTATTTTCATGAAGAGGAAAAAGCTCTTCTGAAAGAACGTGGAGTCGGCGATATTTGTTCGCGCTTTTTTGATGCGGAGGGAAACATTTGCAGCCATGCTATCGACTCGCGGACGATCGGCATTGAATTGGCTGACTTGAGGGAAAAAGAACGGTCGATTCTCGTAGCGGGCGGCAGCCGGAAAAAAGCCGCTATTCATGGTGCACTAAAAGGCAAGTATGCCAATGTGCTGATTATTGATCAGCATACGGCGAAAGAACTGCTAGATGACTGAAGTGTCCAGGAAGAACTGCCTGGATTTTACTTTATTTTCTATTGAACAAAATTTCATATGATAATTTACATTTGTTCAGAAATCGGTTATGCTGAAACTATCTTATACAAAGGAAGTGCTAGTATATGACGATTGCAAATCTCATTGATCATACAGCATTGAAACCGCATACACAAAAATCCGAGATTAAGAAATTAATAGAAGAAGCGAAAACATACCAATTCGCTTCAGTCTGCGTCAACCCGACATGGGTTGAATTTGCCGCCAAAGAGCTGAAGGGAACGGAAATCGACGTTTGCACGGTCATCGGTTTTCCGTTGGGCGCCAACACGACAGAGACAAAAGCATTTGAAACAAAAGACGCGATCGCAAAAGGTGCGACAGAGGTGGACATGGTCATCAACATCGCCGCTTTAAAAGACGGAGATGACGACTTTGTCGAAGCGGACATCCGCGCGGTCGTTGAAGCCGCAAAAGGTAAAGCGCTTGTTAAAGTCATCATTGAAACGTGTCTGTTGACAGACGAGGAAAAAGAGCGGGCCTGCCGCTTGGCTGTTGCTGCGGGTGCCGATTTTGTCAAAACTTCAACCGGGTTCTCAACCGGCGGAGCGACAGCGGAAGACATCGCCCTCATGCGGAAAACAGTCGGACCTGACATCGGTGTCAAAGCATCCGGAGGTATTCGAACAAAAGAGGACGTTGAAAGCATGATCTCAGCAGGAGCGACCCGGATCGGTGCAAGCGCAGGCGTTTCCATCGTCAGCGGAGCAGAAGGAAAAAATGAAGATAACTACTAAGATCCAGTGCGGCGGGAAGCGGAAGCTTCCTGCGCGCAGATACAAAAATGTAAGCGAATACATCACCAGGAGGATCAAAACATGAAATATCTCATCGGGCTCATTGGTTTATTTGTCGTCTTAGGGCTTGCATGGCTGGTCAGCAGCGGAAAGAAAAGAGTGAAGTACCGTCCGGTTATCGTCATGATCGTGCTGCAATTCGCATTGGGATATATATTGCTGAACACGGGTATCGGAAACTATCTTGTCGGCGGTTTTGCCAAAGGCTTCGGGTATTTGCTTGAATATGCCGCAGAAGGTGTTAATTTTGTCTTTGGCGGACTGGTGAATGTGAATGAATCCACATTCTTCATCAGCGTGCTTCTCCCGATTGTTTTTATTTCTGCTTTAATCGGTATTCTGCAATATTGGAGAATCCTTCCGTTTATTATAAAATATATTGGTCTTGCGCTCAGCAAAATCAACGGGATGGGCAAACTGGAGTCATACAACGCCGTTGCCTCGGCGATACTGGGGCAATCTGAAGTATTCATTTCGTTAAAAAAACAGCTGGGCCTGCTGCCTAAGCACAGACTTTATACGCTGTGCGCTTCGGCGATGTCAACCGTCTCGATGTCTATCGTCGGCGCCTATATGACGATGCTGAAGCCCGAATACGTTGTCACCGCGCTAGTCTTGAACTTATTCGGCGGATTTATTATCGCATCGATTATCAATCCTTATGAAGTCGATCGAGAACATGATATGGTAGAGGTACAGGAAGAGGAAAAACAATCCTTCTTTGAAATGCTGGGCGAATATATTATGGACGGCTTTAAAGTCGCCGTCGTCGTGGCCGCCATGCTGATCGGATTTGTCGCGATCATTGCAATGATTAACGGCATTTTCAGCGCCGCATTAGGGATATCATTCCAGGAACTGCTCGGATTTATTTTTGCGCCGTTTGCCTTCCTGATGGGTATCCCATGGCATGAAGCGGTGAATGCTGGAAGTATCATGGCAACCAAGATGGTCTCAAATGAATTTGTCGCGATGCAGTCTCTCGCACAAGGCAGCTTCCATTTCAGCGGCCGCACCGAAGCGATTGTTTCCGTCTTCCTCGTCTCATTTGCCAATTTCTCATCGATCGGTATTATCGCCGGTGCGGTTAAAGGACTGAATGAGAAACAAGGAAACGTCGTCGCACGCTTCGGCTTGAAATTGCTGTACGGCGCAACGCTCGTCAGTTTCCTGACAGCGACCGTTGTAGGATTGATTTATTGATAAACTTTGAAAAAAGGACTGGTGATCACAATGAGAATGGTTGATATCATCACAAAGAAACAAAATGGAGAAGAATTGACAACAGAAGAAATTCAATTTTTCATTAAAGGCTACACTGACGGAAGCATTCCTGACTATCAGGCGAGCGCTCTGGCGATGGCCATCTATTTTCAGGACATGACAGACAGAGAACGGGCCGATCTCACGATGGCGATGGTCAACTCAGGCGAAACGATCGATCTTTCCGCGATTGAAGGTATCAAAGTCGACAAACACTCAACAGGAGGCGTCGGCGACACGACGACGCTCGTACTTGCACCGCTTGTCGCGGCTCTCGACGTCCCGGTCGCCAAAATGTCGGGACGCGGCCTCGGACACACAGGGGGAACTATTGACAAGCTCGAAGCAATCAAAGGGTTTCACGTGGAACTTTCTAAAGACGAATTCATCGAGCTCGTCAACCGCGACAAGGTCGCCGTCATCGGCCAAAGCGGAAACTTGACGCCTGCTGACAAAAAACTGTACGCCCTCCGCGATGTGACAGGTACGGTCAATTCGATCCCGCTGATTGCCAGTTCAATCATGAGCAAGAAAATCGCTGCTGGGGCGGATGCGATTGTCCTTGACGTCAAAACAGGCGCCGGTGCCTTTATGAAAACAGATGAAGACGCCGTCAACCTTGCAAAAGCGATGGTCCGCATCGGAAACAATGTCGGCCGCCAAACGATGGCCGTCATCTCCGACATGTCCCAGCCGCTGGGGTTTGCCATCGGAAATGCACTTGAAGTGAAAGAGGCGATTGATACATTAAAAGGCGAAGGTCCTGAAGACTTGACTGAGCTTGTCTTAACATTGGGCAGCCAAATGGTCGTTCTCGCCAAAAAAGCGGAGACTCTTGACGAAGCAAGAGAGAAACTGATCGATGTAATGAAAAACGGAAAAGCGCTGCAAAAATTCAAAGACTTCCTGCAGAACCAAGGCGGCGACAGCTCTGTCGCGGATAACCCCGAAAAGCTGCCTCAGGCTGCCTATAAAATCGACGTTCCTGCCAAAGAAGCGGGCGTCGTGTCTGAAATCGTCGCCGATCAAATCGGCGTCGCGGCCATGCTGCTGGGCGCCGGCCGCGCAACAAAAGAAGACGAAATCGACCTCGCCGTCGGCATCATGCTCCGCAAAAAAGTCGGCGACGCAGTCGAAAAAGGCGAACCATTGGTTACCCTATACGCAAACCGCGAAAATGTCGATGACGTCATCGCAAAAGTCTACGACAACATCCAAATCGCGGAAACAGCCGAAGCACCGAAGCTTGTGCATACGGTGATTACGGAATAGAGGAACATGCAAAACAGCACATACCTTTGGGTGTGTGCTGTTTTTTTGATGTCACGGAATTTGAGAAAAGGTCATTTGAACTAAGTCCAGGACGCTATTTTAAATAACATCGTTTGTATCTTGAATTGTCGATTCAAGAAAATCCAAGAAAACCAAGTCCATTATCCTATTTACCTATTTTGGATGATATTGTAATATGAAAAAGGTCTGATTTACAAGAACGTTAGATTCCCCCATAAAGCAACAATATACCTAACCGAACTACAGTGGAATAAGCGAATAGTAACGTGCGGATTTTTATTTTCTGAAAAATGAGGTGAACCCGATCAAAAAGGGAGATCAATGTTAGATTCTAAAGTTACTTTAACAACACAAGAACTCGTTGCTGCATTGCTATTATGCAGATATGAAAAAGCTGCTGAGGACATTATTCATGAACAGCAGCTGATTCGAGATGGAAAAGACATTGAACCATTCTCTATTCATGCCGAAAACCTTTTAAAGCAAAAAGGACATTGGGATGATGACACAGAATCCAACTTGAAAGAAGGATTAGAAAGCTTAATTCATCTCCTTATACAATCAAAACGAAAAGTTCGTTGTACTCATCGAAAAAAGGAGATGATCATTCATCATGTCCAAAAAGATGAAATGGTTGTAGAAGAAATCGAGAACCAAAATCATAGCTTCTCAATTTTAAAAAGCAGAGAGCCGTTTTTAGAAATGTTGAAAACATTTTATCATTCATATAGTAATAAAAAACCAGAGTGTGACATATTTCAAATGGATGAAGATTCGTTTGATGAGTTTCATGAGGTGGAAGCTGAAGTCATCAAGAGAATGGCGGAAGATCCGAAAACACATCCGACTAGTAGCCAATTTTCTTTTGACTTTTTGGCAAACGATCAAGAGCTGGATAATATTTCGTTTTTTGAAAGTGACTCGATTACAAGACAGTCGAGATTAGATCAAGCTGTGTTTTTATTAAGAAACGATAATTTCATTTGGCATTTAGATTATGAAAATATTAAAAAAAACGGTTCACTTTATCTTCAGCCTGTTGCTGTAAATGAATATTTTGAGAAAATAGTGGATACAATGAATGAATTTTTTGATTTAGAGGACAAGGGATTTCTGTTTAAATTCTCTTTTAAAAATAGCCGATTCTTCTGGCTGAGAAGCAATCTTGTTCTTTTGTTGTTAACTGCTTTATTGTTGATGAATAAGCCTTATTGGGAAAAAGACGCCAATGTTATGTTTTTTATGTTTGTTTTCACTGCTGAGCTGTTTATCATTTTACTTTCGTTGGTATATGGTTTTCAAACAAAAAAGACAGTTACGCGCCCTCCTTCAAGGGCTATAAGAAAGACCAATATCCCAATAGGTATATTTGTTTTTTCTATTTTTAGTTTATTTTTTGGATTTGCGATGTCAGGGGATATACCGTATCCGAATTCTGCGCTTATCATATATTTAACGATTAACATGGTGTTTGCTTTTGTTTCTTTGTTTGTACCCACGTTAATCATTAAGCTATATGAAACCAACGTATATGATGAATCAAATGGGCTGATCACCGATTTTTTTCGATATGTAGCCATCCTGGTTTCCTCTTTAAATTACGAAGTCCAAATCGTTTTAGCCCGTCTCCCTTTTGTATTACAGCGTCTAGTGGGCGTCATTTTCATCGCTGTTTTGCTGTGGGAGCTTACTATGATCGGATTAATTTTTGAAAACTCTTGATACAGTAGGATGTTTCTTAGGGCTGCACATATTGCAGCCTCTTTTTCATGTCTTTTTGAAATCAGGAAAGATTAGCGTATAATCACATTCATAACACCGTCATTCACTGGAAATCATATGACCAAAAGGAGTTCATTCATGAGCAAAGCCAGTTTTAGAGACTATGCATTAAGCGGCGATATTACGAAAGCGCTCGATCATTTAGGGTATAAGCAGCCGACTGCGGTGCAGAGCGAAGTGATTCCCGCGGTGCTTAAAAAGCGGGATGTTGTGGTGAAATCGCGGACGGGGAGCGGGAAGACGGCCGCGTTCGGAATTCCGCTTTGCGAGCTGACCGAATGGGAAGAGAACAAACCACAAGCCTTGGTTTTGACACCGACGCGCGAGCTTGCCGCTCAGGTTAAAGAGGATTTGACGAACATCGGCCGCTATAAAAGAATAAAAGCAGCGGCTGTTTACGGGAAGTCATCCTTTGAACGGCAAAAAACAGAGCTCAAGCAAAAATGCCATATCGTTGTCGGGACGCCGGGCCGCGTATTGGATCACATTGAAAAAGGAACCCTTCCATTAGAAAAACTGAAATACCTTGTCATCGATGAGGCCGATGAAATGCTGAATATGGGATTTATCGATCAAGTGGGAGCGATCATCCGCCATTTGCCTGAAAAACGGCTGACGATGCTGTTTTCAGCAACTTTTCCGGAGGATGTGGAGCAGCTATCCCTTCAATATATGAAAGACCCTTTGAAAATCGAGATTAAAGCAGGCGGTACGACAACCGCAGACATCGAGCATCAACTGATCATTGTAAATGAAAATGATTCATTTTCGCTTTTAGTGGATCTGTTCATTGTTGAGAACCCGGACAGCTGCATCGTCTTTTGCCGCACACAGGAGCAAGTGAATGAGTTGCAGCGGCGCCTATCCGTTTTGGGTTATCCGTGCGCGAAAATTCACGGCGGCATGCCTCAGGAGGATCGTTTTGCCGTGATGAACCGCTTTAGACGGGGAGCGTTTCGCTATTTAATCGCGACAGATGTGGCGGCAAGAGGGATCGACATTGAGAACATCACACATGTCATCAACTATGAGCTGCCATTAGATCAAGAAAGCTATGTGCATCGTACCGGAAGAACAGGCCGAGCCGGCAGTCGGGGAAAAGCGATTACTCTTGCCAGTCCGCGTGAAAAGAGGATGATCGCTGACATTGAAGACTATATCGGTTTTCATATTCCTATGATTGAGGCGCCGTCAAAAGAAGAAATTGCACGGGCAAAAGCAGCGTTTCAAAAGAAAATCAATAGGAAGCCGGAGCTTAAACAGGACAAGAGCGAATCGTTAAATAAGGAAATCATGAGGCTCTACTTTAACGGGGGAAAAAAGAAGAAGCTGAGAGCTGTTGATTTCGTCGGAACGATTGCTAAAATTGATGGCGTCTCCGCTGAGGATATTGGGATTATCACGATACAAGAGCAAGGTTCATTCGTTGAAATTTTAAACGGCAAAGGGCCGCTCGTCTTAGATGCGATGAAAAATACGACCGTGAAAGGGAAATTGCTGAAAGTGCATAAAGCGAGGTAATAAACTCAGGCTGCCGACTTTGTCGGGAGCTTTTTTGTTCGTAATAAACCTTGGATAAGCAGCATATGATGGATTGTCAAAAAATGAAAGCGCTTGAAAAGAAAGGAGAACAAATGAATATGAAAAAGTATTTCATCCAAGTCCTTGCATTGCTTTTCATCATGGCTGCATGTTTCGCGCCAAACCAAGCTTCTGCACAAACTCAAAAACCTGTTTTTTCAGAAGTGACGGTACATGATCCATCGATAATTAAAGCGAATGGCACATACTATGTCTTCGGCTCCCATTTAGCTTCGGCCAAATCGACGGACCTGATGAATTGGACGCAAATTTCCTCGAGTGTTCACGACGGCAATCCTCTGATTCCGAACGTCTATGAAGAATTAAAAGAAACCTTTGAATGGGCTGAATCTGATACGTTGTGGGCACCTGATGTCACCCAGCTTGAGGATGGCAAGTTTTATATGTATTACAACGCCTGCCGCGGGGATTCTCCGAGATCTGCCCTCGGGCTTGCTGTCGCAGACGACATTGAAGGCCCGTACAAAAATAAAGGCATTTTCCTAAAGTCGGGAATGGACGGGATCAGCAATGACGGCACGCCTTATGACGCGACAAAGCACCCAAATGTCGTCGATCCGCATACATTCTTTGATCAAAAAGGAAAACTGTGGATGGTGTACGGCTCCTATTCCGGGGGAATTTTTATTTTAGAAATGGATAAGAAAACCGGACTTCCGCTTCCGGGACAGGGGTACGGCAAAAAGCTGATCGGCGGCAATCACAGCCGGATTGAAGGCGCATACATTCTCTACCATCCTGAAACGCAGTATTACTACCTGTACATGTCCTTCGGGGGACTTGCCGCTGACGGCGGGTACAACATTCGCGTCGCCCGCTCCAAAAACCCTGACGGCCCTTATTATGATGCAGAAGGCCACGCGATGATTGACGTCCGCGGCAAAGAAGGAACGTTTTTTGACGATCGTTCAATCGAACCGTACGGTGTTAAACTGATGGGAAATTTCTCATTTAGCAATCAAAACGGCTATGTATCGCCGGGCCATAACTCTGCCTTTTACGATGAAAAAAGCAGCAAATCGTATTTAATCTTCCACACCCGCTTCCCGGGACGGGGCGAGGAGCACGAAGTCCGCGTCCACCAATTGCTGATGAACAAACAAGGCTGGCCGGTTGTCGCCCCTCACCGCTATGCCGGAGAGAAGCTCGAAAGGGTGAAAAAGTCAGATGTGATTGGCGACTACGAATTGGTGAGGCACGGTAAAGACATCTCCGCAGATATCAAAAAATCGAAAGAAATCCGCTTAAATCAAAATGGCAAAATAACAGGAGCAGTGTCCGGGAAGTGGAAGAACACGGGAGACAACAAAATAGAACTCAAGATCGACGGAAAAACCTACGATGGCGTGTTTTTGCGTCAGTGGGATGCGGCTTCTGAGCGTAAGGTGATGACGTTTAGTGCGTTGTCTCGTGAGGGAGATGCGGTTTGGGGAAGCATGTATAGATAAATAATGATGGGGGGAGATATTTTTAGCTTCCCTCTTTTTAGTTTATACATTGGAAATTATATTGGATGAAATCTCTAATTAGAGTATAATTTTGTTTAAAAGAATGGCTCTGTTAAAGTCTGTTGTTGAAAATTATTCTTTAATTTTCCGTATATCAAAATAAAATGTTATCTAATGCAGGGAGGGATATTTAGTTGGCTGAAAAGCAAAAAAGTGTTCCATTTTTGAAAAAATATTGGGTTTCTCAAATTGGTGTATTTTTATTGTCACAGATAATTTTTATTACATTTGAAACAACAGGATGGTTACCTAATTATAGAGAGATTGATGGAACACTATTTGGGAGAATTACGGAATCGTCAATTTTTATAGAATGGTTTACTTTTTATGAAACACCACAATTAAATTTACTTACTGTCTTTTTTGGCGTCTTCTTTCTTGTGCCTGGAATAATAAGTGCATTAAAAAACGTATTTTCGCCTAGACACCGTAGTAATAACTCTAAATAACGTGATTAAAAATAAATATAGTTTATTAAAATGAATAAAGTTTGAGAAGAGTTTTACTTAGACTATTGGGTGGGATACTTCAATAAAGAGGGTATCGCATTTTTTATTGGGTCTAAAGGATCAGGTTAATGCAAAAAGGATTACAAATTTTGGTGACCAATTTAATGCTAATACTCCTTCAAATGGGGAGGAGAGAATAATGGAGTTCATACCAATTAATATAAGTAAACATAAGGATTATGTTATACCTTTTCGTAAAGATTCTTTCATTGTTAGTTTTGGTACAGATAAAGATTCTGGAGATGAAAATAAATATCTGGATTGGTTAAAACAACAGATAGAAAAAAAACCAAAGGTTTTGCGTTAGTTGAACAAACCTATTATAAAAATAGAACTTCCATATATTTGGGGTTTCCGTTGTTTATAAGTAAATCAACATTATACTTTAACAGAGCCAAAAGAATATTGAAATTACTTTGAGGAGACAATATGACTAAAAGGCAATTATTAATCATTAGTTTGGATTCTTTCTCAAATTATTTAATTGAACTAAATACAAAATTTGAAAATTCCGATAAACATTTTATAAGAAAGAATGCAGTTTTATTAACAAATTTTTTGGGCATTTTATTTTTAAGCTATCTGATAGCAGGAATATTTTATATATTTCTTATGATCACGCCAATAATCATTGAGATCTTAAAATTCACCATCAATAATTTTTTCTACATAAAATATGTTTTTTTGAACCCTATAGATTCAAATATAGTTTTTGAAAAGATGATTTTTGACCAGCAGATATTAATTTCAAAAATGCTATCAATATCACTATTCATTGACTTTAAAACACTGTTGACCGTAATTTTAATTGTTTTGTTAATAGCTGTAGGAATAGTCCTACTAAAAAAACCGGTTAAAGGAGACATGCCGAGGATAATCGGTTATGTAAGCTCTATACTAAGAATATCCTGTGTAAATGTACAATTTAATCTTAAACAACTTATTTTTGCTGGCCTATTTTGCTTTATTGGATCATATTTATCTTATTTTGTTCTTGAGAAATACCTCTCTTTTTTGTTGATTTTTCTTATCTGGATATCAATATATGTATTGATTTGGATGAATTTAGCTGAATTGAAAGAAGATAAATTAGCAAGAAAGTTAATTTTATATTGTCTTTTTGCTCCGATATCAATATCCACTATTGCTGTTAGTTTGAATGACTCCTATGAAAAAATACTATTATGTATTGTGACAATTTATTTCTCTTTAGAAAGAATAATAACTACTATCCAAGAACTAGTTGAAAAAATTAACGAAGGTGCAGATATAATTTTTGCATGGAACTTTTTTTCACCTGAAGATTGTGAAAGAATTAAGATTAGACAGCATATTGACGGCAATGTAAGTACTTTGATTAAGCATGATTTTGCTTTTCAAAGTTTGATCTTGTATAGAAGTCTAAGACCGGATATTGAAAAGGCTGAAATGTTAGCGAGACAAGCTATAGAAAAACAAGATGAAGTACAATTTTCTAAAATGTTGTTAGTGAACATTCTCATTGAAAAAGATGAACATAATAATTTAAGAGAAATAGTCAGCTTGATTAGGGATATTAAAAATGATCAAAATAACTCTGATTTTGTATGGTTAGATATAGATGAAGTTTTTATCCACTATGAATTAAAACTAGATCAACCTAGATATGAAGAAATAATCGAAATATTAGAAAATAAGAAAAAATATAAGGATGAGGAATACTATATATTAGGGATATGTTATTTAAACCAGGAAAATAAATTGAAGGCTAAAGAAAATTTTGAAAGAATTCAATTTAAAAAGAATTACACTCATTTAAATGCACTGCTGAAGAAATGTGATTGAGATATTGTGTATTGTAAAGTGCAAAGGTGTGAGGTTGATATAAATAAGGCTGTCGGATAAATTTTATTGTGGGCAGCAAAGATAAAAGAACAACGAATCATTTTACAATTCAAGGTGAATGCGAAAGGAATTGTCCATTTTAATGGGAGTACACGAAAGTATAATTGAAATTGAGAATGAAGATTTTCAGTACTATTTAGAAGCACTAGAGGAATTAGAATATATTTAAGCTGCAAGCCGAGATCTCATCTCGGCTTTTTTCTTTAACCCCTTTCATTTTGACGAATCTTTTCCAATTCGATAACATAAAAATAGTTCACGAAGTGTAATATTAAACAAAAAGGATGGAGCGCAATGTGTACAAGTATCACGTTGACGACTGCGGGTCGGGAGCATTTATTGGCGAGGACGATGGATTTTGATTTTGAGCTTAATGGGGAAGTGCTGTTGCATCCGCGGCGTTACAAATGGAAAAGTGAAGCGGACGGCTGCGAGCATGCCGGTCGGTATGCGTTTATCGGGATGGGCAGAAGGCTTAAGAATGCTCTGTTTGCCGACGGTGTGAATGAAAAAGGATTGTCTTGCGCGGCGCTTTATTTCCCGGGCTATGCTGTGTATGAAAGCGAGACGAAAGAGCAATGCCGCAATCTTGCGCCGCACGAATTTGTGACATGGGTGCTGTCGGAATGCGGCGATTTGGAGGATGTGAAAAAAGCGGCTGTTTCCTTAAACATTGTGAAGAGAGAGGTCAGTTTGCTGAGCACGGTGACGCCGCTTCATTGGCTATTAACGGACCGCTCCGGTGCGAGCGTCGTTGTTGAACCGGCGGCCGGCGGTATTCAAATTCATGAAAATCCGGTCGGTGTGCTGACGAACAGCCCGGATTTTCCTTGGCATTTGACCAATTTGCGCAATTATATCGGTCTTCAGCCGGGACAGTTTGCCGCGAAAAAAATGGGAGACATGACGCTGTCGGCTTTCGGTCAAGGTTCCGGGCTGTCCGGATTGCCGGGAGACTTTACACCGCCATCCCGTTTTGTCAGGGCTGCAGTTTTGAAAGAGCACATGAAGCCTGTGTCCGATGAAACAGAAGGCGTCTCTGCCGCGTTTCATATTCTCTCCAATATGAATATTCCCAAAGGGATTGTCATGACTGACAATGGCGAAGACGATTACACCCAATATACGGCGGTGATGTGCAGCGAGACGTGCAGCTACTATTTTCACCATTATCAAAACAGGCAGATTCAAAAGGTTTGTTTATTACAGGAAGACCTGGACAGCAACGAATTAAAGGTGTTTCAGTCAAAGCAGGAAGAGACGGTTCATTCTCTTCAATCATAAACGAAAGAAGGAACAACATTGCAAAACAAAGCAGCAAACAGACTTATTTTATTAGGCATCAGTTTACATAGCATATATTGGTTGTTTATATTATTTTTGTTTTTTCATTTCAAACATCAGTTTGACGCTTATGCCGTTTGGAATCCAAATGTCACGGACGGATATATGGAGGCTGGGACTTTCGTAGCTGCGCTGAAATTGATGATCTACTCAGGCACGTTGTTTAATTTGGGCCTCTTGTTCATTTTGAGCTTGCTGATAGTGATATTAGCACAGTCGATCATTTTTATTGCCCTGGAAATCGCTGCTTACGTGAAAATCAAAAAAGATCCGTTTTCTCCATGGGGATCTTTTATTTTAGCAATGGGCATTAAAAACATTTTCACGAACTTATCAGGGATTCCGTTTATGGCTGCCGGATTCATTCTTCATAAGCAGCAGGAACCGAAAGAGGCAGTTGTACAGCCGGCCGCGCGAAGGAAAGCAAGGCGAAATCCTGCATTGCTTATGAAAAAGGCGGCGAAAGCTAGAAAACGAAGAAATGAAGGTACAAAGTCTTAGTTTTTAGTTTTCATGTATTCTATTTTTTATGAGACATTTGTAATGAAAGCGTTGACATTAACAAAAACGGGTGCTAAAGTATAGTTACAAACTAATATCAGCAAGTTTCTTATGGATTGTTACTGCTTTTGCAGGCAAAACCTAAGTTGCGTACAGCTTTCTGGGAGATTGTCCCGTTAAGCCGGCGTAATTTAGGTTTTTTTTATACCCAAAATAAGGAGGTGATGTGAGATTCCGAGAATTCTTTGCGGCAGAAAGGCAATAAAAAAGCCGGGTGAAGGCGGCCACCTTCAGTCCGGCAGATTCCCCCAAAAGAGGAGGTACTCATATGGATTATAATAAAGTATCGAAGGACATTTTACAACTCGTGGGCGGTGAAGAGAACGTACAGAGCGTGATTCACTGCATGACAAGACTGCGTTTCAATCTTTATGACAACGCGAAGGCAGACCGCGCGAAACTGGAAAGTCTGCCGGCTGTAATGGGCACCAACATCAGCGGCCAGCAGTTTCAAATCATCATTGGAAATGATGTGCCTAAGGTGTATAAAGCGATCATTGCCAACAGCGGGCTCAGCGATGAAAAAGCGGGCGAGCAGCAAGCTGGCAAAAAGAAAAACGTGCTGTCCGCCATTTTTGATGTGATATCAGGTGTATTTACGCCGATTCTCCCGGCGATCGCCGGAGCGGGTATGATCAAGGGGATCATTGCGATCGCCGTCACGTTCGGCTGGATGAGCGAAAATAGCCAGGTCCACACCATTTTATCGGCCATCGGCGACGGAGCATTTTACTTCCTGCCGATTTTGCTGGCGGTCAGCGCCGCGAGAAAATTCGGCAGCAATCCTTATGTAGCGGCGGCGATTGGAGCGGCGATTCTGCATCCCGATCTGACAGCGCTCCTCGGTTCAGGAAAAAGCATTTCCTTTGTCGGATTGCCTGTAACCGCTGCCACTTATTCGTCAACCGTCATTCCGATCCTGCTCGCGATTTGGATTGCATCTTATGTTGAGAAATGGATTGACAGAGTCACCCCGACTTCGTTAAAGATGATTTTTGTACCGACGCTGACGCTGCTGATTGTCGTGCCTGTCACATTAATTACAGTCGGTCCGCTCGGTGCGATTGCAGGGAACTATCTGTCAATCGGTGTAAACGGTTTATTTGAAAACGCCGGTTTAATCACGATGATCCTTTTAGCCGGAACGTTCTCGCTGATCGTCATGACAGGAATGCACTATGCTTTCATTCCGGTTATGTTCAACAACATTACGCAAAACGGCTACGATTATTTGATACCTGCGATGTTCTTGGCGAATATGGGGCAGGCTGGCGCGTCATTTGCCGTCTTCCTGCGATCCAGAAATAAGAAATTCAAATCATTGTCGCTGACGACAAGCATCACGGCTTTGATGGGGATTACAGAGCCGGCGATGTACGGTGTCAACATGAGGCTGAAAAAGCCGTTTGTCTCCGCGCTTCTCGGCGCCGCTGTCGGAGGAGCATTTTACGGCATCACCGGCGTAGCAGCATATATTATTGGCGGAAACGTCGGTTTGCCTGGAATTACGACGTTTATCGGCCCGACTTTTATACAGGCAACGATCGGGATCGTCATCGCGTTCTTTGCCGCAACAGCGTTTGCTTTTGTATTGGGATTTGAAGACATTCCGTCAGATGAAGCCGATGAACCGGCGGCTGCTCCTTCTACGGCTGGCGGTAGTGAGATCATTCAAAGCCCGCTGAAAGGCGAAGTCAAAGCATTGAGTGAAGTGGATGATGCGACATTTTCAGGAGAAGTCATGGGAAAAGGCGTCGCCATTGAGCCTGAAGAAGGCAAAGTGGTGTCGCCGGTATCAGGCACGATCACAACCGTTTTTCAAACGAAGCACGCCCTCGGCATCACAAGCGACAATGGAGCGGAAATTATTATCCATATCGGAATTGACACGGTGAAATTAAACGGGGAGCACTTTACTGTGCATGTCAATAAAGGCGACGCAGTAAAGCCAGGAGACCAGCTTGTCTCATTTGATATGGATGCGATTAAGGATGCAGGCTATCAGTTGATCACGCCGGTTATCATTACAAATACGGACCGGTACCAGTCGATCAAGCCTTTGAAAACGGATGAAAGCGTTGACATTGAGGAAGCGCTGATCGCGCTGGCGTAGAAAGAGGAAAGCCTGACAAATTTGGATGAGGTGAAAGGATATGACTGAACAAACGAAAAAGTTTCCTGAAAGTTTTTTATGGGGTGGAGCGGTTGCTGCAAATCAAGTGGAAGGCGCCTATAATGTCGGCGGCAAGGGACTCTCGACAGCCGATGTGTCGCCGAACGGTGTCATGTATCCATTCGATGAGTCGATGGAGTCATTGAACCTTTATCATGAAGGCATCGATTTTTACCATCGCTACAAAGAAGATATCGCTCTTTTCGCCGAAATGGGATTTAAAGCGTTCCGGACATCGATCGCCTGGACACGGATTTTTCCAAACGGCGATGAAACTGAACCGAATGAAGAGGGACTCGAATTTTACGATCGCCTCTTTGATGAGCTATTAAAATATGATATTGAGCCGGTAGTGACGATATCCCACTACGAAATGCCGCTCGGTCTGATTAAAAAATACGGCGGCTGGAAAAATCGGAAAGTGATCGAGTGCTATGAACATTATGCGAAAACGGTTTTCACCCGCTATAAAGACAAAGTGAAATACTGGATGACATTCAATGAAATCAACATGGTTCTGCATGCGCCGTTTACAGGTGGAGGCCTTGTATTTGAAGAAGGCGAAAACAAGTTAAATGCGATGTACCAAGCGGCGCACCATCTATTTGTCGCAAGCGCTCTTGCCGTTAAAGCGGGGCACGACATCATTCCGGACGCTAAAATCGGCTGCATGATTGCCGCAACGACGACATACCCGATGACCCCAAAACCGGAAGATGTGCTCGCCGCGATGGAGAATGAGAGAAGAACGCTGTTTTTCTCGGACGTACAGGCACGCGGGGCTTATCCGGGTTATATGAAGCGCTTCTTTAAGGAAAACGGAATTACGATTGAAATGGCTGCAGGTGATGAAGACATCTTGAAGGAAAACACCGTCGACTATATCGGTTTCAGCTATTACATGTCAATGGTCGCGAGCACGAATCCGGAAGACTTGGCAAAAACGGGAGGCAACTTGCTCGGAGGGGTTAAAAACCCGTACCTTGAATCGTCCGAATGGGGCTGGCAGATCGATCCTAAAGGGATCCGCATTACGCTCAATACATTGTACGACCGCTATCAAAAGCCGCTTTTCATTGTTGAAAACGGGCTCGGCGCCGTCGATGTCGTCGAAGAAGACGGTTCGATTCAAGATGACTACAGAATCAACTATTTGCGCGATCATTTAAAAGAAGTAAGAGAAGCAATCGCGGACGGCGTCGACTTAATCGGCTACACATCATGGGGCCCGATCGACCTTGTCAGCGCATCCACCGCCGAAATGAAAAAACGCTACGGCTATATTTATGTCGATCGTGACAATGAAGGAAACGGCACGTTTGCAAGAACGAGAAAGAAAAGCTTTTACTGGTATAAAAATGTGATCGAAACGAATGGCGAGAGTTTGTGATATTTAAAAGAGCTGTCCTTTACAGGACAGCTCTTTTTTTCTCTGTAGCGCATGAAAACGATTTGCTATACACTTGACTTAGAAAAAAGATAAAAAGCGCGGTGAGGCAAATGTTTAAACTGCTGTTGATCGAAGACGATGAATCGCTGTTTCAGGAAATAAAAGAACGGTTAACCGGGTGGTCATACGAGGTGTACGGCATCAACGATTTCAGCGAAGTGATGCAGGAGTTTGCGGCGATTAAGCCCGATTGCGTCATCATCGATATTCAGCTGCCGAAATATGACGGGTTTCATTGGTGCCGGCAGATCCGTTCCCGTTCTAACGTTCCGATTCTCTTTTTATCTTCGCGCGACCATCCTGCTGATATGGTCATGTCCATGCAGTTCGGAGCGGATGATTATATTCAGAAGCCGTTTCATTTTGACGTGCTGATTGCCAAAATCCAGGCGATTTTCCGCCGTGTTTACGACTATAATGCGGAGCCTGAAATTCTCAAGAAAACGTGGTGTGGTGCAACCGTTGATCCCGAACAAAACCGCGTCAGCAATAAAGCGGGTTCGATTGAACTGACAAGGAATGAAATGTTCATTTTAAAACAATTGATCGACCAAAAAAACAAAATTGTCAGCAGGGAAGAATTGATGAGAAGTTTATGGAACGATGAGCGCTTTGTCAGCGATAATACGCTGACGGTCAACGTAAACCGTTTGAGAAAAAAACTCGATGCCTTGAACTTGGGGCAATATATCGAGACGAAGGTCGGCCAAGGCTATATGGCGAAAGATGAAGGATGATGAGAATGCTGAAAGCATTTTTGACCGAGAGGCGAAGCTGGATCGCCATATTTGTCTTGCAGCAGATCCTTTTTCTGTTTATCGCTTATGTCGATGCATCCATTCCTTTTACGTCGATTTTGTATATGACCTATTTGTCCTCGTTTATTTTTATCGTTTTTGTACTTGTCCGCTTTCGGAAGGAAACGAAGTTTTATAAAAGTCTTGAAGAATGGGATCACAATCTCGATGTGACAAACATTCGAGAGGCGGAAACGCCTTTCGAAAAGATGATTGAAAAAAGCATCACCGAGCAAACGAAACAGTTAAAGAAAGAGGCGGCACAGCATCGCATGGCATTGGAGAATGAAAAAGATGAACTCATGGCCTGGATACACGAAGTCAAAACGCCGCTTACCGCCATGCATTTGATCATGGAGACGATCGACGATCATTCATTAAAATCGAGGCTGGCGTATGAATGGCTGCGCATCCACCTGCTGCTCGACCGCCAGCTTCATCAAAAGCGGATGTCATTTATCGAAAATGACTTGTCCCTCGAAGTCCTAAAGCTCAAACCTTTGATCTTTAAAGAACTAAAAGATTTGCAATCATGGTGCATTCCAAAAGGGATCGGGTTTGATATACAGCTGGAGGCCGGGGAAGTGCTCAGCGATGCGAAATGGCTGTCTTTTATTATGAGGCAGCTGCTGACAAACGCAGTGAAATACAGCGAAGCATCCGATATTATAATTAAAAGCTATGAACAGGATGGCCAGGTGCATCTCGCAGTTCAAGACTTTGGACGGGGCATCGATCCAAAAGATATACCGCGCGTGTTTGACAAAGGCTTTACATCAACAATGGAGCATCATGATCATGCCGCCACGGGAATGGGGCTGTACTTGGCGAAAAAGGCGGCAAAGCCGCTCCTGATTCATATCGAGGTTGATTCTAAACTGGGAGCGGGTACAACCTTTACGCTGATTTTTCCGAAGCGGAATGAATTTTCCCGTGTGCTTGGCGTGTGACAAAAATGTCACACGCTTTTCTTTTTTGTTCGCTTAATCGAAGGAAAACGGCTGCCCTCCTTTCTATAATGAAAATATCGAGTAAAAAGGAGATTTAAAAATGATGATTTTAGAAGCGAAAAAAATACGAAAAAGCTATGGAAATAAGCACAATAAACACGAAGTGTTAAAGGGAATCGACCTTCAGATCCAAAAGGGTGAATTTGTCAGTATTATGGGTCCGTCAGGTTCAGGCAAAACAACATTGCTCAATGTTCTGTCCTCCATTGATCAGGTGAGCGGCGGAACGATTGCCATCAACCAAGCTGAGATGACGAATATGAAGGAAAAACAGCTTGCCGAGTTCAGGAAGCAGCATTTAGGATTTATCTTTCAAGAATACAATTTGCTCGATACGCTGACAGTGAAAGAAAATATCCTTCTGCCGCTGTCGATTACGAAAATATCAAAAAAAGAAGCCGGGCAAAAGTTTGAGGAAGTCGCGAAAGAATTAGGCATCTTCGAGCTGAAAAATAAATATCCGAATGAAATTTCCGGCGGGCAAAAACAGCGCACATCAGCAGCAAGGGCGTTTATTCATGAACCGAGCATTATTTTCGCTGACGAACCCACCGGTGCGCTTGATTCGAAATCAGCATCAGACTTGTTAAACAAGCTGAGCCAGTTAAATCAAAAGCGCCGGGCCACAATCATTATGGTCACCCATGATCCCGTCGCCGCGAGTTTCTGCAGCAGAGTGGTGTTCATTAAAGACGGACAAATTTATACGCAGTTGAATAAAGGTGAACAAGACAGGCAGATGTTCTTCCAGGACATCATGAAGACGCAAGGCGTGTTAGGCGGGGTTCAGCATGAGCATTAATCAGCTGATCTTCCGCAACCTGAAAAAGAATATACGGAACTATTACCTTTATGTGTTTGCGTTAATCTTCAGCGTGGCGCTTTATTTTGCGTTTGTTACGCTGCAGTATGATCCGGCGATCGATGAAGTGAAGGCATCGATAAAAGGCGCAGCGGCTTTGAAAGCAGCTTCCATTCTCCTTGTGGCAGTAGTCGCGGTTTTTATTTTGTATGCCAATACGATTTTTATTAAGCGGCGCAGCAAAGAAATCGGTTTATTCCAGCTAATCGGCATGAGGAAGCAAAAAATCTTCCGCATCTTAAGTTTGGAAAATGTCATGCTGTATTTCGGCTCTTTGGTCATTGGGGTGTTTGCCGGGTTTTCGATCTCAAAGCTCGTGCTTATGACTTTATTTAAAATAGTAGATGTTCAAGCTGAAGCCGAATTGAATTTTTCCGGAGAAGCGCTTGTGCAAACTGTCATTGTATTCTGCGGAATCTACCTGCTGGTGATGGTGATGAATTATACGTTTATCAAAAAGCAAAGCATTTTATCATTATTTAAAGCGACATCAGCTACGGAAGATCAGGTAAAGAGAATATCCGTTTTTCAAATGATCATTGGCTTATTGGGCATCTTGTTTATTTTGTCGGGATATTATATTTCCACTGAGTTGTTCAGCGGAAAGTTCAAGACCATAGATGAGCTGTTTTATGTGATGAGCTTTATTCTCGGTACCGTTATTATCGGAACGTACCTCTTTTATAAAGGATCGGTCAGCTTTGTCTCCAACATCATCCGCAAAAGCAAAGGAGGCTACTTAAATATTTATGAAGTGCTGTCCCTTTCATCGATCATGTTCCGGCTGAAATCAAACGCTCTATTATTAACGATCATCACCACTGTTTCGGCACTGGCGATCGGTTTGTTATCCCTGTGCTATATTTCGTATTACTCCGCGGAGAAAACCGCTGAACAAAGCGTGGCGGCCGACTTTGCCATGACAAATCAAAAAGATGCAAAACAGTTCGAACAACTATTGGATAAAAACAACATTTCATACAGCAAAAAAGAAGTTCATGTCACTCAGGCGACTTTCAATCTGGAACAAGTTGTCGAAGGGGATCCTGAAAATATGGCTGGCGACCCGGGGAAATTACCCCTCGCCGTGGTCAGCGATGCAGAAATTGACGGGATTGACGTGCATAAAGGAGACGTCATTTTCTCAGGATATACCGACCTTCTCCAGAAATTTATGGCTTTAAAAGAGACCGGTGCCGTTAAGGTAAAGAGCAGGCATGAGACAATCCCATTAAACTATTTAGGCTTGAAAAAAGAGTCGCTCTTATCCTTCAACTTTACCAGCGGCGGATTGCCTGTAGCCGTTGTGGATGATGCGCTGTTTAAACGTTTGAACCAAGACAAAGATCCAAAGCTGCAGCAGAAGCCGAGCCTTTTTTACGGGATCAATTTAAAACATGAAGATCAGCTTCAGCAGGCAAATGAATTGTTTGCAACAGTGAATCAAAATGATCAGCATTTATCGCTCCTCGATGCAAGTACAGCTCAAAAGTCGCTTTTCGGCCTTGCCATGTTTATTGTAGGTTTTTTAGGACTAACGTTTCTGATCACATCAGGATGCATCCTTTATTTTAAACAAATGGACGAAAGCGAGGATGAGAAACCGAATTACACGATTTTGAGAAAACTCGGTTTCACGCGCGGGGACCTTCTGAAGGGGATACGAATCAAGCAAATGTATAACTTCGGCATTCCATTGGTTATCGGGCTGTCTCACAGTTACTTCGCTGTCCAATCCGGCTGGTTCTTATTCGGAGCAGAGGTGCGGACGCCGATGATCATCGTGATGGTGCTGTACACCGTCTTGTATTCTATTTTCGGTTTGCTGTCCGTTCTTTATGGCAAGAGGGTGATCAAGTCGGCGCTGTAGCTGAGTCGTGTGGAATCTCGTGTCGCCCGGCGGCAGTATCAGACGCATGAAAGGGCTGTTCCCGAATGGGGGCAGCTTTTTTTGCTTTACTAAATGAATATTAAACAATATGATAAATTTGTCATTTGTTATTGATTTTTTATTCCTGTACCTTTCTTGAAAAATATTGAAAATTAATTTCGGTTCGATTAATATAAATAACGTAATATGACTAATGTTACAAAAATATGAAAAGGAGCCATTATATGACCAAGGATAAAAAAAGAACCTTTAGATGGAGAAGCTGGATTGCAAGATTGCTAATTTTGGTATTAACCGTTTCTTTAGTGCCCCAGGAAGCACTTCCCGCTCAGGCAGCAGAGGAAAAAGAGGCGGACAGAGGAGATCAAATATCAGTTAAAGACCCTGATCAGCCGGCGGAACAATTTCTCTCGTTTGATGAAGATAATAATCTTGATGAAAACGGCGAGATCCTCTCAGAAAGAACGGAAAACACGAAACTGTTTTATGAAGGAGACGGTATCTTTACACAGGAAGTGTACTTAAACCCTGTTCATATAAAGGCAGCACCTGATGCGGAATGGGAAGATATCTCCCCGGAACTGAAAGCTGGATCGAAGAAAGCAGTCGAGACAAAAAATGCCGTGTTAAACTCCAGCTTTCACAAGGAAATGAAGAACGGATTATATGCAACGTTTGAACACGATGACCACCAGGTGACATATTCACTGATCGAAGCACACGGACCGAAAAAACCCTCAATTCGTTCAGCAGACGCCCCGGCTGAATTTAAAGAAAACAGCAATGAACTCACATATAAAGATGTCTTTCCAAGTATTGACCTGCAAACATTTACTTTTAACGAAAACATCAAAGAAGATTTAGTTTTACATAAGTATGAAGGATACAATTCCTTTACTTTTCAACTGGAAACCGACTTGAACGCAGAAGTCCAAGAAGACGGTTCCATCGCGTTTAAAAACAAGAATGGAAAAGTAATGCTCACGGTGCCAAAACCGTTCATGACCGATTCCAAATTGGACGAGCTTTCCGGGGAAGTGGCCCGCTCAGAGGAAGTTTCTTTTAAACTGAAAAAAAACGACCACGGATATTTGCTTCATGTCACAGCAGATGAGGACTGGCTGAAAGACCCTGAGCGCGTCTATCCTGTTTCAATCGATCCTTCGACATCATTGTCCGTTTCATCGGATACTTTCGTGATGAGCGCGTATCCAACGACAAACTATTCGGCATCGACACAAAAGTGGGATGCGAATTTAAAAGCGTATGTCTTAAAATCGGGATATTACGACAAGTCGACCGGAACAGTCTATGCGTTCATGAAGTTTAATAACTTAAAACCTATCGAAAATATGACCGTCACAAAAGCAACGCTGAAGGCCTATGTTGCGCATTCTTATTACGGGACAAAGGCTACGGGACTTTGGCTTGATACGGTAAACAGCAGCTATGACAATGCAAAAGTCACGTGGAACAACAAGCCGGGCTCAAAAAATATCGGCAAAACAGATGTGCATAAAGGCCAATGGGCCACCTTTGATGTTACATCAATCGTAAAAGCATGGAACACCGGGACAGCCAACTACGGCTTTAAATTCCATACGAACGGAAACGGACAAGACCACTGGAAAAAGCTGATTTCTTCAGCCAATTCGGCCAATAAGCCATATATAGAAGTGACCTATACAATTCCGAAAGCAGAAACACCGACGATCAAAGCGTACAGCAACGGAAACGACACAGGCTACTTTGATGTCAGTTGGAAAAAGATGAATGGTGCAAAAAGCTACAAAGTATGGATTTACAACGGAAAAGAGTATCAAGCGATCTCTGTCGGCAACACGACTTCCTGGAGCACGAAAGGAAAGAATATTTGGCCGACAAAAGATGAAATCGCGGCAGGAAAATACAAACTCCACTTAGATGGAAAAGGCGGCACCGAACTGGCGCTTGACCCTTCACCGGTTTATAAAAATTCAGGCGGTTCCTACCCGACGAGCAAAAATTACTGGATCGCGGTAAGTGCTGTATATGACCAGGGAGAAGGCGCGATGTCGACAGCGGCAAAGCCTGTGATTCCGAACGTTGGACGAGCAGGTGCGCCTGTAACGAAAGGATTCAATAACAATAATGCGACAGGCTATTTCGACCTGTCATGGAAAGCCGTCACAGGAGCAACAGGGTATAAAATTCAAGTCTTTAACGGTAAAAGCTATGAAACGCTCGATCTTGGCAACCGGACTTCATGGACGACAAGCGGGAAAAAAATCTGGCCGACAAAAACCGAAATCAGCGCCGGCAAGTATGGCCTCCATTTAACAGACGGCAATGGGGCAGAACTTCCGATCAATCCGGGACCGACCTATAAAAACGCCGGCGGAGACGCGAATCAAAAAAATTATTCGTTTAAAATCATTGCCTATAACAAGGAAGGCGAAGCAGTTGCATCGCCTGCGGCAAACCCGCTTCTGCCTGACTTGGCGAGGCCGAAAAGTTTAACCGGCTATGCCTATACAAATACAAAGGACAGCCAAACCGGCTATATCAACCTGCATTGGGACAAAGTGAAAAACGCCAAAGGCTACAAGATCAACATCTATAACGGCAAAGAATATCAAACGTATGATGTCGGCGATGTCGATCATTGGACAACGCAAAATAAAAAAATCTGGCCAACCGCGGATGAAATCAAATCGGGAAGGTACCAGCTCCATACTGACGGCAAAGGCGGCGAGCTCGCGATTGATCCGTCTCCTGTCTATGCGAATGCCAACGGCGACTATAAAGGCAGGAAAAACTACTCGTTCACGCTTGTCGCCTACGATGCCAATGGAGATACCATTCCGACGCCTGCATTTAACCCGACGATCAGGGAAGGAGCGGAATTCCTCGGAACGGAAGACTACTGGTCGATTATCGATATTCCGGATGGTCAACTGAACGGCGCCACAGGAAATGTAATCGTCAGCGAAGAAGAAATCTCAATCGACGGACGCGGTCCCGGGCTTGGCATATCAAGAACATACAACAGCCTCGACAATTCCGATCATATATTTGGTCAGGGCTGGTACGCCGATGCTGAAACGACCATTACACCGACTGACGACGGCGCCATCTATATTGATGAGGACGCCACAACACACGTGTTTACAAAAAAAGCCGACGGCACTTATCAGCCGCCGACAGGCGTATACCTGGAACTGACTGAAACAGCCAATGAATTTGTTTTGAAAACAAAAGATCAGACAAACGCTTACTTCAGCAAAAAAGGCGGCAAGCTGCAAAAGATTGTGGATGGACACCAGAATGCGACGATATACAACTACAACGACCACAATCAGTTGACATCTATACAAGACGCGTCAGGGCGTATGATTGCGCTTACGTATGATGAAGACGGACACGTCATAGCGATTACGGGCCCGAAAGGCAAAAAAATATCCTACGAATATGAAAAAGGACTGTTAAAACGCGTCACTGACACCGACGGCACAAAAACGACCTATGATTATGACGGCGAAGGGCGCCTTATCAAGCAATATTCCCAAAACAGCACCGAGGAAAAACCGGTTTTCACGGAATATCAGTATAGCGGCCATCGTCTGGAAAAAGCGATCAACGCCAAAAAAGAAACATACGTTTATCAATACGACACCGCCAAAAAGACGCTGCTAATGACACAGCCAAACGGCCGCAAAGTACAATACGGCTACAATGAAGCCGGAAACCCGATCCAGATCATCGATGATGCCGAAGGACTGAAAATCACAACCAATACAAAATATGAAGGCAACAATGTCATCGAAGAAACCGATCCGAACGATGTCGGCACAGGAAAAGCAACCGAAACCTACGAATATGACAAAAACGGCAACGTCATCGCTGTTAAAGACGCATACGGCACAGAGACGTATCAGTATAACAGCAATAATGACGTAACGAAAATGAAGGATACCGAAGGCAATATCACTGATATTGCGTACGACGGACTTAACGCGGTTTCTGAAACAGATCAAAGCGGAAAATCGTCTTCCGCGGCTGTCTATGACAAATACGGAAACCTAGTTCAGTCAAGCAAAGAACTGGCCGCATCTACAAACCTATTGAAAGACGCAAGCTTCGAAGAAACAAAGCTCGGCTGGAATTTGACTGCTTCAAAAGACAGCGGCAAAATAGCGGCTGTCAGTGAGAAGAGCGGGGCGCTTTCCGGTTCAAAGGTATTGGAAGTCACAGCGCAATCGATGTCCGCCGGAACGGACCACGGCTATATCGCGGGAACGCAGGAAGTCGCACTCGAACCGAATACGACGTATACGTTGAGCGGCAAAATCAAAACCGATCTATCCAAGGCGCGGGCGTATTTTAACATCGACTTACGCGATACGAGCAACAAAAGGATTCAATGGATCAACAACAGCTATAGTACACTGGCGGGAAAAAACGATTGGACGAAACGCCAAATCACGTTCACAACGCCTTCAAACGCTGGCAAAGCCGTTATCTATATGGAAATCGACCACAACGATAAAGACGGGAAAGGCAAGGCGTGGTTTGATGAAATTCAGCTGGAAAACGGCGAAGTTTCTTCAAGTTATAATCCTGTGCAAAACAGCAGCTTTTCAGAAAAAACGGCCGGGTGGAGCGGAAGCGGCGGCAGCATTGATGAAGAAGAAGGCTTCAATGACGATGATTCATTAAAAGCGGCCCGCACCAATACATCGCAAACGAATGTCGTGTATAAACAGACAGTTGAAATCGGTCAAAGCACGACGGACAAACCGTTTTATTTAACACTGACCGGCATGTCGAAAGCGGACGGCGTCAAGTTTACGAGTGAAAACGACTATTCCCTGCAGGCCAATGTCACATATGCTGATGGCGGGACGGGAACGTTTAACGCCAAATTCCCTGCAGGCACTCAAGAGTGGAACCGCGCCGCAGTCGTCATTCCGAAAACAAAGCCGCTCAAAAAAGTCGAGATCAGCGTATTGTTCCAAAAGAGCGCGACAGGAACGGCCTGGTTTGACGACATTCGTCTGATCGAAGGAAGCATTCTCACGAAGACGACGTATGACGAAAAAGGAAACTATGCCGTCAAGCAAGAAGACGAGCTTGGCTATGCAACGATGACATCCTATGACGAGACCGGTAAAAAGACGTCGGAAACCGATGCAAAAGGCGATAAAACCACGTACGAATACGATCAAGCAGATCAGCTGACAAAAATGACGCTTTCCAATGGAACCACAATCCTCAGGACTTATGACAAAGAAGGCAACGAACTGACAAAAACGATCAGGGCGGGGTCTGATCAAACGTATCAATACGAATACGATGTCATGGGGAAACAGGTCAAAACGACCGATCCATTAGGAAATGTTCTGGCCAGTGAATACGATGCAAACAGCAACTTAATTAAAACGATTTCTCCAAACGGCAATGAAGTGTCTCTGACTTACGACGGAACGGACAGGGTCAAATCGAAATCGTATAACGGCACGGAAAAGTACAATTTTACCTATGACAAAAACGGTAACGAAACATCAGTCGTCAATAAAGAACAAAACACGACGAAGAAACGGACGTTTGACAATAAAAACCGTTTAACAGAACTGACAGACCGCGGCGGCAGCCAAAGCTGGACATATCCGTCAGACTCCGACAAGCTGAAAGCTTTCTCTTGGAGCCACGACGGTCAAAAAGGCTCGAACAGCTTCACATATAACAAGCTTGATCAAATGACTCAGATGAAAGACAGCTCATCGACGTATTCGTTTGATTATGATGAAAACGGGAATGTGCAAACGTTTATTACAGGAAACGGAAGCGGCGCCGGCTTCTCGTATGATGAGCGAAATTTAGTCAGCGCGCTGCATGTCGGCACGGCTTCAGGCGAGACAATTTTAACCGAAACCTACGAATACGATCAAAACGGCAACCGGACGACGATTGACAAGAAAGGAAGCGGCAAGGTTCAATACGAGTACGGAAAACTTGACCAGCTCGTCAAAGAAACACATGCCGACGAAACCGTCATTCAATATACGTATGACGGATTCGGCAACCGCACGAGTGTGACGACAACGAAAAACGGCTCTACCAAAACGGTAAATGCTTCGTTTAACATGATGAACCAGCTGACAAAGGTTAACGGTGAAAGCATTACTTATGATAAAAACGGCAACCGGACATCAGACGGACGCTTCAAATATACATGGGATGCGGAAGACAATTTGACAGCCGTCACGAAAAAAGGCGAAGACAAGCCGTTCGTCACCTACAAATACGACGAGCGCGGCTACAGAATTCAAAAAAACGTCAACGGCAAAGTAACAAACTACTTCTATGACGGTGACGGTCTCCAAGTCTTGTATGAAACAAACGAAAACAACGAAGTCACTAAATCGTACACATATGGAGACACCGGTCAGCTACTGGCATATACGGAGAACGGCAAAAAATATTTCTATCATTACAACGCGCACGGCGACGTCATCGCCCTCACCGACAGCGCAGGAAAAATCGTCGCCAAGTACGAATATGATACATGGGGAACACCGACGAAAACTGAAGAAAGCGCTGAAGTAAAGGGCAACCCGTATCGCTATGCCGGATACCGCTACGACGAAGAAACAGGCTTGTATTACTTGATAGCCCGCTACTACGAACCAGAAAATGGCGTATTCCTGTCCCTCGATCCTGACCCGGGCAGCGAAGGCGACTCACTCGACCAAAACGGCTACGCCTACGGCAACAACAACCCCGTCATGAACGTCGACCCGGACGGCCATTGGGTATGGCTGGCGGTCAACGCCGGATTCGCGGCTTATGACGCGTATAAGGCATATAAGTCAGGAAAGGGCTGGAAAGGCGCCGCCTGGGCTGCCGCTTCTAACTTTGGGCCTGGGAAAATATTTAAGGGTGCTAAGAGGGCTTATAGGTTTGCTAAATCGGTTCATGGTAATAGTAATAAATCTAAACGTTTACATCATGGTTATAAAATTCTTGATAAGAAAACACGACAAGTTATGAAAATTGGAATTAGCGGTGGCAAACTAAATAAAAATGGGACTTCTCGAAGGGCGAATAGTCAAGTTAATGCTTGGAATAAGGCTGTTGGAAGCAAGAGATATAAGGCGGTAGTAATTAAAAAGAACTTACGAGGAAGATTAAAAGCCAAACGGTGGGAACAGGGTAGAGTAGACTCCGTTTATCTCGGAGGAGGAAAAATGAGAAGACACAGACTCCCTAAGCAATCAAGATGGAGATAGGAGGAGTAACATTGAAACTAAAAAGTATTGTTATGTTTGATCAAGAATCAAGAATTAAAGATCCTAAAGAAAATTTAAATTTTATTACTCGTTGTATTACAGATTTATTTGAAAGTTTTCTAGAAACCTACGAAACTGAAGATTGTAAACAACTTAATTTTATCTTGGGAGATTTTGTTGAATTTAAAATTGATGCTGAAATGGATGGTTTTTATGATATCGAAGTACCTTTCGATAAAAGTAATTTTCTCTTGATTGAAGATTCGCTGAAAAAGAGAGAACTGGCAAGAACTCTTGAAAAAGGGTTGAGGTTTGTTTCAAAAGAAAAAGGGTGGGATGAAAAACCTTTTTTAAAGGCGTTAGACAAAATGAAGGAAATTCAATATAAAAACCAGTATTATGCATTCAAACACTTTAAATTAAACCCTTCGAAGACTTTGAAGGCTAATGTATTATGTGAGTTTGATTTATATACTTTTCGAATTTTCATTGAAGTATATGATAGAAAAAAAGAGCCTAATTTGATTTCAAAGGAATGTATATATGAAACATTGCCGTTGGAATATGAATTCTTAAGACTAATGCATAAATTAGAATGGCTTAATGATAATGAGGTTGCCCTCTACAAAAATTCACATAAAGTAAAATATAAAAGCTTAAAGATAAATTAAGTTTCAATGAACTGCTATATATAAGCTCCTAGTCCCTATATATTTATTTAAAGTTGTCATATAGCGATTTTTGGGGTGCTTTGATTGGAAATATATCAGCTCAAAAGATGTTGATAAAACGATGATTGTTATAAAGGCCATTAGACTTGAGGTGATTGAAAATGAACGAAACAGAATTCTGGACACTCATTAACCAAGCAAAAAGCCAAGAAGAACCCAATGAGTGGCTGCGAGATATCTTAGTGAAAAAAGAGACCGATGAGATCGTTGATTTTGAGTTTATGATTCAGGCTTTGATGCAAAAAAGCTACCAGTCTTCCCTATGGGCAGCTGCATACATTCTCATGGACGGTTGCTCAGACGATACGTTTGATTATTTTCGTGGCTGGCTAATCGCTCAGGGAAAAGAAACTTTTGAAAAAGTGCTTGATGATCATGAGTATTTGGCTGCCTACATCACGGAAGAAACGCTTGACGAGGAAGGCTATCCGCAAAATGAAGACCTGCTGTCAGTGGCGACAGAGGCGCTGACATACAAGAAGACCGGTGACGATGATTGGGATGATGAAGTATACGACGAGCTTCTAGATGCGCTTGAACAAAAGGGGCTTGCCGAATCAGAAGATATTGAATTGGATTGGGAAGAAGAAGATTTGCCTGAAAGGTTTCCAAAACTGTGGGAGCGTTTTGGGGAAAATCCGCTGGGTGAATATTAAATGTGGCAAAAAAAGCTTGTATCTTTGAACGATACAAGCTTTTTTAAAGCGATGAGGTACTGATACGGTGAAGAAAAACACCTGTACTGCTAGGTTGGCCCGTCACTATGAACCCGAAAACGGCGTATTCCTGTCCCTCGACCCGGACGGCAAGGCCATTGGGGATGGCTGGCGGTCAACGCCGGATTTGCGGCTTATGACGCGTATAAGGCATATAAGTCAGGCAAGGGTTGGAAAGGCGCCGCCCGGGCTGTAGCTTCAAATTTTGGGCCTGGGAAGATATTAAGGGTGCTAAGAGGGCACTTTCTTTTGCGAAAATTGCAAGCAAAAGAAGATCTGCTGTAAAAAAAGCTTGGAAAAGAGAACGAGATTTAATTATTCGAACAGGAAAAAGGACTAGAAAATGGTCTAATAAACGGAAAGCTGAAATTGTTCGTAAGGGTAAGGCTAAAGGAATAATTGGTCATCACATTAATAATGTAAAACATCATCCATGGTTAGCAGGAAATTCAAATAACATTAGGTTTGTAACAAGAAAAGAGCATTATCGTTTGCATTATAATGGGAAATGGATTAAAGAAAACTACAGGAAAAATGATAAAAAGATAAAGGAATGATATGTATTGAATATATTGAAAAAAATCGAAGAATTATATCAAGAAGATTATAAGAAGCTTCGAACTGGAACAATTTTATATGGGAATGTTAATGATGGTATCTGGCACACAACTATTCATGTTCCACTTGACAGAGATGAGCTTAAAGAATTGAATTATGGAATATCTGATATTCAAGGACAACTTCCAGCAAGTTATCAAAATTTCTTGATGGAAACAAACGGTGCCTATTTATTTGACCTCATTCATATTACCGGAAAGAGCAGAAATCAAAAAGGTATGTCCCATGAGGAAAGGATACATGAACCTAGGTATTTAGAAGAATTTTTAAAAGACTTTACTCTTTCTAAAAAGAACAAGCCTTTGCTGGAGAAATACTTCTTTTTCGCAGAATCTTATGTTAACGGGACCGTATATGCTTTTGATGAAGATGAACATGTAGTCGAGTTTACAGACGGGCGATATAAGAAAATTCGAGAATTTGAAGACTTGGATGCTTTGTTGGATCGTGTATTTGAGGTTGGCTCGGAACACTATCGCCACAAAAGTTTTATAGAATTTTAAAAGAGGTGAATTCCCTTGGATCAAAAATTGGAAATTCAACTTAAACGGAATACCTAAAAACAAAAACTTCTGGATGAATAAGGGGCAAGTACAACAGTCATCAATAATTTTGAGAAAAAACATAAGGAAGTAATAACTGAAGAATATAAGACTTTCTTTAGTTATATTAACGGCGTGGTTTTGTATGTAATTGATATCTTTGGTATCTATGATCCAACTGAATCTTATCAAAATGAAAACCTTTATCTTCAACCACTTGAAAGCTCTGATTATGCAGAAATCATAGAGAAACAGGGTCAATTCATATTGGGAGAGGAGAATTATGGAGATCTTTACTTGTTGGAAATGAAGACAGGGAACATTCTTTGGTGGGCTCATGAAGAAGATTGTTTCCGAAAAAAGTGGAAAACATTAGCTGGTTTTTTAAAAGAGAAACTAAGATGAATTTGAAGAGAAAACAACAGAATTATTCTTTTAATTCAACATATACTCTTTTCGTTTGAGGCCTCCAAAATGAACGAAGCAGAATTCTGGATACTCATAAACCAAGCAAAAGAACAGGAAGAACTCAATAAGTGGATGCGTGGTACATTAGTTTATATCAGTAAAACTAAAAATTTGAAACAAAGAGTTGCTGCTCAT
The DNA here is from genome assembly GCF_037976035.1 of Bacillus sp. FSL K6-0972. Classification (NCBI taxonomy): domain Bacteria; kingdom Bacillati; phylum Bacillota; class Bacilli; order Caryophanales; family Bacillaceae; genus Bacillus; species Bacillus sp. FSL K6-0972. The sequence goes on along the minus strand of NZ_CP150260.1, from coordinate 4,229,093 downwards.
AAAAAAATCATCCTGATGCGGAATTTAGAAAGAAGAGAAGTGGATTGACTTATGCCCAGGCGAACATTGTTATTTTTTGAAATATGATGGAAGACATTATAGTATGAAATTAAATATCTAGTGGATGGCTTGATATATGAATTAGGAGGTACCCCATGGTATCTGTTAAAAAACAATTAGAGAGTATTTTCTCTCAAATTTTAAATAATGATTATGTTAGAGATACTTTTGCCTCACATCTTGTATACTTTAAAAAAATAGATAATAAATTTATAGTTATAAATTTTAATGTGAGTAACTTTCAAAAAGAAACCATCTATATTGATTATACGTATGGTTATAGTGTTAATCCTAATATTTATTTTTCCAAAACAGAGAGGTTTACAACTCTTCTAGATAAAAGAGATATTTTAGAAAAAATGAATATTTATTTGTATGAGGACCCAACTTTAAGTGCCATAAGGAAGATACCTACTGATATTTTACGTCTCTTATTAAAAAAGGCGGAACAAAACATTTTAAAAACAGATGTTCCTTTAACAAGTGACATACAAGATTATTTAGATAATCTTGATAAGCTGGTTGATTTTTATCTGTCCATAAAGGATTTTGAACAATTAAAAAAAGAAGTTCCAAAAAGCATATTTATAAAAAACCATGAGCTTTCGGAAATTGGATTAGCGGTATGGCATTTTATGATTTTAAATCAGTTTCCAAACGATTATATTAATAGAAATCTAATTACACGTTATGCTAAAGATATATTTTATCAAAAACTAAAAAGTGACACATTTAAATTAGCCAAAGACATCAACGGAGGTGATGATCGTGCTCGAAAATAAAGAAGCGATTCTTGCATTGCTTGATGATTCATTCAAAAAGGGAGAGTTTCCGTTGCTTGATAACGGAAATTTCGATTTCGCAAAAGGCAAACTTTCGGTATTTGTTGAAGGGGATAACTGGCTCTTGACGTTTCAGTTGTTCGGATTGTCAAAATTGGGGCCGGCCATTGATTTTCATGCGCTGGGCAATCAACTAACCAATCATGAAGCAGGCTTTTTAGTTGATGAGCCGTTTATGTTTTTGGGTGAAAAAGGAAACAGATTAGAGTTGGAGGATGTGGAAACCGGTTTCACAAAAAATCCATTTAGTGTGGTCCTTAGAGAGAAAGTATTTCATTTTTTCATTGAGCAGGAAGTGCAAGCAAATATTAATGCGGAGAATGAATGGATTACCTGTTTGAGGAAGATGAGTAAGAACCGTTTATTTCTCGACACTCTCTGGCTGACAAAACATGAACAGCTCCAAACTGCTGGTCTCCCGTCAATGTATGACCCATTGTATACAACAGAAACGTGGATACATCCAGAAACAGAAAAGGATTTGCCAAGTCTTTCTCCTTTCTTTCAATCAATTGCCGAAGCAATTTGCCATAAAAAGGCAACATATCTATCGGATCATGCCGATGGAAACACAGAGTGGTCAATGTGGGCATACACAGATTCTGTCCATTATTTTTAAAAAGGTATTTAAGGGAGAAATTCATTGATTAAAAGTAGAGAAATTCTTAGTTTATTAGACGATGAATTTAGTGAATTAAACCGACCGATTTTTGAATGGCGCGAATGTAACTATATCGGCAGTAAATGTACGTTAATGCGTTTAAATAAAGAACATTGGTTACTTTCAATACAATGCTTTCAAATAGATGATAAAGGGCCTTTTCTGTCTATTCATGCATACAGCAACAGTTTTTCAGACAACTACAGCTTAATCATTATTGACGACTTCTCTTTAATGACCAAAGCAGGTGAGCTTGTAACGTATTATGAAAGTAATCTAGATCAATTAAGCGAAATAGCCAAAATTGAAATTGCGGAGAATCTTTACTATATAAAAGCTAACCAGAGAAACAGATACCAAAAGCAGACAAAAGAAGGAGCATGGAAAACATACTTTAGAAACCTGTTTGAAGATCCTTCTTTTAGAGAGGCCCTTTGGATAAAACCAAAAAATCTTCTAAATGGGTTAGGGCTACAATGCGATTATGAAGGAGTATACGAAACAGAGAATTGGGAGTATCCCGATTATTTAACTAACCCAAGTGAATTGGTTTCATTTCAATCATTTGCAGAATATCTTGAAACTGGACGAGGTCCGGTTTGTGCAGGAGTCCCAAATAATGATTGGAAAAAGTGGGAAGATTACGATATCGACTAAAGCATGTAAGAAAGCCAATATCTACACTATGTGGGGAGAATCACATTCGATAACAAAAGAGGTGTCAGATGTGGAAAAACCTGAATTATCGGACTGTATCTGTAAAATGAAAGAGGTGCTAAAAGGAGGTATGACGAGAGAGGAACTTTCGGATTGGGCAGGGGGTTATGTATACGCTGACGATCCGGAAGTAGAAGATGAGAGGGTATGGAATTTGTTGATTTTACTAAGCGGATTCGATTTAAAGGATTCACCTGAAACATATTTGCATGATAAAGAGGAACTAAAGGATTGGATAGAAGAATACTGGAACGGCCCCATTGGTGAGGTGAGAAAGTGCAGCAACGAACGTTTCGATTAGGAAAAATAGATATCTACTTTCCCGACTCTGTCATCAAAAAATATTGGTTTTATGCAGATGTGGCAGCATTATTGAATCAAGAAACGACGGAGAAGGCTGTCTCTCTCATTAGAAAAGAATTAAAGCATAGAGGATTCGGGAGGATAGCCTTTGATTCAGAAGCCGATGGAACTTCAGTTTCCTATCGGGATGGCCAAAAAGTGTTTGAAGTGGCCGCGGTTATAAATGAACTGCATAATCCTTCCTTTATGGTTTCTCAAGAACTGCGCGACAGTTTTAAAGAAGAGATCGCGAACTATAAGATTCCTAAAGGACAAAAATATAAAATTGGGGATAAGATCATTGTACCTGAAAGGCATAACACTTACTTTCATGTCATGCAGATGATAGATGAGTATGAAGGCAGTGCGGTCTGCATTCTGTTCAATAAGGTTTATAAGGGAATGGACGAGGCGGCTGCAGCAGAAATTGGGAAAGACTTATTAAAAGAACACGTCTTCGCGGCAGTGTGTTTACAAGAAAGCTATATTATCGATTATACCTTTAAGGTTATCAGCTCAAATAATGAGCCGCTCGCTCGTGTATTGTATACAAATCGAAGAAACCGTTTATTAGACGAAACCTTTCCGGATATATCAATTCAAGAATTGTTTGAGTTAGAACGGAATGCTGCAAATAGTGACTTTATGAAGGAAAGCAGACAAAAGCTATCATATCTGACCTGGATTAACTAGAAGGAGTGCGGTCCGTGTGTAAATTAAATACCGAGTCTTTGACGAGTATAGGAAATCTGGATGTGATCAACCTTCTGCATTACCATTCACTGTACTCATCCGATCTTATGTCAAATAATGACCTCATTACATTTTTTGAACATCTCGATTTTAACCAGATTCTTATCGAAGTTATGGGAGCGCCCGGTTTCATAGAGGAAATGATCTCATTCATTGAAGATAAACAATTTGCTGTAAATGCCCTATCAAAAAGGCTCATCCACGTTGAGTGCATGTTGACTAAAGAAGAATTGCTAGAAAGACATAAGCTGACAGAATACCTCTCTTTTCTTGCTTCAATCAATGATTTTGTTGTTTTAATAGCAGACCCTGTTCATAATAAAAAATATTTTAACAGCGTGACTCAAAAGGTTGATGTACGTATCGAATCAAAGGAGAAGGTCATCTGGTTTGAATTTGATGCGACTGATGTATATGTCGTGGAATAAAGCGTTATCAAAGGAGGCGTTTTTCTTCCCTGACAGAATAATAATAAAGGACTGAATAAAAGAGGTGAGTTCTTACTTTTTAGAATCCGGTGGGCATTAGATATTGCAATTCTAAACATATTGAAAAGGTTGTGGGACACTTTAAATTTTATTAAAAGAATTGAAGATTTATATCAAGAGGATGATTACGGGTGCGAGCCCGTTTATTGGTAGTTTGTTTTCTTAGGAGGAAACCTTTTGGAACATATCTTTTACGGAAAAAGCTTCAGTCGACCGATCGGCTATAAAATCATGTTTGAAGAGTCACCGCGAGATGATCATCATCATGTCGGTGGGGATGAGTGGAATCTGCCGAATTGCAGGCTCTGCGAGACTCCGATGCATCAGCTTGTTTGTCTTGATTTAAAGGATGACCGGCTGAGCGAGTTGAGAGGGGAGCACTGTGAAGAACTGGTTTTGTTTTCATGCTTAAATTGTTCAATGCTCTGGGAGGAGCAATTTTTTAAGCTCGATTTTCAAAATCGCTCTGCAGCTGTCATCAAACAAGAACAGGAAGAGTTTGAAAAGGCTGATGACGAAGATCAAATAACGGCTCCGTTGCGGCATGTCCCGGTTTCGCTTGTCGAGATGGAAGCTGAAGATTATCCTACTTCTGAAGAGAGGTACGATGAGATTTTTACAGCACTCGGGACCGCATATTTTGGCCGCGTATTTGGCAAGCCTTTGCTCGCAGAAGATGAGCTTGATTTGACTTGCTGTGAATGCGGACAAGACATGACGTTTGTCGCTTTAATAACAGGTGAGAATGACTTCGACGAAAAATATGGAGATTTGTTTTTTGGAGAGGTGATCCTTTATTTTTCGCTCTGTCCGGCATGTCATATTCTTAAAGTCGAAGCTCAAAGTATATAAACGTGATTGTGAAGGACGATGAACAATGGACATTTGGTCTGATTTAGCGTTTGATGGCACTCATCCTGAGGTGTGTTTTAACGGTTCACGAATTTTCACGAACCGTGAATATGAGGCATACCTTGAACAAGCCTGCCATTTTATCTATAAGATCCTGCCCGGAGAGGTGGGTAAGAAGAAGGAATTTCAAATTGGATTTTCGCTCAGAAGTCCATCTGACGAACCCTGCCGTTCCAGGCTTTCCATGCTACTCAGTCAGAAAGCATCATGACATTGAATCAGGCCGGTATTTGGGCGGATTACAAAAATATCTTGAATGGAAAGCGCGCGATGTACGCAATGATTAAGCTCCAATTATCTTTTGACAAAACAAAATTTTTGAAGATCCGCGGGTGAATGACAATGAAGAAAAGATACAGATATTATCGGCTTGATGCTGATACTGTAAATCAACTGAATGATACGGACAGGCGCCTATCAGGGCCGCTTCCGGCCGACTTGGATGCGTTTGAACAAGACGGGCACGGCTTTTCAGGGGATTTTTACGAGTATTTTGCGCTCGTCGCCGGCAGTTTAGGTTACGTTTTGGCGGATAAAAAAATGCCTAAGGCGCAGCGCCAATCATTAGAAAAATCGTTTTTTGAAGTTTATCCAATAGACAAAATCGAAAATTACCCTGAGACTTTTCATGTGGTAGCCATGCATGAAAACGTCAGGAAATTGTTGTGTTCGATCATAAACCGCAGGAAGACTTGATCATACCAATACAGAGGTGACCATAGTGGAGTTGTCCAAACACGAAAAGCTTAATCTGGAAATACCGGAGTTTTCACCGGTTCATATTAAAGAAATTATCCGGTTTCAATACTACAAGGAATTTCATGAAGGGAAAGACATCAGCTCAATCGACATGACGGTTCTCTATGAAGATGAGAATGACAGCTATCATATTGAATTGACATTTAAGGAGGTTTCTTCTGTTCGGTTAACCGATTTTGAAGGCCGGCATGGCGGTTTCAAAATCGATCAATTAAACGCCGGCTGGGAGAATATCAATTATATTGTTGAAGATTATGAAGACGGGACGTTTCAATTTTATTGCCATACATATGATGTTTCACGCATTGAGCGAATCGTGCCAGGGCTCCACAAAAAAGAGGTCGAGGCTTTATTAAAGGCTTCGAAAGAGAAGCGGTACGAGTATTTTATTAAAAGAATCGCCGATTTTGAAGAGGTATGGTCATTATATGGCGACGGCTGGGTGATGACGGAGGATGATGACGGCCGCAAAATGATTCCATTCTGGCCGGCCAAGGACTACGCCGAATTGTGCGCAGTACAGGAATGGAGCGCATGCACAGCCAGACCGATCGATCTCGAAGACTTTGTGAATGAGTGGCTGCCGGGCATGAAAGAAGACGGGATTCAGCCGTCCATCTTTTTCAACTCAAGAGACGCTATTATATTACCGATCGATTCTCTCTTGGAAGACATCTTGGCGGAATTGGAGAATTATTAAAGGGTTAAACATCAACCGCAGCAAAATCCGCTCTAGCAGAAACCAACCAATAAGGTCAAACAGACAAAGGAGAACGATACCCATTGAGCTGGACCGTTTTAAGCAGCCGGGAAAATGATGAAGTGTGGACAAAGATGAATCGGATCGTCAAATGGAAGCCCGGCCTTCAATGTTCAAGGATGAAGCCGCCGCGGCCGTATATTGTCTATGATGTGTCCGCTGGGTTTAAAGAAGACGGCCGGTTCCTTACTGATTTGGAGGAGAAGATGATCGGGGCCTTCAAGGCGTGTACAGGTCCGCTGGAGACGATGTATGCGCTCGATTGGCAGCATGAAGGATATATGTTTCATCCGCACAGACCGCTTCCTAAAGATGAATATGGGGATTGGCCGATTCCTCTTTTTCCGAATGGGGATTACTATTTCTTTTTCCAGCGTGATTTTGAATGGGGCGTGCTTGGCGACCCTTGGCGGAAAACGATGACTCTATATGGAGAAAAACTCCTTTATCATATTGAACATCATCCACCGATTATTTTCAGAAAGGCATAATCAAAAGCCCGTCGGACTCATCCGATGGGCTTCCTCATTTCCTACAGCTCAACCTTGTAGAGCGTTTGCCGCTGTCCGCCGCCCGGGCCGCCTCTTGTGCCCTGCTGTGCGGAGCTGTCTGTACTGTTCGTTGTAATCCTGTATTGGTCAGACGAAATTTCGGTTCCGTTTTCTTTGATCCAGGAGACGAGCTCACTGTTGCCTGAGTTGTCGTCGCTGATCAGAAAGTATTTTACTTTTCCTTCTTTGACGAGGTTTTTCAGTTCACTGACCGACAGGATCGGATCAGTGCCGTTGAAGCCTCCGAGCGCCATGACATTTTCGTCGGCATTGATGATATATGGGGCTGCGGTTACTGTTGTCAATGTCGCGAACAGGTACTCTTCGCCCGTATGATGTTCCCGGAGGTATGTGAGCAGCCCTGTGTCCACGTCCGAGCTGAACATTCCGCCTCCGTTGGAGCGTTGCAGCTGAGGCCCTGATTCAGGAAGAACGCTGTTTCCTCCGTAAAGGATCGGTGTTGCCGACCAATAGACCGGTGCCAAAAGAAGCACGCACAAGCTGATGATGGTGAGCTGCTTTCCGAATGGATGAATTCGCTTTAGCATCAGTAAGGCGATGGTGACACCCAGCCCCACGATTCCCATGACATACATCCAGGCGCTGCCGATTTGGTTTGTATAAGCGCTTAAAATGTACACTTGGAATGCTGCTGTCGTCAGAACGGCTGCCGGCAGCAGATAGCTTGCCCAGTCTTTGTGATTTTTGTAAAGGCCGTACATCGCGTACCATCCGATTCCTGACAACGCGGCGATCGGCGGCGCCAGCATAATCAAGTAGTAGTGGTGGAAGAAACCGGCGATGCTGAAGAAACCGGCAACAGGAACGAGCCATGCAGCCCAAAAGATTGTTTCTTTCATTTCGCCTGTTTTTTCGCGGCTGCGGAACCAGCTGATAATCATGCCGAGCAGTCCGAATAATGCGAATGGAAGCATCCAGCTGATTTGGCCCGATAAAGCCGATTGGAAGAGCCGCAGCGGTCCTGCGTCACCGGTGCCGAACATGTTCATGCTTTGTCCGCCGCCTTGACCTCCGCCCGGTCCGCCTCCGGTTGGCGGATGACTGCTGCCGTTTGCCCCTTGAGAACTGCCGTCGGTCGCACCACCCGCGGCCGGCGGCTGCATTGCACCGTTTTGTCCATTGGAGCCGCCGGACGAACTGTTTCCGTCTTGAGTTTGCGTATTGCCGTTGGTCATGCTGCCCGTGCTCGGCGGATGCATCATGCCATTTTGTCCATTGGAGCCGTTGGACGAACTGTTTCCGTTCTGAGCTTGCGCATTGCCATTCGGCTGCTGCATGTCTCCTCCAAAACCGTTCATATCGCCGCGGGCGTTGCCCGTCGTCTGGCCGAGCAGCCGCTCAGTGCCGTTGTAGCCGAAAGCCAGTTCAAGCACGGAGTTGGTTTGGCTGCTTCCGACATACGGGCGGCTGTCGGCTGATGTATAGTCGACAGCAAGCGCCCAAGAAAGTGAAACGCCGGTGAGAACAATAAGCGATAAAACTGCCGACACGATTTTTTTCTTCCACTTCGCATGCGCCGCGATGAGATAAAACAGCAAGAACGCGGGAAGCACCATGAATGCCTGAAGCATCTTCATATTGAACCCGAGGCCAATGAGGCCAAATGCAGCGAGAAGCCAGGTCAGCCTGCCTTGTTTGACCGCCTTCATCAGGCACCATGTACCAAGAAGGAGCGTGAAGACGAGCATGCTGTCAATATTATTCGTCCGGCTTACGGCTACCGCGATCGGCGTCAGCGCCATCACCAGCGCAGAAATACGGGCGGCGCCTTTTCCGAATTTCGGCTTAATCAGTGCGTAAAGCAGATAGACGGAACCCGCTCCTGCAAGCGCCTGCGGCAAAATCACACTCCACGTATGCACGCCGAAGATTTTCGCAAATATGGTCTGAATCCATAAAACGAGGGGCGGCTTATCTACTGATACGAATCCGGAAGAGTCAAATGACGCGAAGAAGAAATTGTGGAAGCTTTGCGTCATGCTTTTGACTGCAGCCAAGTAATACTGGTTGGCGGCATCGTCCTGCCAAATGTTATATGTATTCAGAATAAGAGCTGCCAACAAAATAAGAACCAGAATGACATCAAGTTGTTTGTTTTTTATTTTCATCATCACTTTCACCTCTTTATGTTCCCTATTCTAGAAGAAAAATATGAACAAGTTATGAATAAAAAGAGAACAATCTTTTTTTGTTTGAATGGAAAAAAATAAATATTTTTTGGAAAAAGGTGTGTACTTTTTTATTTTTGCGCTGTATACTGTACTACAACAGAAACATAAAACATAAAACTGTTCTATAAAAAGGAGAGTGACACAAATGAGCTTGAAAAGTCCGATGGAATTTTTCAGAACGCTTCCCAAAAAAACTTGCCCTGAATGCGGCGAAAAGATGGAGGAGCAGGCTGAATCTTACTTTATGGAATGCGAGCGCTGTCTTTCCAAAAAAGGCGAGTAAGCAAACTGTTTTATAACAAAGCATGTAAAGGGGTAGGGAGACATGAAAACAGAGGAGAAGAGAATTCACATAACCGGATCGATGAATCCGCAGTATGAAGAGATTTTGACAAAAGAAGCGCTGCAGTTTATCGGACGTCTTGAGCGTCATTTCGGGGGAAGAAGGCGGGAATTGCTGCATTTGCGGACGATCAGGCAGGCTGAAATTGATCAAGGGAAGAATCCCGGTTTTTTGGCGGAAACAAAGCATATCCGCGAGTCGGACTGGACAGTCGCGCCGCTCCCTCCGGATTTGGAGGACCGCAGGGTTGAAATCACCGGCCCGGTCGACAGAAAAATGGTCATCAATGCTTTAAATTCAGGAGCCAAAGTCTTTATGGCCGACTTTGAAGATGCGAACTCGCCGACTTGGAAAAACTGCGTTGAAGGGCAGGTTAATTTGCGGGACGCGGTCCGCGGGACGATTTCTTTTACGAATGAACAGGGCAAACGCTATGAGCTGAAAAAAAACCCCGCCGTCATCATTGTAAGACCGAGGGGATGGCACTTGGAAGAGAAGCATGTGCTGATCGGCGGCAAGCCCGTGTCAGCAAGCCTGTTCGATTTTGGCCTTTATTTTTTCCATAACGCAAAAGAGCTGATCAAAAAAGGAAGCGGCCCTTATTTCTACCTTCCAAAAATCGAAAACCATCTGGAAGCAAGACTGTGGAACGACGTATTTGTTTATGCTCAAAACGACTTGCGCATTCCGCAGGGCACGATTAAAGCGACGGTTCTCATTGAAACGATCCTGGCGGCTTTTGAAATGGATGAAATCCTCTATGAATTGAAGGAGCATTCAGCGGGACTTAACTGCGGCAGGTGGGATTATATTTTCAGCTTTATTAAGAAATTCAGGAACAGGGATGAAGTCATTCTTCCAGACCGCTCAGCCGTGACGATGACGGTTCCCAACATGAGAGCCTACTCCCTCTTGGCAATTCAAACGTGTCATAAACGCAGCGTCCATGCGATCGGGGGAATGGCGGCGCAAATTCCCGCTAAAGACAAACCAGAGATCAATGAAGCCGCATTTGCCAAAATCCGCGAAGATAAGGAACGTGAAGTAAAAGACGGCCATGACGGAACATGGATCGCGCATCCCGGCATGATTCAAACGGCGCTCGATGTATTCAATCAGCATATGCCGTCGGCGAACCAGATTCATAGAAAGCGGGAAGACGTAAAGGTCGAGGAAAAAGACTTGCTGGAAGTACCGAAAGGCCGGATTACAGAAGCAGGCGTCCGTACCAATATCAGCGCCGGCATCCGCTATTTAGCTTCATGGCTGTCGGGCAGAGGCGCCGCTCCGATCGACCACTTAATGGAGGACGCTGCAACCGCGGAGATATCCAGAGCCCAGCTTTGGCAATGGATTCGCCATCCGAAAGGATTTCTTGACGATGGCCGGAAAGTGACCGCCGGAATGGTCAAGATGATGAAAGAGGAAGAAATGCAGAAAATCTTCGAAGCAGCCGGCATGGAACGTTTTCGGAACGGCCGGTACGAAGAGGCCGGACAGTTATTTGAACAGTTGATTTTGGATGATGAATTCGCGGAGTTTCTAACGATACCCGCTTATGAAAAAATGTGATGGGGGAATGTGCGATGCTGAAAGAAAAACAACTCGCAGAAAGCTGGGAGCATGAAGAACGCTGGAAAGGGATCACAAGGCCGTATGAGGCGGCTGACGTCATTCGGCTGAGGGGCACGCTCGAGATTGAATACACGATTGCAAGGCGTGGCGCCGAAAAGCTGTGGAAGCTTCTCCACACAGAGGATTTCGTCCCGGCTCTGGGCGCTTTGACCGGAAACCAAGCCATGCAGCAAGTAAAAGCCGGATTGAAAGCGATTTATTTAAGCGGCTGGCAGGTGGCTGCCGATGCCAATATGTCAGGGAGCATGTATCCCGACCAAAGCCTTTATCCGGCAAACAGCGTGCCGGAAGTCGTCAAGAAAATCAACCGCACGCTGCAGCGCGCAGATCAAATCCATCATATGGAAGGGGAAGAAGACATCGATTGGTTTGCTCCGATTGTGGCCGACGCTGAAGCAGGCTTCGGCGGGCAGCTGAATGTGTTCGAGCTGATGAAAAGCATGATTGAAGCCGGCGCCGCAGGGGTTCACTTTGAAGATCAGCTGTCGTCTGAGAAAAAGTGCGGGCATTTGGGCGGAAAAGTGCTGCTTCCGACGCAAACGGCGGTGCGTAATTTGATTGCGGCGCGCCTCGCCGCAGACGTGATGGGAGTCCCGACTATTCTTATTGCCCGCACGGACGCGAATGCGGCCGACCTGATCACAAGCGACGTCGATTCATATGATGCGCCGTTTTTGACGGGAGAGCGAACAGCGGAAGGGTTCTTCAAAACAAAGCCGGGCCTTGATCAGGCGATTGCCAGAGGCTTGGCGTATGCACCGTATGCCGATTTGATCTGGTGTGAAACGTCTGAGCCGAATATTGAAGAAGCCCGCCGGTTTGCACAGGCGATCCATGAAAAATTCCCGGGCAAACTGCTCGCCTACAACTGTTCCCCTTCGTTCAACTGGAAGGCCAAACTGGATGACAACACGATCTTGAACTTCCAGAAACAGCTCAGTGAAATGGGCTATAAATTTCAATTTGTCACACTGGCAGGCTTCCACGCCTTAAATCACGGCATGTTTGAATTGGCCCGCCAATATAAGCACCGCGGAATGGCGGCGTACTCTGATCTGCAGCAGGCCGAGTTTGCCAGCGAAGTCCACGGCTATACGGCGACAAGGCATCAGCGCGAAGTCGGAACGAGCTACTTTGATGAAGTCGCCCAGGTTGTGACAGGCGGGACTTCATCAACCACTGCACTGAAGGGGTCAACTGAAGCGGAACAGTTTCAATCATAAAAACGTGAAAAAGCCGCCCGTCATTGGGCGGCTTGCTTGTTGTCTATCAAGTTAGCAATTGACATCATTGGAAGGGGCGGTAAAAGGGTTTTCCCTAATAACAGTCAGTGTCTGATGATTCTTGTTGTTTCTTTTGGCCGGCCGGTTGTCTTTGCTGAAAGAATAGAACAAATACACAGCCATTGTCAAAATCAAGATAAACATCATCATAAATATCCCCTCCAAATTTTTTTGTCTTCACTATATTAGACGAACAAGCTCGGGAAATGTTTCAGAAAATTAACATTTTTCCATAAATATTTTTGATCGCTGCATCTTCTGTATGAAACCCGGCGGTTCTATACAACAATAAACTGAAAAAACTTAGGTTGACATGATAACCATTGATGTGTAGAGTAAAAGTTAATGTAATAGGAAGTCCACTAGGGGAGCCGTAAGCCGGCTGAGACAAGAAGCGATCTTGGACCCTTTGAACCTGATCTAGTTCATACTAGCGTAGGGAAGTGGAGCCGGTGTCTTTATGATTTCATCATACCAAGGCCGCTCCATTTTGGGGCGGCTTTTTTGTATATAAAGCCGCTTGCCCCCCTGTGCCTTCCTTATAAAACCGATTGCTAAGGAGGCTATCTACATGAGTTTTTCCGCAGAACTTCGCCGCGAGGCAGACCCTATTTTTGAAGCCATTTTTGAGCATCCGTTTGTATTGGGGCTGGCGTCCGGGAGGCTGAAAAAGGAGCAGCTTATTCATTATGTAAAGCAAGATTACGAGTATTTGAACGCCTTTATTCAAATCTACGGAATTGCGATTTCCAAGTGTCAAAACCGAAAAGACATGGAGATGTTTCATGAGCAGATTTCGTTTGTATTAAACAGCGAAGTGCATCCGCACAACAACCTGTGCCGGGCCGCGGGGGTGGAGTATGAATCTCTGCAGGGATATCCGCTTGCGCCTTCTGCCCATCATTATATCCGCCATATGCTGACGGCGGCGCACGAAGGTACGCTGGGAGAGATATTAGCCGTCTTGCTGCCTTGTCCGTGGACATATTGGGAGATCGGAAAAAAACTGATGATAGATGTTCAGCCTGATCCATCCCATCCATTTTATGACTGGATCTGTTTTTACGGAAACAGAACCGATTCAATCACGACAAAGTTTTGCGCTCGCCTGGATGAATGGGCCGAAACAGCGGGAAAGGCTGAAAAAGAAAAAATGAAGGAGCTCTTTTTGCAAAGCTGTCAGCTTGAATACGGGTTTTGGGAGATGGCTTATACGGTTGAAGATTGGCCTGTTGAAATGGAGGCGGTGAGACGATGAATTGGAGCATGAAAGAAGTCGTCATGACAGTCATCTTGTCCGTTGCATGCGGCGTCATTTATTTAGGGTGGTCCACCTTGTGGATCCCTGTTTCAGCTATTGTCGGGCCCGTCGGAGCGAACTTTATGTTCGGCATTTGGGTGATCGCCAGCCCGATTGTCGCTTATATCATCCGTAAACCGGGTGCGGCGCTGATTGCCGAGACGGCAGCTGCTGCGGTCGAACTGCTGACCGGCAGCCACTTTGGGTTGTCAGCATTATTAATCGGTGTGTTCCAGGGAGCCGGTGCGGAAATCGCGTTTGCGATTTTTCGCTATAAGCGTTATAACTTGTTTACCCTTATGCTTTCCGGTGCGCTTGCCGCGGTCGGGAGCATGACATACAGCCTGATGGCGAACGGTTTTGCCTACTATACGACGCAAACGCTGATCTTGACGCTTATCATCCAAATCATCAGCGGCATTGTACTCGGCGGCTGGCTGGCAAAAGCCGTTGTCGAAGCGCTTGCGAAAACAGGAGTCCTGAACCAGTATGAGATCATGAAGGAACACCGGAAGAAGGATGATGCCGATGCGTTCATTTCTCGGATGCAATAACCTTTCCGTCCGTTTTTATCATCGTCCTGAACCTGTCTTGGACCGGGTCTCGCTGTCGATTGGGCAGGGAGAAAAAGTGCTGATACTCGGGCCGAGCGGAAGCGGCAAATCGACGCTGTTGTCCGTGCTTTCCGGCATTATTCCTGAACATATCGAAGCTGAAGTCAGCGGCGAAGTCAACCGCAGAAAGAGCGCCGGCGTTATGTTTCAGGACCCGGATTCGCAGTTCTGCATGCTTCATGTCAATGAGGAAATCGCTTTTAGCCTTGAAAACCGGTCCGTCCCCCCAAAAGATATGGACGGTATCATCTCGGAGCTGATGGAGCTGGTCGGATTAAAGATAGATAAGAAAACGCCGATCGAAACCTTGTCAGGCGGTATGAAGCAGAGGCTGGCATTAGCGTGCCTGCTCGCTTTGGAGCCTGAAGTGCTGTTTTTTGATGAGCCGACGGCGCAGCTGGACCCGGCCAGCCGGAAAGACATCTTTGCCTTGCTCCGTGACGTTTCCCGAAAAAACGGACAGACGATGGTGTTCGTCGAACACGTGCTGGACGGCTGTATCGAGTGGATGGACCGCGTCATTCTTTTCAATGGAAAGGGACAGATCATCGCTGACGGAAAGCCGGAAGAAATCGTGAAACATTTTCAGCCGGAAATGAAAGCGGCAGGTATCTGGCAGCCGAAACTGTACCCTGCGGTATGGGAAGATGTCATCACACAAGATGATCATCCGCTCGCCGTCAAGCTCTCTTCTACATTGAAAATGAAAGAGGAGGGGGCGAAAAACAGGCCTGCAGACAGGGACATATTGATCCGCGCAGAGGACGCAGCGATCGGATATCGGAAAAAGATCGTGGCCGACGGCATAACCCTTGAGATTCCAAGGGGTGAATGGATTTCGGTCATCGGCGAGAACGGCAGCGGAAAGAGTACGTTTTTAAAAAGCCTGATCAGGCTTGAAGCGGTCAAAAAAGGGCGCATTTATCTGGAGGACCGGGAGCTGAAGAAATCGTCCGACCGTACGCTCTATGAGAAGGCCGGCTTTGTCTTTCAAAACCCCGAGCTTCAATTTATTCGGGACACGGTGTTTGACGAGATCGCGTTCGGTGCGAGACAGCGGGGCTGGCCGGAGGATCAGGTCGAAAGGAAAACAGCTGAATTGCTGCAGGAATTCGGGCTTGATGCTCATCAAAAAGCGCATCCCTTTACATTAAGCCTCGGGCAGAAACGACGTTTAAGCGTTGCGACGATGCTTTTGTTTGACCAGGATTTGCTGCTGCTTGACGAGCCGACATTCGGTCAGGACGAAAAGACGGCGAAAGAATTGATCAAGCGGTTAAAGGAGCGGCAGGAACGGGGAACGACGATTGTGATGGTGACGCATGACATGGACATCGTCGACGAGCATTCCGGCGAGGTCATCGTATTTCATCAAGGGAAAGCGGCATATCAAGGAACGCCGTATCAATTGTTCTCTGATCAAGACCTGGTCCGCCGCTTTTCATTAATACCGCCTCTTCACTACCGGCTCATGCACGAAAGAAAGGAGAGGGTTCCCGTATGAAAAGCAATGGTTCACTTCTTTCGGCATTGAACCCGAGCGCCAAGCTCTTTTCCCACCTCCTGGTCATGTGCATTCTCATGTTTGTTTCAAATCCGAAACCGACTTTTTTCATTTGGCTGTTTGCGGTTGTCATCGGAATTTTTTTCGGGGGATGGACTTTGTCTTATTTGAGTAAACGGCTATTGCCTTATCTCGTCTTTTTTATTCTTGTCTTTTGGATGATGGCTGCTTTCGGAAAAGGCGAAGAAACGATTTGGGAATGGGCCTGGTTCCGCGTCACCGAGGAAAGCGTCGGCAATGGGCTGACAATCGCGCTGCGGATGCTCGGCTTTGTCACATACGGTCTCTTGTTTACGTCAACAACCGATTTGACCCAGTTTATTATGAGCCTGATTCATCAATGCAGACTGTCGCCTAAGTGGGCCTATGGCTTGTTGGCCGGCTTTCGTTTTGTCCCGCTTTTTCAGTCGGAGCTTTCGCAAATGAAAGCAGCGCATAAAATCAGGGGCTATAAGCAAAAAAACAGCTGGAAGGCGTTTATTCGCTATGCACTGCCGTTGTTTTCGCAAGGCATCCGCAAATCGGAAAGAATCGCTGTTGCCATGGAAGCGAGAGGGTTTACCGGTACAAATGACCGCACCTACTATCAAACAGCGCGGCTTTCCGTTAAAGACTTCGTTTATTTTGCGGGTCTGGCGTCAGTCGCAGCGGGGATTTTGCTCATTTTTTAAGAGGATTTTTTCAGGGCCGCATTGCGGCTCTTTTTTTATAAATCGGGCACTGACGGGCATTCTGTAAAATGTAAACATTTCGGACGTTGACTGAAACATATTGACCTAGACCAAAAAGGTTGTACAATCAATGTGTACCATATGAAAAAAGAAGGATAAAAAATCCCCTTAAAAGATGGGAGTGGCGCGATGTGAAAATTGCCAAAGTGATCAACAACAATGTGATCAGTGTTTTAAATGAACAGGGTCAGGAATTAGTGGTCATGGGCAGGGGAATCGCTTTTCAAAAAAAGCCTGGCGAAGCGGTGGATGAATCCAGAATCGAGAAGATTTTCAGGCTTGATAATAAAGATGTATCAGAAAGGTTTAAGACGCTGTTGGACGAAATTCCGATCGAATTTATGGAAATGTCTGAAGAAATTATCTCTTATGCGAAATTAAAGCTCGGCAAAAAGCTGAATGACAGCATTTATGTCTCGCTGACCGACCATATTCATTTCGCCGTCGAACGGCATAAAAAGGGCCTGGATATTAAAAACGCCCTGCTTTGGGAGACGAAACGGCTGTATAAAGATGAGTTCGCCATTGGCAAAGAGGCGCTGGCCATCATTGAAAAGAAGACGGGGACAGCTCTTCCGGAGGATGAAGCCGCCTTTATCGCGCTCCATATCGTAAACGCCGAGCTGAATGAAGAAATGCCGAACATCGTCAATATTACGAAAGTCATGCAGGAGATTTTAAGCATCGTCAAATATCACTTTCATATCGACTTTGACGAAGAATCGCTTCACTATTACCGCTTCATTACCCATTTGAAATTTTTCGCGCAGCGGCTGTTCAGCGGAACCTATATGGAAAGCAGGGACGACTTTTTATTTGAAACCGTCAAAAATAAGTATCGTGATGCTTATG
The DNA here is from genome assembly GCF_037976035.1 of Bacillus sp. FSL K6-0972. Classification (NCBI taxonomy): domain Bacteria; kingdom Bacillati; phylum Bacillota; class Bacilli; order Caryophanales; family Bacillaceae; genus Bacillus; species Bacillus sp. FSL K6-0972. The sequence continues at coordinate 4,211,734 of NZ_CP150260.1, read as the reverse complement.
TGTGTACAAATAAAATCAGGCAGTACATCGAAAAAGAATACGGTCATCAGCTGACAAACGAAGAGCTTCTGTATTTGACGATTCATATCGAGCGGGTCGTTCATCAAAAATAGAGGATGATACTAATATGAAAGCGTTGACAATTGGATAAATGTATGCTACTTTTTACTTACATCAATTTATACAGGTTGTTAGGATTGTTACTGATGATGCAGGCAAAACCTAAATGACTGTGAAGCGGGACTCTTATGCCCTTGTTTTTCACAGTGATTTAGGTTTTTTTATTTTCATGATGTCTTAAAACGGGATTGTTACTGTTCGGCAGGCAAAACCTAAACTAAGCCTTCTTTGTGCAGGCTTTAGTTTAGGTTTTTTATTTTTTAACAGCTTGATAGGGCTTTAGGAGAGACAGGAGATGATCAACGATGGATATTCAATCAGTGGCAAAAAAAATTCTGGCGCGCGTCGGCGGGGAGAAGAATGTTGTATCGCTAGTCCATTGCGCGACAAGGCTCCGCTTCAAACTGAAAGACCGTTCCAAAGCAGACAGGGAAGCGCTTGAAAATACGGATGGCGTGGTAACCGTGGTGGAGAGCGGCGGACAATTTCAAGTCGTTATCGGCAATAATGTTCCTGAGGTCTATAAAGAAATCGGCCGGATCTCTCAACTGTTGGAAGGTTCTGCGGCCGATCACAGTCAAAAAGAAAAAGGAAGCCTTGCCGGTAGATTGGTAGATGTCGTATCCAGCATTTTCACTCCGCTGCTCGGCGTCATGGCGGGAGCGGGGATTTTAAAAGGCCTGCTTTTGATTTGTACAAACGCCGGCTGGCTCTCGCCGGAAGAGACGACATATACGATTCTTTACGCGGCAGCCGACAGCCTGTTTTATTTCCTGCCTTTGCTGCTCGCCGTTACGGCCGCCAAAAAATTCGGAGCGAACCCGTTCATAGCGCTGACGATTGCCGGGGCGCTGATCTATCCAACGATACTCGAACTGAAAAACAGCGGCGCCCAGACAGAGTTTTTCGGCATTCCGGTCGTCTTGATGAATTATACGTCTACCGTTATCCCGATTATCCTTGCGGTATTTGTGATGAGCTATCTTGAAAGATTATGTATGCGCTTTATTCATGAAAGCGTGAAAAACTTTATTACCCCATTAATCTGCCTGACGGTGATGGTGCCGTTAACCTTGATCGTATTCGGACCGCTCGGCGTTTACACAGGGAACGGGATCGCGGCTGCGATTTTGTCCGTTTTTGATCTCAGCCCGATTCTGGCAGGAGCGATTATCGCGGCCTTATGGCAAATCCTTGTCATCTTCGGCATTCACTGGGGGATCGTCCCTGTCATTTTGAACAACATTGCTGTCCACGGCAAGGACTACATCAAGCCGGCGACGGCAGCCGCCGTGTTTGCCCAAACAGGTGCCGCATTTGGCGTCATGCTGAAGACGAAAAACAAGAAGCTGAAGGCATTGGCAGGATCAGCTGCCGTTACCGGGATATTCGGGATTACAGAGCCGGCTGTCTACGGGGTGACGCTCAGGCTGAAAAGGCCATTTGTATGCGGTGTCATCAGTGCGGCGGCAGGCGGGGCCATTATCGGATACTCCGGCAGCGTCGCCCTCGCTTCCGGCGCTCCGGGCTTGTTGACGATTCCGATTTTTTACGGACCGGGCTTTCTCGGCTTCATCATCGGAATTTCAGTTTCATTTATTTTATCGATTTTGCTCACTTACATTGTCGGCTTTGACGACCCTGTGGAGGAGACGAAAGAGCAGCCCGTTGAAAAAAGCGCCGGTGAACCAATTTACAGCCCTCTGCAAGGAGAAGTCCTGCCGTTAACAGAAGTATCAGATAAAGTGTTTGCATCGGGGGCGCTTGGAGAAGGAATCGCGGTGCTTCCGTCAAAAGGCGTTGTCGCCGCCCCTGCGGACGGCATCGTGACAACGGCATTTCCGACGGGTCACGCATACGGCATAACGTCAGAAAGCGGAGCAGAGGTTTTGATTCATATCGGAATGGACACGGTCAGACTCGATGGAAAGCACTTCAATTCTAAAGTCGTGCAGGGGCAAAAAGTGAAACGGGGTGATATACTCGCAGAATTCGATCTGGACGCTTTGAAAGAAGAAGGGTTTGACGTGAAAACGCCGATCATCGTTACAAATTCCGGTCAATACACGGATATCATTCCAACGGATCAAAAAAAGGTGAAAACTGAAGAACTGATCATCACTTTAATTTCATCACCATGGGAGGAAAAAAATCATGAAATATAAAACATTAACTCAATTCCCGGAAGATTTTTTGTGGGGCGCGTCTACTTCTGCTTATCAAGTGGAAGGCGCTTGGAATGAAGATGGAAAAGGGCCTTCTGTCATCGACGCGCGCGAAAGCTACCCAGAAGGGACAACCGATTTTAAAGTCGCAAGCGACCATTACCACCGCTATAAAGAAGATATCGCTTTGTTTGCGGAAATGGGCTTCAAAGCGTACCGTTTTTCGATTGCCTGGACGCGCATCATTCCGGACGGGGACGGCGATATTAATTCGAAGGGCATCGAATTTTACAGCCGTTTGATCGATGAGCTCCTGAAGCATGGAATCGAACCGATTGTTACGATGTACCACTTCGATTTGCCGAATGCTTTGCAGAAAAAAGGCGGCTGGTCGGACAGGGCCACGATTGATGCCTTTGAAAAGTATGCGAAGATCCTTTTTGAAAGCTACGGAGACCGCGTCAAATACTGGTTGACCATCAACGAGCAAAATATGATGATTCTCCACGGGTCTGCACTCGGTACACTCGATCCGAACTTGGAAAATCCGAAAAAAGAGCTTTATCAGCAAAACCATCACATGCTCGTCGCACAGGCGAAAGCGATCAAGCTTTGCCATGAGATGCTGCCGGAAGCAAAAATCGGTCCTGCGCCTAATATCGCGCTCATCTATCCCGCTTCTTCGAAACCGGAGGACGTGCTGGCGGCTTTTAACTATAATGCGATTCGCAACTGGCTTTACTTGGATATGGCCGTGTTCGGGCGATACAATACAACGGCATGGGCATATATGAAAGAAAAAGGCTGCACGCCGGTCATCGCCGAAGGGGATATGGACATTCTGCGGTCAGCCAAACCGGACTTTATCGCATTTAACTACTATACATCGCAAACGGCTGAAGCGAGCAGGGGTGACGGTAGCGACACGGCTGCGCGAGGCGGCGACCAGCATTTGCAGACGGGAGAAGAAGGCGTATACAGGGGAAGTAGCAATCCGCACCTAAAGAAAAACGCATTTGGCTGGGAGATCGACCCTGTCGGTTTCCGTTCGACGCTGCGCGAAATTTACGACCGCTATCAGCTACCGCTGATCGTCACTGAGAACGGCCTCGGCGCGTTTGATCAGCTTGAAGACGGAGATGTCGTAAATGACGACTACCGCATCGATTATTTAAAGGAGCATATCAAGCAAATTCAGCTGGCGATCACGGATGGAGTCGATGTTTTCGGCTACTCCCCATGGTCCGCCATCGACTTGATTTCAACCCATCAAGGCTGTTCAAAACGCTACGGATTTATTTATGTGAACCGCGATGAATTTGACTTGAAAGACTTGCGCCGCATTCGCAAAAAAAGCTTTTACTGGTATAAAGACCTGATTGCTTCAAACGGGGAAACACTCGATTAAACAAAGAAAGAGGATGTTCAGATGATCTCTGAATATCCTCTTTTTTGAATTAAAATACAGAAAATTTTAAAAATATGAATGTATCTATTTTTAAAGCGTGTTACATTCGAAACGGAATGAACAACAATCAGGAAAGGAAGAAAGAATCTATGACATTCAAAGTTGAAACACTTCCAAACTATCGTATTGCTTATATGCGCCGAGTTGGTCCGTACGGTCCTGCCAATATTGAGGTCATGGAGGCGTTAAAAAAATGGGCTAAGGAAAAAGGTCTTCTTGAGTCTGCTATTTTGTTTGCGATTCCACAGGATAACCCGGAAACAACACCTCCTGATCAGTGTAGATTTGATGCTTGTATTGTGATACCGCATGATTATCAAGTCGATGAATCAGTTTTTAAAGGCGAAATTTCTGGCGGAAAATACCTGATTTACGATGTTAAACATACAGCGGAAGACATTCAAAAAGCATATTCTGATATTTTTTCATCCCTGCAAAACAATGAATATCAATTGGACAATAGACCAATGATGGAAAAATACATGGGGGATATGGTGAACAACCCGTATTGCGAAATATGTGTACCTTTAAAATCGGTTTAATTCGTTTTTGTCAAAGGGAGGAGAGGGACAAGAAGTGATCAGCAGATCGCTTCTTGTCCAAACTTTGAATTTATTAAAAAAATACATCTACCTTTAACGAGTGTCGTGTTTAACTCGCGGACAGACAGGGTAAATCTTAAAATAGCATTCCAGATCAACTACATAGGGAATAGAAATGAGGAGGGATGACAAGTGAATAACAATGATGGCCGCGGCAACGTCAATGAGCACAGCAAGGATCAACAACTTGAACAGTACCGGTCTGACAACCGGGGCAAAAAAATGACGACGAACCAAGGTTTACGCATATCTGAAGACGAGCACTCCTTAAAAGCAGGTGCGCGCGGTCCGACGCTGATGGAGGACTTTCATTTCCGTGAAAAAATGACCCATTTTGACCATGAACGGATTCCGGAGCGCGTCGTCCATGCGAGGGGTTTTGGCGCGCATGGCTATTTCCAGGTTTACGAGCCGATGACGGAATATACGAAAGCAAAGTTTCTTCAAGATCCGTCAGTGAAAACACCGGTGTTTGTCAGGTTCTCGACTGTAGCCGGTTCCAGGGGCTCGGGTGATACCGTCCGCGATGTCAGAGGATTCGCGACAAAGTTTTATACAGAAGAAGGGAACTACGACCTTGTCGGCAACAACATCCCCGTTTTCTTCATTCAGGATGCCATCAAGTTCCCTGATCTGGTGCACGCCTTTAAGCCGGAACCGAATAACGAAATGCCGCAGGCTTCTACGGCGCACGATACGTTTTGGGACTTTGTCGCCAACAATGAAGAAACAGCTCACATGATCATGTGGGCAATGTCTGACAGGGCGATTCCGCGAAGCTACAGGATGATGGAAGGCTTCGGCGTTCATACGTTCAGGTTTGTAAATGAAGAAGGCAAGGCGCGCTTTGTTAAATTTCACTGGAAGCCCGTCCTCGGCGTCCACTCGCTCGTTTGGGACGAAGCGCAGACAATCGCCGGAAAAGATCCCGACTATCACCGCCGCGATCTGTGGGAAGCGATCGAAAGAGGCGATGAAGTGGAGTATGAGCTCGGCGTGCAAATGATTGACGAAGAAGACGAGTTCAAGTTTGACTTCGATATCCTTGACCCGACAAAGCTTTGGCCGGAAGAAATCGTCCCTGTCAAAACCATCGGCAAAATGACGCTGAATCGAAACCAGGATAACGTTTTTGCGGAAACCGAACAGGCCGCTTTCCATCCGGGCCATGTTGTGCCGGGGATCGATTTCACAAACGATCCGCTATTGCAGGGCCGGCTCTTTTCTTATACGGATACACAGCTGATCCGATTGGGAGGTCCGAACTTTCACGAAATTCCGATCAACAGGCCGGTTTGTCCGTTCCATAACAACCAGTATGACGGCTATCACAGGATGACGATTAACAAAGGGCCTGTCGCTTATCATAAAAATTCGCTTCAAAACAACGACCCGGCGCCGGCTTCAGAGGAAGAAGGCGGGTATGTGCACTACGAGGAAAAAGTCGAGGGCAAAAAAATCCGCCAGCGCAGCGAAAGCTTTAACGATCACTATTCGCAAGCGAAGCTGTTTTGGAACAGCATGTCTCCCGTTGAAAAAGAACATATCATTTCGGCGTTCCGCTTTGAAGTCGGAAAGGTCAAAAGCAAAGACGTCCGCCGCCAAGTCGTTCATATGTTTAACAGGGTTGATAGGGAGCTTGCCAAGCAAATCGCTGCGGGTGTAGGCGTAGAGCCCCCTGAAAAAGACGAAGGCTCCAATGTGACGTTCAAATCCCCTGCGCTCAGCCAGGAGAACACGGTGAAACTGCCGCAGACAAGGAACGTCGCCATTCTAGCAGAACAAGGTTTTGATGATGAGGACCTCAGCCGGGTGTTGAAAGAGTTCAAGAAAGCCGGTATCATGCCGGACATTGTCAGCTCGGCACTCGGTGTGATCAAAGGGGCCGGCGGCACAGAAATAGAAGTCGGAAACACTTTGCAGACGGTCGATTCCGTGCTGTATGATGCCGTTTATATTCCGGGCGGCCAAGAAAGCATAGAACGCCTGCAAATGCATAAAGCCGCTTCGGATTTTGTCAATGAAGCATTCGGACATTATAAAGCGATCGGAGCCGCAGGCAAAGGGATCGATCTCCTGCTGTCTGCCGCCGGGTCCCACGCGGCAGCACAGCCGGGCATTATCACCTCTCGTGATGATAAGAGCAAAGACGACTTCGGCAAAAAGCTGGTCGAAGCGATCGGCGAGCACCGCCATTGGGATAGACAAGTTTAAAAGTGAAGAGTTTCTAAGCACCCTGTGGGAAGGGTGCTTTTTTTAAATATTGAATAAAAACAATTTAGAACTTCCTGGATAAAATAATCCATGATGAAAATACAGTGATAATTTGTAATGCAACCAGTATCCGGATCACATCAATTCCTGCTAATGTGATAAAGCCCATTTGCATTCCGATGATAAGCACAAGAAGGTAAACGGATAAAGCGATCATGGAATACTGCATTCCTTTTTGTCTGATGTGTTGAGATCTTTCATCTTTTTGTTTGAATTGCGGGTAGAGATATCCTCCGGCAAAACTTAAAAAAGCTAATGTGCCAAACATTAAAAGTTCGATTAAAGATACTGAACCAGCAGCTAAGCCGAAGATCATTTTTGCAAGAAATATAAAGACAAACAATCCTCCAATGATGTAATAGATTTTTCGCAAAGCCATGACATCTCCTCCTTAATAAATAGTATTGAAACTTTTTCCACCTCATATTTAATAACCAGTGTGTGATTTTACCATTTACCCAATTATATAGTAAAGTTAGCTTTACGTAAAGCATACTTTACAAAACGAATAAAAAAACTTGCCAAATGAATGGCAAGCATAACAGATGATTGATTAAAAAGCCGGTTACCACACAAACAGCCCGACAATCCCCGCGCTCAACAGCGACACCGCTATTCCGCTGACAAGGAGTTTCCACACATTTCTTCCGATAATCGCCGATTTTTCTCCGTTAAATAAGGAATTGTATGTTCCATAGATCATCCCGATCGTACTGAAGTTGGCAAACGACGTCAAAAATGTTGTGGCCACGGCTGCTGTATGGGGTGAAATCGCGTCTAGCTGCGTTTTTAAATCCATCATCGCGACGAATTCGTTTGTGGCGAGTTTCATGCCCATCAGCTGTGCGACATACATCGCGTCACTCGGCGCCAGTCCAAGCAGGAATGCGAACGGACTGAAGATGTAAGAAAAGATTTTTTGAATCGTCAAACCGTCCATGATCAACCCCAAAATACCGTTTAAACATGAGGTTAAAGCGACATATCCGATGACCATGGCGAGAATGACGATGACCATATTCATTCCGACCATCATGCTGTTTGAAATCGTTGAGAAAAAGTCCTTTTTCTCTTCTTTTGGCGGTACGTAAATGATGTCTTCATCCTTAGTGACGTCCACAGGATTTAAAATGCTTGCTAAGATCAACGCATTTAAGCAGTTCAACGGAATCGCAGTAAATACGTATGTTGCGGGAACCATCGTTAAATAAGACCCGAGAATCGATCCGCTGATACTGCTCATGCTCATGATGCCGAACGTCAGCAGGCGGTTGTCCTTTAATACGGCCAATTGCCCGCGAATGACGGCGAGCGCTTCAGTATTGCCCAGAAACATCATTTGAATCGAAAAGAAACTTTCTAATTTAGGAAGGCGCGAGACTTTCGAAATCACCCAGCCGATCTTATCAATCATCCATGTTAAAATTCCGAAATAAGCCAGTATATCAAAAAATGTCACGACAAAGATGATCGGCAGCAAGGCGCTGAAGAAAAAGTCAACGGTTTCATTGCCCATCACGGACGGAAAGGCAAACGCGATACCGTCGCTTGCACAAGCGATCAGCCACGAAAAGAAAGAAGCGATCAGGTTGATAGCCCATCCGCCGATTTTTGTCCCAAGCATAAACCACGTCACCAAAAGCTCAACGATGAAAAGGGAGAGAATCGGCCTCCATTTTACGCTTTTCTTTTGCGGGGAACAAAAATAAATCACAGACATGACAATGAAAATGCCTAGAATGTTAATGAGAAAATACATGATGCCAACTCCCGAATGTTTTTTGAAAATAAAAAAGCTCTTACTTTTCATGGGTTCCGATAAAGAAAGCATGAAAAATAAGAGCAAATGAAAAATAGATATATTGTTTGCGCAATACACTTTTTACATGGTCAAATCTATTCAAACTTCCTTGTAGTCTGGCGATTTACGGTTGCCAGGTAGAAACAATCAGACCCTATTACTGATTATATACAAGAAGTGAGCTTCTATTATTTTGACTGTATTTTATCTCGAGATTGTGTAAAATTCAAGCTAAAAATATATTTTCACAATAATTTTTTAAATGAAGTCATGTCTAGGAGAGGGTGCAGGGCGCTTGTTGCTTAGTCTTTTAAAGCCGGCTTTTCAAGCGGGGAAAATGATTGGAGTGACGATGCACAGAACAACAGACGAAAAATGGAAGGTGATAAGATTCTTTTTATTAGAGGAGAATCGTAAGTGGATTGCGCTTTATATCTCATGATGCCGCCTATTATGGCGGTTTTTTTGTGAAACTTTATTTGAAAGTTCCCGTAAGTATGATAGATCGCTTCAGTGCTAAGGCCTCATTTCAACATACTAATGACACCGACCAAACCTTACGCAAAGAAAGAATATTAAATCAAAAGTCTTTAATTCTAATAGGTATAATTTCACGGTACTTTAGTTCGTTGAATGGAATGAAACTTTTTTGCTATGATTTTCCTATGTTTTTACAACTTGTATATATGTCCAAATTCAGAGAAAAAGAGGGATAATCAATTATGCTGTTAAAAAAGAACTATCTTCCTGTCGGCAGTGTTGTCGGCTTACATAATGATTCAAGACGTCTGCTTATCATCGGGCGGCAAATGTTTTCTGAAACAAATCACGTGATCAGAGATTATGCAGCTGTCGACTATCCAAACGGTTTTACCGATCCGAAAGAGCAGCTAGTTTTATTTAATAAACAAGATATAGAAGTTGTGTACCATTACGGATATGTAGATCAAAAAGAATTGCAGCTTGATGAGTTGCTAACAGAAGCTGAAGCAGGAAAAAACGAAAATAAGGAGCAATGACGATGGGACATTTTCGCTTCAACAAAGAACTTCCACATAAGGCTGCGGGAACCATCAGTCAGCTGGAAAACGCCTTTAGCCATGTATTTGAGAACATGGTGTTTTTTCGTGAAGAATTAGACCGGCACAGCGGAAAAGCTGCAGCAGCCCTGCAGAAAAAAATGAGCGACAACATCAACTTTTTCAGTAAAGCGAGCAGCTGTTTATTATATTTTGCAGACAGTGTGCGGTGTTTTGCAAAAGCGGTTGAACTAACGGACGAATCCGACAAACCGGCCAATGTTCAGCCGCAGTCACGCTCAGAAAGAAACCATACGTTTTCGGCTGAAAGAGTTCAAAGTGAAATTAAAGTAAACGGTGAATCGTTACACCAGGCAACCGAAAAATTTGAAACAAATCTATCCAGACTTGATGAAGTTTTGCACCATTTTGACACAATGCTCAGAGAAATGATGTATGAAACAGAGTTTCCGTGGGAAAAATTCGATGACGTCTGGTCTGAAGCAAAGTCGCACATCAAATCGATCATGACGGAGCTTAAAAAAAGAGTCAAAGAACTTTCGGCAAACGCCAAAAACATCATTAAGGAATTAAAGCGCGTCGATAACGTAATCTCACAACAACTGCAAAGAGTGAAATGATGGAAGGGAAACAGAGTTATGGCATATTATAATAGAGAGCCAGAAATCACAAACATTATCAAAAGCCATGAAAGAAGAGCAAATCGAATGCTGCAGCATGCTCAATCCAGCCGTTTGCTAGAAGCTTTTAATAAAATATGGGTATTTATTGAAGGTAACAAACTGTCAACACCTGTATCAGGCAATGTGATGACCTTTAATGTTGCAGAAATAAAATCTGAAATTAACAATTGGATAAGGGATTTAAAAGACTGTCAAGAAGCTGCCCAACGCAAGTTAAAGTCTTTAGAAGACCCATCGCCGGAAGAACAAAGCAAGCTCATCAATATTAGAAATGAAGCCGTTGTTTTAGTGAGCCGCTATGAAAGCTTAAAAAATACAATCGACCAGGTCGAACAAGATTTCACCAACGCCGTTCGCACCCACCGCGCCCCAATGCGCGAAGCTTTGACAGACATCTCAATCTTGTATAATTCAGTTAACCATGTGAAAGGCGATTTTTCGGATTATAAGAATGTTTCTGTTTATGTGCATGGGATTGAGGATAGTGGGAATGGTTTCTATACAAGCGTAAAAAATGCTGCGCAAAAGGGCGACCTTATCGTTCGTATTACAAAAAATGAAAAAAACGAATATGTTTATGAATACTATTATATTGACAAATATGGAAAAACATATAAAAAGGAAACGTATGAAGAGATAAAAGATCTTGAAATTTTTAACACAAACGGTCGTCTCCATATTGTTTATGACACAAATGAACCAAATGAACATCGCCAGGCAACAAGTGACGATTTAGCTGAAAAGCTGAATGAGATGGGGCTGATGAATGATACGACAAAGATCGATATGTTCGGCCACAGTTATGGAGGGAGAAGATCGCTGCAATTTGCGATGGATTACCCTGATCATGTACGAAGCATCACAACAATCGGAACCCCTTATGATAAAAACCTCTTAGCTACCGGGGCTAATAGAGCACGCTGGCTTGCAGACAATGCTGCTGGAAGAGATACTATGAATACGAGTGATTATTTAGATTTTAATGAAGAGAACAAAAACAATGATAATGGAAAAGACTACAGTAATGCCTACACTGATATGGACAGTGAAGCGATGACTGAAGACATTAATCATTTAAAATCTGCCAATCCTGAGGTGTATCAAAAGCTTCAGAAAATGGACATTACCGCTGCGGCGGGATACAGAACAGAGGATACTGTGAGTTTTTCCCCTTACTATACCGCAAGCGGAAAACATAAAATAAACAGTGATGATATCGTTTCAGTCGAAAGTCAACATGGTGACATATTAGGCGATCTTATTGATGAAAAGCCAGAGATTGAAGTAAAAGGTTCCGGGGTTACCAAACCTGGACATATTTATGAAGTTGAAGACTCTGAATTTGTTGACTTGATTCGAGAGGTTAACAAAAAAGAAGCAGAATAGGAGAGGCCAATGGTAAAAAAACAGTTTGTGAGTATAAGTATCGTACTGATATTTTTAATGTTAGTAACCGGTTGTGGAAAAGACGATGAAGGGGTCATCTATAAAAAGGGTTTACCAAAAGACAGTCCGGCATTTAGAGAATTTATGAGACATGAACTTGATTTAGCGACAGACGCAACTTTGAGTTATGAAAATCATACATATACGATCATGCGCAGTGATAAAAAAGGGCTACGGTATTATCAATATACGGATAAAGAACTAGAAGACTTTTACAGCCCTTTTCTTTCGGCTAAAAAATATCCTGCAGAAAAATTATATGATTTGAAAACAACTGAATTTCTAACTAAAGAAAAACTTATCCACAATAAAATAGAACGTAATCTGCCGGAAATGACATTAGACAAAAATAATGTCCTAAAAATTAAAACAAAAAGAGGAGAAAAAAAATTAGAGTTTCCATCAGCCAAAGGCAAAAAAGTACATTTGGCGTTAGCAGCTGTTAGCAAAGACAGCATGCTGATACAAGTAGAAGTATATGAAAAATTAAAAAATGGTGACTTAGGAGACAGACAAATATATTATCTTTTTTTAAAACGAGATTTTTCAAAACACAGCATTGTCAAAGAAGAGGAATTAAATGCAACAATTGAATCTGGGAAACTGAAGGAATACTTATCCGTTTTTCCAAATGTAGCGAAGAATGGAGCATATCGTAAGTTATTCGATAAATACATTTTCGATAAAAAGACGAATAAAGTCCGGAAAATTAAAGACACTGATATTCTGAGCAAAGACGGTGAGTATGTTTATATTAACGGAGCTAAAGAAAAAGAAACAAATGTAATGGCTGACGGTATTCAACAGATACAAACAGTGGATAATTATCTAAAAGGAAATGAAAAATATGAAGCTCAGTTTAAGATTGACTTCAAACAAATTGCAAAAGAGATGGATTTTAACGCGGGCGATGCGAGGATAGCTAATATTCATTATTTTAATAAGGATTATGTAGTTTTGTATATTTCCTATCATGGGAAGCCAATTGGGACAGCAGGAGCTGTTAATGTACTAATCGATTTACAAAAAAACAAAAAACAGCCAACGGCTTACTTAGTTGATTTAGGAATTGAATCATAGAGGGACTGAAGAGTTTTTATTCAGTCCTTTTCTTATTTGACAAAGGTAGGCCACAAAATTGGGACAAGCCTTCTGTAATTTTTGGAACTCAAATAAAAAGGAACATAAAGGATAGAAACACTCAATGAAAAAAAGATGGTTTATATACTTAGGCATTTTCATAATATGCTCGCTGGTGATCACCAACTGCGGAAAAGACGATGATGCATTCACATATCAAAAAGGATATCCAAAAGAAGACAGTCCGGCATTTAAAGAGTATATGAGAATTGAAAGTGGATTAGCGGGCGATGCGACGTTAAGGCATGAAAATCATAAGTATACGGTGATGCGCGGTGATAAGGGTGGGCTTCGTTATTATCAATATACAGATAAAGAGCTTCAGGATTCATATGCGGTAATTTTTTCATCTGATCAAATGTTTTACTCTCACATAAACAATAGCAGGTTTTTGGATGCCAAAGGGCCCATTCGCTATATAATAGGACGTCAGCTGCCCAAGTTGCGGTTAGATCATAAAAATATGCTGCAAGTGCAAACTGAGTTAGGCGAAAAAAAGATAAAGCTGCCTATAAAAGCAACTGCTGATTCTGAAGATATTTATCTCTATCTTTATGCTATTGATAAAAAAAACATGCTTATTGGAGTAAAGGATTATACAGGCGATGGAGATACGAAGACATATTATATATTTTTAAAACAAAATCTTTTAAAATACCAGATTGTCAATAAAGATGAATTGCCCGCAACAATCGAGTCAGGAAAACTAAATGATTACCTGTCTGTTTTTCCAAAGGTGGCGGAGGATGGATCCTATCTACACTTATTTGACAAATACATTTTCGAAAAAAAGACAAACCTAGTCAGAAAAATCAGTAAGGATGATTATTTAAGCGAAGACGGCAAATATGTATATCTCAACGGGGCTGAAGACAAGGATATCATGTCTGAAGGTGTCCAGCGCATTCAAACTGTGGAAAATTATCTAAAAAGAAATCATAAGGATGAAGTGCAATTTAATTTGGATTTTGAAAAGGCTTTTGACGGAGCAGGTTTGAAAGTGAAAAAAGTAAATTCAGCTGAAATTAAATATTTTAATAAAAATTATGTGGCTATCCAATTTTCATATGATTTCATCTGGTATGGCTCGGGATATATTGATATGCTGATTGATTTGCAGGACAAAAAACACCCGACTGCTTACTTGATCGATTAGACTTACAGTATACATTTATCATAAGAAAAAACTGCACCTCCATCGTTAGACACTATCTAACGATAGGGGGTGCAGTTCATTTTTCACCCTTGCTTCACCTTCTCCGACGCATATCCATTCGGATTCGCAGAGTGCCAGTTCCAGGCGTCGCGGATGATTGCGATCAGGCTGTTGTGCTGTGGGGTCCAGCCTAATTCTTTTCTGGCTCTGGAAGAAGAAGTGGCAAATGTTGCTTGTGAATCGATGTCCGTTTCTGTCAGCTTTGCGGCGATGAGAGGGATGCCTGTGACATATTGGGCGGCAAGGATGATTTGTTCAGCGGAGTAGCTTTCGCCATAGCTGAGATTGTAGATCCGGCTATCCTTTCCATTCCGCAAATGGCTGATGGCGAGCACGTGTGCTTCTGCCAAATCCTGCACATGAACATAATCGCGGAAGCCTGTTACGTTTTCAGGGTGATCTATGTGAACAAAAGGAAGGTGTCCGAGAGCAGTTCGCAGAACATTTGAAATGAGATGTGTTTCATTCCCCCAGTCTTCGCCGATGATGGCGGATGGGTGGGCACCGCACGGATTGAAAGAGCGGAGGATCACATATTTCAGGCCGTACGCTTTTTCCGCTTCCATCAGCATTTTCTCCATCATCCATTTGACCTTGCCGTGCGGGTGAACGGGTTCAGGTTCAGTTTCTTCCGTGACAGGGAGGTCCTGCGGACAGCCGTAGACTGCAACGCTTGAAGCGAAAACGATCCGGCTGACATCGTATTCTTTCATCACGTCAAGCAGGGTTTCCATGCCTGTCAGGTTTTCGTTGAAAGAAGAAAAAACGCTATTCGACTGTGATGGAATGGGAGATGCTGCGAAATGCATGACGGCTTCAATGTCCTCGTTTTCAAATACTTGCTTGAGAAAATGCCGGTCGCGAATGTCCCCTTTATAAAACGTAGCTTCGGGGTGAACGGCTTCCGCGTGTCCCGTCGCCAGGGAATCCACAACAACGACTTTTTCTTTTTTCTCAATTAACGTGTAAACGGCATGGGAACCGATATAACCGGCTCCCCCGACAACTAGTATGCTCATCGGAATCCCTCCTTTTGGATCTCTCGTCTTCTACATCATATGGCGCTGCGGAGCTGCCGCCCGCCGTTGTTCTTCAAATCCGTATTTGCCGTCAATGATATATAGCGGCCTGTCTTTCACCTCGTCATAAATGCGGCCGATGTATTCGCCGATTGCTCCGAGGATGATCAGAATAAATCCGCTGAACAAGCATTGCAGAATAATCATCGACGACCATCCTGTAATGGTGCTTGTCGTAAACAGCTTCATGCAGACGACGATGAAGGCATATATAAAGCCGACCGCTGACAGCGCGATTCCTGAGTAGCTTGCGAGTTTCAGCGGCTGAAAGGAAAATGAAGTGATGCCGTCGAGCGAAAGCTTCAGCATTTTTTTCAGCGGGTACTTCGTTTCCCCTGCAAGCCGTTCGTGGCGCTCGTAATAGACGGCGGTCTGCTTGAATCCGAGCCAGCTGACAAGGCCGCGGACGAACGGATTTTTTTCTTTCAGCTTGTTCATTTCATTGACCACCTTCCGGTCCATGAGCCGGAAGTCTCCCGTATCCACTGGGATATCAACGTCTGTGAGTTTTCTTAAAATACGGTAGAACATGGCGGCCGTTTGCTTTTTGAAAAATGTTTCTCCTTCGCGCTTTGTGCGGACGGCGTATACAACGTCAAAGCCTTGGCGCCATTTTTCTGCCATTTCCAAAATCAATTCAGGAGGATCCTGCAAATCGGCGTCGATCACAACGATCGCCTCGCCGGCAGCATAGTCCGTGCCGGCCGTAATCGCGATCTGATGACCGAAGTTTCTTGAGAAATTGATGCATTTTACTGCCGGGTCTGACTGAGCAAGCGACTTCAGCATGTGAATGCTGTCATCGCTTGAACCGTCGTTTACAAAAATCAGTTCATAGGGATCGCCTGTCGAGTCCATGACGGTTTTTAATCGGTCATAGGTGCTTTGAAGCACCTCCGCTTCGTTGTAGACAGGGACTACGATTGAAAATGTGACTCGTTTCTGCATGTTCATCACTTTCCTTTCATCAATCAAGCTCCACTTTATAAAGCGTCTGATTTCCGCCAGGTCCGCCTGACTGGGAATCGTTATCTGAAGAAGAGCTGCTGTATTCGCTTTTTGAAATTTCTTTTCCGTTTTCTTTAATCCAGTTGGTGATTTCTGAATTGTCCTGACCTCGGCCGTCGCCGATCATGAAGTACTTGACTTCTCCGTTTTTGACGAGCTTCTCAAGTTTTTCAACCGTTAAAATCGGGTCGCTTCCAGAGAATCCGCCCATCGCCATCACAGCTTTGCCTGTTTTGATGATGTAAGATTGAGCAGACGTTGCGCTGGAGACTGCAAATAAATATTTTTCACCAGTGTTGTTTTTTTCAAGGTAGCTCAACAGTTCTTCATCGACTGACTCGCCGCTTCCAGGGCTGCCGCCGCTTGGTCCGCCTTGTTGACGACCGTTTGCCCCTTCGTCATTCTGCTTTTGGCTGTTTTGTCCGGAACCGGTATCTGCTGAAGAATCGTTGCTGTTTGAACCAGGACCGAAGCCAGGTCCATTATGGTTGTTTTGATCACTGTCTGTTTGGCCGTCTTGGCTGTTAAATCCGGGAGGTCCGCCGCCGTTGTTATTCTGCATCTTACCGCTACCGCCGCCAAATGATTGTGCGGATTTAGGTCCGGCCTGTGGAATCATGCCGTTTACACCGTCAGCAAGCGTCGCCGTTGTCCAGTAGAAAGGTCCGATCAGCATGCCGAGCAGCGCTGCAAGTGATACATAGTAGCTGAATGACTTTCCTTTCTTGAGAAAGATGAGAAGACAGCTTGTGACAATGCCGAAAGCGCCGATCAGTATGCTCCAGATGATGCCGATTTTGCTGAAATAAGGACTCAAAATAATGTACAATTCAAATGCGGTTGTCAGCAAAATTCCGATCGGCAGAAGCTGTTTTTTCCAGCGGCTTTCTTCCTGATAGAGGCGAACGAGCGCCGTCCAGCCTGCACCTGACAAAGCGGCAATCGGTGCTGCCAGCATAATCAGATAGTAATGATGGAAGAATCCTGCGACACTGAAGAATGCAGCGACCGGCAGAAGCCACATCATCCAGAAAATCGTTTCAGTCGTTGTTTCATTGAATTTTCTTTGCCTGCGAAGGCCCGTGATCAGCAAACCGATGATGCCGAAGAGTACAAACGGGATCAACCAGCTTGCCTGTCCGGAAAGCTCAGATTGGAATAGTCTGAGAGGGCCCGGGTTTCCTGTGCCAAACATGCCGCTCGTGCCGCCACCGGGACCGCCGCCGCCGCTTTGGACATCACCCTGCTGGCCGTCCGGTCCGCCTGAAGGCATCTCGCCCCCGTTTGGCGGAGCCATTTGTCTATTTGCCGAGTCTGAGTTGGTTTCGGTATCGCCGCTTTGCTGTTGCGGCGTTTCCTCCTGCTGGGTCTTTTGATCTTGATCAGATGAGGAGGTTCCGCCCCCGTCTGCACCGTTTTGCCCTGTGAGACGCTGGATGCCGTTGTAGCCAAACGCCAGCTCAAGGACAGAGTTGGTCTGGCTGCTTCCGATATAAGGGCGCGAACTCTCCGGCTGGCTGTCGACGACAACTGCCCAGGAAACGGAAACGCCTGCCAGAACGATCATGGCTGTGATAAGGGACACAATTTTTTTGCGAATCGTCGTTTTTGCTGCAATCATGTAAAACAGCAGGAATGCCGGTAATACCATGTAAGCTTGCAGCATTTTGACGTTAAAGCCGACACCGACCATACAGAATGCGCCGAGCAGCCAGCCGATTTTTCCTTTGCGGACTGCTTTGAACAACATCCAGGTTGCAATCATCAAGCAAAGAACGAGAATGCTGTCGACGTTGTTTGTATGGCTGACCGCAACGGCAATCGGCGTACACGCCATAATAAGAGCTGAAATTCTGGCCGCCGTTTTGCCAAAGGTAGGTTTTACAATGAAGTACAAGAGTGCTACGGAAATCACTTCGGCAATGGCTTCAGGGAGAACGACGCTCCAGCCGTGCACGCCGAACACAAGTGCAAAGAGTGTTTGAATCCAGAGTGCGACAGGCGGTTTATCAACTGTTACAAAGCCTGCCGGATCAAATGATGCGTAAAAGAAGTTATGAAAGCTTTGGGTCATACTTTCAACGGCCGCCGTATAGTAGGCGTTGTCTGTGTCATTATTCCAGATGCCGTACAAGTTTAAAGCTGCTGATAATACAAGAATGAAGACCAGGAATATATCGATTTTCCTTTTCTTAATCATTGTTCGATCACCTCACTAAAGAGCATTATAGAAGCCAAATATGATCAAACTATGAACAAATCAAGAAGGAATTTTAAATTGTATAGAGGGGCAAAAAAAAGAGACATGCCGTCAAAAGCATGTCTCAAAATATGAGGTGAGGTGTTATTTCCATACATCTTCTGCGATCTCGACGACATGACGCAGTTTTTCCCATTGCTGCTCTTCTGTCAGGAGATTGCCTTCTTCTGTGGAGGCAAAGCCGCACTGCGGGCTCAAGCACAACTGGTTCAGGTCGACGAAGCGGGAAGCCTCTTCTATGCGCCGCTTAATGGCATCCGGGTTTTCAAGCTCTCCGAATTTGGATGTGATGAGACCGAGGACGATCTGCAAGTCTTTCCGTTTGACATAGCGAAGCGGTTCGAAGCCGCCGGAGCGCTCATCATCAAATTCAAGGAAAAGTCCGTCTAAGTTTAGTCCGTCAAAGATCGTTTCTGCAGCTGCGTCGTAGCCGCCTTCTGCCACCCATGTCGACTTGAAGTTGCCGCGGCAAATATGCATCGTCACCGTCAAATCGTCGGGACGTCCTGCAATTGCTTCATTGATTGTATTGGCAAAGGACTCGCGGAGCTCATCCGCTTCACGCCCGAAGGCTTTGATCTGCTCTTGTCCTTTTTCTGAGAAAAATACGGACCAGGCCGTGTCATCCAGCTGCAAATAGCGGCAGCCAGCATCGTAAAATGCGCGGATCGCTTTTTTGTATGCCTGCGCCACATCGTGATGGAACTCATCCAGATTTTCGTACGGACTTTCTCCAAGCTTTCCTCTGAAAAACAGCATATTCGGGCTCGGAATCGTCATTTTCGGCGTATGTGTTCCCGCAACTTGATGAAGAAATTTATAATCTTCCAGCATCGGATGGTTTGTAAAATCGACTTTGCTTGTTACTTTAATGCCGCGCGGCTTCGTTTCAACATTATGAAATTGAATGCCCTTGTCCGCTGTATATCCTTCTACGCCGTCAAGTCCTTCAAGAAAATCGAAATGCCACCATGACCTGCGGAATTCCCCGTCTGTGACGGCTTTAAGACCAATTTCTTTTTGCTTTTCGACAATGCGCTTAATCTCTTCGTTTTCGACTTCGCGCAGTTGTTCAGCGCTAATTTCGCCGTTCGCTTTTTGGAGGCGCGCTTTTTTTACAGGCTCAGACCTTAAAAGGCTTCCCACCTGATCAGCTCTGTACGGTCCAATTTTTCTTCCTGGCGTTTGCTTCAGTACATCGGTTGATTGTGTCATGCTTCATCCCTCTTTCTTTATAGACATAAAAAAGCTCTTCCCGATAAGGAAGAGCTTGATATATTCAATCTCCTCCTTATCTTCAAGAGCACGAACATGCTCTTAAGGATTTAGCACCATTCTGTCATAGACAGCGGTTGCCGGGTTTCACAGGGCCAGTCCCTCCACCACTCTTGATAAGGAAAACCTTTTTATGCGATTTTTTAATAGTTTTAATATTAATACTTTTTATAAAAATGTCAATGGGTTTAAAAAAACTCTTTGGTTTTTTCATTTTCTTCATCTGCTGTTAAACCGGAGGGCGTATCGAATCAATGTGTGAATTTTTCGTCAAGACAGCCGTTCAAACAGTCAACAAGGTGTTGAACGAACAGGTTGAATTAGAATATTTTTCAATTTTTATTTCCAAAAACAGAAACTTTTTATCGAGTTCACCGGTCTATCATGTGTACCTGATTTCAAAATGGGTATTATAAAAAATGACAGATTAAGGAGGGTTCTTATGAACAAAAAAACAGTGTTTAAAGCGTTCGGAATGTTGATGACAGGGGTATTGTTTTTTGCGCTATACAGTGCGGCCGCACTTCCTTCTGCACACGCGGCAAATGAAAAAAAACCGACGGTCACGAGCCATACGTACAAAAACATTAAGGCTTTGAAATACCCGCAGGTTTCAAATGTAAGCACCAAATCTCTCCAAAACAAGATCAACAAAGATTTTAAACATTATATTGAGCAGTCCTACAAAGATTATGTGAAAAACAAGAAAGACGGCCAACAGCACGGATATCAAACGGATTACCAAACGTCCTTTGAAGTGAAATACCGGACCGGCCAAAAGCTGAGCATCCTGACAAGCAATTATGTCTACTCCGGCGGAGCGCACGGAAATACGGCAGTCCGCTCTTTCAACTATGATCTTGTCTCTAAAAAACGGGTGTATTTAACCGACATCTTAAATACAAAATCGAAAATGGATAAGACAAAAACATACATTTACAACTATATCCAAAAACACCGCGACATTTTCTTCCCGGATGTGAAGAAGAAAGACATCGTCCTCGGTAAAAACACGGCTTTCTATTATACAAAAGACGGCATTGCGATCGTCTTCCAGCAATACGATGTAGCCCCTTATGCCGCCGGAAATCCGGTCGTTGCCGTTC
The DNA here is from genome assembly GCF_037976035.1 of Bacillus sp. FSL K6-0972. Taxonomy (NCBI): domain Bacteria; kingdom Bacillati; phylum Bacillota; class Bacilli; order Caryophanales; family Bacillaceae; genus Bacillus; species Bacillus sp. FSL K6-0972. The sequence continues at coordinate 4,191,051 of NZ_CP150260.1, read as the reverse complement.
CGAAAACGGTGTATCAATAAATAACAGCCCCTGTTTCGGCAGGGGTTTTTGTTTTGAGAGAAGAAGGAATGAGGAGGTTTTGGAAGCTCTTTCATAAAGCGGCGGCTGACGGGCTTGATTCAGCCCGCAGTCCGTTCGCAGATTTTTTCTAAATCGAACAGCTCGCAGACATAGAACATGCACTGCTGGCCGCTGATGATCTGGTACTTTTTAAAAGCATATGTCCGGTCTGCCAAAACAGGTACAAGTTGTGTGAAATGTTTTCCCAGGCAGTCGCCCGTGCTGAAAATTTCACGCCTTGACTCCAGTTCTGCAATGATTTTCCCGATGGGAAGCCTTTCTTCCTGCAAATCTTGTTTGATGGCGGGCGGCAGTAAGTTTGTTTTGACATAGACATAATTATAAGATAAATAATCATCGCCTGTTTTCAAAGAGGAGGTTCTAAACAAGATCTCATCATCGCGTTGAAACAGCCTCGCTTCTTCAGGTGACAGCTTGTCATAATCAATATTATTTTGCTGAAAAACTTCGATTTCGGCTTTGCCGCCGATCAGCGTTTCAATCGCTTTGGTTGTTGAACCATCGGTTTTGGTTAACATGTCCTTTACAAGAGAAACAAGAGTTTCAGGAATAAAATGGCTTACGTTCAATTAAAGGCACCTCCGCGCAAAAATTAGAATTTTTTGAAAACTTGTCTTTAAATTTATCATGAGGAGGTAAGTTTGTCTAGAAATATAAGTTAAATTTTAGGTGAGTAATGTAAATTTTATCTTTTTTATAATTGGATAGATCAGGATATGTATGGAAAAAGGAGACGTCAATGTCTCCTTTTTTTGTCCCATTATTTTAAGTTGTCTCTCCTTCTAAAAGCTGTACGGGCAAATAGGTTTCCAGCGGCAAATCATCGAATTCGCCTTCAATGGCTTTGGACAAAATCTCGATGGCTGTCTTGGAAATGAGTTCGATCGGCTGCTGGATGGTTGTCAATTCCGGAAGGATGGACTGAGCCGCTTCCGTTCCGTCGTAGCCGATCACCTTTAATTGCCCGGGAATGTCTTTTCTGCGTTTTTTTGCTTCGGTGATGACTGTAGCGGCCATGAGGTCATCACTGGCAAAAATGCCGTCAGCTGCAGGCTGTTCATCAAACAGTTTTGAAATGATTTCCCGGTAATTTTGATGAAAGGGAACTTCATATGTAATCGGCTGTCTGCCGTGTTGTCGCATCACATCTTCATATGCTTTTCTTCTAAGATTTGCCGGAGTTTTCAGCTCAATTGGTCCGTTGATATGGATGATGTGCCGGCAGCCTTTTGCAATTAACAGTTCTGTCGCTTTTCTTCCCCCGTCATAGTTATCGGAGCCGATGACGGGAATCGTTTCCGATAAATAATGGTCGATGGCGACAATCGGCAGGTTTTGCCGATGATAATCTAAAATTCCCCTGTTGTAAGTCACGGCGATGACGCCGTCCACTTGATTTCGCATCAGCATTTCCAAGTATTTTTCTTCTTTGTCTTTGCGGTTTAAGCTGTTGCAAAGCAGTAATTTGTAGCCCATGGCAGCGCAGATGCTCTCAATATGAAAGGCCAGTTCGCCGAAAAACGGGTTGCTGGAGTTAGGGATGATGAGCCCTATTAAATGAGTTCGTTTACGAAATAAAGAGCGGGCCAAATCGTTTGGAAAGTAATTGATTTCTTCCATCGCTTTATAGACTTTTTCTTTTGTTTTTTCACTAATATAGCCGCGGTTATTTAATACCCGCGATACGGTTGTTGGTGAAACTCCCGCTTTTTTTGCAACGTCGTGAATGCTAGGCTTCATTCCCTTTTCCCCCTGCTATTTTTACTGAAATGGCTTACAATTCTCGTCACGCACTTATTTTAGAGAATCGGGCCGATATGTGCAAGAAAATGCCATGATTCTGAGAAATGTACCGGGATGAATAATTCGGGAAAAAATATGTCAACCGGTTGACATATGAAACCGGTTGACATACAATTCACTTGAAAGCGCTTTTATTTGTTGATTTATGAAAAATGGGGGGAAGTGACAAAGATGAAAAGGTTGCTCTTCGGAATTTTTTCGTGGCTGCTGATGTTTGCGATGTGGGGCTGCAGCAATAGCAAAAGTGCAAATAGCCAAGATGGGAAAACGCTTACGATATGGGTGCACGTATCTGATGATAGTGAAGAAGGAAAGGTCTATCAAAAGCGGGTGGACGCTTTTAATAAAAAGTATGCCTCTGAAAACGTCGAGGCCAAAATTGATTTCATCCCCAGAAGCGGAAACGGTGGTGGATATGAAGACAAAGTGAACGCGGCACTGACAACGAATACCCTGCCGGATGTGATCACTTTGGACGGACCGAACACGGCGGCTTATGCGAAATCCGGCGTTATTGCGCCATTGGATGAGTATATCAAAGACCAGGATGATTTATTGCCGAGCATTAAGCAACAGGGAACCTACCAGGGGAAACTGTATGCGATCGGTGTCAGCGAATCATCGGTCGGTATTTACTATAACAAAAAAATGCTGAAGGACGCCGGCGTTGACTTGAAAACGCTGCCAACGGTTGAGAATCCATGGACGTGGGACGAATTCCTTGAGCTTTGCAAAAAGCTGAAAAATAAATATGACAAACCGGCCATCGATATGCAGTTGCAGTCAAAAGACGAAATGCTGACCTATGCGCTTTTGCCATTTGTTTGGTCGGCTGGCGGCGATGTCCTTTCAAAAGATGGCAAGAAAGCGGAGGGTGTTTTTAACGACAAACTGACCGTTGAAGCGATGACATTTATTCAAACAATGCTGAAAGAGGGTTATACGACCCGGACTCCAGTTAAGCAGGCGTTTGAAACGGAAAAATATCCGATGAAAATGAGCGGTGTCTGGACGGTAACCGACATGGAAACAAATTTTCCTAATGTCGATTATGGTGTGATGCCGTATCCTGTTTCGCCAAAAACAAAAAAACTTGTGTCCCCTTCAGGAAGCTGGCAGTTCGCCATGACACAGACGTCTGAAAACAAGGAATGGGCGGCAAAATTGGTCGATTGGATGACAAACAAAGAATCCAACCTGGAATTGAGCCGTTCGATCGCCGCGCTGCCTGTGCGCTATTCATCAGAGAAAGTGCTGGCAAAAGAATTCTCAGATGAAATGAATGTCTTCTTGCAGCAGCTGAAAGAAACGGGGCATGCACGACCGGTGACACCGGCATATCCACAGGTGACACGCGCATTTCAGCAAGCGATCGATGACATCAGCTTCTTTGATCAGCATCAGGATATTCAACCGGTGCTGGATACGCGTGCAAAAGAAATGCAATCAGCCATCGATAAGGCAAACTAGAAGGTGGAGCCATGAATAAAATTCCGTTGAAAGAAGCAAGGACGGCCTTTCCGCTGAAAAAAATCCCTGCCAATAAAATAGGGTGGCGGGACAATGTGCTGGCCTATACATTTTTAGGTCCGGCCGTGCTGATTTTGTCAGTGTTTCTCGTGATTCCTTCGATTATGGCGGTTTACTACGCATTTACAGATTATTATTTGTTAACACCTGACCTGCGCAAGTTTGTCGGTTTTGACAACTTTATCAAATTGTTCAAAGACCCTATTTTCTTAAAAAGTTTGAGCAACACATTGAAATTTGTTGTCCTTGTGATTCCATTACAGATCGGGGCCGCTCTCGGGCTGGCCCTTCTGTTGAATAAAAAGCGCAAGGCCAATACGTTTTTCAAAGTCGCATACTTTAGCCCCGTCGTCATGTCGCTTGTTGTCATCTCCGTTTTGTGGCTGTACTTGCTGAATCCGAATGAAGGAATGATAAATAACGTACTGACGCATGTCGGTTTACCGCCACAGCCGTTTTTGACAAGTCCTAATCAGGCGATCTTTACAATTGTTTTCGTTTCAGTCTGGCAGGGAGCCGGATTTCAGATGCTGATTTTTTTAGCGGGCCTGCAAAACATTCCCGGAGATGTCTACGAGGCGGCGCAATTGGATGGTATGAATAAATGGCAGCGGTTTATTTATATTACATTGCCTTTGTTGAAACCGACGTCGGTTTTTATCTTTATTACGACGCTGATCAGTGCGTTTAAGCTCCTCGTGCAGCCAATGGTCATGACCCAGGGGGGACCGGTCAATTCAACGATGACAGTTGTCTATTATATTTATCAAACGGGATTTACCGATCGGATGGTCGGCTATGCAAGTTCAATTGCGCTCTTGTTTGGCACGATGATTGGATTGGTGACGCTTGCGCAGCGCAAGTTGGTGAAGGAGGATGAAGGCGGATGAGAAGGAAATTCGGACCTTTAACGATACTGGAATATATATGCCTTGTTTTGCTGGCGGCTCTGTTTATATTTCCGCTGATTTGGATGGTCGCTTCATCGATGAAACCGGAAGCCGATATTTACAACAATATCAGCAGCATTAAAGCGTTTCTTCCGTCTTTTCATCCGTCGGAATGGTTTCAATCCTACAGGGAAGTGCTGTCACGGTTTGATTTACTAATGTATATCGGTAACAGTCTGTTTTACGGTTTGTGTGTGGCAGCGGGAGCGGTCATTATCAACGGAATGGCGGGCTTTGCATTCGCCAAGCTGCAATTCACAGGTAAAAAAGTGCTGTTTACCATATTGCTGGCGCTTTTAATCGTGCCGATGGAAACGATTTTAATCTCGCAGTTTACAATTGTTCATAAGCTCGGATTTGTTGATACGCGCCTTGCCGTGATTTTGCCGGCGCTTGCCGGGGCTTTCAATATTTATTTGTTCCGAAACTTTTTCATGGCGATCCCGGGGGAGATGATTGAGTCGGCCAAGCTGGACGGAGCAAATACATGGCAGATTTTCTGGCGGGTGATGCTGCCGATGTCCAAACCGGCTGTTGCTACGGTGGGGACATTGGCTTTTATCGGCAGCTGGAATGACTATATTTGGCCGCTGATGGTTTTGACGGATAAGTCGAAATTTCCGATCCAGGTGGCGATTACAGCCATCAACAGCACCGAGCCGGTTTATACGAACCAGGTGATGGCTGTCTTGACGATTTCCACGATTCCGCTGATTCTGATCTACATTGTAGCCCAACGCTACATTTTAGATGGCCTGGGCGGTTCAGGGACAGGCATCAAATAGATACATCCAAATCGGGTTAAAGGAGCAAATGAAAATGAAGAGCTCAAACAGTCTGTATTGGAAACTAAGCGCTTATTTTTTCTTTTTCTTTTTTACTTGGTCTTCCAGCTATTCTTTATTTGCGATTTGGTTAGGGCAAGAAATCAATTTGAACGGGTCTGCGACGGGCATTATCTTTTCTGTAAACGCTATCTTTACTTTGTGCATGCAGCCTTTGTATGGTTTTATCTCCGATAAGCTCGGGCTGAAGAAAAACATATTATTTATGATCAGTTTGCTTCTCGTATTTACGGGTCCCTTTTATATTTTCGTCTACGGACCGCTTTTGCAATACAACGTCTTTCTTGGGGCTATCGTCGGGGGAATGTATTTGGGAACTGCATTTCTCGCCGGAATCGGCGCGATTGAAACCTTCATTGAAAAAGTAAGCCGCAAATATCAATTTGAATATGGAAGAACAAGGATGTGGGGGTCCCTCGGCTGGGCTGCGGCGACATTTTTTGCAGGTCAGCTGTTCAATATCGACCCGAATATCAACTTCTGGGTTGCGTCCGTTTCAGCAGTCATATTGGTGGCCATTATTGTTTCCGTAAAAATTGAGATGACAGATGATGAGAAGGAAAGAGCAGACTCGGTTGGATTAAAAGACGTCGGAGGGCTGTTTCTCTTAAAAGATTTCTGGTTTTTGATGTTGTACGTGATTGGCGTAACTTGCGTATACGGCGTCTATGACCAGCAGTTCCCGCTTTACTACGCTTCCTTATTTCCGACTCCGGCCTTGGGGAACCAAATATTTGGATACCTTAACTCGTTCCAAGTATTTGTTGAAGCGGGCATGATGTTTCTTGCGCCTTTCATCGTCAATAAGCTTGGTCCTAAAAAAAGTTTGATTTTAGCGGGGCTGTTAATGGCTTTCCGCATTATCGGCTCCGGACTTGTCAGCGGACCGGTCGGAATTTCATCGATGAAACTCATTCATGCTTTAGAATTGCCGATTATGCTGATTGCGGTGTTTAAATATTTGGCGACTAATTTTGATAATCGTCTTTCATCCGTACTTTATCTTGTCGGCTTTCAATTCGCATCCCAGGTAGGTACGTCGATTTTTTCGCCGCTTGCGGGAGGTTTATACGACAGCATCGGATTTCGCCAGACTTATCTCATCATGGGAGCAATGGTTCTTTGTTTCAACATTATTTCGATTTTTACCTTGCTAGACTCAAAGAAAGACGTTGAATTTGTTCAAAGTCTACAAAGTAAGCATATATAGAGAGGATGTCACAGATGAATAAAATTCAGCAGGCAGAAGAAGCATTGAAGAAAGCCGGGAAAAAAGTGAATCACCGATACCGAATGGGCTATCACATAATGCCCCGGGCAAACTGGATCAATGATCCAAATGGACTTATTCAATATAAAGGGGAGTATCATGTCTTTTACCAACATCATCCGTATGATGAGAATTGGGGGCCGATGCATTGGGGCCATTTGAAGAGCAGGGATCTCATTCACTGGGAGCACTTGCCGATCGCTTTAGCGCCTGGCGAGGCATTTGATGAGAGCGGCTGCTTCTCAGGAAGCGCAGTCGAATATAACGGCGACCTCGCTTTAATCTATACAGGGCATAATATGATAGATGAAGAGAAAGACGATTTCTACCAAAATCAGAATATAGCAGTCAGCAAAGACGGTATCGCCTTTGAAAAACTGAAAGAAAACCCCGTCATCGCAGAGCCGCCGGAAGACAGCGCACGCCACTTTCGCGATCCGAAAGTATGGAGGCATCGTGAGACCTGGTATATGGTGGTCGGAAACGCCTCAAAAGAAAATGTCGGGCGGGTCATTTTATACCGTTCGTCTAACTTTGTAGATTGGGAATATGCAGGCGTCCTCGCCCAAAGTGACGGAAATCTCGGCTTTATGTGGGAATGTCCGGATTTCTTTGAATTAGACGGCAAACACGTTTTGCTGATTTCCCCTCAGGGTATAGAGGCGGATGGTGATTCATATCAAAATCTGTATCAAACAGGCTATTTGATTGGAGACTATGATGAAGAAACAAATGAGTTTGTCCATGGCTCCTTTACAGAGTTGGACCATGGCCATGACTTTTACGCCGTGCAAACTTTGTTGGATGACAAAGGGCGCAGAATTGCGATCGGCTGGATGGATATGTGGGAGTCAGAGATGCCGACGAAAGCGGACGGATGGTGCGGGGCTTTAACTTTGCCGCGTGAATTGAAGTTGAAGGATGATCACAAAATTTTAATGAATCCCGTCGAGGAGACTCAATTACTTCGTGAATCGGAACATCATGAATGTGATAATCAATCGATTTCCGGCAGCTATTTGATAAAGACAGCCGAAAAGCTTCTTGAAGTGATGGCCGTTTTTGATTTGACAATTTGCAGTGCCGAAACGGTTGGCTTAAAGATTCGGGGGATTGAACAGGAAGAGACAATCATCCAGTACAGCTTGGTTGATCAAAAGCTGACGCTCGACTGTTCAAAGTCCGGCAAAGCGCGGGACGGTGTGAGAAAGGTACGGCTTGAAGCAGAGGAGAAGCTCACTTTGCATCTGTTTCTCGACAGATCGTCTATTGAAGTATTTGCGAACCATGGTGAAGCGACAATGACCAGCCGCATATATCCGAAAGAAGGAAGAGCGGGGATTGAGCTGTTTTCTGAGAAAGGCAATGTACGGGTTGAAGAGTTCACTTACTGGAAGTTGAAAGATATTTGGAAAGGCGATGAAGCTAAATGAGAAGAATATTATGAATCGGTGAGACGTTAATCGACTTTATACCGGTCCAAAAGAAACCGTCTTGCAACATGTCACGGGCTTTGAGCGCGTAGCCGGAGGAGCGCCTATGAATGCCGCGATTGCTGCCGCAACATACGGTGCCCGTGCGGTAATGCTGACGAAGGTTGACAACGATCATTGCAAACGGCATATGCTGAATCTAATTTCGGCAAAGCACAGATAAAGATTGATTGGCAAAAAAGCGGCTGTCGTGTCTTGCAGCCGCTTTCCGCTTTTTTCGTTTACGCTCTTTCTTCAAACAGCTTGACAATTTCCACAATGACATTCGCGGCTTTTACCATATTGTCAGCGGAAATATACTCGTATTTTCCGTGGAAGTTTTCTCCGCCTGTGAAAATGTTCGGACAAGGAAGCCCCATGTATGAGAGCTGGGAGCCGTCTGTACCGCCGCGGATCGGTTTCACAACCGGCTCGATGTCCAGGTTTTTCATCGCTTCATAGGCAATGTCGACAATCTCTTTGACCGGTTCGATCTTTTCCCTCATGTTGTAATATTGATCATTCATGTCTACTGTGATGCTGTTTTCGCCGTATTTGGCTTTAAGGTCATTTGCGATTTTTTGGACGGTTTCTTTTCTCTCGTTAAATCGGTCTCTGTCAAAATCCCTGATGATATAGGAGAGATTCGTTTCCGAGACATCGCCATTGATCGAAAGCAGATGATAGAAGCCTTCATAACCTTCTGTAGATTCAGGGGCTTCGTTTTCCGGCAGTCCGGCGTGAAACTGCATCGCGATTTTGGCGGCATTGACCATTTTTCCTTTTGCTGTGCCGGGGTGGACGTTCGTTCCTTTACAAGTGATTTTCGCTGCTGCGGCATTGAAGCTTTCGTACTGCAGTTCGCCGAGGGGCCCGCCGTCAACCGTATACGCGAATTTGGCGTTAAACGCCTCGACGTCAAACTTGTGCGGCCCTCTGCCGATCTCTTCATCAGGCGTAAAAGCAACTCTGATCTTCCCGTGTTTGATTTCGGGGTGCGCAATTAAATATTCGATTGCCGTCATGATTTCAGAGATCCCCGCTTTATTGTCAGCGCCGAGCAAAGTCGTTCCGTCGGTTGTGATCAACGTATGTCCCGCGTAATCTGCAAGCTCGGGAAATTCCTTGGGCGATAAGACGACATTGAGGGATTCATTCAGCACAATGTCTTTTCCGTCGTATTGTTCGATAACCTGCGGATTGACGTTCTTTCCGGTAAAATCTGTTGCTGTATCCACATGAGCCAGGAAACCGATTGTCGGCACCTCTTTTTCCGTATTCGAAGGAAGCGTCGCCATCACATAGCCGTTTTCATCGATTGTGACGTCCTTCATGCCGATCTCTTTCAGTTCTTCGACAAGCATATTGGCAAGCGTCAGCTGCCCGGGAGTGGAAGGCGTCGTCTGACTGTTTTCATTTGACTGCGTATCCACTTTCGCATAAGAAATGAGACGTTCAATCAGTTTGTTCTTCATGTTTCCTTCATCTCCAATTGTTGGTTTTATGTTTATCTTATCATTCATGGCGGGCGAATCGAAAACTTTTATTCCTGTATAAGAAAATTTAGTATAATATAGTTCTAAAGAATCATCACAATTGTAAGGGAGTATCAAAATGGCGAAAGGTTATACAAATGAAGGAACAAAATGGGAGTTTGCACATTCATTCTGGCTTGTGTTCACATGGGTTCCTTTTGGATTTTTAAGCTGGTTTGCATTTATTTATATCGCAGCGCGAACGAAACAAAGAAAATGGTTATTTGCCGGGATCGGATATGCAGCGGCTGTTTTATTCGCTGCTTTTACAGCCAGAACGTTCCTCTTCGATTTGGCAATGAAAGCATTACTCATTGTTTGGATCATCTCAATCATTCATGCTTTCAAAACAAGAGCCGAATATTTGGTGCGGCTTGAAGCCGTATATCGGATCAAACGATCAGGTATGAATGAGCTGAGGGAAGAGCTTAAACATGAACAGGCACCGCAAGGCCAGACTGGAACTTCTAAAGTGACGCTGACAAAGAAATAAATAGAATCCGCTATTTTCGGTGAAATAGCGGATTTTTTTAATGCAGAGAAAAAATTCCGTCCTTTTGAAACTTTTCTCATCAATTCTCTTCTCTAATGTTTGAAGGAGGCGCAGCAGTGAACCAAATCAGATTAGTTAAGAAAGCTGTCGCAGGCAATGCCAAAGCTTTTGAAATGCTGTTTCAAAAGCACAGCGATCAGCTTTACAGAACAGCTTACATATATGTGCAAAATAAGGAGGATGCGTTAGATATCGTACAGGAGACGGCGTACAAGGCATTTTTATCGATTGCCCAGCTAAGGAATCCCGAATACTTTTTGACATGGCTGACGAAAATCCTCATTCATCATGCATATGCCTTATTGGACAAGAAAAAGAAAGTGGTTTTAATGGACAGACCGTTGCAGGATGAAGGCCGGGAGCAGGAGATGGATGCGGACGACAGAATGGGGATGCTTGAAGCCGTTCAGCGGTTGCGAAAAGAATATCAAACCGCCATCATTCTATTTTATTATCACGACCTGCCGATTCATGATATCGCCGGGGTGATGAATGCTCCCGAAGGAACCGTTAAGACCTATTTGAAAAGAGCGAAGCTTGAATTAAAACAACTACTGACTGGGGGAGAAGACGCATGGACAAACAATGGTTCAAAAACGAAGTAAACAAAATCGATGTTCCTACAAAAGAAATCCGCGAATCAATCGATAAAGGCATCAATCGGGCCAAGCGGGAAAAAAGGTTTCGGCCGAAGCGCGCCGTGAAACGAACCATTTTTGTTTCAGGCGCGGCCGCTGTGCTCCTTCTCGGCAGCGGCTTCGTTTCCCCAGCGATGCAAAGCGTGTTGGCTGACGTCCCGCTGTTTGGGAAAGCGTATCAACAATTCCATGACTATGTCGGTCAAAACTTGGTGGCGGGCCAGCTTGTCACTGAACTGAACGAGAAAGCGTCCAGCAACAACATAGACGTGACGGCTACAAGCGTTTATTTTGACGGCGGAATCATCGGTATGACGTTTAAGGTGAAAAGCGATACAAGAAAAGATTTAGATGATGGAGCGAGAATGATTCATTTCACATTATTTAATGGCGAGCGCAAATGGGCTATCGCTTCTCAAGGAGACTTGAAGAAAACAGAGGACGGCTATACCGGCTATATTCAAATTGGCTATCCAGACAAACATATTCCCGATAAACTGACACTCCCGGTTACGATCACAGACATTAACGGAATCAGAGGGAAATGGAAGTTCGACATTCCGGTTGATAAACTGCCGTATAAAACGCTGAACATAACCAAAAACAATACACAATCGGCTGATGGCCATAAGCTCGCCGTAAAAACGGTAATTCTCGGAAAAGAATCGACTGTCATCGACTATGAAGTATCCAATTCAGAGGAACATCCAAACGATCGTACATCAATTATGAAAGTGACCGATGATAAAGGGAACGAAATACCTTATTTGAGTGGCGGACAGCGGACGACAGACAGTACAAAAATCGGAAACAAGGTTCGTCACGAAGAAAGGCTGATCCTTGGAAAAGTGAATAAAGGAACAAAGTACCTCAAGATTGAGGCGAGCAGCAGTATGGGCGATTCCGAAAAAATGCTGCCACTCACAAAAACGCCCGCCGCTCTGAGCGCTGACCGTCATGATTTCCAGATTGCCGTTGATCAGGTGAAACAAAACGGCAGCAAACTGTCTGTCGACTATCATTTGAAACATGTCGATCAATCTAAGATCGATATTGACAGCATGCAAAATTTTTTAGAAACGATGTCACTGGTTGATTCGGCTTATAAAGGTTTTGACGAGGCGCCGATGGGACACAGCGTAAAAGGTAATTTTACAAAAGCGCTTGATCCTAAAAAACTTCGATTCCGATCAGACTTTACGTTAGATGGTGAATTTGGAGTGAAAAACTTCAGTCTTGACCAATATTCGCTTGATGTCGAGTTTGGTTATTTAAGCGCATTTTATTCTACACCGTTTAAGCCGATCAAAGTGCAATTGCCACAGTAAAATATATGACCCGCTGTTTCAGTGAAACGGCGGGTTGTCTGCTTTGATGGCCTCCCAACCTGAAAAATTTCCTCTCCCAAAGGAAAAAATATGCACCGAAAAGAAAGCGTTTTCAATGTAAAGTAAAAGCAAACCACGAAAAAAGGGGGAGAGTTAATGAGCAGGATGGCGAAGGTGACCGAGATGTTTGAGCGGGTCGCTTTTAAAATTACAAGCTTCAAATATATCATGGTCATTAAGTCGGCGTTTGTCACACTGATGCCGGTCATCATTGCCGGGGCGTTTGCGGTTTTGATGCAGAATATGGTGATGAGCCCCGAGACGGGACTTGCGGTTTTCGGGCCTTTTCGGTTCTTGTCTGCGCTTGAGCCGATTATGGCGTCGATCAATTATGCGACGCTGAACTTTATTACGATCGGCGCGGTGTTTTTGATCGGGATTGAGCTCGGGAAGCTGAATGGGCATGAATCATTTTTTCCCGGCTTGATGGCGCTGATGTCCTATATCTCTGTCATTCCATCGACGGTGCTGTTGGAAGTGAACGGTTCGATGCAGGAAGTGGTTAACGTGCTGGCCAAGGAATTTACAGATCCGAAGTCGCTCTTTTTGGGGATGTTTATTTCGATTGTGTCTGTTGAAATCTTCAGCAAGCTTTCGAGCATGGACCGGCTCAAAATTAAAATGCCGGACAGCGTGCCGGCCAATGTCTCTGTATCGTTCGGCACTTTATTTCCTTCGATTATTACTGTCACGATCATCGCCAGCTTCGGATATGCTTTTCATCGACTGACGGGCGTATACCTTCATGAAGCTGTTTACAATGTTGTGCAAAAACCGCTTGAAGGAGCGATTCAAGGCCTTCCCGGCATTCTGCTGCTGGTGTTTGTCGCACAGTTTTTCTGGGTCATCGGCATACACGGAAACCAGATGGTGAAGCCGATCAGGGAGCCTTTGCTGCTCGCTTCGATCACCGTCAATATGAATGCATACGCTGCCGGCGAATCGATTCCGAATATCATTACGATGCCGTTTTGGGATGTGTACATGAGCATCGGCGGTTCCGGCGTCACAATCGGCCTGTTGATTGCGATTTTTATCGCGGGGAAACGGGAGGATTTGCGCAGCATTACAAAAATTTCGTTTGGTCCCGGCATCTTCAATATCAATGAACCGGTGATCTTTGGAGTTCCCGTCATGCTGAATCCGTTAATGGCAATTCCATTTATTGTGACGCCGCTTGTGACGGGTGCGATCGGTTACATCGCGACAGCGGCGGGCTTTGCCGGAAAAGCCGTCGTCATGGTGCCGTGGACGACGCCGCCGATTATCAACGCCTGGCTGTCGACAGGGGGGAGCCTCGGCGCCGTCGTCACACAAATCGTATGCATCATCGTCTCCGCCCTTATTTATCTTCCGTTTGTTATTTTATTGAATCGGAGCTTTACGGTTAGTTCTGAAAAAAATGTGTCCATGTAAAGCAAAGAAAGGAATGAACGAGATGGCCAGACAAACGTGGAAAATTCCCGCCGATTTTATTCTTGGCGCAGCAGCGTCGGCGTGGCAGACAGAGGGGTGGGACGGGAAGCGGCCGACACAGGATTCTTATTTGGATATGTGGTACAAGAATGATCCTGATGTATGGCACGACGGATACGGACCGGCGGTGGCGGCCGATTTTTATAACCGCTATAAAGAGGATATCTATTATATGAAAGAGATCGGCTTGACACATTACCGGACATCGATTAACTGGTCCCGTTTTCTAATTGATTATGAAACAGCAGAAGTTGACGAAGTGTACGCAGGCTATATCGACGATGTCATCAATGAGCTGATTACATCAGGTGTGGAGCCGATGATTTGCCTTGAGCATTATGAGATTCCCGCACTGCTGATGCAGAAATACGGAGGATGGGGGTCTAAACATGTCATAGATTTATTTGCGGCATATGCGGAAAAAGTTTTTGAACGATATGGAGACAGGGTGAAATATTGGTTTACTTTTAATGAACCGATTGTCCCGCAAACCCGGATTTTCCTTGATGCGATTCGTTATCCTTATGAGCAGAACACGAAAAAATGGATGCAATGGAATTTTAATAAGACACTGGCGACGGCGAAGGTCGTGGAGCTTTTTTGGGAAAGGAAGCCCGCTTTTAGAGAAGGCGCAAAAATCGGCGTCATTTTAAATCCTGAGATCACGTATGCAAGGTCGAGTGCGCCCCATGATCAGAAAGCGGCCCATATCTATGATTTGTTTTTTAACAGGGTTTTTTTAGACCCGAGCATAAAAGGTGTCTATCCCGATGAATTGCTGGAGCTCCTGGTTAAACACGACATTCTTTTTGACCATGATGAAGAGGAGCTTTCCGTCATCAAGCGGAATACGGTCGATTTTGTCGGTGTGAACCTGTATTATCCGAAGAGAGTTCAAGCGCCTTCAAGGCAATGGAATGAATCGACGCCTTTTCACCCTGCTTATTACTATGAGCCTTTTGAGCTGCCCGGCCGAAAGATGAATCCGTTCAGAGGCTGGGAGATATGCCCACGCATTGTGTACGACATGTCAATGAGACTTAAACATGAGTATGGAAATATCGAATGGCTGATTGCGGAAAATGGCATGGGCGTCGAACATGAGGAGCGTTTTAAAAATGAAGAGGGAGTCATTCAGGACGACTACAGAATCGATTTTATTTCGGCCCATTTGCGGGAGGCGATGAAAGGGATCGCCGACGGCGCAAACTGCAAAGGATATATGCTTTGGGCGTTCACGGACAACGTCTCTCCGATGAACGCCTTTAAAAACCGCTACGGCCTTGTGGAGATTCGATTGGAGGACAACCGCAGCAGGGCGCTGAAAAAATCGGCTTGCTTTTATCGGGATATCATCAAAAACAGACGGTTTGAAACAGAGGAATTCCGGTATAAATAAAGGCGGCGGGGGGAATCATCCCGCTTGTCGCCGGGATGATTTCTCATATATGATCTACATAAAATACTCCGGCCGATTAATCATGATCTGCTTGTTCATTTGACTGATAACGCCTTCGCAGCGGAGCTTTTTCAGGACGGCGCTGACGGTTTCGCGGGATGTCCCCGAGATTTTGGCAATTTCGGCAGCGGTAATCGGACAGTTGATGACTGTTGAATTGCTTTCTTTTTGGCCGAGGCTTTCGGTTAAATAATAAATGGCTTGTGTGACCCTGTCGTGGGCATGGGAGAGTGTAATGCGCTTCAGCCTTTCCTCGTGGAGGGCAAGGATGTCTGATAAATGATTGAGAATATCGTAAAGCAGGTTTTTGTTGTCCCGGACAAGATCTTCGAAGATGTTCATGGGTATATAGTAGAGTTCAATATCTGTTAAGGCTTCGGCGGCATAATGATAATGTTCATCGCGAAACAGACCGCCAAATGGAAAGAGTGTATGAGGACGGACATAGTCGGTATAAAACATGGATCCAGCTTCGTTTGATTTTTCGAGTTTGATAAAGCCGTCGAGAAGAAGGTACATTCGTTCCCGGGGGTCGTCTTCCATAAATAATATCTGGCCTTTATGGTAAGTGCGCCAATAGATAAACTGTTTCATGTCTTCCAGATCTCTTTTATTCAGGGAAGCGAGAAGAGGAAACTTTTTCAGCTGATGTACGATGTCTTTGTTCTTCATATGGACCACCCTTATCGATTTTCTTATGTTGCGGCTATATACTTTAAATTTTACTTGTTTTTGACGATTGGCAAAAGGAAGAACCCTCCCCGAGCCCTTCCTTTTGCTTTTAGGCTTGTACGACAATCGTGCCGGCATTTCCTTGGAGAGCGTCTTTAGCTAATTTAAGGGATGTAATGACCGTTTTGTTGCCTTTTTTGGCTTCAGCAAACTGAATGGCCGCTTTGACTTTTGGCAGCATGCTTCCTTCTGCAAATTGCTTTTCCTTTATATAGCCTTTCAGTTCTTCGGTGGTGACGTGTTTCAGCGCCCGTTCTGTCGGCTTTAAATAATCGACGGCAACATAGTCGACTCCTGTCAGAATGACCAGCTCGTCAGCCTGCACAAGTTCCGCCAGTTTGCAGGCGGCAAAGTCTTTGTCGATGACGGCGTCAATACCGGAGACGGCATCGCCGTTTTCGATGACGGGAACGCCTCCGCCGCCGGCCGCAATGACGATATGTCCGTGTTCGACAAGGTCATTGATCACATCGTGTTCAAGGATCGATACCGGAGCTGGAGACGGTACGACGCGGCGCCAGCCTCTTCCGGCGTCTTCTTTAAAAACGAGGCCGCCGTTTCGGCTGTTCATCAGTTCCTTCGCTTCTGCTTCGCTGTAAAACGGACCGATCGGCTTTGTCGGGTTGCGGAATGCCTCATCATCGCCTTTGACGGCGACACGGGTGATGACGGTTGCCGCATGTCCGCTTTTTCCTTTCGCGTGAAGCGCCCGGTCAAGGGCATTTTGCAGCCAATAGCCGATCATTCCCTGAGTCATCGAAACACAAGTTTCAAGCGGCATGGCCGGTGTTTTCGGAGAATCCGCCTCCTTTTGCTGAATCATCAGGTTTCCAACCTGCGGGCCGTTTCCATGCGTGATGATTAATTCAGCGCCGCTGTCGATCATATCCGCCAAATACATGGCCGTTTCTTCAAGCGCGCGCTTTTGCGCTTCTGCGCTGGCATCTCCGGTTTGGATGGCATTACCGCCAAGTGCGACGACAATTTTTCTTTTTTTCATTTGATATTCACCTCTGTTTTGTTAAATTGAAATGCTTCCCGCAGCCAGTCTGATCACGGCGATGACAGCCAATACAAGTATCGCGGCGGCAATCAAAAGCTCGGCTTTATTGAAGACGGGGCCTTCTTTTCCTTTGCGGACAGCCCGGAATACGAGAATGCCGGGAGCGTATAAAATCATGGTCAAAAGCAGGTAATCAAGTCCTGCGGCATATACGAGCCAGACGCCGTATATGCTTGCGATGATCCCGATGATGAGGTTTTTTCCCCGGTTAGGCTCTTTGTGCAGCCAGCTGTATTTAAGCTGATAAAGCCCGGAAAACAGATACGGGATCAAGATAGCCGAGGAAGCCAGGGAAAAAGCAAACTGGTATGCCGCATCTGAAATGAGAAACGTCAGCAAAAACAGCTGGATAATGGCGTTTGTCAAAGTCAGCGCATTTGTCGGCGCACCGTTTTTATTTTCTTTGCCGAACCATTTCGGGAAGACCCCTTCGCGTGCCGCAATCAGCGGAAGCTCGCCCGCGAATAATGTCCAGGCCAGCCAGGCGCCCAATACGGAAATGATCAAGCCCAAGTTGATGAGCACAGCTCCCCATTTGCCGACGATATGCTCCATGATCGCGGCCATTGAAGGATTGGGAAGTTCGGCCAAGTTTTGCTGATTCATGACGCCGAGCGACAGCATCGTGATCATGATGTAAATTACGAGTACGCTGATCAAGCCGATAACAGTCGCTTTACCGACATCGCTTGATTTCTTGGCCCGGCTTGAAAATAAGACGGCTCCTTCAATTCCGGTAAACACCCAGACGGTCACCAGCATCGTGCTCTTGACCTGTGTCCCGATGGAACCGAGCGACAGCCCTTTTCCCCAGAAATCGTTCGTAAATAAATCAAGATGAAACACAAAGATAATGGCAATAATGAAAGCGAAAATCGGCACCAGTTTTGAAATGGTTGTAATTAAATTGATCATGGCAGCGGACTGAACTCCGCGGAGGATCAAAAAGTGCACGCACCAGAGGATCACGCTTGCACCGATAATCGAAGCGACGTTTTGTCCGTCTCCAAACGCAGGGATGAAATATCCGACTGCACTGAACAGCAGCGTTCCATATGCGACATTGCCGAGAAGGGCTGCGAACCAGTAACCCCAGCCGCTGTTAAACCCCATGAAATGGCCGAAACCTTCCCGTGCATAAGTGAAAATACCGCCGTCCAAATCAGGCCTTTTCGTCGTCAAGTTTTGGAAAGAGAATGCCAGGGCAATCATGCCGACTCCGGTGATGATCCAGCCGATTAAAATGGCTCCCGCGCCCGCCCCTGAAGCCATATCGCTTGCAAGGTTGAAGGCGCCCCCGCCGATCATCGATCCGATGACAAGCGCGATGAGCGCAAACAGCCCAAGTTTTTTTTCTTCCGCCATTTTTGTCACCTCATTCGGTTTAGAATGGAAAAGGGAATGTGCCCCTTTTCCTGTCAGTCAAGATCGCCGAGAGTCGCTGCCATGACAGCCTTAATCGTGTGCATGCGGTTTTCAGCTTCATCGAACACTTTAGAGTGTTTGCTGCGGAACACTTCGTCCGTCACTTCCATTTCTTTAAGGCTGTGCTGTTCGTAAACATTTTGTCCGTAAGTTGTATGAAGGTCGTGGAAGGCAGGCAGACAATGCAGGAAGATGACGTTGTCGTTTCCTGTTTTCTTGACGAGATCCATATTCACCTGATAAGGCTTGAGCAGTTTGATCCTTTCAGCAAACTTGTCTTCTTCTCCCATGGATACCCAGACGTCCGTATACAGAACGTCAGCTCCGGACACGGCTTTATCTGTATCGCTTGTGACGGTGATTTTTCCGCCGGATTCCTCGGCGAACGCTTCCGCCATTTTAACGATGTCCTGATCAGGGAAAAGCTCTTGAGGCGAGCATATTCTCACATCCATGCCGACTTTGGCGCCGCCGATGAGCAGGCTGTTGGCGACATTGTTCCGGCCGTCGCCGATATAGGTGAGTTTGATCCCTTTTACGCGTCCCGTATGTTCTTTCACTGTCATAAAGTCCGCAAGCATCTGCGTCGGATGCCATAAATCGGTCAACCCGTTCCATACCGGCACACCGGAATGCTCTGCCAGGGAAATCACTTTTTCGTGTTCAAATCCGCGGAATTCAATTCCGTCGAACATGCGGCCGAGAACTTTGGCCGTGTCTTCGATCGACTCTTTTTTGCCGAGCTGAATGTCGTCTTTGCCCAAATATTCGGGATGCGCACCGAGGTCGATACAGGCTGTCGTGAAAGCGCAACGTGTTCTTGTAGAAGGCTTTTCAAACAGCAAAGCGATGTTTTTGCCTTCCAAATAGCGATGCCTGATGCCTTGTGCTTTTTTTTCTTTTAATTTTTGGGCAAGATCGAGCAAATAGAGGATTTCTTCTTCTGAAAAGTCTTTTTCAGCTAAGTAGCTTCTGCCTTTTAAATCAATCGTTTGGTTCATGGATCTCTCTCCTTTTTCTTTAGGTTTGGCTATTTCACAACTTCGCGGTAGAGCGGCATGCTCATGCAGCGCGGGCCGCCGCGTCCTCTTGAAAGTTCTCCGCTCGGGATTTCGATAACCTTAATGCCCTGTTCTCTCAAACATTCGTTAGAAATGTAATTCCGGTCATAGGTGACGACAACACCCGGAGCGATCGCGAGTGTATTGGAGCCGTCATTCCACTGCTCCCTGGCTGAAGCAATTTCGTCTCCGCCCCCGCAGAAGATCAAGTTGACATCTGAAAGGCCGAGCGTTCTCTTCAGTACTTCTGGCAAATTGTGTTCTTCAGTCGTATGAATGTCGTCTGCCGTTTTTCCTCTTTCAAGAACGAAGATCCGCATGTCTCCTTCAGGCCCCTGAATGGCGGGATGGATCGTGAATTGATCTCGGTCAACCATCGTGAAGACGGTATCTAAATGCATAAAGGCTCTGGTTTTCGGTATTTCGACGGCCAGTACACGGCGAATCCGGCTCTGCCGCTGAAACAAGTTCCGGACAAGACGCTCGATCGCCTGAGCCGTTGTCCGTTCTGATACCCCGATCGCTACGGTTTCTTCATTTAAGACAAGCTCATCTCCGCCTTCGATATTGAATTTGAAATCACGGTCGAGCCAAACCGGAATTTCGTGTCCTTTAAAACGCGGGTGGTGATTGATAATGTAGCGCATAAACAGCGACTCTCTCCGGCGGGCAGGCTCTTTCATTTTGTTGATGGTCAGTCCGCTGCCGATGGCGGCTGCCGGATCTCTTGTGAAGTAGAGGTTCGGCATCGGATCGAGATAAAATGGATAATGGTCTTCCATCAGCTCATGAAGATGCGATTTTTTTTCGCGTTCCAGCTCATTTTTTCGAATACCGCTCATCACATGTTCGACCATTGAATCGGCGTCAAAGGTGAGCAAGAACTC
Source organism: Bacillus sp. FSL K6-0972 (assembly GCF_037976035.1). Taxonomy (NCBI): domain Bacteria; kingdom Bacillati; phylum Bacillota; class Bacilli; order Caryophanales; family Bacillaceae; genus Bacillus; species Bacillus sp. FSL K6-0972. The sequence goes on along the minus strand of NZ_CP150260.1, from coordinate 4,170,883 downwards.
TTTCAGCCTGTCGTAAGCGCCGTTGATATCCGCTTTGCTTTCCGTTAAAAGCTCATCGATAAACTGCTCGCGGACTAAAGCGTCATCCAAAGCTTCGGCCGTCAGCTTTTCTAAATAAAGAACTTCAACTCCCTGTTTCTTTAACGTTTCTGCAAATTGGTCATGCTCTTTTTGCACCGCTGGCAAAAAGGGAATATCGTCAAAGAGAAGCCTTTCCAGATATTCGGGTGTGAGGTTTTCCAGTTCCCGACCGGGCCGCTTCAGCATGACGGTTTTCAAAGGGCCGATTTCTGAGTACACGTGTATCGGTGTTGTCATGATCATCCCGCCTCCTAAGCTCTTTTTGTTACAAGTACAGCTTAAAACAGGTAGAAAAAGCGCGCTGTGAAAGCGATAACAACAAAAACGTGATATATTTCACATGTTTTTTGATGAAGCAAAAACAAAAATGAATAATTATGATAAATGGAAAATGAGTTCCTGTCGGACCAGAGAATAGACCGTATAAAACGTGTATATTTTTAAAGGAGGTTTTTTGAAAAAAATTTTTTTGGAGGGCAAAAAAAGCTGATCCGGACATCCGGATCAGCATAAATGGTCACAAAATGATTGGGCTGCCTCAGGTGACTGGGAAATCACAAGGCATATATCGTTCCCGCATATACAGCCCAGCATTTCCGGGCTTCCGAGCTTATCAAGAAGGACGCCGATGGCATGGGCGTTGCCGGGCATGGTTTTAATAATGATCAAGTTGTCCGTCCGATGCACATGCAGGACAACGTCAGAGATTTTATCTTTTAATATTTTGGAAGGATTGACGGATAAAGAAGCATTTGTCGTGTAGACAAGTTTTCCGTTTTCACCGGGCTGTTTCACAAGATACATGTCTTTAATATCGCGGGAAATGGTAGACTGCGAAACGGTGATGCCGCGTTTTTCCAGCAGGGCTGCCAGCTGTTCCTGATTTTCTACCGGATGTTCGAGAATGGTCTGCTTGATGAGCCATTGCCGTTTTTGTTTGTTCATAAGAGCGCCTCCCAGGCAAAACACGTATATCTATTATTATAGAACGGTTTTATCGCTGACAGATGGAAGCTATTTTACAAAAAAACAAATCTTTCAGGCTGATAAAGGGGTTGATAGACCCCAAAATTTCACTTATAATGCTTGAAGATGACAAATTGATAGCAGAGAAAAGGTGGTTTTCTAGGGTTCCGCAGTGCGTCCCGCGCTGGTCTGGTCCGAGAGAAAACACATAGCGACGTTATCGCTATGACACGGTGGGATAAAAGCCCAGGAGTTTTTGCTCTTGATCAAAGAGCTTCTCTCCGGGGCTTTTTTAATTTTATTGGAAAACGAATACGGATAAAGGAAGGGGATGCAGTTATGAAAAAGAAAGCAATGGATATGATACTAATTATTATAGGCGCGTTTTTCTTTGCGTTAGCCGTGAATCTGTTCGCCATCCCGAATGACTTGGGAGAAGGCGGCGTCACGGGGATCACGCTGATTTTATACTACGTTTTTGAATGGTCTCCGGGCATCACAAACTTTGTGCTGAACGGCATTCTTCTGATTATCGGCTATCGTTTTTTGGATAAAAAAACGACGATTTATACCATTATTGCGGTGGTGGCCAATTCATTCTTTCTGCACGTCACCGAAGATTGGACGGTGCCGGCTGATGAAGTGATCATCAGCACGATCTTTGCCGGGGTATTTGCCGGCGTCGGCATCGGCATGATCATCCGTGTCGGCGGAACCACTGCCGGGTCTGCGATTCTCGCGAGAATCGCCAATAAATATTTTGACTGGAACATCAGCTATGCCTTGCTGATGATCGATTTAGTTGTCGTGTTCAGTTCCTACTTTATCATCGGAGCTGAAAAGCTGATGTTTACGATTGTCATGCTGTACATCGCCACGAAGGTCATGGACTTCATTATCGAAGGGCTCAACACGAAAAAAGCGATCACGATCATTTCAGAGCATAAAAACGAGATCGCAGCGCAGGTCAATACCCTGATGGACCGCGGCGTCACGATATTATCGGGACGCGGACACTATACGGGCGACTCCAAAGAAATTTTATACATTGTCATTAATAAACAAGAGCTGTCCATGCTGAAGAAAATTATTAGAAGCACAGATAAAAAAGCATTTGTCATCATCCATGATGTCAGGGATGTATTCGGCGAGGGATTTGTTGATATCTCAAAATAGAGGAAGGCTGCCGGCGAATGGCCGGGAGCCTTTTTGTATTCATCGGGTCTGATTAGGACGGACATCTGCTATTAATAAATGGACAAATACATGAAGTTTTATGCAGGAACTGGTTTCTGTGGTAAGGTAGATCTTGGCATGAATATTATTTGTAGCGGAATCCGCTTGCTGGAGTAGAGGAGGCCTATTATTTTTGGAACAGGAAGAAAAACAGCCAATTGATGTGAAAAGCCGAATGTTCTTTAGAGTATGGGTTTTTGCAGGGACAGCAGGTTTCGGGTTGGTCGGAGCATGGCTCTTTTATGAAGCAATAAAACTCGAATCGAAATATTCATTGCTGTACCTGGGAATCGGACTTTTCGGGATCATCTATGGTTTGATTACTTTTCTAATGGTATTTCCGGCCTTCACGAAAAAAGGAAACATCATCTTCCGCATGATCGAGGGAGAAGACGGGCGGCTGTTCTCAGGGAAGAAATCTGTGTTGTTCAAAGACATCAAAAGCCTTAAAATGGAGCAGCACCGCTGCAGCCCGAAAGGCATTTTCTTTATGGATATAATGATAGAGACGTTCGGGAACGGCATGGTGCGAATTCCGACGTACAACATTCTTCCCGAACCGGCATTTTATAAAGCGGTCGAGCTATACATTCTGCCCTATATGACGGAGGAAGCGCGTGCGGACTGGATCGGCCAGTTTACAGAAGCGCAAAGAAAAGCTTATTTAAATGAATTTCATAAAGATATTTAATCGTTCGGGAAAGAGCAATTTTAGAGGTGAATGAAAATAACTGAAACCTTTGGGGAAATTCATTCGTCTTAATTAGAGGCCGTTGTCTTAGATGCGGAAATTTGTTTTCGCATGCGTGGACTGTTTGAGTGAGGGAAGCCGGGGGATTTCACCATGGATGTGCTTGTAAAACCGCCGAGACTTTTAGTAGAATGATATATTATCGTTTCCTCACGCTTCATTGACTGAAACAGAAAGCGGTCTGAAAAAAAGTTTATAAAGGTAGAGGTTATCATGAAAAAAATATTCTCTCATAAGCTAAGCTTTTTTGTGTTAGCTGTTGTTTTTGTATGGGCTAAAACCTATGCTTCCTACTTTTTAGAGTTTAATTTGGGTGTGAAAGGGTCTACGCAGCACATGCTGCTGTTTATCAACCCATTCAGCTTCACGATTGCTGCACTCGGTTTGGCTTTGTTTGCAAAAGGCCGCCGGTCGGCGATATGGATCATCATCATTGATGCTGTGATGACGTTTGCTTTATATGCAAATGTCCTGTTTTACCGTTTCTTTGATGACTTTTTGACGTTTGCAAACTTAAAACAAGCCGGAAACCTCGGCAATATGTCAGATGGCGTTTTTGACATCATGGCATTTCATGACGTTATCTATTTCGTAGATTTGATCATTCTGATTGCCTTATGTGTGAAGCTGCCTGAACTGAAGGCGTCACAACTGAAAAAAAGATGGGCTGCTGCCGTTGTTCTCGGCGGAGTGGTTCTGTTTTTCATCAACCTTGCAGTTGCTGAGACCGACCGTCCGGAGCTTTTGACAAGAACATTTGACCGAAATTACATCGTCAAGTATTTGGGGCCTTACAATTACATGATCTATGATGGTGTTCAGGCCGCTCAAAACGCGAGCCAAAAGGCATATGCGAGCAGCGACGACCTGACGAGCGTCATCAACTATACAAATTCGCATTATGCGAAACCGAATGACGAGTATTTCGGCGCAGCAAAAGGTAAGAACATCATCAAGATTCATTTGGAAAGCTTCCAGACGTTTTTGATCGATTATAAGCTGAACGGAAAAGAAGTTACGCCGTTCTTGAACAAGCTGGCGCACGGCCAGAATGACATGATGTATTTCGATAACTTTTTCCATCAGACCGGTCAAGGAAAAACCGCGGATGCTGAATTGATGATGGACAACAGCCTTTACGGACTTCCTGAAGGCAGTGCATTTGTAACAAAAGGGCAAAATACGTACCAATCCCTGCCGGCGATTCTGAACCAAAAAGAAGGCTACACAAGCGCCGTGCTGCACGGTGACTACAAGTCATTCTGGAACCGCGACCAGGTGTATAAACAAATTGGCTATGACAAATTCTTCGATGCCAGCACATATGACATGTCAGAGGAGAATCTCGTCAACCTTGGCTTGAAAGACAAGCCGTTCTTTGAAGAATCAATTCCGAAGCTGAAATCGCTCAAACAGCCGTTCTATGCCCATTTAATCTCGTTGACTAACCACTATCCGTTCATTTTGGATGAAGAGGATGCCACCCTTGAAAAGGGAACGACGGGAGATAAAACGGTAGACGGGTACTTCCAGACGGCGCGCTATCTTGACGAAGCGCTTGAAGATTTCTTTAAAGAGCTGAAAAAATCGGGATTATATGATGATTCTGTTATCGTGATCTATGGTGACCACAACGGAATTTCAGAGAATCACAACCGTGCAATGAAGGAAGTATTAGGTAAAGAGATTACACCGTATCAAAACGCGATGAATCAGCGCGTACCGCTTATGATCCGCGTTCCAGGCAAAAAAGGCGGAGTCAATCATACGTATGGCGGTGAAATGGATGTCATGCCGACACTTCTTCATCTGCAAGGTATTGACAGCAAAAAATACATCAACTTTGGTACAGACCTCTTTTCTAAAGACCACGACCAAACCGTGGCTTTCAGAAATGGAAACTATGTAACGCCGAAGTACACGATGATTGATACGACCGTATACGATACAAAGACAGGGAAAGAGATCAAAGGCAACCAAGAAACGGAAAACCTGAAATCGCAGGTGTCCGAACAGCTGGATCTGTCCGACCAAGTACTCTATAAAGATCTGTTAAGGTTCCACGAGATTTCAGACTTCAAGCCTGTTGATCCATCAAAATATCATTACGGAAAAGAAAAAGCCAGCGAGTAAAAAACGAAAACCGCCTGACGCTTGATAAAGCAGTCAGGCGGTTTTTTTGTGGGGGCAGGTCCGCCCGTTGTTCTAAGAAGCCGGGCCAGCACATAGATTGATAGGAAAGAGTACAGAACAAGGATAGAGGATGTGAGAGCGTTGACCAAATCTCATTATTTTTTTAAATTGCATCCTTTAATGGTGCCGGCCGGCTGGAAGGTGAGAGAAAATCATTTGTATCAAAAGCCGATTCGCGATCCCCGCCATACGCTATTCATCTTGGAGAACGAAAGCTGCGGTCAAATGGTGCAAGTTGAATATGCTGGAGAACTGAAGTACGTCATCAGGAAGCTAAATGCTGATCAAACGCTGGTCAGCGAAGATTCAGACGCGCCGTATGAACAGCTGGTCGAACGGTTGGAAGATATGATACGTGCTTCCGGGGGCGCCCGCAATTTGCTGAGGCTTAGAATCCCGGCCGGCTGGACGGTTGTGCATCACTCATTAACCGATACCACCCCCGATGAATTGGCGCCTGACAGCAAGGCTTGGCTGTCTGATTTCAAACGGGACCTTTTAAAGCTGCGTCATGATGAAAAACGCCTTCTGCTCGATGTAGAGTGGTATCCCGAGTGCAGTCCGGCAGGTCATTATGCGCTGAAATTGATAAAGAACGGGAACTGGAACAGTCCTTTGGAAGACATGCTGTGCATCCATCCGAAGGAATTAGCCTATGAGATTAACGCTGTTCTGAAAAAGACTTGTGAACATCAATATGTTGAAGAAACCGGCGCATAACGGCCGGTTTTTGTGCGAAAAGCCCCTTATTTAATTCATACTTTTTATTCAATAAAATGTCATTTTTTTCTTGAGTGAATAAGAAAAATATTATATCATGGAAAAAGATACATATGAAATAGACGAAAGGGGTCAAATGGGATGAAAAAAATAGTGGCGGGTCTTTTGTCTGCCGGTCTTATCATCGGTTTTTCCTGGAGTGCCGGCGATGTGGCAGAAGCAAAAACGAAGGTGAAAACGTACAAAAACTGCAAAGCTTTAAATAAAGACTATAAAGGCGGCGTCGCCCGTACGAAGTCGGTGAAAAACAAAGGCGGAAAAACGAAGTACAAGCCGTATGTTTCAAAAGCGCTTTATGACGCCAATAAAAAGCTGGACCGCGATAAAGACAAAATTGCCTGTGAGCGGTGATATATCCAAAAAAAGATCTCTGCCGAGGGATCTTTTTTTGTTTATCAGGAAATTTATGAAAATTAAAGACTGCTGAAACATAATCTTAACAGTGCGAACCTATACTTTGGCAAGAGAAGAGCAAAAGGGGAGTGGATGATGTGTCAGCTTTATTAAAAAAATTGATGTTATCTTCATTGATCGGGGTCTCCATCGGGTCAGCACTGTTTGCACCGAATGCGGGGGCACAAGAGCCGGCAGCGAAGCCTAAAAAGGTGGATGTTATTGCGCACAGAGGCGCTTCTGGGTATGCGCCGGAAAACACGATGGCTGCATTTGAAAAAGCGCTTCATATGAAAGCAGATTATATCGAGCTGGATGTTCAAATGTCCAAGGACGGGAAGCTTGTCATCATTCACGATACGACCGTAAACCGTACGACAGACATTGACTCAGTCCTGCCGGTTGCCGTAAAGGACTTGACGCTTGCCGAGCTGCGCAAGCTTGATGCTGGCAGCTTCTTCGGTCCGCAGTTCGCCGGGGAGCGCATTCCGACATTTGAAGAAGTGCTTGACCGGTATAAAGGGAAGATCGGAATGTTGATCGAATTGAAAGAGCCTGCGCGCTATCCGGGAATCGAAGAAAAAGTATCAGCGGCATTGAAAGAGCGGAGAATGGATAAGCCTAAAAACGGAAAAATCATTGTACAATCGTTTGATTTTAACTCTGTTTACAAAATTCATCAGCTGCTTCCAACGATGCCTACAGGTGTCTTAACGTCAAAAGCGTCGGACTTAACAGATGCAAAGCTTAAGGAATTCTCCGGCTATGCCAAATATGTGAACGCCAACTTAAAAAATGTGGCCGCTGATCCTACGCTTGTGCCGAGGATTCATGCGCTAGGCATGAAAATTACGCCTTGGACCGTCCGTTCCCGCGATGAAGTGCCTCCGCTTTTGAAGGCAGGCGTGGACGGGATTGTGACAGACTTTCCTGACTATGTTCCGAAAAAAGTACGCTAGAAACTAAACAGAAAGCCTGCAGTTCGCTCTGCAGGCTTTTACATTCATCAATAAAACTGAGCTAACAGCAGCAAGGTCAGTGTAACGGTTATCGCCCCGCCGATTCTTGTGGACACCTGGGCAAACGGCATGAGCTCGAGGCGCTCTGCGGCGCTGAGAATGGCGATGTCGCCGGTGCCTCCCTGGCCGGAATGGCAGGCATTGATAATCGCGGTTTCAATCGGATACATGTTCAGCCACTTCCCTGTAAAAAAGCCGACGGTTATCATCGTGACGACGACGGATACGATCGTAATAATATTGGCGATATTAAATGCTGCGATCAGCTTGTCCCACGGTGTCATGGAAACGCCAATGGCAAAAAGCAGCGGATATGTCACCGCAGTTGAAAAGAAGCGTGACACGCCGTAGGCGCCGTTTTCCAAATTCGCCGGAGCCAAACGAAACAGTTTCACGGCAACAGCCAGCAGAAGCATCATGACGGGTGCTGGAAATCCGAACAAGTCATGTGAAAGCATACCGACCAAATATAATGAGACGGCAAGAATGCCTCCTGAGGCAAAGTGGGAAAGATTAAAAACGCTTTCTTTGTCTTTGTCGCGGCTTTCAAGCGGCAGTGCGTCCTCGCTTTCGAAACGGTCAACTTTTCCGTTGCCTGTCCAGTCAGGCTTTTTCTTTCCGATTACGTTTAAAACCCCGGACAAAATGACAGCGCTTAAGCTTCCGAACATAATGGAAGGAATGACAAGTGCAAAAGCTTCCCCTTGTGACATGTGCATGATTTCCGAATAGCCGATGGACAGCGGAATGGCTCCCTCGCCAACCCCTCCGGCCATGATCGGAATCACAATGTAGAGCAGCGTATGCTGAAATCCGAGGCCGAGCATTGTACCAACCGCCAGACCGACTGCCGCTGCGGCAATTGTCCCTGCAATCAGCGGAATAAAAATTTTAATGAACGCTCTGACCAGCGTTTCTCTTTTCATCCCTAAAATGCTTCCGACGACAATGGCTGAGATAAACAAATAAAGAAAGTTTGAGTTTTCTGTAAATTCAGTTGTTGATTTGATAATGTCTTCCGGAATGAGATGGTAGTAGACGATAGCTGAAGGAATAAACGTCGCAAGTATGGCGGCACCGCCGACAGAACGAAGAAGCGGCAGCGACTTTCCGATTTGGGCGAAGGTGAATCCGAAAAAGCCCATAACCGCAATGGCTGTTAAAATGTCGCTTTTCAGATCGTGCATATAGACAAACGTCACAATCAAAGCCAAGAGCAGCAAGTATACGGGCAGCGGAATGATGCCGATTTTAACATTCATCGCTCTTGCAAAAAAATTTTCATCCAGTTCTTGCTTTGTTTGAATCGGTATATGTTGTACCTTTGTTTTTGCTTCCATATTCTTTCCCCCATCCTTTATGTTATCCCCTTGCTGAGTTATTTAACTAAATTAAGTATACTAAAAAAATCAAAATTCAGACAACCGTGCAGGAAGACCTAGCTGTTTTCCCATGATGATCAAGGGCAACTTGATTTGGCTAAAGACGTGTCTGGACACTGTTTAATGGCCTTGTGCAGGCTGTTTTTGATGCGGTTATTCCCGAATATCCTTTTATTGGAATGGGAATCGACACAAAAAAGCTGTTAATCCGTCAAAAATAAATCAAACATTTAGGAGCAGAGACCTTTTTTCTTGTGTGAACCGTTGATACATTCAGCTCCTGTCTCCGAACAAACAGAGGACGTCTGCGACAAAAGATTCAACCTTGATGCTGGATATATGTGAAGGGGGATCGATGTGAGTCTTATGCATTTTTTAAATAGGTGTCTATAGTCTTATAATATTTTATGTTTAGTAGACATAAAGATATATTTTTTATCATTTTTTAAGGAAAATTAGGTCAAATGGTGGTAATATATTCGAGTGCAAAAGAATGAAATAAAGGAATATTTTAGAGAAATTCTGTGAAAAGAGTTTTTTATCAGCACATAAGGAGAAGAAAATGGAATTAATTTTACACTACTATCCCGCAGCAATGATTGCCCTGATTCTCATCGGGTATTTGGGATCTCGGATGAATCCGCGTTTTAAGAAGTTTTTAATCATATTGTGTCTTATGACGAACGGTGTGTATATTGTATGGCGGTTCGGCTTTACAATGCCCGTCTCTCGTCCCGCCGACATCGTAATGGGTGTCATCCTGATTGCAACTGAATGTATCGGCTTTTTACAGCTGTTGATCTTTTATACGCTAGTATGGAAGGAAAAGAAGCGGGAGCCGGAAATGCTTGGTGATCAAGACCATTGGCCGAGCGTTGATATTCTTATTGCAACTTACAACGAGGAGCGCCATGTGCTGAAAAAGTCAGTGGCAGGCTGTCTGAACCTTGATTATCCAAAAGAGCTTGTCAACATTTATTTGTGTGATGACGGAAGGCGGACGGATATTAAAAAGCTGGCTGAGGAACTTGGCGTTTATTACGTTACAAGGCCAAGTAATGAGCATGCAAAAGCGGGGAACTTAAATCATGCGATGAGCTGCTCGAACGGGGAACTGATTGTGACGATGGATGCCGATATGGTCCCGCTTCCTTCATTTTTGCAGAAAACTGTCGGCTATTTTAAGAAGGAAAAAGTGGCTTTTGTTCAAACGCCGCAGGCCTTCTATAATGAAGATCCTTATCAGTACAACCTATTTTCAGGAGCGAACATTCCGAATGAGCAGGACTTTTTTATGCGCAGGCTCCAGGCCGGGAAAGACCGTTTTAATGCCGTCATGTACGTCGGCAGCAATACGGTTTTCAGAAGAACCGCTTTGGAGGAAATCGGCGGTTTTGCGACCGGTGTGATTACCGAGGATATGGCAACCGGAATGCTTTTGCAAACAAAATTTAAATCTGTTTTCGTCAAAGAAGTCCTTGCGGTCGGTCTCTCGCCGGAAACGTGGACGGACCTTTTGAAACAGCGCGACCGCTGGTGCAGAGGAAATATTCAGTGCGGGAAGAAATGGAATCCGCTTTTCTTAAAAGGTCTGACGCCCATGCAGCGGATCCTTTATTTTGACGGTATTCTCTTTTGGTTTTTCGGCCTTTTTAAGATGGTATACATTCTGGCGCCGCTCTTGTTTTTGCTGTTTGGCATACATAGCTTAAAGACCGATCTGTGGTCGATCACCTCGTTTTGGCTGCCTGCGTTTTTAGGTTCTTACCTTTCATTTAAAGCCGTTTCGGACCGGCAGCGCAGCATGAGCTGGAGCCATATTTACGATACATCGATGGCGCCGCACATGGCGATATCGGCCTTGTCAGAATTCATTTTCAAAAAGCGGTTTGATTTTAAAGTCACGCCGAAGGGTGTCAACACAGATCGGAGAAAATTCAAATATACGACGGCGCTGCCATGTGCGATTCTGCTCGCAATGACAGTGTTTGCTCTCGGAAAAATCCTTTATGAATTTTTGTTTCTTCATACTTTTGATATGAACGTCACATCGTATAACTTATTTTGGGTTCTCTATAACATGACAGGCCTCATACTTGCGCTGCTCGTTGCCTTTGACAGGCCGAGATTTCGAAGCTCTGAGCGGTTCACAGTCAACAAGTCGGCGGCTTTTTCCACCGTTTCAGGAGATGAGCATGAATGTGAACTGATAGATGTGAGCGACACGGGCGCGCGTATCAGACTGCCTTATACGGCTGATTCGGATATGTACTATCATGTGGACGGTCTGATCATAGATGCGGTCGGAAAAGTGCCGGCTCGGGTGATGTGGACGACGAAAGACGCGAACGACATTGAAATCGGGCTGCATTTCAAAGAGATGGACAAGGAACTGTATGTGAAGCTGATCGGTTTTATGTTTAATGAAGAAAATGCAAAAAAGTCCGACCGGGAGAAGCGGGCTGATACGTTGTCAACAGTGATGCGCTTTTTAATGAAAACTGAAAAAACCCCGGATGCATTCAAGAGAAAATATGTCCGCGAGGCCTTTCAAGGTCTGGGAACACTGCTGTTCCCAGATGATACAGAGAAAGGTGCTCACGAGATCATGATTAAGGACATCAGCTTGTCAGGCTGCCAGATTGAATCCGGTGTCCCGCTTGAGATGAATGAATATGTGCTGGTTTCTATCAATGAGAAAGATCCGGATCAGCGGCTGGCGCTCGTCTGCTGGATAAAGAAGCGGAGAAAGCGATACACAGCGGGATTGAAATTTATAGATGAACATGCATCACAATCAATAGGAGACCCGGTAGCATAAGCTGCGGGTCTTTTTTTGTCAACGGTCATCCTGTACGGTCCGCCCGTATTCGAATTTCATGCTATGGTTCAGCATGTTTTCTTTAGCTGTGATCTCTATAGGCTGAACTTTAAAGACAACGGTTTTGCTGCCTAAACTCGATCTGTATTTTTCGACATGTGTTTTGTGAAGCGGAGAACTGTAGTATCCCGGTACGTATTTGTCGAGAAGAGACTGCATGGCCGATGTTGCTTCATCTAAGTCTGTGATCATTGACGCTGTGCCGAAAAGAACGACGCTCATATAAGCGGTATCTGTTTTAGCGGGAATCGGGTGCACCATTGTTCCATATTGTTCGCTTACTGTGAAGCATACGTTTGAATTCTCGTGCAGCATGTCCATTTTCCGCCCCTCTGATGCCCCGTGAAAGTATATGCAGCCGTTTTTCCAAACGAAGTTCAAAGGGATGACATATGGTGTCCCGTGAGCGGCCAAGCCGAGGTATCCGGTTTGTGCTTCGCTTAAAAATCGGCCGATTTTTTCTGAATCTGTGCATGCCAGCTTCTGCTGGCGGATGGATTGATGATGCATAGCAGTCACGCTCCTTTTTAGTTGTTATGATGATTGTAGGTTGTAATTGTCCCTTTAAAAAGAGACAATAGTAGAAAACTTGATGAGGTCAGATGATGATAGAGTTAACGCCTTTCCTAAACAAAACAGTCAGAACGCCGCTTTATATCCAGCTCTATCAATATATAAAAAAAGAGATTGAAGAGGGCGGGATCTCTCCCGGAACCCTTCTGCCGTCCATCCGCTATTTATCCCGGCATTTACATATCAGCAAAAATACCGTTGAGAGCGCCTATCAGCAGCTGACTGCAGAAGGGTATACAGAGAGTAAACCGAGAAGTGGAATTAAGGTGCTTCCGTTGGAAAAACCGCTTGTACCGAGCGGCCATTTTACATATCCTGAACGTCAAAAACGAGAGGAAGAACCCGCTCGGCGATATGATTTTCAGTATGGAGATATTGATTTGGATCATTTTCCGTTCAAAACGTGGAAGAAGTGTCTGCAAGATGCTATGAACAGTGACAGCCCGGATTTGTTTCTGTACGGTGATCGTCAAGGTGACAAAGGTCTCCGGGCAGAGTTGGCAAAATACTTATTTCAAGCAAGAGGCGTACGCTGTTCCCTTGAGCAAATCGTGGTGTGTTCAGGGACGCAGTCTGCAGTCAGCCTGCTTTGTCAGCTGCTCCCCTCCAACGGGAGGGTGGTTGCGGCTGAAAATCCAGGGTATGACGGTGTCCACTCCGTTTTTTTGAACCATGGATACACCATCCGTCCAATCGGGCTTGAGGCGGATGGAATTGATTTGTCACAGCTAGCTGAGAGCCGGGCGAAGCTTGCTTACATTACGCCGTCTCACCAGTTTCCGTATGGTATGGTGCTGCCGATTCAAAAAAGATTGAAATTGCTGAAATGGGCTGACCAAAACGATGCTTATATCATTGAAGACGACTATGACAGCGAATTTCGCTATCAGGGTCAGCCTATTCCATCTTTAAAAGCGCTTGATACAAAAGAAAACGTCATATATCTAGGGACATTTTCCAAATGCTTTTTACCGGCGGCCCGGCTGAGTTATATCGTTTTGCCGGAGAGGCTGACAGAGCAATTCTGCGAAAGGTTCGGCCGCTACAGTCAATCTTCTTCACCGATGATTCAAAGAGCGATGTATTTGTTTATGAAAGAAGGGTTTTTTGAAAGACACATTCGTAAAATGAAAAAAGTGTACCAGGAGAAGCATCAAACATTGATTTCAGCGATTGAAAAGCATTTCGGCCATGAGGTCAACATCATAGGAGAAAAAGCGGGACTCCACATTTTAATGGAAGTCAGACGGGATATAAAGGACCTCATTAGTAAGGCGGAAAAGCACGATGTGAAGGTTTATCCCGTTTCAGACTTTTGGATCGATCCTCATGAAAGCCCTTCTTCCATCGTGATGGTTGGTTTTGGGGGGCTTTCTGAACAAGACATCGAGGAGGGAGTCAAGAGACTCTATCAGGCATGGTTTGCATGAATGTTAAAACATGCTGAGGCCGTCCGATATTAAAAAGGCAAATAAGTTTAGCTGAAAGCAGGAAAAAAGAGTGAAAAATACAAAACTGATTCTCATTTTATTGATGTTGACAGGAGCAATGTACGGGTGCTCAAGCCATGAAGCCAAAGGGGAAGAGACAGCAAAACCAAAAGCGGCGCAGCAAGCGCCGGAGCGATCAAAAAAGGAATCTCAGCAAAACACAGCGTCCATTGATACAGCAGATTGGATCAAAGTAAACGGTCCGGCCCGCATTCCGATTCTCATGTATCACAGCATTTCCTCAGGAAACAGCCTGCGCGTACCGGAGGCGGAGTTCCGCGGACATATGAAATGGCTCAAGGATAACGGCTATTACACGTTGACACCCGAAGAAGCCTATATTGTCTTAACACAAGATAAAATGCCGAGTGAAAAATGCGTGCTGATTACGTTTGATGACGGTTATACAGATAACTTTGAAAAAGCGTACCCGATTTTGAAAGATTATGAGATGAAGGCGACAATTTTTATGATCGGCAAATCGGTCGGCAGAAAAAATCATTTAACAGAACGCCAAATGAAAGAAATGGCCGAGCACGGTATTGCCATCGAAAGCCATACGATCAATCATGTCGAACTGAACGGACTTGCTCCAGAGCAACAGCTGAGCGAAATGACTCGTTCCAAAACATTGTTTGACGGCATGCTCAAGCAAAACACAATTATGCTGAGTTATCCAGTTGGACGCTATAATGCCGAAACGCTCAAACAGGCTGAGAAGGCGGGGTATCAAATGGCGGTGACGACAGAACCTGGGGCAGCTGCAAGGGATCAGGGGATGTATGCGCTGCACAGGGTCCGCATCTCGCCGGGTATGTCGCCGGACGCCTTTGGAAGAATGGTGGAACACAGCAGACAATAGGAAAGACGGCATTTATCATGATGCCGCTTTCCTTATTTTTTTTCGTTTTGGTGCGTCGGGCTCATGACAAGCCGCAGATTCGGGCGCATACCTTCAGAGGTTCGGCGGTTTGCCGTCTGCCCGGGTGCGGTTTCGATTACCCTCAAAAATCCAGTCGGCGCAGCTGCCTGGCGGATCAATATTCTGCTTTTCGGTGCCGCTTTTTTATAAGATCTTTTGTTGCTCTTGTCAAAAAAGAATGAATACAAAATAAACAGAGCCAATAAAACCAGTAAAAAAATCATCTGGAAAAAACCCTCCTTATCATGAATGTCTTCTTTTAATATCGAACAAGTAGGTGCAAAGTTTTATATATTTTGTATCAGAATCGATTTATTGTGACTTTTAAATCGTTTGAAGAGCGGGAATCTGCTGTCTTTACATCATTCCCAATCGGAAGTCTGGTTAAACAACTGAATTGATGATGACGTATTTGGAGTTAATGGTGAATGTGATGAAGGGAGATGAATATACCCGGCTGACTGCAGCAAGAACTGCATCCAGCCTAGGGATCCGAGTAGGAGCAGAAGATAGGTAAAGGCAGCCCGCAGGTCTTAACAGCCACCGCCGCCATCGCCGCCGCCACCGCAATCACCCCCGCTGTCTCCGGATGAGTCAGGACCTCCAATAAAAAAAGTTGAAGAGCTACTGCCGCTGTTTTTTTCGTCGGACGGCAACATAGAGGCGTAGAGAAGGAAAACCACCAGTATAAAACCAATCATTCCAACAATCATATGAAAACCTCCTAACCAATATGACTTCTGTTTTTATACGAACAACGGGCCAAGAAGTTTCGGAATTTTGTAAAAATATAGTGATTCATAGAAAAACGGCTTAGGCGCCGTTTTTTAGTGCTTGATCAATTTGGTCCGAACTGCACTCGGCATGTCGCCGGGCTGTACTTCTTCCCATATCTCAACATATTTTCCCTTCGCGTGTACCTTTAGATAGGCGTTTTTTCGAAGGGAATCGCTGGCGGAGAATGTAATTTCTTTTTCTTTACCGGTGTCATTATATCCTTCCAGCGTGTACTCATAGCGGCCCGGACTCAGGTGCTTACCGTCTTTGTTGATCTGGACATACACGCTTTCTTTCTTCACAAGTGGATTGAACCTGTCTGTCACCTCATTATGAATCAACAGAAATGCGCCGATACATACAGCCAAAGCGGCTGTAATGAGGGAAATTGTTTTTTTCATATTTTATCACCTTAAACATCCTTTTAATTTTTTCAAATAGCTTTTCCGAATCATCATAAAGAATAATAGTTGGAAGATCAGAAATCCGCCTATCGTCATGAACACCGGAGCTGCGAAATGACCAAGACTCTGGGCCTCGAGCGTCTTCATCGCAAAATACGCATGAACTGAGGCGAGAAAGAACGGAAAGAAGAACAGGATGGCCAATTGAATCGTTACGCTCTGCGTCATTTCCTGTTCGCTCAGGCCGATTTTTGAGAGCGACCGGTAGCGCTGCTGATCTTCTTCAAGATCGGTAAACAGGCGGAAGTAGAGAAAACTCCCGGATGCCGTAAAAAAGAGAACTGCAATAAAAAGTCCGATAAACAGACTCAAGCTTGGAAGCTGAACAGTTTCAAAATAATTAATGGCCTTTGCGTCAAATTGAAATTGGATATTGTGCGCTTTTTCTCTAAGATCTTTTTCCAATGATTGGCTCATATCAAGGCTCTCTTTCCAGCGGTTGTACTTATAGCCGTACAATGTGACGGATTCGCCTTGTTTTTTCAGCTTTTCAAAGGTTTTGCCGTTTACGACAACGATGCTGTCTAACGAAATGAGCGGTTTTTTAATACCTTTTACTTTTAGCCGTTCATTTGCCGGCTTCAAATCTTTGTTCAACATGTTCAAGGTCTCGGGAATTTCCCGCTTTTCTTTTGCTTCAAAGGCGTTCGGATAATACAGCGCCTCGCCGTCTTTCAGTTCACCAGAATCTAACTTGAAGTGCTTTTGGAATTCGCCTTCAGAGATCAGGAGCACCGGAGGAAGGAGATCTCCCTGGCTATAGCTCATATAAATTCCTTTTGTCACTTCCTTTGCATACGAAAAATGTCCGTCCTTCAACTTTTGTTCGATCAGCTTAACGTGTGGTTGTTCCTTTTGGTTCCCGCTGTATAATAAGTACTCTATCTCATATCGGGAATCCAATTTTCCGATAGAAGTCTTTGAAATCACCAATGTGCCCGTGGCGGTAAAGGCAACCGCTGAAATGATGCAAACAAGAAAGAACAGGCGGGCATTATCTTTCAGCCGATAGACAAGATCGGATACCCAAAGCACGTTTTTTCCGCGCAAATAAAATGACCTCCGCTTTTTTAACAGCCGCAGCAGCCAAATGCTGCTTTGGCTGAAGAAGAAATAAGTCCCGATGATTGTCAAAATTAAGATCGTGACGGCTTGGGGAAAATGGATCTCGGCGAACAATACAAGCCAGTATCCGGAGCCGAGGCAGCCGATGCCGATGACCGAAAAGATAACTGACGGTTTTGGCTCAGGTTTTATTTTCCCGGTACCTTTGATCAGCTTGGTAACCGTTTTTGATTTAATAAACAAGACCGTAAATTGCGACAGCAGAATAAACAGCGCGAGAAAGCAGGCGGATGTAAGAGTCATCGCTTTCCAAGGCAGATACAATGGCAAAGCGTCCATTTCCAGAATATAAGCGCCGATCGTAAAGAATGTTTTTGCAAAAACCAGACCGCCGATGATGCCTGTAACGATCGAAAGCATGCCGATGATGATGTTTTCTGCGGTAATCAGTTTTCTTAATTGAACGGGAGTGATTCCTTGAATGGTGAGTATCCCGAATTCCTTGCTTCTCGACTTGAGAAAGGCGTTGACGGAATAAAGCACAAACAGAATAGAAAAAGCGAAAATCATCCATTCAGCCACCGATAACCCCCGTTTTGCAATGTTGTTTAAGTAGCCTTTCTCTAAAGCAGGGTGGAACAAAAACATCGCAAATGTGAAAAAAATCATCACTGAAAACGAGCTGCTTAAAAAGAAGGCGAGATAGGCTCTTTTATTCCGGACGACGTTTTTATAAGCGAACTGAAGAAAGGTCATTGGCGTTTCCTCCCAGCATGGACAGCACAGTCAGAATCTCTTCATAAAATACTTGGCGGTTGGCGCCGCGGTAAATTTCGTTGAATAATGTTCCGTCTTTAATAAAAATGACGCGACGGCAATAGCTTGCGGCAACTGGGTCATGCGTGACCATCAATATCGTGGCATTGTCGTTTTCATTAAGATGCTGCATCGTTTCCATCACGTCTTTTGACGCCTTGGAATCGAGGTTCCCCGTCGGTTCGTCGGCGAGGATGAGAGCGGGCTGATGAATGACAGCTCTTGCGATGGCTGCGCGCTGCTTTTGTCCGCCGGATACTTCAAACGTCCGTTTATTCAGGAGTTGTTCGATGCCGAGTTTTTCAGCAATCGCCTGAAGTTTATCTTCCATAACGGAAAGCGGTTTATTTTCAAGCGTTAACGGCAGCATGATATTTTCGCCGATCGTTAGCGTATCCAGCAAATTAAAATCCTGGAATACGAATCCGAGCTGCCTGCGGCGAAAGTGGGCAAGTTTTGCCCTCTTCAGATGATGCGGATCTTCTCCGCGAATCAAAATGTCGCCGGAATCGGGGCGGTCAATCGTTGAAATGATATTGAGAAGCGTCGTTTTTCCTGATCCGGACGGCCCCATAATCGCCGTGAACTCACTGTCCTCTACATTGAATGAAATATCTTTTAAAGCCTGATGAGAGACTTGTCCTTTATATGTTTTATTGATGTTTTTAACGATCAGCATGTCTGTCATGATATCCTCCTTTTGCGATGCTTTCCTTTACAAGCGGTGCTCGCTTCCGATATGTCGCAATTCTCTATATCCACTCCAGCGGGCCCCATCCTGAAGCCGAAACGCGCTTATGAAAGCTTAAATGGCCAGTGGCAGGTGCAAAGAATGACAGCCTCGTTTTTTGTTCAGCGCGCGATAAAAACTAGTAAAAGTCCACGACGAACAAAAAGGAAAAGGTAATGTAGAAGCGCTAGTAAAGTTTGTTTTGGGCGATCAGATGGCTGAGGGCCGCCTGCCCTGAAGTCGATCATAAAAATGATTCCGCATAAAGCGAATCTCTTATATCATCGAGTGTGTCGACTCTTTTCATAGACTTGGATTGTATATAAAAAATCCTCCTTTCCACGTTTTGTGTAAACAAATCATATCAAGGAGGGTGGGGATGAGCTATGCGGTTTTATTAAAGAAGACTTACATTTTTGTAAGGAACGAAAATTGCACAGTCGTTCCTTTCCCTTCTTCTGAAGCGATGCTCACATCATGATTGAGCTTTTCTGCAATCTCTTTTACAAGGTAGAGGCCGATGCCCGTCGATTCCTGAAAGCGCCGTCCGTTTTCCCCGGTGTAATAAGGCTCAAATACCCGTTTCAAATCTTGTGAAGGAATTCCGACTCCGTAATCTTTGATTTCCAGGACGATGCCTTCACCTTTACGGAATATCGTCATATCAATGCGTTCGCTTCTTCCTGACGAATACTTAACAGCGTTTGTGATGACCTGGCCAACGGCAAATCTAAGCCATTTGCGATCGGAGTAAATAACGGCGTCTTCAGCGAGTACCTGTTTATTTGGATAGACACGGTGCTGTATAAAATAACGTTTATAGCGCTGAATCTGCGAATTAAGCAGCTCGCCAAGTGACACGGCTTCTATTTTAA
This sequence comes from Bacillus sp. FSL K6-0972, assembly GCF_037976035.1. Taxonomy (NCBI): domain Bacteria; kingdom Bacillati; phylum Bacillota; class Bacilli; order Caryophanales; family Bacillaceae; genus Bacillus; species Bacillus sp. FSL K6-0972. The sequence goes on along the minus strand of NZ_CP150260.1, from coordinate 4,151,489 downwards.
AATCCTTTTCAAACAGGTCAAGCCTTGATGAATAGAGGAGCGTTTCCAGTCCGTATTCAATCTGCTGGACTTCTTTTTTGATTTGTTTAAAAACGGGTTCGTCCTCTTCCTGGATGATCAGATTGATGACGGAAAGCGGTGTTTTCACCTGATGCACCCATTGATTCATGTAGGTTACCCTGTCTTCCAGCTTGGACTCCATCTCATGTATTTTGCGGTGGTGGAGCCGGCTCAGCTCCATATGTTTTTCATAGAGCTCTGAGCAAAATTCAGACGTCCCCAGAAAAGGAATGTCTGTATCTTTTTGTTCTGAGCCGAGCCATTGGTAGACTCTGTGTTCTTCATACCATTTGTAGAAAAGATAAAGCGCCAGCGCCAGAAGCTGAACGCCGAGAATGTAAAAAAGGTGGGTGAAAGTCTGCATGCCGGCAAACCAATAGTAAAAAAACACGAATCCGCCCTGAAACAGAAACAGAAGGATGAGGACGGCATGTTCTTTTAGAAACAGCTTCATGATTTCGCCCTCAGTTGATACCCTTCGCCCCGCACTGATTCAATTGAGAAGGGCACGCCCATGCTTCGCAATTTTTTGCGAATCCTTGTGATATAGACATTTAACGTGTTTTCATCTACAAATGTATCGGTTTCCCATGTCTTCTCCATTAACCGGTCTCTGCTTGTCACCTTTTCTCCTCTTTCAAGCAGCACTTCCAAGAGTTTGCTTTCCTTTTTTGAAAGCTCGAGCTTCTCATCCCGGTAGCGCAGCTCAAAACGTTCGACAAACAGCTGGACGCTTTCAAATTCAATCACTTTTTCTCCTTGTTTTACGGCGTATTCTCCAAATGCTCTGCGAATTTGGCCTTTAATTTTAGCGAGCACCACCTCATAGGAAAAAGGCTTCTCTATATAATCATCGCCGCCGTTTTCGATCGCCATGACCTGATCCATTTCTCCGCTTCTCGCCGAAATGAAAATGATCGGACAAGTCGAATGCTGACGGATTTGCCGGCACCAGTAGTACCCGTCGTATGACGGCAGATTGATGTCAAGCAATACCAGGTCAGGCTTCTCTTGGAGAAACATTTCAAGGACAGAGGTGAAATCAGTCGCTACAACAGTTTCGTATCCGTATTTTTCTAAATGATCGCGTAAAAGCTTCCGAATGTCTTCGCTGTCCTCGACAATCATGATTTTCGTCATTTTGAACACTCCTATGAACACGTCTCCACTGCCGAAAATGAGCGATTCCATTATAAAAGCGGCAGTGAAGGTCTCTTATGTTAAGAATATCATAAAAAGTTTTTTTTCATGTGAGCGCTTAAGGTTTTTGCACACCAGATCATGATAATTCAGTTTCTGTGAGTTAAAATAGGAATGGACGACTGTCAAAAAAGGAGAGGATCAAATGGCAAAATACAGAGGTTATATCGGAACATATACAAAAGCAGACAGCGAAGGGATTTATACATTTGAGCTTGATACGGAAAAAAAGGCGTTAAGCACGCCGAAGCCGGCAGCAAAGCTGGGCAGTCCGACATATTTGAATATCGCCAAAGACAATGAAATGCTTTATGCAGTGGTCAAAGACGGCGATAAGGGCGGGGTTGCGGCATACCGTGTTGACGGTTCCACAGGAGAGCTGACTTTCGTCAACCAGCAGACCGGGGAAGGACCGTCACCTTGCCACGTCAGCGTCGATCAGAATAACCGTTATGTTCTGTCCGCCAATTACCACAGCGGGACGATCATGGCATACCCTTTAAATGAAAGCCGCGGTCTGCTTGAGCCTTCAGCAAAAGTGCAGCATGAGGGATCAGGACCGCATGAGAGACAGGAAAAAGCGCATACTCATTATTCAGGATTCTCACCTGATGAGAAATATGCAGTAGCCGTCGATCTCGGAACGGATCATATCATCACGTATCAATTGAAAGAGAACCGGCTTGAAGAAGTGAAAAAACACGCTGCTGCACCGGGATCAGGGCCGAGACATATCGAGTTCCATCCGCAGGAAAAGTATGCGTATGTATTAACGGAGCTGAGCAATGAAGTCATCGTGTTGGAATACAACCCTGATTTGGGTGAGTTCAGGGAGATTCAAGTCATTTCGGCATTGCCGGAAGGCTTTGACGGCGCGAGCCAAGGCGGCGCCATCCACATCACAAAAGACGGCAAATTTGTATACGCTTCAAACCGCGGACACGACAGCATCGCCGTTTTCAGCATCAACGAGTATTCGGGCGAACTTTCCCTGATTGAACACGTATCAACTGAAGGGGAGTGGCCGCGCGACTTTGAGATTGATCCTTCAGAGCAATTTTTAATCGCTTCCAACCAGGAAACAGGGACTTTGACATTGTTTGAAAGAGACCTGACAACGGGCCGGCTGACGCTTTTGCAGTCCGGAGTTCCTGCTCCTGAAGCAGTTTGTGTGAAATTTTTACATCAATAAAAGCAAAAAAACTTGATTGGCCTTTTTAGCCAGTCAAGTTTTTTCTTTTTTATAACACTTGCAGCATGCGGTTAACCGCTGTCATTTTACCCCGCATCCAGCTCTTTTTTGACTTTGATAAACGCAACCATCTGCTTGATTTCTTCTTCGGAAAGAAGCGTCCCGTCGACTGCCAGCTTGAGCTTATCCCAATCCGTCAGTTCAATAGCTTCGTTTTTAGCCTTTTCATCCCGGGGATCGTCAACTCTGCCGAGCAAAAAGTCGGTGGAGGTATTGAATAAATCAGCGATTTCGATAAGCGCCTCTAAAGAAGGGCGGCGGTAGCCCGATTCATAGCCCGCGTAAGTGCTTTTCGCAATACCGAGGCGGTCGGCAGTATATTGCAATGACCATTTTTTATTTTTTCTCAGTGTTGTTAATCGATCTAAATTCATATCTTACGCTCCTTTTGATACACAGTGATTATAGCACATTATCAGCAAAAGTGTACGCGAAATGAATAAAGTTTCTTGATTATTTCACATTTGAGGACTATAATTGCATTGAAGGTACGCATAAAGCGTATACATTCCTAATGTATCAAGCCTTCTTTGCTAAAATCAATCATGCTTTATACTGTATCAAACTACTTCTTAAAGAGGTGTAGCACATGAAAAAGTTACTGCTGTTGACCACCGGCGGGACCATCGCTTCAGTAGAAGGCGAAAACGGACTGGCTCCGGGGGTTAAAGCGGAAGAGCTTCTCAACTATTTATCTGATGATCATTCAAATTATACGATAGATTGCCAATCTTTAATGGATATAGACAGCACCAACATGCAGCCTGAACACTGGGTGATGATGGCAGAGGCTGTGCATGAGAATTACAGCCGCTACGACGGATTTGTGATCACGCACGGAACCGATACGATGGCCTACACCTCGGCGGCGCTTTCATACATGCTGCAGAATATTGATAAGCCTGTTGCGATTACGGGTTCCCAAGTTCCGATTACATTTAAGAAAACGGATGCGAAAAAAAATATTAAAGATGCGGTCCGCTTTGCGTGCGACGGCATCGGCGGAGTATACGTCGTCTTTGACGGCCGCGTTATTTTAGGCACGAGAGCGATCAAATTAAGAACGAAAAGTTACGATGCATTTGAAAGCATTAATTATCCTTACATCGCTTTTATCCATGACAAGGAAATCGAGTATAACAAACGGGTTCCCGAAGTAAAGCCCGGCGCTTTGAAACTCGATACCTCCTTAAATACCGATGTTTGTCTGGTGAAGCTTCATCCCGGATTAAAGCCTGAGTTTTTTGATTGCCTGAAAGGTTCATATAAAGGTATTGTGATTGAGAGCTATGGAAGCGGCGGCATTCCTTTTGAGAAAAGAAACATTTTAGAAAAAGTGAACGAGCTGATCGATTCCGGAATGGTCGTAGCGATTACGACGCAATGCCTTGAAGAAGGAGAGGATATGAGCATTTACGAGGTCGGCCGCAAGGTAAACCAGGATGCCATTATCCGCTCGAGAAATATGAACACTGAAGCGATCGTTCCGAAGCTGATGTGGGCTTTAGGGAAAACCGGACAACAAGCAGAAGTCAAAAAGATTATGGAAACGCCAATTGCGGACGATATCATCATTTAAAAAAAGAAAGCAGGGTTAAAAAATGAAAGCTGAAATGACATACCGGACGGAAAAGGATTTTCTCGGAGAAAAGAAGATTCCGGCCGATGTCTACTACGGTATTCAGACATTGCGGGCAGCGGAGAACTTTCCGATTACAGGATATAAAATCCACGAAGAAATGATCAAGGCGCTGGCAGTGGTGAAAAAAGCGGCGGCGCTTGCCAACATGGAGACAAAACGTCTTTATAAAGGCCTTGGAGATGCCATCGTCCAAGCCGCTGATGAGATCCTTGAAGGAAAGCTGCATGATCAATTCATCGTCGATCCGATTCAAGGCGGGGCAGGCACTTCAATGAATATGAACGCGAATGAAGTCATTGGAAACCGTGCACTTGAACTGCTCGGCCACAAGAAAGGCGAATATATTCATCTGAGTCCGAATACGCACGTCAATATGTCCCAATCGACAAACGACGTATTCCCGACGGCGATTCATATTTCAACGCTTAAGCTGCTGGAAAAGCTGCTGGACACAATGGAATATATGCTTGATGCGTTTAAGAAAAAAGCACGCGACTTTGACCACGTCATTAAAATGGGCCGCACCCACCTTCAAGACGCCGTGCCGATCCGGCTTGGGCAGGAATTTGAAGCCTACAGCCGCGTGATCGAACGCGACATCAAACGGATTAAACAATCGCGCCAGCATCTGTATGAAGTCAATATGGGCGCTACCGCGGTTGGAACGGGATTGAACGCGGATCCGCGCTATATCGAAAATGTCGTCAAGCACTTGGCTGAAATCAGCGGTCTTCCGCTTGTCGGCGCTGACCATCTGGTGGATGCGACGCAAAATACGGACGCTTATACAGAAGTTTCAGCAGCATTAAAAGTGTGCATGATGAACATGTCGAAAATCGCAAACGACCTTCGGTTGATGGCATCAGGTCCGCGCGCAGGACTTGCCGAGATTTCTCTTCCGGCAAGACAGCCGGGGTCATCTATCATGCCGGGGAAAGTCAATCCGGTTATGGCCGAGCTGATCAACCAAATCGCATTCCAAGTCATCGGAAACGACCATACGATCTGCCTTGCTTCTGAAGCCGGACAGCTCGAACTGAACGTGATGGAGCCTGTGCTTGTCTTTAATCTCCTGCAATCCATCAGCATCATGAACAACGGATTCCGTTCGTTTACCGATCATTGTGTAGAAGGTATTGAAGCGAATGAAAAACGCTTAAAAGCGTACGTGGAAAAAAGCGCCGGCGTCATTACTGCGGTCAACCCGCATCTTGGCTACGAAGCAGCTGCAAGAATTGCGAGAGAAGCCATTTTAACAGGGCAATCCGTCCGTGACCTCTGTCTTCAAAACGATGTGTTGACAGAAGAAGAACTTGATCTGATTTTGAATCCTTATGAAATGACAAAACCGGGGATTGCCGGGGCTGAACTTTTAAATCGGGATTAAGCTGGAAAAACAGTATGCGAAAACACTCTGAAGCATTTTACCGGGATAGAAACACAGAGTGTTTTCGCTTTCCTTCAATAACTTTATGATGTGAAAGGAAGACAGCGGTGAAGTGGTACCGTGTCAGCCTTTTTCATGGTATACTGTTCGTTGTTAGTTAAATTTTTAAGAAAAAATTGAAGCAGATTGCTATTTTTATGTAGTTTATTTTGAAAGCGTTTCAATAATTAAGGGGGATTTAGGTTGAAAACAACACGGTTGCCATCAATGTTGGAAATCATTTGTGTATTAGGTGCATTTTTAGCGATAGTTTGTTCATTTACAGTCAAATTCGATCTGCCGATTCAGCTGGCATTGTTTATTTCATGGTTCTTAGTGATTTTGCTCGGTCTGCGCCTGGGGCACCGGTATGAAGATTTGCAAAAATCGATTACAAACGGAATTTCAAATGGACTTGAAGCGATATTGATCCTGATTGCCGTCGGTGCTCTGATCGGCACATGGATAGCCGGCGGTGTTGTGCCGACTTTGATTTATTACGGGCTTGAGTTTATCCATCCGAGCATATTCCTGCTCGCCACGCTCATTATTTGTTCGATCACATCTGTTGCCACAGGTACGTCTTGGGGCACAGTAGGAACGGCCGGGATCGCCATGATGGCAATCGGGGAAGGGCTGGGGCTTCCGCTTCCGCTTGTAGCCGGAGCCGTGCTGTCCGGAGCCTACTTTGGAGATAAATTATCGCCGCTTTCTGATAGTACGGTGCTTGCGTCATCCCTTTCAAAGGTCGAAGTGATTACCCATGTCAGAGCGATGCTGTACTTGTCGGTTCCCGCTTATTTGATCACGGCGGTCCTGTTTACCGTCACCGGCTTTATATACGGAGGCCGAAATGTTGATTTGGAAAAAGTTGAATTTTTGAAAGCTTCTTTGCAGAACACGTTTGATATTCATATTTGGATGCTTGTTCCGGCTATTGTCGTCATTGTTCTTTTAGCGATGAGAAAGCCTTCTGTGCCGACGATCGCGATCGGCGCACTTTTGGGCGCGATCTGGGCTGCGGTCTTCCAAGGCATGAACTTTGCGGATGCGATCGGCACAGCATACAACGGCTTTTCCATCGACACCGGGATCAAATTTATGGACGAGCTCTTAAACCGCGGAGGAATTCAGGGCATGCTCGGTTCAGTCGTCGTCATCATTCTCGGTCTGGGCTTTGGCGGCCTCTTGGAGCACTTAGGCGTTCTAAAAGTGATCGTTTCCAAGTTCCAGCAAAAACTGACTTCTGCCGGCAACGTCACATTCTCGACGATTATCGTCGCCTTCTTGGCAAATGTGTTCGGCTGCGCGATGTATGTCTCGCTCATTTTAACGCCGAAGATTATGGAGAAAAGCTATGACAAGCTCGGAATTGACCGGAGGGTGCTGTCCAGAAACGCGGAAGTCGGCGGAACGATGACGTCGGGCATGGTGCCGTGGTCAGACAACGGCATATATATGGCGGGGATTCTCGGCGTGTCCACCTTCTCTTACCTGCCCTTCATGTGGCTGAGCTTTGTTTCAATCGGACTTGCGATTTTGTACGGATACACAGGTAAATTTATTTGGTATACCGATAAAAAAGACTCGCCGGTTCAGTAGCCGATTTTAAAACAATTGATGGAGGTATTCTGTTATGAATGGCAACAATATTATTCGGAATTTGATGCTGGAAATCCCTTCAGCACCCGGAAACCTTGGAAAGGTGACAACGGCGATCGGCCTTGCCGGCGGTGATATCGGAGAGGTTGAAACGATCAAGGTAGGGCCGAATTATACGATGCGGAACATTACGGTTCAAGTTGAGCATGAAGAACAGCTTACCGAGATTCTTGAAGTGATCCGCAACTTAAAAGAAGGCATCCACCTTCATACCGTTTCAGATGATGTATTGGCTGCACATGAAGGCGGCAAAATCCGCATGAAAAGCAAGATGCCGATTCGCTCGCTCGCTGATCTGCGGCGGGTGTATACGCCAGGTGTCGCGAATGTGTGCGAGCTTATTAAAGAAGAGCCGCAAAAAGCGAATATCTATACCGGAATCGGCAATTCAGTTGCAATTGTAACGGACGGCACGGCGATCCTTGGCTTAGGAGACATAGGGCCTGTGGCGGGAATGCCTGTTATGGAAGGGAAGGCCGCACTTTTCGACCAGCTTGCGGACATCAGCGGGGTACCGATTCTGCTCGACACGAATGATCCTGACGAAATCGTGAGGACGGTTAAAAACATCGCGCCCGGATTTAGCGGCATTTTGCTTGAAGACATCGGTTCCCCGCATTGTTTTGAAATCGAAGAGCGCCTGAAAAACGACCTGAATATTCCGGTCATGCATGACGACCAGCACGGTACTGCGGTTGTGACACTGGCGGCCGCCATTTCAGCAGCCAAGAGTGCCGGGGTCGATCTGAAGCAAGCCCATGTCGGCCAAATCGGCCTGGGCGCGGCGGGGGTCGCGATCTGCAGGATGTTTATGGCATATGGAGTAAAACGTGTTGTCGGAACGGATAAATCGCTTGAGGCGATGGCGCGTTTAGAGAACTATGGCGGCCATGCGGCTGAAAGCATTGAAGAATTGATGGAAAGCTGTGATATCATCGTCGCGACAACCGGTGTTCCGGGATTGATCAATAAGAAATGGGTTCGGGAAGGCCAGGTGATTTTGGCTCTGTCCAATCCGAAGCCGGAGATTGAGCCTGAGGATGCGCTCGAGGCCGGGGCAGCCTACGCTGCGGACGGACGGTCTGTCAACAATGTGCTGGGATTCCCCGGTATTTTCAGGGGCGTGTTAAATGCCGGAGCGGATTCGATCAGCCACCCGATGCTGGTTGCGGCCGCCGAAGCGATCGCATCCTGCACAAAACAAGGCGATCTTGTGCCTCATCCGCTGAACCCTGAAGTTCACGAGATTGTGGCCAAAGCAGTCGAAAGGGTCGCACTTTCAGAAATGGGAAAATAAACGGATAAAGAAAACAGCTGCTGTTTTATCGCAATACGGATAAAGCGGCAGCTGTTTTTCTTGCGAATGGTAACGGCGGTTCTACAGATTGAAAATGAATATATAAAATATTCGGTTCTGTAAACATCCAATGATTGTGGAGAGCGCTGATGATGATGCCCTGATCGACAAGCTTTTTTGTAAACAGCGGAACTTCTTCAGGCAAAATGGCGACTTCGGCCATATTCAAGGCGATTCCGTTTTGATCGAGCGATTCGAACATGATTTCTTCCATGCCGACTCCCCGGCTTGGTCTTCCTTGAATCGTGACACGCAAATTCCGTTTGATGCTGACAGAACAAACACCGTGTTCAATGTGCGCCTCTCCATTTAAAATATGTCCAAATTGCCGGCAAAGCGAATGAAAACTTTGCATCCGGTGAACCTCCATTTTTAAAGTTACCACGATTTTATGAAGGGAACCCGCATATTTAGAATCCTTTAAAAATGGACGATCCTTTTATTTGATGATTTCTTCACCGCCCGGCTTGTTAGCATAGTGGTACATGAAGCCCATCATAAACGCGCCTCCGATCAGGTTCCCGAGTGTTACCGGAATTAAGTTATGGATTGCACCTGCAATCGAAATCGTATCCGGATGCTCGGTCACCAGGGAGACGGCAAAAGTGGCCATGTTCGCGATGCTGTGTTCATAACCGGAAATAAAGAAAGTAAAAACAAACAGCATCATAGAGAACATTTTTGCTCCGTCTCCTTTTTGCGCCATCGGAACAAAAAACGCAAGGCAGACAAGCCAGTTACAAAGAATCGCTTTGAAGAACAATTCGGTCACCGGCGTATTCATTTTATGCTCCGCCACGCTGAGAATAAAGCCGGTGGAAGAAGGATCCTTAAATAAGCCGGTCGCAAAGATGAGGCCTGCGAAAAAAACGGCGCCTATTAAATTTCCTGCATAGCTGAACATCCACAGCTTGATAACAGTGGGCCATCGCATTTTTTTACGAAGCGCAGCCAATGTATAATAAAATGTATTTCCCGTAAATAAATCTCCCCCGCCATAGACGATCAGAATAATGGCGCCCCCAAATGTGATGGCTGCAATTGGATATGTGAACGGAGAATGTTCAACATAAAAGAGATTCCCCGTTTTAAACGCTACAATGACTCCGAACCCGATAAACATACTGGCCAGCATAGCCCGTAAAAGATAGCGAAGCGGGCTTTGCATAAAAATGCTTTGCTTTTTTAAAGCAAGCTCTTCGACAAGAACAAGTGATTTTGATTCCATGTTTTCCACCACCATCAAGTGTTTACTTAAGAAGTTTCTATCATAAATACAACCTAAGTATAGCAGGATATTGTGAAACGTTTCACAAATTTTGTGTATTTTGTTTGAACAAATGTATGGTTCGATTTTCATAGAATAAACAAGGTATCGTTATTGTTTATTCCTACGTAATAAATATTCCCTTCGTTAAAAGTCAGAGGGGGCGGCGTTTTGTATATGACCAGCGGGACCGGTTTCAAATTGATATGCAAGATGGCTGTGCAGAGAGGAATCTCAAACATACAGTGCAGTCAGCCGGTGCCGCGTGAAGGCTTAGTGGGGATAAATCAGCAAATGAATGAAGGGACTGCACAGAAGGCGGAAGGAAGGTTTCACAGATTGGACAAAATAGCAGGACGTTCTGTAAGGCGGGCGCGCACTGAAGGAAAACACCGAATTTGCTGTATTGCATATAACGGTATTCTTTTGATGCGACAGGCTTTGCACAAAGAATCACAGTCGTTGAATGAGGAAATGCTCCACATGGATTCGGGGCATTTTTCTTATACCGATTTAGTTCTTGATAACCACCATGTCACAAAATAGCTATAATTCCTTCGTATAATTGTCACAATGACATCCATTAATTAGGAAAAATATACTTTATTTAAGAAGGATTTCGCGGTAAAGTACAGGTATAAATAACCATCCGGATAATAACAGAACAACAATGTGGGCTGAGGTCACCCTTTTGTCTGTGACAATGATCATATTCATAAGATGTATGTGAAACTTTGAGCAAGGGGGATGCCCTTTTGGCAACGAGTCCGGCTAGAACAAAGAGGAGGAGACTGGAACAGTGGACGAACTCATTTTGGCAAGATTTCAATTTGCTTCAACAACGATCTTTCACTTTATTTTTGTACCGATGTCAATCGGGCTTGTCTTTATGGTTGCTTTAATGGAAACCCTTTATGTCGTAAAGAAAAAAGACATTTACAGAACGATGGCTAAATTTTGGGGGCACTTATTTTTAATTAATTTTGCAGTCGGTGTGGTCACCGGGATTTTACAGGAATTTCAGTTCGGAATGAACTGGTCGGAGTACTCCCGCTTTGTCGGTGATGTATTCGGCGCTCCGCTCGCGGTGGAAGCGCTGCTCGCTTTCTTTATGGAATCGACGTTTATCGGTTTGTGGATATTCGGCTGGGATCGGCTTCCGCAGAAGATTCATTTGCTGTCCATCTGGCTTGTTTCTCTTGGAACGATCATGTCGGCGTTTTGGATTTTGGCGGCCAACTCGTTTATGCAGGAGCCTGTCGGATTCGCGATCAAAAACGGCCGCGCGGAAATGACCGATTTCTTTGCGATTATTAAAAACCCGCAGCTATGGGTTGAATTTCCGCACGTCATTTTCGGTGCGCTTGCCACTGGGGCATTTTTCATTGCCGGCGTCAGCGCGTATAAAATGCTGAAAAAACAAGAATTGCTCTTTTTTAAAAAATCCTTTCAAATCGCGATGATTGTGGCGCTTGTTTCTGGCATCGGCGTAGCGTTCAGCGGACATGAGCAGGCACAGCATCTGATGAAGAGCCAGCCGATGAAAATGGCTGCCAGCGAAGCGCTTTGGGATGACAGCGGCGATCCGGCAGCTTGGACGGTGCTTGCGAACATTGACACGGACAAGCAGGAAAACAAATCCGAGCTCAGCATCCCCTATGCGCTCAGCTATTTGGCTTATAAACAGTTCAGCGGCGATGTGCCTGGAATGAAGACACTGCAAAAGCAATATGAAGAAAAATACGGAGAAGGAAATTATATTCCACCGGTGAAAACGACGTTCTGGAGTTTCAGAATCATGGCTGGTTCAGGGCTTTTAATGATCGTTGCCGCTTTGACGGGTCTTTATCTCAGCTTCCGCAAAAGACTCGAAACAAGCAAATGGTTCTTGCGGACAATGGTGGCTTTGATCGCCTTTCCATTCATTGCAAATACGGCGGGGTGGATCATGACTGAAATCGGACGCCAGCCATGGACGGTGTTCGGTATTTTGACAACGGCGCAGTCCGTGTCTCCGAACGTATCAGCGGGAATGCTGCTGTTCTCTGTCATCGCGTTTACAGCGATTTATCTTGTACTGGCGCTCGTTCTTGTCTACTTGTTTGTACGGGAGATTAAAAAAGGGGCTGCACACCATGACCACCATCATGATGATTCCGTATCGACAGACCCGTTTGATCAGGAGGTTTACCATGGTATCTCTTAATGAACTTTGGTTTATATTAGTCGCTGTGCTGTTCATCGGTTTTTTCTTTCTTGAAGGCTTTGATTTCGGCGTCGGAATGGCGACCCGGTTTCTCGGACGCAACGAGCTTGAACGAAGGGTGATGATCAATACGATCGGCCCTTTCTGGGATGCCAATGAAGTCTGGCTGCTGACCGGGGGAGGCGCGATTTTCGCCGCTTTTCCGAACTGGTATGCCACGATGTTCAGCGGATATTACATTCCGTTTGTCTTTGTTCTTCTTGCATTGATCGGCCGCGGGGTCGCATTTGAATTTAGAGGAAAAGTCGAAACCGCAAAATGGAAGAAAACATGGGATTGGGTCGTATTTTTCGGCAGCATCCTGCCCCCGTTTTTGTTCGGTGTTTTGTTTACCAGCATCTTGCGCGGCATGCCGATCGATGCCGATATGAATCTGCACGCCGGTTTTACTGATTATGTGAACGTCTATTCCGTGACAGGGGGAGTCACCGTTACGCTTCTCTGCCTGCTGCATGGACTGATCTTTATAACATTGAGAACGGAAGCCGATTTGCGTGACCGGGCAAGACAGCTGGCCAGAAAAGTCGTATTTGCCGTTTTGGCGGCGCTTGTTGCCTTTGTTGCTTTATCCATTTTTGAAACGGACTTGTTCACTGGCAGGGGACATGTGACGATACCGCTTGCGGCTCTGATTGTCGTTTGTTATGTGCTGTCGATCGTGTTTATGAAACAAAAACGCGACGGCTGGACATTTGCCATGACGGGTGCGGGGATCGCTCTTACAGTGGCGACGATTTTCACTGCACTGTTCCCGCGCGTCATGATCAGCTCGGTTAAAAGCGCATATGATTTAACCGTTTATAATGCTTCATCAGGCGACTATTCTTTAAAGGTTATGACGATCGTCGCGCTGTCACTGCTTCCGTTCGTGCTGGGCTATCAGATCTGGAGCTACTATGTTTTTAGAAAACGGGTCAGCAGTAAGGAGCCAATGATTTATTAATGGGAAAAGATCTTTTGCAATATAAAGGGATGAAACGAATTCTTGCAGTACTCACTGTACTGACATGCATGCAGGGCGCCGCCATTATCATGCAGGCCGAATGGCTTGCTGAAGCGGTGACCCGCCTTTTTAACGGTGAGCGGGTCGGTTCGCTCTTTCCGCTGATCATCTTATTTACCGCCGCTTTTTTATTCCGCCATGCCGTGACCCTTGTCAGGCAAAGGCTGATTTTTGATTATGCCGCCGAGACAGGAGCCGCCATGCGGAAAAAGTTTTTGGAGAAGCTTTTCCGATCCGGCCCCAGGCTGGCGCGAAAAGAAGGAACCGGTCATGTCGTCACACTCGCGATGGAAGGAATTGCACAGTTCCGCCGCTATTTGGAGCTGTTTTTGCCTAAAATGGTCAGCATGGCCGTTATACCTCCGGCGGTTGTCTGTTATGTCTTTTTTAAAGACACATCTTCCGCTGCTGTCTTAATCATTACGATGCCGATTTTAATCGCTTTTATGATCCTTCTCGGGTATGCGGCAAAAAGAAAAGCGGACAGCCAATGGAAGACGTATGAGATGCTTTCAAATCATTTTACAGATTCCCTGCGCGGCCTGGAAACTTTGAAAGTGCTGGGTATCAGCCGTTCACATACTAAGAATATTTTTCATGTGAGTGAACGGTACAGGAAGGCGACGATGAGCACGCTTAAGATCGCCTTTCTGTCATCGTTTGCACTTGATTTTTTCACCATGCTGTCCGTGGCAACCGTTGCCGTTTTTCTCGGTCTCGGTCTTGTTGACGGCACCATCATGCTGGAGCCGGCTCTTGCAATTCTGATTCTTGCACCTGAATTTTTTCTTCCTGTCCGGGAAGTCGGCAATGACTATCATGCTACATTGAACGGTCGGGAAGCCGGTAAAGCGATCAAGGCGATATTGGATTCGCCCGGTTTCAAGGATGAGGAGCCTTTGGATCTGCAGCGATGGTCCGACGATGATCAAATCGAGTTCAAGGGTGTAGATGTGCGGCATGAAGATGAGAAAAACTGCTCTTTATCCGGCATTTCTCTATCGTTTAAAGGAAAGAAAAAAATCGGCATCATCGGGGAAAGCGGTGCCGGAAAATCTACGCTTATCGATGTGCTCGGCGGCTTCCTAGAAACGAAAAACGGCGTTATCAAAGTCGGGGGAAAAGAGAGGACGCATTTGCAGACAGACAGCTGGCAAAACCAGCTCCTGTATATTCCGCAGCATCCCTATATCTTTCCTGATACGCTCGAAGCTAATATCCGTTTTTATCATCCCGGCGCTTCTGACGAAGACGTTGAACAGGCAGCAAGAGCCGCCGGGCTGTCGGAGCTGATTGATCAGCTTCCGTGCGGCTTGAAAGAACGGATCGGTGAAGCCGGGAGGGCATTAAGCGGTGGACAGGCACAGCGTACAGCCGTTGCCCGGGCTTTTTTGGGCAACCGCCCGATTCTCCTTTTAGATGAGCCGACCGCTCACTTGGATATCGAGACAGAATACGAGTTGAAAAAAACGATGCTGAAACTGTTTGAAGACAAGCTGGTTTTTTTGGCAACCCATCGCCTTCACTGGATGCTTGATATGGATGAAATTATCGTGCTGAAAGATGGGCAGGTGGCTGAAACCGGTACACATCAAGAACTGATTGAAAAGCAGGGTGTTTATTACGAGCTTGTGCAGGCGCAGTCGTTTGGAGGTGCATCATGAACAATGAAGATGGGTGGATTCTGCCCTATATCAAGAAAAATATAAGGCTTTTGATCATTGTCGTGTTGCTTGGCGGGGTGACTGCATCCTCGGCGGCTGCTCTCATGTTTACCTCCGGTTATTTAATATCTAAAGCGGCTACGCGTCCGGAAAATGTTTTGATGATCTATGTCCCGATCGTAGCGGTACGCACCTTCGGGATTCTGCGCTCGGTGTCGCGTTATGTTGAGCGGTTGACCGGACACCATATCATCTTGAAAATTTTATCCGATATGCGCGTCAGGCTTTACAGAATGCTCGAACCCCAAGCTTTAAAATGGCGTGAACGCTTCCGAACGGGGGATATGCTCGGCATGTTGGCCGACGATGTTGAACATTTGCAGGACATGTATTTGAGAACGGTATTTCCCGGGCTGTCGGCGCTTCTTTTATATGGCGTATTCATCACTGCTATCGGCTTTTTTTCATGGCCTTTTGCAGGACTGATCGCGATCTATGCCGCGGTTTTCGTGTTTCTTGTTCCGCTTGTTTCTCTGCTTGTGACAAGGGCTAAAAATGTTGCGCTGAAAAGAGGGCGAAGCCTCTTGTACCGTCAGCTGACAGACGCGGTCATGGGCGTGAGCGACTGGGTTTTCAGCGGCCGGCAAAACGACTTCGTCCATGCGTATGAAGCGGCAGAACAGGAATGGCTGGCAATCGAAAGGAAACGGATGCGCTTCAGTCGGTGGAGGGACTTTGCCATACAATGCCTGGCAGCAGGACTTGTTCTTATAATGTTGATATGGGCGGGCGGACAAAGCGCGGAAGGCGCTCTGGCTCCTGTGTTTATTGCGGCGTTTGTTCTTGTTGTGTTTCCTTTGACGGAAGCGTTCTTTCCGCTTTCAGACGCAGCGGCGTCAATCCCTGAGTATCAGGATTCTTTAGAAAGAATGGACGGGCTTGAGCCGTCGAAAAGGGAAGAAATTGGAGCCGCTGTTCAGCAGGAACGGGCGGAGGCCTTAGGTTTGGACGATGTCACGCTTCGCTTTGAAGATGTTTCTTTTTCTTATAAGCAAGGCCATCCAGTGTTGGACGGTGTTTCATTTATATTAAAACAGGGTGAAAAGACCGCTTTGCTTGGCCCGAGCGGTGCGGGTAAATCGACGATCTTGTCGTTGATACAAGGGGCGCTCGCTCCTTCTAAAGGAAACATTACATTGAACGGCATTTCTGCGCAGTCTCTTCAGGGAGAAATCTCACGCGTAGTCTCCGTTTTTAATCAGCAGCCGCATCTGTTTGATACGACGGTTTTGAATAATATCCGGCTCGGGAACCCTGACGCGAGTGATGAGGATGTGTATTGGGCGACGCGCCAGGTGAAGCTTCACGATTATATTCAGTCTCTTCCCGAAGGATATCATACATCTGTTCAGGAAACGGGCATCCGTTTTTCAGGCGGAGAACGCCAGCGGATTGCATTGGCGAGGATTCTGCTGCAGGATGCGCCAATCGTTGTATTGGATGAACCGACCGTAGGCCTTGATCCTAAAACAGAGAAGGAGCTTCTATCAACGATGTTTCAAGTGCTTGATGGAAAGACTGTTCTATGGATCACACACCATTTGGCAGGAGCCGAAGCAGCCGACCGAATTCTGTTTTTAGACCAAGGGAAGCTTGTAATGGCAGGGAGCCATCAGCAGCTTTTGGAAAACAATCCGCGCTATTCAAGACTTTATCGTCTGGATGCGCCTGTCGGCCGGCTTTCTTAGTTGAAAACCGCCAAAGACAGCTTCTAGTTGTGAAGCTGTCTTTTTTATATGAATTTAAAATGGTCCGTTCATCAACTGCACGATTTTGCATTTTAAAGAGCAGTGAAGGGTATGATTCAGTTAGAATTTAATTAAACGTTTGTTTAAACTTTGTATTGAAAGGTGTGATCCGGGATGTCTGCAGAACAATTGCCGATATGGACGAAAGACTGCGTGAAGGGCTCATTGCCGAAAAGGGGGAATGGAAGTCATAAAGGAACTTATGGAACCGGACTGTTGCTCGCGGGAAGTGAAGATATGCCGGGAGCGGCTCTCCTTGCAGGAATCGGGGCGATGCGGAGCGGTATTGGAAAGCTTGTCATCGGAACGTGCGGGAGTGCGATTCCGCTGATCGTCCCTGTTCTTCCTGAAGCGACGTATTGGCGGGACGGCGCAGAAAAGGCGGCGTCCGGCAAGATTGCCGAACCTTACCGGGCGATTGCGATCGGACCGGGGCTGCCGTCTTCGCAAATGACTGAGCAAGCGGTCCGGAACGTATTGGCGAAAGACTGCCCGGTTGTCCTTGATGCGGGTGCTCTATCAAAACGATCATATCAAGAACGGGAAGCGCCAGTGGTATTAACGCCGCATCCGGGCGAATTTTCGAGAATGACAGGCTTGTCTATTCGAGAAATTGAGGCAAACCGGGCCGGCTATGCTCGAGATTATGCGGAGGAACACGGTGTTACTCTTGTCTTGAAAGGCAATGAAACGATCATTGCTTTCCCAGACGGCGAGTGCTGGAGGAATGTAACGGGAAATGGGGCGCTGGCAAAGGGGGGTACGGGAGATACGTTAACCGGGATGCTTCTCGGGATGCTGTGCTGTCATGAGAATCCGAGAGAAGCGGTGCTGAATGCTGTCCACTTGCACGGCGCATGTGCGGACGCATGGACAAAGACCAGATCGGCCCATACGCTCCTTGCGCATGAACTTTCCGATCTCCTGCCAACAGTATGGAAAGGGTATGAGGATGGAAATGAGTGAAACGCCCGGAATGCTCCGAACGTTTCACCTCAAAGCTTATGGATTGATTTTGCCGACTCCGGCATTTTGCTTGACGATTGATTTTACATTGTCGACATTGTCGAGTGAGTAGCTGTATGGCGGATTATAGGTTGTAGTAGAGGTAGTCGGCATGCTGCCCCTAGAGTTTACAAATTTGTTGTTGGATACATGCCAATAGCCCGGTGAACTGCTGTACCAAGAGACAATCGGATCTTTGGCGTTTTCAAAAAGGTTGTTCTCAATTTTGATGCGCGCGCCCATCCTCGAATTAATTCCGCTGTCGATGATCTTATTGAAATAGTTGTTGTAAATATGGCCCTCTCCGAAACGGAATGACGGCACACGCGAATTTAGATTCTCAAACCAGTTATGATGGAATGTAATCGTCCTGTTGTAATTGTCGCTGTCCGATGAGCCCATCAGCATGGATTTCCACCCATCGTGCACATAGTTCCAAGAGAATGTAATATATTCCGCATCTCTTTTGACGTCAAATAATCCGTCATAGTAATCTTTGTCAACGTTCAGGCTGTGGTAAAGCTCATTATGATCAACCCAAATGTTTTTAGAAGGGCCTTCAATGCCGATCGCGTCTTTATCGCCTGAGGCGACCTCGTGAATTTTCAAGTTGCGGATGATGATGTTGTTGGCACGCCATATTTTGATGCCGATGCCTTTGAGTTCGCCTTTGGTCCCTGACCCGACAATCGATACGTTTGACACGTCTTTGACGTCAATCTTTGATGCGGATGTATTTGAAGTTGTAATGGTGCCGTTGACATAAATTTTTAAAGGCGTGTTTGCATTCTTATTTTTTAATGCCGCAATCAGCTGATCTCCCGTTGTTACAGTTACCGTCTGACCGCCTTCTCCGCCCGTTGTTCCGCCGTTTAGTGTCGCGAAGCCTTTTAAGCTGAAGTCGGCAAGCGGATTTACTTTGCCCGAGCTTAACGAAGAAGCTGCTTCTGCCGAAACCGCCGCTGTCAATGACCCGATAACTCCTAATACAAAGATAAAGATGATGCTGATTAATTTCTTCATCAATATTCCTCCTATTGTTTCTTTTTTCATACCGTCGCTGTGTAGGAAGCGCTTACAATTATGGCGGATGCCAAGCGATGGACACTGGTTATCCCTCCCTTTTATTGGAATCAGAGAGAGCATAGCACATGTTTCTGAATTGTCTGAATAATCATGATGTGAGTTGGATTTGCGCATAAGCTGGTGATTATGCCAAATGACACGAATCTGAGAATAAGCGCATTTAGATAAAGGTCTTTCATCGTAATGGTGCAAAAAAAAGAATCTATGAAATGAAAATCCATAGATTCTGATTCTAATACTTGTTTTCTCCAGTTTTTCATTTTTCGGATCGATTTACAGCTCCGCTTTTTCCTGCTCTGTGCTGTTGTAGGATCGCTCCACGACTGAAGCAAGCGTATCGATAAACCGCGGATCCGTGTTCGGCATAGGCGGACGGTGATAGCTTGCGCCAAGCTCGTCCGTAACCACTTTGCATTCATAGTCGTTGTCATACAGCACTTCCAAATGGTCAGATACAAAACCGACTGGTGCGTAAATGAATGACCGGAAGCCTTCCTGATACAGTTCCTTTGTTAAGTCTTGGACGTCCGGGCCAAGCCAAGGATCGGGCGTGTTGCCCTCGCTTTGCCAGCCTACGGCGATCTGGTCAAATGACAGCCGTTCTCCGATTAGTTGTGCTGTTTTCTCGAGCTGATCCGGGTAAGGATCGCCATGCTCCCTGATTTTTTCCGGCAGGCTGTGTGCTGAGAATACGACGACCGCTTTTTCCCGCTCTTTTTCAGACATGTCGTTTAAAATGCTGCCGATTTTTTCAGACCAATAGCGAATAAAGCCTTCTTCCTGATACCACTCGTCAATCGATGCGATCCGTGGTCCGCCGATTGCTGCTGCGGCCTGTTTGGCGCGCCGATTGTATACTTCGGTGCTGAAGGTGGAATAGTGGGGAGCTAAGACGACGGAAACGGCCTCTTCAATTTGGTCTTTTTTCATTTGTTCAACCGCATCCTCGATAAACGGAGAGATGTGTTTTAAGCCGAGATACATCACGTATTCGACTTTATCTTGGCGCTCGTTCAACGTTTTTTCCAGCTCTTTTGCCTGAGCGAGCGTAATTTTCGCGAGCGGAGAGATTCCGCCGATATGCTTGTAGCGTTTTTTCAAGTCTTCAATCATATCATCGGACGGTCGTTTTCCATGACGGATATGCGTGTAATACGGAATGATATCTTCTTCCTGATAAGGGGTTCCGTATGCCATGACTAACAGGCCGACTTTTTTTCGTTCCATATGTCTTCACCTCTGCTGCTGTTCTTGGCATGTTGTACACATTCCATATATTCCCAGAAAATGCGAGTTCACTTTAAAGTTCGTCAATTGTGCTGCCGCATGCTCTACCTCTTTGAGGTGAGGATAGTCTAGATCAGCGATCTTCCCGCATGATTTACAAATGACATGATAATGCTGTGATGTAAACAGTTCATATTTGCTTTTTGCGTCTCCGTGAGACAGCTCTTTTAAAATGCCGAGCTTCACGAATAGTTTCAAGTTGCTGTAGATTGTTGGGAGACTCATGTACGGCAATTCCCGGTGAATGTCTTCTGCCGATGGATGGCTGCCCAAAGAAGCAATCGTTTTTAAAATCAGGACGCGCTGAGCTGTAATTCGTAAACCCCGCTTTTTTAATAAAGGGACGAGCTGCTCGTCTTCCACACGTAACATCCCCTGTCGTTCTTTGATTAAGGGCAGGCACCCGCATGCTTAAGAGGACGGGTGCCTGTACCTGAGAAAATGAGAATTTCATTGAGAATGATTGAACTGATTTTAGCCTTAAACTTCCTGCGGAACGGACAAGCCCAATCCTTCGGCAACTCGTGTGCCGTACTCCGGATCTGCTTTATAGAAATGCTGAATTTGACGAAGCTTAATTTCGTCTTTTGTCACCTGCTTCATCGAACCTACGATATTGCTGACAAGGCGGGTCCGCTCTTCTTCGCTCAAGAGGCGGTAAAGATCGCCGGCCTGTGTATAGTGGTCGTTATGGTCGTAGGCCGTGCTGTCCGCCGAACCTGACACCGGATAAGCCGTTGTTTTGTTTTCCGGAGATTCCTGAGGCCCTCCGAAGCTGTTCGGCTCATAGTAGACAGAGCCGCCGCCGTTTGAATCAAAGCGCATTTGTCCGTCTCTTTGATAATGATGAACTTCCGCTTTCGGACGGTTGATCGGCAGGCTGTTATGGTTTGCGCCGACGCGGTAGCGGTGTGCATCCGCATATGCGAACAGGCGTCCCTGAAGCATTTTGTCGGGAGACGGTTCAATGCCGGGCACCAATGTTCCAGGGGAGAATGTAGCTTGTTCAACCTCTGCGAAATAGTTTTCCGGATTCCGGTTTAGAACCATGCGGCCGACTTCAATCAGCGGATAATCTTTTTGCGACCATACTTTTGTCACATCGAACGGATCAAAACGGTACGTATCCGCATCCTCCAGCGGCATGATTTGAACATACAGCTTCCATGCCGGGAAGTCGCCTTTTTCAATCGCCTCATACAAGTCCTGTGTGTGATAATCGGGGTTTTCACCTGCAATCTTTGTCCCCACTTCTTCGGTCAGGTTTTTAATGCCTTGTTCTGTTTTGAAGTGGTATTTGATCCAGACGCCTTCTCCTTCGGCATTCACCCATTTGAATGTGTGGGAGCCGAAGCCGTGCATGTGCCGGTAAGTCGCAGGGATGCCCCTGTCAGACATCAGGATGGTGACCTGGTGCAGGGATTCAGGAGACAATGACCAAAAATCCCATACGGCATCCGGGTTTTTCAAATGTGTGACCGGATGGCGCTTTTGTGTATGAATGAAGTCAGGGAATTTAATCGCATCGCGGATAAAGAAAACAGGTGTGTTGTTTCCGACGAGATCATAGTTCCCTTCCTCTGTATAAAATTTAACAGCGAAACCGCGCGGGTCGCGGACGGAATCGGCTGAACCGTTTTCGCCGGCAACAGTTGAAAAACGGACAAATAACGGCGTGCGTTTTCCAACTTCTGATAAAAATTTAGCTTTTGTATATTTGGAAACGTCATTTGTGACTTCAAAATAACCGTGCGCACCGGCGCCTTTTGCATGCACAACTCGTTCAGGCACACGCTCTCTGTTGAAGTGGGCAAGCTTTTCGAGCAAGTGGACGTCCTGAATCAGCGTCGGTCCGCGTGAACCAGCTGTCATTGAGTTTTGGTTGTCTCCAACTGGAGCGCCCCAGCTGGTTGTTAGGTTGTTTTTATTTGTCGTCATCAAAGGATCACCTCGCGTAAATTTTAATTACAAAACAATGATAACATTTCTCAAGAAAAAAACAATATTTATTTATAATTATTATAAAGAAAAATTCATTATCGTTGATTTAATGTATTGAAACTTGAATAACTTCCTGAACTTGGGATAAATTATTGTTAATTCCAAATAAAGGAGGAAAAGGGATGGATCAGCATTCAAACGAGCGGAAATCTGACATGGAGACGGATGATACGTTAACAAATCGGCAGGGCCACCCGATCACAAACAATCAGAATATCAGAACCGTGGGCAACCGGGGGCCTTCTACATTGGAGAACTATGATTTCTTGGAGAAAATCAGCCACTTTGACAGGGAGAGGGTTCCCGAGCGGGTCGTTCATGCCAGGGGAGCCGGAGCGCACGGCTATTTTGAAGCTTATGGGACAGCAGGCGATGAGCCGGTCTCAAAGTATACGAGAGCAAAGCTGTTTCAGGAAAAAGGCAAGAGAACCCCGGTGTTTGTCCGTTTTTCGACGGTGACTCACGGGATATCTTCACCGGAAACACTGCGGGATCCTCGCGGATTTGCCGTTAAGTTCTACACTGAAGACGGGAACTGGGATCTGGTCGGAAACAACTTGAAGATCTTCTTTATCCGCGATGCGGTGAAGTTTCCTGATTTAATCCATGCATTTAAACCGGACCCGGTTACGAATTTGCAGGATGGCGAAAGAATCTTTGACTTCATTTCCAACACGCCTGAAGCGATGCACATGATCACATTTTTGTTTTCGCCTTGGGGCATTCCGGCAAACTACCGGCAGATGCAGGGGTCCGGGGTCAACACGTACAAATGGGTGAATCAAGAAGGAGAGGCAGTCCTTGTGAAATATCACTGGGAACCGAAGCAGGGCATAAAAAACTTGACGCAAAAAGAGGCGGAAGAAATTCAGGCGAAGAACTTCAATCACGCCACACAGGATTTATATGAAGCGATTGAGCGGGGAGATTATCCCGAGTGGGAGCTGTTAGTTCAAATCATGAGCGATGATGAGCATCCTGAGCTCGATTTTGACCCGCTTGACGACACGAAGCTGTGGCCTGAAGATCAATTTCCTTGGCTGCCTGTCGGCAAAATGGTATTAAACAAAAATCCGGAAGACTACTTTACAGAAGTCGAACAAGCGGCATTCGGAACAGGGGTTCTTGTCGACGGGCTTGATTTTTCCGATGACAAAATGCTTCAGGGACGTACGTTTTCCTACTCGGATACACAGCGTTACAGAGTGGGAGCCAACTATCTGCAGCTGCCGATCAATGCGCCGAAAAAAAGAGTGGCAACCAATCAGCGGGGCGGCCAGATGCAGTACAAGGTCGATTTAGGTAAAAATCAAAGCCCGCACATCAACTATGAACCTTCAACAATCAACGGGCTGAAAGAAGCAAAGCAGGATGGCAAAGAATACACCCCGCATGTCGAAGGAAATCTGGTGCGCGAAAGTATCGACAGGCAGAATAATTTCAAGCAGGCCGGGGACACGTACAGGCATTTCGAAGATTGGGAAAAGGACGAGCTGATCACGAATCTGGTCAATACACTTGCCCCATGCGATCAAAGAATTCAAACGAAAATGATCGATATGCTGAAGCAATGCGACAAGGAATATGGAAGCAGGGTCGAGGAAGGATTAAGAGACGCTTCCAGCAAAAATACATCCAGCCGGGAGCCGATCGGAGCAGAAGGCGCCGAAGATGCGCCGAGACAGGCGGAAGAAAAAGGGCATAGTGAAGATCCTTATTAAAAGATCATCCTTGTCTATTCAAATTGATGATAAAATACGGATACGCTTCTTCAGCGTATCCTTTTTATTTTGGAAAAATGGAGACAATCGGTTCAGCTGAGGAGGAAAAAAGAAGAATACAAAAAGAGGCTTGGGATGTCCGCTCCAATTTGCGAGAAAAATAACGAGCAAAAGCAACTCATCATTATAAAAGCCCGCTTCACATTATTAAACTAATATTTTCCTATATTCAATAAATGTACAAACTCACAGCAAAAAAGCAAACGATCTATATGGTAAAATTAAACATGTATAGAAAACAAAAACAAAAGGGAGGAGTTTTCATGTTGAAAAAGTTGGCAGCTGTCGTTTTAATGTTGGGAATCATGCTTTGCGGTGCCGGCGGAACGTCTGTTTTGGCATACGGAAAGTCAATTTCTCAGGAATCGATTCATCCCTACAGCACGGCATATACAGATGTCAAGGTGGTTGGCAAAACAGTCCGCTTTTATATTAAAGGATTGGAGAGTCCGTTTAATCAGACTTATTATGAAAGAGTCGCATGGACAAGCACTGATGAGGAGCCTGATACATTGAAGGACAACATTTTATCTGTGAAAATACCAGCGAAAACGGGAAGCAGGTATGAGGCAAACTCGAGCGAAAGGCTTGAGCTGATCAGAGAAAAGGTCAATTCAGGCGATATGGTTTACGGATGGGCAAAAGCGCAGAATGGCTATTGGTATCCTGCCGGTTCTGCTAAAATATCTTATTGAGCAAAGCAAAAAGCAGGCATCATCCCCGCCTGCTTTTTGTACGTATCGAAAACTGCTTTGAAACGAGCATCACTCCTGCTCCCGCCAATGACAAAGCTCCGGCAAACCAAAACACCTCCCGCAGCCCGAACAGTTCAGCCACTTTTCCCGCCACAACCGGTCCGAGAAAGAAACCGAGCGCATAAAAAGATTGATAGAAACCCATCACAGACATTTTGAGCTGAGGCGTACCAAGCTGAACGACTTTGCTGACCAAAAGCGGAAAAATAAATCCCAATGTCAGTCCTGTCACGGCGTGGATCACACACACCGCGAAAAGAGTCTCGGCAAACGGCAGCAAGCAAAAGAAAACAGTCGTTATCACATAAGATATCCATATCAGTGCATCGGCGGCCTTTACTTTGTAAAAGATACACCACACGGAAGCCAGCGTTTGCGGAACAAAAAAAGCGCACATGACCCAAATCAGCTGTTTCTCATCGATGCCGACCGATTCCGCGTAAATCGGCGTGAAACCGAACACGGTCATAAATAGCACAGCGTGGGCTAAAAACGATAATGTTGTAATCGCTTTTAAATCAGGAAGACGCAACGTCTGTCTAACATAGTCTGACAAAGCCATCCCCTTGGCCGTATGGCCGGGCCCGTTATCTTTAATGTAAAATGACAGAATCAGTCCGATGCACGAAACGGCAACACCGATCCAAAACGGAAACATCCAGCCGAACAAATGGACGAGGTACCCGCTGACAGCCATGCTGATAAATTGGGGGAGAACCGTTAAAAACTGCAGGATGCCCATTGCTTTTGACGATTGATCTTTTGTGAAATACTGCGAGTATAAAACGGTTGCCATCACCCACATTGCCGCAGTCATACCGGCGAGCAGCCTGGCCGTGATCACCATGATGAACGAATCGAACAGCAGAAATATGCAGCAGCTCAACAGAGACATTGCAAAGCCGCTGATCAACAGCTGTTTTCTAAGCGGCGAAAGAACATCTGACAGGATGCCGAACGGAAACCGCAGTAATATCTGCGTAACGCCGTAGCTTCCCAATACAATTCCTATTGCTGAATATGAAAATCCGATGTTGTCTAAATATAATCCGAAAACAGGGACATAAATGTATGTAGCAAACCAGAAACAAAAGACGGCACCCCAAAAGATCATATGATCTTTCATTAAAATTTGTTTTTCTTCATAGACGATTTGTTTTTGCAGCTCCATCCCTTTTTACTCACGCCCCTTTTAAATTCAAGTACATCATAAATCCCGGTCGGAAAACAAGATGATTTTTTATCTTATTGAAATAGAATTGAACGGTTTGCTTGCAGCCGTCGTCCTAGATACAGAGACAAAAAGAAAGGGGGTTGGCGTTTTGTGGATCAAGCAGATGAAAAAGAACTGATCATACGGGCAAAAGACGGGGAAGATGAGGCTTTTACGATACTGTTTCAGCTCCACTATCCCTTTGTATATCAATATGTTCTGAAATTAACGCTGAACCCAGATCTCACAGAGGACTTGGTCCAGGAAACGATGCTGAAAGCGTATGTCAGCCTTCATCAGTTTCAAGGCAACGCGAAATTTTCAACATGGCTGATTTCTATTGCTTCCCGGCTGTTTATCGACCATCAGCGCCGGAAAAAACGCGAAAACCGGAAAACGCAAGCAGCAGGGGAGGAAGCATTGCGAAAAATGAAATGGATGTCAGCCCTTCACGGCCACGAATGGAGCGAATACTTGGAGCTTTTTGCTGCTCTTGAGCCTGAGTTCAGAATGCCAATTTTGTTAAGACACTATTACGGGTTTACTTACCCTGAAGTGGCAAACATGCTGAAAATAAAAGAAGGTACCGTCAAATCGCGCGTGCATCATGGATTAAAGAAGATTCGAAAGGAGTGGGAACAGTGACTGACCGAGATGAAAAAGAAACGGTTACACAGTTGAAACGCGAACTCGAAAGAATTGATGATAACTTTGTGCCGCCGGTTCCTCAAGTATTTGAACTGAATCAGCGTTTAGCACGGTTTAAGCAAGAGCGCAAGCGGGCGCTCAAAAAGGAATTGCTTTGTTTTATCGTCATGGCGCTGGTGATTTTATCGGCTTACTTGACGATTTCCATTCAAGTACCGGCTGTTTTTATCATGGTGCAGGGAGCGGCGCTTATATTGCTGCCAGCGCTCGCCCTGATAGAAAAAAGGCGGCGTACGGCTGACGGGGAGGCTGATTAAATGAATCTTGACATGACTCAGGAAAAACTGCTGCTGCTGCTTTACATTTCGCCGCTTTTATTTGCGCAGAGTATCTTTCTATTTCTTAATGCGAAGAAAAAGGGAGCCAATGCGTGGTTTTGGGGAATATGGGGCTTGATCCAAACACCGATGCCTTTATTATTCTATTATTTATTTGTTGTAAGGCCGTTTCATAAGAAAAGGAGGCCGTCATCATGACTGAAACAGATATACCTTGGGCGCTGCTCGCTCCTTTCATTGTGCTGTATTTCATTTTAGCAGTGTCCGCATTGGTCAGTTGCATCAAACAGGAGAAAACGAATGGCCCAAAGTGGATGTGGATTTTGATCATTTTCGGGATCAGTTTTGTCGGTCCCGTCTCTTACTTTATCATCGGTAAAAAAACATATGAGAGGAGGCGGGTGTGATGCTGTCCGTCAATGGTTTAACAAAAATGTATCAGCAGCACCAAGCTGTCCAAAATGTCAGTTTTGACCTTGAATATCAGCAATGCGTTGCCCTTCTCGGGCCGAACGGAGCGGGAAAAACGACGACATTGCAAATGCTTTCCGGTTTATTGGCCCCTACATCAGGACGCATCCGCTTTTTGGGGAGAGAATCGATAAACAGGCTGGAAATCGGATATTTGCCTCAGCATCCTGCGTTTTTTTCATGGATGACAGCTTTAGAATATATGGTATTCGCCGCAAGGCTCTCCAAAATGAAACGTCGTGAAGCCCTGGAAAAGAGTCGAACCGCTTTGCGCTATGTCGGTCTGGAAAAGGAAGAAGACCGGAAAATCGGCGGTTTTTCAGGAGGGATGAAGCAAAGGCTCGGGCTGGCGCAGGCTTTGGTTCATGAGCCGAGGCTGTTGATTTTGGATGAACCTGTTTCCGCGCTGGATCCGGCGGGGCGGCGCGAAGTGCTTGATATGATGAAGGATTTAAAAAAGAAGATGACCATCCTATTTTCGACTCATGTGCTGCATGATGCCGAAGAGGTGTGCGATCAGGTGATCATGCTGAAAGAAGGGACTGTCAAATGGTCTGGTCCGCTTCATAGATTAAAGAACCGGCATTTAAAGCCATCTTATATCTTGACAGCTGAAGAAAGCCTTGAAGGATGGCTGGAACACCTGCCTTATGTCAGCAAAGTCATGTACCATAAGCCTTCACAAGCTGAATTTTATTTAACAGACCGGTCTGACAGCCGCCGACTGTTGGCTGAATGCTTGAACAGACAAGTATCGATTGTTCGTTTTGAACAAAAAACGATGTCCTTGGAAGATATGTATTTGAAGGTGATAGGGCTATGAATTCATTTTTTATGTTATTTCAAAAAGAATGGACGGAAAGCTGGAGGGACGGAAAGCTGCTTTGGCTGCCTGTCATTTTGATCCTTCTAGGCTTGATTCAGCCGCTCAGCATGTATTATATGCCTCAAATAATCGATATGGCCGGGAATTTGCCTGAGGGAGCCGTGATCGACATACCAAGGCCGAGAGGTGAAGAGGTAATGGCGAGCACCTTGTCCCAGTTCGGCACGGTTGGTACGGCAATTTTCGTTTTCAGCGTGATGGGCAGCATTGTCCACGAACGAAACCAAGGGTCCCTTTCATTGGTGATGGCGAGACCTGTCAGCCCGCTTCAGTATATCGGCAGCAAGTGGCTTCAGCAGGTGCTGCTCGTATTGGTTTCGTTTGCTGTGAGCTACGGTTTGGCTTTCTATTATACAAATCTTCTATTTGGCAAGGTTGAATTTGACCGGTTTTTATTTAGTTTATCCGTGTACAGTATATGGATTATATTTGTCATGTCGGTCACGATGTTTTTCAGTGCTCTGTTTCGCCATATCGGGGGGATTGCCGGCATGAGCATCAGTTTCATCGCCTTCGTTTCACTGGCGGGTTCCTTATTTCCCCGCTTTACCGAATGGATGCCTGATAAGGCGAAAAGCCAGGCTGGCTATTTTATCATGCACGGTTCATGGGACCATGCTTTCGGCTGGATGGTGTTTTCGTCTTCGGGAATTGTGCTTCTTTTGTTCATGTGCACCGTTTTTGTTTTTAAAAGATATGAATCTTACTAATCAGCCGGGTTCGCCCGGTTTTTCTGATTGTCATCTTCATAGCTTAAGGTATACAATACATTGGAAGGTTTCGAGGGCGGATTTCAAAATATAAAAAAGGAGTGATCCAATGGGTACGCTTAACAGCCAGGCAGATCTTGCGGCTCAGTCAAAAGCTAAGCCGAACAGGTTATGGATCGCTGTCATATTGGGTATTTTATCAGGAATCGGTCCGGTTGTGATCGATTTATATTTGCCCGGCCTTCCGCAGATGGCATCTGATTTACATACGAATGCTTCAGTCGTTCAGCTCAGTTTAACATCGTGTTTACTGGGGCTGGCAATCGGGCAAATTGTCATCGGCCCTTTCAGCGATGTCCTCGGAAGAAGGCTCCCGCTGATCGTTTCGCTGTCCGTTTTTGCCGCGGCCTCTTTTTTATGTGCTATGACATCCTCTGTATGGGTCTTGATTGCGATGCGGTTTATTCAAGGTGCAGCGGGTGCAGGCGGCATTGTCATATCACGCGCAATTGCCCGTGATCTATATTCTGGTACAGAATTGACAAAGTTCTTTTCGCTCTTGATGCTGGTTAACGGGATTGCGCCTATCATATCCCCGGTAGCGGGCGGCCAGCTGATGAAATGGACGACTTGGAACGGCGTATTTTTCATTATCGGCCTTTTTGGCTTGCTGATGATTTTGTCCGTTATATTCGGGGTTAAAGAGTCGCTGTCTCCGGAAAACCGTACGGCAGGCGGGTTCAAAGAGACGTTTGTATCATTTGGAAGGCTCTTCGGCCAGCGCACATTTATGGGATATGCCTTGGCGCAAGGGCTGATCGTAGCGGGGATGTTCGGCTATATATCGGCCTCTCCGTTTGTTTTGCAGGACATTTACAAATTGTCGGCTCAAGCCTTTAGTTTTTGTTTCGCATTAAACGGCCTGGGCATTATTATCGCAGCTCAGATTACGGGCAGGCTTGCCGGCCGGTTCGGCGAAGCGTCCCTTTTGCGAAGCGGTTTGCTGCTGTCTTTTACCGCAAGCGTTGTTTTATTTGTTTCTGTCTTTTTTAAAGCACCGCTGATTCTTATTTTAATCCCGCTGTTTGTCGTGGTTTCCTGCATCGGAATCGTGACGACGACCAGCGGATCCTTGGCCATGCAGAGCCAGGGAAAATCGGCCGGGAGCGCATCTGCGCTTTTAGGACTGCTTCCGTTTATTTTAGGCGCTGCCGCGGCGCCGCTCGTCGGTATTGGCGGAAGCCATACAGCTTTGCCGATGGCAGTCGTCATTCTGTTTTGCAATATCAGCGCGCTCGCTTGTTTTAACATGCTGGTTCGGCGGGCAGCGCTTAAATGAAAAAAAGCCTGCCGGCTCTTTTGCCGGCAGGCTGTAATGTTTTTAGCGTGGCAGGATATCAACTGTAGTTTCAGCGTGGTTGTAGTTTCGTCCGAACTTTTGCAGCTCTGCGGTGATTCTGTGAGTGCCTGCGTTTGGAAGCGTTTTCCGAACCATGACCAGTTTGAACTCAGAAGAGCTGAAAGCGTAAACCGGCACTCTGACCGTTTGCCCGTCATTTAAAATCTGTGTATAGCTCAGTGTTCTGCCGTTCAGCGAATCTCTCGTATTCGCATGGAATCGGTATGGGAAGTTAAATTCAACATAGCTTGAACCGACAAAAGAGTTCGGTTTGTAAGTGACTTCAATGTCTGAAGTTGTCCACTCTTTGTTGCTGTCAACCGTTTCGACATGCAGCGTCGGAGCATTTCTGTAAAAAGTGGCGCTCGCTTCCTCTGTCGGAAGAAGGAAAGAAAACAATGCTGCCGAAGTTAATAGGCCGACTCCCATTTTTCCGATAAATTTACGTTTTAACATGTACTTACCCCTCCTAATGAACGTTTTTAAAAAAAAATGAAAAAGGAAATAAATAAGTTCATAATCCACTATATTCCTTTTTCTGTCCCATCAATCTATCACCGTTTACCAATCAAGTAAATATTTTTCGAGGAAAATTCTAAAAACTTTTAAAAAATGCATGATATGTAAAGAAAAATACAGCAGAACGGCTGCCGACAATTTCATGCCGGCAGGCCGAACATTGGTTTAACGAGGAACAATCTCCAAAGTTGTTTCAGCATGGTTGATGTTTTTTCCATTTTGCTGCAGTTCAGCAGTAATTCTGTGAGTACCTGCGTTTGGAAGCGTTTTCCGAACCATGACCAGTTTGAACTCAGAAGAGCTTAAAGCATAGACAGGGACACGGACCGTTTGTCCGTCATTTAAAATTTGTGTATAGTCAAGCGTTTTTCCATTTAGTGTATCTCTTGTGCTTGCATGAAAGCGGTACGGGAAATGAAATTCAACATAGCTTGAACCGACAAACGCGTTTGGTCTATAAGTAATTTCAATGTCTGAAGTTGACCACTCTTTATTGCTGTTAATGGTTTTTGCTTCAAGCACAGGCTTCTGAGTCGGGTTATCCGGTTGCGGATTATCCGGCTGCGGTTTTTGAGGCGGCTGCGGCTTAGGTGACGGCTTGAATGGCGGCGGACAAAAGATCGGTCCTCTAAAATGATTTGTTTTCACCTCTTGAGCATTTGCCCCTTGGGTAGGAATGATAAATGAAAACAATGCTGCAGAAGCTAATAGACCAACACTGATTTTGCGAATGAATTTTCGTTTAAGCATCGATAAGTTCCTCCTAAATGCAATGTTAAAGTAGAGGACGTCCTATTATGTTCAAGAAAAGGTAGAAACGAGATCGCGATCAACTATATTCCTTTTCTTGTTTAATTAATCTATCATCATTTACCATCCAAGTAAATATTTTTAGATAAATTTCTAAAAAAAATTAGTGTAAATTGATAGTTTTCTGTCAATTGTTGGCCTTTTTTTATAAAAAGGAGTCGTATAAAGAACAAAATGGGTAATTATGTATATTATGTTGCAGTTCCTTGAGGGGCGTTTTAATATAAAATAAAAAGGGATTAGGGGGATGGATGATGCAAGACATTCAGTTGTTTTTGGCCGGGGATTCAACGGTTTGCGACTATGATGGGGGCAGGGCGCCGCGTGCAGGCTGGGGACAGAAAATTGACGCGTTTTTAAGCGACGGTGTTTTGATCCGAAATGAAGCGGCATCAGGAAGAAGCTCTAGAAGCTTTATTGAAGAAGGCAGGCTGGAGCGAATCATGACACAGATCCGAAGCGGTGATTATTTGTTTGTCCAGTTCGGTCATAACGATCAAAAATTGGATGATCGCTATACAGAGCCATACACAACTTACAAGCAGCATTTGCGCCGTTACATTGATGACGCCCGGTTAAAGAAAGCCAATCCGGTCCTGATTACACCGGTCCAGAGAAGATCATTTGAAAGCGATGGCCGGTTCAAAAATACCCATGGCGACTATCCTGATGCGATGATACAGCTTGCGGAAGAGCTTCGGGTGCCGCTCATCGATCTCGCCTTCAAAAGCCGTCAATTGCTCGAATCGATGGGACCGGAAGCTTCCAAAAAGCTGTTTTTATGGCTTGAACCGGGGGAACACCCCAACTATCCGGACGGAGCCAGGGATGACACGCACTTTTGTGACTTTGGGGCAAATGAAATCGCTAAGCTTGTTGCACAGGGAATAAAAGAAGCGGGAATTCCTTTATA
This sequence comes from Bacillus sp. FSL K6-0972, assembly GCF_037976035.1. Classification (NCBI taxonomy): domain Bacteria; kingdom Bacillati; phylum Bacillota; class Bacilli; order Caryophanales; family Bacillaceae; genus Bacillus; species Bacillus sp. FSL K6-0972. Next base: position 4,119,060 of record NZ_CP150260.1, on the reverse strand, counting down.
AAAAAGTCTACTTGAGAATAATTTTCAATTATTTTTCGAAATTTTTGCACTTCCGATGTCAAACTGTGATACGATCAATCTCGTAAAGATTTTCAAAAGGAGTGCACATCATCCTATGATACGCCGCTTTTTTTCATACTATAAACCTCATAAACGTCTATTTTTCATCGATTTTAGCAGCGCGATCATCGTCGCACTGCTGGAGCTGGCTTTTCCCCTAGTCGTTCAGTGGTTCATCGATACGCTGATTCCTGGGGGAGACTGGCTTGAAATCGTCTGGGTAAGCATCGGCCTCTTACTGATTTACTTGCTCAGCACAGGCCTGCAGTACATTGTCAATTATCTCGGGCATAAGCTAGGCATCAACATCGAAACAGATATGCGCCAGGAGCTTTTCCAACATGTACAGCGCCAATCTTTCCGCTACTTTGACAATACAAAAACGGGACATATCATCAGCCGCATCACAAATGATCTGTTTGATATCGGAGAGCTGGCCCATCACGGACCGGAAGATTTGTTCATCGCCGTGATGACCTTTTTAGGTGCATTTTGGATTATGCTGACGATTAATGTGAAGCTTGCATTGGTTGCTGTTTTGTTTGTGCCGTTATTGATTATATTAATCACTTATTCAAATATTAGAATGAACCGCGCTTGGCGCCAGATGTACAGCGAAATCGCCGATGTGAACGCCAGGGTTGAGGACAGCGTTTCAGGTGTTCGCGTCGTTCAATCTTTTACGAATGAGCGATTTGAGATTTCCCGGTTTTTAAAAAACAATCAAAAGTTCCGCAAGGCGAAGCTGAAAGGCTACAAAACGATGGCTCTCACGACTGCCGGAACCTTTTTGATGACGCGGCTGATGATTCTGGCAGTGCTTGTGTTCGGAGCTTGGCTCAGTTTTTCCGGGAATATGTCATACGGGGAATTCGTCGGATTTGTTCTTTATGTCAACGTGTTGTTTAAGCCGATTGATAAAATCAGCGCCATTTTGGAGCTTTATCCTAAAGGAATGGCAGGATTTAAGCGGTTTACGGAGTTGATCGATACAAAGCCGCAGATTGTCGACCGCAAAGATGCGATTGATGTCACGGCGTTGGAAGGAAACATCGTCTTCAAGAATGTGACGTTCGGCTATGAGAAACATAAACCTGTCCTGCAAGGCATCGATCTGTCAATAACAGCCGGAGAAACGGTTGCTTTTGTCGGGCCGTCGGGAGCTGGCAAAACGACGATCAGCTCGCTGATTCCGCGTTTTTACGATATAGACGGCGGAGCCATCACAATTGACGGCATCGATATTCGCGATATGACAAAACGCTCTCTCCGTTCGCAAATCGGCATCGTCCAGCAGGATGTGTTTCTTTTTACGGGGACGCTCCGTGAAAATATTGCCTACGGAAAACTGGATGCGACAGATGAAGAAATTCAGCGGGCCGCCAAAATGGCGCATTTGGAACAGCTGATCGAGTCCCTTCCCGACGGTTATGAAACCCAGGTCGGCGAAAGGGGACTGAAGCTGTCAGGGGGCCAAAAGCAGAGGATCGCAATCGCCAGGATGTTTCTAAAAAACCCGCCGATTCTCATATTGGACGAAGCCACATCAGCACTTGACACAGAGACGGAACAAGTGATTCAAAACGCTTTGACAGAACTCGCAAAAGACAGGACGACGCTTGTCATTGCCCACAGACTTGCCACGATCCGCAATGCCGACCGGATTGTGGTCGTCACAGAAAACGGAATCGCAGAAGAAGGAACACATGATGAACTTGTTGAGCGCGGCGGTATTTTCGCGAATCTTCATCGTGTACAGTACCAGTAGTCGTAAATGATATGAAACAGGCAAGCCCATGTTTGGGCTTGCTTTTTTAAGGGCAAAAGACCTTGAAAAGAGAGAGAACCGATGCTACACTTTCGTTATATACTATCGATATCGGATTTCGATATTGAGTTTCGACAAAGGGGGTGCGGTATTGGAAGATAAGGTATTGCGAAAGCTATTTCTAGGATTTATTCAAATTCATATCCTGCACCACGCCAGCGAACACCCGATTTTCGGATTGTGGATGCTTGAGGAATTGAAAGAGCATGGATATAACATCAGTGCGGGAACGCTGTATCCGATCCTTCATTCAATGGAATCTGACGGACTTCTTCGAAAAGAAGAACAGAATGTGGACGGGAAAATCAGAAAATACTACTCAACCACGGAAAAAGGAGCAAGCGTACTGAAGGAAGCAAGATTGAAAGCATATGAACTGTTTAAAGAAATTAAAGAATAGAGGAGTGGAATGATGACAAAGCATAAAGCGGACAGAAGCTTGAAGTCGCTGCTTGAAGTTCTATTCGTTTCAACCAGGCTTGGATTGACATCATTTGGAGGTCCAATCGCCCATTTAGGATATTTTCATGCCGAATATGTCCGGAAAAGAAAATGGATGGACGAAAAAAACTATGCCGATCTGGTCGCTTTATGCCAGTTTCTGCCCGGCCCTGCCAGCAGCCAGGTGGGGATCGGAATCGGCGTGATGCGCGCCGGTATCATCGGCGGAATCTTAGCGTTCATCGGGTTTACTCTCCCATCTGTCATAGCACTCGTATTATTTGCCATGATTCTGCAAGGCTTCGATATTGGGACAGCCGGCTGGATTCATGGGTTGAAAATCGTAGCTGTAGCCGTAGTCGCCCATGCCATTATGGGTATGGCGCAAAAGCTGACACCTGATAAAAGGCGCAAGGTGATCGCGCTGTTTGCTCTAGTCGCCACCCTTCTCTGGCAGACAGCTTTTACACAGGTCGGAGTCATCCTGCTCGCCGCTTTTGCCGGATATCTTATCTATAAAGAGCAAGTTGAAACGGATGATGCCGTCATGCAGTTTCCTGTGTCGCACCGGTTTGCGGCGGTTTGTCTCAGCTTGTTTTTCGGACTTCTCATTCTGCTGCCGGTGCTCAGGGAAATGACATCTTCCGGCTGGATTGCTATGTTTGACAGCTTTTACAGGTCGGGCTCTTTGGTTTTCGGAGGAGGGCATGTGGTCTTGCCGTTATTAGAACGGGAATTTGTACCGACGGGATGGTTAAGCGAAGAAGCATTTTTGGCCGGGTATGGAGCCGCCCAAGCTGTTCCGGGGCCTTTGTTTACATTTGCTGCATATCTTGGTGCGGTGATCAGCGGCTGGCAAGGCGGATTGCTCGCCACAGCGGCGATTTTTCTGCCGGCGTTCCTGCTGATTCTGGGGACGCTGCCCTTCTGGGATACGCTGCGCCGCAATCCTAAAGTAAAAGGCGCTTTAATGGGAGTGAATGCAGCCGTTGTGGGAATATTGATTTCCGCATTTTATCATCCGATCTGGACCAGCTCCATATTGGCGCCGATCGATTTTGCATTCGCTGCAGTTTTGTTCAGCCTGCTTGTCTACTGGAAGCTCCCGCCGTGGATCATCGTTGCAGCCGGTGCAGCCGGCGGTGCGTTGATGCAGCTGATGTAAGGGGAAAAGGCTGCCGACAATTTCGGCAGCCTTTTTTCTCGTATCAACGGTGTTCTTTTCCGATTTCGGGAAGCACCGTTTTGGCGATATTTTCGTCCAGTTTTTCATAGTCGTAGTAATGAATCGCATCATATAATTCTTCGCGCGTCTGCATGTCATCAAGCACACCCTTTTGCGTGCCTTTTTCGAAAATCTCCGCGAAGACCCGCTCATAAGCTTTCGCGGCAGCGCGCAGGGAAGTTACCGGGTAAATAACCATGCTGCAGCCGAGCATTTGGAATTCGTCAGCCGTGTAATAAGGCGTTTTTCCGAATTCGGTCATATTGGCCAGGAGCGGCGCTTTAATGGAAGAAGCCATTTCCTGGAACTCAGCTGCGCTCGTTAATGCCTCCGGAAAGATGGCATCGGCTCCCGCGTCGGCATATAAATTGGCGCGTCTGACGGCGGCTTCCATCCCTTCCGCTGCTTTTGCATCCGTGCGTGCTACGACGACGAGCGAAGGGGCGGTTTCTTTTATCGCTCTAATTTTTGCGATCATGTCTTCTGCCGGTACAAGCGTTTTTCCGTTTAAATGTCCGCATTTTTTAGGCATCTGCTGATCTTCGATTTGAACGGCTGCGACCCTGCTCTCAGCCATTTCGGCCGCCGTGCGCGCCGCATTTAGGACACCGCCGTAGCCGGTGTCGATATCGACCAAAAGCGGAAGATTTGCGGCTCTCACAAGTTCGCTGGCTTTTTCAGCGATTTCCTGGGAGTGTATCATTCCGAGGTCGGGGAGGCCGCGGCTTGCCGTGTAGGCCGCCCCGGAGAGATAGAGCGCTTTGAAGCCGATGTTTTTTGCGGTAATAGCTGCCATCCCGTCATGAACACCGGGTATTTTCAAAATATCAGGCGCTTTCATCAGCTTTCTGAATGCATTGGCCAGTTCTTCCTGAGTTGATTGTTTCGAGACAATCCACATATTCAAAACCTCCTAAATCACAAACAATTCCATAAAGTCCGGCACAGGTGTACCGCTTAATTGGTGAGGATCATTCAGCAGGGCGTTGATTCTTTCCGCTTGCCCCGCCGGAAAGCGCGTTTTTAAATTATTGATAAATTTGTCTTTTAAGAGCGGGATGCCCTCATGGCGGCGGCGCCGATGACCAATCGGGTATTCGACCGCGATTTTTTCCGAATGTGTGCCGTCTTTATAAAACACTTGAACAGCGTTGGCGATCGAGCGTTTTTCCGGATCGAGATAATCGGTAGAATACTGTTTGTTTTCGACTGTCGTCATTTTTTCGCGCAGCCTGTCGATCTCCGGATTTTGCGCGGTTTCGTCTTCATAATGGTCAGCGGTAATATCGCCGTAGATCAGTCCGATCGCTGTTATATACTGAAGGCAGTGATCACGGTCAGCCGGATTGTGTAATTCGCCCGTTTTGTCGATAATCCGGATGGCCGATTCGTGCGTCGTGATCACGATTTGGTCGATGTCATCTAGTCTGTCCTTCACTTCAGGGTGAAGCCTGATCGCGGCCTCAGCAGCCGTTTGGGCGTGGAATTCAGCCGGATATGAAATTTTAAAAAGGACATTTTCGATGACATAAGAGTCGAGTGGTCTCGCGAGCGTCAATTCTTTTCCGCCGAATAAGACATCCTGAAAACCCCACATTGGAGCGGACAAAGCGGTTTTATATCCCATTTCGCCTTTCAAGGTCATCATCGCGAGCCTTACGCCGCGGCTGGTCGCATCACCTGCTGCCCAGGACTTTCGCGAGCCGGTATTCGGAGCGTGGCGGTACGTTCGCAGGCTTGAATTATCGACCCAGGCTTGGGAGACGGCGTTGACAACATCCTGTTTTGTGCCCCCCAATAGTGAGCATGCCACAGCAGTGGAGGCGACTTTTACGAATAGCACATGGTCAAGTCCGTTTCTGTTTAAGCTGTTTTCGAGAGCAAGGACGCCTTGAATTTCATGAGCCTTAACAATGGCCGTTAAGACATCGTTAATCGTGAGCGGTTCCTTGCCCGCCGCGAGCCGCTGCCTGCTGACATAGTCGGCGCAGGCTAAAATCGCTCCAAGGTTATCTGACGGGTGGCCCCATTCGGCTGCCAGCCATGTGTCATTATAATCGAGCCAGCGGATCATGCAGCCGATATTGAAGGCGCCGTGAACAGGATCGAGCTCAAATTGCGTTCCCGGGACGCGGGTGCCGTTCGGGACGACCGTACCCGGGGCAATCGGACCGAGATGTTTGGCGCATTCCGGATATTTGAGCGCCAAAATGCCGCAGCCCAGTGTATCCATTAAGACGTAACGGGCGGTTTCAATTGCTTCTTCGCTTGAAATCTTGGCATTTACCGTATAGTCGGCGATCTCTTCCAGCAATTGATCACAATTTTGGAGCGTTTGACTTTCTGTTTTCATAATATCTATCTCCCTTCTTTCTGAATCAAAGCGAACTATGGATGAAGATGACGCGGTCCGGTATAGTGAACTCTCGGGCGGAACAGCCTGTTATCTTCGTGCTGTTCAATGACATGCGCGCTTAGACCGACCGACCGTGCCGCGAAGAATATCGGAGTATAGAGATCGATCGGTATGCCGAGCAGGTAATAGACCGGAGCCGCATAGTAGTCGAGGTTCGGATAAAGGCCTTTTTCTTCGCGCATCAGCTTTTCGCCGGCATCGCACATCTCATATAAATCCTGTCTGCCGGTTTTATGAGAAAGCGAATAGAGCGCTTTTTTCAGCAAGGCTGCACGCGGGTCCATCTTTCTCATATAGACACGGTGCCCAAAGCCCATGATTTTTTCTTTTTTGCTTAACTTATGCTCAATCAGCTTGCAGAAGCCGGATTTTGTTTCTCCTTCGAGCAGCATGTACATCACCGCTTCATTCGCACCGCCGTGCAAATGTCCTTTAAGCGATGCTGCAGCGCCTGTGAAAGCACCGTATATGTCTGTGTTTGTCGATGCGATGACTCTTGCGGCAAATGTGGAGTTCGGCATTTCGTGCTCACTGTACAGCATTAATGTCTGATCAAAGACGGCTGTTTCTTGGGGAGTCGGTTCTTTTTCCGTCAGCATATATAAAAAGTTCTGGCTGAATGAAAGCTGTTTATCAGGTGTAATGATGTTTTTCTGGTGAAGGATGCGGTAGCTGTTGGCGGTAATATTCGGAACCTGTGCGATCAAGCGTAGCGCTTTGCTTCTGTTTGCCGCTTGAGACCTGTCATTCAATTCAGGATCATATCCTGCCAAAGCGGAAATCCCGGTTCGGAGCGCATCCATCGGATGGGTATTATTCGGAAGCGACTTCAGAATGGTATAGATTCCGCCGGGCAGTTCATACGAATTTTTTAAAGCGCTTTCAATCCCTTTTAATTCCATTGGATCTGGCAGCTTATCTTGAAGGAGAAGATAGACGAGGTCAAGATATGTTTTTTGTTCTGCAAGTTCGATTAAATCATAGCCTTTAATGACGATTTGTTCCGCTTCCGTATCTAAGAAAGAAATATTCGTTTCCCCAGCGATAACGCCTTCTAATCCCGGTTTAAATACACCTTGTTTGCCCATTTTTCCACCTCTTATTCGTTTTTTAACTTTTGTGTCAAAAACGTGCTGTGAGAATGGCATTGGCTGTTCAGCGGATTAGTATGAACGTTCCAGGGTTTCTTCAATGGAACGTAAGCTTCGTTTAATGTGGGAACGCATGGCGGCTTCTGCCAAAACGCTGTTTTTTTCTTTGACGGCATTAAAAATGTCCAAATGTTCATTGAAAGATACAGACGGTTTGTAGTCAGGATTTTTGTATCCGCTGATTCTGCGATACCGTTCAATCCTGCTTTCAAGCTGATCCAGAAAACGTTTTGCGGTTGCATTTGTGCTGATGGCGTGCAAGATGGAATGAAATTCTGATCCGTATTTGACAGTATCTGTTTTGCGGCCCTTTACGGCAGCCAGCTTCATTAGTTCGATGCGGTCTTCAAGCTGATGAAGGCTCTCCGGTGTCACCAGCTGTGCGGCTTCGGCAGTGAGTAGTCCTTCAAGCGCTTCGCGCACTTTAAAAACCTCTTTAGCTTCAGCGAGCGAAATCGGGCATACGCGAAGCCGGCCGTTCGGCTGTTTACTGACCAATCCTTCAAGCTCCAGCCGGTAAAGAGCCTGGCGAAGAGGAGTTCGGCTGATGTTTAAACCCTTTGCAAGACTGTCTTCAGCAAGCTGTTCAGAGGGAGGGTATTCAAGTTCGATGATTTTCGTTCTTAATTCGTTGTAAGCGTAATCACTTGCAGACTGTCTTTTGACTGGATTTGAAGAGTGCATGAAAAAAGCTTTCGCCTCCTTTTTTCAGAATATAATTATTATTGTATACAATAATACAGATATGTCAATGTCATCCACGGAAGACCAAAAATATAATTGAAGATCAGCATCTCAATCAAGGCGCATTCATTTTCTGGCATTTCGTCTTTTTAAAATGGTAAAATATATCACAATCGACAAAGAGGCGATTCGCCTTTGTGCAAAAAGGAGGTCACCCAAAAATGAATCAAGCTCACGAACCCCTCCCGCTCGAATTTTACAACAAACCAACAATTGAACTCGCCCAATCCCTGTTAGGCTGTCTTCTCGTCAAAGAAACAGAAGAAGGGCCTGCTTCAGGATATATTGTGGAGACAGAGGCTTATAAAGGACCCGGGGACAGAGCGGCGCACAGCTACGGCAACCGCCGGACGAAACGTACGGAAATCATGTATCATGAAGCCGGCGTGGTCTATACGTATACCATGCACACCCACACACTCATCAATGTTGTAAGCGGAGGAGCCGATGAACCTGAGGCCGTGCTGATCAGAGCGCTTGAACCCCATGAAGGCCTCGCGCTGATGGAGAAGCGAAGGAGCGGAAAGAAACCGCGCGATTGGACGAACGGACCGGGAAAGCTGACAAAGGCGCTTTCCATCACGATGAACGATTACGGCAGACCGCTGACGGCGCCGCCGCTTTATATTGCAAAAGGGTATGAACCCCAGGACATTTTGAGCGGTCCGCGAATTGGCATTGACAACTCAGGTGAAGCGAGGGAATACCCTTGGCGATTCTGGATAAAAGGGAACCGCTATGTCTCAAGATAGTTAAAAGGTTTGGCTCCCGTTCATCAGGGAAAACAGTAAAAAAACAGGAGGGAGCCAAGCCATGAAAAAAATGTTTAAAAGCGCCGTCAAATGGGCGCCTGTCATCTATCCGATCGCATGGAAAATCATCAAAAACCGAAGAGAGAAAAAGAATCTGAAAGCCGGTTAAACCGGCTTTTTTTCTTGGAGAAAGGCCAAATTGACTTGAAAGCGCAACCATAATAGAATTTACTTAACTATGAGACAAATTTCACAAAAAGAATGAATATACCTCAGTGTATGGGTTTGTTCTCGGTTCAAGTATCTTAGTGGGAGGGTCTTTTTCTATGCTCAATGCTCGGCTTAAGCTTATCCTCGGCGAATTGATAGGAGCAGAATTACCGTTAACAAGCACATATTTGGCCAATGAGCTAAATGTGACCTCTCGGACGATCAGGTCAGATGTGAAAGAATTAGACCAGCTTCTCTCCAAAAACGGCGCTGCCGTCCAATCGATCAGAGGTGCAGGCTATCGGCTCTCCATCCAGAATGACCGCCTCTTTCGCCAGCTTCTGCAGCACACCTTTCATGAAGAGCTTTCTACTCCCGTTTTTCCGAATGAGCGTATTCTCTATTTATTAAAAAGGCTTCTCTTAACTGAGGAGTATGTCAAACTTGAAGATTTAGCCGATGAGATGTTTATCAGCAAATCGACGGTCCAAAACGATATGAGAGATGTGAAGAAAAGGCTTAAACCTTACAACATTGAACTGAAGATCAAACCGAATTATGGCTTTAAGCTGAAGGGAGATGAGATGAAGCTGCGATCCTGCATCGCAGAGCACCTTTTTCCAAAGCGGGAAACGGATATTGATATTATGAATACCCGGATATCCATTCTCCCAAAAGAAGAGCTTGCTATGATCCGTCAGACGATTTTAGAAAAAATAAGCGAAGAACAAATTTCTCTTTCAGATATCGGACTAAACAATCTTCTCATTCACGTCGCCATTGCATGCAAACGTATCCGCAGCGGCAAACATGTTTCTCTTTATTCCAAAGATGTAAAGGAGATTATGAATCATAAAGAATATGAAGTGGCGAGGGCGATTGTCCGCACTCTTGAACAAAAGCTGCAAGTGGCATTTCCGGAAAAAGAAACAGCATACATCGCCATTCATCTGCTTGGCGCGAAAAGGACGGTTATGGCCTCCATTCGCAGCGATACAATCGAAAACATGATGGATGAAGAGACAGACCGGCTGACGCAATTGATCATGAAAGCCATCGATCAAAAATTTACCCTCGGCATTGGAAATGACAAAGAATTAAAAATCGGTCTCGGCCTTCACCTGAAACCGGCTTTGAATCGCTGCAGATACGGCATGAATATCAGAAATCCGATGCTGGACGCAATTAAAGCCAATTATCCGCTCGCATTTGAAGCAGGGATTCAAGCCGGTGAAGTCATCAAAAAAGAGACGGGGTTTGACATTCAGGAAAGCGAAGTGGGCTATCTCGCCCTGCATATCGGCGCAGCCATGGAAAGACGAAACATGAACAGGCCCTCAAAACGCTGTATGATTGTCTGTGCGTCAGGAGCCGGAAGCGCCATGCTGCTTCAGGACAGACTGCGGGCAACATTCGGTTCAAAGCTTGAAATTCTTGGAACGGTTGATTACTACAAGCTGAATCAAATGTCGCTCCATGCACTCGACTTTGTCATCAGCACCATACCGCTGTCCGATGAGCTTCCCATTCCGGTGATTCAAGTGAACACAATACTGGGAGGGGGAGATTTAACGAAAATAGAACAAATGCTTGCCGAAGATGACGGAATCGCTTCGACATATACGAAAAAAGAGCTCGTCTTTTTGCAGGAAAGTCTGTCTTCAAGAGAGGATGTCCTCCGCTTTCTGTGCGGAAAAGTGACGCAATCGGGGCTTGCAGACACGGAGCTTGAAGCCTCCGTCTTTGAACGTGAAGCCGTTGCGCCCACTTGCTTCGGCAATCTGGTAGCGATTCCGCATCCGATGACACCAAAAACCGATTCGACTTTTTGGGCGGTTTGCACGCTGCAAAAACCGATAGTCTGGGAGAATAAGAGGGTTCAATTCGTTTGCCTTCTTTGCGTGGAAAAGGACAATACAGCAAATTTGCAAGAGATGTACAAATTTTTGGGCCGTGTTTTAGATGACAGGGCGATTGTCCGGGAGCTTCTGAAATGCAAAACGTACGGGGAGTTTATGTCCGTCTTCAAAAAAAGCGGGCCGGCTCATCGATATGCTAAATGAAGATGTCCCCTTGTCTTTTTTCCTCTTCGCTGAGGAAAATCATTAAGTGTATATGAAAACGGTTTCATTATATGATGGAACTGTAAAAGAGATCAGACACGATACGTAAAAGGGGGACATATGAACATGAATATCTTATTAGCTTGCGCTGCAGGAATGTCAACGAGTCTGCTTGTGACGAAAATGGAAAAAAGTGCAGAGGAACAAGGCAAAGACTATAAAATCTGGGCCGTTTCCGGAGGAGAGGTTCAGAATCATATCGATAAAGCCGACGTATTGCTTCTTGGCCCGCAAGTCCGTTACATGCTCCCGCAATTAAAAAAATTAGGAGAATCGAAAGGTGTACCCGTCGATGTCATCAATACGGTCCATTACGGAACTTGTAATGGAGCAGAAGTGTTAAAATCCGCCGAACAGCTTGCCGGCTCTTAAAGGAGGCGGCACAAGTGAATAAGTTTAATGCGTTTTTAGAGGAGAAGGTCATGCCGGTTGCCGGCAGAATTGCCGCTCAGCGCCATTTGCAGGCTCTCAGAGACGGTATTATTCTGACCATGCCATTAATCATTATCGGATCGCTGTTTCTCATTTTAGCCAATTTGCCGATTCCGGGATATCCGGAATTCATGGCGGGGATTTTCGGCGATCAATGGGCTGAGAAATTAAGCTACCCGGTTAATGTCAGCTTTGACATTATGGCGCTGATCGCCACGTTCGGTATCGCGTACCGCCTGGCGGAGAAATACGATATTGATGCTCTGTCATCGGGCGCCATTGCCGTAGCAGCTTTTCTGCTTGCGACCCCATACCAGATTCCGTTCACACCTGAAGGCGCAACAGAGGAAATTTTAGTGTCAGGCGGCATCCCGATTTCATTAATGGGAAGCAAAGGTCTGTTTGTCGGCATGCTGATCGCGATGTTCTCCACTGAGGTTTACCGCTGGGTCGTTCAAAAGGATATTGTCGTCAAAATGCCGGACGGCGTACCGCCGGCTGTCAGCAAATCATTTATCGCTCTGATTCCGGGATTCGCCGTTATCGGCTCGATCTGGGTGGCGCGCCTTTTAATTGAAATGACGCCGTTTGAAAGCCTTCATAATATTGTCAACGTACTTTTAGGCACACCTCTTTCCATCCTTGGAGGCAGTCTCGGCGGAAGCCTTATTGCCGAAACCGTGAAAATGCTGCTGTGGTCCTGCGGCCTCCATGGAGCAAACATTGTCGGCGGAGTGATGTCGCCGATCTGGTACGGTGCGATGGACGAAAACCGTCTCGCTTTCCAAGCCGGTGAAGCGCTCCCGAACATATTTACGACGCAGTTTTTTGAGATTTGGATTAACATCGGCGGCAGCGGTGCTACTTTGGCTTTGGTCATTACGATGTTTCTTAGGGCGCGAAGCAAGCAAATGAAACAGCTCGGCAGACTCGCCATCGGTCCCGCTGTCTTTAACATCAACGAACCGATTATTTTCGGCATGCCGATCGTCATGAATCCGATGCTGTTGATTCCGTTCATCGTGTCGCCGCTGCTAATGATAACGGCAACCTATATTGGAATGAGCACAGGTCTTGTCGCGAAGCCGGCTGGGATTGCCGTGCCGTGGACGATGCCGCCCGGTTTCTCCGGCTATTTGGCAACAGGAGGAAAAATTTCCGGAGCGGTCATGCAGCTGATTAACCTGTTGATCTCGTTTGTCATATACTATCCGTTCTTTAGAATGTGGGATAAACAAAAGCTGAAAGAAGAGAGCGAACTGGAGGCCGGAACGGCCGCAAGCGACGGTCAACAGGTCAGTGTATAGAAAAGGGGTGCCAAGATGTCCGAGGAATTGGAACGAACGATATTTCAAATTATCCTTCACGGAGGAAACGGCAGGAGCTTTTGCATGGAAGCGATAGCCGAAGCTAAAAAGGGAGATTTCGCAGCTGCAAAAGAAAAGATCCGGGCAGCTGACGAAGAACTGATCAAGGCGCATCACTTTCAGACAGCTTTGATCCAAAATGAAGCGAAGGGGGCGAAAACCGAACCTTCACTGCTCATGATTCATGCCCAAGATCATTTAATGAATGCGATGACCATGAAAGATTTGGCCGCGGAGATTGTCGAGCTCTATGAAAAAATGAATGTCCACGGAGGTGTCAATTGATGAAAAAAGGATTGAAAATCGTAACAATTGGCGGAGGTTCGAGTTATACGCCCGAGCTTGTCGAGGGATTAATCAAACGGCATGACGAGCTTCCGGTCAGCGAGCTCTGGCTCGTCGATATACCGGAAGGGGAGGAAAAACTCAATATCGTCGGCACGCTGGCGAAGCGAATGGTCGAAAAAGCAGGCGTCCCGATCGAAGTCCATCTGACGCTCGACCGCAGGGAGGCTTTAAAAGACGCTGATTTTGTCACGACGCAATTCCGCGTCGGCTTGCTCGAAGCGAGAGCAAAAGATGAACGAATTCCATTAAAATACGGGGTGATCGGTCAGGAAACAAATGGCCCGGGCGGTCTTTTCAAAGGGCTTCGCACCATTCCGGTCATCCTTGAGATTGCAAAAGACATCGAAGAACTGTGTCCTGACGCGTGGCTTGTCAACTTTACCAACCCGGCAGGCATGGTGACCGAAGCGCTGCTCCGCTATTCAAATTTGAAAAAAGTCGTCGGGCTCTGCAATGTGCCGATCGGCATGAAGATGGGGGTTGCAAAAGCACTCGATGTTGATGAAAGCCGCATAGACATTCAGTTTGCAGGATTAAATCATATGGTGTTCGGACTCGACGTTTTCCTTGACGGCGTCAGTGTCAAAGACAAAGTGATCGAAGCGATGGCAGATCCTGAAAATGCGATGACGATGAAAAATATCTCCGGAGAATCGTGGGAACCGGACTTTATCCGCGGCCTTGGCCTGATTCCGTGCGGCTACCACCGCTACTACTATAAAACACAGGAAATGCTTGAACATGAACTGGAGGCTTCAAAAACGGAAGGAACGCGTGCAGAGGTCGTTCAGCAAGTTGAAAAGGAATTGTTTGAGCTGTATAAAGATCCGGAGCTGGCGATCAAACCGCCCCAGCTTGAAAAGCGCGGCGGCGCATATTACAGTGATGCCGCCTGCAACTTGATCAGCTCGATTTACAATGACAAGCACGACATTCAACCTGTCAATACGATGAATAATGGAGCGATCGCGAGCATTCCGGATGACTCCGCAGTGGAAGTCAACTGTGTCATGACGAAAAACGGGCCGAAACCGATCGCGGTCGGAGATTTGCCTGTCACCGTGAGAGGTCTTGTCCAGCAAATCAAATCGTTCGAACGCGTTGCGGCTGAAGCGGCTGTTACAGGCGATTACAACACCGCACTTGTGGCCATGACAATCAACCCGCTCGTTCCGTCCGACAAAATTGCGAAACAAATACTGGACGAAATGCTTGAAGCGCATAAAGAGCATCTTCCGCAGTTTTTTAGATCTGTAGAAGCATAGGGAATAGATTTGAGGTTCCGGTGTGTCAGCCGGAACCTTTTCATTGTTATAGGCGCCGCCGTTCCCGCCTGGCTCGGCGAAACAGCGGCCGTCCCATTCATACTACATATTTGCGCTCGCTTCTTTTTCTTTTATCAGATCTGACCGCCGGGCTTTGGCAAGCTGAGTAAATATGAGAATGCCGATGCCCGCAATGATTTCGATGAAGCCGCCGATTGCGATCACGCCTCCTGCACCAAGCGTTTTTGCGGCATACCCGCAGGCAATAGCCCCTAAAGGAAGCGATAGATTTGTGATCATATGGATGACTGCAAACACTTGAGGCTGGTCATCCCCTTCGACAGATGTCTGGATAATCGTAAATTCGGGGACATTGATCGAGCTGATGGCTGCCCCGAATGCAAAGGCGGCGAGAAAGACGAGCGGCAGGAAAGTATTCAGTCCTGCGATAAAATAAGCTGCCCCTTCAAGAATGCCTGCCGTAATAAAAAGGAGTCCGTACCTGTTGATTTTTACTTTTGCAAGGATAAATCCAAGTAAAAATGCTCCTCCTGCCGTCGTTGCCTTCAGCAGCGAGTGGATGAACGGCGTTCCGTTTAAATCCTCTGCAACATATACAGCAGAAAGGGCTTCCCAGGGTGAAGCCGCCAGGTTCATGAAGATGCAATAAATCGCCAGCGGATATAATATTTTGTGGTTTTTCACCAATGTAAATCCTCTTTTTAATCTCGCAAAATATGTACCTCTTTGAGCAAGGGACTCAGATTGTGATTGATTCCGGGTGATGCTGTATTTGATGCAAAGCACGAATAGGCCCGATATGATATAAAAGATAAATGAAAAGACCAAAGTCGTTGCAGGACCGATAAAAGTCAGCAGCACTCCGCATAATGTAACGGCTCCCAGCCTGATGATTTCTGAAGAAGACTGGAGAATCGCATTGGCTTTTTGGATGAGATTTTCGTTCACGATCTGCGGAATCAGCGTAATCGATGCCGGGTTATATGTCGCCCCTGTTGCCGAATGGATGATCATGAGCCCTAATACAAACCACATCGGTGAAAAGCCGTTTAAGTAGCAAATCGGTATTGTAATGACGACGGCTGCTCTTGTTAAATCCGAAAAATACATCCAGAATTTCAGGGCGCTTCTTTTGACTAATGGCCCTGTAATCGGCGCCAAAAAGGCTTCGGGGAGGAAAGTGACGGCAAGAAGCAAGGAGGTGCCGATTGCACCTTTTCCGTCAAAGATTAAAAACCATAAAATAGAGTTGAAGGCAAAACAGTCAGCCGAGATTTTGATTAGCCTGGAGATGAAAAGGAACGTGTAATTCTTTTCCCAGACGCTCAATTTTGTTTGATCCATCGTTCAGCGTCCTTTCTTGATTTGCGTATTACATGAGAACGGATAATCTCTCCTTTCCGGTATGATTATTGATAATTTTAACATAAAATATATAAAATGGAATCGTTTTGTGCGGGAGGATTGACAAGGCGTAATGAAAAAGAGGGGGAGTGGTGTGGAAATAGAGCCCGCCGCCGGCACATTTCGCGATAAGGGTGCAAGCCCTCTTTTTTGCAAAAGAGAGCTTAAACCGCTTAGCAGGACTGGCTGACTTTATCAACTTCAACTGTCCAGCCGAATGTGTCAGGCAAAGCGCCTTTTTGAATACCGGTAATCGTTTGGTAGAGCCTTTTGGCGATTTCTCCTGTTTGCCCGTTGTTGATCACAAGGCTTTCGTCTTTCCAGATCAGCTCGCCGACCGGGGAAATGACAGCGGCGGTTCCGGTGCCGAATGCTTCTTCAAGCAGGCCGTCTTTGTGAGCCTGAACCAGTTCATCAACTGAAATTTTTCTTTCTGTTACGGAGAGCCCCCATTGTTTTAGCAGATGGATGACGGAGTTTCTCGTAATGCCTTCCAAAATGCTTCCGTTTAGAGCCGGAGTGACAATTTCACCGCTGATTTTGAAGAAGATGTTCATGCTGCCTACTTCTTCAATGTATTTCTTTTCAACTCCGTCGAGCCACAGCACTTGTGAGAAGCCTTTGCTTTCCGCCACTTCCTGAGCCTTCAGGCTCGCCGCGTAGTTTCCGGCCGTTTTCGCATTGCCTGTACCGCCTGCCACAGCACGGACAAATTCGCTTTCAACGGCAATTTTTACAGGGCGGATGCCTTCTTTGTAATAAGATCCGACCGGCGATAAAATGATCAGCATTTTATACATATTGGACGGAGCGACGCCGAGGTAAGGTTCCGTTGAAATAATGAACGGACGGATATAAAGGGACGTCCCCTCAGCTTGAGGAATCCATTCTTTGTCGATCTGTACCAGCTGCTTCAGCCCTTCCAGAACGGTGTCTGGATCAACCCGCGGAATGCAGAGGCGGTCGTTGGATTTATTGAGTCTCTCGAAGTTTTTTTCAGGCCTGAACAGAAGAACTCTGCCTTCGCTTGATAAATAAGCTTTTAACCCTTCAAAAACGGATTGTCCGTAGTGGTAAACCATTGCAGCCGGGTCCATTTCAATCGGCTGGTAAGGAACGATTCTCGGATCGTGCCAGCCGTTTTCAGCCGTATAGTCCATGATAAACATGTGGTCGGTAAAGGTCCGGCCGAATTCGAGCTTGTCAGCCTCTGGCTTTTGCTTTTTTGCTGTACTGAGCTGTACGCTGATCGTTTGTTTTGTCATATTCATTCTCCCTGCCGTTTCTAGTCTTTTTCCAAAAAATATTTATCTTCTATTTTAAACCTTCTCTTGATAATCGCAATAGATTTCAGAGAAATTTGTAAAATAGAATTTTTGGAAACTTTTAAAATTTAAATCGGACAAAAAAAGAATCCCCCATGGGGGATCCTTTTTTATGAAGACTTTTTATAAAACGCTTCGATCTCCTGATCGACGTAAACCCAGCCTTTCCAGCCAAGGTGGAGCGTATCTTTCAAGAAGTATGGATCATATTCATGATTCGTTAAATCAGCAACTTGAAAGCCTTCTTGTTCGATTTCTTTTTTGATCTTTTTATAGAAATCTGTCCGGCCTTTTTTAGGGAAGCCGGTATAGTCGTAAAATTTGCCGTGGACCGGAACCGAGATGAACAGCGGTTCTGCGCCGGATTCTTTCAGAACATCCATCATGAGATGGAAATCATGGAACTCAACGGACTCGGCATAGTTCATCTTTTTATTATGGCCTTTAAGCTTTTTCAGCTTCGGCTTCAACTTCTTATAAACGCCGTTTGAGATTTTAAACTCATTGTTGCGGGATTCTTTGGCGCCGACCTTTTCGGCCATCTGCTTTAATTCATCCCACGATTTGTTTTTTACATCTTGGGAAATGGTACGCTTCGGTCCGTTTCCTTCAACCATGGAATAGTAGATATCCTTTTTCTCCAGAATGCTTCGGTAAGCTTTTGCCGGCGGCGTCAGAAGAGATAGCGCCACTTTGTCCTGATCGAGCTCGGCTTTAAAAAGGGCTGAAAGCAGAGCGTCATTTTTAACTGCATGAAATTTAAGCATGCGTTTGATGATTTTTTTCTTCAGCTCGGAATCGACATTTTGATTGAACACAAGATCGTATGCCTGCAAAGCTGAGAAGTTCGGCGCAAAGTGGGCTTCGTCCGAGCCGTGTTTTTGAAACCACTGCGGAGAAATAATGAAAATGATTTTCTTGCCCTTTAATTGATCAGACTGCGCCGCAAAGTTGATCGCGTGAATCAAGGACTGTGAACCGCCTTTCCCGACCAGGTAAGGCGTGAACCCTTGATTGTTTACTTTAAAATAGTTAGACGGATGAAATGCATCTAACCGGGACAATTCCGATGATCCGTAAATCGGAAGATATTTCGGATCTTCAAGCGCTTTGCCTTGAAGATACATACCCTGGAACATCATCGGGTTTATTTCTGTTGCTGAAGTTTCGACGCGATCTTTAGGAACCAGCTTTGCCAGCCATGCATTTGGGATCAAGATCGCGGTGAAAAAAAGTAAAAACGCCAAGATGATTGGCCCGAATAAAAAGCGCTTTTTCATTATCTCAACTCATTCAGCTGCTTTATGATTTGATTTGGCGTGTTCCATGCATCCCGGTCAAACTCTGTAATCGGCACTGTGATGTTAAAGTGGCTTTCGAATGCGAGCAGCAATTCCACCGTGCCGAAGGAATCGAGGATTCCCTCTTCGAATATATCAATATCCGGATTTTCCTTTACGATATCGTCCTGACATACCTCTGCTAAAACTGAAAGTACTTCTTGATTAAAATCCATTATGAAAATCTCCTTTTAGTGTATTAGTTTCCCTGAGAAAATTAAAAATCCAAAACATACGAAGTGGAAGGTCACCACGACTGAGACGGCTGTCGTCCACTTATTGTTCGGCCACCACTTATATTTCTTATTCCATTTTTCAAAGAAGTTAAAGCCGACCATAAGCAGCGCGTGATACAGCCCGTAAACGATGTACTGTGGGGCAAGGCCGTGCCAGACGCCCATCAGTAGGAACAGCAGCACATATCCGATATTGGAAACAGCCATCCGGTTTTTGATCCATTTTTTCTTCGTCATCCAAAGGACAAAACGCATGAAGACGTAGTCTCTGAACCAGAAGGAAAGCGACATATGCCAGCGGTTCCAGAAATCTTTAATATTGCGGCTGATGAACGGCTTATTAAAGTTTTCAGGCGATTTGATTCCCATGATATAGCTGACGCCGACCGCAAAAGCGGTGTAGCCGGCAAAATCAAAAAACAGATAAAGGCTGTACGCATACATGTATGCCAATCCATGCGAGAAGCTGCCGGAAGTCAAAAACGGCAGTTTCATAATGACATACGTATTAATGCAATAGCCGATAATGAATTTATATAAAAAGCCGAGAAAGATTTTATTGATTCCTTTGTAAAGCAGTTCTTCGTATTGCTCCTTCGTCCATACCGTCTGATCGTCTTTTTCAAAACGGCGGTACCTGTCGATCGGACCTGACGAGATGGTTGGAAAAAAGAGAATAAAGTAAAGCAGTCTGCTGATTGGGAGCTGCTTTTTAATGAGACCGTCGCGGGTTTCAATGATCAGCTGAACCCCTTTAAAAGTTAAATACGAGATTCCGAGAAATGTTGCCCAGTTGTCAACGGCGAAAAACGGCAGCAGCTTTGACAGTGCCAGAGGCAGGATAGAAGCTGCTGCAGCCAGACAAAATACGATGCCGCTGTTCGCTTTGAGACGGTAAGCGATATAGCCTTTGATCAAAACCATCTGCCAAAGCGTAAACAGGCACAGCATGATCAGCCCGTGCAGGCTGTTCGAAAAAATAAGCGCCAGAACCAGGACGGAAACCGCCATATTATATAAGCGGAAGCTTTTTCCGTTCAGTCCGAGAATAATGGTCGGCGCCAGTAAAATTCCTAATATAATGAAGAAAAGAAATGAACCATAGGGCGTCATACGGTTACCTCTTCTTTTAATCTCTTGCGGTCGATTTTACCGTTTGCTGTCATCGGAATCTCTTTTTGATACATGAATTTTCTCGGAATCATATAGGCCGGCAGCTTGCTGCCCAAATCTTTCTTAATCGCACTGGTTAACTGGTATTCCTTTTCGAAATCGTGTTCGGCAGGCACGATCATAGCGATCAGATACTCGATTTTCTCCTCGCGGTAGAATGGAATAACGACCGCCGACTGCACATATCGGGACTGATTGATTTGATATTCGATCTCTTCAAGCTCAATCCGGTAGCCATGCAGTTTAATTTGGAAATCGAGTCTTCCGAGGAAGAACAGCTGTCCGTTTTCTTTGTAGCCTGCGTCACCGGTGCGATAAGCAGGGGCGCCATTGTAAGAGAAAAACGCTTTTTCCGTCAGCGCTTTTTCGCCTAAATAGCCTTTGCTGACGCTGGCTCCGGTAATAATGATCTCGCCTTTTTCCCCGTCTTGGACGGCTTTTCCGTCTTCATTGATGATCACGATCTCGGTTTCAGGCTTTTCAGAACCGACAGGAAGAGAAGAATACTTGTTTAATACGTCGTCTGTTACTTCAATGGAAGTGACGGCAACGGTCGCTTCGGTCGGGCCGTATGTGTTAAAAACACGAGCCTTTGGAAATCTTTCTTTAAGCTGTCTGGCGACTGACGCCGGAAGCGTTTCTCCGCAGAACATAAACAAGCTCAGCTCAGGAAGCAGCTCTTCAGAATAAGACGGATCCATCAAGCACATTTGTGCGAATGAAGGCGTTGATGTCCAAACGTTGACGTTTGACTGTTTCAGCGCTTCAAACAACAGTTTCGGCCGGTTAATCATGTCTTTCGTAACCGTCCACAATGTGCCTCCGGACTGCAGGCACGGATAAAGGTCCATCACCGATAAATCAAAGGAAAACGGGGCTTGATTTAAGAACACTTGGCCGCTTTCCACCGGAAAGTCATTCGTGATCCAATCTGTGAAGCTCTGAAGGTTGTCGGCTGAGATTTGCACGCCTTTTGGATTTCCCGTGCTTCCGGATGTGTAGATAATGTAAAAGGTATCTTCACCATCAACCCAGCGTCCGGGATCTGTCTCCGGCACCCCGTCTCCTTCAAGAACGCCCGGTTCCACTACAGAAATGAGGGCATCTCCTGTGTCAACTGAAGTGCCTGAATTATTGAGCAAAAGCTCGGCTTTTGAACTGTTGATGATTTTCAGAATCCGGTCTGCCGGAATCGATACGTCAACTGGAATGTACGGATGGCCGGCTTTCACGCAAGCCAGGAAAGAAACCGCCATGACCGGTTTCATATGTCCGTAGACAATGATCGGAGAAGCATCTGTTAAAGCTTCGCTTTGAATCCTTGCGGCAAGGCGCTCAGATTGTGACCAAAGCTCTCCGTATGTCAGCTTTTCTTCTTCATTCACAAAAGCAAGGGTATCGGGTTGTGTTTGCGCGTATTCTTTAATTGTTTCTATCAGTTTCATTGTTTTTTTCTCCATTAAAAGTCATTATAAATATATGAACCTGTATTTGCTGTATGGAATCCGTAAATTAAAAACAGCAGCACCAGAATGAGAAAGTAATAGGAAGTGTTGAGCAGCCACTTCATTGTTGTTTTTTCATACAACATTTTTAGCTTATTTAACATTGATCTTTTCCTTTCCGTTATTGAATTGCCTTAACAACAGTATAAGACGAAAATGTTGTATAAAAGTTTCATTTGTGCGAGAGTTTTTATTTCCGAGCGCCGTAAGCCGTCAGCTCCAGAGCCTATCCTATTATAAACATTTTTTGTTATTGTGGAAATAAATTCTTTTTAAATAACAAAAAAACAGGCTCATATGAAAAGCGGAGCGCCTTTCGATATGAACCTGCAGTTTGTCGGAAGAAGGCTTCGTGCGTGAAGGAATTAATACTTTACAAAAGCGGAGCCTACAATGATCAGCAAAATAAATAATACAACGATCAAAGCGAAGCTATTAGAGTATGACATATCCTCACCTCCGAAAAGTGGTATTACAGAATATGAAGGTTTTATGACTTTTGAAAGGGGAATTAATTTAAAAAAGTGGAAAATGGTAAACGAGGCCACTTTTTGATCTCCGCTTTAAATCGAAACTTTACCGTGGACGTGCCCGTCTACTAACTGAAAAAACGAAATGATGTTATAAGGAGAAAAATAAAATGGATATGGCGATAGATAAGATGATAGGACTGCCTGAAGCCCAAATAGAAGATTTGAGAAACCTGATGGAGGACTGGAAGAACGAACTCCTCGTATATAAATTTGCCTTGGATCAAATGGATACGAAGTTTTCGATTATCAGCCAGGAATATAATTTAATTCACGGTCATAACCCGATTGAGCATACGAAATCAAGGGTAAAAAGCTTTGAAAGCCTGATTAACAAGCTTGTGCGGAAGGGCTGCGATATTACGACAAAGGCCGCTAAGGAGCACATCAATGATATCGCCGGTCTCAGAATCGTCTGCTCGTTTTTATCCGACATTTACAATATGGTTGAAGTGCTGAAGGAACACGAAGACATCAAGATTTTAAAAATGAAAGACTACATTAAGAATCCGAAGCCGAACGGATACAGGAGTCTCCACCTGATTGTAGAAGTACCTGTTTACTTGACCAACCGCGTCGAGCACGCCAAGGTGGAGATTCAAATCAGGACAATCGCAATGGATTTCTGGGCGAGCCTCGAGCATAAAATCTACTACAAATTGAACAATGAAGTGCCGAACCAGCTCACTGATGAGCTGAAAGAAGCGGCTGACATCGCGAACTACCTGGATGAAAAGATGCTTCATATTCGAACAAAAGCGGATCAATAAAAAGCAGCCGGGCTAAAAAAATGCCCGGCTGCCTTTTTTTTCTGCCGCTTGACCCGAAGTTGTCAACGTTGATATCAACATCATATGTAATATCAGCTTCAGCGAAAAGCTCATCCCATTTCCCTTTCACTTTTTCCCATTCCCGCGGGTACTGAATTCTGTACTTCAATTTGCCCGGTGATCAGCAGATACCTTCGGGTTCTTCTTTTGTCAGCGTCCCGATGATTTTTTTACGCCGGGCCATTTCGTTATCCGTTGGACTTCCTTCAAAAACGCCCAGGCTTTCATAAAAAAATAAGGGACAATAACAATGAAAGCACAAGTTATGACTTCAAAGAAAGCAATGCATTAATTGATATCTGCCCATTAAAATGCAAAACATGTAAATTTTTCATGAAGAGAAAAGAGGAAGCGTGCTCCTCTGTATCAAAGATTATGACTGTCATGAATCGAAAAAAGAAAACAAGAAAATGATAAGGGCACGAGGAGGTCTAAATATGAAATCGGATATTGAAAAACTTGCGGAATGCGGTTTGCAAAACGGAGCAGCGATGATGAACCGGGAGTCGCAACGGCTTGATGCTGCTTTATACGGGGCCGTCGTCAATGCTTTTGGCCGTGATGCGGGTGCGGGCGGTAAAGCGGACGGAGCTGGCGAAAGGCTGCTTTCTTGAGTAAATGGCCCGACTGAAAAAGAACCGCGCCCTGTTTTTAACAGCCGTTGCATCAGGGACGATGCTGAATCCGCTCAACTCTTCAATGATTTCTTTGGCGTTGCACAGCATCCAGCATGAGTTTCACCTTTCATTTGCAACCGTATCGTGGCTGATTTCATCTTTTTATTTAGCCAGTGCGGTCGCACAGCCTGTCACAGGAAAAATCGGCGATTTAATCGGCCGGAAAAAGATGTTTTTGTCAGGGCTTGTTCTCGTTGCCGTATCGGCAATCGGCGCTCCTCTCGCACCAGCTTTTTCCGTCTTGTTGATCATGCGTTTGTTTCAATCGATTGGGAGCGGCGCCATTTACCCTTCGGGAGTAGGCCTGATCAGAAGCCACATTCATGAGAAGCAGGCGTCTGCACTCAGTGTGCTGTCCATTTTTTCTTCGGCTATGACCGCCTTTGGACCGACCGTGGGGGGATTTTTAATCGTTTTCGGGGGATGGCCCGCCATTTTCCTCGTGAACTTTCCATTTATTTTGTTCAGCTTTTTGCTGGGGATGTACATGTTTCCGAAAGATGAGAAAAAAGCCGGCTTAAATGTCCGCGCCGTGATCAAGCGGCTTGATCTGACCGGGATTCTTCTGTTTGCGGGCGGAATCGTTCTCCTGCTGGCATTTCTGCTCTCATTGAGCACGGGCGAGCCACGTTTTGCCGAGGGGATGTTCGGACTCGTCTTGCTTTTGATATTTGTGTGGTGGGAGCTGAGAGTGAACAGCCCGTTTATTGATATCAGACTGTTGATCGCACGCAGGACGCTAACTTCGGTCTATGCTCAATTTATTATGCTGAACATCTTTAACTACTGTTTGTTTTTTGGACTTCCGAGTTATTTTCAGGATGAAATGCACCTTTCCGTTCAAACAAGCGGTCTTTTGATGCTGTTCATGTCCGGTACGAGCGTATTGATTTCGCCTTTTGTCGGGACATGGATTGACCGTTCAGGTGAAACGCAGCCCGTTTTAATTGGTTCTTGCTTAATGGCAGCCGGCGCTATCCTGCTAACATTGTTTTTTGTCGATGCACCGATGTTGTGGAAAGGCATCATCCTATCTTTGCTGGGGATCAGCTACGGACTCGGCAATGTCGCCCTGCAGGCTGCCATGTTTACGGCAAGTCCGCCGGACATCGTCGGAACCACTTCGGGGCTTTTCCAAACATGCCGCTATCTTGGCTCGATCTTTTCGTCCGTCATTCTGGGTCTGTTGTTTGGAGAAGAAATAACCGCGGGTCATTTTCGGGATCTGGGAGTGGTCATGATCGTGGTTGCCATCGGAAGCGTTTTGATGAGCTTCAGATTTATCAAGCTGATGAAGGATTGAAAAATGGAGCACGGGATGCGGCTCCATTTTTTTGCTTCCCTCAGTTTCGAATGCTTGATTTGGAGATTGCACTTTGGCGATGGCAAAAGCGGAGAGAAAAAACAAAAACTGGTATTAATTGCTTATTGAATGTTCTTAACGCTTCTTCTTTTTGGTCACAGCTGTGATGATCATAATGACTATAAAGATAGTGAATAGCTGAATAAGGAAGGGAAACACAATTTCTCATCTCCTAATAAATTTTCGAAAATATAAAAAATGTTGACTGCTGCAATAATAAGAGCGCCAAGGTCTACGCACTCAATGCTGGCAAGATAAGAAAAATCAATATCCTCCCATCAAAATAAAATAATTATAAAACATGGCTTACATAATAAATGAATAAAATCCATTTTAAGTCCAGTTTTCTATTAGCCAAGCTAAAAAAACAGATAGAGACTTAAAGTCAATAAGAAAAAGGTAATCGCGTGTAGTTACCTAAACGCGAATCCCATGATTCAACTTCCTAATCATCTTCGCTTCTACTGTAGTTTCAAAAAGGCTGCTTCCCCTGCGTTCTCATCTTGAAATAAAATAAACTTCACGTCAAGGAAGCTTTACAAAGTGAGGCCCTTAGGCTCAAACTTGCAACCGCCGATGATAGGAAAAGGCTATGCTTACATACATCAATAGGCCGGGACATGTGAATTTGTCAGCAGCACAAACTGGACATATTCGGAGAATCATCGGTTTTTCTTGAATCGCTTACTTTTATGTGTGGGAAAGCTGATGACACTGCAGCGGTGGGGAGGATAGGTGCTTCGGGTCTATGAAAAGAAGCGGTATAAAAAAGGAGCAGATCAATTCAATCTGCTCCTTTTTAATATTACTGGGCAACTGAGGTGTAAGACGGTTTTCTGTTTTCTTTCTTGGTCAAGTTATACACGGCTGTTCCCGCGATTTGACCGGCTGTTTTCAGCCTGTCTTTGCTGATGTGTTCAATCGTGTCGTAAGGGGTGTGGTACCAAGGCTCCAATGCACCTGTTCCCGGCTCTCTCCAAATAAAGTTGGCCGAGTCGATGCCGGCTTCATGGAATGGGACATGGTCGGATGATCCGCCTTGATGTAAAAATAATACGTCTTTCCCAAGGCTTAAAGAAGCGGATTTACTTAGCTGCCAGACAAGGTTTGCCGAACCGTCGGGCGTATTGATGTACAGCTGTGAAGCATTTTCCCAGCTTGTCGCCACCATATCTAAGTTAAAGTTGGCAACACTCCGTTTGACTTCCTGCTCTGACAACTTGCTGACATAATGGCGCGATCCGAGGAGACCGATTTCTTCGGCGCCGAATGTAATAAAGCGAATTTCTTTGTCGGCTGGAACCGTCTTCATGATCCGGGCCAGTTCAAGGACGACTGAAGTGCCTGAGGCATTGTCATTGGCTCCTGGAGCATAAGGGACGCTGTCATAATGCGAAGTCACATATACGATGTCCGGATTTTTGACACCTTTTGCTTTGCGGACGCCGATTACGTTTTGCGAGGTTTGATTTTTATGAGCTTTCAGCTTCAAGATCGCTTCTTGTTCAGAAAGCAGCTTTTCCCCGTCTTCCTTTTTGACGCCGACAACCGGAATATCGACTTTATTCCCGCTGAGATTCGGAGTCAGAGGGACGAGGCTGTCGACATTATTATAAATGATCACTCCGCTTGCGCCTGCGTCAGCAGCATTTTTCGCTTTTTCATAGAATGTCAGCTCACCTCTTAAAATGACGGCGATTTTGCCTCTCGCTTCTTCGGTGAAGTCGCCGGGCAGGCCGAGGCCGGCATCATAGAGAGGAGCGGCCAAGCCTTCTGCTGCAGTCGGAGCGGAACCGGCGGCAGGCCGCGTAGGCACGTTATTTCCCTGAACGGTAAGCGTTCCTTCCAGCCGGTCAGGTATGCTGAAGGTTTGTGTGGTCACTTTCAGATTTGACTTTTTCATTTGTGAGGCGATAAAAGCGGCGCTCTTTTTTTCTTCCAGAGTGCCTGTCACACGCGGTCCGATTGTTTCGCTTAAATGGTAAATCGTTTGATAGGCGCGGTTCTCGTTGAATTTTTTGCTGAATTTTTCGATATCTTTTGCGATAACTGTTTCCTGAGGCGCTGCTTGAACTGCATTCCCCGTTCCATCAGCGAACACGCCGCCTGCAATGATGGATAGCGCCAATCCGAACATCATCATTTTTCTCTTCATACATAAACCTCCTTGATGGTCTTGTTTTCCTGAGAAGAGATATTCGCAGCTGAACGGGTGAATCCTGCATGCATCAAATAAATGATTCGATAGACCGGTAATTTTAAGTTTAATAAAAAGAGTTTTTTTGTTTAATAGGATGGTTGACGTGAGCCTTCTTTCTGTTTAGAATACGTCCGAATTATCAGGATCCTGATTTTGAATCACATATGTGAATGTTGGAGGTTGTCATGTCAGTAAAATCCGCGGTACGTGTTGTACGTATATTTGAATTGCTGTCAAATCATCCGGATGGATTAACCGTAAAGGAAATCAGCAAAGAATTGTCGCTGCCCCAGAGCAGTACATTCAATTTGGCCGCTACACTTTTGGATGAAGGCTACCTTCAGCAGGATGCTATCAAGCGTTACAGGCTGGGGGCAAAACTGATTCAAGTTGGAACCGCTGCCATGGAGTCGATCGACATTTCATCGCAGGGTGTTCCATTTTTAAAACAGCTGATGGACGGCGTTCAGGAAACGGTGTTTATGGCCGTTCTATCCGATGATCAGCTCGTCTATATCGCAAAAATCGATAACAACAGGTCAATCAGAACAACCGCACAGCCCGGTTCGCGCAAACCGCTTTATTGCACCGGGCTTGGCAAGGCATTTTTGGCATTCATGCCGGAGGACAAAAGGAAAGGGCTGCTCGACCGCATGGAATTTATCCGCTTTACCGGGCATACCATCACCGCCAGAAAAGAGCTGGAAAAGCAGCTGCAGACATTTTTGGAACAGGGATATGCCGTTGACAATGAAGAAAATGAAGAAGGTTTGTTTTGTCTGGCGGCGCCTGTCTATGGTCCGGATGGCGTGATGAAGGCGGCGATCAGCACCGCCGGGCCAAAGGAGCGCATGCTCGCAAGAAAGGCCGTTATCGTTGAGCAGCTTCTTCACACAGCCGGAAAAATTACAGAAAGCATTGGCGGATTTAAAAAGCCGCTTTAGCAAAGGGGGAGAGTTCTGATGGATGTTATTAGCATAGGAGAGACAATGGCGCTGTTCACCCCGAATGAAGACGGCCCTCTCAGATACGCAAGAAACTATCAGGTGAGAATAGCGGGCGCAGAAACAAACACGCTGATCGGGCTTTCGAAGCTCGGAAAAAAAGCCGGCTGGATTACACGGCTTGGAAAAGACGAGTTCGGGGCGATGATTCTTTCTTCTGTCAGAGGAGAGGGAGTCGATGTCAGCCAGGTGAAGCTCGATGAAGCGGCGCCGACCGGTTTGTTTTTTAAAGAAAGGAAAAGCGCGGCCAAAGTCAATGTCTTCTATTACAGGAAGCTTTCAGCGGCGAGTTTTTTGAAGAAAAGCGATATTGATGAGCAGTACATTGAGAAAGCGGGGCTTTTATACATTACGGGAATTACCCCGGCTTTAAGTGAAAGCGCTTCAGATTCAGTGTTTTATGCAGTGGAGCTCGCCAAAAAGCACAATAAATGCGTTGTATTTGATCCGAATTTTCGAAAAAAGCTCTGGGACGGAGAGCGGGCGCGGCAGACCATGTTTGATCTGATCAAACAGTCTGATATCGTGCTTCCTGGCCTGAGTGAAGGGCGTTTTTTGTTTGGCACTGCTGATGAGAAAAAAATAGCGGAAGCCATCCGCGGGCTGGGGGCTGAAACTGCCATCGTCAAGCTTGGTGCAAAAGGCGCTTATTATTCCGGCGGGAATGAAAGCGGCTATACGGATGGCTATCAGATTCAGACTGCAGCGGACCCCGTGGGTGCCGGAGACGGCTTTGCAGCCGGCGTATTATCGGGTTTGATTGATCATATTCCGCTTTCAGAAGCTGTCAAACGAGGCTGTGCCGTCGGCGCTATGGTAGCTGCAGTAAACGGTGATATTGAAGGGCTGCCTGACCGCGAATCACTGTTTGCGTTTATGGAACAATCTGATGAAGAAGATGTCAGCCGATAAAAAAACCGTAAAGAAAGGGTGGCAGAAATGCATGTATTGTCACAAATCGAAGAACAAAAAGTGATTGCGATCATCCGCGGATACAATCCAGAGGAGGCAGTGAGCATTGCCGGCGCCTTAAAAGCGGGTGGCATCAGGCTCGTGGAAATTACGCTCAATTCCCCTCAAGCGATCAAAGCGATTGAAGCGGTTTCAGAAAAATTTGGAGACAAAATGCTTGTCGGGGCGGGAACCGTTCTTGACCCCGAATCTGCGAGAGCAGCGCTTTTAGCCGGAGCGCGGTTTATCCTGTCCCCGACCGTCAATGAAGAGACGATCAAGCTGACAAAGCGATATGGAGCGGTCAGCATTCCGGGCGCCTTTACCCCGACTGAAATATTGACGGCGTATGAAAGCGGGGGAGACATCATCAAGGTATTTCCCGGGACGATGGGGCCTGGCTATATCAAGGATATCCACGGACCGCTTTCGCATATTCCGCTGCTGCCGACCGGAGGAGTCGGTTTGGAAAACATTCACGAGTTTTTACAGGCCGGTGCGGTCGGAGCGGGAATCGGCGGTTCACTTGTCAGGGCTAATAAAGAGGTTAATGACGCGTTTTTAGAAGAGCTGTCCAAAAAAGCAAAGCAATTTGTTGAAGCAGCAAAACAGTAAAAAAGGGGAGATCAAAGATGAAAATAACGGGATACGAGTGTTTCCAAATTCCGCCGCGCTGGCTTTTCTTAAAAATAGAAACGGATGAAGGCATTACAGGATGGGGAGAGCCGGTAATCGAGGGAAAGGCCGCGACAGTTAAGGCGGCTGTGGGCGAGTTAATGGAATATTTAATCGGCAAAGACCCGATGAACATCGAAGACCACTGGAATGTCATGTACAGAGGCGGGTTTTATCGGGGCGGACCCATTTTGATGAGCGCGATTGCAGGCATCGATCAAGCGCTTTGGGACATTAAGGGCAAGTTTTACAATGCTCCCGTGCATCAGCTGCTCGGAGGGAAGAACAGGGAATCGATCAAGGTCTATTCATGGATTGGCGGAGACAGGCCTCTAGACGTCGGCCTCGCTGCCAAACAGGTGGTTGACAAAGGCTTTACAGCCGTCAAAATGAACGGCACGGAAGAGCTGCAATACATCGATTCACATGAAAAAATCGATCAGGTGATTGAAAGAATATCAGCTGTCAGAGAAGCTGTCGGCCCGTACATTGGAATCGGCATTGACTTTCACGGCAGGGTGCACAAGCCGATGGCGAAGATTTTGGCAAAGGAGCTTGAGCCGTTTCGTCCGATGTTTATAGAAGAGCCTGTTCTGCCGGAAAACAACGAGGCGCTCCGCGATATCGCCAGCCTCGTCTCAATTCCGATTGCGACCGGAGAACGGATGTTTTCAAAGTGGCAGTTTAAAAACCTGCTGACTGACGGCTATGTCGATATCATTCAGCCTGACTTGTCACACGCCGGCGGAATTACCGAGTGCAAAAAGATCCTGTCGATGGCGGAAGCATTTGATGTCGCCGCCGCCCCTCACTGTCCGCTGGGCCCGATCGCTCTGGCGGCATGCCTTCAGGTTGATGCAACGTGCCACAATGCATTTATTCAGGAACAAAGCTTAGGAATCCATTACAACAAAGGGACGGATTTGCTTGATTATATAGTGGATCAAAAGGTGTTTTTCTATGAAGACGGCTATGTCCGGATTCCGGATGGACCTGGCCTTGGGATTGACATCAATGAAGATCACGTCCGGAAAATGGCTGATATCGGGCACAACTGGCGCAATCCGGTATGGCGGCACAAGGACGGAAGCATAGCTGAATGGTAAAAATGATACCGTTTTCAAAAGGTGTCCGTCATTACAATCAAATAAAAGGAGAGGGCCTGTCATGAAACAAACAACTTTAAAAGAGAAGCCGACAAAGGTTAGAGTGCGGGTACTGCTGTTTATTTTTGTATGTGTCGTGATCAATTATATGGATCGAAGCAATATCTCTGTTGCAGCTTCTGCAATCGGGGACGATTTAAACTTGTCTGCCGTTCAATTGGGCTTGATTTTTTCAGCTTTCGGCTGGGCTTACTGCGCACTGCAAATACCGGGAGGCGGGCTTGTCGACCGGTTTGGCCCGAGGCTTGTCTACGGTTTTACATTGGTTACATGGTCGCTCGCAACATTGCTTCAGGGGTTTGTCCGCGGCTTCGGTTCGCTATTCGGCTTGCGTCTTGCGACCGGAGCGTTTGAAGCGCCGGCTTTTCCGACCAATAACCGGGTGGTGACTTCATGGTTCCCTGAACAGGAAAGAGCTTCAGCCATTGCATTTTATACGTCGGGGCAATTTGCCGGCCTTGCGTTTTTGACGCCGGCGCTCAGCGCCATCCAGCATGTCGTCGGCTGGCGCGGCCTGTTCATCGTAACGGGGGTAATCGGCATCATCTGGGGCCTTATCTGGTATATCTTTTATCGTGATCCTGACCGTCATCCAAAAGTAAACAAGGCTGAACTTGACCACATTGAAAAAGGCGGGGGTATCGTCCGCCGCGCCCGGACTTCCGAGAATGAGAAATCGGCATTTAATTGGAAGCATTTCAAACAAGTGACCGCTCATCGGAAGCTGTGGGGCATATATATCGGACAGTTCGCCGTTAATTCGACTTTATGGTTTTTTCTGACGTGGTTTCCGACATACCTTGTAAAATATAGAGGCCTTGATTTTCTTCAATCCGGTTTTCTCGCCTCGCTTCCGTTTCTTGCGGCATTTATCGGTGTTCTGTTGTCCGGCTTCCTGTCCGACTTTTTGATCAAAAGAGGTGTATCGGCCGGGGTTGCACGCAAAACACCGATTATTACCGGATTGTTCCTGTCTATTTCAATTATCGGAGCCAATTATGTCGATCAAACATCTCTGATCATTTTGTTTATGACGCTCGCCTTTTTTGGAAACGGTCTGGCCTCCATTACATGGGTGCTTGTATCGTCTTTAGCGCCTAAGCATTTGATCGGGCTGACCGGCGGAGTATTTAATTTTGTCGGCAGCCTCGCCTCCGTTATCGTTCCGATTGTCATCGGCTTTCTCGCTAACGGGGGAAGCTTTGCGCCCGCCCTCGTCTTTATCGGCACCCTCGCCCTTCTGGGAGCCCTGTCCTACATCTTTCTTGTCGGGAAGGTTGAACGGATTCAGGTCAATGATGATGAAAAGAAAAACGATTTTATATCCATGTGAGTTTCTCGGCGGCCGGATTCCCGGCGGCCTTTTTATGTTTGAAAGGAATAACCGCCGTGATTTGTCGCAAAATAACTCTAAAATATTTTGACGACAGGGTGTTCAGGATGAAGACATATTTTCAAAAAGATTATCAGCTCGGCTCGTTTCAATTTTTTTCAACATCTCATATACTGACTTTGCTGGTGCTTGCAGCGCTCGGCGTTTGTTTGTTCGTCTTTCGCAAGACGCTGCAAAAACCGCGGTGGAACCGGGTGATTCGCTATGCCTTTGTGGCGGTTTTATTGATTTCTGAAATCAGCTACCACTCCTGGTTTATCTATGTAAATTCATGGACGCCGCGCTATTGTTTGCCGCTTCACCTCAGCGACCTTTCGGTTTACCTTGTCATCATCCTGTTATTGACGAAAAACCTCAACTTGTTTAAATTTCTTTATTTTGCCGGTTTGGGAAGCGCTTTGCAAGCGATTCTGACGCCTGACTTGGGAAGGTACGGCTTTCCTCATTTCCGCTTTTTTGAATTTTTCATCTCCCACGGAATCGTCGTACTGGCCTGCCTTCTGATGATTGCAGCCGAAAAGTATAAGCCGACTGTGCGCTCTCTCTGGGTCACGTTTCTTCTCGTCAATGTTTATGGCGCATTCATCTTTTTGATCAACCGTTTGCTGAATTCGAACTATATGTACATGATGAAAAAGCCGGGCGGCGGAGCTTCACTGTTAGATGTGCTCGGGCCATGGCCATGGTATCTTTTATCAGCCGAAGCGGTCACGATCGTCTTCTTCTATCTTCTTTATATGCCGTTTTGGATCGCCGGGAAGGTGAAAGAAAAAAAGGATCATGCATGATCCTTTTCCATGGCTTATATTAGCAATTA
This sequence comes from Bacillus sp. FSL K6-0972, assembly GCF_037976035.1. Lineage (NCBI taxonomy): Bacteria > Bacillati > Bacillota > Bacilli > Caryophanales > Bacillaceae > Bacillus > Bacillus sp. FSL K6-0972. The sequence goes on along the minus strand of NZ_CP150260.1, from coordinate 4,086,088 downwards.
ACCTTTTCTAAAAAATAAACGTCCATATGAAGCAAAAAAGCAGATCTCGTAAAAGATCTGCTTTCTATTACATACTGATTTGTTTCTTTTGTTCATGAGCTGTTTCTGGCTGTATTTCCTTCGTGAGTTGATGCCCTTCTATGTCTACATTCGGAATAATCTTGTCCAGCCATTTTGGCAAATACCAGGCTGCATTCCCCATCAGCTTCATCAGACTTGGAATCAGTGTCATTCGTACAATAAATGCATCAAAGAGCACACCAAAGGAAAGAGCCAATCCGTTGGCTTTAATAGAAGCTTCACCAGCAAAGATAAACCCTGCAAAAACGAATATCATGATCAGGCCGGCTGCGGTGACAACAGGACCGCTGTGTTTTAATCCAGCCTGAATGGCTTGTACTGGATTCTTTGTTTTTACATATTCTTCACGCATTCTGCTTACAAGGAATACTTGATAATCCATCGCTAATCCGAACAGAATTCCAATGGATAAAATCGGCAGGAACGCGAGTATCGGCCCTTTTTCAGGTATTTTGAAAAAGTCGATGAGATTCCCGTCTTGTAAAACAAATACACAGATTCCAAGAGTGGCTGTCATCGTCAATATGAAACCTGCGACAGCAACAAGAGGCACAAGCAACGAACGGAATACGATTGTCAGCAATAGAAACGCAAAACCAACAATGAGTACAGCAAACACCGGTATCGCATCATTAAGGCGATCTGAAATATCAATATTCACTGCGGTCGATCCAGTAACGAGCAAATCTACCCCGTTTTTATCTGATAAGCTGCGTACATCCTTTACCAAATCCTTCGTTGCTGCATCATTTGGACCTGTTTCAGGAACTACTGTAATGATGGCAAAGTTCCCTTCTTTATTAGGCATTGCAGGAGTGACACTCGCTACATGGTCCAGTTCCTTTATTTCTGTCACTGCATCTGCGAAGGCTTCCGCCTTATTTTCTGTTACACTTGCGGCATCCGCTACAATTGTTAATTGACCATTAAATCCTTCTCCAAAACCGTCGGCAAGCAAGTCATAAGCCCGGCGATCCGGGTTATCCTTCGCTTTCATCCCTGCATCAGGCAAGCCCAGCTCCAAATGCATAGATGGGATACTAATAACGAGCAAAATCAGAATGCTGCATACACTTAGCATGATAGGATTCTTTGTGACAAAGCGTCCCCAGACATTTGTTTCCGCGCTTTGTTTTTCTTGTTTCTTGTTTGCTTTCGGAACCATCCGTTTCCCCGCTATCGACAAGACGGCAGGCACAAGCGTGATTGAAGCGAGAACAGCCATCAGTACACTAAGTCCTGCTGTCAGCCCCATTGCAGACATAAAAGGAATGTTAACGACAGTCAATCCGCAAAGTGCGACGATAACAGTAAGTCCGGCAAAAACGACTGCACTCCCGGCTGTTCCTGTAGCTCTCGCAATTGATTCATTTTTTTGTATACCTTCGCCTAAAAACTGGCGGTGCTTCGTAAAAATAAATAAAGCATAATCAATTCCAACTGCAAGGCCAATCATTCCGGCTAATGATAGACTGACGGAAGCGATATCGAATACTTGTGTCCCAATCAAAACAAGCCCAATACTTACACCTAATCCAATCAGTGCTGTTAAAATCGGCAAACCTGCTATTAATAAAGAGCCAAACGTAATGGCCAAAACGATAAAGGCCAAAATAATGCCGATAATTTCAGAGATACCGCCTATCTCCATCTCAGCTCCTGGTACATCTCCGCTTAGCTCAGTTTGCAATCCCTCATAATCAGCCATTTTCAAACTGTCTTTTAAGTGTTTGATAGAGTAATCTTTAATATCATCTGCTGATGATTTATACTTGATATCAGCATAGGCAACTGTGCCATCTTTCGCGATTGTTCCTGTCACAAAAGGACTTGCAATCGAGTCAACGGAACCATCTTTATCGATTTCCTTTAACGTATTTTCTATTGCTTTTTCCGCTGACTTCGAAGTCAGTTTCTCCCCATCTTCAGCACCGAAAATAACCCGTATGCTCCCTTTATCAGGACCGTGGGGAAATTCTTTTTGAATGACATCCATCGCTTTTTCCGAAGGTGTGTCAGGTATGGACATATCCTCAGAAAAACTTGGTTTTAACGTGATTGCAAGGCCTATCGAAGCAACTAGCACAACGATCCATGCGCATATTACTTTTATGCGATTGCGAGCAACCCATCCTCCTAATTTATATAACATTTTTGACATGATAATCTCCTTTCAACACATTGCTTGATCACATTCTTTCTCATTGTAGTGGACAATGAAATAAAAAAAACGTACATTCGGGCATGTACGTTTGGGCAAATTTTAAATTTGATATTATTAATCTAATGTCAGAATGCCTCTTTGCATGGCAATCGTCACTGCTTCAGTTCTTGAATTCGCGCCTAATTTATTGTAAATGGACGTTAGTCTAGACTTTACTGTTCTCTCAGAGACGCCCAAATCAAAGGCAATCGCTTTGCTTTTAAGACCTTTAGCAATTGCTTTTAGAACAATGACTTCCTTTTCTGTCAGCTGCGTATCACTGCTCTGCTTCTTCATCCGCTCCAATTGGATTTCTTGCAGACGTTTTAAGATATCAGGCTGCAATAGCACGTTTCCTCTTATTGCTGCATCCATCGTATGAAAAAGGGTTTCTGAACTTGTATCCTTCAATAGATATCCTTTCGCCCCTAATTCAATTCCTTCGATCATTAAGTGATCTTCATTATACGTAGTCAAAATAATGATGGGGATGTCGTGTTTTTCTTTTATTAGTTTAATGGCTTCTAACCCGCTCATCTCTGGCATATACAAATCCATGAGAATAATATCCGGTTTTAATTCATCTGCAAGGCGAACTGCTGCTTTGCCATTTTCCGCCTCTCCTATGATGATGTAGTGATCATTCGTTTCAATTAAAAGCTTCAGACCTTCCCTCACGACAAGATGGTCATCAACGATTAAAACCTTATTCATCTTGCATCTCTCCCTGAATTGGTACAGTGATATCAATTTGTGTTCCTTTAGATGTTGTACTCTTTATATTGAATTGGCCTTTCATTGCTCTGACGCGTTCTTCTATGCCGAGAAGCCCATAATGTCCTCTCTTTTTCTTGCCCTTTTCAACATCAAATCCTTTGCCGTTATCCTTGACGGTTAAATGGAGCCTCCTCTTATCATCATCCCAAATGGACACTGAGATCGTTTCTGCTTCAGCATGCTTTACGGCATTCGCTATGCATTCTCCAATGATGTAATAACAGTTTTCAGCTGTTCTAATGTCCGGCACTTGGTCTAATCTGTAGTCTAAAAAACAAGCCATGCCTGTCGACTCTTGAAAATGATCCATTAATGAGGTAATTCTTTCTTTTAAAAAACCGATTTCTTCTGATTTGCTGCGCAGATCGTCAATCGCTGAACGTGCATCAGCTAGTGTGCTTTTCACTCTATTCATAGATTGTTGAACGATTTCTTTTGCTCTCTCTGTGTTGTCTTTGGCGAGATGAATATGAATAGCGTCCAGCTGCATATTTAAACTGACCAGCCCTTGAGCAAGCGTATCGTGCAAGTCCCGGGCCATACGCTGTCTCTCGTTTTGCAGCGTCAGCTGTTCTACCTGCTGATGAGCCAGCTCCAGCCTTTCAAGAGTCAGCTGCGCTTTTATCCTTTCATCGACTTGGGCAAAAAATGTAGCGGCATATGTGATAATCACGATCATAATAGGTACTGCTATGACAAGAAAATGCAAATATTCACCTTTGTGAATATGATATAGTACAGTGATTGACAGCAGAAGCAATAAATAAAGGATGAGGAACGTCTTTCTTCTGTCTGCCATTCCTATAATCTGTCCGATCAAAAATGCATAAAGGCCAATGATGATCAGCACTAAAAAGCCTGACATGACATTAGCAAGTGTAAAAGTGATCAAACCTTGTAATATGAAGTACAGAATCACCCTTTTCTTAACCCAGCGATATGAGTGCCAATGCATCAAAGCAAAGATGGCGGTCAATACCGTAAACACATTAAGCAATAAAATGGACCAGCTCCCATTAAGAAATTGCAGCACGATAGAGGCGACATAGATCATGAGAATAAAAGCCAGGCCCGGCACTCTGAGTGCAAGCATATTTAATGCCCGCCTATCATGTGAGTAGTATTTTTCTTTGAAAGGATTCCTTATCAGCAAACCTCATCCACTTCCTTTAACAGTTTAACCAAAAAGAGACTTATGAAAATCGATCCCATTTCATTGAACGTGCAACATACATTTATCCAATCATTTTATAGGAAGAGAAGGAACACAACAATACCAATGTGCAGTGAACCATTAGATCTTCCCAACATATGAACATTGCCCAAACGTACATATGCATTCTGCCTTTATGTACGTTTTATCTTTCCAAATTTACATTTAAAATAATGAGGAACTCACTATTCATTAAAGGAATGATCAACATTGAAATCGATTGATCTCACAATTTTATCATTAAAAAGAAAAGGAATCCGAACTGAGAAAGTGTCAAAAAATCAGTGCCCTGATCGATTAAGCAATGCGAACGAAACAGACAAGCAGAGAAACAAAAATCGTCAATCCAAGAACAAGCGTAAAGAAAAAGAGGAATGAAGATGTATTGGTTCTTAGGTGCTTTATTATATTTTCTCGTCGGTACTTGTATTTTCATTGGAGTCATTAGAGGCAGTCACTCAGGCTCATGGATACTCCTTGCATTAGCAGCCCCGCTCATCATTGTTGGCTATCCTTACTTTTATTTAAAGCAGCATCTTGCTAAAAGATAGCAAAATAGACGCTATACAATCCGAGGATCTTGCATGATCCTTTTTTTTTTCGGCCTATCGCCGGTGTTTATCTTTTGAAAAAAGGGAATAGAACAAAAAAAGAAAAGGAGATGGACGACATATGAAAAGCGACCGAACCATGCATATTATTTCTTGTACAGACAATAACTACGCACAGCATTTAAGCGTGATGTTCGCATCATTGCTGACGAATATGGATCAGACACGCGATGTGAAACTGTATGTCATCGACGGAGGAATTGAACCGGAAAATAAAAAGCGTCTGGAAGAGACAACCCTTCAATTCGGGGCTCCCATTACATTTCTTAATGTAGAAAAAAGCCAGTATGACCGGGCGGTCGAAAGCAGTCATATTACAAAAGCGGCATACTATCGGATTTCCATCCCCGATCTGATTGATGACGAATCTGTCAAACGAATGATCTATGTCGATTGCGACGCATTAGTGTTAGAGGATATATCGAAGTTGTGGGACATGGACATATCACCTTATTTCGCAGCGGCAGTAGAAGATGCAGGCCAGCATGAACGGCTGAAAAAGATGAACATCAGCGACGAAGCAAAGTATTTTAACTCGGGCATTATGGTCATCGATATGGAAGCCTGGAGAAAAAACGACATTTCGAAAAAAGTCATCGACTTTATCAATAATAACGATGAAGACATGTTTGTGTTTCATGACCAGGACGCGTTGAATGCGATTCTTTATGATCAGTGGCTCGAACTTCATCCAAGATGGAACGCCCAAACACACATTATTTTAAAAGAAAAAACGCCGGCTTCCCTCATCGATCAAAAGCGCTATATGGAAACAAGGACAAATCCCGCAATCGTTCATTTCTGCGGCGGAAACAAGCCTTGGAATTCACAAACCTCACACCCGTACGCCCGTCAATATTTTAAGTATTTGCAGTCCACGGCCTTTAACCAGCCGGCCAAATTGTCTAAAAACCATGTCAGCTAACATGCCAAACACATTTTAAATCGCAGGATGAATCGATATAATGAAAACAAACCCTGACGTATCCCCATATTCGCTTGTTTCCTTTCATCGGAAACAAGCATTTTTCTTGGCGTGCAAAAATTCCTGACGAATGGAGGAGCGCTTTTGGTTAAAGTGCTGTTGACGCTTAACCGACTGTTTTACCGCGCAGCGCCGCGGTTGAGAGAAAGGGTCGAACGGCTCGGCTTCGAATTTACGTTTATGGATTCAAATCGGTTGACGAGACAGGATTTACTGACTCATATCAAAGATGTCCATATTTATATCGCCGGCGTTGAAAAAGCGGACCGGGAGCTGATCGACGCCGCTCCGGAACTTCGATATATCATGAAATTCGGCGCGGGAATCGATAATATTGATGTGGAATATGCAAATGAAAAAGGAATCCTTGTCACGAATGCACCCGGCCAAAATGCCTCGGCAGTCGCCGATTTGGCATTCGGTCTTCTGCTCTCTGGCGCCCGTTCGATCCCGCAGTCAAACGCCGCTGTCAAAGCCGGCTTATGGCAGTCGGCGATGGGCTATGAGCTCGATGGAAAAACACTGGGGCTTATCGGTTTTGGGGAAATCGGCAAAAAGGTTGCAAGACGGGCTTCCGGGTTTAATATGAACGTTTTGGCGTACGGCACCTACAAAGACTACAATGCAGCCAAACGGCTCAATGTACGGTTCGCAGAGCTTGACGATCTCCTGACAAAATCGGACTTTGTATGTATCAGCACGTCTTTAAGACCTGCCACCTATCATTTGATCAATCAAGAAAAGCTGGCAAAAATGAAGAAAACCGCGTACCTGATCAACATTGCCCGCGGAGAAGTGGTGGACGAAAGCGCGCTTATTCAAGCGCTTGAACAAAAACAGATCAGGGGCGCAGCATTGGACGTCTTTGAAACCGAACCGCCGGCTGCCCGAATCACCGGTCTCGACAATGTCATTTGCACGGCGCATATCGGCGGCGCTACGTATGAGAGCATCAGGCGTATCGAAGAGGTGACATATCAAAACATCAAAAGGTTTATCGAAAAACAGCCGCCGGCTTTCCGCGTTCTATAAAGACCGGAAACGGCGATAAGCCGCGTCCGGTTATGTTCTTTGAAAAAACTCAACCATTTCTCCTTCGGGCCCAAAAAGAAAAAAATAGCGGAAGCCGTTTGGCAATATGGTGATCTCATCTTCCATCAGCTTGATGCCGGCGCCTTTTACGCGGGCGAATTCAGCCTCGATATCATCGGTTGAGACGGCAAAATGATGAACTTTTCCTTCCTGAGGAAGACTGTCGTTATATCCCTCGATCAATTCAAGCTCTGTCTCGTCTTTGTTCTCAAATCCTAAAAAAGCGAGTTTCATAACGCCATTTGTATGGGTCATTCTGCCTTTCAGCGTCATTCCGATCACATCCTGGTAGAATGTGATCGAAGCATCAATGTCTTTCACCATCAGTCCTACGTGGTCAATTCGCGCCATTTCGCCATTCCTCCTTTCGTTTCTCCATCATCTTAGAAAAATCGGAATCGTCTGTCAATTATATCGATTACATGATGAATAAGAATAACTATCAGGCGTTATGGTAGGATAGAGAAGACTTTAAGATAAGGACTGAATCAAATGCATACATTAAAAATAAAACATCCATTCACTGCAAAAATGAAAAAGGGCTATCCTCTAATCGAAAAAGAAGCCGTTTCTTCGCAAGAAAACGGCATAAAAGAAGGATCGCTGATCAGGATTACCGATGAAAACGGCAGGTTTTTAGGAAAGGGCTATTATGGCGAGCAAAACAAAGGGATCGGCTGGATTCTGACCCAAAACGAAGAGGAATCGATTGACCAGTCATTCTTTTTAAGCAGGCTGGCGAAAGCCTTTCAGGCCAGAAAAACGCTTTTTCAAGATCCGGATACGACCGCTTTTCGTTTGTTTAACGGGGAAGGCGACGGAATCGGCGGCTTTACGATTGATTATTATGACGGCTACTATTTGTTCCAATGGTACAGCAAAGGGATTTATGCGTTTAAAGAAACGATTATGGAAGCCCTTGATGAATTGACGGACTATAAAGCCGTATATGAGAAAAAACGGTTTAATACGGCCGGGCAGTATGTAGAAGATGACGACTTTGTCAAAGGGGAAAGAGGGGAATTCCCGATCATTGTGAAAGAGAACGGCATTCATTTTGCCGTTTACCTTAATGACGGAGCGATGACCGGCGTTTTTCTCGATCAGCGCCATGTCCGCAAGGCGGTTAGGGACCGTTATGCGGAAGGAAAAACCGTGCTCAACACCTTCTCATATACCGGCGCATTTTCTGTGGCGGCGGCGCTCGGGGGCGCCGAAAAAACGACGAGCGTTGATGTTGCAAACCGCAGTTTAAGCAGGACGATCGAACAATTCAGCGTGAACGGGCTCGACTATGAAGCCCATGATATTAAAGTCATGGACGTTTTTAAATATTTTCAATACGCGGCAAAAAAAGAACTCGCCTTTGACCTCGTCATCCTTGATCCGCCTTCATTTGCGAGAACGAAAAAGCATACATTCAGCGCGGCAAAGGATTATAAAAATTTGTTGAAAGACGCGATTCGAATCACTAAAGATCAAGGTGTGATCGTCGCTTCGACGAACAGCAGCGCTTTTGGGATGAAAAAATTCAAAGGCTTTATCGAAGCGGCATGCAAAGAAACGGGGACGCGCTTTACAGTGCTTGAAGAGCATTCGCTTCCCGAAGATTTTAAAACGGTGAAAAGCTATCCTGAGGGCGATTATTTAAAAGTTGTCTTTTTGCGAATCCGCCATCGTTAATGTAAGCCGGCTGACTGCAGGATGGGGAAAAATTTTGCGATAAAAACAATACCTGTCGATCAATTATTCATGTATATTGATATTACGCAAAAAACTCAGGCAGGGGGAAGTTATGGATTACGGAATTTTAATATCGATAGGTATTTATATGGCAGGAATGCTTTTCATCGGATATTTTGCATATCGCAGGACATCAAATTTGACCGACTACATGCTTGGCGGAAGAAATTTGGGCCCCGCCGTCACCGCGTTAAGCGCAGGAGCTTCCGATATGAGCGGATGGCTATTAATGGGGCTGCCCGGTGCGATGTTCCTGAACGGATTGAGCAGCGGCTGGATCGTTGTCGGTCTGACAATCGGCGCTTATTTGAACTGGGTGTATGTTGCGCCGAGGCTAAGGACGTATACGGAAACGGCCGGCAACAGCATTACCATACCCGATTATTTCGAAAACCGTTTTAAAGACAGTTCAAGGTTGTTACGGATGACGTCGGCTTTTGTTATTTTAGTATTTTTCACTTTTTATACATCATCCGGAATGGTGGCGGGCGGAGAGCTGTTCAGAACCGCATTCCACCTTGATTATCGGATCGGCATCTGGCTGACGGCCGGGGTTGTCATTCTTTATACGCTCTTCGGGGGCTTTTTGGCTGTCAGCTGGACCGATTTTGTTCAAGGGACGATCATGTTTATCGCGCTTATCTTAATGCCGGTAGTCGTTTTTGTCCAATTGGGGGGAATTGCACCGGCGTTTTCGGAAGTGAACGCGGTTAACCCGGACCTTCTCCGCCCGTTTCAAGGAACAACCGTAATCGGTATCATTTCATTACTGGCATGGGGGCTCGGCTACTTTGGACAGCCTCATATTATTGTCAGGTTTATGGCGATTTCAAGCGTGAAAGAGCTGAAGAGTGCCAGAAGAATCGGCATGGGCTGGATGATCTTTTCGATTTGCGGAGCGATGCTGACAGGTCTCGTCGGCATCGCCTATTTCAGCGCGAATCATCTTTCGTTAAAGAATGCCGAGACGATATTCATTAAGCTTGCCGACCTTTTGTTCCCTTCGGTGATTACGGGGTTCTTACTGGCCTCCATTTTAGCGGCTGTCATGAGCACGATTTCTTCGCAGCTTCTTGTAACCTCAAGCGCGCTGACAGAGGATTTTTATAAAGCGTTTATCCGGAAAGGGGCTTCTGACAAAGAACTTGTTCTTGTTGGAAGGCTGTCTGTCCTCGCCATTTCAATGATCGCACTCATGATGGCGCTTCATCCGAATGAAACGATACTGAATCTTGTCGGCTATGCATGGGCAGGCTTCGGGGCGGCATTTGGCCCTGTCGTTCTGCTGAGCCTGTATTGGAAACGCATGACGAAGTGGGGCGCGCTTTCAGGGATGCTGTCCGGGGCGCTGACCGTTATTGTGTGGGAGCAAGTGAAAGCTTTTGACCCGGTTTATGAAATCATTCCCGGATTTATTGTTTGTACAGTCGTGATCATCGCCGTCAGCCTGATGACAAAGAAGCCGCCGGCAGAGATTGAAAAGGAATTTGAGACGGCGGTTGAACAGCTGAAAGGGTGAGAATATGGTGATGGTCTTTATCCAAGTAATATTGACGATCGCTTTTCCTCACAGGGGCTTTCGCAGGATTCCTGTGGACATTTTCCAAAGAAAAAGCCGATGAATTTTTCTCGGAAAGGACGGCGGATGAATCGGGAATCTTCACAATTTTCGGTTTGATTGGTTTACTGAACGTCAAGCTGTTAAAAGCAATTTCCCCAAAATTACCGCATGACCGGGCTCTCAGGTGTATTTCTATTATTCCGGTCGTTATATTATTCATGATGTCCGTAATCATATGGCTGATCGATTTCTAAATGAAAAAACCAAATTGGCGGAAACCTTCACCAATTTGGTTTTTTATTTTTTGGTTATTACACTGCAATAAGGGAAATCAGAAACGGCGCTGCACAAAGCGTGATGATCGCAGCCAGGATCATCGATACACTTGAAATCGTTCCGGACACGGAGCTCAGCTCAAATGCTTTTGACGTACCTGCGCCGTGGGCGCTTGTGCCAAGCAGCACGCCCCTTGCGATTTCATTATCAATCCGGAAGTAGCGAATGACCATCGGTCCGATCACTGACCCGAACAGTGCGGTCAATATGACAAAAACAGCGGTCACCGCAGGCATTCCGCCGATCATTTCAGAAACGCTCATTGCGATTGGTGTTGTGACCGATCTGGGAACAAGGCTCTCGATCAGGTCTTCATTCAGCTTGAAGAGTTTTGCGATAAACGCTGTTGACAGGATCGCGATACAGCAGCCTACAGCCACGTTGATAATGATTTCAACCGCGTATTTTTTCAAGATTGGAAAGTATTTGTACAGCGGAATCGCAAAAGCCACGGTTGCCGGCTGGAGCATGTCTGTCAACAAGCGTCCGCCCGCATTGTATGCTTCAAAAGGCACGTTGATGAAAAGCAGCAGGCCGACCAGTATCACCGGCGTGACCAATAAAGGTGATGCATACACCTTTGGATGGCGTGTATAAACCGCTTTTGCGCCCAAATAGATTAAAACTGTTGCGATCAGGCTTATGCATCCGATGAGCATGTTTTTTTCCTTTCCTTTCTTTTGGCAATCAATTGAGTCAGCATTCCGGTCGACACCATAACAACGAATGTACTGATGAGGACAACGAGTATAATGCTTGTGCCGAATTCAGCTAAAATATCCCCGTAGTTCATAATCCCGACGGCTGAAGGGACAAAGAACAAAAGCAGCTCCGCGAGAAGCCACAGCGCGCCGATTTCAATCCATTCCAGCTTAATGATTTTGAAATGGAGAAGCGCAAAAATGACGATAATCCCGAGAATGCTGCCGGGAATGTTTATATGAAGAACCTCGACAATCAGATTCATGAAACGCGCGAATAAAAATAAAAGAGCGACCTGACCTAATCCTTTAATGAATGTTTTCATGTCATTATCCCCCTTTCTAAACAAGAGTGTACATGAGTTTTAAGTATAGGTAAAATACATATACAGAATATATATTATTCATTTTGTCTATAGTTAAAAGCGGAAATCGGGTCAAAAGAAACAGTTTACTGGCTAAAATTAGAAATTGCCGCCCGGAATCATTTGGCGATTTTTTGTGACCATTAAACCGGCGTGTTCCCGTGCCTTTAGACTTGTCCGCGATGAAAGCGGTGTACAGATGATTCAAAAAGACGGGTTATATGTACTTAAAATGCGGTGTGAGGAAGATGCTTAACTGTGTATATATCCCTAAAAACAGTATTTAAAGCCTATTCAACATCCGTGATTTTCGACTTAAACTATAAATATTGGAAATGAGCAAGTCTAGTCAAAGATGTGAATCTAAACCGAATCATAATTTGACAAGGAAACAATCAATGCGAATCATACTGCAATTTCAGAGGTGACAATAATGGACTACTCAGACACGCTGCAAAAAATACACGGTGTCCTCTCCCATAAGGCGGCAGAGCTGGAAGAACAAATTGCAAGGCTGGAGCGGGCAAAGCGCGATGTAGAGCGGGAACAAAACCTCGGAATCGAAGAAATCAGGCAGATTTTGCGACCGAACCTTAATGAGTCGTGGACCGGAAGCAGAGCAGCCGATTTTGACGAAGCACGTGATGAAGCGCACACGGCTATGTACAGAATTTTCACCGATGAGTATGATCGGTATATTCATAAAATCGATTTAAAGATATTTGCTTTAGATTCTGAAAAAGGGGCTGTTCAGGCTGCAAGCTGGTCAGCCGACCGGGCGGACTTTCTGATGGAAAAAGGAGAGGAGGCCGTCGACGCTCTGCACAGCACAATCAACGGTTTAAAAGGATGGTTGAAATGAGCAAAACGATTAAACTTAACCATGCGGCGGTTATGAAGCAGCTGGAACAAGTAAGCAGCACGCTTCAAGCCGTGTCTTTAAAAAGCCCGTCAGCCGGAGCGCTCGGGCGGAACAACCTTGATTTTACAAAAAAGTGGCTTGAACGCGAAGCCGAAATTTGCAATATGGTCAAACAGTATAAAGAGGCTGTTCGTAAAAACATTGAGGATACCCGTTCGAATGTGGACACGCTGAAGGAACAGGATGAGGCGATCGCCCGAAGATAGGCGCTGCCGGCTGTATGCCGGCAGCGTTTTTTTATGTTGATGAAGAAGGAATTCCGCGGGGGTGCAGAAAACAATGAAATTGGTTTAGAATATGAATACAAGCAGGAACTCTGAAAGGATGTCAAACAAATGGACATACGCCACTTAACCTATTTCTTGGAGGTAGCCCGTCTGAAAAGCTTCACAAAAGCTGCTCAGTCATTATACATATCCCAGCCGACAATTTCCAAAATGATTAAAAATCTTGAAGAAGAGCTGGGGATCGAGCTGTTTTACCGGCGGGGGCGGCAGATCGAGCTGACTGACGCGGGGCAAAGCATGTATGTGCAGGCCCAGGAAATCACCAAGTCGTTTCAAAATTTAACTTCAGAGTTGAACGACTTGATGGACGTCAAAAAAGGGCACGTTCGGATCGGTTTGCCGCCGATGATCGGTTCCGGTTTTTTTCCGAAAGTGATAGGGGATTTCAGAGATAAATATCCGAACGTCACCTTTCAGCTTGTTGAGCACGGATCTGTGAAAGTGCAGGAGGGAGTGGAAGACGGGTCGCTTGATATCGGCGTTGTCGTCCTGCCTGCAAAAGAGGAGACTTTTCACTCCTTTACGATTGTAAAAGAAGACTTAATGCTGATCGTCCACCCGTCCCATCGCTTTGCCGATGCGGAAGAGATCGAGCTTCGGCAGTTAAGCGAAGAACCGTTTATTTTCTTCCGGGAAGACTTTGTTCTTCACGAACGGATTATTACAGCCTGCTTGAAGGCGGGATTTCAGCCGAATGTCATTTATGAAACCTCGCAATGGGATTTCATCAGTGAAATGGTTTCCGCGAACCTCGGGATCGGTCTTTTGCCCGAAAGAATTTGCCGGGATCTTGACCCTGAAAGGGTGAGGAGCATTCCGCTGGTGAGGCCGGCCATTCCTTGGCATGTTGCCGTCATTTGGAGAAAAGACCGCTATCTGTCGTTTGCTGCGAGGGCGTGGATTGATCATACAAAATCGTATATATGGAGCGAGAATTCAAAAACAGAAAGGGATGCAGCCGAATGAATCTGGAAGATGCCGCAAGGGGAATTGAGAAAGTCAGAAAGCAAAAACCGCTCGTACACAATATGACAAACAATGTCGTCACCAACTTTACGGCAAACGGTTTGCTGGCTCTCGGCGCATCGCCGGTGATGGCGTATGCGAGGGAAGAGGCCGCCGACATGGCAAAGATCGCCGGAGCCCTTGTGCTGAACATCGGCACGCTCAGCCGTGAATCTGTTGAATCGATGATCATTGCAGGAAAATCCGCCAATGAACATGGAGTGCCGGTTATTTTTGATCCAGTCGGTGCCGGGGCAACGCCGTTTCGAACGGAATCGGCTCAAGCGATCATGCGCGAAGTGAAGGTTTCCGCCGTCAGAGGCAATGCCGCAGAAATTGCCAACACGCTTGGAGAAGACTGGCTGATCAAAGGCGTGGACGCGGGTGAAGGGAGCAGCGACAGAACGGAGCTCGCAAAAAAAGCCGCGAAATTATGGGATACAGCCGTCATCATAACCGGAGCTGAAGATGTGATAACGGATGGAACAAGAACGTATACCGTAGGCAACGGACATCAACTGCTAACGAAAGTGACGGGGACAGGCTGCCTGTTTACCTCTGTCATCGGTGCGTTTCGCGCCGTTGAAAAAGACGTTTGCCATGCCGCTGTATCTGCAGCCGCTTTTTATGGAACGGCGGCCGAGTTGGCCGCGGAGAAAACGGAAAGCCGGGGGCCCGGAAGTTTTCAAATCGAGTTTGTGAATCAGCTTGCTGCCGTTGAAGCGATGGATATAATAGAACGCGGCAGGATCAGAGAGGTGGAATAAGATGACGCGAGTCTCAGGAGAAGCAATGAAAGATCTGTTGTCCGTCTATTTTATTATGGGTTCAAACAATACCACAGGGGAGCCTTTAACTGTTATTGAACAAGCTTTAAAAGGCGGTGCGACCCTTTTTCAATTCCGCGAAAAAGGCGAGGATGCGTTAAAAGCGGGAGAGCAAAAGGCCTTTGCTCGACAAGTGCAGGCGCTCTGCAAACAGTTCAATGTTCCGTTTATCATCAATGATGATGTTGAACTCGCGCTTGAACTTGACGCCGATGGCGTGCATATCGGACAGGATGATGATAAGGCCGCAGACGTCAGAGCGAGAATCGGGGACAAAATCCTCGGTGTGTCCGCGCATACACTTGAAGAAGTCTTAAAGGCGGAAAAGGATGGAGCGGACTACATCGGTGCAGGACCGGTTTATCCGACTGAAACAAAGCTGGATACAAAAGCTGTGCAGGGCGTCTCGCTCATTGAAGTGATCCGCAGGCAGGGGATTGGCATTCCTGTGGTCGGAATTGGCGGGATCACGATCGAAAATTGCGTCCCCGTCATCGAGGCCGGCGCCGACGGCATCAGTGTCATCAGCGCCATCAGCAAAGCCGCCGATCCAAAGCAGGCCGCCAAGGCGTTTAGCGAGAAAGTGCAAGCTGCTAAACAAAGCGCACATTCCTAAATGGAATATGCGCTTTTTTATATAAAAATTAAAATCTCTCGTTCATAAACCGTTCCAGAAAACTTCCGGTCACAAGGGAGGACATGCCAAGTGCCGAGGCGGTGCGGCCCAGCGAGGAGATTTTCAAATGATAATTAGACAAGGCTTCTGCTGCGCTTCTTGAGGCAATCGTTTTTTTGATCGCATCGACGATGATCGGATAGGATTCCACAATGGTATTCCGCAAGATAACGGTATCGGGATTCAACGTCTTCAAGATGTTGAGAAGTCCGATGCCGATATGAAAGCCAAATCGTTCAAACGTCTCCATCATGTCCGGATCACCGCGGTCTGCAAGTTCTTTAACGGTTTCGTAAAGCGGCGCCCCGGAATTTTCTGCATAGTGAGAGAAGACGGCTTTTTCAGAAGCGTAAAGCTCCCAGCAGCCTCTATTCCCGCACCGGCATAATGGACCGTCGAAGTGAATGGACATGTGCCCGGCTTCTCCGGAAAAACCTTGCACACCTCTAAACAGTTTTCCGTTCATTAAAATCCCTAAACCGATTCCGGTATTAATGCTGACAAACACGGCATGCTCCAGCTGGCCGGCCTCTCCGTATTCCTTCTCGCCAACGGCGCCGGCGTTTGCTTCGTTTTCAATTAAAATGGGAACGCCGAACTTTTCTTCGAGTTTTTCTTTTAACGGAATCAAATGGATCGGTTTATTTGGCGTAAAGACTACATGCCGTTCGTTGTCCACCAAGCCGGGCACGCACACACCGATTCCGGTCAATCCGTATGGGGAAGGCGGTATTTTGTCAACAGCAAGCCCCGTCAATTCGATTAATGCCTCTTCTGTCGCCTGAATGTCTTCTTCATCCAACGTCCGTTCGAATTGTTCAATCAAATGCCCTTCAAGATCGGTTAACACAACAATCACATAATTGGTTCCGATATCTACACCAACCGCATAGCCGGCTTTTCGATTGAATTTCAGCATAACGGGCCTCCGGCCGCCGCTTGACTCGCCGTGGCCGGTTTCATAAATGATGTCCTTTTGAAGCAGGGAAGACACTTGAGAGGAAACGGTCGCTTTATTTAATCCCGTTATTTCCGAAAGTTTTGCTCTTGAAACAGGTGCGTTTTCAATAATCTGCTCAAGAATCAGGGCTTTGTTCATTTTTTTTACAAGGGCTTGATCCGCTGTATTCAATGTCAATCACTCCATTGTTTTGAAGCTGTGAATTTATTATAGTATAACAAATTTGGAAAACTCAATTTTTTCCTTCATTTCCATTGAAAGCGGTTGATTCATCTTGTAAAATAAATACAAGGAAGTTAGTTTAATGGTTAAACAAACTTGATTTTTTAACGTTTGCCTTGTAAGGAAAAGTGAAGGGAGAGATCGGAATGCTTTTTAAAAATGTCGGAATGATTGAGTATGAAGGAGCCGATTCGGAAAATCCTTACGCATTTAAATATTACAACCCTGATGAATATGTCGGCGGCAAAACGATGAAGGAACATCTTCGCTTCGCTGTTGCGTATTGGCATACCTTTGATGCGGACGGGAAAGACCCTTTCGGCGACGGGACGATGTTCCGGGCGTGGAATCGGCTGACACATCCTTTGGATAAAGCAAAAGCCCGTGCGGAAGCGGCTTTTGAATTTTTTGAAAAGCTCGGCGTGCCTTATTTTTGCTTTCATGACGTTGATATCGTTGATGAAGGAGCAACGTTGCGTGAGACCTTCACGTATTTGGATCAAATGTCGTCTTTTCTCAAAGAAATGATGGAGACAAGCCGTGTTCAGTTGCTTTGGAATACAGCCAATATGTTTACGCATCCGAGATATGTCCACGGAGCCGCAACTTCTTGCAATGCAGACGTCTATGCCTACGCAGCCGCAAAAGTGAAAAAAGGGCTGGACATCGCAAAGGAGCTTGGTGCGAAAAACTATGTGTTCTGGGGCGGAAGAGAAGGTTATGAAACATTGCTGAATACAGATATGAAGCTTGAACTCGAAAACTTGGCTTCATTTTACAGAATGGCAGTTGAGTATGCGCGCGAAATCGGTTTTGACGGCCAATTTTTGATCGAGCCGAAGCCGAAGGAGCCGACGAAGCACCAATACGATTTTGATGCGGCCACAACGATCGCTTTTTTAGAAACTTACGGTTTAAAAGACCATTTTAAACTCAATCTTGAGGCGAACCATGCGACATTGGCCGGGCATACATTTGAGCATGAATTAAGGGTGGCTGCCCTGCACGATATGCTGGGTTCCATTGATGCCAATCAGGGCGATTTGCTCCTGGGCTGGGATACCGATGAGTTCCCGACTGATCTGTATTCTGCGGTTCTGGCGATGTATGAAATTTTGAAAGCAGGCGGGTTTAAAACCGGCGGCATCAACTTCGATGCTAAAGTAAGGCGCCCGTCATTTGCCGATGAAGACTTATTTCACGCTCATATCGCAGGAATGGATACGTATGCAATCGGCTTGAAAGTTGCCTCCCGCCTGATCGAAGACAAAGCGCTCGATCAGGTCATTGAAGAACGTTATGAGAGCTTCACGAAAGGCATCGGGCTTGAGATCAAAGAAGGCCGTACCGATCTGAAAAAGCTCGCCGCTTACGCTCTTGAACACGACCATATTGAAAATCAGTCAGGCCGCCAGGAACGACTGAAAGCGATCGTTAACCGTTACTTATTGAATGCTTTGCGCGAAGCGCCAGCAGGAAAGGAGACACGCTAGTGGAATACGTGATCGGGGTCGATCTCGGCACCAGCGCGGTTAAAATCATCCTTGTCAATCAGCGGGGAGAGCTGTCCGGCGAAGCCTCCAAATCGTTTTCCATCATTCAGCCTCATTCCGGTTATTCTGAACAGGATCCAGCAGAATGGGCGGAAAAAACGAAGGAAGCCATTAAGGAATTAGTCATGCATTTCCCGGGAAAAGCATCTCAGATTAAAGGGATCAGCTTTTCCGGACAGATGCATGGATTGGTACTTTTAAACGGCAAAGGAGAGGTTTTGCGAAACGCGATCCTATGGAACGATACACGGACAACCGAACAATGCCGGCTGATTAACGACAAAATCGGAAAGGAGCGCCTGCTCGAGATCGCGAAAAACCCGGCGCTCGAAGGCTTTACCCTTCCGAAGCTTTTATGGGTGAAAGAACATGAAAAAGAGCTGTTTGAAAAGGCGGCCGTTTTTTTGCTGCCGAAAGACTACGTCAGGTATACGATGACGGGGCGTCTTCACAGCGAATATTCAGATGCAGCCGGAACGCTCCTGCTTGATGTGAAACATCAAACATGGAGCGGGGAAATCTGCAGCAAGCTCAGCATCCCGGAGTCCTTATGTCCGGATTTGATTGAGCCGGGTGCCTGTGTCGGCGGCCTCAGTCCGGAATTCGCGGCCGAAACCGGGCTGGCTCCTGAAGTCAAGGTGTTTGCCGGCGGCGCTGATAATGCATGCGGCGCGGTCGGCGCCGGTATTTTAAGAGAAGGAACCGCCCTTTGCAGCATAGGCACCTCAGGGGTTGTTCTCACATATGAATCAAACCGTGATCAAGAGTTTAATGGCAATATTCATTTTCTGAACCATGCCGCCCCCGATGCGTTTTATTCGATGGGAGTGACGCTTTCGGCAGGACGCAGCTTCAGCTGGTTTAAAGATGTATTTGCCGGGCAAGCGTCATTTGACGAATTAATCAGCGATATTGACCATTCCCGTCCAGGGGCCGGGGGACTGCTGTTTACCCCTTACTTGTCAGGGGAGAGAACCCCTCATGCCGACGCAGATATTCGCGCCAGCTTTATCGGGATGGACAGCGCACATACTCGGGCGGACTTCGTCAGAGCCGTCATTGAAGGCATCACATTCTCCCTTCACGAGAGTATTGAACAATTCCGTGCCGTGGGAAAAGACATCAGCCGCGTGATTTCAATCGGAGGAGGCGCCAAAAGCGATCAATGGCTGCAAATCCAGGCGGATATCTTCAACACCGACATCATCAGACTGACAAGCGAACAGGGACCGGCATACGGTGCAGCCATGATCGCGGCCGTCGGGTGCGGCTGGTTTCCGTCGCTTGAAGCTTGTGCAGACCGATTCGTTCTCATCAAAGAAACCTTTTCGCCCCGCCGTGAATACAGCAGACAATACAAAGCTCTATTTCAAATTTACAGAGATGTCTACCGCCACACGAAAACGCTGAACGAGCGGCTGGCAAGCTTTCGGGAATAAATAAAAACTTATGGGCCGGCCGGCTCATAAGTTTTTTTCGGGCTCGATACGGTTTAAGATTGATCCATGTGGATGCCTGTATGCGCTTTGACCTGAATTTCTGCAAATGCTTCTTGATCAGGGGTTTTTGAAGACAGAATCGTTCCGAGATAAGCGCCTAAAAAGCCGAGCGGAATGGAGATGATTCCCGGGTTGGAAAGCGGGATCAGCGGTTCTCCGACAAAGATGGCGTTTCCGGCCGGGTCCCAGACGCTCGGGCTGATGGAGACGAGGATCAGCGCGCTTAAAAGACCGGTCAGACTGCCGGCCAAAGCGCCGGACGCATTGAATCTTTTCCAGAAGACGGTGAAGATAATGAGCGGCAGATTGGCGCTTGCCGCCACGGCAAATGCAAGCGAGACAAGAAACGCGACATTCAGCGATTGGGCGAAGACAGCAAGCAGAATCGAAAGGACGGATACGCCGATGGAAGCCCACCTTGCAGCAACCATTTGCTCTTTTTCCGTAGCCGCGCCTTTTCTGATAATCTGGCTGTATATATCATGCGCAAAGGCGGATGCCGCCGACAGAACAAGTCCTGTGACCACCGCCAAAATCGTTGCGAAAGCGATGGCTGAGACGAAGGCGAACAGAAAATCTCCGCCGAGCGCCTGAGCAAGCAGCGGCGCAGCCATGTTCCCCGCTTTATCGGCAGCTAAAATGTTTTCAAAACCGACAAACGCGGCAGCACCAAAACCGAGAAAGACCGTCATAATATAAAATATACCGATAATCCATGTAGCCGAGATAACCGATTTCCTGGCCGTTTTGGCATCTTTCACTGTATAAAACCGGATGAGAATGTGGGGCAGGCCGGCTGTTCCGAGGACGAGCGCCAAATTGAGAGAAAGTGTTTCAAGAGGAACCTTATACTTATTGCCGGGGTTCAAAAAATCCGCCCCGAGCGGAGTAGCTGTTTTCATTTGTTCAAACATGTTTGTCAGGCTGAAGCCGAATTTTGAAAAAACGATGACTGAAATGATGAGCGTTCCCGCCATCAAGAGAACGGCCTTGATAATCTGGACCCAGCTGGTTGCAATCATTCCTCCGAATACGACGTAGATGGTCATCAAAACCCCGACAATGCACACTGCCAGCGTATAATCGATGCCGAGCAGAAGCTTGATCAACGCGCCGGCGCCGACTAACTGTGCAATCATATAAAAGGTGGAGATCGTGATCGTGTTTAATGCGGCGACACCGCGAATTTTCTTTTGTTTAAAACGGGAGGCAATCATGTCCGCCATTGTAAATTTGCCGAGGTTTCGGAGCGGTTCTGCCACAATATAAAGCACGACTAAATATGCGACGAGGAAGCCGATGCTGTAGAAAAAACCGTCAAACCCGTTCAAAGCGATCATCCCGGCAATTCCGAGGAAAGAAGCCGCTGACATGTAATCTCCCGCGATAGCCAGTCCGTTTTGAATGCCGGTAAGTCCCCCTCCCGCCGTGTAAAACTCATTGGCCGTTTTTGTCTGTTTGGCTGCGAAATACGTAATGACAAGCGTGAGAGCGACAATGGCAAGAAACAGAATAAAGGCTGTGGCACTCATGAATCAACGCCTCCAATCTTCTTTTTGAAATCGTTTGCAATTTGATCGAATTCACCGGCTTTTTTCGTATACATAATGCACAGCGTCCACGTCATAACAAACTGAGCAATCGCGAAAACCCATGCCCATGTGATGGATCCGACTGCCGGCTGATTCAAAAATGTGAAGTATGATGTCATAACCGGCAGCAGGAAATAAAAGAGCAAAAAGAAAATCGTCATCGGTACAATAAAAGCCCGTTTCCGCTTTAACAACCGCTGGAACTCCGGAGATGCCGCAGCTTTGCTGTAATCTATTTTGCCTTCTCTCATTTGTTCTTTGCCCCTCCTTGTATTTGTCTGAAAAGATACAACAAAGGTATGTAACAAGCTCCGGATTTATTCTTCAATTTTCACAAAGCCTCTTATTTATATAAGATGAAAGACCTGATCATCTCGAATAAATGTTTTTTCCATAAATGGAACCGTTTATTCACCTTTTCATTTGTCATGCCTTCCGCCCCGTTTCCGACTCTGCCAGCTTCCTTCTCAATTCATTTGCAGCCACCATCGCTGCCCGATCTGTCATCACGCCACCGGGCTTGTTCCCTTTGCCGAGCAGATAGCCGTCGAATGTCATGTTCATAAAGTCAAAGATGTATTGAAACTGTTGAATGAGCGGCAGCCCTTTCAAGCGGGGATCATCGTCCCCGACAGCCGCGACATAGACTGTTTTTTTCGCCATTTCATGTTTAAATGCAGATCTCCCGTTCTCAATCAATGTCTGTGACCAGCGGTCAATAAAGTTTTTCATCAAACCCGACATTCCGTACCAATAGATCGGGGTGGCGAAAATCAGGATATCCTTCTCCAACACCCGGCTGATCAGGCCTCTGTAGTCATCATCAGGATAAAAAGGGGCTTTATTGCTGTGCCTGTAGTCTGATACGGGCTCAATGTGATAGTTTCGCAGGTATATCTTATCGGCATCAAGTCCGTCTACTAATCGATTCACCAGTTCTTCCGTATTTCCGTTTTCGCGGGAGCTTCCGCAGATTGCTGCTATCCCCATATTCATCATCCTCCTTGGAATCGGTCATGAATTCAGTTTAAGATAACAACAACCATCAGTAAAATTGATATTTTAGATATTTATCATCGAAAAAAACGATTATATAGACAAATGCATAATAGAAAAGAGAGGATGGAAAGGAAGCCAGAGGATGTTATCTGAAGGATCAAGGCCAAAAGCTCCGCCCCCTATCAGGAGAAAGGCAATCGAAACCGATGCAGAAGAAAGTGTATGGGGCTGCTGACATCAGCGTTGGTCAGCAATGCCTCTAAAACGCCTTAATCAATCCGGTCTGGTACCCCTTAAGAGAGTGAAGCTGGAAAAATGAAACGACCTATGTACAGGGCAAAAGGTAAGGCTGCTCCTTAAAATGCGCGTTTATATGGAGCAGTCAGAATGTATACACAGGCAGCAAGCCTGCTGCTCAAATACGTCATTATCAATTAAAACACTCGTTAAAACAGCCGGTTGGATCATCTTGATAGACCAAGATTCAACAGAACCGCCTGTTTTTTTTTGGATAACTGATGCTTCTAAACGCTTATTGCTTTATCTGTTTTTCAGCATCGCTTTGGATGGGCTGACTGCGAAGAAATTCTTTCACATCTTCAATTTGCAGCCCAAGTTTTTTCGCCTCCTTCATCAAAATCACCCAATCTTTGTCCAACTTGTGTTTCGTTTGAGTATTCATAGCTTCCTCCAATATGATAAGACGTTGTTCACCTCAGAGAAAAAAAGGTTTTTCTTTGAGATGCAATAAAAGTTATAAAACAACAGCCATGTGAAAACAATGACAAATTTCATAAAAAATTCACAAAGTCATCATTGATAAACCTACCTATTCCCTAAATAACTGACTAAAAAAACCAAAAAATCTTAGATTCTTACTTATAATAATAAACAATCAATTACTGACTGGATAGTATTCAAATAAAAATGATCATTTTTCCCTATTAATAATTTCTCAATTGCAGCCGAATATCCTTTGAATATTCTAAAAATAAGGAAGGGTTTTTTAAGAGATTATTGTGTAGAAATATTGGAGAATCAAGGATTTGTAGGGATTATTTAGATTAAAGACATAGTGGATAGAGAGGGTTCTTTGGGCTTAGTTGCTGTATGGGTTAAAGAAGGGTAATACGAAAATACTATTATCGACCAGCATTAAGTGGAAAAAAAGAACATTGGTTTCGAATGCAGTGAAAAAAGTATAGCTTTTGCCTCAATATCGCGTTATTTCACCAAGGAATAACCATTGTTATGGATAAAAACCCGAACTATTCCTTGTAAGGTATTTAATGGAACAGGGGTCTCTCAATTTGTTTTACCCCAAGTTTTTATTTGAGGAAATGATGAAAATACAAGCTGGAAAATGCTGAAGGTGGTAAAATGAAAAAGTAAATATATCATCTTGGGATTGAAAAAGAGATTCTCAGGCGTTTTATAGATTTAAAATAGAAGGATAACGCCGCTGAAAGGAGAGAAATCAATTGGCAATATTAGTATGCGGAGGGGCGGGCTATATTGGAAGCCATGCTGTAGCGGAACTGTTAAGCCGCAATGAAGAAGTCGTGATTATTGATAACCTGCAAACCGGACATGAAGAGGCGGCTTTAAAGGGAGCTTCTTTCTATCATGGAGATCTGCGTGATGAAGCATTCTTGAGAAAAGTGTTTCAGGAAAACGACATTGAGGCTGTCATGCATTTCGCGGCCGATTCATTGGTTGGAGAAAGCGTAACAGACCCTCTCAAATATTATGACAACAATGTTTACGGAGCCGTTTGCCTATTAAAGGTCATGAAAGAGTTCGATGTGAAGCAAATTGTTTTCTCATCAACCGCTGCAACATACGGAGAACCGGATCGGGTGCCGATTATGGAAACAGATCCGACGGATCCGACAAACCCATACGGGGAAACAAAGCTTGCCATTGAAAAAATGCTGAAGTGGTCTGAAAAAGCATACGGAATCCGTCATGTCGTCCTTCGCTACTTTAATGTTGCCGGGGCGCATGTAGACGGTTTGATCGGTGAGGATCATCAGCCTGAAACGCACCTGATCCCGATCATTCTTCAAGTCGCGCTTGGCAAACGGGACAAGATTATGATTTTCGGCGACGACTATCCGACTCCGGATGGCACGTGCATCAGAGACTACATCCATGTGATGGACCTGGTTGACGCGCATATCCTCGCTGTCGAAAGGCTTCGGAACGGCGGAGAAAGCGCCGTATACAATCTCGGAAACGGCACGGGCTTCTCAGTCAAAGAAGTCGTTGAAACAGCCCGGAAAGTGACAGGCTGTCCGATACCGGCGGAGGTTGCAGAGCGGCGCGCAGGAGATCCGGCACAGCTGATCGCCTCTTCGGAAAAAGCCGTGAAAGAACTTGGATGGCAGCCGAAATACGCCGAACTGGAAACGATCATTGACAGCGCGTGGAAGTGGTTTAAAGCACATCCGAACGGCTATCAAAGCTAGAATGCGATAACAACTATTAAATAGGATAAAAAAGAGCTTTCAGTTACAGAAGGAAGCTCTTTTTTGTTGTTCTGAAGTTTAAAGCGGGTTGTCAGCAGGGAAAAGGAATGGAGGAAGATAATGATTCACCTTGAAAAAATTTAACAATGTTAAATTAATGATTGACCAAAGTTTTTTATTGTGGTAAACCTAAATTTGACAGATTTTTTGTTTCGGAGGGATTTGTCAACGCTTGCTATGTGTGTAAAAAGAACTAAAAAATTACCAGTCTATTTCCTTCGTTATTCATAATATCATGAACAAAATTTGACGATTTTGTGACATTTGGGTGAAAAAAAGGTGAACAATCGAAAAAAATAAGGCTAATTGGTGAAGATTTTGATAGCATAGCAAGGTAGAAGAAAAAAGTTTTTCAGAATCCTTTTATCTTAGATATTCTGACCAAATTTTAGACATCATTAAGGAAGGATGGTGATCCTCTTGTTCAGAGCATTTAAACCACTGATTATGCTGACTTTGCTTTCCTCCGTTTTTTTATTGGGCGGCTGCAGTCAAATCGCGGTATTGGATCCTAAAGGACCGGTTGCTTCGCAGCAAAGAGATCTTATTCTATTATCGATTGGATTTATGCTGTTTATCGTAGCGGTCGTATTTGTCCTTTTTACTGTGATGATTGTAAAATACCGTGAGCGTAAAG
Organism: Bacillus sp. FSL K6-0972; assembly: GCF_037976035.1. Lineage (NCBI taxonomy): Bacteria > Bacillati > Bacillota > Bacilli > Caryophanales > Bacillaceae > Bacillus > Bacillus sp. FSL K6-0972. The sequence goes on along the minus strand of NZ_CP150260.1, from coordinate 4,060,709 downwards.
ACAGAAAGTCTCCTTACAGCCCGGAAGTAGAAGGCAATACATTTTTAGAAATCGTCTGGACAGTGGTTCCAATTTTAATTGTTATTGCGCTGTCAGTGCCGACAGTTCAAACAATTTATTCTCTAGAAGAGGCTCCAAAAGCATCAAAGGACAAGGAACCTTTGGTCGTATATGCTACATCTGTCGATTGGAAATGGGTATTCAGCTATCCGGAACAGGATATCGAAACGGTCAACTATTTGAATATCCCGACAGACAGACCGATCTTGTTTAAAATCTCATCTGCCGACTCTATGGCATCACTGTGGATCCCGCAGCTTGGCGGGCAAAAATATGCTATGTCCGGAATGGAAATGGAGCAATATTTACAGGCAGACCATGAGGGTACTTATAAAGGCCGAAATGCAAACTTCACAGGTGAAGGCTTTGCAGAACAACAGTTTAATGTCAATGCGGTATCTGAAAGCAAGTTTAATGACTGGGTGAAGAAAACGCAGAAAGAAGCTCCTAAGCTGACGAAAAACCAGTACGATGAACTGATGCTTCCTCAGCATGCGGACGAAATGACGTTCTCATCAACACACCTGAAGTACGTTAATCACGGAAATGATGCGGAATACGCCATTAAAGCGCGCGAAAGATTGGGCTATAAACCAGTGTCTCCGCACTCAAAATCAGATCCGTTTGAAGACGTGAAAACAAACAAAGATCAAAAACAATCTGAAGACCAAGATTCTCACTAGGAAAGGAGGAAGCTTGCATGAATTTGAAATGGGACGAATTCATAATTACAGGTGACCCATTAATTCTTGGAGCACAGATTTCCATTTTGCTTACATCCATTGCAATCGTATTTGTGCTGACATACTTCAAAAAATGGAAATGGCTTTGGAGAGAGTGGATTACCACCGTCGATCATAAACGTTTAGGAATCATGTACCTTATTGCCGCAGTGATTATGTTTTTCCGCGGCGGTGTCGACGGGTTAATGATGCGTGCCCAGCTCACGCTTCCTAATAACGGCTTTTTAGATTCCAACCACTATAATGAAGTATTTACGACACACGGTACGATCATGATCATTTTCATGGCGATGCCGTTTCTTATTGGATTAATGAACGTGGTCGTGCCGCTTCAAATCGGTGCGCGGGACGTTGCATATCCTTACTTGAACAACTTGAGCTTCTGGACCTTCATGGTCGGAGCGATGCTGTTTAATATTTCATTCGTCATCGGCGGATCGCCGAATGCAGGATGGACGGCTTACATGCCGCTTGCAGGCAATGAGCTGAGTCCCGGACCTGGGCAGAACTATTACTTGCTCGGACTTCAGATCGCGGGTATCGGTACGCTTCTCACCGGGATCAACTTTATGGTTACCATCCTGAAAATGCGTACAAAAGGCATGACCCTATGGCGGATGCCGATGTTCACTTGGACAACGCTGATCACTTGTGTGATTATCATTTTCGCCTTCCCTGTCTTGACAGTGGCTTTGGCGCTGATGACATTTGACCGCTTGTTCGGAACAGCCTTTTTCACCTTGGCGAACGGCGGTATGCCGATGCTGTGGGCGAACCTGTTCTGGATTTGGGGACATCCTGAGGTTTACATCGTTATTTTGCCTGCTTTCGGTATTTTTTCAGAAATCATTGCAACATTTGCTAGAAAGCAGCTGTTCGGCTATAAAGCGATGGTTTATTCCATTGTTGCGATTTCGGTTCTCAGCTTTGTCGTTTGGCTGCATCACTTTTTCACAATGGGCAACAGCGCGGCGGTCAACTCGTTCTTCTCGATTACGACGATGGCGATATCGGTGCCGACCGGGGTTAAAATCTTTAACTGGCTGTTGACGCTGCATCGAGGCAGAATCAAAATCACAACGCCGATGCTGTGGTCGCTTGCATTTATTCCGAACTTCGTCATCGGCGGTGTTACGGGCGTTATGCTTGCGATGGCAGCTGCGGATTATCAATATCACAACACATACTTCCTCGTATCGCACTTCCACTACGTGCTGATCGCGGGTACTGTGTTTGCATGTTTCGCCGGATTTATCTTCTGGTATCCGAAAATGTTCGGTCACAAACTGAACGAACGCATCGGAAAATGGTTCTTCTGGCTGTTCATGACAGGCTTTAACATCTGTTTCTTCCCGATGTATTTCCTTGGATTGCAGGGAATGCCTCGCCGTATTTACACATACGGAGCAGAAGACGGCTGGACTGCATTGAACATGATTGCGACATTCGGCGCATTGCTGATGGCCGCAGGGTTCATCGTTCTCTGCTACAACATTTTCTACAGCTTCCGTCATTCAAAACGCGAGGAATCAGGAGATGCTTGGGGAATGGGTCGTACGCTTGAATGGGCTACATCTTCTGCGATCCCGCCGCACTATAACTTTGCGGTTCTGCCTGAGGTCACATCACCTGACGCATTTGCGCAAATGAAGGAAGACAATGTCGAGATTCATCCTGAAAGCAAGTTTAAAAAGATTCATATGCCGAGCAATTCAGGCCGTCCGTTTATCATGTCATTATGCTTCGGATTTGCTGGATTCGGGCTTGTCTTTGAATGGTTCTGGATGGGAATCGTAGGTCTGATCGGTGTATTCCTTTGTATGATTCTTCGTTCATTTGAATATGACGACGGCTACTATGTAAGTGTTGAGGAAATAAAAGAGACTGAACGAAAGAATGCCAAGTAAAGGAGGCGGGATTGATGGAACATGCAGAGCACAGCAATTCTAACGCTCCTATGGAATACCGTTCTGAAACAGGAAGGTTGAATATCCTTGGCTTTTGGATTTTTCTTGGAGCGGAGATTGCTTTATTCTCTACGTTATTTGCGACCTACGCTGTTCTTCATAACAGAACAGCGGGAGGCGTACTGCCGGCAGAACTGTTCGATGCAAAGCTCGTTTTAATCATGACGTTCCTGCTGTTAACGAGCAGTTTCACATGCGGCATTGCAGTGCATGAGATGCGCCGCGGCAGTTTGAAAGGCGTGATGATCTGGATGATCATTACCCTGTTGCTTGGTGCTGGCTTTGTCAGCTATGAGCTTTATGAGTTCAATCATTATGTACACGAAGGTGCCACTTTATCGACAAGTGCTTACTGGTCATCTTTCTTTGTTCTATTGGGAACGCACGGACTGCACGTATCGATCGGTATCTTCTGGATTATCGGCATTTTGCTTCAGACGAAAAAGCGCGGCCTAACCCCGCAAACGTCTGCTAAGCTGTTTATCTCAAGTTTGTATTGGCACTTCTTAGACGTGGTATGGATCTTCATCTTTACCGGTGTCTATTTGATAGGGTTGGTGAATGTATAATGGCAGCAAAACAATCGGCTGAACACAGCCACTTTCCTTGGAAGCATGTTGTCGGGTTCGTGTTGTCCATTGTGCTGACCTTATTGGCCTTGTGGGTGATCTATACGGATTTAAGCATGGCTGCAAAGCTGTGGATTATTTTCGGTTTTGCGATCATCCAAGCTGGACTTCAGCTCTTAATGTTTATGCATATGACTGAAAGTGACAGCGGCAAAATCCAAGTCGGGAATACGTTGTTTGCCGCATTTATTGCGGTTGCGATTATTGCCGGTTCTGTCTGGATCTTCGCTGCTCACAACTATCACGGAGACAACCCTGAGGGCGGTTCTCCAGGTGCAAAACATTCTGAGCACAGCGGACATTAATTGATTGGTAAAAGAGTGCGGATTTAATTGTCCGCACTCTTTTTTGATTGCTGAACAGAAAAAGAGAGAGCCGCAGGCTCTCTCTTTCTCATACACTCTTAACCGCGTTTTACGCCGCGGCCGAATTTGCCGTCGCCCGGCTTGCTCTTTTTAGAAAGAGTAACAGTCAGGAATGTACCATAGTTTTTAACTTGAGCATTTTCCAATTTGCGCATCTGTGTCACCTCCTTATTACTTCCAGTTGATTACATATTCATGCTATCATAGAATAAAGTGGTAAAAACCACAAAAAGGCACTAAAACCCGACATCATCCTTCAATTCTATTCATGGGGTTTTTATTGCGGTATTTGTTCGGAGGAAACTGACTTAAGGAGAGTGTTACTGATGATTCGCGTGTTGTTAGTAGACGACTACAGGGTTCTGACATCCGGAATGAAGGAAATATTAAAAAAATATAATATGGATGTCATCGTTTGCCACGAAGGAAATGAAGCTCTCGACCTCTTAAAAAATCAAGAGGTACATATAGACGTTTTTCTTTATGATTTAAAAATGCCGGGGATGAACGGGTTGGAACTGTCTCTTAAAACGCTGGAAATCGCACCACAATCCAAAATTATCATTATGTTTTCGGGAGATGAAATTCACTCATATTTTAATAAGCTGATCGAAGCCGGAGTCAAAGGGTTTATCGATAAATCGTATACAGACAGCATGATTGCTTCGAGTATTTTATTGTGTTTAAAAGGGGCTGTGTTATTTCCCGACGGCTTGCTGCAAAAACTGAGGCTCGACTCCGATCTCGCGGTGGACGAGCATTTAACAGACACAGAACTGGATATTTTGCAGAAGGTGGCCAGCGGTAAAACAAATAAAGAGATCGCAGCAGACTTACAAATGTCGACGCGCAACGTAGAGTATCACTTGAGCAAAATCTATAAAAAACTAAAAGTAACGTCGCGGTACTGTGCAGTAAAAAAAGGAACGATGCTTAATTTGATCAAGCAGAAAGCTTAAACAAGGTATATATTCGTTTTTCCCTGCAAAAGAGAGTCGATAGGCTCTCTTTTTCTTTTTCCTCCGAATAAATCCCGTAATAATGGCCCATTGATGCAGTTGGCTAATCATGTCGGTTTTCGGTAGTTTTTTGCGGTTTTTTTGATATTGTCCTGTGATAATCTGATTCATGTGATCAGTTGGTAAATTCAGGAGTATCGTTGCATTGCAGGCTCTTTTTAAAACGCTCCAGCGCTAATATGATAACGGCATTCGCCTGGGGAGTGGAAAGAACATCATGCATAAAGTGCTGAAAGAGAGCTTACCGGCTCTCTTCTCCTTTATTTTTCTGAAATCATGCATACCGGGGAGGTCTAACTTTGAAAATTATTCGAAATCAAGAGACAGCGACAACCGTGTTGGAGAATGAATGCATCGTCCTAAACCTGGACAATGGGCAGTATTTCGGATTGGAAGGGGCTTTAAAAGAGCTATGGATCGAAATTGAAAATGAACGAAAGGATAAAAAAGATATTCTGATCAAGTGGCAATCGGCGTTCGATCAGACGGAGGAAGAACTGTCAGCGATATTAAATGAGGCGATACAGGAACTGACACATCACAAGCTGATTAAAATAGAGGATAAAAGCTGATGAAAAAAAGAGCGCCTGTCAAAAATCATGAGTATTTTACAACCGTTCATGCTTTTGTACGTATGATGCTGTTAAATCATGACTTTGAAGAAGCTTATGAAAACATTGCGATCCATCTGTTTCCGCTGTATGCGAGCGCAAAGCAAAGAGGCGCAGGGCTTCATGATATAGACGAACTGCACCGGCACGGCGAATATTTGTATTCGCTTGATGAAGACGACCATTTGGTCACTTCATGCGTTTCTATTGCCTTGACGATTCAATCTATATTATTCAGCAATGGATCTGATGCTGATCTCGTGATCGGAGTCAAGAAAATTGATGACAAGCTGTTTTCTCATGCGTGGGTTCAAATGGAAAACGGCCAATCGATCGATCCGAATCATAAAAATAAGAATTTAAAAGTTTTACAGATGTATAAGATGAGCGCTTATGCTGAAAGGTGGGTGTTATCTCTAGTATGAAAATATGGTTTGGAATGCAGGGAGACAACACCGTTGCATGGCAAGAGTGGGTTTCCGCCGTCAAGAGATGGGGGCGGGCGGAACAGATTCACAGCTACAGCAGCGGGATCGCAAACATGGCTGAAGCGCATATCCGATACGATGAAGCTTTTAGACCTTCGACCCAAACAAACCTTTTGCACCCCGTCATCTTAGACGGCTGGATCAGCGGCGGTCTTAACGCAAAGTCGGATGGCACCCGAAAAATTGAACATGATGACAAGCTATACGCGTCATTGAAGCAGGACAAAGCTGCCATGCTTTCTCACTCGCATGGCGAGTTTACAATGATGTGGTGGGATGACAGTCTGCATAGCCTTGTTTTGGCGACTGATATATACGCAACCCGTCCGGTTTACTACTGGGTCAGTCCGAAAGGAGAATGGTTTGCAGCGAATGACTTGCGCATCCTTTTGCTTATTCATGACATTCCTTTTGCCATCGATCAAGATGTGTGCAGAATGTTTCCTACTTCAGGCTTTGCTGTAGGAGAAAACGGCTTTGAAGATCGGACGTTTTTTAAAGGAATACGCAAAGTGCCTGCGGCGTCCTACGCTGTTCTCGGCCGGGATCATGAGGTTCACGTGCACAGCTATTGGGGACTTCCGCAGCTGTTAAACGTGAAAGATCTTGCCGGAGACGCTGTTCCGCGGTTCCGGGAGCTTTTTCAGGAAGTGACAGCAGATCGTTTAAAAGATCAAAAGCATATTGTCGAATTAAGCGGCGGACTGGATTCAGCTGCTGTAACCGCCGCAGCAGTGGCAGGTGGATGCAAGGAACAGCTGCTGGCCGTCAACATATCATTTGCCGAACCTGACATGATATTAAGCCATGATAAGGACCTTGTAAAAAATATGATGCGAGATATGGACATCCCCGGCCTGATCATTCTTGGAGACGCTACAGCCAAAATTCCAAACGCGGAAATCGGGCGTGATCCGCTTTGGTTTGTAGACGGTCCTGATCCGAGAGCCAATTCACTGGTTAATGAGACTTTTACAGTGATCGCTGAGGAGTATGGTGCTTCGTCTGTCCTTACAGGTGAGGGCGGGGATTTCATTTTTAGCGGTGAAGTGTCAGTGATCGATTCTCTGCTTCGGCAGAGACGTTTTTCTGAAATCTACAAATTGCTTCGCGAATGGTCAGGCGGCAGCGTGAAAGAGATGCTGAAACTCGGATTTCAATACGGAATCGCCCCTTTCATGCCTTATATCGGCGAAAAGCTCTATTATGACTTGCTGTGGTCAGATACGGAATATGAGCTGCCTGAATATTTTACTGAAGAACACCGAAAGAGAGAACGGGAGATCAATAAGGAAGATCATCTTCGCTATCGAAAAAGCCGGGAGCTCTCAGTGTGGGGCAAGAGGTTTCATTTTGACTTTTTGTGGCCGAGAGCGAGGTACATGGATGCCGTTGGTGTGACATTGCCTACGTACCATCCGTTTTTGGATCGGCGGCTGATCGAATTTTCATTTTCTGTACCGCCTGAACAGCATTTTGATGTTTTAAAAGGGCTTGAAGAACATTATGCAGGCTCTAAAATGCTTCTTCGCAAATCTTTCACCGATATCCTGCCTGCCTATGTATATAACAGATCAACGAAAACAACATATGCCCATATGGCCAGGAAAAGCTTTATGAATGACCGCAGACACATCCTTCAGCTATTTGAACCGGGAGAGCGCGTCTTTGTTGAAGAACTCGGCATCATTAAGCGCGATATATGGTGGAAACACTTGCTGGCTATGGCTATCCGCTCTGAAGATCCAAATAATGATCTGGGCATGGGCTATCAGTATATGAGATCTGTCATTGACTTGGAAATATGGCTCAGGGAAGCATCGAAGGGGAAGGAGCATCTTCTCGAACGGAGCCGTCCGGGAAAACCAAGGATCATGGCTGATATCGAAACCGTCAATACGCCGGAGAAAGCCAAAATATACTCGTATCAATGACCACAATAGGTATAGAAAATGAAGGTGAAGCATGTGTGGAAGATGAAGCATATCCAAGAGCCGCTGCAAACGGCGGGCCTGCTTGGGAAAATGGTCTGGAAATCCGGCCCGTGGCTGATGATTTGCATGGTTTTCTTCATGCTGATCGAAGCCGGGGCACCTTTAATCCAATTGTACGCTTCAAAGGAAATGATCGACGGCATTGTCGAGCAGGAAGCCGTCATCCATGCGGAAATATGGGCTGTCATTTATGCGGGAAGCTTGGTCATGATCAGTGTCGTTAAATCATTGGAAAAATGGGTAAAGGCAATGCTTTCTGAGAGGTCGATGATCACAGTCAACAGCTTGTTAATCGACGCTTTTGACCGCATTCCGGGGATGCGCTTTTTTGAGGATCCAAAGTACAGGGACCGGCTGGAAACACTGCGGGATCGTTCGACATGGCTACCTTCCCAATTCATTAATATTAGTTCGAACTTGGTGACCGCCATTATGTCTTTGGCGGGCGTCGTTTTGATCATCGCCTATCTGTCGCCCGTCCTTGCTTTCATCCTTATTTTGTCGACCGCTCCATTTGCTTTTGTCCATAATCATTATAATGAAATGGAATGGGAATATCACAAGGATTACGCCCCTGTCAGAAGGAGGGCTGCATATGCGCGCCACATTCTGCTCGGGAGACGATCGGCAAAAGAAGTACGCCTGTTTGGCCTGGGGTCTTTCTTTCTTGATTTATATCAATCTGCTTTTAAAGGCTTATATTCTGTGCTGCGGAATATTCAAGTCAGAAGCGCGCGCTGGTCGGTTTTAACCGGTTTCTTATCGGGGGCCGGAACGGGTTTGGGGTACTTTTGGATTCTGTCCCAATCCCATTCAAGCAGTTTCTCTGTGGGGGATATATCGCTGTACTTAGGGGCTGTGTTTCAATTATCAACGGCTCTTCGGGATATCGCCAAAGAAGGTGCAGATACGTTGGATATATGGAGAATGGGAAGAGACTTTTTTCTTTTTATGAACGCAGAAAAGGATATCAGGCTTCCCTCCAATGGCGAATCTCTCGAGGGCGAAGGACCGCTGGCAGTCGAATTCAAAAATGTAACCTTCCGCTATCCTTTCAGAGAAGCGGCTGCCGGCTCCCGGGTAAATGAAGCTGATGCGGATGAGGAAGATTTGGATATGCTCAATGAACTTGAGGATGAAGAGATGAGGGAACACGACGAGCAGCCTCAATCAGATGCCATGCACACAGGCGATGTTCTGAATCGAATCAGCTTTTCTGTATCACCGGGAGAAAGAATTGCCATTGTTGGGGCGAATGGATCTGGGAAAACAACGCTCATCAAACTGCTCTGCCGCTTTTATGAATATGATGAGGGTGAGATTAAAGTGAACGGGAAAGACATCCGCCAGGTCGATCTTCATGAGTTGAGAAACAGGATGGCGGTCGTGTTTCAGGAGTTTGGCAAGTACGAATTGTCACTCCGACACAATATCGCGATAGGCCGCACGGAAGCTTTAGGTGATGAGGAAAAACTTCGCGCCGCCGCCCGGGCTGCCAAGCTGGAACCGATCATCGAAGAGTTGCCTGAAGGGCTGGAAACGATGATCGGCCCTGAATGGGGCGGAACCGATTTTTCGGGAGGTCAATGGCAAAGGATCGCTTTAGCCAGATCGTTTATGAAAGATGCCGGACTTGTCATATTGGACGAGCCGGCCGCATCTTTGGATATTCGGGCTGAGTATGATATTTTCCGGCAGTTTCACAGCTTCACAGAGGGAAAAACGGTGATCATGATTTCCCATCGGTTCAGTACGGTAAAAATGGCTGACCGCATACTGGTTTTGAAAAACGGAAGAATCGCGGAAGAGGGAAGCCATCAGGAACTCATGGACAAAAACGGGGAATACAGCAGAATGTTCCGCATGCAGGCCAAATCGTTTCAGGGGAGGGATGAGGTATATTGCTGAAGTTTCATTCATTTTTCAAAAAGCTGTCTCAAACCGCTTCCATCATATTTTACGGTTTAACGTTGTTTTGGCGCTGCGATCCTTTTAAATCGGCGGTTCTGTTTTTGATCACCTTGCTTGGCGCTATGCTCGGACCGCTCCTAGTCTGGCTGAGCGCAGAGGTTATCGATGAGATTGCACGGGCGCCGTTTGAGCTGTCTTCTTGGAATACACTGGTTTGGGCGTCCTTTGCATACATTGCTTTTACGCTGATCGTAGATGCCCTTCAGCCTGTGGCTGAAATGCAGAAAAGGCTCCTTACCGCCAAGCTCGAAGCTTATCTTGATGAAATGCTTATGAAAAAGGCAATTTCCATTCCTGATATCGCGGCTTTTGAAGACGCATCTTTTCATACCAATACACAAATCATCCGCTATAATGAATATTTTGTCACGATGTGGGTATCCATCGTGTCTCAAACCTTCGGCGGAATGGTGATGATTGCAGCCAGCAGTTTATTGATTGGCATGTCTGCACCGTGGGTGCCGCTGTTGTTTCTCATATTGGCCGTCCCCAAACTGTACTGGGAGGCGAAGTTAAACAACGCGACCTTTGAAGGACGGAAAGAGGTTCAGGAACTGAGGCGGCGCGCGGAATATTATGCAGGTGTCCCTCTCATGTCTGAAACAGCCGGCGAGGTCAAGATATACAATCTTGTTCCTTTCTTTAAATCTTTTTATAAAAACACTTCGATGGAGCTCCTCCATACGCTGTCCAACGATCAAAAAAAACTGGCGCTTTATCAGTTGTTCTGGTCGGTATTACAATCTTTGGCCGCAGGTGCTGTCCTGATTTACATCGTGCACCAGGCTTTTCATGGAGTGTTATCCATCGGGGATGTGATGCTGTTTATCGGAGCCGCGGTTCAGTTCAATGAAGGAATCAATGAAATGTTCGCTGCGTTTGCGATCGGAGCAAGAGAAACAAGGCACCTGGGAAATGTGCATTCTTTTTTAAACAGCAACAATTCCATGGAAAATGGGGAAACCGCGCCAGCTGCTCAAAAGCAAAAAGGATTTACATGTGATCAAGTGGAATTTTCTTATGCTGGAACCAAAACGGTTCTTGATATTCGTAAGCTCGATATTCCATTGAATAAGACGACCGTTCTCGTGGGAGAAAACGGATCAGGCAAAAGCACACTCGTTAAATTGCTCCTGCGTTATTTTGATCCCAATCAAGGCACGATCTCGTATAATGGTTTACCGCTTTATAAGTATGATATTGAACATTACCGGTCAAATGCCGCGGCTGTGTTTCAGGATTTTTTGCGGTACGAAATGACATTGAAATACAATATTGGCCTGGGCGACATTTCTTCTTGCTCCAACTTGGCTAAAATAAAAAGTGCTTCGGCCTTCGGCGGAGTGGATCAGTTTTTGCATAAGCTTGAAGACGGCTATGAAACAGAGCTTGGCAGACTGTTCGGCGGCAGGAATTTGTCGGGAGGAGAATGGCAGCGGGTCGCGATATCTCGCGCATTTATGCGTGATGAGTCTGCCGACATTTTGATATTTGATGAACCTTCCTCTGCGCTGGATGTATTTATTGAGGAAGAGATATTTGATAAGCTGCAAAAGCTGACGCAAGGAAAAACAGTCATTATTGTCTCGCACCGGTTAAGCACGGCCCGTTTTGCCGACCACATCGTATTTTTAGAAAAAGGAAGGGTGGCGGAAGCCGGAACCCATCAACAGTTGATGAAAAATCAGGCACAGTATGCAGAGCTGTATCGCCTGCAAGCTGAAAAATACGAGCAGTAAAGGAGAAAGCAATGAGCAATATAGAAGAACTTCGTCTGTTTCGAAAAGAAGATATTGAATGGCTGCAGACCTGGTTTGAGGATGCAGAAGTGAAAAGGCGGCTGGAAGGGATGATGCCACTTGACGAGTGGTTCAATTTTGCAGGTGGGAATGAAAACTACCGGGTATGGGCGGCTTTAAAGGAAGGCAAGCCAGTCGGCGTTGTCATGGTTGAAGTTGAGGAAGATTCGACCGGGAACATTGCACTTTTAGTCGATCCGTTTTTGCGCGGAGGGGGATACGGAAAAGCGCTCATCAAAAGGACGATGGCATTGCCGGAATTGAACAGGATCAACAAGTGGTTTGCCGGAATTGAAGAGGATAACAAGAGGTGCTTAGCGTGCTTCAGATCAGTCGGATATTCATTGGAACACGATCAGCCGGATGAGGACGGCTACTATTCTCTTATTTATTTCCCGGAATCTTAATTAAGGAGCATAAGACGATGAACTTGATCAAATGGATTGTTTTTTCCGTTATTTCAGTCGCCTTTTTTCAGCCGGCCTCAGCCGCTCTATTAAAAGAAAAGGATGACTATACCATTCTTGTATATATGATTGGATCTGACATGGAAAGCGATTTTCATATGGCAAGCGATGATATTCAGGAAATGATGGATGCCGGTTCATCTTCAAACGTCAATGTCGTTCTTCAGACAGGGGGAGCAAAAAAATGGGCAATCCCGTCGATCAGTCACAAGGTGAATCAGAGATGGAAAGTCGAACATCAGAAGCTGGTGTCCCTCGAAAATATCGGGAAGAAAAATATGGACAGTCCCAGCTCCGTCACAGATTTTATCACGTGGGGAGTCAAAACATACCCGGCTAAAAAATATGTATTGATCTTCTGGGGGCATGGGCTTGGCTCCGTTGACGGCTACGGGGGAGACGAAAACTTCGGCAATAAGAAAATGAAAGTAAGCGAGCTCCAGTCGGGAATCAAAAAAGCCTATGAACATACGAAGCAAAAGTTTGATTTAATAGGTTTTGACAACTGCAAAATGGCCGGGATTGAAACGGCATATGCCTTAAAGGATTATGGAAAGTACATGCTGGCTTCAGTCGACTATACGAATCAAAACGGCTGGGATTACAAAAGGGCGCTGCAGTCTGTACAAGAAGACCCTTCCATCGATCCGAAAGAACTTGGCAGGGAAATCGCCGCAGGCTACATACAGCAGTCAAAAGAAAACGGTGAAACAGAAGACCTGCAGCAGTCTTTCATTCAATTGAACCGCGTCAAAGCCGCTGTTGATGCCCTCGACAGATTGAGCATAAGCATGAATCGGGCATTGAAAGAGCCGGATGGAAAGCGCATGCTTCACTATGCACGTCTCGCTGCTGAAGATTATGCAGATGAATCGGATATGGTTGATTTGGCGGATTTGTCAAGCTTGATCGGTCAGCAGATCGGAGCTGAAAAAGAAGCAAAAGAGGTCGTAAAATCCGTCAAGAAGGCGGTCATCATGAACATCAAGTCTCCGGAGCACCCGAGAGGAAGCGGTATGTCCGTTTATTATCCGGCCAGAGACAACCAAAAGCGGTTTGCGGAAAAATCAAACATATACCACCTCCTTGACTTCAGCGGCCGGTATCAAACATTCATCAAAGATTACTCACATTCAACATTTAACTTTGATCGATAACTGTATCTTTTACAGCAAAAAAAGCGCCGGCGGAAAAACCGGCACTTTTTTTATCGGCTCATGTGCTTTCGAATCAATGGAAGTCCGTAAATGATGAAAGCGGCGACATGGGCGATGACAACGTTGAGAATAAAGAGTACGATCATGAGAGAGTGTCCTGTAGGAGAAAGGCTGCTGGTCATATAGAAAAAGAAGAATACCCACATTAAAATGATCGGCGGAATAGAAGAAATTGCGACCTTTTTGTTGTCCAGCCATAAAAATAAAGGAGTGGCGCTTGCAATCAGCAAGTAAGCGAAAAACATATCCATGCGTTTTCAGCCCCTTTCGATAATGATAGCGCTGTCAAAAAAAGCGGAATGAAACATCAATTGTGTCTAATTGGAGAATATTTTGTGAACATTCTGTTACATTTATTATACCACGTTCTTCGAAAAATGATACATACTGGAAAGCATTTTCCGCTCCAACTATCGGCTCAATTTTTACGTTGTTTCAGTAGGACATAAAGGGTGAAGGGGAGAAGAAGTGAATAGGGAACATGTGTGGAGGAGATTGATCATGCGAAAGTTAGCCAAGAACCGCGCGTTTCCTATACGGAGGCCGGCAGGCTTAGGGAAGCGAAGAAGCGGACAGGCGGATCGTACGATAAGGCCGCAGACCCCTTGGATCAACGATTTTTTCTAAACAAAAAAGGCCCTCGGCGTTGGCGCCGGGAGCCTTTTATTTGTCTAAAAAATAAAGTGGGCACACAGTACGATGACAGGCAGCGTAATAAGCGTCCGAACGAGAAAAATCAAGACGAGGTCAAGGAAAGTCACCGGGATTTTGGAACCGAGCAAAAGACCGCCGACTTCGGACATGTAGATTAATTGTGTAACCGATACACAGGCGATGATGAACCTGGTCATTTCGCTTTCAATCCCGCTTCCGAGCACAGACGGCAGGAACATGTCGGCAAACCCGACGACAAGCGTTTGTGAGGCCTCAGCGGCTTCAGGGACCTGCAGCAGTTCGAGAAGTGGGATGAACGGCAGTCCGAGCCATTTGAAAACCGGTGTATATTCAGCGACAATCAGTGCGGCTGTGCCGAGGGCCATGACGACGGGAGCGACGCCCATCCACATATCGAGCACGTTTTTGGCTCCGTCCTGCAAGAAATCTTTGACGCTTGTATTCTGTTTTGCTTTTGCGACAGCCTGGCTGAGTCCCCATTGAAACGGAGTGTATCCTTCGGGAATCTTCTCTTGATCATGATCCGCTTGATCTGTAATATAAGTATCAGCCTTTCTTGATAAAGGAGGAATCCGCGGGCTGATCACCGCAGCTGCGGCACCAGCCAGCAATATCGTCAAATAAAATGGAACGAACATATGAGCAAGGTTAACCTGTGAAATAATCACGAGGCAAAACGTGATGGAGACGACTGAGAAAGTCGTGCCGATGACGGCAGCCTCACGCTTCGTGTAGAACCCTTCTTCATACTGTTTGCTTGTCAGGAGCACGCCGATCGTGCCGTCGCCGAGCCATGAAGCCATACAATCGATCGATGACCTTCCCGGCAGCTTAAAGACTGGCCTCATCAGCTTTTTCATCAAAGCGCCGCACAGTTCGAGCAAGCCGAAGTTCAACAGAAACGGCAGAAACAGGCCTGCAAACAAAAAGACGGAGAAAAGAACGGGAAGCAGGCTGAATAATAATGTTCCGCCGGTACTCTTGGCATAAACCGCTTCAGGTCCGATCTTTAAGTACGCCATCACTGCGAAAATCATGCCGAACAGGCGGACGATATACCAAAATAAAGATACATTCAGCAGGTTATAGAAGAACTCGCTTTTTTTAATGAAAGCCGGATGAAAGGTTTTGGTGATAAAGGTTAAGATAAATGTTGCGGTTACGATGACCGTCATGATTAACGGCAATTGCTGCTGAAGCAGCTTCTGCAATGCATTCGAAAAAACAGCAATCGGAATCGTTAAATTTCCTTCAATTTTAACAGGAATCATAAACAGAATAATTCCGATAAGCGAAGGGACCAAAAATTTTATGAGATCAAGCCGTTTACGCTTTTGAAGTGCTTTATCCAAAATGAAAAACTCCTTATGAATTGGTGATTCTGTACCACTTCTGCCGGAGGCAAAAGTTTAATTTTATGCAACATTACTCATTTTAATACAAATTAATCAAAAATCAATGAATTTATCACATTCGACAATAGTTGGAAAAATCCTTTAAAATAGAATAGGAATTTGTTCGCAATAAAATCGAAACATTTTGTTCTTTTGTACGTCATATCATTTGTGAGGAAGCGGATGCGTCTTCCTGGATTATTTCATCGTGTCATATTATAAGGGCGGGATTTCGAATGAGTCAGAAAAAGAATATTACAAATCCCTTTTATCAGGGGGATTTGATTTTTGTCTATATTGTCTTTTTTATCATAAGCGTTGTGGCTGTGTATGCCGCTCAGCAGTTTAATCAATATAATGAACCTTTTGCGATGAAACAGTCCCTTTACTATTTACTGGGGGCCTTTATCATCATCGTGTTTCTTTATTTTGATTTGGAGCAGCTTGAAAAGCTCAGCTTTTATTTCTATCTGCTCGGCATTTTGATGCTGATCGTGTTAAAGTTCAGTCCGGCATATATCGGATCATACAGGTTTGCGCCGGTCATCAACGGTGCCAAAAGCTGGTTTATGCTTCCCGGGTTTACGCTGCAGCCCTCGGAATTTATGAAAATCGGGCTGATTATGTACCTGGCTTCCTTCATGTCGAAAAACGGGCCTGTCGGCAAGCGTACGTTGAAAGAAGACTGTATCTTTCTGCTGAAAATCGCCGGTATTATCATTGTTCCGTTCGGCTTGATTTTAGAACAGGATACGGGTACAGCCGGAATCGTCGCGTTTGTGATTCTTGTAATGGTATTCCTGTCGGGCGTGAACTGGAAATTGATTTCACTTATCTTCGGAACGGGTCTTGCAGCCGTTGTTTTGATTTTATATGTCATCATCAAATTTCCCGATGTTGCTGGAGCACTCGGGGTTGAACAATACCAAATCAACCGCGTCATGACCTGGGTCAATCCGAGCGAACAGAATGCCGACGATAAAATGCAGGTCGAAAGGGCGCAGCTGGCGATCGGTTCGGGAAAAGTATTCGGAAATGGTGTAAGCGATCTTCAAGTCTATGTTCCTGAAGCGCAAACAGATTTTATTTTTGCCGTCATCGGCGAGAGTTTCGGGTTTGTCGGATGCACTTTTGTTGTCATTATGTTTTTCTTCTTAATCTACCGGCTTGTCGTGCTCATCGACCGAATACATCCGTTCAGCAGGTTTGCCTCATTTTTCTGTGCAGGCTTTACCGCTTTAATTGTCATTCATACCTTTCAAAATATCGGTATGAATATCGGCATTATGCCCGTGACCGGCGTTCCTCTTCTTTTGGTCAGCTACGGAGGCAGTTCAGTCGTAGCAACCTTGATCGGCTTCGCGGTTGTCTACAATTCAAGCTGCCAGTTAACAAAGTATCAAAGCTATATGTTCAAATAACAGCCTGATGAATACAGGCTGTTATTTTATTCACCCTTTTTCACAATGTGAACGATTGTTCATGCTATAATGAAAGTTAGTGCTTTTGATGAAGAAATAAGGCGGGGTATAATGAGCCAGAAGAAAAATACGACAAGTCCCTATTATCAGGGAGATTTGATTTTTATATTAGCCATGTTCTTTTTGATCAGTGTGATCGCTGTTTACGCTGCAGAGCCGTCTTTTTCACCGAAGGGTTATCCGGCAAAGCAATTGTTCTTTTATCTGCTCGGCATGTCGGTGATCGTCGGCTTTCTCTATTTTGATCTGGAGCAGCTTGAAAAGTTAAGCATTTACATATATTTATTCGGTATCTTGTCATTGATCGTCTTAAAGTTCAGTCCACCGTCAATCGCCCCGGTTATCAAAGGAGCGAAAAGCTGGTTTCAATTTGGTACGATCACGCTGCAGCCGTCGGAATTTATGAAAATCGGCCTGATTATGATGCTGGCTTCGGTGATTTCTAAAGCAAGTCCGAAAGGCTCGCGCTCGATGCAGGAGGATGTTCGCCTGTTGCTGAAAATCGCAGGGGTATCGGTGGTTCCGGTCGGTTTGATTTTAATGCAGGACGCCGGTACGGCCGGTATTTGCATGTTCTTTGTCGCCGTTATGGTATTTTTATCAGGTGTAAACTGGAAGCTGATTTCCATAGTGGCTGGCTCAGGAATCACCCTCGTACTGCTCGTTCTGTTTTTGGTGATCAATTTTCCGGAGTTTTCAAAGGATACGCTGCATATCCAGCAATATCAGATCAACCGGGTGATGACATGGGTCGATTCGAGCCAGCAGGACGCGAACGATACGTATCAGACCGAAAAGGCCGTTACGGCGATCGGCTCTGGAGAAATCTTCGGGATGGGCATGAACAATTTGAAAGTATACGTTCCTGAAGGCCAAACCGATTTCATCTTTGCCGTCATCGGGGAAAGTTTCGGCTTTATTGGCTGTACAATTGTCGTCATCATGTTTTTCCTTTTCATTTACCGGCTTGTTGTGCTGATCGATAAAATACACCCGTACAACAAGTTTGCTTCGTTTTTCTGTGTTGGATATACGGCGTTGATTGTCATCCACACATTCCAAAATATCGGAATGAACGTCGGACTGATGCCGGTTACGGGCGTTCCCCTTCTGTTCATCAGCTACGGAGGGAGCTCTGTGTTGTCCGCTTTGATCGGCTATGCGATCGTTTATAACGCCAGCTGCCAGCTGACAAAATATAAAGGCTATATGTTTAAATAAAAAAAGACAGCCAAATCAGGCTGTCTTTAGTCTTGGTTTAAAAATGTTAGAGCCGCCGACACAAGAATTTTCGCCGCGTTCAGCATGCCTTTTTCATCGATGTCAAACATCGGGTGATGGTGCGGGTAAACGGCTCCAGTCTGCGGATTGCCCGCGCCGGTAAAAAAGAATGATCCAGGGACATGTTCAAGATAATAAGAGAAATCTTCGCCGATCATATTCGGTTCGAGTTCGATGACGGCTTCAGGGCCGACGATTCGTTTGGCACATTGGCGGACGATGTCCGTTTCTTTTTCATGGTTGACGACAGGCGGGTAGCCTTTTTCATAGTCGAGTGAAAACGAAGCGCCATTGCTGTCGCAGACGCCCTTGATGACGCGTTCCATCTCGGCGATGATCGTTTCCTGGACATGCTTTGAAAAGGTGCGGACCGTTCCTTCGATGACCGCTTCTTCAGCGATGACGTTAAATGCCTGACCTGAATGAAACGTTCCGATCGACAAGACGGCTGCTTCTGTCGGATCGATTCTGCGGCTGACGATTTGCTGGAGATGGTTGACGACTGAGGCTCCTGTTATTAAAGCGTCTGTCGTTAGGTGAGGCGCGCCTCCGTGTCCGCCCCGCCCGGATATCGTGACTTTAAATTTATCAGCGGCTGCCATCATCGGGCCTGATGTAACACCGACTTGACCGACGGGCATCGGAGCCCAGATGTGGGTCCCGAAAATGGCATCCACGCCTTCGAGACAGCCCGCTTCAATCATCGGCTTGGCGCCTCCTGGTGTGACCTCTTCACCGAATTGATGGATCAGCACGACATTTCCTTTCAAGTCTTTTTGATGCTTTACCAGGGCTTTTGCGGCTGTGAGGAGAGCCGACGTGTGGGCATCGTGTCCGCAAGCGTGCATGACGCCGGGGACAGTCGACCGGTACGGAACATTTTTTTGATCCTGTAATGGCAAAGCGTCGAAATCGGCTCTCAAGGCGACCGTCTTGCCGGGGCGGCCGCCTTTAATGTGACCGACGACCCCTTGGCCGCCGACATTCGTTCTCACGCCAATCCCGAGGTTTTCCAAGTAATTTGCAATGGTGCGCGGTGTATTGACCTCGCGATGGGAAAGCTCCGGATATTGGTGAAAATGTCTCCTGAGTTCGATCATTTCCGGATATAATGCATCTAATTCTTCAATTACGGACTTCACCGTCATCTCCCTTTCCGCTTCAAAAATAGTAAGACGATTCTTTCATTTTACCATATGAAATTGAATCCTTTTGCAGTCCGCCAAACCGTTTTGCTTTAGAGAAAAGCATATATTGGATATGATAAAGGTTGAGGAGGTAAAAGGATGAATAAAACGATTGAAACTATTTTAAATCACCGTTCGATCAGGTCTTTTACAGATCAGCTCCTGACCGAAGAAGAGGTTCGCCTGCTTGTGGAGAGCGCTCAAAGCGCATCGACGTCCAGCTATATTCAAGCTTATTCGATCATCGGTGTCACCGATCCGGAAAAGAAGCGGAAGCTTGCAGAATTGGCCGGGAATCAGCCATATGTTGAAAAAAACGGCCATCTGTTTGTATTTTGTGCAGACCTTTACCGGCATGACAAAATGGCCCGGGAAAAGGGTGTAGATATCACAGCTTCTCTTGAAGGGACGGAAACCTTTATGGTCAGCGTCATCGATGCAGCCCTTGCCGCTCAAAATATGTCAATAGCGGCCGAATCAATGGACCTCGGCATCTGCTATATCGGCGGGATTCGCAATAACTTGGACGAAGTCTCGAAGCTTCTTGAAACACCTGAATACGTTCTTCCGCTGTTCGGGCTTGTCGTCGGTCATCCGGCCAACCCGTCGGCCAAAAAACCGCGTCTGCCGCTTGATCACATTTATCATGAAAATGCCTATCAAGCGGACGATGCCGAGTTTGAAAAGCAATTGTCCGCATATGACGAAACGATTTCAAACTATTACCAAAAGCGGACAGACGGCAAACGGTCTGACAAATGGACAGACCAGATCACCGGCAGCCTCAAAAACCCGCCGCGTGCGTATATGAATGAATTCGTTAAAGGAAAAGGTTTGAACAAAAGGTAAGGAACCTCCCCTCCGACTCGGAGGGGACTTATCTTGTCAGCATGTATTGAAGGAAAAGATAAAACATCAGCCAAAAGGGAAGACTGAAAAGGATTCCGAATAAACAGCCTTTTGCAAAGCGTTCTTCTACGGCTGGCGGGTGCGTTTTTTGCTTCGTCTCATTCATCAGTACTGGGAGCTCCTTTAGTTTATCCATGATACTATTATTTCTTTTTGCGCAGGAAAAGTAAACGAAGATTTGGGGTGAAAAAGATGTTGTCATTAAGCATACTTGATCAGACTCCTGTTTCTGAAGGAAGCACACCTGAACTGGCTTTGCAACATACGGTGGAACTCGCGCAAGCGGCGGAGCGGCTCGGATACAAGAGATTTTGGGTTTCTGAGCACCATTTTTCAAGGAACTTGGCAGGATCAAGTCCGGAGGTTCTGATCGGTTATCTTGCGGCTAAAACAGAGAAGATCCGTATAGGATCCGGCGGCGTCATGCTTCCCCATTACAGCGCCTACAAGGTGGCAGAAAACTTCCGCGTCTTGGAAGGACTTGCGCCCGGCAGGATTGATCTCGGTGTCGGACGTGCTCCGGGAGGGATGCCGATCGCTTCCATGGCTCTTCAAAATGGAGCAAGACGGATGGCTGACCAATATCCCGAACAAATTCAGGATCTCGTCACATATTTATACGATCAAGCCGATGAACATCACCGCTTTCCCAACTTGACCGCATCGCCAAACGTCGCCACAGCGCCCGCTGTTTGGCTGCTCGGCTCCTCAGGGGAAAGCGCAAGGCTTGCCGCCCAAACAGGGGCATCCTATACATTCGCCCAATTTATTAACGGTGAAGGCGGAGAAGAGGCGGCCAGACTTTACAAAGAGAGGTTCGAATCTTCTATACTGGGGGAACAGCCAAACGTGATCGTTGCTGTATTTGTGATTTGCGCTGAAACAGAAGAGAAAGCGGAGAACCTTGCCAAAAGCTTGGATTTCTCTTTATTGGCCAATGAACAGGGGATGGTGACCGAAGGCTTTCCATCATTGAAAACGGCCCTGTCATATCAATATTCTCCTTATGAAAGAAAGAGAGTGGAAGACAATCGAAAACGGATGGTTATCGGGACGCCGCAGCAAGTGAAGGAACAGCTGCTTGAACTGGCCGGCGCTTACGGAACGGATGAAATCATGGCGGTGACGATCACTCACGATTTTCAAGACAGGCTGGATTCATACCGGCTGCTGGCCAAAGCGTTTCATCAGTCAAATTAGCGTTTTTGCTGAAAAAAATCGAGAAAATGGCGGATCGGGAAAAGAATAAACAGAATGCATATGTATAAAGCGGTAAACAGCCAGCTGAGCGGAACGAGGATGATGGTATCGACGGTTTGCTCTGCAGCTTTTTGAAATGGCTTGGGCTCGCGCTTCTGCAGGTTGACGGCGAAGTACAAAATCGTGAAAAATATAAAGCAGACAATAATGAAGGATAAGCCGAATAATACGATAAAAGAAAGCATATATACGAGGTCCTCCGTTTGCTTTTTTCACGTTTTGAAGAGAAGGGGGAGCTTCTCCTGAACGCATTATCCGTATTTTAACATAAAAAAGCCTTGTTGAGTGGTTCTCAACAAGGCTTGTCATTATTCGACGATAAAAGGGTCTTCCGTCAAGACATAGCTTGATTTTCCTTTGGCGGATGCATAGGCAAGCATATAGTATTTTCCGGATTTAAGGGATGCGGCATCATTGATTTTGCCGTTCCATTGATAAGATTGATAGCCTTTGCCCTGGTTTTTGTAAACGCCGGCCTGTCCGAGAAGGTTCAGGTTTTCATCATAGACGAGAAATGCGAGCTCTTCAGCGCCGCCCGGCAGGTAGGCTTCGATCGTGTAAGCGCCCTGTTTTGCCCCCGGTTCAACCGTCACGGATGTGACGCGCGGGTAGTCGGGCTCTTTGACGATCAATAGGAGCGGGATTTCGGCGACTTTTCTTCCTCCTTCACGGACGTAAACCGTGCCTTCATATGTGCCTGCTTTCGTTTTGGCGGAATTGACGGTTACTTTTGCCGTTGCTTTACCTGTTTGATTGGCCGGTACCACGACTCGTTCCGTTCCTGATACCGTGATGCCCGCTCCTTTAAAGGAGTACTCGAGCTGATAGGCTTTTCTGTATGAAGAAAGGTTTTCAATCGCGAACGCTTGTTTTTTCGTTTGTTTTCCTTTGTCTTTCAGGAATGTTCCGTATGAATGGCTGCCCGGCGTTACAATCGATGAGGCTTTAAGGGCCTCCATGATACGGATGCTGCCCGCTCCTTGCGTATTGTGAGGGAGAGGCTTTCCGTTTTCATCCGTCAGTTTTTCCGCCGTATTCATCAGCACGCCTTTGATTTGCTCAGGCGTCCAATCCGGTTTGGCCTGCTTTAAAATGGCTGCCGTTCCCGCGACATGTGGGGAAGCCATGCTTGTCCCCTGCTTTGAACCGTAACCGTGAGGGTTTTTCGGATCGTGGGTCGGAATGGTGCTGACGATGTTGACGCCTGGCGCTGAAACGTCAGGTTTAATCATCCATGTATCCATGACAGGACCGCGGGACGAGAAGGAGGCAATCGTTTCCCCCAGCTTTTTGTCCAATTTGAAAGAAAAAACAGCGGAGCGTTTCCCTTCTTTGATCTGTTGAACAAGCTTTTCGCCCTCTTCTTTTGACAATTTGACAGTCGGTACGGCCATCCCCATGACGTTGGCCTCGATTTCCCCTGTTACATTATTGTAAATCACCGCTCCGACAGCGCCGGCGTTTTTGGCATTTTCGGCCTTATCCACAAATGGAATGACGCCTCTCTGGATAACCGCGACCTTTCCTTTCACATCTTTTCCTGTGAAATCGTCAGCTTGTCCGATGCCGGCTTCAACGAGCTCCACCTCTTGACCGTTCAATGCTTCAAGATCTTTTTCCTCTTGGTATCCCATCACTTTTGCTGACGAATACGAAGGAAGCGTCACAAAATATTCATTATACGGAAGCTGTGAGGCGCCGACGGAAATCGCATCCCTTGAAGTCCCCGGCGAGCCGACTGTCCAGTTTTCCGGACCGCTGTTCCCGTTTGATGTAACGGCGACAACCCCTTCGGCCATCGCCCAGTCCAGTGCGATGCTTGTTGCATAATCAGGGCTGTTCAGCGAATTTCCCAGTGAGAGGTTCATCACTTTTGCTCCGTCCGCAACGGCTTTTTCAATGCCGGCAATCACGTTCTCGGTTGTTCCTGAGCCGCCGGGGCCGAGCACACGGTAAGCAAGAAGTGTTGCTTCAGGCGCCACGCCTTTAATCTGTCCGTTTGCGGCGATGGTCCCCGCAACATGAGTGCCGTGATCAGTCGCTCCCCCGCGCGGGTCGCCTGTCGGTGTTTCCTGTGGATCATAATCATTATCAACAAAGTCATACCCCTTATATGGACCGAAATTTTTCTTTAAGTCAGGATGTGTGTAATCAACGCCCGTATCAATAACGGCTACTTTTATGCCTTTACCGGTATAGCCCGATTTCCATGCCTGATCCGCTCCGATGTACGGTGCACTTTTATCCATCTGTGGATAAATAGCATCTGCTGCAAGTGTCACGTCTTTTCCTTTTATGCTGTCAGGTTTGTAAGCTGCGTTTGGATAAACTGCTTTAACTTCCTTGACGGCGAGCAGCTTCGGAATTTCACTGGCCGGCAGTTTCATTGAAAAGCCCGAAAATACACGGTCGTATTCGCGGTTTACTTTCGCTTTTTTGAGTGTTTTCAACGCTTTGTTTTTCGCTTTGCTTCGAGCGGTTTTTAAAGAAGCTTTCGTTTGTTTTTCCCCATCCGCTTTTGCTTCGGCAAGCGACTTTTCTTTCAGCTCCACAATAACCGTCGTCTGTTTATCAGACGTCACATCAATATCACCGTAGATTTCAGCTTTCTCAAGCTCAGGCGATTTCTTATCAGGAATGGATGTTGCCTGCACTCCGGTGAGGAATGTGGATAACGCAAATAATAGAATAAAAGCCATAACAAAATAGCGCACGATACTTTTTCTCAATCTGTTTTCCCCCTTATGGATAAATGGTTTCTTTGTAATCCTTAGAGTTGCGAACTTTTAAAATATTCTCTCAGTTTCAAAAAAATCCTTCTATATATAGAAATAATTTTCAAAGATTCAATGTATTGGAGTGAACTTTTTAGATTTATTCACAATTTACTGTGTATAAGTGAATAAACCTGTGTATAGATATTGTAGGGAATGTACGTTCTTATACTAAATATTGAATAAATATGTGGATATGTGGATATTCCCTGTGGGTAATATGTGTTTATCCTTAGGATAAGCTGTGAGTAAGTTGAATTCATGGTTTGTTTCCGCTGAATCATGCGATTCCAGCAGTTTTCAACAAAACTTCTAAAAACTAGAATCATTTTGCACACACATTGTGACAAACATTTTCATTTTGCTGGGATAAGATAGAGCAAGAAAGTTTAATAGAGTTGCTAGTTTTATCAAAACGAAACTGGAGGGATCGGTATGAAAGGTTTGATATCATTTTTAAAGTTATGGACGGCGGTGCTGCTGAATGCGGTGATGCCTGTCAGAGAGAATCAGATGAAGGTGATGGCGTTCGCCGGCGGTACATATCAGGCTGCCGATGCTTATCAGGCAGGCGGCTTTTCGGAAAAAAGAGAAGAGCAAACAGAGCGGATGTCGGGCTGTAAGAGAGTGAAGCCCGGCAGTTTTACGACAGAACCTAACCGGGCTGTTTGCAAAAAAGCAGTGAAGAGGGTAAGAGCCGGACCAACTCTTTACACGGGAACTTAAACAAGGTAAAATCCCACTCATAACGGGAAGTGGGTGACAGCTTTGAAAATCTATAAAGTATTGAACAACAATGCAGCAATCATAAAGGAGGATGGTCAAGAAAAAATAGTCATGGGGCCTGGTATCGCTTTTCAAAAAGGCAAAAATGATACCATTCCAAGAAACAAGGTAGAAAAAATTTTTACCATTCATGAAGAAAATGAAAAGTTTAAACAAATCCTCGAAACACTTCCGGAAGAACATATTGAAGCTGCTGAAGAGATCATCAGCTATGCGGAAGGGCAGCTGTCCGCACCGTTGAGCGATCATATCCACATCGCCCTTGTGGATCATTTGTCATTTGCGATCGAGCGAATCCGCAAAGGATTCGTCATTCAAAATAAATTATTAAATGAAATCAAAGCGCTTTATAAAAAAGAATATGAGATCGGACTCTGGGCAATCGATTTGGTCAAAGAAAAATTGAAAGTCGAATTGCCTGATGATGAAGCGGGTTATATTGCGCTGCATATTCATACCGCCAAAATGGATGCGGAAAACATGCAGAAGACTCTTAAATACACGAACATCATCAAAGAATTGATAGAAAAAATCGAATGCTGTTTCAATCAGAAGATTGACGAAAACAGCATCTCATATCAGCGTCTTGTCACGCATCTCAGGTATGCCATCAACCGGCTGGAATCAAATGAAGCGTTTCATGTCATGGACGATGACATGCTTTATTTCATCCGGCAAAAGTATCCTGAAAGCTACCGGTGTGCGGCAGGGCTGGCGGATTACGTAAAAACTGAATATGATCTTCATCTTCCGGAATCAGAAGTCGGATATATTACGCTGCATGTCCAGCGTTTAAATGATTCCTATAGGTAATACCGCCTGATAACGCGCGATCAGGCTTTTTTTAGGTCGATTTTCACAGAAAATAAAAAAGTTGTTGACGAAAGCGTTATCACATAATAAAATGAAAGCGTATTAAAAAATAAATACCGGGGATTGTGACTGGTAAAGCAGGCAAGACCTAAAATTTGCTAGATGAATGGGGAGAATCTATCCTCCATTCGTTGGTGAATTTTAGGTCTTTTCTGCTTTTTTTAAAAAAAAAGGAGGAGTCATCATGAATCACAAAGAAATCGCTGTACGTCTTATACAACTTCTTGGCGGAGAAGATAATGTCATCAGTGCAGCTCATTGTGCGACAAGGCTTCGTTTGGTGATTAAGGACGAAGCAAAAATCGACCAGGAAAAGGTCGAAGAGCTGGAAGGTGTAAAAGGAGCCTTTTCGAGCTCTGGTCAATACCAGATTATTTTCGGAACAGGGCTTGTTAATAAAGTGTATGAACAGTTTGCCAAAGAG
Organism: Bacillus sp. FSL K6-0972; assembly: GCF_037976035.1. NCBI lineage: Bacteria > Bacillati > Bacillota > Bacilli > Caryophanales > Bacillaceae > Bacillus > Bacillus sp. FSL K6-0972. Next base: position 4,034,335 of record NZ_CP150260.1, on the reverse strand, counting down.
CTGAATCTTGATCAAAAGGAAACGGTTCAGCACAGCGATGCTGCAAAGGGAAAAATGAATCCTTTAGCGAGATTCGCGAAAACGCTGTCAAATATTTTCGTGCCAATCATTCCGGCCATTGTTGCAAGCGGTTTATTAATGGGGCTGTTGGGAATGATGAAGGCATTTCAGTGGGTCGATCCTGATGCGGCGCTGTATAAAATGCTTGATATGTTCTCAAGCGCGGCATTTATTATCCTTCCAATCTTGATCGGTGTCAGTGCTGCGAAAGAGTTTGGCAGCAATCCTTACCTAGGGGCTGTACTTGGAGGAATTTTAATTCACCCGAGCTTGTTCAATCCTTGGGGATTGGCAACTGCATCACCGGATGTGATGAACTTTTACGGACTCAAAATCGAGATGCTTGGCTATCAAGGAACCGTTGTTCCAATTTTGCTTGCCGTGTATGTGATGAGTAAAATTGAAAAAGGCGTAAGAAAAATCGTTCCAAATGCGATCGATCTTTTAGTAACACCGTTTGTCACGATTATTTCAACAGGATTTATTGCATTTATCGCAATCGGTCCTTTAGGAAGAATGCTAGGTACTGGGATTACAAACGTTTTAACATATGTATATGACTTTGCCGGGCCTGTTGCCGGATTGATTTTCGGAGGAACATACTCGCTGATCGTTTTAACCGGTGTTCACCACAGTTTCCATGCGATTGAGGCCGGCCTTATCGCTGATATCGGCAGGAACTACCTGCTTCCGATCTGGTCTATGTCCAATGTCGCCCAAGGCGGGGCCGGACTTGCTGTCTTCTTTTTGGCAAAGCGTGCAAAAACAAAAGAAATCGCTTTACCTGCTGCTTTCTCTTCTTTTCTCGGCATTACCGAACCTGTTATTTTCGGTGTCAACCTCCGTTACCGCAGGCCGTTTATTGCGGCAATGGCCGGGGGAGCGCTGGGGGCAGCATACGTTGTCTTTATGAATGTTGCAGCAAACGCCTACGGTTTGACGGGAATTCCGATGATTGCGATTGTCGCTCCGCTTGGAATGGGCAACCTGATCCATTATTTAATCGGAATGGCGATTTCTGTGTCTGTTGCGTTTATCACAGCCTTTATCTTAGGTATTAATGAAGACGAGAAAAAGTGACATAAGTGAGGGGAAAACGATGAATCAAGATCAGGAACTTCGTCAAAAGGCAATGAACCGGGTTGAAGAATACCGGGATATTGTAAATCTTGATCCCTATCGGCTGCATTATCATATCATGCCTCCTGTCGGACTGCTGAATGATCCGAACGGGTTCATTCAGTGGAAAGGGGTTTACCATCTTTTTTATCAGTGGATGCCTTTTAAAACGGGGCACGGAGCAAAGTTATGGGGACACTACTCTTCAACAGATCTCGTTAACTGGCGGCATGAAGAGATCGCCCTCACGCCGAGCGACTGGTTTGATAAAAACGGTTGTTATTCAGGAAGCGCGATCGCTGAAAATGATGTGCTGCATCTGTTTTATACGGGGAATGTTAGAGACGCCGAGGGAAATAGGGAGACCTATCAATGTCTCGCCGTCTCAAAAGACGGCAACTCGTTTGAAAAGCAGGGGGTTGTTGCAAGGCTTCCGAAAGGATATACGGCTCATTTCCGCGACCCGAAAGTATGGAAAAAGAACGGCAGCTGGTACATGGTACTCGGCGCCCAGACTGAAAACCTTGAGGGCAGGGCGGTGCTGTTTCAATCGAATAATTTGCAGGACTGGCAGTTCCTTGGCGACATCACAGGTTCAAATACAGGTCAACTCGGGGAATTCGGCTATATGTGGGAATGCCCTGACATGTTCGAACTGGGCGGCAAAGACGTCTTAATTGTCTGCCCGCAAGGCCTTGAAGCAGAGGAGATGCGCTACCAAAACGTCTATCAGTCAGGCTATTTTGTCGGTGAATTGAACGAGCAGAAACCCGGTTTTACACACGGGGATTTTGAAGAGCTTGATCGCGGCTTTGACTTTTATGCGCCGCAGACGACAAAAGACGAATCAGGCCGGAGGATATTGGTTGCCTGGATGGGTGTTCCAGACCAGGATGAACAGAGCCAGCCGACGATTCCGCATCAATGGGTGCACTGTATGACATTGCCGAGGGAATTGTATTTGCAAAATGATAAAATCGTTCAAAAACCGGTCGCGGAGCTTAGAACGCTCCGCCAAAACGAAAAAAACGCGGCAATATCAGTTAATCAAGGCACCGAAAAACTGGACATTGTTCAACCGGATAAAGCCGAGCTTTTCATCAGCCCGCAACTTATTGAAGAGAGCTTTGAGATTTCCTTCAGGGGTGCCGCGCGACTCATTTACAATAAAGCAGACGGCATCATAACCTTGGAGAGAAACAGTTATGTTGATGAAAGAACGGAAGCCAGACAGTGCCGTTTACATGAGCTTCGCGATTTAAATATCTTTTTAGACGCATCTTCTATTGAAATCTTCGTGAATGGGGGAGAGGAAGTCTTTACGGCAAGATATTTTCCTTACCCGGGAAATAATGATGTTTGGATCAGTGCCAGAAAAGAAATCATAATGAATGTGACATCCTGGACGGTGGTATAAAGGGAGCGGCTGCGGTTTGCTATTTTCTGTACAATCCCTTTATGATATGCTTTTTTTAGAGAGAGTGCAGTGATAAAGGGGTTGTTTTTTTGGATCAAAATCAGCAGAAGTTGACAGCCGTGCGTTTGAAAAAAATAGCGGATCATATTGAGGATACGAGAGAGGAATACAATGGTTTGCTTCTTCAGATGAAGAAGCTGATCGGCGGTATTGAAGATAAAACAATCCCGAATGATGAAGAAGTACAAAAGAAACTTCAAGACACTTATGAACAAATGAAAGAATATGCTCTTTTTGTGGAATCGATCGAGACCTTCTTAAGGTCATCTGCAAGAACGATCAAACGGGAAAGCTGAAAGCCCCTTTTATGTAAAAGGGGCTTTTTTTATTTGCCGCTGAGTCGCAAAGCGGAGTGCTTCGTCGGCCCGACGTATTGATTCAAACGAAACGATTCGCGAATCGCTTCCGTAATGAACGTTTTTGCAGAGTAAATGGCTTCTTTTACATTTGAACCTTTGGCAAGCTCAGCCGTAATCGCCGCGGAATAGGTGCAGCCCGCCCCGTGTGTGTATGGGGTGTCAATTCTTTCTCTTTCGATGACCTCTGCATCCCGGCCGTCAAATAATACGTCTACCGCTTTTTCGTGATTCAGTTTGCCCCCTCCTGTAATGAGGACGTGTTCGGCGCCGAGGTTGTGAATGGCCTTTGCCGCTTCCTTCATTTGCTCAACCGTTTTAATTTCTCCAAGTCCGCTGAGCTGGCCGGCTTCAAAAAGATTTGGCGTAATGACCGTGGCAAGCGGGGCCAAAAGCTCTCTTAAGGCCTTTGCGTGTTCGGGATACAGCACTTCATTTGCCCCTTTACATACCATAACAGGATCAATGACGACATTTTTCATGCTGTGCTTCTTGATTGTGTCTGCCGCCAATTCAATTATGTCAACGGTTGGAAGCATTCCCGTTTTCATCGCATCTACACCGATGCCGTCCACAATCGTCGACAGCTGGGCGCGGATGACTTCCGTATCAACTGGGAATACCTGATGATTCCAATTGTTCTCAGGATCCATGGCGACAACAACCGTAAGGGCCGTCATTCCATAGACGTTCTTTTCCTGGAACGTTTTTAAGTCCGCCTGAATGCCGGCGCCTCCGCTTGAGTCAGAGCCGGCGATTGTCAGTGCTTTATGCATTGTCATGTTCAGTCAATCCTCCACGATAAGAGATTCCATCCAAAGTTGGCTTATTACTTATTATAGACAGCTTTTCGCAAGATCACAATGAAATGGCTGTCGCTTTATAGTGCAGCGGTCCTCTGCCAAATTTCGTGAATGGATTGGCATAAAAAACCAAACCATCTTTTGATCCATGTGAAATCATTCGCATTATGATTTAATATGTTTAGAATGAAATAAGAAGGAGCGTATATCACAAACATGAACATATCTATCGTAGTTGTCACGCATAATCGGGTCACCGCTTTGTGCGAATTGCTTGAATCCATTACAAAACAGTCTGTTGCACCGTTTGAAGTCATTATTGTAAATGATGCCGGGGAGAGCGTCGACTTTGTTGAGCGCCTTTATTCAGACCTTCCGATCAGAGTTATCCATCTGAAAGAAAACGTGAAGCATGTAAAAGCGAGAAATATAGGGGTGAAAGAAGCTTCCGGAGATGTTATTATGCTGTGTGATGATGATGATTTTTTCACTCCGTGTCATATGGAAAGAATGTTGAATGCGCTGGAGACCGCCGATTTTGTTTATTCGGATGCTGAGATCGTGTCTTTCGAAGAAAAAGAGGATAAAAGAATTCCGATCAGCCGTTATCTTTTTGCGTATTCCTTTAACTTGGATGAAATGAGGAAGTTTTCTACATATGTTCCTTCAGGGAGTATGTACAAACGTTCTCTTCATGACGAAATCGGCTATTTCGATCCTGCTGTCCACAATTATTGGGATTGGGACTTTTTCCTGAGAGCCGCTGAGCGGTTTCGGGTGAAAAGGGTTCCTTTCGCAAGCGTCATCTATGCGTTTTCAGACCAGGGTGACAACCAGTCCGGAGATCTTGGCGGAATGAGGCAGTATTATTTGGATGTCTTGAGTGAAAAGCATCAGCTTGGCAAGCTGCCGACAAAGAACTTTTTCGTGCTTCTCGAAGAACCTGCCATGAAAAAAAGGAAAGCGGAAAGCGAAATCGTCTGGGACGGAAAACCGGTCGCATCCAGGCTCACTGCTGCAAGACAATTGAATTAAGGAGGCCTGAACATTGAAACAGATTTTGAATGACAGCTGGTGGCAACAGCTGAATGACGAGTTTAATAAGCCTTACTATCAAGAACTGAGGGAAATGCTGAAAAGGGAGTATGCAGAACACACCGTATATCCTGAACCGAACGATATATACAATGCTTTGCATTATACTTCCTATGAAAGTGTTAAAGTCGTGATTCTCGGCCAGGATCCGTATCACGGTCCGGGTCAGGCCCATGGCTTAAGTTTTTCCGTGCAACCCGGTGTCAATCCACCGCCTTCTTTGAGAAATATTTTTATAGAATTGCAGAATGACATTGGAGCCGACATCCCCAATCACGGTTCTCTCGTGAGCTGGGCTAAGCAAGGCGTTCTGCTGCTGAACACCGTTTTGACCGTGAGGCGGGGCCAGGCAAATTCGCATAAAGGAAAAGGCTGGGAACAGCTGACAGACAGTATAATAGATGTTTTAAACAAAAGAGATAAGCCGGTCGTTTTTATTCTCTGGGGCCGGCATGCCCAAATGAAAAAAGAACGAATCGATACATCTAAGCATTTTATTATCCAATCGCCGCATCCGAGCCCATTCTCGGCTAGAAACGGGTTTTTCGGGAGCAGGCCGTTTTCAAGAGCCAATCAGTATTTGGAACAAATCGGGGATGAGCCGATTGATTGGTCCCTTCCGAATCTTTAAAATCGCGAGAACCGCTAAAAAAAGCGGTTCTTCGTTTGTCTCGCTCCTATCCTACCTGAGAAGTTTTTTGATGATCCGCAGCCCGTTTTTCGATGAAGGATAACGGAATGAAATGTCAAACAGGTTTGTCTGTTTTAAAACGCTTTTTTCATGGGAAAACGTCTTAAAGCTGTGATACCCATGGTAACTTCCGATTCCGCTTTCGCCTACGCCGCCGAAGGGGAGGTAAGGTGTGGCTGTGTGCATCAGCGTGTCATTGATGCACCCCCCGCCAAATGAAATCCGGCTGAGGATGTGCTTCTGTACCGGTTTTTCATTCGTAAACAAATAGAGCGCGAGCGGTTTAGGGCGGCTTTGAACCATTTGGATAACGTCTTCGATTGTTTCATAGCCGATGACGGGGAGGATCGGTCCAAAAATCTCTTCCTGCATGATCGGCGATTCCCAGTCAGGTTCATCGATAATGGCCGGTGCAATTTTGAGTCCGCCTTTTTGATATGTTCCGCCTGTGACGATATTCTCGTTTTGTAAAAAGCGGATTAACCGTTCGAAATGACGTTCACTTATGATTTTTCCGTACGCCGGATGGTTTTCCGGCTCTTCTCCGTAAAATGTTTGGATCGATTGTTTCAGAGCGCGCATCAGCTCGCTTTTCACATCTTTGTGTACGAGCAGATAGTCAGGCGCAATGCACGTCTGTCCTGCGTTTGTCAGCTTTCCGAAAACAATCCTTTGAGCTGCAAGCTTGAGATCAGCATCCTTGTGCACGATGCAGGGGCTTTTTCCGCCAAGCTCGAGGGTGACTGGAATAAGCTGTTTTGCTGCAGCTTCCATGACAACCTTGCCCACGGGAACACTGCCCGTAAAAAAGATATAGTCAAATTTTTGCCGCAAAAGCTCTTGATTCGTCTCCACTCCGCCCTCAATAACGGACACATATTCGGGCGGAAAGATTTCCTTGATCATCTCGGATATGACGCTTGATACGGCGGGAGCAAGCTCAGACGGTTTGATGACGACGGTATTCCCCGCAGCAAGTGCGCCGATCAGGGGTGAGACGGCAAGCTGAAACGGATAGTTCCATGGCGCGATGATCAGGACCGTGCCGTAAGGCTCAGGAATGACGATGCTTTTGGAACCGATGTGCGAGAAGGCCGTTTTGGCCTTTTTCGGTTTGGCCCATTTTTTTAATCGTCTGCTGATGAAGCGGACTTCTTCCAGTACAATGCCTATTTCCGTCATATAGGCTTCGTGCTCTGATTTATTAAGATCTTTCTGTAGAGCCTCAAGTATGTCCCGTTCATATTTTTTTACAGCATCTTTAAGAATGTTGAGCTGTTCCAGACGATTTTCAACAGCGAGTGTTGCCCCGCTTAAAAAATATCGCTTTTGCTCGGTAACGGTCGTTTCGATAGGGGTTGTTTGTTCTGCCATTCCCTGTTTCCTTTCGCTTTTAGAAATTCGAGTGAAGTTTTTTTCATTATGTGTGACAGTCTTTTCAGCTGTCAACTTTTGACCGTGAGAAAATCGGTGTTTTCACCCGCATTTTGCCCGTAGATATCTTTTTTTGAAATGTAAAAGACCATATTTTTTATAGCGAGAGAGGCAATTTTTTGCAACGGATATTTGAAAAGTGCATTCGGCATGAGAGAAGTTAATTTGGTAAAATGAAATGGAAACTGAAAACGGTTTGGAGGATCGATTTGATGAACATACATATATCAAGTTTACTGCAGAAGATGGAGGACGAATTGAAAAAAGCAAAGGAATGCAACCAGGAAAACGAATTGAAAATGCATATCGCGGTTATCCGCTCCCTTTGCGACGTCATTGTTGAACCGCAGCAGCGGCCGTCCGTCCAGTCTTCGCCTTATGTTCAAACGGCCAATAAACCATCGAGCGATCAGCTGATGCTAGAAAAAATGATGGGGAGCGCCGGTGCTGAACAATACAAAAAACAAGAGAAACAAAAGCATGAAGATGACGGCAACGGAGATTCTATTTTTGATTTCTAGGCGCCATCCGGCTGTTTTAAAAAAGAGAGGTTGATCAACTTGAAACTGCTTTTTGGGGCTTTACAATGGACGGCATTTATTATTGCGTCCGCAATCGTGGTGCCCATTGCAATCGGGCAGTCATTCGGGCTGAACCAGGCAGAGACTGCAGGGCTGGTTCAAAGCACTTTTTTCGTGCTCGGCACAACGGCTTTTATCCAATGTTTAGTAGGACACCGCCTGCCGATTAATGAGAGTCCGGCTGGCCTCTGGTGGGGCGTATACACGATTTATTCCGGTCTTACAGGGACCGTATTTGCGACTCATATCGAAACGCTCCAGGGGCTGCAGGGAGCGATGCTGTTAAGCGCGGTTTTCTTCTTTATTTTTAGTTTGTTTAAAGTCATTGATAAGCTGGCTGTGATGTTTACTCCTGTTGTGACGGGCATTTATTTACTGCTGCTGGTCATCCAGCTTAGCGATCCGATCGTTAAAGGTGTCATGGGGATCGGCTACCGGAAAAACGAGGTCGATATACCCGTGTTTTTGCTGGCGGTTGTGATTATGCTGGCTACGTTTCTAATGAGCCGGTCAAACATTCCGGTTCTCAAGCAATATTCAATTTTAATTGCGCTTTTCGGCGGCTGGGTCTTATTTGCCGTATTCGGTGTGGCGAAGGCGCCTGAGCGTGCGAACCAGCTGTTCCACCTTCCTGATATTTTTCCTTTCGGGATGCCGCTGTTTGACAGCGGATTAGTCGTTACTTCGCTGTTTATTACAGTGTTGTTAATCGTCAATATGCTCGCCAGCATACGGGTGGTTGAAGGAGCGGTCAGACAGTTTGAGAAGCTGGAGGAGAGGAAGCGTGCCCGTCCGGCCGGATTTATCGCCTCCGTCAGCCATTTGCTGAGCGGTTTGCTCGGAGCTGTAGGGACGGTGCCGATATCCGGGGCGGCCGGGTTTATTCAAACGACGAGAATGTCTTCCAAAAAACCGTTTTTGCTCGGGAGTCTGATCGTGATCGTCATCAGCTTCTTCCCGCTGGTTATGAATACTTTTGCCAGCCTGCCGTCTCCGGTCGGTTTTGCGGTGAACTTCGTCGTATTTTCAACGATGGTCGGCTTGGCATTTGCTGAATTCGATTCTTATGAAAAGGACGAGGCCGGCCGCATCCGTTTTGTTACCGGGATTGCGCTCCTTGCCGGTGTGGGGGTCATGTTTGTACCTGAAATTGCTTTGAAAGGAATGCATCCTGTTTTTGTTTCCATTTTAAGCAACGGGCTTGTCCTTGGAACAATTGTAGCGATTGCTGCGGAACAGATACAGCTTAGGAAAAAGAAATATGACAATATCGTGTCATGAGATTTGCAAACGTTGAAATTCAGAGCGTGTACGCTATGATGATAAAAGAAAGGCGGGCGATTTGATCGTGAAATTATTTTTAATTTTAGGTGCTGTCAATGCTATGCTTGCGGTTGCTTTAGGGGCGTTCGGAGCCCATGGTCTTGAAGGAAAAATTCCCGAGAAATATTTGCAAATCTGGCAGACCGGCGTTCAGTATCATATGTATCATGCGCTCGGTTTAATTGCCGTCGCGCTTATCGCGGCAAAACTTACAGATGCGGGAAGCGTATCTGTGGCAGGGTGGCTGATGTTTGCCGGAATCGTTTTATTTTCAGGAAGCTTATATGTCCTCAGCCTTACGCAAATCAGCGTCCTCGGTGCTATTACTCCGCTGGGCGGCGTAGCGTTTATTGCCGCATGGATCATGGTCGTTGTCTCAGCGGTCAAATACTTGTAGTTTTACTAAAAAAGCCAATCTCCTGAAAAGGATTGGCTTTTTTTATTTTAACAGGGGCTGATTCATGGTAATTTAATGTTATGAACAGGGCGAAAGACCCGGCTTTTGCATTTTGACAGAAGGGATGTGCACGGCGGAGGACCGGTCTCCGTTCAAAAGATGAAAATTAAAGTGATCATTGCGGATGACAATTCATTCATAAGAGAGGGCATGAAAATCATATTGAGCACTTATGATGAATTTGAAGTGCTGGCGACGGTGGAGGATGGCTTGCAGGCGGTCGAATTTTGCCGCGCCCAAGCTGTGGATATTGCACTGCTTGATGTCCGCATGCCCAACATGGATGGAGTGGAAGCTGCGCGGTTTATTTCAGAAACGGGCACCAAGCCTTTTATCTTAACAACGTTTGATGACGACGAATACATCGTCGCTGCGATACGGAACGGAGCAAAAGGTTATTTGCTGAAAAATGCCGAGCCCGAGCGAATCAGAGACGCGATTAAAAGTGTGTTCAACGGCCATATTGTGATGCAGGATATCATCCTCGACAAGATTAAGTCCAATTTGGCGGAGCATAAAGAAGCGGAACCTAAGATAGACGAAAGCCTGTTTACCGAACGCGAGCTCGGGATTATGGCGCTGATCGCCAGAGGGCTGTCCAATAAAGAAATTTCGAAAGAGCTGTTTATCTCTGAAGGTACGATCGCCAATTATATTTCTTCGATTTTGGGGAAAACGGGGCTTGAACACCGGACACAAATTGCGATTTATTATTTAACCGGAAAAGTTAACTTTTAACTTGGGGGATCACCATGGAATTGCGGATTATGACCGGCAAACTGATTTTGTTGGGATTCATCATCTATCAATGCGTTTCTTCGGAAATTGACAATCTGCCGTGGCTTGTGTTCAGCCTTCTTGTTTACGCCTGTATCAACCTCGGGATTGCGATTTTACCTGAAGGAAAAATAAAAAAGCTGTTTATTATCATTTCTGTCATCATTTCAATTTTTTCTTATGCAGAGGTGCACCCCTTATTTATTTTATTCCTTCCTTTTAATCTGTATGAAGGAGCAGCCAATTTCGGGCTGCCGAAGTGGGCGGTTCTTGCCGCTTCAATCGTTCCGGTCTTGTTTATCAATGAGAGCATCTTAGCGGTCTACGCGTTGGCAACCGCATTTCAATTTTTGCTGTACTGGGCGGCAAGCTATGATGCAACGCGGATTGAAAAGCTTGAACATCATATTGACCAAACGAGAAGAGACCTGCAGAAGCTAACAAACATGCTGCGTGAAAACAAAGAGTTTATCAGACAATCCGAATATACGTATAAGCTTGAGGAGCGCAACCGGCTTTCCCAGGAAATACACGATAAAATCGGCCATTCCATGACAGGAGCGCTCATTCAGCTTGAAGCGGCGAAGCGCATTCTTGACATAGACAAGGAAAAAGCTTCCGAGCTCCTGCAAAATGCGATTAACATCTCCAAGGACGGGATTGAAAACATCAGATTGACGTTAAAAAGCGTCAAACCGCCCTCAGAACAGATGGGTATCCACAGATTGAAGCTGTTTATCGATGAATGTTCGGCGCAGTACCATATGAATATTTCATTTTTGCATAAAGGCGATTTGGATGTTATTTCTCAGATTCAATGGAAGATTATTTTTGAAAATATCACTGAAGCGCTGACAAACTCTGTGAAATATGCTGATGCGACACATGTATCCATCTATATTCATGTGCTGAATACGCTCATTAAAGCCGAAGTGAAAGACAACGGAAAAGGGCGGCAGAAAATTAAGAAAGGGATGGGGATTATCGGGATGGAGGAACGGGCCGCTTCTGTTAACGGAAAGGTGATCGTTGACGGTTCGAACGGCTTCTCTGTCACCACCCTGCTGCCCAAGCATGAATGATTTCATGAATTGAATATGAATTTTCTCATGTGAAAAAGATGAAATGCTGCACTGCTGCACCATTCATCTTTTTTTTATAATGAAATCAAAATGAGGTGAGAACATGAATGTATTGGAAATCCATCATCTAACGAAAAAATTTGGCGACTTCGTTGCCGTCGACAATATATCACTCTCTATAGAAGAGGGCGAAATATTTGGATTGCTCGGGGCAAACGGAGCGGGAAAGAGTACGACCATTCACATGATCTCGAGTTTGCTGAGAAGCAATGAAGGCGAGATTTTGATTCTCGGAAAAAACATTGCAAAACACCGCAAGTTCGCCAAGATGAATATCGGCATTGTTCCGCAGGATCTGGCCATTTACGAGGATTTAACGGCATATGAAAATGTGAAGTTTTTTGCCGGGCTCTATGGTCTGCGCGGTGCCCATTTGCACAATCGTGTTGAAGAAGCATTGCAGTTCGTCGGTTTAAGCGATAAGCATAAAAGCTTTCCGAAAAATTTTTCCGGCGGGATGAAAAGAAGGCTCAATATCGCCTGCGCGATCGCCCACAGGCCAAAGCTGATCATCATGGACGAACCGACGGTTGGAATTGATCCGCATTCGAGAAATTATATTTTGGAGTCCGTCAAAAAGTTAAATGCGATGGGATGTACGATTATTTACACGAGTCATTATATGGAGGAAGTTGAAGAGATCTGTACGCGGATCGCCATCGTTGATCACGGAAAAATTATCGCCGAGGGAACGAAGGAGCAGCTGAAATCGATCATTACCAACACGAAAGATATTCAGGTCGTTCTTAAATCTGCAGAAAATATCGATATCGGCGAACTGAAAACGATCAGCGGCGTGGAGGTGGCTGCTCTTGAAGACAATACGATCAAAATCAACTCGGATGCAGGCGTCAACAATTTAAACCAGATTATTGAAAAGCTGATGAAGAACGGGGCCGAGATTCGTTCATTGGAAGAAAAAGCGCCTAATTTGGAAACCGTGTTCCTGACCTTGACCGGAAGACAGTTGCGCGATTAGAAAGGAGGTCCATGGTTTGAATACACTCATCATTGCGAAAAAAGAAATTGTATCGGCTTTTCGGGACAAACGGACGCTCCTTTTTATGCTGGCATTTCCGATTGTACTGATTATGATTTTGGGTACCGCACTGACGAATGCTTTCGATCAACAAGCAGCGGTCGGCGAGGTTCATGTCTTGTATAAAGACAAGTCTGACGGAGCGTTTTCCCAAGGTTTTAAAACATTCGCAAAGGAAGCGAAAACATCCGGCGTTCATTTTAAAAAAGTATTGTCCGATATGGATGAAAAACAAGAAATCAAACAGGGGAACTACGATGTTTATCTTGAAATCGAAAACAGCGGCATCAAGCTTTACCAAATGGATAAAAATAGTATGAAAAACAGCATTATTCAAGGAATGCTGACCGCGTTTGCAAACCGGTACAATGCCGCAGCAGAGATCATCAAAGCCGCTCCTGAGCAAGCGGGTGCCGTGCTCGGTGACACACCGGGCGACAATTATATCAAGGAGACGTCGCTCAGCTCAGACAGGCAGCCCAGCTCAATGGATTATTACGCGGTTACCATGACCACACTGATCGCGCTTTACAGTGCATTAAGCGCCAGTTATTTAATAAGGGGAGAGCGGCTTGGGAAAACAGCCGACCGGCTGATCGCGGCACCGGTTCATAAAGGCGAGATTTTTGCCGGCAAGCTGATTGGCAATCTTGTGACAAACGGATTGTGTATTTTTGCCGTCGTAGCATTCAGCAAATACGTATTTAAAGCGGACTGGGGAGATCATCTCGGCCTTGTGGCAGCCGTGCTGTTCAGCATCGTATTGTTTGCCGTATGCCTCGGCCTCGGCGTCAGTTATTTGACGAGAACGGGGGAAGCAGCAGTGGCGATCATTAACGTGGTGATTCCGCTGGTTGCGTTTTTCGGAGGCGCTTATTTTCCTGTCGATGATGCGGAAGGTGTTCTAGCTTTGATCAAAGACATGTCTCCGCTCGCCTGGACAAACGAAGCCATTATGAACATCATATTTGCGAACGATCTAGCGGCGGGGCTGCCCGCAATCTTGCTGAACATCGGCTTATCCCTGTTATTTCTGCTGATTGCCGTTGTCTCATTGCAGAGAAGGGAGGGGCTGTAAGATGAAAGAAATGCTATGGCTTGTCAAAAACACACTGAATGTCACTTTTAAAAAGAAGATCAATATCTTTCTGTTTGTATGTCTGCCCTTGCTAGGCATATTCGTATCGCTTTTGACAGAGGGAAGCATGGATAAGACAGATTTGCGCGTCGGAATTATCAATCATGACGGCGGACGAATCGCCGAAGATACTAAGGATTTTTTGAAGGGGATCGAGAATGTCAACATCAGTGCGGTCAGTGAAGCAGAAGGGAAAAGTCAAGTTGCGGCAGGGGAGCTTGATTGCGTCATTACGTTTGAACAAGGCTTTTCTCAAAGCGTGCAGAGCGGCGAACCGGCTCATATCGCGATTGCATCTGTCAAAGGCGCTGAAATCACCGGGTTTGTGAAATCGTATGTTTATCATTATATTGATAATATCGCCGCAATCGGTAAATCGGCGCAGGGGAATGAAAAGCGCTTTGAGGAAATTTATAAAAATTACCGGAGTTCTGAAACGAGTGTCAAAACATATACGATTGAAGACACGGCGAAAAATAAAAACATGACGGAGCGGACGGTCGGTTTTCTTCTGATGGCGATGCTTTTTTCAGCAGGGAGCTTGACCGAACTGTTAGTGAAGGAAAAAGAAAACAGAACGTATTTCAGGCTTTTGACCACACCGATAACCGCAAGGCAGTACGTCATGTCCAACGTAGCCGTCAGTATGTCTGTCATCACATGCCAAACCTTTTTAACATTGATTATGGTGAAATATGTTTTCAGGATGGAGACCGGCATCTCATTTTGGGAGATGGCAGCGGTGCTGTTGATCTTTGCGCTTAGTGCGGTCGGCCTAGCGCTGATCACCGTCGTCTTTGCAAACAGCTCCAAGTCATCCGGGGTATTGCGAAATTTAATTTTTATGCCGACGATCATGCTGTCCGGATGTTTTTGGCCGATTGAAATCATGCCGTCTTTCGCACAGCGTATCGCGGACTTTCTTCCGCAGCGGTGGGTGTTGGATACGCTGGCAAAATTGCAGGAGGGACAGCAGCTTCAAGGTCTGTATTTGAATATCATGATTCTGTTTGCTTTCGCTGCTGTCTTTTTCCTCATCGTTATTTACAAATTCAAACGTAATAATGATGTGAGAAACTTCGCTTAATATCTATAAAAAAAGGGTTCGGTTTTAATTAAACCGAACCTTTATCTTGGTGTATATGAGGCCATTGAATACGGATAATCATAAGTGATCGGCTCATCAAACGTAATATAGTCAAGATACACCATGAGCAGCAAATAGCGTGTGCCTGTTTTTCTATCGCTTAAAATGATGTGGTCGCGGCCGGCTGCTTCAATTTCTCCCCGAAAGACTTTTGCATTCCATTCCGGATTGTTTTCGAATGTCATATATACGGTTGCCACTTTTCCGCGATTGAGCCGCAAAATGTTCTCAATGTAGGATTGCTCAAGCGGCAGCATGCCGGGGATGCTCGGTGAAGGCTGCTGTCCTGAAGGCATCGGAGGGACCTGGACTCCTGCCGGCTGCGGCTGGGTCAGCTGGGGACCGGGCTGCTGATACGATTGCTGCCCTCCCATTTGGGTGAAAGGCTGCTGTCCCTGCTGCTGGTACATTTGCCCCATCTGTCCCATCTGCGGATAAGGGTTGGGCCCCATTTGCTGCCGGAAATCCGGCATCTCAAGCTCCTGAAGCGGCTGAAATTGATTTTTTTTAAATTTCATCTCGTTCCTCCTCATTTCATTGTGTCAAAGTCATGCCTACCATCCATACATGAGGAATGATAAAGTGCTGCTATGAAGACGATCCGGCTGAAAAAGCTGGGGGATGACTCAAGATGATAGATCAATATTTCCCATCCCTTTTACAGTATGAACGGGCGGGGTCGAATATGACGACACATCATGTTAGGAAGAGAAAAACAAAAAGACCGCTCGCGAATAGAGCGGTCTTTCTCCATATTAACCTGTAATCACTTCATCTTCGGGATGGCGGATCGGCGCCTTCTTCGGCTTGGCCAGCGTAAACGCCATGGTCAGAGGCCCGACGCGGCCGATGAACATCATCACCATGATCACCGCTTTGCCTGCGGTCGTTAAATCAGGTGTCAGCCCCATCGACAGGCCGACCGTTCCGAAAGCGGAAAATACTTCAAAGACGATTTCCAAAAATGGAGCATTCTCTGTGATCGTCAATATAAATAATGCGAAAAGCACGAATAAAAAACTGATGACGATGATGGCCAAAGCTCTTAAAATGGTTTTCATTTTAATCGCCCTGTTGAACACAACCGTCTCGCTTTTCCCCCTTAAAAAGGTAATCGTCGCCAAGATCATCACGATAAACGTTGTCAATTTAATTCCGCTTCCCGTTGACGCGCTTCCGGCTCCGATAAACATCAAAACGATGGTTAACAGGAGGGACGGCGTTGTCATCTGGGCGATATCAAGTGTATTGAATCCGGCAGTTCTCGGTGTCACACCTTGGAAGTAAGCGCCCCACATTTTGTCGGCTAAAGGCAGTCCGCCGAGCGTACCCGGATTTGAGTATTCCAAAATAAAAATCAGCAAGGCGGCTGTCGTATTGATGATCAATGTTCCAATGATCATGAGCTTGGAATGCAGCGATAATTTCCGGAAGTTTCGCTTTGTCCATAAATCCAGCAGAACGGTAAAGCCGATACCCCCTGTAATGAAAAGGCCTGTGATGACAAGGTTGACAATCGGGTCGCCGACATATTGAGACAAGCTGTCCGGCCACAGGGAGAACCCCGCATTGTTAAAGGCTGAAATCGTGTTAAACAAACTATGAAACAAGCCTTTTTGCAAACCATATTCAGGAACCCATCTGATCGAAAGGATCAGAAATGCCGCAAATTCTATGACAATGGTGAAAATAAACAGATGCTTGACCAAGCGGACAAGCCCGCCTAAAGAAGTCTGGTTAAATGCTTCTTGAACGAGAATCCGCTGCTGCAAGCCGATTTTTTTGCCGATCATCATGACGACGAGGACGGCAAATGTCATTAAGCCGAGCCCGCCAATTTGTATCAGGCACATAATAACAGTTTGTCCGAAAACCGTAAAATCTGCCCCTGTATCGACAACGACAAGGCCAGTTACCGTAGTTGCTGAGGTGGCTGTAAATAAAGCATCCACCCATGAGATGTAAGTTGTGGAGGCACCGGGCAGCTTCAATAAACAGGCGCCGATGGCAATGATAATCAAGAAACTGAGAGCCAGTGTCTGCGGCGGACTAATATTGATGATCTTACCTTTTACAAGATTTGAAGAAACCAATTTAGGCATTTTTTCGTTCCTTTCTTCATCCATTCAGTCAAAAACATGAATGGAGAAAAAGCAAGGTTATTTCAATCATAAACTCGGTTTGTGATGTTTCAATAATGTCAATAATGTACAGCCAGATACATCGTTTGTCAACAAAAAATCAGGAGAATGAAAAGAAGGGAAGCGGGCAGGCCTTTTGTCCTTTACTAAAGCACAGCGGAGAAAATCAAGAGGAACAACGCCTGGTTAAATTCTATTATTTTGCATTTCTTTTAAAAATATGACATGGAAAACATTTACTACACACAAAAAAAATGGTAGTTTTTAATAGAAATCACCAAAGTGCCGGCGCTTTGGAAAGAAGGCGTTGCTTGATTTTACGTCTTTCTTGCACGCTTTCGTCATGACGAATGATGAAAAAAATGATGACTAGGGGGAATTGCTGTGTTGAAAAGAATGTATCGTTCTAAATTGTCAATCTTGGCGGTTAGTCTCGTAATGATGGCTTCGATTTTTTTGCCTTCGTTCCAGGCCAGCGCTCAAACAACAAAAACTGAATCT
This sequence comes from Bacillus sp. FSL K6-0972, assembly GCF_037976035.1. Lineage (NCBI taxonomy): Bacteria > Bacillati > Bacillota > Bacilli > Caryophanales > Bacillaceae > Bacillus > Bacillus sp. FSL K6-0972. Next base: position 4,017,054 of record NZ_CP150260.1, on the reverse strand, counting down.
GTCTACCGCCCGGCTGCGAGCGCTTCCTTGTATTCGGTGATAACAGGTGCCAGCAAACAGGAGTGGTCGTTCTCGGATATTGAGTTAACGTATCGTCCTAATTCAATTCTGGCGCTGGGAACGGTTGAATTTACATTGCCGTCGGGATTTTCCGCAACAACGAAAGATACGGTGAATGGAAGAGCGTTGACAACCGGGCAAATTTTGAACAACGGAAAAACGGTAAGGCTGCCGCTTACAATTGATCTGCTTGGTATTGCGGAGTTTAAGCTGGTGCTGGCAAACAAAACGCTACCTGCCGCAGGAAAGTATACATTCCGGGCGGAGAACAGAGTACTGGGGCTCGGATCGACTTTCTATGCCGAATCTTCAATCGAGGTGCAAAAAAGGGCGACTCCGCCTACACAGCCGTGTAACTGCAAGTAGATAGCAAAAAAGCTCCAAAGACCTCGGTCTTTGGAGCTTTTTATCATTACACATGCAAAAATGCAGGCAGCTGTTCATTTGCCAGGCGGTTGCCGACAAAGAACGAACCGAATTCACCGTAGCGGGCGCTTACTTCATCGAAGCGCATTTCATAGACGAGCTTTTTGAACTGAAGCACATCATCTGAAAAGAGCGTGACACCCCATTCATAATCGTCAAATCCGATTGAGCCTGTAATAATCTGCTTCACTTTGCCCGCATAGCCGCGTCCGATCATCCCGTGGCTGCGCATCAAGTTTCTTCTCTCTTCCATAGACAGCATGTACCAGTTGTCATCGCCCGATCTTCTTTTATCCATTGGGTAGAAGCAGACATATTTGGCATTCGGCAGCTCAGGGTACAGACGCGCACGCACTTGCGGATTTTCGTAAGGGTCTCCGTCTCCGCTTCCCATATAGTTGCTCAGCTCGACAACGGATACGTATGAATAAGCAGGTATCGTGTATTCAGCGAGTTTGGATTTATTGAACTCAAGTTCGATTTGATTTAATTCCTCCATCGTAGGACGCAAAATCATCAGCATGAAGTCCGCTTTCTGGCCGACGATGCTGTAAAGCGTATGGCTTCCATTACCTTCTTTTTGAGCAGCTCCCCATTTTTCAAGAAGACCTGTAAATTCACTGATAATGATCTGGCGCTCATCGCTTGAAAGCATTTTCCATGCGGACCAGTCCATTGTCCGGAAATCGTGAAGGGCATACCAGCCGTCAAGCGTTTGTGCGGCTTCGTTCGTTTTTTGCTGTTCACTCATTTTGCAATCACTCCCAATTTGTATGTACTTATTTTCATCATATCATAGTTTGCCGCGTTTTATCCGTATAGAAGATTTGAATAAAAGGTGACATCTGTCGTATAACTGGGAAAGGCTGTTATATACTAATAGAAGTGTTTGAAGCCTTGCTGCACTTAAATTAATTTAAAAAAAGCGTTTAAAAAGTGAAAGCATTATAATAAAATACAGAAGGATTGAATTTATATCACAAAAGAGTATGCTTAATAGAGAAATGAAGTATTTGTGACACTTTCAAGGAGGGTATATAGTGGCAGATCTATTTACAACAGTGCAGGAAAAAGTAGCAGGAAAAGGAGTTAAAATCGTATTTCCGGAAGGTTTGGACGAGCGCATTCTCAAAGCTGTCAACGATTTGGCCGGAAACAACGTGTTAAAGCCGATCCTTGTAGGAAACGAGCAGGAAATCAAAGATAAGGCAAACGGGTTGAATTTGACGCTGGACGGCGTTGACATATACGATCCTCATACATACGAAGGAATGGAAGACCTTGTTCAGGCTTTCGTTGAACGCCGCAAAGGAAAAGCGACGGAAGAACAGGCCCGACAAATCCTTTTAGACGAAAATTACTTTGGAACGATGCTTGTTTATAAAGGACTTGCCGACGGTCTTGTCAGCGGTGCGGCTCATTCAACAGCGGATACGGTTCGCCCGGCGCTGCAAATTATTAAAACAAAAGAAGGCGTGAAGAAAACATCTGGCGTCTTTATCATGGCGCGTGGCGATGAGCAGTATGTATTTGCAGACTGTGCGATCAACATTGCACCTGACAGTCAGGACCTTGCGGAAATCGCAATCGAAAGTGCGAACACAGCGAAAATGTTCAACATTGACCCTCGTGTCGCCATGCTCAGCTTTTCGACAAAAGGCTCGGCAAAATCAGATGAAACTGAAAAGGTAGCCAATGCGGTTGCGATTGCCAAAGAAAAAGCTCCTGAGCTTACACTGGACGGCGAATTCCAATTTGACGCGGCATTCGTTCCGTCTGTCGCTGAGAAAAAAGCGCCGGACTCCGTCATTAAAGGTGATGCAAACGTATTTGTTTTCCCAAGCCTTGAAGCGGGGAACATCGGCTATAAAATCGCTCAGCGCCTCGGCAACTTCGAAGCGGTTGGTCCGATTCTGCAAGGGCTGAACATGCCTGTAAACGACCTGTCCAGAGGCTGCAACGCTGAGGACGTTTATAATCTTGCGCTGATTACGGCGGCTCAAGCAATGTAATAGGCTTTTGAAAAAGGTGAACCTGATGAGGTTCGCCTTTTTTATGCCTCAATCGCTACATTCAGCAGAGATTCCGCCCCTTTCCGGCCGGGATCGAGAGGCGGCCACTGACAAAGGTCAAAAGGAAAATCGGAACCCGGGACAAGGCGGTCTTCTCCGACGAGCTTCTTCAAATATGCTGCGCTTTCTTTCTCCCACAGCACGCCATCAAACCAAAACTTCCGCAAATATTCGATCGGCGGAGCCGAAAGCGATGAAGAAACGCCGGCCCATTTTTCATACCCTTTGTTCAGTCTTCCGATCTGATAAGGCAAAAAGCCGCCGCCGTGCGCCAAAAGAATTTTCACATTGCGAAAGCGGTCTGTAAACCCGCTTAATAAAAGGTCTGCGGCACAAATCGTCGTTTCCCACGGAACGCCGATCAAGTTTGGCAGCATCCTGCGGCGGAGCCGCGGATCTTCTGAAAGGAGTGGATGTATAAAGATAATCGCTTTTCTTCTGTCAGCCGTTTCCCAAAACGGTGTGAATGCTTCGTCAGAGAGAAGCATTTGCGAAGCGCCGGGGCCGATAATCGCTCCTTTAAGCCCGTTGTTCATCGCCTCATTCAAGCGCTCGCTCGCCTTTAAAGGGCTGTTCAGCGGGACGGTGCCGAGACCTGAGAGGCGGCCGTCGTGTTTTTTAACCCATCCGGCAAGCGCTTTGTTGTATACAAAGGACAATTCGTCTGTGATTTCTTCGGCGAGGTCGTATAGGAAAAGCTGGGGAACCGGCGATACCAATGAGTGTGTGACGCCGGCCTCCTGCTGGGCTTTCAAATATAAAGCCTCCTGGTAAAAAAGCTCTTTTAATTCAAAGCCCCATTTGTGATTGACCGTCAAAAACTCGGCTTGGCAGCCAGCCTTTTTTTCGCGGACCGCGTGGACTCTCTTTTCATTGTCGTCCAGCCAAAGCAGCACATCGTGCGGTATAAAGTGAGTGTGAAGATCATACAAAGCCGATTCCCCCAATTTTTATATTCGTTTCCAGTACCCGATCCTTTCGGAAATATCCCGGGCCGCTTTTTTCACTTGGCATACGATTTTCGCCTGCCGGGACTTTATGCGTTTTGCAGGGCCTACGACACTGACGGCGTACAACACTCGACCCGCGTGGTTTCTGACAGGAGCTGAGATTGATGTGACACCATCAATGAATTCCCCGCAACTGACGTCAAATCCGTTTTCTTTCACGGTTTTCAGCACCTCCCGCAATTTGTCCCCGTCTGTAATCGTTTGTTTCGTACAGCTTTTCAAGCCTTCCTTCACATACTCGTCCAATATGCCATCTTCGTCAAAGGCGAGAAGCACCTTACCCGAGCTTGTGCAATGCATCGGGTTTTGCCGCCCGATATATGAGAGAAGTTCGACCGGGCGGGGGCATTCCGTCCGATTGAGATAAACGACGCTGAGACCGCGGCGCATCGCAATATGCGACGTTTCGCCGGTCTCTTCTGTCAGCTGTTTGAGGACCGGCTGAGATTCACGGTTGATTTCAAGAGTGGAGTTGACAATGGTGTTTAACTGCAGGACCGATAAGCCGAGCTTGTATCTTCTTGATTCCGGGTCCTTCATGACAAACCCTTCGCTTTCCAATGTAGACAAAAGGCGCGAGACCGTGCTTTTTCCGAGGCCGAGCGATGAGGCGAGTTCGGTTAGTTTCTTTTCCGGTGTATCTAAGGTAAACGATTGAAGCAGCCGAAGTGCATTTTTTACTGAGCCGAGCAGCTGGTGGTCCTTTGTCTCAACAGTCATAGGTTCCTCAACTCTCTCCCTTGTTTTTGTTACCTTTTATTCCATAATATAACACGATCTGAAAAATAAAAAAGCGGAAAATATCAAATTTTCGGAAAAAATGTCCGGTTTGTTCCGCATAGAGGAACATTGCTGTTTTCTTGTCGTTTAAAATCATTTAATTTAATGGAAAGGATTTGAAAAGGAGGATGTTTGTAGAATATGAATATTCAGACCCCATCGGCAAAACTCGTAAAACCTTTTGACTGTCAGCACTACATAAACGGCAGGTATTTTCCTTCAGAGAACGGCAGCACGTTTGACAACATCAATCCGGCCACACAGGAAATTATCGGAAGCGTTGCGGAAGGAGGCAAGAAAGAGGTCGATCTTGCAGTCGCGGCAGCCAGGCGTGCTTTAAACGGACGCTGGAGAAACATGACCGCTGACGAGAGGATTCGGATCATCAGAAAGGTCGGCGACATCATACTTGAGCGCAAAGAAGAACTGGCAAGGCTCGAGACATTGGATACGGGAAAGCCGCTTTCACTCTCAAGCACTTTGGATATTCCACGCGCTGCTTTCAACTTTCATTTCTTTGCGGATTTTATAAGAGGAACCGGAACGGAAGCTTATCAAACTGATGATCTTGCAATCAATTATGCGATCCGCCGTCCGGTCGGAGTGGTCGGGCTGATCAATCCGTGGAACTTGCCGCTTCTTTTGCTGACGTGGAAATTGGCGCCTTGCCTGGCGGCGGGAAATACAGCCGTCATTAAACCGGCTGAACTGACGCCGATGACAGCCACCCTCCTCGGGGAAATCTGCCATGATGCAGGGATGCCTGACGGAGTCGTTAATATCGTCCACGGATTTGGGCCTGATTCCGCCGGCGCTGCGCTTTCTGAGCATCCTGATGTCGATGCGATATCTTTCACCGGAGAAACGACAACCGGCAAAGTCATTATGGAAGCTGCTTCGAAAACATTAAAGAAACTTTCCTTTGAATTGGGGGGGAAGAACCCGAACATTATTTTTGCCGATGCCGACATAGAGGAAGCCGTCAGCACCTCATTGAAATCGAGTTTCGTCAACCAGGGCGAAGTATGCATGAGCGGCTCCCGCATCTATGTCGAGCGGGAAGCGTATGACGAATTTCTGAACCAGTTCGTTGAGAAAACGAAAGAGCTCAAAGTTGGCGATCCTTTTGATCCGGATACGAATATCGGTGCCTTGATTTCTTCTGAACACACCGAACGTGTGATGAACTACATCGAATTGGCCAAACGGGAAGGCGGCGGTATTTTAACCGGAGGAAAACGCCCTGAAGGACAGGAATCCGGCTGCTTTCTTGAACCGACGATTATTACCGGACTTTCCCGCAATTCCAGGCTCATCAAAGAAGAAATCTTCGGTCCGGTCGTAACGGTAATTCCGTTCGACGATGAGGAGGAAGTGATTGCACAGGCTAACGACACACATTACGGGTTAAGCGCGACCGTTTGGACGAACGACCTCCGCCGGGCGCACCGCGTAGCCGGGCAAATCGAATCAGGTATGGTGTGGGTCAACAGCTGGTTTCTCCGCGATCTTCGGACGCCGTTTGGCGGCATGAAACAGAGCGGGCTCGGACGAGAAGGAGGCATTCACAGCCTCGAATTCTTCAGCGAATTAACCAATATATGTATCAAGCTATAAAAGGGGGAAAACGGATGAATGCCGCAGCATTAAAAGATACGGCGCGCCTTTTGTATCTTGCCGAAACAGAGAAGCGCGAAGTTGAAAGAATCACAAAGGACTACCCGGAGCTGACTGTCGAAGAGGCGTATGCGATTCAAGAAGAGCTGATTCAGCTGAAATTATGGGATGGCAATGGCATCATCGGTCCGAAAATGGGCTTGACAAGCCGGGCAAAAATGAAGCAGATGAACGTCGAGGAGCCGATCTACGGTTATATTTTTGAAGATATGATCGTGCCAAACGGCGGGAGCATCCGGATGAACGAGCTGATTCACCCGAAGGTAGAAGCGGAGATTGCTTTTGTGCTGGGGAAGGATATTGAAGGACCGGGTGTTACAAAGGAGCAGGTCCTTGAAGCCGTTGCTGAATTGATTCCTGTACTTGAAGTGATTGACAGCCGCTATGAAAATTTCTCATTTACCCTGCCTGACGTCATTGCGGACAATGCGTCATCTTCAAGAGTGGTGTTAGGTGAAAAAGTGAAGAAGCCGGACCATTTCAAGCTGGATGAAGCAAGAGTCTCTTTAATGATAAACGGCGAAGTCAAAGAGCAGGGCACTGGAGCAGCGGTTGTCGGACATCCCGCAAATTCGGCGGCCATGCTCGCCAACATGCTCTCCCGGAAAAAACAGAAGCTTGCGGCCGGCAGCATCATTTTAACGGGCGGTGTAACGGGAGCTGTCATGCTGCAGCCGGGCGACCGCGTTTCAGCACAAGTAGAAGGGCTGGGAGATGTATCATTTTCAGTCCAATCATAACCTGAGGTGATCATATGCCGATCGTTTATATTCAACTATTAGAAGGCCGGCCGCCTGAAAAGGTCGAGGAAGTCATTCAAAAAGTGACGGAAACGTTGAGCGCCACCCTTGATGCTCCGAGTGAAAACGTCCGCGTTCTTGTCACCGAAGTTCCTAAAAGCCACTGGGGCATTGGCGGAACACCGGTCTCAAAATTAAGACCTTAAAGAAGGCGATGGGAGGAACCGACATGTCAATTGAATTGGCGGCACTTGTGCCGCATACACCGAGGATGTGCTTTGAAGATAAAACCCCTGACTTCCAAAAAGAGCTGGTCAAAGGTATGAAGCGGCTCTCCGGGACCATTGAAAGAATTCAGCCTGATGCCGTTGTTCTGATTTCCTGTCACTGGACGTCAAGCTTTGACCATCTGATCGATGCAGCTCCCGACCATCAAGGCGTTTTAACAGCTTTGGAGTGTCCGAATTTAATTTCCGATGTTCCGTATTCTTACCCCGGGGACACTGAATTGGCGATGCATTTGGCCGAAGCCGGCGCAAAAGGGGGGCTTTCCGTCATTCCTATCAATGATCCAGCCTACTGCTGGGATTACGGGACGGTTGTTCCGCTGCGCTATCTCATTCCAAAAGGGGATATTCCGGTCATCGATTTATCGGTTACATTGGCGGCGAACCTGGAAGAAACGTATTTGTGGGGCCGGCTTGCCGGAAAAGTGCTGAAAGAAAGCAGAAAGAAAACCGTGTTCATCAGCAGCGGGGCACTCAGCCATCATTTGGTGAGGGGGCCTGAATGTATGCCGACATTGGCCGAACAGGCCCTCGATGCACAATTTTTAACTTATTTAACAGATAACGATCTTTTATCAGCTAAGCAGATGCTGCCTCAATATGCTAAAAATGCCGGGCTTGAAGCCGGCGGCCGCCACATCGCAATGCTTTTGGGCGTGCTTGAGGACGGATGTAAAAGCACGTTTTACGGATACGGTCAGTCTTCCGGGAGCTCCAATGTCGTCATGGCATTCGAACCGGCGGGGCTAAAAGCTTCGTCACACGCTTTCAATGAAAAAGATACCGTGCGTTAAGCGGTTTTCATAATACGATAAGAATCGTGGAGGGGAACATGAAAAATCGTTCAGTTCATCCAGCAGAAGTCATGGCGGCCAGCAAATTCAACAAAGTGCACCTGACTGTTTTCCTGTGGTGTTTTTTCGCCATCGCCTTTGACGGTTATGATATTGCGATGTACGGCGTCAGCCTGCCATGGCTGATGGAGGAATGGAGCCTGACCGCCATTCAAGCCGGAGCGATCGGGAGCTATACATTGATCGGCATGATGCTCGGCGCGCTTATTTTTTCACCGATCGCAGATCAATACGGCCGCAAAAAGGTGTTAGGCTTCTGTATCTTTCTGTTCAGCCTGTTTACGGCATTTGCCGGGCTGATCGATTCTCCGCTTTTATTTACGATCATGCGGTTTCTCGCTGCTCTTGGAATGGGCGGATTGATGCCGAATGCGATTTCGCTGATGACAGAGTATTCGCCGAAAAAAAACAGAGCGGTGATCGTAGCCGCCATGTATTGCGGCTATTCCGCAGGCGGTGTGCTGGCTTCCCTCGTCGGCATGTTCGCCGTGCCCGGGACAAGCTGGAGAGTGCTGTATCTGATCGGAGCCGTGCCGCTCTTCGTGCTCCCGTTCTTTTTCAGCCGGTTCCCCGAATCTCTGTCATTTTACGTTTTGAAGAAAAAGACGAAAGCGCTGGCTGAGATTCTCAATCAGGTGCATCCGGCGGGACGGTACAGGGAAGACGACAATTATCAAATCTCGATGATTGCGAAAGAAAAGAAGGGCTTTCCGGTAAAAAAACTGTTCGAACAAAAACGTGCAGCAAGCACATTCGCATTCTGGCTTTCCGTTTTCAGCTGCCTTCTCATGGTCTACGGCTTGAATACATGGCTTCCGAAAATGATGCAGGCGTCAGGCTACGGGCTGTCGTCAAGCTTGTCATTCAATCTGGCGCTGTGCAGTGGACAAGCCGCAGGAGCGGTATTCGGCGGATATTTGGCGGATAAAGCCGGCCACAAAAAAGTGCTTGCGGCTATGTATGTCATCGGGGCCTTTTGTTTTGCAGCGTTTGGAATGACGATGAACCCCGTTCTTTTGTACTTGCTGATTGCCTTAGGCGGGGCATGCACTGTCGGAGCGCAAAATATCGCCAATCCTTATATTTCAGAATATTATCCGAAAGAAATCAGGGCGACCGGAATCGGATGGGCGCTCGGGGTCGGCAGACTCGGAGCGATCATTGCGCCTTCGCTGTTTGCATTGATTCTTGCTTCCGGGATGGAGCCGAAGCAGGCTTTCATGGTGTTCGCGATCCCGAGTGTTTTTGCTGCACTCGGCATCATGCTCGTCCAAGAGAAACATGCTTCATTTGATTTTGTCTCTAAGTCGGAAAGCGCCGAGTTTACATTAGAAGCTACATCAAAACATGGATAAAGGGAGGAAACCATTTTGCGGACACAAGTGGGAATTATCGGAGCGGGGCCTGCCGGGCTTATGCTCGCAAACCTGCTCCACCGCCGGGGAATCGATGCGGTCGTGATCGAATCCCGCTCGCGAAAGGAGATTGAAGAGACCGTCCGTGCAGGCGTTCTTGAACAAATGACGGTAGACTTGCTGAATGAAACAGGCGCCGGTGAACGGATGATGAAAACAGCCATGTTTCATCAAGGGATTGAGATCCGCTTTGGCGGCAAGCGGCACAGAATTGATATGCACAAGCTGACGGGAGGAAAGTACATTGCCATCTATCCCCAGCATGAAGTGATCAAAGATTTAATCGCCGTCCGCCTGCAATCGGGAGGGCGCATCGTTTTCAATGTGTCTGGCGTCCGCCTGTCAAATATTGATACAGAAGCGCCCGTCATCACTTATCAGAATGAAAACGGCGATACAGAAGAACTGACCTGCGATTTCATCGCAGGGTGCGACGGCTTTCACGGACCGAGCAGACAAAGCATTCCGAAGGAGATCCGCAAAGAGTACGAAAAGGTGTACCCTTACGGATGGCTCGGCATATTGGCTGAAGCACCTCCGTCCTCGCCTGAACTTGTATATGCCCATCATGAAGACGGGTTTGCCCTCGTCAGTACGAGGACACCGGAAATCCAGCGGCTTTACCTGCAAGTCAGTCCTTCAGATTCAATCGGGAACTGGCCGGACGAGAGGATATGGGAGAAGCTTCACTTAAGGCTGTCGGCCGATGATGGGTGGAAGCTGACTGAAGGCCCGGTCATTCAAAAAAACATTGTCTCGATGAGAAGCTTTATATGCGATCCGATGCAATACGGCAGACTCTATTTAGCAGGGGATGCCGCGCATATTGTACCGCCGACAGGTGCGAAAGGCCTGAACCTTGCGATGGCGGATGTTCAGCGGCTTGCATGGGCGCTCGAAGACTATTACGAAGCCGGCAGAAGCGAACGGCTGGCCAGCTATTCTGAGGCTTGCCTCCGCCGCGTCTGGAAAGCGGAGCGCTTTTCCTGGTATATGACATCCCTGCTGCACCGCCATCACGGCTACACGCCATTTGATTACCAAATACAATTGGCTGAACTTGACCATGTCACAACCTCAACAGCGGCCGCTCAAAGTCTTGCCGAAAATTATGTCGGGCTGCCGCTTGAATTCGGAGAACCGTCTTTAAGCGTCACTTGAATGAAGTGGAAACGCCGGAGATAAGAAAATTTCCACAACATGTTTTCGTAAATGGTATAATGGATGTTGGCTGAAATGCATAACGAAAGGGTTTACAATATATATGGCAAAGCAACCGATTGATCTACTCATCCAGCCGAAATGGAGAATCATTGACCAATCCAGTCTCGGCCCATATTTTGATGCAAAACAATCATTTGCGATAGATGATACGCTGTGCGCTTCTGTCGGAAAGGGTTTGTCTCCGGCGACGGCGCGTTCCTGGGTGCACCATGACACGATCGTACTCGGAATTCAGGATACAAGGCTTCCTTATTTACAAGACGGGATTTCATTGCTTGAAGAAGCGGGGTATCAAGTCATCGTTCGCAATTCCGGCGGACTGGCCGTCGTTTTGGACAGCGGGGTTTTAAACGTTTCGCTGATTTTTCAGGATAAGAAAAACGGAATTGATATCGACCGGGGCTATGAAGCGATGTTTGAGCTCGTTAAGCGAATGCTGTCATCCTATGACGCAGCAATCGAAGCCTATGAAATCAAAGGCTCTTACTGTCCGGGCAGCTTTGATTTGAGCATCGGGGGAAGGAAGTTTGCGGGAATTTCCCAAAGGCGCCTGAGAGGCGGAGTGGCTGTTCAAATTTATTTGTGCGCTGATCAAAGCGGAAGCGGGCGCGCTGAACTGATCAAACGCTTCTACGACACCGCATTGAAAGACATGCGCGGGAAAACCAAAGCCGTTTATCCAGATATTCGCCCGGAAACGATGGCTTCGCTCTCTGAACTTCTCAATGAAGACATCTCGGTTCAGGACTTGATGCTCTTGCTTCTGACACAGCTGAAAGAGCTGGGCGGGGAGATTTACCAAGGCCCCCTCACGCCCGCAGAAGAGGAAGCATATGAGAAAAACCTTGTCCGTATGATTGAACGGAATGAAAAAGTTTTTGGTTAGAAGAGGAGCCCCTGCGCCGCCTTTATATTCGTTGGCAGGCTTGCTTAAAGCGGTGAAAAACCGCAGCGGCCTCTAGCGGACTGTGAAAATGCTTCAAAGACGGCAAAATCCTAAAACGGTTGAACGTTTCAGGATTTTGTCACACCTCACCGCTTCCGAAGCGGTTTTTTTTATGCTGCGCTCGAAGCGCTTTTTCGTTTTACATTTGTTTTGATGAGAAGATAAGCCGCCAAAGCGATGATATACGCCAAACTGACGGCCATTAAAATAACGGTTGCCGGCGTATGCTTGGCCGCGTAGACGAAAAAATCAAGCTGCGAAATATCGTGTGAGTGTTTTATGGAGTCCTCTCCATAGAGCAATTTTGTAAACTTGGCTGTATATCTCCACTCCCACGGCACCTTTAAAAGCTCGCTGCCTTGATACCAGCTTGCCAATGCAGAAAACAAAAACAAAAGGGCCGCAGTGCCGAACTGAACCGCATATAAAACAAACTTCATCAAATACCCCGCCTTATGAATTGCTATCCCTATTATGAAATTTTTGTCATATGAAAGCAAGCCGCAGAGGTAAAAATACCCCCTTTTTTTAAGAAAGGGGTATCATCGGTTCGAAAAATTATCGTATGCGTTGTCAGTCCTAGCTGCCTGAGCGTCTCTGCCGCCCCCTCTGAAAGGCTATTCAGCCATTTTTTCCAAATTGCCGTTCCGGTCCATTTTGAAGGCGGGCGCAGCGTGTTCGTCTTCTTCGAATAAAACTAGTTTTCTTGCACGGTTCATAATTTTCACGAGCGTTTCGTAGTCTTCTTGGATGGTCGTCTGGTCTTTTTCCAGCTTTTTGACTTCCGCTTCAAGCTTTTCAACTTTTTTCGTCAGCTCTTCATTTTCCTGTTTTAAGCGGTCGTTTTCCATTTTTAAAGCGGCAGTCTGTGCTTCGTTTCCTGTATAGTTTTGCAGGAAGCGGATCACATCATCGATCGTCATGTCTTTCGATGAATCGGTTGTATGGCCGGCTTGCGGCTGATTTGGTGATAGAAGGTGCGATAAACTAGCTAACTCTTCTTTAAAGCTCTCATCAACATAAGGCAGATGCTCGCTAGCGATCGGCTGCTGTTCGCTTGAATCGGCGGTTGTTTTCTGCTGCTCAACGACGCTTTCTGCAGGCGGTTCAGCATCTGTTTCGACCGGCGGCTTGTATAATAAGCGTTTTTTCGCCGGCTGGCCGTTTCCAAGGGCGCGCATTCTTTGCTTCCTTTGTTTTTTAGCCAGCTGCAATGCTTTTTCGTATTGGTGGCGGACAACCGCGTTCCATCTAAAACCGCAGGCGGCTGATGTCCTGTTCAGTCTGTCTCCGACTTCCTCGAAGGCGTTCAGCTGTGTGCTGCCCTCCCTGACATGCCGCAATACCGTTTCAGCAAGCAGTAAATCATTTTCTTCAGACCAAGCGTCTTGTCTTTGTTTCATCACTTCTCAACTCCCATTGTCAGTATTGGTATTAGATTGTCCATTTTGGAAAATATTTATACAAGTTTGCTAAAAGAATAGGAACTGATTTTTTTAGCGCGATCCTTGCAGGAATGAAAGAATCCTTGTAAAATGAAGGATGGTGTCATTTTTTATCAAAGTTCGGCACGGTTGAATGCCTTTCATAAAGACAGATGAACAAAACGAAAGGAAGCGTATGAAATGGCTAATGAATTTCGAGTATGCGACGATTGTCAGGCCACTAATTTAAAGACGCTTTTGCCCCGTCTGAAAGAAATCGATCCGAATGCAAAAGTGGAAATCGGCTGCCAGTCATATTGCGGGCCGGGACGAAAAAAATCGTTCGCGTTTGTCAATAATCGTCCGCTGTCAGCTCCTGATGAAGACGAGCTGATCGAAAAAGTGAAAAAGAAACTCAAAAAATAACCGCCTCCCTAACGGGTCAGGCGTTTTTGCTTGTTTGCCGGGTTTTTTGCAGGCTGGAACAAATGGCCGGGTAAATTCAAGGATGTTTTCAAAAAAGCAGACTCGATATAATAGAAACAGACCTAAAAGAAAACAAGCAGATCGGGCAATACTTACAATATACATTTAGTTTTCCGAAGAAAAAGAGACGGATGGGCAGCGATCAGTTTGCCTCACGTTTGAAAAAAAAGAGGGACAAAAATGGCGTATCCAAACGGAAAATTATCAGAAGAAAAAGTGTTTAAAGATCCTGTTCACCGCTATGTCCATGTACGGGACAAGCTGATATGGGACTTGATCGGAACCCGTGAATTTCAGAGGCTGCGCAGAATCAAACAGCTTGGAACGACCTATTTGACATTTCACGGAGCCGAACACAGCCGTTTCAACCATTCTCTCGGCGTCTACGAAATTGTCAGAAGAATGGTTGATGACGTTTTTAAAGGCAGGGGGGAATGGGATGACAGCGAGCGCGATCTGTGCCTTTGCGCCGCATTGCTGCACGATTTGGGGCACGGCCCGTTTTCCCATTCGTTTGAAAAGGTCTTCCGGCTTGATCATGAAGATTTTACGAGAGCGATCATTTTAGGCGATACAGAGGTTAACCGAGTGTTAAACAAGGTGAGTCCGACGTTTGCAAAGGATGTCGCTGAGGTCATCGCGAAAACCTATCAAAATAAACAGGTCGTCAGCCTGATCTCAAGCCAGATTGACGCTGACCGCATGGACTACCTTCAGAGGGACGCCTATTATACCGGCGTCAGCTACGGCCATTTCGATATGGAGCGGATTCTCCGCGTGATGCGGCCGCGCGAAGACCAAATCGTCATTAAGCAAAGCGGAATGCATGCTGTTGAGGACTATATTATGAGCCGGTACCAGATGTACTGGCAGGTCTATTTCCATCCTGTGACAAGAAGTGCGGAAGTGATTTTGACGAAGATTCTTCACCGTGCAAAGCAGCTTCATGAGGAAGGCTATGTGTTCACGCATGCGCCCGTGCATTTTTACTCTATTTTTGAAGGCAATGTCACATTGGAAGATTATTTAAGTCTTGATGAATCAATCATTCTTTATTATTTTCAGGCCTGGGAAAAAGAAGAGGATGAGATTTTGTCTGATTTATGCCGCCGTTTTATCAACCGCAGGCTGTTCCAGTATGCGGAATTCAACCCGAATGAGGAAATGGCGACTTACTTTGAACTGACCGCCTTGTTTAAAGAATCAGGGATTGATCCCGATTATTATCTTGTGGTGGATTCGTCCTCAGACCTTCCTTATGATTTCTACAGACCGGGGGAAGAAGAGGAGCGCCTCCCGATTCAATTGCTGACGCACAACGGCCAGATTAAGGAGCTGTCGCGGCAGTCCGATATTGTCGATGCGATATCAGGCAAGCGGAGAACGGACCATAAGCTGTATTTCCCGCTCGATTTGATCGAAGGATTGCCTGACGGCCGTCATGCGAAAAGAATGAAAGAATTGCTCGGACTGATATAGAAAGAAAAGGATGAAGGAGATGGCGGAGATTTGTTAAAAGAACATGCAAAGCTGATGAAGGTCTTCTCGGATTCGGGGGAGATTGTCGGGCGGAAAAAGCTGCAGAAAATTATTTATATCGCAAAGAAATTGGAGCTTCCCTTTTATGAAAAGTATGATTTTCATTTTTACGGGCCGTATTCAGAGGAGCTGACGCTTCAAGTCGAAGAACTTTGCAATCTCGGATTTCTCCATGAAGTCAAAGAAAAAAAAGGCGGCTATTATCAATACCGCTATTCGCCCACTGAAGCGGGAAAGCAATTTTTGAGCCAGTGTGAGCTGGATATGGGGGATATTAAAGCCTATATTGACGACGTGAACGGCCAGTCATCGCGTTTTTTGGAACTGGTATCGACGATTCTGTATTTTGAAGGGCTGAAGCAGGAAGAGATCAGAGAAAAAGTGTTTACCGTAAAAAGCAAACAGCGGTATACGGACGAAGAGTTCGATGAAGCCGTCGCTTACATAAAAAAGCTCAGAGACCTTTGTTCATAAGCCTGCCGGAAACGGTAGGTTTTTTGTTTTGTTTTTTTGTAAACATTTTGGAATTTTTGCGGGGAAATAGAAAGAGCAGTAAACAGAACGTGTGTAATATTTCCTCTTTTTGGATGAATTGAAGGAATTTTTAGGTGACTAGCAGAATCTTTCATTCGTTCAAAAAAAGGAGGGGTTTAGCAGTGAAAAAGCGTTCTTTATTCTTATCTCTATTACTTTCCGTCAGTCTCATCCCCGGTGTGACAGCCGGCGCCGCCAAGGTGGACGGGCACGATCATGAGCACGGCCATGAAGTAAAAGGAACTCATATCGATTCTTTGCCTAAAGCGAAAGACTTTAAAGACTTGAAAGGAAAAGTTCAAATTGAAAGAACGGTCAATACGAAAATATTGGATGATAAAGGAAATGTGACGGGGACGAAAACGTTTAAAAAAAATACGAGCAAAGGGACATTTTCAACCCAGGCAGGCACGGGAAGTCAGAAAGTGAGCGTCCTGGCTGTGGCTGACGCTCAGTATCGCGCGAAATACAGCGATTGGCAGACGAGAATCGTCCAAATTATTGAGCAGGCGGATGTCATGTTCAACAGGGATCACGATATTGATTTTGTCGTCGAAGCCGTGGCGCCTTGGACCTCTTCCGGCAGCAACAGCTCTCAAATTCTATCAAACCTTCAGAGCAATTTCAGCGGGCGCAACTATAAATTTGTCGCCGGATTTACGGCAAACAGCAATTTTGATGCAGGCGGTATCGCATACGTATACAACAGCAAGCCGAACGGCAGCGCCTTCAGCGTAAACCTTGACCAGGGAACGGCCAACACGGCAAAAGCGGCTACACACGAATTTTCCCATAACTTCGGCTTGGGGCATGATGCGCAAGGAAGCGGAATCCGCTGCATTATGAACTATGACTACGCTTATTCTGTCGATGTGTGGGACGCGGAGCATAACAAAGAGATCGAAAAAAACAAAGCTTGGTATAGATAATAAAAACGGCGTCCCGCACGTAAGCGGCAGACGCCGTTTTCATTACATATCGCTCATTCGTTTGCCGGCGACACCGTAGTTTTCCTTTTTCATTTCCTCAATGATGACCGCGATTTTTTCTGCAGGTGCGCCAGTTGTTTCGGAGACGGCTTCGGTCACTTTTTTCACCAGATTTCTTTTTTGTTCATCTGTGCGGCCTTCCAGCATTTGAACTGTTACGTATGGCATATGTTCTCCTCCTCCTTTTTAAAAAATGGCTGCTCACTTTAGCATCAGGTGCTCTTATAGTATACTGGAGATAGTAAATCTTTGTATATGAGAAAGAGGGAAAGCCACATTTTAGACCGTTTTCTTATTTATCCGCTGGAAATGATTCCGTATGTTGTTTTGACACTTGCTGCCGCATTCACCGTGCATGAGGTCGCCCATGCGTATGTGGCTTACAAATTCGGCGATGAGACGGCCAAACGGCAGGGCAGGCTGACGCTTAACCCGCTCAAGCATCTTGATCCGTTTGGGACGATTTTAATCTTTATTTTGGGATTCGGATGGGCAAAGCCGGTGCCCGTTAACCGCTTTTATTTTAAAAATCCGAGGCTGGCCGGACTTCTCGTCTCAATCGCAGGACCGATCAGCAACCTGATCCTTGCTTTCATCGGTTTTATATTGCTGCTTATGTCCGTGAAGCTGTCCGGGACGCTGCCTTCCGGTTTTTACAGCGGCTTGCTTCAATTTTTTACGATTTGGGTTAATCTCAACCTGCTTTTATTTTTGTTTAATTTAATGCCGTTCCCGCCCCTTGACGGTTTTCGGGTTATACAGGATGTGGTCGCGCCCAAGGTGCGGGCGAAGCTGTCGAAATATGAAGCGTACGGCTCGATCGTGTTTCTGATTATCGTCATTACACCGCTTGGCCAATATGTATTCTGGCCATTTTTGAATGACGGGCGGGAATTGATCATCTCGATATTTAACAGCGTTTTCCGGCCGCTGATGTAGGAGGTATTTTTGATGGAACAAGGTAAAAAGAAAAAAACAATCGGATTCAACATTATAAAAAGCGATCCGACAGACGGACACGGGGGATTTGGAGCAGGCGCTTTAAGCCTTGACAACATCTCGCCTGTCTTTGTCGATGTTGAAGAGAAAGAAGCGTTTGTTGATATCGGCGCCATGCACGCCCGCAGCACAGTTGAAAAAGGAATCAAATTTTTGCCGAACAAGGAAGAGGTGCCGAACGGAAAACCTTACTGGCTTGTGTGGGTTACGATCGACCGCAGGGAAGAAGGCCCTTATTATGCGGGTGTGACGGCTTGTGAAATGACGGTGGACAGAAGCATCCGCCGCGGCTACAAATCGCTTCCGGAGCACGTGAATTTAATGGATAAGTCGATGAAGCGGAAGATTATCGTCGAGCATATGGATGAAGGTTCTAAGCGCGTTCTTGCCGATTTTCTGAAAAATCATGATCAAGGGCTTTGGGACCGTTCATCAGACGAGCTGAAAAAGGGATTGCTCCAGCAATAGGAAAAAAACCCCCCGGACCGCCGTGAAGTCCGGGGGGTTCGTCTATCCCGCCAAAAGAGTTTATTCTTCTTTTTTAAACCATTTTTCCCACCACTTTTTCCGCTTGTGGGGAGCGGCCGGCTTTTCGTGCCCGGCTTTTTGCTCCTTATAGATTTCCTTTCCGTAGCATACCTGCTCGGGTTCAGTACCTTCGATAAAATAAGCGAAATATTTGGACGGACAGCTAGGAGCCGCCGCATAGCCTGAAGCCGGATCGATGTACATCCCTTTCACGCCTTCAGGCGGTGTTAAAGCTGCGGCGGGCGCGTCTTCAAGCGCTTTTTCCATAAATTCAGCCCAAATTTGTTTGGCATAGTTTTTCTCTGCGACGGCATCGATTGTCCGCTCTTTGTCATATCCCGTCCACACACCTGAAGCAAGACCGGGATAAAAGCCGATCATCCAGCTGTCGGTGCTGGTTGTTCCCGATTTTCCGGCGTATGGGCGCGTCAGCCGATCTGCGATCGTCTGGCCGGTAACAGATGTATAGCCGTTGAGTGACTTGTCGAACATCCCGCTCATCATGTTCGCCGTGATAAAAGCTGCTTTTGGGTCAAGGGTTTGTTTGCTTCGCTTCGGTTTTTCGTATAGAACCTTCCCGTTCGGATCGGTAATTTTCGTAATAAAGGAAGGTTCGATTTTTTTCCCGCCATTGGCAAACATGGCGTATCCGTTCACCATTTCAATCGGCTTCACAGGGGATGTTCCGAGCGCAAGCGACGGCACTTTTTGCAGCGGGCTCGTAATCCCGAATTGTTTTGCAGCATCAATCAGTCTGTCCATGCCGAGGAAAAGGTGCGTTTTCACGGCGTAAATGTTATCGGACAAAGCCAAGGCCTGCAGAAGAGTGATCGGGCCGTCTGCATAATAGCCGTGATAGTTGCTTGGGGAATAAGAGCTGCCTTGCCCGAGCTCAAATGTCGTTTCCGCGCTCCTCATCCGGGTGGCCGGCGTAAAACCGTTTTGAACAGCCGAATAATAAAGGAAAGGCTTCATGGTGGAGCCGGGCTGCCGCATAGCCTGCGTTACGCGGTTAAACGGGCTTTTTTCGTAGTCGCGTCCTCCGACAAGCGCAAGAACGCTGCCGTCGGTCGGGTTGATCGCTGCAAACCCTGCCTGAATATCGGATGACGAATCGATCGTGTGTTCGATCGTATCCTCGGCAATTTTTTGGAGACGCGGGTTGAGTGTGGTGAATACGTTGTAGCCGCCTGTTTCCGCTTGCTCCGGGGTCAAATGCAGCAATCGCGCGATTTCTTTAACAGCTTCGTCATAAAAGTACGGAGCGGTTTTTGCGGTTGTTTGCTTATCCTGTTTTTCAAAGCGGAGCGGCAGCTTTTTCAGTTCTGCCGCTTGCTTTTTCGTCAGCTTGTTTTCTTTCTCCATCATTGTCAGGATCATTTCCTGGCGTTCTTTCGCTTTTTTTTCATTAACAAAAGGCGAATAAACTGAAGGCCCCTTTGGAATGCCGGCAAGCATCGCAGCCTCCGCCGTATTGATATCTTTGGCCCGCTTGCCAAAATACAGCCGGGAAGCCGCTTCGATCCCGTAGGCTCCATGCCCGTAATAAATCGTATTTAAATAGCCTTCTAAAATATCTTTCTTTGTGTAGTTTTGTTCGAGCCGTATCGTATAAAAAGCTTCATTCCACTTTCTTTTCCATGTTTTATCGTGGCCGAGGTAGAGGTTTCTCGCATATTGCTGGGTAATGGTGCTGGCTCCCTGAACCTTGGACATCGCCTTTAGATCGGCAATGAGGGCGCCGCCCATCCTCATATAGTCGAAGCCGTGGTGCCGGAAGAAGTTCCGGTCTTCAACTGCAAGCGTGGCATCGATGACTGCGGGATTGATGTTCTTCAGCGAAACCCAGTACCGCTTTTGCCCGTAATGCGTTTCCCCCATCTGCTTTCCGCTTCCGTCATACAGCACGGTAGACCTCGGCACCTGAATCGAAGGAGCGCCTTGCCATTTGGCCGCCAGGACCACCGTCATGACAACGATTGAAAGGAAGATCAGCATCAATGCTCCCATGAACAAAAATGCGCGTATCGTCTTGATGGTTAAACGGACCCGCTTGTCCGTCATCATGTCCATGTTCAAATCTCCTCCCGGATAAATAAAATGTTCTTATCATTATGAGGAAAAAGAGGAGGATTTAAACAAGCGGGAAGGAAAAAACGGCAGACACTCGAGCGGCTGATTAACACAGCAATCCGAGGAATCCTATTTTTTGGGGGTCATCACATATAAAATCAGCCATAAGACGAGAACGGCACCTTCGCTGACAGATGCGGCCAGAATCGGGGAAGCCCCGGCTGCATGGATGGACAACAGCATGCCTTCTCCCGGGAGCAGCCCTTTAAAGGATATATTGAATTTGAAAAGGAGCATTAAACCGGCAGACCATGCAAGCGGCAGCCATAAAGCAAGCTGCTCTTTCTTTGCGATCAGCGCACCCGCCAAACCGAGAAAAATCAAAAAGCAAAGCAACCACCAGTCAATGAACAGGCGTGACACGACAAACCAGAGAGGAGAACCTGACAGCTCAAAAAAAGGATGAACATTCTCTGAGCCGTAGCCGCCGAATGTAAACCAGCCGATGGCCGTGCTCCAAAACAGCAGGCAGATCATCACAAAAGCAGAAACGGTGCAGCCGAGCAAAATCAATGGCCAAACCGTTCTGTTTGTTACAATTGCACCGGCTGAACGCCGCATCCATTCCGCTGTGCCGTAAAACAAACAGGCTGCGGACAGGACAGCGACCATATGCATCAAATAAACGGATCCGCTGACTTCGAGAAGCCAATCCAGCAAAGACGGAACGGCAGCCTCCCGGATATAAACGGGGCTGAAAAACAAAACGGCCGCCCCGATCAGAAAAAATATCAATAAAAACCTTTTCCGGCGGCCGGTTATATACAGTTTGAGCAGTTGTTTGTTCTGCAAATGAGAACACCTCCAAAAGTACGGCAGAATAAGCCTTACGGACATCTGTGCTAAGCTTAGCCATTATAAAAGAAAAATCAGCCAATGGGAATAGAATGATCTTGGAATGACCCCTGAAAATGAATCGATCTGTCTTTACAATCACCTGCAATTCCTCTATACTTTTTCCTTAGGCAAAAGCCGATGCTTCAGTGCAGAATAATCGTCGCTGCAGGCGAGAAAAATAGATGGAAATACAGCTTATTATGAAAGGAAGATGACGCTTTGAGCGGACTTTGGTATACAGAAAAGCAAACGAAAAACTTCGGCATTACGATGAAAATCAACAGGACTTTACATACAGAGCAGACAGACTTTCAAAAGCTCGAAATGGCCGAGACGGAAGAATTCGGCAACATGCTGTTTCTGGACGGCATGGTCATGACATCTGAAAAAGATGAATTTGTCTACCATGAAATGGTGGCGCATGTGCCTCTGTTTACGCATCCGAATCCTGAGCATGTGCTTGTGGTCGGCGGCGGAGACGGCGGCGTCATCCGTGAAATTTTGAAGCATCCGAGCGTGAAAAAAGCGACGCTTGTCGATATCGACGGCAAGGTGATCGAATACTCCAAGAAATTCTTGCCTTCCATTGCAGGCAAACTTGACGATCCGCGCGTCGAAGTAAAAGTCGATGACGGCTTCATGCACATTGCCCAATCTGAAAATGAGTACGATGTCATCATGGTGGATTCAACCGAGCCAGTAGGGCCTGCTGTCAACTTGTTTACAAAAGGCTTTTACGCCGGCATAGCAAAAGCGCTAAAGGAAGACGGCATTTTCGTTGCTCAGACGGACAACCCTTGGTTTACACCTGAACTGATCACAAACGTTCAGCGCGATGTAAAAGAGATCTTCCCGATTACAAAGCTGTATTTGGCCAACATTCCGACATATCCAAGCGGATTGTGGACGTTTACGATCGGTTCGAAAAAATACGATCCTCTTGAAGTGGAGGACAGCCGCTTCTTCGATATTGAGACGAAATACTATACAAAAGAAATTCATAAAGCGGCATTCGTCCTTCCGAAATTCGTCAGCGATTTAATCAAATAAAACAGTTTGGCGCAGGATGGCATTCTGCGCTTTTTTTCAGGGAGGTTTTTGAAGATGAGATTTGATGAAGCATATTCCGGCAAGGTGTTTATCGCAAGCCGCCCCGATTGGGAAGAGGCGGACGCCATCCTTTATGGGATGCCGATGGATTGGACGGTCAGCTACCGTCCCGGCTCCCGCTTCGGTCCGGCGAGAATCCGCGAGGTGTCCATCGGGCTTGAAGAATACAGCCCTTATTTGGACAGGGAGCTGGACGAGGTTCATTTCTTTGACGCCGGCGACATCCCGCTGCCTTTCGGGAACCCGCAGAAGAGCCTTGACATGATTGAAGAATATGTTGACAGCATTTTAGAAAAAGGAAAATTCCCGCTCGGAATGGGGGGAGAGCACCTCGTTTCATGGCCGGTCATTAAAGCGATGTACAAAAAATATCCCGATCTTGCCATCATCCATATGGATGCGCACACAGACCTTCGCGTCGACTATGAAGGAGAGCCGCTCTCGCATTCGACGCCGATCCGTAAAGCCGCGGAACTGATCGGTCCTGGCAATGTCTATTCATTCGGCATCCGCTCCGGTATGAAAGAAGAGTTTGAATGGGCAAAAGAAAACGGCATGCACATTTCCAAATTTGAAGTGCTTGAGCCTCTTAAAGCCGTCCTGCCGAAACTCGCAGGGCGTCCGGTTTATGTCACAATTGACATCGATGTCTTAGATCCCGCACATGCGCCGGGAACCGGTACGGTTGACGCCGGAGGCATCACATCAAAAGAGCTGCTCGCTTCGATTCACGAAATCGCCCGCTCAGACGTCAACGTCGTTGGAGGAGATCTTGTCGAAGTCGCTCCGGTCTATGACCATTCTGAACAAACCGCAAATACGGCAAGCAAGCTGATTCGCGAAATGCTGCTCGGCTGGGTGAAATAAAACAGGCTGTCCTTTTTTCAGGACGGCTTTTTTCTTAGAAAATGGTTTATCTCCCCGTCCGTTCTGTTAAGATGGTATAAAGGAGCTGCGGTTGAACTTTTTTTCCCGAATGATTATACTAATCAAGTCAAATCGGATCAAAAAAGGAAGTGTCGGAATGGATCAGGAGACACCCGTTAATATCCATGTGAAATCTGTTATCCGGGAAGGATCGGATACAGAAACAATCGAGTTTCGGACAACTGGGTTTTATTATATGAAAAAAGATAAAATATATCTTTCTTATCATGAAGAGCATGATGCGGGAAAGGTGAAGACGATCGTCAAAGCAAGTGAAAACGAAGTTCTGGTCATGCGTTCCGGCGCCATCGAAATGAAACAGCGTTTCAGGCCGGGCAGCCGCACCGTCACTCATTATAAAATGCCTTTCGGCAGACTCGAGCTTGGCGTGGATACAAAAGCCGTATCCGTCACCCATCAGCCGCCAGACGGAAAGATCAGCGTTGAGTACGATATGATTGTAAGCGATGAACAAAAGCATTTACATAAGATGTCGATTTCGTATAGAGGAGGACACGAGTCATGAACATAGTCGAACAAATGAAAGATGTGCTGAAGCAGGAAATTAAGGAAGCTGTCATGAAAGCCGGCCTCGCCGCAGAAAGCGAGATTCCTGAAGTCGTATTGGAAGTTCCGAAAGACAAGTCGCATGGCGACTATTCTACTAATATGGCTATGCAGCTGGCGAGAATCGCCAAAAAAGCGCCGCGGAATATTGCCGAGGAAATCGTCGCATCCTTTGACAAAGGAAAAGCGTCGATCGACAAACTTGATATCGCAGGACCGGGCTTTATCAATTTCTACATGAACAATCAATATTTAACGAAGCTGATTCCGGCTGTGCTTGAAGCAGGAGAGGCCTACGGTGAAACAAATATCGGGGACGGAGAACGCGTTCAGGTGGAATTCGTCTCAGCAAACCCGACGGGCAACCTGCATCTTGGACATGCCCGCGGAGCCGCTGTCGGAGATTCCCTCTGCAATGTACTTGAAAAAGCGGGGTATGAAGTGAGCCGCGAATATTATATCAACGATGCCGGCAATCAAATCAACAACCTCGCATTATCCGTCGAGGCCCGTTACTATCAGGCGCTTGGAAAAGATAAGCCGATGCCTGAAGACGGATATCACGGCGAAGATATTAAGGAAATCGGCCGAAAGCTTGCTGGCGAATTCGGCGACCGTTTTGTTCATGAAGAAGAGAGTGAACGCCTCGCGTTTTTCCGCGAATACGGCTTAAAGTACGAATTGGGCAAACTTCGTGAAGACCTCGAGAATTTCCGTGTCCCATTTGATGTCTGGTACTCAGAGACATCGCTTTACCAAAACGGAAAGATCGACCAGGCGCTCGAAGCCCTTCGCGAAAAAGGGCACATCTATGAAGAAGACGGGGCGACATGGTTCCGCTCGACGGCGTTCGGCGATGACAAAGACCGCGTGCTGATCAAAAAAGACGGGTCCTACACGTATCTTCTGCCTGACATCGCTTATCACAAAGACAAGCTTGACCGCGGCTTCCAAAAGCTGATCAACGTATGGGGAGCGGACCATCACGGCTATATTCCGCGCATGAAAGCGGCCATTGAAGCGCTCGGTTATGACAAAGAAACGCTTGAGGTCGAGATCATCCAGCTCGTCCACCTTTACAAAAACGGCGAAAAAATGAAAATGAGCAAAAGAACCGGAAAAGCCGTCACAATGCGTGATCTCATTGATGAGGTCGGCCTTGACGCGGTGCGTTACTTCTTTGCGATGCGCAGCGCCGATACCCACATGGACTTTGACCTGGATCTGGCCGTCTCTACATCTAATGAAAATCCGGTTTACTACGCGCAGTACGCCCATGCGAGAATTTGCAGCATGCTGCGCCAAGGCGAAGAAAAAGGTATTTCATTTGAAGGAAACCTTGATCTGACGAAAATCGGTTCTGAAAAAGAGTATGATCTGCTAAAAGTGATCGGCTCGTTCCCTGAGGCTGTCGCTGATGCCGCAGAGAAGCGGATTCCGCACCGCATTACAAACTATATTTTTGAATTGGCATCTGTGCTCCACAGCTTTTACAATGCTGAGAAAGTTCTCGATCCGGCAGATGAAGAAAAAAGCCGGGCGCGTTTATCATTGATGAAGGCAACACAAATCACATTAAATAATGCACTCAAGCTGATCGGCGTATCAGCGCCTGAAAAAATGTAAAACGAAGCCCCCGTCCATTGAACGGGGGCTTTTTTCTTTATTTGGTGGGGAGGCGTCTCACAAAGGAAGGAGCGCCGCCTTCTCTTATTGAACTTGAGCTTCAGAAAGAATCGATTGTGCTTTTTTTACTAATTCCTGCGCCATTTTCCCTTCGATGACAATCAGGCACTCATTTTCGCGATTGGCCATTCTGAACATTTCCAACTCAATTAAATCTTTAATTTTGCACATCGTTTTTCTTGAGCATATATATAGCTGATGTCTGGCTGAGCGGCAAAGCCTGTACAGCTCAATCAAGTTTTTTAATGTCATCGATTGTGCGCGGAGTTTAATCGACTCTGCTTGGTTCATCGTACATCCCTCCGTATGTAATCATCACCTTGGTGAAATGTTACCCGCATCTCATGCAGGATAAACGTACGATTCATAAAAAATATGAAATCGATTTCGCCAGCCATTCGACGGGCCGCTGCATTACCGGCCGCTTCGCATACCGCTCCTTTGTCAGAAGCTCAGCATGTTCAATGCTTTCCTTGACGACGTCAAAGAATTGTTTTGCCCAGTTTTTATCATGGATGACGACATTCACTTCATCATTGAGAAACAAGCTCCGGTTGTCAAAATTCGATGTTCCGATCATCACATGCCGGTCATCGACGATCACTGCTTTTGCATGATAAAAGCCCCTGTAGTACCGGTAAATATAGCAGCCTGCTTCCAAGAGTGCGGGAAAGTGCGTGTAGGCGGCCTCTTTGACAAGCGGATGGTCAGCTTTCATCGGCACGAGAACCGACACGATCACGCCCCTTTCCCTGGCTGAAAGAACAGCCTGCTGCAAAGCCGGGCTCGGAATATAGTAAGGCGTGCAAATCATGATTCTTTCTTTTGCCTGTTCAATAAATGAAATGTATTTTTCCTCTAGAGAAAACCCCTTTGTCGCATGGATGGAATGGGTGACCGCTCCTCGATGCAGCGGCGGAAACACGCTGCTGTCCGGCTTTGGCTGCGGCGCTTCTCTTTTGAAGTCCGATAAAAAAATGTGCTGCAAGTCGGCCACGCCTTCTCCCGCCATTCGCAAATGGTAATCCTTCCACGGTCCGAATTCCGCTTTTTTACCAAGGTATTCTTTCGCAATGTTAAATCCGCCCACATAGCCGATCTTTCCGTCTATGACGGCGATTTTTCGATGATTTCTTGCATTCAGCCGATAAAAGAAATAAGGGAAGCCCGGCTTGTTGACGAAAAAAACGTGCGCTCCGCTTTGTTTCAAGCCGGACAGCACTTTTTTCTTCACCTTCATCGCGCCGATCCGGTCGATCAGCAAGCGGACGCATACGCCGGATTTCGCTTTATCCTTCAGCACCTTCAAAAATTCAAGACTGATGTCATCGTTCTTCACAATATAAAACATGACATGCACCGACGATTCGGCCTGGCGGATGTCATCCATAAGCCGCTCACACAAGTCTTCTCCATTATGAATCAGTTCAATATCGCTTTTCTTCTCTGAAAAAACGGGTTCGTAGGCTTTCTTCTCAAAGGCTTTACGGCCGAAACGGAAATCGAGCGCAAGAAGCAGGATGAGAAAACATACCATAATCATAAGCGGCACCAATGAAGACACTCCCTTTTTTCGTGTGAAGAATAGTGTCCCCCTATTTTCCTGCATTTATGAAAATATATTGACTGAACACTCATTCATTATTTAAGATAAAGGTAGTTCAAGGGGATTTAAGGTTGGGGAAATGAAAGGGGGAGCAGCTGATGAATGTCTTACTGTGGTTGAATTTCATTGCGTTTTTAGGTGTAACCGCTTACGCCGTTTATCTGTTTGTCTATTTGATCAGAACGAGAATCAGTTACATCAGGCTCGGACAAAAAGAGGATTTTGATAAGCGGACGAAGGAGCGCCTTCAAAAGATATGGGAGAATGTGTTCGGCCAAAAGAAACTGCTTAAAGATAAAAAAAGCGGCATCATCCATGTCATGTTTTTTTACGGATTTATTCTCGTACAGTTCGGAGCGATCGATTTTATTTTGAAAGGGCTCGTTCCTGATCAAGGCCTTCCGCTTGGCGGCGTCTACCCGGCGTTTACGTTTTTTCAGGAAATCGTCACGCTGATGATTTTAATTGCGGTAGTCTGGGCTTTTCACAGGCGCTATATTGAAAAGCTCGTCAGACTGAAGCGCAATTTTAAGTCGGGGATCGTGCTCATGCTGATCGGCGGCTTGATGTTTACCGTTTTACTCGGAAACGGTATGAACATGGTCTGGCATGAACATTCATTATCATGGCACGAACCGATGGCATCAGGCATCGCTTTTGCCTTCGGCTTTATGGGGGAAACCGCCTCAGCGGCAGTGTTCTACTTGGCATGGTGGGCGCACCTTCTCATCTTACTGACATTTTTAGTCTATGTGCCGCAGTCAAAACACGCCCACTTAATTGCCGGACCGGCAAACGTATTTTTCAGTCGGCTGACAAACCCTGGAAAGCTTCAAAAAATCGATTTTGAAGATGAAACAAAAGAAACGTTCGGCGTCGGAAGGATCGAGGAATTTAGGCAGTCCCAGCTGATCGACCTTTACGCGTGCGTGGAATGCGGGCGCTGTACGAATATGTGCCCGGCTACCGGAACAGGCAAGATGCTTTCGCCGATGGATCTGATTTTGCGGCTCAGAGACCATTTGACAGAAAAGGGAGCAGCAGTGACATCGAAAACGCCTTGGGTTCCCGCGCCGCTCTTTCAGCATACGAAAGGCAACCAGCTGGCCATGGCGGCAGGGGGAGAAGGAACAAGGGAAGCGGCTGCTTCAGAACTTTACAATCCGAGCTTAATCGGCGACATCATCACAGAAGAAGAAATTTGGGCCTGCACAACCTGCCGGAATTGTGAAGATCAGTGCCCGGTCATGAATGAGCACGTCGATAAGATCATCGATCTCCGCCGCTATCTCGTGCTCACAGAAGGAAAAATGGATGCAGATGCCCAGCGCGCCATGACAAGCATTGAAAGGCAGGGGAACCCTTGGGGATTAAACAGAAAAGAACGTGAAAACTGGCGTGACATGAGAGACGACGTTGAGGTGCCGACAGTGAAGGAAATGAAGAAAAAAGGCGAGTCCTTTGAATACCTGTTTTGGGTCGGGTCGATGGGATCGTATGACCGGAGAAGCCAGAAGATCGCCATGGCTTTCGCACGCCTCCTCAATCAAGCCGGGGTCACGTTCGCGATTTTAGGCAATAAAGAAAAAAATTCAGGCGATACGCCGAGGCGGCTTGGCAACGAGTTTTTATTCCAGGAACTTGCCGCAAAAAACATTGAAGAATTTGAAAAAAATGATGTTCAAAAAATTGTAACCATCGATCCGCATGCATACAATATTTTTAAAAATGAATATCCTGATTTTGGTCTGAAAGCGGAAGTATATCATCATACAGAAATTCTCGCTGCCCTCATTGAAGCAGGAAGGCTGAAACCTGAGTTTCCGGTTCACGAAACCGTCACCTTTCATGATTCATGCTATTTGGGCCGCTACAATGAGGTTTACGATCCGCCGCGCGATATTCTCCGCTCCATTCCGGGCATCCGTTTAACGGAAATGGAGCGCAGCCGTGAAAACGGAATGTGCTGCGGAGCGGGGGGCGGCCTCATGTGGATGGAGGAAGAGGCTGGAACAAGGATCAACGTTGCCAGAACGGAGCAGGCGCTCAGCACTTCGCCTTCTGTCATCAGTTCGGGCTGTCCGTATTGTTTGACGATGCTCGGTGACGGAACAAAAGCCAAGGAATTGGAGGATCAGGTCGGCACGTACGATGTAGCGGAGCTGCTTGAACGCGCCGTATTCGGGTCAGAACAAAAAGAACATGCATCATAGACGGATTTCAGGTTTTGAATAAAGAAGGTGTGAGCTGGATCTCCGCCTTCTTTTATCTTCGGTATGTACAAATCATGATAAGGGGAGAGGATGTCAGGTGGCGAGATCGGTTATTGCAGGCGGAGCGCGCACGCCTTTTGGAAAACTCGGGGGCGCGCTTCAATCAAAGACGGCGGCGGAGCTCGGCGGAATCGCTATAAAAGAGGCATTAAAACGTTCCGGTGTACATCCTGAGGATGTCGATGAAGTCATCATGGGCTCAGTTCTTCAAGGCGGACAGGGGCAGCTGCCGTCGAGGCAGGCCGCGCGTTTTGCGGGACTTCCATGGGACGTCAAAACGGAAACGATTAATAAAGTGTGCGCTTCAGGTTTAAGAAGCGTCACAATGGCGGATCAGATCATCCGGGCCGGTGATGCGGAGGTCATTGCCGCAGGAGGTATGGAATCGATGTCAAACGCCCCTTATTTACTTCAAAAAGCGAGGTGGGGGCTGAGAATGGGAGACGGAGCGGTTAAAGATTTAATGATCACAGACGGGCTGACATGCTCATTTACAGGCGTTCACATGGGCTCCTACGGAAATGCCGCTGCGAAAGAGTTGGAGATTGCCAGGGAAGAGCAGGACCGATGGGCGCTCAGAAGCCACATGCGGGCCGTACAGGCTGCGGCTTCAGGCGTGCTCGGAGAAGAGATCGTCCCGGTCAGCATCCAAGAGAAGCGGGGCGGCGAATTAACTGTTGATCAAGATGAAGCTCCGCGGGCCGACACGTCATTGGAAAGGCTGTCAAAGCTTGCCCCGGTTTTTGACCATGATGGGACAATTACTGCGGGAAACGCGCCGGGGGTAAATGATGGGGCATGCTCACTTATCGTGATGAATGAAGACAAGGCAAAGGAACTTAATATGAAGGCGTCCGCCGTCATTAAAGCGCACACATCCATTGCAGTCGAAGCTAAAGACTTCCCGAAAACCCCCGGTCTTGTCATCAGAGAACTGCTTAACAAAACGGGAGCCGAGCTTTCTGATATCAACCTGTTTGAAATCAATGAAGCTTTCGCCGCGGTTGCTTTGGCAAGCGGAAAGATCGCGGGCCTTGACATGGAGAAGGTCAATGTCAACGGCGGCGCCATTGCGCTTGGCCATCCGATCGGTGCGAGCGGAGCAAGAATCATTTTAACGCTTATGTACGAATTAAAACGGCGCGGCGGCGGTACGGGTATTGCTGCTATTTGCAGCGGCGGCGGCCAGGGAGACGCCGTGATGATCGAGGTATAAAAAGGGGGATTTCAAATGAAAAAAGACACGATCATGGTCATCGGAGCCGGCCAGATGGGAGCCGGGATCGCCCAGGTCTCTGCCCAGGCCGGATACAATGTTTATATGTATGACGTATCACCTGAACAAATTGAAAAAGGAATGAAGCGCATTTCCAGCCAGCTAGTCAGACAGGCGGAAAAAGGCAAGCTGCCGCATGGAGACGTGCAGCAAATCTACCAGCGTCTTTCTCCTTCGGCTTCGCTCGATGAAGCGCGGGAAGCCTTTCTCATCATTGAAGCGGCTGTTGAGCAAATGGATGTAAAAAAAGAGATTTTCAAGCGGCTTGATGAAGTGACCGAAGACTCAGCCATATTGGCATCAAATACATCGTCCTTGTCGATTACGGAACTTGCTTCCGTCACGAAAAAACCTCAGAACGTTATCGGTATGCATTTTATGAACCCGGTTCCGGTCATGCAGCTTGTCGAGGTCATCAGGGGGCTTGAGACGAGCGGCGAAACATATGAAACCGTCGTGGCTGCGGCGGAGCGGATGAACAAGGTTCCGATAGAGGTGCGGGATTTTCCGGGATTTATCTCCAACCGCATTTTAATGCCGATGATTAATGAGGCGGTTTTTGCACTTTATGAAGGCGTCGCTGAGAAAGAAAGCATAGACGGAATCATGAAGCTTGGCATGAACCATCCGATGGGCCCGTTGGCTCTCGCCGATCTGATCGGTCTGGATACGTGTCTGTATATTATGGAGACGCTGCATGAAGGCTTTGGCGATGATAAATACAGGCCTTGTCCGCTCCTTAAACAATATGTCAGCGCAGGACGTCTCGGAAAGAAAACGGGCAGAGGGTTTTATACGTACGAAAAGCAGCCGACATAAGGAGGGGTGAGCTTGAATTTTCAGTTTACAGAAGAGCAGACCCGCATGCAGAAGATTGTCAGGGAGTTTGTCGAACAGGAGGTCGCTCCTTTTGTACCTGAAATGGAAAAAGGACGTTTTCCAACCTCTCTTTTGAAGAAAATGGCGGAGCGCGGCTGGATGGGGCTTCCGATACCGGCTAAGTACAGCGGGGCCGGCCATGACTTCATCACCTATATGATGACCATACATGAGCTGTCAAAGAAAAGTGCCGTTCTAGGTGCGATTCTATCTGTACACACATCAATTGTCACCATTCCCATTCTTTTATACGGAAATGAGCGGCAAAAAGAGCATTATGTTAAAAAGCTGGCAGCAGGGCAGTACTTGGGAGCTTTTTGTTTAACCGAACCGAGTGCCGGTTCCGATGCGGGCAGTCTAAAAACCAGGGCCGAAAAGCGCGGCGATACCTATGTGCTGAACGGAACGAAAGTTTTTATCACAAACGGCGGAGCCGCGGACATTTATCTTGTTTTTGCTTCAACCGATCCGAAGGCGGGAACGGGAGGCATTTCGGCTTTTCTCGTGGAGAAGGGCACGCCGGGCTTTTTCATCGGAAAAAATGAAGAGAAAATGGGGCTTCACGGTTCGCTAACAGTCACTTTAAATTTTGATAACGCTGTCATTCCTGCGCGGCAGCTGCTGGGGGAGGAAGGAAAGGGATTCAAAATGGCCCTGTCCAACCTGGATACCGGCCGGATCGGAATTGCGGCGCAGGCTCTAGGCATCGCCGAAGGAGCGCTTTTTGAAGCTGTCCAATTTCTAAAAAAACGGTATCCGGACGGAGAGCTGTATAAGAACGGACAAGGGCTTGCCTTTAAGCTGGCCGACATGGCGGCGAGGACAGAGGCAGCCAGGCTTCTCGTCTATCAGGCCGCTTCGTTGAAACAGCAAGGCATGCAGACGGGAAAAGCTGCTTCAATGGCTAAACTGTTCGCTTCGGAAACGGCGATGTATGTCGCCGGAGAGGCCGTGCAGCTGCTCGGAGATTTCGGATACACAAAGGATTTTAACGCTGAACGATATTTCAGGGATGCGAAAGTGTGTGAAATTTATGAGGGCACGAGCGAGATCCAGCGGATCGTTATCGGTAAGCATTTATAAGGTGTCAAAGGGGGAAAAAGGATGATCTTTAAGCTGAGTGAAGAGCACCAAATGATACAGAAGATGGTGCGCGACTTTGCCCATCACGAGGTGGAGCCGACTGCGAAGGAGCGGGATGAGGAAGAGCGGTTTGACAGGGAACTGTTTGCAAAAATGGCGGAATTGGGGCTGACGGGTATACCGTGGCCTGAGGAATACGGAGGGATCGGCAGCGACTATCTCGCCTACGTCATCGCGGTTGAAGAGCTTTCGAAAGTCTGCGCCTCAACGGGTGTCACCTTGTCTGCCCATACATCGCTTGCGGGTTGGCCGATTTACGCATTCGGAACAGAAGAACAGAAGCAGGAATACTTAAAGCCGATGGCCCGCGGTGAAAAAATAGGAGCCTACGGATTGACGGAGCCCGGTTCAGGCTCCGATGCCGGCGGCATGAAAACGAGCGCGGTCAAAAACGGTGATGAATATATTTTAAACGGGACGAAGATTTTTATCACAAACGGCGGAATCGCAGACTTCTACATCGTGTTTGCCAACCTTGCGCCGGAACAGAAACACAAAGGCACAACCGCTTTTATCATTGAAAAGAATTTTTCCGGCTTTTCAGTCGGGAAAAAAGAGAGGAAACTGGGCATCCGTTCATCGCCGACAACCGAAATTATCTTTCAGGACTGCCGCGTGCCTTTAAAAAACCGCCTTGGCGGGGAAGGTGAAGGCTTTAAAATCGCAATGAAGACGCTCGATGGAGGCAGAAACGGAATTGCCGCTCAAGCCGTCGGGATTGCCCAGGGCGCATTTGAGGCGGCGAAGGCGTATGCGAAAGAGCGGAAGCAATTCGGCAGGCCGATCGCCGAGCAGCAGGGCATCGCTTTTAAACTGGCTGATATGGCGACGGAGATTGAAGCTTCAAGGCTTTTAACCTACCAGGCGGCATGGCTGGAATCAGAGGGACTGCCTTATGGAAAAGCTTCCGCCATGTCAAAGCTTTACGCAGGGGATACGGCCATGAAAGTGACGACGGAGGCTGTGCAAATATTCGGCGGATACGGCTACACAAAGGATTATCCGGTCGAGCGCTTTATGCGCGATGCAAAAATCACTCAGATCTATGAAGGAACGCAGGAAATTCAGAAGCTCGTCATTTCGAGAATGCTGATGAAATAAGGGTGGAAAACAGCCGTCTGGCACGGCTTGATCTGCTGCCGGCGGACAGGCTGCCGGCACAGTTTTTTTCGTTTTGACGGGGCCGGACGCTCCCGGCTGTTCTATGTTGCAATCCCGCTTGCCGCCGATTTCCAATGCAACCGGTAAAAATTATTGAATTAACGGGAATAAAGGTGGCATAAAGTGATTTCTTTTGTTTATAATGAGAGGTATGGTTTGTCGTAAAGACAGGGATTACATGCTTATTTTCTATGACAGAGATAGTAGATACATACATGAAGATAGAAAGGGAGTGTCTGGCGATGAGTTTGAAACAATACTCAGAGGAACAGCTAAAGGAAATGGCTTTAGTTGAAATCGCATACGAAATTTTCTCGGAACACAAAAAACCGATTACATTCCAGGAGCTAACAGATCAAGTAGCTTCCTTGCTTGGAATGGGGAAAGAAGAGCTGGAAGACCGCATCGCCCAGTTCTACACAGATTTAAATATCGACGGACGCTTTTTGGCGCTGTCGGACCAAACGTGGGGCCTGCGCAGCTGGTATCCGTATGATCAGCTTGATGAAGAAACGCAGCCGACTGTAAAAGCGAAAAAGAAAAAAGCGAAAAAAGTGGTTGAAGAAGATCTTGATCTTGACGAATTCGAAGAAATCGACGAGGATGATATTCTTCTTGACGATGTCGAAGAAGATTTGGACATTGACGCCGATGAATTCGAAGAAATCGATGAAGCAGACGATGATGAGCTGGATGATCTTGAAGACGAGATCCTGGATGATGATGAAGATTTTGAAGAAGAGGAAGACGAAGATTAATTTGCCGTCTGAACGGAATTTCATGTCTAAATTGATCTTGACTTTCACAGGCGAACTATGTAGTATGTATTTTGGGCTCTTCAAAACGAAGAGATTCGAGTGATACGGACTATCAGCTCCCTTTCAAGAAATTGAAAGGGAGCTTTCTTGTTTTTCCGCCTCCTAATCATTTAAATCATTTAGAAAAGATCTAAATGATTTTTCATAAAAAGAGCATTTTAAGGAATAAGCGTTAATCGAAGAGAGGGGTACAGAAATGACAAAATATATCTTTGTAACCGGAGGAGTTGTATCCTCGCTTGGAAAAGGAATTACGGCGTCTTCGCTCGGTCGCCTGCTGAAGAACAGAGGTTTGAATGTCACCATTCAAAAATTTGACCCGTATATCAACGTAGACCCGGGGACGATGAGCCCGTATCAGCACGGTGAAGTCTTCGTAACCGACGACGGTGCGGAAACGGATCTTGACCTCGGCCATTATGAGCGCTTCATCGACATCAATTTAAATAAATACAGCAACGTGACAACAGGAAAAATCTATTCCACGGTGCTGAAAAAGGAGCGCAGAGGCGATTATTTAGGCGGTACCGTACAGGTAATCCCTCATATCACAAATGAAATTAAAGACCGCGTATTCCGCGCCGGAAAAGAAACGAACGCTGATGTCGTAATCACCGAAATCGGCGGAACCGTCGGTGATATCGAATCGCTGCCGTTTCTCGAAGCGATCCGCCAGATCAAGAGCGATGTCGGCCGCGACAATGTGATGTACATTCACTGTACGCTTGTTCCATATCTTAAAGCGGCGGGAGAAATGAAAACAAAGCCGACTCAGCACAGCGTAAAAGAACTGCGCAGCCTCGGCATTCAGCCAAACGTCATCGTCGTGAGAACAGAAATGCCGATTTCTCAGGACATGAAAGATAAAATCGCGCTGTTCTGCGACATCGACCCTAAAGCTGTCATCGAGGCCGGAGATGCGGATACGCTCTACTCCATTCCTCTCGATCTGCAAAAACAAGGGCTGGACAGCCTGGTCTGCAGCCACTTGAAGCTGGACTGCAGAGAAGCCGATATGGAAGAGTGGAAAGAACTCGTCAATAAGGTGAAAAATCTGTCCAAAACGGTGACGATCGCTTTGGTTGGTAAATACGTCGAGCTCCCGGATGCTTACATTTCAGTTGTGGAATCGCTTCGCCATGCGGGTTATGCGTTTGACGCAGACATTCAGGTTAAATGGATCAATGCGGAAGAAGTGACGGAAGACAACGTTGCCGATCTTGTTCACGATGCGGACGGTATTCTTGTGCCGGGCGGATTCGGAGACCGAGGTGTTGAAGGGAAAATCACGACAGTCAAATATGCCCGAGAACAAAAGATTCCGTTCTTCGGCATTTGCCTCGGAATGCAGGTGGCATCGATTGAATACGCGAGAAACGTGCTCGGTCTTGAAGGAGCGCACTCAGCCGAAATCGATCCTTCCACACCGTATCCGATTATCGACCTTCTTCCTGAACAAAAGGACATTGAAGACCTCGGCGGCACACTGCGCCTCGGACTTTATCCATGCAAGCTTCAAGAAGGGTCGAAAGCGTATCAGGCATATGAAAATGAAGTGGTGTATGAACGCCACCGCCACCGCTACGAATTCAACAATGAGTTCAGACAGCAGATGGAAGAAGCCGGATTCGTATTTTCCGGGACAAGCCCTGACGGCCGCCTCGTGGAAATTATCGAGCTTAAAGACCATCCATGGTTTGTCGCGTCTCAGTTCCACCCTGAATTTACGTCAAGACCGACAAGACCTCAGGCTCTGTTCAGAGACTTCGTACATGCTTCGCTAAAGACTTCGGAAAAGCTGTAAAAAAGAAAAAGCCTGCCGGCAAATCACGCCGGCAGGCTTTTTTTGGCTCTTTCTGATGATAATGGCGGCCCGAACTGGTACTATATTCATAAGGCCGGCCTCTCCTTCACTAATTTCCCTTAGGCAACCCTGTTTTATTGGTATTCCTGAAGAATTTCCTTTAATGTAAAGGATAGGGCATGATAAATGTAGAGGCTAACCATCAGGGACGGAAATCCGTACCTTGTTCCGTCTTCATCGGGAAGAAGCGGCATTCTCAGCTTTGAATCGATATGGACATCGGCGAAGGAAGAGATCGGGGCGCCGTCTTTTCCCGAAGGGGAGACGACAACAAGTTCGATTCCTTTTTCATACAGTTTTTCCGCCATTTTCAGCTCTTCGTCATCCGCTGAACCGGCGCAGAACATCAGCGCTTTGTCCGTCATTTCAAAATCGGGCCAGTTTTCTTCGTCTTTCGGCAGCGGTTTGACTGAGGGAAACGGTTCAGAACTGTACATCGCTTCTTTCAAAATGCCTTCCAATTCATTTTTTCCGTATACATAAACTGAATGATCACTGATGACCGCCTGAGCCAACAAGCGGGCGCCGTCCTCTATCGATTGGGCCTCGCCCTCTTGAATCCGGTTGAAGATTCCCGTCAATTGAGTGGTGAAAATTTTAAGCAAGCTGACTCCTCCTTTTTTACTGACTATCATTATATAACAAAAGAGAATAATGGGAAAAATCCTCTAAATATGTCGCAAACTTAAATTTTTTAATTAAAGGAAAAGAGAAAAACAAAACAGAATAGATAAACTACTGCTTAATTTTGGCGAAAATTATAATTATAGAGGTGTAAATCATGAATGAGAAGATTTTAATCGTAGACGACCAGTACGGGATTCGGGTTCTGCTGAATGAAGTTTTCAATAAAGAAGGGTACAAAACCTTCCAGGCCGCGAACGGGATTCAAGCGCTTGACATTGTGAAAAACCAGCGCCCCGACCTCGTTCTGCTCGACATGAAGATCCCCGGAATGGACGGAATTGAAATTTTGAAAAGAATGAAGGTCATAGACGAGGGGATCCGCGTCATCATTATGACGGCCTACGGAGAGCTCGACATGATCCAGGAATCGAAGGAGCTCGGAGCCCTGACGCACTTTGCGAAGCCTTTTGACATCGACGAGATTCGCGATGCCGTTAAAACCTATCTGCCCATAAAGTCCAACGGATAGACGGGAAAAGTTTTTGATGTTGTCACAGTCATGTTGTTGCCGATTTGTTGATTAATTGTTATTCTATATAAGTAGAGAAAAGCTATCTAACGTTTTTAAAAACCAAAACATTTTACATATGGCGGATTTTTCTGGTCATGCTAGGTAGGTGTGGAGGCTTTTTTCGCAAAAGCAAATCAGGCTACATAAGGAGGACTTTCGACATGCCTTTAGTATCAATGACGGAAATGTTGAATAAAGCAAAAGAAAACGGATATGCTGTCGGACAATTTAACTTAAATAACCTTGAGTTCACTCAAGCGATTTTACAAGCCGCTGAAGAAGAGAAATCTCCTGTTATCCTCGGTGTATCAGAAGGTGCAGGACGCTATATGGGCGGATTTAAAACCGTTGTTGCAATGGTTAAAGCGCTGATGGAAGAATACAACGTAACAGTACCTGTTGCGATTCATTTAGACCACGGTTCAAGCTTTGAATCTTGTGCAAAAGCGATTCATGCGGGATTCACTTCCGTTATGATCGACGCTTCTCACCATCCTTTCGAGGAAAACGTTGCGACGACTTCAAAAGTTGTTGAGCTCGCTCATTTCCACGGCGTATCAGTTGAAGCTGAGCTTGGAACTGTAGGCGGACAAGAAGACGACGTAATTGCAGAAGGCGTCATCTACGCGGATCCTAAAGAGTGCCAAGAACTTGTTGAGCGCACAGGAATCGACTGCCTTGCACCTGCATTAGGTTCTGTTCACGGCCCTTACAAAGGTGAACCAAACCTTGGATTCAAAGAAATGGAAGAAATCGGAAACACGACTGGTCTTCCGCTCGTACTTCACGGCGGAACAGGCATTCCGACTGCCGACATTAAGAAAGCTATTTCCTTAGGTACGGCAAAAATCAACGTCAACACTGAAAACCAAATCGCTTCTGCGAAAGCTGTTCGCGAAACGCTGGCTGCGAAGCCTGAAGAGTATGATCCGCGCAAATACCTCGGACCTGCACGCGAAGCTATCAAAGAAACAGTGATCGGCAAAATGCGTGAATTTGGTTCTTCAAACAAAGCATAATGACGATTGGAAAAGCATCTGTTTTCCCGCAAGGCCGGGGAAACAGGATGTTTTTCTGATGTTTTAGGGAAGTGCTGTTAACACATGCTATTTGACGGCATGAGGCTCTTTTGCTTCCCGTTCAGTCAAAAAAGCCGCCTGATAGCGACAGGCGGTTTTATCCATATCATCCGGAAAGCGCAAACAAGTTCCACAGTTCAGACATTTTCATGACAGGAGGTTTTATCAATATGCTGTTTTTTATTGATACTGCAAATTTAGACGAAATTAAAGAGGCGCACGCTCTCGGCGTGCTTGCGGGAGTTACGACAAATCCTAGTTTAGTAGCAAAAGAAAACATTTCGTTTCATGACCGTCTGCGTGAAATTACCGAAGTGGTTTCTGGGTCAGTCAGCGCCGAGGTTATTTCTCTGAAGGCTGAAGAGATGATTGAAGAAGGAAAAGAGCTTGCAAAAATCGCGCCGAATATTACGGTGAAAATTCCGATGACGTCTGACGGCCTGAAAGCTGTTAAAGCATTAACCGATCTCGGGATTAAAACGAACGTCACGCTGATCTTCAGCGCAAATCAGGCGCTTCTTGCTGCAAGAGCAGGAGCTACGTATGTTTCCCCGTTCCTGGGACGCCTTGACGATATCGGCCACAACGGCCTTGACTTGATCAGTGAAATTAAACAAATTTTCGATGTGCACGGTTTGGACACACAAATCATCGCCGCGTCCATCCGTCATGCGCAGCATGTGACTGAGGCCGCGCTCAGGGGAGCGCATATCGGCACAATGCCTCTCAAAGTCATTCACCAGCTTACAAAGCACCCGCTGACTGATAAAGGGATCGAACAGTTTTTAGCTGACTGGAATAAATAATTGCTTCATGTGGGTGGCAAGTGGAGGGGCTCCCTCCGTTTGTCACCGTTTTGTCTTACAAAGAGAAATGAATGTTTTGCAGAAGAGAATCTTGCCGCAGTCTGCTTCGCTACTTTTCTTCCCGATAAATTTAAAATGTGTTGTATTCTTTCTCTTTTAATTGGATAGATTTTGAAATGAACCATTTATTTTGAGTTTGAAGGAAATCTCATTATGAAGCGCTCCATTAGCTATCTTCTTTAAGGAAGGAGACGATCATGGAAAAGTTAAATATAGCTGGCGGCGATCCTCTCAATGGCACAGTACATATAAGCGGAGCGAAAAACAGCGCTGTCGCTCTCATACCCGCGACTATTTTGGCTGATTCGACGGTTACGCTTGAAGGCCTTCCCCATATTTCAGACATTTTGACGCTGCGCGATCTGCTGAGAGAGATCGGTGGAAACGTTCACTTTGAAAAGGGAGAAATGGTCGTTGATCCTGCGCCGATGATCAGCATGCCTTTGCCGAATGGAAAAGTGAAGCAGCTTCGGGCTTCTTATTACTTAATGGGCGCGATGCTCGGACGCTTTAAAAAAGCGGTCATCGGCCTTCCAGGCGGCTGCCACCTCGGTCCGAGACCGATTGATCAGCATATCAAAGGTTTTGAGGCGCTCGGAGCCGAAGTGACAAACGAACAGGGTGCGATCTATCTGCGTGCGGAGGAATTAAAAGGCGCGCGCATTTATCTTGATGTCGTCAGTGTTGGAGCAACGATCAACATCATGCTTGCCGCCGTGCTTGCCAAAGGCAGAACCGTAATTGAAAATGCTGCGAAAGAACCTGAGATTATCGATGTTGCCACCCTTTTAACAAGCATGGGAGCAAAAATAAAAGGTGCCGGTACGGATGTCATCCGCATCGAAGGCGTTGAATCGCTTCACGGATGCAGACACTCGATTATTCCGGACCGGATCGAAGCCGGCACGTTCATGATCGCAGCTGCTTCCATGGGACAAGAAGTGCTGATTGATAATGTGATTCCGACGCATTTGGAATCGTTAATCGCCAAGCTCCGCGAAATGGGGGTTCGAATCGAAGAAAGCAGCGAGCAGATTTTAATGGTCGGCGGACAGAAAGAGCTGAAACCGGTCGATTTGAAAACGCTTGTATACCCCGGCTTTCCGACTGATCTGCAGCAGCCGATGACATCGCTCTTAACGAAGGCAAACGGGACGAGCGTTGTTACTGACACCATTTATTCCGCCCGCTTCAAACATATCGACGAGCTGAGGCGCATGGGTGCGTCGATGAAGGTCGAAGGAAGATCGGCGATTATTACCGGTCCCGTTCCTTTGCAGGGCGCCAAGGTGAAAGCGAGTGATCTGCGGGCGGGAGCATGTCTCGTTGTTGCGGGTCTGATGGCGGAAGGAGTCACGGAAATCACCGGTTTGGAGCACCTTGACAGAGGCTACAGCCAGCTTGAAGAAAAGCTGACAAAGCTCGGGGCCACTGTCTGGCGTGAAAAATTGACAGACCAGGAAATTGAACAGCTGCAAAACTCTTGATGGACAAATGCTGTTATAGATAAAACATAAAACGATTTCATATGGGTGAGAGGAGATTAGTTAGGAATGGAAAGAAGCTTATCGATGGAACTTGTACGTGTGACAGAAGCGGCTGCGCTTAAGTCAGCGCGCTGGATGGGAAGAGGTAAAAAAGACGAAGCCGACGACGCTGCGACAAGCGCCATGAGGGATGTGTTTGACACCATTCCTATGAAGGGAACGGTCGTAATCGGAGAAGGGGAAATGGACGAGGCGCCGATGCTTTATATTGGAGAAAAGCTCGGCAACGGCTACGGCCCTCGCGTAGACGTAGCAGTAGACCCTCTCGAAGGGACGAACATCGTCGCAAGCGGCGGATGGAACGCGCTCGCAGTCATTGCGGTGGCTGATCACGGAAACCTGCTGAATGCGCCTGACATGTATATGGATAAAATCGCTGTAGGTCCTGAAGCTGTCGGCTGCATCGATATTGAAGCGCCTGTGATTGATAACTTGAAAGCTGTGGCCAAAGCAAAGAATAAAGATGTAGAAGATGTCGTAGCCACGATTTTGAACCGTCCGCGGCACGAGAAAATCATTCATGAGCTTCGCGAAGCGGGCGCCAGAATCAAGCTGATCAATGACGGGGACGTGGCCGGTGCCATTAACACCGCTTTTGATCATACAGGCGTCGATATTTTATTCGGCTCAGGAGGCGCTCCGGAAGGCGTCCTGTCGGCTGTCGCACTCAAAGCTCTCGGAGGAGAAATTCACGGAAAGCTTCTTCCTCAAAACGAGGAAGAACTGAGACGCTGTGAAAAGATGGGCCTTGATACGGGCAAAGTGCTCCGCATGGAAGACCTCGTCAAGGGAGACGACGCGATTTTCGCCGCAACTGGTGTCACAGACGGAGAGCTCCTGAAAGGCGTGCAATTCAAAGGATCTGTTGGAACGACCCACAGCGTAGTCATGAGAGCGAAATCCGGTACGGTACGGTTTGTGGACGGAAGACACAGTCTCAAGAAAAAACCTAACCTAGTCATCCGGCCATAAGGAAAAAGAAAAGCGGGGATATATACGACCCGCTTTTCCCTTGTATTTCACTTCACGAATTGAATCAAGGTTCATACTCTGATACAATAGCTACGGCTTTTCTTCATGTCAAGGCATTTTTCAA
Organism: Bacillus sp. FSL K6-0972; assembly: GCF_037976035.1. Classification (NCBI taxonomy): domain Bacteria; kingdom Bacillati; phylum Bacillota; class Bacilli; order Caryophanales; family Bacillaceae; genus Bacillus; species Bacillus sp. FSL K6-0972. The sequence goes on along the minus strand of NZ_CP150260.1, from coordinate 3,974,998 downwards.
AACAGGGTCATCTCTATCAATTTCATGTCAAATCGTAAATGAAGTTGAATATGTACGACAAATGAGGTAAAACTAAAGAGTGCTGCGAAATTTTCTGCACATGTTGGTTCTTAGAGAGAGCCAAAATCCTGCCGCATCTATCAGATATGCGATTATCTTCTCTTGTTAAGTCCTCGCTTCTTTCTCGACTCATACTTATAATCCTTTTCAATACGTCGATATATATGGGTAGAAGCGTTGCCGGTAAAACGAATCGGCAGTATACATTAAGCGTCTTTCGTGAAATTGATGAGACAAAGTAAATTATTCGATTAGAAAAGAGTGGTGTTCTTAGTGAAAGATGTATCCATTTCATCTTTGGAAAATATGAAATTAAAAGAGCTGTATGAGCTTGCAAGGCATTATAAAGTCTCTTATTACAGCAAACTGACAAAAAAGGAACTGATTTTTGCCATTCTGAAAGCAAACGCCGAACAGGAAGATCTGCTGTTCATGGAAGGCGTATTGGAAATCATCCAGTCCGAAGGGTTCGGCTTTCTCAGACCGATTAACTATTCCCCTAGTTCAGAGGATATCTATATTTCCGCTTCTCAAATCCGCCGTTTTGATTTGAGAAACGGTGACAAAGTGTCCGGAAAAGTCCGTCCTCCAAAAGAGAACGAACGGTATTACGGCCTGCTGCACGTTGAAGCGGTTAACGGCGACGATCCTGAATCGGCAAAAGAACGCGTGCACTTTCCGGCATTAACGCCTCTTTATCCAGATCGCCAGATGGTGCTTGAAACGAAACCGAATCACCTGTCAACACGGATCATGGACATGATGGCACCGGTCGGCTTTGGACAGCGCGGTTTGATCGTCGCTCCACCTAAAGCAGGTAAAACCATGCTTTTGAAAGAGATCGCGAACAGCATCACAACCAACCATCCGGAAGCGGAGCTGATCGTGCTTCTTATCGATGAAAGGCCTGAGGAAGTGACCGATATCGAACGTTCGGTTGCCGGAGACGTCGTCAGCTCCACGTTTGACGAAGTTCCTGAAAACCACATCAAGGTGGCCGAGCTTGTATTGGAACGTGCGATGAGGCTTGTCGAACATAAAAAGGACGTCATCATTTTAATGGACAGCATTACAAGGCTGGCCCGTGCCTATAACCTTGTCATTCCGCCGAGCGGGCGAACGTTGTCTGGGGGAATCGATCCCGGCGCTTTCCACCGTCCAAAGCGTTTCTTTGGAGCAGCCCGCAACATCGAAGAGGGCGGCAGCTTAACGATCCTGGCGACCGCTCTCGTCGACACGGGTTCGCGGATGGATGACGTCATCTATGAAGAATTTAAAGGAACAGGGAACATGGAGCTTCATCTTGACCGTTCTCTTGCGGAAAGAAGAATCTTTCCTGCCATTGATATTCGCCGTTCGGGTACGCGTAAAGAAGAGCTTCTCGTTCCGAAAGAGCACCTTGACCGTCTGTGGTCAATCCGGAAAACGATGTCTGACACGCCTGATTTCGTCGAGAAATTCATGAGAAAAATGAAAAAGACGAAAACGAATCAGGAGTTTTTCGATATTCTGATCCAGGAATGGAAACAAGCCAATATGTCGGCGGCAAGGCGCTAATTTAAAACTTTAGTTTGCAAAACGTCCGAATCGCTGTTATAATTTCATCATGTGCGTTCCGGAGGTTTTGTCCCGGAATAATAACTCTGTTTCCGAATTGGATTCAGGGCGGAAGGAGATGACAGACATGAAAGCAGGAATTCATCCTGAGTTCAAAAAAGCAACAGTCAAATGCGCTTGTGGAAACGAATTTGAAACAGGTTCAGTAAAAGAAGAGGTACGCGTTGAGATTTGTTCTGAATGCCATCCGTTCTACACTGGCCGCCAAAAATTCGCTTCTGCTGATGGTCGTGTTGATCGCTTTAACAAAAAATACGGTCTTAAGTAATAATAGATATGATAAACAGGCAGGATTTTTCTTGCCTGTTTTTTTACTTGCAATAATTGCTGGAGAGGAGTTAGTTGGATGTACATCATGAAGCAAAGCGGTTGGCTTGAACTCATATGCGGAAGCATGTTTTCGGGCAAGTCAGAGGAACTCATCCGCCGGATCAAAAGGGCAACGTTTGCGAAGCAGGAAGTCAAAGTGTTTAAACCGGCCATTGATAATCGCTACAGCAGCGAATCTGTTGTGTCGCATAATGGGACATCCATTGTGTGCCATGCCATCGCATCTCCGGAAGAAATTTTTCAATACATAAGCAAAGAAACGGATGTCATCGGCGTCGACGAAGTGCAGTTTTTTGACGAAACGATTGTCCGCACGTTAACTTCTCTGGCTGATCAGGGCTACCGTGTGATCGCAGCAGGCCTTGATTTGGACTTCCGGGGCGAGCCTTTCGGTGTTGTGCCTGATCTTATGGCTTTAGCGGAAACGGTGACCAAGCTGCAAGCGGTGTGCTCTGTCTGCGGTTCTCCGGCCAGCCGTACCCAGAGGCTGATCGATGGAAAACCTGCTTCTTATGACGATCCAGTCATTTTGGTGGGGGCCTCCGAAGCATATGAAGCGCGCTGCCGCCACCATCATGAAGTGCCCGGAAAGCCGAAATAAAACCGGAAAAACACATAGATTTTGACACAAAAACACTTGGTAAAAACAAGTGTTTTTTTTATTGAATCCTTTTTATAGGAATTAATGTAATTAAAAAACTTAATTAAGAATACGAAAAAATTAACTAATTTTCATCGCTTGAATTTTGACAAAAGCAGGCATAAAATGACTTACTGTAGTCAGTAAAAAGTAAATAGGTTTTAGGAAATGTTCAGTTTTTTGTCAAAAACGCGCGTTACATATTTGACAATCTACATGTGTAAAAAGGCAAATATTCTATATTGTTTACCGTATTTATTTCACTTCATTAACATTTTAAGAAAGAAGGTAATTAGTGTGAACAACATGAGAAGAACGAAGGAAGGATATTTGGAGACTTCTTTGCGGGGGAAAGACGTTCTTTCCATTCCAACGCTTAATAAAGGTGTTGCATTTTCGCTTGAAGAAAGAAAGAACCTCGGTCTGGAAGGGCTTCTGCCGCCGACTGTTCTCAGTCTCGATCAGCAGGCAGAACGGGCTTACGAACAATTTTCCCGTCAACCTGACAGACTTCGCCAAAACGTATATTTGAACGATTTGCAAAACAGAAACGAAGTGCTTTTCTATAAATTATTGCAAAACCATCTGCGTGAAATGCTTCCGGTTGTCTATACGCCAACTGTCGGCGAAGCGATTCAGGAATACAGCCACGAATACCGCAGACCGCACGGCGTTTACTTGTCAATCGATGATATGGACGGAATCGAAACAGCATTTAAAAACCTGCAGGCTTCTGCTGATGACATCGATTTGATCGTTGCTACCGATTCCGAAAGCATTTTGGGAATCGGTGACTGGGGCGTCGGAGGCATCAACATTGCGATTGGTAAGCTTGCAGTATATACGGCGGCAGCGGGAATCGATCCGAGCCGTGTCATCCCGGTCGTACTGGATGTCGGAACGAATAATGAAAAACTGCTAAACGATCCGCTTTATATCGGAAACCGTCATCCGCGTGTAGAAGGCGAGCGCTATGAACAATTTATCGACGCTTATGTCGAGACAGCATTAAAGTTTTTCCCTAATGCGCTTCTTCACTGGGAAGATTTCGGAAATAAAAACGCCCGCAACATCATGAGTAAATATAACCATAAAATTTCAACATTTAATGATGATATTCAAGGAACAGGGGCCATCACGCTGGCAGCGATTTTAGCAGCTGTCAAAAAGACCGGCACGTCTTTGAAAGACCACCGCGTCGTCATCTTCGGACCTGGTTCTGCGGGTATCGGTATCGCTGACCAAATCCGCGACACCATGGTGATTGAAGGGCTTTCAGAAGAAGAAGCCGGCCGTGCATTCTGGACAGTCGACTACAGAGGACTATTAACGACAGGCATGGATCAAATTTTGGATTTCCAAGAACCGTATTTGCGCGATACGGAAGAAGTAAAAGATTGGAAGCGTAATGAAAAGGGAGAGATTTCCTTTGAGGAAGTCATCCGTCAAGTGAAGCCTACCATTCTGATTGGTACATCAGGTGTTGCCGGCGCCTTCACTGAAGAAATCATCAAAGAGATGGCGGCTCATACTGAGCGTCCGGTGATTCTGCCGATGTCCAATCCGACACATCTGGCTGAAGCTGTTCCTGAAGACTTGTTCAAATGGACTGACGGAAAAGCGCTTGTAGCGACGGGAAGCCCGTTTGAAGCCGTTGAGTACAATGGCGTGAAACACGAAATCGGACAATCCAATAATGCTTTCGTATTCCCTGGATTAGGTCTGGGAACAATCGTTGCGAAAGCGAAAGTTATCACAAACGGCATGTTTGCCGCATCTGCAAATGCGGTCGCGAACATGGTTGACCATGAAAAGCCGGGTGCAGGCCTTCTGCCGAAAATTGACGACCTGCAAGACGTATCCGTTCAAGTGGCGATCGATGTTGTGAAAGCTGCCATTAAAGACGGCGTGGCCCAGGTTCAGCCTGAAGATGTCGAAAAGGCTGTCCGCGAAGCCATGTGGCGTCCGGAGTATAAAACAATTGTTGCAAAACAAGACTAATATTAGGTTCTGAGGAAACGATAAAAAGAAACGGCAGCCCGGGTGCGGATGTTTTGTCACCGGGCTGCACCAATCAAAGATGAAAAAATGGGATCGGCGGCTGGTAACAGGGCTTCCCGCGTTTATCAGCTGCCGTTAATTTGTCCCCTGAAAGGGACAACATAGAGGAGGAAACAGTCTTGGACTTTTTAAATATTTTAATCCTCCTTGCGCCAATATTTTTTGTTATTGCGCTGGGATGGTTCGCGGGTCACTTTGGAAGCTATGATGCTAAATCTGCAAAAGGGGTAAGCACGCTCGTTACGAAATACGCGCTTCCAGCCCACTTTGTATCAAGCATTTTGTCAACGCCAAAAGATAAGTTTTACAGCCAGATTCCGCTTATGATTTCATTGGTAGTCGGTATCGTTGGATTTTACGTTATTATTTTGCTTCTTTTACGATTTTTGTTTAAATACGATTTAACAGATGCTTCAATGTTCTCATTGAACTCAGCACAGCCGACATTCGCCTTTATGGGTATTCCTGTATTGGGCAGCCTGTTCGGCATGCAGGAAGTTGCGATTCCGATCGCGATTACGGGAATTGTCGTAAATGCGATGCTTGATCCTCTTGCGATCATCGTCGGAACTGTCGGCCGTTCTTCTAAAAAACAAACGGAAACGACAGACAGCATTTGGAAGGTAACAGGAAAATCAATTTTACACGGTTTGTCTGAACCGCTCGCTTTTGCACCGCTTGCAAGTATCATTCTTGTATTATTCGGTCTGCAAATCCCTGAATTGCCTCAGAAAATGCTTGATATGCTCGGAAATACGACTTCAGGTATCGCCCTGTTCGCAGTCGGGGTGACTGTCGGAATCCGTAAAATCAAATTCAGCATGCCTGCTTTGAGCATCGCTTTATTAAAAGTCGCTGCTCAGCCTGCTTTAATGTTTGTGATCGCGATGGTCGTCGGCCTTTCTTCCGCTGACATGACAAAAGCGGTTCTGCTCGTGGCATTCCCTGGTTCTGCTGTAGCGGCCATGATTGCTACAAACTTTGAAAGCCAGGAAGCGGAAACGGCATCCGCGTTTGTAATCAGTGCGGTGCTGTCGATTATTTCGCTGCCGATATTGATCGCAATTACAGCATAAGGAAAAAGCTTGCAAGAAGCCGGTTTATGGCCTTGCAAGCTTTTTTGCGCTTTAAAACGAGAAGATCGATTTCAATTTGCTTTTCGGTTTTTTTTCTTCTCTTCTGCCGGCTGTATCTTTTTCCTGGCGGTTCATGCTTTCCAATTCGCTGATTTTCTGTTCGAGATGTTTGATCTGCTGCCGTTCTTCTTCAAGTTCACGCCTTTGCTGCAGAAGCTGATAGGAGACGACATCGTCCGCTTTTTGTTCCAGCTTTCTTTCCAGTTCGGCGATTTTCTTTTGGAGCAGCTCGCGTTCAAGCTGTTCATGCTCTAAAAAACGCTGCAGCCTTTCTTCGAGCCGCTCATTCAATTGCAGTGCAGGGTCTTTCGTTTGAATCATTTCGTTTTTCTTGATGAAGAAGGTTTTTTTCGGGCGTTTGATCGTGACATCCTGCATAGACGTACCGTTTTTCAACTGCTCTTTTACTTCTTTTAAAATGGCGATATCGTCTTCCGTGAAAAAGTAGTGGCCAAGCTCATTTCGGGAAGCGGGCAGTTGCAGCTGTTTAACCCAGCGCTGCACCGTTTTGGTTGAAACCCCGAGTTCATTTGCCGCATCAGCAGTATTCATATGATACCTCCTTTTAACCTGTAACTGTTCATTAAAAAGGGTATTCGACCTGAATGAAAAGCTTCCTTCCTGTTAGACAAAAGAAGAAGGGATTCGGCAAAGAAAGCGGTTTTTCCCCAGATGGTGCAGGCATTGCTATGCCTCGTAAAGCTCTAAAGGCAGGCCGTCCGGGTCGGAGAAGAACGTATAGCGCTTGCCCGTTCCGGGATCGGTGCGGATCGGTTCAGCAGTGATGCCTTTTTGCTTGAGCTCCTTGACGGTCTGTTCAAAATCGGCCACCGTGAAAGCCAAATGGCGGAGTCCGGCAGCTTCGGGTCTGGTAAGGCGTGCGGGCGGATCTGGAAAAGAAAACAGCTCGATGACATAGCGGCCGTTTATTGAGAGATCCAGTTTATATGAATCCCGGTCCTTCCTGTACGTTTCGCTCAGAATCTCAAGTCCGAGCTTGTCGACATAGAATGTTTTGGATGCTTCATAATCTGAGCATATAATGGCGATGTGATGAATCGATTCCAGCATTGAGTCAAGCTCCTTTTTTCTTAAAAGTATAGCAAAAGACGCGGCTGCTACCGATAATGGCGAAGTTGTTTTGACGGGGAAGAGTCCCTATACTATAATTAGAATGTTACGCACAGCAAACAGAGGTGAATAGCGTGTTAGACCGTTTAAAATCGATAGAGGACCGATACGAAAAATTAAATGAACTATTAAGCGATCCGGAGGTCGTCAACGATCCGAAGAAGCTTAGAGAATATTCGAAAGAACAATCTGATTTACAAGAAACAGTTGAAGTATACAGACGTTATCGGAGCGCGTCGGAACAGCTGAGCGATGCAAAAGCGATGCTTGAAGAAAAGCTTGACGCTGACATGCGCGAGATGGTCAAAGAGGAGATTTCCGAACTGCAGGAAGAAATCGAATCGCTCACAGATCAGCTGAAGGTATTACTGATCCCGAAAGATCCGAATGATGACAAAAACGTTATCATGGAAATCCGCGGTGCAGCGGGCGGAGAAGAGGCCGCTTTGTTTGCCGGCAACCTTTACCGCATGTACAGCCGCTACGCAGAGCTCCAAGGCTGGAAAACAGAAGTGATGGAAGCGAATACGACAGGTACAGGCGGATATAAAGAAATCATTTTTATGATCAATGGAAGCGGCGCATACTCAAGGCTGAAGTATGAGAACGGCGCACACCGCGTACAGCGCGTTCCAGAGACCGAATCCGGCGGGCGCATTCATACATCCACTGCAACGGTAGCCTGCCTGCCTGAGGCTGAAGAGGTAGAAGTCGACATTCATGAAAAAGACATTCGCGTCGACACCTTCGCTTCGAGCGGTCCGGGAGGGCAAAGCGTCAATACGACGATGTCAGCCGTCCGTCTGACCCACCTTCCGACAGGTGTTGTCGTGTCTTGCCAGGATGAGAAATCTCAGATCAAAAACAAAGAAAAAGCGATGAAGGTTCTGCGCGCGCGAATTTACGATAAATTTCAGCAGGAAGCTCAGGCTGAATATGATCAAAACCGGAAATCCGCCGTCGGAACAGGAGACCGCTCTGAGCGCATCCGTACGTATAACTTTCCGCAAAACCGCGTCACTGATCACCGGATCGGCTTGACGATCCAAAAGCTCGACCAGATCCTTGAAGGCAAGCTTGACGAAGTCATCGACGCGCTGATCGTCGAAGACCAGGCAAGCAAGCTTCAGCAGGCGGAGAGCTAAACATGAAAACAATTTTCGAAGCCCTCAGGTGGGCTTCTTCTTATTTGACGGAAGCGGGAAGAGACCAAAATGCCGCGGAAATTTTGCTGACAGATCAGCTGAACATCGACCGCAGCAAACTGTTAGCAAGCTTCCATGATGTCATATCAGAGTCTGATTTTTCGAGGTTTAAAAAATCTGTCGAGCTTCATTATCAAGGAGTGCCTGTTCAATATATCACCGGAAAAGAGTCCTTTTACGGACGGGAATTTTCGGTAAATGAACACGTTCTGATTCCGCGTCCTGAAACAGAGGAAGTCGTTGAAGCGGTCCTTTCCGAAGCGGAAAGAGTTTTTCACGGACCAGATCGTCTTAAAGCCGTCGATGTCGGTACAGGAAGCGGGGCGATTGCGGTGACCCTTGCCCTCGAGAGCCCGCGTTTTTCCGTCACGGCGACGGATATTTCGGAACAAGCTTTAAGTACAGCGAGACACAACGCCGACCGGCTTGGGGCGAAAGTGGATTTCTTCGGCGGCGATTTGCTTGAGCCGCTTATCACGCGACAGAAGAAAGCTGATGTCATCGTTTCGAATCCACCTTATATATCTGAGGAAGATATGAAGACGTTGTCAGATGTTGTCCGTCTTCATGAACCCGCCGGGGCTTTGACGGACGGTGCTGACGGATTGCAGTTTTATAAGCGTTTCATGAAGGAAATTCCATTTGTCATCGCAGATCAGGCACTGGTGGTGTTTGAAATCGGCTGGGCACAGGGGAATGCCGTCAAAGACATGTTTCACCGCTTCTTTCCTGATGCTGACGTGCGGGTGAGGAAGGATCTTAATGGAAAAGACCGCATCGTCTGCGCGGTCATTGAACAACATAGTTAAAAAAACCGCCGAAAATGAAGTGACCCCAAAAAGTTAGACAAATAAAATCTCATGAAGCAGTTTGACTGGCATGATTCCGGTATTGTACCGGGCTCATGCCTTTTCATTTGATCTTGATCCGTTTATGTCCTTCATTCCCCGCAAAATGCCTTTTAACCGCGTGTATTTTTCCTCAGCTGTCAATTTAGCATAAGAAAACTGCACCTCCAATTGTTAAGTGTGATGCGGTTCAAATTCCCGGAGGTCTTTTTGTTTTGAAAATAGGAACCGCAGCCTTGATCGTTCAGGCGGCTTGCTTTACTGTTTTTTAACAAAATTTTTATCTGAATAAAATAAAAAATAGTTCAAGATTAATATATATCCTAAACGGATTGTCTAATTTTTAATGTAGGGGACAGTGTCACGACATCCCTCTGTAAGCCGCTTTCCCCATTTAGAAGGTTTACCATTGCACATACGGCTTTTTGAGCCAGCTCTTCAACAGGAATATCGATTGTCGTGATTTCCGGATCGGTCACCTCACAGATCGATTGATTGTCATATCCAAGCACTGCAAGCTGCTTTGGCACTTCATATTGATAATATCGGGCCCTTTTAATAATTCCTGCGGCCACTTGGTCGTTTCCCGTAAAAATGGCGGTCGGCTTTTCGGACATGTTGTGGATTTGGTCCATAATGCGGAAGCCGTCATGAATTGTAAATGCGTGGCTGAACATCCACTTCTCCTGGAAACGTAAACCTGCATCAGACAATGCTTTCATAAACCCTTCTTTTCTCATAATCTGGGCCTTGCTATGTATCGTGTCACAGCAAAAGGCCATTAAATGATGCCCTTTTTGAATAAAAAGCTCCGTTCCTTTATATCCGGCTTCGAATTCGTCATAGCAGATCACCGGCACGTCCGCTTCGGCGTGGAATTCATTTGCCAAGACCACGGGACCGTATTTGACGTATTTTTTGATGTCTTCCCATTCATTTTCAAGGCTGCATAACATAACGCCGTCGACTTCTTTCCTCTTGAGCAGCTCCAGTACTTTCAGTTCATTCTGCTTTTGATAAAACGTCTGAAACACAATGACTTTATATTGGTGTTTCAGCGCTTCAGCGGACATATGCTTCATGAGCTGCGCGAAGAATGGGTGGTCCGCGTGAGGGACAGACACTGCGAGAAACATCGTTTTGTTAGATCTGAGCTTTCGTGCAGACGTGTTCGGGATGTAGTCCAATTTTTCGATGACTTCCAAAACCCGCTTCCTTTTTTCTTCAGATACATAGGGATGATCGTTCAGTACTCTTGAAACAGTTGTTTTTGACACATTACTTAATTTTGCAATTTCGTCAATCGTAGGCATAAAGTCACTTCCTGAAAAAAAGAGTTGTTATGGTATCGATTCCATCATTTAACATATGTCATGAAATATGACAGTTTCCCAAAATAATAAAAATGAGGTGGAATTGATGAAAACCGCAAGTGAAAACATGACTTGCACAAGCAAACAGCTATTTGTCCTTCTGAATGATTTGAAGGAAGGGAAGCTCGCTGGTGAATGCCGTATAGACGACACACTGGCAAATCAAAAATTAAAAGAGATTTTGCAGCAGGACCAATTCAACATGAGCGCCAATTTGTTGAACAGAATGGATTCCCTGCCCTCCAGAGTTGATTTTATGCCGCTTCATCGACTGATCACAGATGAAGAAGTAGAAGATGTGATTCATGCGGTGAAAGACGTGCTACCGACCGGGCAATTTACAAGTGGTTCTTATGTTGGCGTATTTGAAGCTGAAATAGCCGCTCTTTTGAGAAAAAATCATGTCATGGCTTCCTCCAGCGGAACCGATGCCATGATTGTCGCACTAAAGGCTGCAGGTGTTGGACAAGGTGATGAAGTCATTATGCCTGCAAACAGCTTTGCTGCAACGGAAAACGCCGTGCTTGCAGCTGGAGGCACTCCGGTTTTCTGCGATATTGACCCTGTTACATTTTGCATGGATCCTTCTGAAATTGAAGCATGCGTCACTTTGAAAACGAAATGTATTTTGCCTGTACACCTTTATGGAAAGCTGCCTGACATGGAAGCCATAGCAAAAATCGCTGATAAATACGGCATCCCGATTATTGAAGACGCCTGCCAGTCGATCGGCGTTTCCGATCTGGGAAAAAACAGCCTTTGCTCCATATTAAGCTTCAATCCGTATAAAAATCTCGGCACTTGCGGAAAAGCCGGCGCAATTGTGACGGATGATCCATCATTTGCATCCGCATGCATGGAATATATGTATCACGGCTTTGAACTGAATCAAAAAAATAAAAAGGCGGCTGATTACGGCTTTAACGCTAAGATTGATAATCTGCAAGCCGCTATTGGACTGGCAAGGATGAAATATCTTTCATTAAATAATCTGAAGCGCTTATATTTAGCAGATCGTTATATTGCGCATTTGCAGCAGTATGAAGACAGAGGTCTGATCAAATTGCCTCAAATGACCGATGATCATGTGTGGCATTTGTTTACAATTAAAATATTAAACGGAAACCGAGACCAAGTCAAAGACATGATGCTTAAATTTCACAATGTCCAAACAGATATATACTACCCGGTTTTATCCCATCATCAAAACACACCGCTTGTAAAAGCCAATTATCAGCACACATCTCTGCCGGTCACTGAATCAGTGCATAAACAAATGCTTCAACTTCCTCTCTATCCGGGACTCACCGTGGAAGAACAAGACAAAGTAATGGAGGCTTTAATTGATGTCGTATCATGAAACACTTTCTTTTCACACTTTGCAGCATGTAAACAAGCCGAAGTACGCCGTATTTTGCGATTTTGATGAGACATATTTCGCCCACAGCATCACCGATGAATCGAGAAAAGCGCTCATGGACCTTGAAACATTTATTCATTCGCACCATCTTGATCACAAGATTTTGCTCGGCTGGGTGACCGGGAGCAGCCTGTCATCCGTTCTTGCAAAAATGAAGCGGGGAGGCTTTCGATATCTTCCGCATTTTGTCGCCAGTGATCTTGGCACTGACATCACTTATTTCTCTGGAGAAGGCCAAGTCTCTGATAAAGATTGGGAAGCCCGATTGCAAGAATCAAATTTCTCCCATGATCTGGTCGAAGAAATCAAGCAGACTCTCTCTGAAAAATATGAGATTGCGCTTGTGCCTCAGACTCAGCATGGTTTTTCCCGCTATAAAATCAATTATTACTATAGATCGTCGGATGAGAGCACAGATAAGAGGGCGCTTGAAGCCATCAGGCGACTTGCAAGAGAGTATGAAATAGGAGTAAATATCAATCGCTGCAACCCTTTGGCAGGCGATCCGGAAAACAGCTATGATGTGGACTTTATCCCCTTGCGGACAGGCAAACCGTACATTGTGGATTTTATATTGGATAAATTCGCGATAGAGAGGGAGAATTCATTTGCTTTCGGCGACAGCGGAAACGATGTGGATATGCTTAAAAAAACCGGACATGGTTATCTGGTGGGGAATGCGACAGCAGAAGCCAAGTCGCTCCATTCCCGTATGACAGAAGGCAGCTATACGGCTGGAATTTTAGAAGTGCTAAAAGCCCATATCAAACGATAAGGAGTGTCCTTAGATGAAAATCGGAATTATTGGAGCCGGAGGAATTGCAAAAGCTCATGCGAAAGCTCTTTCAACAGTCAAAGGTGCCGAGCTTTCCGGGTTTTTTGATATCAACTCGCTTGCCTCGCGTAAATGTGCGTTTGAATACGGAGGAACTGTATTTAACAGTATGCAGGAGCTGCTGAATCAGTCGACGGCAGTTATCGTTTCATCGCCGAACTTTTGCCATAAAGAACATGCGCTTGAAGCGGTGGCCGCAGGTAAGTATGTATTGTGTGAAAAACCGATGGCTGTCTCAATGGAAGAAGCGGAGGAGATGAAAAAGAGGGCGTCTCAATCTGCTTATATTCCGATCATGGGCTTCAATTACCGCCATCTCACATTTGTTCAGCGCCTAAAAAATATGATATCCGGCAATGAACTTGGAGATATTTTGTCCATCAATGTCCATTTTAAGAAAAACAGCGCCTTGAGAAGAAAAAAATATACTTGGCGCGATCATTCGAAAAGCAACAAAACGAGCGGGGCATTAGGAGATTTGGGTGTGCATTTAATCGATCTCATTCTCTATTTGTTCGACAGCCCGTTTAAACTGGACAGTTTAAAAGTCAAAATGATGACGGTCGTCAAAGAAAAAGAACAAAAACAGGTATATGTTGATGATCATTCTGAAGTATACGGTCAGCTTGAAAATCATGTGTTTGTCAATATGATTACGTCAAAATGCACAAAAGCGGATGAATGCGGCTTTAGCATCGAGGTCAATGGCCAAAACGGCGTATTTTACTATCATTCACGGCAGAAAAATCAGTTTTTGCTGAGAACGGGATTGACGGAGCAGATGATAACAATGCCGGACACGTGGCTGACAGACCCTGAAAATGAATTTTACGGATGGGCCGATTCCTTCAGAGTTCAGCTGATCCAATGGATGAACGGAATTCGGGATCGCAATTTCGCATCTCTTGCCACTTTTGAAGATGGATACAAGACGCAGTTTTATTTAAATGAATTTTTCAATAAAGGTCAGCAGCTGTCCCTTTCAAAACAAGCAAACTAGCATTGGGAAAAACCCTTGCCGGCCGTGCCAAAAGCCGCAAGGGTTTTATGGTCTGCAACGAAGGAGTGAGTCTAATGAAAAAAACATTTCTATTCGGCTGTTCGTTTTATTTTCTTGTAGGGATTATCCATATCCTGCTGGGGAGCCTGTCACCGTATATCATTCAAGAATATCATCGGGATCTTCATGATCTATCCTTCCTGATCTTTTTCCAATTTACCGGTTTTCTAATCGGCGTCCTGCTTGCGCCGATATTTGTCAGACGCACCTCTCATATGGCTGTATTGACGTTTGGCCTTCTTCTTATTCTCGTTACGCTTTTAGGCGTTTTTCTTTTTGATGTGTTCATCTTTTTTGTCATCATGGGGTTTTTGCTCGGCTTTGGCGCGGGTACTTTAGAAACGACGATGGGAGCGTATGTGATTGCACAAGATAAAAATGCGAAAGGGATGAATATTTTAGAGGTTTTTTTCGGATTAGGCGCTTTGCTGTTTCCTTTTCTTATTTATATCCTTACGGAACGATATGCCTGGCATTTCCCCTTGTATGCTTTATTTATCTTCGTTTTTGTGCTTGCGTGTATGTGGGTGGTTTATTTGCGCAGAAAAACCCCCGACACTGCTTCTGGTCAAATGGCTTATCAGGAAAAACCGACTGTGTCAGCCATATTTGAAATCGGAAGGAAAGAAAAAAACATTTTCCTCTTTCTCATATTCGCTTTTGTATATGCGGGTATCGAGACCAATTTCGCAAACTTTTTGCCGGCGCTGATGCTGGAAAAAGGAGCAGAAGAAATCAGCGTCATCAGCGTCACGTTTTTTTGGACGGGAATGGTGTGCGGACGTTTATTGACAAGTATTTTTGGCGGACGCTTAACTTCCGTTGCCTTTTTGATCTTCAGTGCCGGAGCCTTGACTGTTTTGCTTTTGATTCTGGCGTGGTTTCCGGTTCATCAATTACAGCTGCTCCTCGTATTTTTCATCGGGCTGTCGGCAGCCGGCATTTTTCCGTGCGCCGTCACTCTGGCCTCGTTGGCTGGAAAGCCTTTTACAGAGGAAATCACCAGTCTCTTCATTTCATCCGCAAGTCTGGGAGGAGCGCTTCTTTCATTCTTGATCGGCTGGGCGATTGATGCAAGCGCAGCCGCTGTCTTTCCGTTTCTGCTGTTTGGTGGATTGGGGGGCTTGCTGCTGGTGATCAGCGCGGTGATTTTTTTATCCGGCCTGCAAAAAAACAAGCAGAGCCATTTGGATATGTAGACCTTTTAGGAAGAGATTACAAGCTTAGTAGGATTTTTTTCAGCATCCGTTTAAACCGTTCCATCTTTGACCATAATGTTGCTAGAAAAGGTTGAAGAACGGAGAGGAACGGTGGGGAAAATGAAGAAATCAAACATTGCCTGTATGTATATTTTTCTTTTATTAATAGGAGCGCTAGCAAATCTCACGACGGAAGAGACGGCCCAATCATCAGGCGGGAAGCCTGCCGTGATTCCTGATGAAGCGATTCGGCTGCGGATTTTGGCAAACAGCGACAGCGGGAGCGACCAAAGCGTCAAACGCAAAATCAGGGATGAGGTCAATAAACAAATTACGAAATGGGTGGAAAACCTGACCTCGGTTGAGGAAGCGAGACAAGTCATCAGGTCGAAGCTGCCCGAAATCAAAGAGGTTGCCAAGGATGTCATGAAACGCGAAAATGTCCGGCAATCCGTGTCTGTCCGTTTTGATCGAGTTTCATTTCCGACAAAGCTATACGGCAATATGGTGTATCCGGCCGGAGAATATGAGGCTGTTTTAATTACATTAGGCAAGGGAGAGGGAGCCAACTGGTGGTGCGTCCTGTTTCCGCCGCTTTGCTTTCTTGATTTTTCCAATGGGGAAGCCGTAAAGTCGCCTGAAGACGAACAAATCGCTGCCGGGGAAAAAAGCCGGGAAGAAAAAACAGATGCGGCGGATGTAGCGGTATCTGGCAAAGATAAAGAAGACAAAGAAGACAAAGAAGTGAAGTTTTTTCTTGTCGAATGGATTACCGGGCTTTTTTCTTAAAGGGACCGCCTTGCTTTCGTGCAGGGCGGTTTTTTACTGTTTGTTTTTTCATGATGGTTATTCACGCTTTTGAATATGATATAATTTTCCAAAATGGTTCGGGGGAAATACTGCTTTTCGGATATACACCTTTTGCCCCTTTCTGATGCGCCAATCACATTGCGCGGCAGAAGAGAAACTGTCTTATCACCAGTACGGAGTTTATTTGCATACTCATTCAAAGCGTTAGTTCCTGCTAATCAAAATTGAAAAATGAATAGCCGGCTTTCTTCCAAATCAAAAGGTATATTTTACTGTCGCCCTCATAGATTGGATAGAGAAGTTAAAAAACGGGGTGAAAAGATGTTCTACCAATTGAGGTTAGCGGAAACGAAAGACATGAATGCGATCGAAGCATTTTTAAAAAAGGCGGGGACAAGCCATAAAGGTCTTGAGGAAGCGAAGAGCCAGTTTATCATGATGGAAGACCCTCCCGATGAAATCGTCGCCTGCCTCGGAATGGAGGAATTTGAAAACAAAAAAGGGCTGCTGCGCTCGCTTGTCGTGTCTGACAAGCTCAGCCAAGGCCACATCGTTTCCTTGTTTCAAAGCATGCAGGTATTGTGCGAGAAGCGGGGAATCCAAACCCTTTATTTAATTGCCAATAAGCGAACATCGATGGATTTCCTTGAAGTGCTCGGTTTTAAACAAGCTGCGGCAATTCCTGAAGAGCTTGATGGCTCTGAGCATGTTTCAGACTCACTGAACGTAAATGGAGCCGTTTTAATGGAGAAAACGTCAAGTTAGCCGTTAACTTATACACAGGGATATCCACGGATTCAAAAGCGTTATCCACAAAATGTGGACAACGCTTGTTTTCTTTTCTTTCATCTTTTATACTTTCAACATGATTTACATGAATTATTAACGTTTTTAGTGTTTTATTAAGGGAGTTTTGATGTTAATGAAAACAAAAGTATGGACTGTGGATGTAAAACGCGATTTGTCCACAAACTGTCCACAAATTACACAAGCTGCAAGACTGCTTCAACAAAATGAAACGGTTGCTTTTCCGACAGAGACTGTGTACGGACTTGGTGCAAACGCCAAACACAGCGAAGCAGTAGCTAAAATATACGAAGCGAAAGGGCGTCCGAGCGACAATCCGCTCATTGTCCACATCGCTGAAATTGAACAGCTCGCAGAATTTGCAGAGGTTGATTCGCCTCAGGCCGAAATGCTGATGAAGCGTTTTTGGCCCGGGCCGCTGACCCTTGTGCTGCCGTGCAAGCCCGGGGTGTTATCCACAAGGGTGACGGCGGGGCTCGACACGGTCGCGGTCAGAATGCCTGATCATCCTGTGGCGCTTGAGCTGATTAGACAGGCCGGCGTTCCGGTGGCGGCCCCGAGCGCCAATCTGTCCGGGAAACCGAGTCCGACGAAAGCCGAGCATGTCGTCCACGATTTGAACGGACGGATTGCAGGTGTCGTTGACGGCGGTCCTACAGGAGTAGGGGTCGAATCAACGGTTGTTTCATGCACCGGTGAAATCCCGGTCATTTTGAGGCCGGGCGGCGTCACAAAAGAGCAGCTCGAAGAAACGGCCGGCCCCGTCTTGATTGACCAGGGCCTCACCGACGAAAAAAAGGCGCCTATGTCTCCCGGGATGAAATATACGCATTATGCACCGGAGGCCCCGCTTGCCATTGTGAACGGGGGCGTTGAAGATATTCAACGGCTGATCGACCAATATCAGAAGGACGGCATGAAAGTCGGTGTCCTCACAACAGAGGAACGGGCCGGTGCCTATCAGGCGGATGCCGTCCGCATTTGCGGCAGAAGAGACCGGCTGGAAACCGTTGCCGCAGGGTTGTATGACGCTCTCCGCAGCTTTGATGGCGAAGATCTCGGTTTTATTTTTGCGGAGTCTTTCCCTGAGGAAGGGGTGGGCCGGGCGATTATGAACCGGCTGTTGAAAGCGGCAGGCCACCGCGTAATCGAGGCATAGCCTGAGCAGGTTTGTTCTATCCGCCTTTGGACGTGCATAAGCTAGAAAAGCTGGCGTGTCCAAGGGGGAATTGCATGAATGTTGACGTGTTAATAGGCGAAATCCTGACGCTCTCGATCATGGCTTTTGCACTCGGCATGGATGCCTTTTCAGTCGGTCTTGGAATGGGAATGGCCAAGCTGAAAAGGAACCAAATCTTTCAAATCGGCGTCATTATTGGATTGTTCCATGTCATCATGCCGCTTGGCGGAATGATTGCGGGACAGTTTCTTTCGGGTGCGCTTGGTGCGCTTGCGGGGTATCTTGGGGGAGCACTTTTATTGGTGCTGGGCATTCAGATGATTGCCGCATCTTTTAATAAAAGCGGGGAGCAGATCATCTCTCCGCACGGCTTCGGCTTATTCATTTTTGCCGTCGGTGTCAGTCTCGACAGCTTTTCAGTCGGTCTCAGCCTCGGCCTTTACGGGACGAAACCGTTATTAACGATCTTTTTGTTCGGTTTGTTCAGCATGGTGTTAACTTGGGCAGGCCTTCTGCTTGGAAAAAAGGTTCAAACATGGCTTGGCGCCTACAGTGAAGCGCTCGGAGGAGCCATCTTGCTGAGCTTCGGCCTGAAGCTTTTGCTGCCAATTTAATTGAAAGAAGAAAATCTTTTTTCTGTTTTGCATAACATAATGGAACTTAGAAAAAGAGGGGGCGAGATCCCTTCTTTTTTGATTTCTGGAGCGGATTTTATTATTTTCCGGCTGAATCCTTTATAATATGAACAAAGGAGTGAACAAGATTGAACATATTATTTGTCTGTACTGGAAATACGTGCCGCAGCCCGATGGCCGAAGCGCTTTTTAAATCTGCGGCTGCCGAAAAAAATCTGGACGTCTCCGTCAAATCTGCCGGGTTGTTTGCTCCTGAAAACGGAAAAGCTTCTTTATATGCAGTCGAAGCGCTTTTTGAAAAAAACATCGCCCTGAATCATACATCTTCACAGCTTTCCGAGGAGAAGGTGGAATGGGCGGATCTTGTACTGACGATGACAGAGCAGCACAAGCAGCTGGCAGCACATGAATTTTCAGAGAGCCGAGATAAAATCTATACGCTGAAAGAGTATGTCAAAGGGGAAAGCGGGGACATCATTGACCCGTTCGGCGGTTCCCTCAGCGACTATCAAAAAACGAGGGATGAGCTGGAGCAGCTGCTGAGCAAATTGGCAGAGATGCTGGCGAAGAAATCTCAGGAATAGAAGCGGGCTAAGGAGCGTTTGCAAATCAAGCGGCAGCGGGTACAATAGACATGATCAATCAGAAATATATATCGGCTGTATACTGCTTAACGGTCTCCGCGAGACTTTTGGCGGCACATCAAACGAGGAGGAGTCATTCCAATGAAAGTAATCATTGCATCAGATCACGGCGGAATCAATATCAGAAAAGAAATTATGGCATTGATGGATGAATTGAACATCGAATACGAAGATTACGGCTGCGAATGCGGTTCAGGATCTGTGGACTACCCGGATTATGCGTTTCCGGTCGCGCAAAAAGTGGCGGACGGGGAAGCCGACAGAGGCATTTTAATATGCGGAACAGGAATCGGCATGAGCATTTCCGCCAATAAAGTAAAAGGCATCCGCTGCGCCCTTGTCCACGACGTTTTCAGCGCGAAAATGACAAGAGAGCACAATGACACGAATGTTCTTGCGATGGGTGAACGGGTGATCGGCCCTGGTTTAGCGAGAGAGATTGCAAAGGTTTGGCTTACGACTGAGTTTTCAGCCGGGCGGCACGCCGTCCGCATCGGAAAAATCGCCGATTATGAAGACAAGCATGAATAAAGGGTGTCGTCAATCATGAAAAATCTCGAACAGACATGGCGTTCTATATTAGATGAATTTCATCAGCAGGCGAATTTGCGCGACGGCCAGATCGTCGTCATCGGCTGCAGCACAAGCGAGGTGGCCGGAAGGCGCATCGGCACTTCGGGAAGCGGGCAAATCGCTGAAGCGGTCTACAAAGGTCTTGAAGAGCTCCGGAACAAAACAGGAATTGCTCTCGCTTTTCAATGCTGCGAACATTTAAACAGGGCGTTGGTCGTCGAGGAAGAAACGGCGAAAGCATACCGTCTTCCCGTTGTTTTCGCTGTTCCTGTTCCGAAAGCGGGGGGTTCGATGGCTTCATATGCCTATAAACATATGAAGGCTCCTGTTCTTGTTGAACAAATAGAGGCTGATGCGGGGATCGACATCGGCGACACGTTTATAGGGATGCATTTAAAGCCTGTGGCGGTTCCTGTCCGCGTCTCTCAAAAACAGCTGGGCGAAGCGCACGTGACGCTTGCGCGGACAAGGCCGAAGCTGATTGGAGGCGTCCGCGCCGTGTATGAAGCGGAGTAGCGGAAGGAAGAGCCGGACAGGCTTTTTTCTTTATCAGAATAATTTTTAAACAAATGATATGTCGAACTATATGATTTGTCTATTCGTTTAATATTCGGTTTTTCCAATAATAAAAAACGATTTTTAAAAATAATCTCTTACATTTGCATGAAAAACCGTGTACAATGAGATGGTATAATTAACGAAATGGAAACAGATAGGAGAGGATCTCGCTGATGAAACATTTACCTGCGCAAGATGAACAAGTTTTTAGCGCCATTCAAGATGAGCGGAAACGTCAACAGTCGAAGATTGAGCTGATCGCTTCTGAAAACTTTGTAAGTGAAGCGGTTATGGAAGCTCAAGGCTCGGTTTTAACAAATAAATATGCGGAAGGATATCCTGGAAAACGCTACTATGGCGGATGTGAGCATGTAGACGTGGCAGAGGATATCGCGCGCGACCGCGCCAAGCAGATCTTCGGCGCCGAGCACGTCAACGTTCAGCCGCATTCCGGTGCACAAGCGAACATGGCGGTATACTTCACGATTTTGGAGCACGGTGACACCGTATTGGGAATGAACCTCGCTCACGGCGGACATTTAACGCACGGCAGCCCTGTCAACTTCAGCGGTGTTCAGTACAACTTCGTGGAATACGGCGTTGATAAAGAGACGCAGTATATTGATTACGAAGATGTCCGTGAAAAAGCGCTCAAACATAAGCCTAAGCTGATTGTGGCCGGAGCAAGCGCATATCCGCGCACCATCGATTTTAAAAAGTTCCGCGAAATCGCTGATGAAGTCGGAGCCTATGTGATGGTAGACATGGCGCATATCGCCGGACTTGTAGCAGCAGGTCTTCACCCGAATCCTGTTCCTTACTCTGACTTTGTGACGACGACAACTCATAAAACGCTTCGCGGACCGCGCGGCGGCATGATTCTTTGCCGTGAAGAGTTTGCGAAACAAATCGACAAGTCGATCTTCCCTGGAATTCAAGGCGGACCGTTAATGCACGTGATCGCTGCAAAGGCTGTTTCCTTTGGCGAAGCTTTAAAAGACGAATTCAAAACATATGCCCAAAATGTCATTAACAATGCGAAGCGCTTGGCTGAAACATTGAAAAAAGAGGGTATCGAGCTCGTATCCGGCGGAACGGATAACCATCTTGTGCTGGTCGACCTGCGCTCTCTCGGCATAACCGGAAAAGTGGCTGAAAATGTACTTGATGAAGTCGGCATTACCGTCAACAAAAACGCGATTCCTTATGATCCTGAAAAACCTTTCGTAACGAGCGGAATCCGCGTCGGCACAGCAGCCGTGACAAGCCGCGGCTTTGATCTGGAAGCGATCGAAGAAGTGGGAGCGATCATCGCGCTCGCTCTTAAAAACCATGAAGACGAAGCGAAGCTTGAAGAAGCAAAACAGCGTGTAGAAGCGCTGACAAACAGATTCCCGTTGTATACCGGGCTTGATTACTAAGATATTTGTGCCGCTCCGAAAAGGGGCGGTTTTTTTCATAAAATTGTCTCCTGATTTTTGTTGAAACAAGCTGTTTTTTTATGTAGAATCAATAGAAGTGTGTGAAAAAAAGGAGCTGAAAACGGATATGGGAAAGGTATATGTGTTTGATCACCCTCTTATACAGCATAAGCTTACATACATCCGGGACGTAAAGACCGGAACGAAAGAATTCAGAGAGCTTGTTGATGAGGTTGCAACGCTGATGGCATTTGAGATTACGCGAGACCTGCCGCTGGAGGAAGTGAATGTAGAAACTCCTGTGCAAATGGCAAAGTCAAACGTCATCGCCGGAAAAAAACTCGGGGTTGTTCCGATTCTGAGAGCAGGGCTTGGAATGGTAGACGGAATTTTGAAGTTGATTCCTGCTGCAAAAGTCGGACATGTCGGGCTTTACCGTGATCCTGAAACATTGAAGCCTGTTGAGTATTATGTCAAGCTTCCATCCGATGTTGAAGAACGCGAATTCATCGTCGTCGATCCGATGCTGGCAACCGGAGGTTCGGCGGTAGAGGCGCTGAACAGCTTGAAGAAACGCGGGGCAAAAAATATCCGTTTTATGTGTCTGATCGCTGCTCCGGAAGGTGTGGACGAAGTGCAGAAGCATCATCCTGATGTTGACATTTACATTGCCGCTCTGGATGAAAAACTAAATGAAAAAGGATATATCGTTCCCGGATTGGGCGACGCTGGGGACCGCATGTTCGGAACGAAATAATGTAAGAAAATCCTGAAAAAGGGTTTTCTTTTTTTGTGTTTTATACCATAATTAAACATGTGTGCGTCTTAAATGAGGCGAATTTGTGAACATTTTGTGAGAGCTGCTGTGAATATGAATAGTTTTTTAACTTTAAACAGATTGACACCTCAGGGGGGCTATTGTATGCTAAAATAGGCTATTATGATAAGGTTTTCATAGCGGTTATCATAATGACCAGTCCTCTGTTAAAATCCTTTGAAAACCCCATATTTGCAGGCGACAGACAGATCACCGGCCCGTGAAATTTCGGACTGTGTGAAGTCTTGAGCAGAACACTACGTTCTGTAAAATGGTCAGACCGCCTAGTTTACCGTAATCGTAAGATAGATTTAAAATTTTCACATCAGGAGCGTATTTGATGACCGATGCGAGTCTTTCATTCCGTAGGCAACAAAAATATGTCCTATATATTTTAGCAGTCTGCGTGTTAGGCTATGGATTTCTGCCATATCAGGCAATTTTTTTAGGCCTGATTACAGGCACTGTTTTCAGCTATTTCAATCTCTGGCTGCTGACCAAAAGGATGCAGGCCTTCGATAAAGCAGTGGCAAAAGGCAAAATGATCCGTTCTCTCGGGACTGCTTCCAGATTGTGCAACGCCATTATCGCGGCGGCCATTGCTTATAAATACCCTGAATATATTCATTTGGCAGGCGTCATTGTGGGGTTGATGACAATTTATCCTGTCATTATGATAGATTCCTTTATCCAGCTAAAACGTTCATCAATGGAAGAGAGGTGAAAACCCTTTGCACGAATCAAGAGTTGTTAACTTTTTAGGCCTTAACTTTGATGTATCAAGTATCTTAATGATTACTGTGACAAGCATCATCGTCTTTCTGATAGCGGTGCTGACCACAAGAACACTCGCGATCCGGCCGACGAAAGCCCAGAACTTTATGGAGTGGATTGTCGACTTTGTTCGCAATATTATCGGCAGCACAATGGATCTTAAAGTCGGCAGAGACTTTCTCGCTCTTGGCGTAACCCTGCTGATGTACATATTTGTTGCCAACATGCTCGGCCTTCCGTTTTCCATTACAGTAGGCCATGAATTATGGTGGAAATCCCCGACAGCCGATCCGGCCGTTACTTTAACCCTCGCCGTAATGGTTATGGGGCTTACTCATTATTACGGAGTAAAAAGAAAAGGGGTGGGGGAGTATACCAAAGAATTTTTCAGACCGATTCCATATTTGGTGCCGCTGAAAATCATTGAAGAATTTGCGAATACATTAACATTGGGATTGCGACTTTACGGTAATATTTTCGCCGGCGAAATTCTGCTCGGCCTTCTTGCCGGACTGGCAACCAACTTCTATTCTCAAAGCATTTTCCTGGGGCTGGTTGGAACGATTGGTGCGGTTGTGCCGATGCTTGCATGGCAGGCATTCAGCTTGTTCATAGGTACAATCCAGGCATTCATTTTCACGATGTTAACAATGGTTTACATGTCTCACAAAGTAAGTCATGAACACTAAAAATAAGACATATCCGATAAGGATAACAATTTAAAGGAGGAACTTTTTCATGAGTTTAATAGCAGCTGCAATCGCAATTGGATTAGGTGCACTTGGTGCAGGTATTGGTAACGGACTTATCGTATCACGTACAGTAGAAGGAATCGCTCGTCAGCCTGAGGCTGGAAAAGAATTGAGAACCCTTATGTTCATCGGGGTTGCGTTGGTTGAGGCCCTTCCGATTATCGCTGTTGTAATTGCGTTCTTAGCGTTCTTCAGCTAAAAGCGAATATTAAACTGGTAAATGGCGAAGATCACTGCAAGAGGCCTTCGCCATTGCTTTATGGTTGCTTGAACTGTCATAACGGCCGGAAGAAACATCCTCCTGAAAAAAGAGGGAGAACATTTTTCGATGGCCTCGGAGAGATAATCTGCAAGAAGGGAGTTGCCGTATTCGATGTCTTTTTTACCACAGGTTATGGGTGCTGGAGTAGGGTTTAACGCCGGAACAATGCTGTTCCAGCTTGTTGCCATGCTGATTTTGTTAGCGCTCTTGAAGAAATACGCTTTAGGGCCGCTATTAAATATAATGAAAGAGCGTGAAGACTACATTACCGGAGAGATCTCCTCTGCCGAGAAAAAGAATGAAGAAGCGAAGAAACTCATTGAAGAGCAGCAGGCGCTTTTGAAAGAAGCACGCGAAGAATCCCAGTCTCTGATTGAAAACGCGAAAAAACTGGGTGAACAGCAAAAGGATGAAATCATCAAGGCTGCGCGCCAGGAAGCAGAACGCATGAAAGAATCAGCCAGAAGCGAGATCGTCAAAGAAAGAGACCAGGCTGTCAGCGCGCTGCGCGAGCAGGTTGCATCATTGTCTGTGATGATCGCTTCTAAAGTGATCGAAAAAGAGCTGGACGAACAAGCCCAGGAAAAATTGATCCAAGACTATCTTAAAGAAGTAGGAGAAAGCCGATGAGCCAATCAGCTGTCTCCAAACGCTACGCAGCCGCTCTGTTTGACATTGCCCTTGAATCCAAGCAGGTCAATGAAATAGAAGAAGAGCTGACCGTCGTTAAGAAGATATTTATTGATCATAAAGACCTCAATGCCGTTCTGAGTCATCCTAAAGTGCCCGCTGAAAAGAAAAAGCAGATTTTAAAAGACTCGTTCGGATCCGTTTCGACTGCAGTCTTACATACGCTTTATCTTCTCGTTGACCGCAGCCGCACGTCAATCGTCCCGGATCTCGCGGACGAATATGTCAAAATGGCGAACAGGTACCGCGGGACGGAAGATGCGATCGTATACTCTGTAAAACCGCTCAGCGAAGAGGAAATTTCCTCTTTTTCTCAAGTGTTTGCAAAAGAAGCAGGCGCCGCTTCACTGCGCGTTAGAAACGAAGTGAATCCGGATCTGATCGGCGGTGTGAAAATCCGCATCGGAAACCGTATTTATGACGGCAGTGTAAGAGGAAAGCTTGACCGGATAGAACGTCAATTAGCAGGCGAAAATCGAAAGAAGGGGTGAAACCTAAGTGAGCATCAAAGCTGAAGAAATTAGCACTCTTATTAAACAGCAAATTGAAAATTATCAGTCTGAAATAGAAGTTCACGACGTAGGTACGGTAATTCAGGTCGGTGACGGTATCGCACGCGTGCACGGCCTTGATAACTGTATGGCAGGTGAGCTTGTCGAATTTTCAAACGGTGTGCTGGGCTTAGCTCAGAACCTTGAAGAATCAAACGTAGGTATCGTTATTTTGGGACCTTACAAAGACATCCGTGAAGGTGACGAAGTCAAAAGAACCGGCCGGATCATGGAAGTTCCTGTCGGTGAAGAGCTGCTCGGCCGCGTTGTCAATCCGCTAGGTCAACCTGTAGATGGAATGGGCCCGGTTCTCACAAGCAAAACCCGTCCGATCGAAAGCCCGGCACCTGGTGTTATGGATCGTAAATCCGTTCATGAACCGCTTCAAACGGGAATTAAACCGATCGATGCGCTGATTCCAATCGGCCGCGGCCAGCGTGAGCTGATCATCGGTGACCGTCAGACGGGAAAAACATCGATTGCGATTGATACGATCCTGAACCAAAGAGATCAGGACATGATTTGTATCTATGTTGCGATCGGTCAGAAAGAATCGACTGTTCGCGGTGTCGTTGAAACGCTGCGCAAAAAAGGCGCGCTTGACTATACCATCGTTGTCACAGCTTCCGCTTCCCAGCCTGCACCGCTCTTGTATCTTGCGCCGTATGCGGGTGTTACGATGGGTGAAGAATTCATGTACAACGGAAAACACGTGCTGGTTGTGTATGATGACCTTTCAAAACAGGCGACGGCTTATCGTGAACTTTCCTTGCTGCTGCGCCGTCCTCCAGGCCGTGAAGCATTCCCAGGGGATGTATTCTACCTGCACTCCCGCTTGCTTGAGCGCGCTGCAAAACTGAGCGACGCAAAAGGCGGAGGATCTTTAACAGCATTGCCGTTCGTTGAAACGCAGGCTGGCGACATTTCAGCTTACATTCCGACAAACGTTATCTCAATCACTGACGGACAGATCTTCCTGCAGTCTGATTTGTTCTTCTCAGGCGTGCGTCCTGCCGTCAACCCTGGATTATCGGTATCCCGTGTCGGCGGATCTGCGCAAATCAAAGCGATGAAAAAAGTAGCCGGTACGCTTCGTCTTGACTTGGCATCTTACCGTGAGCTTGAGTCATTCGCACAGTTCGGATCTGACCTTGATAAAGCGACACAGGCTAAGCTGAATCGCGGAGCCCGTACAGTTGAAGTTCTGAAGCAGGATCTGCACCAGCCGCTCCGCGTCGAAAAGCAGGTTGCCATTCTTTATGCCCTGACTCGCGGATTCCTCGATGATGTGCCTGTAGAGGACATCAGACGCTTTGAAGAAGAGTTCTTTATGTATCTTGATCAAAACCATAAAGATCTCCTCGATTCAATTGCTCAGACAGGAAACCTTCCTGACGACGAAGACATGAAGGCTGCGATCGAAGGCTTTAAACGTACGTTTGCACCTAGCAACTAAACATTTGAAGTGAGAAAAAGATCTTCTTTTTCTCTCTTTTTCACGTAAATTCGAAGTGAATTTGAAAACAAAAAGGTGGTGAAACCTTTTGGCCTCATTACGGGATATTAAATCCAGAATTACTTCAAATAAAAAGACGAGTCAAATCACCAAAGCTCAGCAAATGGTTTCTGCCTCAAAGCTGAACCGCGCTGAGAGTAAGGCGAAATCGTTCGTTCCATACATGGAGAAAATGCAGGAAGTCGTTGCTGATATTGCGCTTGGATACACGGGAACGCACCCGATGATGTCGAGCCGTCCCGTAAAGCGGACCGGCTATCTGGTCATCACGTCTGACCGCGGGCTTGCCGGCGCTTTTAACGCAAACGTTCTCCGCAAAGCGTACCAGAAAATCCAGGAGCGCCATCAGTCAACAGACGAATATGCGGTCATCGCGATCGGGAAAATGGGGCGCGAGTTTTTCAAAAAACGCGGCATCCCGGTCATTTCCGAAATGACCGGAATCAGGGATGAAGTGTCCTTTCCGGAAATCAAGGATTTGGCGAACAGTACGATACAAATGTTTATCGATGAGACCTTTGATGAACTTTACTTGTTCTACAACCACTTTGTCAGCGCGATTTCTCAAGAGGTGACGGAGAAAAAGCTGCTGCCCTTATCAGATATAGCGCCAAACAAAAAAAGAACTTCCTATGAATTTGAACCGGACGAAGAAGAAATTTTGGAAGTGCTTCTGCCACAGTACGCTGAGAGCTTGATTTTCGGCGCGATTCTGGACAGTAAAGCGAGTGAACATGCTGCGCGGATGACAGCGATGAAAAACGCAACGGACAATGCGAAAGAGCTTATCGCTGACCTCGAGCTGTCTTACAACCGTGCTCGTCAGGCGGCGATTACGCAGGAGATTACGGAAATTGTCGGCGGTGCAGCTGCCTTAGAATAGAAAAAGCTTGTCAGGAGGGATAGAGATGAAAAAAGGACGCGTTAGCCAGGTATTGGGACCGGTCGTTGACGTTCGTTTTGAAGACGGTCACTTGCCTGAAATATATAATGCGATTAAAGTTACACATAAAGCGCAGAACGAGAATGAAGTAGATATCGAACTTACCCTTGAAGTAGCGCTTCACTTGGGTGATGATTCAGTTCGTACGATTGCAATGGCTTCAACTGACGGTGTTACGCGCGGAATGGAAGCCATCGACCTGGGAGAGCCGATCTCCGTTCCGGTCGGAAACGTGACACTCGGACGCGTATTTAATGTACTCGGGGAAAACATCGATTTGGATGAGCCGCTTCCGGCTGATGCTACCAAAGATCCGATTCACAGAGAAGCTCCAAAATTTGATCAGCTATCAACAGAGGTTGAAATCTTAGAGACAGGTATTAAAGTCGTCGACTTGCTCGCTCCATATATCAAAGGTGGAAAGATCGGCCTTTTCGGAGGAGCGGGAGTTGGAAAAACCGTCCTGATTCAGGAGCTAATCAACAACATCGCTCAAGAGCACGGCGGTATCTCTGTATTCGCAGGTGTCGGCGAGCGTACGCGTGAAGGAAACGACCTTTACTATGAAATGAAAGATTCCGGCGTTATCGGCAAAACGGCAATGGTCTTCGGTCAGATGAACGAGCCGCCTGGTGCGCGGATGCGCGTTGCCTTGACAGGACTTACAATGGCAGAGCATTTCCGTGATAAAGAAGGCCAGGACGTATTGTTCTTTATCGATAACATCTTCCGATTCACTCAAGCCGGTTCTGAAGTATCTGCACTTCTTGGACGCATGCCGTCAGCGGTTGGTTATCAGCCGACGCTTGCAACTGAAATGGGTCAGCTTCAGGAACGGATCACTTCTACAAATGTCGGTTCTGTTACATCGATTCAGGCGATCTACGTTCCTGCCGATGACTATACTGACCCGGCACCGGCAACAACGTTCGCTCACTTGGATGCGACAACAAACCTTGAGCGTAAGCTGTCTGAAATGGGTATTTATCCTGCGGTTGACCCTCTGGCTTCAACTTCTCGTGCACTTGCGCCAGAAATTGTCGGAGAAGAGCACTATCAAGTGGCCCGCCAAGTACAGCAAATCCTGCAGCGCTATAAAGAGCTTCAGGATATCATTGCGATTCTCGGTATGGATGAGCTTTCTGACGATGATAAGCTTGTCGTCAGCCGTGCGCGCCGCGTACAGTTCTTCCTATCGCAAAACTTCCACGTAGCTGAACAGTTTACAGGACAAAAAGGTTCTTACGTTCCTGTCAAAGAAACGGTAAAAGGCTTTAAAGAAATCCTTGAAGGTAAGTATGATCACCTTCCAGAGGACGCTTTCCGTCTTGTCGGCCGAATCGAAGAAGTTGTCGAAAAAGCGAAAGAAATGGGTGTAGAAGTATAATCTGGTCCTAGGAGGGTAAAAGCATGAAGACCTTAAAAGTCAATATCGTTACTCCCGACGGCCCAGTATACGATGCGGATATAGAAATGGTAAGCGTTAGAGCAGAGAGCGGTGAGCTTGGTATTTTACCCGGCCATATTCCGACGGTTGCTCCGCTAAAAATTGCTGCAGTCCGTCTGAAAAAAGACGGTCAAACTGAGCTGGTTGCCGTCAGCGGGGGGATAGTGGAAGTCCGCCCTGACCATGTCACCATTCTGGCCCAGACGGCGGAAACATCTGAACAAATTGACAAAGAACGCGCCTTGGCCGCAAAACGGCGTGCCGAGGAACGTTTGCAGAAGCAAACTCCAGATGTTGACATTATTCGGGCAGAGCTTGCTTTAAAACGTGCGATTAACCGGTTGGATGTTGCGAGATAAAGATAAGGATCCTTCCCATATTTAAGGATGGGAAGGGTTCTTTTATATTCATGATCAAACAGAATTGAAAATGTTGAAAAATGTTCACAAATTGTTCGCCTTTTTAGTTTGAATCTATCTATAATACAAAATAGTAAGCTATGTTCTCTTCCACCAAAAAGAGGACGTAAGACATTCAAGTAAGCTCCTCAACATACGCCTCAGGCAACAGAGGATACTCCATCTATGGGAAAAAGTTCTATCCCTGAACGTCTTAACATGAAACATCAAAACTGTTAAAATGACTTGAAATGACCGGCATCATTCCTTTACCCTACAGCAGAAGAGACTAGGCAGGCCGGAAGCACCAGAACGGCTGAACGTAAGGAGGCGTCATCAATAATGGAAGAGATCGGACAACAGGCTGCTGTCAGTATCATCGTTCATCTTTTTTTTATTGCATTGACTTGGTGGGCTCTTCTGGCGGTCAATATTGATCCGCTTATCAGGAAAGGAAAAGTCATTCAGGCGAGGGTGTTAATGATCATCATTACAATCGCCGTCGGCTCCACCGTCAGCAATTTTTTCTTGGACTATCTTTATTATTCCAGACAGCTTCAAAATTTATTTTCATGATTGAGTAAAAGAATTTTTGGGAATGGACGAATGTGGGTAACGCCGCGTTCCGCAAAATCACCTGGGACCTTGTTTTTCCACGTATGCTTTTCCTGCGATCCGTCAACAATGGAGAGTAGGAGAGGATGATGCGGAATGAAGACAAAACAAACGGTTAATGCCCTCATTTTTATTGTGGTTTTATTTTTAATTGTTCATGTCTTTCAATCGCTTGAAGCAGCGGGCAATACGCCGCTGGAACAGCTGGCTGAAGGTTTGAGCCGCCATGATGTCGAGCTTGAAGAATGGACCCTGCATACAAAAAAGCAGCTTACCCTAAGTGAAAAAGATTTTTTTGCAAAACTGAAACATTTCAAGAAACAGCATCGACAATATCAATGGACTTTAACTCGGGAAGACGATGATACAGTTAAAGCGACAGGTGTTTTTCAGGACAAAAAAAATCACATCAATTCCAAAATACATTTGGTATCCACCCACAAAAACCAGAGACTTGTTTCGTATTTATTGTATGAGCAAAAAGGCGCGGGACCACGGGAAAACTGGAATGCTACATATAAGCAGTTTGAACGGGATGCATTCGACATAATGCGAGAAAAGACCGCAATATTTACTTGTCTAAAGGGCCATTTAAATGGTATGATGAATGTTGTTTTGCAAAAAAAAGCAAATGAACTAGTACATGAATTTGATGCAAAGTCAGTTGAAGATTTAATCGAACCAAATTTCGTTTCTATTTCTGCTTACACTAACGAGTGGAAAGAATCCATCAAGACAGAAAAACACCTTATGAATCTGCAAGTCTCGCTTAGAAATGCGGGAATGGGCGAAAAACTTACCGTCACGGTTGGCACACCAATCGTCACGACTGAATATTAATATAGAGAAATTGGGACGCGGAGGGGAATACCTTGGAAAAAATCATCGTCCGCGGCGGTCGAAAGTTAAACGGCACAGTCAAAGTTGAAGGAGCAAAAAATGCCGTTTTACCAGTTATCGCTGCATCTTTATTAGCCAGTGAAGAAAAAAGCGTAATATGTGATGTGCCTACGCTCTCCGATGTATATACGATTAACGAAGTGTTACGTCATTTAGGCGCAAATGTACATTTTGAAAATAATACAGTAACGGTTGATGCATCTCGCACTTTGTCTACGGAAGCTCCGTTTGAATATGTTCGTAAAATGCGCGCATCTGTATTGGTGATGGGTCCGCTTCTTGCTCGCACAGGTCATTCGAGAGTGGCTTTGCCTGGAGGATGTGCAATCGGTTCAAGACCGATCGATCAGCATCTAAAAGGCTTTGAAGCAATGGGGGCAAAA
Organism: Bacillus sp. FSL K6-0972; assembly: GCF_037976035.1. Taxonomy (NCBI): domain Bacteria; kingdom Bacillati; phylum Bacillota; class Bacilli; order Caryophanales; family Bacillaceae; genus Bacillus; species Bacillus sp. FSL K6-0972. The sequence continues at coordinate 3,943,407 of NZ_CP150260.1, read as the reverse complement.
ATTAAGGTTGGAAACGGCTTTATTGAAGCGACTGTAGAAGGCCGTCTTCAAGGAGCGAAAATTTACCTTGATTTCCCTAGTGTCGGAGCAACTGAAAACCTGATTATGGCTGCAGCTTTAGCTGAGGGCACGACAACGCTCGAGAACGTTGCTAAAGAGCCTGAAATCGTTGATCTGGCTAACTATATCAATGCAATGGGCGGTAAAATTCGGGGTGCCGGTACAGGCACCATTAAAATTGAAGGCGTTAAGGCGCTTCATGGTGCAAAGCATACCATTATTCCTGACCGGATTGAGGCGGGAACGTTCATGGTTGCCGCGGCGATTACCGAAGGGAACGTACTGGTAAAGGGAGCGGTTCCTGAGCACTTAACATCTTTAATTGCGAAAATGGAAGAAATGGGCGTTCAAATCTTGGAAGAAGGAGACGGTCTTCGGATTATCGGTCCTTCTGAATTGAAGCCTATTGATTTAAAAACAATGCCACATCCAGGTTTCCCGACTGATATGCAGTCACAGATGATGGCTCTTTTGATGCGCGCAAATGGAACCAGCATGATCACAGAAACCGTCTTTGAGAACCGCTTTATGCATGCGGAAGAATTCCGCCGTATGAACGGAGATATTAAAATCGAAGGCCGTTCTGTCATCATTAATGGTCCCGTGCAGCTTCAAGGTGCTGAGGTGGCCGCAACGGACCTTCGCGCCGGCGCAGCTCTTATCCTTGCTGGTCTTGTCGCTGACGGTCATACACGCGTAACCGAATTAAAACATTTAGACCGGGGATATGTCAACTTCCACCAAAAACTTGCCGGTCTTGGCGCTAATATTGAACGCGTTAACGATGAAGAAGCAGTTCATATTGAAAATAAAGAAGTTGTATCCGATTTAAATGCATAAATCAACGTGAAATCAGTATGTCATACGGCATACTGATTTTTACGTTTCAAGTATTCTATATCAGTATGCCTCCCATATCTATCATTATGCACAAGAATGGCTTTTAAAATACGCAGCCGCAGTTGAAAAGTACAGTCATATTAGCTTGTCCCCGCCCATAAAATGAAAGAGACAAAACAGAAATGGGGGCACTGATTTGAAACAGCTATTTATTGTACTAGCAGGAATCTGCATGCTGATTTTACTCATACCAACACTGCTTGTCCTCCCTTCTCACGGGGGGCCGGGGACAATCAAAACAGAAAAACACGCTCAGCAACATGAGGAAAAAAAGAAAGTCACCTTAAAAGAGTCTCCCGTTTCAATTCCGGTCTACAGAACGGCTGACCGGAAAGTTGAAGACATTCCGCTTGAAGAGTATGTCATCGGTGTCGTTGCCTCGGAAATGCCGGCTGATTTCGATATCGAAGCTTTAAAAGCACAAGCGCTCGCGGCCCGCACATATATTGTGAGGCAAATGGTATCAGAGCAAGCCGTACAATCGCCGAAAGGCTCGCTCGTCGATGATACGCAGATGTTCCAGGTGTATAAAAACAAAGAGGAACTCCGCAGGCTGTGGAAGAAGGATTACGATTGGAAAATCAAAAAAGTGACCGACGCTGTAGCCAGTACGCAAGGCAAAATTTTAACCTATGAGCATAAGCCGATTGACGCTTCATTTTTCTCGACGAGCAACGGGTACACGGAGAATGCAGGGGCCTATTGGACAAGTGATATTCCCTACCTGCAAAGCGTGAAAAGCTCCTGGGATACAAAGTCGCCGAAATTCCTGAACCATAAAACGTTTACTGTCGCTGAATTTGAACAAAAGCTTGGAGTCAAACTGCCCAGCTCAAACAGCATCGGGGAGATCACTGAAAGAACGCCGGGAAAACGCGTAGCGACTGCCGTCATCAATGGAAAGAAGCTTGAGGGGAGAGATATTCGGGAAAAGCTCGGCCTCAAATCGGCAGACTTTGATTGGAAACGCGACGGGAATCAGATTACCGTCACGACAAGGGGTTTTGGACATGGAGTAGGAATGAGCCAATACGGAGCGCATTATATGGCGAAAGACGGCAAGAAAGCAGAAGAGATCGTCAAGTATTATTACAAAGGAACAGCCGTAGCCAATGCTGATGAATTTTTAAATAAATACATGGCGAAAAAATAAAAAAGAGACGTCTGCCTGATTGGCGGCGTCTTTTTGAATGTCATCAAAATTTGGCATTCTCATGAAGTTGAAGTACACCAAAATATTATACAAATATTTCAAGAATCTGTGCCGGAGGGCTTGCTGAACAGCGTCAAAAGGCCGTGAATTCCGTGTCAACATAAGGGTTCACAGGTTATAAAGTCTATTTTATCCGCTTGTTGTATGCTGAAATGAATAACGAGGAAAAGGAGACATGCCCTATTTATTTCTCCCTGGTGTTCTTCTACGATATTAATGTGTTAACGACTTTATTTCAGAAAGGGGAAAGGGAGAAATGAAGAAGAAACTGACATTGGGCATTTTGACCGCTATGGTTCTTAGCCTTGGTTCGCCTGCTTTCGCAGCTGAGAAAAAACAGGAGGTAACAGTTGCCGAAGATTCGCCTAACGTTGCGATTATGCTTGATGCAAGCGGCAGCATGGCTAAAAAGATCGGAGGGGTCTCAAAATACGAGCTTGCCAAAAATGAGGCGTTCAGCTTTGGTTCTAAGCTTGAAAATGCAAACGTGCTCATGAGAGTTTTCGGTTCAGAGGGAAACAATAAAAATTCCGGAAAGGTACAATCCTGCAATGCAATCAGAGGAGTGTACGGGTTCCAAACGTATGACGAGCAAAGCTTCCGCAACTCATTAAACGGCATCGGACCGACTGGATGGACACCGATCGCAAACGCGCTGCAAGATGCCAAAAACGCGCTTGACCAGCTGAACAACAACGGGAAAAACGTTGTTTACCTGCTGACAGACGGTGAGGAAACATGCGGAGGCAATCCGGTAAAAGTCGCAACAGAACTGCGCAAAGCTAATGCGGTTGTCAACGTGATCGGCTTTGATTATGAAGGAGATTTTCACGGACAATTGACAAGCATCGCAGCAGCCGGCGGCGGTGAATATTTCCAAGCAAAAACTAAAAATGACATCAAAAGAATTTTTACTCAGGAAGCCATTGAGCTTTCTAAATAAACTGGAAAAAAGCTGTGGACATGTTTCCGCAGCTTTTCTTTTGTGATGAAAAGATTGTCAAAAGTCAAGCAAAACACTTTACAAATATTAAGTTATTGTTTCAGAACGTTGAACCCTGCTGAATCCTTTGGAGGGGTAATTTGTCGTAACTGTGATGTTATTGGGACGAAAACAGTCTTTTAGCGGACTTTTTTGATAGGACTTAAGTGAAAGTGTCGATCGATTATCGTAAGTATTATGAAGAATTTGTGAATTTGAAAAGGAGATCCGGCCTATTTATTTCTATCAAGCCTTCTTTTACGATGTTGGTGGACTAGATCTGACACGGAAGATCGGTCCGAAAACAAATGCGGAAAGGAAAGTGAGAAAGGTGAAAAAAAGGTTTACTCTGTTAACAACGTTCACCATGCTTTTGTCATTGGCTCCGGCTGCTGCTTTCGCGGCTGAAAACGGAAATGCAGACAACAGCAAAAAAGATGTCAATGTTGCAGTTGTGCTTGATGCAAGCGGCAGCATGGCACAAAAGGTTGAAGGAGAAAGAAAATTTGATATTGCCAAAGAATCCGTAACCGATTTTGCTGACCTGCTTTCAAGCGATGCGAATGTTATGTTGAATGTATTCGGACATAAAGGCAACAATAAAAACTCCGGAAAAGAAGTATCATGCGGTACGACGGAAACCGTCTATGACCTGAAGCCGTTTTCTTCAAACTCATTCGAAAACGCTTTAAGCGGAATCAAGCCAACAGGCTGGTCTCCGATTGCAAAATCTCTTTATGATGTAAAAGAAGATCTAGCCGATAAAGATGGTAAGAATTATGTCTACATCGTGACAGACGGTGAAGAAACATGCGGAGGAGACCCTGTTCAGGCAGCAAAAGATCTGCGCAAATCCAACATTAAAACGATCGTCAACATCGTTGGGCTGGATGTAAAAACCGTGAAAGAAAAAGCAAAGCTTAAAAAAGTAGCTGATGCTGGCGGCGGAAAATTGATTGAGGCTGACTCAGCTTCTGATTTTAAAAAGGTATGGAAAGAAGAGGGCGTAAAACTGTCTCAGTAACTCTATACGAGAGCGGGACGGCAGCAGTGCCGTCCCGACCTTCTGTTAAGCTAATCGGTCGACATTTCGAGTTCCTTGATGCGTTTTTCTGCATAGCGCGAATCTTTTCTTGAATGGAATATCTCCGCCTTTTCAATCATGACTGCCGTGTTGTATTCCGGAATATGGGCATGGTTTTCGTATACGCCTTTAGGGATCAGGACATTTCCTTCCGGCCAGTAGACCGCCGTGTTTCCGCGTTGTACGCCGGCATATTTTGCCCGTCCTTGGAAAGTTCCGTAGCGATTGAATAGAACGATCGCCTCTCCATCTTGAATATAAAGTTCCTCGGCATCTATTGGATTGATCATGACATCCCGGCGATCTGCCGCATTGAAAGGATCTTTTTCACTATAAATCATCGAGTTGAACTGTTTTCCACGCCTTGTCGTAACGAGAAAGCGTCCTTCAGTTTGTCTGTTTTCAGGAAGATCGACGGGGATTAGGTTACCCCTGCCGTCTGCTGTCGGACAAATCCCGCCTTCACAAAGCCAGGCGCCGCCCCATTGAAAGACATCTCCGCGTTTTTTCAACTGCTGAATCCCGTCATAATTCCGGTTGGCAGCAGCGATTTCTTCACGGATTTCCGCAGCATCGTCAAAATGGATCAGTTCTTTGTCTTCGGGCCGGACCCGTTTGGCAAGATCCACGTAAATTTCCCATTCTGAACGTGCTTCTTCGATGCGAGGTCCTTTAATTTCGGGGCTGAAATAGACCATCCGTTCCGTACTGGTCGAGGTTCCTCCGCCAGGCTGTTCATACCTTGTCATCGCCGGAAGAATGATGACTTCCTCTTTGGCATCGACAAGGGTAGAAGTATTGAAGATGATGTCCTGATGGACTCTCATTTCAACTTCCTGTAATGCTTTTTTGATAAAATCGGGGTTCGGCATCGTCTCCAAAAAGTTGCCTCCGCTTGTATAAAACACTTTTACTTTTCTTTCGCTTTCGCTCGGCAGCAGCATGTTTTCGATCGTCTGGCCAATCGTATCGCCTTGCCAAGTCGGTATGTGGAAGCCCCAAACCTTCTCGATCCGTGCGGCGTTCTCTTCGTCAAAATCACCGCCTGGAAGAACGAAAGGATCGGCACCCATTTCTCCAGAGCCCTGCACACCGCTGTGCCCTCTGATCGGCATAAGGCCGCAATGCTTTCTGCCGATGAATCCTTGTAAAAGGGCGAGATTTGCCACCTGTGAAATGTTGTCGGTTGCAAAACGGTGCTGTGTGAGTCCCATGCTCCAAATGAAAACGCCGGTTTTCGCCCGAGCCAGCAAGACGGCGAATTCTCTCATTCTCTCTTTTGATATACCGGATGACTCTTCAAGCGTCTTCCAATTTTGTTTTCCGATATGCTGCTTAAGCTCAGTGAACCCGTTTGTGTGTGCTTCGATAAAGGCGCGGTCAATGCTTGAACCTGGAGCCTCCTGCTCCATTTCAAACCAATGCTTCATCACCCCGTTCATAAAGGCAATGTCGCCGCCGATATTGACTTGGTATACATCATCGGTGATTTTGGTGCCGAAAAGGGCGCTCTCAGGTATCGATGGAATCCAGTATTTCTCCATCGAAGGCTCCCGGTACGGGTTGATCATAATGATTTTCGTTCCCGCTTTTTTGGCGGCATACATGTATTTTGTTGACACCGGCTGGTTATTGGCGGCGACAGATCCCCAGAAGACGAGGACATCCGTCCCGATCCAGTCTCGGTAGCTGCAGCTTGAGGCACCGATGCCAAGGGACCTTTTTAAAGCCGTTTTGCTTGGCGAGTGGCAGATCCGCGAGGCGTTGTCAATGTTGTTTGTGCCGATAAACCGTGCCGCTTTTGCGGCCGTATAGTAGACCTCATTCGTAATACCTCTGGCTGTTAAATAAAAGGCGAGCTGTCGTTTATCAATCGATTTAATTTTGTCCGCAATTCGGCTGAGCGCTTCATCCCATGAAATTCTCGAGAACGATCGTTCTCCTTTTTTTCTCGACAGCGGATAGGGGATGCGTCCAAGCTTTCTCAGCTCGGTACTGTCCAGCTTTCTCAGCTGTTCGATGTCGGCGGACAGCCATTTGTCCTCGATCGCAGGCATTGTATTTAAGCGGAGGACGTTCAGCCGCGTCGTGCAGAGATGAGGCCCTGTGAGCGTCTGATCGCGGAGTCCGGACACACCGAGCGCACAGCCGTCGCACACGCCTTGCGTCAAAATTCTGTAGGCGTAAGAAAGGCTGTCTTTATTGTCCCACGCTGTTTTCATCGTATCTCTGATATGCTTTGGCTTTATCTTTCCGAGTCCCATCGGCGCCCAAGAGGCCCACAGTTTTGGCGCGGGTTTTTTATTCAGCTTCATCGGACCTTGATGCTTTGTTCTTCCCATTACCTTCTCTCCTTTCCAGCGGATAATGCCAGATCATCCTTTTATCGAGTTTGAGACATGAACCGCCGCTTTTTTCCGCAACTGTTTAATGTCGGTTCTAATGAATATCGAAACGAACAGGCCGATGGTGAACAGTGCCGCAAAAACCGTCAGGCTCTGGCTGTAGCTTCCTGTTGCATCGCGTACCCAAGAAGAGAACATCGGGCCTGCAAGCCCTGCCGCCGCCCAAGCCGTTAAAATGTATCCGTGGATTGCACCGAGCTGCTTTGTTCCGAACAAATCCCCGATATAAGCCGGGATTGCGGCAAACCCCCCGCCATAGCACGTATAGATCAACGCCATCAAAACAGAGAAGACGGCCTTGTCGGAAATGAACGGCAAAAGCGGAAAGGCGATCAGCTGTATGGCAAAAAAGATGGTATACGTATTCGGCCGTCCGATGTAATCAGATACGGAGGCCCAGCCGATGCGGCCTAAACCGTTAAATGCACCCAAAACGCCGACGAGCGCGGCGGCGGCGGCAGCGGACATGCCTGCACTTTCCTGGGCCAGCGGTGAAGCGATTGATATGATGGCGATTCCGCACGTAACATTAATAAAAAGCATCAGCCATAAATAATAAAAGCGTTTCGTTTTAATCGCTTCATTTGCCGTCAGCTGGGAAATATCAGTGCTTTGCGCCCTTCCGCTCTTTCCAGCTGAAAATCCTTCAGGCCTCCAGCCGTCTTCCGGTGGAGCGAGGTAAAGCGAAGACAGCATCATCACAAGAAAGTAGCAGATGCCGAGAATAAAAAAGGTGTTGGCTATACCGACTGCTGAGATCAGCTTCTGCATGATCGGGCTGCTGATCAAGGCCGCAAATCCGAAACCCATAATGGCAAGCCCTGTGGCCAAGCCGCGGCGGTCAGGAAACCATTTAACAAGCGAAGATACGGGTGTAATATAGCCGACGCCGAGTCCGATCCCCCCGAAGACTCCGTAAAACAAATAGAGAAGGGGGAGGGAGCCGATCTGAACGGCGAAACCGGAAAACGTTACGCCTGCTCCGAAGAAAAGAGCGGCGAGCATGCCTGCTTTTTTGGGGCCGTGCTTTTCGACGAAGTGTCCCAAAAATGCGGCTGAAAGCCCGAGAAATAAAATAGCGATGCTGAACGTCAGGCTGATCTGGCTGAGGCTCCAGCCGAATGTTTCAGCGAGCGGGTTTGTAAAGACGCTCCATGCGTATACAGATCCGATTGACAAATGAATGCCTACAGCACATAAAGCAATGAGCCATCTGTTTTTCACTTTTTTCATGTGAGAACCCCCTGGGAAAAGAAAGGCTGTGATAAAGATGGAAGGCTGCCGGGGAGCGATTGTTTGAAATCTGAAAGCGGTTTCAGAAGTTGTTTCGAAGAAAAGGCAGTCTGTTTAAAAAGTGTATATTTTTTGAACTTTTAAAAAATAATATCATGTTTTCAAGCAATCAACAAGATGAAGCTTCCAAATTTGACCTGACAGTTGTGAAACGGCATGATAGACGAGTATAGTAATAGATATGATTAGAAACATAAGAAACAAAGGGGCGGGGTTATTCATGGGGAAAAACATCACAACAAGCCGAAACATTTTCCGTTATGATAATGGAGAACTGGCGCAGCAAGAAGATCAGATGGCGACGGAATTCCCCCTGACTGTCATGGTGAACGGCGAGGAATTTGTCACGCTTGTTTGTTCGCCGGACAGCCTGGAAGAACTGGTGATCGGATTTCTCGCATCTGAAGGGGTGATCCGATTTAAAAATGAGATTAAAAGGTTTACAATAGACGAAAGTCTCGGGTTCGCATATGTCGACCTTGTCAGCTCAAAAAAGCTGCAGCTGAAGGATTACACAAAGCGGGTAATCGGCTCCTGCTGCGGAAAAGGGCGGCATTTTTATTTCCAACAGGACGTCAAAACCGCAAAAACGGCGATTGACGGCGTGACCATTAAGCCTGAGAACTGTTTGAAGCTGATGCGCGACATGCAGAAAAACAGCAAGCTTTTTCACCATACGGGGGGCGTTCATAATGCCGCTTTGTGCAGCACAGACAAGCTGATTGCAGTCAGATCTGATATCGGAAGGCATAATGCGCTTGATAAATTGTACGGATATTGTTTGCTTCATCAGGTTCCCGTGCGCGACAAGCTGATCGTATTCAGCGGCAGAATTTCTTCGGAAGTGCTGCTTAAAGCCGCGAAAATCGGGGTTTCCGCGGTCATTTCAAAGTCGGCGCCGACCGAGCTGGCCATTCAGATGGCGGAGGAGCTGAATATCATGACGATTGGTTTTGCGAGAAACCGGTCATTCAATGTATACACGCATCACGAACGAATTCAGTTAACATAAAAGGAGGCAACAGGCGTGAGCACCAACAGTGAACAAGTTTTGGATCAGAAAAGCCGGCCGCTTCGGGATTTAAGAATTTCTGTCACCGACCGCTGCAACTTAAGATGTACGTATTGTATGCCTGCCGAAATCTTTGGACAGGATTATCCGTTTTTGCCAAAAGGCGAACTGTTGTCCTTTGAAGAGCTTGAACGATTGGCCAAGCTGTTTGTTCATCAGTTCGGGGTGGAAAAAATCCGCCTTACCGGCGGCGAGCCGCTGATGAGAAAAGATATGCCTGAATTAGTCGGGAAGCTTGCAGGGATTAAAGGGATTCGCGATATTGCGATGACGACGAACGGCGTTTTGCTGCCGGTTTACGCTGACAAGCTGAAAAAAGCGGGGCTGAAACGGGTGACGGTCAGCCTGGATTCCCTGGATGACGAGCGTTTCAAAGCGATCAACGGCAGAGGTGTCTCCGTAAGCAAGGTGCTGGCCGGAATTGAAGCGGCGAAAGAGGCTGGACTCGGCGTCAAGATCAACATGGTCGTCCAAAAAGGGGTAAATGAAAAGGATATTTTGCCGATGGCCCGCTATTTTAAAGAAAAAGGCCATATTTTGCGGTTTATAGAGTTTATGGATGTCGGAAACACAAATGAATGGAACCGTCAGTCAGTGGTGACAAAAGCGGATATCATCCGGATCATCAATGAAGACATGCCGGTTGAACCGATCGACCCTAACTACAAAGGAGAAGTCGCCAAACGGTACCGATACGTGGACGGCTCAGGAGAAATCGGTTTTATCTCTTCTGTATCCGATGCTTTTTGCAGCACATGCAACAGAGCAAGACTATCGGCGAAAGGCGAGCTTTTCACATGTCTTTTCGCATCAAGCGGGTTTGATTTAAGAACCCTGATCAGAAGCGGGAAGACCGATCAGGAGCTGGCTGAGGTGATCAGCACCGTTTGGCGGAATCGCGATGATCAGTATTCGCTCGACCGCGCTCTTTCAAAAGCGGCTCCGCGGAAAAAGGTTGAGATGTCCTATATAGGAGGATAATTGACTGCTTTTGGGAAGGCCGTCCATTGAAAAGATGGGCGGTTTTTTCATGCTCCGGAGGTATGTTTGACTTGCATATTGACAGGTTTGATACGGGGGAAAAGCGGAAACTTTTTAAAAAACATGGCCTGAAACAGAAAGGATGATTGAATGTTCGGACTGCAGGATATTGTCAAGTTCTTCTGGTCGTTCTTAATCGTTTTTCCCGCCGTGTCGGTGCTTCATGTCTTGGGCCACAGCGTCATGGCGGTGTTGTTCGGCGGGAAATCTTCGCTTGAAATCGGGATGGGCAAAAAATTGCTAAAAATCGGCCCCGTGCAAATCAGAAGTGTTTACTTCATGGATTCCTTCTGCAAATACGGAGATCTAAAATACGATAACCGTTTTACGAATGCGATGATTTATGCCGGCGGATCACTGTTTAACTTAATGTCTATTTTTATTATCAATTTGCTTATTATCAAAGACATCATACCCGAAAATATTTTTTTCTACCAGTTTGTTTACTTTTCAACCTATTATGTATTTTTTGCTTTGATTCCCGTGAGATATTCCGAAAATCATCTTTCTGATGGAATGGCAATTTATAAAGTGCTGAGGTATGGGGAGAAGTACGAGATTAATAACTGAGCATGCCGGCTGCGGGCATATCCCGGAGCCGGCGTTTTTCAGACATGCATCATGTCTTCAGGCAGCTTCTTTAGCTTTCGAACGGATTCGATGAATGTTTCCAAAGGATCACAACCGCTAAAATATTGAAATGCTTCCCGATCCCCGTTGTTCATCACGACGATATGATCGCCTCTTGTTACCAGCCCTTTTTCGCGGCGAAACGAGGAGATGGTATCATAGCGGATGTCAAGGTGAAAAGGGGCGCCAAACAGAGAAGAGTAAAACATGAGCCGCCTGTCAGTGGCCGCAAGCACGCCTCTGTAAGGAGTGTAACGTGCAGACAGTCTCGCGTTATAAGCGCAAAGAATAATAGATCTGATCTCTTCATTCGGCTCAAGCCTGGTATGCAAAGCTGCTTTTCCTTCTGCTATCTCTTTCATTGAAAAACACTCCTTTCATCAGTAAATACGAAAGAGCCTGTGAAAAAGTTTCGAAGTGAGACGTGAGGGTGATTTGAAAAAAATTTTATTTATTCTTATGATCATTAAGGATATGATAAGAGTTGACAAAAAACTTCCCCTGTAACTATAATAATTACATCGGTGGTGAAAACTTATGGTGAACACCCGTCTTTCAGTGGCCATTCATATTTTGTCTTTAATCGCCGCAAATCCGCGGGAATCTTCGGAAATGATCGCCGGGAGCGTCAATACGAACCCGGTTGTGATCAGGCGCATGATTAGCCAGCTCAAAAAAGGCGGTATTCTGACGTCGCGGCCGGGAGTGGCCGGGGCAACCCTGAAAAGAGATCCTGAAGATATATCTCTGCTGGATATTTACCGCGCGGTTCAGCCACAAGAAGAATTGTTTGCGATTCATGACAAGCCGAATCCAAACTGCCCGGTTGGAAGACAAATTCAAACAACGCTTGACCAAACGTTTCACAGCGTTCAGCAGGCGATGGAGAACGAATTGGCCAGCAAGTCTCTTAAAGACGTCTTAACTCATCTCTTTTAAACAAGAGATGATGTTTCATCATCAACATGTAACAAATTTTGTTACAAACAATTGAATTATTGGAGGAAGCGATTATGAAAATCGGTATTATCGGTGCAAGCGGTAAAGCGGGCAGCATGATTTTAAAAGAAGCGTCAGAAAGAGGACACGAAGTGACGGCAATTGTCAGAAGTGCGTCAAAAGTGGCGGACAGCGGTACAGCTGTCGTTGAAAAAGACATTTTCAACCTGAAAGCGGCAGACATCAAAGGACTGGATGTTGTCGTCAATGCATTCGGCGCGGCTCCAGGGCAGGAGCATCTCCATGTTGAAGCTGGAAGAAAGCTGATTGAACTGTTTAAGCAGGTTCCTGAAACAAGATTAATAGTTGTAGGCGGGGCAGGCAGCCTTTATGTTGATAAAGAAAAAACAACCCAGCTGTACGATACGCCTGAGTTTCCTAAAGAATACTTGCCGACGGCTAAAAATCAGGGGCAGAACCTTCAGGATTTGAAAGAAGCGGGCGGACTAAAATGGACGTTCATCAGCCCGGCGGCATTTTTCAACCCGGAAGGAAAGCGAACAGGTTCATATCAAAAAGGTCAGGAAAACTTCATCGTAAACACCGCCGGAGAAAGCTACATCAGCTATGCAGACTATGCCATTGCAGTGGTGGACGAGGCTGAAAAAGGCGAGCATATCAATGAGCGTTTCACCGTTGTCGGAGAAGCCGAATAATAAAAGCCTGTCTCGGTCAATTCCCGAGACAGGCTTTTGATCATCATTCGTAATAATAAGGATCGTATCCGCTGTGTAAATCGGTAAGAATACCTAAAAAGATCAGGAAGAAAAAGGCGACTATGCATAAAATGAAGATCACAATATTGGATAGTAAGAAGAAAAATTGCCATTTCATAAACTTCACATAGTTATCAAGCAAGGCTTCATGCGGTTCTTGCGGCATGTCATCACTCATTTTCTGAGCGGCGTTTGCCGATTTTAGAAGGTAGATCCCCGAAAAAATCATCAGCACACCTGGAGCGGCTCCGATGATAAGCAAAGAAATTCCGAAAAAGGCATAGATGCCTCCGCCGATAATCATAAAAACCCCGGTTATTTTTCCCCATTTTGCAATCGCATCAAGCGATTTTTTCATGCTGTCTGTCATTTCCAAAATAAGAATTCACGCCTTCCCTGTAAATATAGTAATTTCTCTATAGTTATACACTAGGCAAAAAGATATTGAAATGATAAGTATTGATTTTTTATTATATTTTAAAGTGTACATTGGGCAGATGGCCGCTCTGACAACATTATTCCACAATAAAAGCGACTGTGTTATAGTAAATCGTAAGAATCATATCAGCAATAAGTGATGTGAAATGCACCTTGCAAACTGGTATTTTGTGCCGGACCAGAACCCCGCAACCAATTTACCATATTGTTTTAGGGGCATTTTTATTTTTGTGATATTACTGGTGTTAAGAAAGGCGGTTTTTCTATGAAATCTTCTTATTTCTATCGTCTCTTACAAATCGATCATATAAGAAAGCCCGGCGATCTTCCGGATGAACAGCAGCTGGCAGACTCTTTCGTTTTGATCTTTCACTTGAAGGGTGAAGGGAGAATCGATATACAGGCATCAGGCAGGCCGCTCCAAAAAGAAACGCTGTATATTGTTCCGCCTTATGAAACATTCGGAATCACAGCTTCAACAGCTGAAATCAGCGGGTATCTCATCAGGCTGCAGCCCTATAGCTATGACGACCGCCGCCTGACGCTTGAAGCAGACACCGACCCTGACGCTTTTTCCGAACTTCAGATGATGAATGTCCATTCTGTCGGAAATCTGGCTTCCCGCCTTCAGGAACTTTCCGCCTTATGGCCGGCTTCTTCAGCGCTCCAGGAGCTGAAATGCCAAGCAGACCTGCAGCAGCTTTTGTACGATATCTATTCGGCTAAACTGACTCATCCCGAAAACACCGCATCAGCCATAGGAAAAACAAAGGAGTATATTGAAGAGCATTCAGATGCACACCTGACGCTTGATCAACTCGCGCAAATGGCCGGAATCAGCGCGAAGCATTACAGCGAAACGTTCAAAAAGCTGTACGGTCGAAGCGTGACAGAGTTTATCACTGAGACGAGGATGACGAAAGCGAAGCAGCTGATGGCGAAAGCAAGCTACAAGCTGAGGGAAATCTCAAGCCAAATCGGGTATCAGGATGAATTTTATTTCAGCAGGACATTTAAGAAGCATACTGGTTTATCCCCGACCGTTTATATGAAAAAAAGGCGCAGGAAACTGGCGGCCTACGGCCAGAATACGATCGGACAGCTTATACCGCTTCACCTCATTCCTTACGCCGCTTCCCTGCATCCGAAGTGGACATCGTATTACTATAAGCATTACGCGGCAGATATTCCGATCCATCTGAGCGCTTACCGCTTTCACGAGCCGTGGGAAGAAAACCTGCGGACATTGTCATCGGCTGCCCCTGAGCTCATTATCAGCATGGACAGCGTGTCTCACGAGGAACGGGAACAACTCGAGTCGATCGCCGATGTTTTCTTTTTGCCTTCACAGGAACAATGGAGAAGGCATTTTATGCTGACCGCATCCCATTTGGATGAAGAAGCGGAGGCTCAGAAATGGCTGCTGTCTTACCAGCGTCTCACCGAGACCGCGAAAGAAACGCTTTATCCGATCTGCGGACGCCGAAGCTTTTTGTTTTTGCGCCTGCATAAACACGAGATTTATCTGGCGCATAACCGCTCTGTTCAAGATGTATTTTTCGGTGACCTTGGCTTTGAATCGGCTGTATCGCTGAAAGAACCGACTGACCGGTCCGTGTCGATCGAAACGATCGCGGCATATCAGCCGGATATCATCATGATTTTCGTTTTTAAAGAGCCCGAGACGCTGGCATTCTACCGGGAGCTGCAGCAGTCGGCTGCATGGCAGGATTTGAAAGCGGTGCGGCATCACCGGGTGTATCAGGTGAATTCGGATCCTTGGCGGGAATACTCCGCATGCAGCCATGAACGAATCATTCGCCAGGCGGTTCGGCTCTTGTCCGGAAAAAATCCATTTTAATTGCCGGATATTATCCATGGTGTTATCGGAGAGGCTTACCTATAATTTTAATTGATAATAGTTATCAATTAAATCAGGGGGTCTCAGTCAGATGAGAAAAATATCAATCTTATTATTTATTCTCCTTCTCGCGTTTAGCGCAGCGGGATGCGGGAACAGCAAAGAAAAGGCGGGCGGCGATGGCAAGAGCACAGCGTCAGCTGAGAAGAGCATCGAGTACCTCGATCATACATACAAGGTGAAGATCCCGGCCGAACAAATCGTCATTACGGGAAGCGTGGAATCGATGGAAGATGCCAAGCTTCTGGATGTTCACCCAGCCGGTGCCATTTCCTTCTCAGGAAAGTTCCCGGACCTGTTTAAGAGCATTACTGACAAAGCAACCGCTGTCGGCGAAAAAATGGAGCCGAACCTGGAGAAAATCCTTGAGCTGAAACCGGATGTCATCCTGGCTTCAACGAAATTTCCCGATAAAGTGGTGAAAAAACTCGATAACATCGCGACGACGATTCCTGTTTCCCACGTTTCTTCAAACTGGAAAGACAATTTAAAGCTGCTGGCTGAACTGACAGGCAAAGAAGATAAAGCGAAGCAGATTATTTCGGATTATGAAGCAGACCTTAAGGAAGCTAAAACAAAGCTTGAGAAAACGGCAAAAGATACAAAAGCGCTCGTAGTCAGAATCAGAAAAGGCAATGTCTTTATCTATCCGGAAGACGTATTCTTCAATTCCACATTATACGGTGAGCTCGGCTTCACAGCTCCAAAAGAAGTCAAGGCGGCAAAAGCCCAGGAGTTAGTTTCTTTAGAAAAACTGAGCGAAATGAATCCGGACTATATGTTTGTCCAATTCTCAGACGATGAGAATGCCGACAATCCGAATGCGCTGAAAGATCTAGAGAAAAATCCAATTTGGAAAAGCATTTCTGCAGTGAAAAATGACCGTGTATTTGTCAATGCTGTAGACCCGCTTGCGCAGGGCGGCACGGCATGGAGCAAGGTTGAATTTTTAAAGGCTGCAGCTGAGAAATTAGCGCAGAACAAATAGAAAAGGTTCCTTGAGCTATGCATTCAAAGCAAATGACCCGCGTCATTATGATCGCCGCTCCGTTTGCCATACTGCTGTCTGTTTTTCTATCGGTATGTTACGGTGCAAAACAGCTTGAGCCCGAGGTGATTTTTTCGGCGCTGCTGCATTTTGATCCGGGCAACACAGATCATCAAATCATTTGGCATTCCCGCCTTCCGCGCGCTGCCGGCGCTCTTTTAATCGGAGCGGCGCTGGCGGTGTCCGGTGCGCTTATGCAGGGTGTCACCCGAAATTACTTGGCTTCCCCGTCGATTATGGGCGTTTCCGACGGGTCAGCGTTTGTGATCACGCTGTTGATGGTGGTGATTCCGGGTTCATCCTCTCTGGAGATGATGGGCTATTCGTTTATCGGATCAGCCGTCGGCGCCGGCCTTGTCTTCGGTCTCGCCTCGGTGATTCCAAACGGTTTTATGCCGGTTCAACTTGCCATAATCGGGACGGTAACAAGCATGCTGCTCAGCAGTCTGTCTGCGGCGATATCGATTTACTTTCAAATTTCCCAGGACGTCAGCTTCTGGTACAGCGCGAGGCTGCATCAATTGAATCCCGAGCTGCTGAAGTATGCCGTGCCGTTTTTTGTGATCGGCATCATTCTGGCGCTCTCTCTCAGCAAAAAAGTGACAGCTTTATCATTGGGGGACGACATTTCCGAAAGCCTCGGCCAGAAAAAGCAGGCCGTCAAATGGACAGCGATGGCAGCGGTCGTTGTTCTGACAGGCTGTTCCGTCGCTATGGCGGGAAAAATTGCTTTTGTCGGACTGGTCGTGCCGCACATTACGCGTTTTCTCGTCGGATCGGATTACAGCCGGCTGATCCCGTGCTCCTGCGTTCTCGGCGGCGTTTTTTTGACGCTGGCCGATCTTCTCAGCCGGCTGATCAACTATCCGTTTGAGACACCGATTGAAGTCGTTACTTCGGTGATCGGCGTTCCTTTCTTCCTTTATTTGATCAAAAGAAAAGGAGGGGAGCAGCGTGCCTAAAAAGGTTGCAGTCATCTATGCTGTTTTTATTGTGCTGATTCTCACAATCTGTTATCTCAGCATAACAGTAGGATCGTTTGCCGTACATCCGGCTGAGCTGTTATCAACATTGCTTCACATCAACCCGAATGAGCAATACGCCATTCTCCTGTTTGAGCTGCGTCTTCCAAGGATTGTGACGGCAGCACTCGTGGGTCTTGGGCTCGGCATTGCCGGTTCCGTCATCCAGGCGATGACAAGGAACGGACTGGCTGACCCGGGAATCCTGGGGATTAATGCAGGTGCGGGGGCGGCGATCGTCGGCTACATGCTGATCTTTCAAGGCCAGACCGAAACGACAAGCCTGCTCGCTGCAATGGGGATGCCATTCTTCGGCTTGATCGGGGGCATTTTGGCGGCAATATTCATTTTTATCTTTGCCTGGCACGGCGGCAACTTGGATTCGGGCAGGATTATTCTCGTTGGAATCGCGATTAATTCGGGTTTCAGCGCTGTTTCGCTGTACCTGTCATTGAAGATGAATCCGAATGACCACGAAATGGCCATGGTTTGGAAAAACGGAAGCATCTGGTCGGCGAATTGGACGTATATTCAAGCGGCACTGCCGTGGCTGCTGCTTCTCATTCCATTCCTGCTGACAAAGTCCGGCCTGCTCGATACCATTCGCTTTCATGAAGATACGGTGAAGAGTCTCGGCGTATCCGCGAATGTTGAAAAAGTAGTGCTGCTAACGGCTTGTGTCGGCATCATCAGCGCCTGTGTGGCTATCTCGGGGAGCATGGCATTTGTCGGCCTGATTGCTCCGCACATTTCGCGGAGGCTCGCCGGCGTCCTGCACCGCCACTCATTGCTGTTAAGCGGATTGATCGGGATGTTTCTCGTATTGTGCGCCGATTTTGCCGGAAAGCTGCTGTTCCAGCCGTCCGAGGTGCCGGCGGGTATCATTCTTGCCATTTTCGGTGTGCCGTACTTCTTATTTTTACTGTTTAAACAAAAAAAGACGGTTCATTAGACTGTTTTTAGCTCTACAAAGAGGGGAAGGGAGAATGACATGGCTCAAGAAAAACTTCAGCAGTCTGTCAATGCTGCTGAATGTATTCCGGTGGCGATACCGGGGACAGAACAGCGGTGCATGCGTTCTCCGGATGGGAGCCGCACATACCGGATTTTTATTGCGAAACCATTTGGGGAAAAGCCGCCCGCAGGATATCCCGTGATTTATCTGCTTGACGCCAATTCCGTGTTTGGAACGATGGTGGAGGCATTGCGGATGCAGTCGCGCCGTCCCGATAAAACCGGCGTCGTGCCGGCCGTTATCGTCGGCATCGGCTATGAAACCGACGCTCCCTTTGACCGGGGGCGGTATTACGATTTTACTCTGCCGGATTCGGGCGCTGAGCTGCCCAGGAGACCCGATGGAGCAGACTGGCCTGAGCCGGGCGGGGCGAAAGCTTTTCTGTCCTTCATCGAACAGCAGTTAAAGCCGGAGATCGAACATGAATTCCAGATTGATATGAAAAGGCAGGCGATTTTCGGTCATTCCCTTGGCGGACTTTTTGTTCTGCAGACCCTGTTTACAAAACCGGCCCTATTTCAAACATATATCGCCGGCAGCCCGTCCATCCATTGGCATCCGTCATTTTTTGATGAAGAGCATGACTTTATATCGAAATTGCAAGAAGCGGATGGCGATGTAAAGGTATTGCTTGGGGCCGGAGAGCTTGAAAAGACGCATAAAAGCGGGATGAACGACAATGCAAAAAGGCTGGCCGACCGCTTGGCCTCCTTGGAAAACCAGGGGGTTCGCGCGGAATACCATGAATTTAAAGGGGAAGGTCATATATCGGTTCTGCCTGTGTTAATCAGCAGAGCGCTCCAGTTTGTCTTCAAGCCTGATTGACAGCGGGGCGCTTCCGGCGCCCCGAGCTTTAAAAAAGATAAGAATGGATAACAGATAATATACCATGAGCATTGATACGGATAAACAATCGAAAACGATTTGACCGTTTGCATTTATTGGTATATTATATTTTTAAACGATAATGATTATCATTATCAATTAGAATTTTAGCCGGCAGAGACTTTTTGAGACTCGGGCGCTGCCGCTTTTTAGAAAGGAAATGATAAGAGTGAAAGGCAAGGTTGCTTTGGTGACTGGGGCTTCGCAAGGAATCGGCAAAGAAGTGGCCCTGTCGCTTGCTGAACGCGGGGTGTTTGTTGCAACAGCTGATCAAAATCGAAAAGGGCTGCTTGAACTTGAAGCCGAACTTGAACAAAAAGACCTGCAGGGTTCCGGTTTTGCCGCGGATGTGGGCGACAGTGCCGCCGTCGAGCAGCTTATCGCCCATGTTGAACGCGAGATCGGTCCGATAGACATGCTTGTCAATGTAGCCGGCGTTCTCAGAACAGGTCTGATCCATTCATTGAGTGATGAAGATTGGGAGAAGACGTTCTGCGTCAACTCCACCGGGGTTTTTAACGTATCGCGTGCCGTCGCCCGCCGGATGATTCCGCGCAGGACTGGAGCGATCGTGACTGTCGGATCAAATGCGGCCGCTGTGCCGCGGATGCATATGGCCGCCTACGCGGCCTCCAAGGCTGCTGCTTTAATGTTTACGAAATGTCTCGGCCTTGAACTTGCCGAGTACAACATCCGCTGCAATATCGTATCGCCCGGATCAACGGATACGCCGATGCAGCGGTCGCTATGGCAGGGTGAGGAAGCTGCGCAAGGCGTCATTGAAGGATCGCTTGAAACATTCAAAACGGGAATCCCGCTCGGAAAATTGGCTTCGCCGGCTGATATTGCAGATGCTGTAGTATTTTTGCTGTCTGACGGGGCTCGTCACATTACGATGCACGATTTGCGCGTCGATGGCGGAGCAACGCTTGGAGCCTGATTCAATCTAAAGGAGGTTTTAATGATGATAGAACGTCATGTCGTGTCAGAAGCGCTTGCAGATCAGCTGTTAAAGCAATATCAGGCCGGTGCTTCATTCTTTTTCTCTTCCCCTGAGCGGACCATTCTGGCGGAAGGTGTCTTGGCTTCTGTTTCTCAAACGGAAGAGCAAAGCCTTGCGCAGCGGGCAGAGGAAGTTCTGAAAAAAGCCAGGGAGAACGGGCAGAAAAACCCGATTGTGGTCGGAGCTGTGCCGTTTGATGATGCAAAGCCGGCGCAGTTAACCGTGCCGGTCGAAGCGTGGCATGCAGGGCCGCTGACATGTGAAGAAGATGGTAAAGAGGAGCCTGAACCTGCCCTGTACCCTTATGATATCGAGCAGATTCCAAGCCCGGAAGCGTATATGACCGGGGTCAGACAAGGATTGGCAGGTATAGCAGCAGGAGAATACAGCAAGATCGTCCTTTCCCGGTCATTGCTGCTGACCTCGCCGATCAAAGTCGATATCGGTCAATTGCTGCGAAATCTTGCCCGCCGCAATACAAGCGGGTACACCTTCGCCGTTGACTTAACCGGGCAGACATCTGAAGCACCTCGTACCACTTTGATAGGCGCAAGTCCCGAGCTGCTTGTATCGCGGTCCGGGTTCCGCGTTACGGCAAATCCTTTAGCAGGCTCAAGACCTCGGAGCGATGATCCCGAAGAAGATCGAAGACGGGCGGCTGAACTGCTTGCTTCTCCTAAAGACCGTCACGAACATGCGGTCGTTGTCGAAGCGGTTGCTTCCGCGCTCAGGCCGTTTTGCCGAAAGCTGGAGGTGCCGGAACCGTCTCTCATCAGCACGCCGACGATGTGGCATCTTTCAACGGAATTGAAGGGAGAGCTTACAGACCTTTCTGTATCATCATTGGAGCTCGCCTCTGCCCTTCACCCGACGCCCGCTGTCTGCGGCACGCCAACGAATGCGGCGAAAGAAGCGATTAAACAGATTGAGCCGTTTGACCGCGGGTTTTTCACAGGTATGGTCGGCTGGTGCGACGCGGAAGGTGACGGAGAATGGGTCGTAACGATTCGGTGTGCTGAGGCGGAGGAACACGCGTTGCGGCTGTACGCAGGAGCCGGAATTGTCGCCGGGTCGAAGCCTGAAGACGAACTTGCCGAAACGTCTGCAAAGCTTCGGACAATGCTTCTTGCAATGGGAATGAACAGTGAATAACGGAGGGATAAAAGATGTTGAAAGGATGCCCGACATGGCCGAAGGAGTTTGCGGATAAATATCGGAAGGAGGGATGCTGGCGAGGTGAAACATTTGGAGGAATGCTGAGGGAGCGGGCTGAAAAATACGGCAGCCGCATTGCCCTTACATACGGAGATACCCATTTAAGCTATCGTGAATTAGACGAGAGAGCTGACTCTTTGGCTGGCGGTCTTTTAAAGCTTGGGATCAAAAAAAATGATCGCGTCGTTGTCCAGCTGCCGAATATCATCGAGTTTTTTGAAGTTTGCTTTGCGCTCTTCCGGATCGGAGCTCTGCCTGTCTTTGCGCTTCCATCGCACCGGCATAGCGAGATCACGTATTTTTGCGAGTTTTCTGAAGCTGCTGCCTACATTATTCCCGATCGTCACGCAAGGTTTGACTACCGCAAGCTGGCAAGGCAGGTAAAGGGAAAGCTGCGAGGGCTTCGTCATGTCATTGTCGCCGGCGAACCGGAGGAGTTTGAAGCGCTGGCGGGCCTTTATGATCAGCCGGCACCTCCACAAAACGTCCATTCAGAAGATGTCGCCTTTCTTCAGTTGTCAGGGGGAAGCACAGGTCTGTCCAAGCTGATCCCGAGGACACATGATGATTATATATACAGCTTGAGGGTCAGCGCTGAGATTTGCAGGCTCGATCACAACAGCGTGTATCTTGCCGCTCTCCCGATCGCTCACAATTATCCGCTCAGTTCGCCGGGAGTGCTCGGTACGCTGTATGCGGGAGGCCGAGTTGTCCTTGCGTCAGGAGGCAGCCCGGATGAAACCTTCCCTCTGATCGATAAGGAGAGGGTAACGATCACGGGACTCGTACCGCCGCTGGCGCTAATCTGGCTTGACGCTGCTCCGTCACGCCGGGACGACTTGTCAAGCCTCCAGGTCCTTCAAGTCGGCGGAGCGAAATTCAGTGCCGAAGCTGCCAGACGCGTCACATCGGTGTTTGGCTGCAAACTGCAGCAGGTTTATGGCATGGCAGAAGGTCTGGTCAACTATACCAGACTTGATGATCCTGAAGACACGATCGTTCACACCCAAGGCAGACCGATGTCTCCGTTTGACGAGATTAAAATTATGGATGAAGAAGGACGCGAACTTGGACCCGGACAGACCGGGGAGCTGCTGACTAGAGGTCCTTATACAATCCGCGGCTATTACAAGGCTGAGGAGCATAATGCGAAAGCGTTCACTGAAGACGGATTTTACCGTACGGGAGACTTGGTCAAAGTCAACTCATCAGGCTATTTGATTGTTGAAGGACGAGCTAAAGACCAGATTAACAGAGGCGGGGAGAAGGTTGCCGCGGAAGAAGTGGAAAACCACCTGCTCGCACATCCGGCCGTACTCGATGCAGCGGTTGTCTCAATGCCGGATCAATTTCTCGGCGAAAGATCGTGTGCATATATTATCCCTCGCGACGCTGCACCGACTCAGGCTGAATTGCAATCGTTTTTGAGAGAAAGGGGCCTTGCAGCCTACAAAATACCCGACCGGGTGGAAATGGTTGAAGCATTCCCGCAGACAGGCGTAGGAAAAGTCAGCAAAAAAGAACTGCGTACAGCGATTGCTGAAAAAATGTCTGCAGCTGAGAATGTCAGATGATAAAAAAATGAGAGGATGTGATTTGATGGCCATTCCTGCCATCTTACCGTACCAAATGCCAGAAGCATCAAATATGCCGAAAAACAAGGTGTCATGGACTCTTCATCCGAAGCGTGCTGCCCTTCTCATCCATGACATGCAGCAATATTTTCTCAACGCTTACCGTTACGGCGAGTCTCCGGTAACAGATCTGCTTGCTAATATCAAGAAGCTTCGGAAGCGATGTGCCGAGCTTGGCATACCGGTTATTTTCACGGCTCAACCAGGCGCCCAGACACCGGAAGAAAGGGGGCTTCTCCAAGACTTTTGGGGACCCGGAATCGGTCCTGATCCCGATGAGCAGAAGATCGTGGATGAGTTGAAACCGAATGAAGACGACATCGTTCTGACAAAGTGGAGGTACAATGCTTTCAGAAAAACCAACCTTTTAGGTGTGCTAAAGGAACAAGGTCGGGATCAGCTCATCATCACCGGGATCTATGCCCATATCGGTTGCCTGATGACGGCATGTGATGCGTTTATGCAAGATATTGAAACGTTTTTTGTCGGCGATGCGGTGGCAGATTTCTCATTAAAGCATCATGAAATGGCCATCACATACGCAGCTGACCGCTGCAGCGTCACAATCACTGCGGAACAGCTTCTGAGCCAACTGAAAGATGACGGAAGCGATGAACACGCAAAAGAAAGCTCTCACGCACTGACAAAACAGATCATTCGCGAACAGGTTGCATCGCTTCTTCTTGAATCGCCGGAAAAGATAAGCGACAGCGAAAATTTGATTTACAGGGGACTTGATTCCGTGAGAATCATGAGCCTCGCAGAGCGCTGGCGCCGAGCCGGGCGGGAGGTATCATTTGTGGAGCTTGCGGAGGACCCTTCGATTGAAAACTGGTGGAGACTGTTGTCCTCTTCTAAAGAAGCACCCTTGCCAAATGCAGACTATCAATGAAGGAGGTCACCTTAATGCCTGAATGTCAACATAACCGAAAGCCATTATCAGGAGCGCAAGCCGGCATTTGGTTTGCTCAGCAGCTTGATCCGGAAAATCCGATCTACAATACAGCTGAATACGTTGAAATTAAAGGCCCGCTTGATCAAGAGCTTTTCGAGAAAGCGCTGCGCCATGTCATTAAAGAAGCTGAATCACTGCATGCCAGATTTGGAGAAGATCAAGACGGACCGTGGCAAGTGATCGTTCCGTCGGCAGATTTTCCGCTTCATTACATTGATGTCAGCTCAGAAACCGATCCGGAACAGGCGGCTAAAAGCTGGATGAAGGATGATCTTTCCTGTCCGGTTGATCTGACTTGCGGCCCGCTTTTTACAGAAGCGCTTTTCAAAGCTGCGCAAGATCATTACTTCTGGTATCAGCGAACTCACCATATCGCAACAGACGGGTTCAGCTTTACATTGATCGCCGAGCGGCTGTCAAAAATATATACCGCATTGATGCAGAACAAATCGATTGACCAGAGTGGAGCCTTGGGCTCCCTCGATTTGATTTTCGCGGAGGAAACGGCTTACCGTGCATCAGAACAGTATCAGGAGGATCGGCGATTTTGGCTAGAGCGTTTCAGCGATGAACCGGAGGTGGTCAGTCTTGCCGAAAGGGCGCCGCGCACCTCTTCAAGTTTTCTTCGCAGGTCTGAATACCTGCCAAGTGAGCATGCTGATCGTCTTCTGTCTGCCGCAAGCAGAATGGGGGCAACTTGGCACGAAACCGTGATGGCAGCAGCCGCAATTTATGTTCATCGCCTGACTGGGGCAAATGACGTCGTTCTCGGGATGCCGATGATGTGCCGCCTCGGGTCAGCCGCTCTCCATATTCCGGGAATGATCATGAATCTCCTTCCGCTTCGGATTGGCATGCAGCCGGAAATGAGCGTAGGAGAGCTAGTCAAGCAAATCTCAGCGGAGATGATGAAGCTGCGGCGCCATCAGCATTACCGCCACGAAGAACTGCGCCGGGATCTCAAGCTGCTTGGCGAAAACCAGCGGCTGTTCGGTCCGCAGCTTAATTTGATGCCTTTTGAGAACCGCTTGAATTTTGCCGGCTGTCAAGGCATCGTGCATAATCTTGCCACAGGACCTGTGGACGATCTGTCAATCAACATTTACGGCCGCCCGGACGGAGGCGGATTAAAAGTAAACATGGATGCAAACCCTGCTGTTTATCATGCGGATGAACTTGAACATCACGCTCATCGTTTTCTTACTCTTCTGAAAACGATTGCCGATTGCGAACAAACTCAGCCGGTGGGGACGTTGGACATTCTTCTCCCGGAAGAACGCGCTCAAATATTGATCGAATGGAATCTAACAGAACACGTTCTTCCCAATGAGAGTCTTCCGCAACGATTTGAAAGGATGGCGAAGGAGTGCCCTGAATCTCCGGCAGTTGTTTGCAATGATGAGGTTCTCACCTATTCCGAATTAAATAAAAGGACAAATCAACTGGCTCATCTGCTGACCAATCAGGGGGCGAAACCCGAGACATTCGTTGCTTTGGCGTTGCCGCGCTCAGCGGAAATGGTTATCAGCATGCTCGCCGTTCTCAAGATCGGAGCGGCTTATTTACCTATAGACCCCGATTATCCAGCTGACAGGATCGAGTATATGCTCAACGATGCACAGCCGTTGCTTGTCATCACCAGCAAGGAAGCACAAGACACGATCAGTTCCCAAATGCCGAAGTTAATCCTCGATGAACAAACTGTTATGGAGAAAATCTCCGGCTGTTCTGAAGAAAATCCCGGCAGACAGACTTCCGGTGCTCAGCCGGCATATATGATTTATACGTCGGGATCAACCGGCAGGCCTAAAGGCGTGGTTGTACAAGCTGAAAGCTTATTCAATTTTTTGCTGTCAATGCAGGATATGTTCCTGCTTAATCAAGATGACCGGCTGCTGGCCGTCACTACAATTGCATTCGACATCTCAGCACTCGAAATTTATTTGCCGCTGATCAGCGGGTCAGCAGTCGTTCTTGCCGAGAAGGAAACGGTACAAGATCCGTCCGCACTGGCCAAAATGATTGAAACATACGGAATCACAATGATGCAGGCTACACCGACCCTCTGGCATGCTTTGGCCTCAAGCGCCCCGGAAAAGCTCAAAGGTCTTCGTGCGCTTGTCGGCGGTGAAGCTTTGCAAGCGAGCCTGGCCCGGCAATTGCAGCAGCTCGGATGCACATTAACGAACCTTTATGGACCGACGGAAACAACGATTTGGTCTACAGCCGCCGCGCTGGAAGGCAACTGCACGGAACCTCCGGGGATCGGCCGTGCGATTTGGAATACGCAGCTGTATGTTCTAGACGCCGGATTGCAGCCCGTGCCTCCGGGAACGGCCGGAGAACTTTATGTGGCAGGAACAGGGGTAGCGCGCGGCTACTTGAACCGCCATGCTCTCACGGCTGAACGCTTTATTGCGAATCCATACGGGCCGCCTGGATCGCGGATGTACCGGACAGGCGACCTCGTACGCTGGCGCGAAGACGGGTCGCTTGATTATATCGGCCGTGCGGACCATCAGGTCAAAATTCGCGGATTCCGCATTGAAATGGGAGAAATAGAAGCGGTGCTTGCAAATCATCCGGTTGTTAAACAAGCTGCTGCTATCGTTCGTGAAGACCAGCCCGGTGACCCGCGTATATTTGCGTATGCCGTTCCCGCTTCGGGAGAAAGCCTTGATCCTGCCGAGCTTCGCCGCTACGTTGGTGAGACACTGCCCGACTATATGATTCCGTCTGCATTTGTCATACTTGATGAACTGCCGCTTACGCCGAACGGAAAGCTTGACCGCAAATCCCTGCCGGCTCCGGCGTTGAGTATGCATACAGGCGGACGCGAGCCAAGGACTCCGCAAGAGGAAATATTGTGTGATTTATTCGCTGAGGTGCTGAGGGTGCCGCGAGTCAGTATTGATGACAGCTTTTTTGATCTCGGCGGACATTCGCTTCTGGCAGGCAGGCTCGTCGGTCGTATTCGGGAAACGCTCGGCGTCGAACTCGGGATCGGCCGTTTATTCGATGAACCCACAGCCGCCGGACTTGCCAAACAGCTTGATCAGGCGCAGAGCGCCCGTCCGGCATTGCGTAAAAGAGAGCGCCGGCAGGAGATTCCGCTGTCCTTCGCCCAGCGGCGCCTATGGTTTTTGCACTGTTTGGAAGGACCGAGCCCGACCTATAATATTCCGGTTGTCGTTCATTTAACCGGAGGTTTGGACCAAGAGGCGCTAGCAGCCGCTCTGGGTGATGTGGCAGCAAGACATGAGCCGCTTCGAACAATTTTCCCGGATCAGCAAGGGACAACACACCAGCTGATATTGGAAGCGGATCAAGCGCGTCCCGAACTCGCTGTATCCCATGTCAGCGAACATGAGTTGGAAAAAGTCCTGGCTGAGGCCGTCCGGCACCGTTTCCATTTAGAAAAGGAACCTCCGTTTCGCGCCCAGCTATTCGTACTCGAACCGGACAAATTTGTTCTTCTTCTGCTTTTGCACCATATGGTTGGCGACGGCTGGTCTTTAATGCCGCTGACCCGTGATTTGGAAACCGCCTACAATGCGCGTTTGCATGGTGAGGCACCTGTTTGGGAGCCGCTTTCTATACAATATGCCGACTATGCCGTATGGCAGGAACATCTGCTTGGCAGTGAGAACAATCCGGACAGTCTGATTGCCAAGCAGCTCGAGTATTGGTCAAAGGCATTGGAACATCTGCCTGATCAGCTGGAGCTCCCGACTGATCACCCGCGTCCGTCGGAATCAAGCTACAGAGGCGGCACGATTGATCTCAGCATTGACGAACAGCTGCACGGCCGTCTGCTCGGTTTGTCCCGCAGCACCGGAGTCAGCATGTTCATGATATTGCAGTCGGCCCTTGCCGCACTGCTGACACGGCTCGGAGCAGGTCATGACATTCCGCTCGGCAGTCCGATAGCGGGAAGAAACGATGATGCATTAGGCGGAATTGTCGGATTGTTCGTTAATACGCTTGTGCTTCGAACGGATACATCGGGTAATCCAAGTTTTCGGGAGCTTCTGAACAGGGTTAGAAAAGTAAACCTTGCAGCATATGAGCATCAGGATCTTCCGTTCGAGCGCCTTGTTGAAGTGCTCAATCCTCGCAGGTCTAGAGCGAGACACCCGCTGTTCCAAATCATGCTCGCCTTTCAAAATACGCCTGAACCTGAGCTTCACCTTTCCGGCCTCAAGTCAGACATTGAAATTCGCAGCGTCGGCGCAGCCAAATTTGATTTGACGATTGAGCTTCGCGAACATCGAAAAGCGGACGGAACACCTGCAGGTATCGGTGGATTTCTGGAATACAGCACAGATTTATTTGAACGAAATACGGTTCAAACATTGGCGGAACGCCTTGTCACGCTGCTCGATTCAGCAGCAGACGACCCTGATCAGCCGATCGGAAGACTCGATATTCTCCTTCCAGCCGAACGTGAAAACATGCTGGCTGATTGGAGCAAATCGTCCAACAACGTACCTTGTTCATCTTTGCCCGTTTTGTTTGAAAAACAGGCGGCAAAAGACCCGGAAGCCGTTGCGGTTATTTGTGAAAATGACGCGCTCACATACGGAGAGCTCAATAAACGCGCCAACCGGCTTGCTCATTTCCTGATCGCCAAAGGGGTCGGTCCCGAACAATTTACTGCCCTGGCGCTGCCAAGATCTTTGGATATGGTTGTCGGATTGCTTGCAGTGCTGAAAGCTGGCGCGGCATATGTGCCTCTAGATCCGGACTACCCGGCAGAAAGGATAGCGTTTATGTTGAATGATGCACATCCTGCCTGCATTGTAACGAGTTCAGCGGTTGAATCAAACCTTTCTGTTCCCGGATCTGTTGAACGGATTGTACTTGATGATCCTTGTATACAAGAGGAGCTGAAAGGATGTGCTGCTGGGAATCCGAGTGATGCCGACCGCACCGCGCCTTTGCTGCCTCTTCATCCGGCGTATGTCATTTACACATCCGGTTCGACCGGAAAGCCGAAAGGGGTGGTCGTTCCGCATCAAAATGTCGTGCGGCTGTTCGGAGCGACTGACCAATGGTTCCATTTCGGTTCTGACGACGTTTGGACGATGTTTCACTCTTACGCATTTGACTTTTCGGTATGGGAAATTTGGGGAGCGTTGCTCAATGGGGGCCGGCTTGTCGTGGTGCCTCATACAATTAGCCGCTCGCCGGCCGAATTTCTCAATCTTCTTGTTCGCGAGGGAGTAACTGTGCTCAATCAAACCCCTTCCGCGTTTTATCAATTGATGCAGGCTGATCGGGACAATGCTGAGACTGGAAAGCTCCTTTCTTTGCGCTTTATTATTTTTGGAGGGGAAGCGCTCGAGTTGAAGAGGCTTGAAGATTGGTATGAACGCCATCCGGATCATTTCCCGCGGCTGATTAATATGTACGGAATTACAGAAACGACGGTACATGTCAGCTATATTTCCCTCGATCAGCAGACTGCAGCACTTCAAGCGAACAGCCTGATCGGTCAAGGGATTCACGATTTAGGTGTATATGTGCTTGATGAATACCTTGAACCGGTGC
The DNA here is from genome assembly GCF_037976035.1 of Bacillus sp. FSL K6-0972. NCBI lineage: Bacteria > Bacillati > Bacillota > Bacilli > Caryophanales > Bacillaceae > Bacillus > Bacillus sp. FSL K6-0972. The sequence continues at coordinate 3,914,323 of NZ_CP150260.1, read as the reverse complement.
CCGCGGGCGTCACCGGAGAGATGTATGTATCCGGGGGCGGTCTCGCACGAGGTTACTTGGGCAGACCCGATTTGACGGCAGACCGCTTTGTCGCTGATCCGTTTGGTCCGCCGGGAACCCGGATGTACCGTACCGGTGATCTTGCCCGCAGGCGCCAAGACGGCTCTCTTGATTATATGGGGCGGGCCGACCAGCAGATCAAGATTCGCGGTTTCAGAATCGAACTCGGCGAGATAGAAGCAGTGCTTGTCCGCCATCACAGAGTGAATCAAGCTGCTGTAGTTGTAAGGGAAGACCAGCCCGGGGACAAACGCCTGATCGCTTACGTTGTCCCGGCGTCTGAAGAAGAAACCGATCCGGCTGAGCTGCGCCGGTTTGCCGCAGGCACTCTGCCGGAGTACATGGTGCCTTCCGCATTTGTGAAAATTGCAGAACTGCCATTGACTCCAAATGGCAAGCTGGATCGAAAAGCGCTGCCTGAGCCTGATTTTGCCGCGGCTGTTAAAGGGCGGGGGCCAAGAACACCGCAGGAAGAAATCTTGTGCGATCTTTTTTCAGAAATCCTCAATGTGCCGCGAGTTGGTATTGATGACGGATTCTTCGAACTCGGCGGGCATTCTCTGCTCGCGGTACAGCTGATGAGCCGCATTCGTGAAGCGCTCGGAGTCGAACTTGGCATCGGCGACCTGCTTGAAGCGCCTACTGTCAGCGGACTTGCTGAACGGCTTGAATCCGGCGGCAGGCAAAGTGCGCTGGATGTACTGCTTCCGCTGAGAACCGGAGGCAGTCAAGATCCCCTGTTCTGTGTGCACCCGGCCGGGGGACTCAGCTGGTGTTATGCAGGTTTAATGACGGCACTCGGCAAGGAATACCCGATATATGGCCTTCAAGCCCGCGGGATCGCAAGGCAGGAAGCGCTTCCTGATACGCTCGACGACATGGCAGCTGATTATATCCGGCACATTCGTACGATTCAGCCAACAGGCCCTTATCGTCTTCTCGGCTGGTCGCTCGGAGGGAATGTTGTGCATGCGATCGCAACTCAGCTGCAGGAACAAGGGGAAGACATATCGCTTCTTGTCATGCTTGATGCTTACCCGAATCACTTCCTTCCAATTAAAGATGCGCCTGATGAGCAGGAAGCATTGATTGCCCTCTTGGCATTGGGAGGATACGATCCGGACAGCCTTGACGGGGAACCGCTGAACCTTTCCAGTGCGATCGATATTCTGCGCCGCGACGGCAGTGCGCTTGCCAGCCTGGATGAGGCTGCGATCTTGAATTTAAAGGAGACGTATGTGAATTCCGTCCGGATTTTAAGCGAATATAAGCCCCGCGTCTTTCATGGCGATATCCTGTTTTTCAAATCAACCGTGATACCGGAATGGTTTGATCCGATCGATCCGGAGTCATGGCTTCCTTATCTGAACGGAAACATTGATATTCATGATATGGATTGCCGGCATAAAGATTTGTGCCAGCCGGAGCCGCTGGCACAAATCGGACGTCAGGTTGCGGAAAAGTTGGACGACTTGAAAAAAGATACGGATAAGTAGGGAGAGATAACGATGACAAATCCTTTTGAAAATGAACACGGCACATATGTTGTGTTAATGAATGAGGAAGGCCAGTATTCACTCTGGCCCGCCTTCATTCATATTCCGGCAGGATGGGAGATTGTCTGCGGGAAAACGAGCCGCAGCGCCTGTATGGACTATATCAGCTCGAATTGGACCGATCTCTCGCCGAACAGCTTAAAACAGGCTGCAGAAGTACACGGCGGTCAGCAATGAATAGAAGGCCGTTCAATCAAAGGACGGTAGTCAGCATTGTATATGTAACGGCCATGTTTATGGCTGCAATGGATGCGAGTGTCATCAACATGGCATTGCCTGCCATCATGAACGAATTTCAAACATTACCGTCTGCTGCAGGCACAGTTAACATCGGATACTTAGTCAGCTTGGCGGTCTGTCTTCCCGCAGCCGGCTGGCTTGGGGACCGCTTTGGGACAAAGCGTGTTTTCCTAGCCGCACTTTCGATATTTACGGCTGCATCCGCATTATGCGGAATCGCTGACAATCTGGCGGCATTAAACGTATTTCGCGTGATCCAGGGAGCCGGCGGGGGGTTGATTACACCGGTGGGAATGGCGATCTTGTTCAGGACGTTTCCTCCGCATGAACGGGCCAAAATCTCGAGAGTTCTCGTTCTTCCGATTGCTGTCGCGCCTGCGGTTGGGCCGATCATCAGCGGGTTTCTGACAGATCAGCTGTCATGGCGCTGGATTTTTTACATTAATATTCCGATCGGGATGATCATTCTGCTGTTTGGCCTGTTGTATCTTCATGAACATTTAGAGCCGGAAGCGGGCAGATTTGATTGGCTTGGATTCCTTTTGGCGGCGCCGGGAATGGCCTTGGCAGTTTTTGCACTCAGCCAGGGGCCTGTGCGCGGCTTCAGCTCTCCGGATGTGCTTGCTTCAGGAGCCGGGGGAATGATTCTCCTCGTCATTCTCGTTTTTGTCGAGCTGAAGGCTGAGCATCCGTTGATTGAGCTGCGCTTATTGAAGGACCGGGTTTTTGGAATGATGAGCGTCATTTCGCTTTTGACAGCAGGCGGACTGCTTGGCATGCTCTATATATTTCCGCTGTTGTGTCAGGAAGCACTCGGCTACTCTGCGACCGATACTGCCCTGATCACGTTTCCCGAAGCATTAGGCTTGATGCTGGCATCCCAGCTGATGCCGAGGTCGTTGGCAAAGCTCGGGCCGCGGCGGGTTATTTCCGTTGCGCTGTTAGGTCCTGCTGTGCTGTTTGGGCTGCTGAGCCTGACTGGATACGGGTCAAATCTCTGGCTTCTCAGGCTGCTGCTGTTTTTGGCGGGCTTCTTCCTGGGGCATGCGGTTGGTGCGGCGCAGGTTGTTTGTTTTGCCAACATTTCATCATCCTCAATGGGCCGGGCCACGACGCTGTTTAATGTACAAAACCGGCTCGGATCTGCTTTTGGAGTTGCCGTCATGTCGTGCGTCCTTGCCGTGCTCAGTCAGCCCGGCGCAGGCATAGAGCCTGATTTATCAGCCTACCGAACCGCTTTGCTCAGTGCAGCCGGCTTCCTCATAGCAGCATTTTTCATCGCACTCAAGCTCAAAGACACTGACACAGGCCGCCAAATGGACAGGCATGCTGCAGCATCCAAAGGTGTGGCAGCTTCCGGTAAGTAAAGCAAAAATCCTCCCGTTTCCGGGAGGATTTTTTTAACAGCATGAATTGTACGCTATAAAATCGGCGACAGCAGGATCGAAATGGCTTCTTTGAAGCGGATCGATTTGCTTCTGTTTAAATATTCCTCAAAGGTCAGCTCCCTTGACACTTGCAAATCTTTTTCAAATGATAGGACAAGGCTTCTCGCAATTTCCTCATCATATAAAAAAGCATTGACTTCAAAATTGAGCTTGAAGCTTCGCATATCAATATTTGCCGTGCCGACCGATGAAATTTCTTCATCTACAACGATCGTTTTCGCATGGATAAACCCGTTATCGTAAATAAATACGGAGGCGCCGGCTTTTAAAAGTTCGCCGATGTAAGAATAGGTTGCCCAGTACACAAACGGATGGTCGGGTTTGTTAGGAATCATGATCCTGACGTCAACGCCGGATAGACAAGCGATCCTGAGGGCATCGAGCAGGCTTGCGTCCGGAATAAAATAAGGCGTCTGTATAAGAATGGACCGCTTTGCCGTTGATATCATTTTAATATAGCCGTTTTTAATCTGCTCCCATTCTGAATCGGGGCCGCTGGTGACGATTTGCATGCCGATGTTTCCGTGGGAATCGATGTCAGGAAAGTGGTTTGGCATATATGTAATGTCGTGATGGTGCGAGGCCTGATTCCAATCCAGGATAAAACGCGTTTGAATCGAATGGACCGCCGTTCCTTTGATTCTCAGGTGCGTGTCCCGCCAATAGCCAAAGGCCGGATTCAGACCGAGGTATTCGTCCCCGACATTAAATCCTCCGACATAGCCGATGACGCCGTCGATAATGACGAGTTTGCGGTGGTTGCGGTAATTCATGCGCAAATTGATAAACTTAAAGCGCGACGGGAAAAAGACTTCGACAAATCCTCCCGCCTTTTTCAGCTCTTTGAAAAAGCTTTTCCTGAGGCTTCTTGAGCCCAATTCATCATACAAAACGCGGACTTCAACGCCTTCTTTAGCTTTTTTGATCAACGCGTCCCGCAGCTTTTTGCCAATCTCATCGCCTTTATAAATATAATATTGAAGATGAATATGGTCTTTGGCGTTTTCAATGTCGCGAAGCAGTCTGTCGAATTTCTGGCGTCCGTCCGTTAACAGCTCGACCGCATTGTCTTCCGTAAAAACGGCGTGGTTATTCAGAATGTGCATATAAATCAAGTCTTTGCTGTCCGCCGTCGCTTTATTGCGAAATTCAAACTCGCGGTTTTTCAGCTTGGTCAGCTGCTGTTCCAATATTTTTTCCATCCCGATCCTCTTTCGGTCTTCCCATTGAAAAAGGTGATTCCTGCTCAAATTGTGGCCGAAGAGCAAATAAAGGATAAAACCGAGAACTGGAATAAAGAAGAGTACCAAGAGCCAGGCCCAGGAGGAGCTTGCATCCCGGCGTTCCCTAAAGATCACAACGATTGCCAATAGCGTGTTTAAAACTAATATAAAGCCGAGAAATATCGATGTGATGCTGATATTTTTAATAATATCCATATTGAACCTCACAAGACGGATTTGTTTTTATACATTCCATTTATAACAGTTACTCCCCTTTCAAGCAACTATCTCATGTTATACGGGGCGGCAGCCGGAAAGTTTCTAAGAAAAAGGGAGGAAGGCAAAAAACTGTAAAACATGTTGGATCTAAGTTACGATATACATATAAAAAGCGTGATTTAATTAGCGGAACAACGCCTCTTTAACCAAAACGGGAGGGATTGATAATGGATAGGGAACGTTTCCATCAAATGCCGGCCTTTATGAAAGAAGAAATGGATAACCTCAAGCGCGTGGCGGCGCCGTTCTTAAAGAAAAGGCTGATTTTTCTTTTTATCGCGATTCCGCTGCTTCTTGCTTCATTGGTTTATCTTTCCTCTTTTTGGGGCCAGGCTTCTTATGGAACCGATTCAATGATAAAAATCGGCTGCGCTGCCGCAGGTGCAGCTTTCGGTATGGCGCTGTTCAGAGAGTCGTCTTACCAAAAAAGAAATGTTCAGCAATCGGTGATGAAATATATATTGGAACGGATGCAAACAAGCGAAGTGCTTTCCGATGAACGGAAAAGCCGCTACGTTCGGGCGGTCAAAGAAGAGCCGTTTACTGTGATGAGAAGCTTTTTGGAATTTTTAAATGAAGAAGAGATCAGAAGGCGCAGGCTGGCTGAATGATTATGGAAAAAAGAGCTGCATGACAGCTCTTTTTTTTCGTGCCATGATGATCAGGCTTCATTCAATTCTTTTCCTAATATTTTTAAATCGTACCGAATTCCGTCCATCTCGGCGATTCCGGGAAAGTGTCCCCACTCGGTAAAGCCGTATCTTTTGAAAAGCTTCATGCTCGGTTCATTGTGGGCGAAAATAAACGCCATTAAAGAACGGATTCCAAGCTTTGGAGCAGCTTCAAGCGCTTTTTCAAGCACCGCTGAACCTGCTCCTTTGCCGCGGTGGTCTTCATGAAGATAAATGCTGACTTCGGCAGTTTTGGCGTAGGCGGGCCTTCCGTAAAATGATTCGAAGCTGATCCAGCCGACGATATCCCGTTTTTCATTTTCCACAATATAAAGAGGCCTTGCCTCGGTATGGTTCAAAAACCAGTTCAGCCTTTCTTCAGGTGTGACGGGTTCTGTATCTGCCGTAACAATTCGTGACGCAATGGTGGAGTTGTAAATATCGACTACTGCGGGAAGGTCTTCCCGATTGGCGATCCGTAGTTTCATTCTCTCTATCCTTTCTTCATATGTTATATCTTCGGCGTTTTTTCGGTTATCATGCATAGCGGTCAATTTTCAGGTTTTAGGGCGGTTTTCACATAAAAACGAAGCAGCCGGTGCAGACTAATTTGAAAAAAAGTTTTTTGTAAATGTATATATTTTCTGAAAAGTGTTCAGAATGTTGCTGAGGTGATGAGTAATGAAAGAGGAAGAAAAGAATCGTACTTCCAAAATCACAAAGCTGCAACAGTTTTTTCGTAAACGCTGGGTATTTCCGGCCATCTATTTGACAAGTGCCGTCGTTGTATTAACCGCCGTTCTTTGGTATCAATCGGCTTCTAACAACGATGTAAAAGATCAGCTTGCTGACGATGGTAAGAAATCAGCCTATGATAACCGGGATGACGCGGTAGAAGTAGGCAAACCAGTCGAAAATGTCGCAATGCCGGTTGCTGATTCTGAAAATGTTTCTGTCGTTAAAAAGTTCTTTGAAACTGACGCAACTAAAGAAGAGAAAGAAGCAGCACTTGTAAACTATAATAACACGTACAGCATGAGCAAAGGTATCGACTTGGCTGAGAAAGACGGAAAAACATTCGATGTTTCCGCATCTCTCAGCGGTACGGTCATCAAAGCTGCAAAAGACCCTGTACTGGGCTACGTTGTTGAAGTTGAACATGAAAATGGTTTATCAACTGTGTATCAGTCTCTTTCTGAAGTAAGCGTCAAACAAGGTGACAAGATTGAACAAAATCAAGTCATCGGAAAAGCAGGCAAAAACCTTTACAATGAAGAAGGCGGAAACCATGTGCATTTTGAAATCCGCAAAGACGGTGTTGCGCTAAACCCGCTGAACTTCATGGACAAGCCGGTCTCCAGCATTGAAAAAGCAGTGGAGGAACAAGCGGCTGAAATGAAAGAACCTGCTCAGCCTTCTGTTGAAGAAAAGTCAAAAACAGAAGACAAAGCGAAAGATCAAACAGATGGAAAAGATGACAAAACCAAACGGGAAGATTCGTCTGAAGGGTCAGAAAATCAAGACGGAACCCAGACTGACGATTCAAGCCAGTCATAAGGCACGCTTCCCTCAGGGCGCCTATCAAATACGATAGGCGCCTTTTTTGTTACAATCATAAAAAACCCGTATCAAATCGGCGGAGCCAGCCGTTTATTAAGTAAGAGGCCTCTTTTAAGGAGTGTGAATGCATTCATGAATGAGCTAGAACAGCAAGCGCTGATGAAGTATTGCATGAGAATGACAGGCGATAAATGGGATGCTGAGGATTTAGTTCAGGATACAATCCTGAAGTTAATGGAAATCAATCGAACAGACGCCTCACATGCTTATCAAAAGACGGTGGCAAAGCATAAATGGATTGACCTGCTCAGAAAAAGAAAGCGCGAAATCTTTCTGTCTGAAGACAATCTGGAAGACGGGCGGGCAGAGCGCATGAAGGCGGCCGATGACTTCGAGCACCTGCTGAAACAGCTTTCCGGTATTTTAACACCGAAGCAATTAACGATTTTTCTGCTCAAAGATGTGTTTTCCTTTCAGCTGCACGAAATCGCCGAGTCGCTCGGTAAGCCCGAATCATCCGTCAAATCGCTTTTATTCAGATCGCGTCAGCGATTAAAAAGGCTTTCACCGGATGATCTGCAAAGGGAAGCAGCGGACGGGGATGACGAACACATTGACCTGCTTGTTCGGGCGATATTGTATCACAACCCCGATGCTCTGCTCGAATTTGCCAAACAGACATGGCTTTTCGGCGCTTCACAGCCGTCCTGCATCAGCATGATGAGGTGTGCTGCCTAGGAGGAAAAAGGCTATGAACACCATTCCTTACGTCATTGAGAAAACGGCTGCCGGTGAAAGATCGTACGATATTTTTTCCAGACTTTTAAAAGACCGGATCATTATGATCGGCTCTGAATTCAACGATGACCTCGCCAATCGGGTCACCGCCCAATTGCTGTTTTTGTCAGCGGAGGACAATGAAAAAGACATTTCGATCTATATCAACAGCCCAGGCGGATCAACTTCCGCGGGATATGCGATTTTGGATACGATGGATTATGTGAAGCCGGATGTCCGCACGATCTGCGTCGGAATGGCAGCTTCTATGGGAGCGATTCTCCTCGCCGGCGGAGCAAAAGGCAAACGGTATGCGCTCAAAAACAGCGAAATCATGATCCATCAGCCGCTCGGCGGCGTCAAAGGACAGGCGACAGACATGGAGATTTCAGCGAAGCGGATCATCAAACTGAGGGAAAAAATCGAGCGCTTCTTTCACGAACGAACGGGCCAGCCCATTGAAAAACTAAAAGCCGACATGGAACGCGATTACTTTATGGATGCGGACGAAGCGAAGGCATACGGTGTTATTGATGCTGTTTTGTAAACTATATTGAACCACAGACTTAGAAACAATAATATATTTGGATTGTTCATATTATTAGTTGTAAGGGGGTTTATTGAATTGTATATTAACAAATATCGTTCATATTTTTCTCCTTAATAATTTGAATGAACTTCCTTAGTTATGGTTTTGTGTAGACGTTCATTATTAAACAATAGAGAGATTTCATGATCATTATTGGATTAATCCAACTTTAAAAACAATTAAGTTTCATGATTGATTAAGTCTTAGAAGATTAGTATTTGAATACGGATTAGCCAAAGCTAGAAAGCTGAAAAGTAAAAGAGATGCATAGTAAAAAGTCAAAGCTTTTACTATGCATCCTCCATTTTTAGGTTTAATCAAAAATGCAGATTTTTGAGCGGTCCAATGATTAAACTTCATTTTAAATAAAATTGAATTTAATTTAATGTTGTACTGTTATATAGTGTTTTAGCTCTCCTACTAAAGTGCGGGTTCCCCAAGTCGTTGCTACGTGCACGTCATATTTGCCTGCTGGAATATTTCTCGTTGAAAAGCTTACTCTAAAGCTGCGTATATTACCACGATCGCTAGCTATAGATTTGACTGTTTCGCCTTTTTTGTTTACAAGAAAAACTGTAACACCGTTATTTAGCTTAGAATATTTCTTGGGCATAGTACCTGTCACAACAATTGAAGTAGCACGTTTTGAATATGTATTAGCATCTGTCTGAAAGTTAATAGCTCCTTTTGAAGTCATTGCAAAAGCTTCTGAACTTCCGGCGAAAAATACAAACACTAAGAGAGTAGTTGTAAACAAAGTCATTACAATTTTTTTCAATTTTAGACTTCCTTTCTTTATTTAATTAGAAACTATTTCCTATATTAATAGATGTTTTTAGAAAAATCAACAGTATAAGGGGAAATTATACATTAACAATAGACTTATATTTGCTAGGGTTATATTATTTTATATGAGGAAACTGTTGCTTTTGGATGGAGAAAAATAAAATTTCATATGCTTAAAAAGCTCCCGGCTTAACTCCAGCCGGGAGCTTCGATCTTTTTATAAAGCGTCAGGACCTTCCTCGCCTGTGCGGATGTTGATGGTGTTTTTAATTTCGTATATGAAGATCTTGCCGTCTCCGGGTTCCCCTGTTTTCAGGACGTTTTGCGCCGTCTCGGCCACCTTTTCGACAGGCACTTTGCTGACGACGATTTCGACTTTTAACCTTTCATATACATTGCTTTCGCGTTTGACTCCGCGGTAAAGCTCAGTATGCCCTTTTTGCAGGCCGCATCCGTGTACATTGTAAAACGTAATGGACGTTACGCCGATTTTGGCCAGCTCCGTTTTCAGCTTTTCAAAGTTTGTAGGACGAGTTACAATTTCCACTTTATACATTTGACCGCTCATACCATCACTCCTGACAAATTAATCTTGATACGCTTTTTCGCCGTGCAGCGTCAGATCGAGGCCCAATGATTCTTCATCCTCTGAGGCACGGAGTTTAAAAAAGATACTGACTATCTTAATAATAGCGTATGTGACGATTGCGACAAACAAATATGTTGCAGCAATCGCAATCAGCTGTTTCCAAAGGAGACTGATGTCTCCGTAAAAAAGCCCGTTAGCACCGTCTGCGTTGACTGATGTCGTCGCGAACAAGCCTGTCGCGATTCCGCCCCATGTTCCGCCGAGCCCGTGAAGTCCGAAAGCATCAAGCGCATCATCGTACCCGAATTTTTTCTTGAGCGAAAACACGCCCCAGAAACAGATGATTCCTCCGATGAGCCCGATCCATACAGATGAGAAAGGCGTAACAAAGCCTGCGCCCGGTGTAATCGCGACGAGTCCCGCAATCGCTCCCGAGACGGCGCCGAGCATCGTCGGCTTTTTATTGATCAGCCATTCTGCCAAAATCCAGCCGATCAGCCCTGCAGCCGCAGCCGTATTCGTGTTGATAAAAGCGGTCATGGCGACTTCATCGATCGTCAGCGCGCTTCCGACGTTGAACCCGAACCATCCGAACCAGATCAAAGTCGATCCGAGCAAGGTCAGAAGGAGGTTATGAGGGGCGGTGTCGCTCATATTTCTTCGCTTGCCGAGAACAATCGCAACGACAAGGCCGGCTACCCCGGAAGAAATGTGAACGACGTTTCCGCCGGCAAAATCAATCGCTCCCAGCTCATCAAGCCAGCCTCCGCCCCATACCCAGTGGGCGACCGGCGAATAAACGAAAACCGCCCAGAGCACCGAGAAAAGAATAAAGGCCGGAAAGCGCATGCGCTCCGCAAAGCTTCCGGAAATAATCGCAGTCGTCAGTACGGCAAATGTCAATTGGAACATCATATAAAGCGTATGCGGGATCGTCTCCGAATAATCGGCATTGGGTTCAAAGCCGACACCGTGCAGTCCGATCCAATCCAAACCCCCGATCAATGGGTTTCCGGGAGCGAAAGCGAGAGAATAACCGAACAAAATCCATATGATAGAAACGATGGCAATTGAAGATAAACTGTGCATAACGGTGCTGAGCACATTTTTGCTCCTTACAAGGCCTCCGTAAAATAAAGCGATGCCCGGCGTCATCAGCCACACGAGCAAAGCGCAAAAGAACATAAATACTGTATCCCCCATCTGCATGTTTCATTCCTCCGTAGTCATTTAGATTGAGAGCAGATCTCTGTTTCTTTCATTATAGTGACAAAAGGGAGATATCATGATGAACATGTCAGATTTCCTTACATGGTTTTTGGGGAGAAAAGCGGACAGGGAGAGGCTGAAATATCCGACAGAAGGGGGATTAAGCGGTTTTTTCAACCTCAACTGCAACGATTCGATGTCCGTCCATTTCTTTTACTTTAAAACGGTACCCTTCACTTTCGATCGTCGTTCCGGGCTTGCTCTCAATATTCTGCGTCAGCATCCAGCCGCCGATTGTATCAATCTCCTCATCTGATAAATGAATCCCGAGCAGGTCGTTTACATCGCTGACCAGTACTTTCCCGTTGAGGAGGTAATGGTCATCCTCGAGTTTCTGAACAGCTGATACTTCTTCAGTATCGAATTCATCGCGAATGTCGCCGACGATTTCCTCGACGATATCCTCAACCGTCACAAGGCCGGATGTTCCGCCATACTCATCTACGAGAATCGCCATATGTGTATGCTCTTTTTGCATTTTGACGAACAGCTGGTAGACGGGAATCGTTTCAATCACATGGATAACCGGATGGATATATGGCTTTAACGGTTTTGTTTCTAAAGAAAATCCGCCTGCAAGCTCCGCCAGCAGCAGTTCTTTTATATTGATCATTCCCGTGATGTGATCCTTGTCTTCCTCCATGACGGGGAAGCGGGTGTGCTTCGTTTCTTTGATGAGCTGCTTCACTTTTTTTACACTGTCGTCAAGAGATAAGACGGTCATTTCATTGCGGGGCACCATAATTTCTTTTGCCGTGCGTTCGTCGAATTTAAAAATATTGTTTACATATCTCAATTCATTTTGGTTAATCTCCCCGCTTTGATAGCTTTCAGATAAAAGCGTTCGCAGCTCTTCTTCCGAATATGCCAATTCGTGTTCACCGGTCGGTTTCAGGCCGAACAGACTTGTGATCATGCGGGCTGAATGATTGAGCAGCCATATAAAAGGAAACATGATTCTATAAAACCAGATCATCGGCTGTGCAAAAAGCAGAGTAACGGCTTCCGCTTTTTGAATGGCGATCGTTTTTGGCGCCAGCTCTCCGATCACAACATTGAGATAAGTGACCGATAAAAAAGCGGCCAAAAATGAAAGAATATGTGTCATCGACTCGTTCAAGCCGATTTTGGAAAAAAGGGGATGCAGTAAGGTCTGCATCGTCGGTTCACCAAGCCAGCCCAAGCCCAATGCCGTCACGGTGATTCCAAGCTGGCAGGCTGACAAGTATTCGTCAAGGTGTGAGGTCACTTCTTTTGCGGCAAGCGCGCCCTTTTTTTTCTGAATGATCAATTGGTCGATCTTTGTCCGCCTTACTTTTACGATGGCGAATTCGACCGCGACGAAAAAACCCGTTAATGCGATTAATCCTGCCACTGCAATCAGCTTCAATAACTCCAATGCCCCGCCTTCTCAAAAAAGAAGGCGCCACCTCCTTTTCTATGAAAAACTCATACTGGCTTCATACCACGTGCCGCAGTGCGGCAAACATCATGTTTATTTACGCGGAGGGCGGGCAAAGAAATATAAAACGAATGGGACGGAAGAGGAGGAGACGAAATATGAGAGTTTTTCAGGGAGAGGGCTGGACATGGTATCAGCTTGGCCCTCACGAAAAAGCGACAGCACAAGGGCTGATCCAGCCCGATCATTGGCCGGAATGCCGAAACTGGTTTCAAGGCGTTCCTTCGGCAAACATCAATTGCATTGATATCAATGCTGCCGTTCAAGGCAAGGAAGCAATCTACGGTTCATATATTTACGACCAGGAAGCGGAAGTTCAACAAAACCGGACTGCATTTCATTTTTACTTAACGAAAAACTATTTTTTTACAATGAATTTAGATATCTCGCAATTTGAGGAGGCAAACAGGAGGCCGATCGATCAACACTTGAAGCGTTGTAAAGACGCCCCTGAAGTGTTCCTGGTTCTGCTGGGCGAACTGATGAGAATGTATTTGAAGGAACTGGAGCACTTTGAAGTTCACCTTGGAAAAGTAAGATGGGGGTTTCACCATGACAACAATAAAAGCATCATTGAACTGATTCATAAGCGGCGTCACGAACTGCTCGTCATAAGAAGTTTAATTTTATCGATGAAAAAGGTAGCAATGGGCCTTAAAGAAACTTTTTTAACCAAATCGTTCGATGAAATTGAACAGCGCAGGACGTTTTACGAAATCGACAGAGGCATGTCATTGATCAAAGAGTATGCGAATGAAATCAATTATTTGCTTCATTCCGAGGAAGTCGTGACATCCCACAGAGGCAATGAAATCTTTAAAGCGCTGACAATTTTTACGACGATCTTTACGCCGATGACGGCTTTCGGCGCCCTGTGGGGAATGAACTTCGAAGTCATGCCTGAACTCTCATTAAAGTACGGCTATTTATTTTCGCTGATTTTAATTGCCGTTTCTACCATCCTTGTGTATTGGTATTTGAGAAAGAAAGGCTGGACCGGCGATTTATTGAAGGATAAAAAACGATATATGAAAAGGAAAGGGCTCTTTTAAATAGGTTTAAGCCCGGAGTATATCGGAAAAGCACATAATAACCCCATCATAAAGGAGGAATTCCGAATGAAACTAAAGGACATCATGACAACCAATGCCGAATGCTGCGAGCCTTCTGCTCCGATTGCGGAAATTGCCGGTAAGATGCGTGATTACAATGTAGGTTCAATTCCGATCTGCGAGAACGGAAAATTGACGGGGATCGTTTCAGACCGGGATATTGTCACAAGATGTGTAGCCGAAAATGAAACAGATGCAGCTGCTCGGGATATCATGAGCACCCGGATGGTGACCGGACGCCCGGATATGTCGGCTGAAGAGGCCGGCGATCTGATGGCGGAACACCAAATTCGAAGGCTGCCGATAGTTGAAGATGGCCGTCTCGTCGGAATCGTTGCTTTGGGGGATCTCTCCGTCTCACATGCAGATGAGAAAGCGGGAGAAGCATTAAGCGAAATTTCAAAAACAGCTTAAACAGGTGGAAGGAAGAGCGTTTTCAGCTCTTCCTTTTTTTATGGTGCAATATCAAAGCTCCGACTAAGTTTTATTAGTGATTAATCAATAACTCAACTTTAGGTTAAGTTTTCATTAAGAATGTCAATGTTTCTTTTAATCCCTCTTGATAAGGTGTCGCGGGAATTTTTCCTATTCTCTTTTCATATTTTTCCCCGTTTAGAATGAATGCTTCTTCAGTTAAGTACATGATTTCTACTACTTCTTTCATTACTGGATCAAATAATCCGCTTATACGAATGGCATGTTTATTTAATGGCATGACTAATTTATTATTGCCGGTAATTTGGCGTGCGATTTTTATGATTTCTTTACCTGAAATCAGTCCGGCACCGGGGATGTTCCAGTTTTCACCATAAGAATCGTCTTTACTTGCGATTTCCACAATCATTTTTGCGGCATCAGGTAAATATACGTACTCCCGGGGAGTTTTTAGATTGCCGATAAAAACAGCTATTTTATTTGCTGCCATGCCGGTTAATGTAGGTTGTAAATAAGAATTTTGCGAAGTTTTTCCATAATAGTCCGGCAGTCTGACGATTAATGGTTTGGCATTTTTCCATTTCTTATCGAATATTAAGTTTTCAAAATCTACTCTTATCCTTCCTTTTTTTGTATGGGGCAGTTTCGGATGATTCTCATCTCCTTTGGCAACTTGTCGACCGTAAACATATATTCCATCGACAATCACGATTTTCTTGCCTAAAATATTTGCAGCCTTCATTACACTTTCACCGAGAAGCAGGAGTTTATCTGCCATTTCATGATATTGAACATTGGCGCATTGAAATATCACATCTGCATCTTTTGCTGCCTCACTGATGGTCTTTTCATCAAAGACATCACCAAGCTGATAAGTTAATAGCGGTGTAGAATGATGCTCATTTATAAGATTTTTTAGTTTATTTTCAGAACGGCCGAAAGCGATAACCTGAATATTTCTTGACAGCAATTCTGAAACAATGGCTTGACCAGTTCCACCTGTTGCGCCTAAAACAATTGCTTTTTCCATTGAAAATTCCTCCTTGGATTTGTTATTAATCAATCAATAACTAATGCTCAAATAAAAAACCGAAACGAATCGGTTATTTTATTATGTTTGGCCGTGCATGATCTCCGGCAAATCTAAGAAATAGGAAATGTTGCAAAGTATCCCTCTCGCCAAGAAAGTCGTTACTTCCCTCTCTGCATTCGGTACATTTGCTTCCTGGAACCTTTCCAGCGTATAGCTTCTAATACGAGATAAGCCCGTTTTTGAACAATTTTTTATCGATTCCTCAGTAACTGATAGTCCGATGACCTGTAAGGCCATTTCATTAGGGTGTGATACAGACAACTCTTCATATGCTTTGACCATGTTTGCTACGATTTGTTCGGGGCTGGATTCGACATTTTGAAACGTTTGGAGTATCCTTTCAAAGGCCCGATCTAGTGCGGCAACGAACAACTCTTCCTTCGTCTTGAAAAACCTAAATATATAGGGCTGAGAAATACCGGCTTTTTCAGCAATGAGTGCTGTCGTGGTATTATAATATCCCTTTTCTGCAAACACCTCTAATCCAGCTTCAAGTATTTGCTCCTTTCGGTTTTCCTTACTCTGTCTCATGATATGCCGCCTCCTTTCATTTTGTTATTGATTGATTACTTACTGAGATCGTAACAAATTTCTTTTTAAGATTCAAGCACGTCATTTTAAAAAATGTATGATATGGCGCAGCAGTTTTCCAATCAATCAGAATAGATACGCGGATTCCATCACCGGTCCCGCTGCAGAGGCCAAAATAAGACGTGCTGCCGCTTGGCGTAATGGAGAAGCGGAGCGGTATCAGGCAATATGAGCCCGCTTGCTCCGGTCACCGTGTTTTGTCGGATTTCGGCTTCGGCCCGTTGCAGCGCCCATGGAGAATGATGAATGTCTTCATAGTAGACCCGGTTGTTGTGCGTGGTGTACAGGCGGTATCTTTCAGTCAGCCAGTATTCAATGGACCCTTTTTGGGCGGTGAAGGAATCTGACAGCGGGCGGTAGCTGGCGCGGAAGACCGCTTTTGAATCATCCCTTCTGCTGGAAAATTCAATATGGTTTTCTTCTTTTACAAAATTTATCCCGGCGTGAAAATAAGGCAAGTGGAACATTGTGCGCGCGCCGGCGACGGCTAAGCGCGAAGCGGCGTCAAGACTGAAAAAATAAATACCCGGTACGCCTTTATATGATACATATGTCCGGACATTCAGCTCGGGAAATCTGCTGATGAAAGGAAAGGGCGGCAAAAAACGGGGACGCATATTTGTCAGCAGAAAAGGCAAGATGCCGATCCACGCTTTTCCGTTGAATGTCTCCAATTCCAAGGCCGCCGGGACTTGTCCGCGAATGGTTTCAGGATCAACAGCCCAATGGGCAAATAATACATGATTCCATGTTTGAGTCATCATCCACGGTCCTTCAGGCGGCGGAAAAGGGCGGTGTGAAGTATTTTTTATCATAGAACAGCACTCCTTTGATTCAAATTTTGACACGCTTACAAACACATCCCGAGCCTGGTGTACGGTTTTATGATTTCCCTTTTCGGTTAAATCAAAAACGAGGATACAAAAAACGGAGGAGTGATCTGATTTGTTCAAGCATACGAAAGTGCTGCAGTACCCTGCTAAACCTGAAAGACCCGACCCTGTCTTCGCAAAGAAAATGCAGGAGATACTCGGCGGTCAGTACGGAGAAATATCTGTGGCGATGCAATACCTTTTTCAAGGGTGGAATACGCGGGGAAATGAAAAGTATAAAGATTTGCTGATGGATACGGCGGCAGAGGAAATCGGACACGTCGAAATGATTGCGACGATGATCGCACGGCTGCTTGAGGATGCTCCGGTTTACGAGCAGGAAAAAGCAGCAGATGATCCTGTCATCGGCGCAATTATGGGCGGAATGAACCCTCATCATGCAATCGTTTCAGGACTGGGAGCCATGCCTGAAAACAGCACCGGTGTTCCGTGGAATGCAGGCTATATCGTAGCGAGCGGCAACCTTTTGGCCGATCTGCGTGCAAATGTCAACGCTGAATCGCAAGGCAGACTGCAAGTCGCACGGCTGTACGAAATGACGGATGACAAAGGTGTACAAGATATGCTCGGCTTTCTTTTGGCAAGAGATACGATGCACCAAAACCAGTGGATCGCCGCGATCAAAGAATTGGAAGAAAAAGAAGGCGTCATCGTGCCCGGTACGGTTCCGGCGGAATATGAAAAAGAAGAAGTTTCGCACACTTTATACAATTTTTCGGATGGAGAAGAAAGCGCACAGTTTGATTGGCTGAAAGGGAAGGCGCCGGACGGGGCGGAATTTCATTATGAAAGCGGTCCTGTCGCATATGGAGAAAAACCGGTCTTAAAGCCCGCTCCAAAACGAAGCCACAATACACCTGACTATGGAGAATAAAAAGAGCCGAAACGGCTCTTCAGCGTGTCGACAACCCCTCGCATTCGTTGTCAGGCCTGCGCGTCGGTGCTCACGAATTCCAACATTCGCTCCGCTCCGATGCTCGGCCTTCCTAGACTGCAAGGGCTTTCAATCACGCTGAAAGGATGACAAAAACCCAAAACAAAAAGCCGTTTTGGGTTTTTGTCAACAATCTGTAGAGCCGAAACGGCTCTTTTTTTATTTTTTAAAATGACAAAACACTCCGTAAATATTAAAATAAGTGACAGATTTGCAGATTTTTTTATTGTCAGGTAAGCTTACTATAAAAACAACAGTAAGGAGTTATATCATGAGTAAAGTACTTATTTTTGGCCACAAAAATCCGGATACGGATACGATTTGTTCAGCGATTGCATATGCCGAATTAAAAAAGGAGCTCGGCATGGACGCAGAACCAGTCCGCCTCGGCGAAATCAACGGCGAAACTGAATACGCGCTTGAGAAATTCAATGCAGAAGTACCCCGCCTTGTGAACACTGTCGCGAATGAAACAGACAGCGTGATTCTGGTTGACCATAATGAGCGCCAGCAGAGCGTCGATGACCTGGATCAGGTTCGCGTGCTTGAAGTCATCGACCACCACCGGATCGCCAATTTTGAAACGAGCGACCCTCTGTATTACCGCGCAGAGCCTGTAGGCTGCACGGCAACGATCTTAAACAAACTCTATAAAGAAAACGGCGTCGAAATTAAAAAAGATATCGCAGGACTGATGCTGTCGGCGATCATCTCAGATTCCCTCTTATTCAAATCTCCGACTTGCACGGATGAAGATGTCAAAGCTGCAAAAGAATTGGCTGAGATTGCCGGCGTTGATGCTGACAGCTATGGACTCGACATGCTGAAAGCCGGAGCTGATTTGAGCGCAAAAACGATTCCTCAGCTTCTTTCTCTTGACGCAAAAGAGTTTGCGATGGGAAGCCATAAAGTGGAGATCGCGCAGGTTAACACTGTCGATACAAACGACGTTCTCTCCCGCAAAGAGGAAGTTGACGCAGAACTTGCAAAAGTGGTGTCTGAAAAAGGATTAGATTTATTTGTGTTTGTCGTAACTGACATTTTAACAAACGACTCGGTTGTCGTCGCTTCAGGACAAGCTGCACAAGCAGTGGAAAAAGCGTTCAATGTCACATTGGCAGACAACACAGCGACACTGAAAGGCGTTGTATCCCGCAAAAAACAAATTGTTCCGCCGTTAACCGAAGCCCTAAAAGGTTAAGGGAATAAAACACCCGAATCATGAGATTCGGGTGTTTTTTTATACCGTTCTGGATACCGCTTTCCGCAATTTCCGCAAGATTGATTCGTAGAGTGAAATGATCCGTTCAAAAAGCGGCTGCACATACGTTGAGAATCTAAACATAACAAGTGATACGAATAAAGCGACCAAAATGCTGCCTAAAACGTCAACAGGGTAGTGGTGTCCGACCCAAATACGGGAAAAGCCCGTCAATAACCCGAAAGCAATCAGGCAGCTTCCAATTTTTCGATGATAAAGCCAAAAAGCGATCGAAATGGCTAACGCCCCGGTTGTATGATCGCTGGGAAATGAGGCGTCGGCAGCATGGTGAATCAATACGTCCACATGGTGAGCGACAAATGGCCTCGGCTCATAGTAAACCAATGACAGCAAATAGTTTGCCGCCAATCCGAGAATACCCGTCACACCGGCCTGAAGAACGCTTATTTTATAAGAACGGTTTCCGAATATCCAGATCAAAAGCAAAATGAGCGCATACATGTAAATTGCTTTTTCTGTAATCAAAATCATGGCGCTGTCCAGGATGTGGTTGTGGTTTGATAATTGATGAATACGTGTAAAAAGCCAATAGTTCAAAAAATCACCTTTTTAATAGAGTAGTAGTTTTTGGTCAGACAGTTAGGAGACGTATTTGATTTTGTAAAAGTTTCATTGAATAACAGATCGGACTGTATCAGCCTGCATGAAAAAAGCCGGGCATTCCCGGCCCGGCGAGGTTGAACAGCTTATTCGGCCATTGATATATCCCGCTTCTCCTTTGCGAGTGCAGGTTTTTGGCTCCACGTGTACAGAAACAAGTTGATGAGCACGAAAACGGCTGAGAATAAATAAATGTTTGAAAAACCGGTTTGTGCCACAACCAATCCGAAAACATAGGATCCGACTGCGATCCCGGTATCAAACAGCGTAAAATAAGTCGCTGTGGCATAGCCGCTCCGGTGAGGCGGCGAAGCCTGAATCGCCAAGGTCTGAAGGCACGGCGTGATAGATCCGTAGCCGATGCCGATGACAGCTCCGGATAGCAAAAGCATCCCGCTGCTGTTTGTAAAGGCAAGCAGGAAAAGCCCGGCGCAAAAAATGATAATGGACGGATAAATGACGACTCCCGGGCCGACTTTATCATACAGTTTTCCCGTAAACGGCCGCGTGATCATCATTGTCACCGCGAACACCATAAAGAAATAGCTGCTTGCTTCAATAAGGCCGAGAGATTTGGCATAAACGGAAATGAAGGAAATCACGCTTGAATAACAAAACGACACGAACAATCCAACCGTTGCAATCCGAATCGCGCCCTTTTCAAACATGTTGGAAAAAGACAGCCTGAACACAGCTGAACGGATGTCGCTTCCTTTAGGAATCCGGACCAGTGCCGTGCAGAGGATGGCCACAGTGACGATTCCTGAAAATAAAATAAACAGATCGGAAAAACTCATTTTATCCAGCAGATTCAAGGCGATAAACGGACCGATGACAACCGCCAAATTCATCGACATGGCAAAATAGCCCAAACCTTCCCCGCGGCGGGCCGGCGGAATTAAATCGGCTGCAATTGCACTCGTCACCGTGGTGATGATGCTGAACCAAATGCCTTGGAAAAAGCGAATGCCAAGAAGCAGGTAGATATCATGAATGAAGATATAAAGAAATGATGCCAAAGTAAACAGCACGACGCTGATGAGTGCCATTCTTTTTTTGCCAAAACGCTCAATAACCGCTCCCGAAAACGGCCTTGCAAAAATCGCGGACAGCATGAAGCCGCTGATCAAAAGGCCGCCCTCTGACTCGGAGCCGCCGAGCTCCTGCATCGCATAGACCGGAAGTACGGTCAACAGTGCGTAAAAATAGACGAATATAAACAAATTAATCAAAACGACCATGATAAAATCCCTGGTCCAAATGGGCTCAGCTTGCTTCATAGGCTACAACTCCTCCTGATGTCCTTCTAATAATTGATTTAACAGCCTTTGGAATATTTTTTTATCCCGTTCTTCAAATACGGAAAGCATTTCCTCTTCAAATTCTTTCATTTTTAATTGAATGTCATCATATTTAATTTTGGCTTCTTCTGTCATCTTGACGACTTTTTCCCGTTTGTCATCGCCCTGTATCCGTTCGACCCAGCCGTTTTTTTCAAGGCGGCTGACGGTTCTCGTCACAGTCGGCGCCTCGACGTGCAAGTAAGTCCATATGTCTTTTTGCGTCATCGGTCCGTAGGTGTGAAGACAGTATAGGATCGACCACTGTGAACCGTAAAGGCCGTACGCTTCGAGCTGTTCATTCGTTTTTTTCGCAACCATCCGCGTGCTTTGATTGAGCTGGTGAATAATCTTTCGATTGATATGTTCCATTCCCGGACTCCTTCAAAATAGTTACCTAGGTAAATAATAAACTTTATTCATTTTACCGGAAGTCAAGATTAGTGTAAAGTTAAAATTTTTGAAGCCCGAAATAAAATTATCAGAGAAACCCCTTGTCCTCCTTGAGTTTTTAGCATAATCCCATTTGAATGCTAATACACTGATACAAACCTAACAAAGAGAGTGTTTGAGGTGAGGGATCGTGGGAGTATTTCAAAATTCTACTTGGAAAAGCATAAAACGAAGAAGCTGCGCAAATAGCGAATTTTTTCACAAGACGGATCTCATTTCACACTTCTCACATCCATTTTAGGGAGGTCGAGTGGTGTGCACGATTACATCAAAGAGCGAACAATCAAGATAGGGAAGTACATCGTGGAGACGAAAAAAACGGTTCGTGTGATAGCGAAGGAGTTTGGTGTTTCCAAAAGTACCGTTCACAAGGATTTGACAGAAAGGCTGCCTGAAATTAATCCTGACCTGGCCAATGAAGTAAAAGAAATTCTTGATTATCATAAATCAATCAGACATTTGCGGGGCGGAGAAGCGACAAAACTAAAATACAAGAAAGAGGAAATCTTTGAAAGAGAACCCGTGCAATAAGGTATAATGGCTCAGAAACGAACAGCGTTTATCAGAATTTCCCGGTATCCTCCGTAAAAAGCCACAAAAATTTTATGAAGAACTTTAATAAGCTCTCTTTTTTTTCTAATATTTATGATAAAATATATAATTAGGGCAGAATGTGGACATTGCTGTGAAACAGATTTCGAGGAGGATATAGATAGATGTTTGCAAGGGATATTGGTATTGACCTTGGTACAGCGAATGTGCTGATCCATGTCAAAGGAAAAGGTATTGTCTTAAATGAACCATCAGTCGTTGCTCTTGACAAAAACAATGGGAAAGTGCTCGCTGTCGGTGAAGAAGCAAGGAGAATGGTAGGACGTACACCTGGGAATATTGTTGCGATACGTCCATTAAAAGACGGCGTCATTGCCGATTTTGAAGTAACAGAAGCCATGCTGAAGCATTTCATTAACAAGCTGAATGTAAAAGGTCTTTTCTCAAAGCCGCGCATGCTGATTTGCTGCCCTACAAATATTACTTCTGTAGAGCAGAAGGCTATTAGAGAAGCTGCCGAAAAAAGCGGCGGAAAGCATGTGTATTTGGAGGAAGAACCTAAGGTAGCCGCAATCGGAGCGGGAATGGATATTTTCCAGCCAAGCGGAAACATGGTAGTTGATATCGGCGGTGGAACGACAGATATCGCAGTCATCTCAATGGGCGATATTGTCACCGCCTCTTCTATTAAAATGGCTGGGGACAAGTTTGATCTTGAAATCTTAAACTACATCAAACGCGAGTACAAGCTGCTCATAGGCGAACGGACAGCCGAAGACATTAAGATTAAAGTCGCAACTGTTTTCCCAGACGCACGTCACGAGGAAATTTCCATCCGCGGCCGCGACATGGTTACAGGATTGCCGAGAACCATTACGGTAACGAGCAAAGAGGTGGAAGAAGCGCTGCGCGAATCTGTATCTGTCATTGTGCAGGCTGCCAAGCAGGTGCTCGAAAGAACGCCGCCTGAGCTGTCAGCAGACATTATCGACAGAGGCGTTATCATTACAGGAGGCGGCGCATTGTTAAACGGTCTTGACCAGCTTCTTGCCGAAGAACTGAAAGTGCCGGTTCTCGTTGCTGAAAATCCGATGGATTGTGTGGCAGTCGGTACGGGTGTCATGCTTGATAACATGGACAAGCTTCCTAAGCGCAAACTGAGCTGATCAGAAGCCTCATTCTTTTTTTAGAATGAGGTTTTTTTATGTGAAATGCTTTAAAGGAGCTGAACGGCTGCCGATAAAAAGAGTAATATGTTTGAATACCATTATAGAACAAATGTTCTATATTAGCAAATATAAATTGCAAGCCTTTTGCAAAAGAGTTTTTTTCGATAGGAAACTCTGGAGCATGACACATATTTGAGGTGAAATGATGTTAAAAGGACTTTATACAGCAACTTCAGCAATGATCACCCAGCAGCGCCGCACAGAGATGCTGACGAATAATATCGCGAATGCAAATACGCCGGGATATAAAGAAGACCAAGGGTCAATCCGTTCTTTCCCGGAAATGCTTTTGAGCCGGATTGAATCCGATTCTTTCAAGGCCGGCGGCGCTTCGCGTTCGTTTTCAACACAGACACCAATCGGTTCTATCAATACAGGGGTTTATATGCAGGAACTGAAGCCCCAATTCTCGCAAGGCGATCTGCAAAGCACGAATGAGCCGACAGATATCGCAATTAGCGAAACTGAAGTTCCGGTTAACGGGGAAACAAACGATAAAGCAGCACTTTTCTACGCGGTCCGGCTTGAAAATGGGGATGTACGCTATTCAAGAAGCAGCCGTTTTTCTTTAAACGAAAATAATGAATTGACAATAAACGGCCGACTCGTCCTTTCAACGGAAAACCGGCCGATTACGGTGGGAAGCGAGAATTTTCAAGTCGCTGAGGACGGAACGGTGACTGAAAACGGCCAAAACCTGGGAAGGATCGATGTCAGAATCGCGCTCGATACGAGAAATTTAGCAAGAGAAGGCGATGATCTGTACCGTACTGAAAACGGTGAGGCGCTGCCAAGCGCAGTCGGCAATCCTGAAGTCACTTATTCTGTCAAGCAGGGGATGACCGAACGGTCGAATGTCGACGTGACGAGAGCCTATACGGAAATGACCGCTGCCTACCGCTCGTTTGAAGCCAACCAAAAAGTTCTTCAGGCTTATGATAAAAGCATGGAAAAGGCGGCCAATGAGATTGGAAGGATCGGATAAATGACCGATCGCGATCAGCGTAAATGGAGGATGTGGAAAAACGATGCTTAGATCCATGATCACCGCTTCAAACACAATGTTTGAACTGCAAAAACAAATTGATAATATCAGCCATAATCTTGCAAACACCGATACAACGGGATATAAGGCGAAAAACACGAGCTTTTCGGAGCTGATCAGGCAGCAGATTGAACAAGTAAACGAGAAAAATAATGAAGTAGCGGCAAGCAGAAAGACGCCGCCCGGACTTCGCCTCGGCGTCGGAGCCGTCATGACCGACCGGCTGACGCATAAACAGGGAAGCCTTAAGGAGACGGGCCGCGATCTTGATATTGCACTGACTTCTCCTTATCAGTACTTCCAGGTCAATGTCGACGGGGAAGTGCAATATACAAGAGACGGGGCATTTTACTTAACGCCTGCGGCGGGGAACGCCAACCAGATGCAGCTGGTGACGAAAGAAGGGCATGCCGTGCTTGATGAAAACGGAAATGCCATCCGCTTCAATCAGCGCTATAAACACATCAAAGTCGACGATTCGGGAAGTGTCACCGTTTCGTCAGACAATCAGGGAGAAGCGCCATTGCGTTTTAACCTGGGGATCGTCCGGGCTGTCAAACCTCAGGCTCTTACGGAGGAAGGAAGCAATCTTTTTTCTGTCAGCGATGAATTGAGAGCAACAGCTCTTATCAATCTGAACGGAGCCGGACGGCAGGACATTTCTTTAAAACAGGGGTTCCTTGAAGCATCAAATGTCGATGTATCGAAGGAAATGACCGATCTGATCTCTTCGCAGCGTTCTTATCAAATGAATTCCCGCGCCATCACGATGGGCGATCAAATGATGGGGCTGATCAATTCAGTACGTTAGCACAGCAAAACAGGAGCCGGCCAAACGACGTTTGGTTCAGGCTCTTTTTTATTTTCATTTTCAGCGTTATAAACCGGTTGTGTCTCATCTTTTGTTGAAAAAGATTCCGTTTCATAATATACTTCCAGATGTACAGAATAAGGCACTGACATATCATTCTATACATATTTTTCGAAAAAGGAGATGTCAAGGCAATGCTTGATGCTCAGCAAATTAAAGAAATCATTCCCCACCGCTATCCCTTTCTGCTGGTAGACCGTGTGACAGAAGTAGAGGAAGGAAAACGGGCCGCGGGTTATAAAAATGTGACAGTAAATGAAGAGTTCTTTAACGGACACTTTCCGGATTATCCGGTGATGCCTGGCGTTTTAATTGTTGAAGCGCTTGCGCAAGTGGGTGCTGTGGCGCTTTTGATGAAGGAAGAAAACCGAGGAAGGCTCGCGTTTTTTGCGGGAATTGACAGCTGCCGCTTCAAAAAGCAGGTAAAACCGGGCGATCAGCTTCATCTTGAGCTTGAAGTGCTTCGTTTCCGCGGTTCCATTGGCAAAGGAAAAGGAGTCGCAAAAGTAGACGGAGAAGTCGTGTGTGAAGCCGAATTGATGTTCTCTCTTGGTGAAAAGCAGGAATAATGTAAACAGAATGGGTTTTCGTAAAAGCCCATTTGTTTTTTTATCATGAAAGCGAAAAGGTGATCATTCATGTGGAAAGAATTTAAAAGCTTTGCGATTCGGGGAAATGTAATCGATCTTGCAATTGGTGTCATCATAGGAGGCGCTTTTGGTAAAATCGTAACTTCGCTTGTCAATGATTTGATGATGCCGCTCCTCGGCCTTCTGCTTGGAGGCCTGGATTTTTCCGCGCTGTCGTTCACATTTGTTGATGCTGAAATTAAATATGGGTTATTCATTCAGTCGATCGTCAATTTCTTTATTATTTCGTTTTCCATTTTTCTATTTATCCGTTATATCTCGAAGCTGAAGAAGAAGGATGCCGAAGAAGAAAAAGCTGCTCCTGATCCGCAGGAAGAATTGCTTAAGGAAATACGGGATCTGTTAAAAGAGCAGACGAGACATTCTTAGAACTATAAATGAAAAGGCTGTCCGGCGAAGACAGCCTTTTCTATATATTTTGCTTAAATGCTTCAAGAAGCCGGTCTCCGGAATATCCTTCTTTCATTAAATCTTCCAAAATCTTGTCGGAGCCTTTCCTCAGCTTTGAGCTGACCATTTTGCCGTCCAATAAGACGGAAACATGCTCGCCAAGCACCGTGATCTTTTTGACCTTCGCTAACAGCTGTGCGGGGCGGTTGCTTTTTTTCGTGATCGTTACATATGCTTTCACTTCTTTGCCTTCCTGAAGGAGGTATTCGAAAAAATACCGGTATTCTTTCGAAACCAGCCCTTCAACCATCCAGTGGTTTTCTCCGTCTTCTTTATTAATGATAAGGCCGTCGATCAGCGGGAACTCCTCAAGCCGCTTTGAAGTTTCATCCTGGCGGACAATTTTTAAATCAATAAGCCTAAAGGTTTTCACTAGTATCACCTCACAAGCTTCCATAGTTGTATAACCATTATAGCACATTCGCTTGGGAGAACTCTTGACCCTGGTTTGCTTCTGCAATAGGAGCATATTCATATTTTAAATTTTGCAAAAAGTATTTTATAATGCTTTATTTTTATTTATACTTTAGGTGATATTGAGCAGGAGGTGACTTATGAACCATTTTTACTTAAAGGAAGTATTTGTGATCGCAAGCAATCCAGCTGCTGACTGCCGTCAATATATGCCTATGATTTGCTTTTCAGCCGGTAACAAAAAGCACGAAATCAGCACGTATGCGAATGAAGGCATCGTGTTTCGCTATGAAACAAAGGACAGAATGGAAATATACGAATTTCAAGTAACGCTTAAACAGAAAGAGTTGTCATTCCGTCTGTATGCTTGGGACGGGGGCTCATATGTCCGCGTATACTCAGAGCGGTGGCTGTCATCTCCTGTTTTTTTTCAGTTTCTGAAAAATACGTATTTCTCTAATAACAAAGAAATGATTTTTTTGATTAATGGCAGAAAAAAGCAAAAATTATGACATGAACTCGGGTTTTTTCCGGGTTATTTTTCTTTTATGAGGATTTTGCTTAAAAACCGATCTCTTATAAACTGGGGATACCCGAACAGGGAGGGAGGGACGAAATGTTTAATGAGATCATGCTGGTCGGGCGTTTGACAAAAGACCCCGAACTTCGGTATACATCTGACGGTGTCCCTGTTGCAAATGTGACGCTGGCTGTCAGCAGGCCTTTCAAAAATGCAGCAGGCGAAATTGAAGCGGATTTTGTCAATTGCACGCTGTGGCGCAAAACTGCCGTGAACACAGCCGAATATTGCGAAAAAGGCTCCATCATCGGGCTGAGCGGAAGAATCCAGACCCGCCAATACGTCAATTCAGAAGGCGAAGGCGTCTTTATTACAGAAGTTGTCGCCCGGTCAGTCAGAATTTTGGGAGAAAGCCGAAAAGCGCATGAGCCGGCGGATGCTTAAACCGCAAGATTCCTTCTATAAACGCCTTTCTTAAAAAAAATCAATCAATATCCCCTTTTTTATCCCCCTTTATGGCCGGTTTTCAATGACCGGTTTTTTTTATTTTAGACAAAAAATAGACAAATTTAAATTGACGTCCAAAAATTCCGAATGTATAATGTAAGCGAATACAACAACAAATGACTAATACTTGCACAAATGTGCAAAAGAAGGGTGATCTTATGGAAATAAAGGATGATAAACGCCTTCTAGTCAAAGTCTGCAAAATGTACTACGAAGAGGATATGACACAGAGCCAGATTGCAAAAGCAACAGGGATATACAGAACAACGGTCGGACGCATGCTGAAAAAAGCGCGTGAGGAAGGAATCGTTAAAATCACGATCGATGACCATGTCGGGACACACTATGATTTGGAACGGGAGCTCGAACAGCTGCTCGGGCTTAAAGAAGTGTACATATGCGAAGCAAAACCGGAACAAACAGCTGAAGACAAGAAGAAACTCGTCGGCAAAGCCGGAGCCGAAATCTTAAAACGCGTTGTGAAAGACGGGGATACGGTAGGCTTCGCATGGGGGACGACGATGGCGGGAATGATCGGGGAGTTTCACGGCGTCAAAAAACGGAGTGCTTCATTCGTGCCGCTTGTCGGCGGTCCGGGCGCCATGGATACGAAATATCACGTGAACAGCATTGTCTACAGCATTGCCGGTGACTTTGGAGGCACGCCCTACTTTATAGATGCGGCAGCCGTTGTCGAAAAAAAAGAAACGAAAGAGGAAATCGTCAAGTCCCACTATTTCAAAAAAATAGAAAGTCTGTGGAACGGCCTTACCGTGGCAGCCGTCGGAATCGGGGCGCCGCTTAGTTCTTCAAATATGATCTGGACAGGATTTTACGGCGACCAGGATATCGAGCGCCTTGAAGAAAAACATGCAGTCGGAGATATATGCTCGCGCTTCTTTGATCGTTCGGGAGCATTAGTAGAAACAGAGATTCATGACAGAACCATCGCGATAGACATCAACCGGTTAAAGGATTTGGAGTATTCCATCGGTCTTGCCGAATCCCATGAAAAAGTTCCTTCCATTATTGGGGCTGCAAAAGGCCGCTATATTAATATTTTAGTGACAACTGCCGAAACAGCCAGAGAAATTGCCGAGGAGGTGAGAAACCAATCATGATCATTTACTTTATCATCGCTCTTGGAGCTGCATGGCTTCTCCAAAGCGTTTTGGGTTTCTGGCAAATCAGGCATTTCAACCGAACATTCGCCGCGTACAGACGTATGGGGAGAGTCGCAGTCGGAAGAAAGACCGGCTTATTCAGAGCCGGAACGGTCGTCCTGTTTGTCATTGACAAACGCAATAAAATTTTGAAGGCATCAAAAATGCAAGGTGTCACCGTCTTTTCAAGAATCAGGCCTTTAAAAGGGTTTGAAGGAAAGTATTTGCTGAAGATCGGACAAGCGGAGCTTGCCCGGCACGATCGCCTCACACGTCTTGCAATTGAAGATGCCTTGAGAACATTCGACATCATCACGAAAGGGGGTGATATCCCGCAGAAGAAAACACGGCTTCAAAAACTAATGAGCTTTCAAATTAAAAAAAGAGGTGAAATATGAAAAACGTAACATGGCTTGCGGAAAAGTTTATGGATTTATTCAGGCATGGCGGAGAAGTGTTTGTCAGTATGCTTACAGACATCGTTCCTTTATTGATTATGCTGCTTGTTGCCATGAATGCCCTGATACGCCTGATAGGAGAAAAGCGCGTCGAAGCGCTCGCGAGGAAGTCGGGAAAAAATCCATTGACCAGATACATGGTTTTGCCTGTCATCGGTACGTTCATGCTTGCAAATCCAATGACGCTGTCGCTTGGCAGGTTCTTGCCTGAAAAATACAAACCGAGTTATTATGCGGCTGCATCTTATTCCTGTCACACGCATAACGGACTTTTCCCGCACGTGAATCCGGGCGAGCTGTTTGTTTTCCTCGGGATTGCCGCAGGGATTACGACGCTGGGGCATGAAACGACAGAGCTTGCTCTCCGCTATCTTTTGGTCGGGATTGTGACAAACTTTCTCAGGGGCTGGGTAACGGATATGACAACGGCTTATGTCGCGAAACAGCAGGGCATTGCCTTGAAAGATTCGATTGATCTTAAATAAGAAAGGCGGGTATACAGATGAGTTCCTATCGTTCGGTTGAAGTTTCAAAAGGGCCGGGAGGGTTTGGCGGGCCTCTGGTGATCACGCCTGATGAAGAGAGAAATAAAATCGTGTACGTTACCGGCGGAAACAAACCAGATTTTGCGGATCATTTAGCTGAGCTGACGGGATGCACCCTGGTCGACGGCTTTAAAACGACTGTACCTGAAAGCGAAATGGCTGCTGTGATCATCGACTGCGGAGGGACGCTGCGCTGCGGACTTTATCCACAAAAGCGAATTCCGACGATCAATGTGATGGCGATCGGGAAAAGCGGACCGCTTGCCGCCCATATTACAGAAGATATATATGTTTCCGGAGTAAAAAAAGAGAATATTAAACTGCTGGGAGCTGTGGAGGAGCCTGAACAGTCTAATATTCGAGAAGAAAAACAAATACAAAATAAACACAACCATTATAGCACAGAGAAAAAAATTAGTGAACAGCAGTCACCGAAAGGGATGATGGCGACAATCGGGATGGCCATGGGATCGGTCGTCAGCACGTTTTATCAAGCGGGACGGGAAGCGATTGAAACCGTTATCAAAACAATTCTTCCGTTCATGGCTTTTGTGGCTCTATTGATCGGCATCATTAAAGAGTCAGGTATCGGAGACATTTTTGCCAAATATCTATCACCATTTGCAGGCTCACTGCCCGGATTGCTATTAATCTCGCTTGTTTGTTCATTTCCGCTGCTTTCCCCGTTCCTTGGACCGGGGGCGGTGATTGCACAAGTTGTCGGTTCTCTGATCGGCGTCGAGATTGGCAAAGGAAACATTCCGCCGAATTTGGCGCTGCCGGCGTTATTTGCGATCAATTCGCAAGCCGCTGCCGACTTTGTTCCAGTCGGTCTGGGTCTTGCGGAAGCGGAAGTCGAAACGGTTGAAGTCGGGGTGCCGTCGGTGCTGTATTCGCGTTTTCTGACGGGGGCGCCAACCGTTTTCATTGCTTGGCTGGCCAGCTTTGGCATGTATGACAGCTGAGGTTTTCTTAAGGAGGGAGAATAATGGTCATGCTGTATGAAACAAAAATAAACAGAATAGGAGTTCAAGCAGCGGCATTTTCAGATGAAAAGATGCTCATCTTATTTGGCGAAGGTGCTCCGGATGAATTGAAAGATTATTGTTTATCAATTGATATAAATCCTGTAGAAGCCGAATTCAAGGAAGGCGATGAGCTTTTGCTTGGCGGCGAGTCCTACAAAATCACAGCCGTTGGCGGAGCCGTTCGTCAGAACCTGGCGAATCTCGGGCATATTACGCTGAAATTTGACGGGTCAGCTTCAGCCGAGCTGCCGGGAACACTGTACCTTGAACGAAAAGAACAAATGCCGGCGGTTTCAGCAGGAGACTGTATTCAAGTTAAAAGATTCTCATAAGGAGCGGGTGCTATATGGAGATGAATAAAGGAAAAGTGGCATTGATATGCGGCGGCGGACAAAGTCTCGGAGAAGCGCTGTCCTACCGCATGGCAGAGGCGGGATATGACATCGCGGTCGCAGACATCAACGGCGAGAACGCCGAAAGAACGGCTGATTATGCAGCCGGTCAATACGGGGTCAAATCGCTGTGGATTCAAGCGGATTTTACAAAGGAAGCCGATGTAAAAAAAATGATCGACAGGGTCACGGACGAATTCGAAAAAATCGATGTGATGGTGTACAGTGCGGGAATCGCCAAAAGCAATAAGATCACAGATTTTGAGCTAGAAGACTGGGAACGGACCATCGAAGTCAATTTGACCGGGTATTTTCTTTGCGCGAGGGAAACGTCAAAGGTCATGATTAAGCAGGGAAGCGGGTCAATCATTCAAATCAACTCCAAATCGGGAAAAGTCGGCAGCAAGCATAATACAGCTTATTCAGCTTCCAAATTTGGAGGCGTCGGTCTCACTCAAAGCCTCGCGCTTGATCTTGCCGAACACAACATTCGCGTGAACAGCATTATGCCGGGGAATTTGTTGAAATCGCCGATGTTCCAAAGCTTGATCCCGCAATACGCGAAAAAGCTCGGCATTCCGGAGAGTGAAGTAGAGCGCGTGTACACCGAAAAAGTGCCGCTTGGGCGGGGCTGTACGTATGATGACATCGCCAATGCCATCTTGTTTTATGCTTCTGACCAGGCATCCTATATGACGGGTCAATCGATCAATGTAACCGGAGGGCAGGTCATGCATTAAAACACGAAGGGGGACGCAATAATGAACATGCTGATTGATTCAGCGCATATACCGGAGATTGAAAGATTGCTGGATTCATTTCCCGCTGGCGGCGTCACAACAAACCCGACGCTGATCGCAAGGGAAAAGCAGCCCTTTAAACAGCAGATTCAAGATATTCGGCGGTTCCTTCCCGAACAGCTGCCTCTCCATGCCCAGGTGATCGCCGACCAATGGCGGGATATGGTCGATCAGGCGAAGGCGCTCTATAACTGGCTGGATGGAAACGTGTCGGTGAAAATTCCGGTGACAGCTCAAGGACTTTACGCGATCAGAAAGCTTGCGGCTGAAAACATCCAGACCACAGGGACAACGGTTTATACCGCTGCACAGGCTGTACTGGCGGCAAAAGCCGGCGCCTCCTATGTCGCGCCTTATGTCAATCGTATTGATCAGGAGTATGGTAATGGGGCGGGCGTTGTCAAATCGATTGTCGGCTTATTCCACACATACCGTTTAAATTGCAAAGTGCTTGCGGCAAGCTTTAAACATAACCGTCAAATTCTTGCCGTCATGGAAGCGGGGAGTCATGAGGCGACAATCAGTCCCGAGCTTTTAAGCCATTTGGCTGATCATCCGGCTGCAGACCGTGATATCCATGTGTTTCGTGAAGTTTGGCACTCTCAATATGGAACATTTTCAATTTAGCGTACGAGCCTGAGGGTCGGGAAACCGGCCTCAGGCTTTATTTTTGCTTACAATTACTTATATACTCTTGATTTATTCGGCAGAATTGCTTATAATCACTTATAAATAATGAATTTTACTTGCGTGAAGAAGGAATGATCGAGTGTATCAAGAGGAAAGGCTAATTTCCATCATCGACTATTTAAAAGAGCATAAACGGATTTCCGTTGAACAAATTTGTTCTTTATTCGGAGTTTCAAGAGATACGGCAAGGCGGGATCTGGTCAAACTGCAAGAGCAAGGTGCTATTATCAGAACAAGGGGCGGGGCGATTCTGCCTACCGTTCATGATGAAGTCAAAGACTATTCGGGCAGGCTGGGCATGGTTTCCGAAGAAAAAAGCATGATCGGAAAAGCAGCCGCTTCTTTAATCAGAGAGGGCGACCGCATTATTTTGGACGCTTCCACGACTGTCCAATCATGCGCCGAGCATTTGCCGGATGTCAATTGCACGATCATCACCAATTCGATTAACCTTGCAGATGTTCTTTCCTCTAGAAAAGGGGCTGATATCCACCTGCTTGGAGGAAAGCTTCAAAAAGAGCACCGCTTTTTGTACGGCGCATCCGTCATTGAAAAGCTGTCATGCTATCATGTTGATAAAGCACTGATCGGCGTGGTGGGGGTTTCTGAACACGGGCTTACAATCGCCCATGAGGAGGACGGAATGGTGAAGCGGAAAATGATTTCCCAAGCGAAGCAAGTCATAGCGCTTGCCGACCATTCGAAAATCGGGAGAACGGATTTTTACCGGTATGCTGAACTAGGTGACATCGACCTTCTCATTACAGACCGGCTGCCGTCGAAACCGTTTCAGAAGCTGCTTGATGAGCACGATGTGGAGCTGCTCGTGGCTGAACATCACGATACTTAAGGGGGAATACAGCAGATGAAAATGATTGCTGTCGATTTAGACGGGACGTTGTTAAACAGTGAAAGCAAGATCTCAAAGGAAAACATCGATGCGATTAAAAAAGCGCGGGAACACGGGATTGAAGTAGTGGTTGCCACGGGGAGAGCATCCTTTGATGTGCAAGCGATTTTTGAGCCGACAGGTATTAAAACATGGATTATCAGTGCCAACGGAGCGGTGATTCATGATCCTGAAGGCCGTCTTTACCACTCGGTGCCGCTTAACCGGAAACGGGCGGAAGGAATTCTTCAATGGCTTGAAGAAAAGAATTACTATTATGAGGTATTCAGCGATGAAGCGATCTTCACGCCGCAAAACGGCCGCGAGCTGCTTGACATTGAGCTGGACCGCTTGAAAAGCGCAAATCCCGAGGCCGATCTTTCAAGGCTGGAACTCGCGGCTGAACAGCAGCTCAGCCAAAATGGATACGCGTACATCAGCTCCTATACCGACCTGTTTTTAGCCGGAAAGGATGTCAATGTATATAACATATTAGCTTTTTCTTTTCATAAAGAAAAACTGGAAACAGGCTGGCAGCAATTTGAAGATGCACAAGATATTACACTTGTCACTTCAGCCGAGCATAACTTTGAAATTGAGCATCTTCAGGCGTCAAAAGGGCTTGCATTGGAGAAGCTTTCACGCAAGCTCGGCATTTCCCTTCAGGAAACAGCTGCCGTCGGAGACAGCCTCAATGATTTTTCGATGCTGAAGATCGCGGGGAAAAGCTTTGCCATGGGCAATGCGCGCGAAGACATTAAAGAGATGGCTGATGAGGTAACGCTCACTAATGATGAAAATGGCGTCGCTCACATCCTGCATCAGCTGATTAAACAGCAAGTCAAACCGGTTTAATTCGTACATCCTTTCAAATCGGCGTGATGCCGTACACGGCAGCGTAACGATTGAAGGAGTGCGGTTAAGCAGCGGATGTTATTGATCCGCGGGCCGCCGACAATGTCGGCGGCCTTTATTTATTTTAACGCTGCCTCGTGAACGTGGGATATTATTTTCGTTACTTTTTATTCATTGTTTGATCTGGTGATGTTTGTTACTATTTAACTATTATTTCAAATTGTAAGAATGGAAGGTGACTTTTTGATTAGTTTAAATCCTCTTATTAGAAAAAGATACTAGAACTCATTGAAAAAGAGTAAATAACAGGTGATCGATTTGGATAATCAAATGAGTATAATGTATGAGAAAGCAGAGCGGCTTTCAAAGTGGGGGAAAACAAAGGAAGCCTTGAAGGAAGCAGAGCAGTTTTTATCCAACTACCCCGACTCATACGAAGGCTATCAATTGCTTTCAAATATATATTTTAATGCAAAAGAATATGAAAAAGCGGTACAGTTTGCAAAAGAGGCTTTAAATTTAGATCCGATGAACTTTGAAATTTTGGCTGTCTTGACTCTTGCATACTATGAATTGGGAATGTACGAAGAGCATGAGGAAATAAATGAAATAATGATTTCAGAGTACCCCGATTATCACTACACTTATGCAATGCACGCTCAATTTCTTTTCCATGATAAAAATGAGTATGAAAAATCGCGTTTTTATATAGAAAAGGCAGTGGAATTAGAACCTGACGATCCATTTTCTCTTGTCGTATACAGTGAGATTTTGGCGGTGTTTTTTGAGGATGGATTATCAAGGGCGTGTTCAGACAGAGCGCTCGCCCAAAATGCCGATGATGCCATGATCACGGGAATGGCCGCTTCTGCGGCATATAGAAGAGGAGATTATGCACAAGCATTGACTTTAAACAAAAGAGCTCTACAAATCAATCCGAACAATCCAGGGATTGTACCCAATTTAGCGTTATACAACATGTGTAATTTTTGGTTTATGAAATTCCCGTTGAAAATCAGGCGATTCCATGAAAAACTTCGTGTTAAAAAACCGGTGTTGTTTTGGCCGCTTCTTGTCATTGTGACATTGGTCTTCAAGTGGCTTACGATTCCATACCTGTTTCTCGTCTACAGTACACCTTATATGATGAATGGGCTGGCGGGAGCCTTCATGCAGCGAAAATTGCCCGAACAGATGCGAGGAAGTTCGGTCCTCACATTTTTGAGGTACACACCGATTTGGATCCTTATTGTATTGCTGATGATTGTGATAGGGATCATATCATTCTTATGCAGATTGATATTTTAAATGAATGAAAGAGTGGAAATAATGGAAATACGTAAAGATAAACCGGGAACCCTATTTTTTGTTTTTTTTGGACTGCTTAGTTTTGTCGGCACGATGTCTTTGTATGACCGATTTGGGAATCTTCAAATGAAAATGCTGGCGGCTTCCGACAACATGCTTTTTTGCTCTGATGTAAGCATATTTTACAGCCTGTTGCTGACCTTCATTTGTATACCTTACACCGTTAGAAAAGTGATAACATCCAAAGGCTATCAAGGGCGTTTGCAGCCTCCTTTATCCTTGATTCTTCTAGTCGTAGGGCTGACGCTGCTATGCAATGCCTTTTTTCAATATCAAAATATTGGGAAAAACAGCATTGTCATAAGAGAAGGACTAATCTCCAGCACCAAACATTACGATATGGAGGATGTCACTTCTGTCCATGCCTATTATCAAAAAGGGTTAAAAGGCGCACTTTACCTGAAGTATGATCTGACGCTAAACGACGGAAAAAAAATCGATGCCGCCTTGTCTGACGAGTTTTACAATAAAGCGGACGAACTTGACAAGCTCCTGCAGCGGCAAGGAATACATATTGAAAGAAGCGGAATCAAAAAGAAAGATCAGGCCCAGCTGGAAAAACATGCGGGTTCCAAGGCGAACTATAAAGTGATGAAAAGGATCTTAAACGGTACAAATCATAGATAGGAAGGATAAATATGAAGAGGGATGACACGGATAAACGCGCAAAGGTGAAAGTCATTCAGTTTGATCAACATCAACATGCTTTAACCGAATTAGAACAGCACTGTGAAGCTTTTGCTGATGTCGGCGGATTAGAAGACATTAAAAAGAAAATCAACATGGACTTTATTTTGCCTTTGCAAAATCCTGAGTATTTTAAAGCGTTTGGAAAAGCGACGGGAGGAAGCCTTCTTCTGTTTGGCCCGCCGGGATGCGGAAAAACATTTATCGCGAAAGCGATTGCCGGAGAGATCCAAGCAAACTTTATACACTTGGAGCTTCAGGCGATATTGTCCATGTATGTTGGGCAGAGTGAACATAATCTGCATGACATTTTTGAAAAAGCGCGTGATAACAGTCCTTGCGTTCTTTTTATTGATGAGCTTGATTCAATCGGGGGGAATCGGCAGGGAATGAGCCAGCATCATGACAGGGTGCTGGTCAATCAGTTGCTGATAGAATTAGACGGTTTAGGGTCGTTTAATGACGGCGTGTATGTGATCGGTGCAACGAATACACCGTGGTATTTAGATCCTGCCTTACGCCGTCCCGGCAGATTTAATAAGATGGTATTTATGCCGCCTCCATCCGAAGAAGAACGTGTCGACATTTTAAATTTAAAGCTGTCCGGCAAGCCGCATAATCAGATTGATGCACTGAAAATCGCCAAAAAGACTTGCCATTTTTCGGGGGCTGATTTAGAACAGTTGGTCAGCGATGCTTTAGATCAGGCGATCGAACGGTCGCTTCGGCAAGGAAAGCTGTCGCCTGTCCAACAAACAGATCTTGAAACCAGCCTTCAAGGGAGAGTGCCTTCAACGCTTGAGTGGTTTTCAACAGCGAAAAACTACGCCATGTTTAGTGATGCGAATAAAGAATATCAATCCGTTCTTGATTATATGAAGAGGACCAAGCTGAAATAGGTTACCTCCACATTTTAAAGGATCACCCGATCAAAAGGAGAATGACAAAAATGAAAAAGCCGTTTCAATTACCAGAAAAAATGGCCCGATACCGCGGGCAATTCGAACAATCAGCGCGGGATTTTTTGAGGCTGAACACGAGAAAAGGAAAAACAGGCCGATATGAAAGCAAACTGGCCGGCGATCCTTATTTTCCAAAGTCTGAACAGTATCCTGTGGATTCACAGGGAAAGCCGATGAAACTGCTTGCGCAAATTAATTTTTCAGACATGCCCCGCCTTGAGAATTTCCCGGAATCCGGGATTCTGCTTTTTTTCATTTCGGTCAGTGATGATGTTTACGGTTTGAATTTTGACGATCCGTGTGAACAGTCGAGTTTTTGCATCAAATATTTTGAGAATATCACCCAAAATGAAGACGAGCTTGTCGACGACTTTTCGTTTGTGAAGCTTGAGGATGAGCTGGCATTTCCGATTGGATGCGAAGCTTCAATCACGCCTGACATAGGGTTTGAACTTGTCTCTGCGTCTGACTTTCAATTTGAGCGATACGCAGGAACGGATGCTTGGACATTCTTTGAGCAATTCGGCGATCAAGAGGAAACGGTGTTTGATGAATACCATGAAATGCACGGCGGCTTTTCCCATAAGATCGGGGGCTATGCAGCCTTCACGCAAGATGATCCGAGAGAAGGCGATTATCAAGAACATACCGTTCTGCTATTGCAAATTGATTCTGATGAGGACATTGATGCTATGTGGGGAGATGTCGGGATTGCCAATTTTTTTATAAGGCCTGATGATTTAAAGAATAAGGACTTTTCAAACGTATTGTATAATTGGGACTGTCATTAACGAAAAAAACAGCTGTCTATAGCAGACAGCTGTTTTATTTAACCCGTAATAGCCGAAGCGTTCAGGGTAAATAACTCCTCGAGTTCATGCTCAGAAAGCTCGGTGATCCAATTTTCGCTTTGGATGATTTGATCGTTGAGCGATTGCTTCGATTCGAGCATTTGGTCGATTTTTTCTTCAATTGTGCCGGTGGTGATCAGTTTATGAACGTGGACGAACCGTTTCTGTCCAATTCTGTAGGCGCGGTCTGTAGCCTGATTTTCAACCGCGGGATTCCACCATCTGTCATAATGGATGACGTGATTGGCGGCCGTCAAATTGAGGCCTGTGCCCCCGGCTTTTAATGATAAGATCAGAATCGGAAATTCCTTGTTCTGAAACTGCTCCACCATTTTGTCCCGTTCAAGCTTGGATAAACTGCCGTTCAGAAACTTGACCGGTTCGCCGAATGACTTCTCGAGCAGGCGCTTCATCATATCTCCCATCCCGAGATATTGGGTGAAAATCAGGCAGCTTTCATCGCTTTCGCGAATCGTCTTCGTCAGCTCCAGCAGTTTTTCGAGCTTGACTGACCTTCCGTTAAGGAGCTCGCTCCCGGTCTCTTTTAAGTAAAGGGCAGGGTGGCCGCAGATTTGTTTGAGCTTGCCGAGCATGCTTAAGATGAGAGCTTTGCGCTGCATTCCGGCAAGGCTTGACATATGTTCAAACGTATCTTTGACAAGCTGTTCATATAGT
The DNA here is from genome assembly GCF_037976035.1 of Bacillus sp. FSL K6-0972. Classification (NCBI taxonomy): domain Bacteria; kingdom Bacillati; phylum Bacillota; class Bacilli; order Caryophanales; family Bacillaceae; genus Bacillus; species Bacillus sp. FSL K6-0972. Next base: position 3,875,480 of record NZ_CP150260.1, on the reverse strand, counting down.
GAAGCCTGTTCTGCGGAGAGCGGGATGAACTCTTTTTCTTCCTGTTTTTCAGGCAGGTTGAGCGCGACTTCCTTGTCCTGCTTTGTCCGTCTTAATAAAAATGGTTTGATCAGCTGCTGGAGCTGTTCGATCCGTTTTTCGTCGCGGTCTTTTTCAATCGGCAGGACAAAACGCTTATGGAAGCTGCCGAGGCTTCCGAGATAGCCTTTGTTCATGAAATCATAGATCGACCACAGCTCCGTCAGGCGGTTTTCCATCGGAGTCCCGCTGAGCGCGATATGATGCAGGCCTTTCAGTTTTCTGATTGAACGGGATTGCTTCGTGTGCGCATTTTTTATGTTTTGGGCTTCGTCAAGGCAGATGCAGTTCCAGGCGACGCTGCTGAGATCGTCAAAGTCGGATTGGGCGAGGCCGTATGACGTCAAGACGATATCCGCATCTTTGTAAGATTCCTGAAACGCTTCACCTTTAGGGCGTTTTGGCCCGTAATGGAGCGCTGCCGTCAGGCCGGGCGCGAAGGTCTCAAGCTCGCGCTGCCAGTTCCCGAGGACGGAAGTCGGTGCAATGATGAGAGACGGCGTTTGTTGTCCCTGTTCTTTTAAATAGGCGAAATATGCGATCATTTGAATGGTCTTTCCGAGCCCCATATCATCTGCCAGGCAGGCGCCGAAGCCGCAGTTTCTGAGAAAAATCAGCCAGTTCAAACCGTCTTCCTGATAAGCTCTGAGCGTTCCGTGAAAATATTTGCTGACCGGGTATGACGGGAGATCATCGCGCTGGCTCAACTTTCTGATCATGTTTTTCAGCTGATAGGAGAGTTCAAACCGCACATCGCTGAATGCGGAAGCATCGAACAGATCATCATCCTCGCGGGTTTCGCTCCGCTCCGTCAGCTCGCGCGCCAGGATGTCAGACATATGAAGCCCCTCTGTTTCTGCTCGCTCCATCAGCTTTTTCATTTGTTTGATAAAATTCGGATCGATTTTGATCCACTGTCCGCGTATGTTGACAAGCCGTCTTTTATTGGCGACAAGCTGCTCGAATTCTTCCTCTGTGAGTTCGATTCCATTAGTAGCAAAACGCCAGTTGAAGTCCATCAATGCATTCATTCCGACAAAAGACTCGCCGCGGGGAGCCGATGACACTTTCGCTTTCAGCAGCATATTGCTGTCTCTCACGATTTGCCACCATGACGGCAGCAGAATTTCAATCCCCATGCTGACAAGTGTTTCGCTTGCTTCTGATAGGAAGATCCATGCTTCTTCTTCCGTTAAAAGCGTCGTCCCCGATTCGATCGTCAGCCAGGGCACGATTTGGCGGAATCTGTCTTGTTCACGGGCGATTTTATCAGCGTATGTCTGCCAAGATTTTTTCAGCCTGTTCAAGCCTTCAAAGAACTGAATGGCGCCGCTTTTTTTGTCGCGCAAAAACAGTTCGATTTTCCAATCGTCTCCGTCAAAGTCAGGTTCATTTAAGCGGAGTCCGACGGTAAACGGCACAGGGTTTTCATGCCAGCCGATCGTTTCAAGAAAATCGTCTTCATCGAGAAAGTGTCCCTGAAATGTAGTGACGGCGGGAGAATGTGCGACAATCGATTCCCATTTTGCTTTTAACTCGTCATTGTAGTTGATGTAGTCTTCGACAGCGTGTGAAAACCATTCAGCTGTATAGCCTTCCAAAATCCCTTCTTTATCTTTCCAGCGCAGCACCTCTTGCTTCCATGCTTCATAGTCGGGAAGAAAGTCTTCATCTGCGATAAACTCATAAATGGTGGAAGCCGTTTTCATCAAAGGTTCAGTTTCCTCGGTGAGGATGATGTCGCTGTAAGAATTAAATGAGTTTTTGCCGAGAAATTCGACCGCCATCCACGGGGACAGCAGAACCGCCGGAGTATCTAAATCGGCATCTTCGAGAAACGTTCCGTAAAAAGACGATTCGTGCCACTGAAACAAATGCCTTTCCATTTCATTCCGCGCGAGAAACTGATGATCCCCGTCATGACAAGATAAAATGAATGTATAGTCTTCTGATTGTTCAACATGTATCACGATTTCCTTAAGACTCGCCATCGATCAACTTTCCTTTCTTAAGCTCCTCCTGGAAGGCTCTCAGCCGTTTATAGCGGGCTGAAAACTGCTCCATAAACCGGTTCCAGACATCCTGTTTTTTCGATTTTTTATAAAGGGTGCGCAGCTTTTTTAATTGTTTGACGGCTTCTTTGTAGCTTGAGCGGTTTTTTTGTTCAACCAGCCCGGAAATTTCTCTGTGATAGGAAGGAATCAATGCTTCAGGAGCCGCTGCTGCAATATCTTTCAAGGCGTTCTGCCCGATCTCAGAGATTGAAAAACCGACAAGGCTGTGGATCTCCATCCACTCCGTAAAGCGGTTTTTGTTATATAAAAAATGGCTGTATTCAGTAAACGTATAAGGAAGACACTTTTTGCAATACCGTTCATATACATGCTCTTCTTTTGCGTTTTTGCTGTAATCGCTCAGAAACAGGAAGAATTCGCTTAATACATCGCGTATTTCCCGGTACGGCTTATCCAGTCTGCAGAAGCCGGCTGCAAGCTGCTCAAGGTATTCATACCATTTTTTCAAGCGCTTCCAGTCTTTTTTGGCGGTCATGACACTGAGCCATTGAAACGTATAAGGAAGGATCTCCGGTGAAAACGATCCGGCCTGATCGAGAATTACATCGTCGTTTTTCAGCAGAAATTCAAGATGCAGCCTGCCGAATTGTATTTCAGGGGACGGCTCCCTATCGTTGAGCACATCGAGCTCCTGCTTCAGCCAGTTTGGCCGGGACAGAAGCGCACTCCAGATTTCCCCGAAAATCCGCAGCCTTTCATACTGGAAAATGTCTTTCTTGAGCAGCAGTTCCCGAATCACGCCGGGGGTTTTTTCTAAAAACGGGTCAAGGGAGAACGATAGCGCATATGTTTTCAGTTCATCGATCGAGCTGTAGATCGTATCCATCAGCTGTTCGATATAAGGATTCAGCGTGTAAAAATCCTTTTCCGGATCTATGCGCCCTTTCTCGACGAGCGAATGCATGGCTAGCCATGTCGCGAGAGCCGCGTGGATTTGATACATTTTTTTCAGCTCCGGCTCCGCAGGCGTCCGCTTTTTTAAAGCTGAAAAATACCCGTAGTAAAGGTATTGCATCGTTTGCTGGTTTTTGGGCGTTTGCTCCTCCCATCGTCTGAATTCCGTTTTGAAAAACGAGGTCCATTGATCGAGCGTGTGGCTGCGGGGCTTCATTCCGCGCTGAAGCTGTCCGAGAATCTCCCGGTTTTCGCGGTGTTTTTGCGCTTCTTTCCAAAACTCCGTAAACGTTCCCAATCGATCATATTGTGCATAAAGATATAAGTAAACGGCAAGCACATGCCGGCAGATGTTTTGAGCAGGGCAGGAACAGCTGCTTTTTTTAACGTCGGAGAGGTCGATGAAGACCTTTACCGGGACCACGTCCTGGACGTAAGCGTTGACCGTATGCCCGCTCATCGGCTTGACCCGATAGACGGAATCCTGTCTGTATAAAATAAGGGCTTTTTTCATGAGCTGAATGTTTTCTTCTGTGCACGGCAGTACATGCTTAAACTGTTCAGCTGCATCCATGACAACCGTTTTTGAGATCATGTCTTGAAGCATGTCTATCGCTCCTAACCGAATGGCTTTTAAAAAGTTTCCAATCTCTCTATTATAGCTTAATCAATCCGTCCAAAAAAGATTTTCTCTGGAAAAGGACATAAAAACGGACGGGTGTCGAATAATGTAATAGACTATGGCAAATCGATTCTTTACATCATATAATTTGAAATATAATCAGAAATGTTTTAATTTATGGAAGCTGAAAGGAAAAGGATATGGATGACAAGGAATTGAATCAGGAAGAATTTTTGAGAATTCTTATGCATGCGTATGACGTTGGTGAAAAATCAAAAGACATAACGACGAAAGAACTTCTTGAAGATCTCATTCTTCATATCAAAAATGGATATACGACGTAAAAGGTGTGCAGACTGCGGTTTGCACACTTTTTCGTTCAGCAAAATGTGCGCAGGTCCTGCAAAAGTCGATATTTAATACCATATAAAGACGCGGTTTCCCCGGTATCTCCCGTTATTTGTCAGGATTCATTTCTTTCGGAAACGAAATAACCATGTATAATCAAGGGTAGGTGTTTAATTTGCTGAAAATTTAAATAAATATGCGAATTCTAAAGGGAGGTTTTTATGAGAGATCATATCGGCTTTAAAGATGTGTTCATCATTTTGAAAAAAAGATTCGTTCTGATCGCACTGATCACCATTGCGGCCGCTCTGTCCAGCGCTGCCGTCAACTTTTATTGGCTCACACCCGTCTATCAGGCATCCGCCCAAATCCTCATCAACGGCCGTCAAACATCGAACTTCACCGACATTCAGACCAACCTTGAACTTATCAACACGTACAACGTCATTATGAAAAGCCCGATTATCTTAAACAAGGTTAAAGACGAACTTAACCTTCCGGAAACCGCTGAAGACTTGAAGCAAAAAATCACAGTTATCAGCGAAAATGAATCACAGATTGTCAGTATCTCCGCGACTGACAAGGATTATTCCAAGGCGGCGGACATCGTGAACACAGTCGTTGCCGTATTCCAAAGGGACATTGACGGCATTATGGGTGAAAATACTGAAGTCAGCCTTGTTGCGAAAGCCAATCCCGATCATACGCCTGTTCCCGTCAGCCCGAACAAGAAGTTCAACATCGCTGTTTTTACAGGATTCGGCCTGCTGTTTAGTGCAGGGCTTGCATTTTTGCTCGAGCTTTTGAAAAATACCGTTCGAAATGAAGAAGACATCGAAAAAGAGCTGAACGTTCACGTGTTGGGAAATATTCTGTATGTGAGACCGAAAAAAGGACAGGCCCCGAAGCTGGAAAGCTTTGTCGGCAAAGATCATACGTTCTAAAACGGGAAAACACGGGGAGGTCGCCTATGATCGATATTCATTGCCACATTCTTGCGGACATTGATGATGGAGCAGCATGTATGAATGACAGTATAGAAATGGCTAAACAAGCTGCCCGTCAAGGGATTCATACGATTATCGCCACACCTCATCACCGAAACGGTGTATACGAACATCAAAAAGAGGCCATTCTTGCAGCTGTTTCGGATTTAAAGACGAGGGTGCAAAAGGAAAACATCCCGGTTCTCATTACCCCCGGACAGGAAATCCGCCTGTACGGCGAATTGAAGCGCGATCTTGAGCGCGGCAGACTGCTCAGTCTCGCCGGCACAAAATATTTGCTGATTGAACTTCCTTACCACCATGTTCCGCGGTATGCCGAAAAGCTGCTGTTCGATCTCCAGTTAAATGGTTACATTCCGATTATCGCACACCCCGAGCGGAACCTTGAATTGATGGAGAATCCCGATCTGCTGTACCGCCTCGTCAAAAACGGCGCGTGCGTCCAGCTAACATGTTCAAGTCTTGCCGGCCGCTTTGGCAGAAGTGTCAAACGGCTCGCCCGCCGCTTTCTTGAAGCGAACCTCGTCCACTTTATCGCATCAGACGCCCACAACCTCACGACCCGATCTTTCTTTTTTGATGCAGTAGAAAACGATTACGGCCGCGATTTTTTGAACGTGTTTACAGAAAACGCGGGCCTGCTCCTGGAAAACCGGGATATTCATAAAGAAACACCGCGTCCCGTCAAAAAGAAAAAGCTGATGGGCCTGCTGTGAAAGCTATTCACAAAAGCCCGTCAGCCAAAATGTCAGCGCCGGTTATACGGCGCTGATTTTTTATATCATCCGATAGAAAGCGGCCGGACGTCCCTTTCTACAAGAGCGGAATGACAAGCCCGCCGTAAGCGAAGGCGGCCACGATTAGGAAAGCTGGATGGACGCGGAACTTCGTCAAGGCCACCAAAGAGATTAGCGCGATGACAAGTGATTGAACAAAGCCGATCGACTTGATCGCATCACCGCCGATTTCCCACGTCAAAAGAAGCATCATCATGGCGATAACCGGCTGAACCGACAAGGTCATTCCTTTGACGATTGGCGACTGGCGGTAGCGGCCGATCAGCTTGAGCAGCAAAACGAGCGCGATGGCTGAAGGCAGTACAGTTGCGGCAAGAGCAATGAAGACACCGGGCCATCCGAGCACGCTGTAGCCGACATAAGCGGCGATTTTTGTGGCGATCGGGCCCGGCAGAGCGTTTGCAAGCGCAAGCATGTTTGAAAATTCCTCTTTTGACAGCCAGTGAAAATGCTGAACAACTTCTTCAAAATTAAGCGGAATTGAAGCCGGCCCGCCCCCGTAGCCCAATAAGTTTGCAATAAAGAAAGCCCAAAACAAATAAAAGATGATCATGAAGCGGACACTCCTTTATCCTTTTCCCGGGCCGCTTTTCTTTTTAATTTAAAATGGAACGCGCCATACGTTAAAAACAGGATGACAATGATGCCGGGGTGGATGGAAAACACTTGAAGACCCAAAAACGCAAGAATAAAGAAAAGCACGCCGGCCAGCAAGCCGAAGCCTTTCAATGCTTTTTGCCCAAATTCGTAAGCCATGATGCCGAGCATGACGGCGATGACAGGGGTGACAGCGCCGATCATGCCGCTTACGATTTTTGAGTGGCTGAGCACATTAACGGCTGCGAATAAGGCGGCCATCGCAGCGCACGTCGGCATGATATGGGCGGCTGTGGCAACGACAGCACCCGGAACGCCTTTGACTTTATGACCTAAATATGCCGACATTTTCGTGGCGATCGGCCCGGGCAGCGCATTGGCAATCGCCAAAATTTCCCCGAATTCATCATCATCGATCCATTTGAACTTAGAAACGGCTTCATGACGGATCAGTGGGATAACGGACGGGCCGCCGCCAAATCCCAATATCCCCGTTCTTGTCATTGCGATGATCAGTTCCCGGTAAGGGTGCTTCATTTTGCGTTTCCTCCTATTCAGTTAAAGCTTCATTCCCATTCGGCTCTTATATCGTTTAATCAGCATCTGGCAGTCGACGCTCACAACGCCTTTCAGGGGATACAGGCGCTTCGTCAAAAATTCCTCCATCTCCTGATCATTTGCGAAAATGCCGTGCATATGCAGCTTGCTCGGCCCTGTCATATGATAGAGGCTTGTCACGGCAGGCTCCTTTTCCAAAGCAACAGCAACAGCCTCTAAATATTGGGGTTCGACTTCAACGTTGAAAAACACCGATACGTGAATCCCGACCTTGACTGGATTGATGACGGCTGTGAATTTTTCAATGATGCCTTCTTCAATCAAGTTGTTGATCCGCGTCTGTACAGCAACTCTTGAGAGTCCCACGCGCTTTCCCAAATCGGTATAAGAGATTCTTCCTTCCTCATGCAAGATCGAAAGGATTTTTTTATCCGTTTCATCAAGAATTAAATTTGGCATATGGTAGTCGAGGCTCACAAATGTCCCTTCCTTTCTGTTTGGTCATTATCATTCGAAATTGCTTGTCAATCGCATTATAAATGAACATTTTGTAAATTGTATCATAATACGGGTTTCGATATGAATCATTTTAACGTTTTTTTAATACTTATTGAAAAAGGGTGTTAGTTTTTCTTCCCTGAAAGTAGCACCTCTTTTAACGGGCCACTATACTTCAAAAGACAAATGGATGCTTGAAAGGAAGGAAGGAGCTATGGAGAAGTTGAAGATCGGTTCGAAACAAATGGTTGTCAGTCCTCATTATCTCGCTTCGCTTGCAGGCAGCAGCATCATGGAGAAGGGAGGAAACGCGTTTGACGCGGCTGTTGCAGTAAGCGCGTGCCTTGCTGTTGTCTATCCGCATATGACAGGACTCGGAGGGGATGCCTTTTGGCTGATGTATCACAGTGGCAGTGGTGAGATTAAAGGGTACAATGGCAGCGGGCGGTCGGGGCGGAAAGCGGACCGGGATCAGTATAAAGGAGAGCATGCCATTCCGGTCAGGGGCATAAGGAGTGCGATTACCGTGCCGGGGATGGTGGACAGCTGGGCCGAAATACTGGCTGCGTACGGCCGTTTATCGCTTCGAGAGGTGCTGAAGCCGGCGATCATGTATGCAGAAAAGGGTTTCCCGGTCTCGCCTGATCAATGTCAAAACACGGTGAAAAACGCTGAATGGCTTTCCGGTATGCCGATAACTGCAGATATTTATCTTCCGGGAGGAAAACCGCCCTCTCCGGGTGAGCGCTTTGTGCAAAAAGAGCTCGCGCGCACTTTGGCGATGATCGCTGAGAAAGGAAGAGACGCCTTTTATAAAGGAGAAATTGCCCAAGCTTCAGCAGCCTATCTGCAAAACAACGGAGGTATCTTGACCCTTGAAGATTTCGAGCGGCATCAAGGGGAATGGGTGTCTCCGCTTTCATCCACATACAGAGAATATGCGATCTATCAAATGCCTCCGAATTCACAAGGATTTATCGGTCTTATGACATTGAATATTTTGGAAAACTACGACTTTGGCACGATCGAGCACGGTTCTTTCGAGTATTATCATCTGCTCATCGAAGCATTGAAATTAAGCTTTTCCGACTGCAACAAAGTATTGACTGACCCGGAATTCTCCCAAATACCGCTTGGACGACTGCTGGACAAAGGGTATGCGCGGGAGCTGGCCGCAAAAATCGGACTGCCGGCGCTTCAGGTGGAGAGCCAGCCGCTCGGCAGCGATACAGCTTATGCAGCAGCAGTAGATGAAGACGGGAATGCTGTTTCGTTTATTCAAAGTTTGTATTTCGAATTCGGCTCTGGGGTGACAGTTGGAGATACCGGCGTCATTTTGGAGAACAGAGGGTCGTTTTTCTCGCTTGATCCTGACCATGTCAATACGCTGGAGCCGGGAAAAAGAACTTTTCATACGCTGATGCCCGCCATGGCGTTCAGGGGCGGGAAGCCGAAATTCCTTTACGGAACGCAGGGGGGAGAAGGACAGCCGCAGACGCAGACGGCTCTTATTACGAGAATGATAGATTACGGGATGGATCCTCAAACAGCCGTTCATGAACCGAGATGGGTATGGGGCAGAACATGGGGAGAGCGGGTGGAAGGTGTAAGAATAGAAAGCAGAGTGACGCCTGAAGTGATCGCAAAACTGCGAAAGCATGGGCATCATGTAACCGTTGTCGGCGACTTTGACGGTGTGATGGGTCATGCCGGTATCATTGAGATTGATGATCAAGGTTTCCTGAGAGGGGGAAGCGATCCGAGAAGCGATGGGGCAGCAATCGGCATTTAACTACGTTTTCAAAACGCGCAAACGTCAATACGAGGAAAAAACCCCGTGAACAAGGAGGATTTGTCCACGGGGTTTTTTCTATCCGGCTATGAGCGTTGATCCGAGATTTCGATGAAATGCTTAAGCGCCGGATTGCGGTTGTCCTTTCGATGCGCGGTAATCCATTCGGCGCGAAGGGGAAAGTCTTCGATTTCTTTGTATACAACATCAAGGTTAAATAATCGTTTAGCCGCCGTAGGCACGACGGCGATTCCCATTCCGGCCGATACGAGGCCGATCACCATTTGGTATTCTGTAGCTTCCTGGGCGATGTTGGGGATAAACCCGGCTTTTTCACACAAGAAATTGAATTCCGTGTATAAAGAGGGCCACGCTTCTTTGGCAATGACAATCAGTGATTCGTCTTCAAGATCTTTCAAATAAACCCGGGGTTTTTCTGTCAGCGGGTGGTGTTTCGGAAGTGCAAGGACACAGTGGCTTTTCTTCACCGTGTATGACTTCAGTTCGTCGTTTCCCAACGGGGGGTGCAGCACCCCGATGTCAATATGTCCGTTTAGCAGTGCATCGACCTGATTGGGTGTTGAAAGCTCCCGAAGATCAATCTGCACGGACGGGAACCGGTTTCGGTATTCCCTGATGATAGGAGGCATGATCTCGTATGTTGCGGAGCCGACAAAGCCGATCACGAGTCTGCCCAGCTCCCCGCGGGCCGTCCGCTGAGCCATGTCGACGGCCTGATCAATCTGGGAAAGTCCTTCCTTGATTTGTTTTAAAAAGACCCCGCCTGCCGCCGTCAGCCTGACAGCTCTTTTTGACCTCTTCAGCAAGGTGACGCCTATTTCACTTTCTAGTTGTTTAATCTGCTGGCTGAGCGGAGGCTGAGTCATGTTCAGCCGAAGAGCTGCTTTTCCGAAATGCAGTTCTTCGGCAACAACCATAAAATAACGAAGATGGCGCAGCTCCATTAATCACTCATTCCTTTCTGAATGCGATTTCAGTCGTTTTACATATTAATTGTAAGACAAAGAAGTATTGGAAAACAATTTCCACAAGATGTATATTTAATAATACAATAATTTTATTAAAAATTCATTGTAAATGAATGAAAATGGAGGAGTGAGGGCTTTGAATAATGTAGCCGCTAAAAATGAAACTCTTACTGTAAGAGGAGCAGAGCTTGTGGTGGATAGTCTCATTCAGCAAGGTGTCACTCATGTTTTCGGTATTCCGGGAGCAAAAATCGATGCGGTGTTTGACGTATTGAAAGACAAGGGGCCTGAATTGATCGTTTGCCGTCACGAGCAGAATGCAGCATTTATGGCGGCGGCAGTCGGACGATTGACTGGAAAGCCCGGTGTTTGCCTGGTGACTTCAGGTCCGGGAGCGTCTAATTTAGCGACCGGTCTTGTAACAGCCAATACAGAAGGAGATCCGGTTGTTGCCCTGGCGGGTGCTGTAAAAAGAGCGGATCGTCTCAAAAAAACTCATCAATCGATGGATAATGCGGCGTTGTTTCAGCCGATTACGAAATATAGCGCAGAAGTGGAAGATGCGAACAACATCCCTGAGGCTGTAACCAATGCATTTAGAGCGGCAACATCTGGACAGGCTGGCGCAGCGTTTCTCAGCTTTCCGCAAGACGTTACGGCCGGTCCGGCAACTGCCAAGCCGGTAAAAACCATGCCGGCGCCGAAGCTGGGCGCGGCTCCGGACGAACAAATCAGCGCGGCCATCGCCAAAATTCACAATGCGAACCTTCCTGTCGTGCTTGTCGGAATGAAAGGCGGAAGACCTGAAGCGATTGAAGCGGTCCGCCGTCTGCTAAGGAAAGTGAAGCTGCCGTTTGTTGAAACATACCAAGCAGCGGGTACGCTGTCTCACGATTTGGAAGATCAGTACTTCGGCCGGATCGGATTATTCCGCAATCAGCCCGGAGATCTTTTATTGGAAAAAGCGGATGTCGTTTTGACGGTCGGCTATGATCCGATTGAATACGATCCGGTCTTTTGGAATGGAAAAGGCGAGCGAAGCGTGATTCATCTTGACGAAATACAAGCTGATATCGATCATGACTATCAGCCTGAAATCGAATTGATCGGCGATATCGCAGAGACGTTAAACCATATCGAACATGATTCTTTGCCGGTTTCTATCGATGAGTCATTTGCACCTGTGCTTGATTATTTGAAGAAAGCGCTGGAGGAGCAAAGCGAGCCTCCTAAAGAAACAAAAGCGGATCTTGTTCATCCGCTGCAAATCGTTCGCGATTTGCGTGATTTGCTGAGTGATGACATAACGGTGACATGCGACATCGGCTCCCATGCGATTTGGATGTCAAGATATTTCCGCACCTACCGTCCGCATGGACTGCTGATTTCCAACGGCATGCAGACGCTTGGCGTGGCTTTGCCGTGGGCGATTGCAGCAACGCTAGTCAATCCGGGACAGAAAGTCGTGTCTGTTTCCGGGGACGGGGGCTTCCTGTTCTCCGCGATGGAGCTTGAGACAGCGGTCAGATTAAAAGCGCCGATCGTTCACATTGTCTGGAATGACAGCACATACGATATGGTTGCGTTCCAGCAGGAGATGAAATACAAGCGGACGTCAGGAGTCGACTTCGGCGGAATCGATATTGTAAAATATGCTGAAAGCTTTGGAGCAAAAGGTTTAAGGGTCAATTCGCCTGACGAATTGGCAGAGGTGCTTAAAGCTGGTCTTGATGCAGAGGGGCCGGTTGTCATTGATATTCCGGTTGATTACAGTGACAACATTCATTTGGCCGATCAGCGTTTTCCAAAAAACTTTGAGGAACATTTTAAAAAAGAAGCCTCTAAGCAATCTTGATCACAGCATGTCCAGTCACAACGAACAAAATCAAGGGAGTGAAAAGAGGAAAATGAAAAGTGCAAGCAAACAAAAAATCATTCAGCCCGTTGATAAGAACCTCGATCAAGTCTATCAGGTCTCAACGATGGTATCTTTATTGGACGGAATTTACGACGGGGATTTTTATATGTCCGAAGCGAAGGAGCACGGAGACTTCGGGATTGGGACGTTCAATCGGCTCGACGGCGAGCTGATCGGTTTTGACGGTGAGTTTTACCGTCTCCGTTCCGATGGAAAGGCCTATCCTGTTCAAGGAAGCGATTGTTCTCCGTTTTGCTCGCTGGCTTTCTTCCGGCCGGATATCTATCACGAAATCAAGCAGCGGATGCCGCTTGAGGCGTTCGAAGAAGAAATGAAACGGATCATGCCGAGTGAAAACCTGTTTTACGCGATCCGCATGGACGGAACCTTTAAGAAAGTCAAAACGAGAACGGTTGAACTTCAGGAAAAACCGTACGTGCCGATGGTTGATGCGGTAAAATCGCAGCCGATCTTTGATTTTAATGATATTAAAGGGACGATCGTCGGCTTTTGGACACCGCAATATGCCAACGGAATCGCAGTTTCCGGTTTTCATCTTCACTTTATTGATGAAGACCGCAATGTCGGCGGACACGTTTTCGATTATGAAATCGAAGAATGCACGGTGCAAATTTCTCAAAAACTCAATATGAATCTCAGATTGCCGAATACGCAAGATTTCTTTAAAGCGGATCTCAATAAACACGATCTTGCAGCCGGAATTGAAGCGGCCGAAGGCAATCCCGAGTAAATGAAAAAGCCCTCTTTGAAAAGAGGGCTTTTTTGCTTTCGCTGAGCTTCCTTAAACCAATGACGCGTATGCTGAGGACCGGAATCCAACGGGCCGTTTTGCTAAAGGGGTCTGACAGGATCGTCTATGTTCCTTTGCAATCCGATCCGTCCCGGACGCTTGTGTTTGCTTATCCGGAAACATGCTATTTGAGTTGGGCGGCAAGGGCTTTTATGGAGATGGTCAAAAAAAATCAGACCTCCGTATATGAAGAGGTCTGATTTCTTCGTTACTTTTTCGTTTCCAGTTTGAGCGGTGCGGGTATCGTTTTTTCAACTTTTTTGCCGTTCAAAATATCGCGGGCCGCTTGTACTGCGAGCTTGCCGATCAATTCGGGCTGCTGGGCGATCGTGGCCGACATGTCTCCGGCCTGAACCGCTTTAACCGCATCTTCATTGCCGTCGAAGCCGACGACAAGAATCTCTTTTCCTGAACTTCTGATCGCTTCAATCGCGCCGAGCGCCATTTCGTCATTATGGGCGAAAACCGCCTGGATATCAGGGTTTCCTTGAAGGAGGTTCTCCATGACGTTCAACCCTTTTGTCCTGTCAAAATCGGCTGTTTGCTTTGCGATGACATTCAGCTTGTCATCAGCGGTCTTATGAAACCCTGAGCCCCGTTCCCTTGTTGCTGATGCACCGGGGACGCCTTCAAGCTCAGCCACTTTTGCGCCTTTACCGAGCTGCTGCACGATAAAGTCCGCTGCCATTTGTCCGCCTTTTACGTTATCTGACGCGACGAGCGTTTCTACTTTTCCGTTTTCAGCGGAGCGGTCAAGAGTGACGACCGGAATGCCAAGCGAATTGGCCGATTGGACTGCCGTTGAGATGGCGGAGGAGTCCGCCGGATTGATCAATAAGGCGTCAACGCCTTGCTGAAGAAGATCTTCGACATCATTCGTCTGCTTTGCCGAATCGTCCTGTGCATCCACGACAATCACTTCAATTCCTTGTTTTTTGGCTTCTTTGACAACTCCGTTCTTTAATGAAACGAAAAACGGATTTTTCAAAGTTGAGACAGATAAACCGATTTTGATATCCGTTCCTTTTTCTTTATTCGGTTTTGCCCATTCCGGCGGCTCGAGCGAGCAGGCGGACAGAAACAGAAGCGCCAATGCGGTGAAAACCGTTAATGTTTTTTTCATCAGTATAGCCCTCCTTAAGCGGATTTCTTGCGGTCCAGCAGGACTGCGATCAAAATGACGACACCTTTGACGACCATTTGGAAAAAGGAAGAGACGCCAAGCAGGTTCAAGCCGTTATTCAACGTTCCGATAATCAGGACGCCGATGAGTGTGCCGGCAATTCGTCCTCTTCCTCCGGCAAGGCTTGTACCGCCTAATACGACTGCGGCAATGGCGTCGAGTTCATAGGAAGTGCCTGCCGTCGGCTGGGCTGAGTTAAGCCGTGACGTCAAGATGGCTCCAGCCAACGCGGATAATAGGCCGCCAAGAGAATAAATCATCATTTTGACGCGCGGAACTTTAATGCCCGAGATCAGGGCCGCTTTTTCATTTCCGCCGATTGCATACGTGCGGCGGCCGAAAGGCGTTTTGTGAAGAATCACCCAGAGGATGATAAAGGCGGCCGCCATTGTAATCGCAGGGACGGGGATGCCTAAAAAGTAACCGCGCCCGAAAAGCTGGAAGCCGTAGTGATTGCCGAGCCCTGTAATCGGATTTCCGTCTGTGTAAACCATCGTCAATCCGCGGAAAATCGTCATTGTGGCAAGCGTTGCGATGAACGGGGCCATTTTACCTTTCGTGATTAACAGCCCGTTGACCAAGCCGAGCAGGGCTCCGATCAGGCAGCCGATGATGACGGCGAAAACAGGATCGATGCCGCCGGCGATCATTCCGGCGATCAATGCGCTCGACAGCGCCAAAATCGCTCCGACGGAAAGGTCGATGCCGCCGGTCAAAATGACAAAGGTCATGCCAAACGCGATCAGCGCATTAATAGCGACTTGTCTTAACAAGTTTAAAATATTTAACGGTTCTAAAAAGCTCGGATTTAATAATGATACGATGACGACGAGAATGATCAGGCCGAGAAACGGACCGAGCTTTTGCATTACAGAATCGACATTAAGGCTTTTTCTCACAGCCGGTTGAGTTTTCATGTTACCGCCCTCCTGTAGCGAGTGTCATAATTCGTTCTTGCGTGGCATCATTTCTTGATAGTTCACCGCTTAGCGTTCCTTCATGGATCACAAGGACGCGGTCGCTCATCCCGAGAATCTCGGGGAGCTCTGAAGAGACCATGACGATCGCGACGCCGCGGTCTGTCAGCTCGTTCATCAGCTGATAAATCTCCCTTTTCGCGCCGACATCGACGCCTCGTGTTGGCTCATCCAAAATCAGCACTTTAGGACCGATGCCGATCCATTTGGCGATAACCACTTTTTGCTGGTTCCCTCCTGAAAGGTTTCGCGCGTGGGTTTCCGGCGATTCCGTTTTGATTGTCAGCCGCTTGATCAGAAGGTCGACAAATTCCTGCTCGCTTTTTTTGTCGATCCATCCTCTCGGTGAAAAGCTGGCGAGATTCGGAAGGGCGATATTTTCCTTGATGGACGTGTCGAGCACAAGTCCTTCATCCTTGCGGTTCTCGGTAATAAAGCCGATTCCCTTTTGAACGGCATCACTCGGTTTTTTGAGCGTCGCTTTTTTGCCTTCGATGAAAATGTCTCCCGAGTCAAGCGGATCGAGCCCGAAAACCGCCCTCATCAGCTCGGTGCGCCCGGCTCCCATCAGTCCTGAAATCCCGACGATTTCGCCGGAGCGGACGGTGAAGCTGATATTTTGGAAGACTCCTTTTTTGGATGCATGCTTGACTTCGAGGACGACGGGTCCCGGATTTGGCTGTCTTTCAGGATAGCGTTCGGTCAGCTCCCGTCCGACCATCTTTTTCACCACTTCATGAAAGTCGGTGTCGGGAATCCGTTTCGTGTCCACCGTTTTTCCGTCGCGCATCACCGTGATCCGGTCGCAAATCGTGAAGATTTCTTCCATGCGGTGGGATATATAGACGATGGAGACGCCGTTTTTCTTTAATGATCTGATGACGCCGAACAGTTTTTCAATTTCTCTTTCTGTCAACGCTGCCGTCGGTTCATCCATGATGATCACTTTCGCGTCTGTCATGAGCGCTTTTGCGATTTCGATCATTTGCTGCTGGCCGACGGAACAGTCTCCGGCTTCTTTTTCAAGAGAAATCGAGACTCCGAGTCTTTCAAGTTGTTCTTTTGCTAGCGCTTTCATTTTCTTGTTATTTAAAAATCCAAGTTTGGAAGAAAGCTCTCTGCCGATAAATAGATTTTCCAAAACGGTCATTTCAGGCCAAATGTTCAGCTCCTGATGAATAAAGGCGATGCCGTTCTGTTCGGCTTCCTTTGGATCTGAAAAATACGTTTCTTTTCCGTCGATCTCGATCGTTCCGCTGTCCAGCCTGTGAAGTCCTGTCAACAGATTCATGAGTGTCGACTTTCCGGCGCCGTTTTCTCCCATTAAAGCGTGAACTTCACCTTCCTGAAGTTCGAAAGAAACGCCGGACAGCACCTGGTTTTGGCCAAAAGCTTTAAAAATGTCCTTCATTTTAATATGCATGGGCTATCCCTTCTTTCCAGATGTAGAATGTAAACATCTAAAAGATCACTCCCGCGTGCAAGATGCAATTTGCATAAGGTGTTGCTTCCCCTGTGCGAATGACCGCTTTTGCATGGCTCGTCGCCTTTTTGAATGCTTCGTGCGGGATATAGTCAATTTTCCGGTTTGAAAATTCCGCTTTTAAAAATGCGGCCTGTTCGGGATTGACGCTTTCTATTTCTTCGGCTGCCGTCACTTTTTCGACGGCCATTTCATCGGCGATAAGCTTTGTGACCTCTTGAAATCCGGGCGTACCTAATGTCAGTGCGAGATCGATTTTAGGGACGCCGGGAGGAACGGGCAGACCGGCGTCCGCGATGACGATGGTATCGGTATGCCCGAGATCGGCCAGCAATTTTGCGATATGGCTGTTTAAAATCCCGTGTTTTTTCATGACAGTTCACGCTCCACTTCATTCCGTTTTGGCATGCCGCCTTGTGCGCCGAATTTCAGAATCGACAGGGAAGCCGCCCGGTTTGCAAAGCGCAAGGCAGATTCGATGCTTTGTCCTTCGGAAAGCGCAACGGCCAATCCCGCATTGAAGGTGTCTCCGGCTCCCGTCGTATCAATCGCATTGACGGGGAATGAAGGAACGACCCTTTCTTCCAGACCATTGTGATAGCGGACCCCGTTTTTCCCTTCTGTGATGAACAGCTTCTCCGGATAGCGCTTTAACGCTTCCTCCCGGGACATGCCCTGAAACAGTACCGAAGCTTCATGCTCGTTTGGTGTGATGTAGGCCGCATTCTCGATCGTTTCCGGGCGAATCGGACGGGCTGGTGCCGGATTCAGCAGGAGGGGAATGCCGAGCGAGCTGCACAGTCCGCTGACATAATCGACGGTTTCTTCCGGAATTTCCTGCTGAATCATCACGATATCAGCCTGTTTAATTGCAGGCAGCGCCTTTTGAACGTATTCAGGTGTGACATGGTCATTTGCCCCTTTGACGACGATGATACTGTTGTCGCCGTCTGCGAGAACGATATGTGCGGTGCCGCTTTCCTGACCTGTAACCGGTTCCACATAGTCTGTCAAAACACCATTGGCTTGAAAATTGTCGAGGATGGCTTTTCCGTAATGGTCATCGCCGACGCAGCCGATCATATGGACCTCTGCACCAAGCCGGGCCGCCGCGACCGCCTGGTTGGCACCCTTTCCGCCCGGAACCGTTTTAAAAGATTCGCCAAGCACCGTTTCTCCGGCGGCCGGCCGCTTGGGCGATGTCACGACTAAATCCATCGAAGAACTGCCTATCACGCATATTTTACTCATTGTCATTCCGCCTTTCTTGTCGTTTCTCTTTCAATAAAGGCAACCGGCATCTGCACTGCCGATTGTTCAATATATTCATTTTTCATTAATCTCAGCAACAGTTTTGCCGCTTCTTTTCCCATTTCATAGGCGGGCTGCCTGATCGTTGATAAAGAGGGGAAAAGCAATTCGCTTTGCGGAATGTCATCAAAGCCGATAATCTGCAATTCGTCGGGAACTTTGATCTTCCGTTTTAAGGCTTCATGCAAAACGGCTGTCGCCACAATGTCATTGCTTGCGATCACGCCGTCTGTTTCCGGATAGGTGGCAAACAGCTCCGCTGCCCGTTTTTGGGCCTCCGGAAATGAAAATGTCTCGGTTTTCATGACATGAAAATCGATATCGGCCCCGCTTAGCATCTCCAACGCTCCGTTGAAACGGTCTCTAGCAGTCTGAAGGTTGGCCGGTCCTTTAATCAGCGTAATCTTTTTCGCGTTCCTCCTGACCATTTCAGCCGCTGCGATTCTGCCGCCTTCACGGCTGTCCGCGAATACAGCTGGTGCATTTTCACCCGTCCGGTCAAGGAAGACGATCGGCATGGACAAGTCCTGATAATTTGGTGCATCCGGATAATTGGTCGCTGAAATGACTCCGACCACATGATTTTGTTTAAACGTCTGCAGATAATCAAGTTCTTTTTCCAGATTTTCATCGCTGTTTCCGAAGATGAGCCGAAAGCCGAGGCGGTGAATCTCATCTTCAACGCCGCGGGCAAGCTGAGGAAAGAACGGGTTTGTGATATCCGGCAGCAGCAGTCCGATCAGTCTGGACTCCCTTTTATAGAGAGACCTGGCTACTTCATTCGGGTAGTAATTCAGTTCTTCCATCGCTTTTAACACGCGTGTCCTCGTGTCTTCATGGACGTATCCGGTCTCATTTAATACCCGGGAAACCGTAGCGACAGATACTTTTGCGGCAAGTGCGACGTCTTTAATCGTAGCCAAAAAAGACTTCTCCTCTCTATTTGTGTAACCGTTTACATAAAGATTATCATGATCCATTTAAAATCACAATAAAAAAAGACTCAGACACTGAAATTTTTAGCCGGGTTGGGATATAGAGACATATACAAGTGTGTTGAATAGAAAATAACCTTCATTCGGCATAAATTGGCTGATACAGTAACAATGAGAATAGTAAGAAAAATTAAAAATGTTAAAGTTTGATGAATTATCGTTGAAAAAAATTAATGGCTTTTTAAATCTTAGGATTTTAACCTAAAAACTGAAGAAATAAGGTGAATCGAACGGCTCACAAAAAAATTGGATTTGTCAATGAATCCCGCTTTATGCTAAAAGAGATTTTCATTTTTTGATAGGTGGTCTGATTGTCATAGGACGTATTTGTTTTGAAGAGGGAACATTGGTGACTTTTTAACCTGTTGGAAAAGAGCGAAAATACAAAAAGAAGGGAGAGATACCGGTTAAAAGCCCATTTATAGGGGATTCCAGACGGGGGAAAAAAGAGATCCTGAATCCATCCTTCAACCTTTCATCAGAAATAGGGAGAAAAGTACAAAAATCATAATGGCGAATTTTGAAAGCGCATACTTAAAACGCTGGCAAAAAACTGATAGGAATTAAGAACTTTCGATTTCCAAAAATATCAACAAAAAGATAGGCATTAATGACTCGGGTGAGGTGATCTTTGTCACGGAAAATTTCGTCGTCTTCTGTTACATAATGCCGATTGTGATTTCATAGTGAACCTATATACTGATGAATGAATTTACATATCAGATTCCAAGAAGGAGATGTAGACAAACAATGTGGGTAATGCTATTAGCCTGTGTGATCGTTGTTGGGATCGGCATTTATGAAAAAAGGCGCCACCAGCAAAACATCGATGCGCTGCCTGTCCGAGTGAACATCAACGGGATACGCGGAAAGTCCACGGTGACAAGATTAACAACAGGGATATTAATCGAGGCAGGCTACAAAACAGTAGGAAAAACAACCGGGACAGACGCAAGGATGATTTATTGGGACACACCGGAAGAGAAGCCGATCAAAAGAAAGCCTCAAGGGCCGAATATCGGAGAGCAGAAGGAGGTTATGAAAGAAACGGTGGAAAGAGGGGCCAATGCAATTGTCAGTGAGTGCATGGCCGTTAACCCTGATTACCAAATCATCTTTCAGGAAGAATTGCTTCAGGCTAATATCGGTGTGATCGTGAACGTGCTGGAGGATCACATGGATGTGATGGGACCGACTTTAGATGAAATTGCAGAAGCTTTCACAGCAACCATTCCTTATAATGGACATTTGGTTATCACTGATAGTGAGTATACCGATTTCTTTAAGCAAATTGCAAAAGAAAGGAACACAAAAGTCATCGTCGCAGACAATTCTAAAATAACAGATGAATACCTCAGACAGTTTGAATACATGGTATTCCCTGATAATGCGTCTCTTGCGCTCGGTGTGGCTCAAGCGTTGGGCATTGACGAAGAAACCGCCTTTAAAGGCATGCTGAATGCGCCGCCTGATCCGGGAGCCATGAGAATTCTGCCGCTGATGAACGCCAAAAATCCCGGACATTTCGTCAACGGTTTTGCGGCTAATGACGCAGCTTCCACTTTAAATATATGGAAGCGTGTAAAAGAAATAGGCTATCCTACGGATCAGCCGATCGTCATTATGAACTGCCGCGCCGACAGGGTAGACAGAACACAGCAGTTTGCGGAAGATGTCCTTCCTTATATTGAAGCAAGTGAACTTGTGCTGATTGGAGAAACAACAGAGCCGATCGTCAAAGCATATGAAGCAGGCAAAATTCCTGCGGACAAGCTGTTTGATTTTGAGCACAAATCAACGGAAGAAATCATGTTCATGCTGAAAAATAAGCTTGAGGGCCGCGTCATTTACGGAGTCGGAAATATCCACGGAGCAGCGGAGCCTCTCATTGAAAAAATACAAGATTACAAGATTAAGCAGCTCGTTAGCTAGGAGGAAGAAAACACAATGTTTGGATCAGATTTATATATCGCCCTCATTTTAGGAGTCTTACTCAGTTTGATTTTTGCAGAGAAAACGGGAATTGTACCAGCCGGACTTGTCGTACCGGGTTATTTGGGACTTGTGTTCAATCAGCCGATTTTTATGTTGCTCGTTCTTTTTGTCAGTTTGCTGACGTACGTCATCGTGAAATTCGGACTTTCAAAAATTATGATTCTATACGGACGCAGAAAATTCGCAGCGATGCTGATTACGGGAATTCTGTTGAAAATCGGTTTTGATTTTATATATCCGGTGATGCCGTTTGAGATTGCCGAATTCAGGGGAATCGGAATCATCGTGCCTGGGCTAATCGCGAATACCATTCAAAGACAGGGATTAACGATTACGCTTGGAAGTACGCTTTTATTAAGCGGAGCAACATTCGTCATTATGTATGCTTACTATCTAATCTAAAGTTAGGTGTGTCAAATCGATGAAAAAACAACTGAACTTTCAGGAAAAACTGCTGAAGCTGACGAAGCAGGAGAAAAAGAAAACAAATAAGCACGTCTTTATCGTATTGCCCGCTATTTTCTGTTTAATGTTTGTCTTCACTTGGGTCGGAAGCGCCAAAACTCCTTCGCAAATGGGCAAAAAAGAAGATGCCAAGCTCACAGCTACCTTTATGGGCGATATCATGATGGGAAGAAACGTAGAAAAAGTGACAAACTTACACGGTTCGGAAAGTGTCTTCAAAAATGTGAAGCCGTACTTTAATGTGTCAGATTTTATCACAGGAAACTTTGAAAACCCTGTAACCAATGTAAAGGACTATCAAGAGGCAGAAAAGAACATCCATCTGCAAACGAATCAAGAATCAGTCGAAACATTGAAAAAGCTGAACTTCAGCGTACTGAACTTTGCCAACAACCATGCGATGGACTACGGGGAAGACGGTTTGAAGGATACGCTGAATAAATTCTCAAATGAGGACTTGGAGCTTGTCGGAGCAGGCAATAATCTCGAAGACGCGAAACAGCACGTATCCTATCAGGATGTGAACGGTGTAAAAATCGCAACGCTCGGTTTTACAGACGTCTACACGAAGAACTTTACAGCCAAAAAGAACAGAGGCGGAGTGCTGCCGCTCAGCCCGAAAATCTTTATTCCAATGATCGCGGAAGCATCCAAAAAAGCGGATCTTGTCCTTGTTCATGTGCACTGGGGACAAGAATATGACAATGAACCGAACGACAGACAGAAGGATCTGGCCAAGGCGATTGCAGATGCCGGAGCAGATGTCATCATCGGCGCTCATCCCCATGTTCTCGAACCGATCGAAGTGTATAACGGTACTGTGATTTTCTACAGCCTCGGTAACTTTGTGTTTGATCAGGGCTGGTCAAGAACACGTGACAGCGCGCTTGTACAATACCATTTAATGAATGACGGCAAAGGGCGCTTTGAGGTAACGCCTCTCAACATTCGTGAAGCAACGCCGACGCCTTTAGGCAAAAGCGATTTCTTAAAACGAAAAGCGATCTTCCGCCAATTGACAAAAGGAACAAACCTCGACTGGAAAGAAGAGAACGGAAAATTGACGTTTGAAGTCGATCATGCGGACAAACTGAAAAATAACAAAAACGGAGTGGTGAACAAATGAAATTTGTCAGAGCCATTTGGCCGTTCGTAGGTTTAGTTTTGATCATTGCATTTATGTCTGCTTTCAAGTATTCTGATGAATTGTCAAACGATGAAAAAGCTAAAATCTCAACGGAAATCCAAAAAGTGAATCAGCAGGATCAAACAACAGAAAACAAGCAATAACAGTGCAAAAGAGAGTGCCGCCAGCACTCTCTTTTTGTGTGCTGATTCCGGTTATAAAAGACCTGTGAAAAGCGGCCGGTTTGAAAAGGAAACACGACAATTTTCTTAACCGTTCAGTGTATAAAGTTTTATAGAAAATCAGGAGGATATATACATGGTTTTGGGGTTCATGTTTATTGTATTCTTTTGAAGGGAATAAAAACTGACAAATTTCGACTGAAGCAAGATTTAAAAATGCATCACCTTACCAATTCGGGATGGGAACTGCACCTCATGTTCATGACCTCTTTAGAACATTTCCCTTCATCTATTTAATCCGCGCTTAGGTGAAAAAGCTGATCATGCTGTGCTGCGCGTTTCTTCTCGCTATGACGCTGCTGTACACGCAAAAAAAAGCCCTTTAAATATCCCAATTGAATGACGATGAAAGAGGAAAGAAGAGGAGGAACAGATCAATTGATAAAAAAAACGGCAAACAAAAAGTTGATTTTGTTTTGTGGAATTGCGGTGTTTTGGATGTCTTTATTTTTAACGAATCACAATGACGTACACGCCGATACGATCGGCGAGAAAATAGCAGAAACCGCCAGACAGCTTGAGGGTGCGAAATACAGCTACGGCGGAGAGAAGCCGAAAACGGGGTTTGATTCGTCCGGCTTTGTACAATACGTGTTTCAATCGCTCGATATTACGCTTCCAAGAACGGTAAAGGAACAATCGACCCTTGGAAACATTGTCAGCCGTCAGCAGCTCGAAAAGGGGGATCTTGTCTTTTTCAAGAATGCCGAGCTGGAATCAGACGGACCGACCCATGTCGCCATCTATTTGGGAAATGATCAAATCATCCACAGCACAAAATCAAACGGAGTTGTCGTGACAAAGCTTGAAGGCAGCTCTTACTGGAGCTCTGGATATCTTAAAGCGAAAAGGATCACAAAAGAGCCTGAGATTTCTATGGACCCTGTCGTCCAAAAAGCAAAAAGCTATGTCGGTGTTCCTTATGTATTTGGAGGCAACTCTCCGGATCTCGGATTTGACTGTTCAGGGTTGACCCAATACGTTTTCAGAGAGGTGCTTGGTGTTTATTTGCCAAGGTCGGCGGAACAGCAATGGGCGATTGGTCAAAAGGTGAAGCTTGAAGATATCCGGCCGGGTGATGTTTTGTTTTTCAGCAATACGTACAAACCGGGAATATCCCATAACGCCATCTATGCCGGGGGCGGACGGTTTATCCATGCGAGCCGTTCAAATAAAGTGACGATCTCTTATTTGTCGGCTTCCTATTGGCAGAAGAAGTTCACTGGAGTCAGACGTTTTGACAACATGTCCCTGCCGAAAAATCCGATTGTATCCGAAGCCATCAGGCATATCGGCGAAGTCGGCTATCAAAAAGGCGGCACATCGCCTAAAGAAGGCTTTGATACGGCGGGGTTTATCCAATATGTTTATAAAACGGCGGCAGGAGTTGAGCTTCCCCGGTATGCTGATAAACAATACAGTACAGGTAAGAAAATTACAAAACAGGAGCTTGAGCCTGGAGACATCGTGTTCTTTAAAGGAACCACTGTTTTGAATCCCGCCATCTATATCGGAAACGGCCAGGTCGTTCTTGTCACCTTGTCTGCCGGTGTAACGACAGCAGATATGGAGACGAGCGCCTATTGGAAAGATAAATACGCCGGAAGCGTCAGGATTGAGTAGCAGAAACAGCAGAAAACCGCTCGAAGATGGACTCGAGCGGTTTTCTTATTTATTGATATTCATTTTCCAGCAGTTTGTTAATGAAGTAAGCGACGCCGTTTTCGTCATTGCTTTTCGTGATAAACGTGCTGATATGCTTTAGCTCATCGATTGCATTGCCCATCGCAATCCGATGGCCGGCTTCCTCAAACATTGACAGGTCGTTCGGGCTGTCGCCGATCGCGTAGATGTCTTTTTTCTCGATTCCATAGTGGCGGGCCAGCTCTTTTAAAGCGCGGCCTTTGCCGGATTCATCAGGCAGAATCTCGATGATATGTCTTCCGGAAGATGTGAGTCCCAGTTTTGGAAAGGCGGAAAGGTCTTCTTTTGCCTTTTTCAGCTTTTCCATATCAAATGAGAAGCACAATAGCTTATAAATATGTTCGTCTCCGTTAAAGATCTCGCGAATGTCGGGCACGGGTTTGATGCCGAATTGTTTAAACTGAGTCAGTGCGCCCTGCCAAAGCGTATCCCTGTCTTCGTCAGGGTTGGCGCTTGTGACGATATCGAGCTCTGCTTCAAGCTTCCGTTCTCCGTCATCAGGAGAAAGCAGCGCATCGTCCGTATAAACCTCAAAATAAATTTGATGATCTGTTAAGTATTGGGCGGCCTTTTTTCCGGCTTCCTTGTCCATTAACGTTCTGCTTAGGAGTTTATAGTTGAAATCGTGAACCGTTCCCCCGTTTGCGGCAATAATCGGAATATCCAAATCGTTCAGAAGCGCTTTTACGTCAAATGTGGCCCGCCCCGTGCAAATGGTTACGATGCAGTCTGAGATGAGCGCCTTTTTGATAGCGGCCCGGTTTTCTGCGGATATTTTGCTTTCGGTATTTAAAAGAGTCCCGTCTAAATCGATCGCAATTAACCTCATTATGTAAAGATAACCTCCTGTAAGAGCAGTTTGCTGTTTTCCGGGAGGTGAAAAACAGCTCTCTTCGGCAGTATTCCCTAAAAGGACATGTTATGTAAAAGGCTAAACCTAAATTTAGATTTTTTCAATAGTAAATCTTGAGTTTCATTAAATAGAAAAAGGATGAATGATATTCATCCTTTTTCAAATTATACATCTAACTGCTGTTTTAATTCCTGCTTGATTTCGTTGAGATTTTCCTGATCAAGCTGGAAATAGTAGACTTTGCCCGGTTGATAATCGCTTCCTTTCAATTGAAGGGTATCGACCGTTTGAATGGACGTCATAAACGGGATCAGTCCGATTGCATCATTCAGCGACAAGTTCATCGATACGTTCTTTCCGACTGTATCAAGGATATCATCGTAAGCCGGAATGGAAGTAAGCGATTTGGATTTGTTGATAATCGATTTGATGACTTCCATCTGGCGCTCGCCGCGCTTCAAGTCCGTATCGGCTTTTCTCGTTCTTACATAAGCGAGGGCTTCTTCTCCGCCCAGCGTCTGCTCACCTGTTTGAAGGTTGACTTTGCCTTTCGTATCCTTTTTAATCTGCCGGACAATATAGTCTTCTTTGATCGTGATCGGTACACCGCCGAGTTCATCAACTACTTCCTTGAAAGCTGAAAAATTGGCTTCCATGACGTAATCAACCGGAATGTCGAGCAGGTTTTCGACGGTTTCTGTACTGAGGTCGCGCCCGCCTAATGAGTGGGCATGCGTGATTTTATCATAGCCGCGTCCAGGGATGTTAACATAGGAATCCCGCGGGATGCTCAATAGTTTCACCGATTTGTCTTTTCTGTTGAACGTGGCAAGAACCATCGCATCGCTTCGTTCTTTGTCCATGCTTTGTCCGGGACGGGCATCAATCCCCATCAACAGGATGGAGAAGTTATCTTTTTTAGGGTTGAACTCTTTAATCCGCTTGACGGACTGTTCTCCTCTGGAAAGGGTGACTTGCGCATCTTTGGAGGCGTTCGCCACTTTGTAGTACGCATAGCCGCCTGCGGCTGCTGTCGCCGTCAGGATTAAAGCAATGAAAAACAATGAGTATTTCACCCATTTTCTTAGTCTCTTTTTCTTCGTTCGCTGCGATCGTAGCATGTATAAGCTCCTCTTTTATATATATTGAAACGTACAATTGTTGAATAAGTCTAAATTTTGATAAAAAAATGGTTTCCCAATCTTGGATTTTACAAGATATTTGCTGTTTTGCATATGGGGATTCTCTGGAAATTCCGCGGGAACTGATCATTTTGCCGCCTTTAATAAGACGATAAAACAGATAAAATGTTTCATATTTTTAAATTCCTTTTAATGGTACTCCGAGTTTCTTGAGGTTTGAAGAAAGCAAGACAAGGTTAAAGATTATAAAAGACGAGCCTTGGAGGAGGATATACTGATGAAAGGAAAAAGATCGAATGCCTGGCTTTATTTTTTTGGAGCCTTGGGCGGTGTGCTCTACGGTTATGATACAGGCGTCATTTCCGGGGCGATTTTGTTTATGAAAGATGAGCTTGAGCTCAATGCCTTTACAGAAGGGCTGGTTGTCAGCGCAATTTTAATCGGGGCGATTTTCGGATCGGGTTTGTCCGGCAGGCTGACAGACCGCTTCGGCAGAAGAAGGGCGATTATGTCAGCGGCTGTGCTGTATTGCATCGGGGGGCTCGGAACGGCCCTGGCACCAAGCACGGAATATATGGTGGTTTTCAGGATCGTGCTCGGCCTTGCGGTTGGCTGTTCCACGACCATTGTTCCCTTGTACCTTTCAGAGCTTGCGCCGAAGGAATCTCGGGGCGCGCTTTCTTCATTAAATCAGCTGATGATTACGATCGGGATTCTGCTCTCTTATTTAATCAACTACGCATTTAGTGATGCAGGGGCATGGCGCTGGATGCTGGGCTTGGCTCTTATTCCGTCAATCGGTCTTTTAATCGGTATCTTTTTCATGCCGGAAAGCCCGCGCTGGCTCTTAACAAAAGGAAAAGAAGAGAAAGCAAGAAGGGTTTTGTCCAAGATGAGGGGAGGAGAGCAGGTCGATCAGGAAGTTAAAGAAATTAAGGAAGCGGAAAAGCAGGACCAGGGGGGCTTGAAAGAGCTGCTGGAACCGTGGGTGCGTCCGGCGTTAATCGCAGGAGTCGGACTGGCATTTCTGCAGCAATTTATCGGAACCAACACGATTATTTACTATGCCCCAAAAACGTTTACGAATGTCGGATTTGAAGATTCGGCGGCCATTTTGGGGACGGTCGGCATCGGAACGGTCAATGTCCTGATGACGCTTGTGGCGATCCGCTTTATTGACAGGATTGGCCGGAAGCCGCTTTTATTGTTTGGAAATGCCGGAATGGTCATCAGTTTGATCGTGCTTTCTTTCACCAATATCTTTTTTGGCAATACCGTTGGTGCGGCATGGACGACTGTCATCTGCTTAGGTGTGTTCATCGTCGTATTTGCCGTCAGCTGGGGGCCGATCGTCTGGGTGATGCTGCCTGAGCTGTTCCCTCTTCATGTCAGAGGGATAGGAACCGGAGTATCGACTTTAATGCTTCATGCAGCGAACTTAATTGTGACATTGAGTTTTCCGGTCCTCATGGAAGCGATGGGCATCAGTTACTTGTTCCTGTGCTATGCGGGCATCGGAATCGCAGCCTTCCTGTTCGTTTTCTTTAAAGTAACAGAAACAAAAGGCAAAAGCCTTGAAGAGATCGAGCAGGATTTACGGGACAAGCACGGCGGAATCACAGAAACCGACACACAGCCGGTTGAACGATAGACCAAAGGATGGGCATGGACCCATCCTTTTTTTGTGAGGAGGCCAGACGATCATGGCTGATCTCTGTTTTCTCCGTCTTCTGGCTGCGAATCGTCATGGCGCGGCAGATTACCCGTTCTGATCGCCCGAAACACGAGAAAGAAAATAACGAAAACAACCAGCCCTCCGACTAGTATTTGCAGCAGCATCTCAACACCTCCGTTTCCTTCTATGTATGAATCATGGCCGCTCTACATGACGGTTAATGAAACGTTTGTTTAAAAAACTGAATAAGAACCGGGGTTTATCTCACACTAAAGTTAACTGAACAATAATGGGAGTGTGACGATTTGAAAGCTGTAACGTTTCAAGGACCTCAGCATGTTGAAGTCAGCAAGGTGGAGGATGCCAAAATTGAAAAAAGCGATGATATCGTTGTCAGAATTACTTCTACGGCGATTTGCGGGTCAGACCTCCATCTTTATCAAGGGAATTTTCCGCTTCCAAAAGGCTTCCAGCTCGGCCATGAACCGATGGGAATTGTAGAAGAAACCGGACCTGAAGTAACAAAGGTGAAAAAAGGAGACCGGGTCGTCATCCCGTTTACCGTTGCCTGCGGACATTGCTTTTATTGCGAAAACAAGCTGGAAAGCCAGTGCGACAATGCCAATCCCCATTATGATTCAGGCGGATACTTCGGTTACTCGGAAAAGTTCGGAAACCACCCTGGCGGACAGGCTGAATATTTAAAAGTGCCGTTTGGCAACTTCACGCCGTTTGTCATCCCTGAATCATGCGAGATGGAGGACGAGTCGCTCCTGTTTTTATCAGATGTCCTGCCCACCGCGTATTGGAGCGTGCTTCACGCTGGCGTCAAAAAGGGGGACACCGTCATTGTTCTCGGCTGCGGACCGGTCGGATTAATGGCGCAGAAGTTTGCCTGGATGGAAGGGGCGAAGCGGGTCATTGCAGTAGACTACTTGGACTACCGCTTAAGACAGGCTGAAGCTTTAAACCGCGTCGAAGTATTTGACTTTACAAAATATCCAGATATGGGCGAGCATTTAAAGGAGATTACAAAAGGCGGGGCGGATGTCGTGATCGACTGCGTGGGAATGGACGGCAAAAAATCTCCGCTTGAGTACCTGGAGCAAAAACTGAAGCTTCAGGGCGGCACGCTCGGACCGATTCAAATTTCTACAAAGGCGGTCAGAAAGTGCGGAACCGTACAGATTACGGGGGTGTATGGAAGCAATTATAATATGTTTCCGCTCGGCGCGTTCTTTGTTAGAAATGTTACGCTGAAAATGGGGCAGGCCCCGGTCATTCATTTGATGCCTGAGATTTACAAGAAGATCGAAGAGAATCAATTTGATCCGAAGGAAATCATTACACACCAGCTTCCCCTTGAAGAAGCCGGCCGCGCTTATCATTTGTTCAACGGCCATGAAGATGATTGCATTAAAGTGATTTTGAAGCCATAGCGATGATAAAGGCTGCCGAACTACCGGCAGCCTTTATCGGTGCATTATCTTGCCAGCCATCCGCCATCGACGGCTAACACATGTCCATTCACATAATCGGCTGCCGGCGACGAAAGGAATACGGCGGCGCCGGCAATGTCATCCGGCTGACCCCAGCGTTCGGCCGGAATCCGTTTTAAGATTTCGGCATTGCGGTTTTGGTCCTCGCGGATCTGCTTTGTGTTGTTCGTTGCGATATAGCCTGGTGCAATCGCATTGACCTGGACATTGTGCGCTGCCCATTCATTGGCAAAAGACTTCGTCAATCCCGCTACTGCATGCTTGCTTGCCGTATATGCAGGGACGAGAATGCCTCCTTGAAATGAAAGAAGGGAGGCAATATTGATGATTTTCCCCTGCTTTCGTTCAATCATCTGCCGGCCGATAGCCTGCGTCAGCAAAAATAAGCTGTTCAAATTGACATTGATTACCGCTTCCCAGTTCTCCCGGGAAAAATCAGCCGCTTTTTCTCTGCGGATCGTCCCGGCATTGTTAACGAGAATATCAATCTGATGGCGATCAAGCACCTCTTTTGCAAAAGCCTCAACTTCGTCAAAGTTGCCCATATCAAGCTGATAAGACGTAAACGTTTTGCCGGCTTCTTCGATCAGCTGCTTTGTTTCATCAAGTCCGCTCGTATGTGAAGTGCCGATGATATCCGCTCCCGCTTTTGCAAGCGCTTCGGCAATCCCTTTGCCGATTCCCGTTCCCGGGCCTGTGACAAGCGCCGTTTTGCCTTCAAGTGAAAAATACGATTCAAGATATCCCATCTCACGTTCACGTCCTTACCGTATGACATTCATCGGGACAGCATCCATGTCCTTAAATGTGTAGTTTTCTCCGGCCATCGC
This sequence comes from Bacillus sp. FSL K6-0972, assembly GCF_037976035.1. Classification (NCBI taxonomy): domain Bacteria; kingdom Bacillati; phylum Bacillota; class Bacilli; order Caryophanales; family Bacillaceae; genus Bacillus; species Bacillus sp. FSL K6-0972. Next base: position 3,845,016 of record NZ_CP150260.1, on the reverse strand, counting down.
CCATATAAAGCAGTAGTTGGATGTGCCGGAGCCCGAATGGACAGACCATGCGGGTGAAATGACAGCCTGTTCGTTGCCGACGACAAGATGCCGTGTCTCAGTCGGTTCGCCCATGAAATGAAACACCTTTGCATCTTCAGCAAGGTCAAGATACAGGTAAACCTCCATCCGTCGGTCATGAACATGCGCCGGCATCGTGTTCCATGTGTTATTGGGTTCAAGAAACGTGATGCCCATCATCAGCTGGCAGCTTTGGATGCCGTCTGCATGAATCACTTTGTATAGATTACGGACATTTGAAGAGGCTTCTTCTCCTAAATGATCGTATGGAAGCTCTGAAAGCGAAGCTTTTTGCACCGGATATTTTTGGTGTGCCGTCGCCGAGATGAAATAAAATTTAGCCCCGCCTTCATTCAAGCTTGAGAAGGAAACGTCTTTATTTCCCAGGCCGATATACAGAAAATCTTTGTGCTCCAGTACGTATTCTTCATCACCGACTTTAACCGCACCGGGCTTGCCGACATTCACAATCCCGATTTCACGCCGCTCCAGGAAGTAGTCCGTTTTCAAAAAATCGCCGGCAGCGAGCGCTAATGACTCCTTCACTGGAACGGCTCCGCCGATCACGACTCTGTCTTCATGCGAATAAAACATGTTCAGTTTGTTTTCAACAAACAATGACTCTATTAAAAAATGCTCGCGAAGCTCTGCGGTTGTGAATCGTTTCGCTTGTTCTGGATGAACAGAATAACGATTTTTCATACCTTCTCCTCCTTGAATTGGACGTTTTAGACTGACTTGAATGAAGTGTCAAAAGTTTTTGGTAACGGTTTCAAACATGAATTTTAAAGTAAATAATGGAAAGCGTCAACAGTCTTTTCATTTTTTTCTGAATATTGTCAAGGTCAATCTTGAAATATTAAAAAATACTCTTCCAAATTTTAAAGGATGTGATATGCTGATGATATAAAGTTTTTGAAATCGGTTTCAAATCATAAGGTTATAGGAGTACTTGAATGAAGGATAAGCAAACAGCGAAAGTAACCATCAACGAAGTAGCCGCACATGCAGGCGTATCAAAATCAACGGTTTCCCGTTATATCAACGGGAAGATTGATGCCATTTCACCGAAAAAGGTGAAAAGCATCAAAAAAGCGATCGAGGAGCTTAATTACCGCCCCAGCCAGATGGCACAGGGGCTGAAGGTGAAAAAAAGCAAAGTTATCGGATTTTTGGTCGCCGATATTACAAACCCGTTTTCAGTTGCCACCTTGAGAGGGGTGGAAGAGGTTTGCGATCAGTACGGGTACAGCATCATGGTCTGCAACACGGACAACAGTCCTGAGAAAGAAAGGGAGATGCTGCACAAGCTGAACGCGCATTACATTGAAGGGCTGATTATTAATACGACGGGAAGGAACAACGATGTGCTCATGGATTTAATCAGCCAGGATGTATCGATTGTGCTCGTTGACCGGAAAGTGCCCGGGCTCAAGATCGATGCAGTTACAACGAACAACCGCGAAGTGACAAGTCAAATCGTCAATCTCATGTACGACAAAGGCTACGCCCAGGTCGGTCTGTTTACCGAGCCGATTAAAGGGATCAGTCCGAGGGAGGAAAGGGTTTCCGCCTATACAGAAATCGCGCTTGAACGCAATGCCGGCGGTACCCCTCTTGTATATGAGGCTGACGTTAAAGACAAAGAATCTCTTTTAAAGTCCGTCAAAAGCTTTTTGGAAATGAAAGAAGGGAAAAAAGCCATTCTTGGAAACAACGGGCTTCTGATGCTGAAAATCATCAGCTGCCTTTATGAGCTTGGCATTTCGATTCCGGAAGACGTCGGAATTGCCGGATTTGATGATACGGAATGGTATAAATTGATCGGTCCGGGCATCACGACCATCGCCCAGCCGTCGCATGAAATGGGGAGGGTCGCCATGGAGCGGATCATCAAACGGATTGAAGGGGATGAAAGTGCACCGCAAACGATTCAGCTTGAGGCGGAGCTTATTCTCAGACAGTCGCTGTAGAACTTGTCAAACGGAAACACTCATGCACCCGAAAACTAAGGGGAGAGTGTTTTTTCGCAATTATTTTTGAAACCGGTACCATTTTGAAAGGAGAGTGAAATCATGTCGCTTGATGTGATGACCTTCGGAGAATCGATGGCTATGTTTTACGCAAATGAAACAGGCGGACTGCATGAGGCTTCTTCGTTTTCCAAGGCTCTTGCCGGAGCGGAAACAAACGTTGCCGTCGGACTGTCGCGCCTGGGCTTTCGGGTCGGCTGGATGAGCAAGGTCGGTGCCGATTCGCTTGGAACCTTTATTTTAAATGAATTGAAAAAAGAAGGCGTCGACATCTCTGAAGTCAAACGCACTGCAGACCGGCAGACGGGCATACTGCTTAAGTCAAAGGTTGAAAGCGGGGACCCTGATGTCACGTATTATCGGAGCGGATCAGCCGCAAGCACGATGAGCATTGATGACTACCCGGCAGAGTATTTCAAGCAAGCCAAACATATGCATGTGACAGGCATACCTCCTGCCCTTTCAAGAGAAATGCGGGGCTTCGCACGCCACGCCGTTCACCAGATGAAAAAAGACGGGAAGACGATTTCGTTTGACCCGAATCTCCGCTTCCAGCTTTGGCCGGACCAGCAGACAATGGTTCATACGATTAATGAGATCGCCGCGCAGGCGGACTGGTTTCTGCCGGGGATCAATGAAGGGAAACTCCTGACAGGCTGCAATTCTCCCGAGGATATCGCTAAATATTATGTGATGCAGGGGGTCAAGGTAATTGTCATCAAGCTTGGAAAAGAAGGGGCTTATTACCGGACGCCGGAAAAAGAAGGTTATGTACCGGGTTATCAGGTGGAGAAGGTTGTTGATACCGTTGGCGCAGGTGACGGTTTTGCCGTCGGCATGATCAGCGGCCTTTTAGACGGACTTCCGCTGGAAGAAGCAGTTCAGAGGGCAAATGCGATCGGAGCGCTGGCCGTCATGGCTCCGGGGGATATGGACGGTCTGCCGTCAAGGGATCAATTGAAAGCTTTTATGGCCGCAGAGGAAAACAACCAAAAAATAGGAGGTTGACCGTAATGGAAATGTCTATGATCGGAAAAGTGCAAGAGCAGCTGGCCGAGGCCGGGCTGATCGCAGTCGTCCGCGCAGGCGATAAGGAGGCTGCTGAGGAAGGCATTCACAGACTGATCGACAAAGGGATTACTGCGATTGAAATCACATATACGACGCCGGGAGCGTCTGAGCTGATTGAAAAATTTGCAGGAAAAGACGGTCTCCTTGTCGGAGCCGGAACAGTGGTTGAAAGCGAACAGGCGAGGGAAGCCGCGGCAGCGGGGGCAAAATTCATCGTCAGCCCGGGCTTTTCGGAAAAACTGGCTGAGGAAGCCGCCTCATTGCATACGTTTTTTATTCCTGGCGTATTAACACCAAGCGAAATTATGGAAGCGGTCTCAAAGGGTTTTCGGATTCTTAAACTGTTTCCAGGAGGGACTTCCGGGATTCCTTACATGAAGAACCTCGCCGGTCCCTTTCCGAAGGTTCGATTCATACCAACCGGAGGGATCCATCCCGGCGATGTGGAGAAATGGCTCGATGCCGGAGCATTGGCAGTAGGAGTGGGAAGCCAGCTGAACAAAGTGTCAGAAGCGGATCTCCAGCGCATCTTTCAGCGGCGGGTTCGGCAGAAATAAAGTGTGCGCAGCGTGAAAAGACTTCAAGTTTTGCAAGATCGACAGCTTTGCTTTTTCATTAATTTTTAGAATGGGAGAAAAAATGATGAAAATTAAAGCAACGATTGAACGTGTGCCGGGCGGCATGATGATCATTCCGCTCTTTCTGGGCGCAACGCTGAATACGTTTGCTCCGGGAACCGCGGAGTTTTTCGGCGGATTTACAGGCGCCCTGATTACCGGAACGCTGCCGATTTTAGGGGTATTTATCTTTTGCGTTGGCGCAACAATAGATTTTCGTTCTTCAGGATATATTGCGAGAAAGGGACTGACGCTTCTGATCGGCAAAGTCGGCTTTGCCGCATTATTGGGTTTGATCGCAGCACAGTTCATTCCAGACGAAGGCATTCAAAGCGGTTTTTTTGCGGGACTGTCCGTGCTGGCGATTGTAGCTGTTATGAATGAAACGAACGGCGGTCTGTATTTGGCGTTAATGAACCATATGGGAAGAAAAGAAGACGCCGGTGCTTTTGCCTTTATCAGCACGGAATCGGGCCCGTTTATGACGATGGTCACTTTCGGTGTGACAGGGCTCGCGGCATTTCCTTGGGAGACGCTGGCTGCAACCGTCATCCCGTTTTTACTCGGCTGCATTCTCGGAAACCTTGACCCTGAATTGCGCGATTTGTTCGGAAAAGTCGTACCGGCGATCATTCCGTTCTTCGCATTTTCACTAGGAAACACGCTCGATTTTAAAATGCTGATCCAATCCGGCCTTTTAGGCATTGTTGTCGGGGTATCAGTCGTCGTTCTCTCGGGTGCTACTCTATATCTGCTGGACCGTTTTGTTGCAAGAGGAGACGGTGTCGCGGGTGTCGCGGCATCATCAACGGCAGGGGCTGCGGTAGCCGTGCCGTACGCGCTTGCCGATGCAAACCCCGTGTTTGCGCCGGTGGCTGATTCAGCGACCGCGATCATCGCCACAAGCGTCATTGTCACCTCGCTTCTGACGCCGCTTGCAACCGTCTGGATCGAAAAACGGACGAAACAAAGAAAACCTCCGAAACAAATGACGATCGATTACAAGTAATTTTGCCGCAGGCGCACCCGGGACATTTTGTCCGGGGCGTTTTTTTATGACTGTTTTCGAATAACGTCACCAAATTGCTAAATTTGACGAATGTAATTTGTGCTAATATCAATATATAGTGTCTGGTCGATAAACCAACACTATATATGCTACTTTTTAGGAGAGATTAGGATGAAAACAGGCTTTAAAGAACAGGGATTATTACAATTGACAGAAACATTTCATGATATCGTCGGGTATGGAGATCACGATATTATGCAGGAAAATGCCAACGTAGACGGCCGCTCTCCGATGGGGCAAATGAGCCGGTTTGCATCCGAAAGTTCCAGACATTATGCGCTCCATTACTTAATGTCGCCGGAAATCAAGAAAGCAGTCGAAGAAAACTTTATATACCCGCACGATTTAGACTATATGCCGAGCGGGACAACGACTTGCTGCCAGATACCTTTGGGCCGGCTGTTAACAGACGGATTCCACACAGGCCACGGCTCCCTCAGGGAACCGAAGGACATTATGAGCGCATTGTCACTCGCATCCATCATTTTTCAATCGAATCAAAATATGCAGCATGGCGGCCAGTCATTCCCGATGTTCGATTACGACCTTGCGCCTTACGTCCGCAAAACGTACGAAAAGCATCTCGCGAAAATCAAACAATATCCGACAACTTTGACAGAAGAAGAGACAAGGGAAAGAGCGTGGGAAGAAACGGACAACACAACTTACCAAGCGTGCGAAGCCTTTATACATAATGCCAACAGCATGCATTCGCGGGGCGGCGGACAGGTTCCGTTTGTTTCAATTAATTACGGTACGGATACGTCAAGGGAAGGCCGCCTTTTGATCAAAAATATTCTTAAGGCGACAAAAGCAGGTCTCGGCAAGGGTGAGACGCCGATTTTTCCGATTCAGATCTTCAAAATGAAAGAAGGCGTCAACGTCGATCAAACAGACCCTAACTATGACCTGTACCGGCTTGCATTGGAAACGAGCGCTGAAAGGCTGTTTCCGAACTTCAGCTTTATCGATTCGCCCGTGAATAAACCTTTTTATGACGGAACGCCGGAAAGCGAAATCGCTTATATGGGATGCAGAACGCGCGTCATGTCCAATATTCATGGAAAAGAAAACAGCGTCGGCAGAGGGAATTTGTCATTCACATCGATCAACATTGTCAAAATAGCGCTGCTGAGCGAAAACGTTGAACAGTTTTTTGCCTTGTTAAACCGCTACATGGATTTAACGATTCAACAGCTGCTTGAACGGTACGCCTTTCAATGCAAAAAAAGAGCAAAAGACTTTAAATTCCTGTATTCGCAAGGCATCTGGCATGAAAGCGAGAAGCTCGATCCTGAGGACACGCTCGGGGATGTGCTAAAGCACGGAACATTGAGCATCGGATTTATCGGGCTGGCTGAAGCTTTGACAGCATTGACCGGAAAACATCACGGGGAGAGCGAAGAGTCGTTTGAACTCGGCAAAAAAATCGTTCAATTGATGAGAGATAAGGCGGATGAAGCCACAGAACAACACAAGCTGAACTTTTCCTTGATCGCCACGCCGGCAGAAGGACTTTCAGGGAAATTTGTCAAAAAAGACAAAGGGGAGTTCGGTTCGATCCACAATGTCACAGACCGGATGTACTATACGAATTCGTTTCACATCCCTGTTCACTATAAGCTGACTGCAATCGAAAAGATCAGAAAAGAAGCGCCGTTCCACTTGATGTGCAATGGCGGGCACATCAGCTACATCGAGCTGGACGGAGACCCGAAAAAGAACATTAAAGCGATGGACATGCTTGTGACCGCCATGCGCCGGTCAGGTATGGGCTATGCATCGATTAACCATCCTGTCGATCACTGCAAGGCGTGCGGATTTACCGGAATCATAGATAACGAGTGCCCTCAGTGCAAAAACCGGGATGAGACTTTGATTGAACGGATCAGACGGATTACAGGATATTTAGTCGGAGATATGTCAAAGTGGAATTCGGCGAAAAGACAAGAAGAAAAGGACAGAGTGAAGCATCTATGAAAGTGATGAATATTATCCATGACAGCATCGTAGACGGAGAAGGACTGAGAACAGTCGTGTTTTTGGCGGGCTGCCCGCATATGTGTGAAGGCTGCCATAATAAACAAAGCTGGAATATCAATAACGGATTTGATATGAGTGTAGACGAAGTATTTGAGGAAATTATGAAAAACCCGCTTACAAACGTCACCTATTCAGGAGGGGAGCCGCTTTTGCATGCAGGCGAACTGATCGAACTGTCTGAGAAAATTAAGCAGCATTCCGAAAAGGACATCTGGCTTTACAGCGGCTATACGTACGAACAAATCTTGAAGAATGAAAAACACAGCGCCTTGCTGGCCTATTGCGATGTCCTGGTAGACGGCCCGTTCGAAATCAAAAAAAGGGACTTGACGCTCCTTTACAGAGGAAGCTCAAACCAGCGCATTATTGAGCTTGCATAATCAGAAACAGAAGCCTGAGGGGCTTCTGTTTTTCCTTTCCGGCATTGACTTCTATTGAGATAACGTCATAATGAATATGAAAAGGTTTATATTTTATCATACATGTCTATCAATAAAAGAAAGCGTTTTATTTACATAAGACAATCGTGAATTAAGGGAGGAGATGGCTTCATGCCGCAATCACCGATATTTCTGCAGCCTGAGTTTAAAGAGAGGATCTGGGGGGGAACGGCTTTGCGCGAAACATTCGGCTATGACATTCCCTCTGATTTGACAGGTGAATGCTGGGCCATTTCCGCCCATCCAAACGGGCCAAACACCGTTGCTTCGGGTCCTTACAAAGGAAAAACGCTTGCCGAGCTTTGGGACGAGCACCGCGAATTGTTCGGCGGTGCAGAGGGAGACCGTTTCCCGCTGTTAACGAAAATACTTGATGCCAATCAGGATCTTTCCGTTCAAGTCCATCCGGATGACTATTATGCGGGAGAACACGAAAACGGGGAACTCGGTAAGACAGAATGCTGGTATATCATCGATTGCAAAGAAGGAGCCGAGATCGTTTACGGCCACACGGCAAGAACGCGGACAGAGCTGGTCACCATGATCAACAGCGGTGATTGGGACAACCTGTTAAGGCGGATCAAAATCAAGCCGGGCGATTTTTATTATGTGCCAAGCGGCACGATTCACGCTCTCTGCGAAGGGACGGTCGTTTTGGAGACACAACAGAGCTCTGATACGACGTACAGGGTATATGATTATGACCGGACCGATCAAAATGGAGAAAAGCGCAAGCTTCACCTGACACAGGCGATCAATGTCACAACAGTACCGCACGTTGACAGCTATGTTGACGAATCGACAGAAACTCAAAAAGGCATTACCATTAAGACCTTTGTTGAAGCCGAATACTTCTCCGTATACAAATGGGAGATCGACGGTGCCGCTGAGCTGACCCAGGATGCCCCTTTCCTGCTATGCAGCGTGATTGAAGGAGAAGGAAAGCTCACTCAGGGCGGCGAATTATTTCCGATCAGCAAAGGAACAAATTTTATCCTGCCGGCGGAAACCAATGACTTCACAATAGAAGGAACATGCGAACTAATCGTGTCACACATATAAAAAGCTTGACGGTCTGTGAAAAAAGGCCGTTAAGCTTTTTTATTGTAAAAAAATATTCCGGCTCGCCGATAAAAAGAGAAAGAAAGTTTTTGAAATTGGGAGGCTCATAGGCGAGGGGAGTAAAGAATGTGAAAAACATTAGAAAAACCGTTATTTTTGCTGCAATCATTTTGCTCGTACATACGGCAGTCCCGGCAATCCCTGCTTTAGCAGCATATACCGATACTTCCGTCTACAAACTTGAAACAACAAAAGAGTTTAATAGCGAAAGCGAAGCGCTCAAAGCAGCCGAACAACTGAAAAAAGACACGGGATGGAAAACCGAGGTCAAACCTTCAGGAAAAAACGGCACAACATACGTTTTGACATCAGGAGGTGTCGAAGGGGAGAGCAGAGCAAAAAATCTGCTTTTGCAGTTTGAAAAAGAAACCGGCCTGAAGGCGACCTATGGTCCAATTGGACAGAAAGAACCTTTTTCCAAAGCGATATCAAAGGAATTTGCCGGTGAAGAAAAAGCCAAGGAATGGGCGCTCCAATTTGAAAAGGAAACCGGTCTGAAAGCAACCTATACACTTGCTGGAAACAGGGAAGCTTACATAAAGGTCACCACGGGAGGAATCGAAGGCGAAGACAATGCGAAAGCCATCCTCGATCGTTTTCAAAAAGAGACCGGCCTCAAAGCGTCGTACGCACCATACGGAGCGGGACAAGCGATCGTCAAGCTTTATTCAGGAGAAATCGCAGATGAGAGCAAAGCGAAAAGCCTGCTAGTCCAATTTGAAAAAGAAACCGCCCTTAAAGGAACGATAGAAACAGTAAAGAAACAACAGACCAGATATAAAATTGTGACAGGTTCAATACAAGGCGAAACAAACGCAAAAAATCTGCTGAAGCAGTTTGAAAAAGAGCTCAAGGTCAAAGGGGCATATGAAGCTGCCGGTCAGCCGGCACAGCTTTACAATGTGAAATCTGGATATTTTAATGACGAAAAGAGTGCGAAAAATGCCGCCGGACAAATTAAAAAGAATACCGGTCTCACCTCAAGCACAGAAAAGGTAAAAGGTACGCGCTTCTGGATCGTAAGCATGAAAAATGTAGACAGTCAAAACCTCAAAAAAGTCGACGCCTTTTTCAAAAAGAAAACGTGGCGTTATACTGCTGCAAAGGCGGGAAAAAAGCAGACATCTTTCAGAATCGTTTCCGTCCCGCTTTCAGATCAAATGAAAGCAAACGACGGCATCCGGTTTTTTAAAAACAAAAACATTCAGGCTTCTGCTCAAAGCGCCGGCAGCACGACCGTCAGCCGCTTTCGGATCGCGTCCGGCGACACAGCCGTCCAAACGCGAATCAATAAAGGACTGGAATTCTTTAAGAAAAACGGTGCGGCGGGAACGGCCGGACCAACAGGAAAAAAAGCGTACAGCCATTATCAGCTGACAACGGAATCCGTTTACGAACAGGACAAAGTGACAAAGGCGCTCAATTTCTTTAAAGAAACAGGCATTCACGCAGAGGCCGTCAAGACCGGCCAGTATGACAGCCGGTACAAATTGAGTTCCGAAGCTCTGATCGGCACGGAAAAATTACAGCAAGCGCTCGGATTTTTCAGCAAGCGGAATATACCGGGCAAGATTGAACAAACGGGTGAGTACGGCTACAGGCAGTACCGGGTGACGACAGGTCAGATCACAAGCAAAGCAGATCTCGACAAGGGATTGAATGTCTTTAAGAAGAACAATGTCAGCGCAACTTATCAAACAAAGTCGGTCAGCCTGTTTCACATCTCGATCAATGAACAATTTACAGGGAAAGACCGTGCGGATGCTGCCGCCAATCGAATCAAAACGAATTACGGCTGGCCGGTGAATGTCGTCAAAGTGAAAAACGGCCCGCAAATCACAACGACTGATTACGGAATCACGCTCAGCCAGATGGTTGACAAACAGATGAAAGTCAGCCCGCAAACGGATGCGCCGGCCTATGTTTCATTGAGCTACATCAATACGGCGAACCAAACAGTAACGGCTGATCTGCTGAATATCAGGTCAAGCCCCCTTGTGACAGGCGGCAACATCATCGGACAGCTGCAAAAAGGGGATAAAGTCAACATCATATCCCAGGAAAACGGCTGGGCAAAAATCAGAATGAATTGGCGAAATGCCAGCAGGGATGAAGTCGAGAGATATGTCAATCCGGAAAATTTCACACAAGACAGCTCGGCATACTTCCAATTTTTAAAACTGTCGCAAACGGCCGGATTGAATGCTGCCGAGGTCAATGCAAAAATCCTTTATAATAAAGGGATTTTGACAGGCAAAGGGCAAGCGTTCATCGACGCGGCGAGAGCATACAGCATCAATGAACTGTACCTCATTTCACACTCGCTCCTTGAGACGGGCAACGGAACTTCCGAGTTGGCTAAAGGAACGATGTTCAACGGCAAAAAGGTTTACAATATGTACGGCGTCGGGGCTTACGACAGCAACCCGCTTTACTACGGCGCCAAATACGCCTATGATCAAGGGTGGTTCACACCTGAGGCCGCTATTATGGGCGGAGCCAAATTCATCGGTGAAAAATACATTCACCACCCGACTTACAAACAGGACACCCTCTATAAAATGAGATGGTCTCCGAATGCCCTTCACCAATATGCGACAGATGTCGGTTGGACTTATAAGCAGGTGGGGAGAATGTACAGTCTTTATGTATTGCTTGATGATTACACATTGTATTATGATATATCGGTTTATCGTTAGGGAGCAGGGACCTGCTTCCTATTTGTTTAGGGGTGTAATGCAACGAAATACCTAAAAAAGGAGGGAGAATTGTGTCGAAATTCACGAACTGCTGTTGCAATTGTCGTTTTGTAAATATTATAATCGTAAATAGACTGACAGAATTATATGAATCTGTTTCATTTGGTGATTCGTTTTCATTTTTTACATTTAAAGGAAACCGATTCATTCGTAGCGATTATTTTTAAATATTTGTGGAAGTGCGGGGAGTTTATTTGAAAATTTTAATGATTACACAAAATTTTTATCCTGAAATCGGCAGTGCAGGTAACCGGATGAAAACCATTTTTCTCATGTTGAAGCAAAAAGGTTATCATGTAGATGTTTTGACAACGGAGCCGACGTATCCTTCCAGAGACATTTATTCTCAAGAAGATTTCTGGAACGAAAAAGATATCGATATAGACCGAAATCGAGTTACACGATTGTCAGTTCAGAATAAAAAATATTCTTCCAACTTCTTTAGCCGCCTTTTCTATTATCTTGAGATAATGCTGAAAATGTTTTTTTACGTTCAGAAGGATAAAAATCAATATGATATTGTGTTTGTAACTTCTCCGCCTATTTTTGTAGCCTTTGTCGGCTTAGCCGCTAAATATCGTTACAATGCAAAGCTGCTGTTGGATGTCAGGGATTTATGGCCAGAATCATTAAAAGGCGTTGGCGTATTTAATCGTTCTTATATTATTTGGTTGTTTGAAAAAATGGAATCTACTTTATACAAAAAAGCTGACCATATCATCATCAACAGTGAGGGATTTATAGACCATTTTAAAAATAAATGTGATGGTCTAACAAAAAAGTTGATATTCCTGCCAAATGCTGCAAGAAAAAAAGAAACGATGCTTGAAAAACGAAAAGGGGACTCAATGTTTAATGTTGTTTATGCAGGCAATATTGGACTGGCTCAAGATGTTACAATTTTAATGCAGCTCGCAAAAAAGCTGAGTGAACATCATATTTCATTAAACGTGATTGGCTATGGAGTGCAGAAACAGGCTTTTACAGATTTTGTCCGGCGCCATAACCTTATAAATGTAAAGCTTATCAAGCCGATGGGAAGACAAGATTGTTTAAACCGGATGTCACGCTGTGATGTGGGAATAGCAACTCTGAATAATTCTAGTGTCTTTGAAACAGTACTTCCGGGTAAAATTATTGACTATTTAACATGCAGACTTCCCGTTGTCGCTTCTTTATCCGGATATTCTAAACAGCTCATTGAAAATGAAAAAATCGGGTTTGTCACAAGCCGTCAATCAGTTGATGAAATGGTAGATTATATTTTAAAGCTTTACAATGATCCAGCACTGCTAGAGGAGATGCAGTCAAATTGCAGAGAATTTATTGAAAAAAAATTCTTGTGGGAAAATAACATTAACAAATTAACGAATTTGTTAGATAAAATGGCTAAAGGTTGATTATGATGAGAACAAAAGTTTGTATGTTTGTTTGGAACCATTTCACAAATGATGCAAGAGTTATGAGGGAATGTACTGCACTGTCTGAAGATGCCTATGATGTTGATTTGATTTGTATCCACGACCCGAAAGATCCTAATCTTAAAACTTTTGAAGAATACAATAAACATTTTAGGGTGCATCGCGTCAAAAGATATCCGGAAAGCCTTCTTTTTTTTCAAATGATCGCTAAGAAGTTAAGGCAGAATAAATTTTTATTGCTGCTGGCAGTTCTCTTATTGCTGTTGTTAGTATATTTGATGCCGATTCCTGTTATCATCTGTACTCTTTTTGCTTTAATTGTTCTCAAAACGAAACTGAAGACAGCGATTGTTAGAGGAAGCATCATTTTAAGAATGATTTTAAAAGGCACAAAGCGGAAATATGACATTTATCATTCAAATGATTTAAATACACTTCCGCAAGGTTATATATGTTCAAAGTTCCGCTTGAAGAAAAAACAACTGATTTATGATTCTCATGAAGTACAAACAAGCAGAACAGGCTACGACAGCAGCTTTTACGGAAAACTGGAAGCTTATTTGATTAAAAAAATAGACGCTATGATAGTCGAAAACCATACAAGAGCGAAGTATAATGAGGATCTTTACGGTTTTTATCCGCATGTTGTGCACAACTATCCATTTAAGCAAACAGAAGTAAATATTGAAAAAATCGACCTCCACAGTCTATTGAACCTTACGGAAAAAGATAAAATCCTTTTGTATCAAGGTGGCATACAAACGGGGAGAGGACTTGAAAACCTTGTTAAAGCGGCTCCGAAATTTATCGAAGGAATTCTTGTGTTTATTGGAGACGGCCGGATAAAACGCGATTTGGAAAAAATGGTTGATGAAATGGGAATCGGGGACAAGGTTAAATTTTTGCCAAAAGTCCCGTTGGCTGAACTTCCGAAGTATACAAGAAATGCCTACTTGGGATTTCAAGTATTAAATAATGTGTGTTTTAATCACTACTCAGCTTCTTCGAACAAATTGTTCGAGTATATGATGGCCGGGGTTCCGGTGGTTGCTTGTGATTTTCCAGAAATCAGAAAGGTTGTTCAAAAAGAAAAAACGGGGATTATAGTAGACTCACATGATCCTAGTTCCATTGCTGAAGGGGTTAACAAACTGCTCAGCTTCCCTGATCTACGAGATGAATTAAGTCAAAACAGTTTTAGAGCCAGAGGTTTATACAGCTGGGAACAAGAAAAAGACGCTTTTTTAACGGTGTATAGAAACCTAAAAATTTAGCGTGTGAAAGTTTTTACTATAATTAATTCATTAGAAATAAAAAGGAGCGTATAAAATATGAAAATTTGCACGATGGGTCTCGGTTATATTGGTCTCCCTACATCTATTATGTTCGCAAAGCACAAAGTAGAAGTCGTAGGAGTTGATATTAAACAGGAAGTCATTGATTCTTTGAACGCAGGAATCATACATATTGAAGAGCCGGGTCTTCAGGAAGCTTTAAATGAAGTCATCCAGGGTGGCACTTTTAAAGCATCATTAATGCCAGAGGAAGCAGATGCATTTATTATTTCGGTGCCAACCCCTAATCGCAATGATGAACATAAATCCTGTGATTTAACTTATGTACTGGATGCGGTTAAAGCGGTCCTTCCTTTCATTAAAAAGGGCAATGTCATTATTGTTGAATCAACAATCGGGCCGCGGAGCATGGATGACTTCCTAAAGCCTCTTGTCGAAAAAGCGGGTTTTGTGATTGGAGAAGATGTGTATTTGGTTCACTGTCCTGAAAGGGTGCTGCCCGGTCAAATTCTTCACGAATTGATATATAATAATCGTATTGTTGGCGGAATTACGCCTGCTTGCACAGAAGCCGGAGCAAAGGTATACAGCACCTTTGTCAAAGGGGAAATTATCAAAACAAACGCAAAAACTGCGGAAATGTCAAAGCTGATGGAGAATACGTTTAGAGATGTCAATATTGCTTTAGCGAATGAGCTTACAAAAGTATGCAACGAACTTGAGATAGATGCACTTGATGTGATTATGATGGCAAATAAGCATCCAAGAGTTAATTTGCATACGCCAGGGCCTGGTGTAGGAGGACACTGCTTAGCCGTTGATCCATATTTTATTGTTGCAAAGGCGCCAGAAACTGCTAGATTAATTGACCTTTCACGTTCCATTAATACTTCAATGCCTTATTATGTAGCTGAGAATGTGAATACTTTAATGGAAAAGAGAGAAGGAAAGATTGTAACTGTGTTTGGCCTCACTTATAAGGGAAATGTAGATGACATTAGAGAAAGCCCGGCCATGGAAGTATTAGAAATTCTACAAGAGCAAGGGAAATATGAAGTAAGGGCATATGATCCGCATGTGAAAAAGGATTTTGTCTTCGACAATATTGAGGAAGCTGTTAATCAATCAGATTTGATTTTAATTTTATCTGATCATGATGAATTTAAAGAATTAGACTGGTCCCGATTGACTAAAATGTCAACTAAGCAAATCTTTGATACGAAAAATATCGTAAAGAATCGTTCAAACGAGTTTAAATATATCAACTTTGGGAACCTCCATGAGTCATTAAATGAAGAGACAATATTGGTATAGCCATAGCTAATAAAAAGTATTGATATGATGCAAAGTAAATCGTAACAACTGGGAGTGAAAGCATTGAAAAAAATAAAAGTTATGACTATATTCGGGACTCGGCCGGAGGCAATCAAAATGGCTCCTCTTGTCCTTGAACTCAATAAATATCCAGATCGCATCGAGTCTTTGGTCACGGTTACCGCTCAGCATAGGCAGATGCTTGATCAAGTTCTTGAAGCTTTTGGAATTCAGCCGGACTTTGATTTGAATATCATGAAAGACCGGCAGACACTTGCAGATATTACTACACGAGCATTATCGAAATTAAATGAATTGTTAATAGAACAAAAACCGGATATTGTGCTTGTGCATGGTGATACAACAACGACTTTCGTCGGCAGCCTCGCCGCGTTTTATAATCAAATTTCTGTAGGACATGTAGAAGCAGGGTTGAGAACCCGAAACAAATACTCTCCTTTTCCTGAAGAAATCAACCGACAAATTACAGGAGTGATTGCCGATTTGCACTTTGCCCCTACAGAAAAATCTAAACAAAACCTTTTAGAGGAAAACAAAGACCCTGCACATATTTATGTGACAGGCAATACGGCGATAGATGCTTTAAAAACGACTGTTCGGGATGATTATCACCATAAAGTACTCGATCAGCTGGGCGATGACCGGATGCTTCTTTTGACTGCTCATCGTAGAGAAAACATAGGCGAACCTATGGAAAATATGTTTCGGGCGATCAAGAGAATCGTTGAGGAGCATGACGATGTTCAAATCGTATATCCCGTTCACTTAAATCCCGTTGTAAGGGAAACAGCTCAAGAAATTTTGGGAAGCATGGACCGTATTCATTTAATTGAACCTTTGGAAGTGATTGACTTCCACAATTTCGCCTCAAAATCATATCTGATTTTGACCGATTCAGGAGGAGTGCAAGAAGAAGCTCCTTCTTTAGGGAAACCCGTTCTTGTTTTGCGGGACACAACGGAAAGACCTGAAGGAATTGAAGCAGGGACATTAAAGCTTGCCGGTGTAGAAGAAGAAGTGATTTACAAGTTGACAAATCAGCTATTAACAGATGAGGAAGAATATAAAAAAATGTCAAAGGCTTCTAATCCTTATGGAGATGGACATGCGTCTAAACGCATTGTCGAAGCTCTTCTCCGATATTTTTCTTGACCTTGTGATACAAGAATAGTCTGCCATATGGCAGACTATCATCGTTGCTTGGAATTTAATTTATATATTCCCTCACTTATACAGAAAGGGAGGAAGAATGATTTGAAACCTGTTTTTTCAGAAACAGCTCCGAATGAAGACGAAAAAGCCACCGAGTTTTTAAAATTAGACGATAATAATCCAATAAAATGGGAATATACAACAGCTGTAGGGGATCGAGTTTTAATTGCAATAAAATCAAGTAATCTAGGCGACGAATACTTGTCTGCTATTGGAAAAAAAGTGATGTATTTAAGAAATGACCTTGAAGAAGAGAGAGAAGTAAATGTTGAAACTTTTGACACTATTCTACTGGGAGATCTTCTAAAAGTCGTATTTGATGCAGAAAGATATATTGAACGGCTCACTCCATATTTATCATCGAACGGAAGCTTCGTGCTATGGACTTTTATAAAAGATCTAAATTTAGAGCATCTCCTAAAATTGGTCATAAAATCTTTTCAGCTTGGATTGCACGTTAAAGTTCACAGAGGGAATAAGTGGCTTGGGTTGAAATTAGAACATTCAAAAGACACGGCCGTAAGCGATATTTCAGAGGCAATATGCAATGTGATCGATACCCTTAATCTTCATGACAAAAAGAAAGTTCAGCCATACGAAAAACAGATATCTTCGCTTTTGAGTGAAGTAGCTGCTCTAAAGAAAGAGCTTGTTGGTGCATATAAAAAAGAAGAAAAATTACTGCAGCAGCAAAAGAAGATGGACAAGCAAACAAAGTATCTGGAGAAACGCTATCAAGCACTTTCTTCATCAAAACTTGGACGCTTAACCCTTTTATATTGGAAAATTAGAAAAAGAAGAGGTAATCGTTGATGTCGAATATTGACCAACGTCTGATGACCATAAAACAAAAAGTAAATAGATTAACAAAAGAAATCGAGGTGGATAGGGCTGCTCTAAACGAATTTAACAGCAAAAAGAGCTTATCTGTTTTAAATTCTAGAAAAAATAAGCTTTCAAGCTTAAGAAATAGCCAAACGGCTAAAAGCACCCCTGTTTCTAGTCAAAACAATATCATGACGCAAACGGAAAAAGAATCCTATTTGAAGTTTTTGGATGAAAACCACAAAAAAGGGTATTATGATGAAATTCAGGAACAAATTAAACAACTTCCTGAGAGCAATGGTTCAAGGTATTACAAGAAACTTGATCTTCAAATAGGAATCATTGCAGATGAATTCTTATTTAAAAGTTTGGAAGACGCCGCGGACTTTCATTATATAACGTATGAAAACTACAAAAACTTTGGCGACAAAATCGACGTTTTTATACTTGCCACCGCTTGGAGAGGACTTGATGGGACATGGAAAGGCCTTGGGAATCCAAAAATTAAAAAAATACGGGATCGAATCCGGAGTATTATTGGGTTTTACAGAAATAAACATATTCCGATAGTCTTTTATTCAAAAGAAGACCCGGTTAACTATCAGTATTATATAGACTTGGCTCAGCAAGCGGATCATATTTTTACTACATGCCAAGAGGTCCTTGATGATTACCGAAGGGATTGTCCTTCTGCAAAAACATTTGACGTATTGGAGTTTGGGGTCAACCCAATCTATCATAACCCAATTGGAACAAGAATGTTCAGAAGGCAGGATATACTGTTTGCAGGATCGTGGTACCACAAGTATCCAAGTAGACAGCATGACAGTCGGATTCTTTTTGACGGCGTATTAAATGCGGACCGTGAATTGACCATCATAGACCGTAATTTTTCATTGCAGCTCCCGGCCCATTTTTATCCTAAGGAATATGTTCCTTATGTAGTCCCGGAGACAGATCATAAAACGTTGCAAAAGATTCATAAAATGTATGACTTTACCCTGAATTTAAATTCTGTAAAAGACAGCAATACGATGTTTGCAAACCGGGTATATGAGCTGCAGGCAATGGGAACGGTTGTGCTGTCCAACTACAGTATCGGAATAAACAGTAAATATCCAAACGTTTTTCTGGCTCCTTCTAAAGAAGAATTGACAGGTTACTTAAACTCATTATCTGCTAAAGAAATTTATGAACTGCAGATGCACGGCGTCAGAAAAGTGCTGAATGGCGAAACGGCCTTTGACAGAGTGAATAAAATAGCGGGGATTACAGGTCTTGAAAAATATGAATTCAATAAAAAGGTGCTTGTAGTTGCACAAGAAGATACATCTGAAATGAGAGAGCAGTTTAATCGTCAATCTTATAAATACAAGACATTCATATTAGAAAAAGATGTGAATGAACAGATTTATGCAGGGTATGATATGGTTGCATTTTTCAGCAGCGATTACCATTACGGAGAATATTATCTTGAGGATATGGTCAATGGTTTTAAATACACGGATTCGGATTTTATTACAAAAGATGCTTACTATCGTTCGCCGCAAGAATATGTATCCGGTGTTGAACATCACTTTGTAAACGAAATGAAAGACCGTTTTCGTACATTGTTCTGGAGAGATTCGTTTGAGTGGCAAGAATTAAAAGATATACAATCAGGAGAGCTTTTAAACGGATACAGTGTCGATCCTTTAGAGATATTCACAGCTCCAGAACGTGAGTCGAAGAAAAACAGCAAGTCCTATAAGCTTTCGGTTATTATTCCGACCTATAATAATGGAGAGCATCTAAGATATAAATGTTTTCAGAGTCTTTCCAGGAGCAGCATATTTGAGGATATGGAGATTATTATCGTTGATGACGGATCAACGGATGAGTATACACCTTATGTCGCAAAAAGACTTCAAGAAAAGTATCCCAATGTAAAAACGCATTTTTATCCACAGGGGGGAAGCGGAAGTGCTTCTAGGCCAAGAAATAAAGGGCTGGAACTGTCAACCTCTGAATGGGTAACATATCTCGATCCAGATAATGAAGCAATAAATGACGGATATGCTATTCTTCTAAATGAGGCTAAAAGATCTTCGTTTGACATGGTAATTGGAGATATGGTGCGTTTATCAGATCAAGAACAGCTGTTTTCCTACTATAAAACAATGATGGGCTTCAATAATGGGAAGGCATCCCGTAAAGGGCCGCATGAGGAATTTCTTAAAAAAACATATTTTAAGGCAATGAGCATCCAGGCACTTGTCGCTAATAGAGAATGGCTTATAGACTCCGGGATTAAGATGGTTGAAGGTGCAATAGGTGAGGATACACTCGTTTTCCATGAAATGATTCTTTCTTCAAAGGCGTTTAAAGTCATTGATTTACCTATTCATATTTACTATGCAATGGTAGAAAATTCTTCAGTAAACAATATTAATAAGAGATTTTTTGAACGGTATGTTCTTCTTGAAAAAGGAAGGATTGACTGGCTTAAGAAAAAAGGCCTTTTGGAAGACTATCAGAATATTAGATTGGAAAACTATGTTAAAAATTGGTATATGACCAAATTATCCATGGTGAAGGAAGAAGAAAAAGATGAAGCAAAAGAACTTCTACTTCAAATATTGAAGCTCTATGAAGGAATGAATTGGAAAGACGAAGATATTTTAAATTTGCTGAATTCAGAAGCTTAAAGGGAAGCTTTTGAAGGATGGGCTGAAAATGTGCTTTTACATAAGAAAACCAGTTTTGAGACTATTGTCGCGGTTTTCTTCCTATTTTTTAATAAGCAATAGAGATTGCTCGAAATTTTGATATACTCGTATTTGTCGGCTAAACAAATTCTTTTGTCGGCCGATAAAAGAAAGTGAAAGATTAGAATAATCAAAGAAGAAAGGAGGAAATAAGTGAGAAAAGTATCTTTAAAATTAGCTGTAGTTATACTTTTTATCGGAATGATGAGCTCGCTCTTCATCAATAAGTCTTCAGGTTATACTGATAATTCTACATATAAAGTAGAAACGACGGCCGCATTTATTGGACTGGAAGATGCACAAAAGAACCTGCAAAAGCTTAGAACAAGCACCGGCTGGAATGCGACATATCAAAAAACTAGCGATTATAAAAATGTGTATAACTTGTATTCGGGTGGCTTTCCAACTGAATCTCGTGTCAAGTCAAATGTAGCTGAGTTTAAAAAGGCCACAGGATTAAACGCCGACTATGTTCCCACCGGATCAAAAGATTATTACTACTACGTGTCAAGCGGGGGGTTTCCAACCAAGTCGAAAACGGAGTCGGTAGCTCAATCTTTTACAAAGTCGACCGGCATTTCTGCATCGGTTGTACCGAACGGTACAACCAAAGACTATTATTATCAATTGGTTAGCGGCGGTTTTGTGAGCGAGTCAAAAGTCAAGTCTATTATAAGTGATTTCAAAAAACAAACTGGAATCGATGCAACTTATAAGCCGACTGGAGATCTTGAGAAGTATTATACGTTGACAAGCGGCGGGTTCAAGGGCGAATCGAAAGTGAAGAGCATTTTAAGTGATTTCAAAAAACAAACTGGAATCAATGCAACTTATAAGCCTGTCGGCGATCCTGATAAATATTATATACTGACAAGCGGCGGTTTCAGCAGCGAGTCTGTCACAAAAAACAATCTTGAGAAATTTGAGAGTGAGACAGGCATAAAAGGAAATGTAGAGCCTGCCGGTGATCCAGTCGCATACTTCAATATTAAAACCGGCGGGTTTAGCAATGTGTCTGTCGTGAAAAAGTATATTCAGGAAATCAAAGAGGCTACCAATCTAACTGCTGAATATGAACAAGTGCCAAATTCAACATCTTATAGAATTGTATTTAATAATCTCAAATCTACAGATGCTGAAAAGGCTCAGAAGTATTTAACAGAAAAAAAATGGTGGTTTTCAACGCAAAAAAGCGATAAACAGACGTATGAACGATACAAAATCGTTTCCGAGCCTGTGCTGGGAATGGATACCCTCAATAAAGGGGTGGAATTCTTTAAAAAGAACTCCTGGTATGTGTCATATAAAGAAAACGGGGAAGAGGCATATCAAACTTTTAAAATATACTCTGATCCGATTCTTGGAAAATCTCTGCTTGATAAAGCTTTAGCATTTTTTAAATCACATAATTGGTATGTGAGCTATCGAGATACGGGAAAAGAAGGCTATACCAGCTTCAAAATATATTCTAATCCGGTGCTTGGCATGGATCAAGTCAACAAAGGTCTGGATTTCTTCAAAAAGAATTCCTGGTATATAAGCTATAAAAAGACTGGAGAAACCGGATATTCCTCATATCAGGTAGTATCTAATCAAGTATTGGGAAAGACACAAGCTCAAAAAGGACTGGAATTCTTCCAGAAAAATAATTGGTGGGCGAAAATCGTTAACACTGGAGAAACCGGATATTCTAGCTATAGAATTGAAACCGGAATGAATCTATTTTATAATGACTTGCTTAAAGCTCAGTCATTCTTTAAGGAAAAAGGGTGGTGGAGCAGTTATACGAGCGAACGCCAATACCTTTATAAAATCGTATTAGATAATATCCAAGGATATAACAATGCTTCTGCAACAGCTGATAAAATTAAAAAGGATTTTGGATGGACTGTCAACATCGTCAAAACAAAAGACGGCCCTCAAATCATGTATACAAGTTATGGCCTTACCCTTGCAGAAATGCTGAAAAAGCAAATGAGCGTCAACCCGCAGACAGACTCTCCGGGCTATGTATCGCTTTCTTATATCAATACGGCCAACAGTACCGTAACGGCAGACTACCTAAATGTAAGATCTTCTCCGCAAGTGGCTAGCAATAACATTATAGGTATGCTAAATAAAGGTTATAGAGTCAGTATTGTCGGCACTGAAGGGAATTGGGCAAAAATTAACATGGGCTGGAGAAATGCAAGTGAAGTTGAGACCGCATATTATATTAATCCGAATAACTTTTCAATGGATAGCAAATATTACTTCCAGTTTTTGAAACTGTCTCAATATGCAGGTCTATCAGCCAGTGAAATTAACAGCAAAATATTAAAAGGTAAGGGAATTCTTGAAGGAAAAGGAGCAGCTTTTGTTGAGGCATCTAAAAAATACAGCATTAATGAACTGTATTTGATCTCTCATGCTCTTTTGGAAACTGGAAATGGAACTTCTCAATTAGCCAAAGGTGTCAAATATAACGGAAAAACGGTTTACAATGTGTACGGATATGGTGCATATGATTCTTGTCCGTTGGAGTGCGGATCAAGAACAGCCTATGAGCAGGGGTGGGATACTCCCGAAAAGGCAATCATCGGCGGAGCCGAATTGATCGGCAAAAACTATATTCACAGAAGCGGCTTTCAGCAGGATACACTGTTTAAAATGAGGTGGGCCCCAACGGCCAGCCACCAATATGCAACAGATATCGGCTGGGCTTATAAACAAGTGAATCGGATGTACAGTTTATATACGCTGCTGGATAACTATACGTTATATTATGACATTCCTAAGTATAAATAGGAAAAAAGAGATCAGACGCTACAATGCGAATGGTCTCTTTTTTTACAAGTTTTAAAAAAGCATGTGAAACATCATAATGGCTTAAAGATTATATTTCATCATTTTTTATCATTAATGTGTGGTTCTCGTTATCGACTACAAACAGCTGTTTCTTAGTTTTGAAAAAGTATCGCTTATGGTCTTTGTCAAAACTGAATTCATCATCAGAGAGAGAAAGAGAAGCCGGTTCAACAACTTTAAGGTCATGGAACACGATAGCCGCTGCTTTATGCTTTTCCACCACATAGTCGACCTTTTCATACTCCAGTTGAAGGCCGCTACCTCCACCATCAAATTTGGCTTCCTTTATTCCCCGAAGTTTCTGCAAGTTTTGTTCCTCTTCACCTAAAAATGAAAGAAAATACTGGTAGGATGACTTTGCTGTTTCTGAAAAATAAGGTGAAAAAGCATTTGCAGTCAATGAAACGTTTTTTAAATCTTTTGTCAATAATAGGTCATTCTTTTTCATAAAATAGTTTTTGCCGTTTAATTTGATTTGTGCAACTTTGGAATTCTGCGCTACAAGCGTCACTTTTGTTCCAAATGTCAAAGAAGCGGGTTTTTCCTGTTTTAAAGATTGATCCCCGTAAGTTGAAATCTCCGTTGATTTGACATATGCGGGCTGATTTACTTTTGTTAAACTTTCAGATTTTAATTCGGTTTGCTGCTCTTCGGATTTTTTAGCGTCATGCCCTGGAATCGCTCCGAAAGAAGCAATTGTTCTTAGCGGAGTACTCACAAACATCGTGGCTGCCAATGCTACTAGTAAAATTGAAAGGAAAGCAATTTGAATCATATTGGTGACCGCTTTTGGATTTCTTTTTGAATAACGGCTTTTTCTTTCTTCTTTTTGTTCCTTTTTACGTTCTTCAACATGTTCCAGTTGATATTTTTTCTTTTCCGTTTTAGAAAGTTTATTGAACCAGTCAATAAACTCGTTATATTCTTTGACAACTTTTTTTGTCTCGTCAAACATCCGCATTTCCCCATAATGCATCCAGGCAACGCGATCACACATTTTTTCAACTTGGCCGATGGAATGGCTGACGAAAAAAATCGTTTTTCCTTGCTTTTTAAATTCTTTTATTCGATCAACACATTTTTGATAAAAGGTTTTGTCACCGACCGATAATGCTTCATCAATAATTAAAATATCGGGATCAATATGAGCTGATATCGCAAAACCAAGGCGTGATTTCATCCCGCTTGAATAACTTTTGACTGGCTGATTGATGAAATCCCCAATATCAGCAAATTCGACGATTTGATCGTAAAGCTCATCAATCTCCTTGTTGGTCAGCCCCATCATCAAGCATTTAAGCCTGATGTTATCCTTCCCGCTAAGCTGGTTGTTCAATCCCGCAGCAATCGCAATGAGGGAAGGCTGGCCATTCATTTCAATTTCCCCGCTTGTCGGAGGAATGACCTTCGCCAGCAAATTCGACATCGTCGATTTGCCGGAACCGTTGATGCCGACAAAGCCAATCGTTTCCCCTTCATATACATCAAAGGAAACGTTTCGTATGGCATAAAAACCCTTATCATTATTGTTCGGCAAGAACAGTGATTTTATCTTATCAGACTGTTTCTCATATAGATGATACTTTTTTGAAACATTTCGAAACGAAACTTTTAGTTTCATCGTATAATCTCCTTACTATATTAAAGAAAGTCAACAAACTTATCCCTAAATTTCATATGCAATATTGAACCCACTGTCAATAACAGCAATGTGAAGACCCAGAAATATAATGTGTATTTAACATCCTCAAAAAACCAATGGCCGTTTAAAAAGCTGTTTCTAAAGCCATCTATTATATAAAAGAGCGGATTTAATTTAAGAATCGCCAATACATGCGGCCTGTTGGCCAGTGCGTGTGATACATCCCAAAAAATCGGGAGCAGGAAAAACAGCAGCCTTGTCCCGGCTTGAAGCAAAAATTGATAATCTCTCACCAAGACACTGATTGTCGAGTTAAGCAAACTGAATGAAAACATAAACGCAATCATACAGAACAAATAATAAAAATATTGCAGCCAATGCAACGTGGGAAAAAATCCACTTCCTATAAGTATAAAAATATAGATCAACGTCATCCCAAAGTAGCTGAATAAGTTGGAAGCAATAACAACGGCAGGCAGAGAGCTAACCGGAAAATTCATTTTTGATACTAAATTAATTCTTCGGAAAACACTGTTTGATCCGTCAAGAATTGTCGGGCTGATAAAAAACCATGGGATGATGCCGGCAAGCATCCAAATAATAAACGGATAGTGGTCGATATCTGCCCTGGTGCCTTTTATTCCAGTTCCAAAAACAAACCAATAAGCTAAAATCTGTATTAACGGATTTAAAAACTGCCAAACAACCCCTAAATAATTCATTTGATACTTTGACTTTGTTTCATAAACCGCCAGCCGCATAATCAGCGGAAGCGAAGAAAATACTTCTTTAAGAACTTTTACCATAGCATTCATTCTAATCTTCCTTAGAGTTAAAGTTTTGTCTTTTTTTATAGCACCGCTCATTATTGTAACAGATCACGCGCTTTTTTTCACTTTTGACATCGACTCAAAATCGCATTTTCCAGTATATCCAGATTAAACCGATTCGAAAAATTTTTTTGTCAACCATTATCATCTTTCTATACAATTTGCTAATTCTTTTTAGCAATTGCTGTTTCACAATATCTACTATAATAATTAAAATGTTGAGGCGTTCGCCTCAACATTCGTTAACTCAAAACTTTATAGAAGGAATTCATAGCTGTTTTATTATATTCAATGTAATCAAAAGACTGTGAGCTATCTACAGGTTCGGTTCGTACTTTAACTAAGCCTTGTTCAAGTCCGGTAACGCTGTCTTCAACTAAAGTTCCGTATTTTCCGTTTTCTAATACCGTTCTATTCGCAACAATATCAGTCGCCAAAATTTTCATTCCTAGCGTCATCGCTTCTAGTAATACCATCGGCTGTCCTTCATAATGGGAAGACAGAACAAAGCAATCGCACATCTTCAAAAAGCCGAATGGATTGTCTAGCTGGCCAACTAGATATGCATGCTCTTCCAGATCCAAATCGATTATTAATTGTTGAAGATCTTTTCTTAAAGGGCCTTCGCCTAAAATATATAACTTACTGTTTGGATAAGTTTGAACATGTGTATGGAAAGCCTTGATAAGGTTATCCTGAGCCTTTTCTGGAGAGAGTCTCCCCATATTGACAAAATTGAAGTCGCTTTCTGATGGATAAGGAATTAAAGTTTTTCCAACCTTTAAACCAAGAGGTTCAACTTTCTCTAAAGCGTTGCGCTCTATCCACCCTAGCTCTCTATCATGATAAATAACTTTGCAATAAGTACCATGCTGCGTTGTTGCCTCTTCAACGACTTTTACTTCTTTATGATTGAATTTTTTATAATCCTCTATTATACTGCAACCTTTTACATCATATGGCTTGTTAAAAATAAATTCCGTGTCACCTAAATTGATTTGGGCCTCATATTCTACTTGCTTCTCCTCTATAACGACTGTCTCGTCTATAGTTTTAAAAGCATTACAGTCCAACCATCCGATGACTTTTTCATCTATTGAGAAAAGATAGTACGTGCCTTCTTTCGTTTTATGACTCTTTATGACTTTTGCAATTAAACCGTCGAACTCTTCAGCAGTCGATATTTTTTGGCAGCCATTATTGGGATACGCCTTAGACCAAATCATGTAGTCTTCTCCACTTGTTATCGTTGCTAACAAGTTCAACGTTTTTTCCTCTAATGTTCTGTTGTCCAGCCCTTGGATGATATCAGAATGTTTTTTGTAGTTTTTAAGTTTAATCTTATTTTTTTCCTTATTTATAATTGACTGCTGTTCATCCGCACATTCACTATCCAATTCATACTCTTTTACAATTTTCAATGCTGAACTGTCAATCCATCCTATCAAAACATCATTAATGTATATTCTGCTATAGAAAGAGTGCTGTGTTCTAACCTCTTTGTCTACCTCAACAATAATTCCTTTATATTCTTTGCTCGAACTTACTTTTTCAACATCTAAAACTTTGTATGGCTTATTCCAGATGTCGTTTCCTTTAGGGTGCTGAATAATCGCCAGTCTATTCACTTCTTTTTCAGTCAATATACTGTCCGGCAATATTTCAAGAGCACCTTCTTCCAGCCATCCGATGGTACTGCCGTTGATACTCAATTTATATAGTATTCTTCCGTCATTTGTATGGGCTTCTCTTAATATCAAGACTTCCTCATTTTCAAATTCCTTAGCTGGAGTGAGTCTGGTATTTGCCTTATCAATTAAGGTATTTACAACAAAGAAGCCATCGGCATTTACAATCTTTGCTCTTGCTTTAAACCTTTTATTATCCACGATGTCAACATGATTCTTGGATCCATTCTCATGGGGGTTCACCGACTTCGCAGAATCTGATTCAGTATGCTCAATCCCTAGAATTCTTTCGGGATTAATAGAGTTCATAATATAATCAAAATGATCCTCATCAGCATAAATGGATAGATTTTTTTTATTTAGTTCCATTGTTCCTTTTGAAACACTTACCAATTTGTCAAATTTGTTATAGATCGAGAATAGCCCTCTTAAATTGATTCTATGCGGGCGACGCCCGTTAACTAATCTCTCACTATCTGATAGAAGATCATTGTGCATATAGCAAATTTTCTTTTTTGCATCTGCGCAAACTAGGAACTTGGCCCAATATAAACTGTAACCACTAAAGTCAATGACATAATCAAATTTGGATTTTCCAAACAGTCTTTGGTGCTCTCTTACATAAGCATCATTTGGATATAGCTCTTTAAGTCTTCCCTTTGCACCCCTATTATGAATCAGTTTGTCTTTGTATACCTCTGATAATGTATAGACAGGCAAACCAGGTTTAAATATGAATCTGACATTTTTATTCACCTTGTCGATATTATTGAGCACTTCTTTCTGATGGGGTGTTGCCATAAAACAGCTCACATCATATTTTTCAAAATCGATGTTACTCATTAAGTTAATGAAAGAAGTCGTAATACCGTTATTCTTCATTCCGCCGGGGTATATGAGAATCTTTTCTTTTCCTTTATTCAGATCTTTTATCACATTTACTTGCCCGCTATTTTTGAAAATCTTATCAACAACTCTTTTTGTAACATTTCCGTCGTCATAATTTGTGAATTTCGCTTTGTTTTCTTGATATTTTTGTTCAAATTCCGAACTCACTTTATTTATATCTTCGATTGCCTCTGTTAGTTCCCTAACGTTATATAAAACCGGACCCGGAAGGTCTTCATTTTTTATATACTTTCCTCTTTGTTCGTTGTAATCATCTGCATCCCACATGTAAAACAAAATTGGTCGGTTGGTAACGAGAAAATCAAAAAATATGCTGGAATAATCTGTTATCAGTATATCAATAGTACTTAACAGCTGATTTGTATCCACAAAATCTGGAACAAGTTTTCCTTTAAGTTCTTCTGATTTGACAGCCGTACTATATAAGAAAGGATGAACTTTTATAAGAATATTATATTCAGTACCAATTTTGTCTTCCAGATAATTCATGTCTGCTACGATTTGAAATACATCATTTTTTACTTTTGAGACACTTGTCCCTTTCCAGGTTGGGGCGTATAAAATTGTTTTCTTTTCAGTCTCAATCTGTAAATCCAATTCCTTCAGAAACCTTTTGAAGTTTTCAGGAACTGTATTAAGTGTCAAATCAATTCTTGGATAGCCTTCTTCAATAATTTCGCCTGTGTACAACCCTTTTAGTTTATAACTGTTGACAAACATATTTGTAGTATGTTTATTGGGACTTAATAAATAATCTGTACTGATAAAATTCCTTACAACATTTTGCGAATGCGCGGGATTCCCCGGAATATCAAAACCCATGCTTTTGAGCGGTGTTCCATGCCATGTATTGATATACACTTGTTCTTTTTTACATGTGAAAAATGACTGAAAAGTGGAGTTGTTAATCAAATATTTTACTGAGGCTAAGTACTTTAAATATTGCGTTGAATTTCTTTTAACAAATTCAACATTCGGCATATCTTTATACTTCGAAATAACAGGTTCAAGTGCATTAAAATCTTCTACTGACCAAATATGCTTGTAATCCTTAAATTCCGGATTTTTTGTTAAGTATTTAAAAATCGCAAAAGGGCTGTCAGTAATGCTCTTTCCATCACGGCTTTCGTATAATATTGTGTGATCAATAACATTCAGCTTTTCGTAAAATTTAGCATACTGATTATTTCTTCTATGATTTGTTTTCTTCAAATAGTTTTCGAGAGGATCTTTAATAAATTTGACTTTTCTTTTCAAAATTTTTTTATTCATTCGTTCTCGTATCTCCTTGCTCCTTCAATATTACAGAGGTATTCTTTATGTAACCTTCATGTCATTAAATTAAGCATTTACTGTAATTTTCACACCTTAAGCATTTATGTGCCCTCCAACCCTTATATTGATATATATAAACGTCTCAGTATAGAGTGAAATTTGGATATGTTGATGATTGACAAGAAAAAAAGAAGTAACAAACATCACTTCTAATAAAAAACTGCAACTTTAAATTCAATGTAAACCTCATAGATAGTATTTCGCTATTTTGAAACCAGATTTTTTGACTATTGAAGATCTTTATGGTAGAACTTATAATAGCATAAGTTTGTTTAAAAGTTAAGACTATTTATTTTGTCAACAGTTATTCAATGGCTAACTGATCAGTTTAAGAAAGTTCCATCATTTTTTATTAACCTTTAGGTTGAAAGCCACTGTATTATACAGTGGCTTTTTTTACTACTTAAAAATCTTCTCTACTACTTTTTCAGACGATCTGCCCTCTTCCAAGTAGCAAAACCTCTGATAAAAAGGCTCAAATATATCAGCCAGGCGATAGCCGGGTGCTTCCGTTTCCCTGATCTTTTCGATGACGGCATCCGTCGTTTTGACGAGCGGGCCTGGAGCTTCTTTTTCAAAGTCAAAGTAGAAGCCGCGCAGCTTGTCGCGATACGTTTCAATGTCGGGAACAAAGAAAATCATCGGACGCTTCAAATTCGCAAAATCAAAGAAGACGGAAGAGTAGTCCGTGATCAGCAAATCAGACACCATGTAAAGCTCGCGGATGTCCTCATAGGATGAGA
Source organism: Bacillus sp. FSL K6-0972 (assembly GCF_037976035.1). Lineage (NCBI taxonomy): Bacteria > Bacillati > Bacillota > Bacilli > Caryophanales > Bacillaceae > Bacillus > Bacillus sp. FSL K6-0972. Next base: position 3,814,973 of record NZ_CP150260.1, on the reverse strand, counting down.
AATCGTATGCAAAACCTTGGTATGGCTCAAGGTCGAAGTTTTCGGCAACCAAGTAGTGCATCCTGAGCACGATCACATAGTCATCGCCAATTTCCTGTCTCATTTTCGCCAAATCCAAATCAAGGTCAAATTTGTATTTTCCTTTTTTATAAAACTGATCATCACGCCATGTCGGCGCATAAATGATCACTTTTTTGTCAGCCGGCAGCTTCATTTTCTCTTTTAATGAGCGAACCGTTTCGGCATTGTTGTCCGTGTGGAGAAAATCGTTTCTCGGATAGCCTGATTCGATCATCGTTTTATTGAATTGGAATGCACGGGCAAAGATTTCGGTAGAATATGCGTTCGGTGAGATCAAATAATCCCATTTTGATGCTTCCGTCGTGAAATTCTTTTTGTAATTTTCCGTGTTGGTGCCAGGCATATGCACTTCATCCATATCGACGGCAAGACGTTTCAGCGGTGTGCCGTGCCATGTTTGAAGATATGTGGTGTGCTTCGGCTTTGGAATCCATAAAGGCATGCGGCTGTTTACAACCCAATATTCGGCTCTTGCCATGGCAAACAGCCACTTCAGGGTAAACCTTTTGATGTAAGGAATGCCTTTTTCCTCAAAGATATCCGTGTAATCCGGATTTACGCTCCAATACATTTCGTAATCCGGTTTGTTCTCTGTCATATATTCGTAAATCGCGCGCGGATTACAGCTGTACTGTTTTCCGGCGAAGCTTTCAAAGATAACGGTCTTCTTTTTCACTGGTAATTTTCCGGCCAGTCTAAAGGAGAAATAATACGCTTTTTTCAAGCCGTTGCCTATCTTTTTCTTTAGCTTATTTTTTCTCCTGCGGAAAAAGGAAACAGTCCGGTTCTTTTTCCCAACAACGAAATAAACAGCCCTTGTTTTAAATGTATAATCATTCATTCTTAAGCGCATACATCTCTTTTTCTTTTGCGGGTAGACATGAAAACGCGCCGGGCCTTTTTCCGTTTCAATGACCGTAAACTGGCTATTTTGCGGGTTCGTTTTGTTTTTCAGCATTAGCGGTTTTGTTCTCTTGATAGCTTTTTCGCCCGTTTCAGGGTCTTCACCGATAAATTCGATGTGAAACTGGAACATGACAGGCATAGCGTTTTCTTCATAAAGCTTTTTGAGATTGATGTGTACCTTAAAGTTTGCTGTTTCATCATCCTCTAATGGGTATTCGAAAATTTTTTTCTCTTCGGCATCGCCGACCTCTTTTAGAATAAGGCATCTTTGCTTGGCAGTTACCTTTCCATCCTCATTTAGCAAAAAAGCGTATCCTGCAAGGGTGAGTTCTCCATCAGTGTTTAGATCGATATCAGTTATTTCAGCTATTGTTTTTTGGGGCAGAACTTTTAATGAGAGATTTCCTTTCTTGGTTGTATAGGGAAGGAAAAATACCTGCTTTTGCTCATCCCATTTCCAAGATAGTTCAATTGGCTGAAACTTCGTCTGTATTCTTTTCTTTAAAAGGTCAGCTTCCGCTTCACGGATTACTACGTAGAAGTCGATGCATCCTCTGTCTTCGACGTGTTTAGAAAGGGCAGTTAAATGAAGTTCTGCACGGTATATTGCTTTTTCTTTGTCTATCCTTTCACAAAAAGCCGGCAGCTCCGCTTTTGTTTTGCGGTTCACTGCCAACAGACTGATATTATCGGCGGATACTGAATGATCTAAAGAGAAATCGAGGAGAAGCTGCCAATCCTCAATTTTCAGGTTTACTAATTTGAATTCTATTGGAACTTCCTTAACCATAAAATAAGTCTACTCCTCTTTTTTCAAAATCATCGACAGATAATCTTCTGATTATTATACATAAGATGAACTGAATATTCATCCCGCATCAAACAGTTGTCAGGGATTACCTTAGGAGGGCATCCTCCGGCTCTTTTTGCAATGTCCATGAATAGTTGCCTTTTACGGTAATATAAGGTTCAACTTTATATTTTTCCACTAAGAAAGGAGAGGGCATCTCTGCTTGGTCAACAGACAGCCGTTTTAATATTGTAACTTGTTCACGGTTGCTGATAGCCAAATAAAAATCAATTGTTTTAGTGTTATTTGCTCTAATTGTTTTAACATGAAAATGTCGATTAAGATCAATATTAAATCCGTAGACATCTGACCTTGAAACGGGTTTCTCAGGAGAAGAAGCGCATATAACAACGGCATTGTTTCTTCTGTCAAGCCCGACAAGCTTTAAATTGTAGCCTTCATCAACCGGAACCTGAGCCTTGAATTCAATGATCAAATTTGATTCATCTATTTTATGCTCTCTCACAGAGAACGCTTGTTTGCTCGGGAAAGTCCCTTTTAATTCTTGTTTTTCTTTTTTGACCTCAATCATTTTTTGAAGCGCGTCAGACCAACGCTTCATATAATGTTTTGTCGTATACTTATCTGCTGTCTCAAATGCACACTTCGAAAATTTTTCATGAAGTTTTTCGTTTTTCATAAGCAAAACTATTTTTTCAGCAAGCTGTTCAATATTATACTTCTCGACGACGAAGCCGTTTGCATTATCCTTAACAAGGCTTCTTGCACCGTAGTCATAGTCGTAAGTAACAACAGGGCAACCGTTACCGAGAGCCTCCATATTAGAAAGGCCGAACCCTTCAAAATGAGATGTTGAAATTGTAAGCCACGCCTTTTGAAACTCGTTATCTGGGTTATTGGTATAACCTTTTAAAAAGACGTTTTTCTGCAAGTTGCATCTTTCAATTTCCGCTTTTATTTTATTTTCCGCTCCTCCTGAACCGAAAATTTCCAATCTGGCTTCAGGAATTTCATCTACAACAAGCTTAAAAGCTTTAATAGCATGAGTCAGATTTTTCGATTCAACTAATCTTGAAATGATCACCGCTTTATTCTTTTCACTTTGGATTTTTAAAACCTTTTTATCAAGCGATTTGTCCATTGTATGTGGAGTATAGAAGAATGTTTTATGCTCTCCGACTATCCTCTGGAAATCTTCTTTCTGCTCTTCAGTGATAAAAAACACTGCATCAAGATTATATAAATGACTAAATAATTCTCGGTAACGCGGCTTTACGTGAAGTGGATTATCTCCATAATGTTTGCTGTGTATAATTGCAGCGTAATAAGAGGAAGCTGCTTTCTTAACTCTAAATACATGTTTATCTTGCCGTCTACTATCAACCAGGAATAGCTTTGGGTGATCTGTCTCTAATTCAAGAACTTCAATCCAATGCCGCCGCAATTCTGATTCATCGGAAAACTTTAATACGCCATTTTCTGAATACCAGTTAATACTTTTCAGTTGAAGCTCGTTTTGACCTTCGAAAAACTCATAATGTTTATCCAGATAAACATAATTATTATCATTAATAAATTCCTGGCAGTACAAACGGCCGGTCTCTATATTAAAATAAGATACACGGCACAATAACCCTTGTCTTGTATACTCTTCTCTTTTAAATCGTTTTTTTTCATTATTCAAGTAATCTATACTACAAATTGATTTTCCATCTTCGTAAAAGCTAAAGTTAAGGTTGTTTTTTTGTTTGCGGAAAATTTTGCTGAATTTAGCAAAAAAACGATTTTTATTGTGATTTTTTATTTCGTTTAAGCTGGTTTTTTCAGAAAATAAGCGACCACTAGTATTTTTGCTAAGAAAGTCATTATACATATTTAAAATTCGAGTGAATTTCGGGTGGACTTTCTTATTTTCATAAAGCTGGTTTTTTTTAGTTGAAAACTCCTTGTCAAATCCAAATGTTAAAAAGGTTGTAGGCGTCTGAGATAATTTTCCGAACAACTTGGAACGTAGCAGTAGCGACTTTGTCAATCCTCCATAATCGTGAGGAAGATTTCCTGAAATAAAATAATAGGTCATATTAGGAATAGCTATTCCCTCATTCTTCAAGGGATCACTTTGTTTTTCGCCCAATTTTTTTCTCCCTTTCACTGTAAGCTGTCAATTCGAACTTCTCATTTTAATTCAACAAAAAGTACTTCTTAAAAAAAGATAAGAAGTACTTTTCGAAAGAATTATATAACTTACAGTGGCAAAATGCCAGAATTTATAGGCCGGCGATTTCCTCTTTGATTTTCGTCGTCGAAATCCCTTCAGTTCTTGGCAGGTAGACGACTTCACAGTGTTCTTTTAAGAAATCAAATTTTCCTTCCCAGTCATCCCCCATGACAAAAACGTCAATATCATGGTCGATGACATCCTGAACTTTCTGATCCCAGCTTTTTTCCGGGATGACTTCATCGACGTAACGGATGGTTTCCAGGATAAGTTTGCGGTGCTCATAGCTATGGTAAGCTTTTTTCTGTTTTTGAAGGTTGAATTCGTCCGTTGAAATCGCTACGACAAGATAATCGCCTAACTGTTTGGCGCGCTCCAATAATTTGATATGTCCCCAATGCAATAAATCAAACGTTCCGTATGTGATGACTTTCTTCATGTTAAATTACTCTCCTTCCTAATCTATAACTTCACAAACCACTATGATTAACTTTCAAAATTGCTCTATCCGAAAAACACGTATACTCTTCACTAAAAAATTTTTCCGCATGTCTTCACTGATCATTTATTATAGCACATTGCCTATTAAACGTTAAGCATTGTAAATAGCAAATGAAATTCCAAATTTTGTTTTAAGATTTATCTCTTTTCATCTGATTTCTGAAGACAGCGTAAAAAATCTTAATCTGTTGTAAAGTTATTGTTAAGCTTTTATGAATCATCTATGTTAAAATATACGTTAGACCAATGGGATTTTTGGGCTGACCCACTTTCCTAAGACATTTTCATTTCGTTTAAACATAAATTTGAACTTTTAAATCGGGAGGAGGAGTTGATGTTGCAAACGGAGCGTATTTATAACCTGTCATATGTAAACGCCGATTTATCCGGCTTTTTGCATCATCTTGAGAAATCATACATTAATCGACGGGTTGGGGCTTATATAGCCACCGTCAATCCTGAAATCGGATATGCAGCAGCAAAAGACAGCAGCTACTGCGACGTGTTGTCAGCAGCGGATTTTATTCTGCCCGACGGAATCGGCGTCGTGATGATGTCAAAGCTGACGAATAAGCGATTAAAATCAAGAATTGCAGGCTATGATGTGTTTATCAACCTGCTGAAGATCGCCAACGACAAAAAGAAAAGGATCTTTTTGTACGGCGCGAAGAAAGAGGTCAATCAAGCCGTCGTGGACCGTATCTCATCTGAATTCCCGGACATCACTATTGCCGGTTGTTCAGACGGCTATGCAAATGACAAAGAAGCGGTTGCTAAACACATTGCGAAAGCCAAACCTGACATGGTGTTCGTAGCCCTTGGTTACCCGCATCAGGAAAGGTTTATTTATAAATATAAGCATCTGTTTCCAAAGGCCATTGCAATCGGGCTTGGTGGAAGCTTCGACGTTTTCAGCGGCACGGTAAAACGTGCGCCGAACTTGCTGATTCGTCTGAACCTTGAATGGCTGTACCGACTCGTGACAAATCCCTCAAGATGGAAGCGGATGCTGAATATCCCGAAATATGCTTTTACCGTTCTGAAAGAAGAAAGGGTTCAAAAACAGAGCTACTATCCTGAACAGGTAAAAGAGCGGTCAAAACAAATTGATGCATAGAAAGAGATTAGGTTGAATCATGAAGATACGTTCTTTGTTTGTCATGTTTTATTCAGGTGTTCTTTCGATGGTCAGCTTTATGCTGACATGGGTAAGACCCCGAAACAGAGCTGTTCTTCTCGTTTCCTTCCCGGATAACGCAAGAGCGCTCCTAAATGAATATAAGGAAATGGTCTGTCCGTTTGAACTGGAAATGCTTTATACACGGCATGCGGTTTCCCTTGCAAATGAATATCCGTCTGTGTCATCATGCTTCATCAATGAAAAAAATCCCTTTCATTTGATGCGGGCCGTTTATAGCATGTTCAAAAGCAAATGTGTCATTACGGATAATTATTTTTTGCTGACAAGTGTGCTTCGTAAACGGCCGCAGACAAAGTGCATCCAAGTTTGGCATGCGAACGGCGCGCTGAAGAAGTTCGGTCTTGAGGATATCGGAAATTGCCGCAGAACATCTGCAGATATCAAGAGGTTTAAAAAAGTATACGCCTCATTTGACTATATTACCGTCGGATCGGAAAAGATGGCGGACATTTTCAAGCGTTCATTCGGCGTTAAGGATGAGCGCATTTTGCGGACGGGAGTTCCCTTGACTGATCAATATTTTAAAGATGAGACGCGTCCTTATGAATCTTTGGACCAAAAAGTCATCCTTTATGCCCCGACATACAGAGACTATAATATGACAAGTGTGAAACTCCCTTTTTCAAAAGAGCAGCTATCTAAAGACTTAAAGGGAGAATTTTTGCTTTTGGTTAAGCTGCATCCTGCTGTCCGTGAGAATATCAGACTTGAAGAATATGAAGGTATGATAAAAGACGTTTCAGACCTTCCGTTAAAAGATCTGCTGCATGTAAGTGACGTGCTGATATCAGACTATTCCTCGATCCCTTTCGAGTACGCCCTGCTCGATAAACCGATGCTGTTTTACACCTATGATATTGAAGAGTACGATAAAAAACGCGGTTTGATTGACGACTATGAAGCGGTGATCCCGGGGAAGGCCTGCCGCAACCGCGACATTCTTCTTAACGAATTAAAGAACATTCACCATACGTATGAAGAGGTTAAACGGTTTTCAAATGAGTGGAATGAGTATTCAAGTGGTGATTCCAGCAAGAAGCTGCTGAATTTTATTAATGAATTGTGCAGATAAGAATCAAACCGAAGTGTTTAGCATGCATTAAAAAACTGGCATATGAGTGTGCCAGTTTTTTGCGTTATTATATTTCTTCTTTATTCAAAAGGTTTTCTATAAAAGGAACAAGTTTAGTTTTAAGTTCAGGATCCTGCATAGCGAATTCAAGCGTCGTTTGAATAAAACCAAGCTTTTCACCGACGTCATAACGTCTGCCCTCAAAGTCATATGCAAAAACGCGCTGAATTTCATTTAATTTTTGAATCGCGTCCGTCAATTGAATTTCTCCGCCTGCTCCGACTTCCTGCTTTTCTAAATACATGAAGATTTCAGGAGTGAAGATATAGCGGCCCAGGATCGCCAAGTTGGAAGGGGCAGTTCCCGGTTTTGGTTTTTCAACAAAGTTCTTCACTTGGTAACGGCGTCCTTCTTTTGTGAGGGGATCGATGATTCCGTATCGGTGTGTTTCGTCTTCAGGCACCTGCTGAACACCGATGATGGAAGAAAGGGTTTTCTCATATTCATCCATGAGCTGGCGAAGCCCCGGCGTTTCAGCTTGAACAATGTCGTCCCCGAGCAAAACGGCGAAAGGCTCATTACCGATGAAGTTGCGCGCACACCATACGGCATGTCCGAGTCCTTTTGGCTCTTTTTGTCTAATATAATGAATGTCCGCCATATTGGATGCTTTTTGAACCTTTTCAAGTAGCTCTTTTTTTCCTTTTTCCTCAAGATTACGTTCCAGTTCCGGCGCGTGGTCAAAATGGTCTTCGATGGCGCGCTTTCCTTTACCGGTTACGATAATGATATCTTCAATACCGGAGTCGATTGCTTCCTCAACTATGTACTGGATTGTCGGTTTGTCGACAATGGGGAGTATCTCTTTTGGCATTGCTTTTGTCGCCGGCAAAAAGCGGGTTCCAAGACCTGCCGCAGGTATAATGGCTTTTCTTACTTTTCTCATTAATAAAGCACCTTCCTTAAAGTGGATGTGATCATACAATAAACTTTACCACAATTCGAGCATTTTCACACGTATCATAGAACAAAGCAGAGTATGTTTGTTTAGGAAAAAACGTTGATTAAATGGTTTATGTTGCACGGTACAGGCAAATTGCTTGATCAAGTGCTTGATGGATTTCATATTGGCCGATATACTTCAAATGCACTGACAAAACTTGACCAACTTTGTCCTGATCATGTTTTCGTACACGGTGATATGACAGGCCTGAAGGTGTAAAAACCGGAACGTTAAAGCTGGTCATAACGAATGAAGCTACTGAATGATTCTGACGAGTATCAAAGAATGTCAAAAGCCTCAAATCCATACGGTGACGGAAACGCATCTAAGCGCATCGTTGGCGAGATTCTTTATCGTTTTGGCTATCGGCCGGACAAGCCTCTTCCATTTTATGAACATTAAAAAACGAGCTCCGCATGCTATGTGCGGAGCTCGTTTTGTTAATTCTTAAGCGCAAGGCTTTCTTTTAATTCTTTTGAAATCGATTCACGGTCGCTTTCGTCGACCTTATAGTAATAGATTCCGTCAATTTTGGTTCCCTGGCCTTTAAGTTGATGTTGCACGACATTGTTTCGAGCTGATTTGTAGTTTGACTGAATATCCCACATATTGTCAAACGTAAGGTTTGTTTTCACGTTGTCTTCGATGACCTGGAACATATCGCTGAATTTCGTTACGGAAGAGATATTGGCCCCTTTTTTGATGATGCCTTCAATGACTTGACGTTGACGTTCCTGCCTTCCGAAATCTCCTCTTGGATCCTTTTTTCTCATCCGGGTGTAAGCAAGCGCTTCTTCCCCGTTCAACGTGATTTCGCCTTTGCTGAATGAATGCCCGTCATAATTGAAAGCAAATGTGCTGTTCACCGTAATTCCACCAAGCGTATCAACAATATTCCTGAAGCTTTCCATATTCACTTTCACAAAGTAATCTACAGGCACGTCCAAAAAGTTTTCAACCGTATCAACGGTCATTTGGGTACCACCGAAGGCGTAGGAGTGGTTAATTTTGTCCATCTTTCCTTTACCGATGATTTCGGTGTACGTATCACGCGGTATGCTTACCATTTCTGTTGTATTCGTTTTTGGATTCACCGTCATGTAGATGAGTGAATCAGCCCGTCCTTTATCGCCTTCCCTTTCATCAACTCCCATGATTAAGACTGCGATTGGTTCTTTGCTGTTAACATCCACCTGCTTGTCCCGTTTATCAGATTTTCCAATATCCTCATGAATGCTGGCGATGGTTGAAGCTGCCTTATTCCAAAGGTAGTAGGCATAGCCGCCGGTACATAAAACGAATAAGCCAATAATCGTTAAAATAATGAAAAGGACTTTTCTTTTCTTTTTTCTTTTTTCAGCTCTCATCATTTTCCTCACTTTATAGTTTTTATCATCTGATTTGATTATAAATTTTAAAAATAATAGAAACAACTAATTTTTTTCATATCTCTAGTTTTAATATTACAAGTAAATTAAATAGCACTTAAGAATGTTACAAAGAGGCGCTTCCTTCTATAAAATTATAAATGTTTGTCGATAAAAAACAAGAGGTGATGAAAAATGAAAAAACTTGCGGCATTTATGTTCTTTATGCTTCTTCTGGCCGGATGCGGTACTGCCGAACAGGCAAAACAAGGCGAGCAAACCGACCAGGTTCAAACGGAGGACGGTACGTTCGTTGGACAGGCAGACACTCATACGATTGAGGTGAAGATAAACAACGAGCCTGTCAGCTTAAATATTGCCGGTGACTATGAAGGTGACATTGACAAATTAACAGACGGACAAAAAGTAAAAGTGACTTACAAAAAGACCGAGAAAGGACAACTTGAATTAAAGAAAATCGAAAGCGAGAAATAATTTAAGTTTGTCAATGAAGAGAGACTTTTTGGGGTCTTGAAGAAAACGAAGCAAGTAATGCTGTTGACATTTTTCATGATGTTGTTGATCACGCCTTCCGTTTCTTTCGCTGTGAATTCCATATCCGTTAAGCTGACCAACTATGTCATAAGCCTAGCATGGATATTACAAAGTGGGCTGTCAACACATTATGATATCAGCGGCAAGAAAATTTATACCGTGGAGTCTGGGTATACGTCAAACCAATCAATATCAACATTCCTTTCGAGGACTAGCTGGCTGTTAAAAGCGCAGGCTGTAGCGGCTCGTACATATTCGGTCAGGAAAATTGGGAAAACGGTTGTGAATACAACGGTGTTTCAAGTTTACGGCAGATACAGTTGTCTTCAAACTCTTGTAAGGTCGTGAATTAAACGAAAGGAAAGTACTGAAATATAGTGGAAGCCTGATCATAGCGGTATATTCTTCAAGCTATGGGGGGTTACACTGAAGCGAGCGATGAGGTGTGGAGCTTTAAAGTCCCTTATCTCATTGCCAAAAAAGTGAACCCGCAAAGCGAGAGCCGGATCGGGGAATTCATAAGTTCTATTATAAAATTCTATTATCCGAGAACGACTTTAACGATCTATTAAATTAAAATTCAAATCGGAAACAGGAGGCAGCCTCGTCTCTTGTTTTCCTTTTTATTGCCGAATGATTTGAAATATTTGGAGGGGAAGATATTGCGATCTTTATTAAAGGTCCTAACATTTAGTTTTTTAGGACTTATCCTTTTTATACCTTCTGCTCTTGCAGACAACACAGCAACCAGAATTGCAGGAAAAAACCGATACGATACAGCGGTGCAAGCGTCAAAAAAAGGCTGGTCAACCGCCGGCACTGCAGTCATTGTAGGCGGAGGAGCTTATGCGGATGCTATTTCTGCGGCGCCGTTTGCCTATCAAAAAAATGCACCGCTTTTATTGACAAATGCAAATAATCTGTCAAGCGAGACAAAATCTCGTTTAAAAGAATTAAAGACAAAAACCGTTTATATCATTGGTGGGACATCTACCGTATCTAATACAGTAGAAAATCAAATTAAAAGTCTTGGAATCACCGTCAAAAGAATTGTTGGGAAAAACCGGTATGATACGGCAGCAAAAGTGGCAAAATCCATGCCAAGCACTTCAAAAGCGATTGTCGCAAATGGCTTTTTGCATGCTGAACCGGTAGCCATCATACCTTATGCGGCTAAAAATGGCTATCCGATCTTGTTTACAAATAACAGTACACTTAATAGTTATACAGCTGATGCGCTCAAAAGCAAAGGGATTAAACAGACATATGTTATCGGAGGAAATGGCAGTATAAACAGCACATTATATAAAAGACTCCCATCGCCGATCAGAATCGGAGGAGTAAACCGATACGACATTTCTGTGAATATTGCAAAAAAGCTTACTCTAAATACAAGCAATACTTACGTTAGCAATGGGTATTCTTATGCTGACTCTATTGCAGGAGCAGTTCTTGCCGCGAAACAAAATAAAGCGATCATCCTGACAAACGGGGAAAATTTATCAAAAGAGCCGAGAGCTTTTATCGGCAATAAAAATGTCAAAAACTTCTCTGTTATTGGGGGAACTTCTTCTGTCACCTCAAAGGTTGTGAACCAACTTAAAAATCCGGCTGTCGGTAAAACGATCTTTATCGATCCGGGGCACGGGGATCAGGATCCTGGTGCAATCGGCAACGGCCTGCAGGAAAAGGACGTCAACCTGGATATCGCCAAACGGCTGAACAGCAAGTTGAACAGTGCAGGCGCTATTCCGGTAATGTCACGGTCAAACGATACGTTCTATTCGCTTGAAGAACGGGTGAAAAAAGGTGCCAATGCGAATGCCGATCTGTTCATCAGCATTCATGCCAATTCATATACATCTTCATCACAAGGCACTGAAACGTATTATGACAAAACCTATCAAAGCGCCAACAGCCAGCGGCTTGCTGAATTAGTTCAGCCGAGGATCGTCAGCGCATTCGGAACAAGAGACAGAGGCGTGAAAACAGCAGGGTTCTATGTGATTAAGTACTCGAAAATGCCGAGCGTTTTAATAGAAACCGCCTTTATCACGAATTCGTCTGACGCAAGCAAATTAAAAACCGTTACACTAAAGGATAAAGCAGCAAAAGGAATCAATGATGCTGTTTCAGCATACTATAGATAAAAGGGGGCTTGCGAGTCCTTTATGTGAAAAAAGAAGCCGAACTTCGGCTTCTTTTTTTATAAATTGAAATATAGTATGATTATTCCATTAATTCAACAAAAAGGAGCGGAGGGTGATTAATGTTTAAAGAAAAATAAACAAACTTACCGAAAAATCACACAATTAATACTCTTTAACAAGCCCTTTACAATGGGTTTACGTTCATATGCTACACTGACGCAGAGATCACAAAGAAGAACCAAACCAATCGTGAGGTGTATGTCAGTGAGTATGGACAAAAGCTTAAGAATGTATAATGAATACTCAAGCCAGCATATCTATTCTTGTGCTCTATCTGAAAAAGCAGTCCGGTATTTGAATATAAAACGGGCAATGGATATCGTCCTATCACTCATCGGTCTCGCCATTACACTGCCGGTGATTCTGTTATTCTGTATTTTGATTTCTATAGAGACTCCTGGATCGCCTTTTTACCGCCAAGAACGCGTTGGAAAAGACGGGAAGCACTTTAAGCTGATTAAATTGCGCTCTATGAGAATCGATGCCGAAAAATCCGGTGCGAAATGGGCGCAGAAGGATGATCCGCGCATCACTGCAGTCGGGTCTTTTATAAGAAGAACAAGAATCGATGAACTTCCGCAGTTGATCAATGTGCTGGCCGGAGATATGAGCCTTGTGGGGCCGAGGCCTGAAAGACCGATGTTTACCGCTCAGTTTCACCACGAAATTCCGGGATTTAAAAACCGTTTAATCGTTAAGCCGGGTTTAACGGGACTTGCGCAGGTGAACGGAGGCTATGATATCAGTCCGAAAGAAAAGTTGGTGCACGATCTGTATTACATTCGGAATTTAACGTTTCTGCTCGATTTGAAGGTTATGCTGAAAACGATTAAAGTAGTATTGACTGGCGAAGGAGCCAGATAATACGAGGAAGTTAGGAATATGCTATGTCTACCATTACGAAACAAATATTAAGCGGTGCAAAATGGACAAGTGTTTCAACATTGATCGTCACGGTCATTCAAATTATACAGTTTGCACTGCTCGGCAATATCATGACAATTGCCGAATTCGGTTTGGTCGGAATGCTGACCACCGTAACGATTTTTACACAAATTGTACTCGATATGGGATTCGGGGCCGCTTTAATTCAAAAGGAGAACATCAGTGAACGCCAATTATCGACCTTGTATTGGCTGAATATCCTAACGGGCATCCTTTTGTTTATCGGCCTCTTTTTCCTGAGTCCGTTCATCGCAGACTTTTATCAACGGGACGAACTGGTTTTCCTAGTGCGGATTTTGGCTGTCATGTTTTTAATCGCCCCGGTCGGCCAGCAGTATCAATATATGCTGCAAAAAGATCTGAAGTTTAATGTGCTGAGCAAAATAGAAGCGGGAGTCACCGTTTTGTCATTTGTGCTCCTGCTCGTTTTGGTTTTTCTGATGGATCCGATTGTGGCCTATACCTTGTCACAAGTTTTTCTTAATTCGGTTAAAGGCATCATGTTTTTTGTTGTATATTTAAAAAAATGGCGTCCTTCTTTCGTTTTTGCATTAGGGGAAGTGAAAGAATTTTTCTCTTTCGGTGCTTTTCAGCTTGCTTCCAGGCTTGTAAACAGACTTGGCGCCAATATCGATATGATTTTAATCGGGCGTTTTCTCGGTGCGGAAGCATTGGGAATCTATAACCTGGCGTATCAGATTATTACGATTCCCGTATTAAAAATCAATCCGATCGTGACGCGGGTAGCGTTTCCTGTCTTCTCAAAGAATCAAGGGGACAACCAAACGTTGCGCGAAGGCTTTTTAAATATGACAAAGCTTCTCGCGCTGATTTCATTTCCGCTTCTGATCGGACTGACGACTGTTTCAGATTTATTTGTTGAAGTCGTCTTCGGAGAAAAATGGCTGCAGGCCGTACCGGTTCTGAACATCCTCGCGATTGTCGGGCTGCTCAGGGTTCTGATGAATCCGAACGGATCGGTTTTGCTGGCGAAGGGGAGAGCAGACCTGGCATTTTATTGGGACAGCGGAGTCATGCTCCTTTATGGGCTGTCTCTTTATGCGGCGGTATTAACGAATGATTTGACGATTACCGCCTGGACCTATGCAGCGATCAGCCTGATCAATTTCTTTATCGGCAGATGGCTGCTCAAATATGTCATCCAGCTGAAGCTGGGCGAATATTTCAAAACCGTTGGAAAACCGCTGGCCTTGACACTGCTCATGGCATTGCTGGCTCTTGTCTTGAGCGTCGGCAGCAGACATCTGCTTCACGGCGCCATGCTTCAGCTGGCAGTTTCCGTCGGGATCAGCGGAATTTTTTACAGTTTTCTGGTCAGCAAGTTTTATCGGCGGGCTATGAGGGCCCAATTAGGAAGATGACAGCAGAAAGGGCGTTTCATCATTGAAGGTTCTTTGGATTACCAGCGTTTATCCAAGCAGTCAAAAACCGGGAGAAGGCGTTTTTCATGAAACACAGGCTCAGGCGCTACAGATGCAGGGCGTTGATGTGACGGTCATATGTCCATTGCCTGTGAACCCTGCTCCCCTCAGGCTGCTGAAAAAAAAATACCGCCAAGTACGAACAGTCCCGGAATATGAAGAAAGAAAAGGCATCCCGGTCTACAGACCGCCGTATACGGCTCTGCCTGGACAGCTAAAATGGGCTCAACCGCATCGCCGGATCGCCAAGTCCGTATTGAGAACGATCGAGAAGCACGGGCTTGCGCCGGATCTTATCCATGCCCATTTCGCGATGCCATCCGGGGGTGCCACTGCCGTTGTTTCACAGAAGCTGAAGGTTCCTTATGTTCTGACTTTGCACGGAAGCGATGTCAATATTTATCCCCATTACAGCAAAGGCGCTTTTCGAGCATTTGAAACAGCTGTGCACTCCGCAGCAAAAGTTTTGGCTGTCAGTGATGCACTGAAAGCCAAAACAAAAGAAATGACCGGTGCTGAAAGCACGGTGCTTCCTATTGGCGTCAACCTGGACCGGTTTCAAAAACCCTCCGCTTCAGCACTTGAATTGAGGGAAAAATTCGGCTTGCCGAAAGACAAAAAATTGCTGACGTTCGTCGGCCGCTTGGTGAAAGGAAAGGGAGTTGCCGAGCTTGCAGAAGCAGTCAGGCAGCTTGATGACAGCTACAGAGCTGTATTCATCGGCGACGGACCGGAGAAGCAGCACATCCGTCAAACCGCCGGCGAAAAAGCGATATTGACGGGGCAAGTCGCAAACCATGAGATATCAGAATATCTGGCTGCATCAGATCTGTTTGTGCTCCCTTCGTATTCTGAAGGGATGCCGACGGTTGTCATTGAAGCGCTCGCCCTCAAGGTTCCGGTGCTTTGTACGGCGGTCGGAGGGGTTCCGTCTTTATTTGGAAAGTACGAGCATCTGCTGATCAAACCGCGCTCTGTCTCCAATATAATAAAAGCAGTTAAGGTATATATGGAGGAGGGAGAATGGAGGGAAGACATCGCTGAGGAGCTGTATCAAACCGTGTGCAAGGATTATGATGCAAGTAAAAATGCTAAAGCATTAAAAGAGAAGTATGAAAATTTATGGCGTCGGGAAAAAAATTAAATCTGTACGAGAAATCTAGAATAAAATCTAAGAAAAGCTTTGTTTAAAGCAGCAACATTGCGTCCATGATGAAAAATATAAAAGAAGAGAGACGCCTGGTTTTTATTAAGATAGAAATAAAAATCATCGCCTAATAAAGCTATTGGATTGAAGGGTTAGCTTAAGGAAGGGGAATGATGATATTGAAAAGAATCGCTGTTATTGGAACAGGATATGTTGGGCTGGTATCTGGAACTTGCTTTGCTGAGGTTGGAAATTCGGTTGTCTGTTGTGATATAGATGCCGAAAAAATTAGGAGTCTCTCTGCCGGTATTATGCCAATTTATGAGCGCGGACTGCAAGAGCTTGTGGATAAAAATGTGAGTGATAACCGTTTGTTCTTTTCAACTGACATTCCCAAGGCGATAAAAGATTCGGAAATTATCTATATAGCAGTCGGGACACCGATGTCAGAAAACGGAGAGGCAGACCTGAAATACGTAAAAGAAGTTGCTGAAACGATTGGAAAATATTTAAACGGATATAAAGTCATTGTTAACAAAAGTACTGTTCCGGTTGGGACAGGAAAGCTTGTCCAATCCATTATCGAGCAGCATACCAATGGCAAACATCCGTTTGATGTCGTTTCAAATCCTGAGTTTCTTCGTGAAGGAACAGCTATTTACGATACGATGAATATGGAAAGAGCCGTCATCGGTGCGACAAGCGAAAAGGCTGCTGCGATTATTGAAGAGCTCCATAAGCCTTTTCAAACGAAAATTGTCAATTCTAACCTTGAAAGTGCAGAAATGATTAAATACGCTGCAAATGCATTTTTAGCTACAAAGATCTCGTTCATTAATGATATCGCAAATATTTGCGAAAGGGTCGGAGCTGATGTATCAAAGGTGTCTGAAGGTGTTGGACTGGACAGCAGAATCGGCAATAAATTTTTAAAAGCCGGAATCGGTTTCGGCGGCTCTTGCTTCCCTAAAGATACAATGGCTTTACTGCAAATCGCGAAATCAGTCGGCTATCCTTTCAAAATGATTGAAGCCGTCATTGAGACGAATCAAAAGCAGCGCGCCCACATTGTGCAAAAGCTCCTTGATGTGTTCGGCGATTTAAACGGCATGACCATTTCGGTTCTTGGGCTGGCATTCAAGCCAAATACAAATGATATGCGCTCGGCGCCGTCTCTGGATGTCATTCCGATGCTGAGAAGCCTCGGTGCTCATATTAAAGCATACGATCCAATTGCAATTCCGGAGGCAGAACGCTTATTGGGAGATCAGGCCAAATACAGCAACGATTTGTATGATACTGTAAAAGATACTGATGCTTGTCTCATTTTGACAGATTGGCCACAGGTTAAACAAATGGATTTTAAGAAATTGAAAACATATTTAAACCGTCCTGTTCTAATTGATGGACGTAACTTGTTTAAACTTGAAGATATGAGAAGAGAAGGATTTATTTATCATTCAATTGGCCGCCCTGGAGTACAGGGAGAGAAAAGCTTAACAAAAGTATAAAACGCGGGGTGTTATCAATGGAAAAAGTACTAGTGACAGGCGGATGCGGATTTATCGGCTCGCATATTGCTGAACAACTTCTAAAAGAAAATTACCAGGTTTCAATTCTTGATAATTTAACTACGGGACACCGCTCCAACATTGACGGTCTCCCGATTGACTTTTATGAGCAGGATATAACAAAGCCGGAAGTCATCGACGTCATCAAAAGCATTGATCCCGATTATATTATTCATTTAGCTGCACAAGTAAGCGTAGCGGAGTCTGTCAGCGATTTTTTAAATGATGAAAACATCAATATCAGGGGATCGCTCCATATCATTAAGGCAGCGGGTGAATGCAACGTGAAAAAGATCGTTTTTGCATCATCAGCAGCTGTTTATGGAAATCCGGATTATCTGCCTGTCGACACCCGTCATCAAACAAATCCAGGCTCACCCTACGGGCTGACGAAGCTTACGGTGGAGAACTACTTAAAGCTGGCCTATGATTTGTATGGAACCGAGTATTGCATTTTGCGGTACAGCAATGTATACGGGCCGCGCCAGGACGCAAAAGGAGAGGGCGGCGTCGTATCGATTTTCTCCGATTTGCTGACAAGCGGCAAGGCTCCGGTGATTTTTGGAGACGGAGAACAATCGCGCGATTTTATTTATGTCGGTGATGTGGCTTCTGCCAACGTTAAGGCGCTCAAAGCTCAATCAAACGTTTGTTTAAACGTTTCGAACGGCTTTTCGATCACAGTAAATGAGCTGTTTGCAGAGATGAAAAAAGCGACGAACTCGGCGCTGTCTCCGATTTATCAAGATGAAAGACCAGGGGATATCCGCCACAGCACACTGTGTAATGAAGAAACAAAGAAAATTTTAAACTGGGAACCAAAAATGTTGCTCGCTGAAGGACTGGAAAAGACCATTTCATATTATAAAAAAGAAATGAATACGTAAATCACTGGCTGCTGGCTGATGTCGGCAGCCCTTTTCCAGAAAGAAGCGGAAGGAGGGGGAAAAATGAGTCTCAAACGTTCCGCGGTCAATGTTCTGGTTTGGCTCGCCGCATTGACCGCAGGGTTAGCATTCGTTGTATTGGCCCAATCCAATGCAAAAAAAATCCTGCTGGCGTGTCTAATTTTGATTGCGCTGGCTGTGATCGTTGTGCTCCGGAAGTATTTGTCATCCGAGCAATTGCTGATGCCCGTATTATATCTGCTCATCGCTGCAACTTTTGCCAACAATGCTTTTTTTGCGATTAAATTGGGCTTTTTCAGCCTGTTTCCATATCGAATTCTTCTGATTCTGGCAGGATTCTTATTCATAGCGGAAATGTTGAAAGGCAGCCAGCACCTTGAAAAGTGGAAGCAAGTGCATGTCAAAGGGATCCTGATGTTTTTCGCGTTTTGGTTCTGCTATGGAATGATTTCGCTGCTTTGGGTCAAGTCTGCTACTGATGGCATAAAATATCTGTTCCTATTGGCAATGGGAATGTTTTTTGTTTTTCTGATTGTCATGTTTTTTCAAAAAATGGATCGTATTCTTGCGTTTTATTACATATGGCTGGTCATGACCGTATTTTTAATGGTCATCGGGTTTTACAACCACTTTACGTTCAACCACCTGCCGAGCTCGACCCTTTATAACGGGCCGCACTATAAACAGCACTATCCGACATCCGTTTTTTTCAATCAGAATGACTTTGCGACATTTCTGTCCATTAGCTTTTTCTTTTATTTATCTTTTTTCAAAAACATTAAAAACAGCTACTTAAAAATAGCGGGATTGATCCTTGCGTTCTGTTCGGCCTACTTGATTTTCCTGACTGGATCAAGAGCCAGCATTCTGGGAGTCATAGCCGGACTTGCCGTTTATGCGTTCATTTTGCTGCCAAAGGTGCTTAAAAAATGGGCGCTCATCGCCGCAGCTGCAGGATGTATCGCTTTTGTCACACTGTTTGCAGGAAAGATTACCGGAGCTTTTTATACATACTTTTTGGCTCCGCAAACCACACACGATTTCAGCGAGCCGCTGCCATCCAATGTTGCAAGGGCGAATTTGTTGAAAAACGCCGGGCATTATGTGCTGGATACTTACGGATTTGGCGTCGGCGCCGGCAATGTGCCTTATTATTTGGAGCATCATGCATTATTCGATACGGACCAGGTCGTGGAGGTTCATAACTGGGTCGTTGAGATCATGACGAACTTTGGAGTTGTGATGATGCTCGGTTATTTAACGATGTACATTTATTTAATAACCGTGCTTTACCGATTTTATAAAAGATCGCTTGGAAGGCGGCCAAAGCTTCTCATTGAAGGTTTGACAGCCGCTCTCGTTGCCTTCCTTGTGTCAAGCATCAGTCCGAGTTCCGTCTCGAATTTATATTTCCATTGGGTGTTTCTCGCGCTTGTGATTGCGACGGTTAATACCTTTAGAATCAGCGGAACGGATGACACTGAACAGTATAGATGATTTTTGAAAATCGAATTTAAAAACAGGGAGAAATTCATGTGATGAATTTAATCAAACGTATTGTTGGTAGAGTGAAAAAGTTTATTGTGGCGATTATTGCGCTTCCTCTTATTCTTGGTCTTGTCGGCTATTTTATGCCGAAGGGGAGCGTTGCTCCGTCTGATTACACGGCTACTGTAACGATATCAACCGGGAACTACGGAGAAGCGAAGTACAACAATGCAAAGCAAGTGCCGCTGCTGTTGAAAAACGAAGCTTTTTTAAAGGACATTTTCCCGGAGATGCCGGAAGAGGATCTGGCGCAGTTGAA
Source organism: Bacillus sp. FSL K6-0972 (assembly GCF_037976035.1). Classification (NCBI taxonomy): domain Bacteria; kingdom Bacillati; phylum Bacillota; class Bacilli; order Caryophanales; family Bacillaceae; genus Bacillus; species Bacillus sp. FSL K6-0972. The sequence continues at coordinate 3,795,228 of NZ_CP150260.1, read as the reverse complement.
AGACGATCTGGCGATTGACATCAGAACGGACTCACTTTTTAACTTAAGCTATACAGGGTCTGACAAACAGGAAACATTGGACACTTTAGGTAAAATCAAAGATGCCTATATGAAAGGCGATAAGGCGCTGTTCTCAAAAAGGGAAGAAGTCATCGAAAAGAATATTAAAGCGCTTGAGGGCGAAACAGTCAGCGCTGATTCCAAAGTTGATAAACAGCGGTTTTTGTATGAGCTTGAAACAAGCAAGCTTGATATGAAGGCTGGTGAAGAAATTGAGCCTTTGATCGTGCTTGATAACCAGGCTGCCGGCATGTCGCCTAAAAAAAGAGCGGTATTGGGCGTACTGATCGGTTTGGCGCTGTCATTTTTTATCATTGTCGTTCCGGAAGTTTTCAGAGAACGTTAAATTTTTAATTGGGGATGTGGATCAGGACCATGACGAGGCAAAAACCTTTAATCTCTGTCATTACGCCTTCCTATAACGCGGAGGAATTTATCGAAAAAACCATTCAGTCCGTCTTAAATCAGACGTTTTCCGACTGGGAATTGATCATTGCCGATGATTGCTCAACAGATGGGACAAGAGACATTTTGAAGCGCTATGAAGAAGATGATGAGCGGATCCATGCCATTTTTCTGAAAGAAAATCAAGGCGCTGCAGCGGCGCGAAATGCGGCACTCAGCAAAGCCGAAGGGCGCTATGTCGCCTTTTTGGATAGCGATGATGTGTGGAAAGCAGAAAAGCTGGATAAGCAGCTTGCCTTCATGAGGAAGCATCAGCATGCTTTTACATTTACGGCATACGAGCTGATCAGCCAAGACGGCGAACCGCTTCATAAAACCATTCATGCACCCGTGAGCCTTACATATGATGATGTATTAAAAAATACGATCATCGGCTGTTTGACGGTGATGATTGACAGAGAGCAAACAGGTGATATCCGGATGCCGAATATTAGAACCCGTCAGGATTTGGCGACATGGCTGTCCGTATTAAAGCGGGGGTTCAAGGCATACGGACTGAACGAACCACTCGCCGAATACCGCATCGTTGAAACATCGATCTCCAGTAACAAATGGAAGGCGGCGCGAAAAACCTGGTATGTGTACAGGGAAATCGAACGCCTTCACTTGATGAAAGCGACATGGTGCTTTTTCCATTACGCTAAGAACGCAGTAAAGAAAAGATTATAACGGCATTGACAGAAAAGGTGATTGAAAGTGAAAGCAGATCAAATCATACACGTCATAGTAGCAACAGGTGAATGGGGGCAGGATCAGCTAAGATACAGAAGGCACCGCCTTGCTGAGTTTTTGGCCGGCCGCAAGGAGACGAAGGAAGTCATTTGGGTCTGTCCGTCTGAAAATCCTTCCCGCGAGACATTTACATTGCTTGACAACGGAATCAAGCAATTTGCAGTCAAAGATTTCTTGAAAAAGAAAATATTCAGGTTTGCCCGCTACAAGGATGTTTTCTATCAAAGCAAGCTGAAGCCGCTGCTTGACCGGCTGAAAGAAGACGTTCAGGGGGAAAAGGTGTGCTTATGGTACACATTCCCCGGTTTTCCGCAGCTGTCATCGCTTTATCAATGGGATCAGGTCTTCTATGACTGCAGTGACCTGTGGGCGGCACCGATCAGCGGAAAAAAAAGCCTTGTCTCAGGATTCAGGCAAAAGGTCATTTCTAAAGCCGAAGGCAGAATCATCAATGCAGCCGATATGATTTTTTGCACTTCCGAATATTTGAACCAAAACATAGTTGACCGGCTTCAAGGAGAGACAAAGCCGGTTTTTACAATCGAAAACGGTGTAGAGTACAGCTCGTTTGCGGAAAATAAGCAAAAAGCGGATGTATTGAACGGAAGGGAAGGCACTGTCCTTGGCTTTATCGGCGGAATCAAGCCGAAGCTCGATTTTAAGCTCGTCAAAGAAGCTGCCAAAACCAAAAAAGAGTGGACATTTTTATTTGTCGGTCCTGACGGGACAAACGGAGACGAAGATTTTAAAGCGCTTCTTGAAGAGGATAATGTCATTTGGACGGGCCCCGCCGCGCCGTCGGAAGTACCAGCTTATATGAATGTAGTCGATATCGGTATCATGCCGTATAAACCGTCGCCATATAATAATGCGGTATTTCCTTTAAAGCTGTTTGAATTTTTGGCTGCCGGAAAGCCTGTCGCCGGTATGAACCTCCCTTCAACGAAAAAGGTTGAACAGGAACATGTTTACCGTCATCTAACAGGAAACGACCCCGCTGAATTTACAGCGCTGTGTGAAGAGATGGAGCTTGCGCATGATGATGTCTCCCATGTGGAACTGCGCAGAAAGATCGCACGTGAAAGAGACTGGCATCATCTATTTTTAACGATGCTTGATAAATTGAACTTGAATAAAGATGCATAATTTGCGGCGGGGGATATTAATTCGTGATGTTTCTTTTGGCTGGAGCTTGTTATAATAAATAATGAAATTGTATAATGAAAAGGTATGATCTTTTATACGACCAGACTTCATTTAAAAAGGAGACTTCCTTATGTCTTATGAACGCACTATACTTGCGTTTTTTGTCTCTCTCATTACTGTTTTAATTATTACTCCGCTTGTCAAACGTCTAGCAATCAAATCCGGGGTCGTGGATCAGCCGGATAAACGAAAGATACATGATAAAGTAATGCCGAGAATGGGCGGTTTAGCCATTTTTATAGGAGTATTGACCGGTTCGTTTGCCGGCGGCCTTTATGAAAACAGAATAACAGCAATTACACTCGGTGCTTTTATGATCGTCATTTTAGGCATTGTAGATGACAAATACAATTTAAGCGCGAGAATTAAATTTATCGTTCAAGTATTAGTAGCCTGTATCATCGTCAGTACAGGCTTAAAAATGGAATTTTTATCGATTCCGTTTTGGGATCTTCGCTTTGATTTGGGGTGGCTTGCATACCCTCTGACAATTTTATGGATCGTCGGGATCACCAATGCCATCAACTTAATCGACGGATTGGACGGACTGGCTGCGGGTATATCCGTCATCGGCCTTTCGACGATTGCCGTCATGGCGTTTTCTGCCGACAAAATCTTGATCTTCTCTTTGTCGCTGGTTGTCATCGGAAGCACGGTCGGCTTTCTGTTCTACAACTTCCACCCGGCGAAAATCTTTATGGGAGATACGGGCTCGCTGTTCTTGGGCTATGTGATCTCGGTTCTGTCGCTGTTGGGGCTGTATAAAAGCGTGACTCTGTTCAGCGTCGTCATTCCGATCATTATATTAGGAGTGCCGATATTTGACACGACATTTGCGATCATCAGGCGGATTTTAAACAAGCAGCCGATTTCCGCTCCCGATAAATCGCATATTCACCACAGGCTGATGGCCTTTGGCCTGTCCCATCGGAAAGCCGTCATCGTCATTTATTTAATCGGCGTTGTCTTCAGTCTCAGCGCTATTCTTTTAAAAACCGCAACGCTCTGGGTGTCCATCTTCATCATCTTCGGCTTAATCCTGTTCATGCAGATCATCGCAGAGGTGACAGGCCTTGTAAATGAGCAGTACAAGCCTTTTACGAAGTTTTACAGGCGGATGGTGAAGAGGAATTAAATGTGCACAAAAACCCCTGGTTTCCAGGGGTTTTATTATTGCCGCATCTCAGGAAGCCTCATAATAATAGTTGACGTTTTTAAGTTTAGTCCTTGCTTGACTAAGACTCTATGAAAAGGAGAATTTTTTATGGATGATCGTCACCTTGGACAGATCGAACAAATAATGAAAGCACTGTATAAATCCTGGTCTTCAGATTCAAGTTCAAAATGGAGTCAGGATAACCCTGCAAAGGGACAATGCGGCGTAACCGCCTTAGTCGTAAATGATATATTAGGTGGAGAAATAAGGAAAACAAAGCTGCCTGAGGGGTGGCATTTTTATAATTTTATCAATGGTAAAAGATATGATTTAACGGTTTCTCAATTCAAAGAAGACATCCTGTATATGGATATTCCCTCAAATAGAAACGAGGCATTCTCAGATACCAACGAAAAACAGTATAACTATTTAAAGCAAAGTGTTATCAATCATTTGTCGTTTTCAAATAGTAAGTTACATTAGCTTAATAAGAAATGGGAACCTTTAATATATAAAGAGTTCCCCTTCATTTTATTCAATTATGAATTTAATATTCAACAGAGCTAATCAATAAGAAGAAGCAGCAGACGATTCAGCTGAGCTGTCTGTCCCGTCAGCGGTTGCTGAAGATTCAGACGATGTTCCGCTCGAATCAGCAGTTGAGTCCGGGTATAAATGATGAGTCAATTCATTTTGCACGTTTGCCAGGTTTTGCTGGTCAGGCTCAAAGTAGTAAACATCTGCAATCGTAAGATCTTGTCCTGTGATGTTTAATGTTTTGATATCATCGCCGGCAAAGCCGCTGTAAATTTGCTGAAGCGCCAGCGCCTGTGTGATTCTGAAATTCGTCTGAATGTTTTTGCTTGCTTTTTGGGCAATTGTATCAATTTTAGCGAGGTTTTGCGGTTTTGAGATTTGATCAAGAGCGGCTTTTAAAATTTGCTTCTGTCTGTCGTTTCTCCCGAAGTCTCCCCGCTTATCCTGTTTTCTCATCCTTGCGTAGGCAAGAGCTTCCTCTCCATTTAGATGCATGTTTCCTTTTTTAAAATAGATTCTCTTCGATTTGGAGACATCGCTTTTTTCACTAAAGTCAAACGGCACGTCGACATCGATTCCGCCGATTTCATCGATGACATCTTTGAACCCGTCAAAATCGACCGTTGCATAGTAATCGATCGGAATTCCGAGGAAGTCCTCAACGGTCTCGATCGTTTCATCCTTGCCGCCTTTTGCATAGGCCGCATTAATTTTTGTTTTTGTACCGGTTGTGTCGCTGGCCAAATGAACTCTTGTGTCCCGCGGAATGCTCAGCATTTTCATCGACTTCTTTTTAGGATCGAGCGTCACGACAATCAGGGAATCCGTCCGTCCGTGCTCGCCGTTTGTCGAATAATCTTCAACACCCATAAAAAGAATCGAGAACGGCTTTTTTTGAATATTAACGACATCGTCCCTGAGCTTTGACTTCTCTCCACGCTCAAGCTCATCATAAGTGCCGTCAGCCGCGGAAATCGTGTTAATAATTTTATATATGCCCACTCCGCCGACTATGAGAAGTGCGAGCAACATAAGGACTATAAACCGTTTAATCAGCTTTCTCTTTTTATTCTTTTTTTTCCGCACTTTCACTTTAATACGCTCAGCCATATGATGATTCTCCTTTAATTGTTAAAAGCTTCTTCCAAATAGACTTGAATGCCTTCTCTATTCTCACTCTTGCCATTTGTTAATTCGGTTATCCATTCCGTAAATGCCTGTTTTTCGCTTTCCTTGACATACGTTTCAAATTCGACATCGTCGGCATAATGAATGTCTTTTATTTGATAAGGGGACTCGCGAAGCTCGTTTTCAAGCTTGCCGATCCATGTATAGTTCACAGTCGTGTGCATGACCCGCATCAGCTTTCGTTCGACAATGCCGACATGGTTCAGCCCCTCTGACACGGATTTTCCGTAAGCCCGTATCAATCCTCCTGCGCCGAGTTTAATACCGCCGAAATACCTCGTCACAACGGCGCACGTATCTTTAAGATTGCGTTTCTTCAAAACTTCAAGCATCGGAACTCCAGCTGTCCCGCTCGGTTCTCCGTCATCATTCGCTTTTTGAATTTGATCATTTTCTCCTATGACGTAAGCCGAGCAATTATGAGTTGCATTCCAATGCTGCTTTTTTATGTGATTGATAAAGTTCTGTGCTTCTTCTTCAGTACTGACGCGGCTCAAGTGGCATATAAACCGGGATTTTTCAATCACGATTTCATGGGTCCCTTCACCTGCAACAGTGAGATAACTTTGCAGCATGCCTGCTTACCTCCTGACAAGCCATGCGGCTGTTCTCCTAAATATCGAACAGACTTAGAATTTTGGCGCATATTTTGTTATGATTAAATAGAAATGGATCGGTAACCATAAAAAAACCAAAAAACCAGAATACGCATTCTTTCATTATAATTCGACACGAATTTCAGTTCAATGAAATTTATGATAAAACTAAATGACAATGCTGTTACGGAGGGAAAATGGGTGAGTGTTTCCAAAATGGACTCCAAAGTTTTAGATTCAATCATTATGAAGATGTTAAAAACGGTTGACGGGAGCAAGGATGAGGTCTTTCAAATCGGAGAGCAGTCCCGTCAGCAATACGAAGGCTTGGTAGAAGAGCTGAAACAGATTAAACAGCAGGTCAACGAAGTCATCGATCTTGGAGACAGGCTGGAAGTGCATGCCCGCCATGCGCGGAACCGCTTGTCAGAGGTCAGCAGAAACTTTCATAAATTCAGTGAAGAAGAGATTCGCGAAGCTTATGAAAAAGCCCACAAACTGCAGGTTGAACTGACGATGATCCAGCAGCGGGAAAAGCAGCTGAGAGAGAAGCGTGATGATCTGGAACGGCGCCTTTTGGGGCTTCAGGAAATCATCGAGCGTTCAGAAGGGCTTGTCAGCCAGATTACCGTCGTCTTAAACTATTTAAATCAGGATCTGCGTCAGGTCGGTGTTCTCCTTGAAGATGCGCAGGCCAAACAGGACTTCGGCCTGCGGATTATCGAAGCCCAAGAGGAAGAAAGAAAAAGGGTCTCAAGAGAAATCCACGACGGTCCTGCGCAAATGCTGGCCAACGTCATGATGAGATCTGAGCTGATCGAACGCATCTTCAGAGACAAAGGAACAGAAGAAGGCTTTCAGGAAATTAAAAACCTCCGGCAAAACGTCAGAAATGCTCTTTATGAAGTCAGAAGAATCATTTATGATTTAAGGCCGATGGCTTTAGATGATTTGGGATTGATACCGACGCTCAGAAAATACTTGAACACGATCGAAGATTATCATGGAAAAGCAAAGATTCATTTCCAATGCATCGGAGAATCCGAAGAAAGAAGAATAGCACCGCGGTTTGAGGTGGCACTATTCCGGCTTGCACAGGAAGCAGTGACAAACGCCTTAAAACACTCCGAATCAACTGAAATTCATGTTAAAGTAGAAGTGACAAAAGATTTTGTGACGTTGATTATCAAAGACAATGGAAACGGCTTTGACTTAAAAGAAGTAAAAGGCAAGAAGAACAAATCTTTCGGTCTGCTAGGTATGAAAGAAAGAGTCGATTTGCTCGAAGGCTCAATGACAATCGATTCGAAAATAGGTCTTGGGACATTTATTTTGATTAAAGTTCCACTGTCTTTGTAAAGATAATTGTAAAATAGAGACAAAAGACATATTGACCATAAAAGCGGTGTGTTTAACAATGAGAATGGGGAGGCGTAGCTTGTGACTAAAGTAAATATTGTAATCATTGACGATCATCAGTTATTCCGTGAAGGTGTCAAACGGATTTTGGATTTCGAACCTACCTTTGAGGTAGTGGCCGAAGGAGACGACGGAGATGAAGCGGCTCGCATTGTCGAGCACTACCATCCTGATGTTGTCATCATGGATATTAATATGCCGAATGTGAACGGAGTAGAAGCGACAAAACAACTGGTCGACTTGTATCCGGAATCAAAGGTTATTATTTTATCCATCCATGATGACGAAAACTATGTTACACATGCATTAAAAACAGGAGCCCGCGGCTATCTGCTGAAAGAAATGGATGCCGATACGCTGATCGAAGCCGTGAAAGTTGTGGCTGAAGGCGGATCTTACCTGCATCCTAAGGTTACGCATAATCTTGTGAATGAATTCCGCCGCCTTGCAACAAGCGGTGTATCATCTCACGCTCAGCATGAAGTGTATCCGGAAATCCGGAGACCTCTTCACATTCTTACAAGAAGGGAATGCGAGGTTCTCCAGATGCTGGCGGACGGAAAAAGCAACCGCGGAATCGGCGAATCATTATTTATCAGTGAAAAAACGGTTAAAAACCACGTCAGCAACATCCTTCAAAAAATGAATGTAAACGACAGAACGCAGGCTGTCGTTGTAGCCATTAAAAACGGCTGGGTAGAAATGAGATAAAGGTGGACTTGCCATAAGGCAGGTCTTTTCTTTTGGCAGAAAATCAAACTTTATAATGAAAAAAGCTGCTTTTTCTTTTAGAATAGAAAAGAGTATCTTTCATAAGGAAGGTTTATTTCATGAAAACAGCAGTAGTAACAGATAGCACGGCATATATACCTAAAGACCTGCGTGACCGCTACAATATTTATATGATACCTCTCAATGTGATCTTTGGAGAGACTTCATACAGGGAAGAGATCGATATGAGCTGGAAGGACTATTACAAAGAAGTAAAAGCTCACGAAAATCTCCCGACGACTTCCCAGCCCGCGTACGGCGAGCTGATTTCTCTCTATGAAAAGCTCGGAGAAACATATGATGCGGTCATCAGCATCCATCTTTCCAGCGGCATCAGCGGAACATTCAACAGCGCTGTATCAGCAAGCGGTATGCTTGATGGAATTAAAGTGTATCCGTTTGATTCGGAAATCAGCTGCATGGCTCAAGGTTTTTATGCGATCGAAGCGGCTGAGATGGCGGAAAAAGGAGCGGCTCCGGAAGAAATCATTCGCCACTTGGATCATATGAAAACCTCAATGAGGGCTTATTTTATGGTTGACGACCTTTCACATTTGCAAAGGGGAGGACGTCTGAGCGGCGCCCAGGCTTTTGTCGGAAGCCTTTTAAAAGTAAAGCCGATTTTGCATTTTGAGAACAAGCTGATCGTTCCCTACGAAAAAATCCGGACGAGAAAAAAAGCGATGAACCGTTTATTTGAGCTTTTTGGCGAAGATGCCGAAAAAGGAAAGCCGCTGAGAGCGGTTGTGATTCATGCCAACCGTGAAGAAGAAGCCGATCAAATAATCGAAGAATTGTCGCAGAAATATGCACATGTCGAATTTTATAAAAGCTATTTCGGGCCTGTGATCGGCACCCACCTTGGTGAAGGAGCAATGGGTATCGCCTGGTATACAGTATAAAAGCCAATCTCCGTTTTGCAAAACGGAGATTTTTTCTTTTTCAACGGTTTTGGAGGGGGATTTTTAGATTTTGACTGTTTTACAAGAAAACATCGATGATAGATACTGAATGGCAGATTGGAGGTGATTCATATCGAACATCCTGCATCCTATTCCCGTGAATTGCGGTCATGTATTGAGCAGCGCCACCTTCTGAAAAGTGAACTTCCTTTTCCGGAATCTGTCGTTGATTGGCATATCCAAGAAGGCTTGATAAAAACGGAGGAAGGCATTAAAAAAACGAAGAGGGGCTTTATTTGCTTGAGGTGCGGCCAGCACGAACGCTCATGTTTTGCTCGATATCCTTGCTATAGGTGCAGTAAATGTTGCGTGTACTGCCGGTCCTGCGTCATGATGGGCAGGGTGAGCGAGTGTACGCCTCTGTTGACTTGGCACGCGCATGGCAGACATGAATGGGCGCCTGTTCACAAAGAGTGGAAAGGCGCTCTTTCAGCAGGTCAGGAAAAAGCGGCCAAATCCATTATCGATGCTATACGAAGGAAAGAGGAGCTTTTAATCTGGGCGGTTTGCGGGTCGGGGAAAACAGAACTTCTCTTTCAAGGGATTGAATTCGCGCTGAACAACAGCTTGAGAGTATGTATCGCCACTCCGAGAACAGACGTCGTGCTCGAGCTTGCTCCGCGGTTTCGCCAAGCCTTTCCAGGGGCGGAAATTGCCGCTTTATACGGAGGGAGCTCAGACGTTGGGGCCCTCTCGCCGCTTATCATTTCAACTACCCACCAGCTGCTCCGCTATAAAGAAGCATTTGACGTGATCATCATAGATGAAGTGGATGCTTTTCCGTATTCTATTGATAACACGCTGCAATACGCTGTTAAAAAATCGGCAAAACGGCAAAGCGCACACATCTATTTGACCGCCACGCCTTCTGCGGATATGAAGAAAAGGGCTGAGAGCGGAAAGCTGCACACCGTCTGTATTCCCGCGAGATTCCATCGCAGCCCGCTGCCTGAACCTATATTGATTTGGTGCGGAGATTGGAAAGGGAGTTTGAAACGAAGAAAAGTTCCTTTTCGCCTCAAAAAATGGCTTTTTAAGCACCAGGAACTGCAGCATCCGGTTTTTTTATTTGTTCCCTCTATTCCTGTTCTTAAATCCGTGGTCAGTCTGCTGAAAAAGGAAACATTTCGCGCTGAAGGAGTTTATGCCGAAGACCCTGACAGAAATGAAAAAGTGAACCAATTTAGAGAAAGTAAGCTTGAGGTGCTCGTGACAACAACGATTTTGGAAAGAGGAGTGACCGTCAAAAAAGCACAGGTTGGAGTATTGGGGGCAGAGTCGGAGGTTTTTACTGAAAGCGCCCTCGTCCAAATGGCCGGAAGAGCCGGCAGGCATCCCGAGCACACAGCTGGGGACGTCTGTTTCTTTCATTACGGCAGGACAAAGTGGATGAATGCGGCACGGCGTCATATTCAAAATATGAATAAAATGTCTAAAAAGGAAATGTTGATTGACTAGTCTGATATTCATGGTAAAGTATACCTATGAATATAAACTAAGGAGCGGTGCCGGATGCTAGTCAATGCCAAAGAAGCTGTTTTGGAAGAGTTGTTTGATCAGTATATCGATCAGCTGCACATGAGCTGTACGTGCAGCAGGTGCAGGGAGGATGTGCTCGCCTTGGCTTTAAATGCAGTAAAACCGCAATATGTAACAGATGAGTCGAAGCTGGCTTACATAAAAGCAGAGCTCGTTGACAAACAAAAGAATACATCAATGCTCGTCACCTTGGCTGAAGCTGCCGGAAAGGTGAATGACAACCTGCTTTGCGAAAGCAATCGAAAAGGGAGGGAATAAACTGAATTGTTTAATTTGTGAAGCGCCTCTTTTAGATTCTCTCTCATGGCATGCTTTTTTCTTTTTACGATCAGAAGAGAAAATATGCAGGGCATGTAAAGAGAATTTTATCAAGATTAAAGGAACCGTGTGCCCTAAGTGCGGACGGCCCCAGGAAAGCAAAGAGCTGTGCGGTGACTGCGCAAAATGGGAAGCTGATCCGTTAACCCGCTCTCTTTTGAGGCAAAACCGCTCTGTCTATCTCTACAATACCTTCATGAAAGAAGTCCTTGCCCGTTTTAAGTTCAGAGGTGATGCTGAACTGGTCTTCGCTTTTGCTCCTTCATTCATCAATGCTTTCCATCAATATTGTCGCCGCACCCCTGCTGTTTTGGTTCCGATACCACTCAGTGAAGAACGTAAAGCGGAGCGGGGATTTAATCAGGCGGAGCGGCTTGCTTCCTTATTAAAAAGACCCGTTATTCATCCTTTGATCAGAATCGAAAATGAAAAACAATCCAAAAAAAGCAGAAAAGAGCGGATTAAGCCAAAAACCGTTTTTAGAACCGAAAAGGGATCAGTAAAGAATCTGGATATCATATTAATTGACGACTTGTATACGACAGGGGCGACCCTTCATCATGCCGCTGATTGTCTGATGACATCCGGAGAGGCAAAATCTGTATCATCATATACATTAATTAGAAGCTAAATCATTTTTCTTCCCTGCCGATATAAAAGATAGAATTTAAGGATAGGGGTCAAAATTTATGAATCAATTGGCGAATTGTCCAAGATGTAACGCATTGTTTATGAAAAGCAGTTTTCAAACCGTTTGCGCTTCATGCGTGAAAGAAGAAGAGCGTGCGTATGAAACCGTTTATAAATTTCTGAAAAAACAGGAAAACCGGCAGTCTACAATGTTTCAGATCGTAGAAAAAACAGGTGTCGAAGAAGAGTTAATATTGAAGTTTATCAGACAGAAACGCATTCAAATCTCCAATTTCCCGAATCTCGGCTATCCGTGCGAAAGGTGCGGCACGCTTATTCGGGAAGGGCGTTATTGCATGTCATGCGAGCAAGATTTAGCATCGCAAATGAGTCAATTAGACCAGCTGGAGCAGCTTGAAAAACAGAAAAACAATAGTTCTAAAGGCACGTACTATACCTTTAAGCCTAAAAATGACTGATTCCCTAAACTAACTTGAAGCTCAGACGATAAAATGAGTATGATCATAGATAACTATGGCGGAAAGTGAGAGGAATCCCATGAAGATCAACCAATATGGAACACAACCTGTTAATCCTTATCATAAATCATTTGAAAAACAAACAGCTTCTTCACAGGGTGCAGCCCAGCCGGAAGATAAAGTTGAGATTTCTGCGAAAGCAAAGGAGCTGCAAAAAGGCCCTGATTTAATGAAGGAGCGTCAGGAGAAAATTGCCCAGCTGAAAGCAGCCGTTGAGAATGGAACGTACAAAGTGGACGGCAAAGGCATAGCTGAAAAAATGGTCAATTTTTATAAACAGCAATAAAAGGAGGAAGTCAGTTCAGTGAAACGGGTGATTGAAGAGCTGGAGCGCTTATGCGTGCTGCATGAACATCTGCTGTCTCTGTCGGAACAAAAAACGGAGGCCCTGAAGACGAACGAAATAAAGGCACTTTCAGAAATCGTGACGAAAGAACAAAAGTATGTGCAGGCCATTGAACAAACGGAGCAGTCCCGCATTGAAGCAACTAAAAGCTGTATCGGCAGCTCGGACGCGACCATCAGCGCATGTATCAGCAAAGCTGCGGGCGGCGAGAAAAAGGTGCTGGAACAGCTGTATGCCAAGCTCTCACAGCTCGTCATCCGTTTAAAGGATGTGAACGATTTGAACAAGCAGCTGACTTTTCAGTCGCTTCAATTTATCTCGCTTACATTTGATATGCTCCTTCCGAAAGAAGGCGGTTCGAATTACGGAAAAGAGCAGCAGTCAAACCAGACAGGCGGGACAAAACGGCTTTCTTTATTCGACTCAAAAGCTTAGAACGGAGTGAAAAAGATGACAAACCCAACTTTTTTAGGGCTGGAAATCGCCAAAAGAGGCTTGTCCGCGCAGCAATCAGCTCTGAGCGTGACAGCAAACAATATATCTAACGCCAATACCGAAGGGTATTCAAGACAGCGTGTCACATTTAAAGCGTCAACCCCTTATCCGTCCGTTTCAAGAGACTCTGTCGGGCTTGCCGGTCAGATGGGTACAGGCGTTGAGATCGGTTCGGTTGAACGGATCAGAGACAGCTTTCTGGACTATCAATACCGGACGCAGAATACAAAGGCCGGCTATTACAATGCAAAAGTGGACGCTTTTAACCAAATGGAAGGGATTATGAATGAACTGAACGACACCGGACTAAACAAAGTTCTGAATTCATTCTGGAATTCCATTCAGGAATTGACGAACAACGCCCACGAGCCGAGCGCTGCTTCTGTTGTTGGACAGAAAGGGCAGGCAGTCGCTGAGACATTTAACACTCTGTATGAATCGCTGACAACCGTTCAATCAAATTTAGGCGACCAGATTGATCAAAATGTGATGACGATCAACTCGCTTCTGTCACAGCTGAACAGCTTAAACGAGCAAATCGCCAAAGTCGAGCCGAACGGCTATCTCCCGAATGATTTGTACGATAAGCGTGATCAGCTCCTTGATGAACTGTCTTCAATGGTTAATATCAAAGTCAGCTATACGAAAACCGGCGGCAATCCACTCGCAACCGCTGAAGGCATTGCGTCAATAGAAATCCTTGACGTAAACGGCCAGTCTCTGGGCAAGGTTCTTGACGGACCAAACTTTACGACTGAAACTGTCAAAGTGAATTACGACAACGATACAGGCCTTGTGACGGGCGTTTCCCTCGGCGGGACGGATATCGGGATCGATTCGTTTACTGGCAAAGGGTCCCTGCTCGGTTTAATCGAATCTTACGGATATATGTCAAACGGTGAAGAAAAAGGTTTGTATCCTGAAATGCTCGCAGATCTGGATACGATGGCGCTTGCTTTTGCGAAAGAGTTTAATGCAGTCCATCAAAGCGGGTTTACTTCATCGGGAGAACCGGGAGGCATCTTCTTTGAATTTACCGGGGGAGAGGCTGAGCCTGCAAAGGGAGCTGCCGGCAAAATCAAAGTAGCCGATGAGATCATGAATTCAAAAGGCGACAAAATTGCAGCATCGCTGAATGGTGAAGCGAGCGACAACGCCAATGCGACAAATCTCGCTAATGTCTTCACCAAGAAAATTCAAATCGGCGACAAAACGACGACCGTTTTAGACTATTACGCAGGCATCATCGGTGAAATGGGCGTAAAAGCTCAGGAAACCAACAGGCTGGCCAAAAATACAGAAACGCTTGTAAACACGGCTGAATTGAACAGACAGTCTGTTAGCGCCGTATCATTAGATGAAGAAATGTCGAACATGATCCAATTCCAGCATGCTTATAACGCGGCTGCGAGAATGATTACGCTGCAGGACGAAGTCCTTGATAAGATTATTAACGGCATGGGTGTCGTAGGAAGGTAGGTAGAGTTTCATGCGGGTAACCCAAGGGATGATCGCAAAAAATTCTTTGCGCTACATCAATTCAAGCTATGGAAAGCTGGATAAGCTTCAATCCCAGATTTCTTCAGGAAAAAAGATCACAAGGGCATCTGACGACCCAGTCGTCGCAATGAAAAGCCTGAAGTATAACACACAGTTGTCCCAGGTTAAACAATACCAAAGCAATGCCTCGCAAGCTTTTACATGGCTTGAAAACACGGAAACGAACATTACTGAAGGCATTGATATCATGGGGAAAATCAGGGAGCTGACCGTTAAGGCTCAAAACAGTACAAACGGCGAGGATGAATTAAATGCGATCGGGGTCGAAATCGGCCAACTGAAAGATCAACTGATTCAGATCGCCAATACGCAGGTCAACGGCCGCTACCTTTTTAACGGAACGAACTCTGACGTCGCTCCGATCACAAAAAACGCCGATGGTACTTACACATACAATTTTGAAAACTATACAAGCAGCTCTGACGTTCTCATCAATGTTTCGCCAAACGCAACCTTAAATGTAAACTCAAATCCGATTTCGGCTTTCGGCGGGCAGTCAGGCAGCGGGCAAAACGTCTTTGAAATGATTGAGTCTCTCGAGAACGCCTTAAAAGCGGGAACAATGGAAGGAATGGAAAACGCCCTCTCAGACATTGACCAGTTTTCCAATCAGATGAGTAATGAGCGGTCTGATATCGGAGCGCGCTACAACCGGCTCGAATTGATCAATGCGCGGCTTAGCGAACAGGAAGAGACGGCGACAAAGGTGTTGTCAGACAACGAAGATGTTGAGCTTGAAGAAATCATTACTGAATTTATTACACAGCAATCGGTTCATAGAGCTGCACTTGCCATCAATGCGAAAATCGTTCAGCCGACACTGGTTGACTTTTTAAGATAAAAGCGACTCTATCCGAGTTGCTTTTTTTCAGCAAAAGGAGGATATCATAATGGAGATGCCGAGGCTGATCATGCAAAATATCCCCGGCCGCATCGGTTTAACAACGACGCCGCCGGACTTAAAAATGGAACAGCCGCGCGCCGACTTGAAAATCGAGCAGCCGCCGGCCGAACTGGAGATTACGACCACCCCTTCAAAGCTCACGATTGACCAGACAAAAGCTTGGGAAGACTTAGAAAGAAAGCATATATTTAAAAGGATTGAAGAAGGGGCGCAGCAAGGCTATCAAGATTGGCTCGCCGGAATGGCGCGGACCGCTGAAGAAGGGGACGAAATGATGCGGATCGAAATCGAAGGCAATCCGCTGGCAGACCAGGCGAGGCGGAACAGCGAGCCTGAACCGATTCAAATCGGCGTTCATTTTACGCCGTCATTTGACAGGGTGAAAATCGCATACGAACCGGCTAAAGTGAACATTGAAGCGACGCCGCACAAGCCAATCATCGAAGCAACGCCGAATAAACCGGTTGTTAACTATACGCCAGGCAGTGTGAAGGTTGACATGCTCCAATATCCGGAGGTAAAAATAGATGTGGAATACCCAAAACAAAAGTAATTCAGCAAAGGATCGTGAATGATGATCATTAAAACGAAGTATCACGGAGAAACGCAAATTCAAGAAGACCAGACAATCGTGTTTAAAAACGGCCTGCCCGGATTTACAGGCGAAAAACAGTTTGTCATTCTGCCGCTGTCCGAGGATTCGCCGTTTGTCGTCCTTCAGTCGGTGCAGTCGGAAGAGCTGGCATTCATTGTCGCCAGTCCGTTCGTCTTTTTCAAAGATTACGGCTTTGACCTTGATGAAACGACGGTTGAACTTCTTGAAATCGAATCTGCCGAAGACGTTGAAGTGATGGCGATTTTAACGATCGAAGAGCCATTCGAGAAATCAACGGCCAATTTGATGGCGCCGATTGTGGTGAACCGCAGAAAAATGCTTGCCAAACAAGTGATTTTGCATGACTCTTCTTATCAGACAAAGCAGCCGATAGGAGGGGAAGCATGCTAGTTTTATCCCGCAAGCTCAATGAAGCGATTCAAATCGGAGACGACATTGAAGTGAAAATCATATCCGTTGACGGCGACCAGGTGAAAATCGGCATCGACGCGCCGAAGCATATCGACATTCACCGCAAGGAAATCTATTTGGCGATCCAGGAAGAAAACAGCCGCGCCGCTTCCATCTCAAACGATTTGCTTGCGAAATTATCCTCACAAAAAAAGTGAGGATTTTTTTATTTTTGCTATAAACAATTTCAAGGCACCTCCGATATAAAGTATGTAGCAGGAAGGACAGCCTGAATGCTTCAAAATATGCACATGGACGTGCAATCAAACATATTTCAAGGAGGAAATACACAATGAGAATCAACCACAACATTGCGGCGCTTAACACGCTGAACCGTCTGTCAGCAAACAATGGCGCAAGCCAAAAGAACATGGAGAAACTTTCTTCAGGTCTTCGCATCAACCGTGCTGGAGATGACGCAGCAGGTCTTGCAATCTCTGAAAAAATGAGAGGACAAATCCGCGGTCTAGAAATGGCTTCTAAGAACGCTCAAGATGGCATCTCTCTTATCCAAACAGCTGAGGGTGCATTGACTGAAACTCACTCAATCCTTCAACGTGTTCGTGAACTAGTTGTTCAAGCTGGAAACACTGGTACACAACAAACTGAAGATTTAACAGCCATTCAAGATGAAATTAAAGCATTAAAAGACGAAATTGACGGCATCTCAGAACGTACAGAGTTCAACGGTAAGAAATTGTTGGATGGTACTTTCAAAGCACCAGCAGATCCAGCAGCCCCAGCGGCAGGTGACAAATCTTTAGTTTTCCAAATTGGTGCTAACGCAAAGCAACAAATTTCTGTTAACATTGAAAAAATGAGCACTGATGCATTGGGAGTTAAAGATCCTGCAGATACTACTGGTCAAACTATGTTAGCTAACCAATCAGTTAAAGATATCAATGTAACTGAATTTGCTGATAATGCAGCGGATGCAACAGACGTAGGTTTTGATACTCAACTTAAAATCGTTGATTCAGCGATCAACCAAGTATCTGCACAACGCGCTAAACTTGGTGCGGTACAAAACCGTCTAGAGCACACAATCAACAACCTTGGTGCTTCTTCTGAGAACTTAACAGCTGCTGAGTCTCGTATCCGTGACGTTGACATGGCTAAAGAAATGAGCGAGTTCACAAAGAACAACATTCTTTCTCAAGCTTCTCAAGCGATGCTTGCTCAAGCGAACCAACAGCCGCAAAACGTTCTTCAGTTGCTTCGTTAATTTTAAAAAGATCTTGGCCTTTGCCAAGGTCTTTTTTTATATTTGTCCAAGAATCCTTTGCGGGGATTCTTTTTTTATTTAAACCACTTTGGCCTTTCTCATAATTTTTTTCCATAAAGATATTTAATCTCATTCGCCCTTAGCCGATATAAGTTTTAGATCATAGCATAGGGGATGGTAAAAATTGTCGATCGGTAGATTGTCATCTTTAGAACCCATAATTGATGCTTACAAAACACAGATGATGAATAAACAGTCTGAAGCTGTGGAACGCCCGCAGCAGACGGACGCTGCAGAATTTACATTTGCTCAGCTTGAAAAAACCGTACAAGGTGCAAACAACCTTTTGGAGCCGTCGCAAGTCCACCTTCAGTTTGTGCTTCATGAAAAACTGGGAGAGTATTATGTGAAAGTCGTGGACAATCGGACAGAGGAAGTCGTCCGTGAGATCCCGCCAAAAGAGTGGCTCGATTTTTATGCGGCGATGGCGGAATGTATGGGGTTAATTGTCGATAAAACTACATAGAACAGGAGTGTTAGATGATATGGCGATCAGAATATCAGGTTTAGCTTCAGGGATGGATGTAGACGATATTGTCAGCAAATTAATGAAAACGGAGCGCGTCCCGCTCGATAAGCTTACACAAAAGAAACAGACTTTGGAATGGCAGCGTGACAGCTATCGTGAAATCAATACGAAAATCAAAGGCTTGCAGGAATCAATCAACCTTATGCTCCGTCCCAGCACATACGGCGCGAAAAAGGTGACAAGCTCTAACGAGTCGGCTGTTACGGCAACAGGTACCACGAATGCGGCATCAGGCACGATCCAAGTCAACAAGCTCGCAACTGCTGCCACCTATAAATCTTCTAGCCTTTCAGGGTATACGGGGAGCGATCAAACGTTAACTTTTCAAGTGACAGCTCCTGGAGAAACGACTGCGAAAAAGGTTGAAATCAGCGTCAGCAGCACAGATACGCTGGATGACATCGTTTCCAAAGTCAACAAATCAAATTTGGGCGTAACCGCTATGAAAGAAAAGATTTATAACGGTTCTGAATATGTGGAAACGATCGCTTTTACATCAAAAGCAACCGGGGCAGGGGGCAGCATACAGGCAGCTGATGATGGTACGGCGAACTTTATGTCCAATCAGCTCGGATTTTCGCTTGACGCCGATAACAAGCTGACAGCCAGCCAGGTCGGTCAAAACGCCGAAGTTGTCATCAACGGATTGCAGATTGAGAAGACAACGAACAACTTTACCGTTAATAATGTGACATATCAGCTGAAAAATACGACGACCAGCCCCGTTTCGCTTGATGTAGCGACTGATGTAGACGGGATTTATGATAAGATCAAAGACTTTGTCACAAAGTACAACGAACTGATCGATATGGTCAACGGCAAGCTCACGGAAAAGAAATACCGCGACTATACACCGCTGACAGAAGAACAGAAAAAAGATATGACGGAAAAGCAAATTGAGCTTTGGGAAGAAAAAGCGAAAAGCGGATTGTTAAGGGGCGACACGATTTTAAGCGGCGCCACCAACCAAATGCGGACTGATTTTTATTCAAATGTGTCTGTGAACGGCGAATCGCTGCAGCTCACTCAGTTTGGAATTACGACATCAAGCGTTTACAGTCAGCGCGGTCATTTAGAGATCAACGAAGAAAAGCTGAAAGCGAAAATTAAAGAAGATCCGGACAGTGTGGCAAATCTCTTTATGGCAGGAACAAGCAGCACTGAAAACTATAATGAAAAAGGTATCATGAGAAGACTTCAGACTGTTTTGACCGATACGAAAAAGCAGATTGAGGATAAAGCCGGAAATTCAGCAATGACAAACAATCAATTTACAATCGGGAAAAACTTGAATACAGTTGAATCTGACATTTCGTCAATGAACGCCCGCCTGAAACAAGTCGAAAATCGCTACTACACAAAATTCACGGCGATGGAAAAAGCGATTCAAAAAGCGAACGAACAATCGACATACTTATTACAAATGCTTGGACAATAATATTGTGGAGGATCAAGAATGGCTTTAAACAACCCGTATGCAGCTTACCAGCAAAATTCAATCAACACGGCGACCCCTGGAGAATTGACGCTTATGCTATTTGACGGCTGCCTTAAATTTATGAAGCTGGCGAAACAGGCGATTGAACAAGAGGATATGGAAACGAAAAATACGAACCTTGTCAAAGCTCAAAAGATTATCCAGGAGCTTAATATCACCCTTGACCGGAAAGTCGAATTGGCTGCGTCAATGGGGGCGATGTACGAGTATATCCACCGCCGCCTGGTTGAAGCGAACATTCACAATGACAAAGATATCGTGACGGAAGTCGAAGGGTATGTTAAAGATTTACGCGATGCCTGGAAGCAGGCGCTTCAAATCGAACGGCAGGGCCGGTTCGGATCGGGCGGGCTGGCATAATGGAAAAGATTGAGCTACTATACAGCGAAACAAAACAAATGCTCGCTCAAATAAAAGACGCCCCGGAAAGCGATGAGCTGGTTCAGGCAATTGAAGATTTTCTTGAAAAACGCGATGGCTTGATCAAAGAGATCAAGCCGCCTCTTTCTGAGACAGAAAAGCAGCAGCTGCGGCAAGTGACGGATATGGAGCCATTGCTCATGGCCGAGCTGAAAAGGCTGCAGCAGGCTGTCAAACAGGAGCTGCTTCAGGCGAAGCAGAAGCGTGCCATGCATCATTCTTATATCAATCCGTACGCCAACATGACGATTGACGGCACATATTATGACAAGCGCAAATAGGTGATCGCTTTGACAAGCACCGACGATTACATGCTCTTAACGACTTATTATCAGCTTTTGTTTACGATTGAAGAGGGGTTTTGCTATTTAATAGAAGCGAATCAAGATTTGGCAAAGACAGAAGGAGAGCGGATTTTTAACGATTTAATCTATGCTTTTTTTCAGTTGGATTCGTCGCACGCTGTTTTGCTGTCGATTTTGGAGACAAGCTGTGCCAAATCTTCGATTCGCTTTTTTGACAGAGTCTTTCGTGAATTTGACAGCTTGATTTACTACAATTATCCGTCTGCCGAATTTCAGCATGACTTAACCCATCATTTTTTACCGCTTTATCGGGAATGGATGAACACGATCCACCAATGCATGAAACCTTACGTCATCCATTAATGGCATACATCTGAACGGCTTGTGCAGGTGTATGCCTTTTTTTTATAAAGTAAAAGTGGCGTTCTGATTTTATTCGCGTGTGAATATATTTAAGATTTAATAAAGGGGGTCAGATGGAAGGAGACAATCTTCGTCAAAATTCACGGATTTTTCACATAATTTTTACGTTTATGCAGGAATTCAGCAGGGAAAAGACGAAATGTATTTACATATCCTTAATATAAAGGAGGCGTTCTTTTGATGGAGTACAACGTCAGAGGAGAAAACATTGAGGTAACACCAGCGTTAAGAGAACACGTCGAGAAGAAAATTGGAAAGCTTGAACGTTATTTTGAAAATAACGTTGATGCGATTGTTCACGTCAACTTGAAATTCTACAACGATCAGGAATCAAAGGTGGAAGTGACAATTCCAATGACAGACCTCTCTCTCCGTGCGGAAGTTCACCACGAAGATATGTACAATGCAATCGATCTCGCAACGAACAAATTGGAACGTCAAATACGCAAGCATAAAACAAAAGTTAACCGGAAATTCCGCGAAAAAGGTTCTCCGAAGTATGTTTTTGCAGAAGGAAACGGCATCGGAACGGCCGTGCAGGATGACATTGAAGATGAACAGCCGCAGGTTGTCCGTCAAAAGCGCTTTAATCTAAAACCGATGGATAATGAAGAAGCGATTTTACAAATGAATATGCTTGGACACAGCTTCTTTGTATTCACGAACGCCGAAACCAATCTGACCAATGTGGTCTACCGAAGAAACGACGGAAAATACGGTTTGATCGAGCCGAACGAATAAATATATCAAGTCCCCTCCCGGATCTTCCGCAGAGGGGATTTTTTCCGTTTCCCCGCGGTAAATTGTTTGGAAATGACAAAAGGTATGATATGATATTGCATATATAAAAATTACTGTTTACTCATACTTAAACAAGGAAATTAAAGAGGAGCGTTATTCTATGCTTGGAATTTTAAATAAAGTGTTTGATCCGACAAAACGCACGCTCAGCCGTTATGAAAAGAAAGCGAACGAGATTGATGCGCTCAAGGCAGATATGGAGAAGCTTTCAGACGAAGCTTTGAAACAAAAGACAATCGAGTTCAAAGAGCGCCTTGAAAAAGGCGAAACGGTTGACGATCTTTTGGCTGAAGCGTTTGCCGTTGTCAGGGAAGCTTCCCGGCGTGTGACAGGCATGTTCCCGTTTAAGGTTCAGCTGATGGGGGGCGTTGCCCTTCATGAAGGGAATATCGCCGAAATGAAAACTGGGGAAGGTAAAACGCTGACTTCCACAATGCCCGTTTATCTGAACGCTCTGTCAGGGAAGGGCGTTCACATCGTGACGGTCAACGAATACTTGGCGAGCCGCGATGCTGAAGAGATGGGAAAAATCTTTGAATTTCTTGGGATGACAGTCGGTTTAAACCTGAACAGCCTGTCAAAAGACGAGAAGCGCGAAGCCTATGCAGCAGATATTACGTATTCAACGAATAATGAGCTTGGCTTTGACTACTTGCGCGACAACATGGTGCTTTATAAAGAGCAGATGGTTCAGCGTCCGCTTCATTTTGCGGTCATCGATGAAGTCGACTCCATTTTGATCGATGAAGCAAGAACGCCGCTCATCATTTCTGGACAAGCGGCCAAATCCACTAAGCTGTACGTTCAGGCCAATGCGTTTGTCCGCACGCTAAAAGCGGATCAGGACTACACATACGACGTGAAAACAAAAGGCGTTCAGCTGACTGAAGAAGGGATGACAAAAGCTGAAAAAGCATTTGGCATCGAAAACTTGTTTGACGTTCGCCATGTCGCCTTAAACCATCATATTGCCCAGGCCCTGAAAGCCCATGCGGCGATGCATAAAGACGTCGATTACGTCGTCGAAGACGGCCAGGTCGTCATCGTCGACTCTTTCACAGGCCGTCTGATGAAAGGCCGCCGCTACAGCGACGGACTCCACCAGGCCATTGAAGCGAAGGAAGGCCTTGAGATCCAAAATGAGAGCATGACGCTCGCGACGATCACCTTCCAGAACTATTTCCGAATGTATGAAAAATTAGCCGGAATGACGGGTACGGCAAAAACGGAAGAAGAAGAATTCCGCAACATCTACAACATGCAGGTTGTAACGATTCCGACCAACAAGCCGATTGCCCGCGATGACCGCCCTGATTTAATTTACCGGACCATGGAAGGGAAATTTAAAGCTGTTGCAGAGGATGTCGCCCAGCGCTATATGGTCGGCCAGCCGGTTCTTGTCGGTACGGTTGCGGTTGAAACATCTGAATTGATTTCAAGGCTGCTTAAAAACAAAGGAATTCCGCATCAAGTGTTGAACGCGAAAAACCACGAGCGGGAAGCTCAGATTATCGAAGATGCCGGGCAAAAAGGCGCGGTTACCATCGCGACGAACATGGCCGGACGCGGTACGGACATCAAGCTTGGCGAAGGCGTAAAAGAGCTTGGCGGACTGGCCGTCATCGGTACGGAGCGCCATGAATCACGGCGGATTGACAACCAGCTGCGCGGACGTTCAGGCCGTCAGGGGGACCCTGGTATCACCCAATTTTATCTTTCCATGGAAGATGAATTAATGAAACGCTTCGGCGCAGAACGGACGATGGCGATGCTTGACCGCTTCGGAATGGACGATTCGACGCCGATACAGAGCAAGATGGTTTCAAGAGCGGTCGAATCTTCACAGAAGCGTGTGGAAGGCAACAACTTTGATGCCCGTAAGCAGCTTCTGCAATACGATGACGTGCTCCGCCAGCAGCGCGAAGTCATCTATAAACAGCGGTTTGAGGTCATCGATTCCGATAACCTTCGCTCCATCGTCGAAAATATGATTAAAGCTTCACTTGAGCGGGCTGTTGCTTCATACACGCCGAAGGAAGATCTCCCTGAAGAGTGGAATCTTGACGGCCTTGCCGAGCTTGTAAATGCGAATTTCCTTGATGAGGGCGGAGTCGAGAAAAGCGACATTTTCGGAAAAGAGCCTGAGGAGATTACAGAGCTCATTTATGACCGCATCAAGACGAAATACGATGAGAAAGAAGAGCGTTACGGCTCTGAACAAATGCGCGAATTTGAGAAAGTCATCGTTCTCCGCGAAGTGGATACGAAATGGATGGATCACATCGATGCGATGGATCAGCTCCGGCAAGGAATTCATCTGCGCGCTTACGCTCAGACAAACCCGCTCCGCGAATATCAGATGGAAGGCTTTGCAATGTTTGAAAACATGATCGCGGCCATCGAAGATGATGTAGCCAAATTCGTCATGAAGGCTGAAATCGAAAACAACCTTGAGCGCGAAGAGGTCATTCAAGGACAGACGACAGCCCATCAGCCGAAAGAAGGCGATGAGGAAAAACAAGCGAAGAAAAAACCGGTCCGCAAAGCGGTGGATATCGGACGCAATGATCCTTGCTACTGCGGAAGCGGAAAAAAATATAAAAACTGCTGCGGAAGAACAGAATAAAAAGAGGTGCACGCCTCTTTTTATTTTGAACCGGCTGAAATATTTGATGAGGTGAAAGAATAATGGAATTGGCAGAAATCAGACAGGAACTTGAAAATATGGCTACTCGGTTAGCGGACTTCAGGGGGTCTCTTTGACCTCGAAACAAAGGAAGCAAGAATCAGTGAACTAGACGAGCAGATGGCTGACCCTGACTTTTGGGGAGATCAGCAAAAAGCACAGACGATCATTAATGAAGCGAATGCGTTAAAAGACTATGTCAACACGTACAACAAGTTGAGCGAGTCTCATGAAGAACTGCAAATGACACACGATCTTTTAAAAGAAGATCCTGACCAGGACCTGCAAAATGAACTGGTAAATGAGCTGAAAAGCTTAACAAAGCAGTTTAACGAATTTGAGCTGCAGCTATTGTTAAGCGAGCCGTATGATAAAAACAATGCGATCCTTGAGCTTCACCCGGGAGCCGGCGGCACCGAATCACAGGATTGGGGTTCAATGCTTCTCAGAATGTACACCAGGTGGGCAGAGCGCCGCGGATTTAAGGTGGAAACCCTTGATTACCTTCCAGGAGATGAGGCGGGAATCAAGTCTGTCACTCTCCTGATCAAAGGCCACAATGCCTACGGTTATTTAAAAGCCGAAAAAGGCGTGCACAGACTCGTCAGAATTTCTCCGTTCGACTCTTCAGGGCGCAGGCACACGTCGTTTGTGTCTTGTGATGTCATGCCTGAATTCAACGAAGAAATCGACATTGAGATCCGCACGGAAGATATTAAAGTCGACACGTACAGGGCAAGCGGCGCCGGCGGCCAGCACGTCAATACGACAGACTCCGCCGTCAGGATCACCCACCTGCCGACAGGCGTTATCGTCACTTGCCAGACGGAGCGGTCACAAATTAAAAACCGCGAACGTGCCATGAAAATGCTGAAATCGAAGCTGTATCAGCGCAGAATCGAGGAGCAGCAGGCACAGCTTGACGAAATTCGCGGCGAACAAAAAGAAATCGGCTGGGGAAGCCAGATCCGCTCATACGTTTTCCACCCGTATTCTCTAGTGAAGGATCATAGAACGAACACGGAAATGGGGAACGTGCAGGCGGTCATGGACGGAGACATTGACTCTTTCATCGACGCATATTTGCGTTCCAAGCTTTCCTAAAAGTGAAGAAAGGCACATCCATATTATGCGGATGTGTCTTTTTTGCGGGTAAATCTCCTGAATATGTACAGCCTAAACCTTAAAAAGCTTTGTCCCTCTGCCGCTTTATCCGTTTAATACGTTATTTGGCTGTTATTTACTTACAATAAGCTAAATGCTATACTCTCGATTGGTAACGAATCGTGCGGGGGATGACAGGTATGAATATGGATAAAACGAGATATCAATTGTTTACGGCGCTGCGTGACTACGGCTATATCCTGTTTGGATCGGCCGTCGTCGCTGTGACATTTAATATGTTTCTGCTTCCCAACCGGATTGCAGCCGGCGGAGTCAGCGGCATCAGCACCATTTTGCAATCGTTCGGCTTTGAAGCCGCCTATGTGCAGTGGGCATTTAATATTCCTTTATTTATTGCCGGGGTACTCATACTCGGAGGAAAATTCGGCATCAAGACGCTTGTCGGGTCTGTTTTTCTCCCGTTTGTCGTATATGTGACGCGGGACCTTGCTCCGGCGACAGAGAATCCGCTCTTAGCTGCCATTTTCGGAGGTGTCGGCATCGGAGTTGGAATCGGGATGGTCTTTCTCGGAAGAGGCTCGACGGGCGGAACTGCGCTGGCTGCGCAAATCATTCATAAGTACACCGGGCTTTCGCAAGGCAAATGTTTAGCGCTGATTGACGGAACGATCGTCCTGTCTGCGATGTTTGTGTTTAACATCGAACAGGGATTGTATGCGATGCTTGGCGTTTATATATCAAGCAAAACAATCGATGTTATCCAGGTCGGATTGAACCGTTCCAAAATGGCGATGATCATTACCAACCGGGAAGAGGAAGTCCGACATGCGGTACTGAATAAAATCGACAGGGGGATTACGAAAATATCAGCGGTCGGAGGCTATACAGATGATGAGCGGCCCATTCTGATGTGCGTGGTCGGCCAGACCGAGTTCACAAAGCTGAAACAACTTGTGAAACACATTGATGAGTCTGCATTTGTCATTGCGATGGATGCTTCAGAGGTGCTTGGCGAGGGTTTTAAACGCGCGTAATCGAGGTTATAATAAAGATTGATTTGTTAAAGGAGCTGACTTAAAAAAATGAAAATGAAGCTGTTTACTCTGTTTATGGCTGTTTCTTTTGTTCTGGCTGCCTGCGGCGGCAATAACAACGAAAGCAAAGAGAAAAACACAGGCGGGCAAGCAACTGCAACGGACGGGGAAGAGATTTACCAGCAAAACTGCACAGGCTGCCATGGTAAGGATTTGGCCGGCGGTTCGGCCCCGAGCTTGAAAGAAGTTGGCGGCAAGTATAAGGAAGGCGAAATTAAGGACATCGTAGTCAACGGCCGCGGCGGAATGCCTGGCAATCTTGTAGACGAAAAAGAAGCTGAGGCGGTCGCGAAGTGGCTTTCAGAGAAAAAATAAGAATGCCTTGCCAGTCAGGAGGCGATGAGAACCTTCTTCACATACAGGTGAAAAAGGTTCTTTTTTTGTTTAAGAGGTCTTTATGCCTATTGGAAAACCGAGAGAAATAAGATCTTTTGTCTTAAAAAAGGCCCAAAGTACAAATTTTTTGGCTGATTTTGCGTTTTTCCTATAACTTAGGTCGGCATTGAAACAAAACTGTAATATCATTTTGTCTAATCTTGACGTATAATGGGTGTTGTTGAAAAAGGGCTTGTATTATATTACTTACCGTGAATTTGGCAGGGACACAAAACGACATGCCCTTTCGAAGAGTATGACCGTATAAACATACATAAAAGATTAGGTGATTACATGATCGAAATAAAAGATGTATATAAGACTTATTCCAACGGGGTATCAGCGCTGAACGGAATAAGCATCTCTATATATCCCGGAGAATTTGTTTATGTTGTAGGACCAAGCGGAGCAGGTAAATCAACCTTCATTAAAATGATATACCGCGAAGAAAAGCCTTCCAAAGGAAAGATTGTCATAAACAATAAAAATTTGGCGGACCTCAAAGAAAAAGAGATTCCTTTCATCAGAAGGAAAATCGGCGTTGTATTCCAAGACTTTAAACTGCTGCCGAAGCTGACCGTGTTTGAAAATGTTGCATTTGCTTTAGAGGTCATCGGGGAGCGCCCAGAGGCGATCAGAAAAAAAGTGCTTGAAGTGCTTGACCTTGTTCAGCTGAAGCACAAAGCAAGGCAATTCCCTGATCAGCTGTCCGGAGGAGAACAGCAGCGGGTTTCAATTGCACGGTCAATCGTCAACGATCCTGATGTCGTGATCGCTGACGAGCCGACGGGAAACCTTGACCCTGAGACGTCTTGGGAAATCATGAAGACGCTCGAGGAAATCAACAACCGCGGAACAACAGTCGTTATGGCGACTCATAACAAAGAAATCGTAAACACCATGAAGAAACGGGTCATCGCAATCGAAGACGGGGTCATTGTGCGTGATGAAGCTAGAGGGGAGTATGGTTCTTATGATTAGAACTCTCGGACGGCATTTGCGCGAGAGCTTAAAATCTCTCGGGAGAAACGCGTGGATGACTTTCGCATCCATCAGTGCTGTAACTGTTACACTTATCTTGGTCGGCGTGTTCTTAGTCATCATGCTGAACGTATACAATATGACATTAAAAGCCGAACAAGAAGTCGAAGTCAAAGTACTGGTTGACTTGACGGCCAACCAGGATCAAAAAAATACATTGGAAAAAGAAATTAAAAAAATACCAGAAATCAGCAATGTCAAATACTCATCTAAAGATGAAGAGCTTAAAAATCTGAAAGACAGCTTTGGCGAAGACGGGAAATTCTTTGCGATGTTCGAGCAGGAAAATCCGCTGAACGATGCGTTTGTCGTTAAAACAACAGACCCTCAAGATACGCCGAAAGCTGCCAAGAAGCTTGAAAAGCTGACTAACGTCTATAAGGTGACATACGGGCAGGAGCAAGTAGACCGCCTGTTTAAAATCAGCAATGTCGCCAAAGTAATCGGGATTGCATTGGTCATCGGCCTGCTGTTTACGGCGATGTTTTTAATTTCTAATACGATCAAAATTACGATTTTTGCGAGACGCAAAGAAATCGAGATTATGAAACTTGTAGGCGCGACAAACTGGTTCATTCGCTGGCCTTTCTTCATTGAAGGTTTGCTCTTGGGCGTATGCGGTTCTATCATTCCGATCGCTATTTTGCTCGGAACGTATCATCATGCCGTTCAGTGGATCGCTCCGAAAGTTCAGGGCACATTCATACAGCTCTTGCCGTACAATCCGTTCGTCTTTCAGATTTCAGCGATCTTGGTGCTGATCGGAGCCGTTATCGGTGTATGGGGAAGCTTGATGTCGATTCGCAAATTCTTAAAAGTTTAAACCGGCGTTTTCGCCGGTTGTATCATGTTTAAAGCTGGGATGCCTGCAAAGCGCCGGGCTCCCTTGATTCTGAAGGCAAGGAGGAACCAAGGTTGAAAAAAAAGCTTATGACGCTGGGGCTGACCGCTGTGCTCGGATCGTCGGCATTGCTGATCCCCCTAAAAAGCAACCATGCTTTAGCTTATGAAGACTTGGAGAAAAAAAAGAGCGACGTTCAAAGCAAAAAATCTGAAAACGAATCAAAGCTCGAAAAAAAGAAACAGGAGCTTTCAGAGCTTGAATCAAAGGAAGCAAGCCTGAAAAGCGAGATCGAGAAAATCGACCGTCAGATGACGGACACGAATGAAAAGCTGGAAAAGAAAAATGAAGAAATCGATCAAACAAAGAAAAGCATCGAAGAGCTGAAAAAGCAAATCAAAAAACTTAAAGAAAAGATTGAGAAACGCAATAAAATATTGAAAGACCGGGTTCGCTCCATGCAGGAAAACGGCGGTTCCGTTCAATACATAGACGTGCTTCTCGGCTCGAAAAGTTTTGGAGATTTCATCAGCCGCGCGGGTGCGGTTTCGACAATTGTTGAAGCTGATAAAGATCTGATGGAAGAACAAAAGCGCGATCTTCAGCTTGTTGAGGAAAAGGAAACAAAGCTGAGCAAGGACCTTGAAAGCCTTGAAAAAGCGCTTAAAGACCTGGAAGATTTAAAAAAGACGCTCGACAAGCAGCAAAAAGAAAAAGCAAACGTCATGAAAAAAGTGAAGCAAGATAAAGATCACGCACATGAAGAACTTGGTTCACTTGAAAATGAAGCAGAAATTTTAAAGCGTCAGAATGAAGCGATCAAAGCCGAAGAGGCGCATCGGAAAAAGCAGGAAGCGGAAGCGAGCCGCCGGGCTTCAAGCGGCCAATCGGAAGCCTCTTCATCTAAACCGTCGGCACCAAGCAGCTCAGGCTTTATCCGCCCTGCTTCCGGCGCATTTACTTCCGGGTTCGGGAATCGTTCGCTCGGGAATCACTTCGGTGTAGATATTGCCAAGCGCGGTTCAGGCGTTCCGATTTATGCGGCAGCCTCTGGAACGGTCTATAACGCCCATTACTCGTCCAGCTACGGCAATGTTGTGTTTATTACCCATAACATCAACGGGCAAACATATCAGACGGTCTACGCTCACATGTCTTCAATTAAAGTGCAGACAGGCCAGCGTGTTGAACAGGGACAAGTGATTGGAACGATGGGAAATACAGGCCAATCCTACGGGCAGCATCTTCACTTTGAAATTCATAAAGGCCTTTGGAACAACGCGAAATCCAATGCAGTTGACCCGGCCAATTATATACCGCTTTAAAAATGAAAGCCGATTCGTCCGGAAATGGACCGAATCGGCTTTTTGTCATTCAAATTTGGGTTTTCCCAAAATTTATTCTTGTCAGAAAATAACACAAGGTATAGAATGAAAGTGACATCTGTCGACAGTCGACAATTTGGAATAGGGGATGATCCAATGAAAGTATTCAACATTGCCAGCATACCCGGTGACGGTGTAGGAAAAGAAGTCGTGCCTGCTGCACAACGAGTTTTGAAAGCGGTTTCGGATGTTCACGGGGGACTCTCATTTCGATTTACGGAGTTTCCATACAGCTGTGAGTATTATTTGGAACACGGGGAAATGATGCCTGATGACGGCTTGGAGCAGCTGAAAGAGTTCGACAGCATCTTCCTTGGGGCGGTAGGAAACAGCAAGCTTGTCCCCGACCATATTTCCCTATGGGGGCTGCTCATTAAAATCCGCCGCGAATTTGAACAGGTCATCAACATTAGACCTGCGAAATATTTGCAAGGTATCAAGTCTCCACTGGCCAATCCAAAAGATTTCGATCTGCTTGTCGTCAGGGAAAACAGTGAAGGGGAATACAGCTCGATCGGAGGCAGAATTTTCAGAGAGGAAGATGAAATCGCCATTCAAAATGCCGTTTTTTCAAGAAAAGGGGCGGAGAGGGCGATGCGCTTTGCGTTTGAGTTGGCGGCTAAACGGAAAAAGCATGTTACAAGCGCAACAAAATCGAACGGAATCGTTTATTCAATGCCTTTTTGGGATGAAGTCTTTGAGAACACTGCAAAAGACTACCCCGATATTACCGCTGATTCGCAGCACATTGACGCCCTGTCGGCCTTTTTTGTAACGAAGCCAGAGAAGCTTGACGTCATTGTTGCCAGCAACTTATTCGGTGATATTTTGACCGATATCGGGGCGGCGATTATGGGAAGCATAGGTGTGGCGCCGGCCGCTAATATCAATGTAAACGGCAAATATCCGTCCATGTTTGAGCCTGTGCACGGATCTGCTCCGGATATCATCGGCAAAGGAATTGCCAATCCGATCGGCCAAATTTGGACGGCTAAAATGATGCTCGATCATTTTGGGGAAGAAGAACTCGGTGCAAGATTGCTTGACGTGATTGAAGATGTTCTAAAGAGCGGCTGCTTAACGCCTGATATCGGCGGTTCAAGTACGACGGATGAAGTGACAGAAGAAATCATCAAGCGCGTGAGGACCATATAAGCGAAAGCTGCCGGCACTCCGGCAGCTTTTTTTTTTGCTGTGCAATGGGAAATCGATTACATGATACGGGCGGTTTTGGCGCATACTACATCAAGCAACAAAACATAGTGCAGGCAGAAGAGGAGGTATAGGATGAATCAGAAGATTGCACGGCTGATCATTGCGCTCAGCCTGTTATGCGGCTTGGTAACAGGCGCCGGCCCGATTCCGTTTCATGATGTCGTTCCAAAAGCATCAGCGGCTGAAGAAGCTGCAGCCAAAAGCGCTGCTAGAAACGAATTGGAGAAATTTGAGAAAGCATATGACCTGATTTCAAATGAATATGTGGAGCAGGTCGACAGGGAAAAGCTGTTGGAAGGAGCCATACAGGGCATGCTTTCAACATTGAATGACCCATACTCGGTTTATATGGATAAACAGACGGCAAAGCGGTTTTCAGATTCCCTTGATTCCTCTTTTGAAGGAATCGGCGCAGAAATCGGAATGGAAGACAGGAAAATCATTATCGTCTCTCCTTTTAAACAGTCTCCGGCAGAGAAAGCCGGATTAAAGCCGAACGATGAAATCATCAGCATCGACGGGGATTCCATGGCCGGAATGGATTTGAATGACGCCGTATTAAAGATCAGGGGCAAAAAGGGATCAACGGTTACGCTGAAAGTTCACCGACCAGGCATGAAAGACCAGCTGACATTTACGATTAAGCGCGATGAAATTCCGCTGGAAACGGTGTTCGCTTCCATTAAAAAAGTACAGGACAAACCTGTCGGCTATATCGCAATATCTTCCTTTTCCGAACATACGGCAAAAGATTTTACTGCTGAACTGAAAAAGCTTGAGAAAAAGGGAATAAAAGGGCTCGTTTTGGATGTAAGAGGAAATCCGGGCGGATACTTGCAAAGCGTGGAAGACATTTTAAAACATTTTGTGACAAAAGATCATCCTTATATACAAATCGCCGAAAGAAACGGAAATAAAAAACAATATTTCTCGAAATTAAAAGAGAAAAAACCATATCCTGTGAGCGTGATCACGGACAAGGGCAGCGCTTCGGCGTCAGAAATTCTTGCAGGTGCATTAAAAGAAGCCGAGGGCTACCACGTGGTTGGCGATCCTTCCTTTGGGAAGGGAACCGTCCAGCAGGCGGTCCCGATGGGAGACGGAAGCAATATTAAGCTGACGCTGTACAAATGGCTGACACCTAAAGGAAATTGGATCCATAAGCAAGGAATTCAGCCGACCGTTCCAGTTACACAGCCTGAATATTTCTCGGTGGGGCCTGTACAGCTGAAGGAGCCCCTCAAGCCGGATATGAACAACAGTGAAATTAAGCGGGCGCAGCTCCTGCTGAAAGGACTCGGGTTTGCCCCCGGCCGGGAAGACGGCTATTACAGTGAAAGCACAAAAAAAGCCGTCATGGCGTTTCAGGCAGAAAACAAGCTGAAACAAACGGGGATCATTGACCAAAAAACGGCAAATACAATGAACCTGCGGATTGAAGAAAAAAAGATGAAAGAAAAGAACGACCTTCAGCTGCAAGCCGCATTAAAAGTGCTGTTTAACAAAAAGTGAGGGCATGGGATGTCCTCACTTTTTTTATTCTCGGAAAATAAATTCTCAATCTTTTTACCTAAAATTTTTGTTTTTTCATAAAAAAAACATTCATAATGAATAGAATTGACCCGATAACATAAGTGTATGGGAGACTTTATAAGGATGTAAAGATGCAGTAAAAATGTAACTTTTGCAAGTTGTATAACAAAGGAAAACTTTTTAAAATAGAACCAAAGCTTTTTCAAGAATTATAATGTGTGCATTTTTTTTGCGGAGAATGTTAGCGCTGTTTGCGTTCTTCGTCTCTGTTGGTGGAGTCGTCTGACGCTTGCGCTTTTCTTATATATAAATAATAAATGGGGGTACACGATTGAAAAGGGCAAGTATTGTGAGAGAGAAAAAATACTATGAATTAGTGGAGCAGTTAAAAGTTCGATCACAAGACGTTACGTTTTCCGCTACAAAGGCAGTAGGATTGCTTATGCTGTTCAGCAGATACCTCGTGAACTACACTTCGGTCGAAAGTGTGGAGGATATCAATGAGGATTGCGCGGAACTTTATTTCAACTACTTGATGGACAACCACAAGCGGCTCGGCATCAATCTGACCGATATCAAGCGGTCAATGCAGCTGATAGGAGATATTCTTGATGTCGAAGTCAATCATTACCTGAAAGACTTTTCTTTGTCGAATGTAACGCTTTGGATGAGCCAGGAGAAATAAACCTCACGTTTACCATACCCAAGCATTTTATTATTTGTTAGAATAATAATAAAATGCACCAGCTTGCCTAAAGGTGCCAGCATTTGTCGTCACGAATGCGCTTGAAAAGCACCGGCGTTAAAGCATCATGACGAAAGTTTCTGCGGCTGACGGCTCAGGCATCCCGCCTGAACGGCCGCCCGTCATTTCCTCGTGCCGACGCTTTAGACAAGCTGGGATTCCCTAAAATATCCAACGTTAAAAAGCTGTCGTATTTAAGGCGGCCTGAAATGCTTGGCTGAGGCGGTGAACGTTCCCTTGTCTGTTGAAGAAAGCTTAATTGAACTTTTAAAAGGAGCAGGATTGTTCTTTTTGCACCCGCTCTTCTATTTTATGATGATCATGAGCCTTGCTTACGGCTATGCCCGGATCAAACGTGAAAGAAAGACATTCCATACGCGTATTGAAGATATTTATGACGAGTTCAAGTTTACATATTCCAAGGGACTATTGGCAGGACTCGTGCTGTCCATTGTTTCGTTCGGCTTAGGGCTGTATCTCCCGGTGGGCATGCTGGTTTTAATAGCGGCGGTCAGCGTTGTCGCAGCTTTAACTTTCAGACAGAGTCTGCTGTCAGCGGCGTATACGCTTGGCGTTAGCATTGTCGCCGGTTTATGTATTGAATACACCGGTTTCGGAGTGCTTGACGCGTTTCTGCCGCAGCTGTCCCTCGCGAATTGGCCGGCTGCTGCCGTTCTGCTCGGACTTCTGTTGGTGGCGGAAGGAGTGCTTGTCTACAAAACGGCACATATCAAAACTTCCCCTGCAATCGTCATGAGCAGAAGAGGGCTCCCAATCGGACAGCAGATTGCGGGCAGAACCTGGCTTCTGCCGTTGTTCATTCTCATTCCGGGACATGCGATTGAATCATCGGTTCCGTGGTGGCCCGTTTTGTCATTTAACGGCGGCTTTGAGCTCCTGTGGATTCCGTATTTCATCGGCTTCGGGCAAAGGGTTCAAGGATCGCTTCCGATTGAAAGCATTAAAATTACAGCGAGGCGCATCAGCGTGCTTGGTATCATCATTCTGCTGATCGCGGCAGGAAGCGTATGGTGGACGCCGCTTGCCGCTCTTGCAGCCGCAGCAGCGATCGCAGGAAGAGCCTTTTTATCCTGGAAACAGCGGATGAACGACAATTCCGCCCCTTTCCATTTTTCAAAGAGAGACCAGGGGCTGATGGTCCTCGGGATTATTCCGAACACGCCGGCAGCCGGTCTCGGTCTCAAGATTGGCGAAATCATCACGAAGGTCAACGGGATTGAAGTGAAAAATGCTGCGGACTTCTACGAAGCGCTTCAGAAGAACCGGGCTTTCTTCAAACTTGAAGTCGTCGGTTTAAACAATGAAATTCGTTTTGAACAAAGAGCTTCATATGAAGGGGAGCATCATGAGCTCGGCATCATCTTTGTAAAAGAAGAGGATGCGGTGATGAAGCATGCCGAGGCAGCAGCCTCAGCGGAAACAGAATAATTGATTTTAAAAAAGCGCCGCTTTCAGGCGCTTTTGCTTTTGCCTTGTGCGAAACTTTTTGGTTGTCTTTTACAAAACGTTCCGCTAGGATGATGGATAGAACTGATTGAAGGAGAATGATTGATGAAAAAGGCTTTTCTCGCCGGAGCTTTCATTTGTTTGATTGCCGTATTGGTTTCGGCTGCGGCCGGAGATTGGACGTTGATTTTCAAAGTTTCAGGAGCCGCCGGCCTAGGCGCAATTCTGTTGTCTGCTTTATGTTCGGGCGTATTTGTCAGCGGTGACCGTTTCAGGGGAAATCACGATTCGGAAACGAAAGAGCACAGGGATTGGAACGGCAAGCTGGCAAACGTGCTCGCCATTTTTGCGATGCCGAACCTCCTGGCTGCCGGAATCTCGTTCTTTTTCGCCTTTTAACGTCTGATTCCGAATAACGCGGCATGATGATGGACAAAATGAATGAGTGTCCATGTTTGTCCGTTTCTTTGTTCTTTAATATAATCGAATAAGATCAAGAAACGTGAGGAGGGTTTTTGTGTTTACAAAAGCCGTTTTTGCACTGATATTTCCTTTCTTGCTTGTCTTGTTTTTTACAAGGGTGACCTATAACCATTACGTCGGGATTGCGCTCACTGCAGCGCTGTTGTTCGCTTCATATTTAAAAGGTTATACGGAAACCTTTTTTATTGTAGGACTTGATATCGCCTCGCTCGTGGCCGGTTCGCTCTATGTGGCGAAAAAGGTGGGCGAAAAGAAGGAAGACTCATAGAACCGTAAGGATGATTGCCGTGAAGCCCTGCTTTTGATGCCAAAAAGGAGGGGTTTTTTGATAGATCAGGAATGGCCGGCTTTTGTGGAAAAACACAAAAACCGAACTTTAGTTCGTATTTTTGCTTCGGGTGTGTTAAAATAATAAACAGGAAGATTTCGTAAAGAAACGGAGGCTTTTTTGTGAAAGACCGCTTTGAATTAGTCTCGAATTATCAGCCCCAGGGGGATCAGCCGAAAGCGATTGATCAGCTTGTCAAAGGAATTAATGAAGGCAGAAAGCATCAGACGCTTTTAGGGGCAACCGGTACAGGAAAGACGTTTACGATGTCAAACGTGATTAAAGAAGTCAACAAACCGACTCTTGTGATCGCCCACAACAAAACGCTCGCCGGGCAGCTGTACAGCGAGTTTAAAGAATTTTTCCCCAACAACGCAGTCGAATATTTCGTCAGCTATTATGACTATTACCAGCCTGAGGCTTACGTGCCCCAGACTGATACATTTATCGAAAAAGATGCCAGCATTAACGATGAGATTGATAAATTAAGGCACTCTGCCACGTCTGCTCTTTTTGAACGCAAAGATGTCATCATTGTGGCGAGTGTCTCTTGTATTTACGGCTTGGGTTCTCCGGAGGAATACAGGGAACTGGTGCTTTCGCTCAGAACGGAAATGGAAATCGAGCGCAATGAGCTGCTCAGAAAGCTCGTTGACATCCAATATGCGCGGAATGATATCGACTTTCAGCGCGGAACATTCAGGGTGCGCGGCGATGTCGTCGAGATCTTTCCGGCTTCAAGGGATGAGCACTGCATCCGGGTTGAATTTTTCGGGGACGAAATCGAACGGATCAGAGAAGTGGATGCCCTGACAGGCGAAATTTTAGGGGAGAGGGAACACGTCGCGATCTTCCCGGCTTCCCACTTCGTCACACGCGAAGAAAAGATGAAGAAAGCGATCATAAACATTGAAGAGGAGCTGGAAGAGCGCCTCAAAGCGCTTCGTGAAGAAGGCAAGCTCCTTGAAGCGCAGCGTCTGGAGCAGCGAACGAGATACGATTTGGAAATGATGCGCGAAATGGGCTTTTGCTCGGGCATCGAAAACTATTCAAGACATTTGACGCTTCGTCCGGCAGGATCGACTCCATATACGCTGCTCGATTACTTTCCGGATGATTTCCTGCTGGTCATAGATGAGTCGCATGTCACCATGCCGCAGATCAGAGGAATGTACAACGGAGACCAGGCGAGAAAACAAGTTCTCGTCGATCACGGATTCAGGCTTCCTTCCGCTTTGGATAACCGTCCGCTCAGGTTTGAAGAGTTTGAAAAGCACATTCACAACATCGTGTATGTGTCGGCTACGCCGGGGCCTTATGAACTTGAGCATACGCCTGAAATGGTAGAGCAGATCATCCGACCGACAGGGCTGCTCGATCCGATCATTGAAGTGAGGCCGATTGAAGGGCAGATTGATGATCTGATCGGTGAAATCCAGCAGAGAATCGAGCGGAATGAACGCGTCCTCGTCACTACGCTGACGAAAAAAATGTCCGAGGATTTGACGGATTATCTGAAGGAAATCGGAATCAAGGTCACGTACCTCCATTCTGAGATTAAAACGCTGGAGCGAATCGAGATCATCCGCGATCTTCGTCTCGGCAAGCATGACGTTCTCGTCGGCATCAACCTGCTGAGGGAAGGACTCGATATTCCGGAGGTTTCACTTGTCGCCATCCTTGACGCAGACAAAGAAGGCTTTTTGCGTTCTGAGCGTTCGCTCATCCAAACGATCGGCCGCGCCGCCAGAAATGCCGAAGGCCGCGTAATCATGTATGCCGACAAAATCACCAACTCGATGGAAATCGCAATCAATGAAACGAAGCGCCGCCGCGAACAGCAGGAGGCCTATAATGAGAAACACGGCATTACGCCGAAAACGATCAACAAAAAGATCAGAGACGTCATCCGGGCAACTCATGCTGCTGAAGAACAGGAAGAATATCAAGTGAAAGAGGAGTCGAAGCTTTCGAAGATGACGAAGAAAGAGCGGGAAAAAGTGATCGCTCAAATGGAAAGCGACATGAAGGAAGCCGCAAAAGCGCTTGACTTTGAACGTGCCGCTGAGCTTCGCGACTTGCTCCTAGAGTTAAAATCGGAAGGATGAATAGAGAATGGCAACGAAACGAATTGAGGTGAAAGGTGCAAGGGCCCACAATCTGAAAAATATCGATGTCTCTATTCCGAGGGATCAGCTTGTCGTGCTGACAGGTCTTTCGGGATCAGGGAAATCATCCCTTGCGTTCGATACGATATATGCAGAAGGGCAACGGCGCTATGTCGAGTCTCTCTCCGCATATGCCCGCCAGTTTTTAGGACAGATGGACAAACCCGACGTCGATGCGATCGAAGGCCTGTCGCCGGCGATCAGCATCGATCAGAAAACAACGAGCCGGAACCCCCGATCGACAGTCGGAACGGTGACGGAAATCTATGATTATCTCCGGCTGCTGTTTGCCAGAATCGGAAAGCCGGTTTGCCCGGTTCACGGCATTGAAATTACCTCGCAAACGATCGAACAGATGACGGACAGAATTTTGGAATATCCCGAGCGCACGAAGCTCCAGGTGCTCGCGCCAATCGTCTCTGGAAGAAAAGGTTCGCATGTGAAAGTGCTCGATCAAATCAGAAAGCAAGGCTATGTAAGAGTCCGGATCGACGGCGAAATGAACGACCTTTCAGAGGACATCGAGCTCGAAAAGAATAAAAAGCATTCGATCGAAGTCGTCGTCGACCGCATCGTCATAAAAGAAGGCGTAACCGCTCGTCTCACAGACTCGCTCGAAACGGCGCTCCGCCTCGGCGAAGGCCGGGTGATCATCGATGTGATCGGACAGGAAGAGCTGCTTTTCAGCGAACATCATGCCTGCCCGCACTGCGGTTTTTCAATCGGTGAACTGGAGCCGAGAATGTTCTCTTTCAACAGCCCGTTCGGCGCGTGTCCGAGCTGCGACGGCCTCGGGTCCAAGCTGGAAGTCGATGTAGAGCTCGTCATTCCAAACGATGAGCTGTCGTTAAAGGAGAATGCGATTGCACCTTGGGAACCGCAGAGCTCCCAATACTATCCGAAGCTGCTTGAAGCGGTATGCAGCCACTATGGAATCGATATGGATGTTCCGGTCAGAGAGCTGCCGAAGCATCACCTTGAAAAAATCCTCTACGGCAGCGGAGGCGAGCAGATTTATTTCAAATATGAAAACGACTTCGGACAAGTCCGGGAAAACTACATTGAGTTCGAAGGCGTCATCCGCAATATCGAAAGGCGCTATAAAGAAACCAGCTCGGATTACGTTCGTGAACTGATGGAAAAATATATGGCCAATCAGCCGTGCCCTTCATGCAAAGGCTACCGTCTGAAAAAGGAATCCCTTGCCGTGCTGATAAACGGCCTTCACATCGGTAAGATAACCGAAATGTCGGTTTCTAACGCCCTTCAATTTTTCCGTGAACTTGAACTTTCGGAAAAAGACATGAAGATCGCCAACCTCATTTTACGGGAGATTGAAGAGCGGCTCGGATTTTTGAATAATGTCGGGCTTGACTATTTGACGCTCAGCCGCGCAGCCGGCACTCTGTCGGGGGGAGAAGCGCAGCGGATCAGGCTTGCAACGCAAATTGGCTCAAGGCTGACCGGTGTCCTCTATATCCTTGATGAGCCGTCAATCGGTCTTCATCAGCGCGATAACGACCGTCTGATTGAGACGCTCAAAAATATGAGGGATATCGGAAACACATTGATCGTGGTCGAGCATGATGAAGATACGATGCTTGCTGCCGATTATTTAATCGATATCGGACCCGGCGCGGGCGTACACGGGGGAGAAGTGATCTCCGCCGGAACACCGGAAGAAGTGATGAACGATGATCAATCGTTGACAGGGCAGTACCTCTCAGGGAAAAAATTCATTCCTCTTCCTGCCGAGAGAAGGAAGCCTGACAACCGTTTTATCGAGGTAAAAGGAGCAAAGGAAAACAACTTGAAAAATGTTTCCGTGAAGTTTCCGCTCGGCGTGTTCACAGCTGTTACCGGAGTATCGGGATCAGGGAAAAGCACGCTCGTCAATGAAATTCTCCACAAAACGCTGGCTCAGAAACTGCATCGGGC
Source organism: Bacillus sp. FSL K6-0972 (assembly GCF_037976035.1). Taxonomy (NCBI): domain Bacteria; kingdom Bacillati; phylum Bacillota; class Bacilli; order Caryophanales; family Bacillaceae; genus Bacillus; species Bacillus sp. FSL K6-0972. The sequence goes on along the minus strand of NZ_CP150260.1, from coordinate 3,755,054 downwards.
GAAGGCAAAACCGGGAGAGTTCAAAGAAATAAAAGGCATCGAGCACCTCGATAAAGTGATCGACATCGACCAGTCTCCGATCGGCCGGACGCCGAGGTCAAACCCGGCCACATATACCGGTGTGTTCGATGATATCCGCGACGTGTTTGCCCAGACGAATGAAGCGAAAGTCAGAGGATACAAGAAAGGGCGCTTCAGCTTTAACGTCAAAGGCGGACGCTGTGAGGCCTGCAAAGGCGACGGAATTATCAAAATCGAAATGCACTTCCTGCCCGATGTATATGTTCCTTGTGAGGTTTGCCATGGTAAGAGATACAACCGTGAAACGCTTCAAGTCATGTACAAAGGTAAAAATATTTCTGACGTGCTTGAGATGACGGTCGAGAATGCCGTTCAATTTTTTGAGAACATCCCGAAAATCAAGCGCAAGCTGCAGACCCTCTATGATGTCGGTCTTGGCTATATTACGCTCGGACAGCCGGCTACAACGCTTTCCGGGGGAGAAGCGCAGCGGGTCAAATTGGCATCTGAACTTCATCGCCGTTCAACGGGAAGATCCCTTTATATTTTGGACGAGCCGACGACAGGACTGCATGTCGATGATATCGCAAGGCTTCTGGCCGTTCTTCAGCGCCTGGTCGATAACGGAGATACAGTGCTTGTGATCGAACACAATCTCGATATTATAAAAGCAGCTGATTATTTGATCGACTTGGGTCCTGAAGGCGGAGACGGCGGTGGGATGATCGTGGCTGCAGGACCTCCCGAAGAAGTCATGAAAGTCGAAGGGTCATATACCGGCCGCTATTTAAAACCGATCATTGAACGCGACAAAAACAGAATGAAGAAGCGGCTTCAAGAAAAAGAAGCTGTCAAACCGTAAAAAACATGCTGCCGATGTCACATCGGCAGCTTTTTCAATGGCCGAATGATCAGCGGCAAGCTTCGTTCAAAAGATTTTCATTGCTCTTTTACTCAATAGCTGTTATAACGTAAAAAAACAAACAATAAAGGGGGATGGGGTGATGAAGATCGATCGCATGGATCATCTGGTCCTGACGGTAAAAGACATTGATGCGACATGTGAATTTTACAGCCGTGTGCTGGGGATGGACACGGTCACTTTTCGAGAAGGAAGAAAAGCGCTGGCATTCGGCAGGCAAAAAATAAACCTCCACGAAGCCGGAAAAGAATTTGAGCCGAAAGCACAGCACCGTGCCCGGCTCCCTAGACCTGTGTTTCATCACAAATACAGGCATTGATGATGTGATTCGTCATTTGGAGGGGCTGTCCATTAAGATTGAAGAAGGCCCCGCAGAGCGTACGGGCGCTGAAGGGCCGATTATTTCGGTTTATATCAGAGATCCCGACGGAAATCTGCTTGAAATATCAAACGAACTTCGCCAGAACGATTAACGTTCAGTCCGGCTGATGTGTTTGGTCGCTTCAATCATACTGTTTAAAATGTGAGTGCTGCTGCTGTTCAGCAGAACCTTTAAATAGCGGATTTCGCTGGAAAGCGGAGGAGCGGAATTGATCGCTTCCAATCGGTTCACGATCTCCTGATTCATCCTTTTTTGTTCCTGAATCAGACTAAGAAGCTGGGAGGCGGATGAGACGTATACTTCCGATTTCTGTTTCATAACGCTCGCTCCTTTTCATTGGCTTTGCCACATATTTTAAAGGGTTATAAAAAAAGAATCTATTCATAAAATCTAAAAAAATCAATTCGCGAAGTTTGACGCACGCCGATCGAATGAAAATGAAACCTAAAGGCCATGATACACGTAAACTGAGTATAAGGTCACTGTACATTAGACTTACAAGAACGGTTTACATCGATAAGGAGTGTTACGTATGACGAGAAACAACGCGCTGATTTCAGCAATTTGTTATTTTAGTGTTTTTTTTGCCCCGCTTATTTTGCCAATCGCTGCGTATTTTATAACAGATGATCAAGAAACAAAAAAGCATGCGATGCGTTCGCTTATTTCGCATATTATTCCGTTTATAAGCGTAGTCATATTGGCAGCAGGCGCGATCAGCGGTACGCTTATCTTTAATGATGGCGGTTATTTGGCGGTCATTTTCATGATCGGAGGTTTCGTTTTTTTCGGGATCATCAGTTTGATTATTGTGGTCTGGAACGTTGTTCAAGGGATTAAAATGCTGACTCAGGCCTAAAAGAAGGAGAACGGGGGAGCTTTTCATGAAACAGGAGAAAGAGCGAATTTTAAAATTGGTCGAGGAAGGAAAGCTGTCTGCGAAAGAGGCGCTGATCCTGATCGAAAAACTTGAAGAAGACTACAGGGAAACCGAGAGCAAGGTGACAGCTCTGTCTGAGGATGTCATTGATTCGGAGGACTTCTACAGCGAAAAGAAAAAAGAACCGAAGCCTTCGATCGGTTCCAAACTGTTCGAATGGATTGATACCGCTGTAAAAAAAGTAAAAGAAGCAGACTTGGATTTGAACTTCGGGCATTCGTTCGATGTCCAGCATATATTCCAGTTCAAAGACACCGATTTTTCGACTCTTGATATTCAGCTTGCCAACGGCAGCGTCAACCTTGTACCATGGAGCGATTCCGACATCAGAGTCGAATGCCAGGCAAAAGTGTACCGGGCCGAAAATCAGGATGAAGCAAGGCAGGCTTTTCTCCAGCATATCGACTGCGGTGTGGAAGGCGATAAGTTCACGATCCGTACGGAGAAAAAAACAATGAAGACCAACCTTACCGTCTATATACCGGACAAAGAGTACGGCAAAATCCGCTTTAAGCTGTTTAACGGCCCGGTCAGAGGGGAACATTTAAACGTAAAAGAGCTGTCCGCCAAAACGACGAACGGTGTGCTGTCGTTCTCTGCTCTCACGGCAGGAAAAGCTTCATTGGAAACTGCGAATGGACAAATCAAACTCACCGACCATACTTGCGGAGAGATTGAAGCGGAAACCATCAATGGATTGATCGATCTTAAAGGTTCATGCGAGGCGCTTGACCTGCAGAGTTTTAACGGCAATATCGCTGCAACAGTCAAAAATTCGCACTGCCGGACGGCATATGTGAAAACAACGACGGGAAGCGTAGAGTTGAATGTTCCCCGGGACTGCGCTGTAACAGCGGAGCTGAAAAGCAATCTCGGTTCTCTGTCTCATGATCTGTCAGATGCGGAAATTTTAAAAGAAAAAAACGAGACAATCCAGAAAGAAATGTATCTAAAAGCAAATCAAAATCATGATTATAGCATGACCGTGTTTTTGGAATCGAAGACAGGATCGATCCATTTAAATCATACACAGGAGTGATACAATGAAAAGGCTATTTCGATCCGAAACAGACAGAAAGATTGCCGGGGTCGTCGGGGGTCTTGCTGAATATTTAAATATGGATGCGTCATTGCTGAGAATCATTACGGTTCTATTATTTATATTTTCGACCGGATTTCCCGTCCTGCTGATATATATAGTCTGGGTATTCCTAGTACCGAATGAAGGGGAAGTCGACAGATGATACGATGGATCATAAACGTTCTTGTCAATGCCTTATTATTAATCGTCATTGCCGGTTACTTTGATGCGGTTCACGTCAGAAGCATCGGGGCAGCCATTACGGCAAGCTTGATTTTATCCATCTTAAATATGTTTGTGAAGCCGGTGCTGGTGATTTTGACGCTGCCTGTCACAGTGATTACGTTAGGTTTATTTTTGTTTATCATCAATGCGATCACTCTTTATATGACGGCATCCATTATGGGGGACAGTTTTGACCTGGACGGCTTTGGGACAGCCATTTTTGCGTCGATTGTCCTGTCGGTTTTCCACTTGCTCATTCAAAAAGCAATTATCGAACCGATGTCCAAAAAATAAGCTGAAGTCTGATGAATCATCAGGCTTCTTTTTTTTTGTCCGAATGTCTCTTTCATAAAAATGATCTGTAAAGGCAAAATACGAAAGGGAGGTAGACGATGAAAAAGTACAGAAATCGCCAAACCCTTTTGTTGTTGGCCGCAGTTTTACTTTTTGCCTTGCAGATGCCGCTTTCGTCCGCATCGGGAAAAGAACATATTCAGCCTCGTTCACCGGTCATCAGGCATACTCCTGTTGAACAGGTGAAAAAAGGAGACGACTTATATTTTTCCGCGCATGCTGCGGCCGCCGACACGGTCATTCTGTATTACAAGCAGCATGCCGAATTGCCGTATCGGGCGATTCCGATGGAAGTAGAGCCGGGCAAACAGAACGGCTATATTGCCAAATTGGAAAGCGAATCCATAGCATCCGACAAAGTCCAGTATTACATTGAAGCTCAAGCCGGTGATTTCTCTGTGAAGACCGATGTGTATACTGTCGCCCTGAAAGGCATGCGTACGGATACACAAAAGCTTCCGGAGCTGCTGATCACGGAAATGGTTGTCGACACGTCAAACATCGGTGCAAAAGACGGCTATGAATTTATTGAAGTTTATAACAATACCAATAAAGCTGTTCATCTGAACAGCTACAAAATCAAATACAGACATCCCGAAAAGGGCAAGGAATCAGATGCCATCTGGCCTTTTGAACACGATGATGTGACGATTCCTTCCGGCCAAACACACGTGTTTTGGGTAAAAAACCGCTCAAACGGGCATTTGACAGAAGAGGATTTCAATCAGCATTACGGTGTTCACCTTCGTAAAGGGAAATCGCTATCTGTTCTCAAAGGGAGCGGCATGGCGAATACCGGGCCGAGGGAAGTGATCATCTGCACAAACAGCGGGGAAGAGGTCGCATCCGCCCGTTATCAAAGCGAGCAGGATAAAACAGATGTCGCTAAAAATAAAGCGCTTCTTTATCGATATCCGCTGGACGGAACGAAGCATATGAAAATCATATCGGCCGGGGAAGAAAAACCGTCGCCTGGTTCGCTTCTGAAGGCGCAGGTTCCTTCACAGACGGTGACGGTTATGCCGGATAGAGAAAAACCGGAGATCCATGATATGACGGATCATCAAGCGGTAAAACCAGGTGAAACGATCCAGCTCTTAGCCGATATGAAAGACAATCGGCAAGTGAAACAGGCGCAGTTTTTCTACCGCATGAATGATGATGAGCCGTTTACTGAAGTCCGTGTTGAAAAAAGCCGCAATGACGGCCTGTACCGCCACAATATCTATTTTGCCGAACTCATTGGCAAAGAAAAAGTGGAGTACTATATGCGGGCAGGTGATGGATCAAATGTTACGGCGACTGAAAAGAAAACGATACCGCTCGAACAGCGCATTTTGAAGGGACTCAGGCTGAATGTAAGCGAAGGCGGAACCGTTTCCGGAAAAATGCTGCTGAAAGCCACATCAGAAAAGCCGCCTTCTGAAACGACAATTCGTATTGACGGGATTGAACAAAAGGAAGGTGAACCGGCGCTTGAAAAAAAAGCCTACTTTGCTTTCGATGTCAATCAAACGAATCTGTATTTTAAAAATGCTGTAACGATCGGCAAGAGGATTCAAAAAGTTTTTGACGATTCGCGCCGCCGGTATGCGACAATCACGGTCCCGGTTTCTCCGGAGGAATTTAAAAAAGGAAAGCCGTTTGCGATTAAAGTTCGTTCAGGCACGAAATCAACACCATTTGAACAAACTGCAGAAGAAAACAGGGATGATTTTGTCCTCAAGAATCCCCGCCTCATACTAGCGGATGGGACCATCATCCGCGATGAGCGGTACGACGATCCGAAAGCCGAGCTTCCGGCCGGTGACGGCCCTGGGGCACATGAATGGTATGAATTCCATTTTTCGATTCCGGAAGCCAAGTTTGCATCGCTCGCCAGTCAATGGCATACACGCGCCTGGGATGAAGGGCAGCACATCGTTGAAGCGGAGAATGGCGAAGAAAGGCTCATCCGCAGGGTGACGGTCGATAACACAGGTCCTGAGATCAAGACGTCATTAGAAGACGGCAGGACATATAAAGGGTCGTTTGAGATCAATGCGGCCGCACACGATAAATGGAGCGGGATGAAAAGCATAAAAGCCTTTCTTGACGGCAAAAAGATTGCGCTTCCCTATCTCGTATCTTCTGCCGGCCTGGATGCGGGAAAGCACGAGTTGAAAATAAAAGCGGAGGACAGCGCCGGCAACCTGTCAATCGTGAAAAAGGCATTTTATATTAAAGAGGAAAAGCCGGACAAGCCCGCCCGGGTCAAAAATGCACCCGGCAGCACACATGCTAAGCTGGCTGTCCGCGTCAAGGACCCGACAAAAGATAAGATGAAAGTGTCATTTCATCAGGGATTTCAGTACACAGTAAAAGACGAAGAGCATATTGATGTGTCAGCGAACGAAAGCGGGACGGAACCTCCGCAAAGCTTTGCGGTCAGGGGGGAAAAGGCGCTGACAAAAGAAGAGCGCAGCGGCATGTCCGCACTTGACGGTAAAGGTTTTGAAACCTCGTCAACAACAAAGTTTCCGTACCATCGCTTTGATGTAAAAGTGGATGAAAATACGGGGCCGAACGACAAGGTGGAAGTGCTGTGGCGCGGGAGTTCACTTCCCGGCAGAAAAGTCTCCATGTTCGCCTGGAATTGGACCAGCAAGAGATGGGAGACGCTGACATTCCATGTTGCAAAGGATGACAAACCTTTTACCCTCAAAGGAAGCATCAAAGCTGCCGATTATATTCGCCAATCCAAGGCGAGCATCATCATTCAGGATCAAATTCAGCTTTCGCAAAATGACTATACATTTGTGTGGATGTCTGATACGCAATATTATTCGGAAAGCTATCCGCACATTTTTGAACGTCAAGTCAAGTGGATCGCAGAACAAAAGGACAAGCTGAACATTCAGTACGTCTTTCATACGGGGGATCTTGTGGATGAAGCGGATCAGCCGCTGCAATGGAAGCGCGCCGACCAGTTCATGAAAGTTCTCGACGACAATCAAGTTCCATACGGCGTGCTGGCGGGCAATCACGATGTCAGCCATAAAGACCGCTCTTATTTGAAATTCGGTAAGTACTTCGGGGAAAGACGTTTTAAACAAAAACCGCATTACGGCGGGTCTTATCAGAATAACAAAGGCCATTACGACCTCATTTCCAGCGGGGGCAACGACTATATCATGGTGTCGATGGGGTGGGGAATCGGAAAAAAAGAACTGCAGTGGATAGATGATGTTCTGAAACGCCATCCCGACCGAAAAGCGATTTTGTCATTTCACGAGTTTTTGCTTGTCAGCGGAACCAGAAGTCCAATCGGGGAGAAAATATTTGAACAGATCATCAAGCGGAATCCGAATGTGATCGCCGTGTTAAGCGGTCACTATCACAGCTCAAACTTAAAAATCGACAAGCTTGATGATGACGGGGACGGCAAAGCGGATCGCAAGGTTTATCAAATGCTTGCCGACTATCAGGGCGGTCCTGAAGGAGGCCAAGGTTATTTACGAATTCTCCATGCGGATCCGAAGCATGACACGATCCATGTCAAAACGTATTCGCCATATCTTGACGACTATAATTTTTATGATCCGCACCAATTCGGCCCGAAAGACGAGTTCAACATCAAAACGGATCTGAAACCGCGGAAGAAAAAGGTTAAAACCGATTATTTTGAGCTGAATGTCTTTTCAAACAAGGAGATTGGAAAAGCGAAAACGGTGAAAAGCGGAAAGACAGCTTCAGTGATATGGAAGGATTTACAGCCGAATACAACCTATTTCTGGTATGCCGCAGCTTCTGATCAATACGGCGGCAAAAGCAGGTCTCAGATTTGGAAATTGACGACAAAAGATGACGGTATGAAATCCTTTTTAATAGATCAAACAGCCGGGGCGGGCTCAGCCCGGCGGCAATTGTCGGGGAGCCCCCCGCCGGCCGGCATGATTTTAAAGCAAGGGACACTTGAGCCGTCAGCTGAAAAAAACATCCCAATTGTTGAAATCGGCTTTTGGCTGGCGGCGGTTTTCATTTGCGAACGTAAAAAGCATTTGTTTTCCTAAGGGGAGCAAATGCTTTTTAGTTTGTCACGTCTTTTTCCAGACGGGTTGCCGTGTCGGTTTGTTTTTTTCTGTAAAGCGATAAAACGCTGACAGAAGCGATGACGGCAAGTGAAAGGACGGCGGCAGTAAAGTAGAGGTTGAAAAACCCCGCTCCCACACTTTCATGGATCGCTTCGCTTATGATATCTTTCACTTTCGGGTCGGGAATTTGGCTGAGTGATTCGTTCAGACGCGATACGTCCGTCTCACCGCCTGTAAACCCCTTGATCGGCATCCCTGCATCATTCAGCTTATGTTTGATAAGTGTGCCGATATTTTCATAGCCGGCCGTTATATATCCTGCATACAGTGCGGGCGCCAAGGTCATCCCCATCTGCCTGACGAGTGATAATGTACCGAGGGCTGTCCCGTAATCCTGTTTTGCTGTCTCGGATACAAGCATATTTAACGGCGCGCCTAACAGAAAACCAAAACCGACCCCTGCGATGATGCTTGCCAAAACAAATTCCCACTTCTCTGTCACCCAGACGGATAAGAGTAAAAACCCGGCGAACGAAATGACTCCCGAGAGCCATGCCGCCTTTACCGGTCCTTTTCGGTCGGCGATGATTCCGCCGAGCCCCGCTCCTATCCCTGAAGCCAGTGCCAGAGGCGTCATCCAGTACCCCGCTTTTTCAGGAGCGACATGCAAATATTGTTCCGCATATGCAGGAATAAAAATAACAGCTGCCAAGAGTCCGCCGGATAAAAATCCGATAAAAAGCGTCCATTGAAACACCTTGTTTTTTAATAAGCTGTAGGCAAGTATCGGGTCGCCGCCCTTCAGCTCTATGCGTTTTTCGTAAAAAATGAGTCCCGCAAAAAGCGCGCAGCCGATCAGAAGAAAAAAGTAAACCTTTGGATCGGACAGGACGGCAGACAGGTTCTGTCCATTAATATTTGTTATTCCGTACATGACAGCTAAAATCGCAAGAGACAACAGCACTGTTCCGGCCAGATCGAGCGGCTTCTGTGTTCCGCCTTTTGTTTCCTTCATCAATGGAACGCTGAGGATGATCAGCGCTGCGGCAATCGGAAGGTTGATCAAAAACAGCCAGTGCCAGCTTCCAGTCATATCTAAAATAAAGCTGCCGATATTCGGACCGAGCACTGCCGCGATTCCGTTCATCGCACCTAAAAGCCCAAGTGCGGTTCCCTGTTTTTCTTTAGGCAGCGCAGTGAGAATATGCGAGCTTCCGATAATAAAAATTCCGCCGCCGCCAAGCGATTGAATCAGCCTTGCCAATAAGAACATCGGGAAGTTTTGGCTCAATGCAACCAGCAGCGAACCGATGCCAAACAGCAAGACCTCGATAATAAACAGTTTTTTGCGCCCGTACCGGTCAGACAGCTTTCCGACGATCGGAACGCTCACTGCCAAACCGAGCGTATAAAGCGTGATGCCCCATGCTCCCCATGAGGGGGATACTTGAAAGGAATCGTTGATTGTTGTCAGTGCGGCTGAAATGATGCCGTTGTCTAAAGCAGCCATAAACACGCCGATCGTAAACAATAATACGGCCCACTTTTGGTTCACACCATTTATCCTCCTTTTTCATTAACTCAAAATAAATAATTCACTTTGAATGAACTATTTTAATCATCCATAAAAAAACACGTTTTGTCAAAAGAAATTTTTCAACAAAAAAAGCTGCGCCGGTTTCCGGGCAGCTTGTCTATTCATCGTCAGCTTTTAACGCTTTTTCAAGAATTGTAAGGCCTTCATTCACTTTGATTTTTTCCTGTTCATTCAGCTTCAGCAGCGCTTTTTTGAGCTTTTCGTGCCCTTTTTTGTAAAGGCTTCGAAAAATCCCCTTCGCATCTTCGGTTAATTCAACAACAATCGTTCGCCGGTCTTGCTCTGAATGTGTTCTTTTGATGAAGTTCGCCTGTTCAAGGCGGCTGAGCAGTCCGGTCATATTCGAAAGGGAAGCTCCCATTTTTTCGGCAATTTCGGAGACTTTCAATGTGCCGTGGTTGTTCAGAAGCATTAAAACCTTCATTTGCGGCATGCTGAGATCGAGCTTCATCCATTCGGAGACATCCCCCAAGCCGGCAGCGGTCAGCACTTTCATATAAAGAACCCATGTCTCTTTCTCTTCCGGGGTCAAAATGTCTTCGTTCAGCACGGTTGTATCATGAATATTGTATTTCAACGGTTCTTCACTTCCTTTTCACGTTCCTCTTTACATACTACTGATTTTTCGCTTTGAAAGAAAGCACTTCATCGAAGTGTCAAGGCGCCATTTTCAAAAAATGTTTTAGGTTCATTTTGAAAGTGATAGAATAAAGCTGAATGTCTAGTTCTTCATCTGAGAAGAGGAGGGTGCATCAATCGTGCCGAAAGTTCGAACAAAAGATGTGATGGATAAATTTAAGCTTGAGCTCATCAGCGGAGAAGAAGGGATCAACCGCCCGATTACGATGAGCGATTTATCAAGACCGGGCCTTGAAATGGCTGGTTATTTTACATACTACCCTAAAGAGAGGGTTCAGCTGCTGGGGAAGACCGAGATTACCTTTTTTGAAAAGCTTCCAGAGGAAGAAAAAAAGCAGCGGATGCTGTCGTTATGCACGGAAATTACACCGGCGATCATCCTTTCCCGTGATTTGCCGATTCCGCCTGAACTCGTGGAGGCTTCCGAAGAAAACGGCGTGCCTGTGCTTCGTTCCCCGCTGAAGACGACGCGCCTGACAAGCCGTCTGACAAATTTTCTTGAAAGCCAGCTGGCTCCGACAACTGCGATTCACGGCGTCCTCGTCGACGTTTACGGCGTCGGGGTGCTGATTATCGGAAAGAGCGGCGTTGGAAAAAGCGAAACGGCTTTGGAGCTTGTCAAAAGAGGCCATCGTCTTGTGGCTGATGACTGCGTTGAGATCAGACAGGAAGACCAGGATACATTGATCGGAAGCGCGCCTGAATTAATTGAGCATCTCCTAGAAATCAGAGGCCTTGGCATTATCAATGTCATGACGTTATTTGGCGCGGGGGCGGTCAGAAGCTTTAAGCGGATTACCCTTGTGATGAGCCTGGAGCTTTGGGAGCAAGGAAAGCAGTATGACCGCTTAGGGCTTGAAGAAGACACAATGAAAATTATTGATACAGACGTTCCGAAGCTGACAATTCCGGTTCGTCCGGGAAGAAATCTTGCCGTCATCATCGAAGTAGCCGCAATGAACTTCAGACTGAAGAGAATGGGGCTGAATGCCGCGGAGCAATTTACTCATAAGCTTGCGGATGTGATTGAAGATGGTGAGCTTGAAGAATAGGAGCTGACAATATGAATGAAACGATTGAACCTTTAAATCCGATTGCTTTTCACCTGGGGCCGATCGCTGTCCATTGGTACGGCATTATCATCGGCCTTGGCGCTTTGCTGGGCTTGTGGCTGGCGGTCAGGGAAGGCGAACGGAGGGGACTGCATAAGGACACCTTTGTCGATTTGGTGCTTTTTGCGATCCCGATTGCGATTTTATGTGCAAGGGCATACTATGTCATTTTTCAATGGGGTTATTACAGTGAACATCCGGACCAGATTATTCAAATATGGAACGGCGGCCTTGCGATCCACGGCGGACTGATCGGCGCCGTGCTGACGGGTATCATTTATGCGAAGGTCAAAGGGCTTTCGTTTTGGAAGCTGGCTGATATCGCTGCTCCAAGCATCCTGCTGGGTCAGGCAATCGGCCGCTGGGGAAACTTTATGAACCAGGAAGCGCACGGTGAGGCGGTGTCAAGAGCGTTTTTAGAAAACCTCCACCTGCCTGATTTTATCATTAATCAAATGTATATTGACGGACAGTACTACCAGCCTACCTTTTTGTATGAATCACTGTGGAGCTTCACGGGAGTCGTCGTTCTGCTTCTTTTAAGAAAAGCGAATTTAAAGAGAGGCGAGCTGTTCTTAATCTACGTCATTTGGTATTCGATGGGACGCTACTTTATCGAAGGGCTAAGAACTGACAGCCTGATGCTGACGGAGAACCTTCGCATCGCACAGGTTATTTCGATCGTACTGATCCTCTGTGCGGCTGCGCTGATAGCCTACAGACGTTTCAAAGGCAGAGAGATTAAACGTTATCAGGAGATGTAGCGATTTTACAAAGGGGAGACAGCAATGAAGGGAACTTTAAAAGCCGGTGCTGTAGCGGGGCTGAAAACGACGTGGACGCTCGGAAAAGTGATTTTTCCTGTCACGCTGATTGTCAGCCTGCTGCAGCATACACCGGTGATGGACTGGTTGATCAAGCTGATCACGCCGGCGATGGGAATTTTCGGGTTATCAGGGGAAGCGGCGATACCGCTTGTGCTCGGCAACATGCTGAACTTGTATGCCGGAATTGCAGGGATTTTAACGCTTGATCTGTCGGTTAAAGAAGTGTTTATTTTAGCGGTGATGCTGTCGTTTTGCCACAATTTAATTATCGAATCGACCGTTGCTTCAAGGGTCGGAATTAAAATATGGCTTATTTTACTGGTGCGCATCGGTCTCGCTGTTTTTTCGGCCATTATCATCAATCTTGTCTGGCATGGCGGGCAGGATGCGGCCAAATACGGCTTGATCTCAGCGAAAAGCGCTGCGCCTTCCGGCTGGTTTGAAATTGCGCTTGAAGCCGTGACCAAGGCGGGTCTTGGTGTCCTTCAGCTTGCAGCCATCGTGATACCGCTGATGATCATCATTCAATATATGAGAGACCTCGGCTGGCTGAATACTTTTTCAAGGTGGTTTGCACCGCTGACGAGAATGCTCGGAATGAAAGAGAACACTTCAATGACGATGGTTGCCGGGCTGACGATCGGCCTTGCATACGGGGCCGGTGTTATGATCAAAGCGGTCGAAGAAGACGGCGTCAGCAAAAGGGATGTAACGCTTGCTTTTATTTTTCTCGTCGCCTGCCACGCGGTTGTTGAAGACACACTCGTATTTATCCCGCTCGGCATTCCGGTCTGGCCTCTTTTATTGATCAGGCTTATAACCGCGATTCTGCTGACGATCGCGATATCGCGCATCTGGAGAAAGCCGGGTTATTCCGTTCGCAGAAAGGAAGCTTTGTATGAAAGTTAATACGGTTTTATTTGATTTGGATGGAACGCTCATCAATACAAATGAGCTGATTATCGCCTCATTTTTGCACACGCTCGATCATTATGCACCGGGACGCTATAAACGGGAGGATGTCCTTGCTTTCATCGGACCTTCCCTTTATGAAACGTTCTCAAGCATTCAAAAGGATAAGGCTGAAGAAATGATCACCATGTACCGGACATTTAATCATCAGATGCATGATGAACTGGTAACCGAGTATGAGACGGTTTACGAGACGCTTGAACGCCTTGCGGAAGAAGGGTATAAGCTCGGCATCGTCACGACAAAGCTGCGGGACACCGTCATCATGGGGCTTAAACTGACGGGGCTTGATGCCTTTTTCGAGACGGTTGTGACGCTGGATGACGTCGAGCGGCCGAAGCCTGATCCCGAGCCTGTTTTGCTTGCCCTTTCCAAGCTTGGCAGCCGTCCGGAAGAAGCCATCATGATCGGTGATAATTACCACGATATTTTAGCCGGGAAGAATGCCGGAACGAAAACAGCAGGCGTTGCATGGACGATTAAAGGAGAAGAAAGCCTGGCCAAACACGAGCCTGATTTTATGCTTCAGCAAATGAGCGATCTCCTTCACATTCTTGGAGTGGAGAAAGTTTGAGAAAGACGAAGCGCTACCCGGTGTCCGGCGCTAATTCCTTATGGCACATCTATCAGACTGTTCCGTTTTTTAAAGTGGTCAAAAACTTTATCATCATTCAGGCGGCGCGCTATACGCCGTTTCTTGGAATGAAAAACTGGATGTACCGGACGTTTTTGCGGATGAAAATCGGAGAGAAATGTTCATTTGCTTTAATGGTCATGCCGGATATCATGTTTCCTGAAAAAATCTCAGTCGGGCGAAACACCGTGATCGGCTATAATACGACCATTTTGGCGCACGAGTATTTAATAAAAGAATATCGGCTCGGCGAGGTTATCATCGGCGATGAAGTCATGATCGGAGCCAATACGACGATCCTTCCAGGCGTCGAAATCGGAGACGGCGCAGTCATTTCTGCCGGTACGCTCGTTCATAAAGATGTGCCTCCGGGCGCTTTTGTCGGCGGCAATCCGATGCAGCTGATCTATACAAAAGAAGAAATGGAAAAAAGATTGGAGCCCCCCGCTAAATAAAGAGCGGGGGCTTTTATTTGCAATCAGCGTTAAAATTCATGATTGTTCCTTTCCGTAATATGCTTCACACCGATCCATTTCTTTCCGACTTTTGAGTACCTTGTATTTGTCATCGTAACGGAACTTGTACTGCTGTCGGTTCTGAAGATGGCCTCTTTCATGTTTGTAATCGTACAGTTATCAATATTGACCACGGCTTTAAATGTCGAGCCTCCGAGCTGGCGAATGAATTTACCTCCTTGATCGGCAGTGAAATTTTTCACGGTAAATGTGCTCGCTTTATTAATTTGAAAGATTTTGTCCGCGGCAAGCCGGGCCGATCCTCCGTTAATCGTGACACTTCCTTCGCTTTTGACAGTCAAGGCATCTTCGCCGACATCTTCCCAAACAACATTGTTTATGGAGGCGTTTCCATAAGTGTGAACACCATCAGCAGCAGGAGCGCCTAGCACCACATTTTTGAGCGTTGCACCATCCTCCACTTTGAAAATCGGTTTTTGATCTTCGCGCTGGCTGCCGTCCCCCAGCTCCGGACCTGCAATCAGCCGCTTGCCTTTTCCGTCATACGTTTGGCCTTTCCCGACTACGATCGTTTTGTGAACGACCTCGGCGGCCAAAGCTTTTTCAGGCAGAGCCTGTCCAAACCCGCATACGAGCAAACCAGACAAAATAATTGTACCTGCTAATCTCTTCATCATTTCCATCCTCCTCAAGAAATATTTTTGATACAGATGTTTGTCTCCCTTAGATGAAAATAATTTCTGGTCCTTTTGCAATAAGATGAGACACCTATTTCGGTACTATCATATATGCGAGTTTGCTGAATGTAAACAAATAATTTGAATATTATGAAAAAACAGTAAATTAAACACACGCGATAATGTTATCTTCTGTATGTTGGATTTGTCAAAAGGGTAAAGCGGCTTATTTTAATGAGGGTTGAAAGAACTAAAAAAAGGCAGGGATTAATCTGCCTTTTTAGGCGGCGATCACGATCGCCTGACTGCCCATCTGTTTCCATGATTTCTCGAAATTTTCTCTGTCTGTTTTTCTGTTTTTATATCCGTACGGATCATTCAAATAAACGTAATCCTCATCATAGCCTGTCACGGCAACACTGTGAACGCTGTACGTCACATCGACTTTGCCTGACGGTGTATTCCATGTTTCCATATCGTTGACTGGGGTGAAATGTACAGTGGTGATGACCCAAACCGGTCTGCCCTGATTCAGCTGTTCATAAATTTTTCCCGGCTCACTCCCCGTCAAATCGACCGCTTTAGTACCTGCGTATGAATAGGCCAAATCGTAAATCGGACCATGGTAGACACTCAGTCCGGGTCCGTTTTCCATATCTCCGACAAAGCCGTCGTTAGGATTTCCCTTTAAGCCGTTTTCATATTGCAGAGGCACTCTTTTCACCTCATTGGCAAGTTCAGTTTTTGTGACACTATATCCGCTGTAGTTTAAGATCATTGCCAGGCTGGCGACTTCACAGCCGTTATAAAGCTTCGGCGAGTCCATTTGGTTGATCAGCGGAACGTCAAGCGGCTGACGCTCTCCTTTATTGTTCCCATTGTCAGCAGCAGTTTTATGGCTGCTGTGCAACATTTCGGCTAACGGGCTTAACGCATCTTTAGAAAACAGAATAAGAACGGCGGTCATAAGAACTGCTACGAAAAAAATATAAAAAAGAGTTTTGAAAAATTTCATTCTGAGTCTCCTGTCTTCCCGTTGCTGGTTTGGTTAAGGCAAAGATTTGCGATCGTATATATATTATAACATCAAGATGTTTATTACATAAAAGTTATCATTTCCTATACGGTGTCAGAGTCTATTTTAAGAGAGGCTGTTGATTTTGATTCTTTTATCTGTTAGCATATTATCATATTAGCGAACTAAAGGATTCGGAATTTTCCTTCAAACCGTTATGGGGGTGCAAGTGTAAATGTTTATGTTTGAAAAACCGCATGGCATGCGGGATACGCTGCCTGTGCTTTACGAAACAAAGAAAAAGGTGCGCTCTTCATTAACAGAGGTGATGGCCTTGTGGGGGTATCAGTTCATGGAGACTCCGGCCCTTGAATTTTATGATACGGTCGGTGTGCAGTCGGCCATATTGGACCAGCAGTTGTTTAAACTCCTCGATCAGGAGGGGCAGACGCTCGTGTTGAGGCCTGACATGACGGCTCCGATCGCCAGGGTGGCGGCCTCAAAGCTTCATAAAGATGATCATCCGCTCAGAGTGGGCTATGCTGCAAATGTGTTCAGGGCACAGGAGCGTGAAGGCGGGCGCCCCGCCGAATTTGAGCAAGTCGGCGTTGAACTGATCGGCGATGGATCTACAAGTGCTGACGCTGAAGTGATTGCGCTCGTCATTTTTTCGCTTAAAAATGCCGGCCTGACTTCATTTAAAATCTCAATCGGCCATGTCGGGATTTTAGACGCCCTTTTTGTGGAGGTTTTAGGGAATGAAGAAAGGGCTCATGTCCTACGGCGCTATTTATACGAGAAGAACTATGTCGGCTACCGGGAGCATGTAAAATCCCTCAATTTATCCTCAATTGATAAAAGCAGGCTGCTGGAGCTTTTGGAGCTGAGGGGCGGTATTGAAACGTGCAGCAGAGCGGCATCCATCATCGATTCTGAAAAAGGAAAACGTGCGGTTTCAGAACTGGAGACGCTTTGGGAGACGCTCGGCGACTATGGTTGCACGGACGACATTAAGTTCGATTTAGGCATGGTCAGCCATATGAGCTACTATACCGGTGTTTTGTTTGAAATCTATGCTGAAAACGTCGGCTTTCCGATCGGAAACGGCGGCAGATATGATCAGCTACTCGGCCGCTTCGACTCACCCGCTCCGGCAACCGGTTTCGGCATCAGGACTGACAGGCTGCTGGAAGCATTGAAGCCGGCGGAAGAACAAGAAAAAATCGATGTCGTCATCTTCAGCACGGAACAGAGAAAAGAGGCAATCAGATTTGCCGAAGAAGAACGAGGTAAAGGCAAAAAAGTCGTCATGCAGGACTTAGCGGGAATCGGAGATATTGATCAAATGACGAAGTCTTTTCAAAACGTGACCTATTTTATCGGGGCCAGAAAGGAAGAGAAGCATGGGTAAGGAATTGACGATTGCGATGCCGAAAGGGCGGATATTTGAGGAAGCGGCCGATATGCTTCGAAAAGCAGGCTATCAGCTTCCTGAAGAATTCGACGATTCGAGAAAGCTGATCATTCAAGTGCCTGAAGAAAATCTTCGCTTTATCCTCGCCAAGCCGATAGATGTCACAACATATGTCGAGCACGGGGTGGCCGATGCCGGAATCGCCGGCAAAGATGTCCTGCTAGAAGAAGAACGCGATGTCTATGAGGTTCTTGATTTAAACATCAGCAAATGCCGTCTTGCCGTAGCCGGCTTGCCCGAGACGGCGGCCGACAGCGTTGCGCCCCGGGTTGCGACCAAGTACCCGAATGTCGCATCAAGCTACTTCAGGGAGCAGGGGGAACAAGTGGAAATCATCAAGCTCAACGGTTCGATTGAACTTGCTCCGCTGATCGGGCTTGCCGGCCGAATCGTTGATATCGTATCAACAGGGCAGACTTTGCGGGAAAACGGGCTAGTTGAAACCGAAAAAATTTGCGACATCACGTCCCGCTTAATCGTAAATCCTGTCAGCTACCGAATGAAAGACGCAGTCATCGATGAAATGGCTTCAAGACTTTCTCTTATTGTGGAAGGGGAAAAAGCAAAATGAAGATCAAATCCATCAGCGGAAATACGCCGGTTTCATTAAAGCGCACCATTGACGCCGGAACGGAGGAACAAAGAAAAGCAGTCCGCGGCATTATCGAAGAAGTGAAAAAGAACGGGAATTCAGCTGTTTCCGCATTCACAAGGCAATTTGACGGAGCGGATGTGGCCGACTTTCGCGTTTCCGAAGAGGAAATCAAGGAAGCATATAGCACGCTCAATCAGCGTGATCTCGAGATTATTCAGGCGGCGATTTTCAACATT
Organism: Bacillus sp. FSL K6-0972; assembly: GCF_037976035.1. Classification (NCBI taxonomy): domain Bacteria; kingdom Bacillati; phylum Bacillota; class Bacilli; order Caryophanales; family Bacillaceae; genus Bacillus; species Bacillus sp. FSL K6-0972. The sequence continues at coordinate 3,736,802 of NZ_CP150260.1, read as the reverse complement.
AAAGAATATCATGAACGGCAGCTCACAACATCATGGTTTTACCACCGCAAGGACGGAACGATGCTCGGCCAAAAAATTACGCCGCTTGATTCAGCGGGGGTGTACGTGCCCGGCGGAACGGCTGCTTACCCATCATCCGTTCTGATGAATGTCATTCCGGCGCTTGTTGCAGGCGTCGATCGCATTGTCCTTGTTTCACCTCCGGGAAAAGACGGCAAATTGTCGGCGGGAGTGCTGGCGGCGGCTGCAGAGCTTGGCGTTACAGAGATTTACAAAATGGGTGGTGCCCAGGCGATTGCCGCATTGGCTTATGGAACGGAAACCATTTCCCCCGTCGATAAAATAACGGGACCCGGAAATATTTACGTCGCCTTGGCTAAACGGGAAGTATTCGGCCAGGTTGATATCGATATGATCGCAGGCCCAAGTGAAATCGCCATACTTGCTGACAGTACGGCAAACTACCGGGAAATCGCCGCTGATCTACTTTCACAGGCTGAGCATGATGCGATGGCATCGAGCATTCTTGTCACCAATTCAAAGACGCTTGCCGAATCCGTTTTAAAAGAGGTTTACGAACAGCTCGAACATCTTCCGAGAAAAGAGATTGCACGGCAGTCGATTGACAACTACGGCCTGATCTATGTTACAGAGACGATGAATGAAGCAGTTTCCGTCATCAATGAGCTCGCTCCTGAACATTTGGAAATTTTAACAGCTCAGCCTGATGCGCTGCTCGGACAGATCAAACACGCGGGCGCCATTTTCCTGGGCCGCTACAGTTCAGAGCCGGTGGGCGATTATTTTGCAGGCCCTAATCATGTCCTGCCGACTAACGGTACAGCCAGATTTTCAAGTCCGCTAAATGTGACAGACTTCCAAAAGCGCTCCAGCATCATTTCCTACAGCAGGGAAGCTTTCCGCGCAAATGCTGAGAACATTGCGGCCTTTGCCAGATTGGAAGGGCTTGAAGCCCATGCAAGAGCAATTGAATCCAGAAACCGGGAGGAAGACTGATGAGAAAAGCCGAACGGGCAAGAAAAACCAATGAAACTGATATTAAATTATCCTTTCATATTGACGGAGAAGGAAAAGCTGATATTCAAACGGATGTCCCGTTTATGACACATATGCTCGATTTATTTACAAAACACGGGCAGTTTGACCTTTCAATTGAAGCGAAAGGCGATGTTGAAATTGACGACCATCATACGACGGAAGATATCGGAATTTGTCTCGGACAGGCGCTTTTGGAAGCGCTCGGAGATAAACAAGGAATCAAACGCTACGGTTCGAGCATGGTGCCGATGGATGAAGCGCTCGCCCAGGTTGCGATTGATCTGAGCAACAGGCCGCACCTCGAGTTCAGAGCCGAATTCCCGAGCCGGAAAGTTGGAACATTTGATACAGAGCTTGTCCATGAATTTTTGTGGAAGTTTGCCCTGGAAGCACGAATGAATCTTCATGTCATCGTTCATTACGGTACGAACACCCACCATATGATCGAGGCGATTTTTAAAGCGCTGGGACGTGCGCTTGATGAAGCGACATTGATCGATCCGCGGGTCAAAGGAATTCCATCAACGAAAGGAATGCTGTAAATGATCGGTGTCATAGATTACGGAATGGGAAACCTGTACAGCGTTTCTAAAGCGCTTGAACGGATCGATGCCCCTTATTTCGTGTCCGAGCATCCGGATGAACTTAAGAAAGCGGACAGTTATATCCTTCCGGGAGTCGGCGCTTTTCGGGATGCAATGAAGATTTTAACCGAAACCGGCCTGAAAACATTTATTCAAGATGCTGCAAGCGAAGGAAAACCTCTTCTCGGCATATGCCTCGGCATGCAGCTTTTATTTGAAGAAAGCGAAGAACGCGGGGCGTCAGAAGGGCTCGGCCTTTTGAAAGGAAAAGTCGTTAAACTGAAAGACTGTGATCAAGCGGGAAATCGCTTAAAAGTGCCTCACATGGGCTGGAATCTTCTTACGGTCCACCGCGACTCGCCGCTATTGCCAAAAGCGAAAGAAGGATTCGCGTATTTCGTTCACTCGTATTATGTCAGCGGAATCGAAGTGGAGGCTTTGCTTGCCAGCGCCGAATACGGTGTGCGTGTGCCCGCTGTCGTCGGTCTTGGCAATGTATACGGCGCCCAGTTCCATCCGGAAAAAAGCAGTACGGTCGGCATGTCGATCTTAAAGCGGTTCAAGCAGTTTACACAAGAACAGAAGGTGAAAAAATGAGCGAGTTTACTGTATACCCTGCCATTGATATGAGAAACGGCAAGTGCGTCAGGCTCCTCCAGGGAGATTACGAAAAAGAAACGATTTACGGTCATTCCCCTCTGGAGATGGCCTCCCTGTTTGCTGAAGCGGGGGTAAACTGGATTCATCTTGTCGATTTGGACGGGGCAAGGGAAGGCAAAAAAGTGAACGACAGCCACGTCATAAGCATTGCAGCTGAGCTCAACGTTAAAGTGCAGATCGGCGGCGGCATCAGAACTGAAAAAGACGTCTATGACTACTTGTCGCAAGGCGTTGAGAGGGTGATCCTAGGCAGCTCTGCCGTATCAAATCCCGAGTTTGTCAAAAAAATGCTGAAAGCCTACGGTCGGCATATCGCAATCGGTCTTGACGCAAGAGACGGATTTGTTTCAACTGAAGGGTGGCTTGAGACCTCCTCCGTTAGAGCGGAAGAGCTTGGCCGTGAGCTGGCAAATGAAGGTGCAGAAGTTTTTATCTTTACTGACATTGCAACTGACGGAATGCTGTCAGGACCGAATATCAACAGTACAGTAGAGCTTGCCAAGGCAACCGGCAAACAAGTCATTGCCTCCGGCGGCGTCAGCTCTCTCGCCGATCTTGAGGCGCTCGCTTCCCGCGCTTCGGAAGGCGTCTGCGGCGCTATTGTCGGAAAAGCTCTTTATACCAACCAATTTACTGTGGCTGAAGCGCTTGAAAGGGTGGCGGCAAAGTGATCACAAAACGAATTATCCCGTGTTTGGACGTAAAAGACGGACGCGTTGTCAAAGGTGTACAGTTTGTTGAATTGAAAGATGCCGGCGACCCCGTTGAACTGGCGGAAGTATATGATCATGAAGGCGCCGATGAGCTTGTTTTTCTCGATATATCGGCTTCCCATGAAGGGAGAAAAACGATGGTTGACGTCGTTGAAAGAGTAGCGGCCAAGCTGGCGATCCCGTTTACCGTCGGCGGCGGCATCAATCGTTTGGATGATATGAAAACGATCCTGCGGGCCGGAGCCGATAAAGTTTCCGTCAATACGGCTGCCGTTCTCCGTCCGGAACTGATAACGGAAGGCGCTGACTTTTTCGGCTCTCAATGCATTGTCGTCGCGATTGATGCAAAATACGATCCGGAAGCTGATCTGTACTATGTTTATACACACGGCGGACGGAAAAAGACGGACCTTGAGGCCGTTTCATGGGCGAAGGAAGCCGTTCAGCGAGGAGCTGGTGAAATCCTGCTGACAAGCATGGATTCTGACGGAGAAAAGAACGGGTTTAACTGCAGACTCACAAAGCTTGTGTCAGAAGCTGTTTCAGTCCCGGTCATTGCATCCGGAGGCGCAGGTCATGCGGACCACATATATGATGCGTTTGCAGAAGGCCGGGCGGACGCGGCTCTTGCCGCATCTATCTTTCATTACAAAGAAACATCTGTAAAAGAAGTAAAAGCTTATTTAAAAGAGCACGGGGTGAATGTAAGATGATCAAGGCAGACGAGTTGACATTTAATGAAGCCGGCTTGATCCCGGCGATTGTTCAGGATGCAGCGAGCAAGGAAGTGCTGACACTTGCTTATATGAATAAAGAATCGTTTGAAAAAACGCTGGAAACAAAGGAGACATGGTTTTTCAGCAGATCGCGTGGAGAGCTCTGGCATAAGGGAGCGACGTCAGGAAACATTCAGCGTGTGAAAGACATCAGGCTTGACTGTGATCAGGATGCGCTCATCGTGCTGGTCGAACCGGCGGGGCCGGCCTGTCATACAGGAAGCTACAGCTGTTTCTCGCCCGGCGAACATATCAGACAGACTGATGGCGGCCGCTTTGACATCATCAATGAACTTGAAACCGTCATTGCCAAACGGCAGGCTGAAATGCCTGAAGGCGCATATACAACATATTTGTTCCGTGAAGGCGTTGACAAGATTTTGAAGAAGGTTGGCGAAGAGGCAGCAGAAGTCATCATCGCTGCAAAAAACCGTGATCCTGAAGAGCTGAAATGGGAAGCGGCTGACCTTCTTTACCATCTGCTCGTTTTGCTGAGGGAGCAGTCCCTTCCGCTTGATGATGTGCTTGGAGTCCTGAAAGAGCGCCATGAAGGATCTGAATCATAAGCACATTGCTTACACCCAAAAGGCAGTTTGCCTTTTGGGTGTTTTCCCGATAGGGGAGCTATTTGATGTTTAATTTCATCACGATTTGCTCTCCGATCGGCCCCGTTTTTCTTTCCCCTGTGTCGGCAAATCCGGCTTTAACATACAGGTGCTGGGCCGCGGTATTTTTCACGTTCACAACCAGCACGACTTCATGACAATGGGTGAACTCCTTGGCGACAAACTCAGGAAGTTTAAGCATTCCTTCTTTTGCAAAACCTTTTCCCTGGTGCTTTCTGTCGACGGATAACGCCGTTAACAGCATGGCGTCCGGGTTGTCCGAATAATCTTTTACCCGCTCGGTCGCATGCAGGATAAAGAATCCGACAGGCTCGCCTTCGCTTAAAATCACGATTGGAAACTGACCGTCCGTCCGTTTTAAAACCTCTTTCGGAAGCGCGGTAAATCGATGCTGTTCTTCAGGAAGCTCGAATTCGAGAAGCGCAGCTGAATGTTCTTCTGAGAAATGCTTCAATTCTATTGATCCGCCTTTTTCCATCTGATGAACCCCCTTTCTATTATCATACAATGAGAACATACATTCGTCACCATCAAGTGCTAAAAAAAGATTTTGCGAGGGTTAAATTGAAAAGCGTACTTCCGATATAAAACGCACCTTGAGCCTTCTGAAAGCCCTATGCGATCCGGTGCTCCAAACGTCCGGAATAGAATGGTGAAAAAACCATATGTGGAAAATGAAGAGAATTTTCTCGAAACTTGTTTTTGGCCTGTTAAGCCTGCTGGAAACTATGTTATACTACTCTACGGTATATAGTTTGAAATGGAGGGTATCTGTGGGAAAGTACACTTCTGAACATCATAAAGATTCGAGAATTGTCCAACTGTTCCAAGATGGGCAATATTTTTATCATAAAGGGCTCAAAGCATACAGAGAGCGAAATTTATCCCGCGCGAGCAAGCTCATTCAGAGAGCGATTTTTCTTGAACCTGAAAACACGGGAATGCTGTCCCAACTTGCGGTTATTTATACGGAAATGGGCTTTTATCAGCAATCAAATGAACTTTTGGACTTTATCCTGAAGAACATCAATGAAAAAATGACTGAATGCTACTATTTTAAAGCGAACAACTATGCGCACCTCGGTCTTTTTCACGAAGCCTATAAAGCAGCGGAGACTTATTTAAAGGAAGATCCTGACGGCGAGTTCAGCGAGGAGAATGCGGAGCTCCTTGATTTATTGGATATGGGAGAGGAAGATCAGGGCTATTCGCAGTTCGATCAGGACGACCTGATTTTGAAACAGGATCGGGCGAAATCACTGCTGGAAAATGGACAGCTTCAGGAATCGATCGCGATGCTTGAAGAAATCATTTCCGATTACCCTGAGTTTTGGTCGGCTTATAACAACCTTGCACTGGCATACTTTTATGCCGGGGACGTTCAGAAAGCCAAAACGACGATTTTTACGGTCTTGGAAAAAAGCCATGGAAACCTGCATGCTCTTTGCAATCTTCTCATTTTTTATCACTATGAACGACGGGACGATAAGGTCGAGGCGCTTTCCGAACAGCTTTCCAATATTTATCCGATGCTGTTTGAGCAAAGGTATAAGCTCGGCGCCACGCTATCCCTCGTCGGCAGATACGATCTCGGGTTTAAATGGCTGAAATCACTCTACCGTATGGGATTTGAAGGAGATGAAACCTTTTATTACTGGCTCGCCTGCTCGGCTTATTACACCGGCCGCGCTCAATTTGCCCGGTCTGTATGGAAAAAGATGCAGGAAGAGTATCCGGATGACGCCCGCATGGAGCCGTGGAAAGAACGGAAGGAAAAGAAACCTGTCCAGCGTCCGCTTGAAGAGCGCCTTGCCGCATATTATATCAGCGGAAGAAAAGGGGAAAAAGCTCAGCTGAAAGCGGTGCTTGATTCACAGATGGCAAAAACGCCGTTTGAAGATCAGTTTGTCAGACTTGTGCTTTACGGGGAAAGCGGTGCAGCCGTTGATTCAAAAGACGCGCTTCTTGCTTACAGGACTGCAAAAGCAATTGAACAAGCGGATCAGTCAGCGATTGAGCAGGAGGCCATGTGCTTTTGGATTTTCTATGTCATTCAGCAGATCAGGGCTTACGGCCTTCAACTGAAAAATGCCGGCGGGCTTGCCGCGGCGATCTATTATATTTGGAAGACGGAGCATCAGGAGCGCCTGACAAAAGCTGAAACTGCGAGAATTTTCCAGATTTCGCCCGGAACGCTTTCAAAGTATGAACGTACATTAAAAGAACATCTATAGAAACAGGTGTGAACTTCAATGTTCAGCCTGTTTTATTATGTGAGCAAAAAAATAGCGATTATTCATGATATTTTATAGGATATGGGTAAGGAAGATATAAGAAGGGAATCTTATTTAACAGGAATGGACTGCTTGCCAGCATAAGATTCATGAAGGAGTGAACATTGTGTCAGAAGAAAAAATGTATGACGTCATTATTATAGGAGCAGGTCCTGCGGGAATGACGGCAGCCGTTTATACGTCAAGGGCGAACCTGTCGACTTTGATGGTTGAAAGAGGCGTTCCGGGCGGACAGATGGCCAATACGGAGGATGTCGAAAACTATCCGGGATTTGAAAGCATTCTGGGACCCGAGCTTTCAAATAAAATGTTTGAACATGCGAAAAAGTTCGGTGCAGAGTATGCGTACGGCGATATTAAAGAAGTCGTCGATGAAGGAGACTATAAGATCGTCAAAGCAGGATCAAAAGAATTTAAAGCGCGCGCGGTCATCATCACAGCAGGCGCCGAATATAAGAAGCTCGGCGTACCTGGCGAAAAAGAGCTGGGCGGCCGCGGTGTTTCTTATTGTGCGGTTTGCGACGGCGCATTCTTTAAAAACAAAGAGCTGGTCGTTGTCGGAGGAGGAGACTCCGCTGTTGAAGAAGGCGTGTACTTAACCCGTTTCGCTTCGAAAGTAACGATCGTCCACCGCCGCGATAAGCTGAGAGCGCAAAGCATCCTTCAGGCGCGGGCGTTTGACAACGAAAAAGTCGACTTTCTCTGGAACAAGACGGTCAAGGAAATTCATGAACAAGACGGAAAGGTCGGCAAAGTAACACTGGTCGATACGGTCACGGGCGAAGAAGAAGAGTTCCGGACTGACGGCGTCTTTATCTACATCGGCATGCTGCCGCTTTCAGAGCCGTTCAAAAACCTCGGCATTACAAATGAAGAGGGCTACATCGTGACAAATGAACGGATGGAAACAAAAGTAGAAGGTATTTTTGCAGCGGGCGACATCCGCGAGAAAACCCTTCGCCAAATCGTAACGGCAACAGGCGACGGAAGCATTGCCGCACAGAGCGTTCAGCACTATATCGAAGAGCTGAAAGAGAAAGAAAAGGCTGTAAAATAACGCATTTTAATCGTCATCATGATTTAACCGCCCTGTAACACCAGTGAAACAATTATTCGTTATGATAGGTATAGTAATTGACCCCCTTTTATAATGAATTTTATTGGCACGGATGATCTTATCCGTGTCCTTTTTTTGTTTTATTTTTCCACAAAGAGAATTTTTTACAAATTTCACAAGTTGTTCAAATTTCAATATTGAAACGGCCGTTTTTGCTGTAAAATAGAATAAAAGAACGGTTTTCGCAAGCGCTTCCATTCGCTGAAAAAGCTGTTTCTTTAAGTTTTACCCGGAAAAAGCCTTAAAACAGCCCGGAAAAAGGCGATTTTCGCGGCGGAACTGCATGTTCATTGTGAGCGGGGACAGGAAACGGTATAATAGAAAAAAGAATTGAAGGAATAAAAGGATGGGTGACAGACTTTGCAAAGAGTGACGAATTGTGTGCTGACTTCAGGTGATAAAGTCCTGTTGCTGCAAAAACCCAGACGAGGCTGGTGGGTAGCCCCCGGCGGCAAAATGGAAAGCGGGGAAACCGTCAGGGACGCCGTCATCAGGGAATACCGCGAAGAGACGGGACTGTATGTGCTGAACCCGCAGCTGAAAGGAATATTCACCTTTATCATAAAGGAAAATGATCAGGTCGTATCTGAATGGATGATGTTCACATTCGTCGCCGATCATTATACAGGCAAGCATGTAGAAGAGTCAGAAGAAGGCATTATCAAGTGGCATCAGGCGGGGGACGTCGGAAGCTTGCCGATGGCGCCGGGCGACGTCCATATTCTTGATTTTATGCTGAAAGGCAAAGGACTGCTTCACGGCACCTTTACGTATACGCCTGACTTTGAATTGCTGTCCTATCGCCTCGACCCGCAAGGCGAATAAACATAAGAGGGGGAGAGAAGCATGAATGCGAATGGAGGCCATGATATACAGCTTGTGATCATAACCGGAATGTCTGGGGCAGGAAAAACAGTGGCGATTCAAAGCTTTGAAGATCTCGGTTTTTTCTGTGTCGATAATCTGCCGCCATCTTTGCTGCCGAAATTTTTGGAGCTGATGAAGGAATCAAGTTCAAAAATGAGCAAAGTCGCCCTTGTTATGGATTTGCGCGGCCGCGAGTTTTTTGACAGCCTGATTGCAGCGCTTGACGAAATCGGGGAAACGTCCTGGATCACCCCGCGAATTTTATTTTTAGATGCCAAGGATTCGGTTCTCGTTTCAAGATATAAAGAGACAAGAAGATCCCACCCCCTTGCGACAACGGGCCTGCCGCTTGAGGGCATCCAAACGGAACGGGAGCTTCTCGAAGAGCTGAAAGGCCGCTCTCAAATCATTTATGATACATCCGATATGAAACCGAGGGACCTGCGCGAAAAAATCGTTCAGCATTTTGCGGCAGATCACGGACATACCTTTACGGTGAATGTGATGTCATTCGGGTTTAAATACGGATTACCGATCGATGCGGATCTAGTGTTTGACGTAAGGTTTCTTCCGAATCCGTACTATATCGACAGCATGAGGCCGCTGACGGGGAAAGATCAGGAAGTATCTTCGTATGTGATGAAATGGAACGAAACGCAAAAGTTTCTTGAAAAACTGACCGAGCTGCTAAGCTATATGCTTCCGTCATATAAGCGCGAAGGAAAAAGCCAGCTTGTCATCGCGATTGGCTGCACCGGCGGACAGCATCGTTCTGTGACGCTTGCTGAATACCTTGCCGATTATTTTAAAAAGGACTACTACACTCATGTTACTCACCGGGACATCGAGAAGAAAAGCAGAAAATAGCATGGCAGATCAGAAAAAAATCGCAATCTTTGGCGGAGGAACAGGCCTTTCGGTATTGCTCAGAGGATTGAAGCAACAGCCGGTTGACATTACGGCGATTGTGACGGTCGCAGATGACGGCGGAAGCTCGGGGAGGCTGCGCGATGAGCTTAAAATTCCCCCGCCGGGGGATATCAGAAATGTGCTCGCTGCACTGTCTGATGTCGAACCGCTTGTTGAAGACCTGTTCCAGCACCGCTTCTCTAAAGGCGGCGATTTAATCGGCCATTCATTGGGAAATTTGATTTTGGCGGCGATGACGAATATAACCGGTGATTTCTTTCACGCCGTCACTGAAATGAGCAAAGTCTTAAATGTGAGGGGAAGGGTTCTGCCCGCGGCTAATACCAGCGTTGTCCTTCACGCGGAAATGGATGACGGACAGATCATATCCGGGGAATCGACGATTCCGTCTTACGGGAAGCGGATTAAACGGGTGTTTTTAACCCCTGAAAAAATCGAACCCGTTCCGGAAACGATTGACGTGATCCGCGGCGCCGACTTGATTATTCTCGGCCCAGGAAGCCTGTATACGAGCATCTTGCCAAATCTTCTCGTTCCGAAGATAAGGGAAGAGATCTTAAACGCCCCGGCAAAAAAAGTTTATATTTGCAATGTGATGACCCAGCCGGGAGAAACGCTGTATTACAGTGCAGCCGACCATGTAAAAGCGCTTAACCAGCATATGGGCGGTCCGTTTATCGATACGATCCTCGTCAACAATGAGGAAATCCCGGACAACATTCGGGAACGCTATGCGAAGGAGCAGGCTCAGCCCGTTCAGTTTAACATTGATGATCTGTCTGCGATGGGGCTTGAGGTCATCAAGGACCAGATTGTGACATACGAGAATGGCGTGATCCGTCATGATACACATAAAGTCGCTTCGCTACTTTTTGATTTGTTAAAAGAATAGCAGGCCTTGGAATGGGGGTGTCTATAATATGTCATTTGCATCGGAAACGAAAAAAGAACTTACAAACCTTGAAGTAAAGGATTGCTGCGCGAAAGCAGAGCTCTCTGCCCTCATTCGGATGAACGGTTCATTGTCTTTCTCTAACCGAAAAGTGGTTCTCGACGTCCAGACCGAGAATGCGGCCATCGCCAGAAGAATTTACACATTGCTGAAGAAACAATACGATGTTTCCGTTGAACTGCTCGTTCGAAAGAAAATGAGACTGAAAAAAAACAATGTCTACATCGTACGCCTGATCGAAGATGCCAAGCTGATTCTCGAGGACTTGAAAATACTCGGAGACAACTTTGTCATTGCCCGAAACATCTCTGAAGACTTGGTCAAAAAACGATGCTGCAAACGGTCTTATATGAGAGGGGCATTTTTAGCCGGGGGTTCTGTCAACAATCCCGAGACATCTTCTTACCACCTCGAAATTTTTTCGCTGTACAAAGAGCATAATGATTCATTGTGCAGGCTCATGAATCAGTTTCATTTAAACAGCAAAACGCTTGAGCGGAAAAAAGGATACATTACGTATCTGAAGGAAGCCGAAAAAATCACCGAGTTTTTGAATGTGATCGGCGCGCATAATTCGCTGCTCCGTTTTGAAGACGTCCGGATCGTGCGCGATATGAGAAACTCGGTCAACCGACTCGTCAATTGCGAGACCGCCAATTTAAACAAGACGATCGGCGCTTCTCTGCGGCAGGTGGAAAACATTAAGCTGATCGACGAAAGAATCGGGCTTGATGCGCTACCGGAAAAGCTGAGGGAAATCGCCCAGCTCCGCATTGATTATCAGGAAGTAACCTTAAAGGAACTCGGGGAAATGGTGTCGAGCGGAAAAATTAGCAAATCGGGCATCAACCACCGACTTAGGAAACTGGATGAAATAGCTGAGCAGCTGCGTTCAGGACAATCTGTCTCTTTAAAATAGGGAATGGGGGAGATCGTATGGTTCAACAAAAAGTGGAAGTTCTTTTAAAAACGGGGCTTCAAGCGCGCCCGGCGGCATTGTTTGTTCAAGAAGCCAACCGTTTTCAATCAGATATTTTTCTGGAAAAGGGAGATAAAAAAGTGAATGCCAAAAGCATCATGGGGCTGATGAGCCTTGCTGTCAGCTCCGGATCGGAAGTCACGCTGATCGCAGACGGATCCGATGAACAAGATGCCCTTGATGCACTGACTGCATATGTTCAAGAGAAAAAAGCTAAACCTTTATGAGGTTTGGCTTTTTCTCATCGATTCAAAGCGGAAGGAGAATAACCGATGACGACGATGCTCGATTCGCTGTTTAAAAGGATCGGATACAAGCCCGGTCAGCAGGTGACATTTGCTGACTTGCCCGAGTTTTTATCCCTGCTGGCTTTACAGTTTCCTTTTGAAAACGGCGCGGTTTTAAGAAACGAACGGATTGCGATGACGAAAACAGGGCTGACGGAAGCCTTGCTGAACAATAAAAGGGGCGGTTTATGCTATGATTTGAACGCTTTTCTTTACTACGTGCTGACAGAGCTCGGCTTTTCCGTTCACATGGTCCGCGGGACGGTTTTTAATGCAAAAGAGCAGGCGTGGGCGCTGACGGGCACGCATGTCGCCGTTATTTTGCGGGAAGGTGATGAAACCTATTTGCTGGATACTGGATTCGGCATCAACCTGCCGCTTGCACCCGTTCCGTTCTCAGGTGAACCCATCACCTCAAAAACAGGAGCTTACCGTATCAGGAAAACAAAGACAGATAAAGGAGATTACCTTCTTGAAATGGATAAGGGAGAGGGATGGCAGATCGGCTATGCATTTTCGCTGACGCCAATCGATGAAACAGCGCTTACGTGTGTGCGGGATGCAATTTTCGATGAGGAAGCGTCGCCCTTTAATAAAAACCCGCTCGCTTCCAAGCTGACAAAGGACGGAAAGTTAATTTTGTCGAAGGATCACTTCACAAAGCAAACCGGGCGCGATTTGACGAAAGAAGATGTGAATGCAGCAGATTTCCAAACGATTTTCGTTCAAGCTTTTTTTGACTGAAGAACCGCTGTACGGATCAATTAAAATAAGCGGACGCCTGTTTGAAGCGCCCGCTCGTTTTCTGTTTCACTCTTCTATTTTCAGCTGAAAGCCGTCCAGTGTTTCTTCGGCTTCGCGAAAAAGCTGCAAATATGCTTCGGCTTGATCGCCCAAGTAAATCCGGCTTTTCTCGACATTCTTCCACTCGATCAGCAAAGGCATGCCGACCCAGCCGGTCAGACAATCCCACAGCGCATCAAGATTTTCGCCATAGTAGTCCGGAAGCTCCAGCTGTTCTTTTAATTCTTTGTGAAGATCTGCTACACTCGTGATCTTTTCTCCGTATAAAATGACTTGTTTCATATGATCATCTCATTCTCGTAAACGTTTTATAGTGGTCAGTCGTTTTATAAACCAGTCTGTCGTTAGAATAGACGATCCGGTCTGACCCCCGGAATCCCGATGTATAGTTGATGTCGGCTTCTCTCCATACGCGTCCGGAAGCATCTGGAAGCAGCTTTTCCCTGTTTTGAAAAATATCGCCGCCGATGCTTTTTCCAGGCGCTACTTCTGCCAGATTGCCTTTTTGCGGATCCCAGCCTAATTTTGCCGCCTCGGCTTTTGTGATGAAGTTGTCAGGCAGCCTGCCGTATTTCACGATATAGTCGGCAACGCCTTCAAACGTATTGATGATTTCATTTGACTGAACGGTGCCGCCTTTTTCTGCCTGCGGAACTTCAGCTGAGCTTGTAAAAAGGTTCCCTGCCAGAAAGCCCAGCGCGAGAACAATCCCAAGCGCAAGTGTTGATAATATTTTTTTCACGGATAAAGTCCTCCCTGTCTTTAGACTTTATAACATAAACATGAAGAATGTGCCTTCATGGAATTGAACAGCCTCATTTCCATATTTCGTCTGCAATCATATTGAATTGTACCTCAAAACATGCTTGAAATCATTATATAATTGTAAATTTTCCATGAAGCCGAGGACGTGAACAGATCGCCGCGTTGACTCCCGGAATGTTAGAAAACTATCAAGATCTGAAGAAAAAGAACTGACTGTTTTTCGTCAGTTCTTTTCAATGGAAATATGAAATAGGCGGTAAAGTTCCTTTGCGCCGGCGGGTGTTACAGCAACCGCTCGTGTGCGCGGGCGCCGCTCGATCCAGCCCATGCGGATAAAGGCTTCAAGCAATGCGGAGCCTAAGGCGCCGGCAATGTGATGCCGCCTTTCACTCCAATCCAGGCATTTATGGCAAAAAGAGCGCCGTTTCTTTTTGACTTCCCCAACATCGATGCCAAGCTCCTTCAAAAATACTTCCCCTGCTTCAGTCACTGTAAAAGCCGTCTCTTCTTCTTTCAACACGCCCATCTCCACGAGCCGCTCCGCAAGTGTGACGCCGAGCGATCCAGCCAGGTGATCATAGCATGTCCGTGCTTTTCTGACCGCCCGATCTTCGGCTGACTGCCGGAAAGAGCGAATTTCCGCAGGGGGCGCTATGTTGAGCAGGGTTTCCAGCGATTGTGCAATCTTTCCATTTTTGAGCCGGTAATAGCGGTGGCGTCCTTGTTTCCGGCATGTCAGCATCTCGGCGTCAAGCAGCTTGGAAAGGTGAAAGCTTGCTGTCTGCTGCTTGATTCCCGCATAACCAGCCAGCTCGGTAGCCGTATAAAACCGGTCATCAAGCAATGCGGTTAAAATCGCTGCCCGCGATGGATCGGTGACAAGTTTGGCGACCTCGGCGATATTCGGATTCACGTTCATTACACTTCCTCCTAAAATGTAATCCATACTTCGATGTTAATTGAAGTATTGAAGAATTACAATAAAAGCATAAAAGGAGGAGACGCATATGCATCAAGACAGCAAAATTATTCAGCCAAGCATTTTATACTACGGAACACCCGTCATTTTGCTCAGCACACTGAACGAAGACGGTTCCACGAATCTCAGCCCGCTATCATCTTCTTGGGCGCTCGGAGATTCGATCGTACTCGGTGTCGGCATCGATGGTAAAGCTTTGGAAAATTTAGAGAGACAAGCCGGATGCGTCATCAATGTGCCGGATTCATCTTTATGGAGAAATGTAGAACGGCTGGCTGCCTATACAGGAAAACGATGCGTTCCGGAAGAAAAAAAGCGGCACGGCTTTACATACCTAAAAGAAAAATTTGCAGCCGGCGGATTTACGGCAGCGGATTCCCTGGCTGTGAAACCTGACAGAGTCGCCGATTGTCCGCTTCAAATTGAAGCGGAAGCCGTCAATATCCGCATTCCGGAACATTCCCCGTATTTTGCCGTCATTGAAACAAAAGTGCTTCATGTGCATGCACATGAAGCGATTATAAAAGGGGAACACCACATCGATCCTCAAAAATGGGGGCCTTTAATTTATCTTTTCAGGCACTATTTTGGTTTAGGACGCGAGCTCGGCAAAACATTCCGCGCCTGAATGTAAAGATTGCGCGTTATCTCAGTTCTTATCTCAGTTCTTTGACTATATTCTTTGGCTGTCTGCCCTGAAGGCCGTCAATCAGGTTTTGGACGGCGCTTTTCAGCATGTTGACGTGTGTGACAAGGGTGGATGATCCAATGTGGGGAACGAGGGTCACATTGGAAAGGCTTAGGAGCGGATTGTCTTTTTCAATCGGCTCCTTTTCAAATACATCAAGTCCGGCTCCTTTAATCCAACCTTCTTTAAGCGCTTGAATCAATGCTTGTTCGTCAACGGTTTTGCCGCGGGAGATGTTGATGAAAATGGACGACGGTTTCATTTTTCTGAATTCAGCTTCGCCGATGAGGCGGTATGTCTCGTCTGTGAGCGGTGTGATCAGAACAATGAAATCCGAGCGTTCCAACAGTTCATGAAAGCCCGTATAAACCGCGCCGGTTTTTTTCTCTGTATCGGGTTTGCGGCTGCGGCTGTAATAGAGCACTTCCATATCAAAACCCAAGGCCGCCCGTTTGGCGACTTGTTCGCCGATTCGTCCCATTCCGATGATGCCGAGTGTCCGGTGATGGACATCGCATCCGAACAAGCTTTCATCATCCTCTGATTTGGTCCAATTTCCATTGCGGACGTAGCGGTCGAGCTCAGCGATTCGCCGCGCTGAGGAAAGGATCAGACCGAAAGCGAGGTCTGCGACTGTGTTGTCAAGAATATATGGCGTGTGAGTGCCGATGACCGATTTTTCTTTCATCGCTTCAATGTCAAAGTTGTCATAGCCAACGGAGTTGTTGCTGACGATTTTTAACTTCGGTGCATTGCATAATAATTCACGGTCAATTTTTGTTCCTGAGGTCAAAAGGCCGTTCGCGTCCTTGATTTTTTCGAGCAGGGTTGATCTGGGAATACGCTCGCGCGAAGTCCAAATTTCATATGTGCAATGTTCGGCGAGCATTTCTTCGATTTCTTTTGGGACCGGTTTTGTGACATATACAAACGGTTTCATCTGCATTCTCCTTCCGCGTTATCGTCTGCTTCCATTATAGAGGAAAAACGGTCTCTATAAAAATCAAAGATTGTTCCGGGTAAACGCAGGACTATCAGCTCAATTATCGTTGTTTAGAAAATCATAAAATCTTATTTCAGTTTTTTAATTTATTTTAATGCATTTTTATAACTATAAATCCAAATATTTGATATTCCATTTTGCTTCCAGTTATATTTTTATAGGTGAAGAACAGTGTAGATTTTATTATTTTAGAAAGATATAAAATTAGATTTTTTAAAATATTCAGTACATTTTTAGTGAATTTTTTGATTCGAATCCAAATCAGAAATCCATGTGCTATAATTCGGCTGTAACAATATCAAGGTCATATGACTATGAAAAGGAGTGAGAGAAAAATGGCGATTTTAACTTCCATTTTGAAGCACAATCAGTCTTTTGTAGAGGAAAAGGGGTACGAGTTTTACGAAACGACAAAATTTCCTGAGAAAAAACTTGTGATTTTGACATGCATGGACACACGTTTATTAGAACTGCTCCATCATGCAATGGGTTTAAGAAATGGAGACGCAAAAATCATTAAGAATGCGGGGGCCGTTGTTTCTCACCCTTTTGGAAGCGTCATGCGCAGCATTCTTGTGGCTGTCTATGAGCTGCAGGCTGAAGAAGTCTGCGTGATCGGCCACCATGAGTGTGGAATGGCAAGCCTGGACGCTTCATCTATCCTTCAAAAGGCCAAACAGCGGGGTGTCAATGATGGCTGTCTCGAACTCCTGCAGCATTCAGGCATCGATTTGGACACATGGATGACCGGCTTTGACAGCGTTGAAGACAGCGTCAGCCACAGCGTGAACATGGTTCGGAATCATCCGCTGATGCCTTCAGACGTTCCGGTGCACGGATTGGTGATTGATCCAAAGACCGGCCGTTTGGATGTTGTGGAAGATGGTTATTCACGTGAAGACGTTTCGCTTTCGGAAATGGGATGATTAAATGGGGAGGATAGATTGAATGTTACGTTTTTCAGGCAGATTTGAAGGATACAGCCTTAAGCGGTTTCAAAAAGATATTGTAGCAGGAATGGTCGTTGGAGTCGTCGCGATTCCGCTTGGCATGGCTTTTGCCATAGCCTCAGGAGTGAAACCGGAACACGGTCTTTACACAGTGATTGTCGCCGGTATTTTGATTTCGCTTCTCGGCGGGTCGAAATACCAGATTGGCGGGCCGACAGGCGCCTTTGTCCCGATCCTGTTCGCTATTGTACTCCAATACGGATTTGAGAATCTGCTGATTGCCGGTTTTATGGCCGGAGTGATTTTGGTTATATTAGGGCTGCTAAAACTCGGTAAGATCATCAAATTTATTCCGCGGCCGGTGATCATCGGATTTACGGCCGGAATCGCGGTGATTATTTTCACCGGAGAAATCGCCAAGTTTTTAGGATTGAGAAATGTTGAGAAGCATGAGAGTTTTTATATGAATATGAGAGAGGTTGTCATCAACCTGAATACGCTCAGCTTTTACAGCATTTTGACGGCTGTCGTATCGCTCTTCTTTGTGCTGTTCACGCCAAAGATTCTGCCGAAAGTGCCGGGAGCGCTCGCAGGCTTGCTTATATCGACGGTCATGGCCACGATGCTGTTTCCTGAACAGGTGGTGACGATCGGCTCAGCTTACGGCGAAATTCCGCGCAGCTTGCCGAGCTTTCAATTTCCTGAATTGTCATTGGAAAAAATCATTTACCTGCTGCCTCCCGCTCTTGCGATTGCGATGCTCGGCGGAATCGAATCGCTGCTTTCCGCGATGGTGGCAGACAATATGAAGGGGACAAGGCATGACAGCAATAAAGAGCTTGTCGGCCAGGGGGTTGCGAACATTGCCGCACCGCTGTTCGGCGGAATTCCGGCGACAGGTGCGATTGCTCGTACGGCGACCAATATTAAAACGGGTGCCGCTTCTCCGATTTCAGGTATCGTACACGGCGTGTTTGTTTTATTGGTCCTGCTTTTGTTTGCGCCATACGCTTCCCTTATCCCGCTTGCAAGCATGTCGCCGATTTTGATGGTGGTTGCTTGGAATATGAGTGAGCGGAAAGAGTTTACGAATATTTTGAAAATTAGGAATTCTGATTCGGCCGTGCTTGTCGTTACATTTCTTTTAACAGTTTGGCAGGACCTTGTGTTTGGGGTGGCGGCCGGGATCCTGCTGGCGATCATCACCTTTATCGCCAAAATGAGCAAATCGTTCCGCATTAAAAAGGATGTGTCTGAATCGATCGTCCAGTCGGCTGCTGCGGAGGAAGAAAAGAAATTTCACCGCTCTGTCAGCATCTATTCGGTTGAAGGCCCGCTGTTTTTCGGCTCATCGAATTCATTGGAGGATTCAATTTTGGACAAAGGCCACCCGCCAAAACTCCTCATCCTGCTTATGAACAAAGTAGACTACATGGATTCTTCCGCAGAAGGCAGCCTGATGACGATCGTCAACCGTGTCCACCAGCAAAACGGCAAAGTGATGATCGTCGGACTTCAGCAGCAGCCGCGTGAGCTACTTCATAAAACAGGGCTGTTTCATAAAATCGGCAAAAAGCATTTTGTCGACAGGCCTGAACAAATATTTGACGTGACATAACCGTAGAAAAACCGCCTGTTCCAGCCGGACCGAAGCAGGCGGTTGCTTTTATTCGGCAGCTTTTACATATGTGCCTTTTTTCATCGTGGCTATTGCCGTTTCTTTCATCAGAAGGACGTCCTTTGAAAGTGTGGAGGCGGGGACTTTTCTTCCGTTAACGGCGACTTTTGGATCGATCCATCTCACCTTTAATGTTTGATGAAAAGTAAAATCACCTTCGTTTCCTTGTTTAACGTGCTGGTTCGCTGTGCTGAGCTTTTCCAGCGTTTCCCGGAAGCGCGCTTTTTGCTTTAGCATCGCAAGCAGTTCCGTGTCGGTTTTGAAAAAATCGCGTCCCGTGATCATTCGCATATCAAGCGCCTCTTTTAGCATTTGGCTGAGCGTACAGAGCGCATATACATTGAGGGGATTCATAAAGAAGTCAATCACTTCTTGATAATAAAGGCTGGCGAACCATTCGGCATGCTCCGCCGAAGTGCAGCAAATTTCGCCTTCAACAACGGTCAGTCCCGTTTCTAAAAATCGTCCAATCTCTTCTTGATCGCCAAATCCATAGGCTAAAGAGTCGCGAAGCGTGTAATCGATGCGATCCGCGCATAATGAAGGAGCCGGCTGCTCCAGCAGCGTCCATTTTTGCTCGTCATATAAGATGTCTTCATCTTTGAATCCGTATGTATGCAGAATCCGGGGGATATCAGATTGTTTAACCCATTGCCGAAACATCTGTTCATGGTAATCTTCGTTTTCCATGTTAAATACATCATCAGCCACATGGGAAAATGCCGTATGGGAAACATCGTGAAGCAATCCTGCAATTTGCTCTTCCAGGCTTCCGCCAAGCCTGCGGATCAAAAGCATAACCCCGATGCTGTGTTCGCAGCGGCTGATGTTCCATGCGGGATTGACGAGAAAGCAAGCCCCGCCCTGATGAATCCCTTTCAGACGCTGAACGGCTTTTGAATGAATGAGGTCTGTCAGCACAGGCTCCAAATCTGCCTCCCCGTAAAGGCGGTCATTAATCTTCATGATGCTCTCCTGCAAATCGTTCTGTCAGTTTGCAGCGGTGGGCATCCATCATGTCTTCCAATGAAACATCGTATATGCCGGCAAGCATGATCAAATTCCCCATCACATCGCCCATTTCTTCGATCAGGTCTTTTTTCAGCTTAGCAGCCGGCTGTTTTGCTTCGTCAGGACGGTCCCTTCCGATTTCGTATGCTCTGACCGCTCTCGCCAGTTCACCAGCCTCTTCCATTAAAAATCCCATCCGGATGAAGGGTCCGTATTCGCTCCATCCCCTTTTCCGGTAAAATGCCTTTGTCCATTGCTCCGTGTCTGTGATTGTCATAAGTCATACACTCCCATTTAAAAATTCAATTATATTATCGCACACGGAACAAACAATATATAGTACAATGTTAATTGCTTTTATCAATATATGGAGTTGGAGTGAGCGGAATGAAAACGGTATGCGTATATTCAGGATCAAATATGGGGGCGGACCCGGAGTACAAGAAGAAAGCTGCAGAGCTTGGCTTTTATATTGCCGAGAAGGGGCTTCGCCTTGTTTACGGCGGATCGAGAATGGGATTGATGGGCGTGATTGCGGATACCGTATTGGAAAACGGAGGAGAAGTCGTCGGCGTTATGCCGAAAGGCCTTTTTACAGGGGAAATCGTTCATCAGCAGTTGACGGAGCTGATCGAAGTGAGCGGCATGCATGAGCGCAAAGCGAAAATGAGTGAATTAGCTGAGGGCTTTATCGCGATGCCCGGAGGCTTCGGTACGTTTGAAGAGCTGTTTGAAGTGCTTTGCTGGGCGCAGATCGGCATCCATCAAAAGCCGATCGGCCTTTACAATGTGAACGGATATTTTGAACCCCTTCTTAAAATGCTTGAATACAGCGTTCAAGAAGGCTTTTCGAACGACTCACACCTTCAGCTGATTCATGCTTCGACAAGCCCTGCGGAATTGATCGGGAACATGAACGATTATCGATACCCTGTCCTCGAGAAAAAGTGGAAGGATTTATAGAAGCCTTTACATATAGCGAATGGGACAACATAAAAAAAGCTGCCGGAGTCACCGGCAGCTTTTTGGCTGTTTACTTCTGTGCGTCGATATTGCGTGTGAGCACTTTATCGATCAAGCCGTATTCTTTTGCTTCTTCAGCCGTTTTGAAGTTGTCGCGGTCTGTATCGCGCTCGATCACTTCAAGCGGCTGTCCAGTGCGCTCTGCAAGAATTTTGTTCAGCTTGTCGCGCAATGAAAGAATGCGCTTCGCCGCGATTTCAATTTCAGTCGCCTGACCCTGTGCTCCGCCAAGCGGCTGGTGGATCATGACTTCGCTGTTTGGAAGAGCGTAGCGCTTCCCTTTCTCGCCGGCTGCAAGAAGGAACGCACCCATAGATGCCGCCATTCCCGTACAAATCGTAGAGACTTGCGGTTTAATAAACTGCATGGTGTCATAAATCGCCATACCGGCTGTGATGGAGCCGCCAGGGCTGTTGATATAGATGCTGATATCTTTTTCTGGATCTTCGGCTTCAAGGAATAGAAGCTGAGATACGATGGAGTTCGCAACATTGTCATCGATTGCTGATCCCAGCATAATGATACGGTCTTTCAACAAGCGTGAGTAAATGTCATACGCTCTTTCCCCGCGGTTCGTCTGTTCAATGACTGTAGGTATTAAATTCATAATGCTCCTCCTTCACCTTAAAAGGTAAGTATGTAGTTTAATCATACATTTTTGGTCAATAAAGGTCAAACAAAAAGCAGCCTTCATACAAAAGACATACTGGGGTTTATTTTTCCCATTTTAAAGGACGTTCAAACAAAAAATCAACTTTATATAGAAAATTCGAGTCTAAGTCCGTTGGAAAGAAGGAAGTCGGTTATAGGGTATGTGAACTTGGACAAGAGCAGCCTGGCAGATCAGCAGAGACTTGAGCTCCAAAATAAGAAGAAATCGAAGCTGATGGTATTTCTTTAATGGTGGTTTCTCGGAGGCGTTGCCGCTCACAGAATTTATCTGGGCGAGAGAAAAGGCTGCGCTGTAGCCATGTTGCTTCTCGGCTGGATTAGATTATTCATTTGGCCTTTTATTGACGGCATTATCTGCCTTGTCAAAACGACGGACGAAATAAATGAAGAAATCGAACAAAAGATTATAGCTTCTGTATGATCTAAACCTGCATCATGATGATGCGGTTTTTTCGTTTCGTGCTAGAGATTGTGATTGACTTTTTAAAGAACAGCCCTTATAATATGAATTGCTGACGTTAAAAAATTATATTGTGCGCTCGTAGCTCAGTTGGATAGAGCGGTGGTTTCCGGTACCACGTCTGCCGGGGGTTCGAATCCCTCCGAGCGCGTTTTCAAGACAAGGGTTTGGCATTTGCCGCCCTTGTTTTTTTGTGAACACTTTAGTCGTATTTGACTCACCCGAAGCATATATCAATTGGAGTCACTCGTAATGATTAGACGAAGGGGCGGGGTTAAATGGACAAAAAACACAATTATTTTATACCATCAGGGCTGTTGATTGGATTAGGCATCGGGATATTATTCGACCATCCGGCTCCGGGGCTTTTAATCGGCCTCGGTGCGGGGATCTTGTTGTCTGCTGTTGTGCCGAAACGAAACGAAGAGTGAGCTGTAAAGGCTCACTTTTTTTTGCGCTCTCAAAAAAAGGCGGCTGTTTGGCCGCCCGTTGTTGTTTAATGTTTAATCATGGATTGAACGCATATGTTTGATCTTAAGATTTTCAAAGACGGCCGTTCCATTTTCGGTAAAGAGCGTGATGCCTGTATCATTCAGGTCGGGAAATGCAAGGTTTGAGTGCGTCGTTTCGCCGTCATCAATAAATGCTTCGACAGTGTTTTGATCTACGATGATTGTGAAATGTACCCGCTTTTTTTCCGGATCAAACGGTGCTTTGCTTTCCAAATAGGTGCTGGTGCTGTCAGGCTGTCCCGTAAACCCTCTATTCACAAAAGAATATCCGCCTTCAGCAGAAATTCCTACATCGATATGGCGTTTCCGATCCGCAGATTCTCTGAGCCTGAATCCCGCATTTTTAAGATCGGCCCACGAGATATCCGCCTCAAGCTGATAGGTATTTCCCTTAATCTGAAGCGTTTTTGATCCGTTTACTTCGATGCGCTCAAACTCATCGGTTGATTCGGTTAATTCATCCAATTGACCGATTGGCTGAGAGGCGAGGCTGTATTGATCTCCGCCTTTATGTTTAAGCTGAATTTGCCGGACGATCGAATCGGTTCCGTTAAAACCGTCTTTCCATGTTGGCGTCCGGTTTGCATAATCCCAGTTATTCATCCACGCCAGAGCATAGCGTTTCCCGTACGGATCGTTTGTTTCGCCATCCTCAAATGTCACGCCCGCATACCAGTCAAATCCGTAATCAAGCCACTGGGGTTCTGCTTCGTCTGCCCTAAATTCGTTGCCGTTGAAGCTGCCTGTCCAGTATGCATAAGTATTCGGCTTGCCGGCACCTTTCCCGTTTGCGCTTGCTCCGAGAACCCATTTATATGTTCCGTCATCCGCCCGCATCCTGAACAGATCCGGACATTCGATGATGCCGATATTTTCTGTTTGAAAACTACTTGTATAACGCCATTCCTTCAGATTTTGTGATTCGTAAAAGCCGACTTTCGTTCCTTCAGCCAGCGCCATCACCCATTTATCATCCTCTTCATCCCAGATCACTTTCGGATCTCTGAAATCGACGGTGTCCGGATTAGGCAAGACCGGCTCTTCACCGTAAGGTTTAAATGTTTTTCCCCCATTTTGGCTGTACCATAAAAATTGTTCTTCCTTCCCGTCATTGGCCGACGGCTGCGTCATAATCGCCACGATCGCCCCTTTGCCGAAGCCGGCTGTGTTTTGTGAGTCGACAACGACAGAACCGGACCAAGGATCGCCATTTTTATTCGTATATTTCGGAATGGCAACCCCTTGATCCTGCCAGTGGACGAGATCATCTGATACAGCGTGGCGCCACTCTGTTCCATTGCCATCCGGATAGTCCCGGTTATAGAGGTAGTAGTAATGATATTCTCCATTGAAATAGACGGGCTTTTGAGGATCGTTTTTCCATTTGTCAGGGGTTGTCAAATGGAAGGCCGCACGGTATTCCGGTGTTTCCGGGGCTTCGCCCTTTTTTTCTGTTTCCCGGACTGAAGCCAATATTATGATGAAGATTCCAAGACAAACAGTTAAAATGCTAATCCGCTTATATACTGTCTTCTTCAAGAAAATTCCCCGCTTTATTCTAAGATGACACACGAAAGAAAATGCCGATGTTCACCGGCATTTTCCTTCGTTCGTTTTATTTGTTTACCGTTAATTGTCCTTGTTCAAGGATGCTGTTTTTGACAACGGATGTTTTTGATCCTTTGATTTTCAGCAAAAAGCTTGGTGCAAATGTGGCGTGATGCTCGTTCGAAATCCCTCTGTTTGTGATGTAGCTCGTGATGACGACTTCGTCGCCTTTTTTCTGCGGTACGGCAAAGTGTGAATAAGTAAATGTGATGTCATTGTAATCCAGGTCCATGTGTAAAACAAGTCCGGATTTGTTTAAAGGCTTGAATGGCCCGGTTAGTGAACCTGATACATAGCCGAGCATATAAATGTCTTTTGCACCAATGCCGTCAATTGTCATTTTTGATCCTCTTGAATCTGTGAACAGATACCATTTTCCGTTCATTTTGAAGAGATTGGCCCGTTCGATTTCATCAGTCACCGTATTGGAGGTGATCAAAGGCTTCATGACTTTTTTCAGCGTATAATCGTTATTTAATTCGATGATTCCGAGTGCGCCGTTAGCCAATGAAGCGTTCTTTTTGTTCGCTCCTTGAAGCAGCTTGCTGCTTTCTTCTCTAAAGAACTTCTTGCTGCCGCCGTAGTAGGCTCTGTTGAATAGAGAGTCTTCTCCCTGATAGCCGGTTTTTGTTCCCGTATTGGCTTCAAATACGAGATATTTGCGGCCGTGATCTTCCACATAATGCGGGTCTCTCAACGTATGGTTGTCGCCGGAGCTGTAGTTTCCTTCATCAATGAATTGCTGAACGTTTTGGTACACTGTGCCGTCGGCCCCGTCAAAGACCGATTTATGATCTTCTACACCGTCAATTTTGAGCGTGTCCGAATCCGGCTGAGAGAAATTGACTTGAGCTGTTGTCAGCGTCTGCTTGCCGTATTGCGTGCCGGAGAAAGCCGTGTAAAACAGTCGGACTTTTCCGTCTTTTGTCAGCGTGGCGGAACCTGACCACTCTTGTGTTTGATACTTAAGGTACGGATCGTTAGGAGCGAATTTGTCGCTGTCTTTAAACACTCTGCCGGCGTTTTTCCAGCTGTCGATGGAAGTTTCGCCTTTCTTTTGATAGAACAAGTAGATGGATGTGTCATCGACGTCTTTCGGATCGCCCGCCAACGCGAAAACAAGATTGTAGCCGTGGTATGTAGCGACTGTCCCGTCGGCATTTTGCAGCGGCCAGCTGTCCCATACGTCTAAATCTATCAGCTCTCCCTTTTTGTTATAGCCTTTTGCTGAAGGGATGTTTTTGATCGTTTTCGGATCGAATTGAGGAACTTTAAATTGTTCACTCTTTTGCTGCTCGGGAATTTTCAGCATGTCATGTCTTGTGATATGAGAAAATCCGTAGCTCTTCTTGTAATCTTGCGTTTCTTTTGCAAAGGTTTGTGGCGCACCTCCAGCAAGCAGAGCCGCTGCAACGGTTAAGGCTGATGCTTTTTTAACGATGTTTTTGATGTTCATCAATATTTCCTCCCTTTTTCAATATGTTAATAGATTGCTCCTGATAACATGAACGTTCCGAGTTATCCCTCCTAACTGTGGCATCGTCCTGAAGAACAGAAAAAAGACCTAAAATGTGCAAGGTCATATAGGCAAAAGATAGATTTCGCCCTTCACACATTTTAGGTCTTGCCTGCTTAGACAGTAACAATCCCGACGATATTGAATTACCATCATTCTAATATACTTATCTCTGGGACTCAACTGGTCTAAGATCCTCTTTTCTCATCCATTTTTATGCAATCGACACCGATTTTAAGCGAAAAGACACCTTTTTTATATGAATCTATAGTCTGTATAAGGGGGGAATCGTCAATCATTGAAATCAATATACATCGGTATAGTTTCCCAAAAGGCATCTGGAATTGCGAGCTTCCGCTGATCATGTCTTGACAGGGTTGTTTGAATATCGTCCTCTTTTCCGGCTTGAACTTTTTGCAGCCAATCCTGATCCATCAGGAGACCCCGGCCGATTCCGATGAGATCGGCTCCTGTTTCCAGCGCTTGAAGGGCGTCTTCCGGTGTGCGTACTTGCCCGGCTCCGATCAGTGGGAGACGGTCTTGGACTGCTTCTTTGATCAGTTCCATTCGTGTATGGGATTTGTCTGCACCACGGCGCGGCAAGGACCGGAAATCAATTAGAGAAACGTGCAGGTAATCCAATGCTTGTTCCCGCAGTACATTGACGAAAGACAACGTTTCAGCCATTGTAATTCCAGGTGTTTCCGGCTCTTCGGGCGAAAACTTGTAGCCGATGATAAAGGATGGTTTATGGCAGCTTTCCGCAACGCGTCTGATTTCTTCTATGATCTGAAGCGGAAACCTCATCCGTTTCTCTAAAGTGCCGCCCCAGCTGTCATTGCGCCGGTTGTAATAAGGGGAGAAGAACTGATGGATGAGAAACCCGTTTGCGCCGTGAATTTCGACTCCGTCAAACCCGGCTTCTATCGCTCTTCGCGCCGCCTGGCCGAAAGAATGGATAAGGTCTTGAATTTCTTGATCAGACAGCGCCCTTGGCACCGGTGCATTCGGTTGATTCGGAGCGACAGCGCTGGCGCTGACTGTTCGTTCTATACCTTTGGCACCGGAATGGAAGAGCTGCAGGATTGCTTTTGCTCCGTGTTTCTTTAAAGTGGCTGCAAGCCGGGTTAGTCCTGGAATTTGATCATCGTTCTCAGCTCCGGGGATGCCGGGAAATCCGGTTCCGGGCTGTACGGTTGTCGCAGATGTGATGACCATGCCGACACCTGTTGCCCGCGCGGCATAATAGACCAGTTCGTCGTCAGAAATGAATCCTCCCGGCATAGAGGATGAATGCCCCATTGGCGGCATGATGATCCTGTTTTTCAATTGGATTCCGTTTTTAAAAGTAAACGGGGCGAATAAAGAAGCGTATTGTTTTTTCATGTTTTTTTCTCCTTTTTGATATAACAATAGCAACCACTGTGAGGCTCCACAAGAACGCAATTTTTTTATATATGCTTTATAAAAATAAACCGTAAGATCATTCTCTTGAATGCTCTGGCGTCCATATGGTAGGATCAAGTCAAAATTGGCGAATGAGGCAATGGAGGAATTGCTATGAATTCAGCTGTCGACCATAAAGAATGCTCTTCTTTAATTCAGGGTGTATTGAAAATTTTCTCTGGTAAATGGTCATTTTTGGTTCTCGCCGAACTCATTCAGGGCAAGCGGCGATTCAACGAGCTTAGAAGGAACTTGGGAAACGTCAACACTAAAGGATTAACTGACACATTAAGACATCTTGAAGAAAGCGGTATGATTTCCCGGAAGGTGTTCCCCACGGTTCCTATTACTGTCGAATATGCCTTAACAGAAAAAGGTAAAGCGTTCCACAGCATTTTTAAAGAGATGGCCGCGTGGGGGGAAAAGTGGATGGATGAACGTGAATAATAGCCGAAGAAATAACGAAACCCGACTTGTCAGAGTCGGGTTTTTTCGAATTAAAATGACTTCAAAACATGCTCTTTGTACGTTTTCGCGCTTTCGGCGAGCTCGCTTTCGCCGGTTGAGCCCGCCCCGTAAAACACGTACGGCGGAAGATAGGTTGTGTTGATAAAATTGCTTGTCGCCTGAAAAGGGCGTAACAGTTCGCTGATCGTATAGTGATTTGACCCGCCGGCCTGATAGGCTTCTTCGGGAGCGCCTGCTGATACCGCGACCATGAATTCTTTGCCGCGAAGCGCTGTGCCGTTTGTTCCGTATGCCCAGCCGTAGAGAAGAACGTGGTCCAGCCATTTTTTTAAGAGCGGCGGCGAGCTGTACCAATAAAGAGGGAACTGGAAGACGATCCGATCGTGTTCTTCACAAAGTTTTTGTTCTTTTTCCACATCAATGGCCTCGTCAGGATATTCCTGATAAAGGTCGCGAAAAGTAATGCCGGGTACGTCTTTCAATGTGTCTGCAAATGCTCTGTTCACGACTGACTGCTCCATATTCGGATGAAATGCAAGCACCAATACTTTCATTTTTCCATCTCCTTCTTCCATTTTATTCATCTTAAACGAACAGCAATCGCGGATTCAACAAAAATGCTCCGTCCCCATTCAATCAATCGTGCCGTGACAAAGGTCTGATGTAAGCCGAGAGACACAGAATTTGCATGTGATGGAGGAAGGTGCGAAAGGTCAAAATCCGAGTTTCTTCATTTATATATAAACATAAGCAAAAAGTCTCTAACCTCGGGTTTAAAGACTGCCATGAAAAAATAAGGCAAACAGGTGAAAACGGAGCTATAGACATGTATCATCATGATCGTGCGATATCTATTAATGTGATTATTCCGAATTTTTGGCAAGTTGAAATGGAAATGTTGATCTACAGCCGTATGAATGGTTCAAGTCAGAAGCTTCCGTTATCTTCTAAAAACAAATATGAATGCAGGATGAATTAATGATTTTTTGTCCTCATCAAAAACGCTTCTACTTCTTTGACGGTCAGTCCCATTTCTTTGGCTTCCAGCATAAGAGCTCTCCATTCATCGATATTGGCTTGGGTCAGCTCCCTGTTTCGATAAAACGCCCGTTCTTTCTTTTTCTGCTTGAGGCGGTGTGTGAATTGGAACAGTTCTTCCTGGTTCATCCCCGCTTGCACGGCCTGTACAAGGTGGGTTCTCCACTCGTCTTCATGCTCAGTCCGGCGATAAAGGATCACTTCGGTATCAAACAATTCCTTTAATTCGACTTTCAGCGCACGGGAGATTTTTTTCAGGAATTCGACTGACGGATTTCTGTGAACACCGCGTTCAATTTTGCTCAAATATGATTTTGATACGCCTGCTATATCAGCAAGCTGGTTAATGGAGTAGCCTTTTCTTTTTCTGTACATTCGGATGACTCTTCCGATCATACTGATTCCTCCCCTTCCCCTTGCCATTCATATAAAAACGCTTTCCTGTTCATTATAAGAAATAATTTGTTCTTTATAAAATTCAAAAATTTAAGATATCGACAGAAAACAAAAGAAAACGAACGGATTTGTTCTCTAAAAAGAACTATATAGCTAAATTCAGCATTTTTCAATTCAAATTTTTTCTTTTATAATCCAATCATTAACAAACGGCAATTCCTGAGGAGGCAGTCAAGCATGAAAGAAAATATTGATTTTAGAGAACTGATTGCAATCTTACGAAAAAGAACGGTTCTTATTCTCGTTTTGACAATAGGTGTAACATTGACGACCGGAATCATTCAGTTCTATGTGCTGACACCTGTCTATCAGGCATCGACGCAAATTTTGGTGCATCAAGTAGGAGAGAAAAAGGGGAGCGCCACGTACAGCGATATTCAAATCAACCTTCAATACACGCGGACATTCCAAGCGCTTTTGAAAAACCCGGTGATTTTGGAGCAAGTCAAGAGAGAGCTTGATTTACCTTACTCTGCCGGCCGGTTGGGTGAAAAAATTGCAACGAGCAGTGAAAGCGAATCAGAGATTATTAACATTTCGGTTCAAGATGAAAATCAGAAACGGGCGGCCGATATAGCGAACACTCTAACAGCGGTACTCAAAAAAGAGATTAAGCAAATTATGAACACCGATCGGGTAACCGTCCTGTCAAAAGCCGACATCGTCGATTCGCCGACCCCTGTCAGACCGAATTACAAAATGAATATTTTGCTGGCATTCGGCGCCGCATTAATGACCGGAATCGCTTTGGCGTTCTTTTTGGACTTTATCGATGATACGGTTGCAAGGCCGTCTCAAGTTGAAAAGGAAGCAGGATTTATTTATTTGGGAAGTATTGAGCAAATGAAACATAAAAAAAGTCTGTTTCGCGGGGACCCCGATATGAATATCCGCGTGAAAGCAGGAAGGAGTGAGCCGCTTGGGTATTAGAAAAAAACGCTCTCGCAAATATCAATCGGCGCTTGTCGCATTGCATCAGCCGAACACACCGATTGTCGAACAATATCGGACGATCAGGACGAACATTGAGTTCTCATCTTTTGAGAAGCCATTTAAGTCATTGCTCATCACATCGGGCCTGCCGGGAGAAGGCAAATCATTCTCGGCTTCAAACTTGGCGGTCGTATTTTCGCAGCAGGAAAAAAAGGTCCTTCTGATCGACGCGGATTTAAGAAAGCCGACGATCCACAAAATTTTTGAGCTCGATAACCATTCAGGCGTCACAAATGTATTGATGAAAAAAACGACGCTGGAAAATGTCGTGCAGCAAAGCCAAGCGGAAAATCTCCATGTGCTGACAAGCGGTCCGATTCCTCCGAACCCGTCCGAGCTGTTGTCATCGCAGGCGATGGAGGACCTGCTTGCGAAAGCGTACAACCAATACGATTTAGTCATCCTTGATTCACCGCCGCTTTTGCCGGTCGCAGACGCGCAAATATTGGCGAACCAGGTGGATGGAAGCATCCTTGTCATCCTCAGCGGAAAAACAAAGCTTGATAACGCGATCAAGTCTCGGGACGCGCTGAATTCTTCAAAAAGCGAACTGCTCGGCGCCGTGCTGAACGGGCGGAAAGTGAAAAAAGCGCGCCAATATAATTACGCAACCATGTAATCTTTTGAAGCGGCTGCACCGCTTTAGGTGATGTCTCCTTGCCTTTACCGATGGAGGCACTCGGCTCTACCGTGGGCAGACTTCCCGTCTGCCTTAGACGCAAGTCGTCGATGGCGGGGCGTGAGGACGGGTTAAATGCCCATTTTTATTTGATGTATGTGCTCGGTTTAGATTTGAAAATCGCACGTATCTTTTTAGCTGATGGGATTTTGCCCTGAAAGATCCCATCAGCTAAAAAGATACATTAGGAGGTAGGAAATTGACATATCGGAGAAGGCTTTCCATTATTACCGCACTCGATTCGTACTTGGTTTTGCTGTCCATCTTTATCGGATATCAGCTGATTTTGCCATCATATGATTTATACCCTTCGGAAATGCTGCTGATGACTTCACTGATACTGCTTGGCGCTCAGCATTTATTCGCCCATTGCTTCCACCTTTACAAAAAAGTGTGGGAGTACGCAAGCATCGGTGAATTGTATGTGCTGCTTAAATCGATTACATTGTCCCATCTCGTGACGGTGGTCCTCGAACTGTTTTTCTTTCAAAACGTTCCGGTTCGACTTTTATGTTTAAGCTGGCTGTTTCAGCTGATCTTGATCGGCGGGTCGCGGATGATGTGGCGCATCATCAGGGAACAGGTGAACAAAGAAAGCAAAGGATCTCTAAGGGCGCTAATCATCGGAGCGGGCTCTGCCGGCAGTTTGATCGCAAAACAGCTTGTGCAAAAGCCGGAATTGAACATTAAGCCCGTCGCATTTATCGATGATGACAAAACGAAATACCGGCTTGAAATCATGGGTCTGCCTGTTTTAGGCGGAAAAGAGCAGATCATGCAGGCGGTCCGTCAATGGAGCATCGACCGGATCATCATCGCCATTCCATCTTTAAGCGTCACTCAGATGCAGGAAATGTACAAGGCGTGTGCGCAAACGGGTGTCAAAACGCAAATCATGCCGAAAATAGATGAAATTTTGATTGGCAGACATCCTGTCGGCCAGCTTCGCGATGTCAAAGCAGAAGATTTGCTCGGAAGGGAGCCTGTCCAGCTTGATACAAGCGAAATCTCCAATACGGTCACGGACCGAATCGTTCTAGTGACGGGGGCCGGAGGTTCAATCGGCTCGGAAATCTGCCGACAAATCAGCAAATTTAAACCGAAATCGATTATTTTAGTCGGGCACGGAGAAAACAGCATCCATTCGATCCTGCTTGAACTGCAGGAGACGTTCGGAAAGCATGTCGACTATTATCCTGAAATCGCTGACATACAGGACAGAGAAAAAATGTTTTTGCTGATGGAACGCTACAAACCGAATGTCATTTATCATGCAGCTGCACACAAGCATGTTCCGCTGATGGAAAAATGCCCGAAAGAAGCTGTCAAAAACAATATCCTCGGCACGAAAAACGTTGCTGAAGCAGCCGACGAAACCGGAGTAGAAACTTTTGTCCTGATCTCGTCAGACAAAGCGGTCAACCCTGCCAATATCATGGGGGCAACGAAGCGGTTCGCGGAAATGCTGATCATGAATCTCGGCAAAACGAGCAAAACCAAATTTGTCGCCGTCCGCTTCGGAAATGTTCTCGGCAGCAGGGGAAGCGTCATTCCGATTTTCAAAAAACAAATCGCTAAAGGCGGCCCGGTCACCGTCACACACCAGGACATGACGAGGTACTTCATGACGATTCCGGAAGCCTCAAGGCTGGTTATTCAAGCGGGGGCGCTTGCCAAAGGAAGACAGATTTTCGTGCTCGATATGGGTGAACCGGTCAAAATCGTCGATCTCGCCAAAAATCTCATCCAGCTTTCAGGCTATACGACAGACCAGATCAAAATCGAATTTACAGGCATGCGGCCGGGAGAAAAAATGTACGAAGAGCTGCTGAATCAAAATGAAGTGCTGGCAGAGCAGGTTTTCCCGAAGATTCATATCGGCAAGGCGGTCGACGTTGAATGGACGGTGCTGAAGACATTTATGGATGAATTTATGTATTTGTCAGACCGCGAGCTGAGAGAACGCTTGTTCAAAGCGATCGGCCAGCATGAGAAAAAGCTGGTGACAGCGCACTAGGGGGAAGGACATGAAAAGAACGGTTTTATTTTGCGCTACTGTGGATTACCATTTCAAGGCCTTCCACCTCCCGTATTTAAAATGGTTTAAAGAGCAGGGGTGGAACGTTCATATCGCCGCAAAAGGAGATATGACACTGCCTTATACAGACAAAAAATTTGATATCGATATCAGGCGTTCTCCTCTGAATGCAAGCAATATCGCAGCCTATCGGGAGCTGGCCCGCATCATTGACGCAAACCGGTACAGCATCATTCATTGCCACACGCCAATGGGAGGCGTGCTGGCAAGGCTTGCGGCCCGGAAACAGAGAAAAGAGGGAACGAAAGTGATCTATACCGCTCACGGTTTTCACTTTTGCCAAGGTGCACCTTTGAAAAATTGGTTGCTGTATTATCCGATTGAAAAAGGGCTGTCCGCTTTGACCGATTGCCTGATTACGATCAATGAAGAAGATTTTGTCCTTGCAAAAGGCTTACGAAAGGGGCTGCGCACGGAAAAAATCCACGGCATCGGCGTCGATACGGAGCGGTTTCATCCTGTCAGCGAAACAGAGAAAATGCTGCTCAGGAAAACATACGGTTTCAAAGAAGAGGACTTTATTCTCATATATCCCGCTGAGCTGAACGCGAATAAAAACCAGGCGCTGCTCATCGAAACGGCGGCTGCTTTAAAAGACAGAGCTCCGAACTTAAAGCTCGTGTTTGCAGGAAAAGGGCAGATGGAGGAAAAATACCGGAGTCTCGCTGAACAAAAAGGCGTTTCTTCGCTCGTTACGTTTGCCGGTTTTCAAAAAAACATCCACGAATGGATTCAGCTTGCAGACGTGTCTGTCGCTTCAAGCATCAGGGAAGGGCTCGGCATGAACCTCCTCGAAGGAATGGCGGCAGGAAAGCCCGCCGTTGCAGCGGACAACCGCGGACACCGGGAAGTCATTCAAGAGGGTGTGAACGGATTTTTGATTCCGCAGGGAGACGCCGGAACGTTCAGCGACCGGATTTTACAGCTGTACCGCCTGCCTTCTTTGCGAAAAAAGATGGGAGACGCGGGGAGACGAACGGCCGCCGCTTTTTCCCAGCAGCGCACCGTCAAAGAAATGGCGGGCATTTACTCTTCCTTTATGGATAACGAAACAGTTGAAAGGAGGCTGAAAGGATGACAGGGGGTCAAAAGCCGAAAGTTTCTGTCATTATGGGAGTCTACAATTGTGAGGACACGATCGCAGAGAGCATCGAGTCGATTTTAAATCAAACCTATAAAAATTGGGAACTGATTATATGTGACGATGCTTCGACAGACGGGACATATGCTGTTGCCAGGCGGTATGCCGATCATTACGCAGATAAGATCAAACTGATCAAAAACGAGAAGAATCAGCGGCTGGCTGCTTCGTTAAACCACTGTCTCCAATATGCCGGCGGGAAATATATCGCGCGCCAGGACGGAGATGATATCTCTTTACCAAGGCGTTTTGAAAAGCAGGTCGCGTTTCTGGAATCACAATCTCATTATCATGTCGTCGGAAGCGGCATGATGGCCTTCGACGAAAACGGGATCAGAGGCGTCAGAATGCTTCCTTCCTCTCCAGGACCGAGAATCATGGCGAAAGGAACGCCGTTTTGCCATGCGACGATCATGATGAGAGCGGAAGTCTATAAGGCGCTGGACGGCTATCGGGTCAGCCGGAGAACAAGAAGGATGGAAGATATCGATTTGTGGCTCCGTTTTTTCGAGGCGGGCTACACGGGCTACAACCTTCAGGAAGCTTTATACAAAGTAAGGGAAGACGAATCGGCGTTTAAAAGGAGAAAGCTCAGCTACTCGATTGATAATGCGTTTATCGTCTTTGCCGCCTGCAGACGGCTGAAGCTCCCGCTCTCAGACTACATTTATATTATGAAACCCATCATCAGGGGGCTCATGCCTCCTTTTATCATGAACAAATATCATAAAAGAAGATTGATGAATGAAGGCGGAGGGGTCGTAAAACATGAATGACGGAAGCGTGAGACCAAAACGGGTGCTTCACATCGTAAGCGGAATGAACCGCGGCGGCGCGGAGACGATGATTATGAATATATACCGCCATACAGACGGGCGGCATATTCAATTTGATTTTATTTCCCACCGGGAAGAAACGTGCGATTATGATCCGGAGATCATCACGCGCGGCGGCCGGGTGTTTTATGTACCGAGCATCGGGCGGTCGGGACCTGTCGCCTACATCAAAAACATCAGAAGGATTTTGGTTGAGAAAGGGCCGTATGCCGCCGTACACGCCCATACGGATTTTCAGACGGGGTTTGCCGCATTGGCGGCCAGGCTCGCCGGCGTTCCGGTCAGGGTCTGCCATTCCCACAACACGGCCTGGAAGCCTAACCCCCGGTTTTGGGATACATGGCAGCTCCTTGCATTCCGACGCTTGATTTTCTCCAGTGCTACGGCTCTGTGCGCTTGCGGCAAAGATGCCGGGCGTTTTTTATTCGGCGGAAAAAAGATGGGCGAAAACGCGGTCCATCTTTTGCAAAACGGGATTGAACTTGACCGGTTCAAAGAAGCGAGCGGCGTTTCGAAGACGGATGCAAAAAAGAGCTTCGGCATCAAGGAAGACGCACTGGTCATCGGGCATGTCGGCCGTTTTTTTGAACAGAAAAACCACGCGTTTCTGCTCGGGCTTGCCGCTCATTTTAAGAAATCGGGCACGCCTTTTCAAGCGGTGTTCGCAGGTGACGGTCCGCTGCGCAGACAGATCGAAGAAAAAGCCGCCGCTCTCGGTGTAAAAGACGACATTCTGTTTCTCGGCGTTGTCGAAGATATCCCGGTTCTCATGCAGACGTTTGATGTATTTGCCATGCCGTCTTTGTTTGAAGGGCTCCCCCTCGTTCTCGTCGAAGCGCAGGCGTCAGGTCTTCCTTGTATTGTGTCAGATCACATTACGGAAGAAACCGATTTGGGACTCGGCCTGGTGAAACGTCTCAGCTTAAATGCCGGTTTTGAACGGTGGGCTGAGGATATCAGCCGTGCTGCTCAGGCGAAAAAGCCTGCATGGCCGGAGATTGAGAGAAGCCTGGCAGAGAGAGGCTATGATGCAAAAGCAAATTTGGCGAGACTGATGGACATCTATTCAATCTCCGCAGCAGAAGGACAGTGAGTGTATGGCTGTTTACATGTTGAATATGGGGATTGTTTTCATCTGGTCATGGTTTGCGAAAATGTACGGCAGGGAAGATCACAGGCTGCCGACGGGCTATCGTCCGAATGCGCTCCTCACCGTCGTTCCGCTCGCGGCTTTGATTATCGTTGCCGGCTTAAGATACAAGGTCGGAACGGATTACCACACATATATGCTGCTTTACGAATTAGCCGGAAAATACAACAACCTTTGGGAGATCTTCGGTTTCGGAACAGACAAGTCGTCGACTGATCCCGGATTTACCGCACTCTTATGGACATTAAACCAGATTTCAGCTGATCCGGCGCTCATGTTTGCCGTCGTTGCCGCGATTACCTATATCTATATCGTCAAGACGCTTTATGTGTATGGAAGGCCGTTTGAGTTGAGCATGTTTCTCTTTATCGGCATGTTTCACTACTATGCTTCCTTTAACGGCATTCGCCAATACATGGCGGCAGCCATTCTGTTTTGGGCGGTCCGGTATCTGATCGATGGGAAGCTGGTGCGCTATATGATCGTCGTGCTGATCTGTTCGCTTTTTCATTCTTCGGCTTTGATCATGATTCCGGTTTACTTCATCGTCAGAAGAAAAGCGTGGTCGCCTGTCCTCTGGTGCCTCATGCTCTTATTTTTGGCCGGGACTTTTCTGTATCAAAAATTTCTGTCCGTATTCCTTGTCGTGCTTGAAAACAGTCAATACGGACATTACGAAGAATGGCTGATGAAAAATACGAACGGCATGAACGCCATTAAAATCATCGTTCTTCTTCTCCCGCTCGTACTTGCATTCTGCTTCAGGGAGCAGCTTAGAAAGCGCTGGCCCGAAATCGATTATATCGTCAACCTTTGTCTGATCGGTTTCCTGTTCGGAATTTTGGCGACAAAGGATGTCATTTTTGCAAGGTTCAACATTTATTTCGGGCTCTATCAGCTGATTCTCGTTCCTTATTTTGTACGGATTTTCGAACCGAAATCGAACGCCCTTCTTTATGTTTTGATTTTGATCTGTTACTTCTTATACAGCTTTATGCTCATGCCGTTCGACTCGTCGGTATTGCCGTACAGAACGATTTTTGAACGTTGAATAGCGGAATAGGCCGTTTAGGTCTTGTGAAAATTTCGACAAAGGAGTCATCACATTGGAAAATCCAGCAGTTAGTCTACTGGTCGCTGTTTATAATACAGAAGCTTTTTTGCCGAATTGTTTGCAGTCGCTGATCAGCCAGACCTTAAAAAATATCGAAATCATTATCGTCAATGACGGTTCAACAGACGGAAGCCAGAAGATCATTGATCATTATGCCCGAAAGGACGGGCGCATCAAAACGATTCAGCAGGAGAATCAGGGCCTCGGCGCTGTCCGCAATAAAGGCATTGAAGCGGCGTCAGGCGAGTACTTGGCATTCATCGACTCCGATGACTGGATTGAGCCGGACTATTGCCAATCTATGTATGAAAAAGCGAAGGATAAGGATGCCGATCTTGTCATCTGTGATTATGCCGTCGAAATTCAGGATACCGGAAAAACGGTCTGCCCGGACATCGGGAAAAACTATGAAGGAAAGCCGAAAGAGGCATTCATGAAAGACTTGTTAAAGGGTAAAGTAAGCGGCTTTTCCTGGAACAAGCTCTACAGACGGGACCTGATTGAGCGGCATAAGCTCGTTTTCCCACTGCGCGACGAGCTGGAAAACATCGAAGATCAGTACTTCAGCTTCAGATGCCTTTTATATGCGAATACCGCGGCGTTCGTGACAAAGCCGCTTTATCATTACAGGGTCCACCTGTCATCCATCGTCCAAAAGTATCAGGCGGGGCTGTTTGAAGACGGACTCGCTCTTTATGAAGCAAACCTGGACTGCCTGACAAAGCACGGAGAGCTCCCGGCTTTAAAGGAGGCGCTGCACGTCTTTATCGTCAACCACGGCTGCATCAGTATTTTAAATGAATGCAAGAGTCGCAACAAAAACCCTTCAATAGAAAAATACAAAAATATCCGCAGCATATGCGCCTGTCCGGAATTCAGGGGGAAAATCCCCGCGGTGGACATGTCGGCATTCGATTCCAAGAAGAAGCTTCTCCTTATGCTGATTCGCTTGCGGTTGATGCCGGCAGTGTATGGATTTGCGGCAATTTACCAGAAAATGATCGAGCACAGAATGAAGAAATAGGCGGTGAGGAAATGACCTTTCAGGAACTGAAGATCAATCTTGCAGAATGGCTTTTGCTCAAGGTGAAATATCCTTCTGAATATGTGATGGGAACGCCGGGTTTAAGGCGCTTTGATCAATATAAAGGCAAGAAAAAAATCATTCTGACTTTAATTCCGTCCCATGATAATTTGGGAGATCACGCGATTGCCCTGGCAAGCCGGACATTCATAGAAAACGAGTTTCCCGATTTTGAATTAATTGAAATCGGCATCAACGATATTTACAAACATGCAAAAGCGCTCATGCGCATCCGCCACCCCGAGGATATGGTGTTCATCATCGGCGGAGGAAACATGGGGGATTTGTACCGCAATGAGGAATGGACGAGGCGCTTCATTATCAAAACATTCAAGCATTATAAAATCGTCCAGCTCCCAGCAACCGCGCACTTTTCCGAGACGCCCCGCGGTAAAAAGGAACTGAAAAGGGCGAAAAGAATCTACAACTCCCATCGCCGGCTGTTCATGATGGCGCGCGATGATACAACCTATCAATTCATGAAACAGCATTTTTCTAACCAAACGATTGTGAAGCAGCCTGATATGGTGCTTTATTTAAAGAAAGAACAGCAGTCTGCAAGAGAAGGTGTGCTCGTTTGTTTAAGGGAGGATAAAGAAAGCTTTCTCAGGCCGGAAGAGCGTAAAAAGCTGCTGAAGGCTGTCGGTG
The DNA here is from genome assembly GCF_037976035.1 of Bacillus sp. FSL K6-0972. Lineage (NCBI taxonomy): Bacteria > Bacillati > Bacillota > Bacilli > Caryophanales > Bacillaceae > Bacillus > Bacillus sp. FSL K6-0972. Next base: position 3,698,138 of record NZ_CP150260.1, on the reverse strand, counting down.
ACGAGTATGGCGGTGCAACAACTTTTACAACGACGATCGGCAGGAGGGTCAGCCGCGTGTCCCGCGAGAAGGAGCTGAACAGGCTTTGGGATCAGCTGAGAGGTGCGGAGGTCGTTGTGACAGACAGGCTGCACGGCATGATTTTTTGTGCGATAACAGGAACGCCATGCGTTGTGATCCGCTCTTTTGATCATAAGGTGCTTGAAGGCTTTCGCTGGCTGAAAGACATTCCTTCGCTGAAGCTTGTGGAAAATCCCGATGCGGCAGAGGTTCTCGGCGCAATCGAAGAGCTGATCAAGACCGGTGATTCGCATCGTGAGACTCCGTCAAGGGATCATTATTTCGCAGATTTAAGACAGAAAATTATGGGTGATATCCAATGAAGCCATTTATCAGTATCATTGTTCCGATGTACAATGTCGAAGATTATATAGAAGAATGCGTCGATTCGCTGCGCAGGCAGACGCTGAAAAATATTGAAATCATCCTTGTCGATGACGGCTCTCCCGACAGATCCGGGGAGATAGCCAGAAAGTACTGCAGCATGGATGCCAGAGTGAAAGTGATTCATAAAAAAAACGGCGGGCTGAGCTCGGCGAGAAATGCCGGTCTTCAAGCCGCGACAGGAGATTATGTCGGGTTTGTCGACGGTGATGATTTTGTATTGCCTGCCATGTTTGAAAACATGTACGCCACTGCCAAAAAAGACGACCTCGATATCGTCATGTGCGGGTATCATAAACATTCCGATACGGAAGACACCTACTTCCCGCCTCCGCTGCCGAGCGATCGCCTCTTGTTGAGCTGGGATATTAAACGCGAGCTCAAAAAGGCGCACGAAACCCGCTTCATCTGGTATGTGTGGCGGAATTTGTACAGGCGCGACCTGCTGAAGAAAAACCAGCTGTACTTTTTTGAAGACATTCGTTTTGCAGAGGATTCGCCGTTTAATTTGTACGCCTTTTATGCAGCGAAGCGGGTGAGAGCGATCGATGACGGCTACTACATGTACAGGTGCAATCCGGATAGCCTGACAGAGGTGCCGTTTAAACCGTACATGGATGAAAGCCTGAAAAGGCAGTACCGGGCGAAAAGGAGATTCTATGAGACGTTTCAGCTTTTGGATGAATGTGCGGACGATCTGGAAACGTACACATGCAAACATCAAATTCCGATGCTTTTAGCCAATGCCTGTGCGGAACCGAAGCCTTCAAAGCAGGTGAGGCGGCATATTAAAGACATTTTGTCTTACCGGATGGTGCAGTCGTGCGTCAAAGCCACGTCTCTCCGCAGCCGCAACCTGTTAATCGGCCAGCGGCTCGTTTTATTGCTATGCAAGCTGAATATTCCGATTCTGCTCGAATTGTTTTTTAAACGAAATCTGCCCAGTAAGGGATGAGCCTTTTGAATAAGACATTTGTTTTGAATCTCGGCGCCAATGTGGCGTCTTTTTTACTATCGGTGCTGTTTTCGATGTGGCTGACGCCTTATGTCATCAAGAACCTCGGTGTTGAGGCGTTTGGGTTTGTCCATCTCACGCAGAATATGATCAATTACTTTTCAATTATTACGGTCGCCCTGAGCGCGGTCGTTGTCCGGTTTTTTTCTGTTTCCGCCCACAGGGGAGCACTTGACGAAGCGAGAGGCTATATGAATACCTATATCGTTTCATCACTGGTGCTTTCAGTCATCTTGTTTTTTCCGCTTGGCGGCACGGTGTTTTTTATCGATCAGATCATTCGCGTTCCCGCCGGTCTTTTGGGAGATGTGCAGATCGCACTTTTGATCGGGAGCCTGCTGTTTCTATTGACCTTTGTGATGTCGGGATTTGCCGCCGGTCCGTTTTTTGCCAATAAAATCTATATTACGAGCATGATCCAAGCCGTCCAAATGCTGATTCGCGTCTTGAGCGTATTGTTGATTTTTGCGTGGTTTGCACCGAAGATCTGGCATATTCAGCTCGCCGCTCTTATCGCAACCGCTTCGGCGTGTATCCTGTCGATCTTTTTCTTTAAGAAATTGATTCCATGGTTTACGTTCCGGGTGAGGGATATGTCGTTTGCAAAGTGCAAAAAACTGCTCCAGGCGGGAGGATGGAGCTCCGTCAGCCAAGTCGGCATCCTGCTGTTTCTGCAAATCGATTTAATGGTGGCGAATGTGATGCTGGGGGTTTCCGAATCCGGCATGTACGCGGCGATCATTCAGTTTCCGCTGTTATTGCGGACGCTTTCGGGAACGCTTGCGGCCGTATTTTCACCTACGATTACACTCTATTATTCAAAAGGCGATAAAGAAGGGCTTGTCCGCTATGCCAACCAGGCCGTCAGGTTTAACGGCATCCTGCTCGCTTTGCCGGCGGCGCTTCTGGGCGGGCTAGCAGGCCCGTTTCTGTCGCTGTGGCTCGGCCCTTCATTCGAACATTTGAAATGGCTTTTACTGATACATGCGGGTTATTTGGTTGTTTCATTAAGCCCGGCGCCGCTGTTTTATATCTTTACCTCCTATAACAAGCTGAGAACACCGGCGCTGACCACGGTTGCCTTCGGCGTTGTCAATTTGCTGCTTGCCATCGTGCTGAGCGGCCCGGCGGGTCTCGGCCTTTACGGAATTGCGCTGGCCGGTGCGGCAGCTTTAATGCTGAAAAACGTCGTCTTCACTCCGATTTATGCGTCAAAGATTACGGGTGAAAGAAAAAGAGTTTTTTATAAAGGCATATACAGGCCGGTTGCCGGCGCTTCATTTACCTTGGCTGTCTGTTACGCTCTTCAATACTTATTTGCGATCGACAGCCTGCTGTCCCTGTTTGTCACGGCGCTGTCTGCGACGGGGGCATACGGCCTGTTTGCCTATTTCGTCATGTTGACGAAAGCGGAACGGCATATTGTCACAACGAAGCTGCAAGCATTTCGATGCTCTTTATCCTTCCCGTTTCAAAAGGGATTTTTTAAATAAAAGAAAGGGGTGCGTTTTTCGTGCTAGCGAAACGGTTTTTCGATCTTGCATTGTCGGTTATTTTGCTGGTCGCACTCAGCCCGGCCATGATCCTGACGGCTTGCCTCATCAGATGGAAAATCGGCTCGCCTGTTTTATTTCGCCAAACCCGGCCGGGGCTGAATGGCGAGCCTTTTACATTATATAAATTCAGAACGATGACTGATGAAAGAGATGAAGCAGGCAATCTGCTAAGCGATGAAAAACGGCTGACAAAGACGGGGCGGCTGATCAGAAAAACGAGCCTTGACGAGTTGCCGCAGCTGATCAACGTCATCAAAGGAGACCTCAGTCTCGTCGGGCCGCGGCCGCTTTTGATGGAGTATATTCCCCTTTATACGAAGCGGCAGTGGAGACGGCATGAAGTCAAGCCGGGCATCACGGGCTGGGCGCAGATCAACGGGAGAAATAAAGTGACATGGGAGGAAAAATTCGAACTCGATGTTTGGTATGTGGATCATCGTTCTTTTTTGCTTGATCTCAAAATCCTTTTGTTGACTGTCGTAAAAGTCTTGAAGTCGGAAGGCGTCAGCCAAGACCGGCATGTGACAGCAGAAAAATTTAGGGGGAGAAGGAATGCCTGATGCAAAACGTGGTGATCATCGGAGCCGGCGGCCATGGGAAAGTCGTCCGGGATCTTGTAAAAGAGCGGCCGGATACGGCGCTTGCCGGTATTCTTGATGACCGGTATGAGGAGCTTCATGTCGAGAACGGTCTGTATCGAGGGCCTTCAGCCGCCGCAGAAGAACTTGCGCGATTGCATCCGGACGCGAAGTTCGTCCTAGCTGTCGGCCAAAACGGCATCAGACAGCAGCTGTATGATCGCCTTGGGCTTCCGCTTGAGCGGTATGCGGTCTTGATTCATCCGTCCGCTGTGATCAGCGGTTCGGCCCGGATTCAAAACGGCACCGTTGTCATGGCGTCGAGCGTCATCCAAGCGGATGCCGACGTCGGCATCCACACGATTGTCAACACAGGTGCGATCGTCGAACACGACAACCGGATCGGCAATTACGTTCATCTTTCGCCGGGAACGGTGTTGACAGGCGGCGTGACAGTTATGGAAGGCGCTCATCTCGGAGCGGGAACGGCGGTCATTCCCGGAAAGACAATCGGACGCTGGAGCGTGACGGGAGCGGGATCAGCCGTGATTCACGACATTCCTGATGATTGTACCGCTGTCGGAGTCCCTGCAAGGAAGATCAAATAACAGCAGTAAAAAGGGTGAAAAACATGAGTCAGAGTAAGCGAATTTATTTATCTCCGCCGCACATGAGCGGAGACGAGGAGCGCTATGTAGCTGAAGCGTTTCGGACAAACTGGATCGCGCCTCTCGGTCCACTTGTCGATACATTTGAAGAAAAGCTTGCCGCCTATGCGGGGACGTCCGGAGCTGCGGCAGTCAGCTCAGGAACAGCCGCAATCCATTTGGCCTTGAAATTGCTCGGCGTCAGTAAAGGTGATACGGTTTTCTGTTCTTCCTTTACGTTTGTAGCGAGCGCCAATCCGATTATATATGAGCAGGCTGAACCGGTTTTCATCGATTCTGAACGGGATACTTGGAACATGTCGCCCGAAGCGCTTGAACGGGCGCTCGACGAAGCGGAGCGTGCCAGGAATCTCCCGAAAGCCGTCATCGTCGTTAACTTGTACGGCCAAAGCGCGAAAATGGACGAGATTATGGCCATTTGCGATCGATTTGCCGTGCCTGTCATTGAAGATGCGGCTGAATCGCTCGGTTCTGTTTATAAAGGCAGAAAAAGCGGAACCTTCGGACGCTTCGGCATCTATTCGTTCAACGGTAACAAAATCATCACCACATCGGGCGGAGGAATGCTTGTCAGCGATGATGAAGACGCTTTGAAGAAGGCGCGCTTTTTAGCCACTCAGGCGCGCGAGCCAGCCATTCATTATCAGCACGAAAAAGCGGGCTACAATTACCGGATGAGCAATGTCCTGGCCGGAATCGGCATCGCTCAGCTTGCCGTTCTGGATGACCGGGTCCATGCCAGACGGGCGGTCTTCAAGCGCTATCAGGAGGCGCTCTCCGGTATCGAAGGTATAGAATTCATGCCTGAAGCTGGCATGTCTAACCGCTGGCTCACGACATTAACGTTTGACACAGCAAAGATTCAAACAACACCGGCGGACATCATTGAACAGCTCGCAAATGAAAACATTGAAGCCCGGCCGTTATGGAAGCCTTTGCACAGACAGCCCCTTTTTAAAGGTGCGGCCTTTTATCCGCACGATGACAAAGGCTCTGTCTGCTGCGACTTATTTCAGCGCGGGCTCTGCCTGCCGTCAGGATCAAGTATGACACCGGCAGAGCAGGATCGGGTAATTCAAATCGTTGCCGACCGGATTAAATATAAATGAGGTGCTAAACATGGCGATTACATATTCCATGGACAGCTTAAAGGATAAGCTGGCAGAAATTTTGGATGTCATTCCAAGGCATTCATCAGTCGTTTACTTGGACTACCCGCTCTACGGAAACGTCGGGGATCTATTGATTATGAAAGGAACAGAAGCTTTTTTTGAAGCATACGGCATCAAGGTGCGCGAAAGATGGAATGCAGAAAATTTCATTCCGGGCCGCCGGATTCCAAAGGAGGCCATCATTGTTTGCCAGGGGGGCGGCAATTTCGGTGATTTGTACCCTCACTTCCAGCAGTTCAGGGAACGGGTGGTCGAACATTACCCGGACAACCGGATCGTCATTCTGCCGCAGTCGATTTATTATGAACATGAAGAAAATGTTAAAAAAACGCGTGACATTTTAGCGGCTCACCCGGATCTGCACTTATTCACGAGGGAAAAGGCATCATTTGAATTTGCCGTCAAGCATTTCGAAGGGGTGAAAAACATCAGAATGATGCCCGACATGGCTCACCAGCTCTGGCCGATTGCAGCGCCTGCCGAAAAGCCGTCTGAGTCCGTTCTGCGTCTGATCAGGACCGACAAAGAAGCAAACAGCAGCCTTCAGAAAGCAGGGGAGCCGGACACGTACGATTGGAACGTCATCTTATCAGAAGGCGACAAACGCGGAATCAAACGCCTGCAGACGATCAATGTCCTCAACAAAAAAGCGGGCAATCGGCTGCCGATCGCTTCTTATTGGAAACGCTATTCTGACAGCCTCGTCGACAAATCAATCCGTTTCTTCAGCCGCTATGAATCAGTCGTTACTTCAAGGCTGCACGGCCACATCTTATCGTGTCTGCTCGGAAAAGAAAACGTAGTAATTGACAACTCCTACGGAAAAAACGCAAATTACTACAACACATGGATGAAGGACATCTCGAATACAAAACTGATTCAACACAATCCGGCAGAAGCAGAAAAACCGCCTGTTCACGTATGACAGGCGGTTTTTTTGCTATGCTTCTTCGCGCTTTACTTTGTTGTAGGCTTCATCCAAATGCTGAATCCGTTTTAAGACGACCGCGTTTTTTGTCAGCTGGTCTTGGACAAGCGTTGACACGACTGAACGGTAGTAGCTGTTCATCGCGTGGATTTTATCCTCATTTGGGTGCATTTCAATATGGGTTTTAAAATTTTCTATGAAATAGGGCACAGAGAAAAGTTCTGTCAATGGTAACACTCCTTTTTTAAGTCTATACGGTACGGAACCGATCGTGTAAACTAATAGTGGGAGGGGAGATATGATGAACTTGCATGTACAGCAGCAGCAAACGGCAAAACTTCACTTGACGCAAGGGCTTGCCCAAGCCATTCATATGCTTCAGTATTCGTCGGCCGAGCTGAACAGCCGGATTGACGAACTCTCATTGGAAAACCCCCTGATCGAACGAAAAGACCTCGATATTCCCCGATCATTTTACCATAAAACGAATCGTCATTTGCAAAATGAAGGAATAAGCCATTCTGAGACGGCGCATTCCCGAGAAGATGTCAAAAGCGCCTTGAAACGGCAGGCGCTCGATCTCCGGCTGTCAAGCCGGGAAAAGCGGATTTTTAGCTATTTGGTCGATTCCCTTGATCCAAACGGATATGTGACAGAGGACATCGCCTTTATCGTTTCTGAGCTGGCTGTCACCAGAGAAGAAGCGGAAAAAGTCTTGGGCAAGCTGCAGACTCTTGATCCGGCAGGCATCGGAGCGCGGTCGCTTCAGGAATGCATTCTGATTCAATTAAAGCGTCTGCCAAAGGAGACGGCAAAAGCGGAAAAAGTCATTTCCTCATACTTTGACCTGTTTGCCAAAAAGGGATGGAAAGAGCTGTCGGAGAGAGCGGGGCTTTCGCTTTCAGAGCTTCAGGACATACAAGACCTTGTCGCAGAACTGTCGCCTCGTCCCGGATTGATGTATGGCACGGATGAAGGCGAAGTCTATATCGAGCCTGATTTAATCATTTCAGCAGAGGATGGAAAATTGGTGCTTGAGCTCAGCAGCCGTTCTTTTCCCGACATCCAGCTTAACGCGTTTTACGAGCCGTTTTTGCAGCGTCAGTCAAAAGACGAGGCGACCGCTTATATTTCTGAAAGGTTCAAGCAGTGGAAATGGCTCGACAATGCCCTCAGGCAAAGACGGGAAACGATGCGGAAGGTGATGGCGGAAATCATGGTGCGGCAAAAAGATTATTTTTTAAAAGGGAAAGACGAACTGAAGCCGCTCACATTAAAAGAGATCGCCGATGCCCTCGGCGTTCACGAATCAACAGTAAGCCGCGCAGTCAAAGGAAAAATCGTGCAGACGCCTTTTGAGCTTTGCGAGCTTAAACGGTTTTTTTCGGCGAAGGTAAAGGACGCTGCTGACGGGCATACGTCAAGTCACACAGTCAAAGCGCATCTGCGCCGGCTGATCGATGAAGAAGATAAAATGAAACCGCTTTCAGATCAGAGGCTGGCCGACCTTTTAAACGAAAAGCATGGCGTCGTCATATCGAGGCGGACTGTCGCCAAATATCGTGATCAGCTCAATATACTGCCTTCGTCTGTCAGAAAGAGATATCAATAAAGAAGCCGTCCGGCACGAACACCGGCGGCTTTTTTTTTACGGGATCATCCACGAAAACAGATGATGCTGCAGGAAAGTGATCAAGCAAACCAAGAACAGAAGAAACAGACTGTGTTTTAGTGTAAAGCGAAGCAAGTCGGATTCTTTTCCTGCCAGTCCGACGGCTGCGCAGGCGACCGCAATCGACTGCGGAGAGATCATTTTTCCTGTGACACCGCCTGAAGAATTGGCCGCCACAGACAGCACCGGCTCCATTCCGACCGACTGTGCTGTCACTTTTTGCAGGCTGCCGAACAGCAAATTGGCCGACGTATCTGAACCGGTTATAAACACGCCGAGCCAGCCGAGAACGGGAGAAAAGAATGCGAACATTGAACCCGTCATCGCAAGGGACATGCCAAGTGTTGTGCTCATGCCCGAAGAGTTGGTGACATAGGCAAAACCGACAACGGAAGCGATCGTTAATATCGGCTTGCCGAGCTCTTTCAGCGAATCTGTAAACACGGCACCCCATTCCTTCCAAGGCATGCCTGTGACAAACTTTGTCAGTACGGCGGCAATCAGGATCGCCGTTCCCGCCGATCCGGCGAGATCAAGTTTATAAAGTGCTTCAAGCGGTTTTCCGGAGCCATCGAGAATTTGATTGTGCAAAAAAGGCACGCCGGGCGCAAACGTCAGCCTGCCGCCGATGTCATTGATGAACAGCAGCAATGGATTTGAACCTTCATAATGGCCTGTCAGCGCCTGTTTGACAGCTGGAATTCCCCAGACGGAGACCATTGCGGTGAGCAATAAAAACGGTGTCCACGCCTTGAAAATCTGTCCCGCCGAGTATGAGGCCTTTTGATGTTCAAGCTGATGAGCCTCCGCCGCAGCGGCCATTTCCTTTTCGTGCGAAAATCTGAATGTCGTCTTCGGTTTCCAAAATTTTAAGAAAACAGCGAGTGCGATAAGCGATACGATGGCTGACAAAATATCCGGGAGCTCAGGTCCCAGGAAGTTTGAGCTTACATACTGCGTAACGGCAAAAGAGACACCCGACACGAGAATCGCCGGCAGCACTTCCCATGCCCTTTTGAAGCCGCTCATGATGATGATCAAATAAAACGGGATAAAAACAGATAAAAACGGCAGCTGGCGTCCGACCATTTTTGAAATGTCCATCGCAGGAATCCCCGTCGGCCCTTCAACCGCAATAATCGGGATGCCGATCGCCCCGAAAGCGACAGGCGCCGTGTTGGCGATCAGGCATATGCCTGCCGCATACAACGGATTGAAGCCGAGGCCGACAAGCAATGCAGCCGATATCGCGACAGGGGCGCCGAAGCCTGCCGCTCCTTCCAAAAATGCCCCGAATGAAAACGCTATCAAAAGTGCTTGCAAACGGCGGTCATCTGTAATCGACAATACCGAGCTCCTGATGATTTCAAATTGGCCGGTCTTCACTGTAAGCTTGTACAAAAAAACTGAAGTCACGATAATCCAGCCGATCGGAAGCAGGCCGTAAACCGCGCCTTGCGAAGCCGACATTACAGCCTGATGAGCGGGCATGCCATATACGAAAACGGCCAGCACGAGCGCAATCAGCAAAGTCGTCACACCCGCTGTATGCCCTTTCATTCTTTTGATTGCCAGAGCCCAGAAAAAATACAAAATCGGTATAAGCGCTGCAAGCGAAGAAAGCAGCAAACTGTTCCCCAATGGGGTATAATCTTGCGTCCATCCCATCTCCAATTCCCCCTTTGTTCGTCAAAAAAAGCCTCATCTAATCATCTGATGACATGATGATAAGACTGATCATTTAGCATTATATTTCTCAATGTCATAAATTACAATCTTTTTTTGCATGAAGCCGAAGGCTATATGTTCCGGACAGAAAGAACGGTATAATAAAAAATAGCGCATCATGCCCAGTCTGGTTACGAGGTGAAAAAAGTTGAAATACAAACAAATCAAGACGAAAAAAATATACGAAGAAGTCGCAGAAGCGCTTCTAGAATCGATTAAAAGCGGAGAGCTTGAGCCCGGTGACAAGCTTGACTCCGTCCAGGCGCTCGCCGAAAGCTTTCAGGTCAGCCGTTCGGCCGTCAGGGAAGCGCTGTCTGCGTTAAAAGCGATGGGGATGGTCGAGATGAAGCAGGGGGAAGGGACGTATGTGAAAAGGTTTGAGCCTGAGCAAATTTCCATCCCCCTTTCGGCAGCGCTTTTGATGAAAAAGAAAGACGTCGCTGAACTGCTCGAAGTCCGTAAGATTCTTGAAATCGGGGCTGTTTCCAGTGCGGCTCAAAAACGCACGGAGGATGATCTCGGACGCATGCAGGCAGCACTTGAGGATATGAAGCTGGCGGACGGGAACGGCGAACTTGGCGAAAAAGCCGACCTCGCGTTTCACCTTGCGCTTGCCGGCGCCTCGCAAAACGATCTGCTGAAAGGCTTGATGAATCATGTGTCATCGCTCTTAATTGAGACGATGAGGGAGACGCGCAAAATTTGGCTGTTCTCGAAGAACACAACCGTTAAGCGCCTTTATGAAGAACACGAAGCCATCTATCAGGCTGTGAAGGAAAAAGACGGCCAAAAAGCAGAGCAAGCGATGCACAATCATCTGACAAATGTGGAAACTGTGCTGGCCTCATATTTTGAAGAAACGAAACAGGCCGACGAGCCGGCCATATAAGCAGCTGCAAGAGTGAAAACGAAAAAGAAACCCCTTTCAAAAAATTTTACCAAGGTGTAAGATGGAGAAAGAGGGTTTTCTAACCAAGTCATCAGATGACCTGATTTATCGGGTTGGAGAGGGGATCAAGATGAAAGTATCACTGTTTATCACGTGTTTGGTTGACATGTTTCAGTCAAATGTCGGAAAAGCGACGGTTGAACTGCTGGAGCGGCTCGGATGTGAAGTGGATTTTCCCGAAGGGCAGATCTGCTGCGGCCAGCCTGCGTACAACAGCGGCTATGTCAAAGATTCCAAAAAAGCGATGAGACGGATGATTGAGACGTTTGAATCAGCTGAATACGTCGTCAGCCCTTCAGGATCGTGCGCTTTTATGTTCAAAGAGTACCCGCACCTTTTCCGGGATGAGCCGGCCTGGGCGGAAAAAGCGCAGCGGCTGGCTGACAAAACGTATGAGCTGACCGATTTTATCGTCAATGTATTGAAGGTTGAAGATGTCGGGGCGACACTCGAGAAAAAAGCGACTTATCATACGTCATGCCATATGACAAGGCTTTTGGGCGTCACGGACGCGCCGATGAAGCTGCTTCGGCATGTGAAGGGACTGGAGTTCACGCCGCTGCCGCGCAAGCATGACTGCTGCGGATTCGGGGGGACTTTTTCGGTGAAGATGTCGCAAATATCCGAACAGATGGTCGATGAGAAAGTGGCGTGTGTCGAAGAAACAGCCGCAGATGTGTTAATCGGGGCGGACTGTGGCTGCTTGATGAATATCGGCGGGCGGATCGGGAGAAAGAACAAGCCGATTGAAGTCATGCATATCGCAGAAGTGCTGAACAGCAGATAAACAGACATCCGGTCATTTCACAGATAGAGGGGGACATTCGTTATGGCAATGAAGATCGGAACGCAGAAATTTAAAGAGCGCGTGTCAGACGGGCTCGATAACGAGTTTATGAGGGGGGCTGTTTCAAGTGCGCAGGAGCGCTTGAGAGCGCGCCGTCTTGAGGCGGCAAAAGAGCTCGGGAACTGGGAAGAATGGCGGTCTCTGGCCGAAGAAATCAGGCAGCACGTGCTGGAAAACCTGGACTACTACCTTGAACAGCTCGCCGAAAATGTCGCCAAAAAAGGCGGGCACGTATTCTTTGCACAGACGGCTGAAGAAGCGACAGGCTACATCCGCGACGTCGTAAAAAAGAAAAACGGAAAAAAAATCGTTAAATCAAAATCAATGGTGACCGAAGAAATCAACATGAACGAGGCACTTGAAAGCGACGGCTGCGAAGTGGTCGAAACCGATTTGGGTGAATACATCCTTCAAATCGATGATCACGATCCGCCGTCTCATATCGTCGCACCTGCTTTGCATAAAAACAAAGAGCAAATCCGCGACGTCTTCAAAGAGCGGATCGGCTACCGCAACACCGAAAAGCCGGAAGAGCTTGTCATGCACGCGCGCGCCGTGCTCAGAAAGAAATTTCTCGAGGCTGATATCGGCATTACGGGCTGCAATTTTGCGATTGCCGATACGGGATCTGTCAGCCTTGTCACAAACGAGGGAAACGGGCGTCTCGTCACGACCATTCCGAAGACGCAGATTACCGTGATGGGGATGGAGCGGATCGTCCCCTCATTCGACGAGTTTGAGGTTCTCGTCGGCATGCTCACGAGAAGTGCGGTCGGACAGCGGCTGACGAGCTATATCACGGCGCTGACAGGGCCGCGGCTGCCCGGTGAAGTGGACGGACCCGAAGAATTTCATCTCGTCATCGTTGACAATGGGCGTTCGAACATTCTCGGAACGGAGTTTCAATCCGTCCTTCAATGCATCCGCTGTGCGGCCTGCATCAATGTCTGCCCCGTTTACCGTCATGTCGGCGGGCATTCTTACGGTTCGATCTATTCAGGTCCGATCGGGGCCGTATTGTCGCCGCTGCTCGGCGGATATGACGATTATAAAGAACTGCCGTACGCCTCTTCGTTATGTGCGGCTTGCTCTGAAGCATGTCCGGTGAAAATCCCGCTTCATGAGCTGCTTCTAAAGCACAGGCAGCGCATCGTTGAAAAAGAAGGGCGCGCGCCGATATCCGAAAAGCTGGCGATGAAAGCGTTCGGCTTGGGAACTTCTGCGCCATCCCTTTATAAAATGGGCTCCAAATGGGCGCCGGCAGCCATGAAGCCGTTTAAAGAAGACGGCAAAATAACGAAGGGACCGGGTCCTTTAAAACAGTGGACCCAGATTCGCGACTTCCCCGCACCGAACAAGTCAAGGTTCCGCGACTGGTTTGAAGACAGACGGAAAGAGAAGGGGGAAGACAGATGAAAAACGGAACAATCCAAAACAAAGACGGCTTTTTAAACCGGATTGCGGAAAGGCTCGGCCGCAACAGGCGCTCGGCAGGCGTCACCGTTCCCGATTATACCTACCAGCCGCAGCACCGGGTATATCAAGGCTATACACAGGATGAGCTTGTCGGCGTCTTAAAAGACCACTGCCGGAAAATTCATACGGAGCTGATTGAAACAGATGTCATCGGCTTGCATGATGCCTTGTATGAACAGGCATCGCGATTTGGAGGCGGGCCTGTCATCATTCCGAAAGATGACCGTTTTAAAGAGTACGGACTGTCAGGCCTGTTAACAGACAAGTGGCCGAATGAGGGGACAAAAGTGTGGGAATGGAATGCAGAGGCCGGAGATGAAAATATCCAGCGGGCCGAACAGGCTAACATCGGCGTGACATTCAGTGAGATCACGCTTGCTGAATCCGGAACGGTCGTCCTCTTCAGTTCAAAAGACAAAGGGCGTTCCGTCAGCTTGCTGCCGACGACATATATCGCGATCGTGCCGAAAAGCACCATCGTCCCACGGATGACACAGGCAAGCGCAATCATCAAACAAAAGGTTGCAGACGGCGACGTCATCCCGTCCTGCATCAACTATGTCACTGGACCGAGCAATTCAGCCGACATCGAAATGGACCTTGTAGTCGGCGTCCACGGCCCGGTAAAAGCGGCATATATTGTCGTGGCGGACCGGTAACTAAACGATAACAAAAAGATTAGCCTCATGAGCTAATCTTTTTTATTTTGCGATATGACAATTCTGGTGCATACTGTTTTAACGCATCGCTCCACTTTTTTTGCCGGTCATAAAATAGCTGTAGCTCGTTATATTGAAATGCCATTTTTATCGGATTGCCGGCTCTGCATATCCCATTTCTGTTGCTGGTTCCAGCCGCTTGCATCTCATTTATCATTCTCGGAAACACCCTGAAAGAAAGAGTCTATTAAAAATTTAAGGTAATGTTAAGGATAAGATTATTTCCCGATAATGTTCACTCACTATAATGGAGAATAGTGAAGGAGTGACTCGTATGCGGGCAGTGTGTCTGAACGAATTTATCAGTCTTTTTAAAAGCGTCAAGTCGATTATTGTCATTATTATTATGTTTTGGGTGAGCTATAAGACTGCGGGATTGATTGAACAGGCGCCTGCGGACTTCGTGCGCGAATTGGATTTAGGTAGTGATGCAAACGCAATCGGAACGGCCGTTATCGTCTTTGCTCTCGGTTTCCTGTTTATCTCGGGGCTTTCCCATGACATGATCAACCGCGAAGTCCATACCCGGACGGTCAGATTTCTCGTGACGAAAACGTCGCGGATCAAGATCATTCTGGGAAAGTTTTTTGGCGTCTGGCTGTTTTGGTTTTTCTGCATGCTCGTTTCGTACACCTTGGTGATGATCGCTTCAAAAGAATTTTTATGGATGAGTTATGCAGACAGCGTGGCTTTTCTTACAGCTGCAATCTCTTTGAACCTTTTATTTTCGATTGTGATTTCAAGGCCCGCCATGTCCATGTTTTTCGGAATCGTGTTTGCCCTCGTTTTTCCCGCGGTCAGTTTATGGGCTGTTTATTCAGAGAACGGCATGATCACCTGGTTTAAATATTTAACGCCGTACTATTACTCCGTACTGGGCGGTTCTTTTATTTTCATCAACTTTGTCTACGCCGCCATCGTTCTGTGCGGTGCGATCGTTTTGTTTAAAAGGAGAGATTTATAATGAATGTGGTGATCGAGGCAAAAGGGCTGATGAAAAGCTACGGCGCTAAAACCGTCGTCAACCATGTCGACCTTCAAGTTGAAAAAGGAGAGATTTACGGATTCCTCGGCCGCAACGGTGCGGGGAAATCTACGTTCATGAATATGATCACAGGCATTATTCAGCCGACAGCCGGCAGTTTTCTGCTGTTAAATGAAGGTTCGATTGAAAACGTCAAGCATCGCATCGGCGTTTTACCCGATTATTTGACCCTCTATGATTCAATGACAGCGGTCGGGCATTTGAAGTATTTTGCAAAGCTGAACGGACAAGCCGTATCGACTGAGCGGTGCGAAGAAGTCTTAGAGAGAGTAGGGTTCACTGAGCATACTGAAAAAAAAGCGGGCGCGTATTCATTCGGTATGAAAAAAAAGCTCGGCATCGCCCAGGCGATCATCCATGATCCCGAACTCATCTTTTTGGATGAACCGACATCAGGTGTTGATGCCGAATCGGCCCTGCACATTCAAAAGCTGATCATAGATTTGCAAAAAGAAGGTAAGACGGTATTTATGACGTCGCACAACCTGCATGAAATCGAGAAAATCTGTACCCGAATCGCGATTATGAAAAACGGCCGCATTTTAATGGAAGGCACGCTCGATGAATTAAGAAGGCATTTCATGTCGAACATAAGCGTTCACATCCGCCATTCGAATATTCCCGAGCAGCATTTCGGCCTGATCGACAGTTTTCTTGAGTCAGCTGGTGAAAACGTTCAATTTAAGCATCATGAGATTTCGATTAACGTCAATTCGGAAGAAAAAATTCCCGCCATTGTCAGAGTATTAACGAACTGCAAGGTGGGAATCTACAGAATCCACGTCGATGAACCGTCGCTTGAAGACATCTTTATGGACAGCTCAGAGGAACGCGTTGTTTCTTGACACCATGGCAAAATATTATTTCAGAAAGACTTTGATTGGCATGAGTTTGGGATTGTTTCCGGCATCATGCCTTTAATCTTGCTGACGCGAATGGCGTCGGTGGATAGATCCATTTATGAAAACAAAAAAACGCCTTTGAATAAAGGCGTTTTTCATAAGAGGCGCTCGGTTTCTAGTATTTCCACAAAATCGACATGTCGCCGGTCGTTTCTTCATCAATGACATTTCCGTCTTGGTCCATCTTGACGAAATACCTGCCTCCGTTTGTTACGTTTTTGTACTCGGTTTCCGATGTACCGTCATCGTTTTGTGTGAATTCAAATTGAACATCAGCGATAAGAGTGTTGCTGTTGAGGTCGACATAGTAGGAATGGAAGCTGACATGGCTCCAGTCATCTTTTTCGGCAGGAATGTCTGATATGACGCCGATTTTTTCAGCAGGATCATTGGCAATCACACCGTAATCCTTCTGCAAATTGCCGGTTTCGATATCAGCGTCGTTTAAAATCTCTTTCATCTGGCTAAATTCAGCATCTGTAGGTGTTGTATACCTGTCTTCAGGAATGTCTTTCGCAAAGCTTACGGACGATGAACCAAAGACGAGCGTCAATACGGACAAGATCATCATAAACGAAAGTTTTTTCATGTTCTCTTCCTCCTTTAGCTGATGTTATGATTCGGTTCACACTCTATCATCGTTAAAATATTTTGTAAAGTTTGAATAGTATTTCAATTTAACTATTTTTTTCGGGGGATATCCGCCGATTTTTACATTTTTCCTCTTTTGGAGAATGCTCCATCATCATGAAAGTTGTGCATATATTCCCTTGCATTATCCAATAGAAAAGGCAATTTCCCTTGAAAAATGAGAAAAATTTTAATTTTTATTTTTTGGCATTGGATTTGATGTTGACAAAGTCAAGATCGGCACGTATATTATATGAATATATTTCAGGCAGAAGAAAACACAAGGAACGGGAGCAGTAAAAGATCGACATTGGCAAAGAGAGCTGCGGGTAGGTGCGACGCAGACCAATGAACCTTTGAACTCGCCCGGGAGTGGACTGGCTAAAGGATGGACATCAATTCCTGAGGACATTACGATTAACCTTCGTTAACAGGTTTGCACAGCATGGCTGTGCTTCGGAAAGCTGGATTCTTGGCATAGAATCAAAAAGAGTGGTACCGCGGTAAGCTTCAAAGCTCATCGTCTCTTTATCTTCAAATCGAAGAGGGAGACGGTGAGCTTTTTTTATTTTAATAGAGGAAGTGAACATAGATGGAGAAAGACATGCAGAAGCTCGAGCGCACGATGACATCGCGGCACATTATGATGATGGCATTGGGAGGAGCAATTGGAGCAGGGTTATTTAAAGGAAGCAGCAAAGCGATCGATTTGGCGGGCCCTTCGGTCATGATCGCTTACTTGATCGGCGGCGTAATTTTGCTGTTTATTATGCAAGGGCTCGCTGAGATGGCTGTCCGAAACAGTGAAGCCAGAACATTCAGGGACCTGGTTCAATCAATATTAGGGCCGTATGCCGCTTATTTTTTAGACTGGATATACTGGAAAATGTGGGTTCTCAATATTGCGGCAGAGGCTGTTGTCGCCGCGATATTTTTGCAGTATTGGCTGCCGGGGCTGCCGATCTGGGTGCTGGCGCTGTTCGTTTCACTCGTCATTACGAGCGTGAATTTACTTTCTGTCAAAAGCTTTGCCGAGACGGAATACTGGCTTGCTCTACTTAAAATCACAGTGATTGTCGTCTTTATTATATCCGGATTTATCTTGTTATTTTTCTCTTTTGGACAACATTCAGCTGTTGGTTTTACTCATTTGACAGACCATGGCGGCTTCTTCCCGAATGGCGCCGGAGGGCTGATTACAGCCATGCTTGTTGTGATCTATTCCTACGGCGGAACCGAAATTATCGGGGTGACCCTGGCGGAAACTAAAAATCCTGAGAAGGTCGTGCCTAAAGCCGTGCGTGGAACGTTAACGCGCATTATTGCTTTTTATCTTCTGCCGTTTTTCGTGATCGTCAGCTTGATTCCATGGAATCAAGTCAACGGAGTGTCGGAGAGTCCTTTTGTCATGGTCTTTAAGATGATCGGCATTCCCGGAGCGGATCATTTGATGAATGCGGTCATTTTACTGGCGGTCATTTCTTCTATGAACTCAGGGCTTTACGGCGCCTCCCGAATTTTGTATACACAGGCGTCAGACGGAAGAATGCCGAAAATCTTTTCGAGGCTTTCCGTGAGAAAGGTGCCGGTTTATTCGATTCTTTTATGTACTTCTTTCTTGTACTTGGGCGTATTATTTTCACTGTTTGCCGGCAGCCAAACGTTTGAATATTTGATGGGGTCTCTCGGCTATACCGTCCTTGTGATCTGGATGCTGATTGCAGCCGCCCATTTGAAATCGAGGAAACGGAATCAAACAGCGGGGAACGGCTACTATGTTAAATGGTTCCCTTATACGACTTGGGTGGCAATCATTTCGCTGACAGCGATACTGATCGGTGTCATCCTGACCACGTCGATTGTCATTACATTGGTGACGGCGGGGATCTATTTGCTCATTAGCGCTGTTTATTTCTTTAAAGGAAGGAACCAGACAGCCAGCTAAACGGCCGCTTCTTAAAAAAAGGCTTGCCTCCGCAGGGAGGCAAGCTCAGCGTGTCGACAAACCCTCGCATTCGTTGTCAGGCCTGCGCGTCGGTGCTCACGAATTCCAACATTCGCTCCGCTCCGATGCTCAGCCTTCCTAGACTGCAAGGGTTTTCAATCACGCTGAAGGGATGATAAAATCCCAAAACAAAAAGCCGTTTTGGGATTTTGTCAACAATCTGGGCTTGCCTCCGCAGGGAGGCAAGCTTTTTATACATTAGTTCGATTTTTTTCGAACTAATTTCTTTCATTCACCGGAACGATTATGTTATCGTCTAATTACATGACCACTACACTTCAGGAAGAAGGAAAGACAATGTCAGAACAGCATTTCAAAAATACGAAGTATTCCGTATTAAATCTGTCTCCTATCGTACAAGGCGGAAATGCGGGACAATCTTTTAAACAATCTATGGATTTGGCGCAGCATGCCGAAAAATGGGGATACCACAGGTTCTGGCTGGCTGAGCACCATAATATCGAAGGCGTGGCAAGCTCGGCCACCTCTGTTTTGATCGGCTATATCGCCGGGGGCACTAAGAAGATGCGCATCGGTTCGGGAGGGATTATGCTGCCGAACCATTCTCCGCTCGTCATCGCCGAACAGTTCGGAACGCTTGAATCCCTTTATCCCGGCAGAATCGACTTAGGACTGGGGCGCGCTCCGGGGACGGATCAATTAACCGCCCGCGCATTAAGAAGAAACATAAGCAGCGGGGAGGATTTTCCCGAGCAGCTTGAAGAACTCCGGCAGTATTTTAAGCCGTCCGGCAATGTAAGGAATCACGTGCGCGCCATACCGGGTGAAGGGCTTGATGTGCCGATTTGGCTTCTCGGTTCAAGCGGATTCAGCGCCAGGCTTGCCGGGGAACTCGGTTTGCCGTTTGCATTTGCGGCTCATTTTTCGCCGGCCAATACGCTGCCTGCCTTGGAGCTTTACCGGAGTTCGTTTAAGCCCGGCGTCTTGAAGGAGCCTTATGCGATGGTCGGGGTTACCGTGGTCGCAGCCGATACGGACGCGAAAGCGCAGCGCCTTGCCACGTCGCACTATCAGAAGTTTTTGGACCTTGTCCGCGGCGCCCCGACACAGCTAAAGCCGCCTGTAGATGACATGGATCAGATTTGGACGCCGCGTGAAAAAGCGATGGTGAATGAGCAGCTCAGCTCAACGATCATCGGCGGGCCGGACAGTGTGAAAGAAAAGCTCGAAGAATTCATTCGGACGACTCAGGCGGACGAGATCATGATCAATTCAGAAACATTTGACCATGCTGACAGACTTCGCTCGTTCGAAATCATTGCAGATGTATGGAAAAACGGATAAACGCAAAAAAGCAACGGAACGGAAAAACCGCCCGTTGCTTTTTTTATTGGTGAATACTTATTTTAGCAATATATTTATTTTTGAAACTACACACAATATAATCCAAAAAAATGCCTGGAAGAAATCGAACAGTTTTGAACGAAATAAAAGCGCTTTAAAATCAAAGGCCTTTTTTGAAAAGGGCTTTTTTTTCATTGAGGCACGTTTTTATGAAATATGTATAATATAGAAATCAGCAGGGACAATAATTCAAACAGAAGTGTGAACATTCGCGCGAATGTTGTCGATGAATTGATTCTTAACAGTTGAATAAACAATTTAACCCTGTTACAATAATGAATGTAAGCAGGAGCAATTTTTTTTGGCTGAGGTGGGACGTTTTCAGTCACTGCGGGACATTATTTGTCCAGGACGAGATGAAAGGAACGTTTTGTCATGAATCAACTAATACAGGCTCAAAAAAAATTATTGCCGGATCTTCTCGATGTCATGCAGAAAAGGTATAAAATTTTGCAGTACATAAGGCTGACTGAACCGATCGGCAGAAGAAGCCTTGCCGCCAGCCTCGGCATCAGCGAGCGGATTTTAAGGGCGGAGGTTCAGTTTTTAAAAGAACAAAATCTACTAGAGATTAAAACAACCGGCATGATATTGACACTTGAAGGATCCAACCTGCTGAAAGTTCTCGAAGATACGATGAAGGACGTTTTAGGTTTAACCCATTTGGAAAATACATTAAAAGAGAGGTTGAACCTCGACGAAGTCATCATTGTATCGGGAGACAGCGACCAGTCCCCATGGGTCAAAAAAGAGATGGGGAGAGCGGCCGTCGCATGCATGAAAAACAGGTTTACGGGGGAAAATATCGTCGCCGTAACCGGAGGTACGACACTTGAGGCCGTGGCAGAAATGATGACGCCTGACTCGAAAAACCGCAAGCTGCTTTTTGTTCCGGCAAGAGGCGGGCTCGGCGAAAATGTCAGGAATCAGGCCAATACGATTTGCGCCCATATGGCCGAGAAAGCTTCCGGTACATACAGACTGTTATTTGTGCCGGGTCAGCTGAGCAAAGAAGCATATTCTTCTATCATTGAGGAACCTTCTATTAAAGAAGTGCTCCAGACGATTCAATCGTCCAGTATGGTGATCCATGGAATCGGGGATGCTAAAACAATGGCAGAACGAAGAAATACACCAAAGGAAGATTTGAAGAAAATAGAAGAAAATGAGGCCGTTGCAGAAGCGTTCGGCTACTATTTCGACCGCCACGGGGAAGTCATTCACAAAGTGCACAGCGTAGGCATTCAGCTCGAAGATCTCGATTCGATCCCGAACATCATTGCGGTGGCGGGAGGCTCGTCAAAAGCGGACGCCATAGAGGCGTACTTCAAAAAGCCGCGCAACACGGTTTTGATCACTGATGAAGGAGCCGCGAAACAGTTATTAAGGGAAGCTTCTTCCCTCAATATAAATTAAATATCTCTTATTTACTTAAAGGAGGAAATCATCATGGCAGTAAAAGTCGGTATTAATGGTTTTGGTCGTATTGGACGCAATGTATTCCGCGCAGCATTAAATAATCCTGAAGTTGAGGTTGTGGCAGTTAACGATTTGACAGACGCTAACATGCTTGCTCACCTATTACAATATGATTCAGTACACGGAAAATTGGACGCAGAGGTTTCTGTTGACGGAAACAACCTTGTTGTTAACGGTCAAACAATCCAAGTTACAGCAGAGCGCGATCCTTCTAAACTAAGCTGGGGAGAGCAAGGTGTTGAAATCGTTGTTGAATCAACTGGTTTCTTCACAAAACGCGCAGATGCGGCGAAACATTTAGAAGCCGGTGCGAAAAAAGTTATCATCTCAGCTCCTGCGAGTGAAGAAGATATTACAATCGTTATGGGTGTTAACGAAGATAAATACGATGCGGCTAACCACCATGTTATCTCTAACGCATCTTGCACAACAAACTGCCTTGCGCCGTTTGCAAAAGTTCTTAACGACAAATTCGGCATCAAACGCGGTATGATGACAACTGTTCACTCATACACAAACGATCAGCAAATTCTGGATCTTCCGCACAAAGACTATCGTCGTGCGCGTGCGGCAGCTGAAAGCATCATTCCTACAACAACTGGTGCAGCGAAAGCCGTTTCTCTTGTACTTCCTGAACTGAAAGGAAAACTGAACGGCGGAGCAATGCGTGTTCCAACACCAAACGTATCACTTGTTGACCTGGTTGCTGAACTTGACAAAGAAGTAACAGCAGAAGAAGTAAACGCAGCGTTTAAAGAAGCAGCAGAAGGCGAACTTCAAGGCGTTCTTGGCTACAGCGAAGAGCCGCTTGTATCTAAAGACTACAACGGCAATGCAAACTCTTCTACAATCGATGCTCTTTCTACAATGGTTATGGAAGGCAGCATGGTTAAAGTTATTTCTTGGTATGACAACGAAAGCGGATATTCTCACCGTGTTGTTGACCTTGCCGCTTACATCGCAAAACAAGGTCTTTAATCCGGAAACCAGAATCAGACTTGGTTCTTGATGAGAGAAGCGCTATAATGAAAGCGGACAAGGGAAGGGGACACACACTCCCTTTCCCTTTTTCCATATCGGCGCCTTTTAAGCCGCCCCGGGGATTTCCGTTTTCAGGCTTGTAAAACATTAAAAGGAGGATCTCCTAAAAGCCATGAACAAAAAATCAGTAAAAGACATTGATGTAAAAGGCCGCGTTGTTTTCTGCCGTGTTGACTTTAACGTTCCGATGAAGGACGGAAAAGTGACGGATGATACGAGAATCCGCGCCGCACTTCCGACGATTCAATACTTAACAGAGCAGGGAGCGAAAGTTCTTCTTGCAAGCCATTTGGGCCGTCCGAAAGGCCAGGTTTCAGAAGAGCTTCGCTTAACGCCGGTAGCCGCACGCCTCGGCGAACTAATCGGCAAAGAAGTGAAAAAAGCGGATGAAGCTTACGGCGACGCCGTCAAAGCGCAAATTTCCGAAATGAAAGACGGAGATATTCTCGTATTGGAAAATGTCCGCTTCTATCCGGGAGAAGAAAAGAATGATCCTGAGCTGTCTAAAGCGTTTGCCGCCCTGGCTGACGTTTATGTCAATGACGCATTCGGAGCGGCTCACCGCGCCCATGCTTCAACAGCAGGTATCGCTGAACATCTTCCGGCTGTTGCAGGCTTCCTCATGGAAAAAGAGCTTGAAGTGCTGGGCAAAGCACTGTCCAACCCTGAGCGTCCGTTTACAGCGATCATCGGCGGCGCAAAAGTAAAAGACAAAATCGGCGTGATTGAAAGTCTTCTTGAGAAAGTAGACAACCTGATCATCGGCGGCGGTCTTGCTTACACGTTCGTCAAAGCGCTGGGCCATGAAGTAGGAAAATCCCTGCTTGAAGAAGATAAAATTGAATTGGCTAAATCTTTCATGGACCGCGCCAAAGAAAAAGGCGTGAACTTCTACATGCCTACTGACGTGCTTGTTGCTGACGATTTCTCAAACGACGCCAACACGAAAATCGTGCCGGTCAGCGAAATCCCTAGCGACTGGGAAGCGCTTGACATCGGCGAAGAAACAAGAAAAACATATGCTGACGTCATCAAAAACAGCAAGCTTGTCGTTTGGAACGGACCGATGGGTGTATTCGAAATCGACGCGTTCGCTAAAGGAACAAGAGCTGTCGCTGAAGCTTTAGCAGAGGCAAAAGATACATACTCTGTCATCGGCGGCGGAGACTCTGCAGCTGCTGTAGAAAAGTTCGGCCTGGCTGACAAAATGAGCCACATTTCAACAGGCGGCGGAGCTTCCCTTGAGTTTATGGAAGGAAAAGAACTTCCTGGCGTCAAAGCATTGAACGACAAGTAAGCAAAATATACAGCATAAGGAGTGGAGCACATGAGAAAACCAATTATAGCCGGTAACTGGAAGATGAATAAAGTGCTTTCAGAAGCTGTCAGCTTCGTTGAAGAAGTGAAATCTTCCATTCCCGCAGCAGATAAAGCAGAAGCTGTTGTCTGTGCGCCTGCACTGTTCCTTGAAAAGCTTACATCAGCTGTAAAAGGCACAGATCTGAAAGTCGGCGCGCAAAACATGCACTTTGAAGAAAGCGGTGCTTTCACGGGTGAAATCAGCCCTGCGGCTTTGAAAGACCTTGGAGTTGAATACTGCGTCATCGGCCACTCCGAGCGCCGCGAAATGTTTGCTGAAACGGATGAAACGGTCAACAAAAAAGCGCATGCTGCATTCAAATACGGCATCGTGCCGATCATCTGCGTAGGTGAAACGCTTGAAGAGCGCGAAGCAAACAAAACAAACGAGCTTGTTGCAGACCAAGTGAAAAAAGCACTTGCAGGCTTAACAACTGAACAGGTAGCTGCTTCCGTGATCGCTTATGAGCCGATCTGGGCGATTGGAACCGGCAAGTCTTCAACTGCACAAGATGCAAACGAAGTATGCGCGCACATCCGCAAAACCGTTGCATCAGAATTCGGACAAACTGCAGCAGACAGCGTCCGCATTCAGTACGGCGGAAGCGTAAAACCTGCGAACATTAAAGAATATATGGCCGAATCCGATATCGACGGCGCTCTTGTTGGCGGAGCAAGCCTAGAGCCGCAGTCTTTCGTGCAATTACTGGAGGCAGGTCAATATGAGTAACAAGTTAGCCGCGCTCATCATTTTAGATGGGTTTGGACTAAGGGACGAAACCGTCGGAAACGCCGTAGCCCAAGCGAAAAAACCGAACTTTGACCGCTATTGGAACAAGTATCCGCACCAGACGCTGACAGCTTCAGGAGAAGCGGTAGGTCTTCCAGACGGCCAGATGGGCAACTCGGAAGTCGGCCATCTGAATATCGGCGCAGGCCGGATCGTTTACCAAAGTCTGACGCGCGTGAACGTTGCGATCCGCGAGGGAGAATTCGAACAGAACGAAACATTCCTTGCCGCGATGAAGCACGCCAAAGAAAAAGGCACAAACCTCCACTTGTTCGGACTGCTGTCTGACGGCGGAGTTCACAGCCACATTCACCATTTGTACGCACTCTTGAAGCTTGCGAAAAAAGAAGGCGTTGAAAACGTCTATATTCACGGCTTCCTTGACGGCCGCGATGTAGGCCCGCAAACAGCCGAGAAGTACATCAAAGAGCTTCAGGAGCAAATCGAAGAAATCGGCGTCGGCGAGATCGCAACATTGTCAGGCCGCTACTATTCAATGGACCGAGACAAGCGCTGGGACCGCGTCGAAAAAGCGTACCGTGCCATGGCATACGGAGAAGGACCGAAATATCAAAATCCGCTCGATGTCGTGAAAGATTCTTATGAAAACGGAATTTACGATGAATTCGTCATTCCGTCAGTCATCACGAAAGAAAACGGCGAGCCTGTTGCGACAATCAAGGACAACGATGCGGTCATTTTCTACAACTTCAGACCTGACCGGGCGATCCAGATTTCCAACACGTTCACCAATGACGACTTCCGCGACTTCGACCGCGGAGACAAGCATCCGAAAAACCTTCATTTCGTTTGCTTGACACATTTCAGTGAAACGGTTGACGGATATGTGGCATTCAAACCGGTCAATCTCGACAACACTGTCGGCGAAGTTTTATCCCAAAACGGGCTGAAGCAGCTTCGCATCGCTGAAACTGAAAAGTATCCGCACGTTACATTCTTTATGAGCGGCGGACGCGAAGAGAAATTCCCGGGCGAAGAGCGAATCTTAATCGACTCGCCTAAAGTTGCAACATATGACTTGAAACCTGAAATGAGCGCATATGAAGTAAAAGATGCGCTTGTCAAAGAAATTGAGGCTGAAAATCATAACGCGATCATCCTCAACTTTGCCAACCCTGACATGGTCGGACATTCAGGAAAAGTCGAGCCGACGGTCAAAGCAATCGAAGCGGTTGACGAGTGCCTCGGCGAAGTCGTTGATGCGATTCTTGCAAAAGGCGGCCACGCGATTATTACGGCCGACCACGGTAACGCAGACGTGCTGATTACCGAAGAAGGCAAGCCGCACACCGCACATACGACAAACCCGGTTCCTGTCATCGTCACAAAAGAAGGCGTGACATTAAGAGAAGGCGGAATCCTCGGGGATCTGGCGCCAACTCTTTTAGACTTGCTGGATGTTGAAAAACCGAAAGAAATGACAGGATCGTCATTAATTCAAAAATAAGCATTGAAGGAGAGAAACAAACATGCCATACATTGTTGATGTTTATGCACGTGAAGTATTAGACTCCCGCGGTAACCCGACGGTTGAAGTTGAAGTATACACTGAATCAGGAGCTTTTGGACGCGCGCTTGTTCCAAGCGGAGCATCCACTGGTGAATACGAAGCTGTTGAGCTTCGCGACGGCGACAAAGACCGCTACCTTGGAAAAGGCGTTTTAACAGCCGTTAATAACGTGAACGAAATCATCGCACCTGAGCTTATCGGCTTTGATGTGACAGAGCAAGTATCAATCGACAAATTGCTGATCGAACTTGACGGAACTGAAAATAAAGGCAAGCTCGGCGCCAACGCCATCCTTGGTGTATCAATGGCCGTTGCCCGCGCAGCTGCAGATTTCTTGCAAATTCCTCTATACCAATACCTTGGAGGATTCAACTCTAAAACGCTTCCTGTACCGATGATGAACATCGTAAACGGCGGAGAGCATGCGGACAACAACGTTGACATTCAAGAATTCATGATCATGCCTGTCGGTGCGGAAAACTTCCGCGAAGCACTTCGCATGGGAGCACAAATTTTCCACAGCCTGAAATCAGTCTTGAAAGAAAAAGGCTTGAACACAGCTGTAGGTGATGAAGGCGGATTCGCTCCAAACCTTGGTTCTAACGAAGAAGCGCTTCAAACAATCGTTGAAGCGATCGAAAAAGCAGGATTCAAACCTGGCGAAGAAGTGAAATTGGCAATGGATGCTGCATCTTCTGAGTTCTACAACAAAGAAGACGGCAAATACCATCTTTCTGGCGAAGGCGTTGTAAAAACGTCAGCTGAAATGGTTGACTGGTACGAAGAGTTGACTTCTAAGTACCCAATCATCTCAATCGAAGACGGCCTTGACGAAAACGACTGGGAAGGCCACAAACTTCTGACTGAGCGTCTTGGCTCAAAAGTTCAGCTTGTCGGTGACGACCTTTTCGTAACAAACACGAAAAAGCTTGCTGAAGGAATCAAAAACGGTGTCGGCAACTCTATCCTGATCAAAGTAAACCAAATCGGTACATTGACTGAAACGTTCGATGCGATCGAAATGGCGAAACGCGCAGGCTACACTGCCGTTATCTCTCACCGCTCAGGTGAAACTGAGGACAGCACAATCGCTGACATCGCTGTGGCAACAAACGCAGGACAAATCAAAACAGGTGCTCCGTCTCGTACGGACCGTGTTGCGAAATACAACCAGCTTCTTCGCATCGAAGATCAATTGGCTGAAACTGCGCAATACCACGGTATTCAATCTTTCTACAACTTGAATAAGTAAGCATAAAAAAAGCTTGGCTGCAGATGCGGCCAAGCTTTTTTACTTGAAGTTCCATAAAAACCCTGACAAGAGCTGTCGGGGTTTTTGAGTATAATAGGCTGTATCAATTACGATTGGAGTGTTATTGGATGCAGTCGAAAACAGTTTATCTTTATGCATTTCATACAATGTCAGATTGGGAATATGGATATTTAATGGCTGAACTGAACTCGGGGAGATATTTCAAAAAAGATGCAGCACCTTTAAAAGTCATGACAGCAGGAGTGAATAAAGAAATGGTGACTACGATGGGAGGGCTGCGCATAAAACCGGATATCTCCCTTGATGAGTGGACGCTTGAGAGTACGGATCTATTAATTCTACCGGGAGGGAATACTTGGGGCGAAGAGATTCATCAGCCGATCTTGAAAATGGCCGGCGAAGCTTTAAAGCTTGGCGCGATGGTTGCCGCAATTTGCGGTGCAACAGTGGGACTGGCGAATAGCGGATACTTGGATTCAAGAAAGCATACAAGCAATGACTTGGCATATATGAAAAAGGTCTGTCCTCATTATAAAGGAGAACCATTTTATGAGATGGGACCCGCGGCATCTGATGGGAATCTTGTTACTGCATCAGGAGCGGCTCCTCTCGAATTCGCGAGGGAAGTACTGAAAAAATTAGACGTGTTTTCATCGGATACATTGGATTCATGGTATCAACTCAATAAGACCCACCAACGTGAATACTTCTTCAAGCTAATGAATTCAATCAATAAATGAGCTGAAAGACCAAGAATTTAGTCGATGTCGAAGCAAGGTTTTTCGGCGGAAAAGCTAAATTTCATGAGTGAAAAAGGTTTTTTCCTTAATTTTATGTTCTCCTTGATATGGTATAATCTACCTCGTATAAAAAGCTTTGCTCACTCAAGGGAAGTCTTGCTCATCCCCTTCTGAAAGGGGGTGATAAAAATGACAGCATATGAAACAATCTCTTTAATGATTGCTTTTGGCATGCTGATTGCCATGTTGTCAGAGAACAAAGAAAAATAGACCGCCCCTTGAGCCTGGAAAGTGATAGGGAGTGGTCTATTTTAGATCAATCTGAGCAAGCCCCTTCGAAGGGCCGGCTTTTTGTACAAGCCGAAGTGTTGGAGCACTTCGGTCTTTTTTTAGTATATGCATCATGCTTCCTTGGATATCTATATCATAAAGAATTTTCATTAATTTGTAAATGGCGATAGCAAATTGTTGTTTTAATGAATCGGCAAATTATTTTCTATCCCAGGAATAAAGCATATACAGAAGCACAAGCACCATTTTATCTAGCACTGTTTACAGCCTTGGGCTCCAACAACCCTTCAGCCTAAGAAAAAACCCACCGTCATCACAGATTTTTCACAGGCTTCAGAAACCAGGCGGGAAGAAAACCGCTGATGCCAATGATCAAAAAACCAATGATCGACAACAGCGCAATCGAGATGGGGGAGAGCGCTTGCTGAAGGCTGTAAGCCGTACAGGAAAGCAGCACGCCCAATCCTAAAGCAATGAGGAAGACTTTTTGATTCGTGAAAAACAACGTTTCAGATCTGTTGAATTTGATATAAATTAAAGGAAGACCTGTATAGCCTCCGACAATAAACGTAAAAAGCACCGCTCCCGCTAATTGAAAAACGGCTGAATCGCCGGCACCAAATATTTCGCCAAAAGAAATCGACCAATTGCTCAGCATGACAAGTCCGAAAAGGTAAAAACCACTCAATAAAAACTTAGTCAAATCACCCCTCCTTACTATGGTAAAAAATCATATTCATACAAAATTATGTTAACCCAATGAATTCAAAGTGTCTAGAAGGGTGATCACCCCGGTTTGCGGAATTGTAAAGTGGCTGCCGAGCGCGGTTCTCTTTATCCGGATGCAACTGAAACAGGCTTTTTCAATGGATAATCCCACCTGAAACAGAGCAAAAAACGGTCTTTAGCACAATCCAAAGCAGATTTATAGGAATTTCATATTGACTTTGGGTTAATTCATTATATAATCTAATTGATAATGAAAATCATTTGAGAAAAGGGGATCAAACATATCATGAAACGTTTTAAATGGTTTGCACTGTTCGCTGCGCTTATCCTTTTATTAGCTGCCTGCGGAAATCAAGATAAAGATCAATCTGCGGAGAAGAACGACAGCAAAGATTCCTATACTGTAAAGCACGCAATGGGAACAGCGACAATTGACGGCACACCGAAAAAAGTCGTCGTACTCACGAATGAAGCGACAGAAGCAGCGCTGGCACTTGGCGTTAAACCTGTCGGCGCCGTTCAATCCTGGCTGGGAGATCCATGGTATGACCATATTAAAGATAAAATGAAAGGCGTAGAGAACGTCGGAACGGAGGCTGCGCCGAATATTGAAAAAATCGTGAGCCTGAAGCCTGACCTAATCATCGGCAACAAAATCCGTCAAGAAGAAGTATACGACAAGCTAAAAGCAATCGCGCCGACTGTATTTGCCGAGACATTGTCAGGGGAATGGAAAAACAACTTTAAGCTTACAGCCGAAGCGCTCAATAAAAAAGCTGAAGGCGAAAAAGTCATCGCTGACTTTGACAAGCGCGTTGAAGACATTCATGAAAAACTCGGCGATAAAGTGAAGCAAAAAGTCTCTCTCGTCCGCTTTACAGATGCTGATACCCGCATCTATCACAAGGGATCATTTGCCGGAACGATATTAGATCAACTCGGTTTTGCAAGGCCTAAAGGCCAGGAAGCCAACGATCTCGGACAAATGGAAGTGACAAAGGAACAAATTCCTGATATGGACGGGGATGTGCTTTTTTATTACACGTATGAGACAGGCGATGACAAAGCAAGCGCCATTGAGAAAGACTATGTCAACGATCCGCTCTTTAAAAACTTAAGCGTCTCCAAAAAAGGAAACGTCCATAAAGTGAGCGATGCCGTCTGGAATACAGCCGGGGGCGTCCTTGCAGCGAATCTGATGCTTGATGATATTGAAAAATACTTTTTAAAATAATCAAAAAAGCCAAACGGATCAACGCATTCGTTTGGCTTTTTTTTGATGCTGCCTTAATATTAAATCCCTTCTTGTGATAAATATAGTATAAAATGACTAAGAGTGTTTTTATTTGATAGGAGGAAAGTCATGAATTTTTGCAAGGAATGTGGAAGGGAACGAACAAAAAATGCGCTGTATTGCAAGCACTGCGGCGCGCGGACGGACGAGGAACGAGCTTCCGGCCCGACGGCAAGGTATCAGCGTGCGATGACGCGAAAAAGAATCATCACCATGGCGGCAATCGCGGCCTGCTTGATTTTATTGTTTGCCGGCTATAAAACCGGTGAAGCACTTACTTCAAAGGAGAAACTGATTTCTGAGTTTGAAGCTGCTCTCGATCAGGAAGATGCCAAGAAGGCAGCAAAACTGCTGCAATCATCAGACGTTGATCTGACGGTCACGGAGAAAAATGTCAAGCCGCTCATTGATTACTTAAAGGAACACCCGGATGAAGAAAAAGAATTGATCACATCTTTAAAGAACGGTACCGGCCATCCATTGATGACGATCGAAAAAAAGGGCAGGCGTTTTTGGATCTATGACCGCTATGTCCTGAACACGGCGCCTGTCTATTTAACGGTTAAGACAAACTATAAAGATACCGGCCTGTTTGTTAACGGCGAAAAGGTCATAACGACAGAAAAAGAAAACTTCGAAAAAAAAATCGGTCCGTTTGTTCCTGGTATATACGAGGTGAAGGCAAAGCTGAAAAACGGAATCGCAGACCTTGAAAAAGCGGAAAAGGTCGTTGCCCTCCAAGGCGATGTGAAGGTGAATGCGGACCTTGACGGGCACATGGCAAAGCTCGTCTTTGGAGAAGGCTATGAAAACTTGAAAGGAACGCTCTGGATCAATGATCAGGAGATGAAGATCAACCCATTCAAAGGAACTGAATTCGGCCCCGTGCTGACTGACGGTTCAATGTCTGCTGCGGTTGAGGCGCAATTTCCGTGGGGGAAGCTGAAAAGCGAAAAAACGCCGATTGAAAGCGGGGAAATTGAAGTCAATCTTGCATCAGACAAAGGATTTATGGATGACATGATGACCACGGTCGTTAGTCATACAAAGGAAGCAGCAAAAGCCTTTGCAAGCGGCAATGTCAGCGGCATGACACTGGCCGCGCCATCTTATCAAACCCGCCTGAAAGAGGTGACGGACGGGCTGAAAAGCAGCAGCACCTACTATAAAGGCACCTACTTATCTACCGTATTTGATCTTGATTCGTTCCGGTTATACAAAGAGGACGGGCAATGGAAAACAGAGGTCAAAGGGATTGAAAAGCACAAATCGGCCTATTATGACGACTACAGTGGGCCTGAACTGGAAGAAAACGATAACGGCTATACGTACATATTGGTCTATTCCGAAGGCAAGAAAAAGTGGTTTGTCGAAAAAAGTGATCCTGAAGCCGTTATCGATATCGAGCATCAAAAAGAAATCAAAAATGACAATCCGAAGGAATACACATCGGCATGGGCCTCGGCAAAAGGGGCTGTGAACAATGCATCAGCAGGCGAAGAGCTTACTGACCAAAAGGTTGCTTCCGCCATTGAATCGTATTTATACGGTCTTCAAGACGCCATCAATTCAAACAATTTCGGCCTTGTCCGTGACAGCTTGAAAGAAGGAAGTCCGCTGTACAATGATCAAAAGAAGCTTGTCGCTAAACTGTACAACAGCGGGACAGAGGAGGAAGTTGTCCAATTCAACGTGAAGAGCTGGAAGCAAAACGGACGGGAGGCAACGATTCAGACAACGGAAAAAATCAATATCATTAAAGGCGGAAAAGAACAGGTAAAAACGTATCATTGGACATATCATGCCGCCATCGAGGACGGCAGATTGCTCTTGACGTCAATAGAATAAAAAAAAGCCTTTTTCCTTTGAGGAAAAAGGCTTTTTACTTCACTAAAACAGCCGTCCTAAAATAGAGCCTCCGATCCTTCCGATATATTCAAGAAACAAATCTCCCATGATCCGGACAGACATAAATGTCAGCAAATAGACGATCAGTGTCGCGTAAATCGTATCAACAGCGCCTGCCGCTTTTTCGTGATAGCTCGAGATGACAGCCGGCGGAATTAAAAAGGCGATGCCGCAGAGGGCAAAGAAAAGAACGTATATAAATAAACCCGTTTGCATGAATGATAAAAGCAAAGCGGCGAGCAGAAGGACCACGAAAGGAATAAGCACTGTTCCGAACCGTCCGAGCACTTCCTTAAAAGTGGCTTGCACACCCCGAATGCGCACACCTGCGTATGTAAAAGCAAATAATAAGAAAATATAAATAGCAAAGGTAAAAGCGGGCTTCACGACGATATCAAAAAATGTCGGCATTGCATAGGAGCGGGCGAATATTCCGGAATAGTCCCCCAGGGAGTCAAAAAAGCCTTTGAGTCCGAAATAAAACATCAGCGGCACGGCAAGCGCAAATATCACCATTGTGATGATGCTGTTGAGAACGTGCTGTTCTCCAGCGTTTTTCATTTCGACATAAGGTCGTTTCAGCACCTTTAAACAATAGGAAAAGTACATGGAAGACGCTTGTTTCGCCGCCTCCGTATACCTCGCCGCCTGCGGCGTTTCAGCTGCCCCTTTGCTGCCATCACCGCCGCCGGCCAAACTTGTCCCGCACTGCTCGCAAAATTTTCCGCCATCTGTATGATGGCCGCACTTTGAACATGTCATAAAAATAAAATCTCCTTTAAAAATAGTTATTTTGACCTATAAAGGTTCATTATAAATGAAAGTGCTGGAAGATGTCATTGTTTTTTGAAAGTTTAAGCGGTCAGCGTCGGAGGTAAAAATCGATTACCTGCATTTTTACATAGAGGAAGGAGTGTCAAACTGTGTTTGCTTTTATCATCCACGTTTTTGTATCATTGTTCGCCGTCACAAATCCGATCGGCAATGTTCCGATCTTTTTGGCGCTCACAGAAGGCTACGAAGCAAAAGAACGCACTGCAATGGCGAGAAAGGCTGCGATTTTATCGTTTCTGATTCTGATCGCGTTTCTCATATTCGGAGAGTTCATCTTCAGGCTTTTTGACATCAACATCCATGCGCTGCGAGTTGCCGGCGGCATTTTTATATTCGGAATTGCTTACAACTTGCTGAATGCAAAGCAGTCCCATGTTCAGTCGCTCCATCATGATGAGCATCGCGAGAGCAAGGAAAAAGAGGATATCTCGGTGACGCCGCTCAGCATTCCGATCATTTCGGGGCCCGGAACGATTGCGACGGTGATGAGCCTTTCGGCCGGCAGCCGCAGCTTTGTTCATTTTGGCGGTATGATCATCGGTATTGCAGCCGTCCTCTTGCTGACGTTTGCGTCCTTTCATTATTCGACGCTGATCAGCAACAAATTAGGGCAGACGGAGATGAATGTGATCACCCGGCTGATGGGCCTGATTTTGGCTGTTGTGGCAGTCGGCATGATTGGCACGGGTTTGAAAGGGATGTTTCCGGTTTTGGCAGGTTGATTGGAGGAATAGAAAAAAAGCTGCTTCATCTTTGCAGCTTTTTTCTGTTTATAAAGGTTTTGGCACATGCTTAAAGATCTCATCGCTTTCCAAAAACGCGATCAGATTATCAAGCCACTCGCAGTAATCGATCCATTGTTTTGTTTCAGCCAGCAGCTCGTTGATTTTAGCTTCGGTTTCGGGTGAAAGGCCTTCTTCCTCAAGGGCTTCCAATAGCTCTTTTCTGATTTTCTTCCCGATCATCCGGTTCTTTTTGACGACTTTGCTCCAGTTGGCCGTAAACAATGAAATAAACGTTTGATAATAGTCTTGTTCGACATCGTACAGATCTTTGCGAACGCCTTTTTCAAAAACTTTTTCAGCGATATTTAAATCGAGCATTTCGCGGACGACCTGGCTCATTCTCGTTTTGCTCATGCCCGTTTCTTCTGACAATTCATTTAAAGTCATCGGCTTTCTGTTCATATAGATGATCCCGAGCACGCGGCCGACAGTTGATGATATACCGTACGTATTCATGTTTTCCGCGATTTTTTCTATGAAATGTTCTTCCGCTTGTTCAATCACTTTTAAAGCGTTTTCCTCCAAAGCACCTCATCCCTTCGGGCAGCCAATTTTATTGTCAATATATCATAATTTTATTAGCGGTTGAAAACACTAAAACGATAGCAAAACAAAGAAATCAGCCGTAATTTTAAGAATAACCGGCAAATGGATGCCATGAACATATTTTTTTATGTCTTATATATATAATTTAAACACTTTGTAAACTTTTTATTTTATAAAGTGTATTTTATAATGAATGAGATGTTGAAATTTTAAAAAAACAATTGGAGGTGTGCGTTTTGCTGAAGCTAGAAAATGTATCAAAGGTTTATAAAGGCGGAAAAAAAGCAGTCAAGGACATTAACCTTGATATAGCAAAAGGTGAATTTATCGTCTTTATCGGACCGAGCGGCTGCGGGAAAACAACGACGATGAAAATGATCAACCGTTTGATTGAACCGACTTCAGGAAGCATTTACATCGACGGAGAAAACATAATGGATCAGGACCCGGTGGAGCTGCGCCGAAAAATCGGCTATGTCATTCAGCAAATCGGACTCTTTCCCCATATGACGATTCAGCAGAATATCACGCTCGTTCCAAGGCTTTTGAAATGGCCGGAAGAAAAACGGAGGAAGCGGGCGGAGGAACTGCTTCAGCTCGTTGATATGGGGCCGGAATATTTGAACCGCTATCCACATGAACTAAGCGGCGGACAGCAGCAGAGAATCGGCGTGCTGCGGGCGCTTGCGGCGGAACCGCCCCTCATTTTAATGGATGAACCGTTCGGAGCGCTGGACCCGATCACCCGTGATTCGCTTCAGGAAGAGTTCAAAAAGCTGCAGAAAACGCTGGACAAAACGATTGTCTTTGTGACTCACGATATGGATGAAGCGATTAAGCTAGCCGACAGAATTGTCATTCTTCGCGCCGGCGAGATCGTTCAAGTCGGAACGCCTGACGACATTTTGCGGAATCCGGCGGATGAATTCGTTGAGGAGTTTATCGGAAAAGAACGGCTTCTTCAGTCCCGCCCTGACATCGAACATGTCGAACAAGTGATGAACCCGAATCCGGTCACAATTACGAGTGAAAAAAACCTGACTGAAGCGATTCAAGTGATGAGGGAGCGCCGCGTCGATTCACTGCTCGTCGTGGACGAACGCAATGTCTTAAAAGGATATATCGATGTTGAAATCATCGATCAATACCGGAAAAAAGCCGTCACGGTCGGAGAGGTTGTCAATGAGAATGTTTACTCCGTTCAAAAAGGCACGCTCATCAGAGATACCGTCCGAAAAATTTTGAAAAGGGGATTCAAATATGTTCCCGTTCTTGATGAAGAAGGGCGCCTTGTCGGAATTGTCACAAGGGCAAACCTTGTCGATATCGTGTACGACTCGATTTGGGGAGACGAAGAAACCCTTGTCCAACGTTAAATGCAGGGAGGTGCATCAATCATGAATCAGATTGTCCAATTTCTCCAGCACAACGGCGGGGAAATGCTTTATAAAACATGGGAGCACTTATATATATCCATTGTCGCGGTGCTGCTCGGCATCATTGTCGCGGTTCCGCTCGGTGTCATTTTAACGAGAATGAAAAAAGGGGCCGGCATCGTGATCGGCGTTGTCAACATCATCCAGACACTGCCGAGTTTGGCGATCCTGGCGTTTTTTATTCCGCTCCTCGGAGTGGGAAAGATTCCGGCGATTGTCGCGCTGTTTTTCTATTCAGTCCTACCGATTCTGAGAAACACTTACACGGGCGTAAAAGGCGTCAATCAAAATTTGCTTGAATCAGGAAAGGGAATCGGTATGACTGCATGGGAACAAATCCGCCTGGTCGAACTGCCGCTGTCGGTGCCGGTGATCATGGCAGGCATCCGGACATCGACCGTTTACTTAATCGGCTGGGCGACGCTCGCGGCTTTTATCGGCGGCGGCGGTCTCGGCGACTATATTTTTATCGGGCTCAACCTGTACCAGCCTGAGTACATTATTGCCGGAGCGGTACCGGTTACGTTACTGGCCATTGTGATCGACTATATGCTGTCGAAAACCGAAGACAAAGTCACGCCTCAAGGATTAAAAGGGATGAAGGAAGTATCATAAGGAGTTGGCTCTTATGCAAACAAAAAAACTGAGACGGCTCGGCGCCGTCATGCTGGTCCTCTCGCTTTTGATCAGCGGCTGTGCGCTGCCGGGTCTTGGCGGGGCTTCCGATAAAACGATCAAAATCGGGGCGCAAAACCTGACCGAATCCGAAATTCTTGCCAATATGATCTCGCTTTTGATCGAGCATGATACAAATCTCAATACGGTGCTTGTCAAAAACCTCGGCTCAAACTATGTGCAGCACCAGGCTATGCTCGGCGGAGACATCGACATTTCAGCGACGCGCTATTCGGGAACCGACCTGACAAGCACGCTTGGAAGGGAAGCGGAGAAAGACCCGGAAAAAGCGCTTCGCATCGTACAGCAGGATTTTAAGAAGAAATTCAACTACAAATGGTTCAATTCTTACGGATTTGACAATACGTACGCTTTTACAGTCACGAAAGAACTCGCTGAAAAAGGGAACTATGAAACGATATCCGATCTAAAAAAAGACGCGGATAAACTGAAGCTTGGCGTTGACAATGCCTGGCTGAAACGAAAAGGCGACGGATATCCGGGATTTAAACAGGACTATGGATTTTCATTCGGCTCGACCTTTCCAATGCAGATCGGACTCGTTTATGACGCCGTCAAAAACGGCAAAATGGATATCGTTCTTGCCTATTCAACGGACGGCAGGATCAAAGCCTATGATTTAAAGCTGTTAAAAGACGATAAACGCTTTTTCCCGCCGTATGACTGTTCGCCGGTCGTGCCGGAAAAAGTGTTGAAGGAACATCCAGAGCTTGAAGGGACCATCAATAAACTGATCGGAAAAATCGATACTGAAACGATGCAGGAGCTCAATTACGAAGTCGATGGAAAACTGAAAGAGCCTTCTGTCGTCGCAGCCGAGTTTTTAAAGAAGCATAATTATTTTGAGTAAAGGAGGGGCTGACAAATGGAAGTGCTACAGCAGCTTTGGACGTATTACGCGCAAAACGGTGGCTATGTGCTGGGGGAATTTTACCGCCACTTTTTAATGTCGGCATACGGCGTATTATTCGCCGCCGTCGTCGGCATTCCGGCCGGTATTTTCATCGCCAGATACCGGAAAATCAGCAAATGGGTCTTTTCCATCACCAATGTCATTCAAACGATTCCGGCGCTTGCGATGCTCGCCGTCTTGATGCTTGTCATGGGACTCGGCGCCAACACGGTGATTCTTTCATTGTTTTTGTATTCGCTTTTGCCGATCATTCGAAACACATATACGGGAATCGTCAGCATTGAGCATGCCTATCTTGAATCAGGGAAGGCGATGGGTATGACGAAATTTCAAGTGCTCCGGATGGTGGAGCTCCCTCTCGCCTTGTCAGTCATTATGGCGGGGCTCAGAACCGCGCTCGTCATCGCGATCGGTATCACGGCCATCGGCACGTTTGTCGGCGCAGGCGGCCTCGGGGATATCATAGTCAGGGGAACAAATGCGACCAACGGAACAGCGATCATTCTAGCAGGCGCGATCCCGACGGCGCTGATGGCGATCATCGCCGATCTGTTCATGGGCTGGCTCGAGCGTGCGCTGAGTCCCGTTAAACATCATAAAGGCAAGACGCCGAATCCGGATGCCGCTTAAATGGCAGCCGAAAAAAGCCGAATTTCTGCTAAAAGGAAATTCGGCTTTTTATGATTGGCGCTTTTTCGCTTCATTGACCAAAAAATGAAAATACTGTTCGAGGGTGAGCAGGTCTTCGCGGGACAAACAGTCCCATTTCCCGGGCTCAAACAGCCACAGGTCTTCGACACCGTGCTTGGCCGCGATGTCCTGCATCGTGACATAGCCGCGCGGCTGTTCGCGAATCTCGTCAGCCCTCATATAACCGGCGATATCCATGAGCTGCTCGTACGGCATTTTCAGAGCATCGGCCAATTTTCTGATCGTCGCGGGCTTAGGAACGCCGCGGTGGCCGTTTTCAATTCTGGATATGGCTGCGGCGCTCACACCGGCATACATGGCAAGCTGATTAACCGACAGGCTTCTTTGTTCCCTCAGCTCTTTGAGCCGCTCGCCGAACATTGTCATCGCCATCCCCCCGCAAATTCATGATATGAACATTTTAATACAAATGTTGACTAAAGGAAATACTTAGGCAGGAAAAATATTGACAAAAGTTAATGGAAGGGATAAAATAACAGCAGGATCGTAAACAGACGAAAATGAGGGGAGTGCGCGCTGCGGAGAAGGTATTCAGTTTTTGTTTCGGCTGCTTGCTTCCTGCACGAGAAAGTCGAAATATTTGTCCAAGTTTTCGATGTCTTTTTTTGAAAGCACCTTCCACTTTTCGCTGTCAAACAAAGAAAGGTCCTCTAAATCGTACCGTGAAACGATATCGTAAATGGAATCATAGCTGCTTCTTGCTTCCTGAACTGTGGACGCGCTGATGTAGCCTGCAGATGCCATCAGTTCCTCATACGGGACTTTCAAAGCGTCCGCCAGTTTTCTGATCGTCGCCGGCTTCGGGACGCCGCGCTTTCCGTTCTCAATTCGCGAAATGCCGGCCGAACTGACGCCGGAATACATCGCCAGCTGATTGACGGTCAGTTTTTTCCGTTCCCTTAATTGTCGTAAATGGTTTCCAAAGTTCGTCATGGCCAAAACCTCGCAATCTCTTATTATAAAATATTTTAGTACGAATATTGCCTATAGGAAACATATGGATGATAAAAGTATTGACAAAAGTTAACAAATCATATATGTTCAATGTAGATAAAAAGAAACATAAGAGATTAGAAAGGGGAGTAATCATGGTAAAAAAGATTCATATCAAAAGAGATTTTGTTCTCCAGTATATGATTGAACACAATCTCTCCTTAAATCAGCTTGCCATTGAAATCGGCGTATCCCCAGCGACACTCAGCAGAGTTTTGAATGGCGAAAGGAGGCCCGGACAACTTGTGATCGGAAAGATGATTCAGTATTTCAACAAAAAATTTGAAGATCTCTTTTATTATAAAGATGTTGACAAAAGTCAATAAATAAAGGAAAAAAGGAGGCTTTTCAAACGTGAAAAATACGGGAATTGTCCGGAGAATCGATGAGCTCGGCCGGGTTGTTCTCCCGGTCGAAATGCGCAGAGTGCTGAATATCAATGAAAAGGATCCACTCGAAATATACACCGACGGAGAAAACATCGTTTTGACAAAATACGCCGCCAACATGGCATGCTTGATGACCGGCGACATCACCACGAAAAATAAAACGTATGCAGGCGGCAAAATCGTACTCAGCCCGCGGGGAGCGGAAATGCTCCTGGAAGATATGATGACAGCCTTGTCAGAAAAGAAATAAATGTGTTTACATATTCCGCCGGAAAGGGAGCATAGCCGCTCCCTTTTTTTGTATACCTTATTCCGGCGCTGGGAAAAAATAAGAAAAGCTGTTCGAAACGCTCGTGACATGCGCTTGCTTTTCATGTAAAATAAAACTATTGTCAGCCAGTTTGTCTGGAGGTGTAGGTTATGGCCGCATTTTTAACGGTCTTATTAGTGATTGTAAGTATCGTATTAATCGTTGTCGTTTTACTGCAATCAAGCAAAAGCGCCGGATTATCAGGCGCGATTTCCGGCGGAGCCGAGCAGCTTTTCGGTAAGCAGAAAGCAAGAGGACTTGATTTGATTCTCCACCGGATGACGGTCGTTTTAACCGTGCTTTTCTTTTTCTTAACGATTGCGCTTGCTTACTTTGTATAAGACAATGAAGCATGAGGTCTGATGTTCAAGTCAGGCCTTTTTCCTATTTGCAGGTCTTGGTATGACGGGACCGGCCGATTGATAAAGTTTGTTTCAAGACTAAACGTGGAAGAATACATATGA
The DNA here is from genome assembly GCF_037976035.1 of Bacillus sp. FSL K6-0972. NCBI lineage: Bacteria > Bacillati > Bacillota > Bacilli > Caryophanales > Bacillaceae > Bacillus > Bacillus sp. FSL K6-0972. The sequence goes on along the minus strand of NZ_CP150260.1, from coordinate 3,657,927 downwards.
AAAGGAGACAGTGAATCATGAAAATCGTCAAACCACAACCTTTCACATTTAAAGGCGGAAAAAAAGCCGTCCTGCTGCTGCACGGATTTACGGGCAACACGGCGGACGTGAGAATGCTCGGAAGATATTTGAATGAAAAAGGCTACACATGCCATGCGCCCCAATATAAAGGCCACGGCGTGCCTCCGGAAGAACTTCTCTCCACAGGTCCGGAAGACTGGTGGAAAGACGTCATGGACGGGTATGAATTTCTGAAATCGGAAGGGTATGAACAAATCGCCGCTTGCGGACTGTCTCTCGGAGGAGTTTTTTCATTGAAATTGGGTTACACTGTACCCATAAAGGGAATTGTTCCAATGTGCGCGCCGATGTACATCAAAAGCGAAGAGACGATGTACGAGGGTGTGCTTGAGTATGCCCGCAATTATAAGAAATTTGAAGGCAAGACAGCGGAGCAGATTGACGCTGAAATGGAAGAATTCAAAAAAACGCCGATGAACACGTTGAAAGCACTGCAGGATTTGATTGCCGATGTAAGAGAGCATGTGGACATGATCTATTCGCCTACATTTGTCGTGCAGGCGCGCCATGATCATATGATTAATACGGACAGCGCAAACATCATCTACAATGAAGTTGAAACAGATGATAAGCAGCTGAAATGGTATGAAGAATCCGGTCATGCCATCACATTGGATAAAGAACGCGAAACACTGCACGAGGATGTGTATCAATTTTTAGAAACGTTGGATTGGCAGACATAAGGAGGTCTGGTTAGTGGAAAAAGAAGAATTTATGGATAAGCTTCTCTCCTTTATGAAAGAAGAAGCGTATAAACCTCTTACAGTTCAGGAACTGGAAGAGATGCTGGAAATCACCGATTCTGACGAATACAAAGAGCTTGTCAAAGCTCTTGTTACCCTTGAAGAAAAAGGGCTTGTCGTCAGAACGAGAAGCAACCGCTACGGTTTGCCCGAAAAAATGAATCTGATCAAAGGGAAGGTGTCGGCGCACGCGAAAGGCTTCGCGTTTGTCCTCCCCGAAGATTCCTCGCTTGACGATGTCTTCATTCCGCCGTCTGAGCTGAACACGGCAATGAACGGAGATACGGTGCTCGTCCGCTTGAGTACAGAGACCGGCGGTACAAAAAAAGAAGGAGCCATCATCCGCATCATTGAGCGCAACATTCAGAAGATTGTCGGCACATATACAGAGACGAAAAACTTTGGCTTCGTCATTCCCGATGATAAAAAAATCACGAATGACATCTTTATTCCGAAGCACGCCAAAAATGGCGCCGTCGAGGGGCATAAAGTCGTCGTCCGCCTGACAAGCTATCCTGAAGGCCGAATGAGTGCAGAAGGGGAAGTCATCGAGATTCTCGGTCATAAAAACGACCCCGGAATCGACATTCTTTCCATTATTCATAAGCACGGCCTCCCGGGAGACTTTCCGGCTGAGGCGATGGAACAGGCCGGCAATACGCCTGATACAATCGATGAGAAAGATCTTGAAGGCAGACGGGATCTGCGCGATCAAACGATCGTCACGATCGACGGTGCAGATGCCAAAGACTTGGACGATGCCGTTACCGTCACAAAACTCAAAAACGGCCATTATAAACTCGGCGTCCACATTGCCGACGTCAGCCATTATGTAACAGAAGGGTCTCCAATTGACCAGGAAGCGTATGAACGCGGCACGAGCGTCTACCTTGTCGACCGGGTGATTCCGATGATCCCGCACAGGCTGTCCAATGGAATCTGCTCTTTAAATCCGAAAGTCGACCGGCTGACATTGTCGTGCGAAATGCTCATTAATCCTCAAGGGCAAGTCGTCGAGCACGAAATTTTTCAAAGCGTCATCAAAACGACCGAGCGGATGACTTATTCTGACGTGAACAAAATTTTAGTCGATGATGATGAAGAGCTGAAACAGAAGTATGAGGCGCTTGTCCCGATGTTTAAAGACATGGAAGACTTAGCTGCGATTCTGCGCGGCAAGCGGATGGAACGCGGAGCCGTCGACTTTGACTTTAAGGAAGCGAAGGTTCTCGTTGACGAAGAAGGAAAAGCGAAGGACGTCGTTTTGAGAGAACGGTCGACTGCTGAAAAGCTGATCGAAGAATTTATGCTTGTCGCCAATGAAACGGTTGCCGAGCACTTTCATTGGATGAATGTTCCGTTTATTTACCGGATTCACGAAGATCCAGATCAGGAAAAACTGCAGAGATTTTTGGAGTTCGTTACGACATTCGGCTATGTCGTCAAAGGGACGGCCGGAAGCATCCATCCGAAAGCACTGCAAAGCGTGCTTGAAGAAGTCAGGGACCGTCCTGAAGAAGCCGTGATTTCGACGGTTATGCTCAGGTCGATGAAACAGGCCAAATACGATCCAAAAAGCCTCGGACACTTCGGCTTGTCGACTGAATTCTACACGCATTTCACGTCTCCGATTCGCCGCTACCCTGACTTGATCGTCCACAGGCTGATCAGGACGTATTTGATTCAGGGCAAGACAGACGAAGCGACAAGGGAAAAATGGGCCGAGAAACTGCCTGAGATCGCCGAGCATACGTCAAATATGGAACGCAATGCCGTAGATGCAGAGCGGGAAACGGACGATCTGAAAAAGACCGAATTTATGCTCGATAAAATCGGCGAAGAATTTGACGGCGTCATCAGCTCCGTTACGAACTTCGGCATGTTCGTCGAGCTACCGAACACGATCGAAGGGCTTGTCCACGTCAGCTTTATGACGGACGATTTCTACCGCTATGATGAACAGCACTACGCGATGATCGGCGAGCGCACGGGCAATGTCTACCGGATCGGCGATGAGATTACAGTCCGCGTCGTTGACGTCAATAAAGACGAGCGGAACATCGATTTTGAAATCGTCGGCATGAAAGGCTCCCGCCGCCGGCAGAAGCCGGAGCCAAAACAGAAAAAGGCTCCAAAAAAGGATGCTCCAACGGCTGACAAAGGGGAATGGTTCACCAAGCCGAAAAAGAAAAAAGTAAAGAAAAAACGCGGTTTTCAAAACGCGCCAAAACAAAAACGCAAGAAAAAGAAAAAATAGACGGCACACGTCAAAAAAAGGGCGGCGAAATTGTAAGACGAACGTTCATTTGATAGAATAATACGTATTCGCCGCCCTTTCGAATGTGAGATTGAAGGCGGGAGGAGGTTGCCGTATGCCAAAGGGAGAAGGGAAGGTTGTTTCCCAAAATAAAAAAGCAAATCACGATTATTTTATAGAAGAAACATACGAAACAGGCATCGTGCTTCAAGGTACGGAAATCAAGTCCATTCGCGCCGGACGAGTGAATTTAAAGGACGCGTTCGCCAAAATTGAGCGCGGAGAAGTGTTCCTTCACAATATGCACATCAGCCCGTATGAGCAGGGGAACCGCTACAATCATGATCCGTTGCGGACGAGAAAGCTTTTGATGCATCGCAAGCAGATCAACAAATTGATCGGTTTGACGAAAGAGCAGGGATACTCGCTCGTACCGCTCAAGATTTATTTGAAGAATGGCTTTGCGAAAGTGCTGCTCGGACTCGGAAAAGGGAAGAAGAAATTCGACAAACGCGAAGACTTGAAGCGCAAAGACGCCAAACGCGAAATCGAAAGAGCGTTCCGCGATAGGCAAAAAGGCTTGATCTAAAGCCAGAACTCATGTTATCCTATAGAAACGTGATCACAGACATTACCATTTGGAATTGACTCGTGATCTTGTTATAATAGTGATGCAGCCAGTTATCCGGCTTCCTTTTCATCCAAGGGGACGTTACGGATTCGACAGGGACGGATCGAGCTTGAGTTGCGAGCCGAGAGGCGATCTCGTAAAAACGCACCTAAATATAACTGGCAAATCTAACCAGAACTTAGCACTAGCTGCCTAATTAGCGCAGCGAGCTCTTGCCCGCATCGCCTATGTGCCGGTTAAGAGCCCATAACGAAGTAGGCTACGCTTGCGCTCCCGTCTGAGGGCGCAGGAAGAGACTTATCAGACTAGCTCTCCGAGGGCCTGCCCGCAGGCACGAAGATGAGCGAAACTAAATATGCAGGGCTACGCTCGTAGACGCTGGAGCAATCGACGTTTCTGGACGTGGGTTCGACTCCCACCGTCTCCACCATACATATGATGGTGGTTTTTTTGTTTTTTGGGGAGTTTTTTTTGTTTGTGTAAGGGCGGGGAACGGCTTAATGAACATATGAATGATACTGCGGAATACGTTGGGCTTGACGGCATCGGTCCTTATACCATGAGAAAAACGTTTGGTTACTGGAACTATAAAAAGCTTTATTGAAATAATCAAAAAGGCCCTCTTGAAAGAGGGCTTAGTTTATAAATTCCAACTTTTTAATTGTTATTCATCATCATCATTATCCATTTCCCATATTTTCTGACCGTCTGCTAAATATACTGCACTTGGTGGATCATCATAAAGGGAAATTTCAACCAAGGAGCTTTCCCCTTGCCTTAACCAGTCATATACACTGCCTTCGTTATTCGTAGGGTGGGATATAATGTTATTCACTCTAAAGGCAACTGCATAATATTCTGTGTAATTGATATCATCATCTTCTAATCCATTATCTGTCTCGTAAAGTGTGTCTGGATTTCCGATAATTTTTAATCCATTTTTCCATTCTAATCGCAGTTCTCTACCACCATATTCATCTAATGTTTTTATTAATGAGTTATATTCCATGAGTATCAATCCTTTTCTTATGGTTCTAATGGTTTTGCAGGAACTATGTGAGCACCGTCTTTTGAATAATGTATTGTTCCTCTGGTAGTTTCAATATATTTACCAGTTTTCATGTCATATGCTTTACCTATTTTTTGGCCGAAGTCAACAACTTCCCTTCCTTGGGAATTCTCCCGTGCCAGCATATTTATCAAGCAACTCTTGAGCTTTTTTATTATCCCCATAGAAGATACTCTTGGTTCTGCCATTTGCAACTTCTTGTTTGTAGTTTGGTGTTCCTGGAATATGTTTTTCTTGGGCTCCTGGTTTAACTTTTGCAGAAAACCATTTACTTCTCGGTACGGACCTTTTGGTACGGATTGTTTGCCGTAGGAAGATGTTTTATCTACCTTCGCAACTTTCTTTCACGCCACAAGTTTACCACTATATAGAAACGAATTGGTGAGTAATCCCTGGATATCCACGAATGAATCGAATGGAATAGGTTATTTTTCCTGTTCTGTATTGAGATAAGGCAAGGAGTAGATGAAAATTGAAGGAATGCAGAATGTCATGTCGAATTTAGCTGGTATATACGCTGGCCAAAAGGAGGACTACCATGCTCATCATTGAATCGCTAATAGGATACGTTTGTTTTTTTACTGTTAATGCCATTTATGATACATACATTAAAAAAGCCAAGACTCCGTTTGGACACTTGGCTGTGATTTCGCTTGTTCAGACCGCGATTGCATTAGGTCTTTTCTTTATTTTTTCATGATCGTGAAGAGGCGGGCGCACACCCACCCACCCATTCTGTGGTTTTCGGTTTATTCCTTCGGAAACTTCACCTCCGGATATGACGGATTCGGCTTGCTGATTAAGTCGCCGCCGGTTCCTTTTAAATGCTTGTTGAAGAAATCCAAAACGTACCGGTTCACGATGTCCGCGCTTCGTGCGCCGTCGATGTCGCCCGTCATGCCGAGCTGCTTCAAAAGTTTTGAATAAAGCTGCAAGTCGGTGAAGTTGTAATGCTCCGTTTCTTCAATATAAACCATTGACGCTTGATCGATGATTTTGTATTCCTTTTTTCTTTCCTCAATCATCTTGTTGAATTCTTCTTTTGTTAAGCCTGAGTTTTTGATTTCTTCATCAGAAATTTTTCCGCTGAGCGCCTTGTTTTTGATGTTCATAAAGCTGCTCGATTCCATGAACAGAAACGGCTTTGAGATCGCCTGCTTGCCGTTGACATTGTACAGTGAGCCGTCCATGTTGATTCCGGCTTTGATTCCGGGATTTGAATATGCGGCGTTAAACGCCGTGGCGCCGCCGAATGAGTGGCCCATCATCCCGATGTTGTCCATATCGATTTTTCCCTCAAAGGCATCGCGATTCAATTGATCCAACTGGCGGATGACAAAGTCGGCGTCCTGCGTCCAAATGTTCCCGAGCTTGCTGCTGTTTTCGGAAACTCCGTTCATAAATTGCTCGGTTGTTAAGCCTGTCACCCGTCCGTCGGGAAAAGCCGTTGCCATCGTACTGTATGTATGATCGATCGCAACTGCGATATATCCGTGGCTTGCCAGGTGCTCGGCTTGGGAAGCGTGCAGCAGCCGGCTTGTTCCGAAGCCGTGGCTGATTACGACGACTGGATACCGGTCTTCAGCTGATGAAATCGTGGCGTTTTCGTATGAGTTTGTTTTGATGTAACGCCAATAGTCCAAAGCAAACGCGGGAAGGCCGAATCCATCGGCGAACCTCTCGATATATTCGTGAAATGTGCTCGAATCTTCGGGAAAGAGAGGTGCCTGTTTCTGTCCATTCAAACCTTGGGCGGGGTACCATACTTGGATTATCAGTTCTCTTTTATCGTGCGGAGTTTTTGTCAGCGTTTCTTCTCTGCCGCGGTCAGTCAAATGGAACGTTTTCGTCCCGACCGAATAAGCGCCGTCAGGCTTAGGCAAATTGAAAACGGGCAGGTAGACAGACAGGAAGAGGGAGACCGCCAGCATGGCGAATGTTAGAGCATACAAGCCATATTTCAGCGGCTTCCACACCCTGATGTGAAGCCTTTTTCTGAAGATCGCAAAGAAGGCGAGGGCGGCGGAGGTCAGATAGATCAAAATCATTTGCCATCTGTATCCCTCAAAAAAAAGCTGTCCCGCCAATACGCCAATGCTCGTAAAGCCGGCTGCTGCCGCAAGCTTTCTCGGCATTTTTTGCTGAAACAGCATGACAAAAGACAGCAGAGTTAATAATATTTCGAAAGTTCTCATGATTTTCTCCCTTATGTAAGATGTGGGTCTTATATATAACGAATGTGTGGTTTGATTGGTTGCAAAATATTCCTTGGGCTTCATTAAAAAAACCGCTGGATTACCCAACGGTTGCAGCTTATGATTTTGTGGATCGCAATAAGCTAGTTGTCCTTTATCTGTTTCACGTGAGCAACAATTCTGTCTCTCTCCGTTTCTTCCAATGTGTAAATCTGCGGGGAGAGAGGCACATCAAACCCGGCGTGAGAGTGATAAAAGTCAAAGAGCAGCGTCCCGGCCGGCTGTTTTTGCTGATCGGAGATGACGACCCAAAACACACGTGAGCGGCAGTTGTCAGCGCCCCATTTTTCCATGGACTGTCTAAAGTTCAAGCCTTTTCCGATAAAGAAATCGCCTTTTCCCGCTTCTTGAATCGTTGTAAAACCGGACTGTTCGAGACTTTCAAATACAGGAGGCAGCAGGTGGTCCAAGTAGACCCCGTAAGTCGCGTCTTCCAATTCGGGAAACACCTTTAAAAGCGCGTCGCGATGATCGTCAAGCGTTTGTTTCCAATTTGCGGCGACGTAGTCTTGTACCTGTTCGCCAATTTCTTTCATCGACATGTCGGGTCTGAAACGAACCTGATCCATGAACAAAAACCTCCTTTTAATCACTGAAAATCAAGTATATAACATTTTTGCGAATCCATTGAGTCCTGCAAGGAAAAAAATTCGGTTTAAAATGGATTGTCAATATAAAAGCGAGCCGGACCTCTGCCGCGGATAAAGGATTTTATCAATTGTAAAAAACGAAACGGCAATCATGATTTCAGCCGAAGTCGTCAGCAGAACGTCGTCCAGCAATTCGTCCGCTGTAAAAATGGCGGCCCATAAACATCCGATTGTGATCATTTCGGCGGCAAAAAACGTGATCCGCCGATTGATGCCCAGCAGCTTCATACTGTGGATGAGCAGCTTTTCAGCCGGTTCCAGGACAAAGGTCAGCGCGGAATAACATAGCGTAAACAGTAGCAGTGATCCGACTGTTTGGTAAAAAGCGCCCGGCAGATGAAACAGGATCGAAATGCCGAGAAAGTGGGCGAAAAAAACGAACATAACCGATAAGCAGCAAATAATGAAATGTTTCATGATACAACTCCTTTAACATATGTACACAGCAGCCGAAGGCCTGCAGGATATGTCTCCTGCAAGCCTGGCTGGTTATTTCTTATCAAATTTCACGACCGGATGCTTTTCTTTAGAGAGCATTTTCGTAAACTCGCTGCCGACGTCAAGGTGCTGACGGACAAGCTCTTCCGGAACGAGCGCGAGCCATTGGTTTAACGAAACGTCAGCATAGTGGTCGTCTTTGAAAATTTCGAGGAAGCGAAGCGGTTCGTCTCCTGTATTTTGGACGTAGTGTCCCATTGCAAACGGCACATAGCCGACATCTCCGGCCTGGTAATTAAATGTTCTGGCATGCCCGTCGGACGCGAAAACGGTCATTTTCGCTTGTCCGGAAATGTAATACTGCCATTCGTCTGTATTCGGATGCCAGTGCAGTTCCCGGATGCCTCCGGGTTCGACTTCCACTAACGCAGAGGCGATCGTTTTCGACGCTTTGAAATTCGTGGAATCGGCAATCCATACTTTGCCGCCGCTAGATACAATCGGTTCCTGTTCAAGCAAATTGTAGCTGAAAGATTGAGGAACCGTTCCGTTCGGGCTTTCGACTTTGTCTTTCTCAAGACATCCAGGGATCGCTTCTTGGAAAATATACTTTTCTTGATCTGGGAGAGAGGCGACGACGTCTTTTGAAATGCCGAAGTTTGCGGCAATGACTTCATCAGGCGTATGGGCCAGCCAATCTGTCACCTGGAAGGTGCTGTTTTCAGAGAAAGAACCGTCATCGAAGACCAGCAGGAATTCACAGCCGTCTTCAAGTGCTTGGATTGAATGCGGCAGACCTGACGGGAAGTACCAGAGATCTCCTTCTTTCACATCTTCAATAAAGTTTCTGCCGTCTTGGTCAACAGACGTAATCCGTGCTTTTCCGTACAGCATATACGCCCATTCGGCTTCCTTATGCCAGTGAAGTTCCCTGATGGCTCCAGGTTTCAGCCTCATGTTGACAGAAGCAAGCTTGTCTGAAATCGGCAGCTCGCGAACCGTGACTTCCCGTGCATATCCGCCTTTTTCAAGACGGTTATGGACATCGGAAAATGAAAATTTCATGTTTGGCACCGTTCCGTGGTCGGTTTCAGGCGGCACGAGCATGTCCGGATTTTGGCGGTCGCGCTCTACATTGTGCGGAATTTTCGTTTCCGCCCCTTTTTCTCCTCTGATCGGCTGTGGAATTTGTTTGTTTTTTTCCATGTGATATCCCCTCTTTCTAAAAATGTAAAGGAGAGCTGAAAGGCCTTTCGTTTTTCCCCTTCTGTCATGTTAAGTGAAAAAAGTGAGGCCGATGTCAATCATCGGTGTCATTTTTTTCTTTGATCAATTCGATCAGTTCATCGATTTTCTTTTCAAAACGCGTGAGCAGGTAAATTGCCAATACAGCTGGAAAGCCGACATTGCCGATTTGTTTCGCTGCCTCCTCAATGAATGCACTGTCCATTCTTACCACCTCCTATGTTAAGAAGTGACGAAAGTTTGAAAAATGTAAGCAAAGAACTATTTTCTCTGGATGGGAACTTATGTTTGCATGTTAATAGAAGAGATGAGTTTACTTTTTTTTCATTTCTTTCATCTAAATAAATAGGAGGCGGTTTTTATGATTGATCAAACGTTACTGCGTGCGAAAATCAAGGAGATTACAAGGCATCCGCTTGTGAAGCATTTTTTGAGCAACCCCCGGTATGAGCGGCTTTTCAACCACGTTTTGGAACATCCGGATTCTGAAGAGGCAGAGTGTCTCGATCGTGAATTTAAGCGATTTTACAAAAACATCCGCATGATCAAATACATCAACTCGATGATCCGGATTTTCTCCGTCGACTTTGATAAAAGAGTCCGGAAAAACCGAGAGCGTTTTCCATTGATGATCGACGACAGTCCGAATTTGCCCGAGCCGCCCCGAGGGGATCTGTTAGACGATGTCTTGGAACAGGAAGAGGATTTAAGCGAACATCTGCAAGACCCGATGCTTTATGAAGCGTTTTTACAATTGACGGACAAGCAGAAAAAAGTGCTTGCGCAAATTTATATTCATGGGGTATCCATGCAGGAAATTGCTGACTCTTTGGGAGAATCAAGGCAAAATATTTCAAGAATTCATAAAAGGGCACTCGAAAAGATAAGAGAGCTGCTGAATTCTAAAGCAGAGGGGAATGATAACAGTGAGTCTGCACGATGAAAAAGAGATCGAGAAATTGCTGGAAAATTTCACGCCGACGATCAAAAGCAAATTAAACAACACATCCTATCAAGAGAGGGAGGATCTTGAACAGGAGCTGAAGATGAAGATTTGCGAAAAAGCGGAGATGCTTTTATGTCAAGAAGTGCCTGGATTTTGGGAGTTTATAACAGAATTGCTGAAAGTCCTTTAACCTGAGCTGTTTTGCTTGCGTAAAGCCGCCGGAAGTGGTAAAATTTCTAACATTTGATTAATGGAATGTTCAAGCTGCTTCATTGAAATCATGATGATGATTTGTTTTAATATGAATGAAGGTTTGACAATGTAAATGGATGGAGATTCCATTTTTGATCTTATAAAAACATGCATCAGATAGGTGGTAAGATATCATGAGTAATCAATACCGAGTATTGTTGTATTATAAATATGTTCATATCGACAACCCCGAGCAATTTGCCGAAGATCACCTCAAGCTCTGCAAAGATTTGGGCCTGAAAGGGCGCATCCTTGTGGCGGGTGAAGGAATAAACGGAACCGTGTCAGGAACCGTAGAGCAGACAGAACGCTATATGAGTGAAATGAAAAGCGATCCCCGCTTTGAAGATATGGTGTTTAAAATCGATGAATCAGAAGGGCACGCTTTCAAAAAAATGCATGTCCGCCATCGCGATGAGCTGGTGACGCTCCGCCTCGAAGATGATATCGATCCGAATGAATTAACAGGAAAATACCTTGAGCCAAAAGAATTTTATGAGGCGATGCAGCGGGAAGATACGATAGTTGTCGACGCACGGAACGACTATGAGTACGATTTGGGACACTTCCGCGGCGCGGTCAGACCGGACATTAAAGCGTTCCGCGAATTGCCTGAATGGATTCGCGATAACAAAGAAAAGCTCGAAGGCAAGAAAATATTGACTTACTGCACTGGGGGAATCCGCTGCGAAAAATTTTCAGGATGGCTGAAAAAAGAAGGATTTGAAGACGTGTCCCAGCTTCACGGCGGTATTGTGACGTACGGAAAAGACCCTGAAGTTCAAGGTGAACTGTGGGACGGGCAGTGCTATGTTTTCGATGAAAGAATCAGCGTTCCGGTCAACCAGAAAGAGCATGTCATTGTCGGCAGGGATTATTTCACCGGCGAGCCTTGCGAGCGCTATGTCAACTGCGCCAACCCTGAATGCAACAAGCAGATCATCTGCTCTGAAGAAAATGAACACCGCTATTTGCGGGGCTGCACGCACGAGTGCCGGGTTCATCCGCGCAACCTGTATGTCAAAGAGCACGGCCTTTCAGAAGAAGAGGTGCAAGAGAGACTCGAAAAGCTGAAAGAAGAGGAACATGCAGCGCAGTCATAAAAGCTGTAAACAAAAGTATTATATAAAAATCGAAGGTGCCGCGAGCATCTCCGAAATGGCATTGCTCCTTCAAGGGAGTCGGCTGTTATTTTAAATGAAGGAACGCCTTGGTCTGAAAAATCGGGGCGTTCCTTTTTTTATTCGTGAATTGCAAGCAGAATGAAAATATTGCAGGCGATCAGACTGCTGAACGAAAGTATCAATTAACGCTTTTGATCGAGCCTGCGTCGTAAAACTTCCGTATGGGAAGTTTGCATCCTGTCTGCAAGCATTATTCCCGGCTATAGTTTCTTGGAGCGGCTGAATCATGGGATGATCCAGCATAAGCCGAGTTTTTCTGAATATTTGCCTGAAAACGTCCCATACTATCCAATAACAATACAAAAAAGGCAGGTAGCAAAAGAGATGACAAAAACCCTTTACATTACCGCTCACCCGCATGACGAAAGGGCATCATACAGCATGGCGGCGGGAAAAGCTTTTATCGAATCTTACAAAGAAGCTCATCCGGATGATGAAGTCATACACCTTGATCTTTATCGGGAAAACATTCCGCAGATTGATGCAGATGTTTTCAGCGGCTGGGGAAAATTGCAGTCGGGATCGGGCTTTGAACAGCTTTCTGAACACGAAAAGGCAAAAGTCGGCCGTTTGAATGAGCTGAGCGAGCAATTTATCGCGGGAGACAAATACGTGTTTGTCACGCCGCTTTGGAATTTCTCTTTTCCGCCGGTGATGAAAGCGTACTTTGATGCGGTTGCTGTAGCGGGAAAGACGTTTAAATATACCGAACAGGGACCAATCGGCCTGTTAACCGATAAAAAAGCCCTGCACATTCAGGCGAGAGGCGGCTACTATTCAGAAGGGCCGGCTGCGGAACTTGAGATGGGGCACCGCTATATCAGCATTATGATGCAGTTTTTCGGAGTTCCGGAATTTGAAGGTTTATTTATAGAAGGTCATAATGCAGAGCCGGATAAAGCTGAAGAAATTAAACGAAATGCGATTGCCCGAGCCAAAGAATTGGGCCGGACCTTTTGAAAAAACCGCGGAAGTGATCCGCGGTTTTGTTTTATTTGTTTAAGAACACCGTTTGATTCGTTTCGCTGCTTTTTTGCGCGGCTTCGATAATGCGGATGACGTCGCGTCCTTCTTCCGCCGTGACAGGCAGGCTGCCGCCTTCAAGAATACTTGAAGCAAGCTGCTTGTAATAGGTTAAGTATGAACCCGGGAGCGTTTCCACGTTTTCCTTAATGACCTCGTCGCCTTCGACTGTGGCCAGTTCCCCGTAATATTCGGGTTGATCAGCTCCCCACTCATCGCCTTCAGGTTTTTGACCCGCTCTGAGTGCATCCTCCTGGCCGTCAATACCGTATTTAATAAAGCTTCCTTTTGAGCCGTGGATTTGATAGCGGGGGCCGTTGGCCGGAACAATCGAGCCCGAGTGGAGAATCACTTGGCGCTGCTCATAGTGAAGGACGACATGGAAGTAATCGTCTGTTTTCGCATTGGCTCTCTGCGCGGTCACTTGAGCGGTGACGCCGTTCGGCATGCCGAATAAATGAAGGGCTTGATCGATCAAGTGTGAACCCAAATCGTACAGTGCCCCTGAGCCCGGTCCTTTCTGTTCTCTCCAACGCTGTCTGACATTCGGCCGGAACCGGTCGTAGGAGGCGTGGAATGTGTTGACCTCTCCAAGGCGCCCTTCTTTGATGAGCTGTTTGATCGTCAAAAAGTCGTTATCCCATCTTCGGTTGTGGTAGACGCTGAGAAGCACGCCTTTTTCTTTCGCGGCATTGATGAGCTTTTCCGCTTCTTCCGCCGTGGCTGTCATCGGTTTTTCAAGGACGACATGCTTTCCGGCGCGGATGCACTCTTTCGCCATTTCGTAATGAAGGCCGCTCGGCGTCGTCACGATGACGAGATCAATGTCCGGGTCATTTGTGATGTCTTCGATCGTACTGACAGCTTCCGCTTCGGGAAGGTCCTGTTTGACTTGTTCTTTCCTCGAAGTCATCACCTTTCGAATCTCATAATCTTCTAACACCGATAATAAAGGCGCATGAAACACGGAACCTGACAAACCGTATCCTAATATCCCTGTGCGAACCTTGTTCACCATTCATTCTCCTCTCCCATGTTTGTTTTTAATATGTAATCAACACACCTTTATTTTACCCTGTTTGCCTATAGGAACAAACCTAAAGACCTTGTTAAACATGAGAACGGAGGATTTTGTCACCATTTTGTTCATTTAAAAGAGGCGTCAGGTTATCGTTAAATACAAAAGGTGATGGGGGAACTTTGAAAATGGAGCTTGATTGGGGCGTTTTTTATGAACCGGCATCCGCTGAAGGAAGCCTGAAAAACCTTTCGTTTGCGGTAAAGGTGTTTGCTGTAGAGGGCCATACAGATGCGGCGGGAAACCCTGATTGGCCAATGCTTCCGCAGCTCACCGTTCCGTTACCGGCAAAAAACGGCGAGCCTTTGGGGCTTTCATTCATCGCCGGCCGTAAACAGGATCTGAAGCTTCTGGCTTGGACTGAAAAGCACATGTTATCTCTACAAGTATGAGAGTAAGCATATGCTGCGGATCTTTGCTGCATCATATGCTTTTTGCTTGCTTCCATTATCGTTAACTGGTAAACTATTAAATAGTTAACCGGTTAACGATGATGGGAAGGATATGATGACAGTGGAAAACAAAACGTATGAGCAGGCATTTCAAGCCGTTCAGGATTTTATTCTCAAGAGAGAAAAGCGGGCTCAGCATGAACAGCAGGCGTTCGCCAAGGAAGCTTTTCAAGAAGACGACAGCATGCGGAAGCATTGGACCCTGACTCAGCTTCACATTATCTCGCTTATCGGCGAAAGCGAAGCAGACGTCAACAACGCTTTCCTGGCAGCGAAGCTCCAAATATCAAAGGCGGCAGTGACAAAAGCGGTCAATGTGCTCACAAAGCACGGGATGATCGAATCGCACAAAAAACCGAACAACAACAAAGAATTGTATTACACATTAACAGACGAGGGGAAAAAACTGGCCGACGTTCATGACAGGATGCACGAAATTGCAAAGCAGCGCTACATCGAGCTGTTTGATCGGTTTTCCGAATCCGAGCTGGAAACCGTCATCCGCTTTTTAAACGAATGGTCAAAACACATTTAATCAAAAGGAGCAGCGAATGAATAAAAATGAAGCCCAACAGTTTTTAAGCAACATGTATCAGGACATCGTGTCGGAAATGAATACTGAAAAAATTCCCGATTATTTCAGCGAGGATTATGTTCAAGTAACCGACGGCAGTCAAATTGACCTTGTGCAGTTTAAAGATCACATGCGGACGCTGAAAAAGGTTGCCCGCGCCATAACCGTATCGCCCTTTCATGAGTTTTTGTATGACGAGCGCCTCGAAAGTGCAGCGGTCAGGTATACGGTCGAGGTTGTCAAAAAGAATGGAGACCGGGGGAGAATTGATATCATCGCGATATTTAAAATGAATGGTTTTAAAATCGTTCAATGCCACGAACTTTCACATGCGAGCGAAGGTAAGGAGGGGTTTGAAGAGCTGGCGAAGATCAGTGAGGCGGCAATTGAAAAAGCCTCCTCTCGGGAGGAGAAGGCTTTTTCACAAGATTAATGTTTGGCATCAAACGTGATATTGAGCGACAAGGGTCCGCGTGTGTAAAGCCCTGTCTCGCGGTAAACGAAATTTTGCTCCAGCTTGATATTTTTCAGCTGATCCAGGACGATATTTGCGACAAGCTCGATTTCCGTCTTCGCAAACCCCGCTCCTACACAGTTGTGGACGCCTGAACCGAATGCGAGATGCCTGGCTGCGCCGCTGAATGCGCTTTTGACTTCCAGGTCGCTGCGATGGATGTTAAACTCGTCGGGATTCTCAAAGGCTTCAGGATCGCGATTTGCCGCGCCTATCATGCAAAATACAGTCGTCCCTTCTTTGAGCTCGACTCCGGCAATCACCGCGTCTTGTGAAAGCTGGCGCGGAATAAGCTGCACAGGCGGCTTGTAGCGCAACGTCTCTGCGATGGCCTGAGGCAGGAGCGTGCGGTCTTCCAGCACGTCATTCATTTGATCGGGATGATGAAGCAAATGATAAATCATTAATGCGAGCGTCTTGTCCGCCGGTTCAGTGGCGGCAAGCAATATATTGAGAATCAGCGCACGGATGTCCCAGTCAGACATCGCCACTCCCTCGTATTCGGAAGTGCAAAGGATGGATATTAAATCATGTCCGGGATTTTTGCGCCTTTCCTCGATAATCGGATTCAAATATTCAGCGAGCTGTTCACTGCATTTGAGGGAATGTTCCCGATCCTCAGGCGCCTGATTCAAACTGGTAATGAAATCGGCGACGCCGCTGTGCCAGTTTCTCACCGTTTGGTTGTCGTTCTTGTCCAAACCTAAAATGTCCATCGTCACGCAAACGGCGAACGTTTTGCCGAAATCATTGACAAGGTCGATCCGTCCTTTCTCAAGATGAGGGGCCAAAAGCCTTTGTGCATTTTCTTTGATGAGCGGTGTGAGGTGATCAAGGGATTCCCCGATAAAACGGCGCAGAACGATTCTCCTTTTCGCCGTGTGCTCTTTGCCTTTCATCTGGGCGAGCACAGGTCCGCGCATGACGGGCTCGGCTCGTTTGGCAAGCGATTTCGTTGTAAAGACATCCTGATTCTGGAGCACGCGGCGCACATCCTGGTAGCGGCTGATAAAATAGCTGTCCAGCGACTCTTCATAATGGACGGGATCAGATTCCCGAAGGTATGAGAAATATTGATACGGATTCTCGTGATATTGTTCTGACAACACGCTGAATGTTTTTAGCGATTGATTCATACTCGTTCCTCCTGCATGCTTTTAGATTCCACACTTTCGTCCGCTTCGGAAACCATAAGATATCCTTGATTCGGGCGCATTTTGACGGCAAATTCGTTACGGGAGATCTGTTCGCCGAGCCTCCATGGGCGGTGATAAGCAAGAAGCGTCTCTTCGACGCCTAAAATATCAGGGGCGGCGATGAAAAACGGAAGTTCAGCGATGACGTATTCAACAGCCAGCTCCAGCATGTCTGCGCTGACCTCCCGGACATCCATCCGAATACCCCGGGCCCTTCCGAGGATAGCCGCATGCGACATCTCCAGGCAGGCTTTCCGAAAATGCGGCTGGTCGAAAAAGGCATCTTCGACTTCCATCCGCAAACGCTGGTATGCGGTCTGGTTCGTGAAATCGGAAAATGTATGGATGACCTCGGGGTTGCCACCATGCGCTTCCAACGCCTTTTCGGCGAATCTTCGGTTCCGTGAGACTTCTTTCCTGACTTTCCGTTCGGCCTTCCCAATTGGGGTGCCGAGCGCTTCGAGAAGGTTGGCTGCTTCCCTTCCCGCCAAAAGCACGGATACATGTTGAAATTCACGGACGGCCCAGCCGATAAGCCGATAAATATAATCTTCGGAAAATCGGCTGTTAAACGGGCTGATGCCAACGAGAACATGGCGTCTGCGTTTTAGTATTTCATTGCAGTTTTGGGTAAGAGTTTCGGTTTTGAATGGCCGGTGTTTGCTCTCCATTATAAGCTCTGTCATTGATTTCCTCCTTAACGGACATAGAATGACTTCTTTTGCAATCAATGATGGATACGTGCGGTTTATCGAGCTGGGAATAGGCTGGTTTCACTTCGGTATGAATCGAGAAGAAAACAGCGATGGTGCGAGTCGTGATGAGGGGTGTAGCATTTGTTCAATTGTTAAAGCAGGGCAAGAGTTTAAGCTCAAAATCAGGCAAGGTACAACATAAAAGTTTACTAGTAAACAATAGTCATTTTATCCCTAACTTTTCCAACTGTCAACACAATTCAAATTCAAAATATGAAAATATTCGTAACGTTTTTTGTGAATCTGAGGAATTGTGATCAGAATAGAAAGGGTAAAACCTTTTTTTAAGGCGTTTTTCGAGTGAAGGAACCCGATAAGTAAAAAATATGTAAAAAACTTTAAAGCTCCAATAAGAAATGTTCGTTGACAATGATAAAGGGGTCATCTACAATTAATATTGTTAACCGGTAAACGATATTGACAAGATTGTTAACTAATAAACAAAAATAAGGCAGGCGGTTTGACATGAGACCAATGAAATTAAATGCTTCTTTCATTATGTATTTTGTGTGTATCAGTGCCTTTTTCGCATCATTGAATCAAAACATTTATTCACCCATCATTCCGTTAATCAGAGACTCGTTTCACGTTTCCGTTTCGATGGTAAACCTGTCCGTCTCGCTGTTCATCTTCATTACAGCTGTGATGCAGATCATTGTCGGCTCAATTGTTGATTTTAAAGGGGCGAGATTTGTGATGTTGGCGAGCATGATCGTAACGGTCATCGCCACAATTGGCTGCGCAGCCGCCCGGGACTTTGGCCTGTTTCTTTTTTTCAGGGTGCTGCAGGCTTTGGGGACGGCTGCGCTTCCATTAATCGCGGCAACCACAATCGGATCTCTGTTCCAGGGAACGAAGCGGGGCAGTGCGATGGGGACTTATCAAATGCTGCTTTCCCTTGCACCGGCAGCGGCGCCTATTCTCGGCGGTTTTATCGGGGAACGTTATAATTATCCGGGTATTTTTTGGTTTTTAACGGTAATGTCTGTTCTTTTGCTTTTCGGAAATGCGTTTTGCTTTCCGCAGAGTCATGCGGAGAAAAAGACCAATCTCAGCATGGGCAGCCTGTTGTCGCATTATAAGGACATATTTAAAAACGGGACGGGAAATGCCGTTTTGGTATTAAGCTACCTTATTTTCTTTATTTATTTTTCAATTATCGTGTATTTGCCGATTTTGCTGACCGATCATTATCACCTTGATCTGCAGATCGTCGGCTTGCTGTATTTGCCGATAGCGGTCAGCACGATTGCCGGCAGCGTGCTGTTTAAGTGGATACAAAAGAGATTATCGCTCAGACGCCTGTTTTTGATCGGTAATCTGACCGCTGCAGGCAGCGTCGTCTGTTTTGGCATTACCCATTCGTTTTCGCTTGTCGCCATGTCGGCGGCCCTCGTTCTTTTCGGCGTCACGATGGGGCTGATTCCGCCGCTGTTCTCTACGATGATGGCGAATGAATTTGAGGAGAATCGCGGCAGTGCGATGGGCATGTTTAATTTTATCAGGTATACGGGAATGGCCTGCGGTCCCGTTATATCAGGCGTGTTATTGGGAATGTCATCTTCTGTTTTCGTTTTCGGCTGCTTCGGTATCGTCTATGCCGCGGCCGCCCTTTTGATGATCGCGGTCATGCGAAAAGCAGCTCACACAAAGACGCTGCAAGAACCAAACAAAAAAGCTGCCAGGTCTTAAAACCGGGCAGCTTTTTGATTACAGGTCCGTTCTCCACATTTCTTCTTTCACTTGTCTTTTCTCAGACACATAGGCGAACATCGTTAGCGTCAGTCCGCACATGGTCATAAGTGCACCGCCTGTGGCAAGGTATGTGTAGGACTCTGACGCATTAAGAATGAGTCCGCCGATCCATGCCCCTAGCGCGTTGGCCAAGTTAAATGCAGCGATGCTGACAGAGGTGGCGATCGTTGTTCCGTGTTCAGACGCAGCCACGACTTTTGTTTGCAAAAGAGGTACTGTTCCGAACGCGCCAGCTCCGAATAAAAATGTCACGATGATGGCGCCGGCAGGATGTCCGCTGACAAAAGGGAAGGCCGCAAGAATCGCCATGAGCGCGACCATCACGCCGATCATGGAGCGGGTTAACAGGTGAAACGGAACCTTTCCGGCGTAGAAATTGCCGACGACCCCGCCAAATCCATAGGCGAAAAGGGCGGCTGTAATGCCGAGGCTGCCGAAACCGGCAGAATGCCGCAGCATCGGTTCAATAAACGTGTAGGCGATGAATACGCCTGAATAGCCAAAAATCGTAATAGCAAAAGAAAAAAGAACTTGTTTATTTTTAAACACATCCCATTCATGGATCAATTTAGGGACAACTTTCGGTTTTCTGTGCGGTACCGTCAGCCAAATGCCGGCGAGGCCGATCAATCCGAGGGAGGCGATCATCAGAAAAACGATCCGCCAGTTGAAAAGGTCGCCTAAATAAGAACCGAACGGAACGCCGAGCATCAGGGCGATGGTCAAGCCGCCGTTCATTGAAGCGGCAGCGGCGGCCCGTTTTTCGGGCGGCACCATTTCGCTGACGAACACCATCGTCGTTGCAAAAAATGCACCATGAATGGATGCGGATAGGATTCTTGAGATCAACAAAACGGTGAAGTTCGGTGCCAGGAAACTGAGCGCATTCGACAGTACAAACACACTCATCAAGCCGAGCAAGACCGGTTTGCGCGGCATTTTTACCGACAATATGGTGACGATCGGCCCCGTCAAACAGACGCTTCCCGCGTATGCCGTTACCAATAAGCCGGTAGACGAAATCGGAACAGAGAGATCCTTTGAAATGGAAGTCAATATACCCATAACGACGTACTCTGTAAAGCCGATGGAAAATGTGCAAATCATAAAAATTGCGATGATCAGTTTGACTGGTGCGTGCAGTGTTTTTTTCATCCTGACCCCTCCTTTTAAAAAACATGAGTTTATATATTAAAAGATCAAAAGACGAATTTCAACCGTTTTTTGCGAATCAATATGTTCCCCAAACGGTATGTCGGCGGCACAAAAAGCGCCATCATCATGATGCCAGCGCTTTCTTAAAATCTGACATTTTATTTTCAAAATCAAAGGTTAAACATTCCCACATTCTTGACCCCGACGGCCGCCAGCTGTTGGCGGTTTTTATTTATCGTCCGATTGAACAGCTTCTATCCTAAATGGTTTTTGAAAAAAGCGCTTACAAAGAAAATCAAAATATGTTACTCTTAAAACAAACATATTCAAAAATAAACAAACAAAAACGGAGTGATACGCATGGTGAAATATTTATGGTCAGAGGCTGAGGCTGCATCGCTGCGTCCCGGTCTTGACGAACTCGTCTACCGTTCCAACCTGATCGGCTCTGACCGCTCGGTCTGCAACTGGGGCGGGGGAAACACATCGATGAAAACGACAGAAAAGGATTTCAGAGGCAGGGACATCGAGGTGATGTGGGTGAAAGGCAGCGGCTCGGACTTGGCGACGATGTCAGCGGGCCAATTTACCGGGTTGAGGCTGGATGATATTCGTCCGCTGATGGAACGGAACAGCATGACCGATGAAGAAATGACGGCATATTTGTCCCATTGCATGATGGATGGAAAGCACCCGCGGCCGTCGATCGAAACGCTTCTTCATGCTTTTTTGCCGTTTCCGCATGTCGATCACACCCACCCCGATGCGATCATCAGCATCTGCTGCGCTGATAATGGAAAAGAGATCGCAGAGGAGATATTCGGCAGCCGATTTGTATGGGTGCCTTATGTCAGACCTGGCTTCACTTTATCGAAGATGATAGCAGAAGGTGTAAAAAACAACCCGAATGCAGAGCTTGTTTTAATGGAGAAGCACGGGCTCGTCACATGGGGGGAAACGGCGAAAGAAAGCTATGATCAGACGATTGCCGTGATTCGCGAAGCGGAAGCATACATTAAAAGCCGTTCGGAAGATCATCAGCCGTTTGGCGGACAGATGGTCGAGTCGTTTGCACAGGAGAAGCGAAAACGGATTTTAGCCGATATCTTGCCGGTTATCCGCGGCGCTGTCAGCGGAGAAAAACGCATGCTGCTCACCTGGTGCGATGCAGATGATGTGCTCGAATTCGCGAACAGCAGGCGCGCTCCGTCGCTTTCACAGGTCGGTGCCGCTTGTCCGGATCACCTCGTTCATACAAAGCGGGTGCCTGCCTATATTCCGTGGAATCCCGCTGAACAGGACACAGAAGAGTTAGTCGAACTTATCAAAACCGAGATTACTGGATTTAAAGAGTCGTATGCAGCCTATTTTCAACGAAACCGGCATGAAGGAGACGAGATGTTTGAACCGGCACCGCGCGTGATACTGATCCCGGGAATCGGCATGGTGGCAGCAGGAAAAAGCCTGGCGATGGCGAAGGTCAGCCGAGATTTATACCGTCGGGCGATTGCCGTCATGAAGGGAACGGAAGTCCTTGGAAACTTTGTATCTCTCAATGAGGAAGAATCCTACAATGTTGAATATTGGCCGCTTGAGCTTTATAAATTAACGCTTGCTCCGCCGGAAGCCGAGTTTTCCCGCAAGATCGCATTTGTAACGGGGGGAGCGGGCGGAATTGGCAGCGAGACCTGCCGCCGCCTTGCTTCAGAAGGTGCGCATGTTGTGGTTGCTGATATTAATATGGAAGGTGCAGAAAAAACAGCCGCAGAGATTAATGAACAATATGGTACAGAACGAGCTTTCGCCGTCCGCATGGATGTGACGAAAGAAGAGGACGTTCAGGCGGCCTTCGAGGAAATGGCCCTCAAATACGGCGGGATTGACATCCTTGTCAACAATGCGGGACTTGCGACATCCAGCCCGCTTGATGAAACGACTCTCGAAGAATGGAATCTGAATATGAATGTACTCGGAACAGGATATTTCCTCGTCGCCAGAGAAGCTTTTAAGCAAATGAAAAAACAGGGTTCAGGCGGCAACATGGTGTTTGTCGGCTCGAAAAATTCCGTTTATGCAGGCAAAAACGCTTCGGCATACAGCTCTGCAAAAGCGCTTGAGGTTCATTTGGCGAGATGCATCGCCGCCGAAGGCGGACCGTACGGAATCCGTGCGAACTCAGTTCTTCCGGATGCGGTGCTTCAAGGGTCGGCCATCTGGGACTCCAAGTGGCGCGAAGAAAGAGCTGCCGCCTATGGGATTGAACCTGACCTGCTTGAAGATCATTACCGCAAACGTACGGCTCTTTCCGTCAACATTTATCCCGCTGACATTGCCGAGGCGATCGCTTATTTTGCTTCAGAAAAAACGGCAAAAACGACGGGATGCATGCTGACGGTGGACGGGGGAGTGCCGGCCGCATTTTCAAGATAATAGGAAAGGAGCGGCTTCGGCCGCCCTTTCAGAAAACAAAGGGGGAAAAGGGAGATGAAGGGCGAGACCCATTGGATCATACCGGACGGTTTTATTCCTCCGGAAAGTTCCGGAAGCTTAACGAGCCATGAAGCCATTTGTGTTTTAAATTGCCATGAAGAAGACGCAAACCTTGCGATCACAGTATACTTCGAAGACCGTCCGCCGCTCGAAGGCATTTCCGAGACGGTTCATGGCAGGAGAACGAAGCATATTCGCACAAGTTCTTTACACAGATCAGGAGAACGCATTCCTGAAAATATTCCTTATGCGATCGAGATCGCAAGCGATGTACCTGTGATCGTCCAGTACAGCCGGCTGGACACAACCCAGCCGGAACTTGCGTTAATGTCAACCATGGCATATCCGTTAAAAACAAGGGGGATGGGCGTACATGATGAATGACCGGGCCTACGCTTTATTTGAAGAACAACAGAAAGACAGGGGAATCAGCCTTTCTGAAGCAAAGGAAAAATTGAAAGCGCTTAAAATCGAGACGCCTTCATGGGGATACGGGGACTCGGGCACGCGCTTCAAAGTGTTTCAGCAAGAGGGCGTACCAAGGGATCCGTTTGAAAAAATGGAAGATGCATCAGTCGTTCACAAATTAACCGGAACATGTCCTTCCGTCGCCATCCATATTCCGTGGGATCAAGTTGATGATTACGGAAAGCTGAAAGCGCACGCCGAGCAGCTTGGCCTTGCCATCGGCGCCGTGAATCCGAACTTGTTCCAGGACGATGACTACAAATTCGGAAGCGTCACAAACGTTAAAGCGGACATTCGCCAAAAAGCGACTGAGCAATTGCTCGAATGCGTCGGTATTGCAAAACAAACAGGCTCTAAGGAAATCAGCCTCTGGCTTGCCGACGGAACCAACTATCCCGGTCAGGGCGACATCAGAAAACGGAAAAACTGGATGTATGAGTGTCTGGCCGAAGTATACGAAGCTCTTGACGATGATATGCGGCTCTTAATTGAATACAAGTTTTTTGAACCGGCTTTTTATCATACAGACTTGGCGGATTGGGGGATGGCTTACAATTTGGCGCAAAAGCTCGGGCCGAAGGCTGAGGTGCTCGTCGACACCGGCCACCATGCCCAGGGGACGAACATCGAGCACATTGTCGCTTACTTGCTTGACGAAAAACGTCTCGGAGGCTTTCATTTCAACAGCCGCAAATACGCTGATGACGATTTGATCGTTGGCGCGCACAACCCGTACGAACTGTTTCTCATTTTTTCTCAAATTTTGGACGCCTGCCGTGATTCTGACCCGAACGTCCGGAAGACGGCCGAACATATTTCGTATATGCTTGATCAATGCCATAATCTTGAACCGAAAATCCCGGCTGTGCTGTGCTCGGTCATGAATGTGCAGACTCAATTTGCAAAAGCGCTTTTGATCAACTTCGATGAAGTGAAGAAAGCGCAGGAAGATCATGACGTGCTTGCCGCAGAAGCTGCGATCCGCGAAGCATTTGAAATCGATGTCAAACCGCTCCTTTACGCCGTGCGGGAGGAAATGAACGTTCCGCTTGATCCGCTCAAGGCTTATGAGGAAAGCGGGTATGCGGAAAAAATACTGGCACGGGGCAAAGGCGGTGCAAGCTGGTGACAATTCTCGCTTTTGATCTTGGTGCGTCGAGCGGCAGAGCTTATGCAGGTCATGTAGACGGCGGTCTGATCAAAGCTGAGGAAATTCACCGTTTTCCAAATCAGCCCGTTCAGGCAGGAAAACACCTTTATTGGGACATTCTCAGGCTGTATCATGAAATCAAACAGGGCATTTTAAAGGCGAAAAACGGCTGCGGACGAATCAGCTGCATCGGAATTGATTCATGGGCGGTAGATGTCGGTTTTCTCGATCGGAACGGAGAGCTGATAGGGAACCCTTATCATTACCGCGACCCTTACACGGACGGAATGATGAGGGAGGTGTTGAATGAAATCGGAAAAGAAGAGCTGTTTTCCAGAACCGGTATTCAGCTTTTGCCGTTCAACACCATCTTTCAGCTCCGGGCGCTGAAAAAAGCGAATTCACCGCTGTTGGAACACGCGGAAACACTTTTAATGATTCCTGATTTGCTGCGCTATTTTTTAACGGGCGAGAAAAAAAGCGAATTTACAAATGCGACGACAACTCAGTTGTTCAACCCGAAAACGTCTGACTGGGATTGGGAGCTCATCAGCCTTCTGAGGCTCCCGGCCTCGATTTTTCCAAAGGATATAGCAAAACCCGGAAGCGAAGCGGGGAGGCTGTCACAATCAGTGTGCAGCGAATTGTCGGTGTCTGCCGTACCGGTCATTGCCGTCGGCGAACATGACACGGCTTCTGCAGTCGTCGGCGTTCCCGCTGAAACGGATGACTTTGCATATTTGATATGCGGCACCTGGTCGCTGATCGGAACCGAACTTGACACTCCGCTGATGACAAAACAGGCGCTCGATTGGAATTTTACAAATGAGGGCGGTGCCGGCGGCACATTCCGTTTTTTAAAAAACATTATGGGATTGTGGCTGTTCCAGCGCTGCCAGGCGGATTGGGAAAAAGACGGGAGCACCTATTCGAGCGCCGAGCTTGTCAAACTTGCCGGACAGTCAGAAGCATTCAGGTCGGCTGTTGACCCGGATGACCCGGTGTTTCTCAATCCCGTGCATATGCCTGAGGCGATCAGGGAGTACTGCCGTGCAACAGGGCAGCACGTGCCGGAAACGCCCGGACAGATCATCCGCTGCGTGCTTGAAAGCCTTGCATTTAAATACCGGTTCACGCTTGAACGGATTGAAACATTGACAGGAAAAGAATATGACGGACTTCACATGGCGGGCGGAGGGATTCGAAATGAACTGCTGTGCCAATACACGGCGAATGTACTGGCCAGAAATGTATGGGCCGGACCGGCAGAGGCAAGCGCCATCGGCAACATTGCCGTACAGGCCATCGCGCTCGATATGTTTTGGGATATTCAGAGCGCCCGGAAATCAATCAAGGCTTCCTTTCCTCAAAAAACGTATGTACCGGAAGATACAGAAGCTTGGGAGGCGGCATACCGCCGCTTTACAAGTCAGGTTATCGGCGCCGCTTCCCGCTGAAAACATTTCCTGTATCGGCGCTGATGCGCTATCATGAAAGTAACAGTGACTTTTACCAAAAAAGGAAGGAAGTAAACGGATGCTTGTAGCTGAAAGACACCAAAAAATCGTCGAGCTTGTCAATCTGCGGTCGAGCGTACGCGTCACAGAACTGAGCGAGCTTTTTTCCGTCACGGAAGAAACGATCAGGCGCGATTTGGAAAAGCTTGAGAAGGAAAATAAGCTGAAAAGAAGCCATGGCGGCGCAGTCAGCGTGCAGACTGAAGAAGCAGAGGTGCATTTTCGCGAGCGCGAAATTACAAACGTAAACGAAAAAAAGATGATTGCATTTGAAGCCGTCAAGCACGTGAAAAGCGGGGAACGGATTATTCTTGATGCCAGCACGACGGCGTGGTACATGGCAAAAGCGCTTGAAAATATCCCGCTGACCGTCATCACCAATTCAGTCAGAGTAGCGATTGAACTCAGCAAAAAAGAAAAGGTTACGGTCATTTCAACCGGCGGGATGCTGCTGCCGCAATCGATGTCATATGTCGGCCCTTTGGCTGAGCGCTCCCTTGACATGTATCACGTCAACAAAACATTTCTGTCTTGCAAAGGCGTCAACCCTGCGAGCGGCTTGAGCGATTCAAACGAAATGCAGGCGCTGTTGAAAAAACGAATGATCGAGATTGCGGACGAAACAATTTTGATGGCGGACAGCAGCAAATTCGGAACCCGTGCTTTCTCGCAAATTGACCGCCTTCATGACGGATACAGGGTCATCACAGATTCAGGGATTGACAAAGAAAACCTTGGCCTCTTGAAAGACATAACAGAGAACATCACGATCGTCGGCTGAAATCAAGCTTTTCAAGCACTTGATTTTAAAATCAGGCGCAAATGGGATAAAATAGAAGAGTAAAAAAGGAAAGGAGATGTTTTTGATGGCGAAAAAGATTTTGATCGTAACGGGCGACGCAGTTGAAGCGCTGGAAGTGTATTATCCTTATTACCGCTGTCTTGAAGAGGGCTATGAAACGACGATTGCCGCACCGAAAAAGAAAAAGATTCATACGGTTGTTCATGACTTCCTGGATTGGGATACATACACCGAGAAGCCGGGCTATTTAATTGACGCGCATGCTTCATTTGATGAGATTGATCCGTCCGAATACGACGGCATCATCATTCCGGGCGGACGCGCACCGGAATTTATCCGAATGTACGATTCCCTGCTGAAAATCGTTGCTCATTTCTTTGAGGAAAATAAACCGGTCGGCGCGATTTGTCATGCGAGCCTGATTTTCACAAGCCTGAGAGAACATCTGAAAGGTCGGAAGCTGACGGCTTACATCGCCTGCAAACCGGAAGTCGAAGCAGCGGGCGCGACTTATGTTGAGGAGAAGCTTCATGTGGACGCCAACCTGGTCTCAGGTCATGACTGGTCCAATCTGCCGGAGTTTATGAGAGAATTTTTTAAAGCGTTAAACAAATAATAAGCAGGGATGACCCCGCAGCAGTTCGGGGTTGTCTCTTTTTTTAGACATGTCCCGCTTCGCATTTTATAATGGTACAAACGGGTATGTTGGACAAAATATAATAGAAAGAGAGGTGTTCCGATGTCAGCAGATCATCATGAACACACGTTAAACCCCAAAAGCTCTAAAGGAAAAGAACAAATCACAAACCGCTTAAAGAGGATTGAAGGGCAGGTCAGAGGCATTCAAAATATGATTGAAAATGACCGCTACTGCGTCGATATTCTCGTTCAAATCTCAGCTGTGCAAGCCGCAATGCAAAAGGTGGCTTTCAGCCTGCTTGAAGATCATACCCACCATTGCGTTGCCAACGCGATTAAAAGCGGTGAAGGCGAAGAGGCCATTGAGGAACTGCTTGATGTGTTTAAGCGGTTTTCAAAATCATGAACGAAAAAGAGAAAATCGTTTTCTTGAAATACCCTACAGGGGTATGGTAATATAAAACCGATCGATATCATCAAACCATAGGAGGTTTTCAATATGGAACAAAAAACACTGAAAGTCGAAGGCATGTCTTGCAACCACTGTGTTCAGGCAGTAGAAGGAAACGTCGGAAAGCTTGGCGGAGTAGAGTCTGTTAAAGTGAATTTAAACGAGGGCAAGGTCGAAGTTTCGTTTGATTCAGGCAAAGTATCGCTGAAGGAAATCATCGATACGATCGAAGATCAGGGGTATGATGTCGCAGGCTAATGTATACCTATAAGGGGTATATAAGGAGTGAAGGATATGGACGGACAAAAAGAAGCCACCCTCCAAATCTCTGGCATGACCTGTGCCGCCTGTGCGGCGCGGATCGAGAAAGGGTTGAAAAGGCTTGACGGCGTTCAGGACGCAAATGTGAACTTGGCGCTGGAAAAATCAAAAATCGTTTATGATCCGGGGCAAATCGAAGTCGGACAGCTGGCTGAGAAAGTCGAATCGCTCGGCTATCAAGTTCCTGCGGAAAAAACCGAATTTGCGGTTTCCGGCATGACATGTGCGGCTTGTGCCAACCGGGTTGAAAAGCGCCTCAACAAGCTGCCGGGCGTCAAAAACGCCGCCGTCAACTTCGCCATTGAGACTGCGGCAGTCGACTATCATGCCGGTGCGGTTTCGCCGGAGGAGATGATCGAAGCCGTTGAAAAGCTCGGCTACAAGCTCGAACTGAAAAAAGACCGAACTGCGGACGGTCGGGCGGAACAAAGAGAAAAAGGCATTCAGCGTCAAACCGGCAAATTTATTTTTTCAGCCATTTTGTCGTTTCCGCTGCTCTGGGCAATGGTCAGCCATTTCAAATTCACGTCATTTATATGGCTGCCGGCGATGTTCATGGATCCCTGGGTTCAGTTCGCTTTGGCGACACCGGTTCAATTTATCGTCGGGAAGCAGTTTTACACAGGGGCTTATAAAGCGCTGCGGAACAAAAGTGCCAACATGGATGTGCTGGTCGCTCTCGGCACGTCTGCCGCCTATTTCTACAGCTTGTATTTAAGCGTTGAAAGCCTTGGTACGAACCGGGATCCGGGCGGCCTTTATTATGAAACAAGCGCCATCCTCTTAACTTTGATCATTTTAGGAAAGCTGTTTGAAGCGAAAGCGAAAGGGCGTTCATCCGAAGCAATCAAAAAGCTGATGGGGCTGCAGGCGAAGACTGCGACCATCGTCAGGAACGGCGAAGAGATGACCGTGCCGATTGAAGACGTTTTGGCAGGCGACATCATGTACGTGAAGCCAGGTGAAAAAGTACCGTCAGACGGAGAGATTGTCGAAGGGCGTTCTGCGCTGGATGAATCGATGATCACCGGTGAAAGCATTCCTGTTGACAAGACGGTTGGAGATCCGGTTATCGGTGCTACAATCAACAAAAATGGATTTTTAAAAGTAAGAGCAGAAAAAGTAGGCAAAGATACTGCGCTGGCGCAGATTATAAAAGTCGTGGAAGAGGCGCAAGGTTCAAAAGCGCCGATTCAGCGGCTTGCAGACCGGATTTCCGGGGTTTTTGTGCCGATTGTCGTGGCGATCGCGGTCATCACATTTTTCGTCTGGTATTTGGCGGTTAGCCCCGGCGAGTTCGGCACGGCGCTGGAAAAGCTGATTGCGGTGCTTGTGATCGCATGTCCGTGCGCGCTCGGTTTGGCAACGCCGACATCGATCATGGCAGGATCGGGCCGTGCGGCTGAATTCGGAATCTTATTCAAAGGCGGCGAACATTTGGAGACGGCTCACCGCTTGGAGACGATTGTGCTAGACAAGACGGGGACGGTTACAAATGGAAAGCCTCAGCTGACAGATGTGCGCCCTGAACCATGGATCGATGAAACATCGTTTCTCAAGCTTATCGGTGCTGCAGAAAAAAGCTCTGAACATCCGCTTGCTGAAGCCATTGTCGAAGGCATCAAAAGGAAAGGGATAGAGCCGGCCTCAGCAGACAGTTTTGAAGCGGTACCCGGCTATGGTATCGAAGCTGCAGTCAACGAAAAACGGATTTTGATCGGTACAAGACGGCTGATGGAAAGCCGTGATATTGACATTCGAGAGGCGCACAGCGAAATGGAAGCTCTCGAAACGCAAGGAAAGACGGCGATGCTTGCCGCCATCGACGGTCGGTTTGCCGGGCTGATCGCCGTCGCCGATACGATTAAAGACACGTCGAAGAGAGCTGTGAAAAGGCTGCATGATATGGGGCTGGAAGTCGTCATGATCACCGGGGACAACCGGCGGACGGCAGAAGCGATTGCTGCAGAAGCCGGCATTCAGCACGTTATCGCCGAAGTTCTGCCTGAAGGAAAAGCGGATGAAGTGAAGAAAATTCAGGCAGAAGGCAAAAAAGTCGCGATGGTCGGCGACGGCATCAACGATGCGCCGGCACTGGCAGCGGCCGATACCGGAATGGCGATCGGAACGGGGACTGATGTCGCCATGGAAGCCGCTGACGTCACCTTGATCCGCGGCGATTTAAACAGCATCGCTGATGCGATCCTCATGAGCAGACTGACCATCAAAAACATTAAACAAAACCTTTTCTGGGCGTTTGCCTACAACAGTATCGGCATTCCGTTCGCGGCCGTCGGGCTTTTGGCCCCGTGGATCGCAGGTGCCGCGATGGCGTTCAGTTCAGTCTCAGTTGTTCTGAATGCACTCAGGCTGCAAAAGGTGAAGCTTGATTGGAGGAATCCGTCTTGAAGGATAAGACAGTGCTCGTTTGGACGGTTTCAGCGGTTGTTTATGTAGGAATTGTCATGCTCGTTTACAGTTTATTGGCGGGTCAGGAACCGATACCCGATGAAAAGCCTCATGACGGTCATGTTTTAGAAGAGCATAGCAAATGATTTGCTGAAGAGAAAGCCGGATGTTAAAGAACATCCGGCTTTTTGTATTAATATCTGTCATTGCTCATACACATCAAAATCTTTTCCTGGACGATTTTTTTCATGGCTTCTTTGGCGGGGGCCATATATTTTCTTGGATCGCTTGCTTCGGTGTGTTCATGCAGATAACGGCGCAGTTTATCTGAAAAAGGAATTTTTAATTCAGTCGCGATATTTACTTTTGCACATCCGAGCTTGATACACTTTCTTACATCTTCTTGCGGAATTCCTGAGGCGCCGTGCAGGACGAGCGGAACTGAAACCCGTTTTTGAATCGCGGCCAGCCGGTCAAAATCGATATTGGGTTCTTTTGAGTAAAGCCCGTGGGCTGTACCGATTGCCACCGCCAGCGAATCGATTCCGGTTTTCTCGACGAACTCTTTTGCTGCATCGGGATCGGTGTAATAAGCGTCGGCTTCATCCACGATCAAATCGTCTTCCTGTCCGCCGAGCCTTCCGAGCTCGGCTTCTACAGTGGCATCTTTTTGCCGGGCATATTGAACGACACTCGCTACAATTGCGGTATTTTCGGCAAATGGTCGGTGCGAAGCATCAATCATGACAGATTTTGTCCCTAATGATAAAGACTCGCGAATATCTTCAATTTCTTCATGATGATCGAGATGGAGGGCGACCGGGATCGAGCAGCGAGCGGCGGCAGTTTCTGCAATCGCTTGAATATAGTCGCGGCCTGCATAGCTGAAGGTTCCGGGAGTAGCCGCAAGAATCACGGGGGACCTTAAGGCTTCAGCAGCTTCTGTCACGGCCTGCACGGTTTCAAGGTTGTGAATGTTAAAGGCCGGTACCGCATAGCCGTTTGTCTGTGCGTCCAGCAGCATTTTCTTCGTATTTGTCAGCATATCGATTCCTTCTTTCTAATCAAAATTAGGATATATAGCTCGAGAAGGTGCTCAGAATGTCGTCAGGACTCGAGGCATCAAGCAGCTGCTGCCTCGCATCTCCGTGAACAAGCATGCGAGACACCGATGATAATAGATTGAGATGTGTGCTGCCTGCCTCGGCATCGGGTATCAATAAAGCAATGATAAATGTGACAGGCGTTTGATCAAGCGCGTTCCATTCGATTCCTGCCTGGTTTTGAATGATGATGACAGATGCTTCTGTGATGTCCTTCAGTTTTGCATGGGGGATGGCGAAGCCGTCGATAAAGCCGGTCGTGCTTTCAGCCTCTCTTTGTGCCAATCCGTGAATGACCGCTTGTTTTGTTTTGGCGGCTCCCGATTCATATGCGATCTGAGCCACCCGGTCAAAAGCTTCCGCTTGGGAAGATAACGTTTCTTGAAGATAGATGTGCTCTTTTTTGATTAAAGCTGCTGTGCCCATGTTTGATCAGCCTTTCTCTTTTTCATATGTCCGTTTTTGGTAAAAGCCGAATAAGAAGGCGCCGATAAGCGATCCGATGATAATTGACAGCACCCACTGAAAGGCTCCTGTTACAACGGGAAGTACAAGGAATCCGCCGTGCGGGGCAGGTACTTGAACTGCGAATGAGTATGTTAATATCGCTGAAACCGAAGAGCCGATCATCAAAATCGGAATGACAGGGATCGGTTTTTTTGCGGCGAACGGGATAGCGCCTTCGGTAATATGAGTGGCGCCGAGAATAAAATTGACAAGCCCTGCATTTCGATCCTGCTGACTGAAATATTTGCGGAAAAACAAAGTGGCAAACGCAATGACGAGCGGCGGTGTGATACACGCGGCGGAGACGCCTGCCATGAAATATTGGTTCCCTTCAGCGAGAAGAGCAGTTCCGGTGACATAGGCTGCTTTATTGACCGGACCGCCCATGTCAAATGCGCTCATACAGCCGATGATCAAGCCGAGAATGATGGGGTTCGCCCCTTGAAAATCGGCTAAAAAGTCCTTCATCCCTTCATTGATGGCCGTCATCGGCTCCACGAGGAAAAACATGACCGCACCGATCAGAAAAATGCCGATAACCGGATAAAGAAAAATTGCTTTCAGCCCTTCAAGGGACTGAGGCATTTTTTTCAGTGCATACGAGAGACCATAAATAATCAGTCCCGCCAAAAAACCGGATACGATGCCGCCCAGAAAACCCGCTCCACCCGTACTGGCGATCATGCCGCCGATAAAACCGACGATCAGGCCGGGGCGTTTAGCCATTGAATCGGCGATATAGGCAGATAATATCGGAACCATCAGCTGGAAGCCGAAGGCGCCCGTTTTATTCAGTAATTCGGCAAAAGCGTTGTAGCTTGGATGTTCAGGATCCGCTGAATGGATGCCGAATAAAAAGGATAGTGCAATCAAAACCCCTCCGCCGACGACAAATGGGAGCATGTGGGAAACCCCGTTCATCAAATGTTTATATATTTTACGGCCGATAGAAGTGGCTTCGCCTGTTTTAGGTTCATCCTCTGTTTTTGCCGCTGTTTGTCCGCGGTAAATCGGCGCTTCGCCGTTCATCAGCGTCCGAATTAAAGATTCTGCATCACGGATGCCCCGCGCAACCGGGACGTCAAGGACACGTTTACCTGCAAAACGCTCGGCGCCTACATCCTTGTCTGCCGCGACAATGACCCCGTCGGCTTGTTTAATGTCTTCTGGCGATAGTTCGTTTTGAACGCCGATTTGCCCGTGTGTTTCGACTTTGATTTCTACACCCAGTTTGGCGGCAGCCTGTTTTAAGGCCTCTTCAGCCATAAATGTATGGGCAATTCCTGTTGGACAGCCGGTTGCCGCGATGATTTTAAACTTTTTCATAAGAAAACCCCCTTTATAAATGAGTGATTTGAATTTGTGAAGCTGTTTGATCGAGTTCGGACACATCACCGAGTCCTTTCGAGAATGCCGTCAAGGACCCGGCGGCAGAGGCGTACTTAAGTGCTTCAGGAACGGAACAGCCAAGCTCCTGTTTTCCGACGAATACGGCAAGCATGGCATCGCCAGCACACGCGGTATTGACAACTTTGCCTTTGGCGGCGGTCGCTTTTAAGGTTCTTTGGCGGTCCAAATAAAGGGCGCCATCTTTGCCGCGGGAAATGAGAACCCTTTCAGCGCCGCGGTCGAGAAGCTCGTTTCCGTAATGGATGATGTCTTCTTCGGACAGCGCTTTCTTCCGGCTGAAAAAGGCGGCCAGCTCCTGTTCATTTGGTTTAATCAGGTAAGGATGGTATGAAAGACAATCTAATAGGATGGGAGAACTGATATCCAAGATCAATTTCAGATTGTTTTCGGCGGCAATCTCGGAAAGCGAAAGGTACATGTCATCGGGGACTCCTCTCGGAAGACTGCCTGATATAAATAAGAAACGGCCGGGCGGGATTTGACGGATTTTGTTGATCAGCTCCTGTTTTCGGCCTTCAGATATGAGCGGTCCTTTGTTTACGATCTTGAATTCCCGGGTGGCATTGATAAAAATATTGATCCGTGAGATGCCTTCCACTTCGACAAAGTCTGTGACAATTTTTTCATTCAGCAGTTCGTTTTCAATAAAACGCCCTGTAAATCCGCCTGTAAATCCAAGCGCGGTATTGTCAAGACCGAGGCGTTTGAGCATAAATGAAATATTGACGCCTTTTCCGTTTGGCTGATAATCTTCATCTTTAGTGCGGTTGACGACATCGGGAAGCAACTCGTCGGTTTCAACGAATAAGTCGACTGCGGTATTCATCGTGCATGTATAGATCATGCTGTATCCCCCCTTTATCTGTGGCTTCACAGACATTATGTCACAGATAAAAGGGGGGATGTTTACAGGTTGTGTAAAGGTTTTCAGCTATGAGCGGTGCGGATAACGTATGAGTCCAGCATGATGCGGGAGAGGACTTGCAAAGGGAGGCGAGAGCGGACTTCATAATCGGGAAAAAATGATTGTTCACCTTTAAACCCGACCAGTACGATCTCTGATAATTTCGCAAGACGCGAATCAATCCTGGTCGTTAATGTGATGGTGGAAATGGCTTGCAATTTGAAATTTTGAGCGGCTTCAACAAGCTCTTCTGTCTCACCGTTCAGGGAAACAAAAAGGCCGAGGTCTTTTTTGGCAAGTGTTTTTGACTTGCCTCTGATAATATTCGGGTCGCTGTGCATCTCGCAGTTTTTGCCGAGCAGCTGAAGCTTGATCGTCATCTCGGTCCCAATCATTTCAGACAATCCTCTTGCGAAAATGTAAACTTTTTCGGCATTGCTGATTTTTTGAATGGCATCTTCGATCAACCCGATATCAAGCATTTTAATCGTATCCAGAACTTCTCTTTCATTCTTTAACACGGCCTGTTTAATTTGGCTGTCAATATCATCCATTAGCGGAGCGTGCCCGAGGTGGTGTTTCTCTTTTAATGCATACTTAAAAGAAGTGTAGCCGTCATATCCGAGTTTTTTCATTAACCTGACAATCGTGGCTGTTGAAACATTTGCATCCTCGCTTAATTTGACAATCGATAAAGTGGCGATGACATCCAAGTGCTGATAAATGTACTCGAGCAAATGCCGTTCTGAATCACTGAGCGACTGATATGTGTCAGAAGTCATTTGAAACACGCTGTCTTTCATAATAAAACCCCCTTTTATAGTCATATTGTATCAGTTTAGCAAGGGGGGAGGAGAAAAAATAAACATTTCCGACATAAGAACATCCGGCCCGAGAGCCGGATATTTCAAGTTAAGAAGCGATTTTTCTGCATGCTTCCGCACATGCAAAACAGCTTTCAGCACAAAGCTGGCAAATGTCTTCGGCATACGGGCTGTTGCGCGTCATGGCTTGAACTGCGAAACCGCACATCTCTGCGCATTCCCGATCAAGACGGATGCATTCGGCCATCATCCCCGAGTCTTCTTCCATCAGACATTTGTCAAAGCAATGATTGCAGGCTTCAAGACATTCCCGGCAGGCTTTGATGCATTCCTCATATACAGATTCCACGAAACACACTCCTTTTTCTACGTTTTTCCTTCGTTGTACCCTGCTTTAAAATCGGGAAAACATACGAAAAAACTGCTGTACATCGTGTACAGCAGTTCGTCGGTTATTCGGCGAGACCTTGATGGATCCGGTCAAGGTTTTCTTTCATCATCTTATAATAGGAATCTCCCGCTTCACCGGGCTTTCCGATCGAGTCGGTGAAGACTTTTGCTTTAATCGGCACGCCCGTTTCCGCTGACAGGCTTTCCATGCTGCGCGGGTCAACGCTTGTCTCCACGAATAAGGCCGGAACGTCCTTTTTCTTCACTGTGTCAACGATTTTTTTCATCTGACCGGGAGTTCCTTCATTTTCGGTATTGATTTCCCAAATATACTCTCCGTCGACGCCGTAGGCCGAAGCGAAATATTTAAAAGCCCCTTCGCTTGTCACAAGGATGCGGCGCTCTTTCGGTATATCTTTAAAGCGGTTCACCGCTTCATCATGAAGCTTTTGCAGCTTGCCGATATAGGCTTCCGCGTTTTTCTCGTAGTCTTCTTTATGGTCGGGATCGTTTTTGATCAGCGCATCTCTTGCGTTTTTTGCATATTGAATCCCGTTTTCTATATCGAGCCATGCATGAGGATCTTCTTCCGTTTCTTTTCCTTTAGCGGTGAGATGCTTTGGCTTGACCCCTTTGCTCAGCTTGTAGACAGGGGCGCCATCACCGTCTTTTTCAGCTGTTTCCAGCAGCTTGTTAAACCAGCCGTTCCCAGTCTCCAAATTCAGGCCGTTGTAAAAGACGACATCGGCGTCCGTCGTTTTTTGCACGTCTTTAGGCAGCGGATCATACTCGTGCGGGTCTGTTCCGACAGGTACAATGCTGTATAAATCGATGTGATCCCCTCCGACTTGTTTGACGATGTCATAGAGAATGGAGTAGGTGGTGACGACCTTCAGCTTTCCGTTTTCTTCACTGCTGCTTTTCGAGGAGCAGCCGGCGGCGAGAAGCAGAATCAATGCCGCCGCAAATGCTAGTGTTTGCTTCCATTTCATGTTTTGTTTTCCCCCTTTATTTGGCGGTTATTGTTGAAGTGCTGCCCGTTTTCTTCTTGATTTCACTGCTCTCCAAAGTACGCCTTGTTTCGGTGAAAACGTAAAGGAAAGTCCGAATAAAATCGTAGCCACGAGCACGATTGCCGCTCCTGAGGAGAGGTTGTACGTATAGCTTAATCCAAGGCCGATGACCGCTGACAAAGCGCCGAGGAAAGCGGACAAATAGATCATCACCCACAGCCGGTCTGTCAATAAATAAGCGGTTGCGGCAGGCGTGATCAGCATCGCGACGACGAGGATAATGCCGACGGTCTGAAGCGATGCGACCGTAACCATTGTTAAAAGCGTCATTAAAAAGTAGTGGATCAGCCGGTTCGGCAAACCATAGACGGCCGCCATCGTCGGGTCGAAAGAGGTGATGAGCAGCTCTTTGTAAAACAAAAAGACAGCGGTAAGAATAATGACTCCGATGACGAGCGTGATCCACATGTCTGATGAACGAACGGCCAGCACATTTCCGAATAAGATGTGGTACAGATCGCTTGAGCTTTTGACAAGCGTGATTAAAATGATCCCGACGGCGAAAAAGGCCGTGAATACGATGCCGATGGCCGAATCGTTTTTAATCCGGCTGTTTT
This sequence comes from Bacillus sp. FSL K6-0972, assembly GCF_037976035.1. Taxonomy (NCBI): domain Bacteria; kingdom Bacillati; phylum Bacillota; class Bacilli; order Caryophanales; family Bacillaceae; genus Bacillus; species Bacillus sp. FSL K6-0972. Next base: position 3,620,659 of record NZ_CP150260.1, on the reverse strand, counting down.
GGCTGACATAGCCGATTCCGAGAGCCGTCAGGATGCCCGTAAAGACGGCGCCGAAGAAAAAATTGACGCCGAGCATATAAGAGATGGCGACGCCCGGAAGAACCGCATGTGAAATCGCATCTCCCATCAGCGCCATTCCCCTGAGAATGATAAAGCAGCCGATGACGCCGCAAATGATGCCCACCATAATCGAGGTGAACAGCGATTTTTGCAGAAACGAATATTGCATCAAACCATGGATAAACTCCATCACATCGCACCTCTTTTCGATTGCAGGAACGGAAGCTGAGATTCGTAGGCTTTCATCATCACGTCGGGATTGAGGATGTCGGAGACAGGGCCTTTTTGAATCAGCTCTTTGTTCAGCAAAATTAATTCATTGAAGTAGCTGTCCGCTTTGCTTAAATCGTGATGGACGACAAGAACGGTCTTTCCTTCATCACGAAGTTCCTTTAATATGCTGACGATCATTTCTTCGCTCGTCACATCAATTCCGACGAACGGTTCGTCAAGACAGAACAGCTCTGCTTTTTGGGCGAGCGCCCGGGCGAGAAAAACGCGCTGCTGCTGCCCGCCTGACAGTTCACCGATCTGGCGCTTGGCATATGCTTCCATCCCGACTTTTTCAAGACAGTGATATGCCCAGTCTTTATCGCGTTTTTTCGGACGTCTGAAAAGGCCGAGTTCAGGATATGTGCCGAGGATGACGGTGTCGAGGACATTGATCGGGAACGTCCAATCCATATCATTCCGCTGCGGAACATAGGCGATTTGCTTGCGTACATCTTTGAGCGGTTTTCCCAGCAGACGGACGTCGCCTTTATCTTTTGGAATCAATTGGAGCATGGATTTTAGCAGCGTTGATTTTCCTGCGCCGTTCGGTCCGATAATGCCCGCCATCATTCCTTGATCGAGCGAGAAAGTGATATTGTGAAGCGCTTCTGCGCCGTGATAAGAAACGTATAAATCTTTTACGGTAATTGCGGGTTTCATAGCTTCATTAACCCCTTTCTATGTCTATATGAAAGTTAACCTGCATACAATATTTTTGTTTCGGCAATTTTTTATTACCTAGTGACATTTTTTTTACCTAATGCAACTTTTGATTGAATTCTAATATATCATTTCTAAATTGTAAAGCGCTAAAATTGCTGAAAAACGGTAAAAGCCATGCAGATCAAGCTGCATGGCTTTTAAAAAATTTCTCATTTGCCGATTTATCGTTCAAATTGAAATGCATCGATTGCAACTTTCCCTTTGAAGACAAAATAGACGCGGTGGGTGCCTGCAGATTTTCGGACGGAAGCTTTTACCGTTTTCCAGTTTTGCAATCCGGATGTGTCAGGCACTTTTAACGAACCGATTTGTTTTCCTTTTTGAGGATGGTCGAGGAAGATGCCGATTTCGCCGCCGCTGCTGCTTGCAACCTTTGCTTTTATCCTTTTTTCGCCTTTGAAGCGGACATCATGGAAGGCGATCCACGCGTTTGTTGTACTGTTTTTTACCGCATCCCCGCCGTATTTGGATTCTTCGGTGATGAGCACGCCTTTGTAGTCGTCGTAGTTTTCAGCATTTGTCTGCCGGCGCAAGTTCCGTTCCCGAATCGTTTCACCCTGGACGAAAATCCGCTTTGTCTTGCGGATGTCCGCCGCCGAGCTGCCGACTGATATTTTGTAAGCCCCTCTTTCAACGGCAAACGTTTCTCTCGTCACATCCCAGAAGGTAAGGTCTGTCTGTTTCAGCTTGAATGTCACGGTTTTCGTTTCTTTCGGTGCCAGTTCAACCCGCTGAAAGTCTTTCAGATCCAGATTCGGTTGTTTAACACGCGTTTTAAATAGGGGAGAAGTATAGAGCTGAACGACTTCCTCCCCTTTTCTCCCGCCTGTGTTGGTGACGTTAACGCGGATCGTGACAGATCCGTCTTTTTTGATGCTGTCAGAGGAAACGTTTAAACCGCTGTAGCGGAACGCTGTATAGGATAACCCGTGGCCGAACGGATACAGCGGCCTGCCTTCGAAATATTTATAGGTTCTTTTCCCTTTGATGATATCGTAATTCATCATATCCGGAAGTTCTTTGACTGAGGTGTGCCAAGTTTGCGTCAGCCGTCCGCCCGGATTTTCATCTCCAAAGAGAATGTTCGCCAATGCGCTTCCCGCTTCCTGGCCTCCGTGAGCGGAATATATGATCGCAGGAATGTGCGCTTTAGCCCAGTTGAGAGCGAACGGATAGCTGCCCGTTACGACAAGCACCGTATTGGGATTGGCTTTAGAAACGGCTTTCAGCAGATTTTCCTGGGCGGGAGGGAGTGTAATGTCTTTCCGGTCTTCGGTTTCCCGGCCGTTGATGTAAGGATTGTTGCCGACGAACACGACGGCTTTGTCCGCGGCTTTTGCCAGCCGAACCGCTTCATCCGTACCGCTCTTGATGATTGTCTTTGAAAACTTTTCCGCTGCTGTTGCCGGCTTTTCGGCGGCGGCTGTTAATGTCCCGTCTTTTCCGGCGGTGAGATATTTGCCGTTTGCCGTATTTTTGATGGCAAATGTCCCGTCAGGCTGCTGTTCAAACTGGAAAGTTTCTTTGACAGTCCAGCCGTTCGGCTGTTTCTGATCAGCGATCAGCTTGCCGTCATCCTGAAGCGAGACATAGAGACCGTTCGCTTGGGCGCGAAGGGTGAAGATGCTTTCTCCCCAATCCGCCGCATCGAATGCCGCGCTTTTCTCAAGCTTGTCAGCCGATGCTGTGAGCGGTTGTTTGCCGTCCCGGCCTGCGGTTACAAACTTTCCGGTCAGCGCGGATTTGAATCCGCTTTGTTCCAGCCCTTCGGCAAAGGAGACGCGGTCTTTGCCAATTTTGTCCGCGATTCCGTCAAGCGGAGTTTTCCGATACGGCATCGTTCCGCTGTACCAATCTTCGTAAAGCGCATCTCCGAACGGACCGATGACTGCGATGTTTTCATTCTTTCGGGTATTGAAGGGAAGCAGATCCCGATCGTTTTTCAGTAAAACGATGGCTTTTTCAGCCGCTTTTTTCGCCAGCTGCTGATGCTTTGGACTGTTGATGACGTCATCTGTCAGGCGGCTGTACGGATTGAGTTCGTCCGGATCGAATTCGCCCGTGCGAAAACGGATGCCGAACGTGTTGGCCAAGGCTTGATCGAGGTCTTTTTCAGAAATAAGGCCTTGCTTTAAGGCGCCAGTTAAGGCGCTTTTCGTCAGCTCGGGATTTTCTCCCTGATCCGTAAAGTTGTCAATGCCGGCTTTTACGGCATGGGCATGCGCTTTTTCGTGGCTGTCATAATACTTATGATCATTGACGATTCCTGAAGGATCAAAGGCATCGCTGACGATGAAGAAATCGTCTCCGGCCCATTTTCGTTTGACTGTGCTGTTGAGCAGCGGGCTCAAAATGGCCGGTTTATCGTTGACAGAATTGTAGGCTGGCATCAGGCTGTATGCGGCTTTTGCGGAAATTGCTGTTTCGAAGGGCTTCAAATAATACTCATGCATGTTCCTGGGATCAATGCTTGAGGAGCTGAATCCCCGGTCTGTTTCGTTGTTATAGGCAAGAAAATGTTTTAAGGTTGGTACTGTTTTCAAATAGAAGGGATGATCACCCCTTAACCCGGAGGCATAGGCGGTTGCTATTTCCCCTGTTAAAAAAGGGTCTTCGGAATAGCCCTCTTCATTTCTCCCCCACCTTGGATCCCGCAGCAGATCGACGACAGGCGCCCAGACGTTGACGCCGTTTGCCGCAGGATCAAGGTGGTGGAAGCCGCGGACTTCATCACCGACCGCTGAGCCGATTTGTTTGATTAACGAGCGGTCCCATGTATGCGCGAGCCCGACAGCCTGCGGGAAAACGGTCGCTTCCCCAAGCCAGGCGACGCCGTGAAGCGCTTCTGTGCCCGTTTTAAAAGCGGGAATGCCGAGCCGGGGAATGGCAGGCTGATATTGATGCATCAGTGACACTTTTTCCTCAAGGGTCAGCCGTGAAAGCAAGTCGCTGACCCTTTTTTGAACAGGGAGACTGGGATCTTGAAAGGGATACTCATATTGATCAGCTTGGGTTTTAGCGGCCGCGGGCTGCGGCGGATCAAAACCGGCGGCGGAAAGGATCATGCACATTGCGACCAACATGATGATGCGGACCTTTTTCAGCATCCTGATCACTCCTTTTTAGAAATAAATGAAGACATCCCGATCCATTTCTTTTGGCTGAATCGCTGTTCCCTCCTGAAGCGCTTCCGCAGCTCCGTTAATAACCGAGGTGACAGAAAGACCGCGGATGAGCAGCTTCCATTTCTTTTGGACGCCTGTTGTTTTTACGGTAATCGTATTTTCATGTCGTGAAGCTCTGACTGTCATTGCTTCGCACTTTTCATTGTAAATCGTCTGTTCGGCTGTGCAGCCGTCTTTTAATTGGTAAAGGCAGAACGTCACATCGTCGAGATAATCATAATCAGGTCGCCCGGATTCCTGCCCGAGCGGCAGCAGCGTGTTTTCCCTGACAAACAGGGGAAGCCCCATATAACCGTACTGTTCTTCTTTCCATTCTCCGCCTTCCGTCTCCTTTCCCGTCAAAAGGTGTGTCCAAGTGCCTTTTGGCAAATAATAACGGACAGCGCCGTCTTCCTGAAAAACGGGCGCGACGAGCAGCCTTCCGCCGAGCATGTACTGTCTGTCAAGCCAGTGGCAAGTGTTATCTCCGGGAAATTCGAGGAGCATCGCCCGCATCATTGGAATGCCTTCAGCGTGCGCTTCATGTGCAGCGGCGTACAAATAAGGCATCAGCCTGTGCTTCAGTTTGACAAAATACCGCATGACATCGGCCGCTTCTTCGTCAAACAGCCACGGAACGCGGTATGATTCGCTCCCGTGCAGGCGGCTGTGCGTGGACAAGAGGCCGAATGCGGTCCAGCGCTTATACAAATCGGCTGTTGCCGTGCTTTCAAATCCGCCGATATCATGGCTCCAGAAGCCAAAGCCTGAAAGGGAAAGCGACAGGCCGCCGCGTAGGCTTTCAGCCATTGAATCATAGCTGGCAAAACAATCCCCGCCCCAGTGTACGGGAAATTGCTGGCCGCCGGCCGTCGCCGACCTTGCAAACACGACCGCTTCCCGTTCGCCGCGCTTTTGCTTCAACAAGTCAAATACGGTCTTGTTGTATAAAAAAGAATAATAATTGTGCATTCTGTCGGGGTCTGATCCGTCAAAGTAAACTGCGTCTCTCGGAATCCGTTCTCCGAAATCGGTCTTGAAGCAGTCGACCCCCATGTCGAGCAGGCTTTCAAGCTTTGAACAATACCAGTCACGCGCTTTTTTATTGGTGAAGTCGACGATTGCCATTCCGGCCTGCCACCGGTCCCACTGCCACACATCTCCGCGGCTGTTTTTCAAGAAGTAGCCGTTTTCTTTTCCTTCCTGAAAGAGCTTCGATTTTTGAGCGATGTAAGGGTTGATCCAGACGGATATTTTCAGACCCTTTTCTTTCAGGCGGCTGAGCATGGCTTCAGGCTGCTTAAAATATCGTTCATCCCATTCGAAATTGCACCATTCAAATTCTTTCATCCAGAAGCAGTCAAAATGAAACACGCTGAGCGGGATGCCGCGTTCCTTCATTCCGTCGATGAAGCGGGTCACGGTCTCCTCAGAATAGTCGGTTGTGAACGATGTTGACAGCCAGAGGCCGAAAGACCAGGCCGGGGGAAGCGCCGGTTTTCCCGTTAACGCCGCATAGCGTTTCAAAACATCCTTTGGTTCGGCGCCGCTGATGACAAAATAGTCAAGCGATTCTCCTTCGACCGAAAACTGCGCTTTGGATACGACTTCAGAACCAATTTCATATGAGACGAGCTCGGGATGATTGACAAAAACACCGTACCCTTTGTTTGACAAATAGAACGGCACATTTTTATACGCCTGCTCCGTGCTTGTTCCGCCGTCCTGGTTCCAGATGTCTACGGTTTGGCCGTTTTTCACGAAAGCCGTAAAACGCTCGCCTAGGCCGTAGATCAATTCGCCGACGCCGATGTTGAGCTGTTCCCTCATAAAGGTGCGCCCGTCATCGCTCGTGATATAGGCGAGGCTGCTCGATTCGCTTGCGGTCAGGCTCTGTCCATTACGTGAAAATTGGTAGCCCCATCCGTTTTTGCTCACTTCGACGCATAGGCTGCCGCTTTGGAAGGTAAGCGCCTCATCGTGTTCGGAGATGACCGGTTCAACGTCTGTCATATGCAGCTGAAAATCGGGTTTCCGAGGCGTTTCCCCTTGAAAATGGAACACTTGCACACGGATCACGTCTTCAAGGGGACTCGAAAATCTCACGGTGAGCATGCGGGTGTCCAGCGTGTCTCCGCGCTTTTGAACCGCTTTGACAGGCCCGTATACGGTCAATGATTGCTGATCAATCCTTCGGTCGTAGGCTTCTTTTGGCGTGTTGATGTGATATCCTTCCCGCGTCAGCCAGTAGCCGTCTGAAAATTTCATGATCGAAAACACCCTTTCTTTTTACTTGATGGATCCGTTGATAAGTCCTTTCACAAGCTGCTTTTGAAGCAGTATAAAAATGATGATGACAGGCAGAACCGATAAAACGGCAAATGCCATCAGATCATTCCACTGGATTCCGTATTGGCTGATCACATTGTAAATGCCGGCCGTCAGCGGCCACAGCTCCTGATTTCGGTTGAATGTCATGCTGTAAATCAAATCTCCCCATGTGAAAAAGAAGGAAACCGCTCCGCTGACGGCAATCCCGGGCACACTGATAGGCAAAATAATGCGGATGAATGCGGTAAAACGGCTGCAGCCGTCGATTTTGGCCGCATCCTCAAGGTCCTTGGGGATTCCGAGAAAAAAGGTTCTGAGCATTAAAACCGAAAAAGGAACACCGAGCGTTGCCCCCGTCAAAATCGGTCCGATATACGTATTTAACATGTTCAGTTGATTAAAGGCGATAAACAGCGGAGTCAAAACAACGGTGGCAGGCAGCATTTGCGTGATGAGAAACAGTAAAATAAACATTTTTTTGCCCTTGATCCGAAAGCGCGCCAAGCCGTAGGCGGAAGGAACGGCCAATATGAGAACGATGACGGCAGCAGTCCCGGAAATCAGCAGGCTGTTCAAAAAGTATCCGGCGATGCCTGAAGTGAACACAGCTTCAAAACCGGCCGTCCGGAATGTCTCGGGCCACAATAAAGGCGGTGTTTTAAACAATTCTGCATCGCTTTTGAAAGCCGTGGCGATCATCCAGTAAACGGGGAATAAAAAGCCGGCCGTAATGAGGACGCCGATGATGTTAAAGAGCCATTCCTTTTGCTTCGTTTTCATGACATCACCTCATCTTTTTTGATCAGCCGCAAATAGACAAGACTGACCAAAAGAAGAATAAAAAACAGGACATTGGCGCTTGCTGCTCCCATGCTGAATTGAAATTCGTCAAAGGAGTAGCGGTAGCTGACGGTTGACAGGACTTCAGTTGCGTGCACCGGGCCGCCTCCAGTCATCACAAACACAAGGTCGAACACTTTGAACGTATAAATGAAGCCGAGCATCATGACGACAGTGATTACCGGCCGCAATAAAGGCAGGGTCAGATGGATGAATTTCTGAAAAGCATTTGCGCCGTCAAGGCTTGCGCTTTCATAGACGTCTTCCGGAAGGGAGCTGAGACCGGCGGATATGAGCAGCATGTTAAAGGGAATGCCGACCCAGATGTTGGCGATGATAACGGACCAGATGGCAATGTTCGGGTCTGACAGCCAGGGGATTGGATTGTCGATCACTCCCCATGATAGGAGGAGTTGATTGAACACTCCTTCATTTGAAGCCATCATAAACTTGAATAAAAGCGCCGTAACCGTCAGCGGAATGAGCCAGCTCACCATCATCAATCCCCTGAGAAACGGGGCAAGCCGGAACTTCATGCTGAAAAACAAAGCGAGCAAAAAGCCGATTGCAAACTGAAAAACGACGCTTCCGGCCGTGTAAAGCAGCGTGTTTTTTATAGATGCCCAAAATACTTTATCCTGGGCAAGCCGCTGATAATTGTCGATTCCTATAAAACTGATATCCTGTGAGGCTATATTTGCAAGCGACACGTTTTGAAAGCTGAGAATCATGTTGTAGATGAGAGGATAACCGATAAGAGCAAGCATAAAAAGAACTGCCGGAAACAAATAGAAGTACCCTTCCCATTTACGGACGATGGTTCTGATCATGTCAAAACTCCTTCGTGCGCTTAAAGCTAGTTTAAGGCACTGATTTTTTGTGCGGCCTCATCCAGCGCTTCTTTCGGCGTTTTGCTTTCGCTCAATGCTTCCTGCAGGGCCGTCTGCAAAGCTTCCGAAATTTTCGGCCAGTCTTTCGAAGGGCCGCGGGCTGATGCGATCTCCATGATCGGAATGAAGGCTTTTAAATTGTCATCTGTTTTCCAATGGCTGGATGATTCGAGCAAATCCTTACGCGGCGGGAATACACCTGTTTCCACTGTCAGCGTTTCGAGCCGCTCAGGGTCGATCAGCCAAGTGATAAAATCCCAGGCGCCGTCGGTGTTTTTTCCTTTAACGACCGCAATGTTTTCCCCGCCGAGGGCGGAAGCGAATGTTTGATCTTTCGGGATATAGGTAATTCCGTAATTTAAGTGCCCGGCTTCTTTCAGCCGTTCAATGTTCCAGGAGCCGTTGATCATCATGGCGAGCTGACCTGCTGCAAACTGTCTGGCCAGATCATCCTGGGTGGCGTTTAACACTTCCTTGCTCATTGCGCCTTCCTTTACCAGGTCCGTTAAAAACTGCAAAGAAGAGGCTGCTTCTTTTGAATTCAGTTGTTTTAGATCTGCTCCGGAAGACAAAAGAAACGGATAAAATTGAAAAGCGCTTTCCTCTGATTTGACAGCTGACAGGGCAAATCCTTTCGTTTGGCCTTTGCTCGTTTTCTTCGCTGCTTTTTTCAGGTCGCTCCACGTTTCAGGCGGCTCGGAAATCCCTGCATCCTTCAAGAGGTCTTTGTTGTAAAACAAGGCAAGCGCGTTGCTTGCGAAAGGGATGCCGTAGTACTTCTCTTCATATACGGCTGATGATAGCGGCCCCTCATAAAACTGGTCATCCTGCCCCCATTGATCGATTTTCTCCGTCAAATCTTCGAGCACGCCCATGGCGGCGAATGAGGCATTGTCGACATTGTCAAGGAAAACGGCGTCAGGCATAGCATTGCCGGCTGCCCCGACAGACAGCTGCTTTTTCACTTCATTAAAAGGAATGTACTCCGTTACAACTTTGTACCGGTCCTGAGACCGATTGTACTGTTCGACAAGCTCATGATAAAGCTCCTGCTGCTTACCGGTGAAGTAATCCCAGACTTTTATTTCTTCCGCATGCTTTGCGCCGGTGCCGGTGTCGTTGCCGCTTTTGCAGCCTGCCGAAAAAACGAGAAGAAAGGCGAGGCAGATGATCATCAGAGACGATTTTTTCAAAAACGTTCACTCCTTATGCAAAAAGCTTGTTAGTTTAGTAGCTAAACTAAGTATATTTGGGCATCGCTTCCGATATGCCAGCAGAGTTTTGCACAAGCGAAAAGCAGGGTAAACACGGAAACAGCCCTGATGCGTATGAGAACAAAGATCGATTGACACATTTTTCGGATGAAGCATATAATAAGGGTATATAATATATGCGTATATGCTCATATATAAAATAAAGCCCGGCGCTGAAAAAGAAAGGTGAGAGAGATGGAAAAGGTGAAGCAGGAATACATGTTAAACGGTCTCGACTGCGGCAATTGCGCACAAAAAATCGAGCATGAAATAGCCGGTATGAAGGGGATTGAAGCGTGTTCTGTCAATTTTGCAACAAGCACGCTGACTGTCAAAGTCGACCAAAACAGCGGCGAAGACATTCCTTCAAAAATAAAGAAAAAAGTAACCGAGATTGAGCCGCACGTCAATGTGACGTTGAAGGAAGGGACAAAACAGGCTCCCTCCGAAGGCGATGGACGGTTTAAAAAAACGGTTGCAAGACTGGTTGCAGGAACCGTTCTCGGTGCGGCGGGCTTTCTGCTTCCCGGCGGGTCCGCAGCTGAGTGGCTTCTCTTTTTCCTTGCTTATCTAATCATCGGCGGTGATGTCGTATTAAGGGCCGTCAAAAACATCTTTCGCGGCCGGGTTTTTGATGAGCACTTTTTAATGACGATCGCCACTCTGGGTGCATTTATTATTCAGCAGTATCCCGAGGGTGTGGCGGTTATGCTGTTCTATCAAATAGGCGAGCTGTTCCAGGGAGCCGCGGTCAGCCGCTCCCGGAAATCGATCAGCGATTTGATGGACATCCGTCCCGATTATGCCAATCTTCAAACGGAAGGCGGAACGGTCAAAGTATCTCCCGATGAGGTCAAAGCGGGCGATGTCATCATCGTCAAGCCCGGAGAGAAAGTGCCGCTTGACGGCAAAGTGCGAGCAGGCAAATCGCTTGTCGATACGTCCGCATTAACCGGAGAATCCGTTCCGAGAGAAGCCGCGCCAGGCGCAGAGGTACTGAGCGGATTTGTCAACAAAAACGGCGTGCTTGAAGTGGAAGTGGACAAAGAATACAGTGAATCAACCGTTTCAAAGATTCTTGACCTCGTCCAGAATGCCAGCAGCAGAAAAGCGAAAACAGAGAATTTTATCACCAAATTCGCCAAGTACTACACACCTTTTGTTGTCATAGTCGCGCTTCTTCTCGCTTTCGTCCCGCCGCTGATCATTTCCGACGCCATGCTGTCGGATTGGGTGTACCGCGCTCTCGTCTTTTTGGTCATTTCTTGTCCGTGCGCGCTCGTCGTTTCCATTCCGCTCGGCTTTTTCGGCGGCATCGGAGCGGCGTCAAAAGCAGGTATACTCGTGAAAGGCGGCAATTATTTAGAAGCGCTGAATGATGTCAAATACGCCGTTTTTGACAAAACAGGCACTTTAACAAAAGGCGAATTTGCCGTTGTTAAACTGTCGCCGGCAGGCCGTGTCAAAGAAGATGAACTCCTTGAATATGCGGCGCTTGCCGAACATTTCTCAGGCCACCCGATCGCCGAGTCGATCCGGGAAGCATACGGGAAGGAAGTCCAAGCGGATCGCATCAAGGATTACAGTGAGACGGCCGGCTTCGGCGTCAGAGCGGTTGTAGACGGAGCCGTCATGTTGGCCGGCAATGCCAAGCTCATGAAGAAAGCCGGTATACAGTATCAAGAGGAACGCGAAATTGGAACCGTTGTTTATGTAGCCGCCGGCGATACGTTTATCGGCTCGATTGTCATCGCAGATGAAATCAAAGAGGATGCCAAGCGTGCGATCTCTGCTTTGAAAAAAGCGGGTATTAAAAAAACGGTGATGCTGACGGGCGACGCGAAAGAAACCGGCGAGGCGGTCGGCTCGGAACTGTCCATTGATGAAGTGCATGCAGAGCTTCTTCCGCAGCACAAAGTGGACCGCATTGAAGCATTTGACAAGCAAAAGCTTCCAAAAGAAAAGCTGCTTTTCGCAGGAGACGGCATCAACGATACGCCGGTTTTGGCGAGAGCGGATATCGGAGTTGCCATGGGAGGCCTCGGCTCTGATGCGGCAGTCGAAGCGGCTGATATTGTGATCATGACCGATCAGCCTTCAAAAATTGCTGAAGCCATCAACATTGCCAAGCGGACGAGAACGATTGTCTGGCAGAATATTATCTTTGCACTCGGTGTTAAAGGCATTTTTCTCATCCTGGGTGCTTTTGGTATCGCGACGATGTGGGAAGCCGTCTTTTCAGACGTCGGTGTTACCCTTCTGGCCGTTTTAAATGCGATGAGGGTTTTAAAAGTGAAAGAAATGTAACTTTTTTACCACCTAATGAATTGGAAATTCCTTTTTTAGCATCTTCACGAATGCGGCTTGTCTTGTTAAAATGAAAGAGGTTATCAAACTGGCATACTAAAAAATAAAAATAATGAGGTGTCTAAGTGAAGAAGAAACAGCAGTCACCGATGAAATTTGCAGTGATTATGACAGTCGTGGTCGTTTTTCTGATCGGCGCACTTGTCGTAATCAACAATCAAACCCAAAATGCTTCGCAAACCTTTGATGACAAGCCTTCAACTGAAGGACAGCCGCTTCTTGGCAACAAAGATGCGACTGTAACGATCACGGAGTTCGGAGATTACAAGTGTCCCAGCTGCAAACAGTGGACTGAGACCGTCTTTCCGGATTTGAAAAAGGATTACATCGATAAAGATCAAGTTAATTTTTCATATATTAACTTCGTCAATGAACAGCACGGCAGAGGCTCTGAATTGAGCGCCCTCGCTTCCGAGCAAGTATGGAAGGAAGATCCGGATTCATTCTGGAAATTCCATGAAGCACTGTACAAAGCACAGCCTGACAATGACACGATGGAAAACGAGTGGGCGACACCTGCAAAATTGGCGGACATCACGGAAGCGAATACGAAAATCAAACGCGATAAGCTTGTCAGCAGCTTAAATGACAAGACGTTCTCTGAGCAATTAAAAACGGACAATTCGCTCATCAGTAAATACAGTGTAGACTCGACGCCGACGATCTTTGTCAACGGCATAAAAATCGACAAACCGTTTGATTATGACAAAATCAAAGAAACGATCGACAAAGAGCTGAAAGGCCAGTCTGATGAAAAATAAACTGTTTTTTCTGTACGGCGCTTGGATCGTCTCATTAACGGCGACGCTAGGCAGCTTGTACTTCAGCGAAATCCGTAAATTCATTCCTTGCGAACTGTGCTGGTATCAGCGGATTATGATGTATCCGCTCGTGCTGATCCTCGGAATTGCGACATTTCAGGGCGATGCCCGCGTGAAAAAATACGTGCTGCCGATGGCGGTGATCGGCGCAGGCATTTCCCTGATGCATTACATGGAACAAAAAATTCCCGGATTCAACGGCATTAAACCGTGTGTCACAGGAGTGCCTTGTTCAGGGCAGTATATCAATTGGTTCGGTTTCATCACGATTCCGTTTCTCGCCCTTATTGCATTTATTTTGATTATCATTTTTATGTGCTTTCTCAAGGGGAAAGACGAGTAAAAAGAGCATTGTCTGACAATGCTTTTTTTTTTACCTGTTCAATAGAATAAATGTTATAATATTTGGAAATTATCAAATGGATGAGAAGGATGATGAGGGTGGAGTTTAAGATTCGTAAAATGAAAAAGCAAGACATCCGTCAAGTACAGCGGATTGCCAAAACAAGCTGGAATCATACGTATGAAGGGATAATCCCTTTCGATATTCAAGAGAAATTTTTGCAGAAAGCGTACAATGATGAGAGAATGCTGCAGCGTTTGGAACACTCGTTAATGCTCGTTTCAGAAGCGGACGGAAAAATCGTCGGCTTTGCCAACTACTCCTTTGCCAGAGAAGGAGGGGAAGCCTATCTCGCGGCCATTTATTTAGCTCCGGAATACCAAGGAAAAGGCATCGGAACCGCATTACTGGAAGAGGGGATAAAACATTTGGAGGGAGTGAAAAAGATCTTTGTAGAGGTTGAAAAAGAAAACCGCACCGGAAAAAACTTTTACAAGGCGAAGGGTTTTGAGGATGTCTCCGAATATGATGAAGACTTTGAAGGGCATATCCTCAAAACGGTCCGAATGGCCTTGCACGTATAATACCAGCTTTCACTTCGTGACTTGGACATAGTAGTATAACAAAACCGCCATAATGAAGGCGATGGCTATTGTAAGCAATTTATGTTTTGTCTTTTTCAGCATGCGGGCCGCTCCTTTCCAAATGTTTTGCTTTCTCAATCACAGCTGTGATGAACGCCTCTTTTCCTTTTGTGTAGGAGGTGCGGTCATATGGAAAACGCCGCGCCAAGGTTTTTTTCAATGTTTCATATTCTTGCCGTTCGACGGAGTGCTTTCTTAAATAATTTCGGAATCTCAGCTGATTTTTCCATTCTTCGCTTTGAAAAACGTATACGTGCAGATGGTGTGTGCCTGCCCTCCACATTCCTTTTCGAAAAAAGCGCCTGGCCGGGAAGGCTTCGTGAAATACATGCTCATAACCGAGCTGCTGAAGCGGTTCGATCCATGCTGAAGCTTCGCTGAGACTGTTGATGCCAGCCATCAGATCGAGCACCGGTTTTGCAGCAAGGCCGGGAACAGAGGTGCTGCCGATGTGTTCGATTGCGAGAACTTTTTTTCCGAGGACATCCGTGAGCCGCTGTTTTTCAGTTTCGAATTCGTGCGCCCACTCGGCTTTCGCTTTTTCGATGATGATCTCCTGTTCCATGTTTCCACCCCTTTAAAAACGTCTTTCTATATTATAAGATATTTTGATTCAGATAGGGTTGATTTAAAGGTTGTAGAAGTTATAAAATCAAAAAGATTGAAGTTTAGTATGGAGGACATCTTAGATGGCTTGGGAAGTGTTGAGCATCATCGGAACCGTCGCTTTTGCGATCAGCGGAGCGATCGTTGCAATGGAAGAAGAGTATGATATTTTAGGAGTTTATATATTGGGGATTGTGACGGCGTTCGGCGGAGGGGCGATCAGAAATCTGCTCATCGGAGTCCCGGTGTCCGCCTTGTGGGAGCAGGGGAGTCTGTTTCTAATCGCTCTTGTGTCGATCACGATCGTTTTTTTGTTTCCGAAGCTCCTGTTAAAGCATTGGAGCACCTGGGGGAGCTTTTCAGACGCGATCGGTCTTGCCGCATTTGCGATACAGGGAGCGCTTTATGCCGTTCACATGAATCATCCGGTCAGCGCGGTGATCGTTGCGGCGGTCTTAACAGGAAGCGGCGGCGGAATGATCCGTGACCTTTTGGCCGGAAGAAAGCCGCTTGTGCTGAAAACCGAGATCTACGCCGTTTGGGCCGCTTTGGGCGGATTCATTATCGGCATGGGCTGGGCGGAGAAGCCGCTCACGTTGTATATCCTGTTTGCTTTGCTGGTCGCTTGCCGTGTATGTTCGTACATGTTTAACTGGAAGCTGCCGAACCGTTCGTTGCGGTCCCACAGCTGAAATAGAAAAAAAGCCGATTTTTCGTTGATTGAAAAATCGGCTTTTTATATTGATTTGACCAAAGGTTATATGATAAGATGAAGTGTATTTTAACATAAAATTTCAATTATTATATTATTATCCAATTTTATTTTATCATGAATCTTTTTAGATGTCAAATCTTTTTAGGGAGTGGTCAGCGTGCAGGAAAACGGTCAGGAATGGCTGGAAGAGGAAAAACGAATCCGGCTTGTTTTAAAGGAATTGGATCAGAAGCTTCATTCTCTAAAGGGAAAGACCGGCGGATTGAAGGAGGATATCATCGATTTACGGAAACATTTCTGGAGCGATGTCACCGTAAACTTAGCCGATGAAAATGAAGCGGTTGAAACATTTTTTAGCATTAAACAGCAGGCTGAGGTTTTGGCTGAAAGGGAAAGGAGCCATAAGCAATTTTACAGCCAGTTGAAAAACCTGTTAAAAGTGAAAGAGTCGCCTTATTTCGGCCGCGTAGATTTTTTGGAGGACGGCGAAGAAAACGCTGAATCCGTCTACATCGGACTCGCCTCTTTAATGGATGAAAAAGAAGAGCGGTTTTTAATTTATGATTGGAGAGCGCCAATTTCCAGTCTGTTTTACAACTATGGTCCCGGAGCGGCTCAATACGAAGTTCCGGACGAGACGGTCAGGGGAACGATTGAGCTGAAAAGGCAATTTCTCTTCAAAAACGGCCGGCTGAAAGCGATGTTTAATACGGATATGGCGATTGGGGATGAAGTCCTTCAGGAAGTGCTGGGGCAGCAGGCCGATATCCAGATGAAAAGCATCGTCGCTACGATCCAAAAAGAACAGAATCAAATTATTCGAAACGAAAAAAGCCGCTTTTTAATTGTTCGGGGAGCGGCGGGCAGCGGAAAAACGTCGGCGGCATTGCAGCGGGCCGCATATTTGCTGTACCGCGGCCGCGGGCAGATCGAGTCGAGCCAGATGCTGCTATTCTCTCCAAACCTGCTTTTTAACAGCTATGTCGCCAATGTTCTGCCTGAGCTCGGAGAGGAAAACATCCAGCAGACGACGTTCCAGGAATTTGTGGCAAGTCGCCTTGGAAAGCAGGTATCGTGCGAGACTCCGTTCGATCAGCTCGAATATTGTTTAACCGCTTCAGACGATGAGAAGCAGCGCATCCGGATGAAATCGATTGAATTGAAATCCAGTCTGGCCTTCAAAGGCATTATCGATGATTATGTCAAATGTTTGGCAAAAGGGCATCTGGATCTGGTGTTTAAACATATCGCCTTTCGCGGAAAAAGGATCATCACAAGCGATCAGATACGGGAATTTTTCGCTGCTCTTGATCATGCAGACACGCTGTCCAACCGGATTGAACAAACGGGAAAATGGCTGTTACAGCTGCTGAACAAATATGAACGCCAAGAAAGAAAAAAAGACTGGGTCATCGAAGAAAGCGAGCTGCTGGATAAAGAGGAATACTTAAAGGCCTATAAACGTCTTCAGGAGGAACAGCGCTTTACGGAGAATACATTTGACGATTATGAAAGGGAACGAAACCTCCTCGCCGCCATCATTGCCGAAAGGGAGTTCAA
Source organism: Bacillus sp. FSL K6-0972 (assembly GCF_037976035.1). Taxonomy (NCBI): domain Bacteria; kingdom Bacillati; phylum Bacillota; class Bacilli; order Caryophanales; family Bacillaceae; genus Bacillus; species Bacillus sp. FSL K6-0972. Next base: position 3,604,069 of record NZ_CP150260.1, on the reverse strand, counting down.
ACCGCTCAAGCAAGCGGTAAAAGCGTTCGGCTTTATTGATTTTAAGGGAACATACCTTCAGCTTTTTTCCGGCCGCTATGCCCCGCAAACGCGGCCTGATGACTGGCAAAGCATTTGCACATTCACTCAGAAAAGCTTTCGTTTTGAGAAGCTGCCGTATGAAGATGCCGTCCCTTTTTTATATATGAAAAACCAGCTGAAAGGCGGGGGAAAAAACATGGCAGTCCGCCATTTATTCATCGATGAAGCCCAGGATTACACGCCTTTTCAGCTTGCTTTTTTGAAGAGCTTGTTTCCAGCGTGCAGCATCACGATGCTGGGAGACTTAAATCAGGCGATTCTTGCCCATTCCTATCACGACAAGACGCTTCTATCGGGAGGTGTGTTTGAAGGCGAAAAAACGGAGATCATCACCTTGAAGCGCAGCTACAGGTCGACGAAAGAAATTGTTGAATTGACAAAGCGCATCATCGAAGGGGGCGAAGAGATCGAAGCCTTTAACAGGAACGGCAAGAAACCGACTTTGACAATATCAGCCGATCCTCATGCACACCATAAAGAGATGGCTTCCCTTATGACCGTCCTTCAAAAAGAAGGACTTGAGTCGATTGCAGTCATCTGTAAAACCGTCCGGGAATGCAGGGATGCGTTCCGGCATCTTCAGCAGCATACAGAGCTTAAACTGATCGATAAAGAAACGAGAACGTTTCAAAAAGGCGCGGTCGTCATTCCCGTCTATTTGGCGAAAGGGATCGAATTTGATGCCGTCGTCATTTATGACGCTTCTGAAAAGCAATACAAAAAGGAAAGAGAGCGGACTTTATTTTATACGGCGTGCACGAGGGCGATGCATGAGCTCCATCTCTTTTCTCTTGGAAAGGAAACGCACTTTTTAAACGGTGTTTCAAATGATATGTACACGAAAAGAGAGTGACGCTGTCACTCTCTTCTTCCATCAAATATATCAGTCCTGACGTCCAGCACGTTGTTGTTGATGGACACATGGTATTTGTCTTGCCATTCGATTTTGGCATGTTCTTCTTCGTATCCCCAATAGATATTCTTTCGTTCACCGGTGGCAACCGTTGTCAATTCCCCCCTGACAGAAGGGGAGTTCGTTCCCCCGCCTTGATTCACTCTATACAAATTCAGGTTGTATGCTTGATTCGGCGAAGCGGAAGACTGAAACCAATTTCCTTTCGGCAGATGATTCATCGAGTAAAAATGCGTATACACGATATATCCAATGGTAATGGCGGACGCAAGCAAAACAGCCAAAATGGCAAACAAGGCGCTTCGGCGCGAAGGCTTCCTCTGCTCTTCTAATCCGTCAATATAAAGCTCCAATTTGTCTCATTCCTTGATGAAAATTGTTTTTTTATAGTTTAAGGAAAAAATCGCATTCTGTCTATTTTGAAGCCGGCTTAGCCCAAGAGTGCCGCGATCTCATCCATCACAAACCCTATTTCCTCCTTTGTGTTGTAAAAATTCGGAGCTATTCTGATGATGTTGTTTCGTGCTGAGACGATGATATGTTTTTCCCGCAAGAGGGATTCAATACGGCCCGCTTCTTCGGCATACACGGAGATCAGGCTTGTTCTGTTATGTACGGTCCCGGGTCCTTTGATCTTCAGCCCTTTTTTCGCACCGTATTGCAAAGAGAATGCCGCGAGCTGCCGCAGGTAGGGCTCGATCCTGTCGGGCTCTGCTTCAAGCAGCAGCTTCAATGCCGCGTCTGCCGCATAAATGCTGATAAATGCCGGTGTCCCCGACTCGAAGCGTTTCGCACCTTCCGCAAAGCCTGAATTTAAGGCAAATGGTGTATTCCTTCCGAACCAGCCGGCCATTTTTGGCTCAAATTGTCCGCAAAGTTCGCGTTTCATATACAAAAAAGCTGTTCCGGGAATGCCGAGCATGTATTTGCGCGTCCCCGCCGCAAGGATGTCGATATCCATGTCTTTGACATGAATCGGAATGTGGCCGGCGGTTTGATAGGCGTCGACGAATAAAAGCGACCCTTTTTGATGAACAATCTCGGCAATCTGTTTTATGTCTTGCTTAAACCCGTTCCGATAGCCGGCATGAGGTACACACGTCAAGAGCGTCTGATCGGTAACGTCTTTTTCGTATTGTTCCAAGTTGATCATTCCGTCTTCGCTCTGAATGATGATGAGGTGATCCTTGAAGCGGTCTTGCGCAAGCCAAATTTGGCCGACGGCAGGAAAATCGATATCCGTGAAGGCGATCTGCCTTCGGTGCAATGGCTGCGGCAATGAAGCGGCAACAGCAGCCACAGCGTCAGATACTGACGGCAAAACGGCTATCTCTTCTTTTTCGGCGCCGATCAGCCGGGCGAATTTTTCCTTAGCCTCATCTATCTTGCCGAGATGCGCTTTCCAGTCTGTACCAGAAGTTAAAAGGCCGTTCTGATACTCATCAACCGCTTTGGCAACAGGCAGAGCCAGCGCGCTTCCAGAGCATGCGGCAAGGTGAACATGATCAGACAATATCGGGAATAAAGAACGGAATTTGTGGAATGGATGCTTCATGATATCCCTCCTCATTATTAAAGCTTCGTGCCGGGCTTTAAAAAACCTCTTTTTCACGGTTGCCATAAAGCGGTCAGAAGCCTTTTTAAGGGAATGTTTTTAACGCGGCAGTTGTTTGAAAACTGCCACATTTTCGGGAAGCAGTATTCCGGGGGCGTCAAAAGCCCCCATGCTCCGGTAAATCAGTGTTCAGTGTGATTGCTTTCTTTCATTGTCTGATTTATGATTCAATTAAAGCAGTTCAAACAGATGAAAAGGAGCCGAGAGGATGAAACATTACGGTGCAATAGAAGCAGGAGGCACAAAGTTTGTTTGTGCAGTTGGAACAGAAAACGGAGAAATCATAGACAGGCTGACGATCCCGACAGAGACGCCTGAGGAGACCATTGGAAAGCTGACCGATTTCTTCAGCAAATATCAGCTCACATCAATGGGGGTGGGTTCTTTTGGACCTATATCCGTTGCAAAAGATAAAGAGGATTACGGATACATAACCAATACGCCGAAATTAGCCTGGAAGGGGTACCCGTTTATTCCCGAATTGGAAAAAAGGCTCGGCATTCCGGTTTCGTTTACGACTGATGTAAACGCTGCCGCGCTTGGCGAGCTGACGAAAGGAGCGGCGCAAGGCTTGGAAAGCTGCTTGTATATTACAGTCGGCACAGGAATTGGAGCAGGAGCGATTGTCGGCGGCCGGCTCGTGCAGAGCACGCTCCATCCTGAAATGGGTCACCTTCTCATTAGACGGCATCCGCAGGATACGTTTGAAGGAATCTGTCCGTATCACAAGGACTGCCTTGAAGGGATGGCATCGGGTCCGGCGCTAGAAAAGCGATGGGGGAAAAAGGGCAAGGATTTGGCTGAAAACGAGGAAGTTTGGGAGCTTGAAGCCGACTATTTAGCACAGGCTCTCATGCAATATATTTTGATTCTGTGCCCTGAAAAAATCATCATGGGCGGCGGTGTCATGAAGCAGCAGCAGCTGTTCCCGCTGATTCGCAAAAAGCTTGCCGAATATATGAACGGATATGTCGACCTGCCTGATCTTGAAGAATACATCGTGCCGCCGGGTCTCGGCGACGATCAGGGAATCACAGGAGCGCTCGCTTTGGCTCATACAGCCGGTTGAGCAAGTTGTTTTGTAAAATCCACCCAGTGTGAGATAATAAAAGCGGTGCGTTTAAAAAGCATCTAGAAAAAAGGAAGGTGGTCGTTCAAAATGGTAAGCAGTTTAAAGGACACTGTAACATTACATAACGGTGTGAAAATGCCATGGTTTGGACTTGGAGTTTTCAAAGTTGAAGAAGGCAGCCAAGTCGTTGAATCTGTGAAAGCAGCCATTAAAAACGGATACCGGAGCATTGACACAGCCGCTATCTATCAAAATGAAGAAGGCGTCGGCAAAGGGATTAAAGAATCAGGCGTTCCCCGCGAAGAGCTTTTCATCACGTCAAAGGTATGGAACAGTGACCAGGGATATGAAAAAACATTGGCGGCTTTTGATGAAAGCCTTCGAAAACTCGGCCTTGACTACCTTGATTTATATTTGATTCATTGGCCTGGAAAAGACAAATATAAAGATACGTGGCGCGCGCTTGAAAAGCTGTACAAAGACGGCAGAGTGAAAGCGATCGGCGTCAGCAACTTCAATGTGCACCATTTGGAAAGCTTATTGGAAGATGCGGAAATTAAACCGATGGTCAATCAGGTTGAATTCCATCCGCGGCTGACTCAGGCTGAGCTTAGGGACTACTGCAAAAAGCAGGGCATTCAGGTGGAAGCATGGTCTCCGCTCATGCAGGGAAAACTCCTCGATGATCAGGTGCTGACTGACATCGCTAAAAAATACAACAAATCCGTCGCTCAAGTCATCCTGCGCTGGGATTTGCAAAGTGAAGTCGTCACCATTCCGAAGTCAATCAAAGAACACCGCATTATTGAAAATGCCGACATTTTTGACTTTGAATTATCAGCGGAAGATGTCGAAAAAATCAACGCTCTTAACAAAGATGAGCGCGTCGGTCCGGATCCTGACACAATGGTTCACGGATTCGAATAACCATAAGAAAATCCCGGGTTTTTATGAACCCGGGATTTTTTTATTTCTCATGAATGGCCAAACGGCCTTTCGCTTGTTTTCTTCTGCTGCCGTCAAGCCGTCCGCGTCGGTGCTGCTTAATAAAGAATGAGAGAACCAATCCGATTCCCGACAATGCGGCCGCGGTCATAAACGCCAGATTGACGCCGTGAATCATCGCCGTATCCGAAGACGGACCGGCAGGATCGGTAAGCGCACGTTGTGTCATGATGGTGATCAGAACAGCCGTCCCGATCGATCCTGACATCTGTCTCATCGTATTGTTCATGGCCGTTCCGTGAGGAATCAAATGGCGCGGGAGCTGGTTCAAGCCGGCTGTCGTAACAGGCATGAGCACCATCCCCATGCCGACCATCCGAATCGCATAGACGGTAGACAAATACGCAAAAGGCGTCGTCTTTGTCAGATGGGTCAAGAGCAATGTGGTCACGAAGATCGCTGTCAAACCGGTGATACTCAAGATCCGTGCGCCGATTTTGTCAAAAATTCTTCCGGTAATCGGAGACATCAGCCCCATCACTACTGCTCCCGGAAACAGCATCATTCCCGATTCCATCGCTGTGAAATGGCGCATATCCTGCATATACATCGGCACGATCGTCGCCGCTCCGATCATCGACATAAAGACGACCATCCCGATAATCGTCGCCAGAGTAAACATCGGATATTTAAATACCCTGAATTCCAAAATCGGTTCTTCCAAATGGAGCTGCCTCCAAATGAACCAAAACAGCGCAACGCTGCCGACCGCAAAGCCAGCCAGCACGTCAGCACCCGTCCAGCCGGCAACACCGGCGCTGCTGAAGCCGTACAAAATGCCGCCGAAGCCAAGCGAAGACAATATGATGGAAGTAACGTCCATCTTAGGCGATGTCTGTTCGGTGACATTTTTTAAAATAAAGTGTGCGGCAATCATGTCGATAACGGCGAACGGAAGCAACAGGTAAAACAATACTTCCCAAGGATAGCGATCGACGATCCAGCCTGACAGGGTCGGTCCGACAGCGGGAGCGAAGGCAATTACAAGCCCGACCATTCCCATCGCTGATCCGCGTTTTTCCTTTGGGAAAATCAATAAAAGCACCGTCTGCATCAATGGCATCATAATGCCCGCACCGGCCGCCTGCACGACGCGTCCCGCAATCAGCGCCGGAAAGCTGAATGACAAGGCGCAGATCAGCGTCCCGGCCGTAAATAAAGACATTGCCGCCATGAACAGCTTTCTCGTCGTGAATTTTTCAATTAAAAAAGCCGTAACTGGAATCATGATCCCATTCACGAGCATAAAAACGGTCGTCAGCCATTGGGCAAGCCCCGGCGTAATGTTTAAGTCCCTCATGATCGGAGGCAGAGCCGTCGTCAAAAGCGTCTGATTCAAAATGGCGATAAATGTCCCCATAATCAAGACGGCAACAATCGGCAATTGATTTGTCTTGTGCTGTGTTTCACTCATATTAAAACCTTCTTATTTATCATTTTTTATAACACTTTATGAAATAATCGGTACTCGAAATAACTTCTCTTTTCATTTAGGGTAACGAAGGAACTGCAAAACCGCAAGTTCATTTTTAACATTCGGTATATAATACCCAGCTGTCCCTCAATTTAAACAGCCCCTTTAAGCCGGGGAGAATCCGGCTTAAAGGGGACGGATTATTTTTTGTAAAATCTCAGCAAATCACCGTTAATAATCTTATCGGAAAGGGAAAGCTCTTCATTCGCTTTCTCTATGAGAGGGCCGCATTTGTCCTCTCCGTCGTTGATCATGTCCCCGGTTTTTTTGCTGTAGCACGTATTTTTCGTGTAGATATAATCATCTGTAATAAAGCTGCCGTTTCTTAACACAGCGAAAGGCATTCTTTCTTTCGAAAACAGGTCATTTCCGAATTGAATCATGCCTTTTGTATCTATTCCGAGCAAGTGGAGCAATGTCGGTTTGACATCAATCTGGCCGCCTGTTTCAGATATCGTTTTCGGGTCTTGATCCGTTACCCCCGGAATGTGGATAATCAGCGGCACCCGCTGCAGCTGAACGGTATCGTAAGGGGTGATTTCGTCTTTGCCCAAAAATTGAGCTAACGCATCGTTGTGCGCTTCTGATATGCCGTAGTGATCTCCCATGAAGACGATCACAGAATTGTCGTAAAGGCCGTTTTTCTTCAGTTTTGCAATGAAATGCTTCAATGCTTCGTCTTCATAGCGTACAGTCGTGACATACCGGTTTAAAATCTCACTCTCCGAATCGTATTCATCAATCAGCTTATCCTCATCATCAATTTGAAACGGAAAATGGTTCGTCAATGTGATCAGGTTGCTGTAGAAGGGCTGCGGCATGTCTTTCATCAAGTCAGCCGATTGCGTTAAAAACTCCTTGTCCTTCAGCCCCCAGCCCGTTGAATTTTCAGGTGTCACATGAAAATGGGAGACGTCATAAAAGCTGTCGATGCCAAGGGCTTTGTACATGACGTCCCTGTTCCAGAATTTTTTATGGTTGGCGTGGAAAACCGATGTTTTGTAATCGTGATTCGCCAGTGTTTTATACATCGAATTGTACGCATTTTCGCTCTTCGTAAAAAACACTGAACCGCTCAGAGACGGATAGAGCGAATTGGCGACAATGAATTCCGAATCGGACGTTTTTCCCTGTTCGGTCTGCTGATAAAAATGGTCGAAATAATAGCTTTTTTGAATGAACTTGTTCATGAACGGAGTGATCTCCTGGCCGTTCACCTTTTCATTGATGACAAACGTCTGGGTGGATTCAAGCGTTACAAAGATGACGTTTCGTCCTTCAGCAATCCCGAACATATCTTGGTTCGGTTTGCTGTAGTCGGCATTTGTGTAGTTTTCGATCGTTGCCAGGCTGTTTTCATCAGCGACCGCTTTTTGTGTCAAATTAAAGGTCTGTGAAATGCCGTCCAACAGATGAAACTGATATAAGCCGATATTTTTTACAAGCACTTCCCTGTCGTAGGAGTAGCTTAAAAACTTCGGCTGATCCAGCTCTGACAGGGCGAGATTAAACAGCACCGTTCCGGCGGCTGCCACATAGTAGATCTTAACGGCTTTAGCGGAAAGCTTTTTGCCGGTTCTTTCGAGCGTTTTTGCCAGCCAGACCATGAGAGCCAGGTCCAGGAAAAGCGCGATGAAAACCGGATTGAACAGCTCCTGAAAACTGCTTCCAAGCCCCCCGAGGTTTTTTGCCTGGAACAGGACGGGAATGGTGATAAAATCGATGTAGAAACCATAAAAAATGCTGTTTGCAATCAAGATGCCCGTCATGACGACATTAGCCCCGATTAAATAGAGGCGCTGCGTTTTTTCGCGAAAAAAGAGGCTGATGCCGAGTACAGGGATGAGAAAGCTAAGCGGGTTGATAAACAGGATCAGTTCCTGAAGTGCGTTGTCGATTTGTAAATTAAAGCCCAGCTTGTAGATGAAGTACGTCTTCATCCACATAAAAAATATGGATAGGCATAAAAACCACTGCTTTTTAAAAAATTGTTCTTTCATATAAATAGCTCCTCACATATAATCCCCGCAGGTAAAGAACACCAAGATAAAATGACTAAAAAAAGCATAATATAGCAATCGGTCAAACCGTCTCTTTCGTCAGGCGATCAAGTTCGCAATAAAATAGCACGAAACAACGGTGAGCACAGCAAGAACGCCTTGTTCTGCCTTCCCGCCGGTTTTAATATAAAAGGGCAGCCGAACCTTAATGGCGGACGGAAAGAAAAGTTTGATGCCGTTTACAGTCCCGGCATCAAGGAGCAGATGGCTCGCCATTCCGGCCATCAATCCGAAAAGTATGCTCTGATCTGTAAAATATAAATGTGCCGCAAATGCCGTAATGAGCAAAAAGAGCAGGCTGTGTGTAAACGTCCTGTGCCCGAAGACAGAACTGATCACTGCTGATAAAATCGGAAGCCTTCTGCCTATCTTGCTTTTTGTATGGCAAATATCCGGAATCAATGCTCCGATAACACCAGAAGCTGTCATGAACACCGGATCATATCCGTAAAAATAAGCAGCAGCCGTACAAGAAGCGACCCCTCCCATGATGTGTGTTTTTCCTGTCATATCGCTTCTCCTTTAAGACCTATAACAATTTCCTAATGAAAACTATATCAAGAGTTCTGACGGCCTTCAAGACAGATGGTGACAACTTGTCAGCTAAAAAACCGCATTTTCTTGAGGCAATCGGCACGTTTTCATCTAAAATATGGTGTTTTCAGTTAAAAAACACCTTCCAAGGTTCTGCATAATTTTAAAATGATAAGCCAAATTAAAATTGTACCACATTTTTAAAGAGGTGATTCATTTGGGTATTTTCTTCAATAAAGATAGAGGAAATAAGGAAAAGAACCAAAACGCCGTTCGGGGGGCGCTTGAAGATGCAGGGCAAGCGCTGAAAGGAGACCCTCTGCAAGAGGCGGTCAACAAAAAGAAAAATAACCGATAAATGACAGATGGAAGGGCCCGTCTTCCATTCTTCAGAAGGCTGCCAAAAAAGGCGGCCTTTTGTCGCGGCTGACCGCTTTTTTCCATCACTTCCCTTTGACAGATTAAAATTTCTCTGGTAACCTCTTTTCAGAATATGTGATAAATCCTCACTCTTAACTCTTAGTGAGGTAGAGGTTGCGCGGATGATGAGTCGCATGTGTGAGGCTGATGGGGCCGATGATCATATGCAAAAGGCATCAGCGCCGAAGCATAAGGAAGCCATTCATTCTTTATGCTGGGTCTGCATTGAATAAGTGCAGGACTGCCGCGGTTTTTTCCCGCGGAGGGCTATCCGGAGATCAAGAGTGTATGTTTAACCAAAGCATGGACTTTTGTTCATGCTTTTTTTATTTTGAATGATCTCACGGTCTGGTCCGGCATATTTTTTATAAAATGCTCGGAGGTTATATTTTATGGAACAGACAAAAAAATGGGGCTTCTGGCTTCTTACGGCTTTTGTTGTCGGCAATATGGTCGGCTCAGGGATTTTTATGCTCCCCAGCACACTCGCTCAGACGGCAAGCCCGCTCGGCGTAACGGCGGCATGGCTGGTGACGGGTGCGGGGGTGCTGATGATCGCCCTTGTATTCGGTCATTTATCCATTCGCCGCCCGGATCTTAAAGCAGGTCCGCAAAGCTATGCAAGAGCTTTATTCTCAGACCCTAAAAAAGGGAATGCGGCAGGTTTTACAATGGTTTGGGGGTATTGGGTGGCAAGCTGGATCAGCAACGTGGCCATCATTACAAGCCTTGCAGGCTATATGACGACTTTCCTGCCGATCTTAACTGACGGACGCGAGCTGGTTGAACTCGGCGGACACTCTGTCACACTTGGCCAGACCTTGACATTTATCGTGTGTACGATTTTGTTATGGGGGACGCATTTCATCTTAGTCTCCAGCATAAATGGAGCAGGCAAGCTGAACTTTTTAGCGACTTTTTCCAAAGTGCTTGGGTTTGTCCTGTTTATTGTTGCAGGTTTATTCGTTTTTCAAACGGCATTATTCGAATCATTTTATTTTCCGATCGAATCAGAAGGCAAAAGCATAGGGCTGGGCGGACAGGTTCACAATGCGGCGATTTCAACGCTGTGGGCGTTTGTCGGCATCGAGTCTGCGGTGATTTTATCAGGGCGCGCATCATCCCAGCGCGATGTGAAACGCGCGACGATTACCGGACTGTTAATTGCGCTCGGCATTTATATGATCATCACTTTAATTACGATGGGCGTCATCCCGCACGATCAGCTCCAGGCATCAGATAAACCGTTCGTTGATGTGCTGCACGTGATCATCGGCAGCTTTGGCAGCGTGATGATGGCGGTCTTGGCAATCGTTTCTTTGTTCGGATCGATGCTCGGCTGGATTTTAATCGGCGCAGAGGTTCCGTATCAGGCGGCAAAGGCCGGTGATTTTCCTGTTTTCTTTGCGAAAACGAACAAAAAGGGAAGCCCAGTCAATTCATTGATCGTCACAAACATGATGTCGCAGATCTTTATTTTCTCAACGATTTCGGGAACGATCAGCGAGGCCTTTACGTTTTTAACAACGTCGGCGACGCTCGCTTACCTTGTGCCTTATCTCGTAGCGGCTGTTTTCAGCTTGAAGCTCATCCTCAAAGGGGAGACATACGGCGAGCTGAAAGGATCAAGAACAGGGGACGGCATTATCGCCTTGGCCGCTCTGGCGTACTCTTTATGGGTCATCGTTTCAGGCACGTCTGACTTGACCACCTTTATCTTGGGAATCGGGCTGTTTTTCGTCGGTCTTGCGATCTACCCGTTCGTCTACAAAAAGTTCAAAAATAATCAAGTGTGATAAAGCTCTTTGCCAGCCGGGTCTTTTAGCAGAAGATCGGCTGGCTTTTTGATTCCCGCCGAAAATTTTGATTAAAATTTTTGCTTAGGCCTGTTATACTATACATGAAAATGATAATCGTTATCGGTTAAAAAGATCGAAAGGAATGGCATCGAGTGAGCTCTTACAAAAACATACATCATATCAACAGCGCGGATGGCCCTGATGAAGAACAGAGACCGATCAGCCGTCCGCTCGGAGCTGTTTTTGTCCTGACCGGCGGAATCATGCTGCTCCTTTTTGGCGCCGCATTATCGATTGCGCTCGGTGCGGCTGATATAAAGCTTGGAACGGTATGGGACGCTATTTTTCATTTTGATGCGAAAAATACGGCCCATCAAATTATTCAGGAACTAAGACTGCCAAGAACGGTAAGTGCGGCTCTTGTGGGCGCCTGCCTGGCGGTTTCCGGTGCGGTGATGCAGGGGATGACGAGAAATCCTCTCGCATCGCCGGAAATTATGAGCGTCACGCACGGGTCAGCTTTCGCAATTGCTGTCGCGTTTGCTTTTTTTCCAGGAACCACATCGGTCGGGCTGATGATCTGGTCATTTGCTGGTGCAGGTCTTGGAGCGGGGCTCGTTTTTGCGATCGGAATGTTTTCAAAAGGCGGTCTTACGCCTGTAAAGCTGGCTTTGGCCGGTACGGCTGTCGGCACGTTCCTGAGCGCTCTTTCTACGGGCATCGCGATCCATTTTGATGTGGCGCGCGACGTCAGTTTTTGGTATGCCGGAGGTGTCGCCGGCACGAAATGGCTCAGCATTCAGTTGTTGATTCCGGCGGCAGCGCTCGGTTTGGCTGTCGTTTTTGTCATCGCACGCTCCATTACGGTTCTGAGTCTGGGAGAGGAGCTGGCGAAAGGGCTCGGTCAATATACGAAGACGGTTAAAGCGATCGGCATCGTGTCGGTTGTTCTGCTGACGGGTGCTGCTGTATCCGTTGCCGGGGCGATTGGTTTTATCGGATTGATCATTCCGCATATTACCCGCTTTCTGGTCGGGGTTGATTATCGCTGGATCATTCCATGCTCAGCGGTGCTTGGCGCAGTTCTTCTGATCTATGCGGATATTGCGGCAAGGCTGGTCAACCCGCCGTTTGAAACACCTGTCGGAGCAGTAACGGCGCTTGTCGGCGTACCATTCTTTCTCTATCTGGCCCGCAGGGAAAGGAGTGGACTGTAATGCTCAGGAAAAACAACAGACGGGCGGCTGCGGTGATGCTCGTCATGGCCGTGCTGACGGTCGCCGTGTTTTTATTAAGCATGAACATGGGAGAAATCCGCATCGCACCGCTTGATACATTGAAAACACTGTTCGGCTTCGGAACGCCGCAGGATGAACTTGTATTATTTGAATTCCGTTTGCCGCGCATGGTCCTCGCCATGCTGATCGGTGCGGGGGTTGCTGTCTCCGGAGCTGTCTGGCAGGGGATATCCCGGAATGATCTGGCCGATCCGGGGATATTGGGCATCAATACGGGAGCAGGTTTTGCCGTTGTGCTGTTCATCTTCTATTTTCAGGGAGACGTTGGCAACCTGCAAAAAGGATTCGTTTTTTCCCTGCCGATTTTCGCGTTTTTGGGAGCCTGTTTTGCAGTCGTTTCCATCTATTTGCTGGCGTGGAAAAAAGGCTTGAATCCCATTCGCCTCGTTCTGGTCGGCATCGGAGTGAATGCGGCGTTTTCGGCGGCCATCTTAATGCTGCAGCTTAAAATGGACCCGAATGACTTTATGCAGGCGGCTGTTTGGCTGTCAGGAAATATATGGAGTTCAAACTGGAGCTTTGTCTCGGCCGTGCTGCCATGGATCGTCGTGCTGATTCCTTTTATCCTCTATAAAGCGCGCTATTTAAACGTGCTGAATCTCGGTGATCAGCTCGCAACAGGGCTCGGAACGGCAGTTGAAAAGGAGCGGCGCACACTGCTTCTGTCAGCAGCCGCGCTGAGCGGCGCGTGTGTAGCGGCTGGAGGAAATATTACGTTTCTCGGTCTCGTGGCTCCGCATATTGCCAGAAGACTTGTCGGGCCAAAGCATCAGCTTTTAATCCCGGCTTCCGCGTTGACCGGAGCATTGCTCTTTTTACTGGCGGACTTAATCGGAAGAATGATACTGGCGCCTTCGGAAATTCCCGTAGGGCTTGTCATTGCCGCTTTAGGCGCGCCGTACTTTATCTATTTGCTCATGAAAACAAATTAAAGAAGGGAAGGGTGCAAGGTGTCTCTTTCAACAAACAACCTGGGGATCGGCTACGGCGAACAGATGATTGTCGAAAACCTAAACCTCCACATACCAAAAGGAAAAGTGACGACCATGATCGGTCCGAACGGGTGCGGCAAATCAACGATATTAAAAACGATGGCGCGCATACAGCGTTCGAGAAAGGGCGCCGTTTATTTAAACGGCAAAGCGATCCACCAAATGTCGACGAAGGATATAGCCAAACAGATGGCGATTCTTCCGCAGACGCCTGAGGCGCCAGGCGGTCTGACCGTATATGAGCTCGTTTCTTACGGCCGTTTTCCTCATCAAAAGGGAATGGGCAGGCTCTCGGCCGATGACCGCCGCATGGTTGAATGGTCTCTCGAAGTGACAGGAATGCTGCCTTTTTATGACCGGCCGATCGAAGCCCTTTCTGGGGGACAGCGCCAACGCGTCTGGATTGCGATGGCTCTTGCCCAGGAAACGGAGCTCTTGCTGCTTGACGAACCGACAACCTATTTGGACTTGGCGCACCAGCTTGAAATTCTGCAACTGCTGGAAAAGCTCAACAAAGAAGAAGGCCGAACGATTTTGATGGTTATTCACGACCTCAACCATGCCGCCCGCTTTGCCCATCATATGGTGGCGCTGAACCGCGGTGCGATTGTCAAAGAGGGCGCTCCTCATGAAGTCATGACATCAGAAGTATTAAAAAAGGTGTTTCAGATTGATGCTGAAATTATTTTAGACCCGCGCACGGGAAAGCCGGTGTGTCTGACTTACGATCTATTGAAAAAAGAAGAGGATCAGAGGCTGGCAACCGGATGACAGGCATCGGACAGATGTCTGTTTTTTTATTCCATGATTTCGTAAAGTAAAAAATCATTTCTAAAAAAGTTTATTTTTACTTTAAAATCAGAAAACGGGTGCCGATAAAGATATAATAGATGGTAAGATGAGGATATCAAAACATGATATAGACAGAAAGGAAAGAAGGATTTTGGAAAATGCGACAATTTTGATTGTGGATGACGAAGACGCCATTGTTCAAATGGTCAAGCGCGTCCTCACGAAGGAAGGATTTTCAGAAGTTCTGACCGCGAGCAGCGCAGAAGAAGCGCTCGACATCGTGAAAAAGGACACCGTACACTTAATACTTCTCGATGTCATGATGCCGGGACAGACAGGATTTGATGTATCCCCTGAAATCAGGCGGCACACCAACGCCCCGATCTTCTTTTTAACGGCGAAGACATCCGACCTCGACAAACTGTCAGGTTTTGCCTACGGGGCCGATGATTATATTACAAAACCTTTTAATCCTCTGGAATTAATCGCCAGGATTAAAGCGCATTTAAAAAGAACGTATATACATAAGGAAGTCGCAGCTGCTTCGATATCTTCAGCCTACGAATATGAACGCTTTACATTTCACCCCGACTTTGCGGAGCTGATCGTGGACGGAGAAACGGTCAGCTGCTCGGCGCAGCTGCTCCAGCTTCTCCAATATTTTTGCGATCATCCGAACAGGGTGCTTTCCAAGGACCAAATTTATGAAAAAGTGTGGGGCGTTCCATCCTACGGAGACAGCAACACCGTCATGGTACATATCAGAAAGCTAAGGGAGAAAATCGAAAAAGACCCGAGCAGTCCCGAATATATCGTCACGATTCGCGGTCTTGGATATAAGTTCGTTCCCAATCCTGGAAGAAAAGAGAGCGAAGGATGAAGCTCAGGGGTAAGCTCGTTCTCCATTTTGTCAGCCAGATTTTCCTGATTCTCGGTCTTGTCCTCGCCACTCTGCTGCTATCCTTCATCTTTTTCGCTCTCCGGTTAAGCGAGAGCGAAGCGGATACAGGCTTGGCAAAAGCCACATCAGACACGTTTGAAAGCTGGGTCAGCGTAGACGACAATAACAATTGGCAGATTGAAGATATCTTGAAATCGGCTATCGACAAACAGGGAGGATGGCTTCAAATATTAGACGGCAAAGAGAAAACCGTTTATTCCTACCGTCTTCCTTCGGAAATTCAGAGGCAGTACCACAGGGAAGACCTGGTATCAGTTTTTGACAAAAAAAGAATCAAAAAATATCAAGTCAACTTCTGGTCTGCCAATTTCAATGATGAAGACTACGTGATTTTATTCGGCTGGGAATCGAAAAGCGATACGATCCTGTCCTATTTGGATAAAGAAGAAAAGGATATGGCGGACCTTTCTTCCTATAAAAAAAGCACGCTTGATTTCATTAAGAAAAACAAAGGGTCCGTCTATCTGTTCAGCGAGAAAGGGAAAATGCTGGACTCGATCTATCAGGATATTGACTACAGCCAGGGAATCAATGAGCTGGAGCTTTTAAAATACGGATCAAAGCCATGGAACTACGAGCACGAGTTTTCATACAGGCGCTTAAGTGCGACAGAATGGCTGATCGCCGCTACGCCGAACCCGATTTTTAATCCGGATCATGAGTTCAACAGGACGATGATCGGACTCGCTTTAAAAATCGTGCTGCTCGTGATCGGCGTTCTGATCGTATTGATGTCTTCCATGACCATTTGGTATTCTTTCAGATTTGGCATGCCGATCATCCATACGATTAAATGGATCGTCAACCTTTCAAAAGGGCGATTTGAAGAACCGAGAAACCGGAAAGGCCGCCCGCAAAGCCGGAACAAAAAAGGAAAGCGAAAACAGCCGTATCGACTGTTCACAGAAGTGTTTGAATCGATGGAGCAGCTGACGGAAACGCTGAAAAAAGACGAGCAAAACCGCAAGAAAATCCAAACGACCCGGGAGGAATGGATCGCAGGGCTCTCCCATGATTTAAAAACGCCGCTTAGCACGATTTACGGCTACAGTATGATGCTGGAGTCTCCAAACTATGAGTGGTCAAAAGAAGAAATCCGCGAAATCGGCCAGGCGATGAAAGAAAAGTCGGACTACATGTCACAGCTAATCGAAGACTTGAACTTAACGTACAGGCTGAAAAATGACGCCTTGCCGATTAAACGCCAGACAGTGAGGCTTGTGCCATTTTTAAGGAGCTTCGTTGAAGAGTTTAAGCGCCATTCGTTTTCGGAAGGGTACAACGTGTCTTTTGAATACAAAGAAGAAGATACCGAGTTTGCGATAGACAGAGGCTGGTTCAGAAGAGTCTTGGAAAACCTCCTCGCCAACGCCGTCAAGCATAACAAAAAAGGCACTGACATCAAGGTGATCCTTGAAGAATCCAAGCAATATATTATTCTTAAAATTCAAGACAACGGAAGAGGCATGGACTCTGAAACCGTCTCAAATTTATTTAACCGCTACTACAGGGGAACGCATACAAAAGATGCGACAGAAGGAAGCGGTCTCGGCCTTGCCATTTCTTTGGAACTTGTCCATCTGCACGACGGCTGCATCGCAGTTGACAGCCGGACAGGCCGCGGGACGGAAATTACGATGGAATTTAAGAAAAACCCTAAAGCCGCCAAATAAGCGGTAAGAAAAAGAAGAAGCCGAAGGCAGTTGCCTTTAGGCTTCTTTTATGTTGAGAAAATAATGGAAAAGAAGGCGCGGTTAGTATAAAATAAGATTAAATGTTAACGTTCACATTATATTGCAAACAAAATTGTTAACGTTCACATTTATAAAAAAAGAAAGGTGGAGATTCTGTGAAGCCGTTTTTGAATGACGATTTTCTTTTAACGAATGAAACGTCGAAAGTGTTGTACCACCATTATGCAAAAGGGATGCCGATCATCGACTACCACTGCCACTTGAGTCCGAAGGAGATTTACGAAAACAAAACGTTTAAAAACCTGACCGAAGCATGGTTGTACGGCGATCATTACAAATGGAGAGCAATGCGGGCCAATGGAATATCCGAAGAGTTTATTACAGGAGATGCGTCAGATGAAGAGAAATTCAGCGCCTGGGCAAGAACGGTTCCGATGACGATTGGAAACCCGCTCTATCATTGGACCCATTTGGAGCTGAGTAGGTTTTTCGGCATCGATGAACGGCTTGATGAAAAGAGCGCGCCGCATATTTGGGAACGGGTTAACGAACAGCTGGCCGGAGAAGGATTCGGCGCCAGAGACTTAATCGAAAAATCAAACGTTGAAACGGTTGTCACGACAGATGACCCGGCAGACAGTCTTGAATATCATGTAAAGTTGAAAGATGAAGGCTTTAATGTAAGCGTTTTACCCGGATTTAGGCCAGACAAGGCGCTGGAAATCAATCAAGAAGGCTTTGCCTCCTGGGTGAGCAAGCTTGAAACAGCAAGCGGCATGAAGATAGCAAATTATGACGATTTTTTGAAAGCGCTTAAAAACAGAATTGACTTTTTCCATGAAGCAGGCGGACGGATATCGGATCATGCCATTAATCAAATGATGTACACGGAAACAGATGAAAGCGAAGTGCACCCGATTTTTGCAAAGGTGATGAACGGGGAAAGCGCCTCGCCTGAGGAAGAGTGCAAATTCAAATCCTTTACCCTGAACTTTTTGGGAACATGCTATGCAGAGAAGGGCTGGGCGATGCAGCTCCACATTAACGCCCTCCGCAACAACAGCAGCAAAATGTACCGGAAGCTCGGGCCTGATACGGGATATGATGCGATTAATGATCAGGACATCGCAAAGCCTTTGTGCAGCTTCCTCGATTCTCTTGACCGAAAAGATGCGCTGCCAAAAACGATCTTGTATTCTTTAAATCCGCGAGACAATGTCGTGATTTCAAGCCTTTGCGGAAGCTTCCAGGACGGCCGGATACCGGGGAAAATCCAGCACGGTACCGCCTGGTGGTTCAACGATACGAAAGACGGCATGCTCGAACAGATGAAATCGCTCGCCAACATCGGACTATTGAGCCGTTTTATCGGTATGCTGACTGATTCGCGCAGCTTTCTTTCCTACACAAGACACGAATATTTCAGGCGCCTGCTCTGCGATGTCATCGGCACATGGGTTGAAAACGGCGAAGCACCGGATGATATCGAGCTGCTGGGCCGGATCGTCAAAGGGATCTGCTACGAAAATGCAAAACACTATTTCCAGTTTGAAGTGAAAGATCGTTTGAAAGCTTAGAATCACAAAATGGCTAGCAGAGGAGCTGCTTTTTCATGGAAATATCGACGAACAAACAAACCGAAACAGTCGCCGTCACTCAAGAGAAATTAAGTTTAAAAGAAAAGGTTTCTTACGGTTTTGGAGATTTTGGGAACGGATTTATGTTTGACCTTGGACAGCTCTATCTTCTGAAGTTTTTTACGGATGTTGCCGGCATTCCGGCGGCGGCAGCCGGAGGCATTTTTCTTGTGAGCAAACTTTTTGCCGCTTTTGTCGATCCGATTGTGGGAACATCGATCGACTACAGGAAGAATATCGGCCCGAAAGGTAAATTCAGGCCGTATCTGCTATACGGAAGCTTTGTGCTCGCGATTTTGACGATATTGACCTTCATTTCGCCGAATCTGTCACCGACGGGCAAACTCATATACGCTTATGCGTCATACATGCTTTGGGGTCTCGGCTATTCCTTTGTCAACATCCCTTACGGCTCGCTCGGGGCGGCCATGACGCAAAACTCGGTGGAACGAACTTCACTTGCTTCCTTTCGACAGGCCGGCTCACTGGGCGCCCTGTTTGTGACGAGCATCGTTGTCATCCCGATGATTGTCAGGTTTGACAACCCTGCGGTTGCTTATCCGGTCGTCATGGGACTGATGTCTTTTCTAGGTGTGTTGTTTTTCTACATTTGCTACAGGAACTGTCAGGAACGGATTGTCGTAAAAGATGAGAAGTACAAACAGGAAAAAGTGACATTCAAAGCGATATCAAAGACGTTTTTTACGAACAAACCGCTCCTTACGCTTATATTCATGACAATTTTCACGATTTCAGCCTATAACCTTAAATCCGCGATGCTGATTTACTTCGCGCAGTATAACCTCGGCAACGCCGAACTGATGGCTTACATGAATTTTATCATCATCGGCTCATCCTTTATCGGCGTCATCATGCTGCCGAAGCTCGTGAAGCTGTTCGGGAAAAAGCATACCGCCATTTTGGGGCTCGCGGTTTCCGTCTGTGCTGATCTGATTAATTTTTTCGTGCCGGGCAATGTCTTTGTTTTTACGATTCTCGCAAGCATCGCCTTTATCGGCATCAGCATTCCGAACGGAATCACCTGGGCATTCGTATCAGATGCGATCGATTACGGCGAGTGGAGAACAGGGGAACGGAAAGAAGGAACGGTATATTCGCTGTTTAACTTCTCGAGAAAGCTGGCTCAGTCGCTCTCCGGCTTCCTGTCAGGGATCGGTCTCAGCATCATCGGCTATGTGCCGAATGCGGCCCAAAAAGCGGGGACGCTGCTCGGCATTAAAGCGATTCTCCTTTTGTATCCGGCAGCGGCGCTGACGGCGGCCATTCTCGTTCTCGGCTATCTGTACCGTTTGACAGACCAGAAGCACGCCGAAATGATCGCGGAAATCGAAGCGAGATCATAGCGGAATTTCACTTTCTAAAAAGCGCTTTTGATATGGTAAACTGATGGTAACAACAGCAGGAAAAGGCGGGTAAAAAAACAATGTCAGTAACGATTAAAGATATCGCCAGGCTGGCGAATGTATCGCACACCACAGTATCCAGAGCGCTGAACAACAGTCCGCTAATAAAAGAGAACACGAAAAAGAAAATACTCGACATCGCAGCCGAAATGAATTATAAACCGAATTTTAATGCGAAAAGCCTTGTCACGCAAAAGTCTTTTACGATCGGCCTGTTTTTAACAAGCCTGACAGACGGGACGTCTTCCAGTTTCTTTGCAGACATCCTGCGCGGCGTCAACAAGGTGATCGATGAAAACTATAATATGGTTGTCAGAGGGATCGACGATTATCATGATTTGTCATCCATTCACCGCAACCGCTATGACGGCATGATTTTAATCAGCCAAAGCGAACAGGATCAGGCTTTTATTGAGCATGTCCTCAAACAGAATATTCCGGTCGTCGTGCTGAACAGAAAAATCGAAGGGCACTCCGTCGTCAATATTTTGGCGAATGAACACGAGGGCGCTTTCCTCGCTGCTTCATACTTGATTAAAAACGGCCACAGACGGATCGCCATGGTGCAGGGGAAAGAAGGTTTTAAATCCTCTCAAGAAAGGAAAGGAGGATTTCTTCGCGCGCTTCGCGACTCTAACCTTGACATGCCCGGCGAATACCTCGTTCAAGGCGATTATACGATGCAAAGCGGTTTTCGCGCGGCTGAAACGCTGCTAAAGCTGAAGAACCCTCCGACAGCCCTGTTTTGCGCCAACGATGATATGGCGATCGGCGCGATGAACGCCCTTTATGCAAACGGGAAACGCTGTCCTGACGATATGTCGATTATCGGCTTTGACGATAGCGGATTTTCGGCGTATACGACACCGTCATTGACGACGGTAAAAAAGCCGACGGAAAAAATCAGCATGCTTGGTGCGGACAGCCTGTTGTCACTGATCGAAAACCCGCAGGCAGAAGGCAGGCAGACGCTGATCAGCACGGAGCTGATCATTCGCAATTCAGTTAAACATCTATAGCATCATTTTTGATGCGCTGCAAAATGTGAACGTGTGCAAAAATGAGGAGGGATTGAAATGGAGAGGCTGTCCAAACGGATAAGGTCTAAGCCGAGCCGCCCCGAAAGGATTTTGCAAATCGGGGAAGGAAACTTTATGAGGGGGTTTATTGACTGGCAGATTCATAGATTGAATGAAGAAACCGATTTTAACGGCAGCGCCGTCGTTGTGCCTCCGCGCCGCGGTTCTGTAACGGCCTTTCAAGAACAGGATGGACTTTACACGCTTTATCTTGAAGGTTTCCGGGAAGGGCGGGAGGTTCGCGATTCTGCTGTCATTACATCAATCAGCAGAGTCGTTAGCAGCTATGAGCACTATAATGAATTTATAGAGCTGGCCGATCTGCCGGATTTGCGGTTTGTATTTTCAAATACGACAGAGGCCGGCATCATTTATATCGAGGAAGACCGGCTGTCCGATCGTCCGCAGAAAAGCTATCCAGGGAAGCTGACTGCACTGTTATACAGACGATACCTGACTTTTCAGGGAAGCAGGGAAAAAGGGCTGGTGATCCTCCCGTGTGAGCTGCTTGAAGATAACGGGAAAAAACTGAAAGACATTGTGCTGCGCTATACAAACGCGTGGGCGCTTGAACAAGGGTTCATCGATTGGCTTGAAGAGGCAAACGTGTTTTGCAATACGCTTGTGGACAGGATCGTACCGGGCTTCCCGAAAGAAAACGCACACCGGCTTGAAGAGGCGGCCGGCTATCACGATTCCTTGATGGTGACGGCGGAGCCGTATCATTTGTTCGTGATTGAAGGGCCGAAATGGCTGCGAGACGAGCTCCCGCTTCATGAGGCGGGCCTGAATGTCGAGTTTGTCAAAGATGTGACGCCGTACAGGGTGAGAAAAGTGAGAATCTTAAACGGCGCCCATACCGCGATGACGCCGGTCGCTTATTTAGCAGGTCTTGAGACGGTTCGTGAAGCAGCTGAAGACGAGCTTATCGGATCATTTGTGAAAGAGCTGATCCAGCGGGAGGTACTCGAGACGATCGATATGCCCGGCAGTGAGCTTGACGCCTATGTGGAAGAGATTCTCGACCGCTTTAAAAACCCGTTTATCCGTCACAAGCTTATCGATATTTCCTTAAATTCCTTTGCAAAATTCAAAGTCAGAAATTTGCCCGTCTTAATGGAATATGCGGAACGAACAGGCAAACTTCCGGCTCGAACCGTATTTGCTTTAAGCGCTTTAATTTATTTTTATCAAGGAAGACGGGAAGATGAGGCCATACCGCTGTCTGACGACGATGAGGTGCTGGCTTTCCTCAAACGGCTCTGGACAGAAGAGACAGACGTTTCGAACATCGCATTCCATGTTCTCGGGTTTGAAAAAGTGTGGGGGCAAAACCTGAACGACATGCCCGGATTGACGGACAAGACGGCTGAATATTTAAGGGACATGAAACAAACGGGAATGAGGAAGGCACTGAAAAAAATGATGAACAGCCAAATGGCTGAGCTGGGGGACATGTGATGAAAGACTGCTTGATGATCAATCCTCAAGATAATGTCGGCATTGCGTTAAGAGAATTGCAGACCGGTGAAACGATCTCTGTCGGAGAACGGACCATCGTGATCAAGGAACCGATTTTGAAAGGCCATAAGTTTGCTTTAAAAGACATCGTTGAAAATGAAGACGTCATCAAATACGGCTTTCCGATCGGGCACGCCACTGAAATGATTCAGACGGGAGAGTGGGTGCACACGAAAAATGTGAAAACGAATTTGGGCGGTGTCGAAGAGTACAGCTACAAGCCGAAGTTTACGGAAAACCGCTATCAAAAAGAACCGCTCACATTTAAAGGCTTTAAACGAAAAAACGGAAAAACGGGGATTAGAAACGAGCTATGGATCGTGCCGACCGTCGGCTGTGTAAATGGCATTGCAGAGCTGATCATCAAAGAATTTAAGGCTGAGGTCGGCTCCATCGCCCCTTTTGAAAGCGTTCACGTATTAAAGCATCAGTACGGCTGTTCACAGCTTGGCGACGATCATATCAACACGAGAACGATTTTGGCGAATGCCGTCAAACACCCGAATGCAGGCGGTGTCCTTGTGCTGGGACTCGGCTGTGAAAACAACAGCATTCACGAATTCCGCGAAGCGCTCGGCGATTACGATCACAGCCGGGTCAAGTTTCTGCTTTCCCAAGAGGTATCAGACGAAGTCACGGAAGGCGTCAAACTGTTGAAAGAAATTTATGAGCATGCAAAAGGTGACCGGCGGGAAGATGTTCCGCTTTCTGAACTGACAATCGGTTTGAAGTGTGGCGGATCTGATGGATTTTCCGGCATTACCGCGAATCCGCTGCTCGGCCGGCTCTCCGATTTTCTGATCGCCCAAGGGGGAACGGCGGTTTTGACAGAAGTGCCTGAAATGTTTGGGGCGGAAACGCTTTTGATGGAACGAGCTGAAAATGAGGAAGTGTTTCATAAAATCGTCCGCTTAATCAACGATTTTAAACAATACTTTATCGATCACAAGCAGCCCGTCTATGAAAACCCGTCTCCGGGCAACAAAGCGGGCGGCATTACGACATTGGAGGATAAATCGCTCGGCTGTACACAAAAAGCCGGCACCTCAAAGGTGACGGATGTCCTTGAATACGGGGATGTTTTGAAAAAGAAAGGGCTGAACCTGCTGAGTGCTCCGGGAAATGACCTTGTTGCTTCATCCGCACTGGCTGCTGCAGGGTGTCAAATCGTTCTATTTACGACAGGTCGGGGCACACCTTTTGGCACCTTTGTGCCGACGATGAAAATTTCGACAAATACAGCGATTTATGAGGCGAAGCGCCATTGGATCGATTTTAATGCGGGAAGGGTGCTCGAAGACCGATCAGAAGATGACGTTTTGAAGGAGCTGACAGCATATTTGATCGAAGTCGCGGGCGGCAGGCAGCTGAACAATGAGATAAACGATTTCAGGGAGCTTGCGATATTTAAAACAGGCGTCACATTGTAAAGGGGGAGGTAACGTGAGTCTGCAGAAAATAAAAGACGAGATTCTAAAGAAGCTGAAGGTTCCGGTATTTCCTAATCGCTCATTTGATGTTACAGCGTTCGGGGCTGACGAAAGCGGAAAAAACGATTCGACGGAAGCGATACAGAAGGCGATTGATCAAGCCCACCAAGCCGGCGGTGGAAGAGTAGCGGTTCGTGAAGGCGTGTTTATTTCCGGTGCGCTCAGACTGAAAAGCAATGTGGAGCTTCATATTGCACAAGGAGCGGTGATCAAATTCAGTCAGAACCCTGAAGATTATCTCCCCGTTGTGCTGACGAGGTTTGAAGGAGTCGAGCTCTATAATTATTCACCGCTCATTTACGCTTATGAAGCTGAAAATATTGCGATAACCGGAAAGGGCACGCTTGACGGCCAAGGAGATGACGACCATTGGTGGCCGTGGAAAAGGGGAACGAACGGCCAGCCTTCACAGGAAAAAGACCGGAATGCTTTGTTTGAAATGGCTGAGCGCGGTGTCCCAGTCACTGAGCGGCAGTTTGGAAAAGGGCATTATTTGCGGCCGAATTTCATTCAGCCGTATCGCTGCAAACATATATTGATTCAAGGTGTCACCGTGCTGAATTCGCCGATGTGGCAAGTTCATCCTGTGCTTTGCGAGAATGTGACAGTGGACGGCATCAAGGTCATCGGACACGGCCCGAATACCGACGGAGTCAACCCGGAATCGTGTAAAAACGTGGTGATCAAGGGCTGCCATTTTGATAATGGAGACGACTGCATCGCCGTCAAATCGGGAAGAAATGCCGATGGCCGAAGGATCAACATTCCGTCAGAAAACATCGTCATTGAACATAACGAAATGAAAGACGGGCACGGAGGGGTCACGATCGGAAGCGAAATTTCCGGCGGCGTGAAGAACGTCATCGCAGAGGGCAACCTTATGGACAGCCCGAACTTGGACCGAGCCCTCCGCATTAAAACAAATTCAGTGCGCGGCGGCGTTCTTGAAAACATCTACTTTCACAAAAATACGGTCAAAAGCTTGAAGCGTGAAGTGATCGCCATCGATATGGAATACGAAGAAGGAGATGCCGGAGATTTCAAGCCAGTCGTCCGCACCGTTGATGTTAAGCAGCTGAAAAGCAAGGGCGGACAATATGGGATCAGGGTGCTGGCATACGACCATTCTCCGGTCACCGGACTGAAAGTGGCTGATTCCGAGATCGACGGCGTCGATGTTCCGATGGAACTGAAACATGTGAAAGACCCTGTTTTTTCGAATCTGTATATTAACGGAAAACGCTATGACTCACACGAATCATAAACAAAAATCCTCTGCCGATCGGCAGAGGGTTTTGTTAAATGGAGCGGATAATTCCGCCTTCCACTCTTTGAGCGGAACCGTTGATGGCCGCAGCTTTTTCGGAAGCGAGATAGACGATCGTACTCGCCACTTCTTCCGGTTTTGCATAGCGCTGAATCAAAGAAGTCGGCTCATTCACTTTGAAATAATCTTTGACAAAAGTGTCTAAATCGGTTTTCTCCTGAGCTGCGGCTCCCTCCATATAATTGGCGACGCCTTCCGTCCAGGTAGGTCCCGGAAGGACGGAGTTGACCGTCACATTTGTCCCTCTCGTCATTTCGGCCAAACCTCTTGATAAACTGATCAGAGCGGTTTTTGTCATCGAATAAGGGATCATGTGGGGAAGCGGTTTGATGCCGGCTTCGCTTGCCAAATTGAGAATCCTCCCCTTATTCCGCTTCAGCATGGCTGGCAAAAACGCGCGGCAAAGCCTAACAGCGCTTAGAACGTTTACTTCAAAATAGTTGAGCCACTCTTCGTCTGTCACCTCTGTAAAATCCTTCACTTCAAAGAAGCCCATATTATTGACGAGGACATCAAGCTCCCCGATTTCAGCGGTTTTTTCGACCAGTGCCCTGCTTTCTTCAGGATCGGATAAATCAGCGGCAATTCCGTGAACATTTCCGTGCCGGGAAAGCTCATCAACGACCGACTGGACCTTTTCTTCTGTCCGTCCGTTTACGATGACCTCGGCGCCTTCCGCCAAAAAGGCTTCCGCCGTTGCTTTTCCAATACCAGCAGTAGAACCTGTTACGAGCACGAGTTTGTTTTTCAGCTTTAAATCCATATGCCATCAATCCTTGTTTCAGAGTTAAGATGAAAAAAACATCTAATAAACAGTATATCGCAGCTGGATACCGCGGTCGAAAATCGTGCTTGGCGCTTTATTGTTCCCTGCCTTTTAAAACTTTATGAATATCTTCCATCGGACGGAGCCAATTCCTTTTCATCACTTCAGCCGCCAATTTCGAATCGTTTTTTTCAAAAGCGGCGATGATTTCCCAATGCTCGGCGGCGGACTGCATTTTCGGAGCAGCCGGCCGATTGAAAAACACATACTTCATCCGTCTGACATGAAGCTGCAGCACGGCGGAAAATTGAAGAACATACGGGTTTTTAGCCGCTTCTGTAATCAAATGGTGGAACTGTTCGTCGAGTTCAGCAGCATCGTGATTCCGCTCCTCCTTAAACGCGGCTTCGTATTGAGCCGCGAGTTTTTTCAGCTCGGCAATCTCTTCTTCGGTCAAAAGCGGCGCGGCCAGTTCCGCCGCCAGAGCCTGAAGGTGTGCGAGCGGGGGATAGACGGCCAGCGCATCATCGGGATGAATGAGCGTGATCTTTGTTTCTTTTCCCGGCTTCATTTCTACAAAGCCCTGCGATTCCAAGAGCTGAAGCGCTTCTCTGACCGGTGTGCGGCTGACGCCGAGCGCTTCGGCCAGATCGACGTCCGTGACTTTTTCGCCGGGTTCAAGGGTTCCGTCAACAATCCAGCGCTGCAATTGGTGAAACGCTTTTTCCTTTGCTGAAAGTCTGACCTGAGGCGTATAGTTTTTCGGTATCGGCATAAAACCACCCTTTCTCTATATGCAATATATCGTAAATGATTTAGAAAAAACAACGTTTTCGGTTGAAAATCTCCTTTTCAGAATCTCATATACAGACCTGTGTCGATTATAGTATAATAATTCCGAAATTAGGATACGAATGAGTCAGAAAGGTGCTGCCGATCAGCAGCTTAAGAGGGGAAGCCGGCGAGAGCTCCGCGAGCAGTTCGGACAGGCCGGGAGCGATGAACCAAAAGCCGGAATAACCGCCTGGATGATGACCGCGTAATCTGCAAGGACAGATGCGGTATAAACGATGTGCACTTTTTTGTACGTTCTTGGTTTGCTGCATCTTTACTGAGTAGAGATGTTTTTATTTTATCCCGAGGAGGAAGCAGGATGAAGAAG
This sequence comes from Bacillus sp. FSL K6-0972, assembly GCF_037976035.1. Lineage (NCBI taxonomy): Bacteria > Bacillati > Bacillota > Bacilli > Caryophanales > Bacillaceae > Bacillus > Bacillus sp. FSL K6-0972. The sequence goes on along the minus strand of NZ_CP150260.1, from coordinate 3,576,953 downwards.
TTAGGGCTTTTATTGCTGTCACTGCTGTTGGCCGCCGGCGTCCTTAGCGGCTGCGGTCAAGCGCAAAAACCGGCAGACCAGCAAAAACAGGAGAAGGCGGCTGAAGCGTTTCCGGTCACCATAAAAGATGCCTCAGGGCAAGAGGTCAAAATTGAAAAAGAACCGAAGAAAATCGTCTCTCTGATGCCGAGCAATACCGAAATTACATATGCCCTCGGCCTGGGAAAAAAAGTCGTCGGCGTGACGGATTTTGATACATATCCAAAAGAAGTGAAAAACGTTGAAAAAATCGGGGGCATGGAATTTAACACGGAAAAAATCATTTCGTTAAACCCCGATTTGGTTCTGGCCCACGCTTCCGGCATGCAGAGTGCCGAAGAAGGGCTGAAGCAGCTAAAAGGTGCAGGAATTACGGTGGTGACTGTAAATGATGCGGCCTCTTTTGAAGAGGCGTACCGGTCGATCGAAATGATCGGAAAGGCTGCCGGCGCAGAGGATCAAGCAGCGAGCCTGGTCAAGAGCATGAAATCTGACCTGGCTGACATAAAAGAAAAAGCTGCAGGCATATCTAAAGCCGGTCAAAAGAAAGTGTTTGTTGAAGTGTCTCCGGCTCCGGACATTTATACGACCGGAAAAGGCACCTTTATGGATGAAATGCTTGAAGCGATCCATGCGGAAAATGCCGCTTCCGCGCAGAAAGGCTGGGCCAAGATAACGGAAGAAGCGATCGTCAAGCTAAATCCCGATGCGATCGTGACGACAAACGGTGAATCCGCTGTCAGCGAAATTAAAAAACGAAGCGGCTGGAGCGGTATAAAAGCCGTCAAGAATAACGAAGTATACGACGTGGACCCTGACCTCGTGACCCGTCCGGGGCCGCGATTGATCAAAGGGGTCGAAGAGCTTGCTGAACATATTTACCCTGACGTTTTTAAGAAATAACCGCATCGCGGCATATGCCTTCAGCCTGATGTTTTTGTCGGCAGCTGTTCTTATGGGAATCTCTATCGGATCTTTGGAGATTCCCATTCCTTCTATTATCAAGGTTTTTTTGGACGAATGGTTTGGTATTCAAGGGTTAAATCCCGATCCGACGGAGGCGAACATCATCATGAAAATCAGGCTGCCGAGAGTGGTATTGGCCGCTCTTGTCGGCGCGGGTCTGGCTGCAGCGGGGGCCGGGTTTCAAGGGCTTTTGAAAAACCCGCTCGCAGATCCGTATACGCTCGGCATTTCGTCAGGCGCAGCCGTCGGTGCAGTGGTCACGTTGTTTTTTGGGATTCAGCTGCCGGTGATCGGAAGTTTTACATTGCCGTTTTTAAGCGTTGCCGCGGCTGTTGTCGTGATTTTTTTGGTTTTGTTCTTTGCGCGGCTGGTACACCCTTCATTGACCTTGTCCGCTTTGATTTTAACAGGGATCATCTTCAGTTCGTTTTTGGGTGCGCTTATTTCTCTCATGATCGCTTTGACCGGCGATGATTTAAAACCGATCGTCCACTGGCTGCTCGGCAGCGTATCGATGAGGGGCTGGGGCTATGTCGCATTGTTTCTGCCCTTTTTTGCTGCGGGCGCTGCCGCGCTTTTGATCAGCGGGAGAGAACTGAATGTGATGACGTATGGCGAGGAAAAAGCGAGACTCCTCGGCGTGAATGTGAAGCGCAGTAAATATGTCGTTTTGTTGGCGGGAGCTATTTTAACTGGCAGTGCGGTTGCTGTGTCTGGAACCATTGGCTTTGTCGGCCTCGTCATTCCGCATTTTATCCGGCTTCTGTCGATTACGGATCACCGTCATCTTGTGCCGCTCTCGATGCTGAACGGCGCTTCGTTCCTTGTGCTGTCAGATCTTTTGTCGAGAACCATCATTGAGCCGTCCGAGCTGCCGATCGGCATTATTACTGCATTGGTAGGAGCACCTGTTTTCGGCTTTATTTTGATTCGGCGCTACAGGGGAGGGCGAGTTCATGATTGATGTCATCCGTGTGTCCGGCGGCTATGGAAAAACGGATGTCTTACAGGACATCAGCTTTGCTGTAAAGCCGGGTGAATTTTTAGGAATTCTTGGTCCGAACGGCAGCGGAAAAACGACTTTGCTGAAAATGCTGTCGGGAACAATTCCCCCTCGAAGCGGCGAGGTGCTGCTTGAATGCCGTTCAGTCGGGGCGTACGAAACGAAGGAGCTCGCTCGCAAAATGGCGGTCCTTCCTCAAAAAACGGAGCAGGCCTTTTCCTTTACAGTGGAGGAAACGGTACAGTTTGGCCGCTACGCGTATCAATCAGGCCTTTTTCGGCAGGTGACAGCGGAAGACCATGATATCGTGAAGAGGGTGATGAAGCAGACAGACACACTTCGCTTCGCCCAGAAATCCATTCATGAGCTGAGCGGGGGAGAGCAGCAGCGGGTGTATTTAGCGCAGGCACTTGCCCAGGAACCCGAATATTTGCTGCTTGATGAACCGACGAGTTTTCTCGATTTGTCATTTCAAAAAAGTCTGCTTGATTTAATGAAACAAGAAACGGCTGCATCCAAACTCGCAGTGGTCGGGGTGTTTCATGATGTGAATATTGCGAGTTTATACTGTGACCGCCTGCTGTTGTTGAAAGATGGAAAAGCGGAAGTTCTTGACCGCCCGGAAGCTGCCCTTTCTGCCGAGCGTATCGGACGAGTGTATGATACGGGTATCACAGCGCTGGACCATCCTCAGCGTGAAAATCCGCAGTTTACGATCAAGGCGAAAACCATCCCGCAGAAAACCGAGCCTCTCTTTTTAAAAGAGCGAATTGAACTATATTTGCCGCACGGCATCGCATTTTTGGCAGACCGCCCGCTCCGTCTTCTGTCCTCTGAAGGGGGCTTTGCTTGGAGACGAAAACTTGTTTTCGTAAGCGAAAATAACTCTGGATGGCCGCATGACCTGTCAGCCTTTGAAGATGAAACGCTGTTTATCCAACATGATGCTGAATTGGCTGACTGTCATATTGTGTCGGAAAGCGGTGATCTTTGCATCGTCGGTATGAAAGATACGGCGGGGCGTTTGATCATGTGGGTGTTAGTTGACGGCTGTTTGCAAGATGGTCAATTTGTGAAGGCGATAAACGCTGCAGCAAATGCCGCAGCCCAGCACCATGTGCTGTGCAGTGATGTGCTTGTAGCGGCCACTCAATCCGGCCGGGCAGCGGATCAAACCGCTTTTTTGACACAAATTCAAAATAAAACAGCGGCTTGTGTGAAAGCTTTAAAAGATTAATTTGACCTGTCTTTGGACAGGTTTTTTATTGTTTTAAAACGCATCAGCTGAAGGTAAGATTTCATTCTTTTATCCCAAATCTAAAAAAATGTGTTGCTTAATGAATCATAACACCTTTATAATAAAGTTTGTGAAAGCGTTTTACTATTTTTCTGTTTAAAAATGCAACAGAGGGGAGCGAAGCCACTTGAAAGTAGAGGGAATTATCCCTGCCATACTGACACCGCTTACAAAAGAACAGGCTTTTCATCCGGGTGCAGCAGAAAAGCTGGTGAATCATTTAATTGATTCAGGCGTCCATGGCATTTTTGCTTTAGGAACAAATGGCGAATTTCATTTATTTTCGCAAGAGGAAAAGCTTCAAATTGCTGAAACAGTTGTAAAAGCGGTTAATAAACGAGTGCCTGTTTTCATCGGAGCTGGAGAAAACAGTACTGAGGCGACCATTTCCTTATCCAATCAAATGGCGGATATCGGAGCGGATGTTCTTTCGATTATTACGCCATACTTTGTCGCACCTTCACAGGAGGAATTGTATCAGCATTTCCGGACGATTTCTGAAAATGTCGCGCTTCCTGTCCTGCTCTACAACATTCCGGCGAGAACAGGCTTATCATTGGAGCCCGAAACGGTTGAAAGGCTGGCGGCATTGCCGAACATCATCGGCATTAAGGACAGCAGCGGCAGCTTCGCCAATATTAAGGCGTATCTTGAGCGTACAAAGGAACAGTCCTTTTCCGTCCTGGCAGGAACCGATTCATTGATTTTGGACACATTGAAGGCGGGTGGAACAGGAGCTGTAGCTGCCACAGCCAATGTGCTTCCGCAAACCGTTGTTTCAATCTATGAATCTTTTAAACAAGGAAACATTGAAGAGAGCGAGCATTATCAACAGCAACTGCAGCGGCTTCGTGATACGTTTTCATTCGGTTCACTGCCGGCGCCGCTAAAAAAAGCAGCGGAGCTTGCCGGCATCGACGTCGGACCGCCTAAAAGTCCGATTGCAGAGCTGTCGGGAGAGCAGTTACTAAAAGTGAAAAAGATGCTGGAAGGCTACGGAATTGTAGCAAAACTGGCAAAGGAGCAGTGAGGTTATGAAGACGCTTTATCATTTTCAAACGGCCGCCCGAATTGAGGCTGGTGCACATTCACTCAATTTGCTTGGTGATCACTTAGATCAGATCGGATTGAATCAGATTCGTTCGGTGTTTATTTTAACTCAGCCGTCGATCGTTTCTCTCGGCTATGCAAACCAAATCAAAGACATACTTGCCGAAAAAGGCATCTCAAGTGAAATCAACACGGATATACAGCCTGAACCGACGGAACAAAATATCGAAGAGGTTTTTCAGCTTTTTTCTAAAGGAGGCCATGACGCGATTTTAGGAATTGGCGGAGGCAGTGTGCTTGATGCGGCCAAAATCCTCTCTGTTCTGAAAACAAATGAAAAACCGATTTCAGCTTTGATTGGCACAAATCTCGTTGAAAAGCCCGGCGTTCCGCTTGTGCTGATTCCGACAACATCCGGAACAGGGTCAGAGGTGACGCCGAATGCGATTGTGACGTTCCCGGAGAAAGAATTAAAGATTGGTATGGTCAGTTCCTTTCTGCTGCCGTCGCTTGTAATTTTAGATCCGGTTTTGACGACCGGTCTTCCAAAGGCGATCACAGCTGCAACCGGAATGGATGCATTTACACACGCACTCGAATCCTATATTTCCAACAAAGCAAATCCATTCAGCGACATGTTTGCGCTTGAATCGATGAGACTGATTTCCTCCAGTATTCAGGAGGCCTACCATCATGGAGATAACCTGGAGGCGAGAGAAAAAATGCTCATTGGCGCCATGTATGGGGGAATGGCCTTGACAAGCGCAGGAACAGCGGCGGTTCATGCGATGGCTTATCCGCTCGGGGGGAAATACAAAATTTCGCACGGTGTAGCCAATTCAATGCTGCTTCCGCATGTAACGGCCTTTAATGCGGATCATGTGACTGACCGCCTTGCGGATGTGGCTGGCGTGATTGGAATCGAGTCAGAAGGTTCGAAGGCCAGCCAAGCAGAGCAGGTCATACGGAAAATTGAAGAGTGGACCGCCGATTTGGATATTCCGCAAAATTTGAAGACATTCGGGGTATCAATAGAGGATGTGCCATCGCTTGCTGAGGCGGCAGCCGACGTCAAACGGCTCATGGATAACAATCCAAAGCAAATGACCATTGCGGAGATTGAAGCTGTCTATTTGAAATTGCTGGATATGTAGGCTGCCGGGATCTGTATATGGTTTTCACCATGGGCCTGTAAGAGGCTCACAAACAAAGGGGGAGTTTGGGTGGATGTCTTAAGCGCTTCGGTCATAACGTTTATTTTGGCAGTGATTGTGGTTTACATTCTCTTTACGACATGGCTGACGATGCGGTTTCGCAGTAAATCCAGTTCGGAATTCAACAATGCTGCCAAAACGCTGCCGGCGATTGTTGTCGGCATTCTGCTGATGAGTGAATTCATCGGCACCAAATCGACAATCGGGACCGCTGAATCAGCTTATACACATGGTTTGGCAGCTTCATGGTCGATTGTAACGGTCTCGATTGCGTTTTTTATTTTTTCCTACTTCTTAGTAGGGAAATTTTATAAAACAGGCCAATATACGATCTCTGGGATTATTAGTGAAAAGTTTGGCCGTTCGACCAAGCTTGTCGTTTCTATTATTATGATTGGGGCCCTTTTACTTGTGAATCTTGGAAACTATTTAAGCGGATCGGCGGCCATTTCGTCTATTTTAGGTCTTCCGCTGATGACGTGTGCGATCATTACAGCGATTGTCAGTACCTTTTATTTTACGTTTGGCGGAATGAAAGGCGTTGCCTGGGTGACGATTCTGCATTCTCTTGTTAAATATGCGGGAGTTCTTATCACTTTAGGGGTTGCACTCTATTTGACAAAAGGCTGGGAGCCGATGACGCAGCAGTTGCCGGAGCATTTCTTCACTTGGGACGGCAGTATCGGATGGGGGACAATCGGCGCCTGGTTTATCGGCAACATGGGGGCGATTTTTGCGACTCAGTTTATTATACAGGCTATTACCTCATCGAAAAGTGAGAAAGATGCAAAGAAGTCGACACTGTATGCAGCGCTGCTTTGTCTGCCGCTTGCGATTGCCATTGGAGTCATCGGCGTTGCTGCACGGTATTTGTACCCGGATATTGATCCAATTTACGCATTCCCGGTGTTTATGCAGCACATGAATCCTGTGCTGAGCGCGGTTGTGGCGACATCCCTTGTGGCGTCTATTTTCGTTGGCGTTTCGACGGTTGCGCTGGCGACAACGACGCTGATCATTGATGACTTTTATGTACCGAAAGCAAAACCAACGCCGGAACAGCGCATGAAAATCACGAGATATGTTTCTATTATCGTCGGTTTTATTCCGCTGCTCGGGGTTGCGCTGGCACCGGAATTGTTAACGCTTTCTTTCTTTACGAGGGCGCTTCGGACATCAATTGCCGTTGTAGCGGCGATGGGCTTTTATTTGCCATATTTTAATTCAAACCGCGGAGCAACCATTGGCTTGGCGCTTTCCGGCATATCGACGACGGTATGGTATTTGTTGGACAATCCGTTTGGCATCGATAACATGTACATCGCCATCATTGTTCCGTTTATTGTGCTCGTATTAGACCGTCTGATCAGCTCACCTGCGAAAAAAGAGTCAAATGTGGAGGAGGAATTGTGATGAAACAAAGTGAAGTTTCCCTGCCGATAGATGGGCGCATCAGAGAAAATAAAACCGACTCGGCCAGAAAGGATGCGTTTTTGCCGACAGACTGCCCGCAAAACCATGCAGCCAACCTGCTGGAGCTGGATAATGGCGATCTGTTGTGCGTCTGGTTTGGTGGAACGCAGGAAGGCATCCCGGATATATCGGTTTTCATGTCAAGGCTTGAAAAAGGAAGCGGTGAGTGGACACAGGCAGAAAAGCTGTCAGATGATCCTTCCCGCTCCGAACAAAACCCTGTGCTTTTCCAAGAGCCTGACGGCCGGCTCTGGCTTATGTATACGGCGCAGCTTTCCGGCAATCAGGATACAGCGGTTGTCAGATACCGGACATCGGATGACAGAGGCCGGACATGGAGCGAGATTGGTACGTTGTTTGGCGAAGCCGGGACTTTTATCCGCCAGCCGCTCATTGTTCTGGATAACGGCGATTGGCTGCTGCCCGTCTTTTACTGCATCACTCTGCCGGGCGTGAAATGGACTGGAAACCGTGACATCAGCGCGGTGAAAATTTCATCTGATAAAGGCAAGTCGTGGGAGGAAGTGAAGGTGCCGGGCAGTACTGGTTGTGTTCATATGAATATTGAAAAACTGCAAGACGGCACATTGCTTGCGCTGTTTAGGAGCCGTTTTGCAGACTCGATTTATGTGAGCCGGTCTATTGATAACGGCCGCACCTGGTCAGAGCCCGAGCCGACCGAGCTGCCGAACAACAACTCTTCGATTCAATTTACAGCGCTTCAAGATGGGACGCTTGCTCTCGTATACAATCATATGAATGCGAATGAAACGACCGAAAGAAGAGCATCTCTATACGATGAAATTGAGGATGAGGATGATACAAGAACAGGTGTTGACACAGAAGCGCGTCCAGCCTTCTGGGGAGCGCCAAGGGCGCCGATGACATTGGCGCTTTCACGGGACGGCGGCATCACATGGCCTGTCAAAAGAAACATCGAAGTCGGCGATGGTTATGCGATGACGAACAACTCAAAAGACAAGCTTAACCGCGAGTTTTCCTATCCCTCGATCAAGCAGGGGAAAGATGGTGATCTGCATATTGCCTTTACGTACTACCGTCAGGCGATTAAATATGTACGTGTCCCGAAAACGTGGGCCTCAGCCGGCCAGGAATAAAGCCGTTTGAACGAGCGCGCGGCACTGGAATGAATTGTATCCCTATATCGCATCATTTATAATTTAAGTTCGAGGGGGCTGTCCCAATCGTTTGAACGGACTCCCTCACTGTCTCTTTGACCTGAGAGAGAATGAAAGAGGGGATCCATTTCATGAAAATTAAAGTGCTTGGCATTGCGCCGTATAAAGGCTTAGGGGATTTATTGACAGAGCTCGCGAAGGAAGAACAAGACATTCAATTTCAGCTGGAGGTCGGCGATTTGCGCTCCGGCGTTACGATTGCAGAACAAGCTGAATCGCAGGGAATCGATATTATTATGAGCCGCGGAGGTACAGCCTCGCTCATTCAGCAACACGTGCACATCCCTGTCGTGGATATCCCTGTTTCCGGGTATGATCTGCTGCGGGCGCTGACGCTCATCAAAGATTATCAAGGAAAAACAGCCGTCGTCGGCTTTGAAAATATTACCCAAGGGGTTCGCACCATCAGCGAGCTTTTCGGAATAGAAGTTGATTTATATACGATTAAAGAAGAAATGGAAGTATGGGATCTGCTGAGGGACATTCAGCAGCAGGGAACACAAATTGTATTGGGAGACGTCATTACCGATAAAGCGGCAAAGGAGCTGGGTATGCAAAGCATGCTGATCACGTCCGGCCGTGAATCCGTTAAAGAAGCGTTTCACAGTGCAAAGCAAATGTACCGGCTCTTTAAGGAGGCATCCGAGGAGCAGCGGATGTTTAGAGAGATGATCGATCAGGAAGAAAAAGGGATGCTCGTTATTGGTGACAACAGCCGGATCCGCTTTGTGAACAAAACGGTGAAAAATTGGATTAATGAGGGGCTTCTTGAACCTATAGCACCTGCCGATGCCATCCATGAATGGTGGGAAGAGCTGGCTTTTGCCGTACAGTCAATAAGAGAGGGCAAACAAAGCGGGTATTTCCAATTAGAAACAGGAGAAGTTGTCTGGCATATGAAAGGCTCCCTTCTTTCAAAAGGGGAGCTGCTGATTGCCATTGAACAATCAGCGTCATTCTGCCGTGATCATCGGCATCTTGCATGGTCGCTTGCAGCGCCCGTACATTCACTGCAGCCATTTTCATCATTTACACAACAAAGCAGGTCCATGAGGGACACGGTTCAGCAAGCGCAGGCATTCAGCCAGACGCATAAACCTATTTTACTGTACGGAGAGGAAGGAACGGGTAAATCAGATCTCGCCTTTGCGATTCATCAAATGAGCCCTCGGCAGCAGCATACGTTTGTGACCATTCACTGCAGCAAGGTGAAAGAGTACGCATTGCTGAAAGACCTTCCGGCTGTTCAGAACGGGACGATTTTTCTTCGAAATGTCGAGCATCTGCCGCTCGAAGTCCAGCATGATCTCTTCGTGCAGTGGATGAAGCCGGATCAGCAAATCCGCTGGCTCGCCTCTTCATCTGCCGACTTATTTGAAGAAATGAAAGCAGGGCGATTTGACCCTGATTTATACAGCTGTTTACAAGGATTGACGCTCTATGTCCCGTCGTTATCAGAGAGGGTGGAAGACATGGAGGACATGAGCAGACTGTTTATTGCTGAATTTAATTCAGCTTATGGCACACAAGTGGTCGGACTTGCGCCTGAGGTGATGGACGCGTTTCACAAGCAGACATTTCGGGAGAATGTCCGGCAGTTTAAGCGATTACTTGAAGAGCTTGTGCTGACGGTAAAAAGCGGATATATCACATTGGCTGAAGCCGCACCGCAGCTTGACCGTCTGTCCAACGAGAACAAGGAAGAGAGCTTAAAAGGCTATTTGGAAGGAACGCTTGAGGACATCGAACGGCGCATCATTCATGCGGTGCTGCAGGAGGAGAATATGAATCAATCCAAAGCGGCGAAGCGATTGAATATCAACCGCACCACCTTGTGGAGAAAACTGAAAGAATAGCATGAGACCGAGGTGTCGATATGACAAACGTACGATGCAAAAAAGGAGCGGACATCAGCCGAAAAATATTGATTGTCGCTGACGATTTGACGGGTGCCAATGACACAGGCGTTCAGTTTGTTAAAGCCGGACTGAGCGCAGCTGTTCTTTTTGACCAGTCCGGTGCAAATCCAGCGGATATCAAAGAAGATGTCATGATTTTAGATACGGATACGCGCGGTGCGTCGCCGAGCGAGGCTTACAAAGAAGTCAGTTCAGCATCGCATCCGTTCGCACACCTTGAATCACACCTTTTTTTAAAGAAAATTGACTCCACATTAAGGGGAAACATCGGGGTCGAAATCAAAGCGCTGATGGATTTGGGGCGTTTTGATGCAGCGGTCATCGCCCCTGCTTTTCCTGATGCAAGGCGGATTACTGTGGATGGCGTGCATTATGTCAATGGGCTGCCTGTCCATGAAACTGAAGCAGCCATTGATCCGAAAACACCGGTTGCAGAATCACGGATCGCTGAATTGCTTTTCAGGCAGACGCAAATTCTGCCAAAAGCGGTAGGCATCGAAACGCTTCGCAAACCTGATGAACAAGTGCAGAAAGACCTTAAATCGTGGATAGCCCGAGGGCATGAATGGTTTGTCTGCGATGCAGAGACAAATGAGGATTTGCGCCGCATCGTGCAGGTGTTCATGAACAGCGGCCAGTCCATATTATGGGTCGGCGCTGCCGGACTGGCCGGTGCACTCGCCCCGCATGTCAGAAAGAAGCCGCTCAAGACAGACAGACGGAATGAGCCGGTGATGATCGTATCCGGCAGTGCATCGAACACAACAAATGGACAGCTCGCATATTTAAGAGGGCAGCAGGATCCCGTTGATGTGTGCATTAATCCGCTGAACGTATTAAATGGATGTGAAGCACGGGAGCAGAAGCGCGCGCTCGATCAAGTGCTGGCTCATCAAGGGAAAGATGTTCTGCTTTATACTGATGCGAAGCCGGAAACTGTGCAGCGCATCATCGCTTTTGGGAGAAGCCAAGGCCTTGACCGGCAGACTGTAGGCGAACGGCTCTCCCGTTTTCTTGGTGCAGTTACAACTGAAATCGTCAAGATGACAGGGTTAAAACGCCTCGTTTTGACAGGCGGAGACACAGCGCGTGCGATTTGTAACGAGCTTGGTGCAGACGGCATTCAGCTGCTTGGTGAAATTGAAGCGGGCATACCGCTCGGCAAGCTGCTCAACACAGATATATATGCGGTGACAAAGGCGGGCGCCTATGGTCAAACCAATTCTGTTCTAAGAGCCGTTGAGGTGCTGAGAAATTTAGAGGAGGAAGACAGATGGCAAAACCAATCATTGCGTTGACGATGGGGGATGCGGCAGGTGTCGGCCCGGAAATTATCATCAAGGCATTTGAGCAAAACAGTTTGCATGAAAACGGAACATTGTTTGTGATTGGGGATTACAGCATTTTAAACAGAGCGAAGACGTTCATTGGCTCAGACGCAGACATTGTAAAAATCAGCGAGCCGGAAGAGGCAGCTGATGTAAAGCCCGGCGTCATTCCTTGCCTGGATCTTCAGCTGCTGACAGATGATCTGAGAGTCGGCGAGGTGTCGGCTGAAGCGGGAAATGCAGCGTTCCGCTATCTTGAAACGGCGATTGCCCTTGCCAACGAGAAGCGGATTGACGGCATTTGCACAGCGCCTTTAAATAAAGAAGCCCTCCATAAAGCGGGGCACATGTACCCGGGCCATACCGAAATTTTAGCGGAATTGACGCAAACAAAGGACTATGCGATGATGCTGGCTGCACCGAACCTGAAAGTGGTCCATGTCACGACCCATGTCGGTCTGCTTGACGCCATTCATCTCATTGATGCGAAACGGGTGTACACGACAATTCAACTGGCGCATGACACGCTCATTCGCGCAGGTATTCCGCAGCCTAAAATCGCCGTGTGCGGCATTAACCCTCACGCCGGTGAGAATGGTTTGTTTGGACATGGAGAAGAGGAAGAGAAAATTGTCCCTGCCGTTGAACGCGCACAAAGTGAAGGTATACAGGCATTCGGCCCGCTGCCCGCTGACACGCTTTTCTTCAGAGCAGTGAGAGGCGACTTTGATATAGTGGTGGCGATGTATCATGATCAAGGACACGGCCCGATTAAGGTGCTTGGCCTTGAAGCAGGTGTGAACATTACAGTCGGCCTGCCGATTATCCGTACGAGTGTTGACCACGGAACAGCCTTTGATATTGCGGGAACCGGCAAAGCCGATCCTGCCAGTTTAGAAGAAGCGGTGAGACAGGCGATCATGCTGTCCGGTACGCGTGAGCGCCTTGCATAAAAAAGAAGAGCCTTCAAAAAGGCTCTTCTTTTTAGTTCATGTAGGTGCCGCCGTTAATATTAATGGTTTCGCCCGTCATAAAGTCAGATTTGTCAGAGGCTAGGAAGGCGACAACGTTTGCGACATGCTCTGGTGAGCCAATCATTTTCAGCGGAATCCGTTCGACGACTGCTGCACGATACTCCTCGCTCCACTGCTTGCTCATATCCGTTTCAATCGGCCCCGGGCAGACGGCGTTGACATGAATGCGGTGTGAAGCGAGCTCCTTTGCCAAATGCATCGTTAAATAGTTGATGCCTGCTTTCGAAGCACCGTATGCAGGAGAGGCATTGTGATGCGGTGTTTTGCTCGTCGTTGAGCTCATGTTCACGATTTTTCCGCCGCCCTGCATGATCATTTCCGGGATGATAGCCTGACACATGAGAAAGGTGCCGGTTAAATTCAAATCTATCACTCTTTTCCACTCTTCAAGCGACGTATCAACGGTCGTTTTGCGCAAATTAATGCCGGCATTGTTGACCAAAATATCGATTCGTCCAAACTGCTGTTTTGCCTCAGCGATGAGAAGCGAGGCTGTTTCTGGCAAACTTGCATCACCTGCAACATAAGAAGCGCACTTTCTCTCGGTATTCAATTGTGTGCACAGGGACTTGAGCAATTCTTCGTTTGTCCCATTGATGACGATATTTGCTCCTTTATCCGCAAGCGTCTCTGCAATGGCTCTGCCGATGCCGCGGCTTGCACCGGTGATAATGGCCGTTTGCTGATTCAATTCCATCCTCATCCCACCTGTCTTTGAATAAAACCGTTTACATTTCTATTATAAAAGTGAGTGTTTCTTTATTCAACAAAACTTTGTTTTTGGATGATTGTTCCTGAATTTTGTGTTTCATAATGAAACGATCTATGCAGCTGTTATAAACAGGGTATACTATAAGGAAAAGTGATCAAGAGAGGAGTATGAAATGAAACTATATACAAAAACAGGCGATCAGGGAAAAACGAGTTTAATTGGCGGAAAGGCGGATAAAGATCATCTTAGAGTGGAAGCGTATGGCACACTGGATGAAGCAAACAGTTTCATCGGGCTGGCTCAGTCTTATTTAAAAGCGGAAGAAGCGCTGTTTCAAGATATTCTGTCAGAGTTGATCGCTATCCAGCATGAGCTGTTCGACTGCGGCAGTGATTTAGCGCATGTCAATGTTCAGGAAGAAGGCAAGCTGAAGGCTGAATCGATCACGATGCTTGAAGAACGGATTGACGCCTATGTCGAGGAAGCGCCGCAGCTGACCAAGTTTATTCTTCCGGGCGGAACAGAAGCGGCATCATTTTTGCATGCAGCGAGAACGGTCATCAGAAGAGCTGAACGAAAGATTGTCGCTTTGGCCAAAGAAGAAGACATTCCGCCGCTTGCGCTGCCATACGTCAACCGGCTGTCCGATTATTTATTTGCGGCGGCGCGCATTGTCAACCACCGGCTCGGGGAAGTCGATGTTGAATATGAACGAAGCGCTGACGTATTCCGGACAAAGAAAAAATTATGAATGAGCCATTCACCAATTGTTATCGAACAGAAACGGGCCAATTGATCAGATCAAGCCGTTTTCCGGCAGGGGAAAACGGCTTTTTGTCGTAAACTTTAAGTAAGCGTTTTCAAAGAGAGGGAGTGTTCAAGTGGTCAATCGGGAGGCAGCTGCTATACGGCTGACGGTTTCGAAGGATGGAGACGGCGAATTTCAAACCGTTCAAGAGGCGATCGATGCTTTGCCAGAGTACAGTCGGGAACAGAAAGTAATATTCATCAAAAAAGGGGTTTACAAAGAAGTCGTTCATATTCCGGCTACAAAGCCGTTTGTGAAGCTGATCGGCGAAAATCGTTACGAGACTGTGATTACGTATGACAACTATGCGGGGAAAGAAAAGGAAGGAGGAGGGAAATACGGTACGACCGGAAGTTCAAGTGTGTTTATATATGCGGATCATGTTGAAGCCGAAAATCTGACGTTTGAAAACTCGTTCGACCGCACAAAAGTCGACACGACCGGCACGCAAGCGGTGGCGGTTTATACGAAAGGAAACAGGATGACGTTCAAACATGTCAGGTTTATAGGAAGACAAGATACACTGTTTGTCAATGACGGTACGCAATATTTTTATCAATGCTATATAGAAGGTGATGTCGACTTCATTTTCGGAGGAGCAAGAGCTGTATTTGAAGAGTGCCAGATTCATAGCGCTGACCGGGGGTCCGCTACCAACAACGGTTATGTGACAGCTGCGAGCACGCATATCGCGAAGCCGTTCGGCTTATTGTTGACAAACTGCAGACTGACAAGCGATGCCGCGGCTGGAACGGTATACCTCGGGCGTCCTTGGCATCCGGGAGGAGACCCCGACGCCATCGCCAGTGTGTTATATCACCGCTGCGATTTAGGCGCACACATCAAGCCTGAGGGATGGACGGATATGTCAGGCTTTTCTGCAGCCGATGCCAGATTGTACGAATACGGGAATACGGGTCCGGGTGCGATTTCGCATGAGGACCGAAGGCAGCTTGCCGATCATGAGGCTGAGAAATGGACAGTTGAAAATGTACTGGACGGCTGGAATCCTAAGGTGAAATCATAGCAGAAGAAAGTGCAGAAAGACCGCTCTCTGGCTGGGATGAGCGGTCTTTTTATGCGAGCGGGTCCGATGTGCCATACGACCCTGGTCGTACGGCAAAATCAATCTGTGACTCGTTTTGTCGAAGCCTGAAATTGACTATAGTGAAGACATGAACGAGAAAGGAGGAGTAAATATGAATATAAATGGGAAGTCCATCATCGGCTTTTTTCTAATCCTTTTTGGCGTCTCCCTGTTCTTCGGCGGAGGCCATTTCGGCGGATTGGTTACAGGTGCTATTGGGGCATTGCTTCTATTCTATTCCGTAAAAAAATGGAAGGAAGGCCGCCAGTTTGCCGCGGTACTGGCTGCGATCTTCGGCATCATGTTTTTGGGAGGGTCATTGCCGTTTCTGATCGGCATCGCGCTTGCTGCAGCCATGGTTTATTTCGGATGGAAAATGATGAAGCAGGATGACAAACAGGATGACATCCTTTATTCAGAGAAAACGGAGCCTGCCGCTGCTTCATATGACACAGGCTTTGATGCAGAGTGGGAAGAGTTTTTGAAAAAGAATAAATAAATATTTTGGGAGGACGAGATCATGGCTTTAAAAAGAATCAGAGACATGTTTGTCGCATCAGTAAATGAAGGATTGGATAAACTTGAGAACCCCCGGGTGATGCTGAATCAATACGTACGCGACATGGAAAGCGATATTGCCAAGGCGAAGCATACCATCGTTAAGCAGCAGACAATTGAACATAGTTTTAAAGGAAAAGTGGAAGAAGCCGAAAAGCTTGTTGTCAAGCGAAGAAACCAAGCTCAGCTAGCTTTCGATGCAGGTGAAGAAGAACTTGCTAAAAAGGCGCTCTCAGAAATGAAGTATTTTGAAGAAAAAGCTGCTGAATACAAGGACGCTCACCAGCACGCGAAAAAGCAGCTTGCCGAATTAAAGGAACAGCTGGAGACACTTGAGGTTAAACTGCGCGATATCAAAGACCGCAAGCATGCGCTAATTGCCAGGGCAAACGCGGTGAAAGCGAAAGAACATATGAATGCATCATTTAATAAAATCGACAGCGAAAGTGCCTACCGGGAATTTATGAGAGTGGAAAACCGCATTGAAGAGATGGAAACAAAGGTGAACAGCTATGCTGAATTATCCGCTTCATCAAGCAGCCCATTCGGCCGCCTTGAGTATGCAAGAGAGGTGGAAGAAGAGCTGGAAAAAATGAGGGCTGAAAAGACAGGCTTGGAGAAGCAGACACATGCGGGAAATGCATAAACGAATAGGGGCTCTCACAGGCCCCTTATGCAATTTTTGATTTCTTTCAAAGTTCATTTTCCTTATAATAAGGAGCATACACTTATTAGCCGAAAGGATTATCCACATGAAAAAAACGGTTGGAAAACTGCTGATCATCGCCGGCATTCTCATCCTTGCCGGCATGATGTTTAATGGGCGTGAAGGCTTTTCTTTCTTCGGCTTCGATGACGAGTCAGCCCGCACATACCATGCACAGGCAAAAGACATCGATAAAATTGACATTGATGCAAAGAGTATAACAGTCAACATTCAAGCTGAAAACCGCGATGATATAAAAGCCGAGATTTCAGGGAAAAACGTCCGGCTTGATTCGTCAGAACAGGGGCGTACACTTCAGCTTTCCGCTCATTCGAAAGGCTTTTGGCCGTTTTTCTGGAAGAAAAATGAGCTGATTGTCAAGGTCCCTTCTGATTATCAAGATGATCTGGCGATTTCTTCGGGAAGCGGAAATGTCAAACTGTCCGGCGGCGGTCTGCATTTGCGAAATGTAGCCTTAAAGTCGGGAAGCGGCAGCCTCAAGGCCGATGACCTTCAGGCGCAAAACCTTTCTGTAAAAGGGACGTCAGGGTCGGTCAGGCTGGAAAACGTTCAAACGGCAACTGCTGACATCCGCTCCACATCCGGTAATACAAAACTTGAAAATGTCACCGGCAGACTCAGCATCAAACAGACTTCGGGCAATTTGCGTGCTTCTTTTACAGAGATTAACGATCCTCTGAGCATCAAACAGACATCCGGAAACACCAAGCTCAAACTTCCCGATGATGCTGATATCAGTCTTGAAGCCGAGTCGACAAGCGGGAACATCAATCATTCCTATTCATTTGACAAAGTGACCAATGAGAAACGGACGCTGACTGGAAAAAAAGGAAATGGAAAAAATAAAATCGACATCTCCATCACGAGCGGGAATGTCTCAATTGAGTAATCGACAAGAAGAAAGGGGGCTCGAGTCAGCATGCGTCTTACAAAAAACCAATTGATCGGACTGATCATTGTTCTCTTCGGAATCAGCATATTTTTGCAAAACAGCGGGCTTGGAGACGCGTTATTCTGGCCGCTCGCTTTCCTTTTTGCCGGGTATTTTCTCCACAAATATTCCCGCCGCTGGCTCGGGTCTGTCATGTATATTTTTGCAGGCTTTCTGCTGTTAAAAGACATCTTCAGCATTACATTCAGCCTGTTCGGCTTTTTCTTTGCAGCTTTCTTAATTTATGCGGGGTACCGGCTGGTGACAAATCAGCCGGTATTTGACCGTCATAAGCCGAAAGGAAGAGGAAAGGAAAAGGCGGATTCCAAGCCGCTTCAGGAGAAGAACAGCCCGGGACAGCGCAGCTTCTTTTTCGGTGATGTAAAATTGATGAAAACACCTTTTGACTTAAATGACTTGAATATCTCCGGGTTTATCGGTGACGTGAAAATCGATTTGTCAAAGGCGATTATTTCAGAGGGAGAAAACACCATCGTCATTACGGGGTTGATCGGAGATGTCGATATTTACATTCCGTCCGATCTTGAGGTGTCCATCAGCTCTTCTGCATTCGTTGGAGACATTGACGTCATCGGCGGCCGAAAAAGCGGCATCGGCAATCAAATCTATTCCGAGACAGAGAATTACGAGCAGTCGGCACGACGGGTCAAAATTTCGATTTCGCTGTTTATCGGCGATGTGGATGTGCGGTTCATATGAGAACAAACAGACTTGCAAACATTCAATGGCGCGCCGTCCGCTTATCCCTTGGTGTCAGCTTTACGATTTTTATTGCAGTATTGGGCTTTATGCTGTTTTACTACCAGCTGGATCCGAGTGTACTTATCGTTTCCAGGTGGTTCGGGATTCCGTTTATCGCGCTTCTCGCATTGATCAGCGCCGCTGTTGGATTCGGCTCAGGCTATATGTTCGGCAATCAGCTGAAAAAACGGCTTGAAAAGCTGATCGAGTCTATTCTAAAGTACGAAAACGGCAACTTTGCCTACAGGATTCCGTCGCTTGGAGACGATGAGATCGGGCTGGCCGCCGACCAGCTCAATGAGATGGCCAAACGGATCGAAAGACAGGTTGCCTCTTTGCAAAAGCTGTCCAATGAGAGAGCGGAATGGCAGGATCAAATGAAAAAATCGGTGATCTCCGAAGAGCGGCAGCGTCTCGCGCGCGAATTGCATGATGCGGTGAGCCAGCAGCTGTTTGCGATTTCCATGATGACTTCAGCCGTATTGGAGGGAATCGACGCTGCCGCTGACGAAAAGCTCGCCCAAAGGCTGAAAATGGTCGAAAAAATGGCGGCCGATGCCCAGAATGAAATGCGGGCGCTGCTTTTGCATTTACGACCTGTTACGCTTGAAGGGAAAGGTCTAAAAGAAGGGCTTGCAGACCTTTTGGAAGAATTTAAAGCGAAACAGTCGATTGACATCGATTGGGAGATCGAGGATGCGGGCAAACTTCCGAAAGGTGTGGAAGACCACCTGTTCAGGATCGTTCAAGAAGCGCTCTCAAACGTGTTCCGGCATTCAAAAGCGACAAAAGTCACCGTCAGACTTCTGCTCAGGAACAATCAGCTCCAGTTGAAAGTCATAGACAATGGTGAAGGATTTAAGATGGACGCCGTCAAAACATCTTCGTACGGGCTGAACTCGATCAAGGAAAGAGCCAGCGAAGTCGGCGGAGTGGCCGAAATCATTTCATTTACGGGAAAAGGAACACAAGTTGATGTAAAGGTTCCGATTTTTGAACAACAAAAAGGAGAGGCTTAAAAGGTGATTCGAGTATTGTTAATTGATGATCATGAGATGGTAAGAATGGGGCTGGCCGCTTTCCTGGAATCCCAGCCTGATATTGAAGTGATTGGAGAGGCTTCAGACGGAAAGCACGGCGTTGAATTGGCGCTTGAAACCAAACCCGACGTGATTTTGATGGATCTTGTAATGGAAGGGATGGACGGAATTGAGGCCACGAAAGAAATCTCCCGGCAGCTTGCCGATCCGAAAATCATCGTTCTGACGAGCTTCGTTGATGATGACAAGGTCTATCCGGTCATCGAAGCCGGAGCGCTCAGCTATTTGCTGAAAACGTCGAAAGCGAGTGAAATCGCCGATGCGATCAGGGCTGCGAGCGTAGGAGAACCAAAGCTTGAAGCCAAAGTCGCAGGAAAAGTATTGTCCAAGCTGAGACACTCAGCCGGCGAACAGCCCCTTCATCAATCGCTGACGGCAAGAGAATTGGAAATCCTCAAACTTGTAGCAGAAGGCAAAACAAACAAAGATATTGCCGAAGAATTATTTATCACCATTAAAACAGTTAAAACGCATGTGACGAACATCCTTTCCAAGCTTGAAGTCGACGACCGGACACAAGCCGCAGTCTACGCCCACCGAAACAAACTTGTCGACTGATCAAACAAAAAAACAGCTTTCTCAAGAAAGCCGTTTTTCAGCCGTTCCAGTATTTTCGGTCCTCAGCGGCAGGAAGAGTGAATGAATCTGTTTCAACCGTGCGGGCGGTAAGTTGGGCGGTCTCGTTTTCTTCGCGTGCATGTTCGCCAGCTGTGCCATTTTGGCAGATGATGTCGAGCCGCTCGGCCACTATGGCGTTGTGTTTCTCCTGCAAGTCGATCAATTTGCCGATGCCTAGCAAAATGAATCCGCCAATGAAGCAAAAAAACGGAGTGGTGAGGTATGTGCCGATCGTAAAGAAAAGCATCGACTGCGAATCCTCCATAAACGGATCATAAGCGACATCACTGATAATGAATCCGGACAGAATGATAGCCGCTGCAATCAAAAAAATGCCTGTCATGTGCAATATCCGCTTCAAGCTCATCACCCTTTCAAACACATTCTATCAGAAAAACGGGCCGCTATCTGCTTTTTGTCGCACCTTTTGTCCCAAAGTCCTGAATCGTCGCTTTGATATGATAGTCGATATAGGCTTCGCTGAAGTGCTTATCCCAATTGGATCTGTCTCTTTCCCATTCCTTCGGAAAATTGATCCGCGCATTGTCGGAAAGATCGGTGACGTCCGTTTTGATATCGTGCTGCAGGACATGGATCAGCTGTTCAACCCGCTTTTCGATGTCTTTTTGAACCGATTTTTCTATGTTTTTAATATATTGATCATTAAAAGAATCCTCTCCCAGATACCAGTCCTCTGACAGCCTTCCTTTAATATTGGCATTGATGACAAATTTGTACTTTCCGTTCTGCCTCATCGTCCGTACACGGTGGGTCATCGAAAACACTTCATACGAGAACAAATGTCCATCATGCCTGGAGTCGATCACCCCGCCGATGACATTACCCGTTAATAAATTCAGCGCTTCGATCTGAGGGGGCGAAAGGTTTGCATGGTATCTGTTGTTTTTGATGACGGCGCCGCCTTCAAGCTGGAGCTGCCCTTTCTCGGTGACAACCTTCGGCATGATATAAGATAAATCAGACTGCATTTTGATCGAAATGTCGTTCAATGTGACAGGTTTCAGCAGCTTGATCGTTGAAGCTCTGTTTTCAGAGATGCTGTGGATCACGTCAGACGCGGGATCACCTGCATCATCAACCTTCAATATGCTGTCGGCCGCTCCGGGCGTCATATAGACTTCACTGCTCCTTCTGATGCTGTTGTCCCTAATAAATTGATTGATCAACGCTTCCAGCGAAATATCGGATACAAGCTCCTCCGAGAAAATCAGAACTTGCAGATGCTGCGAGAATACCGGGAAATTTTTCAAAGCGGTGGAACGGATGGTTTGATGAACCGTGTTTCCGGAGGTGGACACCACTTTGGTCGGGTCCTGAGCGCTGCCGTCTTGTCCGATTTTTTTAGGAACAATAAACTGATACGTTAATTTCACCTTTTTATCGTTCTCGCCTTTATCCACACCAAGACCGATGGCAATGCTGAGCTCTTCGATCTGCCTGCTGTCCCAGCAGCCTGTTAAAAGGAGAAGCAGGGACAAGGCTGCTAACATTCCCTTTTTTTTCACGAAGATGTAAACCTCCTTTTGACGGACACGAGCAAAAAGATCAGCAGCGGGAGCGCACAGAAAACAACGATAAAGATATACCCAAGGTAATCGCTGAAGGCGACCACCTGATTGGCGTCCTGGGGTACAAGAGATGCCAGATAGATAATGGCGCCGATGAAGAGGACATTTTTTTTCACAGGCCATCCGAACACGTTTTCAAGTCCTGAAGCGGCAAAGTACGTATAGACGACAAACGTTGTGAAAAACTGGATCGTCCAAATGACGAGCAAAAAAGATTCGAACCGTTCGATGAAAATTCCTCTTATCTCAAAAGACTGAAATAACGAGATCGTCGGCCATGTCAACGTCATAACCTCAGTCGCGGTCAGCGCCCCGACAACGACCACAAAGGTGAGGGTATATAAGAAAAGCGGGATCCCAAATCCGATCGCAGATGCCTTAAAAAGCTTTTCTTTGTTTTTGACGTATTTCGGCAGAAACATCATCAGCTCCACCCCTAAAAATGAAATGGAAACCACCGTCAAAGCTCTGCTGACCGGTTCCAATCCAAGGCCGAGGACCGGCCGCAAATGGTTCAGCTGAAACATATTCAGGCTCAGTCCGTAGACGATTAAAAGAATGACAATGGTAACGGACAGGAAGAACGGGAATATCTTTGACATATCGCTGATACCCCCGACGACCAAATAAATCGCACAGACGATAAAAGCAAAAATCGTCACGCTCATCGGCGTGAACTGAAGAAGGAAAAACTTTGCCATTTCCGCCATTGCTCTCGCTTCAAAGCTGGCCACGCCCATGAAGTATAAAACGATTAAAAGGTTGAGAATATTCCCGATCATAAAGCCGCAGCCTTCTCTTGTGTAATCAAAAAAAGACAGGACGTTGTGTTTTTTAACGATTTTGGCATTGATGTAGATAATGAGAAAAAAGACGAGCCCCTCTAAGAGTAATACGATCCATCCGTCGGGCGACAGCGTCTTTTGCGTCAGCGCCCTGGGCAGCGTCAGCAGGCCTGCACCGAGCATTGTGCTCGTAATGATCGAAGCGGCTTCATACGTGCTAATCCGATCGTGCTGATTTTTTGGATTCATTTTTAGGGTTCACCTCCCGGTCTTTTGTTGGCAGACGAATGATGGCTTCATCCGTATGTTTTAAGCTGAAAAAATGGTTCGGGTTAAAATACGGGATGCCGAAGCTTCTTTGCCTGACCAAATGGGTGAAGATGACGAGCATGCATAATATAATCCCGTAAAGCCCGAACACGGCTGCAGTCACCATGGAAATAAAACGAAGCACACGAAACGACAGACCCATGCCGTACTGCGGCACAGTAAAAGAAGCAAGGGCGATAATGCTGACGATGATCACCATCACGGAGCTGACGATATTAGCTTCGACCGCCGCCTGGCCGATGACGACGCCTCCCACGAGGCCGATCGTCTGACCTAGCGGATTGGGAAGCCGCAGCCCTGCTTCCCGTAAAAGCTCAATCGTCACTTCCATAATCAGCGCTTCAAGGAGCGGAGGAAACGGCACATTTTCGCGCGTGCTTGCGATCGTAACAGCGAGAGCCGTCGGCAGCATACCTTGATGAAAAGACACAAGCGAAATATAAAACGCCGACAGGAACAGGGTGATGAAAATTGAGCTGAACCGGAGAAATCGAATCAAGGTGGTAGCGATCCACCTTTCATAAAAATCGTCCGGGGACTGCATCACCATTCCGAAAGAAGCAGGCACGATCAAGGCAAATGGCGAGTAATCAACAAAGATTGCGATCCGTCCATTAAACAACGCTGAAGAAACCTTGTCAGGCCTTTCGGTGTTCTGGATCTGCGGAAACGGCGAGTACTTATTATCCTCGATTAACTCTTCAAGAACGCCCGAATCTTGAATATCATCCAGCCGAACCTTCTTCAGGCGTTTTTTAAGATCTTTAATGATCGAATCGTCCGCTTTGCCCTGGATATAGAGAATGGTCGCGTCTTTAAACTTGCTCTTGCCGAGCGGGACTTTTTCAACGGTCAGTTCTTTATCCGGGACACGCTGCCTGACCAGGGCCACATTTGTATCGACATCCTCGATAAAACCGACTTTCGGGCCTCTGACGACGTTTTCCGTATTCACTTCTCCAAGGCTTCTTTTCTTTTTCTCGGCTGTCGGCAATGTAAAAATAACATTCATGCCATTGATCAAGAGCAGGCACTTTCCTTTAAAGATCGCGTTGATTGCGTCTTTCTCTTTTGTGACAGGTTCCGCATTCAGCTTATTTAAACGGAGCCGGACATCCTCCAATGAATAAGAGCTGTCATCGGAGACCAGCAATTTCGCAGCTTTCTGGATTTTCTTGTCGTCATTCAAATCTTTAAAGTACAAAAAATAAAAAATAATTCCGTTTTTCAGCATTTTTTTATTTTGAATCAGATCATCGTTGTGCTCGAGATGGGGAAGGAGCATTGCGAGATTTTCATGGATGTGTTCTTTGAATTCCGACTGAGTCATGATCGTCACCTGCCCTGGTGTTTCTGGAGTTTGATATAGGTTATCTTTTCCTGTTAAAAAAACAATATACTGTGTTACAGTAGTGTTTGGTGAAATTTTCATTGAACAGAGACGGAGTGAGAAAAGTTGGCGCAGATCAGGCTTACGGGGAAACCGGAAGAGATTGAACGCATTATCCAATCTTTTTCTAAGCATTATGAGGTTTCATATGTATCGAAAGAATACGGCAAGACAAACCCGAAATATAAATATGCAAAAGATTCCCGAGTTTATATTGAGCTAAAATTAAAATAAAGATAAAATTTAAATGGAAGGGTTTTATCGATTTTTATCGAACTATAGAATATCGCAGATTTATAGAAGGAAGGGATACGAAAGTGGACTACAGAATTGAAAAAGATACGATGGGTGAAGTCAAGGTTCCCGCTGATAAGTTTTGGGGAGCCCAAACCCAAAGAAGCAAGGAGAACTTTAAAATCGGTTCTGAGAAAATGCCGCAGGAAATTGTGTATGCGTTTGCAATCTTGAAAAGAAGCGCTGCGATTGCCAATGAAAAGCTTGGAAATCTTGAAGCGGAAAAAAGGGAAGCGATTGTTTCCGTATGCGATGATATTTTAGAAGGAAAGTATGACAGCCATTTTCCGCTCGTCGTCTGGCAGACCGGCAGCGGAACACAGAGCAACATGAATATGAATGAAGTCGTGGCAAACAGGGGAACGGCTTATTTGCAGGAAAAAGGATCAAGCTTGAAGATTCATCCGAATGATGATGTCAACCGCAGCCAAAGCTCTAACGACACATTCCCGACAGCGATGCACGTGGCTGCTGTCCTCGCCATTCACGATAAACTGATCCCGGCGATTGACCGCTTGAGAAGCACGTTGCATGAAAAAGCTGAAGCGTTCAAAGACATTGTCAAAATCGGCCGCACTCATTTGCAGGATGCGACACCGCTGACATTGGGACAGGAAATCAGCGGCTGGGTATACATGCTGGACCGCTCTAAAGAGATGGTTCTTGAAGCGGCTGAAAAAATCCGCGACCTTGCCATTGGCGGAACTGCCGTGGGAACAGGCATTAATGCTCACCCTGAATTCGGAAGCACCGTTGCCCAAGAGATCAGCGCCCTGACCGGACAGACATTCAAAAGCTCGCCTAATAAGTTTCATGCGCTGACAAGCCATGATGAACTGACACACGTGCATGGGGCACTAAAAGCGCTTGCGGCAGATCTCATGAAAATCGCCAATGATGTCAGATGGCTTGCAAGCGGACCGCGCTGCGGAATCGGCGAACTGCTTATTCCGGAAAATGAGCCGGGAAGCTCGATTATGCCTGGAAAAGTCAACCCTACGCAAAGCGAAGCGCTGACAATGGTCGCATCCCAGATCATGGGGAATGACGCAACGATCGGCTTTGCTGCAAGCCAGGGGAACTTTGAGCTAAACGTCTTTAAACCGGTGATTATTTACAACTTCCTGCAATCCGTTCAGCTTCTTGCCGACGGCATGAATTCATTCCATGACAAGTGTGCGGTAGGAATCGAGCCTAATCGGGAAACAATTGAAAAGAACCTAACCAACTCTCTCATGCTGGTTACGGCTTTAAACCCGCATATCGGATACGAAAATGCGGCGAAAATCGCGAAGCTGGCCCATAAAGAGGGGCTGACACTGAAAGAAGCAGCTCTCAAGCTGAACCTTTTAACAGAGGAGCAGTTCGACGAAGTTGTAAAACCTGAAGAAATGGTGAAACCGAAAGCATAAACAACAAACCGGCTGCATGCATTGCAGCCGGTTTTGTTTTGCAGATCATCCGTGCGGATGGTGCATGTCTTTTTTGATCAATTCAGCGAGTTTGTCCGTTTCTTTTCGAATCGCGGGATATTCCTTCAAGTTGGATATCATGCCTTTGATGATGACGTTTTTGCGCTTTTCTTTTCTCAGCTCTTTCTCCAGAATATCCAGGCTTTCGGCAAGGTCGGCAGGAGGAGCGCCGTTGTACTGCTTGTTCGCTTTGACGCGCATTTCATTGAGCAGGGCGTCCTTCAGCGGATCAAATGTGTAAAACGGGCCGAACCATTCGTCTGCTTTTTCGAACGAGATCAGCGGCTGGTCATTGCGCTTGATCATCCCCTTCGCCAAATCATCGAGGCGGTTCAGCATGTGGTCGGCAAGAGACTGCAGGTCGAACGAATGGTGCAGCAAAATCATCAGCTCAAGGTAGACATCGCTCATTCCGTTGATCATAAAGCACAGTTCGGCGCTGTACGGTTCAATGTCTTTGCCGTAAATGTTCTGGATGTTTTCGATGTGCAGCCTGAGCGTGGTTCTCCGCATTTTTTTCGCAAACGCTTCAATTTCTTCATTGATCGGCATTGACCGCTCATTAAACTGCATCGTGATAAACTCTTTATGCTCCAAAATGTTTTCGAAAAAAACGACGAGTTGCATCCGGTACACATCGCGCGGATTGTTATGCTCTGTTTTGATTTTCTGGATTCGGGTAAAGATTCTTTCATAGTAGTAGTGAAGGACTGAAAGGAGGAGCGCTTCCTTTGATTTAAAATAAATGTAGAAAGCTCCTTTTGACATTTGGCACTCTTTTGCAATCTCCTGGACTGAAGTAGAACTGTATCCTTTTTTTGCGAAAAGTTTGATGGCTGTTTCAATAATGACTTTCTCTTTTTGTTTCATGGCTTTCACCTTCCTGAAAGATCGAACCCGAAAGCGGCTTTCGGCGAACCGGGGTGACTGATGGGTCACTTTTTTTGCTCCGTTATATTTTTAACTAGATTGTAACTTGTTTTTTTGTTTGATATTATTTATATTATAAAGTAAGGTGACCGAGTGGTCAAAATTTGTGGAGAAAGGGTGAATGTTGATGAAAGAAATCGATGACATGATCAGGCGCCTGCGCAGCAGGGGAATTAAGGTAGACAAAGTCAAATATCCAAAGCACGTCCTGTGCGAAAAGAAATGGATGAAAAAGCCAAAAAACACGATGAAGCCGAGCTACCGGGATTTCAACGGCTATTCGTTTATATGAAAAAAGACTGCAGCGTCTACAGTCTAATTTCGCGGAACGGATATTGAGTAGCACACACCGGTTTGATCATTCCGAATGGTCATGTCAGCATGGTGGAGCGTTAAGATTCGTTTAACGATGCTGAGTCCAATGCCGAATTCGCCTTTCTTCCCTTTATTAAAAGGCTCATATAGGCTGGAAAGCATCTCTTCTTCAATGTGTGGTCCGTCATTTTTAATGGTGATCAACGTATGTTTTTTCGTCGACCTGACGCTGATTTCAATGCATGACTCCGCATAGCGGATCTGGTTTTCAAGAACGTTTTCCAACAGCTTGCTCCATTGTTCTTGATCGCCCGTCAACATTGTTTCCTCTTCAAGATCAATCTTCCAGTTCAATTCTTTTTTGGACCATCTCAAGCGTTCAACAACTTCTTTAATGACCTCTTGTATATCAAAAGTTCCGTACTGTCTTTCTTGTCTCAGCAAATAATCAAGCTTTGTTAAATAAAGAAGATCTTTGATTTTCTTTTCGAGTTTTTCCGCTTCGCCTTCAATGACTTCAATCGTGTTTTCCAAATCTCCTTTAGGGTAAATGCCGTCTTTGATCGACTGGGTATACCCGCGGATGACCATGACCGGCGTTTTCAGATCGTGGGAGATGTTTTGCAGGAGCGTGCGTTCTGTCTCATCTTTCTGGATGAGCTTTTGCCGCATGTCTTCAATAGTGTGCCCCAGCTTGCCGATTTCGTCTTCCCTGTCGACAATCACGGGATCATCCCAATCCTGTTTAGAGATTTGTTTGACGTGCTTTTCGAGCGTGACGAGCGGTCTTGATAAATATTTCGCCAGCCAGATTGAAGGAATCCAGCTCAGCAAAATGACGACGATCAAAATAAACAGCAGCTGCTTAAACAGCGTATGTGACAAATCGTCCCTGTATGAATCAAGCGCATAGGACAACAGCAGAAACGTCTGGTCCTGGGTCTGGATTTTTTTGAGCACAAAGAAAACGTGCTCTCCATTGACATTCTCCGAATACCTTTTCGATGACTCGTCCTGTCTTTTGCCGAGCTTCTGAACCTTCTCGATAAATGAATCGGGGAGAATCTGCGGGCTCTGATAGACGGTTCCTTTCTCAGGCAGCAGGACGTGCTGAACGTGGCGGTTTGTACTTCGCGATCCGCCGCTTCCGCCGAAGCCTCTTTCCGGTGAATCGGAAAATCCGTATTCCGTCAGAACATGCTGTTCATTTTCAATGTTTGTATAAATTTCATCAGTAAAAAAGTTCTGCAGTGTCGTCGAGAATAAAAACGTCAGCAAAATCGAGACCGTTAACAGGATGCCGCAAATGACACTCCAAATTTGAAAGGCGAGTGACCTGTTCTTCATGATTTCAACATCCTGTAGCCGAACCCGTAGATGGTTTCCACTTTCAGTTCGGGCATTTTCTTGCGCAGCCTTCTGACAAGATCGTCGACGACGCGGTCGGTTCCGAAGTAATCATCTCCCCAGACGCTGGTGAGGATATCCTCCCTTGAAAAGGCGCGGCCCTGGTTGTTTATAAATAGAAGCAGAAGATCAAATTCCTTTGACGTCAAATTGATCATGCTGCCATTTTCATAGACTTCTCTCAAGTTTTCATAGACTTCATAGCAGGAAATCGGCGTTCCTTTTTTCTTCTCTCTCGGTTCTTCTTTATATATCAGCTTGAGCAGCTTTTGGACGCGGATGATCAGCTCCCTGGGGAGAAACGGCTTAGATATATAGTCACTGCTTCCCAGCTCAAGCCCCAGCACTCTGTCAATATCGGCATCGCGCGCAGAAATGAAGATGACGGGGACTTCCGGATCTTGTTTTTTTATTTCTTTTATTAGCGTATACCCGTCGATATCTGGTAACATGATATCGAGAATCCATAAATGAGGTGACTGGCCTATTTTTTGCCTGGCACTTTCGCCGTTTAGAAAAGAAGTGACGTGCCAGCCTTCACTCTCTAAGTATTTTGTCAGCAATTCATTTAAATTCTCTTCATCTTCAACTAGATAAATGGAGTATGACAAGGGCGGTTCACATCCTTTCTACGTCATTATACTAGTTTTAACATAAGACTGGTCAATTTTCATAATTTCACATATTCTTTTCATTTTTATCCCACAATGTTTTCGTAACATATTTATCAGGGAAGAAAGGGAATGAACACAGAGTGAACGACGGCCGGGTCTCTTTTTTTGTGGATGTTAAAGCTTTTATGCCATTTGCGATAGTTGAAGACAAGAAAAATAAAGGAAGTGTACGCTTATGGATTTTAGACGCGATGACGAACAAAAACATGCAAATGAAGAGCAGCTTCACGAAGAAGCGCAGACGCCGCAAACGGCAGGTTCTGAGGAGCAGCAGTCAGAACAGCCGGCAAAGGAGCCCGAGCTGATTTTAAAGAAGGATACAGACGATCAGTCAGATCTTACGAATAAAGAAACCGCTGCAGCCTTGGAAGATGCCAGGGAAACGAGAGCGGCAAAAGAAAAACGGCGTAAGGCTTCGTGGCTGAGCCCGATTTTGGGCGGCATCATCGGGGGCGGCTTAGTGCTTGGAATCTCCCCGTATCTGCCGGGCGATCATCCGAGCGAAACCGCCGGAACCGGACAGACAGAGCCAAAGCAGTCGCAGAATTTCACCACAAAACCTGTCACGAACGCAGATAACGTTCCTGATATGGTGGAAGATTTGGAACCTGCGATCGTCGGAGTTTCAAATATTCAAACGAGCTTCGGCTTCTCTGAAGACGACGTGGAGGAGAGCGGCACGGGATCAGGCGTCATCTTTAAGAAAGACGGCGGAAAGGCCTACATTATCACAAACAACCACGTCGTTGAAGGCGCTTCGAAGGTGACCATCTCCTTATACAACGGTAAGACCGCAGATGCCAAGATTATCGGCAGCGACGCTTTGACTGATCTGGCCGTTTTAGAGATCAGCAGTAAAGGCGTTGATAAGGTTGCAAGTTTCGGAGATTCCGCAAAACTGCGCGCCGGCGAAAAAGTAATTGCGATCGGGAACCCTCTCGGCCTGCAATTTTCAAGAACGGTTACAGAAGGCATCATCAGCGGTGTCAACCGGACGATTGAAGTCTCCACATCTGAAGGGAATTGGGATATGAACGTCCTTCAGACAGATGCGGCGATCAACCCTGGAAACAGTGGCGGGCCTCTGATTAACAGCAGTGGGCAGGTCATCGGTATCAACAGCCTGAAGATTAGCCAAAGCGGTGTTGAATCGCTTGGTTTCGCGATACCGAGCAATGATGTTCAGCCGATCGTTGACGAGCTTTTGGAAAAAGGAAAAGTGGAACGGCCTTTCCTAGGTGTGCAAATGATCGATATGCAGCAGGTGCCTGAACAGTATCAGCAAAATACGCTTGGCCTTTTCGGAGACCAGCTCAATAAAGGCGTGTACATCGATAAAGTATCGCCGAAATCGCCTGCGGCTGACGCGGGTATGAAAGCCGGCGACGTCATCACCAAAATGAACGGCAAAAACGTCGAAACCACTTCAGACCTCAGAAAAATTCTTTATACAGAAGCAAAAGCAGGAGATACTGTCACATTTGAGGTGCTGAGAAATGGAAAGCAAACAACAATGAAAGCAAAACTTGCGAAAAGCAAATCATAAATAAAAGCCATGGCGTCTGCCATGGCTTTTTCATATTACTTGTCCAAAAATGAAGAAAGCATCCAAATTTGCTTATCAATTTCCTCTGTCAGGGCGATATAAAGGTCAGCGGTAGAATGATCTGATTTGTCTTCCGCCAGTTCGATGGTATGCTGAATTTCATCGCGGATTTGACGGTAATCGCTGACAAGTGCGGAAACCATTTCTTCGGCCGTTTTTTCGGAACCGTTTTCCGCGATTGTGCCGTGGTCAAGGTATTCTTTCATTGTGGCGAGCGGCTGTCCGCCGATGGCCAGCAAGCGTTCCGCGACTACATCTGCTGTTTCTGCGGCATGGTTGTAAAGCTCTTCGAATTTTTCATGAAGGGTAAAGAACTGCGGCCCTTTTACATACCAGTGAAAACGGTGAAGCTTCGTGTAGAGGATGAACCAGTTTGACAAATTCGTATTCATTGAGTTTTCAAGTACAGGATTTTGCTGTTTTAATTGTTGAGAGATCATGTAACATTTCCTCCTCGTGTTTTTCATTTGTTAATTATATTATAACAAATATAAAATTAAAATCAATACTAAATTATAATTATTTTAAATAACCTTATTTAAACAATTTTTTAATGACCGCACGTTCCCAAATTCGCCAAGGCAGGGCGCTGTGGAGAAGGATCAGGAGGCGGACGCCCTTGCCGATCGGATAGCGCAGCCTGTTCAGCCGCTTTTTTGCAGCGAGGCGGCAGATCAGTTCAGCCACATCATCAGGGTTTCCGTAATGTTTGCGGCTCGCCGCAATGTAGGAAGAGATCCGCTCAAAATATGTACTGTACCGTGATTCGGCTTCAGGTTTAGTGACCTGCGCGGCAAACGATGTCTCCCAAATCGCCGTCTGATACGATCCCGGCTGAACGACGGCCACATCGATCCCGAATGGACGGAGTTCGAGACGGAGGCTTTCTGAAAAGCCTTCAACCGCATGCTTTGATGAAGCATATGCCGAGAAAGCGGGGAAAGCGATCCGCCCGCTGATGCTGCTCAGATTGATGATTTTGGCGCCGCTGTGTTTCTTCATATAAGGAAGGACCGCTTTCGTGACCGCCAGCAGGCCGAAAACATTTGTCTCATACTGTTTTCTGTAGTCGTCAAGAGAAAGCTCTTCAGCAAATCCGCCGTATGCCGTTCCTGCATTATTGACGAGAACGTCGATCTGTTCGTACCGTTTCAGCTCTTCGGAAAATGATGAAATCGATTGTTCGTTTGTGACATCAAGTTCAGCGACGGCAATCGATGACTCGATCGAAAGCTCTGCTATGCGGTTCCGCAAAGCTTCCGCTTTTTCCGGATGGCGCGCCGTTGCGATTACGAAATGAGTGCCGGTGAGTTTTAAAGCGGTCAATAAACCAAATCCGCTTGTCGCGCCCGTTACGATGGCGATTTTATTGTTCAATGAGTTTCCTCCATTCAAAATTTTGGTTTGTTGACAATAAAAGGCTTGTCAGCGACAGTTTATCATTGATAAAATTTAAAAAGTGCTAAAAGACCTATTTTTATAAAAATTGCAAGCGAGAAAGAAGGCAGGGTGACACGATGAATGTTAAACGATCCCTCCTGTTCATTATTGTACTATGTCTGACGCTGTTTTTTCATAGTTCGGCTCAAGCAGGAGAAAAAAACAAACCGGAAATCAAAAGCGTTTCCGCCATATTGATCGATGGGAAATCGGGGCAGGTCCTCTATGAAAAAAACAGCCGCAAAAAAATGTATCCAGCCAGCATTACCAAAATTGCCACGGCGATTTATGCAATAGAAAACGGAAATTTAGAAGATCGTGTGAAAGTCAGCAAAAATGCCGCTCAAACAGAAGGATCAAGCGTATATCTGGAAGCGGGGGAGTCGGTACCGTTAAAACGGCTGCTCCAAGGGCTGCTGATGAATTCGGGAAATGACGCCGGTACGGCGATCGCGGAACATGTCAGCGGAAGCGTGAAACAGTTTGCGGATGATTTGAACGCGTTTATCGCTGAGCATGCCGGAGTGCATGACACTCATTTTATGAATCCTCACGGACTGTTTGACAAAAATCATTATACGACGTCCGCCGACATGGCGAGAATTACCGAGTACGCCATGAAAAACAAAACGTTTCGAGCGCTTTTTTCGGAAAAGCAAACGGCTTGGCACGGACAGACGTGGGACACAACGCTGAAAAACCATCACCGGATGCTGACAGGTGAGATTCCTTACCAAGGTATAACCGGCGGCAAAACAGGGTTTGTGAATGAATCAAAGCATACCCTTGTCACGACGGCAACGCGGGGCAGCCTTGATTTAATCGCGGTCGTCATGAAGGCCGACAGCAAGAAAATGATGTACAGCGATACAAAAACGCTTTTGGATGAGGGATTTCGCAATTACGAGACACAAGAACTCAAAAAGGGAGAAGCGTTTACTGATCAGAACGGGACGAGCCATGAACTGAAGGGCCCTTTATACGTTACGAAAAAGAAAGGCGAAGTTCTGAGCGAAAATGTAGACAGCGACGGAATCCTTAACATTAAAGGGGAGGACGGCAGGCTGCTTCAGGCCCTGCAAATCGCAGAACCATTCAGCGCGGAAATGACAAGCGGTACAGATGGTGTTCACGGTCAACCGCAAAGTAAAGGCGGATTGTTTTTATTTGTGTTCGGCCTAATCGGCTTATTGACGGCAAGCTATGCGGTCAAGCGGATGAGGCAGCTGTAATATGATAAGGGAAGAGGCGCGCCGGCTCACAAGCCGGCCGTTTTTTATTTGCCCTGAAAAGGCAAATTTATCTTATAATGGAAACAAGCCAATGAAAGGGGACGGGAACAATGACATTTCATCAACTGAAGGATACGTGGGATCTTGAGGTTTTCTTTAAAGGCGGGAGCGGCTCCGCCGAATTCCGCCAATATTTAAATGAGATTAAAACACTGCTTTCAACTTTTAAACGCTCTGCCGAGGCTCTTACCGTTTCAAAAAGAAGCCTTGATGAATTGAAAGAAACCCTGGCGCTTTTTGAAACAATTGATGTTAAAATCCGCGAAGCAGACGCTTTTGTCGGATGTCTCCAAGCCCAGGACATCACGGATTTAAAGGCGAATGCCCTTAATTTTGAGGTCACCCAGCTCGCTGCCGATGCGCAGAAGGCGCTGGTCGTGCTTGACAGCAAATTTGCCGTTGTCCCAAATGAAGAATGGGAAGCGATCCTTCAAGATGAAGGCATTTCCGATATCGCTTATATTTTGAATGAGAGAAGAGAGCGGGTAACGGAAAAGCTTAGTTCCGAACAGGAAACATTGATTCAAGGCTTGTCTGTTGACGGATATCATGCCTGGGGCGATATGTATGACAGCATCGTCGACCAAATTCAAATTCCGTATGAAGAAGATGGCGAGACGAAAATTCTGTCTGTCGGACAGGCACAGAACCTGACATCTAAACCTGATAGAAAGATCCGCCGCTCTGTATCGGAAAATTTGGACCACGGTTGGGAACAGCACGCTGATTTGCTTAGCAGCACCCTGAATCACCTCGCCGGTTTCAGACTGAACGTCTATGAGGCGAGAGGCTGGGACAATGTATTGAAAGAACCGCTGGACATCAACCGCATGAAGCAGGAAACCCTTGATGTCATGTGGCAGGTCATTATTGATCATAAAAAGCCGTTTGCAGACTATCTTTTCCGGAAGGCGTCTATGCTCGGGCTGGATAAACTGAGCTGGTATGACGTCGAAGCGCCGCTCGGTTCAGCAGCAAAGGAATATTCGTATTCAGAGGCAGCAGCTTTTATTACCGGGCAGTTTAAAACGTTTGGAAAAAAGCTCTCCTCCTTTGCCGAAAAGGCGCTCAGAGACAGATGGGTTGAAGCTGAAGACAGGGGAGGCAAACGCCCGGGCGGCTTTTGCGCCAATTTTCCGGACAGCGGGGAATCGAGAATATTTATGACATTTTCAGGAAGTCAGTCGAACGTTTCCACCCTGGCGCATGAGCTTGGCCATGCCTTTCATCAGGAATCCATGCTGGACGTCAGGCCGCTGAACAGGGCGTACGCGATGAACGTGGCGGAAACCGCGTCCACTTTTGCAGAAATGATCGTGGCTGATGCGGCGTTAAAACAAGCCGGTTCAGATGAAGAAAAACTCGTCCTTCTGGAAGATAAGGTTCAGCGGAGCGTCGCCTTTTTCATGAACATTCACGCAAGGTTCCTATTTGAAACCCGCTTTTACGATGAACGAAAAAACGGCGTCGTATCCGCCGGAAGGCTGAACGAGCTGATGGAAGAAGCGCAGAAAGAAGCGTTTTGCGGTGCGCTTGGCGAGTATCATCCGTATTTTTGGGCATCAAAGCTTCATTTTTATATTACGTCTGTCCCGTTCTACAATTTTCCTTATACGTTCGGCTATTTGTTTTCGCTTGGCATTTACGCGCAAGCGCTGAGAGAGGGGGCGGCATTTGAAGAAAAATATATCGCCCTCTTAAAAGATACAGCCTCCATGTCTGTTGAGGAACTGGCCATGAAGCATCTCGGCGCCGATCTGACAAAGCGGGATTTCTGGGAAGCGGCCATTCAGCCGGCTGTCCGCGATGCAGAAGAATTTTTAGCGATGGCATAAAAGGCTTCCGCTAAGAGATTGAATGAGTTTCCGCAAAGTGGACATAGCT
This sequence comes from Bacillus sp. FSL K6-0972, assembly GCF_037976035.1. Classification (NCBI taxonomy): domain Bacteria; kingdom Bacillati; phylum Bacillota; class Bacilli; order Caryophanales; family Bacillaceae; genus Bacillus; species Bacillus sp. FSL K6-0972. Next base: position 3,541,720 of record NZ_CP150260.1, on the reverse strand, counting down.
AAGGATAATGTGCATAGAGGAGATGAACGGTATGAACCAATTTCGGATGGCCGTTATCGCTCTCGTCATGATCCTGATGACCGGCTGCCGTTCCATAGCGGAAGAACATGCAGAAGGCAAGGAGGCCGTTCCCGATAACGCCCCTGTTTCAGATGCGGAAAGCGTGCCTTACGATACATTTGCATTGGAAGTAAGCTATGGCCGTGGAAAGCACAATACGTTTGAAGCCGTATACGACAAACAGGAGCGGGAAGAAGCATCAATTAAAGACCATCTGAACGGAGCGGACCGCGAAGGGGAAGAAGCTTTAAACGAAATGAAAATGGTTTTAAGCGAGCTTTCGGTCGCCAAATCCGATTCAAAGCAAGACGTGATCAGCAATGTGCTCGAGGCTTTCAATCTTGACGAACGATATGACCGGTTTCATCTGCGGGTGAAATGGCCGGATGGTACGTCGAGAATCTATAACGGAAAATAAACAAAAGAGCATTTCCGCCATTGGAAATGCTCTTTTTTGCTTACGATTTTAAAAAGTATTTTTCGATGTCATCTAGGAACAGATACGCTGCTTTTACACCGCCGGCCGTCGTCCAGATCGCATCGTCGACTTCATGGGCGTTTCCGGTTTTTACAGCGTTCAATTTTTTCCAAAGCGGATCGCTTGTCCAATCGTTTTGCCACGTTTCAGCTTCTTTTTTGCTTTCGGCAGGTTTATATGTGAAATAGAACAGGACATCCCCATCCATGTCAGGGATCGATTCTTTATTTTCCGTCATAAAAACAAATTTGTCGTCTTGTTTCTCAAACAGTTTTTCCTGTTTTTCAGGATACTTGAATCCGAGCTGATCCAGGATGATTCCCGGGAAAGAATCTTTATAGTAAATCCTTGATTGGCCGGCCATAAATCTGACAACCGACACCCGTTTCTTTTTCTTGTCGCCGAGCTTGTCGCTTAATTCGCTGACTTTTTTATCGAAATCTTCTAAAACTTCTTTGCCCTTTTCTTCTTTGTTTACAGCTTTCGCGTAGAGGGAGAAGTTGTCTTTCCATTCGCCGCGCAGTGTTTCAGAGAAGACTGTCGGAGCAATTTTTTCAAGCTTGTCGTATATTTTTTCATGCCTCATTTTATTCCCGATAATTAAATCAGGCTTCAGCTCGGCAATCGCTTCGATATTCGGTTCGCCTTCGAGTCCGACTTGCTTAACGCCTTTCATATCGGCTTGAATATGCTTATACCAAGGGTCGCCTGTCCAGGATTTGACTGCACCCACAGGTTTGATTCCGAGTTCCAAAAGCGCTTCGGTTCCTTCATTTGTCAGGACGACGACTCTTTTTGGGTCTGCAGGCACTTGGTCTTCCGTACCCATTGCATGTTTAACGGTGATCGTATCTTTATTCTCTCCGCCCTTTGCAGAGTCATCCTTGCCTCCGCCGCAGGCTGCAAGAATTGAAATCGCTAACAAAGCGATAAATCCAACAACTGACCATCTCTTCATGTGTGTCCTCCTTATGTATGTAAGTCATTCAACCTGATCATAATTTTTGCTCAGAATTTTGTCAATTGTTAATTGAAAATGATTTTCAAGATCATTGTTATCTGATACAATAACCAGTAGATGTTTCAGTCAAACTAGGAGAATTTTAATTTATGCTCTTAAGAACGAATAAATATAGAACAATCGCACTACTGTCGTTTATTTTGGTGCTGGTTGCCGCCGTTTGCGCCAGTATCGTATACGGTTATACGAATACTTCATGGTCGATGGCTTACAAGGCTTTTACCGACTTCAGCGGCTCTAATGAACATCTGGTCATCAAAAACGTGCGTTTGCCGCGCGCGCTGATTGCTGCAACTGTCGGCGCTTCCCTCGGGGTTGCCGGCGCTTTAATGCAGGCGATGACAAAAAATCCGCTTGCTTCCCCGGGAATTTTCGGTGTGAACGCAGGTGCCGGTTTCTTTGTTGTAGGAGCGCTGTTCTTCTTTCACGTCGGTTCGCTTCAGGCGATTGCATGGATCTCGTTTTTCGGTGCAGCCTTTGCCGCGATTGTCGTCTATTTTGTCGGCTCTCTCGGAAGGGAAGGGCTGACGCCGGTCAAGCTGACGCTTGCAGGGGCGGCGATGTCAGCGCTGTTCTCCTCCCTGACGCAAGGAATGCTTTCCGTTAATGAAGCAGCGCTTGAGCAGGCATTGTTTTGGCTTGCGGGCTCTGTCCAGGGGCGCGATCTCAGCCTCTTGGTCTCCGTCCTTCCTTATATCTTACCGGCATTTATCATCAGCTTTTTACTCGGATCTAAAATCAATGTCTTAACGATGGGGGAGGAAGTGGCCAAAAGCCTCGGCCAGAAAACGTGGCTGATTAAAGCGCTGATGGCGGTTTCGATTGTCCTGCTTGCCGGGGGAGCTGTCGCCGTGGCCGGGCCGATCGGTTTTATCGGCATTGTCATCCCGCATTTTGCAAAATTTATCGTCGGCCACGACCATCGCTGGGTTCTTCCGTACTGCGCCGTGCTGGGAGCGATCCTGCTCGTATCCGCAGACATTGGTGCAAGGTACCTGATCATGCCTGAAGAAGTACCTGTCGGCGTCATGACAGCCATCATTGGAACACCCATTTTTGTCTATATCGCGAGAAGGGGGTTCCAAAAATGAAAAATTACCGCACGCTGAGAATCGGAAAAGGCGGCATTTCACTGTTGATCGGCAGAAAAGCGCTGTTTTCGTTCATGATCCTATTGGTGTTGACGGCTTGTGCCGTCGTCCTCAGCGCCGGCATCGGTGAACGTTTTATTTCTCCAGGCGCCGTCGCGAAAACGTTTTTGGGCATGGGTGATCCGGCCGATGACCTGATCATCATGTCCTTCAGGATGCCGCGGATTTTGGTCGCTCTGTTTGCCGGAATCTGTCTGGCGGCAGCCGGGTCGATCCTCCAGGGTCTGATCCGCAATCCGCTCGCTTCGCCGGATATCATCGGTGTGACCGGCGGGGCTTCAGTCGCCGTTGTCTTGTTTTTAATGCTGTTTTCCGATAAAAACAATGCGCTTACGGTCAGCATCAGCTGGCTCCCGGTCGCCGCATTTATCGGCGCGGCTCTCGCCGGAATGCTCGTTTATTTTCTTTCATATAAAAATGGCTCTTCGACTTTCAGGCTCGTTTTGATCGGAATCGGATTTTCGATGCTTGCCCAGTCGCTGACGACATTGTTTATGATAAAAGGACCGATATACAGAATGTCCCAGGCGAACGTCTGGATTACCGGATCAGTATATGGGTCCAACTGGCAGGATGTGAACATTTTATTGCCGGCTGCGCTTGTCCTTTTGCTGATATCCGCAGCCGCTGCCAGAAACGTCAACATCCAGACGCTCGGCGAAGAACTGGCGACAGGAGCGGGCAGCTCGGTTCAGCGGAACCGCTTTTTGCTCCTGCTTCTGAGCACGGCTTTTGCCGGAATCGCCGTTGCCTTTGCCGGAACTGTCGGATTTGTCGGTTTGATGGCCCCGCATATCGCAAGAAGGCTTGTCGGATCATCATTCGGCGCCCTCTTGCCGGTTGCCGCGCTGATCGGAGGATTGCTCGTGCTGATTGCCGACATCATCGGACGCACGCTTTTTTCTCCCGTTGAAGTGCCTGCCGGTGTGTTTACTGCAGCGATCGGCGCCCCTTACTTTATCTACTTGCTGTATAAAAGCAGAAACCAATAAAAGGAGAGATTTCATTTATGAGTGCCATTTCAACAGAAACGTTAAGCTTAGGTTATGGAGAAACAATCATTATTGATGAGTTAAACTTAACGATCCCAAAAGGTGAAATCACCGTATTTATCGGCAGCAACGGCTGCGGTAAGTCGACTCTCCTTCGGTCTCTCGCACGTTTGATGAAGCCAAAGGGCGGTTCAGTGCTCCTCGAAGGCAGCTCCATCGCCAAACTTCCGACCAAAGAAGTGGCAAAGGAGCTGGCCATTCTTCCTCAAGGTCCTTCGGCTCCGGAAGGCTTGACCGTTCTCCAGCTCGTTAAGCAGGGGCGGTATCCTTACCAAAACTGGCTGAAGCAATGGTCAGCAGAAGATGAAGAGGCCGTGCAAAGGGCTTTGAAAGCGACAAGAATGGAAGAACTGGCTGAGCGCACAGTCGATTCCTTGTCCGGAGGCCAGCGGCAGCGCGCCTGGATCGCGATGACGCTCGCCCAGGAAACGGATATCATTTTACTGGATGAACCGACGACATACTTGGATATGACGCATCAAATCGAAATTCTGGACCTTTTGTTTGAATTAAATGAACACGAAAAGCGCACGATCGTGATGGTGCTGCACGATTTAAACCTCGCCTGCCGCTACGCTCATCACCTCGTCGCGATTAAAGATAAAAAAATATATGCCGAAGGCCGGCCTGAATCAATTATCAACTGCAAACTTGTACAGGACGTTTTTGAAATGGACTGCGAAGTGACGAAAGATCCGCTTTTCGGAACACCGCACTGCATTCCGTACGGAAGAGGAAGATGCATCGTCCAGCAGGTGGTTCAGTCCCATGCTTAATTTAACAAAAGAGGAGCTTGAGTCATTGCTTCGTTTTCGCCTTGGAACGAAGCAGACCGGCTCCTTATTCTCTGTTAAAGGAAACATCCTCCTTGATGAGGATTTTTTAGGACGTTATGTAGAAGATATTAAAGACAGGCTGAACGCTCCGAATCAAAAAGTTGCGGCTTCAATGCTCGTCAAGCGCAGCGGTATGCTTGCTGCGCTGCATTTCTATCTGTTTACGGTTTGCGGAAAACGCTTGCCAGCCGCTCCTGCTTCCGTATCGTGGGAGCTAGAAGCCGATGATCAAGGTTGGACGCCGTCGTTTTATTTTCACAAAGGTGCTGAGCTTATCGAAGCGGACCGAACCGAAGAACTGAAAAAATTGACCGAAGATATCTTCAGGCTCCATCTTGGCGGCCTGATCGCGGCCTGTCGGCGGGCATTCTCTATTTCAAAGCACATTCTTTGGGAAAATATTGCGGTTTATCTGTATTGGATGTATGACATGCTTCAAGAAGACCCGAAGCTCAAGGCACGGGCGGCGCAAGATTTTCATTTTCTTCTTTATGAAGCTGAGCCCGGCCTTTTTGAAGAAGGTGCGGACGAAAACCCTCTCAAAAGGTTTTATCCCGGACAGCATGCGGAGGATCGGACACGCACGACTTGCTGTCTGTATTATGCAACAGACAAAAACGGCGTCAAATGCAGGACATGCCCGAGAAATAAACGTAAAGAAAGGGTGTCGTAAGTGGAAAGACTCAGGGAGCAGCTGGACGGACTTGTTGAGAAATATACGGAGCTGCTTTTGGGCGAAACGGACGAAGAACTGAAAGAACAGGTGAAGATGTGGATCATCTACAGCCATATCGCCAAAAGCATGCCGCCCCTCGCCAAGCATTGGAACGGCGCTTATCCGGATGCAAAGCAGGAGATAAAAGAAGTAATCCGCCAGATTAAAGAACGAAATGAGGCGCACCGGGCGGCTAATCAGAAAAAATAAGCAGAGAGATTCCTCTGCTTATTTTTTGTTTATTGGTTTTGCTGATATGGCGACTGGTCTTGCAATGTAGAATGGAACTGCTGATAGGACTGCTGGATTTTCTGGGCATCTTCAGCCTCCACCTTGTACCATCCGTTTTGAAACATCACCTGGTACAATCTGCGCTGAACGTTTTGAGCCTCGTTAAACAGCGGCTGAACGGCCTGGTAAAGCGATTCATGGCTTAATTCATTAAGCGCCGTCGAGTATGCTGACGTCATATATTTTTCGGTTGTCAGCAGTTCGTTGACAAAATCCCTGTCGTTCATCGCGCTGGTCTTCGGGACAGGGGTTTCCTGATTGCCGATTTTCTGTTGGTTTTGCTGATTCATCATTGACCTCCTATTGCATGTATGCTGACGGATTTTGCGTTTGATTTTGACGAAGCTGCTCCAATATCACATTGTAATGGTGATGGTGCATTTGTCCGACCCTGTCGAGTTCTGTTTTAAGAGACTGATCCTGGCATTGATCCGCCATAAAATGCGCTTTTTTCATCGCGAGCAAGTTCCAGTTCAGCATATCCTGCAAATACAGATGATCCTTTGTTGAAATGACCGGCGGCGGTGTTGTCATTCCTTGCTGATGTTGCATGCGTCTGCCTCCTTTTAGCATTCGTTTATTTTTAGATTTCCTAACACCAGGAAAATTTATACCGGATGCTTAAAGGGGCTTAATGATCTTCAGGAACATCCATATTATGCTTTTTATATTGCTGGTTTTGGCTTGTCCGTTTTCCGCCCGCATCCGCCTTTTTATAATCCGGACCTGCATTGCCTTTTATGCTTGCGGCGCTGACTGCGGCTGAAGATGGATTTTTTCTTTCACGTACCAAGGCCTTCACCTCCTCTCTATTGGTTTGTCCCAAAAGCGGGGAAACATGTAAACGCGGCAAAATGATACCCGATGAAAAAATTTCAGAAATTTTGCACCAAGTTATTGAACTCGCTTCCAAAATCTTTTAAGATGAAAGAAGACAGGAGAGTTTTATTTTTTTGGAGTAAAAATGAATGAGTATTCATTCAAAGGTGGGGGAGGATCTTTCATGGTCAAGCATATTCGAAAAGCCGCCGTTATCGGTTCAGGTGTAATGGGTTCCGGAATCGCGGCTCACTTAGCCAATATCGGGATTCCTGTTTTACTGCTCGATATGGTGCCGCGTGAATTAACAGATGAGGAAAGGAAAAAAGGCCGCACCCTTGAAGACCCGGATGTGCGCAATCGGTTGGCACGGTCAGCCGTACAAAAGCTGCTAAAGCAAAAACCGGCTCCGCTGACATCAAAGAAGAATATCAGCCGTATCAGCACAGGGAACATGGAAGACGATTTTGAAAAAATTAAAGATGTCGACTGGATTATTGAAGTTGTTGTCGAAAACCTGGAGATTAAGAAGCAAGTGTTTTCAAAGGTCGATCAATACAGAAAACACGGAAGCATCGTCAGCAGCAATACATCAGGCATCTCCGTCAGGCAGATGGCGGAGGGAAGGTCCGCTGATTTTAAAAAGCACTTTTTAGGAACGCACTTCTTCAATCCGGCCCGCTATTTAAAGCTCCTTGAGGTGATTCCGATTGACGAAACGGATCCCGGCGTGCTGGCCTTTATGAAGAAATTCGGCGAAGACGTTCTTGGCAAAGGGGTTGTTGAAGCGAAAGACACGCCAAACTTTATCGCCAACCGCATTGGAACCTACGGCTTGCTTGTGACGGTTCAGGAAATGCTGAAAGGCGGCTACACGATAGGCGAAGTCGATTCGATTACAGGTCCGCTGATCGGACGCCCGAAAAGCGCAACCTTCAGAACGCTCGATGTCGTCGGCCTTGATACATTTTCACACGTAGCCAAAAATGTCTATAACCAAGTCACGGGCGAAGAAAAAAACGTTTTCAGGCTGCCTGAATTTATTGAACAAATGCTCGAAAAAGGCTGGATCGGAAGCAAAGCGAAACAAGGTTTTTATAAAAAAGAAGGAAAAGACATCCTTGAGCTTGATCCGATGACGATGAATTACAGCCCACGTCAAACATTAAAAACATCGGGACTTGAAGCGGCCAAGCAAATGAAAGGCGCAGGAGCGAGATTGAAAGCGCTTATTTACTCCGATGACAGAGCGGGAAGCCTCCTTTGGAACATTACAGCTCCGACGCTTGTATATTCGGCAGAGCTGACAGGAGAAATCGCTGACAGCATAGCGGCGGTTGATCAGGCGATGAAATGGGGATTCGGCTGGTCGGCAGGGCCGTTTGAAATGTGGGACAGCATCGGTGTGAAAAACGCGGTGCAAAAGCTTGAAGCAGGGGGCTGGAAGGTCGCGGACTGGGTGAAGGAAATGCTCGCAAAAGGACATGAGACCTTCTACCTTAAGGAAAACGGAAAGACGTTCTATTACTGTTTTGAAAGCGGCGAATACAGGGCGCTTCAAGAAAACAAGAAAACGATCCATTTGTCATCACTCAAAGAAACAAAAGGCGTCATCAAGAAAAACAGCGGGGCAAGTTTGATCGATTTAGGCGATGATGTCGCACTGCTCGAATTTTATTCGAAAAGCAATGCAATCGGCCTTGACATCATCCAAATGCTTAAATTTGCTCTCGAGGAAGTAGACGCCAACTATAAAGGGCTTGTGATCGGCAACCAGGGCAAGAATTTCTGCGTCGGGGCCAATCTCGCGATGATGCTGATGGAAGCTCAAGACGACAACTATATGGAAATTGATATGATCATCCGTCAGTTCCAGGAGACGATGATGAAAGTGAAATACAGCTCCAAGCCGGTCGTCGCTGCCCCATTCGGCATGACGCTTGGCGGGGGGACTGAGCTTTGTCTGCCTGCTACCCGTGTTCAAGCCTCAAGCGAGTCATACATGGGCCTCGTTGAAACAGGCGTCGGTCTGATTCCGGGGGGCGGAGGCAATAAAGAGCTTTATTTAAATTACTTGAAGGGGCTGCCTGAAGGCGTTAAACCGGATATCCAAGAGGCCGCCATCAAGACGTTTGAGACAATTGCCCTTGCAAAAACGTCGACTTCGGCTCAAGAAGCGAAAGAGCTGAACATCTTAACCGCAGAGGATCAAATCAGCATCAACCAGGATCACTTGTTATACGATGCCAAAAAACTCGTCCTGACGCTTTCCGAAAGCGGCTACCGTCCGCCGGTGAAAAAGAAAGTCCCGGTGACGGGCGAAACCGGCTATGCGGCGCTCCTGCTCGGTGCTGAATCGTTAAAACTGTCCGGCGCCATCTCTGAACACGACATGAAGATAGCGAAAAAGCTGGCGTTTGTCATTGCGGGCGGCAGGGTTCCATTCGGCGCTGAAGTAACGGAAGAATACTTGCTCAATTTGGAAAGGGAAGCATTTTTGAGCCTTGTAAGTGAACCGAAATCACAGGCGAGAATGCAACATATGCTTGTGAAAGGCAAACCTTTGCGTAATTAAGGAGGGAAAACAATGAAAGAGGCAGTTATTGTATCGGGAGCGAGAACCCCGATCGGAAAAGCAAAAAAAGGCTCATTGAGGGCTGTCCGTCCCGATGATTTAGGCGCATATGCCGTGAGAGAGACGCTGAAAAGAGCGGGCGGTTATGAAGGGAATATCGATGATTTAATCATCGGCTGCGCTACGCCGGAAGCCGAACAAGGCTTGAATATGGCACGCAATATCGGCGCGCTTGCCGGTCTGCCACACACAGTTCCGGCCGTTACGATCAACAGATATTGTTCATCAGGACTTCAATCAATCGCTTACGGGGCCGAAAAAATCATGCTTGGAGCAGCCGACACGATCATTGCCGGCGGCGCTGAATCGATGAGCATCGTGCCGATGATGGGGCATATCGTCAGACCGAACGCGGCGCTGGCGGAAACGGCTCCTGAATATTATATGGGAATGGGCCATACGGCTGAACAGGTTGCCGTCAAATACGGCGTTTCCAGGGATGATCAGGATGCATTTGCCGTCAACAGCCATCAAAAAGCAGCCAAGGCGATTGCGGAAGGAAAGTTCGAAGATGAAATCGTCCCGGTGGACGTCACCATCAGAGAAGTGGATGAACATCACAAGCTGAAGGAGCGGACGTTTACTTTCTCTGCCGATGAAGGTGTACGCCCGGGGACAACCAAAGACGTTCTGTCAACGTTAAAACCGGCGTTTTCGGCGGACGGATCGGTTACGGCAGGGAATTCATCTCAGACGAGCGACGGGGCTGCCGCAGTGATGATCATGGACAGGGAAAAAGCGGACGCACTCGGGTTAAAGCCCCTCGCAAAATTCCGTTCGTTCGCAGTCGGCGGCGTTCCGCCGGAAGTGATGGGCATCGGGCCTGTTGAAGCAGTCCCAAGGGCGCTGAAGATGGCGGGACTTGAGCTGTCAGATATCGGTTTATTCGAATTAAATGAGGCGTTCGCATCACAAGCGATCCAGGTCATCAGGTCGCTTGGCATCGATGAAGAAAAAGTCAATGTCAACGGCGGAGCGATTGCGCTCGGACATCCGCTCGGCTGCACGGGAACAAAGCTGACGCTGACATTGATCCACGAAATGCGGCGCAGAAGCGAGCAATTCGGCGTTGTGACAATGTGTATCGGCGGAGGCATGGGAGCAGCAGGGGTATTCGAATTAGTTTAATCACAAGGGGGATGGAACAATGGAACAAACAAAAGATCATATGAAAAAAGGCGGCGCCTTTCTAATTGAAGAGGTAACAGCTGATCAGATGTTCACACCGGAAGATTTCACAGATGAACATAAAATGATCGCCAAAACGACTGAAGATTATATTCTCGGAGATGTTCTGCCGTACATCGACGAAATTGAAGAGCACAATTTCGATCACTCTGTCAGGCTTTTGAAAAAAGCCGGCGAACTCGGGCTTCTCGGAGCTGACGTTCCTGAAGAATATGGCGGACTCGGACTCGATAAAATCAGCTCGGCGCTGATCACCGAAAAATTCTCAAGAGCGGGGAGCTTTTCGTTATCGTACGGGGCACACGTGGGGATCGGCACGCTTCCAATCGTATTTTTCGGAACCGAGGAGCAAAAGAAAAAGTATCTGCCGTCCCTTGCAACAGGGGAAAAATTTGCAGCCTATGCCTTAACAGAGCCGGGCTCCGGGTCTGATGCATTAGGGGCAAAAACAACGGCCGTTTTGAATGAGGCGGGAACCCACTATATATTAAATGGCGAAAAGCAATGGATTACAAACTCAGCCTTTGCTGATATTTTCGTCGTCTATGCGAAAATAGACGGCGAACATTTTTCGGCCTTCATTGTAGAAAAAGATTACGCAGGCGTTTCCACAGGGCCTGAAGAGAAAAAAATGGGCATCAAAGGCTCATCGACCCGCACGCTCATCTTAGACCAGGTTCAAGTTCCGAAAGAAAACCTTTTAGGGGAACCGGGAAAAGGGCATGTCATCGCCTTCAATATTTTAAATATCGGCCGCTATAAGCTGGCTGTCGGGACAATCGGCGCTTCCAAACGGGTCATCGAGCTGTCCGCTTCATACGCCAATCAGCGCCAGCAATTTAAGACGCCGATTTCAAGATTCAGCTTAATCGGGGAAAAAATCGCCAATATGTCAGCCAAACTTTATGCGATGGAAAGCTCTGTTTATCGTACGGTCGGGCTGTTTGAAGACAAAATGGGCACTTTGAGCGAAGAAGAGCAAAAAGACGGGCGCCAAGTCGCGAAATCGATCGCTGAATATGCAATCGAATGCTCCCTTAACAAAGTATTCGGATCTGAAACGCTTGATTATATCGTTGATGAAGGCGTTCAAATCCACGGCGGTTACGGATTCATGCAGGAATACGAAGTGGAGCGGGCTTACCGCGATTCACGGATCAACCGGATTTTTGAAGGCACAAACGAAATCAACCGCCTCATCGTCCCGGGCACCTATATGAAAAAAGCGATGAAAGGCGAGCTTCCTCTGTTTGAGAAAGCAAAGGCACTTCAGGAAGAACTGATGATGCTCATGCCTGAAGAACCAGGTGACGGCGTTCTCGAACAGGAAAAGTATCTGCTGAGAAACGCCAAAAAGACCGCGCTCATGATTGCGGGACTCGCCGCGCAAAAATACGGAAAAGCGCTCGACCAGGAGCAGGAAATCCTCGTTAACATCGCCGACATTGTCAGCCAGGTCTACGCGATGGAAGCAGCTATTTTGCGTACTGAAAAAGCCATCAAGGCAACCGGCGAAGACAAGAACGCCCAGAAAATTCTTTATACGCAGATTTTTGCACAGGAAGCTTTTCAGGAAATTGAAAGCCATGCCAAGGAATCGCTCATCGCGATGGAATCAGGCGATTCGCTGCGCATGATGCTGTCCGCGCTCCGCAAATTGACGCGCTTTACGCCTGTCAACGTCATTGAGAAAAAGCGCCAGGCAGCTAAGGAAGTCTTTGAAGCTGAGAAATATATCGTATAAACGAAAGCCCTGCTTTAGGCGGGGCTTTTAAGCTTCTATAGAATCAAGCACTGTTTTAGGTTTTTCATTCGATCTATGTTAAAATTACCTCGATTAAATGAGAGGGGTGTATGTATGGCTTTGGATTTTTACTGGTATCCGAAATGCGGGACATGCCGCAAAGCGAAAAAATGGCTCGAAGACCACGGAAAAGAAATCAATGGGATACATATCGCAGAACAGCCGCCGAGCAAGGAAAAACTGAAAGAGCTCTACGAGAAAAGCGGGCTTGAATTGAAGAAGTTTTTCAACACGAGCGGCCAAAAATACCGCGAACTGGGCTTAAAGGACAAGCTGCAAAGCATGTCTGAAGATGAGCAGCTGGAACTGCTGGCTTCGGACGGTATGCTGATCAAACGCCCGATTACGACAGACGGCAGTAAAGTAACGGTCGGTTTTAAAGAAGATCAGTTTAAGACATACTGGTTATAACACATCAAAATATGATATCTTCAATGTAGGATCGATTAAAACACTTTATGGAGGGGTTAGCATGAGCACACCGAAAGAGTTGCGTTATTCAGAAGAACACGAATGGGTGAAAACAGAAGGAGATAAAGTCAGAATCGGCATTACAGACTTCGCCCAATCCGAACTTGGAGACATCGTATTTGTCGAGCTTCCTGAAGTGGGAGACGAAATCAAGGCGGACGAGCCTTTTGGCAGCGTTGAATCCGTAAAGACCGTATCTGAGCTGTATGCCCCGATCAACGGAAAAGTGGTCGAAGTGAACGAAGATTTGGAAGACAGCCCTGAATTCGTCAACGAGTCTCCGTATGAAAAGGCATGGATGATTATTGTCGAGCCGTCTGATGCTTCTGAAATCGAAAATCTGATGACAGCCGAGCAATATGAGGACATGATAAAAGAAGACTAAGGATTATTCAGGATAGCTGTTCGTCGTTTGGATACTCTATATCAAGAGGGGGTGTCCAAATTGACGCTGAAAAAAGAACGTATTGATATTACAGAACATGTGGAAAGCCGATTAAAAAACGGTGGAACGCAGCTGTATCATGAAAATGAGCTGATCGGCCGAATGACCGGCAAGGATCAATACGAGTTGAAATCTGGATATTCATTCCAAGATGAAAAGTTTTACAAAATGGCGGATACCGTAAGCGGACCGGATGCTAAATATGTAGACTGTGATGACCACCAAGGCTGGTGTTAATCAAGTCAGGCGGTGAATATTCACTGCCTTTTTTTACAAGTAAATCTTTAAAGGTGATCCATATGCCGGAAAATGAAAAAGTCATGATCGTCGAAGGGAAATCAGATAAGCAAAAAGTGAAGCATGTCATCGAAGAGCCCGTGGACATCATTTGCACAAACGGAACGATCAGCCAGGCAAAACTCGATGAATTCGCCGAGACGCTGTTTGATAAAGACGTTTATATCCTGGTGGATGCCGATGAATCAGGCGAAAAGCTCCGCCGTCAGCTGAAGAGGGAGCTCCCCCAAGCTTCGCATCTATACATCGATAGAGTATATAAAGAAGTCGCTTCCGCCCCGAGTCAGCATGTTGCAGAAGTATTATTTCGTTCAAACATCCGGGTACATACAAAATATCTATTATAAAAAGTATTGAGGTGCGGTTCAACAGATGCAAGAACTTCAAGAAAAAGAGCTAAAACGGCTTGAGCATGAAACCTGTCTTCTATATGTATACACGCCGTTCTGCGGAACGTGTCAACTGGCCGGAAGAATGCTGGAAGTCGTTGATGAAATGATGAAGGACATTCCTTTTTATAAAAACAATCTCAATTATTCCCCGTCATTTGCCAAGGAGCAGGAAATAGAAAGCGTTCCGTGTTTTATCCTTTACAAAAACGGGCGAGTCGTCAAAAAAGAATACGCTTTTCACTCCGTTTCCTACTTATATGATACGATTAAACAAAATGTTGTGGATTAAGGGCGGTTTTGACATATTTCTCGGGAAATAACCAGCAAAAACTTGTCGAGCAATTCCTAAAGGAACTCCTGCGGCAGACAGAGAATCTGTAAGTATGACCAATTTACAGGAGGTTATACAGTTGGAGAAAATGGGATTGATAGAAAGAGAGGACAAGGCTCTTTTTTTAAAACCTCTATTATCTACAACGGCTTTGCTGATTACGTTTCAAGGCGAGAAAGAAGCTTTTACGTTAGCGATCAACGAAAAAGGGGAAATGGAAAAATCTTCTCCCGTAGAAAAAGCTCATTTGACCTTTTTTGGAGAGCAAAGCGAGATTATTGACCTTCTACACGGTGATATTTCGTTGCAGCATCTCGTACAGCGCGGCACTGTTAAAGTGAAAGGCTCTTTCAGAGCTTTATTGAAGCTTGAAGCGATTTTATGGCTGACGGACGGCTTCTTTAAAAACAGCGATCTTTATTCATAGACTTATTAAAAATTTGAAAAATCGGCACATTCCGTGTATAAGTCAGACAGGGACGGGCGTTTGCGTTCGTCTCTTTTCGCCGTAGGCCGATTGTCTTAAGAAAAATAGTTGACAACTATTTTTCCGCATGATATCCTACTTTAAGAATTCCGATCATAATAATCAAAAAATAAATATATGTTTCTCTTATCCAGAGAGGTGGAGGGAAGTGCCCTATGAAACCCGGCAACCATCAACACGTGTTGAAATGGTGCCAATTCACGCGAAGCATTATGCTTTGAAAGATGAGAGAAAGGCCCAGACTATTCAAAAGCCTTTCTGCTCATGTGTGCAGAAAGGCTTTTTTCATTGTTTGATCAGGAATTTAGACAACTATGAGAATTGAGCAAGAAAGCAGGTGATGGCTTTTGATAAATCTTCAAAATGTTTCAAAGATTTATCGGTCAAAGCATGGAGATGTCAATGCTGTCCAAGATGTCACCCTTACGATTAAAAAAGGTGAAATCTTCGGAATTATTGGATATAGCGGAGCTGGAAAAAGCTCCTTGATCCGTCTCTTGAACGGACTTGAACAGCCGACTTCAGGTACGGTTGAAGTAGCCGGCAGAACAATCAGCGAGATCAAAGGGAAGAAGCTGAGGAATGCAAGGCAGGAAATCAGCATGATTTTCCAGCATTTCAACCTCTTGTGGTCAAGAACGGTGCGCGACAATATTGCGTTTCCGCTGGAGATCGCCGGTGTCAGCAAAGCAAAACGTCTGAAAAGAGTCGCTGAACTGATTAAGCTTGTCGGTCTTGAAGGCAAGGAAAACGCCTACCCTTCACAGCTTAGCGGAGGGCAAAAGCAGCGCGTCGGCATCGCACGGGCGCTCGCAAACAATCCGAAAGTTCTCTTATGCGATGAAGCGACATCAGCGCTTGATCCGCAGACGACTGACTCGATCCTGGGTCTTCTGTCCGATATCAATGAAAGGCTCGGGCTGACCATTGTCCTGATTACTCATGAAATGCATGTCATTAGGAAAATCTGCCACAGAGTGGCCGTCATGGAAAACGGAAAGGTCGTAGAAGAAGGCGATGTGCTGAACGTATTCCTCAAGCCGAAGGAAGAAATGACAAAGCGCTTTGTTCAGCAGGTAACAGAACCGGTGGAAACAAAGGAAACGCTGAAGCATTTCCTCGAAGAAACGACATCCGGACGGACGATCAAGCTCACCTTCGTCGGTGAAGCAGCCGAATCGCCGCTGATCACGCAGATCATTCGGAAGTTCAATGTTGAAGTCAACATCCTTCAAGGCAAAATCTCGCAAACTCAGGACGGCGCATACGGTTCATTGTTCATTCATGTCGACGGACATGAAAACGAGGTCAATGATGTGGTCGATTTCATCAAGAGCCGCCAGGTAGAAGCAGAGGTGATCACGAATGTTTGAAAAACTGTTTCCAAACGTAGATATGGAGCAGCTGTGGGAAGCTACGTATGAAACGATATATATGACAGGAATTTCCCTATTGTTTGCTTTTATCATCGGAGTGATTCTCGGTATGCTGCTGTATTTGACTTCGAAAGGAAACATTTGGCAGAATCGGGTCGTTAACGGTGTAATATCGGCAATTGTCAATGTGTTCAGGTCTATTCCTTTTATTATATTGATTATTCTGCTGCTCGGTTTCACAAAGTTTTTAATGAACACGATCCTGGGGCCGAACGCCGCACTTCCGGCTTTGATTATCGCATCGGCTCCGTTCTATGCCCGCCTGGTTGAAATCGCTTTGCGCGAAGTTGATAAAGGTGTGATTGAAGCGGCGAAATCAATGGGAGCCAAAACATCGACGATCATATTTAAAGTGCTCCTGCCCGAATCGATGCCGGCGCTGATCTCAGGCATTACGGTTACGGCGATTGCACTGATCGGTTCGACGGCGATGGCCGGAGCAATCGGTTCAGGCGGACTCGGGAACCTTGCCTATGTAAACGGTTTTCAGATGAACAATCCCGATATTATACTCATCGCCACTATTTTCATCTTAGCTATTGTGTTCATCATCCAGTTTATCGGGGATTTTATAACAAATAAATTAGACAAACGTTAGGGAGGACATCAACATGAAAAAAGGTTTATTAACAGCTTTATTCATCATTTTTGCAGGCGTTTTGGCCGCTTGTGGATCTTCCAGCAGCGAAGGAGATAAAGACAGCAAAGTCATCACAGTCGGAGCGACGCCGACGCCTCACGCTGAAATCCTTGAAGAAGCAAAGTCGCTTTTGAAAGAAAAAGGCTATGAGCTTAAAATCAAAAATTTCACGGACTACAAACTGATCAACAAAGCGCTCGCAACGAAAGATCTTGATGCGAACTACTTCCAGCACGTCCCGTATCTTGAACAGGAAATGAAAGAAAATAAAGATTACGATCTTGTCAACGTCGGTGCAGTACACCTTGAGCCATTCGGCATTTACTCTAAAAAGTATAAATCTTTAAAAGACCTTCCTGACGGTGCAAAAATTATTATGAGCAACAACGCCGCTGAACAGGGCCGCATGCTTGCAATGCTTGAAAATGCGGGACTGATCAAGCTGAAATCAGGCATTGAAAAAGTGGATGCGACAGTAAAAGATATTACAGAAAACAAGAAAAACCTAAAAATCAAAAACGATGTGGCGCCTGAAATGACGGCAAAAGCATACGAAGCCAATGAAGCTGACGCAGTGTTCATCAATGTGAACTATGCGATCCAAAACAAGCTGAATCCGAAAACTGATTCAATCGAACTTGAGTCTCCAAAAGACAATCCTTACGCTAACATCATCGCCGTCCGCAAAGGCGACGAAGATTCTGACAAAGTGAAAGCTCTGATGGACGTATTGCGCTCTGATGACATCAAAAAGTTCATCGACAAAAAATATCAAGGTTCTGTCATTTCTGTATCTGAATAAATAAAAGAACACCCCGGTTTCGGAGAAAACCGGGGTTTTTTCGCGTATTTTTTGAAAAGAGGCTCATAATAAAAAAAGACTACCAACTGAAAATGGAGGAACAAAACGTGAATCAGCATGAATCAGAAGGCATTATCGAATCCGCACTGCACGAATATAAGGCGGGGATCGGCATCTTTTCCGAAAAAATGCCCGGAATTGCCGCCAAATACAACGAATTTACCGAAGAGTGCTTTAAAAAAGGCGTGCTCAGCGAAAAGGATAAGCAGCTGATCGCACTGGGCATAAGTGTCAATACGCAGGATGAATATTGCATTATTTATCACATCAAGGGCTGCCTGGATTGCGGAGCATCGGAGGAAGAAATTCTTGAGGCAGTCGGTGTAACTGCGGCATTTGGCGGAGGCGCGGCCATGAGCCAAGCCGTCACGCTCGTTTTGCAGGCGATGGAAGAATTCCAGCAGATGAAGCATTGATTTTTCGACCGTGAAAGCATATTGAAAGCACACACATCTTTGCAGAGTTTGTATATAACTGGTACTATGTAAGAAAATCTCTGAAAGGATGATTCATTATTTGTTCAAGCCAAGATCAGCTTGACCTTGAATTCACGGCCGAAATGGAAAAAGCGATGCACAAGTCGCATGGAATGGGATATGAGGAGTACAGCAGAAGCCATGTGAACCGACTTGAAGTTGAGAAAAGGCGCGAAGAGCAGTATCAAAAAAGCAAGCAGATCATATCAGACTTACACATGATCGGATAAAACGCGGAGGGCGGATGTCAATCCGTCCTTCTCTATGTTCCAGAAGCCGCTTGACCATAATTGCAGGAAAAGGTAAAATTTAAATATGAATACATGATCATATATTTAAAGGGGGGATTTATGATGGCCCATTCTCACGGTCACACAGGCCACAGCCACCATGGCAGCCGATCAGCAAATCAAAAAGCGCTGTTCATCAGCTTCGGTTTGATTTTTACTTTTATGATGATTGAAGTGATAGGCGGGATATTGACGAACAGCCTCGCTTTGCTGTCAGATGCGGGACATATGCTCAGCGACGCTGCAGCGCTTGGTTTCAGCCTCTTGGCGTTTAAAATTGGGGAAAAGGCCGCAAGCGCGAGCAAAACATTCGGCTACAGGCGCTTTGAAATTTTGGCTGCGTTTATCAATGGCCTCACCTTGCTTTTGATTTCACTTTATATTTTTTGGGAAGCATATAATCGCTTTTTCAGCCCGCCGGAAGTCGCCGGGAGTGGCATGCTCGCGATTGCAACGATTGGTTTGTTCGTCAACATTGCTGCAGCCTGGATATTAATGAGGAGCGACACAAGCGGGAATTTAAATATGCGGAGCGCTTTTTTGCACGTCATCGGCGATATGCTGGGCTCTTTCGGGGCGATCATCGCGGGCCTACTTATGCTTTTCTTCAATTGGAATATTGCCGATCCAATCGCGAGCGCCGCCGTCGCGGCTTTGGTTCTTGTCAGCGGGTGGCGGGTGACGAAAGAATCGGTGCATATATTAATGGAAGGAAAACCGAAAGACATTGATGCGGAAGCTCTTAAAAACGGCCTGCTTTCCATTCCGTCAGTCAGGGAGGTTCACGACCTCCACATTTGGTCGATCTCATCTGATATGCCGTCATTAAGCTGTCATATCGTGGCAGACGAAAACTGTGACAGGGATAGAATCTTAAAACAAGTATCAAAATATCTAAAGAAAGAATGCAACGTGGACCATGTGACGGTTCAAATAGAAGGGGAGCGCTGTTCCTGTCATGAGCCGTGCAGCCTGGGAGCAAACCGTTCCCGCTCGTAATGACGGATATGCCGCTGTTTTTCAATAGCTTGGTAATTGTAAGGTCCGCATCTCTGACTCGGGAAGTTTTCTTGCCCCAATCTCTTTAAGAACAAAACGTTTTTTGTTAAACTTGAGAACATGTACACGAAAGATAGGAAGACTATTGTTGTATTCAATTTTCATTTGTTATAAAATTAGAATGAGAATAAATTGAGAATGATGATTATATATATTGGAGGTATATTTCATGGCTGCTTCGACATTAACAATCAAAGATCTTCACGTTGAGATTGAAGGAAAAGAGATTTTAAAAGGTGTAAACCTTGAAATAAAAGGCGGGGAATTCCACGCTGTAATGGGACCGAACGGAACGGGTAAATCAACTTTATCCGCGGCGATTATGGGACATCCTAAATACGAAGTGACAAAAGGAAGCATCACGCTTGACGGCAAGGACGTTCTGGAAATGGAAGTGGACGAGCGCGCTCAGGCCGGTCTGTTTTTGGCTATGCAGTATCCGAGTGAAATCAGCGGTGTTACAAATGCCGATTTTCTCCGTTCAGCGATCAACGCGCGCAGAGAAGAAGGCGACGAGATTTCTTTAATGAAATTCATCCGCAAAATGGACGAAAACATGGAATTTCTTGAAATGGACCCTGATATGGCGCAGCGCTACCTGAACGAAGGTTTTTCAGGCGGTGAGAAAAAACGCAACGAAATCCTTCAGCTAATGATGATCGAACCGAAAATCGCGATTCTTGACGAAATCGATTCAGGTTTGGATATCGACGCCCTTAAAGTCGTTTCAAAAGGAATCAACAAAATGCGCGGCGAGAACTTCGGCTGCCTGATCATCACGCACTATCAGCGCCTCTTGAACTACATTACGCCTGACCACGTGCACGTCATGATGCAGGGCCGCGTTGTGAAATCCGGCGGACCTGAACTTGCACAGCGCCTTGAGGCTGAAGGATATGACTGGATTAAGCATGAGCTTGGAATCGAAGACGAAACTGTCGGTCAAGAAGCGTAAGCGTTAGGGGGATAAACATGACATTGGAAACTAAACTATCTGTAGATCGGGAATATGTCAAAAGCTTCTCTGAGAAGCACCAGGAACCGGCATGGCTGCAAGATCTACGCTTAGAAGCGCTTGCAAAAGCAGAAGATCTGCCGTTGCCGAAACCTGATAAAACAAAAATTGCAAATTGGAATTTTACACGGTTTGATAAGCATACTGTAGAAAATAAACCGCTTGATTCTTTGGATGATCTTTCAGATGAGGTCAAATCGCTGATCGATCTTGGAAATGAAGACAAAACGCTTTATGTCCAAAGAGACCAGACGCCGGCTTACCTTTCTCTTTCAAAAGAGCTGCAGGATAAAGGCGTTATCTTTACAGATATTCATACTGCGTTCCGCGAACACGGCGAGCTTGTCAAAAAATACTTTATGAAAGACGGCGTAAAAGCCGATGAGCATAAATTAACTGCATTGCATGCAGCGCTTCTGAACGGCGGAGCCTTCCTTTACGTTCCGAAGAACGTCGAACTGGAAGCTCCGGTGCAAGCTGTTTATGTCCATGAAAGCAATGATACAACGCTCTTCAACCATGTGCTTGTCGTTGCAGATGACAACAGTTCAGTCACATATGTAGAAAACTACATCAGCACGGTGAACCCTAAGGAAGCGGTCTTTAACATCGTGTCAGAAGTGATCACAGGCGCGAATGCCCGCGTGCAATACGGTGCAGTCGACAACCTCTCCGCAGGGGTAACGGCTTATGTCAGCCGCCGCGGAACTGCACTCGGACGCGACAGCAAAATTGAATGGGCGCTCGGTTTGATGAATGATGGAGACACCATTTCTGAAAACACGACAAATCTGCATGGAGACGGCACATTCGGCGATACGAAAACGGTTGTCGTCGGCAGAGGAGAACAGACTCAAAACTTTACAACGCAGATCATTCACCACGGAAAGCATTCAGAAGGCTATATTTTAAAACACGGCGTTATGAAAGATTCCGCATCTTCGATCTTCAACGGTATCGGAAAAATTGAACACGGCGCGTCAAAATCAAATGCAGAGCAGGAATCACGCGTTCTTATGCTGAGTGAAAAAGCGCGCGGCGACGCAAACCCGATCCTTTTAATCGATGAAGACGATGTAACGGCAGGACACGCTGCATCCGTCGGCCGCGTCGATCCGGTTCAGCTCTACTATTTGATGAGCCGCGGAATTCCAAAAGAAGAAGCAGAGCGCCTCGTCATTTACGGCTTCCTCGCACCGGTTGTCAATGAACTTCCGATCGAAGGCGTGAAGAAGCAGCTGGTCTCTGTGATTGAAAGGAAAGTAAAATAATGAATGCTAAAGATATTCGCGAACAGTTTCCGATTCTCAGTCAACAGGTCAACGGACATGATCTCGTTTATTTGGACAGCGCGGCTACCTCGCAAAAGCCGCGCGTCGTCATCGAGACGATTGATGAGTATTACAACTCTTACAATTCCAATGTCCATCGCGGCGTTCATACATTAGGAACGAAAGCAACGGATGGTTATGAAGGAGCACGTGAGAAGGTCAGGAAGTTTATAAACGCGAAATCGATGCAGGAAATTATTTTTACAAGGGGTACGACAACGGCCCTGAACACGGTTGCGCTCAGCTATGCCCGCGCAAACCTCAAGCCCGGTGATGAAATCGTCATTACACCGATGGAGCACCATGCGAATATTATTCCGTGGCAGCAGGCTGTCAAAGCAACCGGCGCCACGCTGAAGTACATTCCGCTTCAGGAAGACGGAACCATTTCCCTGGACGATGTCAGGGAAACGGTGACGGAAAATACAAAAATCGTCTCAGCTGCGCATGTTTCAAACGTTCTTGGTACGATCAACCCGATTAAGGAAATGGCCAAAATCGCGCATGAGAACGGCGCGGTCATGGTCGTAGACGGTGCGCAAAGCACGCCTCACATGAAAATTGACGTCCAGGATTTGGATTGCGATTTCTATACGTTTTCAGCCCACAAAATGTGTGGTCCGACCGGAATCGGGGTATTGTATGGAAAAAAAGCATTGCTTGAAAACATGGAACCTGCAGAATTCGGCGGAGAAATGATCGATTTTGTCGGTCTTTACGAATCGACTTGGAAGGAGCTGCCTTGGAAATTCGAAGCCGGCACACCAATTATTGCCGGTGCGATCGGATTGGGAGCGGCGATTGACTTCCTTGAAGACATCGGACTTGACGAAATATTGGCGCATGAACACCGTTTGGCGGCATACGCTCTGGAGCGCTTTAAAGAGCTTGAAGGCGCTACTGTCTATGGTCCGGCTGAACGTGCAGGACTTGTGACATTCAACCTTGAAGACGTTCATCCGCACGATGTGGCAACCGTACTTGATGCAGAAGGGGTCGCCGTCAGAGCCGGCCATCACTGCGCACAGCCTTTGATGAAATGGCTGAACGTTTCCGCCACTGCAAGAGCAAGCTTTTATCTGTATAATACGGAAGAAGACATCGACAAACTGATTGAAGCTCTTCAGAAGACAAAGGAGTATTTCACAAATGTCTTTTAATGTGAACTTGGATACACTGTATCGCCAGGTGATAATGGATCACTACAAAAACCCGAGAAACAAAGGGGTTTTAAATGACAGCATCGTCGTTGACATGAACAACCCGACATGCGGGGACCGAATCAGACTGACGATGAAGGTAACGGACGGTAAAGTAGAAGATGCAAAATTTGAAGGTGAAGGATGCTCAATCTCAATGGCTTCTGCGTCCATGATGACCCAGGCGATCAAAGGGAAAGACGTGGAGACCGCCCTTCAGATGTCACAGATCTTTTCAGATATGATGCAGGGCAAAGACTACGACGATTCGATCGATTTAGGCGATATTGAAGCCCTGCAAGGCGTTTCAAAATTTCCGGCCCGGATTAAATGTGCAACATTGTCATGGAAAGCCCTTGAAAAAGGTGTTTCCAAAGAAAACAGCGATAACGAATAAAGATTGGAGTGAAAATGGATGGCTAAGAAAATGCCGGATATCGGCGAATATAAATATGGTTTTGCCGACAAAGACGTTTCCATTTTCCGTTCAGAGCGGGGATTGACAAAAGAAATCGTTGAAGAAATTTCACGCATGAAAGAAGAGCCAGAGTGGATGCTCGACTTTCGCCTGAAATCTCTTGAACACTTCTACAATATGCCAATGCCGCAATGGGGCGGAGATTTAAACTCATTAAACTTTGATGAAATCACGTACTATGTAAAACCTTCTGAGCGTTCAGAAAGATCATGGGACGAAGTTCCTGAGGAAATCAAACAGACATTTGACAAACTCGGGATCCCTGAAGCTGAGCAAAAATATTTGGCCGGTGTATCCGCGCAGTATGAGTCAGAAGTCGTTTACCATAACATGAAAGAAGACCTTGAGTCTCAAGGGATCGTCTTCAAAGACACAGACAGCGCCCTCAAAGAAAATGAAGACATTTTCCGCGAGCATTGGGCAAAAGTCATCCCGCCGACTGACAACAAGTTTGCGGCCTTGAACTCAGCGGTATGGTCAGGCGGATCATTCATCTACGTGCCAAAAGGCGTAAAAGTTGATACTCCGCTGCAAGCATACTTCCGCATCAACTCAGAAAACATGGGGCAGTTCGAACGGACGTTAATCATTGTAGACGAAGGCGCTCACGTTCACTATGTAGAGGGATGTACAGCACCTGTATATACAACGAATTCCCTTCACAGCGCGGTTGTTGAGATTATCGTTAAAAAAGGCGGATACTGCCGTTATACAACGATTCAAAACTGGGCGAACAACGTCTTCAACCTTGTGACAAAGCGTGCGGTCTGTGAAGAAAACGCGACGATGGAATGGATCGACGGAAACATCGGCTCCAAGCTGACAATGAAATATCCTGCCGTTATCCTGAAAGGCGAAGGCGCGCGCGGTATGACGCTTTCTATCGCCCTTGCAGGAAAAGGACAGCATCAGGATGCCGGTGCGAAAATGATTCACCTTGCACCGAATACGTCATCCACAATCGTTTCAAAATCGATCTCAAAACAAGGCGGAAAAGTCACATACCGCGGAATCGTCCACTTCGGACGCAAAGCCGAAGGCGCCCGCTCAAACATCGAGTGCGATACGCTGATCATGGACAACAAATCAACTTCTGATACAATCCCATACAATGAAATTTTGAACGACAACATTTCATTGGAACACGAAGCGAAAGTATCAAAAGTATCTGAAGAGCAGCTATTCTACTTGATGAGCCGCGGTATTTCTGAAGAAGAAGCAACAGAAATGATCGTCATGGGCTTCATCGAGCCGTTCACAAAAGAACTGCCGATGGAATACGCAGTCGAAATGAACCGTCTTATCAAGTTTGAGATGGAAGGGTCTATTGGTTAATAATTAAAGATAAAATTTGAAATCGATTAAGATTTGATTGCTACCACAGGAAATATAGTATGACCGTAGATATAATAAACTCCATTGATCGGCCTTTAATCTGCAGTGGAGTATGTATCTGCGGTCTTTTTTTAGTTGAGTGCCTCGATTTTAGCCCTCCTCTTAGATTCCTTTTAATGCAAAACAATTTATTTTGATAGTAGAATAGTAATCTAAAACACCTTCTGATAAGATTAGGATTAGATATTTAAGGGGGAATTAGGATGCAGCAAGCAGAAAGAAAAAACCGATATCACGAATTAACTTATAAAAGAGGATTTTTAATAACAGATAAAGAGGTATCCCCGCCAAATGATTATTGGAAAAAGAAAAAATTTGATAAATTCTTAATATATTTCGATCCGTTAAATGAT
Organism: Bacillus sp. FSL K6-0972; assembly: GCF_037976035.1. Taxonomy (NCBI): domain Bacteria; kingdom Bacillati; phylum Bacillota; class Bacilli; order Caryophanales; family Bacillaceae; genus Bacillus; species Bacillus sp. FSL K6-0972. Next base: position 3,516,713 of record NZ_CP150260.1, on the reverse strand, counting down.
TTAACTCATTTTCAACAAAACGGCAAATGGATAATGGTATTAGGACATGTTATTGATGTTTTAAATAATACTATGGATAAACATTTTATATGTGGAAAGTTACTGCAGAAATTAAGCCTGTCTGAAAACGATTTTTATGATTATTTAGATGAATTATCAGGAAGGTATTTTATTATGTTTCATAATAGAGGAACAACGAAAATCCTTTCTGATGCAACGGGTATGAGAAGTATAATCTATTCAAACAAACAGACTGTAATCGCTTCCCATGTGAAAGTTGTGGAATCGATTATTGGTTCAAATCCTTCACAAGTAATAAAGAGAGATTGGAAAAAGAAATTTTCTAGCTATGCTTTTCCAGGCCATTTCACTCCTTTTGAGGATATTTATTTTTTGACACCTAACACATTATTAGAAATAGAGACTAAAAGAGTGAAAAGATTTTTTCCAAGAGAGCCATTGGAATTGAAAAATGCGAATGATATTGCAGCAGAGGTTTCAGCTCTTGTTAAAACACAATTGGCTCAACTATCTAAAGGAAAAAATAAACTTATTTTTTCTCTCACTGCAGGAATTGATAGTAGATCAACATTGTCTTTAACAAAAAACTTCATCGACAAGATTCAATTTTTCACTTATTATAAGTTATCGAAGAACCTTCCAGATGGCGTTAAATCATTGGAAATTGACAGGAGATTAGTGGGGGATATTGTTAATAACCTTAATTTGAACCATATATTTATCCCCTTAAGAGAAGATGAAAAAACGGAAGATTATTTGGAGTTTATCGAAATGATGAAGAATAATACGATTAGCCCCCATAGTTATAGGTTGGCTAAATTTTATTATGATAATTTTCCAAAAGAAGCACTGCATATCCGATCAAATATTTTAGAAATAGGCAGATATTTTTATAGGAATAAGCTTGATTTGCCTGAAATCGCCGATGCTAAAGCCCTTGCGCGATGTTATTCTCCAGCAGCTTCAGATGATTTGGAAGTTCAATCTTTATTTTCTGAATATTATAATGTTGTTGAAATGGAAAATATCTTTAACTATGATCCATTTGATATATTCTATTGGGAGTATAGGATGGGGGTTTGGCATTCGCAGATTCTTTTGGAAAGTGATGTAGCACACGATACATTTATACCATTTAACTGTAGACGAATTTTAAAATTAATACTCTCTGCTTCTGCTTCAGATAAGAAAAATAACACTGTTTTCCATCGGATGATTTCAACCAATTGGAATGTTTTGAACTATTGGGGAGTTAATACATTAGTAAAACCTATAGATAGACTTGATAAACAAGCTGATGACTATGGGCTGTCCCTTGAAAGCTTAGAACTAAATAGCAGTTCAATACTTGGTGGCCATAGTGTTGATTTTAAATATAAGAACCTGGGCTATAAGGCAAAGTTTTATATTGACAAAAGCGACCCGAAAAAAGGAGATCACGTTGATGCGAGCGTCCCTTTATATACACCAGGAGATAGTCTTTATCATTGTATAGTTCAGATACGGTCACCCTATGAAAATAGAAAAAATCAAGGAAGGCTAAAGTATCAATTGTTGTTAAATGATAACATGATTCTAGAAGAGGATATTGCTTTGTGGAAAGAAAGCAATCAAATAAATATTCATTTTAAAACCCTAAATGAAAGGTCAACACTTACTATTAGGATAATTGCAGTAAAAGACTGTGAAAAATGGAACTGGGGAAAAGCAGGAGCTATTATAATTGAGAGAGTCGTATTAAGAAAAAGTGACAAAAAAATCGAATTAATAGATGCAACGAGCCCATTTTCAAATATTATAAAAAAATAGAGATTATTTGATTACTATTACCGGCAGTCGAAGAGATTCATTGTTTAAGCCTGCAAACAATTAATACAGTTCATGAAGGGGGATCATGTCCCCTTTACCATCGATTTTCATTTTTGTTTCTTTCTTGTTAAAAAGGCAAAGTGTTTTTTGATCAGGTTATGGTTATTAGGCATAGTAGTTAACTGTTGCTAAAAGATTAAAAGGAGAAGTTTTGTACATTAAAATTAAGGATTCCGAGTACTCAAAGAGCTATACATTTTTATAACATGGCTTTCTGACAGTCTGGAGAAGATAAAAGAAAACCAAAAAATCTCCACTCCGCCCAAACCTTTATATTTGAAAAGCTTAACTCAAGAACGTTTAAAATTCTTTATAAATGCACGCCTGAAGATATCGATATATTCTTCAAAGTAAATTTGCAATTATTCAATTATTTGAAAACCGAGATTTATAACCAAGGAATTTTTGAATGTTTAATGCAGAAAATACCAACTGATGGAGGCTGCACACAAAGTTGGTAATTTACATTCTTACCACTTACAACGGCAGGAATTTTAACTTAAAGGGATGTTGAGTTCGCTGTTTTTATCTCTGTTATTTATGCTGATTTTTAAATATCGTAGGTTGGTTTACTTACTTCTCTGACCATTTTAATCATCTGATATTTACAATTATTGGAAATTATAAATATTTTCATTAAGTGAAACTCCTACTATTAATCAGAAAGGGTTTTTTCATGAAAGTAGCTATAAGGGCTTTGGTCTTAGCCGTGATTTTAATTGGGCAGTTTTTTTTTGACAGTACAGAAGCCTTTGCTATGCCTTCCAAAGGCGCGGTGAAGTTCAGGACGGATGCCAATACATATACGAAATCAGCCACTTCGATCGTTGTGACGGGAAAAAGTCCTGTTACGGGGACGATGATTGCCGTCAGGCTGATCAATAAAAAAGGAACTGTCCTGATCTATCGAGATGTTCATTTAACACGCGGAAAACCTCATTTTCGGGTGAGCTTCCCGACGAAAAAGCTGAAGCCAGGCAAGTATGACGTCTGGGTGGATGCCGTCAAAGGAAAGAAGTGGCACGGGGAATTGAAGCGCTACATTGTCATCAAACATTGAGCTCCTTTATGATGAACGGAGGGCTGTGTAATGACTGTCGTGGGTTTTTGCGTCTTATTATGTTCTGCATTTATCCATGCATCGTGGAACTACCTTTCTAAAAAAGCCGATGGAGGCGTTCCGTTTATCTGGCTGTTCACAGCGATTGCAGCCGTTGTCTACACGCCTCTGGCCATAGGTGTTGTCATATATGAAAAGCCTGAGATTGGCATCTGGCAGCTTGTCATCATCATGGCGAGCATCCTTGCTCACTTGGGCTTTTTTCTTGTTCTTCAAAAAGGGTACAAAAAGGGCGATCTTTCTCTCGTCTATCCGATTGCGAGGGGGACAGGCCCGCTGCTAACCTGCGTGCTGGCGGTCGCCGTTTTTGGCGAGTCATTGACGCCGCCCGCTATTATAGGGATTCTTTTGATTGTGATCAGCATTCTTTTTTTCACGGGGGGAGTCAAGCGGTTAAAAGAATCAGGCTCGCTCACACCGGTTTTTTACGGGCTGGCGGTCGGCGGTATTATTGCCGCATATACCCTCCTTGATAAAGCAGCGGTCAGCCGGTTTCTCATTCCGCCATTGCTGCTGGATTATTGCAATACGCTCGGCCGTCTCATCATCTTGACTCCTTTTGCCGCGAAAAGCTGGAGTGAAGTCCGGTTTGAGTGGAAGCATCACCGGATGGAAGCGGTCGGGGTCGGGGTTTTTAATTCTTTGGCTTATATTTTGGCGCTGAGTGTTATGGTATTTGCTCCGGTCAGCTATGTGGCGCCGGTTCGGGAAATCAGCATTTTAATCGGAACCGTGATGGGGGCGGTTCTTTTGTCTGAAGGTTTCGGACGACTGAGGATCATCGCGGCTGTCTTAATGGTGCTTGGCGTGATATCGGTAGCCGTTGGTTAGGTTGTGTTCCATCGGTGTGATCCGTTATATTTGTAGAATAAACAGAAATGAAAAAGGTGTTAGTCATGAAATCTTTTATTGTAGTCGGAGCGGGCATCCTCGGTGCTTCAGCCGCTTATCATCTTGCAAAAAAGGGCGCGGATGTGACGTTGATCGACCGCGGAGAGCGGGGAAGGGCTACAGATGCCGCGGCTGGAATCGTCTGCCCCTGGCTTTCGCAGCGCAGAAACCAGGCATGGTACAAGCTTGCAAAAGGCGGTGCGGCGTACTATGCCGATTTAATCAAGCAGCTTGAAGCTGACGGAGAATCGGAGACGGGGTATAAACGGACAGGCGCTATCAGCTTGCATACAGACGAGCGAAAGCTGGAGAAAATGGAAGAACGGGCGCATCTAAGACGCAAGGATGCGCCTGAAATCGGCGAGATCACCCGTTTATCCCATGAGGAAACGAAGCGTTTATTTCCGCCTTTGGCAGAGGGGTACGGCTCGGTTCATATCAGCGGAGCCGCGCGCGTGAACGGAAAATTGCTCCGCCGCTCACTTGTGAACGCTGCACAAAAATACGGAGCCTCTGTTGTAGCAGGAAACGCTTCATTGCTCTATGAAGGAAACCGGGTAACAGGAATCTCTACAGCGGAAAAGAAAATATACGCTGATCAGGTGCTGATCACAGCGGGAGCATGGGCGGACGAGCTTTTGAAACCGCTCGGCGTTCGTTTTTCAGTCAGCCATCAAAAAGCGCAGATCGTTCATCTTCGTCTTCCTGATGCGGATACCGGCAGCTGGCCTGTTGTGATGCCTCCGAATGACCAATACATACTGGCATTTGAAGACGGCCGGATCGTTGCCGGCGCTACTCACGAAAATGAAGCTGAATTGGATGATCTGCGGGTAACGGCCGGCGGCCTTCACGAAATTTTTTCAAAGGCGCTTGCCGTTGCGCCGGGTTTAGAATTGAGCGAGCTGCTTGAGACGCGCGTAGGATTCAGGCCATTTACACCGGGCTTTCTCCCCGTGATCGGCTCATTGCCGAACATTTGCGGGCTGCTCGTTGCCAACGGTATCGGCGCTTCAGGGCTTACGTCAGGTCCATACCTTGGCGCGGAATTGGCAAGGCTCGCCTTGGGAGAAGAGCCTGAGCTTGATATCTCTTTATATGATCCGGCCGGCGCGCTTGAAAGTTAAATTATCATGCAGAAAAAAGTTCACTCGAAGCTAGAGTGAACTTTTTTTCTTGTTTACAGTTTTAAAATAGAAAATTTTTCAATATAAATCCATGGAGGAAAATTTTAGAAAACCATCTGACTTTCTTCGAAGTGCATGCAGTTTTTTTGGAGCGGCAGGCGTTCCGTTGAATCGGCTGCCTCTGATTCCCGAACAAATTTGGAAAATGAAGGAGGGTCGCCATGATCCAGTTTGACTTTGAGTATTACAGGCCCCAATCTGCGCAGGAAGCGGTAAAGCTCTTTCAAAGCCTGGAGCGGGATGGGAAGAAGCCGGCGTATTTTTCCGGCGGAACAGAACATTTGACGCTCGGACGGCTGAATGTGATCCATACAAATGCCGTTATCGATATTAAAGACATACCTGAGTGCAGGACTTTGCAATTTGAACGGCATCACCTTGCTTTAGGCTCAGCATTAACATTGACGGAGATCACGGAAAACGGCGGCTTTCCGCTGTTAAGCAAAGCGGCGAGAGAAGTGGCCGACCATACGGCACGTAATAAGATTACGCTTGGCGGCAATATTTGCGGGCAGATCTTTTACCGCGAAGCAGTGCTCCCTTTTTTATTAACCGACAGCAAAGTGCTGACAATCGGAGACGAGGGGGAAAAGCGCTATTTGATTCACGACGTATTTGATCAGCAGCTGAGGCTGAACAAGGGAGAAATCCTCATTTCGCTTTTGATTGAAGAACGCTATCTTCATCAGCCTTTTGCAAGCATAAAAGTGAGGCAGCAATGGGATACGGGATATCCTTTGGCGACGGTTTCGGCTCTCGAAATAGACGGACGCGTCCGCTGTGCATTCAGCGGTGTCTGCCCTTTTCCGTTTCGCTCCACTGAAGTGGAATCTGCGTTGAATGATGAGGCACTCCCTGTCGTTCAAAGGGTGGAAGAGGCGATCAACCGCTTTCCCGGCCCTGTTTTGGACGATGCGCAAGGTTCCGCTGAGTACCGCAAGTTTGTCATCAAACATACGCTGTTTGACATTCTCGGCATGCTGAAAAAGGAGACGTTTTGACAAGCGCTTGAATCCAATATTTGCAGGTCCGTGGGAATCCATGAATTTGAACTAGCCGTAAAATCGTGCTGAACAAAAAAAAGAGCGCCGGGCAGGCGCTTTTTTTGTTCAATTCAAAACGCCTGAGCCCCAAATATCCTCCGCCCATTCAGGGTGATCAATGAATGGATTGCGGTTATGCTGGTATTGCTGATAGATGATGTCGTTCCGCTTTCTTTCGAGGGCATCGACAGGGTCTTCATGGTGCCATTTCAATAAAACCGACATTTTTCCGTGGTACGGTTTAGATCCGTTGTTCGTTGTGTCGTTCATTTCAAGATCCGGATGACCGTCGTCCCCTTCATAGCGGACCGCCATATAGAAAATCATTCTGGCGACATCGCCTTTAATGCTTTTGTCAGGTTCCCAGGAATCGCCGTCATAGCGGTTTCCGGGGGAACCGGGATATGGACTGCCGCCTTCGTCAAAATCAAGGTTTCCGCGGGCGGCGTTTATTTGCACATCGCTGGGCCTGAGGTGATGCAAATCTGTTCCGGGTCCTTTGCTTGTCCCAAAATCGCCGTGCGATTTTGCCCATACGTGCTCGCGGTTCCAATCGCCCGTTTGCCCCCCGTTCGCCTGTTTAGAGCGCGACTCCCTGGAATATAAGAGAATCACGTTGTTTCGATTGGCCGGATCTTCGTCCGTTGTTTTCAGCGCTTCCCATACCTCGCTGTAAGACAGCTCTCTATGATCGTCGATCGTGTCGTGAAGCGCTTGTTTTAAAGCTTCACCTGTTTTGCCTTGCGCCTGTTCGTAGTAATCCGCCGGAGGCGAGGACTGGACATGTAAGGAAAACAGCTGAAAGGCTTCTGCGTTTTGGGTGGGCGCGCACATCGCTGACAACATCAAAATAAACGGTATGAGACACTTTCGGTTCATCTTTCGATTCCCTCCTTTTCATTTCTTTCATTATCCAATCTTTTCATGAAAAGGAAATATCATTTTGGTTACGGTTTTCTTACGGTCTTGTAAATGAAGCTTTCCACCTTTCGAGGGCTTCCAGACCGGCTTTTTCTTTCAGCTGTTTTTCCGCTGTTCGGACGCCTTCTTCGATGGCCGCGCAGTGTCCGAATAAATAATAGCGCAATGCGGCATTCATGATCACTTGTTTTCTTTCGTATTCGGTATCTGCCGATTCGTCTCCGGCGAGAACGGCGGTTATTTTTTCCGCCTGCTTCTCAGCAGACAGCGGTTTGTTGAGCTTTGCTTCATCTGCGTAAAGTCCGTATTCTTCCGGTTTTAATATAAAGGAATCGATCGCGCCGCTTTTTATCGCAAACACAAAGCTGCCTCTGTGGACCGGCACGTCTTCCGAGCCTTCCGCCCCCTGGACAATGAACACTTCTTTGTACGTCAAGCGCTGAAAAACGGGATGCATTTTCTGAATGGCCGTCCGGTGAAACGCGCCCATCATGAGCTTGTCGGCATCAGAGAAGTTGACCAGTTTTTCTGCTGTATTCAACACGGTGCGGACGCCGATTTCCTCCCGGATTTTCCTCATCCGAACAAACGGTTTACAAAATGTTTCGGCGGCGGCGAACCCGATTGAGGCCTCTTCCAGTGAGTGTGCCGTTTGCGCCGGATTGGTCTCAGAAGGGATTCCGAGCTTGTCCAAGACATCTTTTATGCTCGTTCCATACTTGGGCGGCAATGCATCACTGCCGTGGAGAAACGCAGGGATCCCGTTTCCTGCGAGAAGGAGCGAGACGGGAATGGTTGCTAAAAAAGAATGTCTTCCTGTGTAAGGTCCCGCAAAATCGATGACCGCATCTTTTACAGCTTTGGAAAGCCTCAGTGTTTCCGAGCTGTTCCGCAATGCTTCGGTAAACGCGAGCAATTCCTCAGGGGACTCTGTTTTGATCCGCTCCGCTATTAAAAATGCGGCGGTCTGAGCGGGGCTGGCATTTCCCGTAATCATCGCTTCTGCAGCCTGTTTGGCCTCTTCATAAGTTAAATCGCGGGCGCCCCTTTTTCCTCTTGCGACTTCTTTAATCCACTGCTGCAATGTGAACTCTCTCCTTTACATGCTGATCTTTCTTATGACTTTACATGAAAATGCAGAAAAGGAACAGTGGAGATTGTCAGCTTAATGATTGACAGAAAATGTGACGATTTTCTGGATGGGTCGTGTTAATTTAGGTATTTTAACTGAAAACATGCTGAAATTCAGAGGATTTTTCAATGCTATCCGTGCTGTGATCATTTAATATGTTAAAAAAGTTAACGCGAAAGAAGGGGATGAGAGAAAATGGGAATGCCGGCTTACAAAACAGAAGACGTGAAAAAGAACGAAAAACGCAAAAAAGAATTTCCACATATTTATGTCATTCTTGCTGTCATGATTGGTCTAATGGCGCTTATGACATATGTTATTCCAGCAGGCGAATATGAACGGGTGGAAAGTCCGGACGGCAGGGAAATGATCGATCCAGCCTCCTACAAACGGGTCGAACAGACGCCGGTTGATATTCTTGGCTTGCTTACGGCGGTTCCGAAAGGGATGACGGAAGCGGCTCCAATTATTGTGTTTACATTTGTGATCGGCGGTGCATTTGCCGTTCTGAGGAAAGCGTCTGTCATTGAGCTCGGTGTCCATCTGCTGGCCGATCAGTTCAGGAACAAGCCGGTTTTCGTTACGCCTGTCTTAATATTCGTTTTTTCGGGCATTTCCTGTTTTATCGGGACGCCTGAGCTTTCCATCGTTTATGTCCCTGTCATTCTTCCTCTGCTGCTGTCCTTCGGATATGACCGGATGACAGCAGCAGCAATCGCATTGTGCGGGACGATCGCCGGCTTTACGAGCGCTTTGACAAACCCTTTTACGGTGGGGACCTCACAAATGATTTCCGGTCTCCCGCTTTATTCCGGGATGGGGTACAGGGCGGTCATCTTTGTTGTCATTACGGCGATTGCCGCTGTATATGTGCTCAAATATGCAGAAAAGGTCAGGGCGCATCCTGAAAAAAGCCTGACGGGCAAGGAAGCAGTCGAACAGGTTCCGGCTTTTAAAGCAGGCGGACGGGTGAAATGGGCCGGCATCGCGGCGCTTGGGTTGTTTGTAGGCTTGATTGGCTGTGTGATTTATTTCAGGTGGGACATGCTGACAATGGCGGGCTATTTCCTGGCGCTCGGCATCATTCCTGCTTACATTGCCGGTATGAGCTCGAGAGACATTGCCGAGTCCTTTAATGAAGGTTTTAAAGAAGTGCTCGTCGGTGCGATGATTTGCGGCATTGCAAGAGCTGCAGCGGTCGTTATGGCGGACGGGCAGATTATGGATACGATGGTTTACGGCTTGTCCCATGCGGTCTCACAGTTTCCTTCTTATTTAACGGTGATGGCTATGCTATTGACACAGATGCTGTTTAACTTTTTTGTTCCAAGCGGAAGCGGACAGGCATTAATTATGATGCCGATTATGGCGCCTTTGGCTGATATCGTCGGAATTACGCGGCAGACGGCGATTCTGGCCTTTCAATTCGGAGACGGTTTTTCAAACATCGTCTTTCCGACATCAGGTTACTTTATGGCGACGCTTGCGATCAGCCGGATTGCCTGGAACAAATGGCTGAGATTCATCCTTCCGCTGTTTTGCCTCTGGATGGGAGCGGCCATGATTTTCCTGATGTTTGCTAATGCCGTTGGCTGGTCGTAAATGGATAAAAAGGCGGGGAATCCTCCGCTTTTTTATTTTCCCATTCTCCCTTGAGAAGAAAAAATATGCAAAAATATGAAAAAACTAGACTTTAAACCTATCTGTGGATATACTAATTTAGTAATTGTTCGAATTTAAGATTGTCCGGTATTTCCGGGCTGAAGGAAGGTATCCGCGGATGAAAAAGATGGCCAGACTGTATATTCTCATGCTGAACGTATTCATCGTTATGCTTGGTATAGGCTTGATTATTCCACTCATGCCTACGTTTATAGAAGAATTCGGCGCGTCAGGCAGCACGCTCGGATTGCTGATTGCGGCTTCGGGGATTACCCAGCTGCTGTTTTCGCCCGCTGCCGGGGAAATGACTGATAAATACGGAAGACGGAAAATGATCATTTTAGGCATCGGTGCGTTTGCGGTTTCCCAGCTGCTTTTCGCCTTGGCGAGCCAGATGTGGCTGCTGTTTGTTTCCCGCCTTCTCGGCGGAGCGGGAGCCGCGTTTTTGGTGCCGGCCATGTTTGCCTACATCGCTGACATCACGTCAGAAAAGGATCGAAGCAAAGGGATGGGGCTGATCAGCGCCGCGATGTCTCTAGGCTTTGTCATCGGTCCGGGAGCAGGCGGATATTTGGCGGCGTTCGGGCTCACCTTCCCGTTTTACGTGTCAGCCGGATTAGCCGGCTTGGCGACGGTTTTATCGCTTCTTGTCCTTCCGGAAACGCTCAGTCAAGAAAAGATGCTTGAAAAGCGCCGCTCCGCTCAAAAGCGCGAACCGCTTCCTAAGCAAATGGCGCGCGCGCTGCGATCGCCGTATGCTTTTCTGTTTGTTCTCGTGTTCATCTTGAACTTCGGAATCATGAATTTCGAGGCGGTATTCAGCCTTTATGTCGATCATAAGCACGGCTTCACACCGGGAGACATTGCCTTTGTCATTACAGCGGCAAGTTTGATCGGCGTATTCGTCCAGGCGGTGGCTCTCGGGATGCTGACGAACCGCTTCGGCGAAAAAAAGCTGATGAACATGACGCTGATCGGTTCTGCCGGAGCGCTTGCCGTCTGCTCGATTGCCGGTTCGTACTGGCTCGTTTTCGGAGCAACGATTGTTTTCTTCATGCTGACGTCCATCCTCCGTCCGGCGATTAATACGCTGATTTCAAAAATGGCCGGTGATGAACAGGGCTTTGCCGCAGGCATGAACAATGCGTTTATGAGTCTTGCCAACATCGTTGGACCGACGGTGGCCGGTCTGTTATTCGATGTGAACGTAGAAATTCCATATATTTTTGGTGCGGTCGTTCTCGTGCTCAGCTTTTTGGCGGCAGTCAGCTGGGGACGGAAGCAGCAGGCACGCACAATTCCCGAAAAAGTATAAGGGAGCCGGCACATATGCCGGCTTTTTTCTATAGTGAAATGCTCAAATCATCAGCTTTACATCCTCCGATTGCCGCGCGGAAAAAAACTGTTGAAATTTCTTATAACCCAAGCAGCATTTGAATTCTGAGCGCCAGTCTCAAGCGCAGGGTCGTGTCCGCATCTTTCAGACTTTTCCCGAGCAGTTCCTCGCATTTTTCAAGCCTGTAGATGACGGTGTTTCTGTGGATGTACAGGCGCTTGGCTGTTTCAGAAATCTGACAGTGCGTTTCCAGATAGACGGACAATGTTTGCAGGAGCCCTGGGTCATCCTTCGGCAGGCTGGCAAGCTGATGCAGCGCATGCGTGTAAAATGTCTTCAAATCATCAGCCGGAATCATGCGCAAAAGCTCTGACACGTCTTTCATATGATACGTCTGAATGAACTCGGTGCTGCCTGACAAATGGCCGGAGTGGAGCGCGTCGACGGCTTCTTTGCAAATGTGTGGAACGTCGCTCAGCTGATGGCTGAGGTTGCTGATTCCGAAAGAGATCGTCCGCTGAAAATGCTCATATGCATGGCGCTGAAACGTCTTTAAAAATCCGCCCACGGCTGCATTCATTTCAGCCCAGCTGTCCGTCGCCTCGGCCAGCAGGAAGCATACGTTTCCTTTTGTGAAAAGGTGCGGGGGAAACGGGAACTCAACCAGCTCTTCTTCCAGGCGCTCGAACACGGAATCTGATTCAAGCTGATTCTCCGTGAAGCTGAGTGATTTTTCGCGGCGGTCCAATTTGCCGGCGATGCACACATATTTTTGATCCCACTTGAGCTGAAATTCTTTGGCCCGGTTTTTGATTTCTTCAGCCGAAGAAAAGGCGCCGTCTAAAAAATTGCTGAAAAACTCGTTCCGCGCTCTTCGTGAATATTGCTTGAGCGCATTTTCCTTCATCAGCTCAAAGGCGATGACATTGGCGGCTTGTTCGAGTGTTAACAGCAAGCCTTTGTCTGAAGCGGTAATCATTCCACAGATAACGAGGAAGCCGCTTTTTTTTTCATGAGTATAGATTGGAAATACCGAATAGGTTTGTTTGTCGGAAAGCGTTGAAAAGCAGGAGAACCCCGTTTTGCTTCCTTTTTGAAATATTCCTTCATAAAGCGAAAGCGTCCCGGCTGCTTCCGCTTTTGAGGAGGCGATCGGCTTGAGGTGCTGATTGAATAAAAGAACGGGAAGGTTCAAAACAGCAGAGACGTTATGCAAGAGCGATTGAATGCTTTTTCCGCTCATAATATGGCTTGTGAACTTTTTTTGGGCGGTGATGGCCTGTTCGAGTTCTGCCGTCCGTTTGTCTAAAATATGGCTCAGTGTATGATTGACAATATCACCGAGGCGGACATCTTCATTTAGCTCGATGATCGGAAAAGACTGCTCGTCGGCAAGCTTGATCACCTCTTCGGGTATTTCCTGCAAAAAACGCGTTTTGATGCCGAGTCCGGCGCAGCCCCGCCTGATCATCTTTTCAATCAATTCCTTCAATAAAAAAGGCCGGTCTTTCAAATGATAAGCGGTCGTGACGAGGAGCTCGCCATGATGCAGATAATCGGCAATATCTGGTGCATCCATCATATTGATGTGTTCGATGTTCCGGGTCCCGCCCGTTTTTCCGGCGGCAAGCATTGCGCCATTAAACACGGGGAGTTTCATCATGTCATAGATATTCATTGATCTGTACAGACCTCCTTTGTCATTTTAGTCATTTTCAACAAAAAACGAGCGAATTTATGACATTTATGCCGATGCTTATTTTTTATGTTACCAGTAAACTTGTATTTATATATAAAGTTGTAAAGAAATATAACAAGAAAAAAGAAAGGAAGCTTCTTTACATGACAATTGGCGAAATGAATATTCCGAAACGAACAATTATGACTCCTGGTCCTGTTGAGGTTCATCCGAGAGTGCTGAGGGCGCTTTCCTCACCTGTACTGGGACAATTCGACCCTGCATTTACAGACATGATGAACGACGTCATGGCGCTGCTCCGGCAGATTTTCCGAACGACAAATAAATGGGCATTTCCGATAGATGGGACATCGCGGGCCGGGCTTGAAGCCGTCCTTGCCAGTCTCATCAAACCGGGGGACCGGGTGCTCATTCCCATTTTCGGACGGTTCGGCTATCTGCTTGCCGAGATTTGCGAACGGTACCGGGCTGATGTTTATACAATGGAATGCCCATGGGGAGACGTTTTTGAACCGAAAGAGATCATCTCCGAAATCAAACGGACGAAACCGGAGATTGTTGCGGTAGTGCACGGTGAGACATCGACGGGATGCATTCAGCCGCTCGAAGAAATCGGCCGGGCCTGCCGGGAGCTTGATGTGCTTTGTGTAGTCGATGCGGTGGCTACAATCGGCGGCACGGATGTCAATACGGATGAATGGTGCCTTGACGCGGTCGTCGGAGGTACGCAAAAGTGTTTATCCGTTCCTTCCGGTATGGCGCCGATCACTTTTAACAGCCGGGTTGAAAAGCGCATCAATGAAAGGAAAAAGGTAGAACGGGGCATTGCCACAAGAGAAGATATCGAGCTTGAAACAGGACGCTTGCCGATTCCCAGCAATTATTTTGACCTCGGCATGCTGATGGATTATTGGAGCCCGAGGCGCCTCAATCATCATACAGAAGCGACTTCGATGCTGTACGGCTTGCGCGAAGGAGCGAGGGTCGTTCTTGAGGAGGGACTCCGCGAGCGATTCTCAAGACACCGGCTCCATGAAGCAGCGCTCATCAAGGGCATCAAAGCGATGGGACTCGAACTGTTTACGGAAGGCCGGAAAAAGCTGCCGACCGTCACTTGTGTGAAAGTGCCTGATCGGGTTGACGCGGATCTTGTCAGGAAGATGATGCTCGACGACTTCGGCGTCGAAATCGCCAGCTCTTTCGGGCCGTTGGCCGGAAAGATATGGAGAATCGGGACGATGGGGTACAGCTGCCGGAAAGAAAATGTTCTTTTTACATTGGCAGCTCTCGAAGCGGTTCTCATACGGACAGGTGCTTCTGTATCGCCGGGAAATGCGCTTCAGGCGGCTCTGGATTTCTATCATGAGTAGGCTAATCTCATGAAAACGTTTGACTTGCTTTTGAAAGGCGCTTCCGTCGTGTGACCGGAAGGCGTAAGGAAAACCGATATCGGCGTCAAAAACGGGATGATTGCTGAGCTAGGCGTGCATGATGCGGTGCGGCCGAAAATTTTTTCAAGCCGAAGGCCAATACCAATACATTTTTTCGGGAACCGTCGATTTTCAGCGAGCCGGCAGGGCGAAATGGACGGCGCTCGCCCCTGCCAGACGGTTTGGCCTCGGAAATCGAAAAGGGCAGATCAAGATCGGCTGTGAGGCCGATGTTGCGATCGTCAGCCTGAATGAAACGTATACCGTTACAAATACAGTATGTTTGCACAGCATAAAGAAAGCCTGTACGAAGAACATGTTTTCCCGTGCCGCATAACGGCGGCATTTAATAGAGGAAGGCTCGTGTTTGACGGCTCCGACACACGCGGGGCAGCAGGCGGAACATGGCTGAACGAAAGAGAAGCAAAAGCAGTTCACTGGTGCAAAAAAACAGCCTGCGATCAGGCTGTTTTTTTTGTGATGATCAGCAAAATAATTTGTGACATCAATTATAATTTGAAAAATTTTGCAGAGGTTTATGCTATATTAGACTTGTGAATAAAATAAAGGAGGTATCAAGGTAGAAGAGGCGGAAATAATGACAGCGCCTCCAATCGCTAGCAAAAGAAGAAGTTGCAAAACAGTCAAATATCTCCATTCAGAGAAAATAAACTTACACTGATCCACCTCATGAGCCTACTTCCCCAGAAAATAAAGATTACCTCTCTCGTTAACGCTTTCAGGACCGGCTCCTAAAATATGAATAAACGGTGTCCCGGAAAGCTGAAATACATAAAAATAGAAACTCAATGCTGTGCTTAGGAAAAATGATTTTAAGGAGAGAATAATGAAGAAAAAACGGTTCGGAATCTTGTTCTTAGTTCTTTTTTTGTTACTGTTTAATACAGCTTCACAAGCGGCTGATCCAAATCAAAAAACAACTGAAGAAGTACTTCTGACGCCTTTGATAAGTTTGGTTTAGTTAGTTCTGTGATTGGAAAAACAGACCCAGTTATATCAATCGGCCTAGATGATACTCGCAGCGAAGAAAAACTCCGAGAATACTTAGATGAGAACTTACCTCCAGATGCAAAAGAGAAATACGAAATTGAAATTATTAAAAGAAATGTCGAAGAAATGAAGAAGGAAATCCGTGAGAATCTAAAACAAGAGAACTAATCAAAAAAGCAGGCTGAGAGGCCTGCTTTTCCGTGGTTGTGTGTGAGTTCCTTCTGGTACAATGCGATCGATCTGTTCCCATTCCTATTCCAACGATCTTAAATAACCGGCCAATACAGAATCGATCATTTCAGCCGTCAGCCTTTCAGGGTTCATGATCAAATGAAGCGCCAGTCCGTCGACAAGGGCGTACAGGTGCTCGGTTTCCTTTAGAACATCGATCCCCGGCTTTGCACCAGTTTTCACCAGCATTTCAACAGCCGATTTGCAGGCTGAATAAATGCCTTCATTCATCTCCTTTCTCAACGGTTTGAGCTCCGGATCGCTGAGCGATTTGGCTGTAAATGCATACCATGCTTCCATTTCCAGTTTTCGCTCTTCATCAAGAGGCATAAGCTGAAAAAGAAGCTGTTTGACGTTTTCAGCCGGTGGACCGTTAAATGTCATGTTTTCAATACGCGTTTTGACCCGGTTTGCCACAAGCCTCATTGAATAAATGAAAAGCTCAGACTGATGAGGAAAATAATGGCGCATCGACCCGGCCGAAAGTCCGGCTTCCTTAGCGACATTTCTGACGGTGCATTGTTCAAGTCCATCTCTGTGAATCACATTCCACACCGCTTCTGCAATTTTTTCTTTTTGTTTTTCGTGATCAACAATTTTTGGCATACACACATTATAACACGGCTGTATTATTTAATACATCTGTGTTATAATTTTTTAGTACAAATGTGTTAAAAAAGAGAGGCGGATAAAAGGTGATTGGTTTATTGATTATAGCCTGTGAGATCGGTTTTTGGATTTTTATTATGCTTGGACTTATCTTTCGCTATATGGCAGGCTGGAAAAAGGCTGGCTTGATCATGTTTGCATGCACACCGGTTTTGGATTTGCTGCTTTTGGCTGCAACGGCGCTTGATCTGCACAATGGGGCACAAGCGGATGTTTTGCACGGCATCGCCGCCGTTTATATCGGCGTCAGCATCGCGTTCGGGAGCCGCATGATCAAATGGGCGGATGAAAGGTTCGCCTATCGCTTTGCCGGCGGTTCGAAGCCTGACAAAGGCCCGCAGTACGGCAGGGAACATGCCAAAAAAGAGCGTGAAGGCTGGTTGCGACATTTTATCGCATGGCTGATCGGAGCGGCGCTGTTGGCCGGGATGCATCTGTTCATCGGCGACCCGGATAGAACCGGGCCGTTAATCCGCATCGCTTCTTTATGGTCGATCATCCTTGTTATCGATTTTCTGTACAGTTTCAGCTTTACCCTTTTTCCGAAGAAAGCCCGTTAAAAGAAGCCGGATGTCCGGCTTCTTTTTCATGTTCAAGTATCCCGCCGCTGAAAAAGGAAATGCTACAAGCAGACCTGGATCAAGATTTTCGAAAAAAACCTGTGATAAACTAAAAGAAGAGGTGAACTGCATTGATTTATATTGGATTAACAGGATGGGGGGATCATGACAGCCTGTATCCGCCCAAGACAAGCAGTCAAAACAAGCTGACCCACTATTCGGCGCATTTTCCGATCGTCGAGCTTGATGCGAGTTTTTACGCGATACAGCCCGAGCGGAACAATGAAAAATGGGTAAAGGAGACGCCGGAAACCTTTCAGTTTATCATTAAGGCATATCAGGGAATGACAGGGCATCAGCGCGGGGAAATCCCCTTTGAAACGAAAGACGATATGTTTGCTGCTTTTAAGCTTTCGTTAACGCCATACATAAAAGCGGGTAAGCTGGCGATGGTCCTCTTTCAGTTTCCGCCATGGTTTGATTGCAAAAAAGAAAACGTCAATTATTTAAGATGGGTAAAAGAGAAAATGGGAGATATACCGTGTGCGCTTGAATTCAGGCATCGGTCATGGTTTATGCCCCAGTTTTACGACAAAACGCTTGCTTTTATGGAGGAACAGCAATGGATTCACAGCATTTGCGATGAACCCCAGGCGGGCGAAGGCAGCATACCGACGGTTCTTCATGCGACTGACAGCCGGAAAACGCTCGTCCGTTTTCACGGCCGCAACAAGGAAGGCTGGTTAAGGCCGTCTTCCGGTCAAAATTGGCGTGAGGTCAGATATTTGTATTTATATAATGAACAAGAATTAAAAGACTGGAAGAACAACCTTGAGCTGCTTGAACAGCAGTCGAAAAATGTTTACGTGCTGTTTAATAACAATTCAGGCGGTGATGCGGCTCAAAACGGGAAGCAAATGATGGAGCTGCTCGACATTGAATACAAAGGGCTTACGCCAAGGCAGCTCGATTTATTCAGCTAGAAAAGAGGACTTATTTTATGGAATATCTTATCTTGATCATACTCGGATTTATCGCAGGAACCATCGGCAGTCTTGTCGGGCTCGGCGGAGGGATCGTCATCGTTCCCTCGCTCCTTTTTCTGGCGGGTCTGCCGATGCTGTTTGACCATGTGACACCGCAAATGGCGGTCGGCACATCGCTCGTCGTCATCATATTCACAGGGCTTTCTTCAACGCTTGCGTATATGAAGTATAAAACCGTAGATTATAAAAGCGGCCTTATTTTTTTCATCGGCTCGGGGCCGGGCAGCATCGCAGGTGCCCATGTATCGACATATTTCAGCTCAGACTCGTTTTCTCTATGGTTCGGGATTTTTATGATTCTCATTTCCCTTTCCTTAATGATAAAGAAAAAGGTGAAACCTGCCGAGAAAAAGCATACGGGCGTTATCAGAACGTTCACAGGAGATGAAGGACAGGAATATACGTATTCATATCATCCTTTAGCCGGAATCGCGATCGCCTTTTTCGTCGGCTTCCTCGGCGGGCTTTTCGGCATCGGGGGCGGCTCGCTGATGGTGCCGGCGATGATTCTTCTGTTTTTATTTCCGACAAGGGTCGCTGTTGCGACATCCATGTTTATCATTTTCCTTTCATCTGTCGCGGGCTCTGCCGGCCATGTCATCGCGGGCCATGTCAACTGGCTTTATGCGCTCGCATTGATCCCGGGCGCCTGGTTTGGCGGACAGCTCGGCGCCTACATTAACAAAAAGATGCAGACAAAGACGATCGTATTGATCATGAGGTTCGTATTGATCATCATTGGAATCAGATTAATCTATCAAGGCGTGTTTAGTTAAACGTTAGGGAGAGATTTGCATGACGGAAAAGCTCCATATTTACCATACGAACGATTTGCACAGCCATTTTGAAAACTGGCCGAAAATCGTCGATTATATTCAAACACAAAGACAACAACATGAAGAGCAGGGGGAAGAAGTGCTTTTATTCGACCTCGGCGATCATGTCGACAGATTCCATCCGATATCTGAGGCCACCTTCGGAAAAGCAAATGTGGAGCTGTTGAACCGTCTGCAGTATGATGCTGCAACGATCGGGAATAATGAAGGAATTACACTGCCGCACCAGGAGCTGGATACACTTTATGATAACGCTCAGTTTCCTGTCATTGTTTCCAATTTGTTTGACGGAGAAGGGAAGAGGCCCGGCTGGGCAGCGCCGTATTTGCTCAAAAAGGTGAAGAGCGGTGCAACTCTTGCCATTCTCGGTGTGACAGTCCCGTATTATCCGATCTATCGACAGCTTGGCTGGACGGTTACAGACGCATTTGAAAGCATCAGCGAGATGCTCAGTGAAATCAAAGGAAAAGCCGATACTGTCATCCTTCTTTCACACCTTGGTATTTTGGATGATCAGCGCGTCGCGGAGGCTTTTCCCGAAATCGACCTGATCCTCGGCTCCCACACCCATCACCTGCTTGAAGAAGGGATGATGAAAGACAGCGTTATGCTGGCCTGCGCCGAAAAATACGGGAACTATGTCGGTCATATTGAACTGACGTATAACGGAACGCTTGAGAACATCACAGCAACCGTGATGAAGACGGCAGAATGGAACGTAGAATCAGAGGAGACGATTCGTTTTCTGAAGGAAAAAGAGAAAGAAGCCGGACAGCTCCTTGAAGAAGAAATTGCGACATTGGACAACACCCTTGAAACCGCCTGGTTCCGCAGAAGCGCCCTTCCGCAAATGCTGGCAGACGCCTTAAAGGAATGGTGTGAGGCAGAGATCGGAATGGTCAACTCAGGCATTGTGCTGGAATCTCTTTCACAAGGTCCGGTGACGAAAGCCGATGTTCACCGCATCTGTCCGCATCCGATTAATCCGGTCAAATTGAAGCTGACGGGACGTGAGCTGAAAGAGGTCATCCTCCATGCATCATCAGAACAAACCGAAAAGCTGCGCATTAAAGGGCTCGGTTTTCGCGGGGAAGTGATGGGGAAAATGCTGTATGCCGGCCTTGACCCGGAAAAGCTCTCCGTCAACGGAGCGGACATTGAAGATGATGCATTCTACACGATCGCCACGATTGACATGTTTACACTCGGAATGCTGTTTCCGGTTATTCGCGATGCGGAAGATATTGACTACTTTATGCCTGAATTCCTGCGCGATCTGCTCGCCTGGAAGCTTAAAAAAGCAAACCGGTCCTAAACAGATCTCTAAGATTCGGGGCAAACCGGAACATGTCTCTCACTTTATCATACATTAATGGTAAAGGAGGGATAGCGATGGTAAATTTAACTCCGATTATGATAGAAGATCAGCCGTTTACGGCTGTAACGGTCAAACTGCCGAAAACGAACTTTATGGCGGTAACCAATGACCATGGATATATTATGTGCGGAGCGCTTGATGTCGCCCTGCTGAATGATAAATTAAAAGACCGGAAAATTGTCGCCGCCAGAGCCGTCGGTGTGCGGACGATCGATCAGCTTCTCGAAGCCCCGCTCGAATCTGTAACCGATGCGGCCAGAGAGCTCGGCATCCATCCCGGAATGAGCGGAAAAGATGCCCTTTTAAAAATGGTGAAATAAAGTTGTCTGATTGAATCGTATATCCCCTCTTACAAGCATACACTTGTGATGTAAGGGGGGATTTTGCTTGCGAAGACTTCGCGGCCCTCTGTCAAAAAGAGGACCTTTGCCTTTTCGATATGTCATGCTGCTTTCGTTTGTATTTTTTATTTTTTCAACGGCCATCAGCCTGTTGATTATCAACTCATCCATCAAACCGACGCTTCTGAACATCGCTGAAATGGAAACGAACCGGATTGCGACCCACGTCATCCAGGAAGCTGTCGAGGATTATATGAACCAAGATGAAAATGTGCAAAACATGGTCGAAATGAAGACAAATGAAAACGGGAAAGTGACAACGATCAATTTCAATTCCCATGTTGTTCGCGATATGCAAACCAAGATTACGAAACGGCTGCATGAAAACTTGAAAGTAACGGAAACAGAAGAATTTAATTCTTCTGCGAAAACGCCGGAAGACAAGAGTGACGGCGTGATTTATCAAATTCCTCTCGGCCAGACAACGGGAAATTCCCTGCTTGGAAACCTCGGGCCGAAAATCCCGGTGCGCTTTAATGTTGTAGGAGATGTTTTTACAGATTTCAAGAAAAGCGTGGAGCCGTACGGAATTAATAATGCATTAATTAATATCGGGATTCTTGTCGAAGTCAAGGTCCGTGTCGTCATACCGTTTGCGACAAAAACGGCGGTTGTCAAAAATACGATCCCGGCAACGATTCAAGCCGTGCACGGAGAAGTACCCGACTTCTACAGCGGCAGCGGCAGCCAGACGTCGCCATCGATTCAAATCCCTTCAAAGGATGAAAAAACAGAGCAAAAAAAGGAACAAAATGAATAATGATTTCCAGGCGTTCTGCAAACATCAGGCAGAATGCTTTTTTTCATGGCCTAGAAACGGCATGCGTCTATTTTCTTAAAAAAATACTTTGACTTAGGCAAAAAGACTGTATATACTATTCAATAATAATAATTATTAGAAAATTCACTGTTTTCAGATGTTTCGAAAAGGTAAAGGAGGAAGCTTATGGATAATCGTCCGCAATGGGGAACAAGAGCGGGTTTTATTTTAGCAGCTGTCGGTTCTGCGATCGGTTTGGGGAATATTTGGAGGTTCCCAGCTGTAGCTTATGAAAACGGAGGAGGCGCGTTCTTTCTGCCATATTTGTTCGCACTCTTGACAGCAGGAATTCCTCTTCTCATCATGGAATTTACAATCGGTCATAAATACAGAGGCTCAGCCCCGCTGTCCTATGCCCGGATGGGGAAAGGGAAGGAGTGGATCGGCTGGTGGCAGGTCGCAATCTCTTTTGTCATCTCGACGTATTATGCCGTTATCGTGGCATGGGCCATTTCTTACACTGTCTTTTCTTTCAATTTAGGATGGGGTAAAAATACAGAAAATTTCCTGATGAATGAATATTTAAACAGAATTGATATTGGAGGAGGAGCCATAGGCCAATTCGGCGGCTTCGTGCCGGGCGTCCTGATTCCGCTCGCGATTGTCTGGATTGTTTCCTTAGGCATTTTATTTGCCGGAGTCAAAAAAGGAATCGAAATTGCGAACCGTATTTTCATTCCGCTGCTCGTGGTCTTATTTTTAATCATCGTCATTTATTCGATTACACTTGATGGAGCTGCCCAAGGGCTGAATGCGTTTTTCACGCCTGATTGGAGCCAGATTACAAATGGCAAAGTTTGGGTTGCGGCATACGGTCAAATTTTCTTCAGTCTGTCGATTGCGTTTGCCATCATGATTACGTATTCCAGCTATTTGCCGAAAAAATCCGATATTACAAACAATGCGTTCATCACCGGCTTCGGGAACTCGTCGTTCGAACTGCTGGCCGGGATTGGGGTATTCAGTGCGCTGGGCTTTATGGCAGCGCAGCAAGGTGTTCCAGTCAAAGAAGTCGTCTCTTCCGGAATCGGTTTGGCGTTCGTCGTCTTTCCGCAGATTATCAATGAGTTTCCAGCGTTTAATGCGCTTTTCGGATTTTTATTCTTTGGCTCGCTTGTTTTGGCTGGTCTGTCGTCTCTCATTTCTATCTCTGAAACATATGTTGCCGCGATTCAGGATAAATTCAACGTTCCGCGGCGGAAAGCCGTCCTGGTCGGCGGAGGGGCTGCTGCATTGTGTTCGCTCGTATTTGCGACGAAAGGCGGGCTGTTCTTTCTCGATGCGGCCGATTACTTTATCAACAATTTCGGAGTGGCTCTTGCCGGATTGATCGAAGTCGTTGCGATTGCATGGTTTGCGAAAGAGCTGAAAGCTCTGCAGGCTCACGCCAATTCGGTTTCCGACATTCAGCTCGGCGCCTGGTGGAGAATCTGCCTGAGCGTCGTCACGCCGATTGTTCTGGGGTATATGATGTTTGATAATATCAAGACGAATATCACAACAGCCTACGGTGATCTGCCGGTAGAATTCCTCCTCAAATGGGGATGGTGCGTCGCTGTTGGAGCGATCGCAGCCGGATTTATCCTTTCGCTTTCAAAATGGAAGAACGGGCTGAAATATACGCCATTTCAACATGACAAGGAGGTTTCCTCATGAACGGCGCATCTATAGCAATGATGGTGATCGGCATCGTCATCATTTGGGGAGGCTTGGCCGCAAGCATCATCAATGCGGTTGTGAAAAGCAAGAAAAGCCAAGCCGGTTAACCTCTGAAAAAAAGACATCCCTATTCTTTTGAAATAGGGATGTCTTTTATTTTTTCTTTCGAAGTTCCTTCCGTTCCCATGCCCTTAAATGAGGATAAGGGTCAAAAGACCACTCGGTTCTACCGTTGTCTTTATACATGCCGTAGTGAAGATGGGGCGGGAATTTTCCCGATGTTCCCGGCGGCCCGTATCCCGTCGCTCCGACCGAGCCGATCACCTGGCCGGGCTCGACGATTTCTCCTACTTTCAAGCCTTTTGTGAATCCGTTCAAATGGGCAAAATAATGGTACGTATTGTTGATGTCTCTGATTCCGATCCGCCATCCGCCGAAACGGTTCCAGCCTTTCATTTCAACAATGCCGTAGCATGTCGACCGGACGGGGAGGCCGTAATGGGCGAACAAATCCGTCCCTTCATGAATGCGCCTGCCTCCGAATCCGCGGGCATCTCCCCATGTGCTTCTATAGCTGTAATCTGATCTTACGGGAAGAGGAAAGGCGTGCTTGCCCAAATCAATATGGCCGTATTTTTGAAAAAGCCTGATAAATCCTGATATGATGCCGACCGTCTGATCCCTTTCATAAAACTCCCACAGGCCGATGCGGATATTTTCAATGTCCCTTCCGTATGTCAACAAGTATTGTCCAAACGTATAAAGGACGTCTTCATCCTGATCCGATTCCGCCAATCCGTCTCCGTTTCCGTCCATTCCAATTCCGTCAAAAACCTTGATGCTGAGCGGCGATGTATCTTTTGGGTTGGGGTTTTCAGGTCCGCTCCACACGCTTTGTGGAATATATATCCCGATGTGCCCTTTTTGCTTCGGCAAGTCCTTGCGGTTTTTGCGGATATTGATTTCGTATTGGTCGACAGCCGCGAAAACATACCAAGGAATATGGGTTGCAGCTTCGGTTTTATGATAAAGGGCCATTCTCTTTTGCAGATCGGGCTCTTTTTTCTCCTTTGCAAGAGCGCACGGCTGCAATATGAGCAAAAGGAGGATGAGAACGGATAATACAGCTTTCACGGTGTCCTTAGCTCCTTTCAGTTTGAATACGGTTAGTTTATGACATCTGCAGAAATCGATAATAAGAAAATGTTAGAAATTCCATCTTGTCTAATCAAGCTCTTGTTCACAAATCTGTACTATGTTAAAGTGACTTAAGATGAAGATTTAGATTTTTTATTTAAGCGGTTCCAAAGCAGGGGGACACATCCGGCGCTATGTCACAAATTTCGTATTGAACATGACTACAATCCACAATGGAGATGATGGAATTGGCAAAGAAAGACGAGCACCTAAGAAAGCCCGACTGGCTTAAAATCAAGCTGAACACAAATGAAAACTATACGGGCTTAAAAAAATTAATGCGGGAAAACAACCTCCATACGGTCTGCGAAGAGGCGAAATGTCCGAACATCCACGAATGCTGGGCCGTCAGACGTACCGCGACCTTTATGATTCTCGGATCTGTCTGTACGAGAGCCTGCCGCTTCTGTGCGGTGAAGACGGGGCTGCCGACAGAACTTGACTTGAATGAGCCGGAAAGAGTCGCAGATTCTGTGAGCATCATGAACCTGAAACACGCGGTCATTACAGCCGTTGCCCGTGACGATTTAAAAGACGGAGGAGCGGGGGTATTCGCTGAAACCGTACGCGCCGTCCGGAGAAAAAGTCCATTTACAACAATTGAAGTTCTCCCGTCTGACATGGGCGGAGACTATAATAATTTGAAAACGCTGATGGATACGCGTCCGGACATTTTAAACCATAATATTGAAACGGTCCGCCGCCTGACGCCGAGAGTCCGTGCGAGAGCTACATACGAAAGATCATTGGAATTTTTGCGCCGCGCCAAAGAGATGCAGCCGGACATCCCGACGAAATCCAGCATTATGATCGGCCTCGGCGAAACAAAAGATGAAATCATCGAAACAATGGACGACCTTCTTGCGAACAACGTCGACATCATGGCAATCGGCCAGTATCTGCAGCCGTCCAAAAAACATATTAAAGTACAGAAATATTACCATCCTGACGAGTTTGCCGAGCTGAAAGAAATCGCCATGGAAAAAGGCTTCAGCCACTGTGAAGCAGGGCCGCTCGTCCGCTCTTCATACCATGCCGATGAACAGGTGAATGAAGCGTCTAAAAAACGCCAGGCGCAGGCATAACATTGGATGAAAAAACGCCAGCCATTTGCGCTGGCGTTTTTCTTATTTTCAGGTCAGGATTCGGTCGCTTTTCCTTTTCCGTCAAGGCCGTTTTCATCTGTACCTGTCGTTGTTTTGCCTTGCGGCGATTTTTGCATTTCCTTAATCGTATCGGCCATCAGCTGATCGACGTTTCTTGAATTGGCTCCAAGCCGGCTGAAGTTGGCGACGGATTGCATCATGTTCGGGTCATCGGAAATATAGATGTGGTAATATCTCGGAATGACGGATGCCGCCGTCTTTTTGACTTGATCAGCCGTCTGTTCGCGCTGCCCGGAGTCCGTTTTGTACACGACAAGCGCTTCTTCGTCTGTCACAAGTGCTGACGCATCTTGAATATTGGGAAGCTGAACCGTTAAACTAGATATAATATGTGCCATTTCTTCCCGGTCGATTTGGGGCGCCTGCATTTCTTCCTTGTTTGCGACTGGTGTTGCCTGATGGCGCGCATATCCAAATCTGCCTTTTCGGTTGTCATTTCTGAACTTTTCATGATATTGAGGGTTCTTGTCCGCAACGTGAACGGTATTTCCGTCTTCGTCATATATATTGTGTTCGGTATCGTTTAAGGCCGTCTGGCATCCTGCTAAAGGCACCGTGAGCAGCCCGGCTAAAAGAATTTTTTTATTCATTTTGCTTTTCCTCCTCATTTATAGCTTTTCCAACGGGGAGGATTTATTCTTAGCAATTGATGGCGGCTCGGGTTTGAATTATCATATAAAAGAGGTGAAAAGAATGATTGTCGTTCAGAACGCTGCATTTGAAGTCGTCAAAGATGTGAAAAACGGTTTTAACGAAGAAGCGTTTAAAGCCAGATACTCCGACATTTTAAATAAATATGACTACATCGTCGGGGATTGGGGATACAGCCAGCTGAGACTGAAAGGCTTTTTTGACGATCAAAATCAAAAGGCCACATTTGATACGAAGATCAGCACGCTTGATGAATATATTTACGAGTACTGCAATTTCGGATGTGCCTACTTTGTTTTAAAACGTATGCGAAAATAAGCGATCATAAAAGGGGATGCTCTGATGATGTATTTTGTCGATCGACACAAAATCGAAAACACGCTGAACTTCCTGGAAGAGGAGCTTCGGCTCTATCAAACGCAGGAGGAATGGACTTCCGACGTCGAAAAAAAAGCGCTCGAACGAATCGGCCACACGCTGATCGAATGTATATTGGATATCGGGAACGATATGATTGACGGCTTTATTATGAGAGATCCTGGAAGCTATGACGACATTATGGATATACTGACCGATGAAAAGGTTGTCAGCCAAGCGGAAGGCGACAGTCTGAAACATTTGATCGCCTATCGGAAGACATTGGTTCAAGACTACCTGAATGTCAACCATGAAGAATTGGACGAGCTGCTCAGCAGGCATGCGGAAACGCTTGAGAAATTTCCGGCGCGAATCCGCGATTATTTAAACCATGAACTCGGTCCGGTATCCGCATTCAAACCGCACTAAACGAACTGGAGTGTACAACATGAAAACATACAAAGGATACTTAATTGATCTGGATGGAACAATGTACAAAGGGACGGAAAAAATCGAAGAAGCATGCGAATTCGTAAGGAAGCTGAAAGACCGGAACATCCCGTACCTGTTCGTCACGAACAACTCCTCGCGTACGCCGAAGCAGGTGGCGGACAAGCTTGTTTCATTCGATATTCCGGCCGAAGAGAGCCAGGTATTCACAACCAGCATGGCGACCGCCAATTTTATCGCCGAACAAAAACCAGATGCTTCAGTATATGTGATCGGTGAAGAAGGCATCCGTCAGGCCATTGAGGAAAAAGGACTGGCGTTCGGCGGAGAAGACGCCGACTTTGTCGTCGTCGGCATCGACCGCGGCATTACATATGAAAAGCTTGCCGTCGGGTGCCTTGCCATCCGCAACGGCGCCACATTCATCTCGACTAACGGCGATATCGCCATTCCTACAGAAAGAGGGCTCTTGCCAGGCAATGGTTCTCTTACGTCAGTATTAACCGTTTCCACGCGCACAGAACCTATTTTTATCGGCAAGCCGGAGCCGATCATCATGGAGCAGGCGATGAAGGTGCTCGGCACAGATATCAGTGAAACGCTGATGGTCGGAGACAATTATGATACGGATATTATGGCGGGAATGAATTCCGGGATAGATACGCTTCTCGTTCATACGGGTGTGACCAAAAAAGAACACCTTGAAGCCTATCAGGAAAAGCCGACATATGTCATTGATTCACTGACAGACTGGATGGATCGCATCTAAACGCAAAAAAACACTTGTCTTTTATAGACAAGTGTTTTTTAATGGCTTATTCCGCATCTTTTGCTCGATGCGCCAGTCTGCTGGATGCGGCTGCCGCAATCGCTCCGACGATATCATCCAAAAATGTGTGGCATTCGCCTGTTGATTTATCGTTTAAACGTGCAAGCACCCCCGGTTTGATTTTATCAATATATCCATAATTTGTATAACCAATTGATCCATACAAATTCACAATGGAGAAGGATAAGATTTCATCGACGCCGTACAGGCTTTCATCTGTCTCGATTAAGGTTTGGAGCGGTTCCATGAGCTTTTTTTGCTCACCCAGCATATCCAATTGAATCCCTGTGAGCACGGCGTTTTGAACTTCACGTTTTTTCATGACCCGGTTGACATTCTCTTCACATTCTTCTTTTGTCAAGTTTGGATGATATTTCTTCTGCAGTACGTAGACAAGATCGGCAATTTCCGAAATCTTGACGCCCCGTTTCTCAAGCCATTCTTTTGCTGCTGTTTCGATTTGATGCATGCTGTTGTTTTCCGGCATCATTTTCACCCAATCTTTTTTTACTTAGTGTATACAAACAACCTTAAAAATGTAACGATTTTAGAACTCTTTTTCCAGATCGATTCATAATCGAATTCCTTCATGATTACGATGTGTAGAAGGAGAAAAATTTTTCAGGAAGTGATGTCCGTGAAGGAACTGATCAAAGAAAAATTCGGCATCTACATTCGCGATCTTACATCGTACTTGTCTTATCAGGCTTTTCATACTCCGAGTTCGATGTTTTTGATCGTCCCTGTTTCCCACTTGAGTCAGGATGAGCTGGCGGAATTGTTTAGTATGAGTCAGTATTTGCAAGAACAGCGCGACCCATACGTTTCATCTTTTATATTGACAAAGGACGGGGAGATGACGTTTGCGGAGAATGGTGTCTCATATGTGCTTCTTCAAGCTGCTCCCCGCATGACAAACAGGTCTGTTTCATTTGGGGCGGAGCTGGCCGAATTTCATCATAAGGGAAGAGGATACCCTTACGAGGTAAAAGAAACCTCGCGGATCGGGCAGTGGAAAGACCTTTGGGGGAAACGGCTCGACCAGCTGGAACAATTCTGGATTCAAAAAACGCAGGCAAGACAGCTTCAGCCTTTTGAAAAACAATTTATCGAATCGTTTCCTTATTATCTCGGTTTAACCGAAAATGCGATTCAATATTTAGCCGATACCGAATTGGATGATCAGCCGCAGGCCGCTGACTCCGGAACGATTTGCCAGCAGCGGCTCACCTGCGAGGCTTTAAGGCGCGAGCCGCTAATTCAAATCCCGATGGAATGGGTGTTTGATCATGCAGCCAGGGATCTTGCGGAATACGCCAGAAGCTTGTTTCACGAAAGGAAAAGCCTCAATGAAATCGCATTGTTTCTTCAGCAATACGAACAAGCCGCACCGCTTTCTTCATTTTCTAAGCGGCTGATGTACAGCAGGCTGCTGTTTCCGCTCCACTATTTTGAGACGGTTGAAGGGTACTATATTTCTCCTGAATCAGAGCACCATTATTTTGAAAGCAGACTCGACCATTTATTGTCTCAGGCGCCGGCATATGAGCAATTCCTGAACGGCTTTCAAGAAATGGCGGGCATGAGATCTCCAGGATTGATGAGCATGCCGCCTGTCAATTGGCTGAAAAGGACACCATAGGCGCCGCGGTGTTCTTTTCTTCATATTAACATTTCCGGATTTTTTCGATATGCTTAGATAGGAAGCTACTCTTAGAAAGGAACGAGGCAGCATGGACAAACCGTTTGTATATGTGACGAGAAAATTACCTGAAGAACAGCTTTCTGCGTTAAAAGAAGAGGCCCATATTGAGATGTGGGAAAAGGAAGAAGAACCGTGCCCGCGCGCCATCCTGACGGAAAAAGCAAAAAAGGCGCACGGACTGTTGACGATGCTTTCCGACACTGTTGATGAGGAGCTTTTAAAAGGCGCGCCACATTTAAAAGTGGTGGCCAACTTGGCGGTAGGCTATGACAACATCGATGTGGAGGCTGCGAAAAAGCATCGCGTCATCTGCTGCAACACGCCCGGCGTGCTGACAGAGTCAACGGCAGATTTGACGTTTGCTCTGCTGATGGCGTCCGCCCGCAGAATCGTCGAAGCAAGCGACTGGATTAGACATGGCAAGTGGACGGGCTGGGGGCCGCTGCTTTTGGCCGGTGCGGATGTCCATCATAAAACGATCGGCATCGTCGGGATGGGGAGTATCGGACAAGCCGTCGCCCGGCGGGCGAAAGGCTTTGACATGAAAATTTTATATCATAACCGCACCCGCAATCCCGAGGCAGAAGCCGAACTGGGCGCATCCTATCTTTCCTTTGGCGAACTGCTTGAACAGGCGGATTTTGTTGTCTGCCTGACACCTCTGACTCATGAAACGAAGCATCTGTTTAACCGCAGCGCTTTTAAAAAGATGAAGTGCTCTGCTATTTTTATCAACGTCTCAAGAGGACAGGTTGTCAATGAAGACGATTTATATGAAGCGCTGGTCGAAAAAGATATTGCCGGCGCAGGACTCGACGTCTTTGCGGAAGAACCTGTGCAAAAGGATCACCCGCTCGCCAGTCTGCCGCAAGTGACTGCACTGCCTCACATCGGCAGCGCCACTGTCGAAACGAGAGAAGCTATGATGAGGCTTTGTGCGGAAAATATTGCGCTTGTCCTGGGAGGGAAGCCGGCAAAGACCGAGATTTGACGTTTCTTCCGGCCGGCCTGAGCGGGTCGGGAGATTTTCTTACAAAAATATTTCTGAATATATAGAATCTTATTGTATCAATAACTAAAGCGTTTTCATGATTTGTTTTTCAACAAATGTCATCTTGTCAAAAAAAGAATCCCCCATTATAATGTTTGTAACTTAAATGTCTGCGTTGTGTTTACAAATGTCCTTTCGGAGAGGACGGACAAGAGAGAGAAAGGTGGAATTTCATTGAAGGCGATACGAGTGGGGCTGCTAGGATTAGGAACAGTCGGGAGCGGTGTGGTTAAGATTATTCAGGATCACCAGGATAAGCTGACACACCAAGTCGGATGCCCTGTTACGATTCAAAAAGTTCTTGTTAAAGATAAAGATAAGAAGAGGGATGTCGAGCTTTCCAAAGACGTTCTGACGACAGAAGCTTATGATGTCATTCAAGATCCAGAAGTGGATGTCATCATCGAGGTCATCGGGGGGATCGAGGAGACGAGACGCTATTTGCTTGACGCGCTTCAGGCGAAAAAACACGTCGTGACAGCGAATAAAGATTTGATCGCCCTCTATGGATCGGAACTGACGGCTGCCGCGAAAGAAAACGGCTGCGACCTTTATTTTGAAGCGAGCGTCGCCGGCGGGATTCCGATTTTGCGAAGCTTGGAAGACGGGCTGGCTTCAGACCGGATTACGAAGATGATGGGCATCGTCAATGGAACGACCAACTTCATTTTAACGAAGATGAACAAAGAAAACGCGCCTTATGCAGAGGTGCTGAAAGAAGCGCAGGAGCTCGGCTTCGCCGAAGCGGACCCGACATCTGATGTTGAAGGTCTTGATGCGGCGAGAAAGATGGCGATTTTGGCCAGGCTCGGTTTCTCAATGAATGTCGATCTTGACGATGTCAAAGTGAAAGGCATTTCCCAGGTATCTGATGAAGACATTAATTTCAGCAAACGGCTCGGCTATACGATGAAGCTGATCGGCATCGCCCAGCGCGACGGACAAAAAGTCGAAGTGAGCGTCCAGCCGACATTGCTGCCGGAGCATCATCCGCTGTCTTCTGTCCATAATGAATTCAATGCGGTTTACGTATACGGCGAAGCCGTCGGGGAAACGATGTTTTACGGTCCTGGCGCAGGAAGCATGCCGACTGCGACCGCCGTCGTATCAGACTTGGTCTCCGTCATGAAAAACATGCGTCTCGGCGTGAACGGCAGCAGCTTTGTCGATCCGCAGTTTGAAAAGAAGATAAAGGCGCCGTCTGAAATCTTTGCCCAGCAGTTTTTAAGAATTCATGTCAAAGACCAGGTCGGTTCGTTTTCAAAAATCACTTCGATATTTTCAGAAAGAGGCGTCAGCTTTGAAAAAATCCTGCAACTCCCGATTAAAGGCCATGATGACCTGGCTGAGATCGTCATTGTGACACATCATACGTCAGAAGAGGATTTTACGGACATCTTGCAAAAGCTGAACGATCTTGAGGTTGTTCATCAGGTGAAAAGCACTTATCGAGTAGAAGGGAACGGTTGGAGCTAATGTGGAAAGGACTCATCCATCAATATAAGGAATATTTGCCAGTAACGGATAAAACACCGGAATTGACGCTGAACGAAGGAAATACCCCGCTCATTTATCTGCAAAACCTTTCGAAAAAGCTCGGAATTGAGCTTTATGTCAAAACGGAGGGTGTCAACCCTACAGGCTCCTTTAAAGACCGCGGGATGGTCATGGCGGTCGCCAAGGCGAAAGAAGAAGGCAATGACACGATCATGTGCGCTTCAACCGGCAATACGTCGGCTGCGGCTGCGGCTTATGCGGCCCGCGCCAACATGAAGTGCATCGTCATTATTCCAGACGGCAAAATCGCCTTCGGAAAATTGGCCCAAGCCGTCATGTACGGCGCCGAAATCATTGCGATCGACGGAAACTTCGACGATGCCTTGAAAATGGTGCGCAGCATTTGCGAGAAAGAGCCGATTGCGCTCGTCAACTCTGTGAATCCTTACCGGATTGAAGGACAGAAAACCGCTTCCTTTGAAATTTGTGAACAGCTGGGCGAATCGCCTGACATCCTTGCGATTCCTGTCGGGAATGCCGGAAATATTACGGCTTACTGGAAAGGCTTTAAAGAGTATCATGAGAAAAACGGCACAGGCTTGCCGGTTATGAGGGGGTTTCAGGCGGAAGGAGCGGCCCCGATTGTCAAAAACAAAGTAATTGAAAAGCCGGAAACCGTAGCGACAGCGATCAGAATCGGAAATCCGGCAAGCTGGGATAAAGCGGTCAATGCTGCAAAAGAATCGAACGGAAAAATCGATGAAGTGTCAGACGAGGAGATTCTGCACGCTTATCAGCTTCTGGCAAGAGAAGAAGGCGTATTTGCAGAACCTGGATCGTGCGCATCCATTGCCGGCGTGCTGAAACAGCTGCAAACGAAAGAGATTCAGCCGGGTGCGAAAGTTGTTGCCGTCTTAACCGGAAACGGCCTGAAAGATCCGAACACAGCCGTTGATGTGTCGCAGATCAAACCTGTCACACTGCCGACAAATGAAGAAGCCATTCTCGAACACTTAAAAGGAGCCGCTCGTGTATGACTGAGGCTGACATGCTGTTTTCCGTTACGGTTCCCGGAAGCACGGCCAATCTGGGCCCGGGCTTCGATTCAGTCGGCATGGCGCTATCCCGCTATTTAAGACTGTCTGTTTTTCCTTATGATGAGTGGCGTTTTGAAGCTGAAACAGAAGTCGTAGCGGAAATACCTGAAGGAACGGACAATTTAATTTATCAGGTGGCCAAACGGACCGCCGCACAC
This sequence comes from Bacillus sp. FSL K6-0972, assembly GCF_037976035.1. Lineage (NCBI taxonomy): Bacteria > Bacillati > Bacillota > Bacilli > Caryophanales > Bacillaceae > Bacillus > Bacillus sp. FSL K6-0972. Next base: position 3,483,633 of record NZ_CP150260.1, on the reverse strand, counting down.
TTCGGAAAAGAACTTCCGCCAAGCCTTGTCAAAGTGTGGAGCGATATTCCACTGGCGCGCGGTCTCGGCAGCAGCGCAGCCGCAATTGCCGCTGCGATTGAGCTGGCGAACGAACTTGCCGATTTGAGGCTCTCAGACCGCGAGAAACTCCATTTTGCGAGCCTTGAAGAAGGCCACCCTGACAATGCCGGAGCATCGCTTTTCGGCGGGCTTGTCATCGGACTTCATGAAGAAGATGAAACAGAGATGGTTTCTATGAAAGACATCGATTTGGATGTCGTCGTCGTCATTCCTTTCTATGAAGTGCTGACAAAAGATGCGCGGGATGTTCTTCCCGAAAGCCTTTCTTATCCGAAAGCAGTGAAAGCAAGCGCGGTCAGCAATATGCTCGTCGCCGGACTGATGGCAAAAGATTGGAAGCTTGTCGGCCGCATGATGCAAAAAGACCTTTTTCATCAGCCTTACCGAAGGGCGCTCGTCCCTGAGCTTTCGAAAGTGGAGCATGAAGCAGGCCAAAACGGCGCGTTCGGGACGGCTTTAAGCGGAGCGGGCCCGACGATCCTTTCCTTTATTGAAAAAGGAAAAGGAGAGGCGCTGAGAGAGCAGCTTGCTTCCAAGTTTCCTCACTGTGAGGTCGACTGCCTTCATGTCCCGGATACAGGCATTATCGTTGAAAGAAAATCAGTAAACAGTGTTTAACGAAAAAAGAGCTTTTTCGGCTCTTTTTTTGTTTGCCTTCAAAACAAGGATTTTTATTTAGGAAGTCGAAGTAGTATGACAAACGTACATGAGGAGGAGAAACGAACATGAAGCAGCTGATAACCGAAAAAGACCTCATCAAGCTTGTATCCATTACCGATCCCCAGTACTCGCCTGACGGTGCAAAAATCGCCTACGTCCAAACAAAAGTAAACGAAAAACAGGACTCATATGATTCGCATATCATGATTTACGACCGCAAAAAACAAGCGTCAGTGCAATGGACGTTTGAAAAAGGAAGAAACCAGCATCCGCGCTGGTCGCCCGACGGCAAATACCTTGCATTTACGTCCAATCGCGAGGAAACCACACAAATTTACGTGATAAGCGCCGCCGGGGGAGAAGCGAGGAAAGTGACCGATATTCCCTATGATGTATCACAGCCTGAATGGTCGCCTGACGGCAAGTCATTGCTTTGTTCAGTGAGGCTGACGAAAGAGGAAAGCATCGACGATGAGAAGAAAACGGAGGTTGAAGATCACGAACCGCTGGAAGTCGATTCTTTATCATATAAAGCAGACGGCCAAGGGTTTAAAAGGGGAAAATATACGCAGCTTTTCCTCGTACAAGTGGAAACCGGGGAAATGAAACAGCTGACCGATCTTGAACGCGACCATTTCAGCCACGCATTTTCACCGTGCGGAGGCAGGATTGCATTTTGCGCAAATCAGACGGATATGCGTGTGAACGATGTCTACTTGATGAACCTTTCGACAGGTGATGTGAAGCGCCTCACAGGCCAAAATGGCATTTTTTCTTCACTATCGTTTTCTCCCGACGGCAAACACCTTGCATTTATCGGAAACGAAAAGGAATTTCAAAACGCCACGCTTGATAAAGCATGGCTGTATGATATCGAAACAGGAAAACTAACGTGTCTGTCGGAAATGCTTGACATCCATCTCAGCGATGCGGTGGCAGGAGACAGCCTTGTCGGAGGCGTTCTTCCGAAACCGGCCTGGACCAAAGACGGAAACGGCTTTTATGTCATCGGATCTGACCAAGGTTCGACAGGCATTTACTACATATCAATCGAAGGTCTTGCTTATCCGGTCCGGTTGGAAAAAGAGCATCTGAACGGATTCAGCCTCCATCCGGATGAAAAAGGCTTTGCGGCATCCATCGCCCTGCCCGTCCGGCCGAGCGAACTTTACGATCTCCCATTGGGTGAAGAAAAAGCGGAGCGATTAACAGATGCCAACCAAGCGTTTACAGAAGAACATATCATATCGGAACCGGAGGAACTTCAATTTCAGACAGCGGACGGTCTGACAGTTCACGGGTGGCTGATAAAGCCCGCCCAATATGAGAAAGGAAACACGTATCCGCTTATTCTGGAAGTGCACGGCGGTCCTCACGCCATGTATGCGAATGCTTATTTTCACGAATTTCAAGTGCTGGCCGCAAAGGGAAGCGCCGTCGTATATGTCAATCCGCGGGGAAGCCACGGCTACGGACAGGATTTTGTCAACCGGGTGAGAGGCGACTACGGCGGGGGAGATTTTGAGGATGTAATGGCTGCAGTTGACCACGTGCTTGAACAATATGATTTCATCGATCAAGAAAGGCTCGGAATCACAGGAGGAAGCTACGGCGGCTTTATGACAAACTGGGCTGTCGGCCACACGAAGCGCTTTAAGGCCGCGGTGACGCAAAGGTCCATTTCCAACTGGATCAGTTTTTACGGGGTAAGCGACATCGGCTATTTTTTCACAGACTGGCAGATCGGTGCGGATCTTTTTGAAAATCCGGGCAAACTCTGGGAGCATTCGCCGCTCAAATATGCGGACAAGGTAGAGACCCCTCTTCTCATCCTGCATGGCGAACGGGACGACAGGTGTCCGATTGAACAGGCGGAACAGCTGTTTACGGCGCTGAAAAAAATGGGGAAAGAAGTAAAACTCGTCAGATTCCCGAATGCGACACACGATTTATCAAGAAGCGGGCATCCGAAGCAGCGGATCAGGCGGCTTGAGTATATTGCAGGCTGGTTTGAAGCGTATTTATAAAAAAGAAAAGGCTGCCGTTACGGCAGCCTTCTCAAATTAAAATACTTGCTCTACTTCAATGACGCCCGGAACTTCTTCTAAAAGGGCGCGTTCAATTCCAGCTTTAAGAGTGATGGTGGAACTTGGGCAGCTTCCGCATGCGCCGAGCAGGCGAAGCTTAACGATGCCGTCTTCAACATCGACGAGTTCACAGTCACCGCCGTCACGGAGTAAAAATGGACGAAGTTTGTCCAGCACTTCCTGTACTTGTTCTTTCATTTCGACCTCTGTCGTCATTCGTATCGCTCCTTTCAAATCATACAACCATTATATTCAGTCGAACAATAAAAAGCTATTGTTTGGTTTCAATCGTTTTCCCACATATTATATCATATTTGCCGGCAAAGACAAAAAACGATTTTCATTTCAATATGGAGCAGAGGGACAAAATAGAATAAAATAAAAATAAAGAGAAAGGAGCTGCTGCAGATGAAAAAACAAGCCGAACTTTTTGTTTACGGTGCCGACGTTCTTTGTCCAAGCTGTGTGAACCTTCCGTCATCAAAAGAAACGTATGAGTGGCTCGAAGCCGCCCTGAAAAGAAAATATCCAGACCAGCCTTTCTCAATCACGTACATTGATATCCATCAGCCGCCGGAAAATGACCCTAAAAAACAGGAAATCACCGAAAAAATCCTGAACGACGAATATTTTTATCCGCTTGTCATGGTCGGTGATCAAGTGGTCGGCGAAGGAAATCCGAAGCTGAAAGACGTGTATAAAGAAATGGAAAAGCAAGGATATAAGCCTGCATGATAAACAGCAAGGGACACACATGTCCCTTGCTGTTTTATTTTTTATGATTGTACTTTTCTTAAACCGGACAGACTAACTATCAGCCGGATCATCAATTAGGAGGGATAGCAAGCATGTCCAGCATTGAAGGACAAATCATGTCAGGCGATTTTGATGACGAAATGAATGTTTTTTCATTAAAGAAAATCAAGCAGTTTCAAACGCAGACCAGTCTGAAAGAAAGCCAGCTCAGGGCTTTGCAGCAATATTTAAGGCAGCATGAGCACGACGAGAGTGGACAGATCATCACCCTTTACGACCAAATGCTTGTGCCTTTATCGCAAGATGATATAAAAGCGCTGCTGCATGACTTAACAAAAGTCCAGTCACTATATCATTAAGAAGAGACTTTTTCCCCTTTTATACTCTTTTTCCGGCCCTGATGTCATCCGTCATTCCAGGATAAGGCGCTTTTGAAATCAGATCCTCATTATCGATTCCGGCATTTTCAATGAATGTGATATCGGCGAATTCCGGTACGACATATTTTGGATACGTTTCATATTTTTCGCGCGATTCCTCCATTAAGTCGATGTGGTCATTTTGATAGCAGACTGTGATATCAGGGCGTTCATGAACCCATTTAGGGAAGAAGATGATGCCGTGCATCCGCTTTTCATTCGGCATGAAGTTCAAGGAAACGTCAGTCCCTGTCGGTTCTGTCCATGAGACTTTATAGACGCCTTCAGTCAGCTTGACGATATCGGCTTTTTGATCGCGAACCCAGCGTCCCCCAACCATTCCGCTGTGAATGCGGTAATCGATGGTATGGTCATTTTTAATGTAGATTTCATATTCCCATCCGTTTTCATACGTATAGATCATATGGCTTCCTACAAACTCTTTGACATCTTGATTCATATGAACCGCTCCTTATTTGTTTATTGTAAATAGAAACATGTTGATGTTTACATATATAATTATAAAATGTCTTCAAAAACGATGTCAAACGAAAATACTTCCTGAGAGATTTGCATAAATACAGAAGATTGTTACGATTAATGTCAGAATTTTGAGTTATCTTAGGAAATTATGCCAATATTTAGAAAAATGATTGTCAAAAAATAAGCGATTCTGTAAAATGAAAAACAACCCATAAAAAGGAAATGAGATGGGAAGAAAGGAAGGATAAACGATTGAAGACAAAAATTGCGTATGAGGAAGTCGCGGGAATGCTTAATCAATGGTATGTCATGATCAAACGTCACGAAGTTGCACAAGCGGTCTCGATTAAATACGACATTGAGCACCGGTTGCCGAATATGGAAGAAAATCAAGATCTGCTTCTTTATTTTAATCTGTTAGACTATCGGCACAAGCTGTTGACAGAGGAGTTTGCCGCTTCCAACAAACTGTTCGAGGATATTCAGGAGCAAAAAGCAGATATGCAAAGCACAGATGACATGATCGAATACTATTATTTCTTTTTCGCAGGCATGTACGAGTTTCATAAGAAGGATTATACAAATGCAATCAATTATTATAAATTAGCCGAGGAAAAGCTCAGGACAATCCCCGATCAAATCGAAATCGCCGAATTCCATTACAAACTGGCTATCGCCTACTACCAAATCAAACAAAATTTCCTCTCCTTAAACCATGCGAAAACAGCTCTAAAAACCTTCAAAGCACATGATGATTACATTCAAAAAGCGATCAGCAACGATATGCTGATCGGAGCAAATAAACTCGATTTATTTCGTTTTGATGAAGCCGAACAGCATTACAAGCAAGCCCTTAAAGACGCGGCACTGATCAAGCATCATGTTCTTCTCGGCATGGCTCACCACAACTTAGGATTGAGCTATGTCAATCGCAATCTCCTCACCTTGGCCGAACATCATTTCAAAGAAGCGCTGCTTATCAAAGAGCATGAAGAATCGGTTTACGGCATTCACTCCATGTTTGAATTGACACATGTGCTGTACAAATCAAATGTTGTCAAAGAAGCCCGCAAATTGTATGAAAAAGGATTTTTCCGTGCGGAAAAAGCAGGAGAAAGGGAATATTTGTCGAAATTTAAACTTATTCATGCTCTGTATGATGAACAAAACCCACTTACGGTTGAACATGCTTTAGAATATCTTAAAACGATCAATCTCTGGACGGATGTAGCGGAATTAACATTTGATATCGCACTTTACTATAAAGAAAATGGAGATGCAGACAAAGCTGCCGAATATTTTGAAGAATCTCATCATGCAAGAGACCAAATTCTTAAAAGAACGGAGGAGTTAAAGTGAAAAAGATGATCGCCGTTGCGTTGACTGCCGTCTTTGCCAGCCTTGTCGTTTTAAGTTTTTCGTCTCAGCCAAAGGGAGATGCCGAGTTTGCCGGTCGCGCCATTTTTCTTGACGATAAGCCGGCCCAGCTGATGGCGGGCAGAGCGATTTTTCTCGACAGCTTTGACGGAAAATCGCCAGCCGCCTGACAAAACACCGCATAACCCTGCTTGTCACCGGACAAGCTCTCAAAAAGCGCCGCTAGCGGCGCTTTTTTTGAACATAAGCTGCAAAATACTCTCGGCGTCCCTGCAAATCGCTTGTGGAATACAATAGTGAAACAAATGACAGGAATGGTGCTCACCGGGGAAGGGTGGGCTTTTTTGGTTGAACTCTTTTGAAAAATCTGCTTGATTTATGGTGCTTGTCATTCTATAAATCCTTATAATAGTCTTAACGCCAATGTGAGGCATGCTTCTCGATAAGATGCAGAGGAAAATTTTTATTTAGGAGGGAGCAACATGGAAGTTTTTAAAGAATATTTAGCCGGAATTGATCATCCAGAACATCGGGCCCGGATGGAAGAAGTGTTGGGGTGGGTAGCGGAGACATTTCCAAATTTAACGCCGAAAATCGCCTGGAATCAGCCTATGTTTACCGATCACGGCACATTTATTATCGGCTTTAGCGTAGCGAAAAATCACCTGGCTGTTGCTCCTGAAAGTGCCGGAATTGATCGGTTTTCTGAAGAAATCGTGCAGGCCGGCTATGATCATACGAAGCAGCTTGTTCGTTTCCGGTGGGATCGTCCGGTTGATTTTTCATTAATTCAGAAAATGATCGAGTTTAATATTGAGGATAAGGCAGACTGTTCAACTTTTTGGCGGAAATAAAAAGCCGAAAATAAGGGGCATTCTCTCCTAAAGGAGCGACGATGGCGAATGCGGTCAGACGGTTCCAGCTGATGCACGGGCTGTCTGCCGACGGCATTTTACGGTCCAAAAACTAAGCAAAAATTGAGACGCTATTAAAATAACAACGAAGGCCCTCTATGAAGAGGGCCTTTCTATTTTTTAAGACATACCAATTAAACCAGGCGAAATGCTTTCAATTCTCGCCCATTCAAACAAACATTCAATTTCCATTTGATTACTGCATTTAATCTTCAATGATCCTTCTTCTTCATCCTCATTTATTTCAAATTGATTAATAATATTACTCGTGCCTAACCCTTTTATGGTTAAATTCCGCACAGCTATAAAGGAGATTTCTATATAAACTACATCCCACTTGTTCCAACGTTTAGGTTTATTCACAACATCCTTTTTTGTCATGAGTCTAACAAATAAACAAGGGCCGTCTCTTCTGAGTTCCACATCCATTAATTCAGAATCGATAAAATTAGGCATATCACCAAATATATTGGCAATGGCTTGAGGATTCATAAATTTTAATTGACTAATCATATTTTAAGTCTCCTTATTTTTATTTTTGGTTTTTTTTATCAAAATAATAATGGTCTTCTTCATTTAGAGGTCATCAGATTTCTCATTGGACAGCTGATTTTGACTACAAATACTTTGTCAAACATTAAATAAAAATTCAAAAAAATTACTTTTTAGCAGGAATTTATTGGTTTTTTGCCTAAGAAGTATAATGCAACAAAAAACCAAAAAGGATGTGTTTTAAAATGAAGTTGAAAAGAATGATTACTGGTTCTGCTCTGTCTTTAGCGATGCTCCTTTCTGCCGCCCCTGCTTTTGCTCAATCACCGTCTGAGTCTGCTTCTGCTGAGCACGCTGTATCATCAAAAGATTTTAGTATTCAAGAAATTAAGCTTGTACAAAGTCCAAACGGGGTTTTTGCTGCTGAATTCACCCAAGATGGAAAAAGGTGGATTTTTAAGCATAGATATTATGATGACAGCAGAGGTATTTGGATCGGCGTTTATGAAAGGGCGAACTAAGAAGAAAAAAGAGAGCTTATGCTTCTATTTTGGCTTGCAGAGAAAAAATTCTCTGCAAGTTTTTTGAATTCAAGACTCATTTTGCTGATCGAAGGAATACTTTCTCAATGAGAAATAACCCAAATAGGAACTCATGAATTGTTACTCTATTTTCGGTCTAGGGAAAGCGCATCCCGCAAAACTGTTAATATAAAAAAGCAGGCATAATACCTGCTTTTCTGAGAGTAAAAAACCTAACAACTGCCTAACGAAAAAAACGTTACTTTTCGAAATGAGGCAGTTTTTTTAAAACTTAATATGTAAAAAACCTTAATATATCAGGGTTTCACGAACATCCGCGAAACCCTGCGAAACCCTGCGAAACCCTACCCGTTATGATGCTTATACATCCAAAGCAAGCCGGATTTCAGCAAGCGAGGCACTCTGCCGATCAACGGCCGTTCGGCAACTAAACCGAACCCGGCTTTTTTGCCGAGTGAACCGAGGACGCCTTTCAGCTTGAATTTTGGCATCGTTTCAGGAAGAGGTTCGCCTTTCCAGCGCAGTTCAAGCACTTGGACGATTTGTTCCGCCTGGGCTTCGGCCAGCTGTGCGCTCGGCGCGTGAGGCAGGCTTGCACAGTCACCGACAACATAAACGTGTTCGTCTCCCGGCAGGTTATGGTGCGGCGTCAGGACGACGCGCCCTTGCGGATCTTTTTCCACATCGAGATCCCGAACGACTTGATTCGGCTGTATCCCCGCTGTCCAGACGATGGCATCGGCTTGAATCGGGTCGTCATGATTGTAGACGATGCCTTCTTCCACCTTTGTAATATTGGCGCAGTTGATAATCTTGACGCCGTGCTCTTCAAACCAGCTTTGAACATATTTGCTCAAACGCTTCGGGAAGCTCGACAAAATTAATTCTCCCCGGTCAAAAAGGATGATGTTCAAATCCTTTCGGCTTTCCCTCAGCTCGCTCGCAAGCTCAACGCCGCTCAGTCCTGCCCCGACGATCGCAACGGTGGCTTCCGCATTTAAGTTGTTAAGCGCCTGGTACGTGCTGCGTGATTGATCAATTGTCTGAATGCTGTAGGTATGTTCAGGCGCCCCGGGAACGTTGTGATATTTGTCTTCACAGCCGAGTCCGATGACGGCGTCATCATAAGATATCGGCTCCCTGTCATGAAACAAAACCTTTTTCCCTTCCAAATCAACAGACGAAATCGTCCCGTATTCAATCTTTAACTTCGGGTGATCCGGGAAGGACACTCTGATATGATGATCTGAAATCGTCCCCGCAGCCAGTGCGTAGTACTCCGTTTTCAAACAATGGTAAGGGTTTCTGTCGATTAAAGTGATCATCACATCATCTGGCAGCTGATTAGGCAACAAACGATGAATGATGCGCATATTTCCGTACCCGCCGCCGAGCAAGACTAAATTTCTCATTGGTAATTCCCCTTTTCCCCTCAGATTAAGAAACTCACCTTTTAAACTGCAAAAATAAAATACTATGTAAATACCCTCTAGAATTATATCTAATTTGATGTAGAATCACAATATTTCTCGGGAAAATAACCTACCTATCTGCCTTGAATCGATAATTAGTAAAACCCTTTAAAGCATTAATATGTTACAAAAGCTTTATTCCCCAGCCTTAAACTTTGACTATTGAAACGTAAATAGGGTACGATAAAAAAGCGATGTGAGGTGAAAAAAAGTGTTTCCAATCGTTGAGTTTTGCGTCAGCAATCTTGCCCAAGGTTCTCAGGAAGCAAAAGAAATATTGGAAAAAGATCCGAATCTGGACGTCGTCGAATACGGCTGCCTGAGTTACTGCGGACAATGTATGCAGACCATGTATGCTCTTGTAAACGGAGAAATGGTGACAGCGAATAATCCGGCTGAATTGGTCGAAAATATATACAAGTTCATTGATGAAAATGAACTTATTTAAAAACGGGGTCATCTTGGTGATCTCGTTTTTTCATGCAAAGCCTTTGTTTGAAAGGGTTTACATAAAAAGAGAAAAAATTCGTAAAAATTTTTGTGGACAGGCCAATCATTAATTGTTATCTTAATAAAAGTTTAAAAAATAATAAGAGGTGTGGTCATGAACATTTTATGGGGACTTCTTGGTATTCTGGCGATTTTCGCGATTGCTTTTCTACTTTCTGAGCACAAGAGCAAAATTAACATAAGAACGATTTTAATCGGTTTGGCGATCCAGCTCCTGTTCGGATTCATCGTTCTCAAATGGGAAACGGGGCGGGAATTGTTTCTTTCGTTTACGAAAGCCGTTCAGCATCTCGTCAATTATGCGAATGAAGGGATCAGCTTTCTCTTCGGGCCTCTCTTGCAAGTAGGCGACAGTGCTGCCTTTGCTTTAAGCGTTCTTCCTGTTATCATCTTCTTTTCATCGCTGATTGCGGTTCTTTACCACTTAGGCATCATGCAAATCATCATCCGTTTTATCGGAGGCGGATTGGCAAAACTGCTCGGAACAAGCAAAACGGAATCCCTTTCTGCAGCTGCCAATATCTTTGTCGGACAAACTGAGGCGCCGCTTGTGATTAAGCCGTTTATCGCAAACTTAACAAAGTCGGAGCTGTTTGCTGTTATGACAGGCGGACTCGCATCAGTGGCCGGTTCTGTTTTGTTCGGTTACGCCCTTCTCGGGGTTCCTCTCGAATATTTGCTGGCAGCGAGCTTTATGGCCGCACCTGCGGGCTTGATTATGGCAAAAATGCTCATTCCCGAAACGGAAAAACCGAAAATTGAAGAAAAAGATATTCAAATGGCTGAAGACGAAGACGCAGCAAATGTTATCGATGCCGCGGCAAAAGGGGCATCAACGGGTCTCTCTCTTGCTTTGAATGTCGGCGCGATGTTGCTTGCATTCGTTGCTTTGATTGCTGTCTTAAACGGAATTCTTGGAGGAATCGGCGGATGGTTCGGCTTTAAAGACCTTTCGCTCGAATTCATTCTCGGCTATGTATTTGCACCGCTCGCCTTTGTCATCGGCGTGCCATGGGATGAGGCGGTCCAGGCCGGAAGCTTTATCGGGCAAAAGCTCGTGTTGAATGAATTTGTCGCTTATTCCAATTTTGCTCCGATGTTTGATCAGCTTTCCGTCAAAACCGCTTCGATTATCAGCTTTGCGCTGTGCGGTTTCGCAAACTTGTCTTCTGTGGCGATTTTACTCGGAGGATTGGGAGGAATGGCGCCGAGCCGCCGTTCCGATATCGCCCGTCTCGGCTTGAAAGCCGTTGCTGCCGGAACACTGGCCAACCTTACAAGCGCGGCGATCGCCGGTATGTTTATCGGATAACATGATAAAAGCTCCCTGCAAATGAACGCAGGGAGCTTTTATGTATGAAAAACGGGGGATAGCCATATTGTATCCATCCTTTTCAGCTTTTATACTAGAAGAAAGAAAAAAATGTGGAGGCGGCTATGAATTCTTTTCGTTTTACTAAAATGCACGGCTTAGGAAACAGCTATATATACGTCAATCAGTTTGAAGAACATCTCCCTGAGGAGCTGTTGTCAGATTTGGCCGTCAAAGTGTCTTCCGTTTACACCGGAATCGGTTCAGACGGAATGATTCTCATCTGTCCTTCAGAGCGGGCGCCGGTTAAAATGAGGATTTTCAACAGTGACGGATCTGAAGGCAAAAACTGCGGAAACGGTTTGCGCTGCGTTGCAAAATACGCGTATGAACATAAACTGGTGAAGGAAACATCCTTTTTAATTGAAACCCTTTCAGGCTTGGTAAAGGCAGAGGTTGAGGTGAAAGAAGGAAAAGTTGTATCGGCTACGGTCGATATGGGCAAACCGCGCCTTCTCAAATCAGATATGCCGATGCAGGGTGAACAGGGTTCGCAGACGATCAATGAAAAGATGATATTCGGCGGCCGTGAAATGAAAGGTACCGCTGTATCCATGGGCAATCCCCACATCGTCTTTTATTTAGACGATATTGAAAAAGCGCCATTGACGACGATGGGACCGCTCATTGAAAAAGATGAAAGGTTTCCGGAAGGGGTTAATGTAGAATTTGTTGAAGTCGAAAACGAGACAGAACTCCATTTCCGTGTATGGGAAAGGGGTTCAGGAATTACCCAGGCTTGCGGAACAGGCGCCTGCGCAGCCGCAGTGAGTTCGATACTCAACGGCTATTCCAAACGGGACACGGACATTACCGTCCATCTCGCTGGAGGCGATTTGATTATTAATTGGAAAAACGATGGACGCGTCATGATGACGGGACCAGCTGAAACGGTATGTGAAGGCGAGTTTTTTATATCATGAGTCGGTCTGTTTGAGAAATCGGACGTACGACTTTATAATAAAGGTACACACGAGCTTTTAGGAGGTGTAATGTTATGAGCGAAAAAACGGTTACGGTCACGGAAGCGGCTGCTCTTCATATCAAGGATATGATGAAAGAGCATGAAGAGGAGAACGCATTTTTGAGAATCGGAGTAAAAGGCGGCGGATGCAGCGGCCTGTCATACGGCATGGGGTTTGAGCACGAAAAAAACGAAGACGACAATGAATTCGTCCAGCATGGAATTACAGTGCTTGTAGACCAAGAAAGCCTGGATATCATGAACGGTACGGTCATTGATTTTAAACAATCGATGATGGGCGGAGGCTTCACCATCGATAATCCAAACGCCATCGCTTCATGCGGCTGCGGATCATCATTCAGAACCGCAGTGAATGCAGGGAAGCCTGAAGAGTGCTGACGTTCAGTGAATCGATAAGTTAGACGAAGGGGTTACGTATTTATCCCGAACAGGATTACGTATATAACCCTTTGGAAATCGCATATCTACTCGTTTATAAAACGCTTCTTTACGTATTTAACCGTACGTTAGGAGGCGTTTTTATTTTGTCAGAAGAACGAATAATTCGAAGAAGACGGAAGGCTGATAAGCGTGCGAACCCGCCTAGCAATATCCAACCGATGGAGCTAGCCCCGGCGTTTAACTACTTCATGAGCGCAAAAATTGGCGAAGGAATTCGGGAACGTACGCAAACAGATTATTCGAATACGTGGAGATATTTTACGGATTGGCTATACGAGGAGAATTATAACGCTAAGTATGTGCACGAAATTACTACAGAAATATGCCGCAACTATATCCTTTATCTAACTGTCGAAGCCCCGCGGTTTAAAGGCCATAAATACATACAAAATGATCAAGGCAAAGGACTCTCAACCACCACAATAAACATGCGGATACGAGCGTTAAAGGTTGCGTTCAATTTTTGGTATAAAGAAGGCTTCGTTCGTAAAAATCCAATGGATAATATTCGGTGTCAAAAGGAAGATGAGGATAAAATCGAATCTTTCACAGATGAGCAAATCGAGGCATTATTGGGGGCGTGTGATCAACGTACATACGTCGGTTTCCGTGACTATGTTTTTCAATGGTGTCTGTTAGATACTGCGATGAGGATTAATGAATTGCTGTCAATTGCTCCAGAAGACATCGATATAAAAACTAGGTCTATTGAGCTGGCTGGCCGTTTTAATAAGAACAGAAGAACGCGAATTGTTCCGGTGTCAGCAGAGACAATCAAATTACTCCATGAATTAATTGATGAGAATAAAGCGCACTTTCCTTACGCGAAGAAGGTGTTTCTGTCGGTTTATGGTGAGGAAGTCAAGGACACACAGATGAATAAACGTTTGAAATATTATGGGGATATTACGGGCGTAAGTAAAGAGATACGAACGACTGCGCATACATGGCGCCATACTTCGGCAAGAAATTATATATTAAACGGTGGAGATCCTTATACATTAATGCGTCTGCTCGGCCATAGCTCCATTGCAATGACGCGTCGATATGTGCAGATGACGCCTGAGGATGTTCGGATCAAACATGAACAGTTTTCGCCCATAAAGAAATTTCGAACTAAATTAAGATAAAAAACACACAAAAAAAAGACGACCACCCGTCGGAAATAAATCCGATAGATAGAACGTCCTAACCCTTCGTCTATCCTATCGAAAAAAAGCGTTCCAGTCAACGCTTATTTGAATGCGCCTTCTTTTCCGATAAGGGTCGGTACGTCTCCAAGGGGAGAAAACCGAATGTACACGAAAGAATCCGCTAAAATGGCGTCTTTTCGTTCTGTGGACGAGCTTAACGGCGCCATCCGCACGCATATATACCGCAATAAATCCGCCCTAACGCCTGCCGCTATCGAGGTTCTGAAGGTGTTGTCGCGTCATGCCTGCAAAACGCCAGGCGTCGCATATTTGAAGCTGCAATCGATCGCGGACTTGATCGGCCGACACCGTACCACAGTTATCCGGGCAATTAAGCGGCTAATAGCCTGCGGCATCATCCGCAAGGAAACGAAATTCCGGCCGGTGTCCGGCGGTCACGGCGCCAATATGTACGTGATTTTGCCGGCTGACAATGGCGATGCTACTCCGCAAATGCAACCCCGTTCGACATCGGACAAGCCAACGGAGACAACGACCGCCGCGCCGAAAAGCACGGGCGAAGCTGTTATTTCTAAAAGCATAAATAAATTACTACGTAATACGTATAGTGCGTTCAAAGCTACGGTCGAATCGTTTGTAAGCGATCGGAAGCTAACGAATCGGCTATACGGTATTTACCTCGCACATACGTCGTATTTAAAGGGCGCCTATGATTCCAGAACGCTCGAAGAAATCGGCTTGTATGCGGTGCGTCAGACGTTCGTTGCGACAAAGCGCAAGCGTATTCAGAATCTTGCCGGCTATTATAACGGCGTGCTGGATCGGATGTTAGACCGTCTATATGAAACGCGTTTTGATGAGCTGACGTGTTCCTAACCGGTAACTAGAAGGACAGGACGTCGTTTCGGTTCGGTTGACTCTGCGGATGGGCGTGCGATTTCGTACGTTAGCGAGACGGGAAGGTCTTCGAGCAGATCGGCTTGTTCAGCGCATTTTGCGCTAATCAATTCATATCGCTGAATTAACCTAATCGCTGCGTCCTTTTTTATTCCTATAGAGCGCAACCATTCGTTGAAGCGTGGCATGCTGCGATTCTTAAACGAAACAAGCAGAAATTAGACGCTTTGACGACTACCTATACGCTAGCTTCCGACAAGCCGCATGGACGGTAAAAGCCCGTGAAAATCGCGTTAAAAACGTTGGGCTATTGGCGGAGTTCGAAACGTTCCTCCAAGCGGAATAGATTGAACGTCGCAAATCGCGACAATCAAACGCATCAATGCGCTCAGTCTACTTGTGTAAATTTTGCACGAGCAAGCCGTATGGCCGCGTTGTAACATCGAAAGGGCCGCGGACAGTATTATAGAAGAAAAACGGAATAATTACGATTTTTTACGTTTCGAAATGTTACGCGTATAAAATTCGGCGGCCTCGCGCTTCATGACAGAAGGTCCTCCAAAACCTCGACCCCTACCCTTAATGCTTAACTGAGTTAACAATATGCAAAACTTTGTTGCAATAAAGCGATTGTGAAACGCCATGAACCTGCGCCGATACTGCGGTGTATAAAAACGTGTATAACGAAGAATAACAATCGATTCACAAACGCTATTATATCAATGTTTATGCAATCGATTAACTTCCGATAGCAGGAATTATGTAAACTAAAAATGAATACGAAATACATCGATATGCATAAACAACGGCGTCTCCGACCGGAAAAACGGAAGGGGGCGGGGGAGGTCCGACCGGAAAAAGCCGTGCCGGACGCCAGCAATTTTCTCGCAAAATTTTAAATCCGGAGAGATATGACGGTTTAGGACGTCAAAATCAACGTTTGAATATGAATATAGCGCCCCCTTCGATTCTGCATTTGAAAAGCCCGTTCAATCAGCGTTTCCGGGCGTTTAAATCGTCACGGAGACCCATGCTATTGTGCAAAAAGAAAGACGCCTATTTTGGCGCCTCTATCTCGTCTTAAATCCGTTCACAAAGCTCTCTCCGTCCTTTTCTGTCGAAATAAGCTGCTGGGCGCTTTGGCTGATTCGCTGAGCAAGCGCCTGCTGCGCTTTTCCTTCGAAGCTGTAGAGAAGTGATGAATAGACGCTGTTCATTTCTTTTTGTATATCGTCTACTTTAAACTTCGGTCTTAGCGTCGTTTTAATGCCTTCAAGCTTAGTTGCGGCTGTTACCCTCATGCCCGTTTTCAGCATTTGAAGCTGATTGCGCCGTATGAAGAGCGTATCTTCTTCATTACCGTTTAAGTTGTTGAGTGAAGCCAGTTGATCGAAATTTTCCATCATGTCATCTCCTAAAGCTTAAGCCAGCTTGCCAGCATTTTATCTTTTGATTTAAAATCTTTTGCGATCTGAGCAAGGTACCCGCTGATGTCTTCTAAATCTGAAATCGTATTTTGTAATGAGGCGATGTACGCTTTTTCGGCATGAACATCGTAAAAGAGCGGATTGCCTTTTTTGTCAAACGACTTCGCCAGGTTTTTCAGCGTATTGTTTACATCTTCGAGTGTCAGCTTGTCGTATAAACCGTGGCCGACTTGACGGTAGGTATCATGTTTCAGGTCGTTGATCTCGGCGTCGTGTTCCTGATAAGCGTTTTCGGCTTCCCGTTTCATCGTCCGCAGATCGTTGATAATCGCATTTACTTTTTGCGCGAGCTGTTTGGCAACTGCGGGTGTTACTTTAATTGCGCCACTTCCGGATGCAACTTCAGGTGGGAGCATCGCTTTTAAATTTTTGTCATAAACGAGCTCATCGCCCTCTATATTTTGAACGTTGCCGTTTTTGTCGAAGGCGAAGTTATTACTCCCGACCCAATGCGTATCAGGCATTCCTAAGATTGCGGTCTGAAAGAAATACCCAGCGTTTTGCCCGATTTGTTGGAATACATCGCCCTGCATTCTCGCCTCGCGCACCGCGTTTGATAATTCAGGGTCCTTCGTATAAATTGTCGTTCCATTGTGCCGGTCATATTCGTCCCACCAGCCGGCCCCGACCATATCATCCGGGTTGATAATCGATTTTATGGATCGGTCATATTCACCGTTATTAATTTTCTTTTGCTGCTCCTCAGAGTGTAGGTGGACGATTGAAGGGCTGTTAAACGCTACGGCATAGACATTGTTGTTGACCGCGCTATATTCAGCCTCTGCGCCGCCGAGCGAGTGTCCGGTTGTTGAAATAACTGTCGAGGTGCCTTTATACTTTTGTTTAACTTCCCGCACCAAGTCGTCAGCTTGCCCGATTTGGGACGTTTTTGTAATTAATTTGTAGTTACCGGTGCTAAGCATCGAGTCTTGTGTCGGAGTTCCGTTATATTTTCCGAGTGTTTTAGAAGTGTCTTTCGCATCTTTTTCGACTATGTAGTGTTCCTTCTTTTTCGGGTCAATTCCCATTACAACGTTCCCGCCGTCAGCGTCAATAACATCCTGGAAGAATTGGCTCTTAGGATCCGTTCCCGCGAAGGCTACGACAACGTTTTCTGGATTATCTGATTTGACCCACTTGCCGTCTTTTGTTTTTTTGCCCTGCGATACAACAACCGCATCGAGTCCTGTATCATTATCCCTTTTAATTTTTTCTACGTACCAATACGAATTCTTTTCGGTTTGTATTGGTTTTCCAGACTTCATTAGATCGTCCAACCGCTCGCGGTCGTAGGCCTCTCTATTAAGAATGAAATAAGTTTTATCTGATACATTTGGCACTTTTATGTCGTTGGTCATATACATCGCCTCTTTATTTTTGTAAAATTAGGGTATGAAAGGGTTGGTTTCTTTGAAAAAGAAAAAGTACATAATTATCCTTATTTTAATAATTATAGCAGTTGGAGGATTTATTATGAAGTATCAGCATGATCAAAAAGAAAAAGAGATTGCTTTTGTTAAAGAAGCTCAAGAACATATGGAGAAGTTTTTGTATGAAAATTACAGAGGCGTTAAAGATGTTAGTTTTTCTGACGACTACTACATAAGTCCGATGGGGGGTATCAGGGTAGAAGGATATTTAAACGGAGATAAGGAAAGTAAAATCCAAGGAATATATGATCCTCCTAATAAGGAGATACAGTCCTATACCATCTATGATGATGAGATCGAAAAAACTAAAATTGAAAAATAGATAGCCCGCTCAATCGAGTCGGGCTTTTGTTTTCTTCTAATGTTGTGTATTTACTTTTTGTTAATGCCCTCAATAGCTTCCGCAATAGTCGACCATTTTTCAAGGCCGCGAGCTGTGTATGTACCTTTTCCAATAATCGATGCATGCACCTCATATGTAGAATTAACCTTGAACACTCGGACGTTTAACTTCCTTTCTTTAAAAAGAAGCCACTCTTGTTTTTCTTCTTCAAACATCATTTTCTTCTTCTACCTCAACTAAACTTAAAATTTCATTGATATCTTCAATGTTAAAAGTGTTGGCGATTCGCTCAATATGTCCAAAATTAATATTTTGTCTTTTCCCATTAATCAATTCGCTAAGCGCAGCGTGTCTGATTCCGCATTTGTCAGCGAGGCTTCTAAGTGAAAGGTTTTCTTTTTCCAAGATTTCTCCGATATTCACACTGACTTTTTTCATTTTTGCCCTCCAAGTGTATTTTTTTCTTGACTTTACGTAATAGCGTACCATATAATCTTAACTAAGGTGGTACTCAAAAGCGTAACAAAATCTCGAGGAGGAATACAAATGCAAATTCGTTATGTTCGAACTGTTGTGGGATGGTTCAATGTGTACATTTCAGGAACAGAACAATTCGTTAACTTAAATCCGGAGGAATTCGCTGAACTCTTGCCGCAAGTGTCCCGGAGAGCATTCGCAGGCTGCGCCGAAATCGGCGTCACGGCAGCGCGAGAACTATTCGGTGAGGAGGTGCAGTCGGCATGATGGATACATTTCAACCGCAAGCAGTAAAGCTGCATTATCACGGGGAAACATTCGATACAAAACAGGAAATACACGAAATCTCTGACGCCTGGTTAATTGCGGCTGATGTCATAGGAACATGCTCGGATGACGGGCTGGTGTTTTACGATACTGGCCGATTAGAAAAAAGGAGCGATGGATTCCATCTTTATGAAAACAACCATCCTCGGTTTTTTATGGTAGACACTTCAAAGGTCGACGCAGACCTCCGCAAAATCGATGTTTCTGAACTTGCAGGCATGTCATTTACGGATTTCGTTCGGATTGGCTTTAATTTGGGGAGGGAAAACTATGGAGAAATTTAACGTTTCTAAAGCGGTAGTTAAAAAAGCAACGACACGCCTCGGCCTTTCAAAAGCGCAGGCACAAAACGTATTACCGAAGTATGCTCAAGGCGCCTCATTCGTCTGGACTCTCGAATCAACTAGCGGCAGCCAGTCCGT
Source organism: Bacillus sp. FSL K6-0972 (assembly GCF_037976035.1). Lineage (NCBI taxonomy): Bacteria > Bacillati > Bacillota > Bacilli > Caryophanales > Bacillaceae > Bacillus > Bacillus sp. FSL K6-0972. Next base: position 3,464,505 of record NZ_CP150260.1, on the reverse strand, counting down.
TTATGATAATCCTCGCGAACAGGTGCGCCTTGTCATTGCGGAAAATGGCACGATCTTAGATGTTTTCCCGGCGGACTATGCGCTTCAGTCTCCGCACGCTTTGTCCGATCACGTCTTACAGTCGTTGAAAGAAGCGACACGTAACGCCTTAATTGCGAAAAGAGACGCAGTTCATCGCAAATGGTGCGAGGTTGAGGTCGAGTTCCATTCGAACAGTTACGAGATTGCTAGACGTCGGCTGGCTTTAATAGAGGTCACCGGTGACGATGAGCTGCAAATAAAAAGGCGGCTGGCCCAGCTTTGCGCCGAAAACAAACGGCTGCACAACGAAAGGTCTGCGTTGAGGAAGGAAAGGACCGAGTTGGAACGCGCCCTTGTGCCGTATATATAACCCATGAACCGTCCGTTTATAAAAGTATATTCGCAGTTAATAAAGAGGGGGTAAGATACGTCGATGCTTTATTTGGATGGGAAATAAAAAAGACGAACAGTTGCGGGAACAACTAAATCCGTCTTTAAAATTATCGAAAATAATTTGATTAAAACACTAAACATTTGAATTTAATAACCGATATTAATCTAATAGACTATACGCATCCGGGGCCGAATGGGTTTCCGGGTGCGAAAAAATAAATGTTTTTTTAGATTCGACGGACATAGGCTTCTTTTCCAATTCGAATCTATTTAAGTACGGGTGAAAACTTTTTTAGTTTAAAGGTCACCCATTATATTATCTATTGCAATTATAATCACAAAAAGGAGGATTGTCAAGCACAAAATGAAAAACAAAATTACTTTACTCGAAAGTCAGTTTGTTCTCAGTGTTTCGTGGTTTTCAAATGAATTAAAGAAGGCGGTAAAAATAGATTCTGGATAGTTCTCAAGGGGATGATCACCGTTACTTGTGCTTGCCATATTGCCAATTACTTTCGCAGTTATATGTAAGGACGTATGTCCGGCTCGGAAAGTCATTTCGCAACTATAAATAGGATAGAAATCTGTGTTATTAAAAAAAATGAAGAGGATGTGAAGAGGTTGAATAAAATCAACGAACCAAAGAAAAAACTTCCGAACAACAAACAGGAATTACTATCTCACGATAATTATGAAATGTATAACCTAGACCTTTTGCGTAAAGTTTTTCCGAGAATCATAGACGATTATAACTCTTCTGTCGGTCGTACGCAGCGTAAGTTTCAAATCCGGGACGTAATTGCGCTTTATTTTTATCTACTTTCGTATGTGGACGGCACCTATATCCTAAAAAATGGAGATGAAAACGATCGTTTTGGTGCAAGCTTTCCAGGAAGACAAAAGATAGCGTCTGAGCTGGGGATCGCAGAAAGCCGGATAAAGAAACTGGTAGATATTCTATTAGCGAATGGGCTCCTTCTCGAGGTAAGAGACGTATGGATAGGGACAAAACGATATAAGTGGTATTTCGTTTCTTTCTGCCCGCGGATCAGTGATGACGGTTATATTGTCTCCGAGGAAGGGGAGGAAATAGTCCCCGATCCGTCCGTTTATGAATGATACATGCATTAGATGCCTGTTTGGATACAGACATTAGAGGTACGTTTGCAAAGGGTCATTAGATATCCGAGTAAACATACCAAAAGAAACATACCAACGTTAAATATACCAACAAATAATAGCGCTCATATACATTCGCGCGGATATTTTTATTAAAAGATATATCGCGAGTAAATGAACATCCGCAAGCGTGAGTGTGAGCGAACGATTGCAATGTTTTAAATAAGGAAGGAGGAAACAAGGTGAAAGAAGTTAATCCAAAGAAAGAGCTTGAACAAAAAATAAATAGATGGAAAATCGAAGTCAACTCCGAATTTATGGATGCCGCACGCCTGAATCGCGAAGTGGATGAAGCGCTTTTGGCATACGTCCAGGCTTCCGGAAAAAGTCCGTTGCAATCGGCGCCGAAGTTAATGAAACTTATTACCGATCTGTTCGTCAAAGTCCACGAAAATATCGAGCGGCTTCAAATAAAAGAACGGACCCGGGAAGAGTGGGAGCAGGAAGAGCGAAAGTATATGCCGCCCATGCCCTCAGAGGTTCCGGAAGGCTATCGAGTGTGTGCTTGCTGGAATTGTAACAATGTTTTTCGGCGCCTTGGAAAAAAGAAATATTGCAGCGACGCTTGTGGACAGGAACAAAGAGACGCGGATAAACGGTTGAAAAGGACCTGCACATACTTGGCTCCCAAGCGCGACGGATATCTCCCTAACCGCGAAGAAAATGCCGGTCAAAAGGACAAAGTCCGCCTTGTTTTCACCGATCAAATAGAATTATACGGGAAGCGAGAGTCAGACGGAAACCGTCCATATTCTCCCCGCAGAGATACAAAAGCCAAGCAGTCGGGTGATATAAAATTTGGTCAGGTTGAGAGCGACGGGGAAGAGAAGTCAGAGTATGAAAAATTCATAGACGGTGAGAGCCCAGGTATCTTTTCGGTGAATATTGCATCGGGCCTTAAAATTTATCATTCAAACGGGAAAAAACACGAATATAGTGAGAGGGGTACGGGCGCGTTGTATCTCTTTCAATCTTGCATTAGTCATTCTGGCTAATGCTTTTTTTATGTCTTTTTTTTCGGCACTTAGTAAAGAAAAGTTAACAAAGGGGGACCGAAAGCATGGAATTGACCGGTGATCAGGTTTTAAAAATTCGCCGAATTTATAGGCTATCACAAAAGGATGTAGCAGATTTGACAGGTGTTTCTGAGGCTTTTATTTGCATGATTGAAAACGGAAAGCGAAAAATCACTCCAAAAGTCTCCAGGAGATTAATTGACAAATTGAGCCTTAATCCGGCAAAAGTGATTAGTCTGCTTGAATTCTACGCGCAAACGGAGGTTGTGAAATGAATCAGCGAAAGATTAACTCGACACGAAGCAAACTCGGCCGTCTAGCCCGAAATCATTGCGCCAACTATAAAAGTGGCGGCGCCTGCGACCTTCAGCGTTGCGGTTTGTGTACCGTTGAAATCAAAACGGATTCAATACAGGGGAATATCTGTCCGTACTTTATGCGAAACGTTCTGCCCGCAGAGCCGGCTTTAATGCGGGAGTATCTCGAATACTTACCGGCCGATCATCCGTTACGGAACAAGTCGAACTGGGCGGGAAATTGCAAACGTTGCGGCCAGCGGTTCGAACGCAGAAGTAACCGGCAACAATACTGCGCTGGATGTGCGGTTGAAAATGAAAAGGAAAATAGCCGGCGAAGGAATCGTGATTATCGTGATAGACAGAGAAAAAGAATGACGATTTAGACGTCCGTAAACGTTGATATGACAGGCTTTATAAATGCAAAAAACGGCACTCAGCTATATTACTATTAGAATTCGATTTTTGTATCGGAAGGGGAGTTAGTTTTGTATGACGTTCTGATATACGTTAGGCCTGCCGAAGCTCTTACGGTAGACGCCGAAACCGGGGAGATCCTGCGTCGATCGTCCGGCCGCATCCGTGATCTAAACGTCTCTCGGGCGGTGCTAGAATGTTGGGATTATGAGGAAAAGGCGAAAATCGTTTATGAAAAGGAGGAACCGGCATGTTCTGTGTCTTAAAAATGTTCGATCATTACGGAGACTACGGCACCGCAGAAACGACATATATTCGCGAGCCAAAAGGCGGCGGCTTCACGGACCTGTTGCCCGGTGGTGTTACTTTTATCGAACTGAACCTAGAAAAAGGCACATATAAGGTGACGGATCGTGACGGCTGTTTGATTGTGTTTTCTACCGTAAGCCGGGGTGACGAGTTGACCGACCTTGAATTTCGCCGGGAGTTGTTCAATTCGGCGACAGATTCGGCCTATCATTACGGGGCAAAGGACGCGTTTGTAATAGAGGGGCCGGTAAAAACGCCGGTTTACGAGTATGAGGCCGAACTATTGAAAGAAGAAAGAGCGATCAGAAATGAGGGGGATTTCGAATGAGTGGATGGAAAGAAGAGAGGGCAGAGCTGGAAAGGCAGCTAATTAATGCGAAACAAACGGTGATCAAATACGAAGGGACGCTAAAACCTTCTCGTACAGTTACCGAATCCGAGTACCGGGAAGCCAAGCGAGCAGTCACGGACCTGGCTTCGCAAATTTCAAACGGCGACTATGAGGCCGGTCGCCCTTCAGATCCATACGAAGGAATGTCCGCGCAGGAACTCCGGAGACTGTATGGGGAAAAGAAAGCGAACTACAGAGGATACGCCGGATCAGGCCGTGAGGCGGCGGAATTGATGCGTATCGATACACGTATCCAGGCGTTAGAAAGTAGGGAAGTCGAATGAACTACACGCTTTATTTAACACAGGTCAGCGACGGCCGTGAGACGGTCTTTTCCTATACGCTTCACAACTTCGAAGGCCAGAAGGCTGCCGGCACATTTGTCGTCTTAGGGAAACGACGTAACGACATGTCTTACTGTGGGCATATCGCGCTTCAAAGGGCACTGAGATCGGTGTCTAAGATCGAGGGTGTAATATCGCTAAAGGTAATCGTCGACCATCCTTTGTTACAACCGGTCGTCTTTGAAACAATGGGGATCGATGAGCCGTTGCACCTAGTATTATGTCAGACGACAAACAGGATGCTGAAACGGTTCGCATCTCACGAGCTGGCCTCTGCGGATTTCAGCGGCGATGACGCGACATGGCAGGAAGTATCAACATTGGACAATGCGTTAGATTCACTCGAACAAAATAAGACGGTCAAAGGGAGATGGCAGATATTTCGCGATCTCTTTTTTAATTCTCAAAAAATCATTCGATAAGGAGACGGTTAGGTGAAATTTTCTAAGCAGCTACAGGAAAAAATAACGGAATTGAAGGAGCTAGAAGAAAAGGCGACAAGCAGCTCGGAGAAAATTCGCGGGCATAATGCAAAAGTGGCGGATGAATTGACGGAAGCTGAGGCCGATCTAAAGGCAGCTATTGCGGAACTGGCGGACAATCCTTCTGATGCGAACAGGACGAAAGAAAGAGAAGCACGTCGGAGGGTTGTCGAGTTACAGCTAGAGTTAAACGGGGCTAAAGAGCGCGAGAATGTCGTTTTCGGCTTGAATAGTGGTAAAACAAGCAGTCTTAAACTTGAAATTTTAGAGATGGCTCGAGATGAAATTCGAGCAAACAGAGACGCTAATGAGGAAAAGGTGCTGAAACGTATTGCAAAGGCGAAGCAAGAATATCTTGAGGCGGCCAAGTCGTACTATGACCTTTTAATTACCGACGGTCAGAAAAAATATTATGACCTTGTACAAGAGATAGACGTACCCGACCACATTGCGCAGCAAAATGAACCGGGCCTATCAGTCCATCATCCAATTTATACTTATCGCGATAATGGTTCAAATAAATACGGAATTTTTCGGGATGAAGTAAAGCGGGCATGGGAACACGGGAGAATCGAATAAGGCAAAAGGCACCTCTGGTTGAGGCGCCTTTTTTATTTATAGAAAAGGGGATCGGAAAAATGAACAGTCTGCACGAAGCAAACTCGATAATGACGAAAGCAAACCAAAAATTCGAAAAAGAAATTAACCCAAAAATTGAAAAGATGAGTTATGGGCCAGCGTTTTTAAGAGAAGTGAAACGCGCTAGGAATCTAGCAAATCGTAACGCGCGCAAACTAAAACGTATGGTATTTTCCGGAAGCGATCAGGAGCATGTCGATCTGTATATCGAGTATCTTGAAACGCTCGGCAAAGGATTCGACCACCTATGCCGCAGAGAAACCTCTGAGGCTAAGCGCTTAGAGGCAAAAGTCGTCCGCCTCTTCAGTGAAATAGCCAGAAAGGAGGTTAACGAGTGAGCGATCGCAATATACGCTTTACTATTACGGCGGTTGACCGGTTTTCGTCTACGATGTCGCGGCTCGGGACTTCGATGGCGTCGATCCGTGCATCTACTTCGCTTATGTCTAACGCCATGACGACGTCCTCGACGAGAATGTCTTCGTCAATGACCGGAGTTGCCGGTGCGGCGGCAGTCGCTTCGGAAGGGCTAACAAGAACAAGTCGGTCGGCACAGACGGCCAGCCGTTCTGGACAATCGGTCATGGATTCGATGAATAAAGCGAGCGGGGCGTTAAAAGCGACTGGTACAGCAGCTTCAGTTTTTGGCGGCATAATGACACTTGGGATAGGATCAGTCGTCAAGACAACCGCGGACTTCGAATCGGCAATGAGCCGGGTTGGGGCGCTAAGCGGTGCGACAGGAAAGCAGCTCGAATCTATGACGCAGACAGCGGAACATCTCGGAGCGACTACCGCATTTACAGCGACTCAGGCAGCCGAAGGGATGCAGTTTCTCGCGATGGCCGGCTACAAGACGAATGAAATTATCGCAGCTATGCCGGGTCTATTGGCGACGGCGGCTGCCGGACAGACTGATCTCGCTACGACAGCGGATATCACGTCGAATATCCTATCCGGATTCGGATTGCAGGCGAAAGAGACGGCTAGAGTTGCGGATGTGTTAACGAAGACGTTTACGAACTCGAATACGGACTTAGAGATGCTCGGCTATACGATGAAATACGTTGCGCCGATTGCACACGCGTCGGGACAGTCGCTTGAATCCGTAGCGGCTGCGGCCGGATTGCTCGGAAACGCCGGTATTCAGGGAACGCAGGCCGGTACGTCACTTCGTCGGATGTTGACGCGTTTAGCTGGACCGCCGAAAGCCGCACGAGAAGAACTCCACGATCTAGGCGTCATGGTAGAAGATGCGAAAGGCAACATGAAGCCGTTGGCGCAAATTATCGGAGAGCTTACGGAAGCAACGAAAGACATGGGCGAGGCCGATCGTCTTGCGGCCATTTCGAGGATTTCCGGCGTTGAAGCGTCTTCGGCTATGTTGGCGTTAATGAAGGCCGGACAAGGAGAAATCGAAAAATTCACGAAAGAACTCGAAAACAGCGGCGGAACAGCGGAAGAAATCGCGAAGAAGCAGCTAGAAAACCTTAAAGGGCAGTTAATAATCTTAAAATCTGCTCTTCAAGGAGCGGCACTCGCAATTGGTAATGAGTTACTGCCTGCGCTGAAGGTAATAGCCTCAGGGCTTCAGTTCTTAGTCGATGAGTTCAATAAGCTGCCTAAGCCAGCAAAAACCGTAATAGCAGTTCTTAGTGCGTTATTAGCGGTTGTAGCAACGTTAATAGGTCCGTTTCTATTTTTTGTCGGCATGATTCCGGGGATTATTGAAGGTTTCGCATTGATGAAACTGTTTGCGCTAAAGTTAGCCCCTGCGCTTTTACCGATAGTTGGAACAACAGCGGCAGTAATAGCTGGGCTTGTAGCATTAGGAGCTGCGATTTATTTAACGTACAAACACTTCGATACTATTAAAAAGAAGGCATCTGATTTCGCTATCATAATAAGCCAGATGCTTACTCCGGCCATTAAGACAATGTCTTCGCTATTTAAAGGCGTGGCTGAGACATTAACCGGAGATTTTACGAAAGGATCAATCGCGCTTCACAATTTGCTGCCGCAATCGGTCGCGAATTTAATCGTAAAAGGGCTCGCGTTAATCAGAAGCGGATTTGATGACTTAAAGAAGGCGATCACAGACGTATTTAACGGAGACTTTTCGGGATTAGCGGAATTCATACCGAATATCATCGGTATGTTGATTGGAGGCATACCTGGGCTGATTATCGCAGGCGCCCGTTTTTTACCGGCGATTGCGCAAGGCATGGAGCAGAACATGCCGACAATTCTCGAAAAAGCAACCGAGATTGTCAATTCGTTAGTTAACGGGATCACGACGAATCTGCCTCGTATTTTACAAGCCGGACTCCAAATCGTGACTGGTCTTCTTGAAGGATTTACGCAAGCATTACCGAACATTGTTGCGCAGGTGACTCAGGTCATAAATACGATTGTTCAGACGCTTACCACAATGATACCGGTGATTCTAGCGGCTGGGGTAATGATTCTTACGTCTTTAATCGAGGGGATAGCAAGCGCCTTACCGACAATCATCGAAGCGGCTATCACGATTTTGACGACGTTAATCAATACCGTAGTCACGTTGTTGCCTATGATTATCGAGACCGGAATCCAGATTTTAAATTCCTTGATAAGTGGGATAATCCAAGTGCTTCCGATGTTGATCGAAGCGGCAATTCAATTACTAACTACGATTATAGAAACAATCATACAAAACTTGCCAACGATTATTGAGGCTGGAATTCAAATTTTAACTAGCTTGATCGATGGTATTATAAGCATCCTTCCGCAACTCATAGGTTTGGCTATTTATTTAATCATTGCAGTTGCTACCGCATTGATAGAGAATTTACCGAAAATTATCGATGCAGGGATAAAACTTTTAATAGCCCTAATCGACGGGATTATCAAGATGCTGCCTAGTCTAGTTGAGGCAGCTCTAAAATTAATCGTTGCTCTTGCCGGGGCGTTGATTGAAAATTTACCAAAGATTATCGAGGCTGGGGTGCGAATCCTCTTGGCTTTGATTGACGGCATAATTCAAATTTTACCTCAACTATTACAGATGGGTCTTGAACTCGTCGTAAAGCTTGGTCAGACCATTTTGGATAATAAAAAGGAGCTGTTCAAGGCGGGGGCTGACTTGATCCGGGGGCTTTGGGACGGAATAAATTCCATGAAAGATTGGATCGGCCAAAAAGTTGGCGGATTCGTAGACAGCCTTACGGGCAACTTTAAGTCGCTGCTCGGAATCCACTCGCCGTCACGTGTATTCCGCGATGAAATCGGTAAATTCCTGCCGATGGGTCTTGCGGTCGGTATCGAACGAAATATCGGCGCAGTAAGAGCGGCAGCCGACGAAATGGCAAACGCGGCTTTGGTCGATATGAGTGGATATTCGTACAGCCCAGACGTTGCTATCGCACATTCAACGCCTAACGGATTGCGTAGCACGCTATCGTCAGCAGTAAGCGGCACGATCGACGTTAATTCACGTGACGATATGATTGCCGCGGCCATTAATCGCTTAGAACAGTCGCTTGATGGTATGACAATCGAAATGGACGGCGAGCGTGTCGGTCAGCTAGTACGTCCGCACGTGAACGAAGGCAACGCCGTTGACGCACTAGTAAGGAGGTATTTCGATTAATGGACGTAGAAATCACGAAATTAAACGGCACCGTTTACGATTTAGAAAAGCTCGGGATTACAACGCGTGAATTTAATCCGTCATCTCCTTCGCCTCGCAATGAAACCGAGCAAGTTGAGAGATAACGGTACTTTTGGCGGGCTCCTACGTATAAGTTCGTAGGTGCTCGTATACATAAAATCGGATTGCGGAAAGGGTTTCCGACAGAGTATAATTTTACTATATCATGAGCGGAGGTTAGGTGGATGGATTTTGTTCGAGTTGAGGTTTTGAGAAGGCGAATGACAGTCGGCCGACTAGTCCCTCGTATTTTTTCGGCAATCAGCGGCATAATACTTTTATTAATAAGCGCGATTCTTATGATTACTATAATCGGTATTTTACCAGGACTTGGTCTCGGAAGCCTTTCTTTATTTTTAATTGTAGCTGCGTTTTCGGGAGGCGAAAGATTTAAATGCCCTCGTTGCGGGTTCGAAAAGAACATTGCCTTGTACGGTAAGCATAATGCCACATGCAGCAAATGTAAGCAAAATATCGCGATAGACTGGATTAGAAGCGAAAAAACTGAAAAGCAGAAAGACGCAATCTAACTGTCGTACGCCCTGTCCTTCGTAGGATGGGGCGCTTTTTTCGAAATAAAACGCTTGTCCCAATTACCTGAACCGTTTATAATAACGTTAATAATACACGATGCGTTAAATACGTAAGAACGAAAAAATAAACGAGTATGAAAAATCGGTTCAGTGAGCGATAAGTTACCGTTTGGTCAACGTTTGGGAATATCGATAATTCACCATCGATAATCCAAACGCCATCGCTTCATGCGGCTGCGGATCATCATTCAGAACCGCAGTGAATGCAGGGAAGCCTGAAGAGTGCTGACATACCTGCATCAGGTCAACGATATGGAATGAGAAAAACGCCTTTCATCTCGATGCTTCATCGTGACGAAAAGGCGTTTTATTATGGTCTGGGGGGAAAGAAATGAAACCCGTATCAACGCTCAGCTTGTCAAAAGCGGACGTTACTGCGTTTTTTCAAAAGCATTGGGGAAGTCCGGACATGGTCAATTCACACGGAACATTCCGCTGCGATGAATTGGAAGGATTCGCTGTAACAGATGAAAAAGGCGACATCAAAGGTCTGATTACGTACTTCATCGCTGGAAACGAATGTGAAGTTGTTTCCTTGGACAGTATTGCTGAAAACAAAGGGATCGGCTCACTCCTTTTAAAAGAAGTGGAACGTGTCTCAAAGCGAAAACAGTGTAAATCGATTAAACTAATCACGACGAACGATAATATGCAGGCGCTTATGTTTTATCAAAAGAGGGGCTATATATTGGCCAAGTTGTATGTAAACGCAGTTGAAAAAGCAAGAAAAATAAAGCCTGAAATTCCCTTTGCTGCTGATAACGGCATTCCGATTCGGGATGAGATTCTTTTGGTAAAAGATTTAACATAATCTGTTTTCCGCTTCGCTCGGGAAATGCCGCACGGAAGCAATGCAGCCACCCCGCTCAAGTGTTGAGCAAGGTTTTTGCAACGGGGCTTCAGGAACAACCGTGTTTATTTCTGGTTAAAGATGCGATTGAGATTGCTCGTGTTGTTGGTGATCGAGGTGATATAGCGGCTTCCGCTTTCCATTTCCTGGTTGCACAGAGGGCATAGAGGGCGATCGCTGCTCGTGAAATTTTTTCTCATCCATCCGTTGCAGTCCTCAGCCGTACATTCCCACGTACTGATATCTTCCTTTGGCAGAGGCTCTTGATTGCGATTGTTGTAGTAAGACATATCGTCACTTCCTAACAAGGGTTTTTGGAGTTCATTTAAGAATATTTTGTGAATCTTAAGACATTCTATTCGTCAATTTGTTATTCTATACTGGACAGGTTTATTTAGAGTCCAAGCCCAGTAAAGAAAAGGGGTTCAACCATGGAAAAAATCAACTGCAGAAGCTGCGGCGGGCTTACGCCATACGATTCAAAAGTTTGTGAGGCATGCGGATGCGAAAAACCGCTTCCAAAAGCACAGAAAATCACGGACCGGATTGTCTTAACTGCGGCGGGAGTGGTCGGCATCTTAACGATTGTGCTGATTTTGGGAACGATCTTCTCATATTTGAATATCATATAATGAAAAGGAGCCGGTGTCAGGCTCCTTTTCATTTTTATTTGTTTTCAAACATGCTAGTAGAGTGCAGCGGCTGTACGCGCGCTTTAGGATCCATGTAAGCTTTTGCATTGTTGACAGCGGTCGGCGCTTCTCCAAATCCGCTCGCAATCAGCTTGACTTTCCCTTCGTATGTGCAGATGTCGCCGGCTGCATAGAATCCCTCGATGTTCGTTTCCATTGTGGACTTGACGACGATCGAATTTTTCTCGATTTCAAGCCCCCAGTTTTTGATTGGTCCGAGAGATGAAACAAAGCCGAAGTTGACGATCACATCGTCGACATCGATAATTTCTTTTCTCTCGCCTTTCACTTCCTCGATGACGATCTGTTCAATTCGCTCACCGCCGATCAGCTCGGTCGGAACAAACGGTGTCAATACATTGACTTTAGAATTGTGCAGGTTTTCGACGCTGTGCTCGTGAGCCCGGAATTTATCGCGGCGATGAATAATTGACACCTCTTTTGCGATCGGTTCCAGCATGAGCGCCCAGTCGACAGCGGAGTCACCGCCGCCCAATACCGCAACGCGTTTGCCCGCAAATTGATTCAAATCATCTATAAAGTAATGAAGGTTTGCATTCTCGTATTGAGCCGCAGATTCAAGCTCGAGCTTTCTCGGCTGGAATGCTCCGTTTCCGGCTGTGATAATCACCGTTTTAGAATAGTGGATTTCTTTGTTGGTGATGAGCTTGAAAATACCGTCTGCTTGTTTTTCAACGCTTTCGACGGCTTGTTCCAGACAAACGGTCTGATCAAATTTCGCCATTTGCTCTTTTAAATTGTTGACCAGCTCCTGAGCACGGATTTTAGGGAACCCGGCTACATCGTATATGTATTTTTCGGGATACAAAGCGGACAGCTGACCGCCGAGCTGCGGCAGGCTTTCGATAATTTTGACGCTCGCTTGCCGCATTCCGCCGTAAAATGCGGTAAACAAGCCGACAGGGCCGCCCCCGATAATTGTGATGTCATATACTTTTGAGTCTTCACGCATGAAAATAATGCCCCCTAAATGAAAATTGTTCTTAATTATATCATATCACATAAAATAAATACGAGCGCGTCTGTTTTTTTAGGAGCGGAAAATAATACCGTCCGAGCATATTTAACCTTGAAAAAGCAAATGCAAGCGGCTATGATGTAGTTGTGAACAATTTGTTAACGATTCGTGAATATTTTTCGTCGCACAGCCGAAAAACATTCCGTTGCTCGGTAAACTAAAGTGAAGGGTTTCACAAACTTTTTTTCATAAAAAGCCGGAAGCCGGTAGAAGATAACCCAAAGGCTATTTTAATCCGGCTTAGCAGTAAAATACAGAAAAGGTGGATGTGATTCCGTTGAATAAGCCAAAAGTAGTAGTATTAGGTGCAGGTTATGGTGGATTAATGACCGTTACGAGACTTGTTAAAAAAATCGGCATCAATGAAGCGGAAATTACGCTTGTCAACAAGCACAATTACCATTATGAGACAACCTGGATGCACGAGGCGAGCGCAGGTACGCTTCATCATGACAGATGCCGCTATCAGATTAAAGACGTCATCAATACATCCCGTGTCAATTTCGTTCAGGATACGGTAAAGAAAATCGATAAAGAAGGAAAGAAAGTTGTCCTTGAAACCGGCGAGCTTAGTTACGACTATCTTGTCGTGGCGCTGGGGTCCGTCCCTGAAACTTTCGGAATTTCGGGATTGAAAGAGTATGCTTTCTCTATTGCAAACATCAATTCGTCCCGGCAGCTACGCGAGCACATTGAATATCAGTTTGCGACGTATAACACAGAAGCCGAGAAGCGCCCGGAACGCCTGACGATCGTTGTCGGGGGAGCTGGTTTTACCGGCATTGAATTTTTGGGCGAAATGGGCAACCGCATTCCTGAGCTGTGCCGCGAATACGATATCGACCGCCAGCAGGTTCGTTTAATATGCGTGGAAGCCGCGCCGTCTGTTCTCCCGGGTTTTGAACCGGAGCTTGTCGATTATGCGGTCAACTACCTCGAAGGAAAAGGCGTTGAATTCAAAATCGGCACGGCTGTGAAAGAATGCACGCCTGACGGAATCATCGTCGGAAAAGACGATCAGACCGAAGAAATCAAAGCAGGCACTGTCGTATGGGCCGCAGGCGTCCGCGGCAACCCGATCATTGAAGAATCCGGCTTTGAAAACATGCGCGGCCGTGTGAAGGTAAAACCTGATCTGCGCGTTGAAGGCCATGATGATATATTTGTTATCGGAGACTGCTCACTGATCATAAATGAAGAAACAGAAAGGCCTTATCCGCCGACTGCACAGATTTCCATGCAGCAGGGCGAAACGTGTGCAAACAATCTGGCCGCACTGATTCACGGCAAAGAAACGGAAACGTTCTCATTCGATAATAAAGGCTCTGTCGCTTCTCTCGGCGAACACGATGCAATCGGCGTCGCATTCGGCAGAAAGATGACGGGAACGACGGCGTCCATGATGAAAAAAATCATTGACAACCGCTCGCTGTTCATGATCGGCGGGCCGGGACTTGTTCTGAAAAAAGGCAAGTTTAAATTTTTCTAAATCAGACTTTCACAGGAGGTGATGACGGCGGCGTTCAGGCAGGACGTCTGGGCGGACAGCCGCCGATCCTTCCTCTATTCATGAGTACCGACTTAGCAGGCCTGACAACGAATGCGAGGGTTTGTCGACACGCTGAAGCCTGCAGCGAAAGCCGCGGGCTTTTTATTCGTGCTTAAAACTTCAAAAACGAAAGAAAAAGGAAGAAAGCTTCGCTTTTAAGCGCTTACATCGAATGATCTGTTATATTTTCTGACTTTATTATTGACAATGTTCATGATATATTATCAGAAAATTGAGAAAAAGGTGTGTATCTAATGAAGACGACTTCAACCCATCGCCTTGAATCAACCTGTACTTTCTGTTCGGGAAAAGGCTATTTTCAGCTTCTGCTTGGCGGTTCGGAAACGTGCAGCAACTGCAAGGGAACGGGAAAAGACCGCTGATCGCCGCTTTCCAATGATTGACTCAAGTTCCTTCCCCAATGTACACTAAAAGAGGTGAATTGGGGGTGGAGGCTTTGATTAGTTTACCAGTTGTCATCATTTCAGTTGTCTTATTTTTCGTCCTGTTTTTCGGCATCGGTTTTCTGCTGAATATGCTGCTCAGGATGTCATGGATCATGGCTGTCATTTATCCAATTGTATGCCTTTTCATTGTGAATAAAGAAAAGCTGATTCGCTATGTAGAGGCGCCGGGAGAGGCATTTTCCGGCCTTTTTGACAGAGTGGCTTCATTGGCTGCTGCCGATATCATCATTTTAGCCAGCGGAATGGCCGGAGCCCTGTTGTCGGGCGTTACGATCAAAGCGCTGCGAAAAAGGGGATATCAAATGTTTTAAGCCTTCTTCTTCAAGGGAGAGGGTTTTTTAGGTTTAATTTTTTCACTTTTCTCAAAACTTTTCCGCCATCTGAATATTTCTTTTTCCACTTGGAAACAACTAGATGGTGAGAGGAGTGGAAGAATTGAGAAAAGTGATGACAATGTTTCGGCGTTTCTTGATGACAGTTTTGTTTGTCCTTGCCTTTATGACGACCTTCTTTGCCGTTTCAGGCGTGGAAGCACAGGATATATCAAGCTGGGCGAAAGAACGCGATCTGTCCTTGAAACAGCTGATGCTCACCTTTAAATCACTTCCGGAAGAAAAAGCGGAAAAGACGTCTCTGTCTGCCGCAGAACAGATTAAAAACAAACCGAAATCGCTTGAAGACGCATTTGACTGGAGCAAGTATCCGAAGCAAAAAGTCACCGCGACCGGATATACAGCAGGAGCTGAATCGACGGGAAAACAGCCGCATCATCCCGATTACGGGATTACATATTCGGGAGTCAAAGTAAAAAGAGATTTATATTCAACCGTTGCAGCCGATCCGTCAGTCTTTCCGATCGGCACGATATTGTTCATACCGGACTACGGCTATGGCGTTGTTGCGGATACCGGATCGGCCATTAAAGGGAACCGGCTCGATTTGTACTATGAGACGGTTGAAGATGTTTATAAAGAATGGGGCAAAAAAACACTTGATGTTTATGTCATTAAAAAAGGAAACGGCACCATTACCGAAGAGGATCTCTTGAAGCTGAACGAAAATAAATCGATGCAAGTATTCAGACAAAAATATAAAATGGCGAAAGAATAAGAAAAAACGTTTAAGACCTGTGTGTCTTAAACGTTTTTTGCTTTACATCACTAAATAATCGAGAAGCAGCGTCAGGACAATGCCGGTCAAACCGCCGAAAAACACTTCGATCGGCTGATGGCCGAGCAGTTCCTTCAGCTTCTTCTGTTTTTCTTCCTGATGGCTTTTAGGGAAATCCTTCGCTTCGTTGACAAAGCGGTTAAAATCGCGGACAAGCCGGTTGATCACTGTTGCTTGTTCTCCGGCATGTCTTCTCACTCCGGTTGCATCAAACATCGTAATAACGGCAAATATTGCGGAAACGGCGAACAAAGAAGAATTCATCCCATGATCAAGAGCTACACCGGTTGAGAGCGCCGTAACGGCTGCTGAGTGTGAACTCGGCATTCCGCCCGTGCTTGTGATGAGCCGCCAATCCCATTTTTTCGAGACGACAAAGTAAATGGGAACCTTGATAAACTGAGCGAAAAAGATCGCGGCAAAGCTCGCCAGCAAGGGAAAGTTTGTGAGGATTTCCATTTTGCAGAACATCCTTTCTATAAAGAAAATAGAGATGAATTCAGAAAAGCACGCAGTTATTTGCTAAAATATATAATATGAAACCCCATCGGGAAAAAATGTTTTTCCTATTATAACATTGTTGTTTTAATTTTACTCACTTTGTTGATAAGGAGCTGTGAACGCATGTTTTATGCCTTTAAAGATTTCGAAAAAAAAGAAACGCTTTTAATCGGTCTGTTTAAAAAAAGCCGGCTGTACGGGAAGGCGGAAGAAATCGACCGCCTTTTGGACGGCCAGCTTTCTCAGCTGCTGAAAGACGGGGATGTATCTTCCAAAAAAGCGAAAGTGTCTAAAATATTTACCCCATCCCTTCAGGGAGTCAAACGCATTTATATCGTCGGGTTGGGCCGTGAAGCGGAATTTACCTTCGAGGATGCGAAGCAGTGCTTTGCCGAAGCTGTTCAGCTGATTCACAAAGATCGAAAGCAGGAGTTAACCGTCATGCTCGACAGCTTTGTGTCTGAAGAGGTCCCCGCCGCTGACGCCGCACATGCATTGGCTGAATCGTGCATGCTGTCGTGTTATGAAGTGCAGGATTACAAGCACAGATCAAATGTGCCTGATCAATGTCTGCAAAGCGTCTATGTTTTGACAGACCATGACCTGAAGGAAATTCAGGCGAGTCTGCACGTCGGGCAGGTGTTCGGAAATGCGACGAATTCGGCGAGAACCCTCGTGAACATGCCGGGGAACATGCTGACAGCGGCGGATCTCGCGTCATACGCCGCTGAATTGGCAGCAAAATACGAATTTGAGTGTGAAATTCTCGAAAAGGCTGAAATGGAAGAGCTCGGGATGGGCGGCCTCCTCGCGGTCAACCAAGGATCAGAAGAGCCGCCGAAAATGATCGTCTTAAAATATCAGGGAAAGGAAGCATGGGATGATGTCATCGGTTTAGTCGGCAAAGGGATCACGTTTGATACCGGCGGCTATTCGATTAAGACGAAGAGCGGGATTGTCGGCATGAAGTCCGATATGGGCGGAGCCGCCAGCGTTTTGGGAGCGATGGAAGCGATCGGCGAATTGAGGCCGGAACAAAACGTGCTTGCCGTGATCCCGTCGACTGATAACATGATTTCGGGAAGCGCAATGAAGCCGGACGATGTCATCGTTTCCTTGAGCGGCAAGACGATTGAGATCTTGAATACGGACGCCGAAGGAAGGCTGGCGCTCGCTGACGGACTGACATATGCGAAGCACCACGGAGCCTCCGTGTTGATCGATGTCGCGACACTGACCGGAGGTGTCGTCGTAGCTCTGGGAACGGAAACGACGGGCGCGATGACAAATCATGATCCGCTTTATCAGCAGGTGAGACAGGCGGCTGAAGAAGCGGGAGAAGCGATTTGGCAGCTTCCGATCACAGAAAAAGACAAAAAAAGAGTGAAAAACAGCCAAATGGCCGATCTTAACAATTCACCGGGCAGGGAAGGCCATGCGATTATGGCCGGAACGTTCCTCGGCGAATTCGCCGAACAGACGCCATGGGTTCACCTTGACATCGCCGGAACGGCAACGACAGCTCAAAGCTCATGCTTTGGACCGAAAGGCGGAACAGGCGTGATGGTGAGGACGCTTGTTACGTTTGTCGAGCGGTTTTCGGATCATTTATAGGCTTTCATCCCCTTTGATAGAAGGGGATTTTTTTATGGAAAATACAGAGGAGCCTCATTGACGCATTCATAAAATATGTGGTAATATACGTTCATTACTTTAATTATCTACTACATTAGCAAACTAAAGTGTTTGTTCGGAGGTTTCAAATATGAATGCAGTTGTGATTGCTGTTATTGTCATGCTTATATTAAGCCTGCTGCGGGTCAATGTCGTTCTTGCCTTGATTGTGGGCGCTCTTGCCGGCGGTCTGACGGGCGGTCTCGGTCTCGGCCAGACGGTCAGCGTATTCACGGAAGGACTCGGAGGCAACGCAACCGTTGCCGTCAGCTACGCGCTCCTTGGCGCATTTGCGGTCGCTTTAACGAAAACGGGTCTTCCGGATGCCATGGTTGAAGCTGCTGTCAAGCTGATCGGCAAAGAAGGCGATACAAGGCGCAAAACCCTTTCAAAAGCGCTGATCGTCTTCGTGATTTTAATCATTTCTTGTATGTCTCAAAATGTCGTTCCGGTTCATATCGCATTTATTCCTGTTTTAATTCCGCCGTTATTGAAAATTTTAAATGAGCTGCAAGTGGATCGCCGCCTGATTGCGTGTGCGATGACATTTGGATTGACAGCTCCGTATGTTTTGCTTCCCGTCGGCTTCGGCCAGATTTTCCAGGGGATTTTGAAAGATAATATGAAAGACGCCGGCCTTTCAGTCACATTGGCTGATATTCCAATCGCCATGATCATTCCGATCGCGGGGATGATTGCCGGTTTGGCTGTTGCTGCTTTTGTGTACCGCAAACCGCGCACGTACGAAATGAAGGAAATCGCAGGTCAAAAATCGGCGGCCTATACGAAGAAAAGCCTTTCGATTGCCGTTTTGGCCATCGCTGTCTCATTAAGCGTACAGCTTTATTTGTCTCAGAGTTTAGATGTCGACGGAATGATCTTCGGCGCGCTCAGCGGTTTGGCGGTCTTGTTTTTAAGCGGAGCGATGAAGCGCGGCGAAGCGGACGAATTGATCACAAATGGCATGAACATGATGGCGTTTATCGGATTTGTGATGCTGGCCGCCGCCGGTTTTGCCAATGTGCTTGAAAAAACGGGCGATGTCAAGGCGCTTGTTGAAGCGTCAACAGGTTTCATCAGCAATAATCAGGTGATCGGCGCATTGCTGATGCTGATTGTCGGCTTATTGATCACAATGGGGATCGGTTCATCATTTGCGACGATTCCGATTATCGCAACGATATTTGTTCCGCTTTGTATGCAGCTTGGCTTCAGCCCGATGGCGACAATCGCCATTATCGGGACAGCGGCGGCTCTCGGAGACGCCGGTTCACCTGCGAGCGACAGCACGCTTGGCCCGACATCCGGCTTAAATGCAGACGGACAGCACCACCATATTTGGGACACCTGTGTTCCGACATTCATCTTTTATAATATTCCGTTGATTTTGTTTGGCTGGATCGCGGCAATTGTTCTTTAAAAAAATTCCCCTCGTTTTGAGGGGAATTTTTTTCTATGTTTGTTAAAATAAAAAGAGAACCGCACCACCTGCTCTCTTTATTAAAAAGTCGGGTTTCTTCTGAAGCCTGCGCCTTTTTGAACCGCCCGGAAAACCTTTGAAGCGAGCGCGGCGAGCAGAACGGAGAATGCCAAGTCTTTCACGAAGAACCAGGTCATCATCTTCCAAACGGCTGAATAAGACAACGGTGTATTGAGCCAAGTTGAATACGCGATATACGTATAGTTGACGCCAATCAGATAAATGATCAGTGTACCGATCAATGAAGCTGTGAAAAAGTGGCCTGTTTTCGGTTCAGATATTTTGTCTGTGATCCAGCCCGCGGCATATGCGGCAGGAATGTAGGATAGAATAAATCCGGCGCTTCCTTTGAAAAGAACGGAAATACCGCCTGAAAAAGAAGCGAATACAGGAGCGCCTACAAAGCCGACTAACGCATAAACGATCATGGACAGCGCACCTAATTTGCGGCCGAGCAGAAGCCCGGCAAGCAGACAGAAGAAAGGCTGCATTGTAAGCGGAATACCGCCGATTTGCAGAAACGGGGCAAACGAAGTGATATTAGCGCCGATCCCCATCAGGGCGGCAAACATTCCGACAAGCGCCATATCAGCGGCGCGAAGTTTCTTTTTATTCATGAGCTTTGTTCCTCCTCAGTGATTCAACACAACTTTATCGTAAGAGATCACAAAATAGTTTGTCAACCACTTTTTAATCAAAGTTAACAAAGGAGGTTCTTTCGTGTTTTTTGGAAAAACAAAAGCGCACAAGTCCGACAGGGTGCCTCCAAACCAAAATGTCACGACATCTTTTCCTGTTCTTCATGCAGGCGATGTTCCGGAATACGAAGACCTGTCAAAATGGAATTTGCAAATTTACGGACTTGTCGAACAGCCGCTCCTGCTGACCTTGAATGACCTGCATGAAATGCCGCAAAGCGAAGTGTCCAATGACATTCATTGTGTAACAGGCTGGTCCAGGCTCGATAATGTCTGGGAAGGGATCAAGACAAGGGAAATCGCTGAAAGAGTAAAGCCGCTTTCGGAAGCCAAATTTGTCATTTTGCATGCAGAGGAAGGCTGGACGACGAATGTTCCGCTCGAAGACTTTTTGAAGGATTCGTCTCTTTTGGCCCATTCCCACAACGGCGCCCCGCTCACGCCGGAGCACGGCTTTCCGCTCAGAGCGGTGATGCCTCATCTGTATTTTTGGAAAAGCGCCAAATGGCTGAGGGGTATTCAGTTTACAAAGGAAAACCATCCGGGCTTTTGGGAGAAAAACGGCTACCATATGAGAGGAAATCCTTGGAAAGAAGAAAGGTACAGCTTTGATTAGCGGGGGAGGGTGAAATGTTTTTCGTACAGCTGTTCATATTTTTCATGCTGACCATCTGTTTTTGGCTTCTCATTGCATCGTTCAAGAAAAAGGCTTTTGCTGTTTTATTATTGCTGACGGCTGCGGCGGTTCTGTCGCTGTTTGCCTCAGCCGGCGATGTCTCAGACCGGGCGCTGTGGAGAATTGTCCTGTTTGCGGCGATCTCTGTTTCTGCAATCGCGGCAAAGTTGTTTCAGGATCGGCGGAAAACGGAATAATAGGAAAAGACAGAGTCTCGGAGATATTTTCCGAGGCTCTGTCTTTTTGATGCTATGCGCCGGCGGCTGACGACGAATTTTCGATCGCAAGCTCTGCCGGAACGTAATCATAGTTTAAGTCCCTTGCTACGGCTTCATAAGTGATATGGCCGTTTGCTGTGTTTACGCCGGCTTTTAACGAATGGTTTTCAAGAATCGCTTTTTCCGCGCCCTTGTTTGCGATTTCAAGCGCATACGGAACCGTTACATTTGTCAGCGCAACTGTAGATGTCCGCGGAACGGCGCCCGGCATGTTGGCGACGGCGTAATGGACGATTCCGTGTTTGACATATGTCGGATTGTCGTGGGTTGTGATGTGATCCACCGTCTCGACGATGCCGCCTTGATCGATTGCGACGTCAACGATCACAGAGCCCGGTTTCATCTGTTTGACCATCTCTTCCGTCACTAAAGTCGGCGCTTTGGCACCCGGGATCAGAACCGCGCAGATGAGGAGATCAGCTTCAGCTACGGCATCGGCGATGTTGACCGGATTGGACATCAATGTTTTGATTTGGTTGCCGAATTGATCATCAAGCTGGCGCAGACGTTCTGCGCTTAAATCGATCATCGTCACATCGGCTCCGAGTCCCGCCGCGATTTTTGCCGCATTTGTGCCGACAACGCCTCCGCCGATGATCGTCACTTTCCCGCGCGCGACTCCGGGTACACCGGCCAATAGTATGCCTTTTCCGCCTTTCGGCTTCTCAAGGAACTGCGCGCCGATTTGGGCGGCCATCCGCCCGGCTACCTCTGACATCGGCGTCAGCAAAGGAAGGGAACGGCCGTCGCTGACCGTTTCATAGGCGATGGCTGTCACGCCTTTTTGCTTTAATGCTTCAGCTAAGGAAGGCTCTGCGGCCAGGTGCAGATAGGTGAACAAGATGAGACCTTCTCTAAAATACGGATATTCTTCCGGGAGCGGCTCTTTGACTTTCATCACCATATCAACCGCTTCCCAGACGGCTTTCGCCTGTTCTGAGATCTCCGCTCCCACTGAGACGTAATCTTCGTTTTCAAACCCGCTTCCAGTCCCCGCGTCTTTTTCAACGATGACGCGGTGTCCGGCCGTAATCAATTGAGAAGCCGCACCGGGAGTCAATGCAACACGGTTTTCATTGTTTTTGATTTCTTTCGGTACGCCGATAATCATCCCGTCATTCCTCCTTTTTCTGTAAAAACGCTGTTGTTTTAGTTTATACTGACTTTTTAGAATTTTCTTTGTTTGAATCAGAAAATAAAAAAACATGCATTTGTGGAATTTCACAAATGCATGTTGCGAAGCTTAATTTCAAGATAAATCGTAAATTTTTCATTGATGTTTTTTAAATCGATTTCGGCGATTTTACTGATGCGCTTCAGCCTGTAGTTCAGCGTGTTGACGTGAATGTTCAGCTTTTTGGCGGCGGTGTTGACGTTGCTGTCGCATTCGATGAACTGTTCAAGCGTCTCGACAAGATTGGAGTGGTGCTCTTTATCATATGCTTCAAGCTGCATTAAAGAATAGTTTGGATAGCTGGCGTGTTTCCGTTTTTCGCTGAGCACGTCGAGATACTGATAGATGCCGAGCTCTGAAAAGCTGACGAGATGCCTTGTTTCATCGGGAAAACGCTCCTTGACC
This sequence comes from Bacillus sp. FSL K6-0972, assembly GCF_037976035.1. Lineage (NCBI taxonomy): Bacteria > Bacillati > Bacillota > Bacilli > Caryophanales > Bacillaceae > Bacillus > Bacillus sp. FSL K6-0972. The sequence goes on along the minus strand of NZ_CP150260.1, from coordinate 3,442,081 downwards.
TTCAGCGCAGAGAGCGCTTCTTGATAAGACTGGTGTACAAGGGTGATCAAGCTGTACATTCCACCGATCGCAATCGTGCAGTTATTCAGTTTATAGCGCTCTTCAAGCTGCTTTTGTATATTCGCGGCAAATTGCTTTAAATCATTGAATGGCTGCCCCTTTTGCCCCGTTTTCGGCGAAGCGAGGACAATCAGTTCATTATAGTCGATTGTAGCCAGAAGGATTTGCACCTGCTGTGTCGTCTCCAGCAAGTAATGGAGCTGTTTTTCGGTTTTTTCCTCGATTTCGTCTTTCAGCCGGATGATGATGACCGAATAAGTTGACGGAACTCCGATACCAAGCTGATGAAAGCCGTCAGAGATCTCCTGATCTTCCGAAATATGTCCGGTCAAAAGCTTCCAGAAAAATTCCTGGCTGCGCTGTTCATTTTTTCTTTTTCGGACTTGATAGGGCAACAGCTTGTTTTTGACGGAATCCGCGGCCAGCTTCAAAAGATGAAGCTCGTCTTCCGACAGCGTTTTTTGGCTTTCCAGCGCCCAGATAAAACCGATGACCTCGCTGTTTTTCCAGATTGAAATCGCCACGCGGCTCGACAGGCCGACCTCATCGATTTGCTCGACCCTGATCGGTTCGTCGGTTTTCATCAAGGCGGGAATCGTTCCATCCTTCCACAGTTTGTTGATGACCTTCTCCGGCACGCGCCTTCCGATGATCGTTGACGTTCTTGCCGGGTCCGTGTAGTCGCTGTGGGTGCTGTAAGCTAGGAGGCGGTGGTTGATGTCTTCTATCGTAATCGGACAATCCAGCACCTCGCTGATATGATCTGCCACATCTTCTAAACGGTCATATTGATATTTAAAAGGATTGTTTCGATTGTTCATAAAAAAACCCCTACTTTTATGTTTGCATGAAAAAATTTTGACATATACCCATCTTACTTTTATTATGAATATAGTTGTTTGTTAAAATCAACAAAAAAGTCGCTGGTGATTTATTATTTTTCATAAACACGGCGATCTATTACACCTAATTTAATTATTCTGAAATAAGAGGAGTAGGAAACATTGGCGATTCTAGAGAAAATCAACGGCTTTTTATGGGGAGTCCCGGGCATCATTCTGCTTGTGGGAACCGGTTTATTTCTGACGTTCATCCTCCGGGGGCTTCAATTTAAAAGATTGATATATGCATTCAAACTTGCATTCGGGAAAGAAAAAGAATCAGCCGGAGCAGACGGCGATGTCAGCAATTTTAAGGCGCTGATGACGACGCTTGCCGGAACGATCGGAAACGGGAATATTGCCGGTGTAGCCACGGCGATTACGGTTGGAGGTCCGGGGGCTTTGTTTTGGATGTGGCTCGTCGGTCTTTTAGGGATGGCTACGAAATACAGCGAAGCATTGCTCGCCACGAAATACCGCGTCAAAAATGAGCGGGGCGAATATTCGGGCGGGCCGATGTACTATGTCGAAAAAGGGCTCGGGAAGAAGTGGAAGCCGCTTGCCGTTTTATTTGCATTGTCAGGTGTGCTTGCCTCTTTTGGAATCGGGGATTCCGTCCAGTCTAACACGATTTCGGAAGTCGTCACACACAGCTTCGGGATTCCCGGCTGGATCATCGGCCTTGTGCTCGCGGTATTGACGGCTGCGATCATCTTTGGCGGTTTTCAGCGTGTCAGCACGGTTGCGAGCATTTTTGTGCCGGTCATGGCAATTCTTTATATCAGCGGATCACTAATCATTATTTTCCTTCATTATGATCAAATCATTCCGGCGTTCCAGCTGATTTTTTATCACGCCTTCAACCCGGTGTCAGCCGCTGGGGGCTTTACCGGTGTGGTCGTGTCTGAGGCGATCAGAAATGGAATGTCGAAAGGAATCTTTTCAAATGAAGCGGGTCTTGGTACCGCTGCTTTGATCGCAGGAAACGCGAAATCCGATCACCCCGTCAAGGCCGCTTTGGTTGCGATGACAGGAACTTTCATCGTCACATTGATCGTTTGTACAATGACAGGGCTCGTCCTCATTATCACGGGATTCTGGGATCCTTCAGGCGGTCTGCTTTCTGGTGTTGCCCACGATACATCGCTTGACGCCGGCGCGCTGACAAACGCAGCGTTTGCTTCTTCACTGGGAGCCACGGGCAAATACATCGTGACCTTTTCGGTGATTTTCTTTGGCTACTCCACTATTGTTGGTTGGTATGTATATGGAGAAAAATGTCTGGAATATTTAGTTGGTTTAAAATGGGTGCCGGTTTACCGTGTCGTTTATGTCATTGCTGCATATTACGGTGCAGTCGCAAGTCTGAATACTGTATGGGCTTTTGCCGACATGGCGAACGCATTAATGATGATCCCGAACTTGATCGCCCTTGTGCTCTTATGGAAAGTCATTCGGGCGGAAACTGACGATTTCTTTTTGCACCACTATAATAAGGAAAAACAAAAGTCAGCCGGCTTGAAAGCGGGCTGATCGAGACAAGTCTGCCTCTCTTAGAGGCGGGCTTTTTTGCGCTTATGCAATCCTTCCTTTATCCTATGGAAACGCTTCAGATTCAAATAGGTATATGTAACCATGTCATTTGATTCAAATGTTCCGAAAGAAGAAAATTGAGATATTTTTACTAGATTTCTATAATTTTTGCCGGGTGGAAATAGAGGAATGATAAACCTTTAGACTCATTTTGTAAAATAACAACAGATTTGTTTGACTGTGCCTCAATCTTGTTTTTATAATAAAAGCGTTCAAAAAAATAAGTTATTTAGCCCATATCTAGGGCGAATAGCGCAGGAGGTATAAGGAATATGTCAGGAATCATTCGTGTTACGCCGGCTGAACTGCGGCAAATGGCTGACAGATATCAAAAAGAAAGCGGAGATGTGACTGAGCAGGTCAATCAGCGCCTTGATCAAATGATCAACCAGCTTCAAGATATGTGGGAAGGTGAATCAAGCCGTGCGTTCTCAGAGCAATACCAAGAGCTAAGACCTTCTTTTATTAAAATGGCTGAACTTCTAAGCGACGTTTCTAAACAGCTTCATCAGACTGCTAACACTCTTGAAAGCACTGACCAAGACATCGCTAGCCAAATCCGCGGCTAATTTACAGATTAGAAGAATGAGAGAAGCGCCTAATTCAAAAGAAGATGACGGCGCTTTTTCTATTGAGAGGTGATGAACTGGTGTATGTTGACATTACCATCGATTTAAAACATTACGACGGCAGCGCCTTTGACCTCAGGCTGTCGGATTACCATTCTGTTAAAAAGGTAATCGACATCGCGTGGCAAGCCAAAAGCATACCGGTACCTCCCCGGGAAGGCTACTGGGTAAGGGTGACAAATAAAGATGCCGTTTTTTCAGGCGAATATACATTATCGCAATGCGGAATTACGACAGGTGACCGCCTGGAAATATTATGAAAGGATCTGGATGAATGGCAGAGAAAAAGAAAACGTATCTCGAAGACCAATTAGAGGCCGTCATGACGAAAGAAGACGGTGCATATATCTTTCGTTTTCAAAGAGAAAAGATCAATCTTGTGAACGGCTTGGAAGCAAACGTCATTAAAGAAGTCGATCCTTCCTTTAATAAAGAAACCGTCATGACCGATGATGAAGTCCAAATTTTGATTCAGCCTCCTTCCGAATATAAAGAATTTCGTTATATAAAAGGAAAAAATAAAAAAAGCAAATGGCTTTTTGCGTACCAGCTCGTGAAAGCCGTTGAAGAACATTCAATTAAAAGGCTGCACCTGATCGCTGCGCCTGAAAACATCGTTTTTGATAAAGGATTAACACCCAAATTTTTACATTATGGAGTGAAAGAAAGCATTCCGCCATATGAACACGACGAAGAAAGACTTTTCAATGAAGTGAAAGCCGCAGCTGCGCTTGCTGTCGACGGACAATTTACTTTTGAAGAGTATTTAAAATACAGCGAAACCATCAAGTTTTCAGATCAAGTAAAAGACATCATCACAAGCGGGACGTACGGCGACTTGAAAGCCGTCATTCAAAAGAGGATCGATGAACTGGATGCCGAAGAAAAAACGCTTGTTCATCTTCCGAAGAAGAAATGGAAGATTCAAAGGTACATAGGGTTAGGACTTATTTTATGCTTAATACCGGCTGTTTTATTTTCCTTCTACTCATTATTCTTCGCACAGCCGAAACAGCAGGCGTTTATCGAAAGCAACCGCTACTTCTTAAATAAACAGTACAGCAAAGTCATCAGTACGCTTGATAAATATGATGCCGGCGAGATGCCTGATTCTGTTCAATATCAGCTGGCTTATTCGTATATCATCGTTGACAATGTACTGAAGGAAGCGGATTTACAGGAAGATGCTATGAAGAGCCTGACGCTTCAAGTCGATCCGAATAACTTCCTTTACTGGATTCAAATCGGACGCGGCGACAATAAAGAAGCGCTTGAGACGGCTCGCAAGCTGGAAAACAATGCACAGATCATGTTGGCACTTATGAAATATACAGATGACATTAAAGCCGATGATAAATTGTCCAGTGATGAGAGGCAGAAACAGCTGGAACCGCTTGAAAAAGAACTTGAAGAATTGAAGCGGACAGCAGATGAACAGAAGGCTAAAGCTGAAGAAAACCAGCAGGCAAACACCGAGCAAAACCAGGCGGACGTAGAGGCTGCAAAGGCTGAAAAGGAGAAGGCTGAGCAAGAGCAGGCGAAAAAAGAAAATAAAGAAAAGGAAGACAAAAAGAAAAAAGATGATAAATAAAAGCGAAAACACCTGTTGTTGGCAGGAGGCGGAGAAATGAGTCTGTTATGGATTTTTTATCATAAAAACTATCAAAAAATAAAACTGGATGATCAGAACAGCCGCACGCTCACAATCGGGCCGGATTTGAAACATTCTGTCACGATCAAGCATTTTTCGTTTGAAAAAGGCCCGGTAGTACTGGAAAAGCAGAAGGACTCAGACGCTTTCAACGTGCAGCTGGGAGGGGAGGCTGTCTCTTCTTTAAAGCTTGGCGGAAAGGCGTCCGTCCAAAGCGGTGCTGAACAGCTGACGCTCTTTTTAGCCGAAGAATCCGACAGTGTTCCCGCCTACTATTTGGGAGAGAGGCAGGAAGTCGTCATTTCTTCCCTCGAGCAAGAAGCGGATGTTTATTTCAATGAAACGGATTCATTCTTTGGAGAAAAAGGTACGTTTTCCTTCATCCGCCTCGACGGGCAATGGAATGTCCTGCCGAATGGCGCCAAAATTTATTTGAACGGAGAAGAAGTGTCCGCTTCGGTATCCGTGCAAAATGGAGACGAAATCGCATTTGGACTGAATATTCTTCGCATCGTTGAAGATGACCTCTTGGAAATCGAGGGGTTCGGGCAGTATGATACGTCTTTGGAGAACATTCTCAAGCCGAGCTCCGAGACAAAAAATAAATATCCGCAATACCGCAGGCCGCCGAGAATGATTTACGATCTGCCGGACGAAAAAGTATCCTTCAGCTTCCCGGCACAGGAAAGCGACGGAGACAACAGAGGCTTATGGCTGATGATTCTGCCTCCGCTCGTCATGCTGCTCGTCATGGGGATCGTGGCGCTCATTCAGCCGCGGGGGATCTTTATCATCGTCTCCCTTGCAATGTTTATGATGACGCTGATTACGTCAACCGTGCAGTACTTCCGCGACAAAAATCAGCGTAAAAAAAGGGAAGAAAAAAGAGAGCGGGTCTACACCCTTTACCTTGAAAACAAAAAGAAAGAGCTGCATGAACTAGCAGAAAGACAAAAGTTCGTCCTTGATTTCCATTTTCCTACATTTGAGAGGATGAAATATTTAACAAAGGAGATCAGCGGACGAATTTGGGAAAAATCGATTGAAAGCGCCGATTTCCTGCAAATCCGCCTTGGAACGGGAAACGTTGCATCTTCGTACCAAATCAATTTGAACGGTGGAGATTTGGCCAATCGCGATACAGACCATCTCCTTGAACAAACGCAAAAAATGGAAGAGGTCTACAGAGAGCTGAAAAATGCGCCGATCACCGTGAATCTCGCCGAAGGCCCGATGGGCGTCGTCGGAAAATTGTCCGTCGTCAAAAATGAAATTCATCAGCTTGTCGGCCAGCTCGCATTTTTCCACAGCTATCATGATTTGCGCTTTGTCTTCATTTTTGACGAAGCCGAGTATCAAGAATGGGAATGGATGAAGTGGCTTCCGCATTTTCAGATGCCTCATATTTATGCGAAAGGGTTTATTTACAACGAACAGACGAGAGATCAGCTCCTTTCAAGCATATATGAGATTTTGAGAGAACGGGATTTAGATGAAAACAAAAAGAAAACTTTGTACAAGCCGCACTTTGTGTTTATCATCACAAATCAGCAGCTCATCGCAGAACACGTCATTTTGGAATATTTGGAAGGCAAGCAGAAAAACCTCGGAGTGTCGACAATCGTTGCGGCAGAGACGAAAGAAAGCCTGTCCGAAAACATTCATACCCTTGTTCGTTATATTACTGAACAAGAAGGCGACATTCTGATCAAACAAAAGAAAGCCGTTCAGATCCCGTTTCAGTTGGATCACCACAACAGGGAAGACAACGAACTGTTTTCCCGGACGCTGAGAACGCTTGATCACCAGACTGGCATGACGAATTCGATTCCTGATACCGTATCGTTTCTCGAACTGTTCCAAGTGAAGGAAGTCGATGACATCGGAATCGGTCAAAAATGGATGACAAGCGAATCGGCCAAATCATTGGCCGTGCCGATCGGCTATAAAGGAAAAGACGACATAGTTTATTTAAATCTTCACGAAAAAGCGCACGGCCCCCACGGGCTGCTTGCCGGAACGACCGGTTCGGGTAAAAGTGAATTTTTACAGACTTATATTTTGTCTTTGGCAGTTCACTTCCACCCGCATGAAGTCGCATTTTTGTTAATCGACTACAAAGGGGGCGGAATGGCGCAGCCGTTCCGGAACATTCCGCATTTGCTCGGAACGATTACTAACATTGAAGGCAGCAAGAACTTCAGCAACCGGGCGCTTGCGTCCATTAAGAGCGAGCTGAAGAAAAGGCAGCGGCTCTTTGATCAGTACAAAGTCAACCATATCAATGACTATACAAAGCTTTACAAACAGAAAAAAGCGAAAACGGCGATGCCGCACCTTTTCTTAATTTCAGACGAATTTGCCGAGCTGAAAAGCGAAGAGCCGGAATTTATCCGCGAGCTTGTCAGCGCGGCAAGGATCGGCCGAAGCCTCGGGGTGCACTTAATCTTGGCGACGCAAAAACCGGGCGGCATCATCGATGACCAGATTTGGAGCAACTCCAGATTCAAGGTTGCCTTGAAGGTGCAGGATGCGAATGACAGTAAAGAAATCCTTAAAAACGGGGATGCGGCTACCATCACGGTAACGGGCCGCGGTTATTTGCAAGTCGGCAATAATGAGGTGTATGAACTGTTCCAGTCTGCATGGAGCGGGGCCCCTTACATGGAGGATGGCTACGGCACAGAGGATGAAGTGGCGATCGTTACAGACACCGGATTAATTCCTTTGTCAGACGTTGATGCCGATCATACTGCGAAAAAAGAGGCCGTGACGGAAATTTCCGCCGTCGTCGAACAAATTGAACGGATTCAAGATGAAATGGGAATCGAGAAGCTTCCGAGCCCTTGGCTGCCGCCGCTTGAAGAGCGTATACCTAAAACGCGCTACCCGTCGGAGGAAGCAGATGCCTTTAATTTTGCCTATATCGACGAACCTGAAAAGCAAAGCCAGGAGCCGATCAGCTATCGCATGATGGAAGACGGCAATATCGGCATCGTCGGCTCGTCAGGCTACGGAAAATCCCTGACCGCCACGACGTTCATGATGAGCTTTGCCGAACAGTATACGCCGGAAGAATTGCATTACTACATTTTCGACTTTGGCAACGGAACGCTGCTTCCGCTTGCAAGGCTTCCGCATACCGCGGATTATTTCCTGATGGACCAAACGAGAAAAATCGAGAAATTTATGGTTCGGATCAAGGCGGAAATCGAGCACAGGAAAAATCTCTTCCGTGCAAAAGAAATCAGCCATATCAAGATGTACAATGCGCTGAATGAGGAAAAGCTGCCGTTTATTTTCATAACGGTCGACAACTTTGACATCATTAAAGATGAAATGCATGAACTCGAAAGTGAATTTATCCAGTTTTCACGCGACGGCCAGTCGCTTGGAATTTATTTAATCCTGACCGCGACAAGGGTCAATGCGATCAGACAGTCGCTCTTGAACAACCTGAAAACGAGGGTTGTCCACTATCTGATGGATCAGTCTGAAGCATATTCGATTATCGGAAGGCCGGAATTCAGCCTTGAACCGATCCCTGGACGCGTCATTATCAATAAAGAAAACCAATACTTCGCACAAATGTTTATGCCTGTGGAAGCAGACAACGATATCGAGCTGTTTGAAGGGATCAAAGCCGACATTCAGGCGATCGCAGAACGCTCGGAAGGCATGAGAAAGCCGGCGCCTGTGCCGATGCTGCCGCTCGAGCTTTCCGTCACGCAGTTTGTGAGAGATTATCCGCTTCAGCCTGAAAGAGGCCTTATTCCAATGGGGCTCGATGAAGAATCAGTCGAACCCGTATACTTTAACCTTGAGAAAAATAAGCACTGTCTCATCATGGGTCAGACACAGCGCGGAAAAACAAACGTCATCAAGATCATGCTCGAGCACCTGCTTGATCATGACACGAAAAAAATTGCCGTGTTTGATTCGATAGACAGAGGGCTTTCTCAATATGCGACAGAGGATCAAATCAGCTATCTTGAAACAAAAGACGACATTATGCTCTGGCTGGCTGAGACGGAAGAAATTTGCCGGACAAGAGAAGCGATGTATTTGGAAGCTGTTAAACAAGGCGAAATCGCCAACCTTGATTTTTCACCGATGGTCTTTATTGTCGACGGAATTTCACGATTCCAGCAGACAATCGACGCATCGATTCAGGACAAAATGGCGATGTTCATGAAATCTTACGCCCATTTAGGTTTCCATTTTATACCTTCCGGAAATCACAGCGAGTTCACAAAAGGCTATGATTCCCTGACAAGCGAAGTCAAGCAGGTCAGACACGCGATGCTATTGATGAAAAAATCCGAGCAGAACTTGATTCAGCTCCCATATGAACGCCAGGAGCCGGAGATTCTGCCGGGCTTTGGCTATATCGTTGAAAACGGCAAAGAGAGGAAAATTCAAATTCCTTTATGTGCTGTAGAAAGGAAGAAAGCGAAATGACGGAACAACAAAAAAGCACGCTGAAAATTATCAGCGCCATTGTCACGATCATCTTGCTGCCCGTCTTGTTCTTTCATTTCATCGGTGAGAACCCGACGAAAAAGGTATCGAACGCGACAAGGGAAATCGCAGTCGTCAATGAGGATACCGGCATTTTGAAAGATGACGGGACCGTTGATCAAGATGCGCTCCTGGGGAACGAAATCTCGGCTTCCCTGGTTGACCGTCCGGACTATAAATGGACGGTCGTCAACCGGAGCGCAGCAGAAAGCGGACTTGCGGAGAAGCAATACGATGCGATTGTCTACATTCCGTCGGACTTTTCGCAAAACATTTTAAGCTACAACCATGAGCGTCCGCAAAAAGCAGAGCTGGAGTTCAAAATTCAGGACCAGCTCGACGCCGTCAACAAGGAAAAAGTCCAGCGCGAGCTTCAGGACGCGCAAAAAACGGTGAGCAAAAAAATGTCTTCCCTGTACTGGCGCTTTGTCAAACAGGGAGTCAAAAAGGTCAGAAAAGAGTTTGACAGCATCGTAAATAAAGAATCAGAGTTCCAAAACGCGATGTACAATTTTTACAAGCCGAGCTCCAACAATTTAGCGGGCGAAGTAGAAAGACAAAAAGAGATGATCGACAGACTGAAAGAGTCGATCAATGAAACAGAAGGCACATCAAAAGAGCGCCACGCAAGCGTCGAAGAATCCAAAAAACAACTGGACAGCTTCGTCGACAACGTCAATCAGTACAAACAATATCAAGAAAAGCAGTCGGAACTGCTTCAGGCTGCACAAGCGGACAGTGAAAAGCAAATTCAAGACGGCCTGACATCTATCAAAGATAAACAAGCCAGCGCCCAAAGCCGCTTCAGCGAACAAATGAACGGCATGGCAACATCGCTCAATGGTTTACAAAACCAGTTTAGCTTGACTTCTACCTCTCTTGAAAACCTGCAAAAAACGAGGGAGGATCAGATTTCAATCCAACTGAATGGGATTAATTCTATCCAAAATAAGTTGATAGATAATTATCAGGCTGAAACAAGAAAAGCGAATTTGAGTAAGCTTGATCCTGACTTAATTGCATTACGCTCTGATCTATCGAAAGGCTCTGAAGATGATTCGCAAAACGGCACGGACCCGGGTGATGAGGATAAAAATGATCAGGATAATAATCAAGATGATGAAGAACAGCCGAACAATCTAGAAATCAATCTTCAAGAACAGCAAGATGAATTGAAGAGCATTGCGGCTGAACTGAAAGAATTATCGGACGGGTTAAAAGATTCTTCTGATAACGATGGTGGAGCTAAGGAACCAACTCCGGACCCGGGCGAAGATCCGACTTCCGAAGAACCGGCTCCTGATCAGAATGAAAATTCCGCTGCTGAAAATACGACACCGGATCAGAATCAAGAACCGTCAGCCGATACTGGAGAAAACGGACAGCAAGACGCATCAAATTCTGAAGATCCGACAAATGATCAAGCAACAGGTGAAGATGGAGATACCCAGAACCCTGGAAATGATCAGCCTTCGCCTTCAGAAGGATCGGATGACGAGGTTGCCAAATTAAAAGAGCAGCTAAATGAAGCTGCTGCCCGGCTTGAAAAGGTGGAAGAAGATCTTCGTGCAAAACAGGACACTCATAATGAAGAGTTGAAAAAACAGCTTGAAAACCTGAGTGGAGAAATTACAAAACTAAATAAAAACATTGAGGATTTAAAGATAGAAATAAAAGATCTAAACGATGATATTACAGAACTTAAAAATAAACGAACAGATGATTTTGATGCTATCTATAACAAAATTCAAAATATAGAAGCGAGAGTATCAAAATATCTTCCAGAAGATAGCAACTTAAAAAAAGCTTTTGAATCTAACATTCGTACGAGAGATGTCGATCAACTGCTCAATTACTATAAGTTACTATCAAATTATGAAACAACGTTTTTCGGTTCGGTCAATTATTCAACTAAGGAAAGCGTCATTTCCGGGACACAAGCCGGCCTCAATACAGTCCTTAAAGTCGGTGAAACCGAAGCGGAAAAATGGGAAAACCTTAAAAACAACATGCTTTTATCAAATGAGGATATTCAAGATTACACAAAAGGCATGTCCGATTTTGTAACAACCTACGGAGAATTCATTGATGAAAAGCAAACAGAAACGCTAAATGAGCTCAGCAACATCTCAGACAGAGCAAATGCCGTATCTGAACAGCTGCGCAATCCGGAAGGCGCCGGAACAGCGGTCATGCAGGGAGACGCGACAGATGGAACGATGGTTATCAGCATGCAGGATACGCTTGGAAATGACATTTTGCAGCTGTCTAACATGCTCGGTTCCTTGTCGGAAACGCAATCAGGCGTCATCGAGTACACGGGCAATATTCAGGAAAGTGTAAACGATGTTCAGAAAAAAGCGGATACCCTGAATTCAAACTGGGGTCAAAATGTCGCGACGACAAAGCTTATCCGCGGAGACGTGTACGGCATTCTCGGCAATGCGTTCGGAGGAAACGACGGATATGTATACGATCACTTGGCAAGTCCGGTGAAAATCAGCGGAGATGTTCCAGAGTCAAAAGCGCAAAACGTACCGCCGGTCGTCATTCTTGTGATTGTGATGCTTTCGAGCTTGCTGATCGGATATTTCAGCCACCATTATCAAAATGCTCCGCTCTTAGTCAGGGGTGCACTGTTCGGCATCTTGAATATCATTGTCGGACTGATGATCAGCCTGTTCGGTTTGAACATTTACTCACTCGCCGACGATCAGGCCGTCATGTGGTCGGTCTTTACGATCTTGCTGCTTGTCGCAAGTTCAGCCATTATCCGGACGGCGTTTATGCTGGGGTCGATCGCAGGCGGAATCGCAACAGCCGCCATGGTGCTGTTCTATGTAGCGCCGCTGCTTGACTTGGCGATGCCGAACTTCAGCTTTAACAATCCGGTATCAACCGTATATATGTCGATTCAGTACGGAACTGGAAGCCAGTTTGCACTCGGAATCGGAGCATTAATTTTAATCACGATCATCGCGATTGCTGTTCCTTTTATTGTCGATTTTGCAAAATCAAGAACAGAAGAAAGCGAGACTGACCATGATGCTTAATGCGAAATGGGGAAAGAAGGGGATCATGGCAGTCATGCTCTCCTTCTTTCTTTTCACTCCAATCGTGAAGGCGGACGAAACCGATAAAGTCGATGTCAAGCCAAACGAGTATGAAAAGCAGGATATTAAAATCGAGACGGACTACCTTCAGGAAGAAGAGACGGAATACAAAGAAGAAATATCAATTCCAGAAGAACTGAAGGAATTCTCATTTACAGATTCGAAAAAAGAAGATGCCATCGAAAAGCTGAAAAGCCTGTCCGGAAGCTTCACGAATGAAAGCAATTCCGTGGCGTCAAAGCTGAAACAGCTTGACCTGTCATTCTCGGCAAATCCGTCCTTATCGGGACGGGAAGATGACTCTGCGGAAGGCCGGCAATCCATCTTCCTGCCTATCTTGTACGGTCTGCTGATTCTCCTTTGCATCGCCGGTCTGTTCTTTTTGATTCCGAAAGTCAGCGGCCAGCAGAAAAAATAGGAGCGCTCAGCAATGAAAAGTCCGAGGTTCTATAAGGTGCTGCCGTGTAGACGGCTTTTGGATTGTCGTTTATTCGGCTGTCTTGCCGGTGATTTCAAATGGGGTGTTTCTGGCGGAAGCGGTCACGGAAAACCGCTGCACTTGAGAAGCGGGCTGATGAATCAGTACAATAATGGATAAGGAGGGACGCCGTATGCATTTATCCATTGTTACCGGAGCGTCAAAAGGGCTTGGCGCCGCGATTTCCGAAGGGCTTTTGCAAAAAGGCCATATTGTTCATGCTGTCTCAAGGACCAAGTCTGATATCAGTCATGACAGGCTGATCCAGCATGAGGCCGATCTAACACAGCTCGCCGAAACAGAAAAGTGGTTTCGGCAATTCACAGAATCTGTCCAAGCCCGCGATTTTGATTCGATCACCTTGATCAACAATGCGGGAATGGTGACGCCGATCAAGCGCGCCGGTGAAGCTGGACTGGAAGAACTGAGGCTGCATTATGACTTGAATTTGTTAGCGCCGGTGATTCTCAGCCAGCTGTTTACCAAATGGCTCAAGCCATACAAAGGCAAAAAATCGATTGTCAATATATCATCAGGGGCGGCCAAAAACCCTTATAAAGGATGGAGCGCCTACTGCAGTTCAAAAGCGGGGCTCGATATGTTCACGAAAACATTCGGCTTTGAACAGGAAGATGAGTCTGATCCGGTGAAGATGATTTCTTTCTCACCGGGGATCATGGATACCGGCATGCAAGAGGTTATCCGTTCATCATCGAAAAAAGACTTTCATGCAATTGAACGATTCAAAACCTATCAAACAGAAGGAAAGCTGAGAAGCACGCCTTATGTGGCCGGCGTTCTGCTCGACCTGCTTGAGACCGACTTTGAAAACGGCAGAGTGTATGATATTAAAGAGTTTTTGTGAAAAATAAAAAAACAAGCACATCAAATCGATTGTGCTTGTTTTTATTTTATCATTGCGCCAGCTCATATAGCGGAATTTTGAAAATGATGTGTCAGATCAATTGAGATTTGCATGAAAATATGTTAGGATTCTAAAAATATATAAAGGAGGGGTTTACATGAGAAACGTAACATTAGTGGATGTATTCACCCATCCAATCGCACAAAAATATTTAACACGTTCCGGTGTTGCTCATGCCGTAGCCTGCGCTTACCACGCATACCGCCTGGCGGTTCGAGCTGGAGTAGATCCCGATATTGCGACAAAAGCGGCTTTGCTGCACGATATCGGTCATTATGAATGGTATACCGACGGAGAATGGGATTATGAAAAATACAAGCAAAATGACATTCACGCGATAAAGGGAGCCGAGCGCGCCCACAAGCTTCTGATCCGCCTAGGCGAAGATCGGAAAGCGGCAAAAGAGATTGCTTTGGCGATTTTGCTTCATACGGATTCCTATTTGCCAGAAGGGGACCTTGATAAAAACAAGCTGCAGCAAATCGTCAAGAAAGCGGATGAGCTGGACGAAGAGCCGGGCGGAAACCACCATTACCGCAAAATCGACTATAAGCTGGCGCTTGAGAAAGTCAGGAAGCTTGACCGCATGGTCGATGAATCCTTATCTCCCATGAAAAGAACGGTTTAATCGGACAAAGGGCTGTTTTCAAACTTCTCCCCTTTGTCATTTACATAAATAGAGCGGATGATCGTCCTGTTAAACGGCGAGTTGTCTGCCGTTTTTCCTGAAAGGTCGATCGTCACCGAATACATGCCCGCTTTTTTGAATGACAGGCTGTTTTGCAGCGCATTGATGGAAGCAGGTTTCAGCGACTTTTTCTCGGCTTGTTTTCCGTTTTCGTAGCGGATCGAGCGGACTGACGCCTTAACATTCGCAAGGTTTGACGTTTCTCTGGTGCCCGCGTTTTTAATTTGCTGGTTCAAAGGAGAATCGAACGTCACAATGAACAAAAACGCCTCTTTTTGTTTGACGGATGATGCGATCTTCCATGTGCCTGCTGCGGGATTTTTGATGGCAGCGGAATGGACGAATCCCCCTTCAAAAACATCCGCCGTCTTTGCCATTGAAAAATCTTTGACCGGCTTGCCGCGTGGATCTGTCAATTTGATATTTCCCGAGGAATGATTGCTCAGCCAGTGAACGGTTATTTCCTTGACGCCTTTTTCAACGGCAAACTCCTCTTCTCTCAATCCATGATTTTCTCCCCCTCTGATGAAAGGGTACGATAAGTTTTCTTTGATGGACGCAGTTTCATTTGCATATGCCTGAACCGTCAATAAAGGCATAAATACAGGAAACGTGAGGTTTCCTTTAATAATCGAGAAGTGGTCCCACTTTCCTGTATCCAGGTTTGTGGCGTAAGGGAGTCTCGCATTTTTTTCGGTGACGGCTCCGTCATTTTCGCCAAACATGTTTAAATAAACGCCCCCAAAAAACAAAACGCTGCCGAACCCGCCGATCTTATTGCCTGCCAGGGTGAAATATTTAGTTTTCGATCGATTGGGATGATTGTCGGTCTGGTCGCGGAACGATTTCATAAACCCTGTCTGGAGTGAATAAACGGCGTCATTTTTCTGGCCTAAAATATCGGCGAGCCATCCTGCCCAGCTGCTGTAGGCAAGGTCTGCCAGCTGTGAGCCGTGATGAGGGGTTCCGAGCGTAATCACGCGCTCGACATAATGGTATGCGTTGTGATGAATCAGCGCCGACTGACTGTCAATTCCGCCTTTGCTGTAGGAAACGAGAATGACCTTGCGGCCGAAATGCTGGTAGATTTCGCGCAGTTTGGCGGCCAGCATCGCTCCGTTATCCTGCATGTCTTTATCGGGGTGGAGATCGATAAAAGCCGCATTATATCCGTTTTTCCACGCCTGTTCAGCCATGTCATTTTCGTCAACCCACGCGCTTGAAGAGCCGTTTAATCCATGGACAAATACAATCGGCGGTTTTGCGGGATCGGGATGTTCAACAGGGTCTCCCACGAACCAGTAGCCCGGATCGCCTCCTCCTCCTTTAAATCCTCCCGCTTTCGATACATGCGGATACACGAGCAGCAAAACAAGCACGAGCAGCACCAGTTTTTTCATCGTTGTTCACCTCATGGTTTATTTGTAAGCGTTTTCATCTTATTTTCTGAAGGTGAACTTTATACCGATATACTGAAAAAAATTTAGAAAATATTCATAAAAGAGAGGAATATACACTGATAGGCCGGATATCCGGCCTTCAATGTTTAGGCTTTTCCAGGCTTTAAATGTTTGCGGAAGAACGATTTGACGATGTCCAGGGTATGAGCCTGGGTAAAACCGTTATGTCCGGCCCCGTTTATTTTATACATAAGGGCATCATGGCCTTCTTTTATTAAGGCTTCAAACAATTGGACGCTTTGTTGATAAGGGACGACATCGTCCTGATCCCCGTGCATAATCAGAATGGGAGGCGCTTCCCTGTGAACATAGCTTATCGGACTCGCTTGTTTCGCCTGTACTCTGTTTTCTTGAACAGCTCCGCCGATCAGCTTGGATTCCGGTGAATTGGGTGAATCATGATCGAAGATGGACGGATACTTGCTCATGGACAGAAGGTCGACCGGACCGAACCAGTCCGCAACCGCATCGACTTTGCTCGATACATGACGGTATTCGTCCGGGCCTTCAAATTCTTCAATTCCTTCGGTCAATCCAAGCAAAAGAGCCAAATGGCCGCCTGAAGAATCCCCCCAGACTCCGACTCTATCAGGATCGATGTTATAGCGGGCGGCATTTGCTTTTAAAAAGCGGACTGCTGTTTTCACATCATGAAGCTGAGCCGGAAACACCGCCTCTCCGCTGCCTCTGTATTGAACGCTTGCCACGACATATCCTTGCTCGACAAATGGAACCAGTTGGGGGATAAAGGCGGATGTATCCTGTTTTGTCCAGCCCCATCCGCACCCTTGCAAATAAATGATCAGCGGGTATGTTTCCTGATTGCCTTTCCTGTTAAATAACGCATCCATTGGATTGCGGTAAACCAGCAAATGTAATGTCAAAGAAGTGTCTTCCACTTTTGTGTACTCAATATTCGGTATGAGCTGAATGTAAGAGTTGGTGTTTTGCTCCCAGTTGATTTCTTTTATATGATTCGTCATGTTAAGTCCTCCCTTAATGTGATGGAAATCCGAATTTGCCTGTGTTGATCACATGGAACCACCTCCTTTTATTCCGTTGTAATGAATAATATTACAACGAGGTGAAAAAAACACAGTGCCAGACGTTTGTTGTAAGTATAGTTATTACAACGAGTTGAAATAATCATGCCTCACTGAGAAGCATTCTTTTTTTGGATGATCAGATCAGTCAATTCCTTTATAGACATTTCTTTGAGTATATTCTCCATGGCTGTTTGCGCTTTTAATAAAATAAGCTCAAGAACCTGGTGGATATTCGCGCCAACCCAGCAATCAGGATTGGGGTTTTCGTGAGTGTGAAACAGTTCGCCTTCACCGACAACTTCGACGGCTTTATAGACATCATACAAAGAAATGGCGCCGGCATCCCATAATAAGTGCGCTCCGCCTGTGCCGCGCTTTACTTCAATCAAGCCCGCTTTTTTCAGCAATCTGCTGATTTGGCGGATGATGACCGGATTGGTATTGACGCTGTCTGCGATTTGCTCTGATGTCAAATGGTCGCTTCGGACGTGCATCAAGGATAACATATGTACGGCTATCGTAAATCTGCTGCTGATCTTCATCAAACCACCCTCCTGTTGTAATCATGATAATTACAACAGGGGGAGCTGTCAATCTTTTTTATTCAAAAGGCGCTGAAATATGAAACCCTGTCAAAGCTTTTTCGTATGAATGGAAGGAAAACAGTTGACAGACGTTAGTGTGAATAGTAGTTTTTAGATTAATGAAAAAAGCCGGGAGGAAACAAAGCTTGTTAAAATCAAAAACCCATTTTTGGACGCTGCAAATTTTATTGGTTCTTCTTATTATTTATGTGTCGACAAAAGTGTCTTTTCTGTTCGAACCGATCATTGTATTTGCATCGACTTTATTTACTCCGATTTTAATTGCAGGAATCTTGTATTTTATATTCAATCCGATCGTGCGGTTTCTTGAGAAAAAACTGCCGAGAACGCTGTCCATTCTGCTGATCTATTTGGTGTTTGTGGCATTCATCGGATTTGTGTTGTCAGCTGTCGGTCCTGTGTTTACAAAGCAGGTTACCGATCTGTTTAACAGCATCCCGTCCTATGTGAAACAGATCCAGATTTTCATTAAGCAAATGTCGAATTCGCAGTGGTTCACCTGGATGATGAATCAGGACTTCGTATCGGTTGCAAAAATCGAAAGCTCAATCGGCGAATATTTGACGAGCCTGCCTGAGAATATTACAGGGAGCCTGTCTTCTGTATTCGGTGTTGTGACCAACATTGCGCTCACGGCTGTTACCGTGCCGTTCATCCTGTTTTATATGCTGAAGGACGGCCACCGTTTTCCGAATCTGGCTGTCAAGATCCTGCCTGAAAAGTACAAAAATGAAGGGCTGAAAATTTTCAAGGATTTGTACGAGACGCTGGCGGCTTACATTCAAGGACAGCTTATCGTTTGTCTGTTCGTCGGAACGGCGTGCTTTATCGGTTTTTGGATCGCCGGTGTGAAATACGCGCTGATTCTCGGCTTGATCATTGCTGTGACGAATATTATTCCATATGTCGGACCTTTTCTTGGAGCGACACCGGCCGTCATTATCGCATTTCTCGACTCGCCGACAAAAGCATTGATTGCGCTGATCATCGTCGTTGCCGTTCAGCAGACAGACGGAAATCTGCTGTCGCCGCTGATTATCGGCAGACGCTTGAATACGCATCCGCTGACGATCATCCTTTTATTAATCGGCGCCGGAAGCTTCGGGGGCATTCTCGGCATGATCCTGGCCGTTCCGGCTTATGCCCTGCTCAAGGCTTTTACATTGAATATCGTCCGCCTTGTCCGTTTAAGGCAAAGGTATAAAAAAGAAACGGCGGAAAATGCTGAAGTCTGAACGTTTTGCCCATTTTCACATATGATGCTAATAAATTGAATGGCGGAGGTGTGAAGATGCCGGCGATCGTCGGACCAATTTTTATCAGGCAAGTCGTTAATGACAGCGCAGCCTTCTTTGGAGATGTGTTTGCGATTTCCCCGAAGTGCACGGATATTTCCGGAAGCGGAGCGGGTGCATTTCAAACAGGGGACTACGGTTTGATTCAAAACGATATCAATAAAACGTCCTTCACAGATGCGGATGTGATGGACGGTTCCCAGTCATTGAACATGTGACAGCCTCTTTTAAAGAGGCTGTTTCTTTTTTATAGTATAATGGGAAAAAAGATAGATAAGGCAGGTGACAAAGATGAAAATCAGGAAGGCAAACATCTTGAACAAGGATCAGATGATCACAGACGTTTACCTCCATGAAAATAAAAGGGAATTTCATACACTTGTGGCTGTGCCTCAACTGGAGTGGAGCGCGCTGATTTCCTATGAGGAAGAAAAAACAGAACTCGCCGAAAAGCTTGACCGGTCATTGTCGAGAGTGGCTGAAACGGGTGCGGCCGAGGAGCTGTCCAAAAAGATCGTACAATGGGTGACCGAAATGTAGCCCGGACTCATGCCCGCTGTTTTCATGGGCATACTGATAAAAAAATGCAGTTTAAAAAAACGCTGCCAGCAGGATAAAAATGGAGGGTCTAAGACGTGAGCGACCAATCAATGGATCAATATTTACAGCAGGGAATGTACGGACCACGCGAAACGAAGCCGGATGAACGCAGACTGTTTTTAGGCTCGCTGAGGGAAAGGGTCATCATTGCACTGACGAAAGGACAAGTTTTGCGTCCGCAGGCATACCGCGAAGTCATCGATGCGCTTGGCTCAAAAGCGGATGCGACATTATTGCTGAACGGTGAAATCGACTATTCACATTTATCTCCTTACATCAAGGAGTCCAATAAACAAGGCGTCCCTTTTTCGATCGTGTCCGATCAGCAATCGGATACTCCCCTTGGCCTTGTTCTCGCGGCGCGTGAGGCCGTAGAGAAAGAATCGATTTATGTTCAGGACGATATCTTTGAGCAGTCGGTTTTAAACAAGAGATGAGGCACGGGTTTTCGTACGTGCCTTCCACAGGGCGTGCGAACCCGTGGTTTTTGTTTTTTTCTGAAAAAGAAAAAGCCGCTGCTGGCGCGGCTTGACAGCCATATTCGATTGATTCGCCATTCACTTGTCCGTTTAGATAAGTTATAATGTTACCTATCATACAAAAGGCGGGGAGGGCGGCAATGAAAAAAGCTCTTATATGTATAGATTATACGAATGACTTTGTCGCAGCTGACGGAAAGCTGACGTGCGGAGAACCGGGCCGGAAAATCGAAGATGCCGTGACGCGTCTCGCGGAAACGTTTATTCAAAACGGCGATTATATCGTATTTGCAGTCGATTCACACGAGACCGGCGATACGCGTCATCCGGAAACCCGTTTGTTTCCTCCACACAATATAAAAGGTACATCAGGACAGGATTTATACGGAAAGCTTGAAGCGCTTTATCGAAAACACGAACATGATCAGAATATATATTACATGGAAAAAACAAGGTACTCTGCTTTTGCCGGGACAAACCTCGAGCTGAAGCTTCGTGAAAGGGATATAAAAGAACTGCACCTCGTTGGCGTATGCACAGATATATGCGTGCTCCATACCGCAGTAGATGCTTATAATAAAGGGTTTAATCTTGTCATTCATCAAAACGCAGTGGCTAGCTTTAACCCGGACGGACACGACTGGGCTCTTTCTCATTTTGCAAACACCCTGGGAGCCTCAGTGTCAGATTGAGGAAGGAGAAATGAAGGTTGGAACACCGTTTTACAGACGACAGTCTAGCACTACACACAGACCTATATCAAATTAATATGGCGGAAACGTATTGGCGCGACGGCATTGATCAAAAGAAAGCCGTATTTGAACTGTTCTTCAGAAAGCTCCCTTTTGACAGCGGTTTTGCCGTTTTTGCCGGTCTTGAAAAAGCGATTGAATTTTTGCGGGATTTCAGATTTACTGAAAGCGATTTAGTTTATTTAAAAGAAGAGCTGGGCTTCAAAGATGACTTTCTCAGCTTTTTAAAAGATATGAGATTCACCGGTTCGCTTTATTCCATGCAGGAAGGCGAAATCGTGTTTGGCAACGAACCGATCATGAGGATCGAAGCGCCTTTGGCTGAAGCGCAGCTCATTGAGACGGCTCTGCTCAACATTGTGAATTACCAAACATTGATTGCGACAAAAGCAGCGAGAATCAAAAGTGTGATCGGAGAAGAGACGGCGCTCGAATTTGGAACAAGGCGCGCGCATGAAATGGACGCGGCGATGTGGGGAGCAAGGGCCGCGATTATCGGCGGGTTCGACGCGACAAGCAATGTCCGCGCCGGCAAGCGGTTTGACATTCCAGTATCAGGTACGCACGCCCATGCGCTTGTCCAAGCCTATCGTGATGAATACACGGCATTTAAAAAATATGCGGAAACTCATAAAAAATGTGTCTTTTTGGTCGATACATATGATACGGTGCGTTCCGGCATTCCAAATGCAATCAAAGTAGCGAAGGAATTCGGTGATCAAATTGAATTTTCGGGAATCCGCCTGGACAGCGGAGACCTTGCCTATTTGTCGAAGAAAGCGAGAGCCATGCTGGATGAAGCCGGATTTACAGATACAAAAGTCGTCGCATCAAGCGATCTTGATGAGTATACGATTATGAATCTGAAAGCCCAGGGAGCAAAAATCGACGTCTGGGGCGTGGGCACAAAGCTGATTACCGCTTATGATCAGCCGGCTCTCGGCGCGGTTTACAAACTCGTTTCCATCGAAGAAGACGGAAAGATGGCAGACACGATTAAAATCTCTTCGAATCCGGAAAAAGTGACGACCCCAGGCTTGAAAAAGGTGTACAGAATCATCAATCAGCTGAACCATCATTCGGAAGGTGATTATATCGCTTTGGACTATGAGAAGGTCAATGAACAGGAGCGGCTGAAGATGTTTCACCCCGTTCATACGTTTATCAGCAAGTTTGTGACGAATTTTGATGCAAAAGATCTTCACCAGCCGATCTTTGAAAAAGGCGAGCTTGTTTATGAGAATCCGAGCATTCAGGATATTAAGCGGTATGTTCGAGAAAATCTTAGTTTGCTGTGGGAAGAGTACAAGCGGATCAGCAAGCCCGAAGAATATCCTGTCGATTTAAGCGAAGCTTGCTGGAACAACAAGATGCAGCAAATTCACGAAGCGAAAATCAAGGCGAAAAAAGGTCTGGATCAAAGTTGACTCTGTAAACGATAGTTTTTAACATAACTGGGGATTGAAACAGATAATTTCTTCGGGGATTATCTGTTTTTCAATATTAAGTTCAATATTTGGGTGAATTTTTTTATAGCAGCCGGGATTTGCTCATTTATTTGATATACTTAAAAGCGAAGGCACCTCAGTCGCTAGGGGGAAGAAGAATGAGGGTATTCGTTGCCAGACAGCCAATATTCAACAGAAAAGAACAAGTTGTCGCATACGAGCTTTTATACAGGGAAAGCGAGAAAAACTTTTTTTCCGGTATTGACGGTGATCAAGCGACAACAGAATTAATGATTAACAGCTTTTTAAACATTGGAATCGACAAATTGACAGAAGGCAAAAGGTATTACGTGAATTTTACCGAAGGTCTTTTGACATCAGGGCTTCCGACGTATTTTGACCCGGACCAGCTCGTTGTAGAAATCCTTGAAGATGTGCCGATCACCCCTGAGCTTATCGAAAGGTGCAGGCATTTGAAAAGCCTCGGCTACACGATTGCCCTTGATGATTTTTGTTTAAAGCATCGCGTGGAAAGGGACTTGCTCCATCAGCTTTTGGCATCCATTGATATTTTGAAGATCGATTTTTTCAAAACGACGCGGCAGGAAAGACAGAGCATCCTACGATCATGCCGGAACCACCGCCTGACGTTCCTCGCTGAAAAAGTGGAGACGCGAAAAGATTATGAGCAGGCTGCAAAAGACGGATTTCATCTGTTTCAAGGCTATTTCTTCAGCGAGCCCGTTGTGATTGACGGTCAGGACATTACATATCATTTCCATGCTTATTATGAGCTGCTGCATGAATTAAGCGAAGATCAGCCTGATATTGAGAACGTCACAAATATTATAGAACGCGATTTGTCGCTTTCTTACCAGCTGCTGAAGCTGTTGAATTCTCCAGCCAACCGGCCGATCCAAAAGATTAAAAGCATCCGCCAGGCTATCGTGCTTCTCGGATTTAAAGAAATCAAGAGGTGGATTTTCATCCTCTCATTTAAGGATTTAACGAAAAAGCAAAACTCCAGCAAGAACGAAGTCGTCAAGATTTCGCTGATCCGTGCGAAGCTTTGCGAATTGCTTGCGAAAAAAACGAACCGCCCTCAGCCGGCTTCTTATATGCTGACAGGTATGTTTTCATTTATCGATACATTGCTGCACAAAGAACTAACAGAAGTCATCAGCGAACTGCCGCTGACGGACGAAGTAGGCCAGGCGCTGCTCGGCAAAGAAAACGATTACCGAAAAATCTTGCGGCTTGCAAAATCAATCGAACGAAACGAATGGGAAGACAACACACCAGAAACAGAAGGCTTAACAAAAGATGAAGCGTATCAATGCTATCTTGAAGCCGTTGATTGGTGTCAAAAGCTTTTATAAAAAATTCCGGCTCCTTTTTTAGGGGCCGGAATTTTTTTGTGCTAAGACCAACGCAATAACAGAAATATTCTGCTGCGGGGGCTGATGAGTATGATGCGGATGCCGTCGGGATCAAAAGAGGCATCAAGCTGGCTGCGGACGCCGGTTTGCCTGAGCAGGGCAAGCACGGTATTTTTTTGGTTGCTTTGGGCAGCCGTCATGATTTGGTGAGCCAAAGCACGCGAAGCTGAAAGCCGGCTTAAAATTCTCTGTCCGTCAGCCATCAAGCCCTCTGCTTCTTTTGCCGAACGCGAAAAGGGACTGGCTTCAACTCCGGGATAGACCTGCCGGCAGCGGACATGTTGGTATGGATGCATCCAAAAGCAATAAGGAGGAAGCAATATGAACACCTCTTTCCGATTTTTACGGGTCAAATTGCGTTTTTTGCGGTGTAAGGCGAAGGGATGGTTTTTTTTAAGGGCCGAAATGCGTGTCGGTCTATTGCGTGATTTTCGGTGGTGCATACCCGATCTGCGTTCCGTGAACACTCAAGTTTTTCTATTCTCGGCTAGTTATTACTTTAGACTCAAGGTTGCAAAACGAACAAAAAATAACTGAACTTGTGATGTTAAAGGGATTTATAAGCGATCTTTATTTGACTTCTTAAAAAACAAACAAAAATTTTATGTTTCATTAGGATTTGAGAACTAATTGCAAGTCGTGTAAAATGGGTGTTATGGTCTATTTAAAGTTTGCGGTGTAACGCATGAATTTATATGCAACTTTTCGGTGAAAAAGAGACCCAATCCCTTTAAACTTGTATTAACAGATCAAATACCTATGACTCGTTCACTATACACAAATTGATTGATCTTCCAAAAGGAGTGTGGAACCGGTGGAAAAGCAACAAATTGAAGAATTAAAACAACTGCTTTGGCGGCTAGAGAATGAAATCAGAGAAACAAAGGACTCCTTGCGCAAGATTAACAAAAGCATTGATCAATACGATAAGTACACATATCTAAAAACCTCGTAAAAAGACTTGTTTCAGACAAGTCTTTTTTTTTGTGTGTAAACGAATCCAAAAAAAGGATAAATTATTATATAATTGTTAAATAAAAAAATTGCTCTGTCAATCGGGAATTTGATTTAGTAAAATAATAAGAAAGGAGGGAGCACCATCTCTAAGCTTTTTTGTCTAGATCACAGTAAAATCAAGCAAAGAATGAATCATTTTATAGACATTGAGATTCCCAACCCGGACTTAAATCGGACGCTGCACGCTTTTCTAGATGCAAAGGACCAGTTGCATTTCAGCGAGCTTGCTTTTTATCATTACCAAAGTTTCGGCGGCACGGACACTGATGCAGCGGAAACCCTTGGAGCGGGCATAGAGCTCTTGATTCTTGCGTTTGATATATTCGATGATTTAGAGGATGAAGACAGCCCCGATGAACCTTGGATGAAAATAAACCGTTCAGTCGCAATGAATGCGGCGACTGCGCTTTATACAATAAGCATTAAAGTGATCAGTTCGGTGTCGAAAGAACCGGTGTTTTTTGAAAAACTGATGGAATATATACTTCAATCGATGCAGGGACAGCATGACGATCTCAGCAACCGGCCTGCCACTGAAGAAGAGTGCCTTGAGATGATCAAGCGTAAATCCGGGGCGCTGACGGCTTTGCCATGCGTGCTGGGAGCGATGCTTGCCACGGGTAAATTTGACCCGGCGGTTGAAAAGTACGCCTACCAGTTGGGCATTGCTTCACAAATCGAAAATGATTATAAAGCACTTTTTTATGATTCAAAAAGCGATATCGCCAAGAAAAAGCGGACACTTGCGTACTTATATTTGTCAAGAAAATTTAACCAGCCGTCGATTGATTTGTTAAAAACATTTGAAACTGAGGATAAAATTGCCGATAAAGAAATAAAATGCTATAAAGAGAAATTGAAAGCGGCAGGCGTCACTCAGTATATGTATGTTATGAATCAGCTCGCTATTCAGAAATTTAAAAAGGGAATCGCTGAATTGGAGTTGGGGGAGCTGAAAAAACAGAATTTGACTTCGATTGTATTGAAGATGTTTGGGAAGGAGTACTAGAATGTGCAGGAGATAGTAAATTTTTTAGTTCAACATCCGGAGGTTTTAGAACAGGTTATTAATGGGAATGCCTGTTTATTAGGATTGGATATAGATCAATTAGAAAGTATTATTGATGGATTTAAATTATTAGATTCATCAATTGGAAGGCCAGTTCCTTTTTGGAGAAGTTTTTAAAATGAAATTTTCCTTGAAAGTTATTTCAGTTATACTAGTCTGTCTTAGTTTTATCTATAGCTGTTACGTAGTCTATATATGTTATAACAATTTATTTGTAGGTGCATATTTAAAATACGATTCGGACAATCAACTTGTGGTCGATTATGTAGAAGAAGATTCACTGGCGGATTACACCGGCTTAAAAGCCGGTGATATTATTCTTGAAGTTAATCATGAAAAACCACGTAAAGACGTACCAAAAAATAGTATACTATCTAATGTTAGTTCCCTTTCGATTGAAAGGAACGGCCAAATTATTACTACTGATACAAGAGATACTATTATTAGCTACGATATCTTATTTACTGTTTTAATCCCGATCGTGTTTTATTTATTATGCTTGTTTTGTATTATCTTAATTTTAAAATCTAAAAAGACTAAAAAACAAACATCGTCATTTTTACTAATCCTATTTTTGCTCACTGTATCGATTGCCTATGTAAGTGTAGGAGGAACCTCAAGAGGTAATGTGTTTAGTAGGTATGTTAATTTATTAACTTTTATATCAATTCCAATCAATTACTTGCATTTTATATATCAATATTTTAAAGAGATAGGCAAAAAATTATGTAGTAATAAGGTGTTTTTCTTTTATTTACTGCCGGTTTTTAATCTAGTTCTTGAGATTTTAAGTAATACTTTTGAAAAACTTGAAGAACCTATTCCATATATTAATTTGTATTCGTTCTTTATTGGGCTAGTATTAGTGATATTTGTTTTTGTTTACGGCTTAGTTAAATATAAAAATACAGAGCAAACTTATTTTTTAAAAATGCTCATGCTTGGCAACTTTTTTGCGATCTTTCCTTTTATTGCATTTTATCTCGTCCCTGTCTTAGTCATTGATGATTTTATTTACTCTGCAGCAGTAGTTGCTCCGTTTCTATTAATCATTCCCTTTACATTAGTTTATCAATTTATATCAAACAAAATTTATGATGTGGAATTTTTAATAGGAAGGTTAAAATATTATGGACTACTTGCAATTATCCCAACGATCATCATGATTTCTACCGTAAAGCTAATGAAATTTCAAGAAGGCGATTACTATGATGCGAGATTGGCAATCTATGTTTATCTTGTGATTTTAGGCGTTTTCTATCTTAAAGAAATCTTAGACTATCGCTTCCGTCTAAAACGTTTCTCGGAGAAGTATAACTACCAAGACAGTATATTTAAGTTTACACAAACGATTCGAACACATTCATCTTTAAATCAGGTTTTGTTGGAATTGAAACAAACAATTCTCGATGTTTTGATTGTCAGCCAAGCCCATGTGCTAAAAGTTAAAAGCGACGGAACAATATCTTTGCTCGAGGGAGATACCGAAGAATATCCTTGGATTCCCTACGAACAAGAAGTAACTAAGGTCATCACTGACATCGGCAAAATCGTCGAAGTCGACCGCGGATTTTTGATTAAGATCGGTGAACGGGGCGGGACGTCTTATGTCATGCTCTGTTTGTCGGTTTTAAATACGCCTAGGCTGACGCGCGATGAGATTTCGTGGCTTGAGACGCTGGCGTTTTATACGAGCGTTTCCCTGGAAAACGTCTTGAAAATCGGCGAGCTGATGGAGCATCTGGAACATGTGAAAAAAGAAGGGCCGAATCCGGCGTGGCTGAATAAATTGATGTTTGCGATTGAAGAGAAGCAGAGATCTGATTTAGCCCGCGATCTCCATGATTCTGTGCTGCAGGACATGATTTCCTTGAAGCATCAAAGCGAGATGTTTTTGGCTAATTTTGAAAAAGATAAAGTCTGTACGAATCAAATCCGGCAAAGGCTCATCAATATGAATGAGCAAATGTCCACCGTCATCCAGACGACAAGGGAAACGTGCCAAGAGCTGAGACCGCAGCTGTTGTACGATCTCGGACTTGTCAAAGCCCTTTCGAAACTGGCGGCGCAGCATCAGGAGTCCTCATCGATCGATAAGATCCGCCTCAATACGGAAAGGTTCTCAAAGGTGCTCGACTTGGACACGCAGTTGAATTTGTACAGAATTGTGCAGGAGCTTTTAAGCAATGCGGTTAAACACTCGAAAGCTAAAGAGGTTTTGATTATGCTTGTCTGCATAAAAGAAAAAGTTGTTCTTCATTATGAAGATGACGGCATCGGGGTTGATCCGGACAAGCTTTATCAA
This sequence comes from Bacillus sp. FSL K6-0972, assembly GCF_037976035.1. NCBI lineage: Bacteria > Bacillati > Bacillota > Bacilli > Caryophanales > Bacillaceae > Bacillus > Bacillus sp. FSL K6-0972. The sequence goes on along the minus strand of NZ_CP150260.1, from coordinate 3,414,027 downwards.
AACAGCGCAAGCATGGGGCTGTCGGGCATTCGCGAGCGCGTCCGCGCGCTGAACGGCAGTCTGGATATACAGACAGCAGAAGGGAAAGGCTTCAGGGTCGCCATTGAAATGGAATTGTAATGTTTAGTTAACATTTTTGCTTGGCATCCGCCAAGTTTTTTCTATAAAATGGTGATAGGGCAAGGTTACGCAAAAGGGAGGAAATTATGAGAAGATTACTTGTGATCGATGATCATCCGGCTGTCATGGAGGGGACGAAGGCAATTCTTGAAACGAACCAGGACTTTGTTGTCGATTGCCTCAGCCCTGAAGCCAGCGAACAATTTCTCAAGAAACATGATTTTTCTGCGTATGACCTGATCTTAATGGATTTAAATTTGGGTGAAATCAACGGTATGGACCTATCTAAGAAAATCCTTGAGACATGTTCATCATGCAAAATTATCGTTTACACAGGGTATGAAGTCGAAGATTATTTTGAAGAGGCGATTCGTTCCGGCATGCATGGCGCCATTAGCAAAACGGAATCGAAGGAAAAGATTATAGAGTACATATATCAGGTGCTGGATAATAAAATTGTCGTCGATTATGATTATTTCAAGCAGCTGATTACACAGCAAAAATCGAAGTCAAACAGCCAGCAGACTCAGCACGATCTCTTGACTGAAAGGGAATGCCTGATCTTAAAAGAAGTCGAAAAAGGCTACACAAATCAGGAAATTGCAGATGCGCTTCATTTAAGCAAGAGGTCGATCGAATACAGTCTGACTTCAGTATTCAGCAAACTGAATGTAGGATCACGGACAGAGGCTGTTTTAATCGCGAAATCTGAAGGGGTACTTTGATGAGGGGACGATTGTAATGGAAACGAAACATACACTTCTTGAAGCGTTGGGAATCGAGTTGAAGGAGTGCAGCAAAGAACGGTGTGTTGCCGTCATGCCTGTCGATGAAAGAACGCGTCAGCCTTTCGGCTATCTGCACGGGGGAGCGTCCGTTGCGCTTGCTGAAACGGTGGCGAGCATCGGGGCATATCAGCATATCGATCCAAAAGAGCAGGCATGCTTCGGGCTCGAGATCAACGCCAACCATATGAAGTCGGTAAAAGACGGGATGGTTAAAGCGGTCGCAACGCCTCTGCATGTGGGCAAATCAACAATGGTGTTTCAAATTGAAATACGCGATGAGCAAGACAGCCTGATTTGCACGTCCAGGTGCACGATGGCGGTCATCAGCCGTCCTTCATCGTAAACATAAAAAACTCGCCTTTTGGGGCGAGTTTTCTTTTTATAAATAGGAATCTTCCTTCTTTTTAATCAGAAAATTTCTGTAGCCTTCATAATCGTCCTGTACGCTTTTCTTTTCCATTTTAACGCCTGTATTATAGGCGGCCCTTGCGATCAGGTGCGCGCCTACAGGAGACGTCAGAAATACAAAGACGATACCGAGCAGCACTTTGGCCGTAATGAAGCCGTGCAGAAACCAGAAGTAAAAGAATACGCCGAGCAGCACGCTGATGATCCCCAATGTCGCTCCTTTTGAAGCGGCGTGGATTCTTGAGTATACGTCAGGCAGCCTTAGCGTTCCAAAGGAAGCGGCTAACGATATCAGTGCGCCAAGAAGGACCAAAACGGCGATAAGCAATTTAGCGGCTTCGATCATTTTCGATAATCTCTCCTTTCTCAAGGAATTTAGAAAATGCGACGGTGCCGATAAAGGCCAGAATACCGATCAGCAGGATGACTTCCAAATATGCTGTCGTATTTAACAGGATGGACACGAGAGCCGTAATTCCAATCAGGTTGATGCCGATCGCATCAAGCGCCACCACTCTGTCCGGGATGCTCGGCCCTTTAATGACCCTCAGGACATACAGAAAAGTGGAGACCGCCAAAATGCCGAGTGACAATTGCAAAATGAATTCAAACATCAGCGGCTTACCTCCTTAATGGCTTCTTCAAATGAAACGCGAATATCACTGATGGCTTTCTCGGCATCATCGATGTCGACCGCATGAATGTAAAGAATCGAACGGTCATCGGAGATATCGACGACCAATGTGCCCGGTGTCAGCGAAATCAGGTTCGCCAATGTCGTAATTTCCCAGTCCGCTTTCAGTTCTGTTTTAAAGGCGAATATGCCGGGCTTATTTTTTAACCTTGGGGACAAGATCGTTTTTAAGACGCTGACGTTTGCCAACACGAGCTCTTTAATAAAAATAAACAGCAGCTTGACGATCGCCCAAATGTTAATCAAGTAAAAGCGGCGGCGGAAAAAACGCCTCATCAGAAAGAGAGAGAATAATCCGATCGCGTAACCGATGACAAACCCGGGAGCGGTGTAGTCATTGTTCAGAAACATCCAGCACAACGCAAGAATAAAGTTCAACAATATTTGTAATGCCATGCCATCTACTCCTTCAAAACGGCTTCAATATATTTTTCGGGGTTGACGAGCGTATCAGCAGCCTGATGAAAATACGGCGCGATAAGCTCGGTTCCGAGTCCGATGGCAAGCGACAGAAAGAGCAGTACCGCTGCCGGATACATATAGCCTTTTAGCTGCCTTTTGGCCGGAGCATCTTCCTGTTCATCCCCCCAGAAGCCGTTGATAAATATTTTCATGACGGAATACAAGACGAGCAGGCTGGAGAAAAGCATCAGCAGCGTAATCACGAATTCACCGCTTAAAAAGCCGCCTTCTGCAATTTTCAGCTTTCCGATGAATCCGCTGAAAGGAGGCACTCCTGCCAATGAAACGGCTGAAATCATAAACATCCAGCCGAGCAAGGGATGGTTTTTGATCAGGCCGCTCATTTTTTTCAGGTTGTTTGTCCCTGTCAGGGCAAAAAGCGCCCCGCCAAGCATAAACAGCGCTCCTTTAATGATCATGTCATGAATCAGATAGTAGACAGATCCTTCGATCGAAGCCGGCGTATTGGCAGCGATACCGAACAAGATCACACCGACCGCAGTCACAATATTGTAGATGATGATTTTTTGAACATCCCAGTAAGCGATCGAGCCGATGACACCGAAGATGATCGTAAGGGCCGCAAGCCAGACCATTAATTGATGAGTAAAAGCCGCGTCTTGGGTGAAAATTAATGTAAACACCCTTGTGATCGCGTACAGGCCGACTTTGGTCAGAAGTGCGCCAAACAGTGCGGACACAGCGGCAGGCGGCGCATAATAAGAACCAGGCATCCAGAAATACAGCGGGAAGATGCCGCCTTTTAAACCGAAGACGATCAAAAATAAAACAGCGATCACCGTGATCAGCCCGGTTTGCCCCGATTCGCTGATCCGAACGCTCAGATCCGCCATGTTTAATGTGCCCGTAACCGCATATAAATAAGCGACACCGATGACAAAGAGGGCGGAAGAAATAATGTTAAAGACGATGTACTTCAGAGATTCCCGCAGCTGAATCTTCGTGCCGCCGATGACGATCAGCACATACGAAGCCATCAGGAGAACCTCAAAGAATACGAACAGGTTAAACAAGTCCCCTGTCAAGAAGGCGCCGCTAACTCCGGCAAGCAGGAACTGGACGGCGGGATAATAAAAGAAACGCTCGCGTTTTTCGCCGATGGAGCGAAACGAATAAAGAACCGTCAGAAATCCAATAATAGCTGTCGTTAACGCCAGAAGGCTGGCAAATTGATCAGCGACAAGGCTGATACCGAACGGCGGCTTCCAACCTCCGAGATACAAGGTCTGGATTCCGTCCGTATAGACGGTCTGCACAAGAACAGCGGCCGCCGCGATCGCCGCAATGGAAGAGATGGCGCTGAATGCACGCATCAGCACGATCGACTTGTTCATAAAGATAAGCAAAATGGCGGCCATTAAAGGAATCAGTATTGGCAGAATTACAAGATTATTCATGTTGATCATTTCCCCTCATTTGATCCATATCATCCATTTTCAGCTCTTGATAGGCGCGGAAAGCCATGACCAGGAGAAAAGAGGTGACCCCGAAAGCAATGACGATCGCCGTTAAAATCAACGCCTGAGGGAGAGGGTCGACATAAGATGACGACTCTTCATTTAAAATGGGGGGCGCTCCTTTTTTTAACCCTCCCATTGTCAGCAAAAGCAGATGGACGCCATGGCTGAGAACGGCAGTTCCGATAATCACCCTCAGAAGGCTTTTTGAAAGCAGCAGGTAAGTCGCTGCCATGAACAAAATTCCTACAATAATAGACATTAAAATCTCCATTATTCTCTCTCCCCAATCGTTTGAATAATGGTCATGGTCACGCCGACCACTACAAGATAAACCCCGATATCAAACAATACCGCGGTGGCAAGCTCCGTTTTTCCCAAGAGCGGAAGGTTAAAGTAATCAAACGCGTGGGAAAGAAATTGAGCTCCGAATAAAAATGAGCCGATTCCGGTTGAAACGGAAATGAATAAGCCGGTGGCTGCCACATAGATAAAGTTGACTGGCAAAATGTTCTGCACTGTTTTTAAGTCATAGGCAAGCAGCAGAAGGACTAGCGAAGACGCCGTCATCAATCCGCCGATAAAACCGCCTCCCGGATTATTGTGGCCGGCAAAAAACAGATGGAAAGAAAAGAGCAGAATGATAAAGGATGCAATCTTTGTAACGGTTTGCAGAATCACATCATTCGTCTGAACCTTTTTCAATGCTCTTCCCCTCCTTTCTCCAATCTGAGCCTGATCATGCCGAATATTCCCAAAGCGGCAATGACAAGTACGGTGATTTCAAACAATGTATCAAATCCCCTGAAGTCGACCAATATCACGTTGACGATATTGTGGCCGCCTGCAAGTTTATAGCTGTTTTCAATAAAATACGATGCGATGCTTTCAAGTGAGCGCTGGCTGTTTGCAGAAAGTGCGAGCAGCGTCACAACGGTTCCGACTCCGACCGATACAAGCGCATTTGTGACCCTGAACCTAGCCGATTTCGGCTTGAATCTGAGCTTCGGCAAATGATAGAAGCAAAGCAGAAACAATGCGACTGAAATCGTTTCGATGATCAGCTGTGTCAACGCGAGATCCGGCGCTCTGAAAATGACAAAGAATAGCGCGAGCGTGTAGCCGATGACGCCGAGCCCGATAATCGCCGTCAGTCTTGATCTTGCGAAAACGGTGGTAAATGTTGCGGCAATCATGACGGCTGACAGAACGAGCTCATAGACGCCGATTGAAGCATTGCCTTTCACATCGTATGAAAAGCCCCCGGTAACAGCGAGCGATCCGCCGATGATCACGATAAAGAAGACAAAAACATAGACGAGATAATCGCGGAGAAATCCGGTCATATACGTTCTTGTAATCTTGTTGGAGCCTTTTTCAAGCCCTGACAGCGAGCTGTCGTACAGTTTGTTCAGCGTCAGTTTTTCCGGGAAGAGGCCGTAGACCTTCCGCCATTTTGACAAGGTCAAATAGGCGAGAACTCCGAGAGCAACGACGCCGATCGTCATGTAGAGTTCAGGCGAAAAGCCGTGCCACATGTAAATATGAACCTTAAATTTTTCGTCTCCGTCCAAAAGGGTCGGCATAATCGACGATGCAGCAGGTTCAATGATGCTGTATGACAGAATGTTCGGGAAAAAGAAAAAAATCACCACGAGAGATACGAGGACAATCGGCGAAATCAGCATGCCGAGAGGAGCCTCATGTGCTTGTTTTTCAAGCTTTTCAGGTTGATATTTTCCCCCGAAGGTTTTAAACAGCAGAACCATGCAGTAAATGAACGTAAACACGCTGCCGATCCAAGCCAGCACAGGAAAGAGAAAACCCCATGTGTCAGCGTTATACAAGTTAAAGTTCGTAATCCTGAGCATGCTGGTGAAAAACATTTCCTTGCTCAAAAAGCCGTTGAACGGAGGCAGTCCGGCCATTGAAAATGCGCCGATCAGCGTAATCGTAAACGTAATCGGCATGATCGTCATAAGACCACCGAGCTTGCGGATATCCCTCGTTCCTGTTTCATGGTCGATGATTCCGACTGCCATGAATAAGCTGCCTTTGAAAGTCGCATGGTTAATCAAGTGAAAGATGGCGGCAATGACCGCAACCATATAATATTCAAAGTTTTGATAGTGCAGAGCAGCCGCTCCGACGCCGAGCATTGACATGATCATTCCGAGCTGGCTGACCGTAGAAAATGCAAGTATCGATTTCAGATCAGTCTGCTTGACGGCGTTGAACGAACCCCAGAAAAGCGTGACAATCCCCGTGAGGGACACGATCCAAAACCATTCCCCGGAAAAAGCGAACACAGGGGTGAATCTTGCAACGATATAAATCCCCGCTTTTACCATCGTGGCGGAGTGCAGGTAAGCACTTACAGGCGTTGGTGCTTCCATTGCGTCCGGAAGCCAGATGTAAAAAGGGAACTGCGCAGATTTAGTGAAGGCTCCGATTAACACCAACACGAGAGCCGGGATGAAAAAGCCGTGCCCCGAAATTAAATCAACCTGGTTGATCATTTCTCTGATCGAGAATGAACCTGTGATCGTGTAAAGAAGAATGAAGCCTCCAAGCATGGAAAGACCGCCGAAAATGGTGATAAGCATCGATTTTGTCGCGCCGTATCTTGATTTTTCCCGCTTGTACCAATAGCCGATGAGCAGAAAAGACGATATGCTGGTCAATTCCCAAAATAAATAAAGTACAATGACGTTATCAACGAGAACAACACCGAGCATTGCCCCCATGAACATGAGCAGATAAACGTAAAACGGTCCGAGCTGCTCTCTTTCTTTAGACAGATAATAGATGCTGTAAAGGACAACTAAAGACCCTATCCCTGTAATCAGAAGGGCGAATAGCAATCCGAGTCCGTCAACGTACGCGGTAAAGTTAATGCCAAAGGACGGAATCCATTCCAGTACAGCCTTTAATGTTCCGCCATCCGCCGTCATTTTGATCATGCGGAAAAAATAAATAAATAATAGAACAGGAAGAAACAGGACAAACCAGCCTGTATGAATCTTTCTGACGTTTTTCGCCAATAGCGGAATCAAGAAGGCGAGTGCAAAAGGCGATAAAATAGCAATATGTAAAGACGTCATAGTAACCTCCCTTAGGTAGCATGTATAAATACATTCTGTTCCATACTAAAATTTTCAAACGTTATGTACTTTTTTAGAACTGGTGACCTAGACAAATTATAACTCAAATTTTAATCGGCTGCATGATCTCATGGTAACCACGGTTTATGCGGTCTTATGAACCTGAAAACAATTTTAACAAAAAATGCGGCATTTGTATAATGGAAAGTTTTTTTGAACAAGATGAATTTGAGGTGATGAAAGATGAGAAGGAAAGCTTTTGTCAGCTTAAGTTTATTTTGTTCGCTTTTTGCGGGAGCGTTTATGATCAACAGGGAAATGACGCGTGAACAGACTCCGGGGATAGGAACGGACGAAGGGCCTCAATATCGCGGGGATTACACGCCGCTCCAGACGGGAGCTGAAGATCAGTCCTTAACGGGAAAAGAAAGAGCTCCCTTTAAACCGAGAGAATATATCAGAGTTGAGAAACGCTGAAAACAAAAAAGGAATCCGATCGTATAGATCAGACTCCTTTTTGTTTTTTTATGCGGACCTTACGAGGTGAAGAACCTCAGTAAAACGGTCGCCATAATGACGGTGGATGCCCCGCCAAGACGCGTTGAGATTTGCGCAAACGGCATCAGACCCATCCGGCCTGAAGCCGAAAGAATGGCCACATCCCCTGTACCGCCGAGACCGCTGTGACAGCCTGTGACAATCGCTGATTCAACAGGGTACATGTTCATTAATTTTCCGACAAAGTACCCTGATGTCACCATGGCAATGACGACTGAAGCGCAGACGGCGATGAAGCGCAGGGAAATAACAGACGCCACATCATCAAGCGGGATATAAAGAATGCCGAGCCCGACCATCAGCGGCCAAGTGAAGCTTGATGACATGAATTTGTAAAGCTGGTGTGCGCCTTTTTCCATGCTTGCAGGTAGAACCTTTGCGTATTTTACGGCAGCCGCTGCGATGATCATCAGGATCGCTCCCGGAATCGCGATGAACTTGGAGACCAAACCGCCGAAAATGAAGAAGGAACATGCGATTAAAACACCGGCACCCATTAATTTTAAGTCGATTTTCGGTTCCTCTTCTTTTTGGTTGAAAATTTCATCGTCTTTTTTCGATTTGACGAGCCTGCCGTTACCGTTCAGTTCAGGACGCTTTTCGCCAAGCTTTTTCATCAGTCCGGCTGAGATGATGGCAACTACGTTTCCGATAATAGCGGCCGGAATGAGCTGTGAAACAAATACATCGGTGGATTGCCCCAAAATTTGCGAGTAAGCGAGTGACAGCGGCAGGATACCTTCGCCGATGCCTCCGGCAATAATCGGTACAATAATAAAGAAGAAAGCTTCATAAGGGCTGTAGCCAAATAACAGACCGACGAGAATACCGGCGGCCACCGCTGCGATCGTACCGGCCAATAACGGAACGAACATTCTCATAAAACCTTGAATCAGAACTGTGCGATGCATTCCTAAAATACTTCCCGCGACTAAACATGCGATGTAGAAATATAAGAAATTTGACGTTTTCATCAAAGTCGTAACCGCTTCCATAGATGCAGGATTAAGCACTTTGAAAAACACTAAAAACGAAGGAACAAATAGTGATAGAATGGCAGGTCCGCCGATATCTTTTAAAATCGGGATGCGCTGTCCGACATCCCCGAGAAATATACCGAGAATCATAATGACCGCGAAACCGCCAAGCATGTCATTCGGCAATTCATTTAAGTAAGCTGCCAGAAAAACAATCAACGCAAGTGCAATGTATAGCGGAAACGGAATCACGCCGATTTTCCAGTTTATCAACTTCTGGAAAAAATTTTTATTTTCTTTATGACCGTGATTTGTAATCGGTTTCAAATCTTTTGCTGCTTCCATAAAAAACACCCCCATGTTTGTATGTGTTCAATTGTAGAAGAAAAGTGTCAATTCTGTGCGTTTTTTAAATTAAAATAATCGATTGATAATTAAATTAAAACGAAAAAGGACGGAAAAAGAGGAGAAATCTGCTTGATTTTGATTGTTTTATAGGTCTTTTGGTTTATTAGGAAGCCGTATCCAGGTGGAAAAAGGGGATTTCCTGTCCATGAAGAAAGCTTTTTTAAGCAGTAATTAAAAAACCCCCGAAACGGTATTCGGGGGCGGTGCATTATGATTTTCTTTTGGCAAGAGATCCTAAAACCTCTCCCATTTTGACTTGAAGAGAGGCGTGAAGGCGCTCGTCAGGAATAAAGGTATCTTTTTCAAACAGCAGAATAACGGTCGAGCCGAAAGAGAAATATGCGATTTCGTCGCCTTGGCGCCATTCTTTTGACTCCTGGAGCATCACAATCGAGTTAATATACATCGCCCCAACCTTCACAAGCAGGGCGGACCCATATTGATGCTTAAATTCGGAAATCATCCGGTAGTTTTTTGTCAGCGGCGATTTCCCGTATGTCAAACCAATTTTATTCACCGGGTAAGACGTGCTTCCCAGCGAATATTGTTTTTCAAGTGTACCGTAAGCCGGGCTGTGAATTCTGTGGTAGTCCCTCGGACTTAAATAGATAATGATATAGGTTCCGCCGACATAGCGGCTCACGATCTCGGATCGTCCGATCATCTCTTCTACAGAATAGAGCTTTTGTTTAACGGTAAATTGCTTGTCGCGGGTGATGGTGCCCATTTCTTCGATGACTCCGTCCACAGGGCTGACCAGGCTGTTTGGATCAGCGGGAAGGGGGCGTGCACCGCTCTTTAATTTTCTGATGAACAGCTCGTGCAGGCTGTTAAAAGAGCGGACATCTTCCAGCATCTCTTCTGTATTAATATGAAAGGTTTTGATATAGGAGGGGATGAGAGGTTTGCTGAGCTTTGACTGAGCAAACTTTTTCAACACCCGGGACACGCCCTTTTTATTCGTCAACTCAATCAAAAACCGGTAAAGCCGCTTTTTCAAGCTGTTCACTCCTTTACTGTTCATCCGGGATGCAAGCGGTATTTAAATCACGCCGATTGTGTATCCGATCGTAATAAAAACGAGACACCAAATAAAAGCTCCTGATCCGGCATAAATCAGGAACCTTTTCATGTCCATCTCGTTCATGCCGGACAGATAGCATGTCACATGGCGGACTCCGGGAACAAAGTAGCCGAAGAGAATTGTCCACGGGCCGTATTTTTCAAACCAGCGGTGCACGGTGTCCAGTCTTTTCGGCGTCAGACCGATCCATTTCCCGAACTTATCGAGCAGCGGTTTACCGATTTTCTTCCCTAGAAAATAACTGATGAGCATCCCTGATACCGCACCTGAAAAACTGATTAAAAGAGACAGCTCATAGTTTAATATATGAATAGAAGACAGATAACCGACAAATGTCATCATGATCTCATCGGGTATCGGCAGGCCTACAATTCCGAGGACAAGCATCCCGAATATCGCAAAATACCCGTATTGGGAAATTAATTCTTTTGCCAACTCCATTAAAAACTAGCTCACTTTCTTCAATAGTTTTTTCCCCTTCAGGCTGATGACTTTGATTTTGCTGACCATGAGAAACGACAGGAACAGCATGATCAAAATGAACGGCTTTTTGCCCAGGATCTCTGATAAAAGGTTTAAGCATACCAGAATCGTTCCGGCTGCGGTGATCGGAAGGCCTGTAAAATAATCCTGGTTCTCTGATTGAATATTAAATCGCGCCAGCCGAAGCGCTCCGCAAACAGGGAATAACAATGTCGAAGGAAGGCCTAAGATCGGAGCATCATAAAAAACGATTGAATAGGTGATGATGGCCGGGGCGACTCCAAAAGTGATAATATCAGACAAAGAATCTAATTCTTTTCCAAACGGGCTGACAGCATTTAATTTGCGCGCGGCCATGCCGTCAAGGCTGTCCAAGATAGCGCCGATCAGAACAAATATAATGGCTAAAAATAAATACCCTCTGAATGCAAGCAATATCGAAGAGATGCCCGAAACAAAGTTTCCAACCGTAATTAAAGAAGGTATGACTGATTTATTCAATGTTTTCGCATCCTTTAAATAAAAACGTTTTATATAGAAATTAAACAATATTAAATTGTATACGATTTGCTTCCTGTCTGCAATAAAATTCCTGTAATGATTGATAACCAGACTTTTTCATCATACCATAAAAGTGGTAAAGACAATGGCGGCGTCAAAAAATTTTATCTTTTGTTAAGGTAACAAAAAAAGAATAAGAGAGCAGGCCGCTCTCTTATTCTATCGTTCGGTTATCGTGTTCCTTTAATATTGTCATTTGCCTTTGGCGCATCGGCTCTGCCGATAAATCCGGCCAGCGCGAGAATCGTCAATACGTAAGGCGCAATCGGCATGTAGACTCTTTAAAGAAGGGAAGCATGGACCCGATGATGCTTAAGCTTTGAGAGAAGCCGAAGAACAGGGCGGCGTCGAGGGCTCCGATCGGATGCCATTTTCAGAACACAAGCGCGGCGAGCGTGATAAATCCTTGTCCGGTAATGGTGGCATGCGAGAAGTCAAGCGTGACTGTTACAAAAAAACCGCCCGCTGTCTTTAGGAAGCAGCGGACGGGGAGAGGGAAATGTTATAAATATTGGTTAATCACGTTCAAGTCATTTGTATTTAATTTATATTGGAAAACCGGTCTGCCGATCGTCCCGTAGGCCATTTCTACGTTGAGAACTTCGATTTCCTCCAGAAACTTCAAGTATTTGCGGATTGAAACTTGAGAGATTTCCGTGTGATTGGCCAAGTCTTCTGTTGTGAACGTCAAGCTGTCAAACGACCTGATGCTTGACCAAATGAGCTTCAGCGTGCTTTTGGTTAGCCCTTTTGGCAAATGTACCTTTTCGGGCGCGCGTTTTTTTTGAAAAAGTTCAAAATCCAGCTCTTTTTGGCTGATATTCCGGTTGCTTGAATAAAGCTGCTGTTTCCGTTTGTAATCGGTGAGGGCGCTTTGAAACCGCTCAAATTCGAACGGTTTGATTAAATAATCGACGGCCCCGAACCGCAGCGTTTTTTGAACAACATCCATTTCACTGGCTGCTGAGATGACGATCACGTCGACAGCTTGATTCTGGCGTCTGATCTCAGTGAGCAGCTCGACGCCGTTTCTGCCCGGCATATAAATGTCGAGCAGGATCAGATCGATGTGCTCTTCCCGGAGGAAGGTAAGAGCCTCTTGAAAAGAAGCGGCAATTCCCTTCAGCTGAAATCCGTCTACCTGGCTGAGGTAACGTTTATTCAGCTCTCTTACCATCGGGTCATCTTCAACAATTAATACATCAATCATGGTCATCCTCCTTTGGTTCATACGGAATGCGGAGACTGAATGTCGTTCCTTCATTCTTTTCGCTCGTCACGATGATATGTCCATTTAAATTTTCAAGGCTTTGTTCGACGAAATAAAGACCGAACCCCCGATTGGAGCCCTTTGTTGAAAAGCCTTGGTCAAACATTTTCTGCTGTTCCTCCTTGGATATGCCGACTCCCGTATCCGTGACTTCAATATCAAGCTGTCCGTCATGGTGGCGGAATGAAATCGAAATATTTTTCTTCTCAGTTGCGGAAACGGCATCAAGGGCATTGTTGAGAAGGTTCCCGATAACGGTGATCAAATCGTGAATCACCGCTGTGTTGGCTGTATCCGGAATCCTGGTGCTGCAATGAACCTCCAACGAAGCCCCCTGTTCCCGAATATAGCTCTGCTTGCCGAGCAAAAAGCCGGCGAGTACCGAGTTTTTAATATGGTTGATAATTTCGCTCGCTTCAGACTGCTGATAGATCGCAATGTCTTTTATATAGTTTCCAAGCTCGTCGTAGTTCTTTAATTGAACAAGACCGAGAATCACGTGGAGCTTGTTCATAAACTCGTGCGACTGCGCTCTGAGCGCATTTGCGTACATTTTAACACCGGACAGCTGCTCAGCTAAGTGCTTCACTTCGGTTTTGTCGCGGAATGTCGCAATCGCTCCGACGATGTTTCCCTTTTTTAAGTGAATCGGAACTTCATTAAAGACAAGTTCAAGGCCATTGATTCTGACATCGCGGTCCAGAACGGGCTTCTGTGTTTCGATCACTTGTTTCAAGCGGCTGTTTGGCAAGATGTCGATGACATCCCGGTCTATCGGATTTTCTTCGATCCCCATTTTTTGAAACAGGCGCTTCGCTTCCGCATTGGCGAGCTTGATTTTTCCTGTTCGATCAACAGCGAGAATCCCTTCTTTTGTCGACTCAAGCATTGCGCTTCGTTCGTTCAAAAGCGTTGCAATTTCATACGGTTCCATACCGAACATAATCGTTTTCACTTTCCTTGCCACGATGACAGCCCCGATGATTCCGGCGAAGATGCTGAGCACGATGACCGTATATAAAGGGCGGAGATTTTGCTGGGTAATCTGCTCAATCTCGTTAAGGGTGATCCCGACCGCTACCGCTCCGACCTGGCTGCCCGTTTGATTATAGATGGGAACGAAAGCCCTCAGTGATTCACCGAGCGTGCCTTTTGCCGTACTAATGTGGCGGCGGCCCTTCAGCACTTCTTTTTCGTCCCCGCCGGCAAATTTCTTTCCGATTTTATTCGGGTCGGGGTGGGTTTTGCGGATGCTGTTCATATCCATGACAACGACGAATTCAGTCTGGGTGATTTTTTGAACGCGGGCGGTGTATGTTCGGAGCTCATCGTATTCACCGCTTTCCAGCGATTGTGCCGTAATCGGAGCCTCGGCGACCATCTCCGCCGTCTGCAGGGCAATCTGCTGTTCCTGCTCCCGAATGTTCCTTGCGGTCTCAGAGCCGACCATAAAAAACGCGATCAATAAAGAAATCAAAACGACGACGCAGACAAATATCGTTAACCGTGTCTGCAGTTTTAATGTTTTTTTCAACGGCGATTCCTCGCGATCTATTGATTAGTCAACACATAATACTTTACAAGTAAATGGCGAATTTGTGAAGAATCCTGCACCTTTCTGCCGCAATAGCAGAAATTAAAAATATGGAAAATATTCTTGTCAACAGGTCATAAGTCGTACATAATGAATGAGGAACATATCAGAAAGGGACTTTTTTTATGAAAAATACGTATGTAACAGGCTTTTTTCCTTTTATCGCAATTCTTCTTTTCAGTTCATCTCTTGCGATTTCTTCCGTTATCTATGCCATGGAGATGCTGTCGTCTCTCGGCATTTACAAAGGGATGCTCGAATTTTTCTCTGAGAGCGGCATCCGGATGGCTTTGTTTGCTGTGTTTACGCTGATTTTTTTCATGGTATTTTCCGCTTTGAAGCTGATTGCCAATACAGTGACAGAGCTTGCCCTTTTATTTTTCGCCAAAGATCCTGAAGGAACGAACCTGAGGAAAATCAGGATCGGTTCTGCCGTGTATCTAGGAGCAAGCCTTTTATCCTTTATTTTTGTCCAATATGCCGCTGGAATTGCAGCGCTTTTTTTACTCGCAACACTCGTATATTTTATTTTTATCGTTTATGCGATCCACAGCACGCTTTCAATCATGTCATTAATCGGTTTCATTATGTTTGAGCTGCTGTTTTGGTTTACCTTTGTAATCGGGACGGTGTATATCATCATTAAGCTTTATAACAGCGTTATGGCGAGCCTGCCCGTTTGAGCCATGCAAAAAACCGGAGCGCGGACGTTTGTCCGGCGGCTCCGGTTTTTTTTATGACAAAAATCGTTTTCTGATCTCAGGACCGGGAACGGTGCACTCGCTTTTTTGCCCAAACCATTTGTAACGGTTTTTCGCAATCACGCTGTAGACGGCGTCCCGGAGCGGACGGGGAATGATCAAGAGGGCGGAAATAGCCCGCCAAAGGCCCGGGAGGCTTTTCACCACGTGCAAGGCTGCCGTTGATTTCTGATATACCCGTCCGTTTTCGATCAAAATAAAGCTGTCAAAATGATCGGAGGGGAGCTGATATTGCTTGAGCAGATTCTCTCCGGCGTCAGATTGCAGGGAAGCGAATGAAAATAAGCCTTCAGGATCATGCTTGATAATGAATTGAACAGCACCGTCGCAAAAGTTGCACACCCCGTCAAACAGAACGATTCGCTCAGGCATATCCGCCACTTTCATCCACCCCTTTTTTGATTTAAGATGCGTATTGCAGCGTTCCTCTCCAGATTAAAAGCTGAGGTCCCGCGTTATGCAGATACTCGACATTGCCGTTTGCCTCTTTTCCGACCCATACACTCATTGTATACGTATCCGTCAATCCGACAAACCAAAGGTCTCTGTACCCGTTGGATGTTCCGGTTTTGCCTCCTACATATCCGCCGCTGAAATTCGCTTTTTTTCCGGTTCCTTCTTTGACAACCGCTGATAAGAGTTCGCGCATTTGGCTGTTTGTCCGCGTGCTGAATACTTGCTGCGGTTTGTCTTTCCATTTGTAAAGCGTTTTGCCTTTTAAGTCCGTCACCTTTGTGATTGCATGGCTGGACGTGTAGCTGCCGTTATTGCCGAAGGTCGTATAGGCATCAGCCATCTCCAGCGGTGAGAAGCCCCATGTGAATCCGCCCAATGCAGCAGGAAGACGGTAGTCGTTTTGAACAATTTTATCAAATCCGAACGGTTTTAAATAGCTGAATCCTTTTTGCACGCCGACACGGTTCAGCATTCGTACGGCCGGTGTATTATACGAATATTTAAAGGCTGTCTTGATCGACACGGTTCCGTATGTTCTTTCGTTGAAGTTGTTCGGACAGTATTCCTTGCTGCAAAATTTGCTTGCGTCAATCATGCTGCCTGCCGTCGCACCCGTTTCTTCAATGTACGGCCCGTAGTCAAGGAGCGGTTTAATCGATGACCCAGGCTGCCTGTATGCTTGGAATGCCAGGTTATAATCGTATTTCTTATAGTTTTTCCCGCCGGACATGGCGACGATTTGATGGGTTTGGTGGTTGATCACCACTGCTCCGCCTTGGACGCCTTCATAAGGGAGGCGATTCTTTACTTGCTGGACGACCCGGTTTTGCATGCCGGTATCGAGCGCCGTATAAATTTTGATTCCGCTTGTTGTAAGGGAGCTGATTCGGTTTGACAGCTCTTTTTCGATTTTTTTCTTTTCTTCTTTTGTTTTTGCCTTTTTCAGCCGTTCGTCAAACCCTTCCGAAGCAGACACCAATTCGGTGAATTCCTCGTTGACATAGGTCGTATAGTCGGGATAAGCGTCTTTCTTTTCTTTAACGCTAAGCGTAATTTTTTGCTTTACGGCTTTGTTGTATTCTTTTTCCGTGATCACGCCCGCTTTTTTCAGCCCTTCAAGCAGCCGCTTTTGGCGGGTTTTTGTGTAGTCAAAATGTTTCAAAGGATCATATAATGTAGGGTTATTAGGGATCGCGCAAATGAACGCCGTTTCGGCAAGGCTGAGAGATTTCAAAGGCTTGCTGAAGTAGAAAGAAGACGCGGATCCAATTCCGTAGACCCCATGATTAAAATAGATTGTGTTTAAGTATTTCTCAAAAATTTCTTCTTTTGAAAGCTTTTTTTCCAGCTGATAGGAATACAGGAGCTCTGTGAACTTGCGGTCGAAGGTTCGTTCATGGTTCAAATACAAGTTTCTCGAAAGCTGCTGTGTAATCGTGCTGGCCCCCTGATCAATGCCGCCTTTTTTGACATTGGCTGCGGCGGCCCGCGCCATCCCGATAAAATCAAAGCCTTTATGCTGAAAGAAATGACGGTCCTCCGAAGTCAGAAACAGCTGCTTGACATGCTCAGGGATGTCTTTATAGGGGACAAATACCCGGTTTTGGTGATCTGAAACGATTTCGGAAATCAGGGCGCCGTCCCTGTCATACATGTAGCTGTTTTGTACAAGGCCGATATCTTTTATATTGATCTTCTCATCGAGCACCTGATCGAGAGGCTTCATATTCTGAGCTTCCCGGCCGGAGGCCATTAAGGTAAAGACAAATATAGGAATTAACATCAACAGAAAAATCCATCCAAAAAATGAACGCAACTTTGTCACTCTCTTTTCGCTAAATTCTAGCCATATCGTACCATTCTTTTTGGATATCGAGAAGGATAATTTGATAGATTGGCAGTTTTTTATCCGATTTCAGCTTGCTTTTGCCTCTGATTTTTTTTGCTGGGACCTTTGGAACATCAGAAGGCATGCTCCGCCGAAAAAGAGAACGGCAGTTGCGTAAAAGGCGGAAGAAATACCGAAAAAGCTGGAAAGAACGCCGCCGAGCACCGGGCCGATGACATTGCCCAAAAATCTGAAACTTACATTATAGCCAAGCACTTCCCCTTGTATAGATCCCGGAGATTCAACTCGGATTAAAGCGGTGATGCAGGGAATCATCCCGCCAAGCGCGATTCCGAACAGAAAGCGGAAGAACACAAGCATTTCATACTGAGATGTAAGTCCTTGCGGGATAACGCAAACCGCGGCAGTCAGCGCGAGAATCATCAATATTTTTCCGTGGCCGAACCGGTCGCCTAAGGCACCCCATTTTCTCGCAGCGAGAAGGCTTCCAAGGCCCGTTGCAGAAAAAGCCAACCCTGAGAAAAATGCGAGATTCTCAGTTCCGTGCAGCTCGCTGACATATAAGGCGAGCAGCGGCTGAACACTGAAGTTTCCCACTTGGATCACAGCGGTGAGAATCATCGCCGTAATCAGCGGACGCTTATGAAGAATCGTCTGCAGCACCTGCTTTCTCGTGTACCCGGTGGAAGCATCGCGCTTCTGCTTCAGGGGCCGTTCACGCACTCCGGCAAACACGAGGAAAACGGCGCTGTAAATGGCAAATGACGTAATGAAAAACGTATATGTAAAACCGACGCGATCGGCGAGCAGACCGCCGAGCAAGGGGCCGAATAATCCTCCCGAGACCGTGCCCATCTGCAGCGTGCCGAGCACTTTGCCAGCCGTTTTTTTCGGCGTCTGAGCCGAAATCATGGCGAGGGAAGTGGGGATAAACCCGGTGACGAGCCCCATCGCCATTCTCAAAAAAAACAGTTCGTATACGGACGAGACAAGGGACATGAGAAGAATGCAAGTGCCGATGCCGGTACCCGTGATCAAGAGGATTTTTTTATAGCCGTGTTTATCACCGAACCTTCCCCAAAAAGGAGAAACCAAAAAGGCCATCAAAAATGTGACGCCGAAAACGTATCCGCTCCATTTTGCCGTAAATCCGTCCGAATAGCTGCCGAGCGTCTCAATATAGAGGGAAAGAAACGGCAGAACCATTGTGGAGCTTGCGGCCACGAAAAAATTCGCAAACCACATGATCACAAGGTTTTTCTTATAAACAGAGATGCGAATCACCTTCTTAAAAAGTTTGAATTCCCTTTCATTATAAATGAAATGTGGAAGCTGTATGGAATCGCTGCTCCTGGGAATGACGAAAATTAGGTATTTGAAGGAATTTTCAACATTTTCAGAAAATATAACCTTAAATATAGAAATATAATGATATAATAAGAGAAATATGAACGTACTTTGGAAAACATTCAGAAGACCTTAGGCTTGGACGATTTCAATCCGCTGCGTTATTTCCATAAGTTTTTTATATTGAGATAGAAAGGCAGGTGTAAAAGTTGGAAGCGAGCACCTTACTGATTATTGATTTTGAATTTACAATGCCTGAGGGAAGGTATCACCCGCAAAATTTTTTCCCGGAAATCATAGAAGCAGGGATTGTAAAGGCGGCTCATGATGAGGTGGTTGAGACATTTTCAAGCTATATTAAGCCGAAGAAGTTCCCTAAATTAACGAGGCGCTGCAAAAATTTTCTCAGCATTACTCAGGAACAGGTTGACCAAGGCATCACGTTTAATGCGCTGATAGAAAAGCTGCGGGAGCTTGATCCTGATCAAAACAGCGTCATCATTACATGGGGAAACATGGATATGAAAGTGCTGAAGCAAAATTGCATGTTCAACCATGTTCCGTTTCCGTTTAAAGGAGAGATGAGGGATCTTTCCATGGAGTACAAGGAATTCTTTGGCGACAAAACATTGACGAATTTGTGGAAAGCAGCGGAAGAGTACGGCGATTCAGGAACGGGAAAACAGCATAAAGCGCTTGACGACGCGATGACAACGTATAAGTTGTTTCGGCTCGTCGAACGGGATAAGAAGTATTTGGAAAATCCGAAACCGACGACGATCGGCGAACGGGTTGACCTTTCAAAAGTCTTTCCGCACGCCACATAAACAACCCAATCTGACAAACAGATTGGGTTATTTGTGCGGGAAATATTCTTTTTCAAGCGCATGAATAAGCTCAAGCGATTTTGCTGCGTATTCGGACGAATCGTTTTGCAGATCCGTTTTTAAGCGGCTCAAAGCTGAGCGGAGCGAATCCGCATAATCCGGTACAGCTTCATCGAACGGCTTGACCATGCGGTGCGGGATATTTGTCTGTTCACCGTAAGCGAGCGCTTTTCGTTCATGAAAAAAAGGGACGTCTGCCTGATTGGGATGATGAAGATCGCCTTGCTTCGGGTGGGTCAGCACGGCGAGGATTTTGACCAGGTAGTGCATCGGTTTAACATCCGTAATTTCGCCGATGTAGACGCCTGTCTTATAAAAGCCTTTTACGTGATCTCCGACTTGAAATTGGTTGTTCACTGCATCTGCCTCCTAATGGTATCATAATAAATAAATGGTAAAAAATCATTTCAGGGAGGAAGAAAAATGGCGCCGTTTCTGATTCAGTTTATGCTCTATTTTCCTGAAGACAAAAGAGAATATATCCCTTCTTTTATTACGCTGGCCGTTTTCTTTGTCATCGCGATTGTTGTATTCCGGCTGATCATCAAGCATTCCAAAAAAGAAGCTGAAAAAGCGGAAAAGCTGGAAAGAGAATTAAATGAAACCATCCATAAACGCTCTTAGAAGCGCCCGGCTTTCAGCCGGAACGCTTATGAAAAAGCGGTCTTCAGCCGTCTCAGTCCGTCTTTTACAATCGAGAGCGAGCATCCGACATTCATTCTGACGAATCCTTCTCCGCCCGGTCCGTACTTCGGTCCCGGCTCAAGAATCAGCTTTCCTTTATGAAGGAGAAGGCGTTTGATGTCCTGATCCGTCAATCCGAGCTTGCGGCAGTCAAGCCATGCCAAGTAAGAGGCGTCAGGCTCCATCATGCGAACCTCAGGCAGCTCCTCTGCCAAAAAGCGGCGGACTTCTTCCATATTTCGTTCAATGTAGGGGATAAGCTGATCGAGCCATGGTTCGCCTTTTGAATAGGCCGCCTCGATTGCTGCAACTGCAAATGTATTTAAAGAATGCAGTCCCTGGCGCTGCATGACCTTTGCAAAGGCGGTTCTCTTCGCCTTGTCGGGTATGATGATGGCTGAGGCCTGCAACCCGGCCAAGTTAAACGTTTTGCTCGGTGCAATGCATGTGATCGAAATATCCGCGAATTCCGGAGACAAAGAGGCGAACGGCGTATGATTCAGTCCGTTCAGCATCAGATCCGAATGGATTTCGTCGGAAACAACTGTGACACCGTGTTTAAGGCAGAGTTCGCCCAGCGTTGTCAGCTCTTCTTTCGACCATGAACGCCCGGAAGGGTTATGCGGATTGCAAAGAATGAACAGCTTCACATCCGGTTCCCCAAGCTTTTTTTCAAGGTCGGAAAAATCCATTTCATAGCGGCCGTCTTTTTCGATTAATGGATTATGTAAAACAACCCGTCCGTTTTTTTCAACTATATCAAAGAACGGCGTATATACAGGCGGCTGTACGACCACCCGCTCGCCGGGCTCTGTGTACGCCTGCACCGCTTGGGCGAGCGCTGTTACAATGCCCGGGCTGAAGGTGATAAACGCCGGTTCAGTATTCCATCCATGCCGGCGGCTGAGCCAATCGGTGACGGCTTCCTTCGTGCCCGCGTTTGCAGATGTATAGCCGAAAACCCCGTGCTCCAGGCGCTGCTGAAGGGCGTCAATAACAGGCTGAGGGGCACGGAAATCCATATCAGCCACCCACATTGGAAGCGCGTCGTTTACGCCGAATAATTCCTGTGTTAAGTCCCACTTCACAGACTGGGTCCCGCGTCTGTTATGCTCTTTATTAAAATCCATGATCTCACCTCATGACTTTTTCATATGTTATACATTAACTGTGATAAGGATAGATTGCAATGTTTTAACCAGTAAAGCTTTTATAAAATAAAGGGAGTGGTAGCTGGTGGAATGGAGCAGCATGCTTGAGTGGGCTTTTCAGCGTCATCTCAACCCTATGAGCTGGTATATTCGCCCGGTCTTTCTGGTGGCGCTTGCTTACTTTTGCTATAGGCGGACTTGGAAAGGTGTCATCATTACTTTTTTGCTGATGACGAGCAGCATGGTTTGGTTTCCCGTCCCCGAGCGGATCAATCCGGAGATGCAGGCCGTTTTGGATTACGAGCTGATGCTTTTGTCCAACCCGCTTTCAGCCGTGGTCACGCTCGCTTTCATGATGGGGTTTCTCGTGTTGATTGGCGCGGCATTTTGGAAGCGCTCCTTAGGATGGGGGCTTCTGGTATTGAATGTGACGCTGATCGGAAAGGTCGTGCTGTCAGTGATGCTGACAGGGGAAAACGGCTGGGCGCCCCTCGGAAATACCGTCTTTGGATTGATTCTCGTCAACGGCATCGGGCTGCTGCTGATCGCCTGGCGGAGGAAGCGGAGAAAAGCCGGCCGGTAGCTTGCGGCTTTCCTTATCGACAAGTCGGTGTGTTATGATACAATAGCTTTTGAAACATTACAATGAAGCGGTGATTATGATGAAAGAAAGTCAGGCAGCAGCACAAATCATACACATCATAAAAGAATGGGATCCGTTCCAAGCCGGACCCGATTTTTATGAAACGGAAGCGGCCGAAATCGTTCAGGCCGTCTACACGGAAGACGATGCAGAGCGGCTGGGCAAAGCTATCCAGACCGTTTTTGAAATATCATTTGATCAGACGCTGCCGCTGGCAAAATGCAAACAGCTGGCTGAGCGGCTTCTTGTGATCAAAGACAGCAGTTCGTGCTGATCAGAATCTAAAAACCGCCAATCGGCGGTTTTTTTTATATTCATGTCAAAATGAAATCGGCAATTTTGTCTGATACATAATCCGGATTTTCTTCAGGGACGAGGTGTCCGGTATCCCGCAGGGAATAGAAAATGGAATTGGGCAGATCTTGATGCAGCCTTTTTCCGATCTGTACCGGGACGACGCGGTCCTCTTCGCCCCAGATTAAGAGGGAAGGCGTCTCGATTTTCTTCAAATCATCCGGTGATAAATCGCCTTCCCGGTGTCTGATGAGACGTGCGAGCGCCCTGAAAATTTGATCGTCGAGAAACGGTTTCAGGTAGCCGTTGATCATTTCCTGATCGATCAGAGAGCTGTCGTAGACAACATTCATGAGATTTTTCAGCACGCCTTGTTTTGACAGCCAGCGCTTGATGTACAAATAAAAATAAGGAATATGGCTCCCGAAAATGAGCGAGCGGGGCGAACGCTTTAAATAGCCTGAGCTGCACAACAGGACGACTTTTTTGAACAGTTCAGGCCTTTCCTTTATCGCATAAAGTGAAATCTGGCCGCCCATCGAATGCCCGACAAGCACGGCGTCTTTAATCTTCAGCCTTTCGATCAGCTCGATGACCACCTTGGCCATGTTTTGATAGGTATACACAAAGGTGCTGGATTTTTCTGATTGGCCGAAGGGAGGCAGGTCAACGGCGACTAAATTAAACTCATCCTTCAGAAGAGGAATGATTTTTCTGTAGCAAAACGAGGAAGAAAGAAAACCGTGTATTAAAACGAGCGATGTCTTGCCTGGATTCTCGTAATGCTCATAATATATATTGACCCCTTGAATGGTCTCGATAGAAGGTTTTGTTAACAGCATGATCCAAATCACTCCGAATGTTTTTCTTTCATGTTCAAACAATCTGGCTGCATGTTGTCGCCTAAGTCCTGAGTATATTATTTATCGTACCCGAAAAAAATTTTTTCACGCTGCGATTTCGCTTTTTTTACCGCCTTACATTCGTTCAAAAACGTGCTATAATATTCAGAAGATTTCTTGACATATAAAAGGTGTGATAACGAGATGAAGCTAACAGAAAAAGAAACAGAAATATTGGAAATATTAGAGGAAAACAGCCGCCTCGAACCTGAAACGATTGCTAAAATGGCGAACATTTCACAGGAAGAAACAAAAGCGATTATTGAAAAGCTTGAAAAAGAAAAGGTCATCATCGATTATTCTGCAATGATCGACTGGCGAAAAGTCGACGGCCATGAAGGCGTGACAGCGATGATCGATGTGAAAGTAACGCCGAAGCGCGGCGTCGGATTTGACGAAGTGGCCGAGCGGATTTATCGTTTTCAGGAAGTTGAATCCGTTTACTTGATGTCAGGCGTATATGATCTGTCTGTTGTCATCCGCGGCAGAACGATGTCGGATATTTCGCATTTCGTGTCCGAAAAATTATCGACGCTCGAGTCGGTCGTGTCGACTACCACCCACTTTATTTTAAAGAAATACAAGCATGACGGTAAAGTTTTTGACTCCGGTGATGATGACAAAAGAATCGTGGTGTCTCCTTAAATGAGGACAACTTATATTTCGAAAGCAGCCCAGCAAATCAAACCGTCGGGCATCCGCAAATTTTTTGATCTTGCGTCCACAATGGAAGGCGTGATTTCATTGGGAGTCGGAGAGCCCGATTTTGTGACGGCATGGAATGTAAGGGAAGCGAGCATTCTTTCCCTTGAGCAGGGCTACACGTCTTATACGGCAAACGCGGGTCTTCTTTCACTGCGGAAGGAGATCAGCGCTTATCTGAATAAACGCTTTCATCTGGATTATGCTCCTGATGACGAGCTGATTGTCACAGTCGGAGCAAGCCAGGCGCTTGATATTGCGGTCAGGGCGATCCTTGATCCCGGAGAAGAAGTGTTGATTCCAGAGCCTTGTTTTGTCGCTTATGAAGCGCTTGTCTCTTTGGCGGGGGGAAAAGCGGTCCACATTCATACGAACGCAGAGCGCGGATTTAAAGCGAGCGCTGCGGATTTTGAAGCCGTTCTGACTGAGCGTACGAAGGCCATCATCCTTTGTACCCCGTCTAATCCGACAGGCTCTGTTTATTCAAAAAAAGAACTGGAAGAGATCGCGGCTTTTGCTGAAAAGCATGACCTGATTGTAATAGCGGATGAAATTTACGCCGAGCTGACATACGATGAAGCTTATACAAGCTTTGCGGAAATCGCCGGAATGAAAAAACGGACGATATTGATATCTGGTTTTTCAAAAGGGTTTGCCATGACAGGCTGGCGCCTTGGATATGTAGCAGCTCCTGCATATTTAAGAGACCCTATGCTGAAAATTCACCAGTACTCGATGATGTGCGCGCCAAGCATGGCTCAATTTGCGGCGGAGGAAGCCCTTAAAAACGGCCTCGAAGACGTCGAAAAGATGAAAAAAAGCTACCGCCGCCGAAGGAATGTGTTTGTGGATTCACTGAACGAAATCGGGCTTGACTGCCATCAGCCGGGGGGCGCTTTTTACGCGTTTCCGTCCGTTAAAAAAACGGGCATGAGCTCCGAAGAGTTTGCAGAGGAGCTTCTCATCAGCGAAAAAGTCGCCGTCGTCCCGGGCAATGTTTTCGGTCCGAGCGGCGAAGGCTATATCAGATGTTCCTATGCTTCCTCGCTTGAACAGCTTCAGGAAGCGCTCGTCAGAATGAAACGCTTTGTGCAGAAGGTCGGTGCAGTTCAATAAAAAAATGCGCACCTAAAAGGTCCGCATCAACATAAGGGGGGGAATACTAGAAAGCCTTAGTTGTTCTTTAGTATTCCCCTTTCATCTCGGTTTTAAACATCCAATGCTAAAAAAGTTTTTTTGCTTAATAAAGACTTGTATGATATAATTTTTTATTGCGTATAAAAAGAGTTAAATTCATATGATTTAGGAGTTGTTAGTTATGACAGCAAAATTTGAAGTAGGCAGTGTTTACACTGGAAAAGTGACTGGATTACAGGCGTATGGAGCGTTTGTTGCATTAGATGAAGAAACACAGGGACTCGTGCATATTTCTGAAGTAACACACGGTTTCGTTAAAGATATTAATGAACACTTGGCGATCGGTGATGAGGTGCAAGTGAAGGTTCTTTCTGTAGATGAGGAAAAAGGCAAAATCAGCCTTTCTATCCGCGCTACACAGGCAGCTCCTGAACGAAAAGAAAGCAAGCCTAGAAGACAAAAGGCTGTTCAAGCCGAAGATACAGCTGCTCCACAAGGGTTCAACACGTTAAAAGACAAACTTGAAGAGTGGATCGAGCAGTCCAACAGAAAAGATCTTATTAAGAAGTAAATGAAAAAACTCCGGCAAAAGCCGGAGTTTTTTTAACGCATTTCAGGCTGTTTGGCGTCTTCGCCGGCGGTCTCTTCAGCCGGTTTAAATAAAAGGCCGAGGTTGATCAGGCCTGCGATTCCGACAAGCGCGTAAACGGTCCGGGCTAAAGCAGACCCTTGGCCGCCAAAAATGGCTGCAACCAAGTCAAATTGAAAAAATCCTATCAGTCCCCAATTGATTGCTCCGATGATTGTTAATACCAATGCAATACGTTGAAGTGCATTCATTTATTTTTCCTCCTTTTTTGAAGACCTTTATTTCACATTTATAGATTGCGACCGATTTGGAAACATTATACGCCTGAGGAGCAGATCGCTTTACAGGGCGCTTGGCGATTTCCCATAATAGTAAATAAAGGAGGAGATGTAGATGGATAACTTTACATATTGGAATCCCACGAAGCTGATTTTCGGCCGGGGAGAAGTTGAAAAGCTGGCAGACGAGGTGAAACACTACGGCCGCAATGTCTTGCTCGTATACGGCGGAGGCAGCATTAAGCGGAACGGTTTATACGATCAAGTCATTTCAATCCTTGAAAAGGCGGGTGCAACCGTCCATGAACTGCCTGGCGTTGAACCGAATCCGCGTGTTGCCACCGTGAATAAAGGAGTCGCGATCTGCAAAGAGAACGATATTGACTTTCTATTGGCAGTTGGCGGCGGAAGCGTCATCGATTGTACGAAAGCGATCGCCGCTGGAGCGAAATACGACGGCGACGCGTGGGATATTGTGACGAAAAAACATATTCCGGCTGATGCGCTGCCGTTTGGAACGGTTTTAACGTTAGCAGCGACAGGATCGGAAATGAATTCGGGATCTGTGATCACAAATTGGGAAACCAATGAAAAATACGGCTGGGGAAGCCCGCTCGTCTTCCCTAAATTTTCAATTCTTGATCCGGTCAACACGTTTACCGTCCCAAAAGACCACACGATTTACGGCATTGTCGACATGATGTCCCACGTGTTTGAGCAATATTTTCACCATACCGAAAATACCCCTTATCAGGACCGGATGTGCGAATCCCTGCTCAAAACGGTAATTGAAACAGCTCCTAAGCTCATTGAAGACCTAGAAAACTATGAGTTGCGCGAAACGATTTTGTATACAGGCACCATTGCGCTGAACGGCATGCTATCAATGGGCGCACGCGGAGACTGGGCGACGCACAATATCGAGCACGCTGTTTCAGCCGTCTACGATATTCCGCATGCGGGAGGGCTTGCAATTCTGTTCCCGAATTGGATGAAGCACACGCTTTCCGAGAATGTCGGCCGCTTTAAACAGCTTGCCGTCCGTGTTTTTGATGTAGATGAAACAGGAAAAACCGATCGTGAAGTGGCGCTTGTTGGAATCGAGAAACTGTCTGAATTCTGGACCAGCCTTGGCGCGCCAAATCGTCTTGCCGATTATGACATTACAGATGAGAAGCTGGACGTCATTGCCGATAAAGCGATGGCAAACGGCGAATTCGGCCGTTTTAAAACGCTGAATAAAGACGATGTTCTGTCTATTTTGAAGGCTTCTTTATAAGACTTCTTGACGGCTCAAGGAGAACCGCCATTTCTTGAGCCGTTGTTTATTGTTATCTTTTTGACAAAACTGCGGGTGGCGGGCTGAAAAACATGCGTTTTTGGCGCGCCAGTCCCCATCCTCCTTTTTTTCGTCACTTGATTTAACGAAGGAGTTCATATAAAGTGAAAAGGGAAGAGGCTGTCGCCGAAAATCGACATGTTTTAAAACCCTTTGGCCCGCACTCTCATGAAAATGAAAGCGCTGGCGGGTATTTGAAAGAAAACAGCTAGTACTGGAGGTTTAATAATATGACGCATGTCCGTTTTGACTACTCAAGAGCATTGCCATTCTTTAAAGAACATGAACTTACATATCTGCGTGACTTCGTTAAAGTCGCCCACCATACCATTCACGAAAAAACAGGTGCGGGCAGCGACTTTTTAGGCTGGGTGGATCTTCCGACTGACTATGACAAAGAAGAATTCGCCCGCATTAAAAAATGCGCCGAAAAAATTCAAAATGATTCCGATGTTTTGCTTGTTGTCGGAATCGGCGGTTCTTACCTCGGTGCAAGAGCAGCGATCGAAATGCTGAATCATTCATTTTACAATGTGCTGCCGAAAGAAAAGCGGAAAACTCCGCAAGTGATTTTCATCGGCAATAACATCAGCTCTTCTTACATGAGAGACGTGATGGATCTTCTTGAAGACGCTGATTTTTCAATCAACGTGATTTCTAAATCAGGTACAACGACAGAACCGGCGATTGCTTTCCGGATCTTCCGCAAGCTTCTTGAAGAAAAGTATGGAAAAGAAGAAGCGAAACGCCGTATTTATGCAACGACTGATAAAGAGCGGGGCGCATTAAAAACGCTTGCGAATGAGGAAGGTTTTGAATCATTCATCATTCCTGACGATGTCGGGGGCCGCTTCTCTGTGCTCACAGCGGTCGGCTTGCTTCCGATCGCAGTCAGCGGAGCCGATATCGATGAAATGATGAAGGGCGCCCGCGATGCGAGCAAAGACTTCTCCACATCAGAGCTTGAAGACAATCCGGCTTACCAATACGCGGTCGTCAGAAACGTCCTTTATAACAAAGGCAAAACGATTGAAATGCTGATCAACTACGAGCCGGGCCTTCAGTACTTCGCAGAATGGTGGAAGCAGCTCTTTGGTGAAAGTGAAGGAAAAGACGAAAAAGGCATTTATCCTTCTTCGGCCAACTTCTCGACTGATCTTCACTCTCTTGGACAATACGTACAAGAAGGAAGAAGAGATATGTTCGAAACGGTGCTGAACGTTGAAAAGCCAAGACACGAGCTGACAATCGAAGAAGCGGACAATGATCTTGACGGCTTGAACTATCTTGCCGGCAAAACGGTCGACTTCGTCAATAAAAAAGCGTTCCAAGGCACAATGCTCGCGCACACGGACGGTAATGTGCCGAACTTGATCGTGAACGTACCTGAAATGAACGCTTACACGTTCGGCTACCTTGTGTACTTCTTTGAAAAAGCCTGCGCAATGAGCGGATACCTGCTCGGCGTCAACCCGTTTGACCAGCCTGGAGTGGAAGCGTACAAAGTCAACATGTTCGCCCTCCTTGGCAAGCCTGGTTTCGAAGAGAAAAAAGCAGAGCTTGAGAAACGTTTGGGAGAGTAAGGTTTAGGGTATTTTTTGGACAGAGGTTATTAAAGTTTTAATTTAAATTTATGGCTGGCTGACCACATTATGACCACAATTGGATCAGTCGGCCATATATCTTGAAAACTTATTTACTGCCTCATTTTCCATCTTGGGAGTGATATGAGAGTAAATATTTGATGTTGTTCTTATATCTTTGTGGCCTAATCGTTCTTGAACTTCCTTCATACTTGCTTCAGCCTCTAACATCATAACAGCGTGAGTATGTCGTAAATCATGGATGGAGATATCCGGAACCCCAGTTTTTCTTTTTACTCTTGTAAAGACATTTTGAATGGTCCTTTCACGTAAGCGAGATCCGTCTTTTTTACAGAAAACGAATCTGTGCGGTGAAGTTAATGGGCCAGCAGAAAGTCTATTTTTTTTGTTCACAGTGATAAGCTGTTTTAATTGACTTGAAAGAAACGGATCTATTTTAACTCTTCTTTTTGAATGTTTTGTTTTAGGCGGCCCGAAAACAGCTTCTTCACTTGAAAGATGATAGAGGAGTGTTTTGTTAATATCTATATAATCATTTTCAAAATCTAAATCCTCTTCTTGTAATGCCATAGCTTCACCTTTCCTAGGACCTGCATAAATCAACGTTAGAAAAAAATAGTAATAAACCTTCTCCTCATCTTCAAAACCATTCAAAAATTGTTTTATGTGGTTCTTAGCCCAATAATGGATTTTTTTCTCTTCCTCAATTTCTTCGATCTTTTTTATAATTACACCGGTGCATGGGTTTTTTACAATCTCGTCATTCAAGTAAGCCTGTCTCATGGCATTACTCATTGTTGCATTTATATGGCTTACAGAGCTTGTTTTGCGTGATGTTAACAGCTTATTAATAAATGACTGATATTGTGCCCTAGTTAATTTGTTAATTTGAATATGACCAAATTCAGGTATAAGGTATTTGTGAATATTCCTATAATGAGCCCGATATGTAGAAGGCTTTACTTTCCCTTTTTTATACAATTCTAGCCACTCAGGAAGATAATCTTTAATTAATTTAGACTTAATCGGTTTGTTTAAGTTTGATTCAATATCTTTCAGAGCCTGCAAAATTTTTTCCTTTACAATCGCTTGTGTTTTTCCTCTCCGTGTGACTTGCTGACGCTTTCCGGTAACTGGATGTTTCGGCCCCTCAGCTGTTCCTTTCCAACCGACATGCACTTTGTTTTTGTAGACTTTTGAGAAACTAATCAATCTTCTCAGCTCCTTAAAAACGGAATGTATGTTCTGTTTTGGGATTCAAAATTTTTTGTGATGTTAGATAAGACTAACTGTTCTGGAATCCCATATTGTTCAATCGCTTCCTTTGCAGTTACACACCCATTGATAGATGAGAACAACAAATTTATTGCAAAAAAATTTGCTTCTAATTCGATTTGATCTGTTGAGAATAATGTCTTTCTTTTTAAAAAAGGAGTGTTTGCGTCCGGATGAAAGATCGCATGACCTAACTCATGAGCGCAAATAAACTCCTTGTTATGTTCATTCGCATTCTGATTAATGTGAATGACCTTAACTCTGAAATGCCTACTGTAATACCCCAGGGCTTTTCCTAAATCTTCATATACCACTTCAATTCCTAATT
This sequence comes from Bacillus sp. FSL K6-0972, assembly GCF_037976035.1. NCBI lineage: Bacteria > Bacillati > Bacillota > Bacilli > Caryophanales > Bacillaceae > Bacillus > Bacillus sp. FSL K6-0972. The sequence goes on along the minus strand of NZ_CP150260.1, from coordinate 3,383,812 downwards.
CTTTTGCAATTTTAAATGGATTGTTTGTTTCAAATTTTTTTGTTATTGATTTTATCTTTTTAGTAATTGACTCCACAAAAGCACCTACTTACGATATTTTTTCGGAGTGAATTTTTGTTTTGAAATCCTTTTGGCGAGACGTAAGGAATTTTCCAAGCTCGCGATTAACAACTCTTTGTCTTCTTCATCCATATCGTCAAGAGTTTGACCGTCAAACGCGGCATAACCGTTCTTGCCTTCTAACCCTTCTATAATTTTTTGTAGCTCTTTCTGTATATCTCTTTCATCTTTAGCAGTTAGCTCAGGCTCAAAGGTTTCCTTTTCTGTTCTGCCGAGAAGGTAATCAACTGAGACGTTAAAATAATCAGCTACTTTTTGAACTTTGTCTATACCTGGAGTTTTTTCATCCCATCTTCTAATTGTTCCATTTGATAATTTGGTCTTCCTTTCAAGTTCAGCCAAAGATATTTTATGCTCTTTTGCCAACTTTTTTATCCTTTCAACTATTGTCATATCAACCATCCTTAAATGAGCCTATGACAAAAATTAAACTTTATGCTATTTTTGTGTTGACAATTAGCATATAGTTTATTAAACTGTGTTCATAAGCTACTTATTTAGCTTTCAGGACACTACAAACTAAAGCCTAAGACCACGTTCCCCAACGTAAAAGGCTGTAATTGTAGGGTTTATTCGCTATGTTTAGATATTAGCATATATCCTATTTTTCAGTCAACAAAAAGCTAAATAATTAGCAAAAAATATATAGGAGGTGTTTTCTGTGGAATTGGATTTCGGAAAAAGGGTTAAGACCTGGTTAATACTTAACGGCATGCAGCAGAAAGAATTAGCCGAAATGCTAAACATTTCAGGCCCCTATCTCTCTGACATTTTACACGGTAAAAGAGAAGGCAAAAAAGTCAGAGAGAAAATTGTCAAGATCCTAGACATGAAGGAGGTTTCATAATAGGTATGCTAACGGTTCAGGTTGATAAAGACGAAATTAAACGGATCTGTTCAGAGAAAATTGAGGAACACTTAAAAGCTATTGATAATGAAAAGGTTTTTTGGAATACAAAAACCTTGAAGGAAAAAACAGATATGAGTTGGCCAGAAATTATAGATAAGTTTTTATACGATCCTAGGTGTCCTAAATACAAGGTTGGAACTAAGTGGAGGTTTCCTGCAGCTGAAATGAAAGAATTTCTACTGACATGGTTAGCCGAACAGCCAAGACATTAAGCCCTACTAAATGAAAGGAGGTGAGGAAATGAAGATCAAAACAAAAGAATGGCTTGCTTTAAGCAAGGAAGCCAGGGCTAAGCTGATTCAAAACGAAGCTCTGAAGAATTGTAGGAATGAAAACAGTGAAACTATCGAGATCACAGGAACTTACGAGACGTTCACAGTTTGCAGTGATTGCGGAATGGAGATATAGGAAGGAGCTTTGAAGGCATGAACCTAAACAGATTTCTAAAAGCTGACCGTGAAAAGGCGGAAAGGCTGTTCATTTCAACGCGAGATCTTATTGCGGAATTGCCTGCCGCGATCGAGGAGCATGATTTTGAAGGATGTGTAGAAATTGCGGCGACAATCATTTCAAATTGCAAGGACCTTCAACGGATGGAACATCCAGAACAAGTCGTCCAGCTCCGTGAAATAGTGTCCAATCTCGCAAGCAGAGGGATTAATGTTTCAACTGTGAGGAGAGTGTATCAATGAATATCGAGCACCCAATGATCACTGAGATTAACCGTTACGGTTATCCTTTGAAAAATTTGAAGGACGAGAATGATGCAGAAAGAGAGGGTGAAAATGGATCCAAAGCAGATTGACTCAGTATTGCCCCTTGTTGAAAGTGCATTAAAAAATGGCGGGCGAATTGGCATTGACTATCACTGTAAGAATGAAGAGGCAGCTCTTCAAAAAGTGCAGGATGCAGCTGAAAAATTGAACACAAGAATTGATCAGCGTTCCTACGATAATTGCTTTTGGTACGTAACTGAGATTAGCAGGAAACTTCAAGTTGTTGCATTTTATCCGTCAGCTTATGAACAAAAAAGCCGCCTCGGCAAAGGCGACTAAAAACAATACTTAACAACCTCATTTTAAATGGAGTTTATTACAAAATCAATTAGGAGGCAATATATATGAATCCTTTACAGGCGTTTGAACTAAACGAGATTTCAAATAATAGCCTGCAGCAGGAGAGCCGTCCACAGTTTGAGATCACGGACATGAATAGTCTAAATTGGGCGTTTCGGAAAATAGCTGCTTTAAAGACACAGGAAAAAGAAATCAAGGCCCTGGCGGCAACGGAAAGGCAGCGCATCGATGAATGGGAAACCCAGGAGCTAAAACCTGTCGCGGACAATCTGGAGTTCTTTGAAAACCTAGTCAGCGTTTATCACTCAAAGCAGCTCGAGCAGGATCCGAAAGCAAAAACACTTTCCACACCTTACGGCAAGTCAAAAAGCCGCGCAATTAAAGAGCAACCTAAACCAGCCGATAAGGACCAGCTTCTCAAGCATGTCAAAGAAGCTGAACTCACTGAATTTATCAAAGAAGATGTCAAATGGGGCGACTTTAAAAAATCTCTGTCCATCAAAGAGGTGGACGGCAAAAAGGTTGTCGTTGATGAAAATGGACAAGCTGTTCCGGGGGTAGAAATAGAACCTGCCTCCACAAGCTTCAAAGTGGAGGTGTGATAGATGTTTCAAGTTACAAACGCACAGCGTGAAAAAGAAAAGGCAATTGTCGGCTTTATCGGGCCGAGTGGATCCGGAAAGACTGCCGGCGCCCTGCTTGTCGCTTACGGAATGATGCGGGAAGCATACCCGGAAGCAAGCGATGAGGAAGTCTGGTCCAAGATTGGTGTTGTGGATACTGAGCACCGCCGCGCCAAACTGTATGCAAACTTGCAATTTGATGACGTGCAGATCGGGAGTTTTAAACATATTGATTTTACGCCGCCTTACACCACAGAACGTTATCAATTGGCTGTGGAGGCTATCAAGAACGCCGGGGCCGAGGTGGTCGTAATTGATTCGCTTTCCCACAACTGGCAAGGGGAAGGCGGGATAGTAGAAAAACACGGGAGCATGTCCGGCAACTCATTTCAAAATTGGGGCAAGCTTGCGCCTGAAACAACCAAATTGATTAAGACCTTAACGCAAAACGATGTCCACATCTTGGCGACATTGAGAACAAAAACGGAGTATGTGGTTGAACCGGATGAAAACGGAAAGATGGCACCGCGCAAAGTCGGGACCAAACCGGTACAGAAAGACGAAATGGAATACGAGTTCATGCTGAATTTCAATATCAGTATCGATCACATGGCGGAAACATCCAAAGACAATACCCGCATGTTTGAAGGATCTTCTTTTAAACTCAATCCAGAAGTCGGCCGCAAGCTTTACCAATGGCTTGAGCTCGGCATTGACGTGAAGGCAGAGGAAGAAGCGGAACGGACCCGTTTGATTGATGAAATTAAAGCGATCGTTTCCGGCAACGAAGCAGCCGCGCAGATGGTTGAAGAATTTCAGATCAAAGCAAATAAAAAACTTGATCAATGGACTATTAAGCTGGCATCCGCCGCACTTGATAGATTACAAGCTTTAAAGACTAAGGAGGAAAAATAATGTTTACAGTAGACCACAGCAAAGGTGAAGCTTTTGAACCGATTAAACCAGGAGAATATGAGGCAACAGTTATCAATTTTGAGGAGAAAACAGCAGCCTCATCCGGAAATAAAAGGCTTGTCGTAGACTATGAAATCCGTTCTGACGTTGAGCAGCCATGTCAGGGTCAAAAAATCCTATACGATAACTTTACGGTTACAGACAATGCTATGTGGAGATTTCATCAAGCATCAAAGGCCGCAGGTTTTCCAAACGGAATGAAATTTAAAGATCATATTGAATGGGCCAATGCGTTCCTGAATAAGCCGGTTCGCCTGGTTGTCGGAGAACGAGAGCATAACGGCAAAAAGTATCCGGAAGTCAAAGCGTTTAAGCCGTCTGAGGCACCTGCACCGGAAGCAGCTCCAGTTAACATCAGTGACGATGATGTACCGTTTTGATCATAAAAAACACATTTGAGGGAGTGTATAGCTCCCTCGTTTTTAAAGGGGAGTTATCACATGTACGAATTTAAGAACATACCGCAAGAGCTAAAAAACGCCCCTCAGTGGATTTTATGGCGTTCCGAAGAACGTGACGGTAAGAAAACAAAAATGCCGTACCAGATTGACGGCAGCATGGCTCAATCCAGTAATAAAAGAACCTGGTCGACATTCCCGACCGTTTTGAAATTTTATAACGATCGAGATTATGACGGGATCGGCTTCATGTTTTCAAAAGATGATCCGTTCATCGGCATAGACATAGATCATTGTGTGGAGGACGGTGTCTTGTCCCCGTTCGCTGAGGAAATCGTTCAGGCTATTGGAAGCTACACCGAATATTCACCCAGCGGCAAAGGAGTCCACATCATCACAAAAGGTAAGATTCCATTGCGCGGGCCGGGTACGGGGAGAAAAAATCCCGAACTCGGACTGGAAGTATACCGCCACGGCCGCTATTTTACCTTTACCGGTAATAGCCTCGGGGTCGGGGCCGTTGAAGAACGAACGGACGAGCTCAAAGAGCTGTTCGATAAATATTTGAAGGACAAAAAAGAAGAATCGAAACCGTCCAACCCGCCTGCTGCTTCATCCCGTGATATGAGCAATCTCTCCAATAAGGAGATATGGGAAAGGATGTTCAACAGCAAGAACGGGAAAAGCATTCAGGATCTGTTTAACGGCCATCTGATAAATGATGATCACTCGGCCACAGATATGGCTTTGTGTAATCACCTGGCATTCTGGACGGATAAGGATCCCGCAAAAATGGATTCCATGTTTCGCGAATCGGGTTTGTTCCGGGAGAAATGGGATCGACAGCATTCATCTGACGGCGCTACATATGGAGACATGACCATTGCCGCTGCCGTTTATTCTACTCATACCACAATTTCTGATTTGCTGGAAGAGCAGCAGGAACAGCCGTATGAGGTGTACATTTCCCATTCCGATAATTCTAATTCTCAAGTTGAGGATACTGAAGAGATCATTGACACCCCGCCGGTCTTTCATTTAACGGAGCTTGGCAATGCTGAACGAATTGTCTACTACCACGGAAAGAATATCCGATACTGTAACGAGCTTGACTGGCTGATCTGGAACGGCAAGCGATGGGAAGAAGACAGCAAACGGAAAATTGAAGCCATCACTGCGAAAACATTACGGGCATTATACGGCGAGGCCAAGGCCACAGAAGACAAATTCCGAAAAAAACAGCTCAATGATTGGGCGAAGAAATGCGAGCGCCGCAATATACGGATGAACACCATTTTAGATGTCCGACCAATGGTTTCAGTGAGGAAGCAGGAACTGGACTCCCACAAATATCTTTTCAATTGCGATAACGGTGTGATTGATCTGAAAACAGGAGAACTTCTGCCGCATGATCGGGATCTGCTTTTTACAAAAATATCTCCTGTCTCTTATCAACCGGACGCCGACTGTCCGAACTGGAAAGCTTTCTTGGAAAGTATTTTTATAGATGACCAGGGCGCACCAAACTATGAAATTATTGATTTCATGCAAAAGGCAATTGGCTATTCGCTGACCGGGGATACCACAGAACAGGTCATGTTCTTTCTATTTGGGAACGGTCGGAATGGTAAATCAACCTTTATCAATACTGTTCAGCACCTGTTCGGGGACTATGGGCGGCAGACAAACAGCGACACCTTCATAAAGAAGAAAAATGACAGCGCCATAAACAATGACATTGCCAGGTTGGACGGCGCCCGGTTTGTGTCGGCTGTCGAGAGTGAAGAGGGACAGCAGCTGTCTGAATCGTTGGTGAAGCAGATCACCGGCGGCGAAAAGATGTCAGCACGTTTTCTGCGTCAAGAATACTTTGAGTTTACACCGGAATTTAAAGTCTTCTTTACCACAAACCATAAACCGATCGTTAAAGGCAGCGATGAGGGGATTTGGCGCCGGATCCGGCTGATCCCGTTTACTGTCACGATACCAAAAGAAAAAGTAGACAAGAAGCTGCCGCAGAAACTGGCTGCGGAAATGCCAGGGATCCTGCGGTGGGCTATTGAGGGCTGCTTGAAGTGGCAGAAGGAAGGCCTGGGAGAACCGGAAGCGATCAGGAAGGCGACGGAAGGCTACCGGGAGGATATGGACATTCTCGCCCCTTTTCTTGCTGAAAAGTGTGTCACTCATCCGGCTGCAAAAGTCGAAGCAAAGGAACTCTATAAGGAATACAAAGATTGGTGTTATGAAAATGATGATGTTGAGTTAAAAAATCGCGCCTTTTATCGTCAATTAGAAATTCGAGGTTTTAAAAAAGAAAAAGGCGCAAAAAACAAAACATTTATTCATGGGATGACATTAAATCAATATGCCGGAGGAAGTTTTTTGCAGAATAATGATGGGCGGGTTACTGAAAGGGTTACTGAATTTTCTTCAAAAAGTAACCCAAATAAGGTCGCTTCTATCAATAGAAAGAAGCTTTAACCATTGATATATAAGGGTTTGTGAGGTTTTACATTATTTAGGGGTTACTAAGGGTTACTTAAATTCTATGTTCCGTTCTCATGAAAAAAATAAATAAAAAATAAATATATATATAAGTATATAGACTTTAATAGAAAAATAGGTAACCTTTGATAACCCAGTAACCCAAAAGAGGTTGAAACCCTTGATATGACTGAGTTTTTAAAGGGTTACTGAAATTTAAGTTCGATAACCCTTTAGTAACCCCTTTTTAAAAGAGGTGATAATTTTGCACCCAAAACAAATTTGTGATGACCTTGCCTTTTTGGGATCACCTTTAGTCTTGGATGGAAACAATCTTTTTATCGAGAATCCGGAGAACGTCTATCCAGAACTTGTGGAATTTGTTCAGTCTTATAAAAAACGGCTCATCCAGTATTTAAAAGGTGAATACTCAGTGCAGGATCATAAAGTCAAACAGACCATTGATAAAATCATCAATTATTTTGTGGGCATAGATCAAGAAATGAATCCAAAAATAGACGACTGGTTCAATCATGATTGGGATGCGGCAACCAAAGCCGCGAGATTGCTCGTTCTATTTTGGGAGAACGGCTGGAGAGATCTGAACAGCTCCGTTGCGAATTTTGAGGATGAAGAAACGGATAAGCTCTCTTTAGAAATCTATGAAAGGGCCATGTCGTACTTTAAGGGGAAGAAAGCATGACGATTATTCACTATAACTATTCGGATACTGAAATGAAAAATATTCTCGACAGCATGATCATTATTGTGGATACGAGAGAGCAGAAGAACCAGCATGTTCTTGACTATCTCCGCAAAAAGAACGTATCCATCAAATTCAAAGGGATGAAGACGGGCGATTATTCCGCCATGATCCCGAAAAACGAGGAATACGGGATCAGCCGGGACATGTATTTGAACGCTGCTATCGAACGGAAAAATGGAGTTGATGAGCTGGTTCAATCCATTAAGGACCGTTCCCGGTTTGAAAATGAATTGATTCGTGCAGCCAAACACCCTTTCACTCTTCTTGTGGAGGATCTGGAAGGCTACCAAAAAATATTGAACGGAAAATATCGCTCACAATATAAGCCGCAATCTTTGCTTGGGAGCTTAAAAACGTTTGAAGTCCGTTACAATTTCTCAACCGTTTTTATTAATCCGAGCGCGACCGGAAACTATATCTACCACCATTTTCATTATATGGCCCGGGAGCTGTTAAAGGGGGGCCTTGTTTGAAATTACAAGCAGAAAACGACGACTCATTTGGCTGAGGAAGAGTGTTGGGCAGGAGTCGAGAAAAATTAAACCATCCTGAAAAGATAGTTTAGTCTCTAACTTTTAAATTTTTCAATAGTAGCTGACACAAAGTTCTTTACAGAAGATATCTTGATCTGTTTCTCTTTTTGATGAATTTTTTCATCGAGTATTAATTCGATCGCAAGTTGCACATTTGGGAATAGTTCAAGACATTCTTTTTCAGTCAGTTCATGTATACCTTTACTTAAAATTGCATACAGCTTTCTATTTTCAACAAGGAAATCCGGTAAATAATCTTTAAGTAATTTAATTTTATGATCCATTTTAGACCCTTCAAAGTTGCTGTTGTCCCAGTTAGGATCTTGAGATGCTGCTTTCTGTCTAGTTTCTTCAATTAAATTTTCAAAGATTCTACGAAGATAGACAAATGATCCAGCGCCAATTTCTTGGGAATTCAGTCGTATTGCTTTGGAGAAATCCCGATAATCGTCATTTAAGATTTTTCGATATTTATCAATTTTATGTAATTGAAGGTCAGCAAGGGATGGATATTGTCCAATCTTAGTCACTTTATTGTCACGAATAAGTAGCGAAAAATAGAATAAATGAGATTCATCCCTTTGACATTTGAACATTAACACAACAGGCCAGGTGGATTTAATTCTAGTTAAAATATCATCTGGATTATAACGGTTTGGTAAAGTCCCTCCCGTATGGTGATGGAATTTAAAAGTTGATTCTTTTTTACACTCAACACAGTAACAGTCAAATTGAATATTATGGGGTTTTCTTAAATAAGATTCAAATTTTTCGACGTTTTCTTCATTGATGGTAATAGGTTGGTACAACCCTAGCTCTAATGCTAAATAATCTGATGATAATTCCTTAACCAAACATAACAACTCCATTCTATTTTTTTCTAATTTTAACACGATAATAGGTTGATTGACATGGGAGGCATTGATGTTTATTGAGCTTCACGCTAAAAACTCAATGTGAAAATGACTTCAAGCACAGCTATAAATTATCGTTAGACCAAAGGCAGGAAAGGATAAGAGGATGCATAATGAACGAAAATTATTATTCAAAAGGCATCGGCTTTTCACGTCCCCGAACACGGTCCGAATTTTGAGAAAATGACGAATGAGCAGATTGAATTCTTTGAAGAAACTTTTAAAATGGCTTTCGGTGACGAGGAGGCGGCGCGAGCGCCGCTAAGGAGGAGTTATGATTTATCTAATTATAGGAATCGTCATTCTTGCTGCTCCGTTCATCTGGATGGAGATTGCTGAAAGACGGATCCAAGAATGGGAAAAAGAAAAATGAACGAATGGAGGGAAAGGATGTCAAAAGAACAGCTATCTTTTCTCGATGATGTGGACGAAAAAGCCGTCCGAAAAATAGTCATCAAAGAACTGAAAAATTACCGCGCGCTCAAAGTCCAATTAGAGAATAAAAAAGAATGTTCATCTGCTGGCATTAACATTTTCCCTTCCCTCCGGGATTCATTTACCGTAAACGAGCTCAAGGTCAAGCAGATGGAACGGGCTTTACAAAACAGCTTGGACGATGAGGAACGTTTGATCATTGAAAAGAAATACCTAACGGCTGCCAGGGTGAAAGATATCAATATTTATATGGAACTCGGGATGAAAAAGGATACCTATTATGAAATAAAACAGCGGGCAATATACCGTATAGCAACAGCTCTCGGAATTATCTGAGGGCTTTTTTCATCGAGAAAAACCCGACAAAATCTCGACATTTTTCCGATAATCGGGGGGATAAAGAGGGGGAATTTTTATGTGTGTTTTATCGATAAGATTTACTTATCAAGAAATAACGGGAAATGCACCATTCCCTTATCAAGGTGAATTCGGATACTCAAATCAAGGCGATGAAGAATGAAGCCAAACGGGAGGAACATTCTGAGCCGGATCGCGCTAGTCTTGCGACTTTGGTATCGGGAGATTGTAAGAAGTATGTTTTTTAGAGATGCCGTCTTACAATGCTTGGCTTCCTCCCGGAGTATGGTAAGGCGCAATTTTGAATAAGCATTTAGCATAAGGAGGAATTGTTCGACAAATTTTGCGAAATATTTACTTGTTTATTTTTTAACCGATAAGCATATTGGTGATAGATATTGAATGAAAAATTAGCAAAAGAAAAAAATGTAATAAAGTATTTTAAAAAAATAGAGAAAGAAGGGGGATTCGGGAACTCTGTTAAGGATCAAAATAAATTTAAGGAAAAATTAAAAGAAGATCATACAAAATCGGATTTTTTGTTATTAAAAGAACGGTATGACATTGAAATAGAGACAAATAAAGATACAAGTTTTTTTTATAATCTTATTATTACCGTTTTAATTACCGCTTTAACGTTACTGTGTACTTTAATGGTCTGCTTTTTCACTATTAGTACACAAGTAATGACTTCAGCAATAAACACTAAAGTAACTACAACAATTGCTGAGGAAAAATTTAAAAAAATGAGCTCTGTGGATCAAAATGATCTATTAACAGGAATTTATTCTCCAATAAAAAAAGAGATTAATGATTTAGTTTTGGGAGGCTTTTTCCCTTTTATAGCTTGTGGGACTTTTATTCTTATTGTAGGCATACTCGTTTTGATGTATCTATACACAAGAAGAGTCAAAAAAACAAGATATTATCATATGTTGATCATAGAGTGTATTTCTGACATTGAGGATAAAGAAAAGGAACTTAAACAGAGAAGAGAATATAGAAGAAAAACAAGACATTAGCGTAAATTTTATTCGACAAATTTTGCAAAAGGTTCCATTGTCATTTTTTTTCACCGATAATAAGGTGGGAGGTGATAATTTGGGTTATAGGTATGATATGGGAAACTATAGTCCTCAACAGCAAGCAATTGTACGTCAAAGAGATGAAGAAGAAAAACGTCGTCGAGAAGAAGCTGAGCGACAAAAAGTGAAATGTGAGAGAAGTCCAAGAAATGGCGATTATGAGGGTGTCTATTTCACTAAAAACGGAGAATATTTATTGGAATTAAGAGTTTCTGGGACTGCTCTTGTAAATGCTCCTTGTAATTTAAAGGATATTGACATAAAGGAATGGTTGTGTAAAACAGGGAGATTATATCTTGATAAGGTTAAGAAATTTGAGATAGTTACTATTCTTTCCCATGACGTAGAAAACCAAAAAATTATTACAGAATGGGAGTCACTCCGCAGAGAGAATTTACCCGAACAATTTGATTCATAAGAACCAATTAGTAGCGCTTTCCAATGGAGGGCGCTTTTTTGTTTGAGTAGTTGCATACCACCAAAGGTGTTCAGGTGCACACGGATAGTCGGATGAAAGCAAGCGTTTCAGGGGGGCAATCTTAAACCCCTTGGTTTTATATTCTCTGTAAACCGGGTCCAGTGAATCTCAGAATAGACGATCAGCGGCCAAAGGGTGCCTCTGAGTGTGGGGCTAGTTTAGAAAGAATATAAAAGAGGAGGGTTTCATTAAAAGTCTAGATGCAATTAGATGAGCGTTTCTCTTCCTTTTATGGTAGAATTTACATAGAAGGGAGGGATAATCTTGGATCGTAAGTTCGCTAAAATTGCATCTGAGTTAGTTGATGAGTACATGCCATCAATTCAAGAAGTTAAAGGGCAAGAAGTATATCAACTCTATGAAACTATGATCAAACTGAACGCTGAGATGTTAGCAACAGCATTAGAAAAATACGAAAAATCAACTAAGAATTAAGCGATTTAGATAATGTATTATCGAGTTCGTAGAAGTTTTTTGGTGTGGTTATCAAAAAAGACGGATATTTAAGAAACGGGCGCTTTCCTAAAACGGGAGAGCGTTTTTTATTTGAGGAGATGATCTGGATGGAATCAAAATGCGAGCATTGCGGCGAGGTACATGGGGTTTTATTGCGGGAGGAGAAAAGGGAGAATGGCGTTGAAATTGGGTATGTTCAATGCCCCGCCTGCCAGCATAGGGCCGTGTTTTCTGTGACTACCCCACAAATTAGAGTCCTACAAAAGCGTATTAGAGGTGTAAAGAACCAATATGCGAAAGCCAAGAGGCTAAAGAAATCCGAGCGCCTTTTGACAGAGTATTTCAATTTAAAAGAGCGTATAGGTCTACTTATGCAGCCTTTAGTAGAGCAAGCAAATGAAGAGCTGAACCAATAAGTGTTTGGCACTGAAGGAGGATTATAATGCCGCCTAAGCCATTAAGGGAGTGTAAGGCCCACGGGTGTAAGGCTCTTACCCGAGAGGGCTACTGCCCTGACCATAAGCACGTCAAGCAGGAGGAAACGAAACATTACAACAAACATTCAAGAAACAAAACAATAACAAGTTTTTATAAATCAACAGAATGGAAACGAACAAGAGAACTTGTTTTACTTCGAGACAATCGTCTTTGCCAGCGGTGCTTGAGAGAACACCGTTTCACGCCTGCTGACATGGTTCATCATATTGTGGAGGTTAAGCAGGACTGGTCCAAGCGTTTAGACCTTTCAAATCTTGAAAGTCTCTGCAATGCCTGCCATAACAAGGTTCACGGCGACCGGAGCAAGCCGATCAAGTAGGGATACCCCCCTATGAAAATCCTTGGGAAGCAACCGCCGCGGGAACGGCGCCCCCTCTTCTGCAAACAAACACCGCTTTTCAAAGTTCCCGAAAACACAAAGAACCCTCCCGGCAAATTTGCCGAGAGGGCTTGATATGACTGGTTTTGTTGTTGCTTTCATCATACCATGAGACTGAGAAAAAACAAGCGCAAAATTGCAATTTTTTTAAGAAATGAGGTGAGAAAACATGCCGAGACCTGCAAAATCCGCAGCCCTTCAATTAATACAGGGCAATCCAAATAAAAAGAATACGAAAGAGCTTGCCGCCAGGGCCAAACATGAAAAAAAGATGAAAATGCGCTCTGAAAATATCAAACCGCCTACCTGGCTGGATAAGGTGGCTAAAAAAGAATTTAAGCGGATTGCTGCTTTATTATCTGAGGTGGAAATTATGACGGAGGCGGATATCAGCATGTTAGCCGCCTACTGTAACGCCTATTCTCAGTACATCTCTATTACAAAAATTATTGAAGAAGACGGCATCATGATTCATACAGAGGGTCAAGGTGAAAACGGGGAGCCGGTCAAGTTGATTGGAGAAGAGCATCCCCTCCTGAAACGACAGAAAAACTTCTATGATCAAATGAAATCGGCTGCAAATGATTTTGGGCTCACTCCGTCTGCACGTGCCAAGCTGGCGATCACCAAGACCCAAGAAGAACGCGAAAAAACAGCAGCGGAAAAGGAGTTCAATAATGTATGAATACAATTAAACAGTTTATGATTGACTACTCGCGCGATGTGGTATCGGGCGAGATTGTTGCGTGTCAAAAGCATATTTGGGCTTGTGAGCGATTCTTAAAAGACATCAAAAGGGAAGGGACAAGAGAATTTCCCTACGTATTCGATGACGAGAAGGCTCGGCGTTTTCTCTTTTGGATGACTCAATTTAAACATACCAAGGGGCCGTTACAAGGACAAAATATTGTACCTGAACCAATACAGATTTTTATTTTCGGTAATGTTTACGGATGGGTTCACAAAGATACGGGATTCCGCCGTTTCAGGAAAGTGTATTGGCAGGTTGGCCGTAAAAATGCAAAAACTCAGAGCTTGGCCTGTGTCGCTTCATATGAGGCTATGGCAAGCGGTGAAAACATGTCGGAGGTATACATTGGAGCCACAAAAACTGAACAGGCTCAAATATGTTGGAAAGAGATAAAAGCCCAGATAGAAGGGTGCGAACTTTTAAACAAACCGGAGCAAAAATACAGGATTGCATACAGTACCATTGAGCACCCAAAAACAAATTCAATTATCAAAGCTTTATCTAAGGATGCTGGTAAAACAGGGGACGGTTTCAACCCTCAATGTGGCATTATTGACGAATATCACGCGCATAAAACATCCGAAATTTATGACGTCCTTGCTTCTGGAATGGGAGCAAGAAACCAGCCATTGATGATTATTATCACGACTGCTGGCTTTGAGTTAAACAATCCAGCTTACCGGGTGGAATATGATTACGTCTCTCGGATTTTAGACCCAAACAAAGTAGAAACCAATGAACAGTATTTTGTGATGATCAATGAACTGGATAAGGGCGATGACATCAAGGATGAGTGTAACTGGATAAAAGCAAACCCTATTGTGGCTGCTAATGAACACGGGTTAGAGTATTTGCGCGGCGAGCTTGAAGTAGCTCTCGCGGTTCCTGAAAAAATGCGTAATTTCCTCACTAAAAATATGAATATCTGGGTCAATATGCGTGAAAATGGCTATATGGATATGCAGGCCTGGAAAGATTGTGGATCTGATCATTTCCCTAATCTAACCGGCCGCGAGTGTTATGTTGGGATTGACTTATCAAAACGAATTGACCTGACAGCTGTATCCTTTATTTTTCCGTTGGATAACGGGAGCTTTGCTGTAGAGAGTCACGGTTTTATGCCAGAAGATACATTTTATGAGCGCATGAAGACAGATAATGTACCTTATGATTTGTGGAGGAAAAAGAATTGGTTAACCGTCACCGATGGCGCTGTTGTCGATTATGACTATATCAGAACCTACATTAAAAAAATGGAGAAAGAGAAAGGGTGGCGAATCAAAGAAATTGGTTACGATCCGTATAATGCTACACAATTTGCCCAACAGATGGAGGCTGACGGATATGTCATGATTGAAATTCGACAGGGTGTTGCTACATTATCTGAACCAACGAAAGACTTCCGTGAAAAAGTAAAGGCCAAGAAGATCATTCACAATAAAAATGATCTGCTGACATGGGCCATGGGGAATGCCATTACAAAAGTAGATGCCCAGGAAAACATAATGCTGGACAAGTCAAAGTCAACACAACGGATTGACCCGGCGGCTGCGCTTATCAATGCACACGTGCGGGCTTCGCAAATTGATACGGCCGTTGACTTAAACGCTTATATACAATCTGGATCGTTCAGCCTGTAGGGGGTGGAAATGCTGAAATTTCTAAGGTTCTTGCAGTTGATTTTAGAGGATATCTTGCTGCTCGCAGGCATGGTATTCATTTCAATAGCCATATATCGGATGAACATAAACGCGGGTTTAATTGCAACCGGTGTTTTTTTATTTTCTCTTGCCAGCTTGGCAGGATTTGTTCGTCAAAAAAATAAGGATGAGGGAGGGAAATAGATGCTATTAAGCCGTTTAAAGAGCGGAATAAAAAATGAAATTGCTGAAGAGGATAGCGGTTCCCTTCTCCATCCGGCTAATTGGTTTAGAAATATTTTTGCCGGGACAGAGAGTTCATCTGGTGAAAGAGTATCAACAAAAACGGCCGTTTTGCATCCGGATGTATATGCTTGCGTGATTGTTTTAGCTGATGATATTGCGAAACTGCCGATTAAACTTTTTCAGAATCAAAACGGAAACATACAACAGATTCAAAATGAAGTAAGCGACATTATTCTGAACAAAGTCAATAACTACATGACAAGCTTTGTGTGGAAACGGCTTTTGGTTACGAGATTGTGTACTTGGGGAAACAGCTATAATCTTTTGCTTTTTGATAAAGACGGGAATGTGGCTGGGATCAGACCATTAGACCCTGAAGCGACAAATACGAATATTGATCCAAATAACGGCCGGGTATGGTATTCAACCACACTTGACGGCAAGTACCGTGAATTTTTTTACGAAGAGGTACTGCATTTTAAAAACCTGTCTCTTGACGGAATTGTAGGCCAAACCCCGATTTCAGTTATTCGGGACAATATCGGATCAAATAGAGCTGCGACAAAATTTAACGCGAAATTTTACAAGAATGGCGGCGCACCATTTGGCGTTGTAAAAGCGCCGACCCTTTTAGACAGAAAAAGCAAACAAATTCTTAGGGAAGACTGGGAGCGGGTGAATGCGGGGCAGTCTATTGCAGTTTTAGACGCCGGCCTCGATTATTCACAAGTAACAATGCCTATGAAGGATGCTCAATTTATAGAGTCAATGAAGTGGAATCGTCAGCAGATTGCATCGATTTATAAGGTGCCTCCGCATAAAATAGGTGAGCTGGACAGGGCAACATTTTCAAATATTGAGCAACAATCCTTAGATTATGTCAAAACCACTTTACAGCCAATCGTCACAAATATTGAACAAGAGTTAAACGATAAGGTTTTGACAGAGAAGCAGCGGGGAGCTGGCTATTACTTTAAATTTAACCTGGAATCAGAGCTCCGCGGGGACAGTAAATCACGTGCTGAATTTTATAAAACGATGCAAAGTGTCGGCGCTTTTAGCGTTAATACTATTCTTCAAAAAGAGGACATGACAGGCATCGGAGAGATCGGCGATGAGCATTACGGAAACTTAAACCTTGTTCCCCTTTCAATTATGAAAGAGTATCAACTTAGCAAGGTCAAACGGTCTTCAAATCGCCTGAAAGGGGGTGATGGCAACGGAACAGAAGAAGAAAAACAAGTATTGGAACATGAAGGTTCTGAATGATTCGTCCGCTGAAATCACGCTTTACGGTTCGATAACTGGCGAAGGCTGGTTCAGTGAAAGTTCATCTAAAGCCTTTCAGTCTGAATTGAAAAGTTTAGGTGATGTGAGCTTTATTGATTTGTACATCAATTCGCCTGGTGGGGATGTTTTTGAGGGGCAGGCTATTCATTCGATGCTTCAGCGTCACAAGGCAAAAATCAATGTCTATGTGGATGCACTGGCTGGAAGTATTGCTTCTGTCATTGCAATGGCGGGGGACAACATCACGATGCCAAGTAACGCCATGATGATGATTCACAACCCATACATGGGGATGGTCGGGAATGCAGCGGAATTCCGGAAGGCAGCCGATGATCTGGACAAGATTACTGAAAGTATCGTTTCCACATATCTTGCGAAAGCAGGAGACAAACTGGATGACGCGACTTTACGCCAGCTGCTGGATGAAGAAACCTGGCTTACTGCTGATGAAGCTTTAAATTATGGCTTGATCGATGAGGTTTCAGAGTCAAAGGATGTAGCAGCCTGTATTGATCATCATGTTCTGGCTCATTTTAAACATGTTCCAGGCAAGATCGTTGCTCAATCTACTGCTGAAAGTCCGGCTGAAGAAACTAAGCCGGATGAATTACTAAAACAAAAGATCAATATGAAACTTGAACTCTTAAATCTTTAAGGGTTCTTTTTTTATGCCACTTTTAAGGAGGACAAGCATTTGAAACAGAAAAAGTTATTGAGACTTGATATTCAATTTTTTGCCGGGGGCGGGATGTCCAAAAAAGAACGAGAATTGCGCCAGACCTTGGCGGAAAAACGTACAAAAATTGAAGCGCTGACCGATGAAGGGAAAATGGACGAAGCCAAAAAACTGCTTGCTGAGGCTCAACAAATTAAAGATCAAATTCAAACATATGAGGATTTACGAAACATGCAGGTTTCATATGCACAAGAAGAGCCGCAGCATGATCCAGAGACAAAGACACCGCAACAGGCAACGGATGATATCGCTGAAACAGAAGTGAAGAATCATGTTCAACTTTTTGCTCACGCCCTTAGAACAGGCAAAGTACCGCAGCCTCTTGCCGCGATGAAAGAAGGTGTGGATGAGGATGGCGGGCTTATTGTACCGCAGGATATCTCCACGAAAATTAATGAAAAACGACGCCAATTTGATACCCTGGCAAATCTCGTCGATGTCATTCCGGTATCAACAAACAAAGGTTCACGGGTTCTTGAAAAATTATCAGATATCACCCCATTGGCAAATCTTGAGGAATTAGAAAATATTGAAGAGTTAGAGAACCCTAAATTTGAAAACATTAAATATAACATCAAGGATTATGCCGGGATCTTGGTTCTTTCAAATGATTTGCTTGCAGATACAAAGGAAGCGCTCTTGCAGTATCTAACGACTTGGTTGGCGAAAAAATCAGCCGTAACCCGCAATACGTTGATCCTTAATCAATTGGGGACCCTTGCAAAAACAACGGTTTCAAAACAGGACGATATTAAAGACATTCTTAATGTCAAACTCGATCCAGCTATTAATGCGACAACTAAAGTTGTCACAAACCAATCCGGCTTTAATATGTTGGATAAACTGAAAGACGCGTTCGGCCGCTATCTACTTCAGCCGAATCCTACAGACCCGACGAAAAAGTTGTTGTTTGGAAAGCCGGTTTCTGTGATTTCTGATAAGTATTTGCCGAGCAACGGCACAAAAACACCAAAACATCCGTTAATCATCGGAGACCTTAAAGAAGCCGTTAAACTGTTTGACCGCCAGCAGTATTCCATTTTAACGACAAATGTCGGTGGTAAAGCATTCTACCGTAACTCTACAGATGTGCGAATCATTGAACGTGAGGACGTAGTCCTATGGGATACAGATGCGGTGGTTTACGCGGAATTTTCATCAATTAAAGATGCAGTTCCTGACAATGAAACTCCAAGCGCTGGCGGCTCAGAAGATAAATCAGTTGATGTTGGAAAATAATAAAAGAAAAGGATGAGGAAAAATGGCAGATCAATTTTTAAACCAAAGCAATGGTGTTTATACTTCCGCAGAGGACGACGGCACAGGAAAACCGGTAACGCCTGTTTACTTGAAAGGCAACAGTGAAGATAATCCTTTATACATCAAAGGGATGCCGGGGGAACCTGGGCCGCAGGGACCCCAAGGTCCAAAAGGCGACAAGGGGGATAAAGGCGAACCAGGTCCGCAAGGTGAACAAGGACCACAAGGCCCGAAAGGTGACAAAGGCGATCCGGCTGAAATTGGAGAGAAAAGTATCCTACATGAAATGCTTGCGGACAAGTCTGTTAGAAGCAACAACATCGGAACCGGCAGTGTCATGCCGGATCACTTTAACAGCGAAGTAAAGGCCATTTTTGAAGACCTACAAAAGCAAATTGATGAGCTCAAAGGCGGTTCATCTAGTTAACGAAAGATAGGTGATGCCCTATGACTGAAACCCAACAAAAAGAGCTTGAAGAGGCGAAAAAATTCCTCCGGGTCGATGGTGATCTGGAGGATGATTTAATTCTTGGGTTTATCGCTTCAGCAAAAGAATACATTACGACCGCAACGGGCCTGAAATTCCCAAATAATTCAGCTCGCGCAGATTTGTGTGTAAAGGCTTTTGTAACTCACTGGTATGAAAACCGTGAAATAGCTGGCACAACTTCAAACCTTGATGGAGTTCTGACAACGTTGATCAATCAATTAAAATACACAGTTTCGGAGACTGATGCCGATGCTGAATGACATGCGATATCGAATCAAGTTTCAAAAGAAAAAAGAAGGCGGCCGTCTCCCTGTGGAAGGTGACTATGAAACGGTCGTTGAATGTTGGGCAAAAGCTGAAGGATTAAAAGGCCGGGAATACTATGCAGCAGCGGCTGTACAAAAAGAACATACAATAAAATTTACGATCCGACACCGTGAGGATATCGACAAACATATGCGGATTCTGTTTGAGAACCAATCATATGAGATCGAATCAATTCTTCCGAACTATTCACGAAAAAATTTCACCACAATCAGGGCAAAGGCGGTGGAATAATGAAAATCGAAATGGAGATGCAGGGCTTTAAAGAATTAGATTCATATTTATCTTCACTCGCAAGGAAGGACGAAAAAATAAATAAAGCTGCTGTGAAAGCCGGCGGCGCGATTCTTGCGAAGGAAATTAACAAGAATGCTCCCCGTTCCAATATTGGAGGGAGCCATCCCCACATTGATGAAGATATTATAGTCGGTAATCGCACGAGAAAGGACCCTGATGGTGAGATATATGCTGTGGTCGGCCCTACAAAAGATACAAAATACCGTGTCCATTTACCGGAATTCGGTACGATCCATCAACCGGCTAACCCGTTTATTCAGCAGAGTATGAAAAGTGCAAACGATCGAATGCTTGAAGCGATGGTAGCCGTTATTAGGAAAGGGTACAAGCTATGAATGTTGCAGAAAGAGCATTACAACTGAAAAACAGAGTATTTGAAGCGCTGGAAACCGATCCAGCGCTTTTATTGTTGGCCGATCCAGCAAACATTTTTGAACTTGCGGTACCGATTGGCATCAAAAGCAAACCAGCCTATATCGTTGTTCAGGAATTGGACTACAGAACTACAGGATGGGCTGACGGAAAGCCGATTAAAGACAGTGCCGTTTATCAAATTGATGTATACAACGATTCTTCCTGCGATCAGATTTTGGCTGCCGTAGTTGGGGTCATGAATCGATTAGATTTTCAAACAGGAATTTTAATCAATGACTTTTTAAAAGATGAGGGCCTTATCCGGAAAGGTTACCGGTTTGAGGCCAATATTTTACTATAATTGGAGGTTTTAGAATGCCTGAATATAGTTCCGTTACCGGGTTGGAAGGCGTTAGATTTGCGCCTTTAAAAAAGGTGAATGGTCTTTATGTAGCTTCAAAAATTATTGAATATCCCTATGCAATCAACGCGAAAGTAAATACGGAAACATCAACCGAAAAACAATATGCAGACAACAAATTAGTTGATATGGCCGTCACAACAGGTTCCACAAAGTTGGAGCTGGAAATGCGGGATTTACCAATGGAAATCTTGGCCGAACTGTTAGGAATTGAGGAAACAGACGGCCTCTATTTATTTAAGAAAAATATCATTCCGCCGTGGGTTGCTATGTCCTTCTTTGGGCCAAAAGCAAACGGTAAGAATCGCCATGTGGGACTTGTAAAAGGGCGTTTTTCTTTGCCGGATGATGAATGGAAAACAAAAGAAGAAAAGACAGATTTTCAGACGGTCAAACTTTCTGCTGAATTTATGGAGCGCGAACAAGACAACGCCTATAAAGTATTGGCCGATGAGGACGCACCGAATTTCAGCTTGGACAAGTTTTATGAAAAAGTGTTTGGCGATGCTTATAAAAATTCTGACTCAGGCTCTGAGAATAAATCCAGCGTAGACATTGGAAAGACGGTATAGAGGGAAGCTCCGTACTTCTTTTTTTAAAATCTAACAAAACAAAGGAGGAGTCAACATGGCTCAAAAACAAATATCGGTAAAATTGTGGTTTGAAAAAGAAGAAAAATATAAAACGTTTATTGCACCTCGTACAAATACAAAAACTTTGTATGAAGCTCTTGAGCTAGATGAGGCAGCCGCTAAAAATACCAACAGTATTAAGGCAGTGCTTAAAAGCCTTGAGGATCGTATGAAATTCATTGTGCGTGTATTCCATAATCAATTTACTTTAGAGGAATTTCAAGAAGGCCTACAGTCCTTTGAAGTTTCAAACGAAGTAAGGCGAATCATGGGGGAAATTATGGGTTATGAGGAAGTTAAGGAGGAAGAAGATTTTTTGTCGGCAGCGGAAGCGGAGGCCTTTCAGCAGAAAAAGGAATAGAACAGCTCAATGATATATATGCGGCCCTTTTAAAACAGGGATGGACCATGACAGAAATTGACGAGATGGATATTTACCATTACTTAGAAGTCTTGGCTCATGAAAATAAACCAAAAGTTGTTCCAATTGATCAAGTGTTTTTCTAAGACTGGCTTTATCGCCGGTCTTTTTTCGTTGAGTTTATGCCAGGGAAGCGGGGTGGATACATATGGCGCAACCTATCGGAAATATGGTTGTTAAAGTAGGCCTTGATGATACCGGCTTTAATCGCGGAATTGAAGGTCTAAAGCGGCAAATGCGTTTAGCGAATTCAGAAATGAAGGCATCCGGTGCAGTATATAAAGCTGCGGGCAATCAGTCTAAGTTTCTTCAATCGCAAGTAGAAGGACTTAATAACAAATACCGCATACAAGGCCGTTTAGTTGATGAGCATCGGACAAAATACAATAAGTTAGTCAGAGAAAAAGGGCTGGACAACCGAGAAACGCAGATACAAGGCCGCCGGCTGAATGATGCAATTGCCGTTCATCAAAGCCTTGGAAATGAACTGCAACGAGTAACAAAACTATTTGAAAATACCACAAACAGCACCCGACGAGCAGCGGGTGTTTTTTCTGTGTTTAAGCGTAATTCAGGAGAAGTATCTAAAGAGCTAAACGCTGTGTATCAATCAGCCACAACTGCCGGAAAGGCTCTTTCTGCAATCGGCGCAGCGGGAACTTTGGGAATCGGCATGTCTGTTAAAGCCGCAGCTGATTTTGAGAAAGCGATGAGTCGCGTAAGTGCTCTGGCAAATGCGACAAATGATCAAATGAGTGAGCTTACAAAAACAGCCCGTCATTTAGGGGCGACAACTCAATATACTGATGGCCAAGTTGCAGAAGGGATGCAGTATCTTGCGATGGCCGGATATAAAACAAATCAAATTATTGGGGCTATGCCTGGCCTTCTCGCGACTGCCGCAGCCGGTCAAACAGAACTTGGAGTTACGGCCGATATCGTTTCTGACATTTTGACTGAATTTCATATCAAGGCTGAAGACACAAACCGTGTTGCGGATGCAATGACATATACTTTTACGAATTCAAACGCCACCCTGCAAGAAATCGGGCAAACAATGAAATATGCAGCGCCGGCCGCAAAAACAGCGGGAGTCAGTATGGAGGAATTGGCGGCGGCAACCGGTATCATGGCAAACAGCGGGATTAAAGCCGATATGGCAGGAACGGCTTTAAGGTCTACCTTGACGCGACTCTCTGCACCACCAAAACCAGCTGCATCAGCGATTGAAGAGTTGGGTCTAAAAGTTACAGATTCAACCGGTAGAATGCGTCCGCTTGCTGATATTATCGGACAAATCAATGAGAAAACAAAAGATTATACCGAAACTGAGCAAATTCGTATTGCCAAACAGCTGGCGGGGCAACATGCGCTTTCCGGGTTTATTACCTTAATGCACGCCGGGAAAGATAAGCTTCAAGAATTCACAAAAGAAGTTGAAGGAAGCGGCGGTACAGCTGAAAGAGTAGCCAAAAAGCAAATGGACAACCTGGCTGGATCTATTGAGTATCTAAAATCTGCTACAAACAATGCTGTTATCACTTTTGGAAATCAGTTCTTGCCTGTTATCCGGGCTACAGCTGACGGACTAACAAAGCTTGTAACCTGGTTTGATTCATTGCCCCCTTCTGTGGCGAGTACCATTGCGATTACTGGCGGTGCAGTCACTGTATTTTCCCTCTTAGGCGGCGCGTTCTTACTGTTGCTGGGCTCTTTGCCAAAAGTAGCAGCAGGCTGGAATATGCTTCGGACCGCGGGCGGATATTTAACGCGAAATGTAAATCAAGCATCGGTCAGTCTTGGCGTTTATTCTACGGAAGCCATTGCAGCGGGCGCAGCTTCCAGGACAGCGGCTGCAGGAATGACAACAACATCTGCGGCAGCGGCGGCAGCATCCACACGAATGGGGCGTTTTCATCAGTCAGCCAATCTGGCAACAACCAGAGTCGGGAGGCTTGAACAATCATCCAGCAGAAGTGCTAAAGCCATGCGAGGTCTAGGCGGTGCTTCACGTGTTGCCGGCGTTGGTCTTGGATTGTTTGGTGGGCCAGTTGGTTCAATTGCCGGGCTAATTCTTTCATTTGCTCCTGAGCTATTAAAATTCGGCGGGAGTATTTTAAAGGTTGGAGCCAATGCAATTAAAGGCGCTGGCGGCTTTATGAATTTAGCAAAAAGCGGTTTTGGCCTTTTTAACATTCTCAAAAAAGGGGCAGGGGTTGTCGGCCTTTTACGTGGAGGATTGAGCTTGTTAGGTGGTCCTGTTGGTATCGCCATCACAGGATTCACATTTTTAGCTGAGGCTGGCACAAAGTATTATGACAACTTAAAGAAAAGAGTTCTTCCAGCAACAATAGATTTTGGTGAGGGCGTATCGAAGTCAACGGCAAAAGCTGTGAATGCTTATGAAGATATGAATATCAAAGTTACGGCAAAGCTCAATACCCTTCGAGCGACAAATACAAAGATCACCAAGGATATTGCTAATGATGTGACAAAACAGTTCACTGAAATGGGAGACTCGTTGAAAAAGGGATTTCAAACAAGTGCCGATTCAGCTACCAAAGTGTTACAGGATTTTTATGCTTCAAATGATAAAACCTCAGATAAAGAAGCAGCTAAAATCCTCAATAAAATCAAAAGTGGAAATGATAAGAAACAGAAGGAAATACAAGGTTATGTAGATCGGGTAAATGAAATTTACAGAACCGCGGCTGAAGAAAATCGAAAAACAACAGCGAAGGAAAACAGAGAAATAGCAGAGATACAGGGGAAAATGTTGGCTCAAATGGAGACGGCTCTTACTCGAAGCAAGGACGAGCAAATTAAAATTTCAAGGAAGCTGAAGGAAGAATCCTCTAACTTATCTGCTAAACAGGCTGCTGCTGTTGTGAAAAATAGTAATAAAGCAAAAGAAAAAACAATAAAAGCAGCCGAAAAGCAACGCGATTCCGTTATTGCTGCTGCTGATGATCAGTATTATGTAAAAGGCACAATTTCAAAGAAAGAGCACGATGACACTGTTGGAAAAGCAAAAAGCCAAGCCAAAAAAACAATCAAGCAAGCAGAAAAGACGCATAAAGGTGTAGTCAAGGAGGCAAAGCTTCAAGCATATGGACATCTTGATCAAGTTGATTTTGAGACAGGTGAAGTCCTTGGTAAATGGGATATTTTTGTTCTCGATTTAGCTGGTGTTGTTAATAAGATTACCGGTGGAATTAACACGGTTCTTGAATTTATGCATATCCCAACCATTCCAGAGTGGAAGCCTAAAGGTTACAATGGCCGGTCTGAAAAAATGCAAATGGCGCCAGGAGCTGCATATGCGAAAGGTACAGACTTTCACCCTGGAGGAAAAGCACTTGTTGGTGAAGAAGGATGGGAACTGGCCCATACACCAGGCATCGGAACGTATGTTGTCGGGATGGGCGGCCCGCAAGTTTGGGACCTGCCGCGTGGCACATCTGTGCTCCCCCATGATCAATCAAAAGAGTTAGCGGCTTCAGGTCTTCCTGGATATGCCGGCGGTGTCGGAGACTTTTTCAAAAAAGCTGCTGAAGGCTCTAAGAAAATGGTCAATGGAGCTATTTCTTTCGGAAAAGGTGTTGTGGACAAAGTCGGGGATGTTAGTTCAAGCGCTATGGACTTGATAATCAACGGCCCAGGCAAATTAATTAAAAAACTGTTTAGTGGGCTGATCCCGTATAAATCGGGAAAAGGTATTGATTCATTTGGAACAGGCATACTCAAGACATTAAAAAATGGTGCAGCTCAATTTTTGAAAGGAGTCATGCCAGAGCCGTCCACATTTAAAGGGACCGGAGGAACGAAAGCCGTAAACCAATGGGTGACAGAGGCTGTTGGTATAGCAGGGGTGCCACTTTCATGGATTCCAGGGCTTGTGACCATCGCCATGAAGGAAAGCGGCGGAAATCCAAATGCTATCAACTTATGGGATTCCAATGCGAAAGCCGGCCATCCCTCACAGGGTTTGATGCAAACGATTCCGAGCACTTTTAACGCCAATAAGTTTCCTGGACATAATAACATTTTGAATCCGATAGATAATACGTTGGCTGCAATAAACTATATCAAGCGCAGATATGGAGACATTAGCAATCATCCAGGCTTAAAATCAATGGCCCGAGGTGGCGGCTATGTTGGTTATGCAAAAGGTGGTATCTCACCTGGACGGGGTGGCTCAAAATGGGCCATCTTAAATGAACGAGGGTATGATGAAACGACCATCACGGAAGATCCTTCATACAGGGAGCGTAATATTGGTCTATGGGCTCGTATCGGTAGCAAGCTTGGCATACTTCCGGATTTACAGGATGGGATGATTTCAAAAGCACTTCTCCTGCTTCAAAAAGTTTCGGCAAAGCCTGAACAGGAGCCACCACCACCTAATGATTTTTCTGTAGACATCAGCCGTGTTGTAAAGAATCAAGAAAAACAAATCAGTATGATGGCAAAGCAGATTGATTTTCTAAATAAAAATGTGCAGCTCTTGCAGCAACTTTTACTAAAAGACAACAACACATATCTTGATGGCAGAAAAATTGACCAATCAGCCGGGGATCGGTTTACTCGAACTTCATTCATAAACGGGGTGAGATAGTGAAATTATTCCTTGATTACGATAATGGTCTTGGGGAGCAGAGCTTAAAAAGCCTGCTTCCTTTTTTTGAACCTTTAAGCTTCACACCTGAAGCGCCGGGGATTGATCGTGAAACGGTTAGTATACCCAGAATAAACGGAGTTGTCCTTCCGCAGCATCCTCGGGATGTCACATATACAGAACGAAAAATAACCGTTGAATTTTATTTGAATTCAGTCATCGCTGAAAACTTTTATCAATTTAGGCGGGAACTTTACGCGCTTTTAGTCAAGCCGTTCCCCTATTATATCTCGACCGATTTATTGCCGAATCTTCGTTTTCGTGTAACTTGTGATGGGAATTTTAGTATTCCAAAAGAAAAGGAGAAAAACTTTGTAACGTTCACAGTTGAATTTAATAACATCACTGGACTGGCAGAATCCAAATTCACTTCCCTGACAAAGCAAAATTTTGACGGTGAACATTGGAGTCCAGGCATGAACATTCAAATGAGAGATGATCTGGAATACAGGTTCAAAAATCGAAAGAGGTTTCAGGTTTATAACACTGGGGACGCCTATATCAATCCTCTTGAGCATGACTACAATGTGACCTTATGGGCAGCGGGAAAAAATGTGACGATCATCAACCATACAAATGGTGAGAAACTGAAAATTGAACAGGAATTAAAAAAAACACAGCGTGTTTCTTTTATCAAGCAATATACGGTGATCAATAAAACACCTATCAAAACATCCGGCAGGCTCCCGGGACTCGATAAAGGAATGAATGAGTTTGAAATCCAGAATACCAATAATTTTGAAATCATATTCGATACCCGTTTCTACTACGCGTAAGGAGCATGTAAAATGGCAAATACAGATTTTATAAAAGCAATTGCACCAGACGCCCAAAGAGTCTATAAAAAGTATGATATTCTCGCGTCTCTCATTATTGCTCAAGCCTGTTTAGAAAGCGGATGGGGTACAAGTGAGCTGGCGCAGAAAGGAAAAAACTTATTCGGCATCAAGGGGACTTATAACGGTCAATATGTTCTTATGTGGACGACTGAATATGATAAGAACGAGAATCCAACTCGTGTACAAGCCAAGTTTCGGAAATATCCATCTTGGACTGAATCAATTCAAGACCTAGCTAATTTGTATGTGAACGGAACGAGCTGGAACCCGAATCAGTATAAAGCTGTGGTCGGGGAAAAAGACTACAAAAAAGCAACAGCAGCACTTATTAAAGCTGGTTATGCTTCCGATCCCAACTATGCAACAAAGTTGAATAACCTCATCCAAACCTACAATCTAACACAATATGACACTGTGGATGGGGTGCCAGATGGACCTGACGAGCCTACAAACCCGAATCCTACCCCAGGGTATCCAAGCAAGGAATATGACGGGAAAGATATAACACTCAATCAGAATCTGCCGTCTGATGTTGATTTTCCACAGCTGCATGTCTCATCAAAAGATGGAAAAAAAGTTGTGGAAATAACGGGCGTTTCCGTCGATCTGATGGACGATACGACTGGCAAAAAGAGTTTTACCTTTACGATCACAAAAACGCAGGAAAACGGGACAGAATTTGATTTATTGGTGGATGACAATATTCTTTATTTGGACGAGAAAAAATTCAATCACCAAAAATATTACATTACGAATGTCGAACTTCATCAAGAGAAGAATGTCATAAGAAAAACTGTTACAGCAAGCCACATATTCACTGTGCTGCTTATTAACAACAGGATTCATGAAACTGTATCAAAGAAATTAAGACTTAGAGATGCGCTTGATTTTGCGCTGAAAAATACAGACTTTAAATATATTTTCAAGACACCGGAAAGTGAGTTTGAATCAGCGGATCAAGAAAATTTCGGTGATAAAAACTCTACAGAGCTAATGGACGAAATCATTGAGGATTATGGTCTTGAAATAGACGTGGATAATTACAAAATTTATATCTATAAAAAGATGGGAAAACGGGTTAATTTCACGTTGGATTCGCGCTATAACATGCCGGGCATTTCAATTAAAACAAGCTCGCAAAACAGTACAACACGTGCCTGGGGATACGGGGCCTTAAAAAAAGGGAGCAGTACCGATGACAAAAACCCTCAGTACGAGTTTGAGCCTATCTTATACATTCATCCAGACGAAAAGAAATTCTTGATTGAAGGGAAGCCGCGCTGGGCTGAACCGATCAGGGATGAGCGTTATAAAAAAGCCAGCAGTATGATTTCTGTATTAAAAAGGCATGTGAATCCATATCCAGAAATGACGGTAGAAGCTGATTTCCAAAAAATCTATGAGCCGAAGCTTTTAGAGATCGAGCAAGATTTCTGGAAAGGCGACACTATCCATGTCTTGGCTGATACGGCGGATGGTATCACATTTGAAGATGATGTGAGACTTGTGTCCATCGAGTACAACCCTTTGGACCCATACAGCAGTCCAAAATTGACGTTTGCGAACTTCCGCAAAGATATCCAAAGCATAAATGTGGATCAAGCGAAAAGGCTTAGAGATCAAAAACGATATATCGACCAGCTTTTCAAAACGCTCAGGTAGGCGTTTTTTTATTTTGCCAAAAAGGGAGTGATGAACATGTTGCGGCTGATTAAGAACTACAATAAAACCCGTAATTCACTTTATGAATCCCAACTAAGTGAAGATATGCAAACCATAGAAAATGCGTTGAATGATCACGACTATAATTTGAAAAGACATGAGTCTTCCAGAGCCGCCCACACGTCGGAACAAATCGACCATGGCGGCTTCACTGTTGGAAACCGTCTGAAAAATTTATCAGCTCGCTTTGCCAACCTGGTCACAAATCACGATGGTTCAGATGTAAAAGAGGTTGTGGATGCCAGGGTAACAACTGACGGAGAAATTGCTCAAACCTTGAAAGACCGGCTAGATTTAGAATTTAATAGGCTTGCTCAAAAAATAAAGCGCACTGTGTATGTTGATGACTTTGGGGCCGTTCCGGACGGAAAAACCGACAGCACTGAGGCTTTCAAAAAGGCTTTAGGGAATGGCCGGGTGCGAATTGAGTTAAGTGCCGGTACTTATATTGTGAAAGGCATCAAGCTCCCATCTTGGACGTTCTTGAATGGAAAGGGAAAAGGTATCACCACCATCAAGCTTCATGAGGATACGCCCGCAAGTGGATGGGTGATTACAAATGCAGACTATGAGAAGGGAAACAGAAATATTTTTGTACAGGGGATGTCGCTTGATTGGAACCCGAATAGACAAGGCGGAGTTCGGGCGACTGGCGGGCAACATTCCAGCTGCTTAACACTTGCCAATGTGAAATACGGCTGGGTGAAAGATGTTGAGGCGATAAACCCAGGGCTGCACGGTTTTGATATTACAGCCCCTACTTATGATCATTTGCCAACAACCGATTATACGAAGAACGGGAGTCGTTATATATGGCTAGACAATTGCGTTGCATACGGATATGGCGACGATGGGATTACCACACATTACAGTGAATATATTTTCATCTCCAATTCACATTGTGTTTATCCAAGCGGCAAAGCTCATAAACAGGGGGAGTCCAATTCCAACGGTATTGAAATTGACGACGGTTCAAAGCACGCCTGGATACTGAATTGCTATTCTGAAGGAAATGTCAGGGGCGTAGAGGTTAAAGCTCATGCCAAATGGCCGGCTGCTCAAAATGTCCATGTCATCGGTCATGTGTCTTATCGTGATGTGCGGTCATACGATATCCGTCATATCGGCCATCATTTAGCATCCGACCCTGAAAGCACGACAGCTTACGGTGTCACATTAACAGATTGTACGGCGATTGAACCGGTATTTAATTCCTTGTATAAGGACCTTTCACCGCGTGCGCTTGTTATTTCTGCCTATAAAAATGTCGTGGTAAGCGGCTTTACAGCCATCGGTGATCCTTCATACGATTATAAAAACTATCCGGCTATCGCACTGCAATATCGCAGCCGAAACATCTCACTCAATGGGATTCAAGTGCGTGGGTTTAAAAAAGCTGAAGCGGATATCCGTCTATTTGGCGGTGACCAGCGGACCGACAATGTTAATATTTCGAACTTTACTTTTTATAAATCGGCCAAAAGCGGCATCGTGATTGGCGGGAGAGTATATAACGTTAATATCAATAATGGGATTATGACAGGGGAAAAGGGTGCTTACGGTATCACTTCACCAAACAGTCAAGCCAATATTGTGGGTGTTTATGCAGAGGGTTATGATTACGCGGCAATGATTAAAGGCCAAAAGTATAAATATGTGCCAAACAACTTAAAAGGCGGGACGAGGGCCGCCACAACTTCAGGATATGCGACCTCAGAGACCGGTTTTATTGCGGCTTCTTCCGGTGATCCTGTCGCTTCCGGAGAGGCTTCATCTGTCATTGGATCAACCGGCGGATGTAAGGCACAAGGTACGCGGAATGTGGTGATCGGTTCTTCTGATAGATCGACCACAACAAAAGAAGGAAGCCGGTCTGTCATTGGATCATCAAATAATGTCAGGATTGAGGGGGATGGAGTATCCCGAACAATTTTATCCTCACAAGCTGTCATAAACAATAAGAGCTATACGGTGGCGCTTGGATACGGCACCGGGAGTCCATCGGCTTCAAATAAAAAGATAGAGATCAACGCAAAGGCTGGGAATGTTTTAGGCACCGGTCGTATTGAAAGTGTATCTGACTTAAAGGACTTGGCTGAATACTTTGAATCCAAAGACGGCAGCAAGATTGATTCCGGTTACCTCGTAACGTTGGACGGCGATAAAATCCGGAAAGCAGAAAAAGGTGAAAAGGTTTTAGGCGTTATTTCTGAGACGGCTGGCGTCATTATGGGCGGCGCAGCTTTTTATTGGAATGATCGCTATTTGAGAAATGAGTTCGGTGGGATCATTTATGAAGAAATCGAAATTGAGTCAGAAGACAAGGAAGGTAATGTAGTAATTCAAAAAGAACTCGTTCCAAAAGAAAACCCACATTACAATCCGGATATAGAATATATTCCGCGGGAAGAGCGGGACGAGTGGCATGTTGTGGGGCTGGTCGGCCAGGTCTATGTCAGGATTGATGATACGGTCCAGGCAGGGGACAGCATCGTTCCTTCAGGCGGCATTGGCACTAAATCAGAAGACGGAACAGGCTTTTATGTGATGCGTATTAAGCAGCCTTACTCTCATCAAAAAGGATATGGTGTCGCCCTGGTCTTTATGTATCCCCAGCTGTAAAGGAGGCTCATTGATGGTTTATAAACAAGGTGGTATATCACTTGATATAAATGCGCGGAAATCGAGCGCACAATCAACCAATATCCAATTTTTTACCCAGGATACGGGCAGCGCAAAGCTGTCCTTTTCTTTTACAAAAGACGGCGTTCCATTGCCCCTTTCGGCCGTAGACGCCAAAATTGTTCTTCTATATGCGGATGACTCGTTTTATAAACGCAGCCTGACGCTGACGGACAAGGTAAACGGGAAAGCCGAATATGTTTTGTCTGACGAAGAGCTCAAGCATTACGGCGAAGTTAAGGCCGAAATCAAGCTTTATTATACGAATGGTCAGGCGCTTGCGACAGTCTTTTTCACTTTCCACATCGAGAAAACTCTCGAAGATCAAAATATCGTGCCTGTAGCGGAGTATTATATTGACGATTTTGAAACGCTCCGGGCTGGCATTAACAAAACTGTGGCGGAGATCAGCCAAACACTTGATGAGATCAAAGCAAAATTTGCGGAGTTTGAAAATATTGAAACAAAAGACGGGGCGACGGAAAAGGCGAATAAGGCTGAAGCGAATGCAAAGGAATACACGGACAAAGCTATAGCGAGCGCGAAAGAATACACTGACAAAGCGTCAGTAAGCGCGAAAGAATACACGGACACTCATGCCAAGAACACGGATATTCATATCACGGCAGCGGAGCGGGATAAATGGAATAAGGCGGAGTCCCGGACTGAGTCTCATATCAATAATCAGTCGAACCCTCATCAAGTAACGACAAAGCAGGTTACACTTATTAATGATTCAGCATTTCAAGATGCTTCTTATGAGGGAGATAATTACCCTGATGGAATCTCAACTTTTCCGCTATTAGTTAATGAAGCCACAGGATACCCGAGTTCTTATGGCGGTATTTTAAATGTGAAATCAACTCAATACCGGTTTGCTCAGGTTTTCTTTCCAGCGGGAAATTTGAAAGACCCGAGAATTTACATTCGTCATTGGTATCATAGTCTAGGTTGGACTGATTTTGTCATGATTCCAACTTCAAATGATCTAAAGCCTGCTTGGACTGAAGTTCCTTTAAAAAACGGTGCGAAACATGGGGCCAGAAAAGTTATGTGTGCGGTGGTTGGCGGTTTTCTTTGTTTAAAAGGCGAGGTAATCACCAATAGAGGTGTGATTTTTGGCACGCTCCCAGCTTCTTATAGACCTAACCAGCTCCGCAGCAGACTTGTTCCTATATTCGGTACAACAGGGATGACAAAATTGTATATCGAAACAAACGGAAATATGAGGCTGGAGGGGCAAATCGCTGATAAGTCCGAGAACATAACTTCATATGGTTTGGACGAAATTATTCCCCTGTAGGAGAGATAAGTCATGAAAAACATTTTTAAATATGACAAAGAGACGTTCTTGTTGATTGATAATGATATCATTCAGCCTGATGATCAAGGGAACTATGAAATTCCGGATGGATGGACAGACATTCCATTTGACCCGGGTTTATATCTTCCGAAGTTTTTTCCGGACGAAAAGGTGTGGAAGGAGACGGCTACAAAAGAGTACATTGAAAGCTTGCAACCTCCGGAGCCTGAGCCGGACATAACTGACCTATTGAAAAAACAAATTGCCTTGCTCTCATTGCAAATTGCGCGCCTTCAGGCCGATGTTGAAGCGTCAAAAGGGGGCGGGGCATCATGAAGTATCCCACTCTTGCAGATATAAAACAATTCTATGATTGGGGGTGTTACACAGATGATGAGATGCGAGAGTATGTAAGGATCGACTGGATCACCCCGGCAGAGTATGAACAGATAACGGGGAGGAGCTATGACAAACCCGCCGTCTGTGTGGATTTAGGAATGACAAGCGCCCAATAAGGGTGTTTTTATTTTGCCTCAAAGGAGGTGAAAAAGATGTGAGAACAGGAGGATTTCAGGACATGACACAACCGAATGATTATGATGTTTTACAAAAAGAAATCGCAGAGATCAAAGCAGATCAAAAAACACAAGATCAGCGGATCACTACCCTCGAAAGAACGACTGACCGACATGATCAGCAGATCATTTCTATCAATGAAAAGCTGAACAAGATCGAGGAAAACACAACTTGGATCAAGCGCAGCATCACCGGCGCGATCATTACAGCGGTTAGCACCGGAATCATCGGCGGCGCAATCGCTATTTTTTATAATCTATTGCAGAAATAAGGAGGAAAACACAATATGAAAAACTTTGACAAAGGCACGGTCGTCCGGACGGTGCTTCTTTTTATTGCATTGGTAAACCAGACATTAATCATGTTTGGAAAGGCAGCTTTGCCGATCAGCGAGGACCAGGTCAATACGCTGGCCGACGCCTTGTATTTAACTGGCTCTACGATTTTTACAATCGTCACGACGTTGGTCGCTTGGTATAAAAACAACTATGTCACCGGTAAAGGTAAGCAGCAAAAAGAAGTTCTAAAACAAAAAGGATTAACAAAATGAGGTTGCCAGCTGGCAGCCTTTTTTATTTAAAACAAAATTGGAGGGGTTCAAATGGTTAAAGTCGTAAAAAACTTTGTGAAAGTCAATCAGTATACCCGGCCGGGTCTGAAAATGTCGGGAGTGAAAGGCATTGTCATGCACTGGACGGCTACTCCCGGCGCGTCCGCACTGAATGAGCGGAATTATTTCAATGGCACGTGTATCGCTGATAAACGTTACGCGTCATCCCATTATTTTGTGGATCGAAAAGAAGCGCAATTGATTATTCCAGAAAATGAAGTCGCCTATCACGCCCATGATCAAAACCGCTGTTACGTCAGTTTTTTAAAGCCAAACGCCAATACAAAGGCGATCGGTGTTGAAATGTGTGTTGAAAAAAACGGGCAGATTCACAGCGAGACCGTTCAAAATGCTGCTGAATTGGTCGCTGATCTGTGCAAGCGTTACGGCCTTTCTACAGATAAGATTGTGCGGCATTATGATGTGACAAATAAAAGCTGTCCGACTCCCTGGGTGAGGGATGCAAGCCGGCTGGCAACTTTCAGGAAAAAAGTCGATGCCCTGCTTGGAAATAAAACTGTGTCAAAGACAACATCATCCACGAGCCAGTCAAGCAAATCCACAGGGGCCATTCTGAAAAAAGGATCGTCCGGTTCCAAAGTCAAGGCGCTGCAGAAACGTTTGATTGCCGCTGGCTTCTCACTGCCGAAATACGGGGCCGATGGGTCTTACGGAAATGAAACGGTGCAAGCTGTCAAAGCTCTGCAAAAGAAAGCGGGTATCGCGGTGGATGGAATCTACGGACCGGCTACAGAAAAGGCACTTGCAGCTATTGAAGCGAAAAAGAAAAAACCTTCCTCAAGCGGCAAAAAATCATCCTACCCGCTGCCGTCTGGCATCTATAAGGTAAAAAGCCCGATGATGAAGGGAACGGCCGTCCGGCAGATTCAGGAGGCTTTAGCTGCCCTCTATTTCTATCCAGACAAAGGGGCGAAGAATAACGGCATAGATGGCTATTACGGGCCGAAAACGGCGAACGCGGTCAAACGGTTCCAGCTTATGCACGGGCTGTCTGCCGACGGTATTTACGGGCTGAAGACAAAGGCAAAAATTGAAGCTTTATTGAAGTAATCAAAAAGGCCCTTTCTTGTGTAAAGGGCCACATGCTTTTTTTGCTTATTCCTTTTCTAAAGCTCCATTAATATAACCATTAATTGATTGAATAAGTCCTGCATCTGCTTTTATTTTTGCAGTAACCTCTCCTGTGATATTGATTTCGATTAAACCTTGGTCATCCTTATTTATTTCAATGTTTCCTCTATATGTATCTGATAATGTCTTCATTTCTAAAGAATGGATATCGAAAATATCCACTTCAAGAGCAATTGAATTATATCCTAAGTTAGCCCACTTTTTCGGTGGCTTTTCCGCATAAAACGGCATATCAAAATGCAGAGTTACTTTTCTACCTTCTTCTTTAATATAAATGCCTTCTATACGTATATTTTCTAATTTAGGAATCTCATTATATAGACTTTTTAAAAAATAATTTTCCTCTAAATTTTCGTACCACATAATATCACCTCAAATTATTTTTTGAATGGATAATGATCTTTTGTCCCTGGGACTTTTCCTGTTCGAGGATTTTCAAATGGCCTTACATTAAAATGAGGCCCTTGTCCACCTTTTTCATGACCCGCGCTATGGTCTTGTATTATGATTTTCTGACCCTTGTTATTTGTATAGATATACTCTTTGGTCCAAATAATTTTACCATTTTCGTCTTTTATTACATGGCCACCTTCATGGGGAGCGGTTCGCATCTCTACACGACGAATTGATTCGGGGTGTTGAGATCTAGTAATGCCCGCATCCTTTTTAGCTTCATTAAGAGCACCATTTCTGCCTGGAAGATGAACCCTACTCTTAGAGCCGTTACCAACCTTTGAAGCTTTCTTTCCCGCCTCTTCACCTTTAAATAACTTGAAGCCGCGCTTTCCGTACTTAAATGCCTTTCCGAAAGGTGTGACACTCAATCCGGCGATCAAACGGTCCCCACTACTTTTAACGATTTCACCTGTCGCAAGGTCGTATCCAAACGCTGCTCTTACTGCATCATACACACCTGTAAATTCCATCGCTGTATCGAAATATTTAGCAAAGTCGCTTTTTTCCACATTCTCTGGAAGGGTGTAGGCGGGTTCTATCTTAACGATTGTATCACCATCTATGTATGCCCTGTAAAGCGTATCGTTAAATACTCTATAATCTTTTTTTAGTTCATTCAATTCCTCTTGAGTGTACTCTTTCTTGGAAACCTTTTGTGTCGCCAATTTTTTTAATCGATCTGGATCGGCGAGTGTGTTTACATCAGCATCTTCTTTGTCACCGACTTTTTTCAGCATGGCACCCATCGCTGTTTCTTGATTTCCACTCAAGGTATCCATCTCATCCGGCTTTAAAATCGCGCCTTTTTGATAACTGGTGATTTCTATTTTGGGGCCAGTATACATCTTTTCGAGCCGCGCTATGTATCTCTGCATCGTCTCAAGATCATTTTCAGCCGTTTTGAGCGCGTTTGTCTGTTCGCGGTCAAACGCATGCAGCTTTTCAAGAGTCGTGCTGATTTCCTTTAACGCTTTCTGATTCTGTTCATGAAAACCGCTGTCATTCAAATCCGGTAAATCAACGATATGACTGACTTTCGCGATCGTCGCGTTAGTCTTAGAAACCAAATGTTTTGTTGTGCGATCAGCGGCATTTAAGCCATTCTCCAATTCGTGTTCCAGAAAGGATTGTGAAATAAATCCGTTATGGTTGGGTTCCAGGGAATTCAGCGCGCTTTTCATTTTCTTCAGCGTGGAACTGTACTCCTCTATAAAAGTATCATAGAACTGTAGAAAAGGGGTGTGACATTCCTCGTAAAAGGCGCGGATCGCGTCGCCGCCTTTTCCTTTTAAAGCATCATCAAGTGATGTGATCCCCCCAACAGCCTTTTTGACCTTGGCGAATTCGTCTGATTGTTGTTTTAATTGTTCGAGCGTTTGATCAATTGCATTGTGTAACGCCTGAACATCTAGAGTCTTCATGGCATTCTCCTCTAATCCTTTTGGTTACAATCAGTATAGAGTTTACCACTATACGGAAACCAATTGGGGAAAAAATCCTGTGGATCTCTGAAAATGAATCATAATGATTAGGTCAAAAAACCCAAAAGATATTGTCGTTAGATTGTTGTTGTCAAGAATTGATGTTTTCTGTAAAATGATTACCATGAAGAAAAAGGAAATAATTTTGATTGATTTTTCTGAAAAATTATAATCTTGAGAGAAAGGAAGAGGATATGTGAGCGTCATACCTTATGATTTGGTTGCGACAAAAATGAATTTTTGGTACACCGCCTTAAAAAACAATTGGCCTGGTCAGGCAGAAGATACTAGAAAAGAAGTTGAAAAAGAAATAGCTCAAATGGAAGAGAACCAAGACGTGCTTGTCTATTATAACTTATTAAAGTTTCGGCATAATCTTCAGTTTGATTATATGTACTCTGATCCAGGTGGGAATTTAGATGCACGCTTTGATGAATTTAAGAAAATTAGGGATCAGAATAATCTAGAAGGAATGTTGGAGTATTATTATCAATTCTTTGCAGGGATGTACCATTTCAGACAAAAGGAATTGATACTAGCACTGAATTTTTATAGAAATGCTGAGAAACAACTTGATTCTTTTGAGTGCGACGAATTGGAGAAAGCCGAATTTTATTTCAAAGCATCAGAAGTGTATTATCATATGAAACAAACGTTTTTTTCGATGAATTATGCCACCCGTGCATATAATATATACAAAAAATATGACACATACGGAGAGCGTAGAGTCCAATGTCAGTTCATTTTAACGGGGAATCTAATTGACAAAATGTATCCAGAAAAAGCATTAATCAATTTACATAAAGCGCTTGAGGAATCAAATGATCTCGGTGCTGATCATTTAATTGGCTCATCGCATTTGAATCTTGGAATATGTTATAATCAGCTTGAAGAACTTGAAAAGTCATCCAATCATCTCAAAAAAGCCCTGGAAGTGTATAAAGAGGTAAATCACAGCTTTATACCGAAAACTTTGTTTAACCTTGCCCATGTTAAAGCAAAGCAGGCTGAATGGAGAGCAGTCGATGACCTTTATTTTGAGGGGAAAGAATTGGCTGAAAAAAATCGCAACACATACGATCTTGCGAAACTTGAAATGCTAAAGGGGCTTTATTTGATTCATGATGTAGACTTAATTAGGGAGTCCTTTAAGTTCTTCAAAGACAATGGTCTGTATGCTGATATGGAAGACTATGGTGTCATCGCTGCAGAAGTTTTAGAGGGTAAAGAAAAAGTTCGCGATGCCTGTGAGTTCTACCGAATTGCATACGACGGAAGAAGACAAATTCAAAGGAGTGGGATTGTAGATGAAATCTAAGTTATTGATTTGTGCCGTTCTTTTATTAAGTGCAGTTGGCGCGATTGGTTCCTCATACGTCCAAGCTGATTATCCTTCTTATAAAGTTTCGGAAAGGTTAGCATCCTAATAACAAATAAACATTAACTAACTATTGAAGGACTAATTAATTTGATATACATTCAGTGCATGTTTCATCACATCAATTGTAACAGAAGAAAAGCCCTTCACATTTTCCAGAAGGGCTTATTTCATTTCCACGCCAACAATATCCTCAAATTTAATAAGATTCGTGTCTCCTTTAGAATCCATGACATGGAAAGTTTTCTGCAGCTGGTTTATGTAGTGGATTTGGCCCTCTATTTGAACGATCTCTCCGGTTTCCGGTCCGTTAAGCATTGGCAGCGGCTTAAATACAGAAAACTGAACTGGATTATTAAACTCCATTGCTTCACTTATAACCATTTCCATATCTTCGATCTGAGACGTGTCAAGAACCGGCCTTTTTACTTTGTTCTGGTTGCTTTCTAATTCGCGGAGCAGGCCGACATGCTCCGGCAGCATCATGGCTGTCCATTTAATTGATCCCCGATCTTTCAAGTTGTCATCTCTCATGGTGTTCATCTCCTTGAGATGATAATATAGGAACATTCGTTCTCATTTCAAGATTAAAAACTTAATTGGGCATCTAGTTCCTTTAATCCTTCAGAAGTGTTTTTGTCAGGCCAGAAATCCCATTTAACTCTTACAGAATTAATATCTTGAGGCTTATTTAATTTTTTGATTGGAAAAAGAACAAAGCCATCTTTTTTCGCTCCGGACATGATATCCCCGTCGAAATTCTCACTTTGAACACTGGCTTTGATTTGCTCCCTTGTGTTTGTGAGTAGTGTACCTTGGGTTGGGTAAGTTGAAATATCTTTATTGCTTTTGTTATCGATAATAAAATGAACTCCGATCATTCCCTGATCCCCAGAATCAAGGTCCTGTTTTACGACACTGACCTGATCAATGCTAAATTTCACATTATTCTCATTCATAGACCAGTCAACTTTGTGGGTTATGGTATCATCTGAGTTTTCTTTTTCGTCTTCATTAGTATCTACTGAAGCTGTATCGGCTAAAGTCGATGAAGTTTCTTGCTTGTTAACGTCTGCTTGCTTATTATGTACCGGTGCCCCCATATACCAAAAGCCAATTACAGCTAATACAAAAGCAATAGGAGTTAATATTTTGCCTTTACTTCTTGTTTTTTTAACTATGAGAAATATGACTCCTACAATTAAGCCTAAAACTGAAAAGATTGTTAGGAAACCGATAAATAAAATCATAATAAACCCCCTCTTGTTTTAAAACGAACATTTACATTTTAAAACAAATGAGGGGGAATTTCTATTAAGCCTTCTAACACTTGGCTTCAACAATGCTCTTGATGCTTTTTAATGACCACAAAAATGACCACATGACCACATAAACCGAGTTAATTCTAAAAAACATGTTTCCCATAATCTCCGCGTGTTTTACCTCTGTTTCACCCTGTTTAAATTGAAAAATACAAAGTCAACATGTTCGCCCTCCTTGGCAAGCCTGGTTTCGAAGAGAAAAAAGCAGAGCTTGAGAAACGTTTAAACCAATAAACGAAAAAACAGCCTCCGGACTTATTGTCCCGGAGGCTGTTTTAATTCGTATGACTGATGCTGAAGTCCAGTAGACGGATAAAATTCGTCGTGTGTGTAGACGAATCTCAATTTTTCCAATCGTTTTCGTGAAGCTGTATTTTCAGGGTGATGTCCCGCAAACAGCTTTTTTGCTCGGATTTTGTTAAATGCGTACTCAATCATAGCCTCAGCCGCTTCAGATGCATAACCTTTACCCCAAGCTGAACGGACGAGATGAAAACCTAACTCATACACATCATTTTCCGGGTCATAGGGGCGAAGTCCGCAGCATCCGATGAATTCATTGTTTCTTGTTTTAAATATCGGGAAGTATTGAACACCGTGTGTTTTGTATTGTTCGATTTCCAGCAGCAAACGGTTTCTTATTTCTCTATCGGTCATGATTCCGTCTGCTGTCAGAAATTTGGCCACATCTCGATTTCCCCACAATGTCTTTGCCAAATTCAAATTCTCTTTAGCCCATAAAGAAAAGCCGATGCGTTTTGTTTGAAGAAAGTAGTGCTTCATTTCCATTCCGATCCCCCTGTAAGATAGCTGTTTACCTTATTTTAACACGGTCATAGCCGGCGGGGGCTCTTTAAACTAATGATTCATCCCGTAAATCGCAAACCCGAGATAAGTCGCGAAAAAACTCCACAACACATAAGGAATTAAGAGAATCGCTGCCGTTTTATGAATGCGCCGTGCGTTAAAGGCGAGCACAAGGGCGGTAATGGCCACTAAAAAAGAGTCGACCGCGGCAGCAAGTAAGTTTTTTTGCGTGAATTGAAAATAGCTGAATGCCTGGTTAAACAAATAGTTGATGATCAGCGTGATCCAAAATGGCGCCGCTGTCTTTCTCAGATCATATGTGGCATATACAAGCGCCGCCGATAATGAAATAAAGGCGAACAGCACGCTCCAGACGGTTCCGATTAAACGGCCTGACGGCGTCCAATCCGGTTTGTTTAATGACTCATACCATTCCCGGTCTACGGGAAATAAAACGCCCGCGAGCGAAAACAGTGCATATGTAGCAATAAACACGATCACAGACGTTACAAACTTTTTCCTTCTCAATCGAAATTCCTCCCGTCATAAGCTCATACCTTTGTCTTTCCCAATTCGATCAAATATACTCATACCGCACAAGCTTCTGATCCATACTAAAAAAATAAAACGGTTTGGAGTGACATCATGTTATTCGTGTTGGAAACATTGTTTCTCATCTTAACGGGTATTGTTCTGCTGAGAATTTCGGGGAGAAAATCAATTTCCCAGATGACAATTGCCACCACCGTTGTCATGATTTCCATCGGAACGATCATCGTTCAGCCGATCATTGAAGACAGCATTTTAAAAAACGTGGCAGCTGCATCGATCTTTATCATCGTCCTTCTGTTGATCGAGTATTTGAAAATGAAGTTTGATTTTTTTGAAAGCCTGATTGCGGGGAAAGCTGTTGTATTGATCGAAAACGGAGAGCTTCAGGAGCAGAACCTAAAAAAGCACCGCCTGACTGTCGACCAGCTGGAAATGAGGCTCCGGACACAGGGGATTTCAAAGTTAGCGGATGTGAAAAACGTAACGCTCGAATCAAACGGCCAGATCGGCTACGAGTTATCGGATGATGCCAAGCCTTTTACGATGGGAGAGTATAAAAAATTCCTCCGTATGCAAAACAACCTGCAGCAGCCGGAGGACAATCTGTTTAAAGAAATCAACGAAGGCCACCTGAACGAACCTGATAAACAATTGCGCTAGAGCCTTGAAATATAAAAACGATAAAAGGAGTTTTTTTCATGATAAGCATACCTTCTGAACTGGAAAACCGCTCGTTTT
Organism: Bacillus sp. FSL K6-0972; assembly: GCF_037976035.1. Classification (NCBI taxonomy): domain Bacteria; kingdom Bacillati; phylum Bacillota; class Bacilli; order Caryophanales; family Bacillaceae; genus Bacillus; species Bacillus sp. FSL K6-0972. The sequence continues at coordinate 3,342,167 of NZ_CP150260.1, read as the reverse complement.
CTCTCTATCATCTCGAACAGACGCTGAAGCCTCTCGGCTATGTAATCAGCGGCGGCTGGGAATATGACCGCGGCTTTTTTGACTATAAGATTGATGATGAGGACGGATACATGTTTTTGCGGATTCCGTTTGAGGCGGAGGACGGACAGCTTGATTCGCAAAATGCGACGGTCAAGCTCGGCACGCCGTTTTTGCTTCGCCACGTCTATCAGGAAGCGTTGGACGACTACGTCGTTCAGGGGAATTTCCGCGCATCTTTTGACCAGTTTGCCGAACCGAAAGAAAAAGACGCCGATATTCCCGGCGTCTATGAAGAGCTTGGCCAATCGTATGTAAAAGAACTCGAAAAGGCGCTTCTTTCTTAAAGAGACAGCAGCTGATCAGTCGGCTGTAGCTTGTACGAAAAAGAAGGAGACAGCACAGGCCCGTCTTTTTGGTGGACACCGATGATGAAAATGTCTTCCTTCATGAAATGGCGGATCACTTCTTGAAAAGACGCGCCTTCCATCGTCTTTGGAAGCGGAACCCGATGGACTTTGAAATGAATATCAGCTTCCTTAAAAAGCGGATCAGGGAGCTGATTTTTAATGAGAAAATGCTGCAGCATTGCCGTTTTTAAAAGGTCCGCCGTACTGATGATTTGGTTCGCTCCGGCGCGCTCGGCATTTTTTTTCTGTTTTTCTGTCAAGATTTCTACAACGCAATACACCGACGGGTTCAAGCCTTTAACAGCCAGCAATGTTAAAACCGACTGCATGTCTGCAGATATTTCGCTTTTATGCTGATCGGCGGTAATAAAGACGATTTCAGCCTCTTCAATATTCGCTTTTTGCAGTGTGGCATCATCCGCTGCGTGTCCTCTGATGAAATGAATGTTTTCCATTAGGGGACCTTCCTTTAGTGTTTCATCAATGAGCACGATCGTTTTGTTTGAATCGGCGGCCTGGAGCGTCCTCATCAGCTTGTTGGATTTCTCGTTCCAGCCGATCAGGATCATATGTCCCTTGCCTCTGTAGTTCACCTTGCCTTCGGCGTAGCGCTGCTGCTTGCTGAAAGCGGCCGTCGCCATCGTAGCAAAATAGGCCGTGACAAACGCTGCCCCGATTAAAATAAGGAGCATGCCGACGGTTTTGCCGAGCGCGGTTCTAGGGACAAAATCGCCGTATCCGACTGAGGACACGGTGATCAGCGCCCACCATATGCCTTCAAAAACATTTGAAAACTGCTGCGGCTCGACGAAGGTGATCAGCTGACCGAAAAGGATGATCAATAAAAGGATAATGATTGCGATGCGGACATATATCGGCCACCTCAGCCATGCGATGAATACACGGTTTGATTTCATGCTTCTTCACCGTCTTTCCGCAGGGAAAATGATAAAATCTCTTTGATGATCGCATTTAACTTTTGATTGGTGCTTACTTTTCCGTGCTGTTCAATCGCTTGTCTGATCATCTCAGCCGTTTCTTCTTCAAATTCGATCAGCTGCTCGTCTTTTTCCGATTCGTTATAGAGAAGAATGAACGCATCAAGCCCTTCATTCATTTTATCGATCGCCGTGCTTAGCTGTTCTTTTTCTTGATCTGTTACTTTCACCTTGTCACCACCCGAGTTCGCCTTTTTATTCAGTATATCCCTATTTTTCAAAAATTTTTCAGGTAAAAATAAACCTTCGTTAACCGACAATAACCGGTAGAGCTGAAGATTTTTACTGCGGCGTCATATCGGTTCCCGTCCTTCCATAGACTTTTTATAAACGGATGAGGGATGGGAGCGGAATGTCCTGTTTAATGAGGCTCTTTTTCATACTGATCGGAGTCCAGCTGATGGCGGCGTCATCCATTCAATTCATTTTTGATTTAAACGCCGTTTATCATTCCTCTGATGAGGTGTTCTGGAGGGAATTCTTCAAGGAGCTGTTCACAAGGCCGCCTTTATACATCATGATGTCAGGAATGGTGCTGATCTTTATCGGGGTTTGTTTACCGCGAAGGAAAAGGTAGTGCACTTTTCTGTACAAAAGGAAATCCCTCGGGATAAAATATATTTACATTAAACGACTTATCATAAGAGGGAAGATGATTGCATGAGCATGATTTTTTACTTGTTAACATTTGCTGCATTAGGTTTATCGATTTGGGCACAATTTAAAGTAAAGAGCAACTTTGAAAAATATTCTAAAGTAGAGGCGTCAAGCGGGAGAACTGGAGCCGAAGTGGCCAGACAGATTCTCGACCAAAACGGCCTTTACGATGTCCCGGTTGAACCGGTAAGAGGAACCTTGACAGACCATTATGACCCGACAGCACGCGTTGTGCGCTTGTCTGAACCCGTATATTACGGCCGTTCAATTGCAGCGGTTTCCGTTGCTTCTCATGAATGCGGACATGCCCTGCAGCATCAGGAATCATACGGTGCCCTTGTTTTGAGGCATAAGATGTTTCCGATCGTGAACTTTTCTTCTGGAGTAGCGCCGTTTTTGTTTATCGGCGGAATGCTGCTCGGAAGCCTCAATCTGATCGGACTCGGCATCATTTTGTTTTCGGCCGCCGTATTCTTCCAGCTTGTGACACTGCCTGTTGAATTTAACGCAAGCTCCCGGGCAAAAAGGATCATCGTTTCAGAAGGAATGATCCGCAACACGGAGGAAAGAGGCGTCAGCAAGGTGCTGGATGCCGCGGCTCTGACATACGTCGCAGCAGCGCTTGTTTCGCTGTTTGAGCTGTTGCGCTTCGTCGCAATTTTCCTGTCCGGTCGTAATGACTAACCATTCGTCTTAAGGAGGTGGCCCCTTACCATATTTGGTAAGGGCTTTTTTTGAATATCCTGAATCTCATACTCGTCATACTTTTAATTGCAGCTACGGCTTTTTTCGTTGTCGCCGAATTTGCGATCGTCAAAATCCGCGGCACAAAAATCGATCAGCTCGTTGAAAGCGGGGATAAGCGGGCAATTGCGGCCAAAAGAGTGGTGACAAATCTTGATGAATATTTGTCTGCCTGCCAGCTCGGCATTACCATCACCGCATTAGGGCTCGGCTGGCTCGGAGAATCGACATTCGAAAGGATCATTCACCCGCTTTTTGAATTATTTGGCCTGCCTGAATCCGTTTTAAGAGTGGCTTCGGTTGTTGCCGCATTTGTCATCATTACATTTTTGCACGTTGTGGTCGGCGAGCTTGCGCCAAAAACAATTGCGATTCAAAAAGCGGAAGCCGTCAGCTTATGGACGGCGAAGCCGCTCATTTTGTTTTATAGAATCATGTTTCCGTTTATCAAACTGTTGAATGGCTCGGCCCGGCTGTTAACGAAGCTGTTCGGGTTCCATTCGGTAAAAGAGCATGAAGTGGCGATCAGTGAGGAAGAGCTGCGGCTTATGCTGTCTGAAAGCTATAAAAAAGGAGAAATTAATCAGTCTGAGTATAAATACGTCAACAAAATTTTTGAATTTGACAACAGGCTGGCCCGGGAAATCATGGTGCCGAGAACGGAGATCGCTACCCTTTTAGCCGATCAATCGATAAAAGAAGCGATTGAAACCGTCATTAATGAACGCTATACGAGATATCCGGTCATTAAGGACGATAAAGACCATATTATCGGTATTGTCAACAGCAAGGACTTGTTTAAATCGTATTTTCTCGACCAGACGATTCTTTTAACTGACTTAATGAGGCCTGTCATCAGAGTGATTGAGAACATACCGATCCAGGAGCTCTTGATTCGCATGCAGAAGGAACGGATTCATATGGCCATTCTTGTTGATGAGTACGGCGGAACGGCTGGACTGGTTACGGTTGAAGACATATTGGAGGAAATCGTCGGAGAAATCAGGGATGAGTTTGATCAGGACGAAATGCCGCACATTATAAAAAAAGGCGAACATCATTATATTATGGACGGAAAGGCTTTAATTGACGAAGTGAATGACCTCCTTCATATTGCGATTGAAAACGAAGAAGTCGATACGATTGCCGGCTGGCTTTTGACGCAAAAGATGGAGCTGAAAAACGGGGACATCCTTAAAACTGAGGGATGCGAATTTAAAATTCTTGATGCTGAAGATCATCATATCCGTTTTATCGAAGTGAAAAAAACGGATTTTTAAGAAAACAGCTGCGGGTGACTGCGGTTGTTTTTTAGTTCGATGGCCGTTCTTTATTTCAATAAAATGGATATTTATTCAAAGATAAGAGGATATATCTATGGAAATTCATGACTTTTTACGAATGTGCACCGTTTCGTTCTTTTTTATAATATGATGTATAAATATGAGGAGGTTTTAAATACGTGAAAAACAACCATTTGCTAAAATCCATTTTGCTATGGGGTGCCGTATGCATCATAGTGCTGGCAGGGCCGCTCTCAGCATTTGCCGCTTCGTCATCAAACCCGTCGGATAAATTGTATTTTAAAAACAAAAAATACTACATATTCAACAATGTATGGGGAGCCGACCAGGTCAGCGGCTGGTGGCAGACCATTTATCATAACAGTGATTCAGATATGGGGTGGGTATGGAATTGGCCGAGCAATACCAGCACAGTAAAAGCTTATCCGTCGATCGTCAGCGGCTGGCATTGGACTGAAGGCTATACAGCGGGAAGCGGCTTCCCGACCCGGTTGTCAGATCAAAAAAACATCAACACGAAAGTCAGCTATTCGATCAGCGCAAACGGCACGTACAATGCCGCATATGACATTTGGCTCCACAATACAAACAAGGCGAGCTGGGATTCGGCTCCAACTGATGAGATTATGATCTGGCTCAATAACACAAATGCCGGACCTGCCGGTTCTTATGTTGAAACTGTTTCGATTGGCGGGCACAATTGGAAAGTATATAAAGGCTATATTGATGCGGGAGGCGGCAAAGGGTGGAACGTGTTTTCATTTATCAGAACAGCAAACACCCAAAATGCGAACCTGAATATTCGGGATTTCACGAATTATCTTGCCGACTCCAAACATTGGCTTTCCAAAACCAAGTATGTCAGCAGTGTTGAATTCGGTACGGAAGTTTTCGGAGGCACAGGACAAATTAATATTTCCAATTGGGACGTAACGGTCCGCTGATGGATTTACACCGCTCTTTCGCAAAAAGGGCGGTGTTTAATTTATTCCAAATGTTCTTTTTTAGGCGTTCGCAACTGAAATATTACGATACCATCCTTACGTATTGCCGTTTATCTTCATCCTGAATAACCACTCCAAGCTTTGCCAGGTCTTTGCGCAGAATTTTTGCCTCTTCATGTTTATTATCCAGTAAAGCTCGTTCTCTGGCTAAAAGTAGCGTATTGATATGCGAGGGAAAATCGGGGTGATCCGCAACCCAGCGTTGATACTCATTCTTAAAGGGATCTTCGTCTGCCCATTTATAGCCGTGATGTTTAAAAGCACTTTCTGCTAGCGCTCTCTTTGATTCAAGTTGTTCACGGTACAATTCAGTTCCCTTATGACCAAGAACAACAAGATCCTTCTTCTCAAGATAAATTGCAGAAATGTCTTTTTTCTCAATCACTTCTTCTTTCTCTTTAAACAACAGCTTCACGTTTTGATCAGAAATGAACACTTGAAGAATTTCAGTGAAAATATATTGTGAAAAAAATAGGCCGGCAACGATTCCGATAACTGCAGCGATAATTGAAACCCAGAAACTGTTTAGTGATGTGATAAATTCCAAAGGCCCTTTAAAAGGAACGATTGGAATGGTCAATACCCAATCGGCTATAACAGGCAAAAACCATCCAAGAACAGCTCCTAAAACCGGTGGAATGATCCAATATAAGGCTTTCTCTATTTTAGACAATCCAATAATCGTTTCCTGATTCAAAATCTTTCACTGCCTTTCATTACATGACTGACTGCTGTTTCCCATACTTTTTTATAATCCATCTCAATTCCTAAAATCATAAAGTTACCCAAATTATCAATGATCAGGGCAAGGGAGTGTGCATTCACTTTGGTGTTTTTAGAAGAGATGACACCGAGTTCGACACCGTAAGAAAGCAATGCTTCAAAACCTTCTAAGAATTGTTCCATGATAGATTTAAGCTTTTTCTCATATCTTGGTTTTTGTGCTGCACTTAAAACAAACTCGTGTACCACTTTTAAAGCAGGAGAGTTATGTTTATACGCTTCAAAATAGCGTACGCCGTCTGTTATTAATCGTTTTTTAAAGTTCTCCTTCGTGTACTCATTGATTGAAAAATATTCAGAGAAATTGTGATCATCAAATACGATGTGAAATAGATAATCGATAAGCTCTTCTTTAGAAGGGAAATAATAGTAAATAGCCGGTTTAGAAATGCCGACTTCCGATGCAATCATTGAAAGGCTCGTGCCTTTTAGGCCGTGTCGGGCAATAAGAGTAAATGCTGCTTCAACAATCGCATCTTGGGTGTTCATTTTCTTTTTCATTGAAATCATCCTTAGCATAATCTATATATTTATTTTACTTACCGATAGGTAAAAAAGCAACTGTAATTTATGCTTTACATATTCTGTATTAACAGATGCTCCGTTTCTAAAGGATTAAAGCTTCTTTCACCTACTCTTGCCGTCACCCTTGCTGTCTTCAAAGGATTTATAATCCGCAAAGCATATTTAGTATTGAGAAACGTATAATCGTTGGTATATCAAAGTTTATAGGATGTTTATGTTCGGAGTCTAAAAATATTTTATTCATATATCATAATGTCTTCACAACAAGGGGTGTTTGAATGACAAGGGCATGGTGGAAAGAGGCTGTCGTATATCAAGTGTATCCGCGCAGTTTTATGGATTCGAACGGGGATGGCATCGGAGATATTAACGGGATCAGAGAGAAGCTTCCGTATATCAGGGAGCTCGGGGCAGATGCCATTTGGATTTGTCCGGTCTTTGATTCTCCCAATGCAGATAACGGTTATGACATCAGGGATTATCAAAGCATCATGCCGGAATTTGGCACGATGGACGACTTTGATGCCCTGCTGACTGAAGCGCATCAGCTCGGAATGAAACTGATCATCGATCTCGTCATCAATCATACGAGCGATGAACATCCCTGGTTTATCGAATCAAGGGCAGAGCGGAATTCCGGGAAGCGCGACTGGTATATTTGGCAAGACGGAAAGGACGGGAGCGAACCGAACAACTGGGAAAGCATATTCGGCGGCTCAGCCTGGACATATGACGAAAAAACAGAACAGTATTATCTGCACCTGTTTCACGAAAAGCAGCCGGATCTGAATTGGGAAAACAGTGACATGCGAAGCGCTCTTTATGACATGATCAACTGGTGGCTTCAAAAAGGAATCGACGGGTTCAGGGTTGACGCGATTTCACATATTAAGAAAAAAGAGGGGCTACCGGATCTGCCGAATCCGGAAGGGCTCCCTTTTGTGCCTTCATTTGCTTACCATATGAATGTCGAAGGGATTATGGCGTTATTGCAGGAAGTAAAAGAGAATACGTTCGCCGGGTATCCTCATATCATGACAGTCGGCGAGGCAAACGGTGTCAGCGCTGAAGAAGCGGAAGACTGGGTTGGGGAATCAAACGGTATATTCAGCATGATTTTCCAATTTGAACACCTCGGCCTTTGGGATGTTGAAGGAGGAGAACTCGATATCCCCGAACTCAAGCGGATTTTGTCAAACTGGCAATCAGCTCTTGAAGGGAAAGGGTGGAACGCGCTTTTTATCGAAAATCATGATCAGCCCCGGGCTGTTTCAGTTTGGGGAGATGCCGGGAAATACAGAATAGACAGCGCGAAGGCCTTAGCTGCAATGTATTTTTTGATGAAAGGAACCCCGTTTATTTATCAAGGGCAGGAAATCGGAATGACAAACGCGATTTTCTTTGATATAGACGATTATGATGACGTATCGATTAAAAATGATTACCGGATTCAAAAAGAAAAGGGCCGCTCACACGAAGACATCATGAAGGCTGTTTGGAAAAAGAGCAGGGACCACGCGCGCACACCGATGCAATGGACGGATCAGCCAAATGCCGGCTTTACTAAAGGAGAACCGTGGCTGCGCATGAACGAAAATTACAAGCTGATCAATACGGTTCATCAGCAGCATGATCCCCGGTCGGTCTATCATTTTTATAAACGGTTAATTGCCATCAGAAAGCGGTATGACGTCTTCATCGACGGATCATATGAACTGCTTTTGCCTGAGGACCGGCAAATTTTTGCATACTTGCGAAAGCTTCGGGAAGAAACGGCCATCGTGATCGTGAACCTCAGCGCATGCCGGGCGTTTTACCATCATCCCGGATACCCGTTATGTACGGACGGACTGCTGCTGTCAAATGCGGATATCAACGCGCACAAGCATCTCACATCTTTTGTGATGAAACCTTATGAGGCGCGCGTTTACATGATCAGACAGGAAATCGGCGATTTGTAACGAATTGAGAAAGGGTGTCAAGAAAGGAGCGGATTCGTATGTTGAAAAAAATACAGATTCAAACAAACCGGCGCGATGAAATGCTTGATATCACAAATGACGTCCAAAGATTCATCTCAGAAAACGATGTTTCCAGCGGCGCTGTTATCGTCTACTGTCCGCATACAACGGCAGGCATTACGATTAATGAAAATGCCGACCCCGATGTCAAACGCGATATGCTGAGAAGATTCGATGAAGTGTATCCGTGGGAACATGAGCTTGACCGCCATATGGAAGGGAATACAGCGGCGCATTTGAAAGCGAGCACGGTCGGGACATCGCAGCATATGATTATTGAAGGGGGCAGGCTTGTCCTCGGGACTTGGCAGGGCATATATTTCTGCGAGTTCGACGGCCCGAGGCACCGGACGTGCTATTTTAAAATTTTAGCCGATTAAAAGGAGGAAATAAAAATGAATCAGTTCATGGAACGCCTCTCTTTGTCAAAGCCTGTGGTCCAGGCGCCGATGGCGGGCGGGCCGACAACACCAAGGCTCGCCGCCGCCGTATCAGACTGCGGCGGCTTAGGCAGCCTTGCATCCGGCTATTTGACGCCGGAAGTGCTTCAACAACAGATTCTGGAAACGAAAAAGCTGACATCAGCCGGATTTCAAGTCAACCTCTTCATTCCGGAAAAACGGGAAACCGTCACCCGGGAAGAATATGAAAGGTGGCAAGAGAAGATACCTTTGTCACGGTCGGCTTCACCCGTGGCAGATGAGAAACAAGATTGGGACGATTTTTACGAGAAAATAGAAATCATTCTAAAGGAAGGAATCAGCGCCGTTTCATTTACGTTTGGCCCTCCGCCGGCTGATGCCGTCAAGGAACTGAAAAACCGAAATTGCTGTTTAATGGGCACCGCCGTTTCAGTTGAAGAAGCCGTGCTGCTTGAAGAACTGGGGATGGATGTCATCATTGTTCAAGGAAGTGAAGCGGGCGGCCACAGGGGAGCCTTCTTGAAAACGAAGGGAGAGCCTGCTGTCGGCTCGATGGCTTTAATTCCCCAAGCGGCAGATCATGTGTCGGTTCCGGTTATCGCAGCGGGCGGCATTTTTGACAAAAGAGGTGTTGCTGCAGCTTTTGCCCTCGGCGCACAGGGAGTTCAAATCGGTACCGCTTTTTTGACGTGCGAAGAAAGTGGAACACACCCTGCATACAAACAAAAATTGCTCGAAGCGGTTGAAACAGACACAAGTCTGACCCGTTTGTTCTCAGGGAAGCCGGCAAGAGGCATTGTCAATCAGTGGATGGAAGACAGACGCCCGGACGAAGCTGAAGCGCTGCCTTATCCTCTGCAAAACACGCTGACACAACCGATGAGAAAACAGGCGAAGCTTGAAGGGAATACGGACTGCATGTCATTGTGGTCCGGACAGGGCGTGCGAGCCTCCGTCCAGCAAACGACGGTGAAAGAGTTGATGGATCAGCTTGTGCCGGCTGATGTGCTATCTGATCATTTGTATTAATGCCGGAATATCAACCCGCGTCACTTGAGAAAGCAGATAGGCGGACGTCTGTGCATGAGGCTTTCTCAGCCCGTTCAGTTTTTCAATGATCGTTTCGCCGCTTAAGATCCCCAGACCGTGTGCCGCATAGAGATTATTTTCAAGTAAAATAGCGTTTTCTCCGCGCCACTGCGGTCTTTCGGGATCGAATTCAGGGTTCTTGAAATACAGGCAGTCCCCCGGAAGGTAGTCGTTTCCTTTATCCGTATAGATCGGCAGCCGCTCATAATGCCAATCGTATAAAATGATCCTTTGATAATTCCGGTCAAATGTCTGATCGCCGATCGTTTTGAGAAGCGCCATATAAAAAATGATGACAATCGCAGTCGCGCACTCAAAAGCATAAGAAGGGCCGCTTTCAAAAATATTTCGAATCGCCTTTGAAGCAGGTGCCCTGTACTTCAACTCCAAAGCTCCCTCAGGCGTCACCCTCCAAAACTCTTCATTCCCGTATGTCTTTGAAAAGGTGGCAAACTTCGCTCCGCTGTTGATCAGCTCTCTGGCCGATTCGACGGTATGCTCTCTGAATCTCAGCTCAAATATCAGTTCTGAGATTGAACCGTATCTATATCCGGACGGCATGGCCAGCATCCGGTTTGCGATGTCTCTCTGCGTCTGACTGACATTCAGTTTTTCGATATCCTCAGGACGGAGCCAGTAGCCCGAAACACTTATCATAGGATACACCCTTTTCCTTTTTTATTAGCGTATGCCTGATGCTTGGGCAGGAAAACGGTCTAATTTTCCGCTTTTTTTATTTAAAAAATAGACCCCGTCTCCGATAAAAGTAGAGAAAGGGGAATCACACATGAAAAAGCTTTTAAATTGGACGAAACGTCCTTCTATTTCTAAAAAATTAATTTTCTCATTTATATTCATTTTAACAATTCCGATCTTGGTTCTTTCGGTTACTTCATATTTTACGGCCAGCAGCACGCTCGAGGATGAGATTTTGAGAAGTGCGAAAGACAATATAGATGAACTGAACGACATTATTCAGCAAGATATCGGCAGCAAGGAGACTTCCATTGCGTATTTCAGCGAATGGATTGATCAAAAAGCGTACAAAGAGAAAGGCCAGACTGCCATTAAACAACGGTTTGAGCAGTTTGCAAAACAGAATCCCGACGTCGAACTCGTCTTCACCGGATCGGAAGATAGTGTTTACGCACAATATCCGAATGCTCCATTGCCTGACGGGTATGACCCGGTAGAACGCGACTGGTACAAACAGGCTGTCCAGGAAAAAGGGAAAACGATTGTAACTGAACCTTATGAGTCTGCATCAACGGGGCATATGGTCGTCACGATCGCCAAGCAGAATAAAGACGGTTCTGGCGTAGTCGCCCTTGACTTGAACATTGACAAGCTGATCAAATCGGCAAACAGCATCAGCATCGGAAAAACCGGATATGCATTCATCATCGGCGAGGGGAAAACGTATGTCGCCCATCCGAAAATTAAAGCCGGCACAGAAGCAGAAGCTGATCTGACAGAGCAAATGTTCAGCAAAGAGAGCGGCTTGTTCACCTTTAATGAAAAAGGCAAAGAAAAGAAAACGGTCTTCACGACAAACAAACTAACCGGTTGGAAAATCGGCGGAAAGATGAATACAGCAGAGATTAAAGACGCTGCCCAGCCCGTGCTTCACATGGCAGTCATGACATTGGCAGGCGCGATTATTCTGGGCGGAATCCTTGTTTACTTTATCGTCCGCGCGATCAGCAAGCCTTTAAATCAACTCGTCTCTTCTGCAAAAAGCATCAGTGAAGGAGATCTGACACAAAAAATCGATGTCCGCTCCAGAGACGAATTCGGCCAGCTGGGCACAAGCTTTAACGAAATGGCTGACTCATTGCGCTCGCTGATCAGCACAATTCAGGAATCGGTCGACAATGTGGCATCTTCTTCAGAGCAGCTGACGGCAAGCGCGGACCAGACAAGCAAAGCGACGGAGCACATTACATTAGCCATCGAGCGGTTCTCAAGCGGCGCTGAAAGTCAAAGCGAAAAAGTCGAAGCGAGTTCCCAGCGGCTCAGCCAAATGAATGACAAGCTGAATGAAATCGCAGGCGTATCAGAATCGATTACAGAATCCTCGGGTAAATCGACGGAAATTGCCGAAACAGGCGGAGAGCTTGTCCAACAAACCGTCGGACAGATGAATTCGATCGACAGGTCTGTCAGACAGGCCGAACAGGTTGTCAAAGGGCTCGAAGCGAAATCGAAAGATATCACCGCGATCCTGCGCGTCATAAACGGAATCGCCGATCAAACGAATTTACTGGCGTTGAACGCCGCCATCGAGGCAGCTCGGGCCGGTGAATCAGGCAGAGGCTTCTCGGTTGTCGCTGAAGAAGTCAGAAAGCTTGCGGCCCAATCAGCAGGATCGGCAAAAGAAATCGAAGCGCTGATTCAGGATATCGTCAAAGAAATCGAACATTCGCTCAACATGTTCAAGTCTGTCAACCAAGAAGTACAGTCAGGACTCGAAATTACGGAAGAAACGGAATCGAGCTTTAAACATATTTACGACATGACAAATGAAATCGCAGGCAAGCTGCAGACAATGAATGCCGCCGTAGAGCATTTATCAACAGGTTCTCACGAAATTTCCGACGCGGTCGAAGAGATCGCCGACGTTTCGCGTGAAAGCTCTGCCGGCATTCAGGACATCGCTGCTTCGGCGGAAGAACAGCTGGCTTCCATGGAAGAAATCAGCTCATCCGCTGCAACGCTCGAACAAATGGCTGAAGAACTGCGTGACTTAACGAAAAAGTTTAAGATTTGAGGAAAAGAGGCTGCTGGTCAGCCTCTTTTTTTAGTTCTATTTTCAAGAATTTTCAGAAATGCTTTTTAAAGTTTTTTAATATGCAAAAGTAAATGAAAGGTCCGATATTAGTTTCATAATCTAGAAGCTAAAGGAGTTATATCAAATGAAAAAGGTATTGGACTGGCTTAAACGTCCGTCTATCTCAAAAAGGCTGTTTTTCAGCTTTATATTGGTTTTAACTTTGCCGATTTTGGCCTTATCCTATAGTGCGTACCAGACGGCGGGAAGCTCTCTTGAAACGGAAATCATGAGAAGCGCGCGCGATAATGTTGAACAGCTGAATGAGATCATAGACCAGAATATCGGAAAGAAAGAGCAGGCCGTCTCCTTTTTCAGCGGCTGGGTGAATGAAAAGCTATATCAAGAAAAAGGGAACACATCACTTGTAGAAAGATTCGAGCAGTACGCCAAGCTGAATCAGGATGTGGAAGCGATCTACACAGGTTCAAAAGACGGCAAGTTCATCCGCTATCCCGCTGAGAAAATGGCGAAAGGCTATAACCCGACGGATAGGGACTGGTATAAGCAAGCCGTTGAAAATAAAGGAGAGGTGATCATCACAAACCCTTATAAAACGGCGTCAACCGGAACGACGGTCATTACGATTGCAAAGCAGACGGAGGACGGCTCAGGGGTCGTTGCCGTTAACATGAAAATCGATGAGCTTATTAAAGCGACAGAGCGCGTTAACATCGGAAAAAGCGGCTTTGCGTTTATCTCAAGCAAAGACAAAAAATATGTTGCCCATCCGAAGATTGAAGCCGGAACCGAAGGCAAAGGCGACTGGGTTGCACAAATGTACGGCAGTGAAAAAGGTGATTTTCAATATACGTTTGAAGGAAAAGAAAAGAAAATGGCTTTCACGACGAACAAGCTGACCGGCTGGAAAATCGGCGGAACGATGTTCACGGATGAGATATCAGAGGCCGCCCAGCCCGTCTTCCACATGGCGATCATCATTTTGGCAGCGGCGATCGTGCTCGGCGGCATTCTTATCTACTTTATTATCCGCGGAATCAGCAAGCCGTTAAGCGAGCTCGTGTCATCCGCAAAGAGCATCAGCGGCGGCGACTTGACGCAAAAAATCGAAGTCCGTTCAAAAGACGAATTTGGTCAGCTCGGTACAAGCTTTAATGAAATGGCCGAATCGCTGCGCTCTTTAATCAGCGTCATTCAATCATCAGTTGACAATGTAGCTTCTTCATCTGAGGAACTTCATGCCAGCGCGGCGCAGACAAGCAAAGCGACTGAGCATATTACAATGGCTATTGAACAATTTTCTGACGGAAATGAAAGCCAGAAAGAAAAAGTGGAAGCGAGTTCGCATCAGCTGAATGAAATGAACAACGGGTTATATGACATGTCGAAAACATCAGCGTCGATTACCGATGCGTCGCTGAAATCGACTGAGATTGCCGGCAAAGGGGAAGAGCTTGTTCAAAAGACGGTCGGCCAAATGAACTCGATCGATCGGTCTGTCAAGCAAGCGGAAGCGGTCGTCAAAGGACTTGAAGCCAAATCCAAAGATATCACAAGCATTTTGCGCGTGATTAACGGAATCGCCGATCAAACGAATCTGCTGGCGCTCAATGCCGCGATCGAAGCGGCAAGGGCCGGGGAATCGGGCCGCGGCTTCTCGGTAGTGGCTGAAGAAGTCAGGAAGCTCGCCGCACAATCCGCAGGCTCGGCGAAGGAAATTGAACATTTAATTCAGGAAATCGTCAAGGAGATCGACAACTCTTTGAACATGTTCAAATCGGTCAATCATGAAGTACAGTCAGGACTTCGAATCACCGATGAAACAGAGACAAGCTTCAAAACGATTTACGATATGACCAATGATATCGCAGGAAAGCTGCAGACCATGAATGCCGCTGTCGAGCAATTGACGCAAGGTTCCCGCCAAGTCGCGGGCGCGGTCGAAGAAATCGCGGATGTATCGAGAGAAAGTTCGGCAAGCATTCAGGACATCGCTGCTTCAGCCGAGGAGCAGCTTGCCTCCATGGAAGAGATCAGCGCCTCCTCCACGACATTGGCGGAGCTGGCTGAAGAACTGCGTGATTTGACACAGAAATTTAAGATTGAATAGCTTTAAAACATCCGGTTTTCCTCCGGATGTTTTTTTAGTTATTTTAGACTATAAAAAGTTATAAAATGCATATAAAAACTTTTAAAAGAATCCGATATTAGGGATATAACAGAAAAGAGGAGTCAACAATTCTATGTCAAAGATTGTCAATTGGGTGAAACGTCCCTCCATTGCAAAGAAATTAATTCTTTCATTCTTGCTTATTTTAACCGTTCCAATCATCGTCCTTTCCTATAGTGCGTATCAAACGGCAAGCAGTACGCTTGACGGAGAAATCATGGACAATGCGCGCGAAAACGTTAACCAGTTGAATGAAATCATCAATCAGAATATCAGCCAGAAAACAAACGCCATGTCTTATTTCAGCGGGTTCATTAAAGAAAACTCTTTTACAGGGAAAGAAAGCGACGCTTTAAAAGTGAAATTCGAACAGTTCGCCAAGCTTCATCCCGATGTTGAAGGGATCTTTACCGGTTCAAAGGACGGGAAGTTCATCCGCTATCCGGATCAGGAGATGCCGAGCGGATATAATCCGGTAGAGCGGGACTGGTATAAAAAAGCCGCCGAACACAAAGGAGAAGTCATTATTACAGACCCTTACAAAACGGCGTCAACCGGAACGATGGTTATTACCATCGCCAAGATGCATGAGGACGGCTCCGGAGTTGTCGCGGTCAATATGAAAATCGAAGAGCTCATTAAAGCGACAGAACGCGTGACAATCGGGAAAAAGGGCTATGCCTTTATCACCAGCGCCGATAAAAAGTTTGTCGCCCACCCGAAACATGATGCGGGCACAGATGTCGAAGGCAGCTGGGCGGAAAAGGTATATGCAAATGACAAAGGAACATTCAAATACACGCTTGACGGCGAAAAGCAGATGGCTTTCGCGACCAACAAGCTGACCGGCTGGAAAATCGGCGGAACCATGTATATCACTGAATTAAAAGAAGCCTCACAGCCTGTGCTGAATGCCGCTCTGATTACGTTGGGCGTCAGCATCATCATTGGCGTGCTTCTCATGATTCTCATCATCAGATCGATCACAGGGCCGCTCCGCGAACTCGTTTCCTCTGCGAAAAGCATCAGCGGCGGCGATCTGACGCAAAAAATCACTGTCCGTTCAAAAGATGAAATCGGACAGCTCGGAACAAGCTTCAACGATATGGCTGAATCGCTGAGCTCTTTAATCAGCGTCATTCAGACATCGGTTGAAAACGTTGCTTCTTCGTCAGAGCAGCTGACCGCGAGCGCGGATCAGACAAGCAAGGCGACAGAACATATTACATCTGCGATCGAACAATTTTCAAACGGAAATGAAAGCCAAAATGAGAAAGTGGAAATCAGTGCGCAGCAGCTGACTGACATGAACAGCCGATTGCATGAAATGTCCAAAGTCTCAGCATCGATTACAGAATCATCCATTCAATCGACGGACATTGCCGGTACAGGCGGAGAGCTTGTTCAAAAAACGGTCGGACAGATGAATTCCATCGATCATTCCGTTAAACAGGCGGAATCCGTCGTGAAAGGACTTGAGAGCAAATCAAAAGACATTACGGCGATCCTGCGGGTGATCAACGGCATCGCAGACCAGACGAATTTGCTCGCGTTGAACGCGGCAATTGAAGCAGCAAGAGCCGGTGAAGCCGGAAGAGGGTTTTCTGTAGTTGCCGAAGAAGTGCGCAAACTGGCTGAGCAATCCGCGTCATCGGCAAAAGAAATTGAAGCGCTCATTCAGGAAATCGTCAATGAAATCGGAAAGTCGCTGGACATGTTCCAGGACGTCAACCGTGAAGTACAGTCGGGACTCACTATCACAGATGAAACAGATACAAGCTTTAAGCAGATTTATGACATGACAAACGAAATCGCGGGCAAGCTGCAGACGATGAATGCGGCAGTTGAAGAGCTGTCAGAAGGGTCACAGCAAGTCGCGGGAGCGGTTGAAGAAATTGCAGACGTATCGCGTGAAAGCTCAGGAAGCATTCAAGACATTGCCGCTTCGGCTGAAGAACAGCTCGCTTCAATGGAGGAAATCAGTTCTTCTGCGGCTACGCTTGAACAAATGGCTGAAGAACTGCGCGATTTGACGAAAAAATTTAAGATTGACTAAACATCAGGCTGCCGGCAATCCGGCAGCCTTTTGCGCGGGAAAAGCATTTTTTTAAACGAACGGGGAAGGGTATAACTAGGTTTAAACAGACTGTCATCTATCGTACACTGGTTGTACAGGAGGGGATAAAACATGCGACTGGAAGGCAAGAAAGTGATCGCGCTTGTCAGCGATGAATTCGAAGATTTAGAACTGTGGTATCCAGTTTTAAGGTTGAGGGAAGAAGGAGCGATCGTACATTTCATTGGTGAAAAAGCGGATCATGAATATAAGGGCAAATACGGCGTGCCTGCTGTCTCCGATTATGAGCTGAAAAGCGTGAACATTGAGGAATACGACGCAGTTCTGGTTCCGGGAGGCTGGGCGCCTGACAAGCTCAGAAGATATCCCGAGGTACTGGAAATGATTCGGTGGTTCAACGAAAGGAAGAAGCCCATCGGACAAATCTGCCATGCCGGCTGGGTGCTGATTTCTGCAGGAATATTGGAAGGCAGGAAGGTTACAAGCACACCGGGGATTAAAGACGATATGGAAAATGCCGGAGCGGTATGGGTGAATGAAGCAGCGGTCGTCGACGGCCATATCGTGTCAAGCCGCCGCCCGCCTGACCTGCCGATCTATGTCAAAGCCTTTGCCGATCTTTTGGCGCAATCCTAAAACAGACGGGCCGCCCGTTCATTCGAGTCGAGGCGGCTCATTTGTTACTTTTGATCAGCGGGGAAAACGAGACCGATCTGTTTGCGCGCTTCATCCATGACCGCCAAGGTGTCTATAGAGCGTTCAAACGTGTTAAGCGAGGACTCGATCCGCCCTTGTTTAATTAAATTGATGAATTCCTCTGTTTCATAAAACATGGCCGGTTTGTCATCAGGCAGCGTAAGATGTTCAATCCGTCCGTCCCGATAGCGGATATCGACTTTTTCGGGGCGGTGGATTTTATCGATGACGATAGAGCCTTCTTCTCCTTGAATTTCAGCCGGGATGAAGGAATTGGAGATTTTCGAGTGCATCAGAACGGCTTCGTGCTCCTCGTATTTTAAAAGCACTGTTCCTTCACCGTCCGCCCCTGACTCAAGGATCAGCCCGTTCGCTTTAACTTCGAGGGGCTTGCCGAACAGGACGATCGCGGGGTGAACGCAATAGACGCCGATATCCATCAGGGAACCGTTCGATAAAGCCGGATTAAATGCGTTTAAGACGGTTCCGTTTCTATAGGCATCATAGCGGGAAGAGTATTGACAGTAGCTGGCTGTAAAACGCCGGACTTTGCCGATTTTGTGCAGGCTGCGTCCGATGTTAATAAAATTCGGAAGAAACGTCGTTTTCATCGCTTCCATAAATGTCACGCGGTGTTCCTGCGCTGTTTTTACCATTTCTTCCGCTTCTTTGACATGGGACGCAAGCGGTTTTTCGCACAGGACGTGTTTGCCGTTTTTCATGAATGTGATGGCCTGTTCTTTATGTAAAGAGTTGGGACTTGCGATATATACCGCATCAATAACATCGCTTTCAGCCATTTCTCCGATATCGGTAAAAACCGCCTTGGCTCCGTATTTTTGCGCGAATTCACGTCCGCGCTCCCCGGACCTTGAATATACCGCGGTTAATTGAAAATCTTCAATCAAACGGGCCGCATCAAGAAACTGGTCGGTGATCCAATTTGTTCCGACTACCCCGAACCGTATCATGCTATTTCCCCTTTCAACTGTAGGATATGTTTATTATACAGTGTTTTCTTTTGCCGGCGAAAGACAAAAAGCCGGAAACACCGGCGTATATGTATATCATCAACAAACGTTTGCAAGCGGAAAAAAAGACCAATAGCAATGGTTTTATTTTTAGTATGAGGAGTAATAGTGTACAATTTAATGTATAAAACCAACGTTAATGGAGGATCGCCATGGACTCTTTGCATATGTGGGGCGGCAGATTTAAGAAGTTTTTTTTAGACAATAAGTTCGTCCTGTTTCTGCTCATTCTGCTCTTGATCGGGCTGAACATCCTTGTATTTACAAAAGCATCGTTTATTTTTACGCCTTTCATCGTTCTGGTGGAAACCATCGCTCTGCCTGTCGTGCTGACAGGTGTCGTTTATTATTTGTTAAATCCGATCGTTGATTTTCTAGAGCGGAAAAACGTGAAAAGGATTTATTCGATTCTTCTTCTCTACATTGTGATCATCGGTCTGATCACGATTTCGATCGTCTCCGTTATCCCGCTGTTAAGGGAACAGATCATGAGCCTTGTCGATAACTTCCCAAGGTATGTCCACATTGTGGAAGACCAAATTAAACAGCTGATCGGAAGTCAGTTCTTTAATCAGGTTCAGCAGACGCTGAACATCAACCTAACCGATTTCGCAAGCAAATTATCCGATCAAGCCACCACCATTTTAAACAGTACGTTTACCGGAGTGGGAACGTTTATAGGCGCCGTGACAGAAGTTGTGATTTCGATTGTGACCGTGCCGTTTATCCTGTTTTACTTATTGAAAGACGGTAAAAAACTGCCGCTGTTTATTTTGAAATTCGTACCGGTCCGCTTACGGGAACAGACGTATGAGATGATGTCTGAGATGAATCACCGGCTGAGTTCGTATATCAGGGGGCAGATCATCGTCAGCTTCTGTATCGGCTGCCTATTGTTTATCGGATATATGATCATCGGCCTTGAATATGCTTCTCTTTTAGCCCTTGTGGCGGCGTGTACGAGCATCGTTCCGTATCTTGGACCGACGATTGCGATCACGCCGGCAATCATCATTGCCCTGGTTACTTCTCCGTTTATGCTTGTGAAGCTGATCATCGTTTGGACTGTGGTGCAGCTGTTTGAAGGAAAATTTATTTCGCCGCAGATTATGGGGAAAAACCTGCACATCCATCCGGTAACGATCATCTTTGTGCTGCTGACGGCAGCCAAGCTGTTCGGCGTGATCGGCGTCATTCTTGCCATCCCCGGCTACGCGGTCATCAAAGTGGTGGTCACACATTTGTTTGAATGGTTTAAACAGCGTTCACATCTTTATGAAAAAAACGAAGAAGTCTGAATCTCGCTTGCATAATCGGCTTTTAAAAGCGATATAAATAGTTTATTAGAGGACAAGTTTTAAGGAAGCGAAAGGAATGACATATGAACATTTGGGATATTTTTGTCGCCGTCATACTCGGAATTGTTGAAGGATTAACCGAATATGCCCCTGTTTCGTCAACAGGGCATATGATCATTGTTGACGACGTCTGGCTGAAATCGAAAGAACTGCTTACGCCGGAGGCGGCGAATACCTTTAAAGTCGTGATTCAGCTCGGCTCCATCCTTGCTGTCGCCATCGTATTTAAAGACCGGATTCTCAATCTTTTAGGCGTGAAGAAAAACATTACGGAAGAGCAGAAATCGGGAAACCGCCTTTCCATCGCCCAAATCGCTGTAGGCCTTGTTCCCGCCGCTGTGCTCGGATTTTTATTTGAAGACTATATTGATCAATACCTGTTTTCCGTACGCACAGTTTCGGTCGGTCTCATCGCCGGTGCGGTGCTGATGCTCGCAGCCGACTGGATCAACCGGCGCAAGGACACGACAGATTCGGTTGACCGGATGACGTATAAGCAGGCACTCGGTATGGGGCTGTTTCAATGTCTGGCGCTCTGGCCGGGCTTCTCGCGCTCGGGTTCGACGATTTCGGGCGGGGTTATTCTCGGCTTGAGCCACAGAGCGGCCGCCGATTTCACCTTCATCATGGCGATTCCGATCATGATGGGAGCGAGCCTGCTCTCTTTAATCAAAAACTGGGCCTATTTGAGTGCAGACCTGTTTCCTTTCTTTATTACAGGGTTTATCAGCGCTTTTATTGTCGCTCTTTTTGTCGTCCGTTTTTTCCTCAGGCTGATCAATAAGATCAAGCTTGTCCCGTTTGCCATCTATCGAATCGTTTTAGGGCTTCTACTGTTCATTTTGTTTCTGTAAGAGTAAAAATACGAACCGATTTCCAGCTGGAAATCGGTTTTGTTATAGGTAAAAAGAATGATATTCTATTATTTCCCACTGTAAAACTGCCTGCCAACTTACTATACTAGTAAGAGGGAGGAGATATAGAATGTTTATTTTCGCATGTTTATTGATTATTTTAGGCTTAATGCCTTTTTTTTATAAAGCGAACCACAATACAAAAGATGTGAAAGTCAACACGATTTCGGTCGAGCGCGTGCAGGCGCCCGCTTTAAAGAAAAAGCTGAACATTCTTCATCTGTCTGATCTTCATTTAGAAAACATTTCGATTTCACCTGAAAAGATTCTTGAACTTGCCAATAAAAAACGAGTGGATCTCATTGCTTTAACAGGAGATTTTCTTGATAGGAGAAGAAATATTCCAAAGCTTGCAAACTACTTAAAAGCTTTGAAAAAACTGAAGCCGGCCTATGGGATGTACGCTGTATTCGGCAACCATGACTACGTGTTGAAAGGCGAACACTTTCGGAAGCTGAAACGCGTGCTGGAAGATAACGGATGCATCACCCTTCAAAATCAGCATGTCTCCATTGAAATGGAAGGCGAGACACTCAACATTATCGGGATTGATGATTACAGCACGAAGCGAAGCGATATTGCCGGATCATATAAAGGGCTGAAGGAAGGGTATAATCTTGTATTGACGCATGACCCGAACGTTGTGCTTGATATGAAAGAATTTCACTTTGACTATCTGCTGTCAGGGCATTTTCACGGAGGTCAGATTCATTGGCCGAAGCCTTATCATCTCGTGAAGATGGGAAAGCTTGTGCGAATGAATATGATCAAAGGTCTTCACTATCATCATGATAAACCGTTTTATATCAGCGAGGGATTGGGTCAGACGGGGGCGAACATCCGCATCGGAAGCCGTCCGGAAATGACATTCCATCACATTTCATAAAAAGAAGAGGCTGTTGCGTTTTTTTGCATCAGTCTCTTTTTTTGTTATTTCTGTAGATAGGACTTGAATAATTTTTCTTTCGAGATAAACAAATATTGGGAAGGGGGGATTTTTCGAAGAGAAAATTGCTTTGTTGTCAAATATAAAATCGGAATCTGCGTCAGCTTCTTGAACACTCTGTAAAACTGGTTTGCGGGCTCTACCGCTTCAAAACCGAGCCTCTCAACTCCTTTATGCAGCGTCGTGATGCCGATGATGCCTTTGATTTGGTCTGATCGATGATGGTTTTTGATATATTCGGCCAAGATCGGCATTGAAAAATACGCTTTTTGATAAATGAGAATGCCTCTTCTGACAGCGCTCTCAATATTTTGAAGCTCCTTGATCAGCTTAATATTGTGCAGATGAATTTTGATCAGAACATCGTTTTTCTTAATAACCGTCCCATCGCTTAACACCACATCGATCCCTTTGTACTTTGTTAGACGGACGCGAAAAATGCTCGATTTCGTTTGATCAATGAGTGTCAGTCTTGAAAAAAAATAATAAAACGGGTCAATTACACTCCAAATTGACAAAAAACAGTTTCTCAAGTCGTCACTTTCCTTTCCTGAAAAAATACACTTATATTTTGGCTGGATATTTGAAAAATATAAATGGAAAACATTTTTCTTCTGAAATGGAGGATGGAGATGACAAAGATTCTGATTTTCCCTTTTTTAAGCATTTCCACCGGTCATCATCACGTTGCCGATTCGCTGCAGGCAGAACTGCTCCTCAAATCTCATCACTGTGAAAAAATCGACATTTTTTCACATGCTTATCGGCGGCTTGAAAAAGCCTCCTCTGCGGCGTATTTGTCATGGATTCAGTATTTTCCCAAAGTCTACAGCTCGGTCTATCATCTCCTGGCGTGCGGGCGCCATCAAACGGCAAAGCGCCATCTCTTGTATGAGCTGATCTTTTTGAAAGACATGCAGGAGATCATTGCGGAAAAAAAGCCTGATATCGTGTTCTGTACGCATGCATTGCCCTCCTATTTGCTGAACCGCTTAAAAGGTCGATTTCCCGACATGAAAGTGGTCAATGTCTATACCGATTTTTTCGTCAACCGAATTTGGGGAAGAGAAAAGATTGATTATCATTTTGTGCCGATCAAAGACATCAAAGAACAGCTGATCGCAGAAGGCGTTGATGAAGAGAAGATTTTTCTGACCGGAATACCCGTGCACCGTTCCTATAAAACGGAGAGAAAGCCTGGGCAGGCCGGTGACAAAAAAGCGTTTTGCAACATCCTCATAACCGGCGGAAGCATGGGGGTGGGCGGCATTTTTAAGCTCGTGCGGGAGCTGTCGCCGAACGGGGATGTCGCATACCAAATACTATGCGGAAAAAACCGAAAGCTCTACCGGTATGTTCATGATTTAAACAATCCATATATTAAAGCGCTGCCTTATATCGAAAGCAAGGCTGAAATGAACCGCTTATACGGGGAGGCGTCGGGCATCATTACGAAGCCCGGCGGCGTCACAATCAGCGAGTGCATTCAAAAACAGCTCCCTGTTTTCATCTATCATGCGCTGCCCGGACAGGAAGAGATGAATCTCGATATCCTGAAAAAGAAAAACCTTGTCATCGAACTGAATCAGCAAAAACAGCAGCCGATTGAACAGCAGCTGCTTTCCTTTTTCCGTTCGGAAGAAGACATCAAACGCTATCAAATGAGCGTTGGTCAATATTTGCGCGAAAAATCGGACAGGGATATCAGCGACATTTTAGAAGGGATCATTCATAACCGGAGCGGTTTAGGGAATGCTCACGTATAGGGAAGGAGGAAGAACGATGTCTGAGAGCCGCAAGAAATCAGTCGTCATGTTGCTGATCGATTCATTAATGGATGAACCGCTTAAAAAAGCCGTGAAAAACGGACAGGCTCCTGGACTGCAATATTTGCTGGAAAACGGGCGTTATGTGCCTGATGTAATCAGCCCTTTTCCGACGATGTCTGTCAATGTTGACAGCACATTGCTTACAGGAGTGTACAGCGACCGCCACAAAGTCCCGGGCCTTGTATGGTACAACGCGAAGGAAAAACGGATCATCAATTATGGCAGCCATATTCGAGAGCTTGTGAAATTAGGCATCAAACAATCCTCCAGAGACATCTTTTACAATCTGAACCAGGTTCATTTAAGCCAACAAGTGAAGACGCTTCACGAAGAGCTTGATGAAAAAGGAATTGAAACGTGCTCGATTAATGCGCTTTTGCACAGGGGGAGCCGGGACGGCTATTTACAGGTTCCCTTTCTTTTTTCAATGATTTCCGGATTAAACCAATCAGTCAAAATCAACGCACCCCAGCTGTTCTCGTATGGGGGTTTTTCAAAAGTGAATCCGGCAAATCGCTCGCTCTTCAAAAAATTCGGTTTTAATGACCGGTTTTCAACGAATGAATTGGTTCATCTAATCCGAACGAACAAAGTACCGTCCCTTGCACTCGTCTATTTTCCCGATCTCGACCAGCACGTACATAAACACGGGAGGAACGACGCAGCGGGGGTGGCGAAAGCCGACCGGCATGTTCAAAAGATTTTAGACAGCTTTCCGTCATGGGAAGCCGCTTTAAAGGATCACATTTGGATCGTGATGGGGGATAACGGACAGGCCTGGATCAGCGACAATAAAAAAGAAGCATTGATTGATTTGAGAAGCCTTTTGGACGCCTTTCGCATTGTGAAATTAAAGAAAGGCGTGACGGACGATGACGACATCGTTCTTGCCGTTAACGAAAGAATGGCATTTATCTATTCGCTCGATAAAGCGAAGCTTCCGCTCAAGAGGATCGCGGACATTCTGCAAAAGGATGAGAGGATCGACATCATCAGCTGGAAAAATGAAACGGATTCAATTGAGGTCGTTTCGGGGGAGCAGCACGGGAAGCTCACATTCCGGCCAGGAGGCAAATACACGGATGAATTTGGACAAACATGGACGCTGGAAGGGGATGTACACATTCTCGATTTGACAGTCGAACGGAACAGCATTTCATACGGGAAATTTCCTGACGCGCTGGCCAGACTGTACACTTCATTTTTTTCGCATGAAGGCGATTATTTGATCGCCAATGCAAAGCCTGGATACGAATTTATCGGCGAAGGGTCGCCGACGCACGTCGGAGGAGCCAGCCACGGTGCATTGCATAAGCAGGACACCCTTGTCTCCATGATCATCACCGGAACCGATACAAAGCCGGCATACAATCGTTTTGTCGATATAAAAGAATGGATCCTCGATTTAGTCAAATCACGGGGAGCGGGGGAATGACTAAAGCCCCCTCCCTACAATTATGACGGCTGTCTGATGCCTTTGACAAATGCTGCAAGCGCCGAAGCGATCATCACAAATAGTGAAACTGTTTTTATGATCGCCTGTAAGAGTGAATGTTCTACGACGATATTGGAGTGCACACATAAAGCCAAAATAAATATGGCAATCAATGAACCGTATTTTTCCCCCATAACCGTTTCTCCTTTCGGGCCGTCATCCTCCAAAGAACAGGTCGAGAATGTTTCCGGCGGTTGAAGATTGTTTATTGTACAGCTCTGAATACCCGCAGTTTTTGCAATAAACAACAAGAAAGCGGTTATGCTGCACATCGAACAGCTTTGACAGGCCGGTGCCGGTCGTCGCGATTTCTTTTTGCCCAGCATCTGTGCTTCCACACTTGATACATCCTTTATGTTCACGCATGGCGCTTCTCCTTTCACGATGTAAAATCCAACCAAGTTCATTATAATGGAATGTTCTTCAAAAGAAAATATTTCTCAGGAAATGATCAGTTGAAAGAGGAGGGAAAATAGACTAATTCCTTTTGCTTATAAAAAAGCCTTGATGTCCGGTGGTTTTATTTTTTTATAACAAAAAACAATCCTTTTAACCTATTCATTCATCTAGGACCATCCTGTAAGATAAATCTATTACAATATCATCCACTAGAGGAAAATAGTTTTTATTGACTAGGATAAATGAAAGGGGAAGCTGCTTTGAGCGAAGGTTTTTGGGATTCAGTAGGCAACTTTTTGCACATATCCTACACGGAAAATGAACGAAAACGGGACGAGTATAAAAATTTATACGACTTTTTATCTGATAAAGAAAGCGAAGTTAAAACGAAACTAGCAGATATTGATGCGAGCCTGAATGCGTATCATAGCAATCTCCCGGACTTGAAAATCCCTTCACACGAATTTGAGGATACCCGCCATGAAAAGGATGCCAAGTTGAAGGAATTGGTCAAGCATTTTAAAGATATGGTTGATGACATCCAAAGCGCCAAGACGAAGGCGAAAAGCAAGTGGGAGTATTATAAAGCAAAAGCTGAAGCTGAAGAGCAAAAGGCGTAGAAGAGGAGGAACAGCCGAATCATGGATGGATATGGATACTACAACTATCAAGCGGCCAATCCGAAAGTAAGCGGAGAGACTGTGAAAATTTCACATAACGGAACAATAAAAGCGCATTCCCATGCGAAAGCGATCGAAAAACATGTCGGCGACTCGCTCAAAAAAGCAAAGGAATTGAAAGCGTACGTCGAAAGCGGCAAATGGAGCGGAAAAACCCGTGACGCATTTTTAAGCTACCTTGAGCTGATTATTGAATTGAATGCCGATATGAAAGACGCCTTGAAAGAGCATACCGCTGCATTAGATGCGCTGGAAAAACACATCGGCGGTTTTTCGCAGCTCAGTGAAGTGCAGGAAATCAAAAACTTATAAACAGGGAAGGAGAATGACATGCAGGTGAAAGCAGATACGCTGTCGGCGGCAGAACTTTATGTTTTAGCAGGAGCAGCCGGAGTTTCCTACATATTCGGTCTTCCGGAACGCGAACAGCTGGCCTTGGTCGAGCCGGATTGTGCAGTCAAAGCAAAGGACAGCCTGATTGAAAAAGGCATCCTTTTAAAGGAAGGCAAGCTGACCAAGACCGCTTTTTTTCTGATTAAGCTGTTGAAGCACTATCAAGAAAGCGAAGAATACGTGCGCTTTAATAACGTCATGTGCGCATTTCTGCCGGACGACGAAGAGCGCGTTATCGCTCTGACTGAAATAAGCCCGGGCAAAGGGTACACATTAGATTATTTGGAAAAGCGTGAAGTTTATTTATCGCTCATTTCCAAGGTGTCATTTTTAGTAAGAGAGCCGCGTGATCAAGACCGCGCTTTTTTGACAAAACCGATGAGCGCCGCTGAAAAAGCGGAAGTCAGGGCAATGAATCTTGACGAAAAAGAAGTTCTAGCTGTGGAAACGTTCAAGCTTGCCTCACAGCTAAAACCGGCAGACCCCGGCTTCCAGACGACAACACTTTACTTTACAAAAGGCGAAGACTTCATCTCGGTTGATCCTTTAAATGATCGATATGAATGGATCAGCCTTTATATCATGAACAACCGGATCTATGATGCACTGCAGATCAATTTCAGAGCAGGGAGGGCGATGATATGAATGCAGAAGGCGGAGCAGGAGGCGGCGGCACGAACATCCATCTCGAGTTTGAAGAAATGATCACCATTTCCAATAAGCTGAAAAGCATCTGCGATATTTATACAGAAGGGGTTCAGAAGGAAATCAAAAACCTCTCAGAATCCGATTTTTATAAAGCCGGACAGGCATCAAAAGCGATTGAAAGCTACGCAGATATTCTCGGCAAGACGATGGAACTGTTTGATAATTACTGTATTGCTTCCCACATCGTCAGTTACGCGATGGAGAAAATGTATGAAACGGATAAAGAGCTCCAAAAACTCTACAAGATTCAGAAATAGAAATGAGGCGATCATCTAAATGGATGTGAAATACGTACCGGAAGAATGGCAGGGCATGAAAGACGGTCTTGATGCGCTGACGGGCGGCCAATACGGCGGCGGTATGAAAGCCGGCCTTATCAAACTCAATGATCTCTTGGAAGATATCGAATCCAAAATCAAAGACAAGGACAGCGACAGGTCGATCAGCTTTACCCACACCAGTAAAAAAAGCAAGATCGAGGAACTGTTTAAAGATTATCAAAAGCTGGCTGACTTTTGCCTGAAAGCCGGCAGTTTGGTGGAAGATCACATTGACAGCCCTTTTTATAAAAAAATAGACGCGTTCGCCGAAAAAATGCGCGGACTGACCATACATAATTACACCACCGTGAACCGGATCGGCTCCAAGGAAACCACTTACGTCGGATACGGCATGTCCAAACAAGCGGTCGAAACCGACAAAGCGAAAGTGAGCGTAAATGATATCTTCAAAGACTCAGAATCGTTTGATCACGTACTGAGTAAAGAATTTGAAGAATTCCAGATCAACCACCCCGACATTGAGTTATCGTATGAAGAATACATGAAAGCGATTGCCTCTTCCCGCGGATTTGAATACGAATCAATTGGTGATGTCCAAAAGAATCAGGAATTGTGGCGGGATCTTCTGGCCGGCGCAGGCATTATCGTGCTCACCATCTTTTGCGCACCGGCAGGTCTCACGGTGGCCGTCGCCTACGGAGGAGCCAATATTACGAGCGCCGCAACCGGAAAAGACTGGATGACACAACGGGAGTTAAACACAGGCGAAAGGTTTGAAAGAGGCGTGTTCGGCGCCCTTGACATCATTCCAGGGGCAGCCGCGGCGAAAGGTTCATTTAAAAGCGTAGCCACAATCGGCCAAATTTCAAGCAAAACAGAACATGTGGTACAATCTCTTAAAGACAGCAAAAACATCTGGGCGAACCGCATAAAGGTGAATGGGCTGAAGGCTCAAGACCGACTCAGCGACGCAGGCTTCGCCATTAAAAAACAATTCGCCAAAAGCGCCGACGCATTGAGCGATATTGCACGCGGTGCAGAAGCAGGGGCCGGCGGCACCCTCGTCCGAAAAGGGTCCAATTACTCCGCCCACGTCAACGACGCCCATAAGGCTTCGAAAGCGAAGATGCAGGATTCGATTCAGCGGGTTGAGAAGGAGATTGAGGCTGGGAAGAGTGTTTCAAAGGGTACGACAAACCTTAAATATAAAGAAGATTACTATGTCGAACATACGACAGGACCCGTTAAAAAGTTTACTGAACGTAATGGTGTTAGTGGTGGACATAATTATGATGAGTTTAGGAATTATTTTGATAGTAATTCTAACAAGTATGAGTTGGAGACTGTTGTTAAGAAAGAACATCCAAGTATAGAAGGAGTTTTTGATATTGAATATAAAGTGAAGTACGAAAAAATGGACTATACCGGAAAAAATGGAACGGGTGAATACAAAGTAATACCTAATAAAGACAAAATGTATAAAAAGACAGTGTATGATCCAAAGATTATTTCGGATGATGAAATGATAAATTTAAGTAAAAAGGCAATGGCCGAAGGGTTAAGCAATAAAAGGGAAATTCCTCTATTAAAACAAAAGAAGATAAAAATACAAGGACAAACAGAATATAATGGAGAAAAATTAAAATTTGAAGGCATTATGAATTCAGAAACTGGAGAAATAGAGAATGCTTATCCAGTATTAGAATGGGTGGATTAGTATGAACGTATATGAAGAATTTATTGAGATGATGAAACAGAATAATTTGACTAAAGAGGCAGTTATAGATGTTTTGAACCTTTATGTAAATGGACATAAATTTTTACGACATTTAGAAGAATTTAAAAATAAAGAGGGAGAGCGTCGTGAGTATAATGGAATAATTTATTCAGATGAATATGAACAAGATGAAGAGGAATACTTTGGACAAAATAAAGTTTTATTTTATTCTGGCGACGGTGACGATGATTACGATATTGTGAGTTATGATGAATTGTATCAGTATATAAGTGCGGCATGTAATTTTTATATAGAAAGAAATCCTGAGAAGAAAGAGCTTATTGAAGAATTATTAATGAAGATCAAAGAAAAATATGATATTAAATAATTAATAAAAGAATGGATACCTGATGAATATGGTGAGATGAAAAAGCTTTCTGTGCAACTTAAGGCTAAACTCTAAGTGGAATACTATTATTTAGGTTTGCATCATGGGACCGATTGAATAAGATAAAAGAATAATGATTTTTATTTGATGAATAGTACAAAAAACGCATGGGTAGGGCAGACTCCATGCGTTTTGTATATCGGAATTGTTTCCTCTTTAAACGAAGAAATTAAATCTTTAAAAGATAAAAGCAGCGTCTGGAAAACCGTACGCAGCTCGGGGGATTGAAAGCAAAAGGTCAACAACGCAGGGTTCATCAGAATTTATTGAAATTGGAATATATAAGGGGTATCCCATAAGAGGTGGACTTTTAGTGTATATTAATCAGGTTCATAAAATTTTGAATAAGCTGGGGAAATCAACTACTCTTGAGGATAGTTGTATTAAAGAGAATGTTGCTCCGTATGAAAATTTTTATATATTGAAGAAAGACAAAGACAAATGGGTTTATGGTTTGTTTATGGTTGAAAGACAAAACAACCCTTATTTGGAAATAACAAAAGAATTTGACACTAAAGTTGAAGGGGCGAAATACTTTTTATTGGATAGGTTATCTTCTTTTTATTTTTTAGAAAAGTTTCAGCTTTTTGTGATAGAACATGAAGAGTTGGATCTAGGTGGACCTACATTTGATCATAGTAAACTTTTTGAAGCAATGTCTATATTAGGGATACCTGCTTCTTTATTTGCTTTGGGACAATCACAAGTAAAAAATAGAGCGATTATGCTAGAGAAGGAAGACGAAACAAGTTCGATTGTCTCTTTTGTCAACGATAAAGGTAATGTGATTCAATCTACAGTAGCAATCCAAAATCAAAGAGCATTGTTTATTGCGTTCAAAAAAGTTTATTTGCTTTATCAATTTGAAAATGAAGTGAAAAACTTGTTGGAAACCGAAGGAATAGCAAATAATTTCTCTGAAGGAGACATAAATACTTTTCTTTCATAATGAATCTTTAATCGGCCATCTATCTTTTATAGATGGTCGATTTTAATTGAAACTACATAAGGTTGGGGTTATGGAGACAGAGAGTAAAGATCACTATTCCTGAATATCGCAATGATACCAGAAAACCTATGCATGAAGGTGCAGAACTTTATGAGACCACTAATCAAAGCAAGAAACTTATTGGGATATATAGTGTTAAATGAAAAAGACTCATTTCAGTTAATGAATAGATGGAGGTAGCTCTA
This sequence comes from Bacillus sp. FSL K6-0972, assembly GCF_037976035.1. Classification (NCBI taxonomy): domain Bacteria; kingdom Bacillati; phylum Bacillota; class Bacilli; order Caryophanales; family Bacillaceae; genus Bacillus; species Bacillus sp. FSL K6-0972. The sequence continues at coordinate 3,311,065 of NZ_CP150260.1, read as the reverse complement.
TGAGAAATGGTGTTTGGGCGTTATACAATGATAAAGAGTACGAAATTATTCAGCATGATCAAGAAAACTATGAATTGTTTACCAAAGATCCCGTATCAATGCAATTTGGTTTTGTTTTAGGTGGGAATGGACATTATTGTAAACAAGTTCGAAGAGAACATATTTCTTCAGTTTATGATGTAAGATACCAAGCAATTATTAATGGTCTTGAGTTTCCTGTTTTTCGTGAGGAAGACAATAGGCTCTTAATTGGAAGTGGGCTACATGGCCCGGACATTATCAAAAAATATGGATTTGTTCAAGTTGAAAGATTTGAATATGAAAAATGGGTAGGAAAAAGTGAAGTTGAAAAAATTGAAGAAGTTAAAGTACCTATGTGGGGTTTTTCCGCCCCGTGAAATGTAATCTTTTGAATGGAAGGCATCCCACCCAGAAGAATGGATCGCTGCCTTGGCAAGGAAAGATGACATTCTGGATTTGTCTGAAAGGTTTACTCAGTTCTGCTTTGAAAAATTAGAGCGATAGATTGTCTAGGTGAAAAAGAAAATGCCGGCTAACAGAGCATTTTCTTTTTCACAACAAAAACCCCTTGCTTTTCTCCAAAATTCCATCTATAATAAATCATGTCTCAAATATACGGGGCATTAGCTCAGCTGGGAGAGCGCTACACTGGCAGTGTAGAGGTCAGCGGTTCGAGCCCGCTATGCTCCATCTTTAAAACCCTTGATGATTCAAGGGTTTTTTTGTTGCTTTTTTACGCGATCCATTTTTTTCAGGTTCATGGCCTATCCGTCCGTACGATATTTGACGACTGGCCACTTTTCTTTTCGCAGAGCGTTCATCAGCTCAGGTCCTACATGCAAATGCTCTTCAACCAGCTCTCTCGGGGTCAGCGCCATCCACTGATTTAATGAAATGTCCGCAAAGCGGCTGCTTTTGAATATTTCTAAAAACCACAGGCTTTCGCTGCCTGTATTTTGAATGTAATGCCCCATAGCAAACGGGACGTACCCGACATCCCCCGCCCGGTAATTAAAGGTCCGGGCAGTTCCGTTCGCCGCGAATACTGTCATTCGCCCTGTCCCTGAGATATAGTACTGCCATTCATCATTGTTCGGGTGCCAATGCATTTCCCTCATTCCGCCGGGCTTGATTTCGACGAGTGCGGCGGCGATCGTTGTCGAAATTGGAAAGTTTGAAGAATCAACAATTCGTACCGTTCCGCCCGGTGTTACGATAGGCTTTTGTGCAAACAGCCTGTATGCGAAGCTTTTTGGGACGGTTCCATACGGGTCCGGCACTTTTTGGTTTTCAAGCGGTCCCGGCACTTTTGCTTGGAAGATGTACCGCTGTTTGTCAGGGATTCGGGCGAAGGCGCTTTCGTGTACACCGAAATTTGCGGCCAGAACATCTTTCGGCGTGTGTGCGAACCAATCTGTAATCGTGAAGGTATCGAACTCGGAGAAGTTCCCGTCATCAAAAACGAGGAGAAATTCGCAGCCATCCTCAAGCCCTTGAATCGAGTGCGGTATTCCGGCGGGAAAGAACCACAAATCCCCGGGGCCGACATCGGCGATAAAGGTTCGGCCGTCCTGATCGACGGCGGTAATGCGTGCATGGCCCAAAATCATGTAAGCCCATTCCGATTGCTTATGCCAATGCAGCTCGCGAACCCCGCCTGGTGTCAGCCGCATATTGACGCCGGCAATCGTCGTTGACACCGGCAGCTCCCGGGCTGTTATTTCACGCGACCAGCCGCCATGATTTAACTGCATATGTGTGTCTGAAAAAGAAAACTTTAAATTAGGGATTGCTCCGGCATCTGTTTTTGGAGGAACGAACATGTCGGGATTCTCTAAATCCCGCATCACGTCGCGGGGGCCAAAATCGGTCGCGCCCGCACCATCGTTTCTTATTGGGTGCGGCACGTGATTGTACCAGGCTGGAGTGCCGGCTGTTCTTTTCATGTGAAAAGCTCCCTTCACAGGTCGTGTATATCGAAATTTATGACACGGACGCTGAAAATATATCAAATTGATAAAATAACCGGAACCTTAATAAGACAGTTTAAAAGGGATTGACAGATTTGCGCTTCCTTTATATAGCTCTGAGCCGTTTTTCGTAGGGCAGCAGAAGGGGAAACCTTCGATTTACAGTCTGCACGGCGCGGCATCCAGCTTATTTCTTTTCTGACTGCCTTCGACCGATCCTCTAACGATTACTGACTGAATGATTTCAACCGAAGCTGAATAAGAATGAGATAGAAAGCATCCAGGCAATTTTCGAACGGCTAAATGAGTTGAATACTATTTGACAAGAAAGAAGGGAGCGTTGATGAAAAAGCTTTGCCGGGAAGTTTGGGTAGAAGTAAACCTTGATGCGATAAAAAAAAATTTGCGCGCGTTTCGGCGGCATATTCCGAAGAGGAGCAAGATTATGGCTGTCGTAAAAGCGAATGCATATGGTCATGGCTCGGTAGAAGTGGCACGCCATGCACTTGAACATGGCGCTAGTGAGCTTGCCGTTGCCTCGGTGGAGGAAGCGGTCGTTTTACGAAAAGCAGGGATTAAAGCACCGATCCTTGTACTTGGTTTCACCCCGCTTAGCTGTGTGAAAGAATCGGCAGCTTGGAATATTGAATTGTCAGCATTTCAGGTTGATTGGATAAAAAAAGCGAACGAGATATTGGAAAAAGAAGCAAGTCCTAACCGGCTGGCTGTTCATATCAATGTGGATACCGGTATGGGGCGTTTAGGTGTACGAACAAAAGAAAAACTTTTAGCAATTGTGGAAGCGCTGACGGCGAGTGAAAACCTCAGGTGGGAAGGGATTTTTACGCATTTTTCAACAGCTGACGAACCGGATACTGAGCTAACCATGCTGCAGCATGAAAAGTTTCTCCGCTTTCTCCGCTTTCTGAAAAAGCAAGGCTTTAAGCTGCCCACCGTCCATATGAACAACACGGCTGCAGCGATCGCTTTTCCGGAATTCAGCGCTGATATGATTCGCTTAGGCATCGGAATGTATGGATTATATCCTTCCGATTATATCAGGCAGCTCAATCTCGTTAAGCTTGTGCCTGCACTAAGCTTGAAGGCGCGCATCGCTTATGTGAAAACCATGTTGACAGAACCGCGAACCGTTAGTTACGGCGCTACATATGTTGCGGAGCGCGGGGAAGTCATTGCCACGATTCCGGTCGGCTATGCTGACGGTTATTCCCGTGAACTTTCCAACCGCGGATTTATTCTTCATCGCGGAAGACGGGTGCCGGTGGCGGGAAGAGTAACAATGGATATGATAATGGTCAGTCTGGGAGAGAGTGAAGGTAAACAAGGAGAGGAAGTCGTGATTTACGGCCGGCAAAAGGGAGCTGAAATATCCGTGGATGAAGTTGCGGAAATGCTAGATACGATCAACTATGAAGTGGTATCTACAATAAGCTGGCGCGTCCCTCGTTTTTATATAAGAGACGGCGAGATTTTTAAAAAGTCGACTCCGCTGTTATACGTGTAGTTTGCCCATACTCACAGGCCGGTTTCTCGATCATTAATCAAAATAGAAAAAGTGCAATTTCTTGACAAAAAAATTTATTTATGCTATAATTTACTAATTGAATATTGGTGTGTATAATAGGATTCTCCTGGCCAGGAGAATCCTATTTTTTTGCGTTTGATGAAGGAGTGTACGACATGAAAAAAGATGAATCGAGTGTAACGTCTCTTATTTCGGCTTTTGGCAGAGCTTATCACAGCCAATATGATGAACCAAAAATTTTTGATGACAATCTAGCCAAAACGCTCATTTCCCAACAAGAATTTACTGATATCAAAAACAACTTCATTCAAGGCATACAGTTCTTCAACAAAGATATAGCGGAAAAATACGAGGGAGACGATGAAGAAATATTAAAATGGATTACACAAGTTCAGCTCTCTCCGACGCCGCTCGCCCGTGCCGCTTATTGCGAAAGAGTGCTCCATCGTGAGATTCGGCTTGGGACAGAACAGTACGTGATTCTTGGGGCAGGGCTGGATACTTTCTGTTTTCGGAACCTAGAGTTAAAGGACAAAATTGATATCTTTGAAATTGATCACCCGGCGACACAGAAATGGAAAAAGGAAAGGCTGAACAAAGCCGGTTTTCACATCCCGGGCCACCTTCATTTTATTCCTTTGGACTTTGCCAAGTCGTTTTCATATCAAGAATTGGCTGATAAGGGTTTTCACTTTAACAAAAAAACGTTCTTCAGCTTTTTGGGCGTTTCTTACTACTTAACAAAGGAAGAAACCGAAACACTGCTCGGGCAATTAATGGCTGATCTTCCTTCAGGGAGTTCGATCGTTTTCGATTATGCGGATGAAAACCTGTTTAAAGAGAAAGGTTTCTCCAACAGGGTGGAAAATATGGTGAAAATGGCAGCAGCAGGCGGAGAACCGATGAAGTCATGCTATTCGTATCAGGAAATGCAGCAAATGCTGGAGCAATCCGGACTGCTCGTTTATGAGCATTTATCACCGTCAGATATTCAAGAGCGTTATTTTAAAAATCGAAAAGATGATCTGTCAGCCTTTGAAACGATTCATTACATTCATGCCGTGAAAAAATAAACACGAATCAAGAAAAACGCCCGGGGCCGGGCGTTTTTTCTATTTAAGCCGCGCGATCGTCTTTCTGTTTTTCTTGGGGGAGTACAAGCTGTTTAGGAGGGCATTTGCGCTGCGTCAATTCGGACACAACGAAGATCGTCATAAATGCTGTGACTGCAGCCATTGTCCGGAAAGGAAAGAGGACTGTGCCGTCTTCAATCATCGGATACGGCAGAAGCGGTGAGATGCCAAATGCGGGTTCACCGCCGCCGAGCCTCAAAATGACTGCAACTGCAAATCCAGCAATTGACCCGTACAGGTTTGCTCTTTTATAAAAGAGGGCCATTGTTAACTGGGGAAAAAGAATGCAATAAACTAAATCTGAAGCCAAATACCATAAAGTATAAACGCTTTTGACATTCAGCGCGATGATAGCTGCTCCCGCGCCGAACAAAACGATTGAGCGTTTGACGACTTTTTGCAGCTGTTTTTGGGTGGCCTTCGGCTTGATGAGCGGACGGTAAATATTCCATGCGGCCATTGATGATGCCGATAGAATCGATGAGTCCATGCTTGACATGACGGCTGCTGCGATTGCACCCAAGCCGAGTCCTGCGATGATTCCTGGCGTTAAATACGCAAGCGTTTGCGGCAAAATCATCGCAGGGTTATCCGGAGCGTTCGCTCCGAACAGGCTCCAATCGGCACTGTTTCCGGCAGCTCCGATGATCACGCACGGAATGGCGGCAATGATGCAGATCACTCCGGCAATAATCGACTGCCACATGGCGGCGTTTTCTGATTTTGCCGAAAGAACGCGCTGAAAGTACACCTGCCATGCGATACCTCCGAAAATTAAGAGGAGCGCATTATCCCACCAGTTCCAAAACAGGTTTCCCCATTCCGGGTTTTTCCAGCCGTCCAACGGCGGAAACAGATTGGCGCTGCTGCCGAAATCGTGCCTGTAATTTGCCCATACGCTATCGAGAGAACCGACATTTGACAATACAAATGGGACGACTAAAAACAGCCCGAGCAAAATGATGATCATTTGGAAGACATCTGTGAAAGCGACTGCCCACATGCCTCCGGCCACCGTATAAGCGATGGCGATCATCGCCGAAAGAATAATCGACGTTTGGAAATCGATATTCAGAATCATTCCGAAAGTCGTGCCCAATGCCGTTAAGATCGCGGCGCTCCAAAACAATTCTCCTAACAGCGCCGGTATATATAAAACGCCGGCCATCCGCTTACCGAAGCGCTGTTCGAGAGGATCGATAATGGTCATAAATCGATGACGGCGCATTTTTCTAGCGAAGAAAATACCGCCGATAATCAGGCTCAATGCGTAGCCCCAAGGCGCCTGTGCCCAGATGAGGCCGTCGCTGTAAGCCGATTCAGCCGTTCCGTTAATATATCCGCCGCCGACCCATGTTGCGGCCATCGTCACCATTCCGACGAAAAACGGCATGCTCCTTTTTGCCACGATCATATCAGAAAAAGAATTTGATTTCTTTGCTGCGTAAAATGCGCCTAAATAATAGGTGAAAGCAAAGAATATCATCATCGAGATAAAGCCGCCCCAATGAATGTCTGCATTCGAAATGCCGATATACGCGAGTATGCCTCCCGCAAACAGCATAAAAATACCTAATTTGATCCAGTTTTTTTTCTTCTCAGCATAATTCATGTATGCACATCGCCTCCGAAAATATTTTTTGAATTTTCTTAAAATTAAAATGTGAAAAAGGTTTTGCGCCACTCTGGGAAGTATGCAAATTGCTGACTTCAGAGCGGATAAAACCTTTTTATTTCTTGTTATCAATCGGTATAAACTCAAAGATCTCTCCGGATTGAACAGATTTCGCGAGTTTCAGCAGCCAGTCATAATACGGTTTTGAATGTTCCAACTGGTCATAAAGAGTTCTCGCTTCTTCTTTTATACTTTCGTCAAGCCCATCGCTTTCGACGATGTCCTCCAATGCTTTTTGAGCGTCTTGAATGGCCATGAGATTCACTTTGACTTCCCTTTCCCATTTTTGCGGGAAAAAGCTTGTGAAAAATTTGAAGAAATCCTTTTCAGCAACAAAGCTGTGTTTTCTTCTTCCTCTATGGAATGTCTTTTTGACGACGTTTAAGTCTTGGAGCTTTTTCACGCTTGTGCTCATGCTGGGCTTGCTCATTTGCAGTTCTTCCCGCATTTCGTCCAGTGTCATTTCATCCGAAAGGTACATTGTTCCGTACAAAATACCCGCACTCCGGGTAATGCCGTACAGATCCATTGTTTCTGCGATTGAATCAATGACAAGATCCTTTGCCTGTGCGATCGCTTCTTTTGCTGAAAGATCACGGGGATTGTCCATAACTTGCCTCCTTTCACAGGAGCGGAACATCAGCATTGCAGATTCAATGCCCCCCGAAAAATCGGGGATTGATCTGAAATCCGCGTTAAGTTTGTTAAGTTATTTCTGTATGTTCTTTATCTTAACGAAAGAAATTCAAATGTCAAAATCAAAATTTTTTTTCAAAAAGCCTCAGCCCATGTGAGCTCTGCATTCACATAAAATTCAAAAAAAATAATCAGCCTGATTTCCTTTGACACAAAAAATGGCGCATGATAAATTCAAAGTGTTCAAAACGTTAAATTTTTATTTAACAAACTTTGCGTAATGAGGAGGCTGCTTTTATGAGTCAAACACTTTTCATTGACGGAAAGTGGGTGGGCGCCAAAAAAGGCGAGACTCGCCAAATTATCAATCCTTACAATCAAGAGCATATTGAAACCGTCAGTGAAGGAGACAGAGAAGACGCTGTTCGGGCGATTGCCGCAGCGCGCCGCGCATTTGACGACGGCGAGTGGGCGAATACGCCGGGCCTTGAACGAGGCAACATTGTATTAAAGATCGCGGAATTGATCAGACGCGACCACGAAGAGCTGGCAGAACTTGAATCGCTTGATACCGGCAAGACGCTTGAAGAAAGCAGAGCCGATATGGATGATATTGCAAACGTATTTCAATATTATGCAGGGCTTGCTGATAAAGATGGCGGAGAAGTCATTTCTTCACCGATTCCCGAATCTAAAAGCGAAATTGTCAGGGAGCCGGTCGGTGTCTGCGGACAGATCACACCGTGGAACTATCCGCTTCTGCAGGCAAGCTGGAAAATCGCTCCGGCTTTGGCAGCGGGCAACACGATCGTTGTTAAACCAAGTGAAATCACACCGCTGACAACCATTAAGATCTTCAAGCTGATGGAAGAAGCCGGTGTGCCTAAAGGGGTTGCCAACCTTGTTCTCGGCCCCGGAGCCACTGTCGGCGATGAACTTGCCAGAAATACAGACGTCGACTTAATTTCCTTCACCGGCGGAATTGAAACCGGAAAGAAAATCATGCAGGCTGCAAGTACGAATGTGAAAAAAATTGCGCTTGAGCTTGGCGGGAAAAATCCGAATATTGTGTTTAAAGACGCAGATTTTGACGTTGCGGTTGACCAGGCGCTGAATGCGGTATTCTTCCACGCAGGGCAGGTTTGCTCCGCGGGGGCTCGTCTTCTCGTTGAAGAATCCATTCATGACGACTTTGTCGCAGAGCTTGTCAAGCGTGCGAAAAAAATCAAACTTGGCAACGGATTCCACGAGGAGACACAGAGCGGTCCGCTCATTTCAGCTGAACACCGCAGCAAAGTTGAAAAATATGTGGAAATCGGCCTGAAGGAAGGTGCCAAGCTGGAAACAGGCGGAAAACGTCCGGAGGACCCTGAACTTGCAAATGGCTTCTTCTATCTGCCGACAATCTTCTCGGGCTGTACATCAGATATGAGAATCGTTCAGGAAGAAGTATTCGGTCCTGTATTAACAGTTGAAACATTCAAAACAGAAGAAGAAGTTGTCTCACTTGCAAACGATACGATTTACGGCCTTGCCGGCGCCGTTTGGTCAAAAGACATCGAAAAAGCGGAACGCGTCGCTTCTAAACTGCGCATGGGAACCGTCTGGATCAATGACTTCCACCCTTATTTCGCACAAGCGCCTTGGGGAGGTTACAAGCAGTCAGGCATCGGCCGCGAACTTGGCCGCATGGGCCTTGAAGAATACACAGAAGTGAAGCACGTCTACCGCAATGCGAAACCGGCGGCTGTCAATTGGTTTAAAGCATAAGAAGGAGGAAATGATTCATGACTTTAAATATGAAAGTAGAAGCGATGAACAAATTCCACACGTTTGAAATCCCGACCGTCATTAAGCACGGAATCGGAGCCGTTAAACATGTGGGTGAAGAAGTGAAAAAGCTTGGCGTTTCAAAAGCGCTGCTTGTCACAGACCCTGGCATCTACAAAGCCGGTGTAACAAACCCGGTCGTTGAATCCCTTCAGGAAGCAGGCGTAGAAGTTGTCGTCTTTAATAAAGTCGAGCCGAATCCGCCTGTCCGTCTTGTCGCTGAAGGTTCCAAGCTGTATGCTGAAGAAAATTGCGACGGCCTTGTCGCAGTCGGCGGCGGTAGCTCAATGGATACGGCAAAAGCGATCGGAGTCGAAGCCACTCATGAAGGCTCAGTCCTTGACTATGAAGCTGCAGAAGGAAAAAAGCCGCTTGAAAACCGGATTCCTCCGCTTACAACGATCCCGACGACTGCCGGAACCGGCTCAGAAGTTACACAATGGGCGGTTATCACAGATGAAGAGCGCGAATTTAAATTCAATACGGGCGGCCCGCTGATTGCTGCTCACTTAACAGTGATCGATCCTGAATTACATGTATCAATGCCTCCGCACGTCACAGCGATGACCGGCGTTGACGCTTTGGCTCACGCCATCGAGTGCTATACGATGAAATTTGCCCAGCCGATTACTGACGCTGTAGCCCTTCTTGCGATCGAATACGGCGCACATTACATCCGCAGAGCATTTGCCGATGGCGAAGATCTTGAAGCGAGATACGGCATGGCGCAGGCGGCTATGCTTGCAGGTCTTTCTTACGGAAGCGAATCTGCAGGCGCTGCTCACGCGATGAGCCAGACGCTCGGAGGAATCATTCCTGTTGCGCACGGCCAATGTGTGGCAGCAATGATGGGTCCTGTAATGGAATACAACTGGAAAGGCTACCCTGAAAAATTCGCCCGCATTGCAAAAGCGTTCGGAATTGACACAAGCGGCATGTCTACAGTTGAAGCAGCTAAAGCTGCAGTGAACTGGATGTATCAGCTTGTGGAAGATTTGGAGATTCCTAGTCTTGAAGAGCAAGGCGTATCATCTGACATGATCGACCGCCTTTCAAAAGAAGCAATGAAAGATCCGCAAACGGTCGGAAACCCGAGAGACCTGAACGAAAAAGCGTACAATTGGATTTACAAACGCTGCTTTAATTTAACGCCGAAAACTGTATAAAGACATGCGTTAAGCCCGCTGTGTGAGCGTACAGCGGGCTTTCTCAATTTGAGAAAAAAAGGGAAGCGTTGTAAAATAAATCACATCTTGAAAAAAGGGGATGGGTTGCATGTGGAAGAAGCGCACGGCTGTTGCGGAGAACGTATACATAGCGGACACACCGTCATTTGTGACAGAGAAACAGGCAAAGATCGCGATCGATTACGGGGGCATACCGGGTGACCTGCATTTTGGATTGACGAAAAAAGCCGGGGCAAGGGAGCCGATGTATAAAAGAGGAACGGAGATTTTCAACAGGAGGCAGATTTCGATTGTCTCGGTAGAAGAGTGCCTTGAGATTGCCGGACGGCTGAACATTCCTGCGGTCCTTCCGGAATGGCTCGGGGCCAATATCGCATTAAGCGGACTGCCTGATTTAACCTCATTAAGAGAAGGAAGCAGAATCGTTTTCCCAAGCGGCGCCTCTCTGTTGAGCGAGGGTGAGAATGAGCCGTGCATTCAACCCGGAGAAGTCATTCAGGAGCAGTTTCCCGACAAACCGAAGCTTGCTTCGCGCTTCGTGCGCCATGCGATGGGAAGAAGGGGGATCGTCTGCGTCGTCGAACGCCCGGGCCTGATCCATCAAGGCGACCAGGCAGAAGTGTGGTCGTATTCGCCTGCTGCCATGAAAGACGCCAGATCGTTTGCCTAAGCGGATAAAAAGCCCCGAGCCTCTAAAGCCGGGGCTTTCCGCGTATTACAATAGTTTCTGTTTGATTTCCTTGATCTGTTTAATATGTCTTCTTTCATGATGGCCGATGAAGTCGAGCCACTGCCTGACCGTAAGCTCTTCGAAAATCGGATGCGGCAGCACCCTTTGAAAGTCTTCATCATGAAAGGCAGCGATGACTGAAGTTAATTGTGTTCTGACATTGTCGAGCTCAGCTTTGAGGGTTAAAGCATCAGCCGTTTTTCTTTCAGGCTCTGCATATGGAGGCGCCTTTCGCTTGGAGCTTCTGTCTTCCAACTGATGAACCGGTTTATCTTCGATTGTTTTAACCGGTGCATGCTTGATTTGTTCCTTCAGGATTTGAAGTGCCATCAGGTCGATTTTTTTCAGGTGGTCGATCACTTCTTGAATGCTCCATTCGTCTTCCGCGGGCCTTTTATTCAGCGTTTCGTCTGACAGGCCTTGAATCTCGCTCCAAAGTTCTTTTCTTGCTTCATTAAAAATGCTCATCATATCCCCTCCTGTTTTTACTGTACCATATTACTGGCTGGTAAAATAACCAAAAAACACTCGATTTTCGCATCGCCATCGGATATGCTTAAGAAAAAATGAACAGAAGGAAGGATTCATTTGAGAACAACATTGTATCCGTATATAGCATTAGTGGTCGGGGTGCTGGCTGTGTCTTCCTCCGCCATCTTCGTCAGGCTGTCAACAGCTGATGCTGGAATCATCGCTTTTTATCGTCTCTTTTTTTCTGCTTTGCTGATCTTTCCTTTTTTCTGGGGAAAAAGAAAAGAAGTCTTGAGTTTTTCGAAAAAAGATTGGCTGTTTTCAGCGGCAGCGGGGTTCTTTTTGGCATTTCATTTTATTTTATGGTTTCGCTCGCTTGAATACACGTCTGTGGCAAGCTCGGTTGTTCTTGTTACGCTGCAGCCGATTTTTTCTTTTATCGGTACATACTTTTTATTTAAAGAAAGAGTGTCATTCGCTGGGATCATCAGTGCGCTTCTCGCAATCGGCGGAAGCGTGTACATCAGCTGGGGGGATTTCAAAGTTAGCGGTCAGGCGCTCTACGGCGACATTCTTGCACTCTTGGCATGCGCGCTTGTAACGGCATATCTGCTGTTTGGACAGCATGTCAGAAAACGCCACAGTTTAACTGTTTACACTTTTATTGTGTATGGAATCAGCGCCATCACCTTATGTCTATACTGCCTGTTTTCGGGCGCCGCCTTTTTTTCTTATCCTGCGTCAGATTGGGGGTACTTCTTCCTGCTTGCCGTCATTCCGACTTTGCTCGGCCACTCGCTGTTTAACTGGGTGCTGAAATGGCTGAGCACCAATATGATTTCTGTGGCGATTTTATTTGAACCTGTCGGAGCGGTTGCGCTGGCGTATTGGATTTTAGACGAATCCGTCATGATGACGCAGGTGATCGGCGGAGCGGTCATTTTTTCAGGCATCATCCTGTTCATGGCCTCGCAAAGCAAGCGGAAAAACACCGTCCCGGCTGTGAAAGGGAAAACGCACAAGGCGCTTTAAAGTCCGCGCTTTATCCGGTCAAAATATCTTCGCTTGAATAGCGGATGTTTTCCCGTTCAGGTCTGGCCAGCGAAAACGCCAATGTGAGCGGCCCGAGTTTTCCGAGAAACATAATGAAAATTATCAGCATCTTTCCGGTAGGGGACAGGTCGGCCGTAATCCCCATTGAGAGGCCGACCGTACCGAAGGCTGATACGACTTCAAACAAAATCGCCAAAAACGGTTTAGGTTCTGTCATATTTAAAATAAAGACGGCCGTTAAAATCAACAGCACGCTGATTGTTGAAATAGCGAGCGAACGGATGATCAAATGGTCTTTCAGCGTTTTTTTGCTATTGAAATATGTTTTTTGCCCTTTAAAAAAGTGATCACCGACAGGAGAATAACAAGAAACGTCGTCAGCTTGATCCCCCCGCCGGTCGATGCGCTCCCCGCCCCAACAAACATAAGAAGGAGCAAAAGCGTGATCGTGCTTTCGCGGAGGCTTCCGATGTCTGTCGTGTTAAATCCGGCTGTTCGCGGGGTTACGGCCTGAAAATAAGCGCCCCAAAGTTTTTCAGTTAGCAGAAGCATTCCCAGCGTTTTTTGATTTTGATACTCAAGCAGAAAGATGAAGATCATGGCTGCCAAATTGATGATAAACGTACCGTATATCATCAATTTCGAATGAAGGCTCAACTTTTTAAAGCTCCGCTTATGCCATAAATCGGACAATACGGTAAACCCGATCCCGCCGATGATGAACAAAAAACTAATCACCAGGTTGACGAGCGGATCACCTTCATACCGCATTAAACTGTCCGGCCATATGGAAAATCCCGCATTGTTAAAGGCGGAAACCGCATGGAACAGGCTGTAGTAGAAGCCGCGTGCGAAACCGTATTCAGGAACCCATTTGACAGCCAGTATCAGCATCGCCAGCATTTCAATCGCAAAGGAGTAGATAAACAAACTCTTGATAAGTTTAATGATCCCGCCTAAAGAAGTTTGGTTGAGTGACTGCTGAATCAACAGCCGTTCTTTCAGGCCAATTTTTTTCCCGAGCATGATAAAAATAAGCACCGCAAATGACATGATGCCGAGTCCCCCGAGCTGAATGAGAACGAGGATCATGAGCTGACCGAACATCGTGTAATCCGTGCCTGTATCAACGACGGCTAAACCGGTAACAGTCATCGCCGAGGTCGATGTAAAAAGCGTATCAATCCAGCCTATGGGTTTGGGCGTTGCTGCTGGCATCTTCAATAAAAGGGTTCCTAATATGATAAAAAATAAAAACACGAGCACGAGCAGTTGGGACGGGCTTAATTGAATCTGTTTAAACTTCACGGTTAATCGCCCTTTTTTTCAAAGGTCTCAATATCTTTGTTTTGCCCGATCACAATCAAAATATCGTTTTCATATATCATGTCATCAGCACTCGGTGCGATGATGAAATGCCCGTCCCTTTTTATGCCGACGATGTTGCAGCCGAAGTTGGCGCGGACATCGATTTCCCCCAGGCTTCTTTTGTCCAGCTTTTTAGTTGCCACAATTTCGACGATGCTGTAGTTTGGCGACAGCTCAACAAAATCGATCATCTTTTCCGACGTGATATGGCTGGCTATCCGCTTGGCCATATCTTTTTCAGGATGAATAATACGATGGACGCCGATTTTATGCAGAACCTTTTGATGATAGTCATTTTGTGCTTTCGTCCATACTTTGGGGACGCCCATTTCAATCAGCAAAAGCGAGGTTAGAATGCTTGCTTCAATGTCATCGCCGAATGATACAAATGCGTGGTCGATGTTGCGTATTCCGATTTGTTTCAATGTATTTTCATCAACGGCATTGGCGCAAATGGTGTAGGTTGCATAAGCAGAATATTCGTTTACTTTTTCTTCTGATTTGTCGATGCCTAAAACTTCCGCCCCTTTTGCGTGAAAGGCTTTCACAAGGCTGCCGCCGAACTGGCCGAGCCCGAAAACGGCATAGGATTTCTGCATCCGTGTTCACCCTTTTACCTGTTTTTCTTATAGTGTTTACTTTTTTCAAGAAAAACACACAAAGATGTACAAGAATCCGAGTGAAAGCGGCCAAGGGATCAAGCGGCTTCGGTGTCAGCTGAGCGAGCCTCCGGTTTCGCGAATGTCTTTTTCGTGAAGGGCGGAAGTGACCGCAGCTATCCTCAGTCCTTCGACGATCGTTTCAAGGCTGAGGCTCGGCTCATGTTTATCGACTGTTTGTTCGGGGAGAAAGGGAATGTGGATGAACCCTCCGCGGATGTTCGCCGAGGTGCGGTCTATACGGTGCATTAACTGGTAAAAGAGATGGTTGCATACAAAAGTTCCCGCTGAATTGGAGACAGAGGCCGGGATTCCGTTTTTTCTCAACTCTTTCACAATGAGCTTGATCGGAAGCGCGGACCAGTAAGCTGCAGGCCCGTGTGCCGCGATGGGTTCATCGATCGGTTCCCGGTCTTCATTATCCGGAATGCGGGCGTCATCAATATTGATTGCGATGCGTTCCGGTGTAATATGAGCTCTGCCGCCTGCTTGTCCTACACAAATGACGACATCGGGGTCATGCTTTTCGATCGCTTGTTCCAAAACAGCCGCTGAATGATGAAAAACGGTCGGAATTTGCTCCGCTGCGATAGAAACGTCTTCGACTACCTCTCCGTTCAGCCGTTTTACAGCTTCCCAGGACGGATTGACCGTATCTCCCCCGAAGGGGTCAAAACCTGTCAGCAGTACTTTCTTTCCCATATCGATCACTCCTGAATATGAATGTAAAGTGCAAAATACCCATTCAGCAGTTGTCTGAATGGGTATTTTGAGAATGTAGTCACCCGCCTGCTCCACGAGAAGCTAAAAGCATCTCATTGCTTTGAGAAGCCGCTTCAGGAGCGTGATTTGCAAATGAAAAGCTGAAAACAGTGCCTAATACAAATACAGCAAACAACAGTTTTTTCATCCTATTCTCCTCCTCTTCCGGCAAGTTTACTAGCCTTGTCTGTTTTAATGTAGAAATATATGGCTTCTTCGTATAACTTATTTTCCCTATAGTAATTCGCTACGTCCATCAGCAATTCCTCCAGATCAACCCATGCTTTTTTATCTTCCAATTGGTGAATAAAGTCCTTGATTACTTCCAGTTTATTCTGACAATCGGAATGTAATGTATATAAAGTTTTGAATTTTAATTCGAAAATTTCGCTATTCACTTCTTGAGCTTTTTTAAAGCCTGTGTCGATCCATTTAAAAGCTTGGTCGGGATCGTTGGTTTTGAAAAGAGACCTTGTGTTTTCATATACACAAAGAAGGTAAGCATACTTGGCTTTCGTTTCAAAGTCTTTGATTGCAAAAGCTTTATTATAATACTTCAGCGCTTCTTCGTGTTTATCTTCCTTACTCTTCAAAAAGCCCATATTATAGTAGGTATAAGGCAAAAGATATTGGTCGCCGATTTTTTCGGTTTTTTCAATTGCTTCCTTTAACAATACTTCACTTTCGGCAAACTTAAATTGGTCAATATAATTGAGCCCGATCAGCATTTTGCAGTTGATGACCCGCTTGGCATACCCGTCATACCCTTGGAAGATGCCGGAGGCAATGTTGATGTGGTGAATCGACAGCCATGTCGCTTTTAAGTTGTAATACAAAACACCGATTTTATAATGAAATTCGGCTTTTTCAATTTCATTTTGAATGACGTTCAGCCTTTTTTCCGCTATTCTGAAAAAATTAAGCGCTTCTGTATGGTTTTGCTTGTAGTCTTCATAAATCCCTTTGAACAGGTAAAAATAATAATTCAGCTTGTCGTCCGTACTTTTTGGATCTTTGTCTTGAAAACTGATGGCTTCCAATTTTTCGGTGGAAGATTGGGAGATATCTTCAAGAAGGAGCCTTAAGCGAAAATCCAGCATTTGATAATAGAGAAGAACGTCATGATCATCTTCCATCTTTTCAATTGCTTTATCTATGTCATCTTTCATTTCGATTGAACCTGAAATGTCTCGTTTTTTCATCAGTATGTACCAGTCGTTCAGCATATTGGCGACTTCTTGAGAAGCCACGGCTTTGGCCATTCTCTTCCCTCCAATCTTTGTGAATTTTTTGTAAATTGAAGTTCTATTAATCATAGCATAAACTGCCGCTGTCTGTGAATAACGCCGAAATATAAGTTTGTTGGTGAAAAATTCATTTCTGAAATTAAATCGTCATTTTCCAAAAAAAGTGCGCGAAAAAAGCGAAAACCGCGCCAAGCGGAATACAGGAGATCATTGCGGTTCCGTTGACCAGCCCGTCAGCTCCGCTTATTTTCAGGGCTTCCCGGTAGCCTATTAAAAAGTGGATGATCGATAGGACGTAACATAAGAGCATCATATAGTAAGGATTCATTTGTATACCTCCTCTATTCGCTTTACTATATTACATTCAATAGAGGGAAAGATTATGCCTGTTTAAACAGGAAAAAGAACAAAATATTATAGACGAAAAGATTTTTAATTACAATACATGTTTTTTAAAATATTTCCACTATAATCAAAATGAAAGATAAATTTAGGGGGTCATACGAAATGAAAAAAAGGCTGATGCCATTATTGGTCTGCATCTTGTTTTTAGTGCCGGCAGCAGGGGCTTTTGCCGCGCCGAAACAGGCCGAGCTTAAAGAGTACCTTGAAGAAATAGGAATGACAGAAAAGGAATTGGAAACCTATTTGCAGGATACATATGATGAGAGTTTAAAAGATTTTGAGTCAGTCGAAGAGTTGAAAGACTTTTTAGGGCAAAAGCTGACTAAAAAGCTTTTGGCATCTTATTTAAAAGAATACGGATTGAGCGAAAAAGAAGCGGCTGACCTTTTTGTTGAAAATGGCTATATGGAAAGCGGCCAAAACATTCTCGACGTGTTTATGTTTGAATACGAATTGGACGATGCGCTTTTCACCGTGACATATGAAGAAGACGATTTTCAGATCGGGAACATGTTTCAAGAATTAGGTGTGGATGATCAGGAGTGGGAAAGACTCGTGAATCATCTCCGAAAAGTGCGCGATAACAATCCGAACCTTGAAAATGACTTGATGGCTCTTGGAGAACGTCTTGAAGCGGTAGCCGATTTCGAGTCTGTATCAGAGCTGTCAGCTCAAGATATCGCTGAAATGCTGTCCATTTTAAACGATCTTCAGAAGACGCTTGAAGTGAAAACGAAATATTATCTTGTAAAAGACGGAAAGAAAAAAGAAGTGTCTTTGACAACGCTTGTCAGTGCGGAAGATCTGAAGGGAGCAAGCCTTCTGGTGGAAGTGTACGATCTGCAGGGCAATTTCATTTTGGATGTATTGCTGACGCCTGAAATGATCGGATCTGATTTAATTCATGACACAGGGTCAAAAGTGAAGCAAACCAAAACGGCTGTCAAACATGATACACAGAAATCTCATGTGAAAAAGACGGTTAAAGGTGCAAAGCTTCCAAAAACGGCCGGGCATTACGCGGAATGGTCGATCTTTGGCGCCGTTCTGATGGTTGGCGGATTCTTCATGGTCAGAAGGCTTCGCAAAGCGGCTTAACATTTCACTTCCCATTCTAAGTATGTTTAGAATGGGAAGTTTTTATAAGGAGTGAAAGGAAATTAAGGCACATCGAAAAAAGATCATCTGGCTCATAGCCATTGCGATGGTTGCATGCGGCGCTTATTTTACAACAACGAATGTGTTTAAGCTGATGCACGGCTATGCTCTTTTTTCATTTCAGCAGATGAAAGAAGAGGAAAAGCCTGAAAAACCTCCGATTCAGACGACGAAAAAAGAAAAGACGGTCATTGATCAAACATTTGAAACCGGGGAGAAAATCGGTGATCTTGTTATTCCGAAAATCAATGCAAGGCTTCCGATATATCATGGGACAGATGAAGACGAGCTGCAAAAAGGTGTAGGCCATTTCGCAGGATCGGTTCTGCCTGGAGAAGATGACAACTCGGTTTTATCAGGCCACCGGGATACGGTTTTCCGAAAACTCGGCCGAGTGGGGAAAGGCGATCAGTTAATCGTTGAAGCTTCCTACGGAACTTTTACATACAAAGTGAAAAAGGTCCGAATCGTGGATGCGGATGACCGGACGGTGATTGTACCGAAGCCGAGAGCGACATTGACGGTTTCCACCTGCTATCCTTTTGACTTTATCGGTTCAGCGCCGGAGCGGTATATATTGGTCGCAGATTTGATGAAAACATAAAAAAACAGCGGAATCTCAGGCGAGTCCGCTGTTTTTTTATGTTATCTCATGTTTGATCTGTTTTCCAGGAGTCTTGGCGCGGTTAGCAGCAGTAAGCAAAGGACGATTGTGCAGACAATGAAAGACGGAAGCATATATGTTCCATTATATACTAATGAATAAATCCATACCGGAGTGCCTTCAGGCGCATAGTTTCCAAAAAAGACAGCGCCGCTGATGACATGTGCGAGAAATTTCAGTCCGCTTCCAAGAAAGACGGCCAGCGTAACATAGGAAATGATCTTTCCTTTTTGTTTCTCGATTGAAGCATTTCTGATCGATCCGGCAAAAAAGCCGCCGATTCCCGCCGCCGTAGGCGCGATAAAGTAATCAAGAAGAAGCTGCAGAGGATGATAAACGTAATATCCTCCAGTGACAAACTGAAGCAATCCGGCTAAAAACCCGGTTGCCAGCCCTGCCTTCAGCCCCCATCTAAAGGAGATCAGGAAGATCGGAATCATCATGACGGCGATTGAACCGCCTTGAGGCATTTTTAAAAACATTCCGGACACCATATCAAGTATAAGTGCTATTGCTGTCATAATCGCAATTTCAATCAGCTGTACAAGTTGTTTAGATTGATTCATCATAACCCTCACTTTTTGATGAACAAAGGGATACCGGACTTCTTTCCCAATAAAAAAAGCAATGCGGGGAAGGAGTAGGAAAGTTTTCCACGCACTGCTTTGGATGCAATTAGAAATGACTTTGCCACATCCCTACGCCAGCGTTAACTAACAGGTTCAAAGGGTCAGAACGGTCGTTCACTCTCAGCCTGGAGGCTCCCCTTGTGGTCATCAAGTTATTTAGTTATATTCTACTATACTAAAAAAAGAAACGGACGACAAGCTAATTGTTCGAAAATTTTTGCTAAAACCCTCCAATATGTAGCAATGCAAACATCTTTTCCTTTATAATAGAACTTATTCATACGTACAAGATGCAGTAAAGGGTTGATCTGATGAGTGAACTCCCGAAATACAGCATGGTGAAAAATAAAATTAAATCGTGGATATATGAAGGCAAAGTGAAGCCGGGCGAAAAAATCCATTCGGAAAACGAATTGATGAAAATATTTAATGTGAGCAGGCATACGATCCGGCAAGCGATCGGCGACCTTGTTCATGAAGGGCTTTTATACAGAGAGCAGGGCTCAGGGACGTATTGCTCTCACCGCCTTCAACTTTCTGAAAAAGGAAGGGAAAGAAATAAGATGATCGGGGTCATCGCGACTTACCTTTCGGATTACATTTTTCCTTCTATTATAAGAGGAATCGAATCTTCGCTGTCGAGTGCAGGATATACATTGGTCGTCGCGAGCACCAATAATGACATTGAAAAAGAAAAACAGTGCCTTGTGAATATGCTTGACAAAAAAATTGATGGGTTGATTGTGGAGCCGACGAAAACCGGAAGCTTTAATCCGAATTTAAATTACTATCTGACGCTTGAACAGCACCATATACCGTATTTGATGATCAACCAATTTTATCAGGAGTTAAATCCGCCCCATTTCATTTTGGATGATGAACACGGCGGTTTTATCGCCACAGAGCATTTGATTAAGCTCGGCCATGAAAAATTGTTCGGTTTTTTTAAACAGGACGATATGCAGGGCGTCAACAGGATGAAAGGATTTATCCGGGCTTTCAGAGAAAACGGCTTGTCGTTTTATCCGGAAATGGTCGTGACTTACACGACAGAGAATAAAAAAGAAAAAACGATAGCTGAAGCAAGGAAGCGGCTTTCTTCGACAGACCGCCCAACTGCCATATTCTGCTATAATGACGAGATAGCGCTTATGGTGTTGGATGTCGTGAGGGAATTCGGTTTAAAAGTACCGGAAGATATATCGATTGTCGGATATGACGACTCACACTTGAGCGAGGCATCTGAAGTAAAGCTGACATCAGTCACCCATCCGAAAATGAAGATGGGGATTGAGGCGGCAAAATGGATGATTGCCAAAGTTGAGGGACGCAACACGGATCAGCTTGAGCATTCTACCGTCTACAAACCTGAACTGGTTGTCAGACATTCGACCGCTAAGCTGAAAAGGTAGGCTGAACAGCTTTTTCCACACAAGTGATTCAAGTGAAGGCTGATAGCGGAGAGTTTAATGTCATCTTCGCAGCTTCGGATCATGTTCAGCTGTTAAAGACCGCTGTATATCTTTTATATAGAAGAAAACAGTAAGAAGGAATAAATTGCGTAAATTGCCGGCTGCTCCAGCTGCTCATGAATTACCTGAGTCCAATTCATTTGATTATTATTTTTTTAAAAAAGCTATTGTGCAAAACGAAAATAGATGTTATATTAGTATCCGCCCCTAAAAAGAGGGCTTTATAAAAACAACTTCAAAAAAATCTTGAAAAAAGTTGTTGACATTCACATTGATAGAATGTTATATTAGTAAAGTCGCTTCTTTGAGAGGCGAAAATGATCTTTGAAAACTAAACAAGACAAAACGTACCTGTTAATTCATTAAATAAATCGCACATGCGAATGTGCGTAGTCATTATCAAACGGGCCTGCACGATGCAGGTCATGCAGATGTTAATCTGCATTCCATTTCATGGAGAGTTTGATCCTGGCTCAGGACGAACGCTGGCGGCGTGCCTAATACATGCAAGTCGAGCGGACCGACGGGAGCTTGCTCCCTTAGGTCAGCGGCGGACGGGTGAGTAACACGTGGGTAACCTGCCTGTAAGACTGGGATAACTCCGGGAAACCGGGGCTAATACCGGATGCTTGATTGAACCGCATGGTTCAATTATAAAAGGTGGCTTTTAGCTACCACTTACAGATGGACCCGCGGCGCATTAGCTAGTTGGTGAGGTAACGGCTCACCAAGGCAACGATGCGTAGCCGACCTGAGAGGGTGATCGGCCACACTGGGACTGAGACACGGCCCAGACTCCTACGGGAGGCAGCAGTAGGGAATCTTCCGCAATGGACGAAAGTCTGACGGAGCAACGCCGCGTGAGTGATGAAGGTTTTCGGATCGTAAAACTCTGTTGTTAGGGAAGAACAAGTACCGTTCGAATAGGGCGGTACCTTGACGGTACCTAACCAGAAAGCCACGGCTAACTACGTGCCAGCAGCCGCGGTAATACGTAGGTGGCAAGCGTTGTCCGGAATTATTGGGCGTAAAGCGCGCGCAGGCGGTTTCTTAAGTCTGATGTGAAAGCCCCCGGCTCAACCGGGGAGGGTCATTGGAAACTGGGGAACTTGAGTGCAGAAGAGGAGAGTGGAATTCCACGTGTAGCGGTGAAATGCGTAGAGATGTGGAGGAACACCAGTGGCGAAGGCGACTCTCTGGTCTGTAACTGACGCTGAGGCGCGAAAGCGTGGGGAGCGAACAGGATTAGATACCCTGGTAGTCCACGCCGTAAACGATGAGTGCTAAGTGTTAGAGGGTTTCCGCCCTTTAGTGCTGCAGCAAACGCATTAAGCACTCCGCCTGGGGAGTACGGTCGCAAGACTGAAACTCAAAGGAATTGACGGGGGCCCGCACAAGCGGTGGAGCATGTGGTTTAATTCGAAGCAACGCGAAGAACCTTACCAGGTCTTGACATCCTCTGACAACCCTAGAGATAGGGCTTCCCCTTCGGGGGCAGAGTGACAGGTGGTGCATGGTTGTCGTCAGCTCGTGTCGTGAGATGTTGGGTTAAGTCCCGCAACGAGCGCAACCCTTGATCTTAGTTGCCAGCATTCAGTTGGGCACTCTAAGGTGACTGCCGGTGACAAACCGGAGGAAGGTGGGGATGACGTCAAATCATCATGCCCCTTATGACCTGGGCTACACACGTGCTACAATGGGCAGAACAAAGGGCAGCGAAGCCGCGAGGCTAAGCCAATCCCACAAATCTGTTCTCAGTTCGGATCGCAGTCTGCAACTCGACTGCGTGAAGCTGGAATCGCTAGTAATCGCGGATCAGCATGCCGCGGTGAATACGTTCCCGGGCCTTGTACACACCGCCCGTCACACCACGAGAGTTTGTAACACCCGAAGTCGGTGAGGTAACCTTTTGGAGCCAGCCGCCGAAGGTGGGACAGATGATTGGGGTGAAGTCGTAACAAGGTAGCCGTATCGGAAGGTGCGGCTGGATCACCTCCTTTCTAAGGATATTATACGGAATATAAGACCTTGCGGTCTTATAGACAGGTGCGTTTAGATCTTGTTTAGTTTTGAAGGATCATTCCTTCAGACATAGGAGCACCTGCTAAATGCGCCACATCCTGTGGCAACGCATGTGTTAGCATGTCCTATGCGTTGTTCTTTGAAAACTAGATAACGAAAGTAGACATTCACATTCAATTGTAATGCAAGATATCACGTAGTGATTCTTTTTAACGGTTAAGTTAGAAAGGGCGCACGGTGGATGCCTTGGCACTAGGAGCCGATGAAGGACGGGACGAACACCGATATGCTTCGGGGAGCTGTAAGCAAGCTTTGATCCGGAGATTTCCGAATGGGGAAACCCACTGCTCGTAATGGAGCAGTATCCATATCTGAATTCATAGGATATGAGAAGGCAGACCCGGGGAACTGAAACATCTAAGTACCCGGAGGAAGAGAAAGCAAATGCGATTCCCTGAGTAGCGGCGAGCGAAACGGGATTAGCCCAAACCAAGAGGCTTGCCTCTTGGGGTTGTAGGACACTCTGTACGGAGTTACAAAAGAACGAGGTAGATGAAGAGGTCTGGAAAGGCCCGCCATAGGAGGTAACAGCCCTGTAGTCAAAACTTCGTTCTCTCCTGAGTGGATCCTGAGTACGGCGGAACACGTGAAATTCCGTCGGAATCCGGGAGGACCATCTCCCAAGGCTAAATACTCCCTAGTGACCGATAGTGAACCAGTACCGTGAGGGAAAGGTGAAAAGCACCCCGGAAGGGGAGTGAAAGAGATCCTGAAACCGTGTGCCTACAAGTAGTCAGAGCCCGTTAACGGGTGATGGCGTGCCTTTTGTAGAATGAACCGGCGAGTTACGATCCCGTGCAAGGTTAAGTTTGAAAAGACGGAGCCGCAGCGAAAGCGAGTCTGAATAGGGCGCATGAGTACGTGGTCGTAGACCCGAAACCAGGTGATCTACCCATGTCCAGGGTGAAGTTCAGGTAACACTGAATGGAGGCCCGAACCCACGCACGTTGAAAAGTGCGGGGATGAGGTGTGGGTAGGGGTGAAATGCCAATCGAACCTGGAGATAGCTGGTTCTCTCCGAAATAGCTTTAGGGCTAGCCTCAAGGTAAGAGTCTTGGAGGTAGAGCACTGATTGGACTAGGGGCCCCTACCGGGTTACCGAATTCAGTCAAACTCCGAATGCCAAAGACTTATCCTTGGGAGTCAGACTGCGAGTGATAAGATCCGTAGTCGAAAGGGAAACAGCCCAGACCGCCAGCTAAGGTCCCAAAGTATACGTTAAGTGGAAAAGGATGTGGAGTTGCTTAGACAACCAGGATGTTGGCTTAGAAGCAGCCACCATTTAAAGAGTGCGTAATAGCTCACTGGTCGAGTGACTCTGCGCCGAAAATGTACCGGGGCTAAACGTATCACCGAAGCTGCGGACTGTTCTTACGAACAGTGGTAGGAGAGCGTTCTAAGGGCTGTGAAGCGAGACCGGAAGGACTCGTGGAGCGCTTAGAAGTGAGAATGCCGGTATGAGTAGCGAAAGAGGGGTGAGAATCCCCTCCACCGAATGCCTAAGGTTTCCTGAGGAAGGCTCGTCCGCTCAGGGTTAGTCGGGACCTAAGCCGAGGCCGAAAGGCGTAGGCGATGGACAACAGGTTGATAT
This sequence comes from Bacillus sp. FSL K6-0972, assembly GCF_037976035.1. Taxonomy (NCBI): domain Bacteria; kingdom Bacillati; phylum Bacillota; class Bacilli; order Caryophanales; family Bacillaceae; genus Bacillus; species Bacillus sp. FSL K6-0972. The sequence continues at coordinate 3,286,776 of NZ_CP150260.1, read as the reverse complement.
TCCTGTACCACCTCCTCACCATTTGAGCAATGGGGGGACGCAGGAGGATAGGGTAAGCGCGGTATTGGATATCCGCGTCCAAGCAGTTAGGCTGGGAAATAGGCAAATCCGTTTCCCGTAAGGCTGAGCTGTGATGGCGAGCGAAATATAGTAGCGAAGTTCCTGATTCCACACTGCCAAGAAAAGCCTCTAGCGAGGTGAGAGGTGCCCGTACCGCAAACCGACACAGGTAGGCGAGGAGAGAATCCTAAGGTGATCGAGAGAACTCTCGTTAAGGAACTCGGCAAAATGACCCCGTAACTTCGGGAGAAGGGGTGCTCTGTTAGGGTGCAAGCCCGAGAGAGCCGCAGTGAATAGGCCCAGGCGACTGTTTAGCAAAAACACAGGTCTCTGCGAAGCCGTAAGGCGAAGTATAGGGGCTGACGCCTGCCCGGTGCTGGAAGGTTAAGAGGAGCGCTTAGCGTATGCGAAGGTGCGAATTGAAGCCCCAGTAAACGGCGGCCGTAACTATAACGGTCCTAAGGTAGCGAAATTCCTTGTCGGGTAAGTTCCGACCCGCACGAAAGGCGCAACGATCTGGGCACTGTCTCAACGAGAGACTCGGTGAAATTATAGTACCTGTGAAGATGCAGGTTACCCGCGACAGGACGGAAAGACCCCGTGGAGCTTTACTGCAGCCTGATATTGAATGTTGGTACAGCTTGTACAGGATAGGTAGGAGCCTTGGAAACCGGAGCGCCAGCTTCGGTGGAGGCATCGGTGGGATACTACCCTGGCTGTATTGACCTTCTAACCCGCTGCCCTTATCGGGCAGGGAGACAGTGTCAGGTGGGCAGTTTGACTGGGGCGGTCGCCTCCTAAAAGGTAACGGAGGCGCCCAAAGGTTCCCTCAGAATGGTTGGAAATCATTCGCAGAGTGTAAAGGCACAAGGGAGCTTGACTGCGAGACCTACAAGTCGAGCAGGGACGAAAGTCGGGCTTAGTGATCCGGTGGTTCCGCATGGAAGGGCCATCGCTCAACGGATAAAAGCTACCCCGGGGATAACAGGCTTATCTCCCCCAAGAGTCCACATCGACGGGGAGGTTTGGCACCTCGATGTCGGCTCATCGCATCCTGGGGCTGTAGTCGGTCCCAAGGGTTGGGCTGTTCGCCCATTAAAGCGGTACGCGAGCTGGGTTCAGAACGTCGTGAGACAGTTCGGTCCCTATCCGTCGCGGGCGCAGGAAATTTGAGAGGAGCTGTCCTTAGTACGAGAGGACCGGGATGGACGCACCGCTGGTGTACCAGTTGTTCTGCCAAGGGCATCGCTGGGTAGCTATGTGCGGACGGGATAAGTGCTGAAAGCATCTAAGCATGAAGCCCCCCTCAAGATGAGATTTCCCATTCCGCAAGGAAGTAAGATCCCTGAAAGATGATCAGGTTGATAGGTCTGAGGTGGAAGTGTGGCGACACATGGAGCTGACAGATACTAATCGATCGAGGACTTAACCTAATAAAATAAGTGAACGCTGGCTAAATACGCCACATCGTGTGGCAACGCCTGCATGACCCACATCCTGTGGGCCCTTGTCTACCCGTTATCTAGTTTTGAGAGAACACCTCTCAGAAAGCCAAAGGTAAGGAAACTCGGCTAAAAGCCCTCACATCCTGTGAGGAACGCCCAGTACCTTCGTCCTGAAGGCATCAGTTTGGTGGCGATAGCGAAGAGGTCACACCCGTTCCCATGCCGAACACGGAAGTTAAGCTCTTCAGCGCCGATGGTAGTTGGGGGCTTCCCCCTGTGAGAGTAGGACGCCGCCAAGCGCTTAGAAAGACCAGCTTATATCAGCTGGTCTTTTTTGTTGCTGTTCAATTGTTTATAACGGAAGGGCAGTGTATAGACGATTTCAACTCTTCTGGCCCCGCAAAACGGTAATACGAATAGGCAAGCGTCAGGCTTCGATCTGGTGGTTCAGGTGCGAATTCTAAAGGGAAATATGGAGCCAATAAGCTGTAAAATCAGTGAGGTTAGGGAGTAAACTAATGCAAATAGAGGAGCGAATTATGGATGTTCCGGCAAATGGAATTCAAGGGATTGAGGCAGTTGGAGGCAGACAAATAAATGCACATATTTTGAGCTGCACAACGTTATTTTCACAACATGCCGCTTAATTTAATATTAAGGGGCGGGATAGAGAGAGCCGAGAAGCGAAATATATTGCTTATCGTTCGAAACGGACTTAAAAATGTTTTGAAAAATCAATTCGAATACAAATTTGCCACGGGGAAAAGACAGGAATTCAAGGAGCGTCTGGAGAACCTATTATAAGCTGTAAATAGGGATAAATGTTGCACTGAAGCTTTTGATGCCATCATGCGGATTGAGCGGAACGATGTGTGCACATTCATCTGTTATAAGAGAATAAACTGAAAATAAAATTTTTTTAATATAGCCTTTACAAATGGGCGTATTCCCGTATATAATAGTCCTTGTCAGATCGAGAGTTACTCCAACAACTGACGAGGAGGATTAGCTCAGCTGGGAGAGCATCTGCCTTACAAGCAGAGGGTCGGCGGTTCGATCCCGTCATCCTCCACCATTCACATTGGAATGGGCCGGTGTAGCTCAATTGGTAGAGCAACTGAATCGTAATCAGTAGGTTGGGGGTTCAAGTCCTCTTGCCGGCACCATGATTTTATGATATAATATAAAAGTTGCTGAAAAAAGACAGATAGCTTTCGAAAAGTCTTCAGATTTCATTACAGTATTGGAGCCATTAGCTCAGTTGGTAGAGCATCTGACTTTTAATCAGAGGGTCGAAGGTTCGAGTCCTTCATGGCTCACCATTTCATGCGGATGTGGCGGAATTGGCAGACGCGCTAGAATCAGGCTCTAGTGTCTTTTAAGACGTGGGGGTTCAAGTCCCTTCATCCGCATTGCCAATCTATTTTGCGGAAGTAGTTCAGTGGTAGAACACCACCTTGCCAAGGTGGGGGTCGCGGGTTCGAATCCCGTCTTCCGCTTAATCATCTAAGCGCCCGTAGCTCAATTGGATAGAGCGTTTGACTACGGATCAAAAGGTTAGGGGTTCGACTCCTCTCGGGCGCGCCATTATATAACGGGAAGTAGCTCAGCTTGGTAGAGCACATGGTTTGGGACCATGGGGTCGCAGGTTCGAATCCTGTCTTCCCGACCATTATTCGGGGCCTTAGCTCAGCTGGGAGAGCGCCTGCTTTGCACGCAGGAGGTCAGCGGTTCGATCCCGCTAGGCTCCACTTTGTTATCTTTAATATTCACCATGGCGGTGTAGCTCAGCTGGCTAGAGCGTACGGTTCATACCCGTGAGGTCGGGGGTTCGATTCCCTCCGCCGCTATTAATGGACCTTTAGCTCAGTTGGTTAGAGCAGACGGCTCATAACCGTCCGGTCGTAGGTTCGAGTCCTACAAGGTCCACCATTGTTACGGAGGAATACCCAAGTCTGGCTGAAGGGATCGGTCTTGAAAACCGACAGGGGTGTCAAAGCCCGCGGGGGTTCGAATCCCTCTTCCTCCGCCATATATCTTTTATTATTTTGATCATCGCGGGGTGGAGCAGTTCGGTAGCTCGTCGGGCTCATAACCCGAAGGTCGCAGGTTCAAATCCTGCCCCCGCAACCAATTTACTTATTAAATGAGGAGTGCCCGAAGGGTGCAGCCATAATGGTCCGGTAGTTCAGTTGGTTAGAATGCCTGCCTGTCACGCAGGAGGTCGCGGGTTCGAGTCCCGTCCGGACCGCCATTTAAATAAAGGCTCGGTAGCTCAGTTGGTAGAGCAACGGACTGAAAATCCGTGTGTCGGCGGTTCGATTCCGTCCCGAGCCACCATTTTACAATTCTATATATTGCGGCGGTTGTGGCGAAGTGGTTAACGCACCAGATTGTGGCTCTGGCATTCGTGGGTTCGATTCCCATCAACCGCCCCATGCGAAATGCGGGTGTAGTTTAGTGGTAAAACCTCAGCCTTCCAAGCTGATGTCGTGGGTTCGATTCCCATCACCCGCTCCATTTGCATATCATGGGCCTGTAGCTCAGCTGGTTAGAGCGCACGCCTGATAAGCGTGAGGTCGATGGTTCGAGTCCATTCAGGCCCACCATGATATTCCGCAGTAGCTCAGTGGTAGAGCTATCGGCTGTTAACCGATCGGTCGCAGGTTCGAATCCTGCCTGCGGAGCCATGGAGAAGTACTCAAGTGGCTGAAGAGGCGCCCCTGCTAAGGGTGTAGGTCGCGTAAGCGGCGCGAGGGTTCAAATCCCTCCTTCTCCGCCATTTTTTCAATAAGGCCCGTTGGTCAAGTGGTTAAGACACCGCCCTTTCACGGCGGTAACACGGGTTCGAATCCCGTACGGGTCATCATGTTAAACTCTGCATCATTAAGATGCAGAGTTTTTTTGCATGCCATTTATGACTTCAGTCAATGTTCGAAAGGAAATTGTTGAACTTTGTCAATAAATAGAAGCGCTTTCATTAAAGGGATCAAGCCATATTATGCGAATAAAAGAGTAATCTTTAAATATAGTGGCAGAAAGGATGAAATCAATGGCTGGTGTGAGTGCCTCGGATATTAAAGCGCATCTCTTTCATGAAGGTCGGCTTTATGAAAGCTACAGATTTTTCGGCGCTCATCAGACGGAACAGGACGGCCGCCAAGGTTTCCGGTTCTGTGTTTGGGCCCCGCATGCGAAGGAAGTTCGAATCGCCGGAACGTTTAACGGCTGGTCCGGTGTCCTGCATCAAATGGAAAAGCGTCATCAGGAAGGCATATGGGAACTGTTTATCCCCGGTATCGGAGAAGGGGAGCTGTATAAATATGAGATTATTACAGCCGCAAATGAAACCAAATTGAAGGCCGATCCTTATGCTTTTTTTTCTGAAGTCAGGCCGAAAACCGCATCGATCACATATCAATTGGCCGGATACCCATGGGGCGACCGGAAGTGGCAAAAGAAAAAGAAACAAAAAGCCGTGTATGAAAAACCTGTTTCCATCTATGAGCTTCATGTCGGATCGTGGAAAAAGAAAGCGGATGGGCGTTTCTTCACATACCGGGAACTGAGCGAAACGATCATTCCTTACGTCAAAGAACACGGATTCACACATATCGAGCTGATGCCGTTGACAGAGCACCCGTTTGACCGTTCATGGGGCTATCAGACAACGGGGTACTACAGTCCGACGAGCAGATATGGCGAACCGCATGACTTGATGTATTTCATTGACCAGTGCCATCAGCATGAGATCGGCGTCATCATGGATTGGGTTCCCGGCCATTTCTGCAAAGATGACCACGGGTTGTATTTGTTTGACGGTATGCCTCTGTATGAATATACGTACGAGCATGACAGGGAAAATTGGGAATGGGGGACCGCCAATTTTGACCTCGGAAAACGAGAAGTTCACAGTTTTTTAATCTCGAATGCGTTGTATTGGATCGAGATGTATCATATAGATGGATTTCGAGTCGATGCAGTTGCAAACCTCCTGTATTGGCCAAACCGTCCTCAGCCTGAAGCGAACGGCTTTGCGATCGAATTTATTCAAACTTTAAATGAACAGGTTTTTGCAAAAGATCCCCACTTTTTGATGATTGCAGAGGACTCCACAGACTGGCCGCTTGTGACGCATCCGACCTATGAAGGCGGTCTCGGGTTTAATTATAAGTGGAATATGGGTTGGATGAACGATGTATTAACCTATATGGAAGCTTCCCCGGAACAAAGAAAACACCTGCATCATCTTGTTTCATTCTCCTTAATGTATGCCTACTCAGAAAATTACATCCTGCCGTTCTCCCACGATGAAGTGGTGTACGGCAAAAAGTCTCTGCTTCATAAGATGCCCGGCGATTATTGGCAAAAATTCGCCCAGTACCGCCTGCTGATCAGTTATTTTACGCTGCACCCTGGAAAAAAACTTCTCTTTATGGGCGGTGAGTTTGCTCAATTTGATGAATGGAAAGACGAAGAAGAGCTCGATTGGTTTTTGGACGATTTCGACATGCACCGCAAAGCCCGTATGTTTACAAAGGAGGCTCTTCACCTCTACAAAAAAAGCCGTATCCTGTATGAAAATGATCATCGGCAGCAAGGATTCGAGTGGATTGACGTCAACAATGCGGAACAGTCGATTGTATCGTTTATCCGCTATGGAAAGCAGCCTGGTGAAGCGCTGATCATCGTCTGCAATTTTACGCCTTCCGTTTATCACGAATATCGGGTTGGCGTCCCTTTTCAAACCGAATATATCGAAGTGCTTAACAGCGATGATGAAAAATACGGAGGTTCACACCAAATCAACCCAAAACGCCTTCAAGCAAAAGAAGGCGTTCTGCACGGCAAACCATACAGCATCAGCATGACAGTCCCTCCGCTGGGAGCTGCGGTTTTCAGAGCAGTCAAAAAGAGAGGAGCGAAAAAGGGATGAAAGAACAATGTGTGGCCATGCTTTTGGCAGGCGGCAAGGGAAGCAGGCTGAATGCCTTAACCAAAAACCTAGCAAAACCTGCCGTTCCATTTGGCGGCAAGTACAGAATCATCGATTTTGCCCTCAGCAACTGTGCCAATTCGGGAATTCATCATGTCGGTGTGCTGACTCAATACCAGCCGCTTTTATTAAACTCATATATCGGCATCGGCGAACCATGGGATCTTGACCGCAATGACGGCGGGGTCTCCATTTTGTCCCCTTATGCTGAAGCGTCGGAAGTGAAGTGGTACAAAGGGACGGCAAGCGCGATTTATGAAAACCGCCATTTTTTAAAAGAGCTTCAGCCTGAACATGTACTCATCCTATCAGGAGATCATATCTACAAAATGGATTACGGAAAAATGCTCGAATACCACGCGGAGAAACAGGCTGACGCCACCATTGCCGTCATCGAAGTCAGCTGGGCAGAAGCGGGCCGTTTCGGCATCCTTCATACCAATGAAAAGATGGAGATTACAAGCTTCGAGGAAAAACCGAAATACCCGAAGAGCAACTTGGCATCGATGGGTGTCTACGTTTTTAAATGGAGCGTGCTTGAAGAGGCGTTGGAACGCGATGAAAAAAAACCCGGCTCAAGCCACGATTTCGGTAAAGATATCATACCGGCTCTTCTCGAAGAAAAAAAGCAGCTGAACGCTTATCCGTTTAAAGGATACTGGAAGGATGTCGGTACGGTCAGAAGCTTATGGGAGGCCAATATGGATCTGCTTGGAGATCATCCTCCGCTTGACCTGTTCGAACGGAACTGGCGGATTTATTCCGTCGCTCCGAACCTCCCGCCGCAGTTTGTTGCCGATCAGGCGGAAATCAAAGAATCGCTCATTAGCGAAGGGTGCACCGTATATGGGTCGGTCACCCGTTCGGTTATATTTCAGCGCGTTGCAATCGGCAGACATTCCTCCATCAATCGTTCAGTCGTGATGCATGACGTTTCAATTGGAGAGCATGTTGAGATCGAAAATGCCATTGTATCGGCAGGAATTCGAATTCCGGACGGTTTTCGCGCAAAGGCGGAAGATGGCGAAGTCCTGCTGATCACAGAGGAATATGTCAAAAAACATAAGGTTGTTTAAACAACATGGAGAGGCGGATGGTGCCAATGAATAATCAAATGTTGGGAATTATTGATGCAGCTGTAAACCAGCACTCTCTTCAGGATTTAACCGCAGGCCGTTCGATCGGAGCCGTTCCGTTTGCAGGAAGGTACCGGCTGATCGATTTTGCGTTGTCATGCATGGTTCATGCAGGCATTCGGAGTGTCGCTGTATTTTCCAAGTCCCCGTACCGTTCCTTGATGGACCATTTAGGGGCGGGAAAAGAGTGGGATTTAAACAGGAAAAGGGACGGTCTTTTCTTTCTTCCATCTTCACTTCCCCATGAAGAGCACGTTGGGCTTGGATCGTTTCGGCAATTTGCCGAGCATCTCGATTATTTTCAAAGAAGCACTCAGCAATATGCTGCTGTGGCGAACAGCTATACGGTTGGTCACATTCCTTTTCAGGAAGTGCTCAAACAACACATTGAATCCGGGTGTGATCTGACTGAAATTTGTCAAGACGGAAAGCCTTTAGGCATGTATGTCACTAAGAAGAGTCTGTTGAGGGAGATGATTGAAGGGCATGGCGCCGAAGGAGCGCAATCTTTTGAAGAAGTCTGCCGGAAAGAGCGTGATTCGCTATCCGTCAACAGTTATGAGCATTCGGGGTATACCGCCGTGATCGATTCCCCCGAAAGCTATCTCCTTCATAGTTTGAACCTCATTCATCCCGTGTTTCGGGAGCAAATCTTTCATATGGGCCAGCCTGTCTACACAAAAATAAAAAACGATCCTCCTGTAAAATACGCTAAAAACAGCAGGGTAAAGCAATCGATTATCGCTAACGGCTGCGTCATCGAAGGTGAAGTTGAGAATTCGGTCTTGTTCAGAGGAGTTCACGTAGGAAAAGGAACGATCATCAAAAACAGCGTTGTCATGCAAAAAACAAAGATCGGGGAAAACTGCCGGCTGGAGCATGTCATTTGCGACAAAGATGTTAAAATCGGCAATCATATCGAAATGTCCGGCACAATGAGTCTCCCTTTCATATTAAAAAAAGGAGCCGTACAAGGAGCGCTGATGAACTCTTGAAAGTCCTATTTGCTGTCTCTGAATGTGTGCCGTTTGTTAAATCAGGCGGGCTTGCCGATGTCGCAGGGGCGCTCCCGAAGGAGCTCGCCCTTTTAGGAATAGAAACGGCTGTCATGATGCCGAAATACAGCTTGATTGAGGAAGATTTCCGAAGAAGGATGGTTAAAAAGGCTGAATGCGAGGTTCGCGTCGGGTGGCGCAGGCAGTTTTGCAGGATTGAACACCTTGAACATGACGGAGTTTCTTATTATTTTCTTGATCATGAGTATTATTTTAATCGGGATTCCCTCTACGGCCATTATGATGATGGAGAACGGTTTGCTTTTTTCTCGCGGGCTGTTTTGGAAGCACTATACGCGCTGAATTTTGAAGCTGATCTCATCCATACCCATGATTGGCACGCAGGGATGATCAATTATTTATTAAAAGAGGAATATCGAAAAAAGCCGTTCTATCAGCGCATGAAAAGCGTATTCACCATTCATAACCTTCAATTTCAGGGGATTTTTCCGAAGGAAGCGGTCCATGACCTGCTTGGCCTTGACATTTCCCACTTCACAACGGAAAAGCTCGAGTTTTATGGACACATCAATTATATGAAAGGCGGCATTATTGCCGCTGATCAGGTGACAACGGTCAGTCCGACGTACAGCGATGAAATCTTGACTCCATACTACGGCGAGCGGCTTGAAGGGGTTCTGTCAGACAAGAAGGATGTGCTGACCGGCATTTTAAACGGGATTGACGATGTGCTATACGACCCTTTAAACGACCCTCACATCGATTATCATTACGATGCCGTCAACCGGGACGGAAAACGGAAAAATAAAGCCGTGATCCAGAAGACATTCGGTCTGCCGGTGAATGAAGACATTCCGCTCATCAGCATGGTGACAAGGCTGACGAAGCAAAAAGGCATCGATTTGATCAAGCGGGTATTGCATGAACTGTTTGAAGAAGAAGACATGCAGCTGATCGTTTTAGGAACCGGAGAAGCGGAATTTGAAAATTACTTCCGCTATAAGGAGCATGCTTTTCCAGACCGATGCAAGGCTTATATCGGTTTTCATGAACCGCTCAGCCGCAAGATTTATGCCGGCAGCGATCTTTTCCTGATGCCTTCAAAATTCGAGCCGTGCGGTCTAGGACAGCTGATTGCCCTTAGGTACGGCGCGGTTCCGGTTGTCAGGGAAACAGGCGGGCTTCACGATACGGTGACCGCTTACCAGGAAACAACCGGTGAAGGCAACGGTTTTACGTTCGCCCATTTTAACGCCCATGATATGAAGCATACGATCAAAAGAGCGCTGTCTTTTTATCACCGGAAAGAAGAGTGGGGCAGCATCGTTCAAAAAGCGATGACACATGATGTCAGCTGGGCTTTGTCAGCCCGTCAGTATCAGCGGTTATACAGCCGGGAGATAAAGGGGGAAGCGCCATGTTCTCGTGTAAAGAAAGCTTTAAACAATGCTTTTTGAAGCGGCTTGAACGGTTGTACGGAAAAAGCTTTCGGGACTCTTCAACCCTTGACCAGTATCAGACGCTCGGCATCATGGTCAGGGAACATATCAGCGCAAACTGGATCGGAACCAATGAAAGAAGCCGCTCCAACCAAAATAAACAGACCTATTATTTATCGATTGAATTTCTACTGGGCAGACTGCTCGGCCAAAACCTGCTCAACCTCGGCGTCCGTGAGATTGTCAAAGAAGGTCTTTCCGAGCTTGGCATTTGCCTTGAAGACATCGAAGAGGCCGAAATGGATGCAGGGCTTGGCAACGGCGGATTGGGCAGGCTCGCGGCGTGCTTTTTGGATTCACTGGCTTCGCTCGACCTTCCCGGGCATGGAATGGGGATTCGCTACAAGCATGGGTTTTTCGAACAAAAAATCGTCGACGGTCATCAAGTCGAACTGCCTGAACAATGGCTCAAACATGGTTACGTGTGGGAGATCCGCAACGCCGATCAGGCTGTTTGTGTTCGTTTCGGCGGCCGGGTCAAGATGGCGCAGGAAGGAGGGCGCCTCCGCTTTTGGCAGGAAGATGCGGAAGTGATGACAGCCGTGCCTCACGACATCCCGATCATCGGCTATGAGACCAAGACGGTCAACACCCTCCGGCTGTGGAATGCGGAGCCTTGCTCGCTCCATCATGAACCGAATATTTTGAAGTATAAGCGCGAGACAGAAGCTGTATCTGAATGCCTGTATCCGGATGACACGCATGACGAAGGCAAGATTCTCCGTTTGAAACAGCAGTATTTTTTAGTATCGGCAAGCCTGCAAAGCATTGTGAAACGCTATAAGAAAAACCACCCGTCACTCCATGATTTTCATCAAAAAGTCGCGATCCATATCAATGACACCCACCCCGCTTTGGCTGTGCCGGAATTGATGAGAATTTTGCTTGATGAAGAAAAAATGACGTGGGATGAAGCGTGGCATGTTACCGTACATACGATTTCATATACGAACCATACGACGCTTGCCGAAGCGCTGGAAAAATGGAGGATCGATTTAATTAAACCGCTTCTGCCGAGAATTTTTATGATCATTGAGGAGATCAATGAGCGGTTTTGCGGCTGGCTGTGGGAAAAATACCCGGGTGAATGGGGAAGGATCGAAAAGCTTGCCGTCATCGCCCACGGCGAAGTGAAAATGGCTCACCTGGCGATTGTCGGAAGCTACAGTGTTAACGGCGTCGCCAACATTCATTCAACCATATTAAAAGAGCGGGAAATGAACGATTTTTATTCCGTTTTCCCTTTTAAATTCAACAATAAAACGAATGGAATCTCACATAGAAGGTGGCTGTTAAAGGCAAATCCGCCGCTTGCGAACCTGATAACTGAAGCGATAGGAGACAGGTGGCTGAAAGATCCGGAAAGCCTCCTGGATCTTCGTCCGTTTGCGCGCGATACCGCGTTTCTTGAATCGTTTCAGCGCATTAAAAGGGAACGAAAGCAGCTTTTGGCAGACATGATGAAAGGCAGCATCGGCTTCGCCGTTAATCCTGACAGCATCTTCGATGTTCAAGTCAAGCGTCTCCACGCTTATAAACGCCAGCTTTTAAATGTGCTCCATATCATGTATTTGTACAACAGGCTGAAGGAAGACAAAGGATTTGCCATTTATCCGCAAACCTTTATTTTCGGAGCGAAAGCATCGCCGACTTATCATTATGCCAAAAAGGTGATCAAGCTGATCCATTCAGTCGCAGACAAAATCAATCATGATCCGGATGTCAGACAATCGATCAATGTCATCTTTCTGGAAAATTACCGGGTATCAACCGCCGAGCGTATTTTTCCGGCGTCAGATGTCAGCGAGCAAATATCTGCAGCCAGCAAAGAAGCCTCCGGAACAGGGAACATGAAGTTCATGATTAATGGGGCTTTGACGATCGGCACGCATGACGGCGCCAATATTGAAATGATTGAGAGGGTGGGGCCTGAGTGTATCTACACGTTCGGTTTAAAGGCAGATGAAGTGCTGAACTACGCTGAAAAAGGCGGCTATCTGTCTAGGGAATACTATCAGCATGATGCAAGGATCAGACAGACGGCCGATCAGCTGATCAATGGTTTTTTCGAAGGGGAAGCCGGCGAATTTGAGCCAATTTATGACTCGCTGATCGCTTATAATGATGAATACTTCGTTTTAAAAGATTTTGCTTCGTATGTTGAAGCGCAGGAGCGGATTCAAAAAGACTACTTGAATAAGCGTCTTTGGGCAGAAAAAGCCGTCACAAACATCGCGCATGCCGGATATTTTTCAAGCGACCGCACCATCCGGGAATATGCGGAAGACATTTGGAAAATCGAGCCATACCACCTTTGAATTTAAAAACGCTAAGCCCCGCTGGTCAGGGGCTTAGTCGTCGTCTTCAGTATAAGGGTCCTTTTCATAAGCCGGGAGATCGCCGAAAGAGGTCATGATGCCTTCTTCATCAAGAAGGTCTTCATATTTTTCGTGTTCTTTCGTCGGGTAGACAGTTACTTCTTTTCCGGTAATGTCTGTTGCGGCATAGTTTTCGTAATCTTCGACATACCCGAGCGGCTCTTCATATTCCATGTACATCTGGCTGTATGACAGCGGCGGAACGGCCAGATCCTGAGGTGTTTCCGAATTGCCGTAGCGTTCGACATCCTGGTAAGCGTCTTCTGAATCGTATGCGACGTTTTCATCGTCTTCGTCTTGTTCAAAATGTCCGAACGGCGGGTTCAGCACTTCTTCCTCAATCGGACGATCTTTTGAAACGGAGACGGTTGACGAATGTTCACTGCATGTCGTTGCGGTCGGCAGTACGGACAGCCTTTCATACGGGATGTCTTTCCCGCATACTTCACAGCGGCCGTATGTTCCTTTTTCGATCTTGGCTAAAGCGTGTTCGATATCGTGTAAATGCTCTCTTTCATGTTCAAAAAGAGCAAGGTCTTTTTCGCGTTCGTACAGTTCTGTACCTTCATCTCCTGGATGATTGTCATAAGCCGAAAGATCGCCCGTCGAGTTGAACGGGTGCGTCACATCGATGCCAAAATGTCCGTTTTCTTTAAAGCGGCTGACGATCTCTTCTTTTCCGGCTTTCAGTTCATTTTCGAGTTTTGTCAACTGTTCTTTTGTTAGCACATGCATCGCCTCGTTTCTTTAAAGTGCTCGCGTTTTTAGTATGAACGAATTCAAACAGAACTTTCATTGTAAATAAAAGCAAAAAAAAGAGCCGTAAAGGCTCTTTTTTAAAAAATGTACTGAATGAGCAGGGCAATGGCGAGCAGAAGGCCGAAAAAGGTGTTCGTCTGCGCCGTTGATTTCATGGCGACCATCAGTTCCGCCGGCTTCTCTTTTGCCTTGAACTCCTGGATGGCTTTAATCGGTTTCGGCAGGCTTAAAAGAACGAGGCAGCTCCACAGAGAAACGATCTCAAAGCCGATGTAAATACCGATCAATATATAGGAAACAGCAAAAACCCAGCTCAAAATCTGTACGGCGTTTTTTCTTCCGGCCAAAATCGGAAGCGTCTTCCTTCCGTTTTCTTTATCTCCGACCAAATCGCGGATATTATTGGAAAGATTGATACCTCCGACTAAAATCGTAATCGGAAGGGAGATCAGAAAGACGTTCCAAGTCAGCCCGCCTGTCTGAATATAGTATGAAATCAGAATGATGACCATTCCCATAAAAACGCCCGACATAATTTCACCGAACGGCGTATAGGAGATCGGAAACGGCCCGCCTGTATAAAGATAGCCGACGGCCATGCATACCAATCCGATCAGTGCAAGCCACCAGCTTGAAGACGCGCAGATGTACACGCCGAGTAAAACGGCGACTCCAAACAGTCCGTATGCCAGGTATAATACCGTCTTTGGCTTCATTCCATAGCGGACGATAGCACCTCCGATGCCGACCGAGTTTTCATTATCAAGTCCTCTTACAAAATCAAAATACTCATTGAATAAGTTTGTTCCGATTTGAATTAAAATTGATGCGGCCAGCATAGCTAAAAACAGCCAGATATCAATTTTTCCCGATTCAAGGGACATTACGGTCCCGAGCGTTACAGGGACAAAGGCGGCTGTCAGTGTATGGGGTCTTGTTAACATCCACCATACGCGCCATTTTTCCGGCTTTATTTCAGAAACACTCCCTGAAAGTGATTGATGCTGCATAAAGTATGACTCCTTTAGTTTTAATACGTACACGTCCATACTAAGTTTAGAAAAAGTTAAAAAAGGTGTCAATATAATGGGTGATATTGTTAGAAAAAAAGCGGCCGTCACGCATTTCGAAAATATTAAATGACCTTGTCTTTTTCAATCGGCCGATTACGTTTATAATAGGTAAGGGCGGTTGTTAATAAAGTGTCGTTTTGTTGACACATACCGTTCACAGGTGTATGGTTATAAAAGCATTTTACGGATTTTGGAGGAATGTATCATGGTGACAACAGTGCAGCGCACTTTCCTCAGGGAAGCGCCTGAAGCATTAAACATCGTCAAAAAAGTCAACCATGCTGTTTTAATAAGTTATTCCAGAAAAATTGAGAGCATAGATGCTCTTTCCTTTTTCATAAACGGGGAAGAACAATTTGCCGGGGAACGGTTCTTCTGGTCTGATCCGGACGGCGGACTGATGCTTGTCGGACTTGGAAAGGAAATTTCGGTTTCCACAGATCTGAAGGATGCCGGACGTTATCAGGCTGTACATGAAAAATGGGAGCGCTTAAAAGAGAAAACCTATCACTTCCATGAAGGTCAAAGCAGGAGCCAGGCAGCGGTGGGGCCATTGCTGTTTGGCGGTTTTTCATTTGATCCGCTGGAAGATCGCAAGCAGCATTGGAACGGCTACCAGGAAGGCGCTTTTTTTATTCCCTCCGCTATGCTGACACAGGACGGAGAGGAAACATTCATAACGGTCAATAGATGGAAGGCTCCTGAAGAAGACGTGCGCAAAGTACTTGAAGAAATAAAGGGCGCTGCTTCACAGCTGACCAATGCGGACGCTTCCCGTTATCCCGAAAAAGGTCATACGCGTTATACCGCCAAGGAGGAGCTTGATGTTCCTGAATGGCTTGAAGCGGTCCGACGGGCCACAGACGACATTAAAAACGGGAAGTATGATAAAGTCGTGCTCGCCAGAGAGAGCCTTTTAACGTTCGATCAGCCTGTCGAACTTCACAGAGTATTATTCAATCTGATGTCTGAACAGAAAACGAGCTATATATTCGCCATTGAAGAAAACGGCAAAAGTTTTGTGGGTGCGTCTCCTGAACGTCTGGTCAAAAAAGACGGAGAGAACGTTCTGTCGACCTGCCTTGCCGGTTCAATCAAGAGAGGCGAAAATGAGCAGGAGGACCGGATGCTCGGTCTTGAGCTGTTAAACGATGAAAAAAATCTAATCGAACACGACATTGTCGTCAATATGATTCATCAGGCGCTTTTGTCAAATTGCAGCAATATCAAAAAGCCGGCCAAGCCTGGACTGTACAAAACAAAAAATGTGCAGCATTTGTATACGCCGATTGTCGGCAAAATAAATGCGGAGTCCTCGCTTTTTGATTTAATCGAGAAGCTTCATCCAACTCCTGCGCTCGGGGGAGCACCTCAGCAAAAAGCGATTGAGGTCATCAGGGAGTTAGAACCGATGTCAAGGGGCTGGTATGCGGCACCGGCGGGTTGGATCGACATGTCCGGCAATGGGGAATTCGCGGTGGCGATCAGGTCAGGACTTATCGATTCGAAAGAAGCCAGAATTTTTGCCGGCTGCGGAGTTGTGGCTGATTCCGATCCTCTTATGGAATACGAAGAAACGCAAATTAAGATGAAGCCGATGCTGTCTGCACTTGGAGGCGATATCCGTTGACTGAAAATCCGATTACAAAATATATAGGGAATTTTATTGATGAGCTTTCCCTTGCAGGCGTGACAGAAGCGGTCATCTGCCCGGGATCAAGATCGACGCCCCTTGCGATTTTGGCCGCGAGTCATCCGGACATCAATGTTCATATCCATGTGGATGAAAGATCCGCTGCGTTTTTTGCAATGGGCATGGCAAAGGCAATGCGGAAGCCTGTCGCATTGATCTGTACATCCGGAACGGCTGCGGCGAATTTTTACCCGGCTGTGATCGAAGCTCATTATTCAAGAATACCGCTTATGATCTTAACGGCTGATCGGCCGCATGAACTGAGAGAAGTAGGAGCACCTCAGGCGATTGATCAGCAATTCTTATTCGGAAACTTTGTTAAGTTTTTCACAGACTCGGCTTTGCCTGACAGTCATCCTGAAATGCTTGCGTACATCCGGTCTTTGGCAGCACGTGCAGCAGGAGAAGCCAAAAAAGCGCCGCGCGGGCCCGTGCATATCAACTTTCCGCTGAGAGAGCCGCTTATGCCGAACCTTGAGGATGAACCGTTTCAAAGGCTGAGAAACGGCAGTCATGTGACGGTTGAAAGCGGCCGTTTCCGTACTGACCGGCACGAGCTTGAAGCGCTGAGTAATCTGATCAAAGAGACCGAAAAAGGCGTGATCGTCTGCGGAGAGCTGCAAGATGATGACGCTAAAGCACATATTGTATCTCTTTCGCAGGCAGCGGGATATCCGATTTTGGCTGACCCGCTCTCAAACTTGAGAAACGGCAGCCATTCAAAAGAAACTATTATCGATGCATACGATTCATTATTGAAAGAAGAACAGCTGAAACGCGAGCTCATGCCTGAGCTTGTCATCCGCTTCGGCGCGATGCCGGTTTCAAAGCCGCTTTTTCAGCTGCTAAAGCAAAATCCGAGCATCAGGCAAATCGTCGTTGATCCAGATGGAGGGTGGCGCGATCCGACTCAGCTCAGCGCACATATGCTGCATTGCACGGAAGAGGAGTTCGCGGCTGCTGCGGCTTCCGCTGTCAAAAAAAGATCAGGCAACTGGTCGGAGAAGTGGCGATTTGCCAATAGCCGCTTCCGCGCTCTTTTAAGAAATCTTGAAGCTGAGGATCTTACCTTTGAAGGAAATATCTACCGGAATCTGCAGCATTTGATTCCGGAAAACAGCTCCCTGTTTGTCGGAAACAGCATGCCGATCCGCGATGCGGATACATTTTTTGAAAATCAGGAACGGTCTTTCCGGATTTTTGCCAATAGAGGGGCAAACGGGATTGACGGCGTTGTCTCGACTGCGCTGGGCGTATATGCCGCAACGAAAGAACCGGTAACCCTTGTGATCGGCGATCTGTCATTTTATCACGATTTAAACGGCCTCCTCGTCAGCAAAACGCTCGACATCCCGCTGACTGTCGTTCTCGTCAACAATGACGGCGGAGGCATTTTCTCATTTCTTCCCCAATCTGCTGAAGAAAGGTACTTCGAGCTCTTGTTCGGAACGCCGACGGGGCTCGAATTCGAGCATGCCGCCAAGCTGTATGGGGGACGCTATATATGCCCTGAGTCATCCGCCCATTTTGCCGATGCGTATTTGTCCTCCGTCAACCGCCGCGGCTTGGATATCATTGAGGTGAAAACGAAGCGCGATGATCGTGTGCAGCAGCATCGCCGGATGCTTGATTCCGCGATGCATGAAATAAGAAAAGAGTGGCCGTTTTGAAATTGACACTGAAAGACGGCGTTTCCTATAAAATAGAAGACAATGGCCTGTCTGCGGAAAAAACGGCGGTGTTTTTGCATGGCTTTACAGGAAGCGCGGCAACGTGGGACGGGATAGACGGCTATTTTCAGGGGATGCGTCTGATCAAGCTGAATCTGCTTGGACACGGCGGAACCGACTCGCCGGCAGACAGCCGGCGCTACACAACAGAGAAGCAGACAGCTGATCTGATCGAGATTTTTGATTGTTTAAATGTGAAACAGGCTTACCTCATCGGTTATTCAATGGGCGGCCGACTTGCGTTATCCTTGGCGATGATTCACCCGGAGCGTGTGTCCGGTCTTGTGCTGGAAAGCAGTTCCCCGGGGCTTGATTCGCCGGAAGAAAGAAAAGCCCGCAGGGAGCAGGACAGCCGGCTCAGCAGGCGGATACTGGAAGAAGGAATCGAGTCTTTCGTAGATTATTGGGAAGGCATTCCGCTGTTTGCATCCCAGCTTTCAATGGACCCTTCGAAAAGAAAAAAAGTGCGCGAAGAACGTCTGAACAACAATCCGGTCGGACTTCGAGGCAGCTTAATCGGAATGGGGACCGGCTCACAGCCGTCCTGGTGGAACAAACTGAGCGGAATCGATTATCCGGTGCTTCTCATTGCGGGAAGCCTGGATCAGAAATTTATCGAGATCAATGAAAGCATGGCACAGCGCATTCCAGCCGCCCGCCTCGAGATTGTTGAACATACCGGTCATGCGGTTCATGTGGAAGAGCCCGATTTTTTTGGTAAAATAGTAAGTGAATTTATTTTAAAGTAGGAGGGTACACATCTATGACTGTAGAATGGAAAAGCGAACGTCAATACGAAGATGTATTATATGAAACATATAACGGCATCGCCAAAATCACGATCAATCGCCCTGAGGTACATAACGCATTTCGTCCAAAAACGGTTTCGGAACTGATCGATGCGTTTGCATATGCGCGGGATGATGCCAATATCGGCGTTATTGTCCTTGCAGGTGCCGGCGATAAAGCGTTCTGTTCAGGAGGAGACCAGAAAGTAAGGGGACACGGAGGCTATGTCGGTGAGGACGAGATTCCGCGTCTGAACGTGCTTGATCTTCAGCGGCTGATCCGCGTCATTCCGAAGCCTGTAGTTGCGATGGTTTCAGGCTATGCGATCGGCGGCGGTCATGTGCTCCACATCGTATGCGATTTGACGATTGCTGCGGACAACGCGATTTTCGGACAAACAGGACCGAAAGTCGGCAGCTTCGATGCAGGCTACGGGTCAGGCTATCTGGCGCGTATCGTCGGCCATAAAAAAGCGCGCGAAATCTGGTACCTGTGCCGTCAGTACAACGCTCAGGAAGCAAAGGAAATGGGCCTTGTCAATACGGTTGTACCGCTTGAAAAGCTTGAAGAAGAAACGATTAAATGGTGTGAAGAAATGCTTGAGAAAAGCCCGACAGCACTCAGATTCCTTAAAGCGGCCTTTAATGCCGACACTGACGGGCTTGCCGGCATCCAGCAGTTTGCCGGAGATGCTACACTGCTTTATTACACAACAGATGAAGCAAAAGAAGGCCGCGATGCGTTTAAAGAAAAACGCCGTCCAGACTTCGGACAGTTCCCGCGTTTTCCTTAAAAACCGGAAGAGAGAAACAGCTTAGTGCGACTGAGCTGTTTCTTTTATCATTCAAGATACTTTTTGGAGATGATGATATGCTGATGGACCATCCGAATTGGCTTAAACAGCGAGCAGAACTGACACCTGACAGGATGGCTGTGATTCAGGGAGATCACAAGCTGACTTTTATTCAATTATTTCACGAAGCCAAAAAAACGGCCGGACAGTTGAAGAGCTTTGGTCTGAGAAAAGGGGATACAGCAGCTGTACTCCTCACAAACCGGATGGAGATGGTCATCGTCGTCCATGCCTGCTTTCTTCTCGGCGTTCGCATCGTTTTGCTGAATACAAAGCTGTCAATGGCCGAACGAACATATCAAATTGAACACTCGGAAGCAAAGTTATTACTTACAGAGCAGCCTTTCATAGAAGAGCATAGAGGGGGACAGCTGGCTCGCGCTGTTGACATTGAAGACGTTCAAAACGCCGCTTGCCCTCCGGTTACGGAAATCGAGAGCATTCATTTGGACGATGCGGCCACAATCATGTATACCTCTGGAACGACCGGACGGCCAAAAGGGGTTATGCAGACATTTGCCAACCATTATTTCAGCGCGGTTTCATCGGCCTTGAATTTAGGGCTCCAAGAACACGACCGCTGGCTGATCGCCTTGCCGCTTTTCCACATCAGCGGTTTATCGGCTCTTTTTAAATCGGTCATTTACGGAATGACTGTCGTTTTGCATCAAAGGTTTGACGCCGAAGAGGTTCTCGGTTCGATCAAAGACAATCAAGTAACGATTGTCTCGGTCGTTCAGACGATGCTGTCGAGGCTTGCGGCACAAGTCGACAGCTGCCCCAAATCATTAAGGTGCCTGTTACTGGGCGGAGGACCAGCTCCGCTTTCTCTCCTTGAGGAATGCAAAAGAAAGAGGCTGCCGGTCGTACAGTCATACGGGATGACTGAAACGTGCTCACAGATTGCAACGCTTGCCCCAGAATACTCGATTGAAAAGCTCGGTTCAGCCGGCAAACCGCTGTTTGCATCAAGCATCAAAATCGAAAAGAACGGAACGGAATGCCAACCCGGAGAACATGGCGAAATAACCGTAAAAGGGCCGACCGTTATGAAGGGCTACTTGAAAAATGAGGCGGCAAATAAAGCCTCATTCAATGACGGCTGGTTTAAAACCGGTGATATCGGGTATCTTGACGATGACGGATTTTTATATGTGCTGGACAGGCGTTCAGACTTAATCATATCAGGAGGAGAAAACATCTATCCGGCTGAAGTCGAGGCCGTTCTTCTGTCACACCCCAATGTCGCGGAAGCAGGGGTGAAAGGGGTCGATGACAAAACTTGGGGAAAGGTTCCTCACGCCTATCTCGTCGCCGACAGCCCCGTTGATGAAGAGGAGCTGAGCGAATTTTGCAAAGAACGGCTTGCTTCATATAAAGTGCCTAAAGCCTTTCATTTTGTCGGCAAGCTGCCGAGAAACGCTTCAAATAAACTGATGAGACATCAATTGTAGAAGGAGAGCGCCATGATTCAAATCAAACAGCTGACATTGTACCATCTCAGCATGCGGCTGAAAAAGCCTTTTAAATCAAGCTTGGAAACCTTTCAGGATCGCAAGTTTATCATCATTGAAGCTGCTGACCAAGAAGGTGTGACAGGCTGGGGGGAAGTATCCGCTTTTTCATCTCCGTGGTACACCGAAGAAACAACGGAGACATGCTACCACATGCTAAAAGATTTTTTGATTCCGGCTGTGCTGCGCGAATCATTCACACACCCTTCAGAAGTGCCCGAGACGCTTCGCGGATTCAAAGGCAACAGAATGGCAAAGGCCGGCCTTGAAGCCGCCTTTTGGGACATTTACGCCAGGAAAAAAGGGATCTCTTTAAGAGAGGCGCTGGGCGGAGTAAAAACAGAAGTTCCTGCCGGGGTCGTCGTCGGTCTTGCCCCATTGGATGATATGCTTCAGGAAATTGAGCAATATGTAAAAGAAGGATATCAAAGAATAAAAATCAAAATTCAGCCGGGGCAGGATATAGAGCTTTTAAAAGAAATACGCGGGCATTTTCCGAAGGTGCCGCTGATGGCAGATGCCAACTCTTCTTACGAATTAAAAGACATCAGCCGGATTAAAGAGCTTGACGCATTTAAATTAATGATGATCGAACAGCCGCTGGCGGATGATGATATCGTTGACCACCGCCATCTGCAAAAACATATTAAAACATCAATTTGCCTTGATGAAAGCATTCGTTCGGCTGATGATGCGCGAAAGGCAATCGAGCTCGGCAGCTGCAAAATTATCAATATTAAGCCGTCCCGAGTCGGCGGTTTGACAGAAGCTCTGAAAATCCACGACATCTGCAAAGAACACCAAATGCCTGTATGGTGCGGCGGCATGTTTGAAACCGGCATTTCAAGAGCCCACAATCTTGCGTTGAGTTCTCTTCCGCAGTTTTTGATTCCTGGGGATCTTTCTTCATCCTCAAGGTATTGGGAAGAGGATATCGTAAAACCGGAAATCCGCATTGAAGGCGGCTATATTCAGGTTCCAAGCCGGCCGGGAATGGGATTTGAAGTCGATACTCATATTTTAAGAAAGAATTCATCGAAAATAGACGTTTTCAAACAGTAAAGGCTGTTTTAAACGCTGATTTCCAGATTTTCAAGCTTTGTTAAATGGGCAGCCTCTCATGTATATTAAAGCTGTACATTATTCCCTTCTCGTTTGGACCGGCTTTCAAGCCGGTTTTTTTAAAAATATGAAAAGAGCTGCCTTGATGACAGCCCTTTCCTTTAATCGCCCAAAAGCAAATCTTCGTGTACGATCTGTCCGATCAGCCGGTCCGCTTGATCCGGCAGCCCGTCAAGACAGCCGTATTCATAATCCCATAAGTTCATGAAGGAGCAGGCGGCTTTTTGAAATGCGGTTTCGTCCGCCCCGTGGATTTCCTGATAAAAAGCCTGTAACAGCGACTCTTTATTCATGACTGTCCCTCCTTCATTCATCCGCTTTAATGATGTTCGGGTTTAAATGTTTTGCAATCCGTTTCTTCACTATTAGAAGCTTTTTCACCTTCAGCATGGCTGACGACATAGATGGCGTCGGCTGTGCACTTGTTTCCCTGTTCCCAATAGGTGCAGTTGCTGACTTCACACAGTATTTTTTGCTCCATGTAATTTGGGCCCCCTTTAAAAGTAGTACACATTTAGCTTAACCTTATTCATGCTGTTTGATGTACCGCTTGTCCTTCATGAACAATTTCCAGAAATAATAAAAGCCGGGGAATAAAATAATAAAACCGACGATGTAGGAGATGAACAGTGCCCTGAATGTCTCCGGTGCGGTGAAGCCCGATTGAATCGTAACATCAGGATAGACCATGTAAGGGAGGTGCGCTCTCCCGTACACATAGCTCGCCGTAAAATACTGCAGCGTAATGGCGATGACAGCCAGGCGCGGCTTTCCCAGCCGGTCGCTGTTATATCTGTTTGGCAGAAACAGTGCCGCAAATGCGACGAGAAACAGCAAAAACGATAAAATCAGCCATGGAAGCCCGTCCATCATTTTCGTATAAAGCCAGCTGGCTTCCGTCCTCATGGTCATCATGATGCTGAACGACATAAGCAATGCGAGCGGTCCGGTGATTAAAGCGTTTCGGCGGTAGACCTGATACGCGTCTTTTTCTCCGGCTACATTTGAAAAATCAGCCAGCAGTAATGAAGACAGAAACAGCGTGCTGAAAATGGCAAAGCCCATAAAAGAATAGGCATGGGGGCTTAAAAACAAATTGACAAAGTCCAAGTGGTGATTTCCGTCTACCTGATATACGAAGTTGCCGTGTGTCACGGGCAAGACAAGGATTAAAACAGCCGGAATGATAAAGCCGCTGATCCCTGAAACGTAAGTCAGCGCCCTTTCATAATCTTTTGCAGCGTGGGAAAAGACCAAAAATCCGCTTCGAATCGCCAAAAGCAACAAAATAATGCTGCCGGGAATCAAAAGCACCGTCCCCAGCACAAAAGTGCCGCCCGGGAAAAAGCTGAAAAGGGCTACGACGATTCCGACGATGAAAACATTGGTCACTTCCCAGGTCGGAGAAAGATAGCGGTTTGCTATATTGGTTGCTTTCAGCTGTTTTTTGTTCATATAAATCATCGACCAAAATCCCGCTCCAAAATCCATCGACGCCATCACGGCGTAGATAAATATAAATCCCCAGACGATCGAAATAGCCAGCAGGGCATCTGTTGTTCCATCCAGTTGCATCATATGACTTCCCTTCTGTTTTTTTGTGCAATCAGCTGCTTTTTAAATCCTCTTCGACAGGGTGGCGTTTAAAGTAATATTGCAATACGAACACCACCGCTGCTCCTAAAATAATATAGACGACAAAGAACAAAAGAAACAATATGCCAATCGAGCCGGAGGTCGTCACCACTTCTGACGTTTTCTGCATATGGTAAATGACCCAGGGCTGCCTTCCGGTGCAAGCGAACACCCAGCCCAGTTCGATTGCAAGCAAAGCGAGCGGGCCGCCGGTTATAAACACGGCCAGCATCCAGCGGGGAAAGCGGTCTTTTTTCATGACTTTCCTCCAAATAAAACCGACAGCGGCATAAACAATCAAAAGGCTGCCGATAAAAACCATGCCGTTAAACAAAGTATGAATGAAAAGAGGAGGCCACTCATCCCTTGGAAAGTCATTCAGCCCTTTCACGACGGTGTCAAAGCGGTTGTCGGCCAAAAAGCTTAAAGCCCAGGGAATCTCAATCGCCCATTTGACCGATTGCGTCTTTTCATCGGTAAATCCGCCGATCGCAAGAGGGGCATGGGACTGGGTTTCAAACAGGCCTTCTGCGCCGGCCAGTTTTTCAGGCTGGTAGCGGTGAAGAAGCTGTGCGGATTCGTGCCCGCTCAGAGCCGTGACCAGAGAAAACGCTCCTCCGACAATCAGCCCGAGCAGCAGCGCTTTTCTATGGAGGGCGTAGACTCTTTCATCACCGCGGTTTCGGAGCATTTTGTAGGCGGCTACCGTCGCAATAATAAACGCGCCCGTCATAAAAGCGGAGACGACAACGTGTCCTGCTGTGGCCACAAAGCTTTTGTTGAAGAACGCCGTCCACGGCTGAACATCGGTAATTTCACCGTTCACAATTTTGAAGCCTTCAGGTGTTCCCTGGAAAGCGTGCACATTTGTAATTAAAATGGCTGATGCGGCTGCTCCGATAACGATAAAAATGACAGCTGTAATTCTCATAAGAGGAGTCAGCCGATCGGCTGCGTACACATAAATGGACATAAATAAAGCCTCAATAAAAAAGGCGTAGATTTCAATTTGAAATGGGAGGGACATGACTTTTCCGATCACTTCCATGAATCCCGGCCAAAGCAGGGCAAGCTGCGTTCCGGCAATGGTTCCGGTCGGTATGGCGACCCCGAGCAACACGGCTTGTGCCTTCGTCCATCTTTTGGCCATAATGGCGTAGTGGGGATCTTTCGTTCTTTGATAGATCAGCTCGGCCAGCAAAATCATTAAAGGAATTCCGACACCAAGCGAGGCAAAAATAATATGGAACCCCATCGTTGTTCCGAAAAGGCTTCTTGCAAAAATCAAGTCGTTCATCCGGAAAACCACCTTTCATTTACACCATTTTGCTTTTTATTGTTTACCGCCTTTTTTAGATTATTCTTCCTGTGAGCGGTTAAAATGGATAAGGTGATCAAAACATGGCAAATGAACATTCATTTTTGACACAAGGATTTGAAAGGTATATAATAAAACGTAATTATTACGTTTTGTTAGGAGGAATGGCATATGAAACCAAATATTCATCCGAAAACTTATCAAGTGATCTTTCAGGATGTAAACAGCGGGTACCGTTTTTTAAGCCGCTCAACTAAAACTTCTGATGAGACGGCTGAGTGGGAAGACGGCAAGACATATCCCGTTATAAAAGTTGAGGTAAGTTCTGATACCCATCCGTTTTATACCGGAAGACAGAAATTCAATGAAAGAGGCGGAAGGGTGGAACAGTTCAAGAAAAGATTTAATATGGATTAAAATTAAAAAGGCCGGATGTTTCCGGTCTTTTTTCGTCCATATAAAAAAACAAGCGCATTAGGTGTCATGCGCTTGTTCTCTGTTATTTGTTTGATAAAGCTTTTTTCAAGACGGCCAGGTTTTCTTTCATGATGGTGGTATAGTCTTTGCCGTTTTCAATGTCTTCTTTTGATACAGATTCAAGGTTTTTCATCGTCAGGCTTTCGGCTCCGATTTCTTTTTTGATGATCTCGGAGATTTTGCTGCTGACATTGCTTTCAAAAATGACATATTTTATATCATGTTTTTTTGCCGTCTTAACAATGTTTTCAAGCTGCTTTTGTGAAGGTTCCTCTGTTGGCGAAAGTCCGAGCACGCTCATCTGTTTAATACCGTAGCGTTTTTCCCAGTAGCCGTAGGCGGCATGTGAGACGAGAATTTCTTTTTTATCAGCTTTGTCGACGGTTTGTTTAAAGTCTTTGTTAAGCTGCTCCAAATCTTTTTTTAGAGACTCATAGTTTTCCGTAAACGTTTTTTCGTGTTCCGGTTCTAATTTAACGAGTTGGTCTTTAATGTTTTCGGCCATTTTTTCAGCAAGGACAGGGTCAAGCCATACGTGCGGGTCATGATCTCCATGGTCGTGATGATGATCATGGCCTTCGGCTTCTCCGTGTTCATGTTCTTCTTCGTGAGCATGCTCATCGTGCTCACCGTGTTCTTCTTCATGTGCATGCTCATCATGTTCGCCTTCTTCTTCACGTGACAGAAGGTCAATGCCCTCTCCGGCTTTGACGATTTTGACGTCGCTGTTTTTTAATGTGCTTACAGCTTTGTCCGCGAATCCTTCCACACCGACTCCAGAGTATATAAAGGCGTCCGAGTCGGAAATCTCCGCCATCGTTTTTGAGCTTGGCTCGTAAGTGTGCGCTTCAACGTTTGGCGGGTAAACACTTTTAACGTTCACATAATCTCCGCCAATCTTTTTGGTGAAGTCTTCAAGCGGATAAATGGTTGTATAGACATCCAGCGTGTCTTTATTTTCTTTTTGTTCACCGGAAGTGCCATTGCTTGAACAACCCGCTGTTAATCCGGCAGCAAGAATGAATGCCGATGCTAATCCGAATGTTTTTTTCATGGTATTTCTCCTCTCAATGTAAAACTGAAATGGTTCCGATTTAATGGTCCTGTATCATTGTATCGTAATAATTACGATTTGAAAAGAGGAAATGATAGTTAAATATACTCAGGCAGTGAATCATGGAAGGCCGACCAGTCTGAATTCATTTCTTCATCTGTAAGAAGGGTCTGATCCAGGGAGCGGATCATGTCTTCCTGATTCATGTCGATGCCGATAAAAACGATTTCCGTTTTCCGGTCTCCATATGTTTCATCCCAGTCCGCTTTTAAATTGGGATCCTCTTCAAACGCGAGCTTTTGTTCTTCCTCGGGAGACGCTGCAATCCAGGGGCCTGCGCTTTGGATCATCAGTGAAGAGCCTGCCTGGGACAGAAGGCCAGCTGTGTCATTTCGAGAAGCAAGCCAGAAGAAGCCTTTTGCTCTAATAATTTGCGGCGGCCAGTTTTCAAGCCAGCGCTTCAGTCTTTCAGGATGGAAAGGCCTTTGTTTTTGATAGACGAAGGAAGAGATTCCGAATTCCTCTGTTTCAGGTGTGTGCTCTTCATTCAGCTCTTTGATCCACCCTGCTGATTGACTTGCTTTTTCAAAATCGAACGATTTCGTATTTAGGATGGCCGAAAGCGGCACTTTTGCGAATGTCGAGGAAATGATTCTGCAGTCCGGATTCAGTTTTCTCAGGGACCAGAAAAGCTTTTCCTGCTCTTCTTTATTGAGTAAATCAGTTTTATTCAAAATGAGGACATCGGCAAATTCGATTTGCTCAATTAAAAGGTCGGCCACTTCCCGGCTGTCTGTTTCGTCTGCCGCCTGTTTCCGTTCCAAAAGGCTATCGCCCGAAGCGAAGTCCTCAAAAAAACGGCTGCCGTCGACGACGGTGACCATTGTATCAAGCCTGCAATATTTGCCTAAATCAAT
The DNA here is from genome assembly GCF_037976035.1 of Bacillus sp. FSL K6-0972. Classification (NCBI taxonomy): domain Bacteria; kingdom Bacillati; phylum Bacillota; class Bacilli; order Caryophanales; family Bacillaceae; genus Bacillus; species Bacillus sp. FSL K6-0972. Next base: position 3,259,312 of record NZ_CP150260.1, on the reverse strand, counting down.
ATCCAGCTCCTCATCTTTGTAAGTAAAGGTTTGGGCAACGGGAATCGGCTCGCTGATACCGGAAGATTCGATGAGAATATAATCGATTCCGCCGTTCTCCGCCAGCTTTTTGACTTCGATGAGCAGATCGTCTCTCAGCGTACAGCATATGCAGCCGTTCTGCATTTCGACAAGCTTTTCATCCGTGTGGATGAGGTCCCCTTTTTTCACCAGGGAGCCGTCGATATTAATTTCACTCATGTCATTGACGATCACGGCGATTTTTAAGCCATGCGCTTCATGCAGGATATGCTGCAGCAGCGTCGTTTTCCCGGATCCGAGATAGCCGCTTAAAACAGTGACCGGAATCAGATTTTGCTTCATGTTCTTCACCTTTCTTAAAACGTAATTGTTTCGATTTACACAAGGGAAATCTTACTTGACTTATGAAAAAAATACAAGAAATATGTTATATTTAGATATAAAAAGCGTTTAGAAAGGAAATGAGCCATGAAACTTTTGGACAATATTCTACAGTTCAATCAACAGTTTGTTGAGCGGCAGGACTATCAAAAATACCAAACAAGCAAGTTTCCTGATAAGAGAATGGTGATTCTGTCTTGCATGGACACAAGGCTTGTCGAGCTGCTTCCTCATGCCATGAATATGCGGAACGGAGACGTGAAGATCGTTAAGAGCGCGGGTGCACTCGTGGCTCATCCTTTCGGAAGTATAATGCGGAGCATTCTCGTTGCGGTATACGAACTGAACGCTGATGAAGTATGCGTGATCGGCCACCATGACTGCGGTATGAGCAAGCTGAGCTGCGACAGCTTTTTGGACAAAGTCGTCAAGCGCGGCATTCCAAAAGAACGGATTGAGACCCTTGAGTACTCCGGCGTCGATTTTGAACAATGGCTGAAAAGCTTTGATTCTGTAGAGGACAGCGTCAGGGACAGTGTAAGCGTTATTCGGAACCATCCGTTGATGCCGGAGGAAGTACCTGTTCACGGACTTGTCATCGATCCGGAAACAGGCAGACTGGATCTCATTGTCAACGGATATCCGGAAGAGCGTTAATCCTTTTGCTTTTTTTCCGGAACGGGATCTATTCCGCCGGGATGAAACGGATGGCATTTCAGAATCCGCTTGATGGTGAGCCATCCGCCTTTACATGCGCCGTGCTTTTCGATCGCTTCACGGCCGTAATTGGAGCATGTCGGATAAAAACGGCATGTCGGCGGAAGAGCCGGTGATATCCATTTTTGATAAAAGCGGATGAGCAGCAGGAATACGGTTTTCATGTTTTTCGCACCTTTTTTGTTTTGACCTTATTATAATATAAGCAAAAAACTCATAAAAAGGAAAAGCATTCACCTGAAAACTTATCGGTAAAGTATGATATAATAAAAAAAGACCGATTAGAGGGGAGAGAGGAACCATGCCTTCAGTTGAAAGTTTTGAACTTGACCATAATGCGGTAAAAGCGCCTTACGTCAGACACTGCGGCGTCCATAAAGTAGGATCGGACGGCGTCGTCAACAAGTTTGACATCCGCTTTTGCCAGCCGAATAAACAGGCGATGAAACCTGATACGATTCATACTTTGGAGCATCTTCTTGCATTTACGATCCGCACGTATGCGGAAAAATATGACCACTTTGATATTATCGACATTTCGCCGATGGGCTGCCAAACAGGCTATTACCTGGTGGTAAGCGGTGAACCGAAAGTGGAAGAAATCGTTGACTTGCTTGAGGATACGTTCAAAGAAGCTGTGGAAGTGACTGAAATTCCGGCGGCTAACGAAAAACAGTGCGGCCAGGCAAAGCTTCACGATCTTGAAGGCGCAAAGCGCATGATGCGTTTTTGGCTTTCGCAAAATAAAGAAGACCTGCTCAAAGTGTTTGGATAAAATGTTTGAAAAAACCGGCTCTCTTCTGAGCCGGTTTTCATTTTTTGTTCACAAAGAAAATAATGCCATTTATCCCTGAACTTTGCTACACTTTATATTGTAATACATATCATAGAAGAAGGGTGATAGGATGCGTTTGGGAAAATGGTTCATTCTCTTATGTTTAGCGGTCGGCCTTTCCGCCTGCAGCCAGGGGGACAAGCAGGCGGCATCGGATGAGGAGCCCCAAGTGCTGACGGCCAAACTGGCGGCGCCTGAAGCGGCGGCCAAAAATGAAAAGGCTGTCATAAAAGCGACCGTGCTCTATGGGGACGAGCCTGTTGCAGATGCCGATGAGGTGGAGTTTGAATGCTGGAAGGCGGGGAGCAAGGAAGATAGCGAGCTAATCAAAGCGAAGAATGAGGGTAAAGGCGTATACAGCATGGAAAAAGCGTTTCCTGAAGACGGCCATTACAAAGTCCAAGTCCATGTCACGGCGAAAAAACAGCATACAATGCCGGTTGCAGACATTAAAGTAGGGAAAGCAACGGATGTGACCGATGAAGATGAAAAAGAAGAAGCCCATCATCATTGATGAGGCTGTTCTTCTTCCCGCGACGGAAGGGGATCGACTTCATGCTTGTAGTCATAAGCTTTTGATGTTGTGACGAGCGATATTGCCAGAACGGCGCCGGTAATCAGAATTCCAACAATAATCCAAAAGAGGATCATCACTTACCTCCGAATAGTTTTTTCCAACAGTTTACCATATCAGGCAAAGAAAATCATGATAAAGAGTAAAAGAAATGTTTCCTGCACAAGCTAAACGGGTAAATCAAAAGTAAACGAAAAGGAGGACGATCTAATGTCTGAAAAATTGAAAGCAACCGTCAACAAACAAGTCGCGAACTGGACCGTTCTATATGTGAAGCTACATAATTATCATTGGTATGTGAAAGGGAAAGATTTCTTTACGCTGCATGCAAAATTTGAGGAGCTTTACACAGAAGCGGCAGAGCATATCGATGATTTGGCTGAACGCCTATTGGCGATACAGGGCTCCCCGGTCGGAACGATGAAGGAATGCCTGGAAATGTCCGCGATTAAAGAAGCGGACGGAAGCGAGTCTTCTGAACAAATGGTGCAAAACATTTATAATGACTTTTTAACGGTGGCTGAGGAGCTGAAAAGCGGAATGGAGCTTGCCGATGAAGTCAATGATGAAACGACGGGAGACATGCTGCTCGCGATTCATCAATCGATCGAAAAACACAACTGGATGCTGAAAGCCTACTTAGGGTAAGGAAAAGCTCGGGCAATGCCTGAGCTTTTTTGTATTTTCGTTCTTTTTAAAGCCTTTTTTAGAAATTGTCAAACAATTCATCCAAGCCTTTCAAAGTCTTTTTTCATAGGATAAGCTATGAAAAGTCTTTTTTGAAAGGATGTTGAAGCACATGTTTAAGGACTTAAGCATCTTTTCGCTCTTTACAATTGGTTTATCAGCCATCGGATTTTTGTTTGGCCGAATCGAATATTTATTTATGATCTTAATTACACTGATGGGAATTGAATTTGTCAGCAAAAGCTTGAACGAATGTGTGGAAGATCGCTTTACGATTAAGAGGCTGTTTACAAGGCTGGCAAGAAAATTGGTTACGCTCTTTCTGATATCCGTTGCCCACCTTTTTGATCAAATGCTGCAAACAGGCAGTTCGATCCGCGATTTTTCTATTATGTTTTATATTTTATATGAAGCGTTTCAAATCGTGAGCACGGCTCATTCGTTAGGAATCCCCGTGCCGCAGATGTTATTGGACATTTTAGATACCATAAAGGAAAAACTCCGGGGAAAGCCGTAACATTTTAATACAACTGGTCATACTAACACGAAAAAGGATGATTGGCTTTGGAAAAAAGGACGTACTATGTTTCGGTGCAAGATGGAATGATTTCGCAGAGCTCAGACGCCTCCCCGTGGGAATTTCAAATTTCGGCGACAGATGATGACATCATCATTTTAAGAGAATATTTTGATCAGCTGTATTCAGAAGACTGGATCAACTTTTTCAGAGCTCACGTGCCTGCAGTCGAATACCACAATGACAGTGCAAATGACAAAATGGACGAACTACGCAAAGACATTTACTCGATGCTTTACCGTCTGGGCAATGAAGAAACCAAGTCGTTTATCAGTGAAAACGGCCTTGCCGAACTCAATTCAGCTGATTAAACGAAGCCCGCAGCACAGAGTCACCCAGCCTTGCCGCCTTCTCACTCAAAATGGACACTGAAGTTCTGAGAGACAATAAAATTACTAAGCTGAACTGGACAAAAACTCTACCGAAAGAACCAATATATGATATGATGAGTGGAAGAAGCAAGGAAACGGATAAGAGGGATTATGATGTACGAATTTAAAGATTATTACCGTAATACGGTTCAGCTTTCTTTTGAGAAGGAACCTTTTTCAAAAGAACCAAAGCATGTATGGGTGATCTGCCGTTACGAGGATCAATGGCTGTTGACAAATCATAAGGACAGGGGCCGTGAATTCCCCGGCGGCAAAGTCGAACCAAGCGAAAATGCTGAGGAAGCGGCTTTGCGGGAAGTGAAGGAAGAAACAGGCGCTGTCGTAAGAAAGCTGACCTATCTCGGACAATATAAAGTTCTTGGCAGAGAGAAAGTGATCGTCAAAAATATTTATTTTGCCGATATCGAAAAGATCGAAAAACAGCCGACGTACTATGAGACGAATGGCCCTGTTTTGCTGAAGAGCCTCCCGAAGGATATCGCTAAAAACAGAAATTACAGTTTTATTATGAAAGATTCCGTCCTGACGATCAGTCTTGAAAAGCTGAAAAAGGCCGGCATCATCAAATAAAAAGCCCTGCATTTGCAGGGTTTTTTCATGTTATACTCTGCCTTTCATCCACTTCCTTTCCAACAGCTCGACACCCTGATACATCATCGTTGCGAAGACGGCGATGATCAGGAGGCTCAGCATGACAAGGTTGAAATTAAAGACTTGAAAGCCGTAGATGATCATATAGCCGAGGCCTTGAGCTGACACTAAAAATTCTCCTACGATGACACCGACCCAGCTCAAGCCGACGTTGACCTTCAGTGTAGATATGATCGTCGGAATGGAAGCGGGCAGTATGACTTCTTTGAAAATTTCGCGTTTCGTTGCACCGAATGTCTTCATGACTTTTAAATAGTTTTCATCGATTTCTTGAAAGGACGTGTAGACGACGATTGTCGTAATGATAACGCTGATGATGGCGCCCATTGCAATAATACTCGTCAAGCTTGGGCCGATCGCCACGATGAGAATAGGGCCCAGCGCCACTTTCGGCATCGCATTTAAGACGACAAGATACGGATCCAATATTTTAGAGAGCCTCGGGAACCACCATAAGAGGGCGGCCAGAAAAGTTCCAAGCAATGTTCCGGCCAGAAAGCCGAGGATGGTTTCAAATACGGTTACACCGATATGGCCCGGCAATGATCCGTCTCCAATCTTTTCGAGGAAAAGCGCCCAGACGGCTGAAGGAGAGCTGAAGATCAGCGGATCGATCCATCCTAGACGGCTTGCGGTTTCCCACAGCGAAAAGAAAACGATGAAAATCGCGATTTGAAAAAAGCGGACACGCCTTTTTTCGGCCTGCTGCTCCTTTAAATAAGCCTCATGAAGGAAGTCAACTTTTGGTTTCAGATGTTTGTTGTTCAAGGTCATTGAGCTCCTTCCATATGTTCTGAAAGAGGGGCTGAAATTCCGGTTCCTGCCTCGCTTCAAACGGTGTCAGCTTCCTGAGCGGTTCAGGAACGGCAAATGTTTTATGGATGGTGCCCGGCTGCTTTGAAAATAGCAGAATCCGGTCGCTCATCGCTATCGCTTCACCGATATCATGGGTCACGAGCACCGCTGTTTTTTGATACGTCTTTAACGTGTTGAACACTAAATCTTCGAGGTTCAATTTTGTCTGATAGTCAAGGGCTGAAAAAGGCTCATCAAGCAGAAGGATATCGGGGTCGACAGCGAGTGTGCGGGCAAGCGACGCCCTCTGTCTCATACCGCCTGAGAGCTCTTTTGGATACTTTTTTTCAACCTCGTAAAGCCCGAATTTTTTCAGCAGGCCGAGAGCGGCTTCCTTCGTTTCCGGTCCGAATTTTTTGGAAATGTGCAAACCGATTAAGACGTTTTCCTCAATTGTTTTCCAGGGAAATAAATAATCCTGCTGGAGCATATAACCGATGTGCCGATCCTTTTCTTCAGGTGTGCGCCCTTCAATCAAGACGCGTCCTTCCGTGGGGGAAACGATGCCGGCGATGATCGATAAAAGTGTTGTTTTGCCGCATCCGCTTGGGCCGAGAAACGAAACAAATTCGCCTTTTTCGACTTCAATGCTGACGTTTTCCAGCGCTGCTGTTTTTTCCTTCAATGAAAAGTAAGTATGTGTGACATCCTGAACTTGCAAAAAAGACACTGCGGCCACCTCCTAGTGATTTTTTGTGACCTTTTCGGCGATCTTTGTATTGACCAGCTCTTGATGAGGGGTGCGCTTCGGCAGCTCGCCGGCTTCATCCATGATGGTTTGAAGCTGGTTCCATTCTTTTTCATCCAAAACAGGATCAAGGGCAAAAGACCGTTGTTGTTTATATCGTTCGATTGAAGATTCAATGATTGAAAGCTCGGTATCTTTAAAATAATCTTGAACGCTTTCGGCTGCTTCTTTTGCAGAGTGCGTCTCCACCCACTGCTGCGCTTTAAAAACCGCGCGGGTGAACTTTTCGACCGCTTCTTCGTTTTTCGTTAAATAGCTTTGTTTGGCCATAAAAGTTGTATATGGAATTCGGCCCGATTCTTTTCCGAAGGAGGCGACAATGCGGCCGATGCCTTCTCTTTCAAAAATGGATGCCTGGGGTTCAAATAATTGAACATAATCACCTGTCCCAGATGCAAAGCTGTTTGCGATATTCGCGAAATCAATTGTTTGGACCAGGTTCACATCCTTTTTAGGATCGATGCCTTTCTGTTTCAGGACAAATTCGCCTGCCATCTGCGGCATTCCGCCTTTGCGCTGGCCAAGGAATGTTTTGTCTTTCAAATCATCCCAGCTGAAATGCCCCGAATCGTTCCTGGAGACGAGGAATGTTCCGTCCGTCTGGGTAAGCTGTGCAAAATTAATCACCGGATCGCTTGCACCCTGGGCATTCACGTATATCGACGTTTCCGAGCCGACAAGCGCAATATCGGCGCCGTTTGACAGAAGGGCAGTCATCGTTTTATCTCCGCCCCAGGTCGTTTTCAGTTCAACATCAAGGCCTTCTTCTTTAAAAAAACCTTCAGATAAGGCGATATATAAAGGCGTATAGAAAACGGAACGGGTCACTTCCGCCAGACGGATCTTTTCGGTCTTTTGTCCGCCGCATGAAGCGAGGATAAACAGCATCATGATGAAGGATAATATGGTAAAAAAGAAACGCTTCAAACCGATTTCCCTCCTTTGATTTCGGTTATTTTCGGCATAAAATAGTTTATGTTATATACTAAACAGGTGTGAGGGGCAGCTGCGGATTAAAAGAGGTGACGTGACGAATGTGGATAGAAAAAAGAAAATTTCCATCGCCGAACAAAGATGTGCGTCTGTTTTCCGTCACATACCTTTCACAAGGACTCAAGGTTAAGGGGCTCTTGGCCGAACCGGCCGCTCCCGGATATTATGACGGATTTTTGTATTTGCGCGGCGGAATTAAAAACGTCGGGATGGTCAGACCGGGCCGAATCGTCCAGTTCGCTTCACAGGGCTTTGTCGTTCTTGCTCCGTTTTACAGGGGCAATCAAGGAGGAGAAGGGGATGAAGACTTTGCAGGTGATGACCGGGAAGATGCTTTTGCCGCTTTTCGTCTTCTTCAGAAGCACGAACTTGTAAAGGACGGACGCGTTCACATTTTTGGCTTTTCCCGCGGCGGGATCATGGGGATCTTAACGGCAATCGAAATGAAAGATGCGGCCGCTTCGTTTGTGTCTTGGGGCGGTGTCAGCGATATGGTCATGACCTATCGCGAACGCAAAGATTTGCGGCGGATGATGAAGCGGGTCATCGGCGGGACGCCTGAAAAGGTTCCTGAAGCGTACGAATGGAGGACGCCTTTTGATGAACTGGAGAAGATTGAAGCGCCCGTGCTTTTGATCCACGGAGCTAACGATGAAAATGTCTCCATCGAGCATGCGCGGCGTCTTGAGCGCGAACTCCTGCAAAGAAACAAGTCTGTGGATACGTGGTATTTCAGTCAATACACCCACTATTTTCCTCCGCGCGAAAACAGGCGGATTGTAAGAGAATTGTCTCAATGGATGAAAAGCCGCCCTTGGACAAGTTATGGTAAACTAAAGTAAAAGAGAAAAGGAGGGGGACTTTAGGTGGGAATGCCAGTTGAATTTAACACGATGATTGTGACAAAAGGAAAAGAAACGCGGGTTGAGGAAAATGTATTTACACTCGAGAAAGAAGGTTATCGGGTTTACCCTCTTCATGTGCCGCTTGAAGTCAGAAAGACTAAGCGTGGCGACATTACCGGCACCGCGCAGGCGGAGCGCCTTGAATGGTCAGACGGACGGACTCATTTAACATACAGGCTCGTATCATTAAATTCGACGAATTAAAAAAAGCCAAGGCGCGGATAGCGTCCTTGGCTTTTCTTTATTATGCAGGCACATCTTCCTCTTTTCCGATTCCTTTTTTGGAAGTCAGCCTGTGAATCAGCATGGTGAGAGCTCCGTCTCCTGTAACGTTTGTTGCTGTACCCAAGCTGTCCTGGGCAAGGTAAAGAGCGATCATCAGTGATACGCTAGTTTCATTAAAACCGAGCATCGACTGCAACAATCCGGCCGCGGCCATGACGGCACCACCTGGTGCACCGGGCGCTGCGACCATCGTGACGCCAAGCATTAAAATGAACGGCATCATGATCGAAAAAGTCGGCGTTTGACCGTTTAGAATCATCACGCCCATTGCACAGCTTGTCAGTGTAATCGTGCTTCCTGACAAATGAATATTGGCGAGGAGCGGAACGGCGAAGTCAGCCACTTTTTGGCTTGCCCCCGTTTTTCTGACTTGCCTCAGCGTGACGGGAATCGTTGCCGCTGACGATTGTGTGCCGAGCGCGGTGAAGTATGCCGGTGCCACGATTTTCAACAGCGACAGTGGGTTTCTGCCGTTTGCAGCACCCGCAACGGAGTACTGAATCAAGAGTATGACGAGGTGAAGCACGATGATCATCACGAAAACTTTTGCAAATACGGATAAAATCGTCTGCACCTGACCTCCGAACGTCATATTGGTGAAAATACCGAAAATATGAACAGGCAGTAACGGAATAATAATATATGATATCAGCTTTTCAACGATCGTTTGAAATTCATCAAACGCGTTTTTCAATGTTTTTCCGGGCAGATAAGCGATTCCGATCCCCATGATGAAAGCAAAAATCAGTGCACTCATCACGCTCATAAACGGCGTCATTTCAATGGTGAAAAATCCTGCTTGCAGAACTTCTTCCGGATTTTTAAACTCCTGCAGCTGATGGCCGGAAATGATCGCGGGAAGAAGATTTGAACCGACAAGGTACGCCAGGAGGCCGGCAAAAATGGTTGACGTGTAGGCGATACCTGCTGTAATGCCAAGGATTTTTCCGGCGCCGCGGCCGATTTGTCCGATGCCGGGAATAATAAAAGCGATAATAATAAAAGGAATGACGAATTTAATGAAGCTTCCAAAAATATCATTGAAAGTAGCTGCCGTTTTGACGAACCAAAGCGGAGCAAAGCTTCCGACGATAACACCAAGAATAATTGCCGTAATGATCCTCGGCAGTAATCCAAATTTCATAGATGTGTCCTCCTGATATATACAAATGTTTTTATAATATTATCATATGAAAGATTTCTTTTGTTAAAAATAAAAAAAGTCTGTATTTTCAAATAATAATGTTTGTGAATTGGGAGCGCTTTATCATAGGCTGTGCTTGACTGTCATCTTGATCATTGCCCAGGAAATGGCATCGGTCGTTGATAGGAGAAGAGGATTTTTGATAAACTGCAGCAGCGCAGAAGACCTGCGCTGCTGCAAGCGGGCTGAATTATACGAGCGGTCCTCCGGCTTTTTCGATGTTTTCGGTATTGGAGAACTTTTTGAAATTCTTTTTGAATGCATTTGCCAGGTGAATCGCTTTTTCCTCGTATTCGTTTTCATCTGCCCAAGTTTTGGCCGGGTCAAGCACTTGATCAGGCACACCCGGAACGTGGACCGGTGAATGAAGTCCGAAAATGCGGTCAGTCCTCATTTCGGCGTTATCCAGTTCTCCTTCTATCGCGGCCTGAACCATCGCTCTCGTATAAGCAAGGCTCATTCTTTCCCCGGTTCCGTATCCGCCGCCGGTCCAGCCTGTATTGACGAGAAAAACGCTGACGCCGTGTTCATCGATTTTTCTTCCGAGCATTTCAGCGTACACGTGTGCCGGAAGCGGGAGGAACGGTGAACCGAAGCAGGTCGAGAATGTAGCTTCAGGAGTGGTGATTCCGCGTTCGGTGCCGGCGAGCTTGCTTGTATATCCGCTCAGGAAATGATACATGGCTTGTTCTTTCGTTAACTTGCTGATCGGAGGAAGCACGCCGAAAGCATCTGCCGTCAGAAATACGATGGTCTGCGGGTGTGCGGCGATGCTCGGCTTGACGATGTTGTCAATCGCGTCAATCGGGTAAGCCGCTCTCGTGTTTTCCGTATAGAATGTGTCGGAATAGTCCGGCTCTCCGGTTCTGCTGTCGACAACGACATTTTCGAGAACGGAACCGAAGCGGATCGCATTGTAAATCTGCGGTTCTTTTTCTTCGCTTAAGTTAATGCACTTGGCGTAGCAGCCTCCTTCAATGTTGAAAACGCCTGTGCTGGACCAGCCGTGTTCGTCGTCACCGATCAGCTTCCGCTTCGGATCGGCGGAAAGCGTCGTTTTGCCTGTACCTGACAATCCGAAGAAGAGAGCTGTTCCGCCTTCCTCGCCAATGTTTGCCGAACAGTGCATCGGTAAAATGTTTTGTTCAGGAAGAAGATAATTCATAATAGAAAAAATCGATTTTTTCATCTCTCCGGCATATTCGGTGCCTCCGATTAAGATCGTACGCTTCTCAAACGACACGATGATAAACGTTTCAGATCGAGTCCCGTCAACGAGCGGATCGGCTTTGAAATGCGGAGCGGAAAGAATCGTAAACGGCTGTTCTTCAGGTTTTTTATCATGTTCTTCAGGTCTGATGAACAACTGTCTTGCAAACAGGTTGTGCCAGGCGAACTCGTTAACAACTGTAATCGGAAGCCGGTATTTTTCGTCTGCTCCTGCAAACCCTTCAAATACATACAATTCATCGCGTTCCTTTAAATAGCTGAGCACTTTTGTGTGCAGCCGGTCAAAGGCGGCTTCTGAAATCGGCTGATTCACCGCGCCCCAATCGATTTTGTCCTTTGTGCTCGCTTCTTCCACAATGAATTTGTCCTTTGGCGAGCGGCCGGTGTATGTACCGGTTGTTGCCCGCACGGCTCCGGAAGATGTCAAGACTCCTTCTTTGCGCTCAAGAACTTTTTCAACCAAAAGGGGAACGGATAAGTTCAGCTGAACGTTTTTGCCCGTTAATAACGTTTGTAAGTCAGTTGTTAAATCTACAGAATTCATAAAAAACCTTCCTTTGCATGTTTTTTAATGTGTATAACATTAATGTAGAATTAGTATAACACATTTACTCTTATAGTCTATACCGTTTCTTCATTTTTCGTTCGGGTTTTTTCTCGAAGGACAAGTTCAAATTTATTTCGGCCGATATTGACATTACAAGCCATTTTAAGATAAGATATTTCATTGAGCGGATACTCTTATCCCGAGCTGGTGGAGGGACAGGCCCAATGAAACCCAGCAACCGGTTTCTCTTATTAATGGAAAAAAACAGTTTCTGAGACAACTACGGTGCTAACCTGATGCAAGGTGTTCAATACCTTGAGCGATAAGAGTGAAAGGCACGCAATACCAGACCCTTTCCTCAGCGAATAGGAAAAGGTTTTTTTATTGCATAAATCGATATACAAAAATTGCTAAAAAAACTGCCTTCAGGAGGAAGGTACTCGGCGTTTTTCACAGGATGTGAAAGGTTTTAGCCGAGTATCAAGCAGGAGGAAGGTACTGGGCGTTTTTCACAGGACGTGAAAGGTCTAGCCGGGCAACCAGTCAGGAAAAATTCTGCTAAGGGGAATTTCGACTCAGAATCTCGTCAAGAATAGCATATGGAAATTGTTTCAAAACGAGAGCGTATGAAGCCCGAGTATCGTCATATAATCAAGAGGGACGAGATCCGTATCATACTTAAGATCACGGCTGATCTTCATATACAGGAGGAAACATAAATGAGCAAAAACCGTCGGTTATTTACATCAGAGTCAGTTACGGAGGGACATCCGGACAAAATTTGCGACCAGATTTCGGATAGTATATTAGACGAAATTTTAAAGAAAGATCCGAATGCCCGCGTTGCCTGTGAAACATCTGTGACAACCGGATTGGTGCTGGTAAGCGGTGAAATCACGACGTCCACATACGTCGATATTCCAAAAACAGTCCGCGAAACGATTAAAGAAATTGGCTACACACGTGCAAAATACGGTTTTGATGCCGAAACTTGCGCGGTCTTAACGTCTATAGATGAACAGTCTCCAGACATTGCAATGGGAGTCGACCAGGCTCTTGAAGCGCGTGAAGGAGCAATGAGCGACGCTGAAATTGAAGCGATCGGAGCCGGAGACCAAGGTTTAATGTTCGGTTTTGCCTGCAACGAAACAAAGGAACTTATGCCTCTGCCGATTTCGCTTGCTCACAAATTGTCTCGCCGTTTGACAGAAGTGCGTAAAGAGGAAATTCTGCCTTACCTGCGTCCGGACGGAAAGACACAGGTAACTGTTGAGTATGATGAGAATAACAAGCCGATTCGCATCGATACAATTGTCATTTCGACTCAGCATCATCCTGAGATTTCGCTTGAACAAATTCAGCGCAATCTGAAAGAGCACGTCATCAATCCGGTAGTGCCAAAAGAGCTGATCGATGAAAACACGAAGTACTTCATTAATCCTACGGGCCGTTTTGTTATCGGAGGACCGCAGGGGGATGCTGGTTTAACAGGACGCAAAATCATCGTTGACACCTATGGCGGATATGCCCGTCACGGCGGCGGAGCGTTTTCCGGTAAGGATGCGACAAAGGTTGATAGATCTGCAGCTTATGCTGCGAGATATGTTGCGAAAAATATCGTCGCCGCAGGTCTTGCTGATTCCTGTGAAGTGCAGCTTGCCTACGCGATCGGTGTCGCACAACCGGTGTCCATTTCAATCGATACATTCGGTACAGGCAAAGCGAGTGAAGAAACATTGATCGAAGTGGTTCGCAAAAACTTTGATCTAAGACCTGCCGGCATTATTAAAATGCTCGATCTTCGCCGTCCGATTTACAAACAAACGGCAGCTTACGGACATTTCGGCCGCCTCGATCTTGATCTGCCTTGGGAGCGCACAGACAAAGCAGAGCAGCTGAAGAAAGATGCATTAGGAGAATAACAATAACAACCGCATAGCCGCTTTATTAAGCGGCTTTGTTTTTCGATGGCAAAAAGCGGGCGGATGTGAAACGTTTTTCTTTAAACACTTGTCTAATCAAGAAGCAGACTTTGATTTCTGCACGAAATTTAAAAAATCGGAGGCAATACTATGTGTGGATTTGTAGGGGTATTCAATCATCGCCCATCATCCGAGACAGCAGCCCAGGAAGAACTGATTAAACAAATGAATGAAATGATTGTACACCGCGGTCCGGACGATGATGGGTACTATCATGATGAGCATGTAGGCTTCGGATTTAGAAGGCTCAGCATCATCGATGTGGAAAACGGAGGACAGCCTCTGTCTTATGAAGATGATTCCTACTGGATTATTTTTAATGGAGAAATCTATAACTATATAGAACTGAAAGACGAACTTCTTTCAAAAGGATACGAGTTCAAAACCGATTCAGATACGGAAGTTTTGCTTGCGACTTACCGCCACTACAAACAGGAAGCCGCTTCCAAGCTGCGCGGAATGTTTGCTTTTTTAATCTGGGACAAAAAAGAACAGCTCCTATACGGAGCGCGCGATCCGTTCGGCATTAAGCCGCTCTATTTTACGAAAACGGACGGCCACGTTTATTTTGCATCAGAAAGAAAAAGCCTGATGGCTGTCGATGCTGACTTGGAATTGAATGAAAAAGCGCTGCAGCAGTATACATCGTTCCAATTTGTACCGGAGCCTAAGACGCTTGACAAAAAGGTGCAAAAAGTAGAACCGGGCCATCAGTTTACCGTCCGCCCGGGCGAGGATATTCAATTTAAAACATACTGGAAAGTTCAATTCAAGCCGGTTCAGACCGAAGAAGACAAGCTTGTTCAGGAAGTAAGAGACGCGATCTTTGATTCCGTAAAAGTCCATATGCGGAGCGATGTGCCTGTAGGTTCCTTCCTTTCCGGAGGCATTGACTCTTCCTTTATCGTGTCTGTGGCGAAGCAATTCCATCCGAACTTAAAGACGTTCTCTGTCGGCTTTGAACATGAAGGCTTCAGCGAAGTTGACGTTGCGAAAGAAACCGCTGATAAGGTCGGCGTGGAAAACTTCAGCGCGATCATTTCGCCTGAAGAATATATGAACGAGCTTCCAAAGATCGTCTGGCATCTGGATGATCCTCTGGCAGATCCTGCTGCGATTCCTTTGTATTTTGTCGCGAAGGAAGCGAAGAAGCAAGTTACGGTTGTTTTATCCGGAGAAGGGGCAGATGAGCTGTTCGGCGGTTACAATATTTACCGAGAGCCGCTTTCATTAAAGCCGTTTGAGCGAATCCCGTCCCCGCTGAAAAAGATGCTTCTTCGAGTAGCTTCAGCAATGCCGGAAGGAATGAAAGGGAAAAGCTTTTTAATGAGGGGCTGTACACCTCTTGAAGAGAGATATATCGGTAACGCAAAGATTTTTGAAGAAGGCATGAAATCAAAACTTCTTCGCCAGTATGACAGCAACCTCTCTTACTGTGACGTGACAAAGCCGTATTTTGAAGAAAGCAAGTCCTACAGCGAAATCAACAAAATGCAGTATGTCGATATCCACACATGGCTGCGCGGCGACATTTTGCTGAAGGCCGACAAAATGACGATGGCCAACTCACTGGAACTCCGCGTTCCGTTTTTGGACAAAGTCGTATTTGAAGCGGCTTCCAAAATTCCGGAAGAGCTGAAAACGAAAAACGGCACGACAAAATATCTGCTTAGAAGAGCGGCGGAAGGCATCGTTCCAGATCATGTCTTAAATCGCAAAAAGCTAGGGTTCCCTGTGCCGATCCGCCACTGGCTGAAAAACGAAATGCATGACTGGGCCGTGAACATCATTAAAGAGAGCGAGACAGACGCATATATCCATAAAGATTACGTGCTTCAGCTTCTTGAAGATCACTGCGCCAATAAAGCGGATAACAGCCGCAAAATCTGGACGGTTCTCATCTTTATGATCTGGCACAGCATTTTTGTTGAAAAACGCTTTGTACCGGAAGAACTGAACCATCAGCCAAAAGAGGTCATTATTGTTTAAGCAAAAAAAGAAGGTTTTCGATTAACCGAAAACCTTCTTTTTTTATGCCGGTTTTTCTGCTGATAAATCTGCAACCACACTTTCACATTCGGAGAGGAGATTGTCAAAAATCACATCCCACGACTGGGTAAGGGCATAGCTTCTCGCATCGTATGCCATCCGTTTTTTTAACGACGGGTTGGAGAGGACGCGCAATATATTTGCGGTGAATACTTCCGGATTTCTAGGTTCGGAAAGAAAACCGTTTCTTCCGTTTTGTATAAAGTCTTTCAGGCCGCCGGAATCTGCCCCGATAACAGGCGTTCCGCAGGCGAGCGCTTCAAGGGCGGAATTTCCGAAGGTTTCCGTCGGAGAAGGAAAGACGAACAAATCTGAGCTCGCATAGATGCTTGCCAGCTCTTCTCCTTTGACATAGCCGGCAAAAGTCATGTTGAGGGGAGCTCGCTTCTCAAGCTCTTTCTTTAATGGGCCGTCTCCGGCGATCAGCCAGTGGACGTCATCTTTCAAAGCGGGGTGACTTGCGATCTTGAGCAGCGTCTCCAAGTCTTTTTCAGGTGCCAGCCTTCCGACATAGCTGAGGATGTAGGTTTCCTTTATGCCGTATCGCTTTCGGATGTGTTCGGTTTGATATGCCGGACTGAACAGCGAGCAGTCCACGCCGCGCTTCCAGATGGAGAGGTTCCTGAATTGTTTGGCCTTGAGCTGCATGAACGTTTCGCGCGAAGGTACGAAAACTTTTCGAAAATCTTTATGAAACCAGTGCATATATTTCCATAATAGTTTGGAAAACATTTGAAGATCATAATATGAAAGGTACTGGTCAAAATCGGTATGGTAAGAGCCTACGACGGGGATGTTCCATTTCTTCGCAAGCTTGAGCCCCGCCAGGCCGATATTAAAAGGAGTCGCGATGTGAATGAGATCGGGATGGAATTCGCGGAGTTCTGATTTCATTTTGATGAGATTAGGAAGAGCGATTCTGCACTCGGGGTATAAGAAGAACGGCATGCTCGTAAAACGGCGGATGCGGCTCGAAAATTGTGTTTCATGCGTGCTTTCCGGCGCAAATACTTTATAGGGTATCCCGTTTTTTTCAAGATAATCCGTATACCTTTTCAGCGTTCTGGCGCAGCCGTTCACATCTGGTGTGAACGTGTCCGTAAATATCGCAATTTTCATCGTTTCCCCTCCTGTTGGTGATGTAAAAATCAATGACGCTTTGGAAGAAACGGCCGGCTTAGAAGATCATCGCCGACAAAGTTCCGACTGAAATCCCGAGGGCCGTGCCTGCCAGAACATCCGAAGGATAATGAAGACCGAGATAAATTCTGGAGAGCCCCACACTGATGCCTACCGGAATTAATAAAAGCGCGAGTATCGGAAAGAATATCATTAGCGGTGTAATGACAGAAAATACCGCGGTCGTATGGCCGGATGGAAAAGAATGATCTTTGAGCGGATTTTGCAAAACCTGTGTTTCCTTTAGCGTTAAATACGGCCGCTTTCTCGGATACAGCTTTTTGATCAGCATGACTTGAAGGTGGCTGACCAAAAGTGCAAGGGCGCTGGCGATCCCTGCTGTACGAACATTTCCAGATCCGAACAGCAAGAGAGACAGGCAGGCGGAAATCGTGCAGCAAGCTCCTCCCAAATGAGTTGAGGAACGAAAATAACGGTTTAGTGTTTTTTGGTGAAATAAGCTGTTCATACCGAGGAAAATCCGGCATTCAAAGTTGTAGATGCCGACCATCAGTTTATTCAAATGTCATAACCCCCTTTACATGAATTTGCTGCTTCATTTTTATTGTAAAAAATGAATGTTTAGCAAATGATAAGTATTTGTAAAGATTCCGGAAAAGAAAAAAGCCGCAGACGCGTGCGGCCGAAAAGGTTATTGCTTAAATTATCGGTGGAAAAATGGTAAAGTTGTAGCAAAGCTAATCTTTTTTTTGCAAGGATTTGTAGTATTGTCCTTTTTCAATATATTCTTTGCGAATTCTTTCCATTTCCTGTTTATCTTTGTCGGTTAACGGGCGGATGACTTTAGCGGGCCTGCCGAATGCGAGGTGCCCGGGCGGGATCTTTTTGCCAGGCGGGACAAGGCTGCCTGCCCCGATAAAAGCGCCTTCCCCGATTTCCGCTTCGTCAAGAATAACCGCCCCCATTCCGATAAGGGCATGCTTTCGAATCACGGAGCTGTGCAATGTAACCTGATGGCCTACCGTCACACCGTCTTCAATCACGAGAGGGCGTTCAGGACTTTGGTGCAGACAGGAAAGGTCTTGAATGTTCACGCCTTTTCCAATTCTGACCGGGGCGACATCGCCGCGGATAACAGAAGAGAACCAGATGCTTGATCGCTCTCCGATTGTTACATCTCCGGTGATGACCGCGTTGTCGGCGATAAACGCCGTTTCATGAATAACGGGTTGCGTTTTTTTATAAGGGTAGATCATAGGTTTCATCCTTTCATTTATAAAATTGTGTGAGGTGGTCAGCATGTGGTGCATGGAAGCGGAAAGACCTGTTGCTTCAATCGTCATCATTCACGGTGCATGTGAGCATCACGGGCGGTATAAATGGCTGTCCGAAATGTGGCGTTCATCCGGGTTTAATGTCGTGATGGGGGATTTGCCCGGCCAGGGAACTTCGACAAGAGAAAGAGGACATATACGCTCATTTCAAGAATATATTGATGAAGTGGACAAATGGGTCGCCAGGGCGAAAGCATATGAACTGCCTGTGTTTATGCTCGGGCACAGCATGGGCGGCCTGATCGCGATCGAATGGTTTAAGCAGCAGCAAAGCGGCATTGCCGGTCTCATTTTATCATCCCCTTGTCTCGGGCTGCAATTAAAGCCGAACAAATTTTTGGACTGGATTTCCAAAGGACTTAACGTTTTGGCCCCGACCATGCGGTTTGAATCCGGGATCACGCCTGATAAAGCGACGAGAAACAAAGAAGTCATCGAAATGGACATCAACGATTCATTATATATCACAAAAGTTTCTGTCAGATGGTATCAAGAAATGTTAAAAGCGTTGAAAAGCGCGATGGAGCCGACGGACGCCTTTCTCAACATCCCGCTTTTTGTCATGCAGGCGGGCACAGACTGGCTTGTCGACAAAAAAATGGTCGTCAAGTGGTTTAACCAGCTTGCTTCCCACAATAAGACGTACAGGGAATGGGAGGGCTTATACCACGAAATTTTCAATGAGCCTGAGCGGGAAGACGTTTTTAAAGCGGCCAGAGCGTTTGCAGAACAGTATATGACATAATGGAGGTGCATTCTTTGGCAGTACCGGAGCATCCTTTTGGATTAATGGCTAAAGTATACAGAGAAGTCTTTCCCCTTGTTCATCAGGAATTGGACAAGTGGAAACGAAAAGCTGAAACGATTCAAAATCCCGAGCTGAAAACGCAGGCGAAAGCCAGCATCAGGGATAAAACCTTTCACTGTGAAGGCGGCGGCATTATGGCCCTCCTTTCAGGCGACAAAATCGAGCAGTCGATCCGGTTTATTACGGCGTATCAGACGATAAGCGACTATCTCGACAATCTATGCGACCGGAGCACCTCGCTTGATCCGGATGATTTTACCATGCTTCACCAGTCGATGAAAGACGCGCTGACAGTCGGGGCTGAATTGAAAAACTATTACCGGTTCAGGGAAGACCAGGATGATCAAGGCTATCTGCACGACTTAGTGAAAACATGCCAAGGCGTGCTTGCGGAAATTGAGAACTATGATCTGATCAAGGAGCATCTGCTTGAGCTTTGCAGCTACTACTGCGACCTGCAAGTTCATAAACACGTCGTGGAGCATGAGCGCGTTCCCCGGCTCGAAGCGTGGTTTGAGAATTATAAATCGGCTCTGCCGAAAATGGAATGGTATGAGTTCTCAGCCTGTGCGGGTTCAACGCTCGGCATCTTCTGCCTCGTATCGTATTCCGTCCGTTCCGATTTTACTGAATCGATGGCCGGAAAGATCCGCGACAGCTATTTTCCGTACATACAGGGACTGCACATTCTGCTCGATTATTTAATTGACCAGGAGGAAGACTTAATCGGCGGAGATTTGAATTTCTGCACGTATTACCCGTCACATTCAGATATGATGGAAAGGCTCGAATATTTCATCGAAATGGCGGATGAACATTTGCGCGGGATCCCGCACGAAAACTTTCACCGTTTGATCAACAGAGGTCTGTTAGGCGTTTATTTGTCGGATGACAAAGTAGCGGGCCAGAAGGAAATCGGCCGGCTTGCGAAGAAGCTGATTAAAGCGAGCGGCAAAACGTCTTTCTTTTTCTATATTAACGGAAGGGCATACCGCAAAATTCAAAAAATGCCGTGGATGAAAAGTTCATAAAGAAAGCTCAAATCATTTGCTGATTTGAGCTTTTTTTTCAATGGCGATAATAAACGGAGGATCATTCCGCTGGTTTAAATACTGATAGCAGAGGACGCGGGCTTTATCCTGGTCAAGCTTAGAGCAAAATTCAAGAAGGTCTTCCTTCTCCCTTTTTCCTTCAGGATGGCCGTGATAGACGACAAGCACGATCAGCCCTTCGTCTTTCAGGATGTGCAGCAGCTGCTCGATGCTCGAAATGGTCGACTCGCTTCTTGTTGTTACCGCTTTGTCTCCGCCCGGCAGATACCCGAGATTAAAGACGGCTGCTGACACACGTCCAATCACTTCAGACGGAAGCGATTCAATCACCTTATCGTGGCTTTTTTGAATCAGGGTGACGTTGCCGCGATGCTTTTCTCCAAGCCTTTCCGCGGTATGGATCAGCGCCTCTTCCTGGATATCAAAGGCATAGACATGTCCGCTTTCACCGACAAGTTCTGCTAAAAAATACGTATCATGTCCGTTTCCCATTGTCGCATCAATGACGATGTCTCCTTCGCCTGCGGCTGTTTTCAGCAGATCTTTCGCATACGGGAGGATTTTTTTAAGTTTCATGTGGCCATGCCTTCTTTCGCCTTGTTGAACCATTTCCCCTGATAGCTGCCGCGCCTTTCCAGTTCTCCGTTGATGGCGTTTAAGACTTCCCATTTATTGACGCTCCACATCGGTCCGACCATCAATTCGATCGGTCCATCACCAGTAATCCGGTGAATGATCATTTCCGGCGGAAGAATTTCAAGCTGATCGCAAACAAGCTGGACATATTCATCTTGAGAAAGGAACGTTAATTTTCCTTTTTCATACTGCTTCACCATTGGCGTTCCCTTTAACAGGTGCAGCAGATGGATTTTAATCCCCTGCACGTCCAAATCGGCGACGGCTTTTGCGGTTTCCATCATCATGCCGCGGTCTTCGAGAGGCAGCCCGTTAATGATGTGGGAGCAGACGCGGATGCCGTGCTTCCTCAGCTTGTTCACGCCTTCCACATAGCAGTCGAAATCGTGGGCGCGATTGATCAAATCAGCCGTCCGTTCATGAACGGTCTGAAGGCCGAGCTCCACCCAGAGGTATGTGCGTTCATTAAGCTCGGCAAGATATTCGACAACATCGTCAGGAAGACAGTCCGGCCGGGTTGCGATTGATAGGCCGACTACGCCGTCAAGGCCGAGGACCGTTTCGTATTTTTCGCGAAGAACGCTGACAGGAGCATGCGTATTCGTAAATGCTTGAAAGTACGCCATGTATTTGCCGTCTTTCCATTTTTCATGCATTCTGTCGCGCACTTCATTAAATTGGGTAATAAGATCGTCGGCCCGGTTTCCCGCAAAGTCTCCGCTCCCTGCGGCGCTGCAAAATGTGCAGCCGCCGTGTGCGACCGTACCGTCGCGGTTCGGGCAGTCAAAGCCTCCGTCAAGGGCGACTTTAAACACTTTATGACCGAAATGATTTCTCAAATGATAATTCCATGTATGATATCGTTTTTCACTGTTCGTATATGGAAAAGGGTTGTTTTGATGCAAACAAAAGGACCTCCTTTTAGTATCACGCATCCTAAAATTGTAGCAAATAAACACGATAAGAACAAACCGATTCCCAATTATTTTCTTCAATGATCACGGCTGTGATGGTCAAACTAATCACGATGGATTTTTCCATTAAGGAGGGGTTTTCTTTGGCTACAAGACAATCCGTCGGAGAGCATATCCAAAGAAGCGAGGATGCTTATGATTATGCTTTATCTCAATTTGAAACTGCAAGCAGGCAGGAGCATTACAATGAGACAGAGTACAGCGATGCGCAGCTGATGCTTGAAAACGCGGTCAATGAATTAAACAAACTTTCGCTGTTTGCCAATGAGCAGCAAAGGGAGGAAATTCACCGCAAAAGGCTTCAGCTGCAAACCCTTCAAAACAATATGATTCTGCAGAGATCGTATGAAAGATGAACCCTTTTTGAAAGGGTTCATTTTTTTTGAAAAAAGTGATTGACAAAAAAAGACGATGTATTTAATGTATTAGGTGTACTATATCGAGTAATACAATTAACACACACATGTAAAGGAGCAATACTCATGAGTGATAAACATAAAAAAGTAACGCCAATGGTGGTCGTGGCGTTTATCATTGCCTGTTCGTTCTTGTTTGTACTTGCGAAGCTGGGCTTTATAATTCAAGAAAATTTGGGATACGTGTTTTTTTAAAAGTGAATGACCTGAGATTGAACGAGAAAGAAGGGAGATAGATGATTCAAATCGATCCGAGAAGCTCAACCCCGATCTATGAGCAGATTATCCAGCAGATGAAAGAGCTTTGCTTAAAAGGGATAATCAAGCCTGGAGATAAACTTCCTTCTGTCAGAGAGCTTGCAACCATTATCATTGCAAACCCGAATACGGTCAGCAAAGCCTATAAAGAACTTGAACGTGAAGGAATAATTGAAACGTTGAGGGGTAGAGGAACGTATATTTCAGAAAACGCGAAAGTTACGCTTGATGAAGGGAAGATTGCGATGATTAAAGAGCAGTTAAAACAGCTGATCATCGATGCGCATTACGCGGGGATCGACACCAAAAAGCTGCAGGAGTGGATGGCGGAAATTGACGAAGAAGTGAGAGGAGGCGAAGTGAATGATTGAGCTCAAATCTGTGTCAAAAACGATTGACGGAAAACAAATACTCAAAGACATCTCCTTTAAGCTGGAGGAAGGAGAGATTTTCGGACTGCTCGGAAGAAACGGCTCAGGAAAAACGACGCTTCTCCGCCTGATTCAGCAAATCCTGCTGCCTGATGAGGGAGACATCTACTTCGGCAGCGTCAAGGTGAAGGACCATCCGCTCGTAAAGCGCAACATCGTCTATATGCCGGTTCAAAACACCTACTTCGAAAAATAC
Source organism: Bacillus sp. FSL K6-0972 (assembly GCF_037976035.1). Classification (NCBI taxonomy): domain Bacteria; kingdom Bacillati; phylum Bacillota; class Bacilli; order Caryophanales; family Bacillaceae; genus Bacillus; species Bacillus sp. FSL K6-0972. The sequence goes on along the minus strand of NZ_CP150260.1, from coordinate 3,236,434 downwards.
AATTACAAACAGCTCGTCAATATTTTACGTAACATTTATCCGGACTTTGATGTTACATACGCAAATGAATTAATGAACCGGTACGATATTCCCGAAACAAAAAAGTACAGGGAATTGTCTACAGGATTGAAAAAGCAAATGTCGCTGATCTTGTCATTTGCGATCCGGCCGGCGGTCATATTGCTTGATGAGCCGACAGACGGCATTGATGCCGTCACAAGACAAGACGTTCTTCAGCTGATGGTCGATGAGGTGGCTGAAAACAACACGACGATTCTCATCACATCCCACCGGCTTGAGGATATTGAAAGAATGTGCAACCGAATCGGTTTTCTCGAAGACAATACATTGTCGAACATCATGGATCTTGATGAACTGAAAGGCGATTTTATTAAAATCCAAATGGCATTTGAAGAAGATGTCAATTTAAAAATCAGGGAAAGGGAAATCCCTGTTTTGGATCACACCGGCGTCTTTTATACAGTGTTGATTCTGAAAGAAGACGATGTGAGCAAACAATTTCTTAAAAGTTTGTCTCCGAAAGTTTGGAACGAGCTTCCGGTCAGTCTTGAGGAAGTATTCATCGCGAAGTATGGAGGTAAGCGAAGATGGTAGAGCGCGGACTTTTATATAAAGAATGGAAACAACATTTCTGGATTTTTTTAGTCGTGTTTGCAGCGGTGATGCTGAGTGAGCCGCTAGCGATTTTGAATGATTATTTCCAGTACCAGGGATGCCTTGCAGAACAGAAAAAATTTCCCGATATAGAGTGCGTTTTATATAAAGATTATGGGGTAAGCGGGACTATCAGAATGTTCTGGGTTGGCGGAGTCGCGCTTGCACTCAGCCAGATCGGGTTTGAACGGAGCAGAGGAACGCTTGATTTTACTCTCGGTCTCCCTTATCAACGCGGCATCATTTTCAACACTAAATATTTCTTTGGCATTTCAATTCTTTTAACAGCCCAGCTATTATCTTATTTTTTATCTTATGCCTTGATTGTTTTATATAAGGTTGACGTCGTCCATTTCCATGAGTATTTTATCGGGTCGGTCATCTTCTGCTTTATGGTCTACTCGCTTGTCATGGCGGCGGGGGCGATGACCGGCAATCCGCTGGCCCAGATGATCGTTGCTTTTTCAGCGTCGATTCTGCCGTATTTGCTGATCGGCCTTCCGCTGGCCAACTTACGAATCATCCTGGGTTTCTTTGGGCATGACCCTGCTTTCTTTTATGATGAAACAGAACTACTAGATTATATGACGCCGATCATATACCTCAACAGTTTCGGCATTCAAGACGGCAGCCTGGCCTTTACGCTTATTCCGCTCGCCATGGGGATCTTGTTTTATATAATCGGCTATTTCTGCTTTATCAAACAGCAGCTTGAACGGAACGGACATTTTTTTCTCTGGAGAAAAATGGATCGTCCGATCCAGATTCTCGTTATTTTATTTGGCATCTGGGGATTCGGCACAGCCGCTGCTTCGAACCTGTTCAGCTATATCTTCGGTATGTTGATCGGATTGGCAGTCGGATTTTTAATCAGTTACTTCTTGATTTTTAAAAAAATAAAACAGCTGTAATCAAAATGGAGAGGAGATTTACAAATGATCAGTGTAGAGCATATTCACCACTCGTTTAAAGTCGGCAAAAAGGGAAGGGAAAATGAAATTAAAGTGTTAAAGGACGTCTCGCTTACCGTCGAAAAAGGCGAAATCGCTTGCATTGTCGGACGGAGCGGTTCCGGAAAATCGACGCTGTTGAACTTGATTTCCGGCTACATTGCCCCGACAAAAGGCAACATCGTCATCGACGGCACGGATGTCACGAAGTACAGCGAAAAAGAATGGGCCGCATTCAGGCTTGAGCATTTCGGCTTCATCTTTCAAAGTTTTCAGCTGATTCCGAGCTTGACGACTTTTGAAAATATCGAACTGCCTCTAACTTTAAAAGGTGTTCATCCGTCGGAGCGAAAGCAGCGCGTCAATGAAATGCTTCACCGCGTCGGCCTTGAAAACCACGCCGGCCACTATCCGAATGAGCTTTCAGGCGGACAGCAGCAGCGCGTCAGCATCGCCCGCGCTTTGATCTTGAATCCATCAATCATTTTAGCTGACGAACCGACCGGAAGCCTGGATTCCGAAACAGAGCAGGAAATCCTCGAATTCATTCGACAGCTGAACAGGGAACGCGGCATTACATTTGTCATCATCACGCACGATGACGAGGTGGCATCGATCGCCAATACGAAATTTCATTTATCTGATGGCGTGTTAGAGAAAGGGGTAGAGACTGTTGAAGTTTAAGGATCAGCTGAAGTTCATTAGAAGAAATATGAAGAAAAACCGCCTGCGTGTATTCATGACCATTCTCGCAACAACGGTGGCCTGCGCGTTTTTAATCGTGCTCGCATCCGTCGGGTTCGGCCTGCAAAAATCGATGACTGAACAGCTGATGAAAGAGCAGATCGTGACTGAGATAAATGTTGTCGGAAAAGAAGGGCAAAGCGATCAGAAAGTTCAAAAGAAAGACTTGAAAGAATTTGAAAACCGCAAAGATGTGTCTGCGATTATCGAGCGCACGAAGGTGTACGCACCTGCTGAAGCAAAATTGGGCAACAGGACCAATAATCAAATTTCGCATATCTCGATTACCGACATGGCCGCTGAGCAAAAAGCCAATATCAAACTCGATCGCGGCCGCGTAGCGAAAACACCGAATGAAATCGTCGTCGGCTACCATTTCGGGAAGAACCTCTGGACGAAAAAAGAAGCCGCAGATTATGAAAAGCAGATGGAAAATAATGCCGAGGAAGTAAAAGAACCAAAAGGATACGCAGAAGATATTCTCGGCAAAACGATTGAATTAAAGATTTCAAAAATGGATGAAAAAACAGGTGAAGAAGGGGAAGCGAAAACATATGACCTGAAAGTTGTCGGAGTGACGAAAAAACCTTCTTATGAATGGGCGAGCGATTCAACAGTCTATGTCAGCGACGACATGCAAAAAGACATCACCGGCTTTCTGAAGGCGGACAAAGACAGTGGCATGATCGAAAAGTCGCTCTCGGTTTACGCGGATAACTTTGAACATGTCGGACAGCTGACAACAGATTTGGAGGATGAAGGCTTTTACGTCGATTCAATAACGAAAAAGCTCGAAAGCATCAATCTTTTTTTCATGGCTTTTAAAATTGGTCTGATCTTTGTTGGAGTCATTGCCGTCTTGATTTCAGCGATCGGCATTTTCAACACGATGACAATGGCGGTTACAGAACGGACGCAGGAAATCGGCATTATGAAAGCGATCGGGGCGAGCCCGAACGTGATCCGCCGAATGTTCCTGCTTGAAAGCGCCTATATCGGTATTTTAGGATCTGTTTTAGGTATTATCATCTCATACGGTATCAGCTTTTTAGTGAACAAGATTATACCTGTCATATTATCATCGGTTTCAGAAGGAGAAGCGAGTGCAGCAGACCTCAGCATCACCTTCTCGTACATTCCGGTCAGTCTTGTCCTCATCGCGACCTTGATCAGTGCAGGCGTCGCCATTCTTTCAGGCCTGAATCCGGCCATTAAAGCGACAAGAACGAACGTGCTGACAGCATTAAGAAGAGAGCTGTAAAGAAAAAGCCGGCGGTATGCCGGCTTTTTTAACGTTTCGGAGGTCTGTACCCCGCATCACGCGCTTCCTGTTCTGTGCAGAACCAGCGAGTGACGTTTTTCGTGCGGTCATAATATGTACTTCCCGGTGTATGATAAATATGGTTGACGCTTCCTTTGATTTTGCACTCCTGTTTGCTCTCAGCGCTGCTGTTCTTAGCGACGGGCGAGCTGTGTGACGTCCCGGCCTGAGCGGTGGCGTTCTTTTCTTTTACAGAGGTTTCGGCACTGCTGCTTTTTTCTTCAGCCTTAGCCAGTTTTTCTGTCAGCGATTTTGTTTTTTTCGTAAGCGAGTCTTTTTCTTTTGTCAGTTTTTCGTTTTCTTTTTTTAATGTGTCATTCTCCGCTTTGACTGCCTTCAGTTTTTTGTTTGCCTGTTTGACCTGCTGTTTTAATGCGGTTTGCTCTTTTTGCAAAGTGCTGTGTTCAGTTTTCAGTTCCTGAAGCTCGGTTGTCAGATCCTCCGTTTTTGTCTCATCGGCGGCATATGTTTCCTCATCATAATAAGGTGCAGAGATGATCAGGAGGAGAAGTCCGCCTGCAAAACAAGGATAAAAGAGTTTCCTGGAAAACCTTTTGCCTGGAGAAAAAATCCTTTTGATCAAATGAAATACAAGATAGCAGATGGAAAAAAGGAAGGATAAAAACCCGATCAGCATGATAGATTCCATGATTCGTCTCCTTTCTTAATTAATAACTATATTTTAGCTTAAAAAGAAAAAATGTTTATAACAAAAAACTTCTTGCAAATCTAAATATTCAAACGTAAAATAAAGAAATCATTTAAAAACCGAATATGCAGCTTATAAAGAGAGATGGAGGGACTGGCCCGGCGAAATCTCAGCAACCTGCAGGAATGCAAGGTGCTAAATCCAGCAGAATGTCAGACGCATTCTGAAAGATAAGTTTAATCAACTCTTTCAGCCGTCTGAAAGAGTTTTTTTATTTTGGAGGAGGAGATATACATGAACAAGTTATTAAAATGGACTTCTGCGCTGGTACTGGCCTTGAGCCTGGCGCTTCTGGCCGCATGCGGAAACAGTGCCGAAAGCGACGGCAAAACGATCAAAATAGGCGCTACTGCAGGACCGTATTACGATATGGTCAAAAAAGCGATTCAACCTGAGCTTGAGAAAAAAGGCTATAAAGTGGAAGTGGTCGAATTCACCGATTACATACAGCCGAACACGGCGTTAAGCGAAGGCGAACTCGACGCCAATTTGTTTCAGCACGAGGTTTTTATGAAGTCATACAATCAAGAAAACAATAAAAATCTTGCGGCGCTCATTTCTGTGCCGACTGCTCCGATGGGTCTCTATTCTGCCAAATATAACGACTTGAACGATGTCAAAACCGGAGCGGAAGTGGCTGTTCCAAACGATCCGGCAAATGCTGCCAGGGCGTTTTTAACCCTTCAGGATCAGGGGCTGATTCGGCTGAAAAGCGATGTCGACACATTGAAAGCCTCTGTACAGGACATTGCGGAAAATCCGAAAAAGCTGACATTTAAACAGCTTGAATCCGCCAATCTTCCAAGATCTGTCGATGACCTGGATATCGCGGCTGTCCCGGGAAATTTCGCTCTCTCCGCCAATATGAAGCTGCAGGACGCGCTGGCGCTTGAGAACATGCCTGACCGCTACCGCAATCAAGTAGTAGTGGATGAAAAAAACAAAGACAAGCCATTTGCCAAAGATCTCATAGAAGCGGTAAAATCCAAAGCTTTCGAAGATGCGATCGATCGGGAATTCGCCGGTTTCGGAAAGCCGAAATGGATGTCCAAATCATAAAAAAATTTTCCCCCTTAAAAAGGGGGTTTTTTATGCTGAAAATTGAAATCGCGTCAATTGAAAAAAATGGGCAAAACGAATAGAATCTAGAGGGAATGATAAAGAGAAAGAAGGAAACGCTATGCCGCGCACATTATGGCTTTTGGTCATCGGAATGTTTATCAATGTTACAGGGGCATCTTTTTTATGGCCGCTGAATACAATCTATATCCATCAGCATTTGGGAAAGTCGCTGACAGCGGCCGGATTTGTGCTGATGCTGAACTCAGGGGCAAATGTGCTGGGCAATTTGTTCGGGGGCTATCTATTCGATAAAATCGGCGGATTTAAAACGGTTGTCCTTGGCATTGTAATCACGTTTGCGAGCCTTTCAGGCCTCGTCTTTTTTCACGATTGGTTCCAATACATTCTTTTCTTAACATTGGCCGGCTTTGGATCAGGGATCGTTTTTCCGGCATGCTATGCAATGGCCGGGTCAGTTTGGCCGGAAGGCGGCAGAAAGCCGTTTAATGCTGTATACGTGGCGCAAAACGCAGGGGTGGCAGTTGGGTCAGCGCTCGGCGGAATTGTCGCATCTTTTTCATTTGCGTATGTTTTTCTGGCGAATGCGATGCTATATGCCGTCTTTTTCATGATTGCGTTTTTCGGATTTAGACGCATCCGCTCTGAAAAAGCTATGCAGTCTTCTGTTTTGGATCATGCCGATTCAGTCAGCGGGAAATCAAGATTTTCTGCGCTTTTGGTCATATGTACGGGCTACCTGCTCGGATGGGTCGCTTATTCGCAATGGTCCTCGACCATTGCTTCACATACCCAGGAGCTGGGGATATCTCTGGGGCAGTACAGCGTGCTTTGGACAGTGAACGGGGCGCTCATTGTTTTCGGTCAGCCGCTGATCGGTTTTTTTGTGAAACGGTTTGCCGAATCGCTGAAAAACCAAATCGTGATCGGATTTGTCATTTTTATGATGGCATATGGAATTTTGTTTGGCGCTGAACGGTTTCCGGGGTTTCTTGCCGCGATGGTTGTGCTGACCATTGGCGAAATGCTTGTATGGCCGGCTGTGCCGACAATCGCAAACCGTCTCGCCCCGAGGGGGAAAGAAGGATTTTATCAAGGGTTTGTCAACAGTATGGCGACCGGCGGAAGAATGATCGGGCCGCTTTTTGGCGGAATGCTGGTTGATTATTTCAATATGCAGCTTTTGCTCGCGGTTCTGCTCGTATTGTTGCTGATCGCAATAGGAACGGCGTTTTTATACGACAGGAAGGAAAAGCAGCTCTCTGCTCAATCAGATGCATGAGTAACATAGAAAAAATAGGTAATTGTAATTATCCGAAAATGAATCGAAGGAATCAAGATTATCAACCAATTCTTCACATATAATGGAAGAAACAAGCTTTTTTTCTTCTCAGACAGAACACATTTTCTGTATGGTAGTATCGAATATCATCGCAAGGGGTCTAGGGGGGCTGCTCGATGGCCTGAAGTCGCTTGACTAAACTAAGGGCTTTAGGAAGGTGATGAAGATGCTGCATCAAGTTTTGGTTGCTTGTTTGATTGGAGGGATTATGGGGGTTCTCGGGCACATTAAAAAAAGAGGACGCCTCGAGAAACCGAGAACAACGAAACGATTCATTTACCTTGGTTTTTTTGAAGATATTCTTGTCGGAATGGTTGCTTCTATTTTGCTTGTTTTATCTGCGGAACCTGATTCTGGAATTCAGCTTGTCGTGTTATCGATCATTGCCGGCTACGGCGGTGAAGCTGTATTGAGAAGCTTTGACTTTGTCAGAGAACAGCAGGCAAATGTACAGAACTCCGAACGGCAAAACAAATCTCCACACGATTAAGATCCTCACTCTTACCCTTTTTTCAGCACATTCCCATTGTATACAAACCTGCTTGCACTTATGAACAGAATTCTATAAAATACAGATAAGATTACGGTTACGGCAAGAACAGTGAAGAGGAGCAGTAAGAAGCCCATTTTGTTTCAGAGAGTTGACGGCTGGTGAAAGTCAATCAAATGAGCTTCCGAACTCACCTCAGAGTTGCAGCAGTGATAAGCTGCTGCCGCGTATCTGCGTTACAGATATCAAGTGAGTGTGCCTCGTGCACACTAACAAGGGTGGTACCGCGGGAAATCGAATCTCTCGTCCCTTCTTAGGGATGGGAGAGTTTTTTTGATTTTAGAATAATCTGAATATAACGCTGCCAGTCCCGTCCATACTTGAAGACAAAGAAGCCGTACACATATTCAAAGGAGGTTTTTACAATTGAGTTTTGACCATCAAACAATCGAGAAAAAGTGGCAGGACTATTGGCTGAAAAATAAAACGTTTGCCACGCGTGAAGATAAATCCAAACCGAAATTTTATGCATTGGACATGTTCCCGTATCCGTCAGGCGCAGGCCTTCACGTCGGACACCCTGAAGGCTATACAGCAACTGACATTTTGTCCCGCATGAAACGGATGCAAGGGTACAATGTCCTCCATCCAATGGGCTGGGATGCATTCGGGCTTCCTGCCGAGCAATATGCGCTAGATACGGGAAACGATCCTGCCGTCTTTACCGAGCAGAATATTGACAACTTCCGCCGCCAGATCAGAGCGCTCGGCTTTTCGTATGACTGGGACAGAGAAGTCAATACAACAGATCCGGACTACTATAAATGGACGCAGTGGATTTTCTTAAAGCTTTACGAAAAAGGTCTCGCTTATGTAGATGAAGTCCCTGTAAACTGGTGTCCTGCGCTTGGAACCGTTCTTGCCAATGAAGAAGTCATCGACGGCAAAAGCGAACGCGGCGGCCATCCTGTAGAACGCCGTCCAATGAAACAGTGGATGCTGAAGATTACCGCTTATGCCGACCGCCTGCTTGAAGATTTGGAAGAACTCGACTGGCCGGAAAGCATTAAAGAGATGCAGCGCAACTGGATCGGCCGTTCTGAAGGGGCGCATGTTCATTTTGCGGTCGACGGCACAGACGAAACGTTTACGGTTTTCACAACGCGGCCTGACACATTATTCGGTGCGACATATGCTGTTTTGGCTCCAGAGCACGATTTGGTTCAAAAAATCACGACGCCTGAACAGAAAGACGCAGTCAACGCCTATATCGAAGAAGTTCAATCAAAGAGCGACTTGGAGCGGACAGACCTTGCTAAAACAAAGACAGGCGTCTTCACAGGCGCTTATGCGGTCAATCCGGCAAACGGAGAAAAAATTCCGGTCTGGATTGCGGACTATGTCTTGGCTACATACGGGACCGGAGCAGTTATGGCTGTTCCTGCCCATGATGAGCGGGACCACGAATTTGCATCAGCATTCGGGCTGCCGATCAAAGAAGTCGTCAAAGGCGGGGATGTTGAGAAAGAAGCATATACAGGCGACGGAGAACATATCCATTCAGATTTTCTGAACGGCCTTGATAAAGCGGCTGCGATCGAGAAAATGATCCAGTGGCTCGAGGAAAACGGGAAGGGCGAGAAAAAGGTAACATACCGCCTCCGCGACTGGCTGTTCAGCCGTCAGCGCTACTGGGGCGAACCGATCCCGGTCATCCATTGGGAAGACGGTACATCGACGCCGGTTCCTGAAGAAGAGCTACCGCTGATTTTGCCGAAAACGTCGGAAATCAAACCGAGCGGAACGGGTGAGTCCCCTCTAGCGAACATTAAAGAATGGGTGGAAGTGACAGATCCTGAAACAGGCAAAAAGGGAAGACGCGAAACGAATACGATGCCGCAATGGGCGGGAAGCTGCTGGTACTTCCTGCGCTACATCGATCCGAAAAACCCGAATGAACTGGCTTCCCCTGAAAAATTAAAGGAATGGCTTCCTGTCGATATGTATATCGGAGGGGCGGAACACGCCGTACTTCACTTATTGTATGCGCGTTTCTGGCATAAATTCCTTTATGACATCGGGGTCGTTCCGACGAAAGAGCCGTTCAAACAGCTTTATAACCAAGGGATGATTCTTGGTGAAAACAATGAAAAAATGAGCAAATCCAAAGGCAATGTCGTCAATCCGGACGAAATTGTGGAGACGCATGGTGCGGACACACTTCGGCTGTACGAAATGTTCATGGGACCTTTGGATGCATCGATCGCCTGGTCAACGACAGGACTTGACGGAGCCCGCCGCTTCCTTGACCGCGTATGGCGTTTGTTTATCGATGACAATGGCGGGTTAAACGAGAAGATCGTTGAAGGAGCCGGCGAAACGCTTGAGCGCGTCTACCATGAAACGGTCATGAAAGTGACGGATCATTTCGAAGGCCTGCGCTTTAATACAGGTATTTCACAGCTGATGGTCTTCATCAATGAAGCATATAAAGCTGATCAGCTTCCGAAAGAATACATGGAAGGCTTCGTGAAATTGCTTTCTCCTGTCGCGCCTCATTTGGCTGAAGAGCTGTGGAGCCGCCTCGGTCATGAGGAAACGATCACGTATGAAGCATGGCCTGTCTATGATGAAGCAAAGCTCGTTGATGACGAAGTCGAAATCGTCGTTCAGCTGAACGGAAAGGTGAAAGCGAAGCTGAACGTTCCGGCTGACGCGGACAAAGAACAGCTTGAAGAGCTGGCGAAAAACAATGAAAAAGTAAAAGAACAGCTCGAAGGAAAAACGATCAGAAAAGTGATTGCTGTACCTGGAAAGCTTGTCAATATTGTTGCAAATTAATGGCGAAAGCCCCTTCAATCCGAAGGGGCTTTTTTGTCATTCCATCGAAAGGATGAAAATATTTCGGCCGTTCGCCTCGTTTCTAATGATCCTTGACCGCTTAAAATGGGAAAAAAGGAGATGATCATGATGCGTTTTTCCGATTTTTCCGCCGTACAGGTCAGAATCGCCCGGCCTACAGACCGTTTTGACGAAATCGTTGCGTTTTACGAAAAGGGGCTGGGCCTGAAAAAGCTTGGCGGTTTTTCCGGCCATCAAGGGTATAATGGCGTCATGTTCGGCCTGCCGAATGTCCAATACCACCTTGAATTCACCTCCCATATCGAAGGCAGCCCTTGTCCGGCACCGACTAAAGACAATCTGCTCGTTTTTTATATTCCTGATCTGAAGGAAATCAAGATTATATTAAATAGGCTCGCTGACATGGGCTATCACGAAGTGCCGCCAGAAAATCCATATTGGAAGGACAAAGGGGCAACGGTGGAAGATCCGGACGGCTGGCGGATCGTGCTGATGAATACCGAAGGCATTTAGATATAGGAACGTTATGCCTGTGCCCAGTCTTTTGCTTTCCTGCGGACGATATCTGTAAAAGCCGCCATTGCAGGAGAAAGCCATTTGTTTTTATGATAAACCATTTGAGTGGAAAACAGGGCGTCGCGGACCAGCGTGCCCTGAAGCTTTCCTTCTTCGATATCAGTGCGCGTTGTGATCAAAGGAAGAAGGGATACGCCCAACCCGCACATCACGCACTGTTTAATCGCTTCGACACTCCAAAACTCCATCGTATGGTCGGCAATGACTCCCCTTTGACGTAAATATTCCTCAAAAAAATCACGGTAGCTACAGCCGTGCTCCGTATATAAAAACGTTTCATTTGCGGTAAAAGTCAAATCATCAAGGGTTTTTTGTCCTGCCGGGTGTTCCTTGGGGAAGATGAATACCATCGGCTCATTGACAAGCTTTTCAACATGAAGGTCGTTTTCTTTCCGATCGTTGTCCAAAAGAAAAGCGACATCGATTTTTCCCTGCTTCAATTCGTCTCTCAGCTGCCAGCACGTGGAAGACTTTAATGTGACCGTGACCTGCGGATATTTGTTTGTAAATTCGTGAAGAATGGCAGGCAATCTGTAAACCGTTAAAGATTCCGAGGCGCCGATGATCAAGTTTCCCGACGGCTCCTGGTCGTTTTCCGGAATGTGCCTCGCTTTTTCATACAGTTCGACCATTTCTGCGGCATAAGGGAGAAGGTGTTTTCCCGCTTCTGTCAGCATCATTTTTTTCCCCAGCCTGTAGAACAGCGGCTTTCTTAATTCTTGTTCGATTGCTTGAACGTGCGAAGTCACAGTGGACTGCGCATATCCCAAATAATCGGCAGCACGGGTAAAACCGCCGATATCCACGATGGTTTTGAATGTTTTCAAATGTCGGATCTCCATCTCGTCATCTCCCTTTTTTATCTTATATCGAAAAAATCGAAGTTACAGATCGATAATATCTATTTTACTGATGAATTAAACAAGATTACAATCATTTTAACGACTTTGCGAAAGGATTGTATCAGTATGAGAGAAAAAAAGCTTGGCCCTTTATTGTTAAGCGGGCTGATGACGGGGCCCATTTTAGGATCCGGAATCATTCTGCTGCCGCCGATGATTCATCAGACAGCGGGGGACTATGCGATTTTTGCATGGCTGTTAATGTTGGGAATCGGTTTTTTATTTGCCTGGGTTTTTGCCAGATTGAGCGTCGAGTATCCGAATGATGCCGGGATTGCTTATGCGGCTGAAAAAGCGTTCGGTTCCCGTGTTAAAAAGTTGGCAGTCTTTTATTTTATCATGGCTGCGAGTTTCGGCCCCGCCGCCGTATTAATGACGGCCGGCGAATATATTCATTCTCTTGCGGCCGGCACAGCATTTCCTGCTGAACTGTACGGCTTTGTTTTTTTCATCTTTTGTATGGTTGTCCTTTGCTTTAATCTTTCATTTGTCGGCATGGTTGCACTCATTTTCTCCACTGCCGCGGCACTCATCCTGTTTGGAAGCAGCGCGGCTTCCGTGCCTTACCTCCGTGAGGGGCCTCTCGTAGACGGAACCTTTCAGTTTGCCGATTTTGGCCGCGGATTGCTGCTGCTGTTCTGGGCATTGGTCGGATGGGAAATCGTCGGCAACTACAGTATGGAAGTGAAAAACCGCAGGAAAACGATTCCACGGGCCGTCGTGATCAGCAGTCTGACGGTAACGGTCATATATTTGGCGACTGCGGCAGCTGTTCAGTGGATTGATCCGGGATTCTTCGCAAACGGGCAATTGAAGCTGGCGATGATGCTGACGCCGTTGTTCGGATCTTTTGCATTGCCGGTGATCGCAGTGCTCACCGCTGTCCTCTGCATGTGCGCTTATTTTCAGGTGACAGGCGGAGCAGCCAGGCTGGTGGCCTCGCAGGCCGGCAGGCTGTTTGCCTACAGATCAAGGGGAAATCAGCCGATGGCAGCGCTGGGGCTTATGTTTCTCATCCATACCATCGTTTTCGTCTGCCTGATGTTTCATTTTCTTAATGTTGAGACGCTCGTCTTGATCGCAAACGCCTTTTTCATCTGCAACTCGCTGTGCGGTCTTGCTGCTGCTTACAAGCTGTTATCCGGCCGCGTTTACAAAATAGTATGCCTCTTTCTCATGGGGTGCTTCTCGCTGCTTCTTTTGTTTTCATCATCCTGGGTCTTACTGTTTATCATGCTTGCCAGCGCCTTGTTTGTTGTGAACTTCCGTCAACTTATCATCTGGAAAAAGGTAAAACGCCCTTTCAAATCGTATTAATGAATCAAACGAAAAAAGAAAGGGGAACACGATGCGCAGTCAACTTTTCAAACTGCTCGGCGATTTGCCGGGGAAAAAAGGCATTGATGCGAGCACTCTTAAAATTGAAGAAAAGTCATCTTTTATTCTCGAAACGCTTTTGCTTGATTTAAACGGAATTGAAGCGGTGCCGGCCTATTTTGCAAAACCGAAACAGATGAACGGCAAGCGGCCGGCCGTGCTTTACTGTCATTCACACGGAGGTCGTTACGAAATAGGAAAGGAGGAGCTGATTGAAGGAGCGGATTACTTACAAGCGCCGCCGTTCGCCGAGGAATTGACGGCCTTGGGATTTTCCGTGCTGGCGATTGACCATTGGGCTTTTGGAGACAGGCGGGGCAAAACGGAGAGTGAGATATTTAAAGAAATGCTTTGGACAGGGCGGGTGATGTGGGGAATGATGGTCTTCGACAGCATCAGAGCCATCGATTATCTGAACATGCGGGAGGACACAGATGAAAGCCGCATCGCTTCACTCGGCATGTCGATGGGAGGCCTGATGGCCTGGTGGACTGCTGCATTGGATGAGCGGGTCAGCGTATGCGTTGATATATGCGCTCAGGTGGACAGCGAAACATTAATCAAGACGCAAAATTTGGACCGCCACAATCTCTATTCGTATGTTCCCGGGCTGGTCAAGCACTTTTCAACCGCTCAAATCGAAAGCTTGATCGCTCCAAGGCCACATTTAAGCCTCGTCGGAACCGCAGATAAACTGACGCCAGTTCAAGGGATTGACCTCATTGAAGAAAAGCTGTCCGATGTGTATAAAGAAAAAGGCGCCCGTGAACGCTATGAAGTGTTTCGCTCTCATTCAGGACACCTCGAGACAGCCGGAATGAGGCATAAAGCGATCGGTTTCTTAAAAACATGGCTGTAAAACAGGAGGTGAATACTGTGAAAAAGGTGACGATCATCGGAGGGAACGGTACGGTCGGCCGCGTATTAGCGGACGGATTGGCAGGTGAAGGATACGAGGTGACAGTGCTCGATTTAAAAGAACCGGATGAAAAGCCGGCTGCCCGGTTTGTCCGGGTGGATGCGGCAGATTACAATGAAGTCGTGAAAAGCATTCCTGCGAATACAGATGCGGTGATCAACCTTTTGGCTGTCAAGCCGACGGGCGATTTGCTTGACCGGCAGGAGTTTGAGAAAATGACGGATATCTTTTTTAAAGCGACATATACGATTTTGCGGGCGGCGGCGGAGCTCGGCGTGCCGAAGGTGGTATTTGCAAGCAGCAACCATGTGACAGATGTATATGAAAAGGACGGCGATTCTCTGCTGGGGAGGCAGATCAACACGGATGACTACCCGCAGTCCAAAAGCTTGTACGGCTTGTTAAAATTGGCGTCTGAAAATCTCGGCTACCTATTCTCCCACCAATTAGACGCCAAGGTTTCCGTGATCAATCTGCGGATCGGGACAGCCGCTGAAAATGAGCAGGAAACGCTGCGCGCAAAACCGAGGAGCAAAAAAACGCTGTTATCCCACACCGACCTCATCGGGATTTTTAAAGCTGCGATCGAATCCGGCAAAACATATGGTACATATTATGCTGTCAGCGACAATAAGGGGCGGCCGTGGTCGATCGATTCCGCCATTCAGGAACTGGGGTACAAACCGAAAGTCAGCGCTTCAGACATCCTTGATGAAGACTGAGGTATCATCTTCTAAGGTGATGATCTTTTTCTCCGCTTTCCTGATCCTGCTTAAAAAATGATTATAGACGCTCTCCTTTCTGTCTGCTACATTTTAGACACGATATCGTAATATTTTGACAGCGCTTACAAGAAGGGGGAAATGACGATCAGGCATTCTGCTGGAAGCCGCGTGTTTGACATATTGAATTATTCATTTTTAACAGGGTTCGGATTGGTTTGTGTGCTGCCGTTCATCCACGTTATTGCAGCCTCTTTTGCGACAGTTGAGGAGGTCATTTCGAAAAAATTCATTTTAATACCGACGACTTTTTCACTGGATGCGTACAGGTATATTTTTTCAACTGACATTGTATACAGAAGCTTAATCATTTCTATTCTTGTCACAGCCGTAGGGACGGCGGTCAGCATGTTTCTTTCCTCTTTAATGGCATACGGGTTGTCGAGAAAGGAGCTGATGGGAAGGCGCGTCCTGATGTTCTTGGTCGTGTTTACGATGCTGTTCAGCGGAGGGATGATCCCGACCTTTCTCGTCGTAAAATCACTCGGATTGCTCGATACCTATTGGTCTCTGATTCTTCCGACCGCCATTAATGCGTTTAACTTGATTATTTTAAAGAACTTTTTTCAAAACATACCGTCAAGCCTCGAGGAATCCGCCAAAATTGACGGCTGCAATGACATCGGCATTTTCTTCCGCATCATTCTTCCATTGTCTTTGCCGGCGATTGCGACGATTTCGCTGTTTTACGCCGTCACCTATTGGAATACGTACATGCAGGCGATTCTGTACTTGAGCGATGCGACAAAATGGCCGATACAAGTTTTGCTTCGCCAGATTGTCATCGTATCAAGCGGTATGCAAGGAGATATGACGGAGATGGGAGCAGCCGCGGCGCCGCCGGAACAAACGATCAAAATGGCGGTCATTGTCGTTGCAACCATACCGGTGCTGCTCGTGTATCCGTTTATTCAAAAACACTTTGCAAAAGGCGCTCTCTTAGGGTCAATTAAAGGATAAAAACGGAGGGGACAATATGGGGAAAAAATGGCTGATTCCGATTTTTGCGTTCGTGCTTTTGGCCGGCGGACTGCTTGGCTGTTCGAACAGCGGAGCAGATCAGGCTTCTTCAAAGGAGGAGAAGGTCGATCTGAACTCGCCTTTGGATTTGAGCTGGATGGTGATCCTTTATCATCAGCAGCCGCCGAAGGACACGGCGATTAAAAAAATCGAGGAGCTCACCAATACAAAGCTCGATTTAATGTGGGTGCCTGATGCGGTAAAAGAGGACCGCTTAAACTCAGCGCTCGCCGCCGGAAACCTGCCGAAAGTCGTCACCATTCAGGACATTAAAAATTCATCTGTCATGAATGCATTCAGGTCGGGGATGTTTTGGGAGGTCGGCCCTTATTTAAAGGATTATCCGAATTTAAGCAAGATGAACAAGCTGATCAATAAAAACGCTTCAATCGACGGAAAGCTTTACGGCATCTACAGAGAGCGTCCGTTATCAAGGCAGGGGGTTGTCATCCGTAAAGACTGGCTTGACAACCTTGGGCTCGATATGCCGAAGACAGTTGATGAACTTTACGAAACAGCGAAGGCATTTACAGAAAAAGATCCTGACCAAAACGGAAAGAACGATACGATCGGCTTTGCCGACAGAAACGATTTGATCTACGGCGCCTTTAAAACATTGGGGTCCTATATGGGCATGCCGACTGACTGGGAGGAAAAAGACGGCAAGTTCACGCCTGACTTCATGACAAAAGAGTACATGGATACGATGAAATATATGAAAAAGCTGTATGATGAAGGGCTGATCAACAAAGACTTCCCGGTTACGAGCAAAACGCAGCAGCAGGAGATGTTTTCACAAGGGAAGGCCGGCATTTATGTCGGAAATATGGTCGATGCCGTCAATTTAAGAGACCAGTCTGTCGATGACAAAATGGAGCTTGAGATCATCAATCGGATCAAAGGGCCGGACGGAAAAGAACGCGTCTGGGCATCGGGCGGGCATAACGGAATCTTTGCCTTCCCGAAAACAAGCGTCAAAACAGAAAAAGAGCTGAAGAGGATTCTGGCCTTTTTCGACCGGATCGCCGAAGAGGATGTTTACAGCCTGATGACGTACGGGATCGAAGGGGTTCACTATAAAAAAGAAGGGGATAAACAATTCAAACGAATGGACGAAAAACTGAAAGACTGGCAGGCGGAAATCCAACCGCTCGTCTCTCTCGTCGGCATTGATAAACAATACTTGAAAAATACGGGCGATCCGCTCCGTACTAAATATGAAGAGCTGACAGAGGACAATAATGAGATCATCGTCTCAAACCCGGCCGAAAGTTTGTACTCACCGGCCGCATCTGAAAGAGGCGATGAACTGCAAAAGATTATTGATGATGCCACATATCAATTCATCCTCGGCAAAATCAATGAAAGTCAGTTCGAGAAAGCGGTTGAAAAATGGCGGACAAACGGCGGAAATCAAGTAATAGAAGAATATGAGGAGTCATTTAAAAAAGCGGAAAAATAGAAGACAATCCCGGGGAACCGGGATTGTCTTTTTATGCCGAATGATTTTTCAGCTCGCGGTATTTGCCGGGCGTGATTCCTTCCAGCTTTTTAAATGAACGGATGAAATTCTGCGGGTTTTTGTATTTCAGTTTTTCAGAAATTTCTTTTACGGACAGCGTCGTTTCCGTCAGCCAGTTTTTCGCGATATGATGCCTGTAGGATGACAAATATTCGCTGAACGATATTTTCATTTCTTTCCTGAAGATGCTGCTTAAATAGTTGGGGTTGTAATGAAGCCTTCCTGCGATCGATTCGAGCGTTAAGTCCGTGTCGAATTCCTGTTGGATAATATGGACGATTTTTTCTGAGATGTTTTTGTATTGCGATTCTTCTCTGATGCTGAGTGTATCGATCATTTTGACGATGATCTGTGCGTTCAGCCAGCTTTCGATCTCCTCGATGGTCGTCAGCTCAAAGACGTCGTCGTACAGCATCGTATTTTCGTTCGGTTCAAAAATCTCGATTCCGAGCAAATGCATAAATTCAATCAAGTTGTTCAACAGCCTTGCAATCGCAACCTGGCAGTGATGAGGATTCATGTTTTCAGAACAAATCGATTCAAGGAGAAGATGAAGCTGTTCGGCTGCTTGTTTACGGTTGCACGTTTTAATGGCTTCAAACAGTTCATTTTGAATCTGCTTCGGAAACTGGGTTAAAAACGCTTTGTTGCGGTCAAGATGCTCATAAAAAATCACTGTGTGTTTTCCGGATTTCAGACGGTATGTCAGCGCTTCAAGCCCTTCCAAATAAGCGCGCTTCGACATTGCAAGGCTTGTAAACGGCTGGCTGATACCGATGCTAATGAACAATCCAAGCTCTTCATGAATTTTATCCTTGATGGATGATGCGGTATGCTCCAAGTCTTCCTGAAACCTGTCCAGCGGCTGTCCGCGGTTCAACATGATGATTGTCTGCGTTTTATCAATGACAACCGGCGGGAGGCGCTTATTCTTTGGCACAGATCGTTCGACAAGGCTGTTGATCGCAAACAGCAGGACATCAAGATCCTTTTTTTCGTATGACGTGTCTTTCAATGTATCTATTTGCAGTGTGAAAACGGACAGGTGGCTCCAATCTTCAGGAAAGCCGAGCCCTGTAAAGCGGTCTTTGATTTCTTCTTCGCTCAGCTTGCCGAGCAAAAGCCTTGTTAAAAAATACTGCTTCAGCTGTGTGACCTGCTGTTCGACACGCACCTCCAGATCATGGTTTTTATTTTTCATCTCTTTAATATTCCGTTCAATCAGTTCAAATTCGTTTTTCGGTTTCTCTTGGCCGGAATCGGCCCCCGCAGAAAAGCCGGAGACGGATTCGTATAAAACCTTGATCGGTCTGTAAAAATGACGCGAACCAAACCAGGAAAATAGATATGAAAGCGCTAACAAAATGATGCAGATCGTAAACGTGAACCAGCCGATTGATGCCGTCTGCTGATAAAGTTCCGGAATGGTCGTTAACGAAACATATATCCAATTATTGTAATCTGATTTCTGGTATGTAATGTTATAGGCGGTGTCGCTGACTGTTGTATCAAACTGGCCGTTTTTTTCCTGGTGCCGGCGGATCGTTTTGAAATAATCTTCTTGTTTAATCGATTGTCCAATCATTGACGGGTCTGAGTGAAGGATGATCCGTCCGTTGTCATCAAGCACCATCATGCTGTTTGTTTTTGAATGATGAGGCATGCGCTTGACAAGCGAACAAGAAGGAATGCTCGCGATCGCAAGGCCTCTGTTTTCCATGCTGTTCAGAGGAAGCTGTTTGACCAGATTGACGTTATACAGGCAGTTTCCAGAAGCCCCTTCTTTTGTGGCGACAAGATCATTGTTTTTTTCAAGCAGCCAGCTGGAACGGCTTTTTAAAGCGTTGTAAAGCGAGATTGTGATGGCTTGTTTTCCCTGATCTAAAGGATATAAACCGGAATTGTTGATATACCACTTTTTTTCTTGGCTGATCAGCGTGATATCCGACAGATCGGTATCGAATGTCTGCAGTTCGTTTAATTCCTTGTTAATTTGGTTGTACAGCTGAAAGCGTTCTGGTGTAATGGTGCGGCTGAGCGTCTGAATTAAAGGATAGGAACGGACGTAATTTGTGAAGGAATGGTCAACCGTTTTTAAAATATGTTCAATATTAAGCTGTGTCTGGCCAACGGTTTGGAGCTTTTCGTTTGTAACGTTTTGTTCAATGGTTTCCGCTGATCTCTGATATGAAAAAAAGCCGACGATGATGACCGGAATGGTGCTCAGGACGAGAAAGAAGGTCACCAGCTTATAGTAAAACTTATATTGTTTTCTCTTCATAAATTCCCCCCCAACAAATCTTCGTTTGAGATGTACATATATAATTAATCCGACTTTTGTGTGAATTTGTCAATAATCATTTTCTAACCATCGTTTCATTTTATTAGGTTTTGCCGGCTGCCGGGCGAGGTGCGGCCGATGTGATGATATGATTGTAGATTTATTTTTTCATGGTGGGATAAAGTGAAAGCAAACATCACGAAGGGAGGCCGTTTATGAAAGCAGCCGATGTCCAGACCGGGAAAAATCCGGCCCTTATTGTTGAGAAAAAACGAAAGACGCGTTTTTGGGAAAAGTTTCTCCAGCAAAAATATTTATATTTGATGATTCTGCCGGGACTGATTTATTTTTTGCTTTTTAAGTATGTGCCGATGTGGGGGATTGTCATAGCGTTTCAGGATTACCAGCCGTTTCTCGGCATAACGGGGAGCGAATGGGTGGGTTTTAAGCATTTTGAAAGGCTGTTTACCGAACCGACGTTTTTTATGCTTCTGAAGAATACATTGATTTTGTTTTTTCTCAACCTTGTCGTATTCTTTCCGATACCGATTATTTTGGCGCTTTTATTGAATGAAGTCAGAGTCGCACTGTTCAAAAAGTTTGTCCAGACGTTGATCTATATTCCGCATTTTATGTCATGGGTCATTGTCGTATCACTTTCATTCGTCCTGTTGACTGTTGACGGAGGACTGATCAATGAGATCATCGCTTACTTCGGCGGAGAAAAGATCAACTTTTTGCTGAATGAAAGCTGGTTCAGGCCGATGTACATTCTCCAGGTCATCTGGAGGGAAGCTGGCTGGTCGACAATCATTTATTTGGCGGCGATTACCGCTGTCGATCCGCAGCTTTACGAAGCAGCGAAAATGGACGGGGCCAATCGCCTGAGGAGGATGTGGCATGTCACACTTCCTGCGATCAGAAGCGTCATCGTTGTTTTGCTTATCCTGAAAATCGGCGATACGCTCGAGCTCGGCTTTGAGCATGTGTATCTGCTTTTGAATGCAACGAACCGCGAAGTGGCCGAAATCTTTGATACGTATGTATACACGGCCGGATTAAAGCAGGGACAGTTCAGCTACAGTACAGCCGTCGGTTTATTTAAAGCAGCTGTCGGTCTCATTCTTGTCGTATTTGCAAACAGGATGGCGAAGAAATTTGGAGAAGAAGGGATCTATTAATATTCTTTGATGAAAGGAATTGAATGACATGAATCAATCTCTCATCACAAAATCGCCTCTTTACATTGCCGAAGAAGCGGCCAAAACAATAATGAAAGCGTATACACCGAAGGAGCTGCCGCCGGCCGGACGCTGGCACTACCATCAGGGCGTATTTCTGTGCGGCCTGATTCGCCTCTGGGAAGAGACGGGGCAAGAAGCATACTTCAAATATGTAAAAGAATATGCCGATGAGCTCATCGATGACTGCGGCAATTTTTATTTCAGGAGGGATGAGCTGGACGCTATACAAGCCGGACTTCTCCTTTATCCTTTGTACGAGGAGACGGGCGATGAACGCTACCGCAAAGCCGCAAAAAAGCTGAAGGGCCTTTTCGAAACGCTGAATCAAACAGAAGAAGGCGGTTTTTGGCATAAAGATAAATACCCTTACCAAATGTGGCTTGACGGATTGTACATGGGAGGGCCCTTCGCACTTAAGTATGCAAGAGCGTTTAATGAGCCTGAACTGTACGACATGGTCATCCTCGAGGAAAGACTGATGAGAAAACATACGAAAGACGGCAGGACGGGATTGTATTATCACGCGTGGGATGAAAAGAGGCAAATGCCCTGGGCCGACCCCGTCTCAGGCTGTTCTCCCGAATTTTGGGGAAGGTCAATCGGCTGGTATGCGCTTGCGCTGAGCGACATGATCGAACTGCTCCCGCAGGGGCATGACACAAGACAGGAGTGGACCCGGACGCTTCAAGAGATGGTCAAAAGCATTGCTGATTTTCAAGATGAAAGCACAGGGTTATGGCACCAGGTTGTCGATAAAGGCGGACTTCCGGACAATTGGCTTGAAAGCTCCTGCTCGTGTTTGTATATGTATGCGATGACCAAAGGTGCTCGCATGGGCTATATCGATTCTTCATATATTGATAGAGCGGCAAAGGCTTTCAAAGGACTCGTCGAAGAAAAAATCGAGCTGAGTGCAAAAGAAGGCTTGCTTTTAAAAGATATTTGCGTCGGAACTTCTGCAGGGACATACGATTATTATGTCGGGCGGGAAAAAAGCACCAACGATCTGCACGGTGTCGGGGCATTGATCATGGCTCTTGTAGAACTCGAAAAGACCGGCCGTATTTCCTGCGGGGAAGCGAAGTGAAAAACTTCGCCTTCTCCGTCCTTCTATTCGCAGCAGTGCTTCTCCTTTCCTCATGCGGAAAGGATGGTAGCCGGGGAACAGACGTATTGATCTTTTCGGATGCACCGGCTGAAATAAAGGAAAACATACAGCGCGCTGCCGGGAAAGAACAGCTCAACATCACCGTTTTCCCGGCTGCACCTGAAAAACTCCTTGTTGAAATTGCGGCGAAAGAAGGAGATCTGTTTATCGTTCCAGAAGACATGTTTAAACCTTTTTACGATCCTGAAGGACTTCAGCCATTAAATGTTGCTTCGGAAGAAAAAAAGCCGTACAGCGCTCCGGGAAAAAACGGGGAAGTACAGCAGTATGCGGCTGTCATCGAAAAAGGAGAAAAACGTTTGAACGGCTATACGTTTCAGCTGAATACAGACATGGCAGCTTTCATACCGGTTTATGCGAAGAAAACCCCTGAAGCGACGGAACTCATCGAAGCGCTTCGATCAAAATGAATGAAAGGGGGAGGAGCCGATGAAAACATATGCGATATGCGGTCTGAGCGGCCGCGCTTTTAACATGTTTATCGAGCCTCTGGTGGAAAAATACGGGGATGAACACCGCATCGCTGCGCTCTTGGACATCGATCCGCTGAGGGAAGAAGTCTGCAAAGAAAGGTTTCCGGCGCTTCGTCCTGTCCCGTTTTTCGAAGGGAAAGCGTTTACCGAAATGCTTGACAAAATCAAGCCGGACGCCATTATTGTAGCAGGCCGTGATGATACGCATGTCCGCTATATATTGGGTGCTTTACGGGCAGATATTGACGTGGTCACTGAAAAGCCGATGGTGACAACAGCACGGGATGCGGCAGCCGTGTTAAAAGCCGAAGCCGAGAGCAAAGGAAAAGTGACCGTTACATTTAACTACCGCTACAATCCGTACCACCGCAAGATCAAAGAACTGATACTTGAAGGAAAACTCGGCAAGATTACATCGGTTGATTTGAACTGGTACATCGATACGTATCACGGCGCAAGCTATTTTAAACGCTGGAACAGGATGAGAGCATTCTCAGGCGGGCTTTCCGTCCATAAGTCAACCCATCATTTCGATCTTGTCAATTGGTGGCTCGATCAAACGCCCCGCGAGGTTTTTGCCTATGGCGGTCTGTATTACTACGGACACGACGGCGAAATGAATCCTGAAAAAGGGGAAAAACGTTATTGCGGAACATGCCATGTCAAAAAGAAATGCCGCTATTTTATGAGATGGCAGGCAGGCGACCCGCAGGACGACCATGTCAAGACCAACGAAAACAAGCATCTGCTCTATACCGATTACAGGCCTGACGCTTGTATTTTCGATGAAGAAATCGATATCGAGGATACGTATGCAGCCGTTTTGAAATACGACAAAGGGGCGCTTCTGAATTACTCCGTTCATTTTTCAGCCCCGTATGAAGGCTACCGGCTTGCAATCAACGGGACAAAGGGAAGACTTGAAACGCAGGAATATCATGCGCCGGCAAGAGTTCCATTTGAAGTTCCAGAACAGACCATCGATTATTATCCGCTGTTTGAATCGAAAGAAACAATTCGCGTCGTCAGGCAGCCCGGCGGGCATGGCGGAGGAGACCCGCTGCTTTTGGAAGAGCTGTTTGGCGGAGGAGATCCTTTGAGGAATTACGACATTCTGGCCGGTGCCGAAGCAGGCGCCTATTCAATTGCAGCCGGCGAGGCATTGTGGCGCTCCATCAAAGAAAAAAAGCCGATAGAAATCAGTGAACTTCTGTATACCCGGCAATATACATAAGGAGGAGAGAAATTCGTGGAACAAAACGTCTCCATGGGAAGGGTGTTGAGCTTCTGTGAATGGGTGATGAAGTTTTTTTACGCCAATCTGCTGTGGTTTGTTTTTACCATGCTCGGTCTTGGCGTCTTCGGATTTATGCCGGCGACGACTGCATTGTTTTCCGTGATGAGAAAATGGATTATGGGCAAAACCGATATTCCGATATTCAAAACGTTCTGGCAGGCGTACCGCGGCGAGTTTCTTCGTTCCAACGCTATCGGCTTCATTCTGGCGGCGGTCGGCATCATCATTTATGTTGACCTTGCTTTTATTTATCCGGAGCATTTCCTATTGCACGTTCTCAGGTTCGTCATTATGGTTTTTGGATTTTTGTTTTTGATCATGCTGTTTTATATGTTCCCGCTGCTCGCCCATTTCGATTGGAAGAAGCGGATGTATTTCAAGTTTTCGCTCATTCTCGGCATATCGTATTTGCAATATACATTAACGATGATGGCGGTCACTGCAGTGCTTTATATCGCATTTGCCTTTTTGCCCGGGATCGTTCCTTTTTTCAGCGTCAGTCTGCTCAGTTATGCGGTCATGTGGCTGGCATATCAAGTGTTGAAAAAAGCGGAAGCCGTAGAACAGAGGGAAACCGCCATAACGACAAGACATACCTGATCCTTTGCTTTAGGTGTGGTGAAAGGAGGCCCTTATGGGTGAAGAATTTAAAAAACGATATCTACACTGGATTGATCAAGCCGTAAAGGAGAGCGAAAAGAAAGACGACTTCAAGTCCCTCCCCGGTTTTGGAAAACCGCTCAGCAAAGAGGCGCTCGAGGGGGATGCACTTTCGTCAACCCTTAAAAACGCCCGTTATCTGCCGGAGTGGCTAAAGCTGCAAAAGGAAATTAAACAAGAGATAGAAAAAGCGATCAAATCGAATCAGCGCGAAACGCTGATTGAGGCCATCAACCAAAAAATTAAAAAATACAACCTCACCTGTCCGAACCAATTCCAAAAAGGCCTTGTTTCAGCCAAAAACCTCGAAAGTCAGCTCAAATATTGGAGCTGATGCCATTCCCTGCACTTATTCATAAAAATAATTGCCAATAACAATTATCTTCTGTAAAATAAAGTTAATAAAGGTAATCTTTATGCTCTTAAAAAGAAGAAAGGATGAATGAAGAAGTGGAAGCGAAAGCGGCATACGAAAAAGCGGCCGGGCTCTTGAATCAGTGGTACACCATGATCAAGCGCCATGAAGCGCTCCAGGCTGTATCTTTGAGATACGAGATCCAAAACCTGCTTTCTAAAATGGACAAAAACAGGGATTTGGAACTCTATTTTCAGCTTTTGGACTACCGCTGCAAATTGATGATGGAGCAGTTTGCAGAATCAGCCGAGCTCTTCCGGAAGATTAAAAGGCAGAAGGAAACGGTTAAGAGCGCGGATGACATCATTCAATACTATTTTTTCTTTTTTTCAGGCATGTATGAGTTTTATGAGAAAAACTATCTTGAGGCGATCAACTGTTACAAAAAAGCAGAAACGAAGCTGCATAAACTGACGGATGAAATTGAAAAAGCGGAATTTTATTATAAAATTGCGACCGCCTACTACCAAATAGACGATCATTTCAGATCGTTGAACTACTCCGAAAAAGCGCTCTCACTTTTCAGTAAGCATAAAGAATACATAGACAAAACGATCGGGTGCGAAATGATTCTCGGGTCGGTTCAGTTTGAACTGTTCCGCATCAAACAAGCGGAGGAGCACTACGGCCGGGCGCTTGATCAGGCCGTTTCCCTCCAAAACCGGCGAATCATCGGGCTGATCTATCATAATATGGGACTGAACTATGCCAAATGCAGCATGCCGCTTTTGGCGGAGGAGCATTTTAGAAAAGCCCTTTCAATCGGTGTCCATGAGCAATCGATTTTTGGCATCAACACCCTTTTTGAGCTGTCTCACCTCATGTACAAAAACGGTTCTCCCGAAGAAGCGAGACGTCTCTGCAAAGAGGGATTTACCAGATCGGCGGAACAAGGAGAGGATGAATACGCAGCGAAGTTCAGGCTGATTTTTGCCCTGTATGACGCTGGCCATCCGCTCGATATTGAATTTTCGCTTGAATATATGAGGGATAAACGGCTATGGCCGCATGTTGCTGAACTGACAAAAGATATTGCCGACTACTACATGAAGTCAGGCGACCATGAAAAAAGTGCGCTTTACCTGGAAAAATCACAGCATGCGAAAAATCAAATATATAAAATGAAGGAGGAGCTTATATGAAAAAAACCATTTGTTTTTTCGCCGTCATGCTTGTTTGCCTGATGGGGGGAAGCTTCACAGCTGATTCTGCAGCACAGGACGGATCGTTTCAGCCATTGGGCAAATCGGTGTTTCCTGACAGCGGACGATAGAGAAAACCTGCCGAAATAGAAATGGCCTCCCGACTTTTGCTATAATAGTCTCACCTAAAGGCAATTGAAGGGAGCAGTAATGATGACGATAAAAGAGATTTCGCCTGATGAACTGAAAGACAGGCTTGCAAAAGGAGAAACGCTGAACATTATTGATGTCAGAGAAGATGAAGAGGTGGCTGAAGGAATGATCCCTGAAGCCGTCCACATTAAAATGGGGGATATCCCTGAAAAACTCGACGTCTTTCAAAAGGATCAGCCTTATATTTTTGTGTGCCGATCAGGCAAACGAAGCGAAAATGTCTGCCTCTATTTGCAGGATAAAGGCTTTGATGTCACCAACATGGTCGGCGGCATGCTAGAATGGACCGGAAACACGAAGCCGAAAACAAAATAAGCGGATTTGACTTCTTATCTGTACAGGTAAGAAGTTTTTTTATTTAAAATGGAGCACCAAATGTCAGGAAACGTTCGGAGCGTCCGCTGCCAATGTTGAAGGTTCTTTTGCTAAGGATTTTAAGCATAACTTCGGCTGTGTGCGAATACCTTTCATTATAGAAAGGAGAGAGCGTATGCTGAAGGTGGCCGTATTTGATGAAGAACACGAAAAAGATTTGCAGCATGAAATCAATGAATTCTTAAAAAAACTGTCGGAAGACCAGCTGGTCGATATAAAATATGACGTATCAGCCGCATGCGATCCTCAAGGCGAACAGCTTTACTGTTTTTCAGCGCTAATCTTATACAGGACATAAAAAAACAGCTCTTCAGAGAGAAGAGCTGTTTTCGTTTATGCTTTTTTCACCCTCGGGCTTCTTGGCTTCTGGAATTTCTCGGCTTGTTTAATCTCTTTTCGTTCTTGTGACAGAGATTTATATAACGATACAATCATGAGAATCACGACGACTGAGAACGGCAGTGCGGCCAGGATGGCGGTGTTTTGCAGCGCCGATAGTCCGCCTGAATACAGGAGCGCCGCAGCCATTGCTGACTGGATGATGCCCCATGATATCTTGACCGAATTCTCAGGATTTAGTGAACCGTAAGTCGTTTGCATTCCGAGAACAAATGTTGCCGAGTCTGCAGAAGTGATAAAGAATACGGCAATGAGCAACAAGGCAACGATAGATGTAATCATCGCCAGCGGGTAGTGGTCAAACATTCCAAACAGCATCGTGTCTGTAGACAGTTTTGCAACGTTGAAAATTCCTTTTTGCTGAAGATCCATCGCTGAAACCCCGAAAATTGAAAACCATAGAAACGCCAGCACAGTAGGCGCAAACAAGACGGCAATCAAAAATTCCCTGATTGTGCGCCCCCTTGATACACGGGCGATGAAAATACCGACAAACGGCGACCAGGAGATCCACCAAGCCCAGTAGAAAATCGTCCATGAATTGATCCATTCACGGCTGTCCGGATCATTAGGCGCAAGGCGGAAGCTCATTTGCACCACATTGGAGATATACGTTCCGATCGTGTCCGTAAACGAGTTCATAATTAATACCGTCGGTCCGACGAAAAGCATAAAGATCATCAGGACGCCGGCCAGCACCATGTTCGTATTGCTCAAATACTTGATGCCTTTTCCGATTCCGCTCCATGAGGAAATTAAGAACAGAACGGTGATGACTGCAATGATCGCCAGCTGCACCTGGAAGCTGTTCGGCACTCCGAATAGATAATGGAGTCCGCCGTTGATCTGCGTGGCGCCGATTCCGAGACTAGTCGCTACACCGACGACGGTTGCGAATACAGCGATGCAGTCAATCCCTTTTCCAAGCGGTCCGTTGACTCTGTCGCCGAAGACCGGAAACAGCGTCGCGCTGATCAAGCCAGGCGCGTCTTTTCTGAATTGAAAGTATGCGATGCAAAGGGCAACGATCGCATAGATCGCCCAAGCATGCAATCCCCAGTGGAAAAATGTATACCTCAGAGAATCTCTGAAGGCCTGGGCTGTTTCTGTTTCACCTGATGGAGAGCTAATGGCATAATGGCTGATCGGTTCAGCCGCGCCATAAAATACGAGACCAATGCCCATACCTGCGCTAAAAAGCATGGCAAACCAAGATAATCGAGAGAATTCAGGTTTTTCTTCAGGTTTCCCTAATCTGATCTTTCCAATCGGACTGAAGATCAAAAAGATGCTGAATGCGACAAACAGAGAAACCACCAATAAGTAATACCATCCGAGTGTGTTTGTAACATAACCTTGAATCGAAGTCGTTAACGCTTGAAGGTTATCCGGAGCAACGATTCCCCATAATACAGCTGCTGCTGTGATAACAATCACAATCCAAAAAACGCTTGAAATATTTTTCAAAATCATCCTCACCCTCTAATCATTTTTCGTCCTTACTCCCATCATTATGTTTAGTATGAGTTGCACATATAAAAATCATTCTCTCTCAGGAAGTTTGACCTAGCTTCCCCTATTACCCCACAATCAGGTGAAACAAAACTCTTTAACCGTAACATACTTTTCAAAAAAGGCACAAGTCTCAGCACTGGGCTGAAACTCTGCCATTCCACATTTGTCAAGGGTTTAGAGCAATTTTATTTTTTTCTCCGGCAAAGCGAAAATCCGCCTGCATTCAAGCCTGCAAGTCTGCCTGTGACAAGCGCGGATGTGATATTATACCCACCCGTATAGCCGTGAATATCGAGGATTTCCCCGCAGAAATAAAGCCCTTCCTTTTTTTTGGACGCCATTTTTTTAGGATCGATTTCTTTTACGGAAACCCCTCCGCCGGTCACAAAGGCTTTGTCAAGCGAAAGGGTGCCGTTCACGTTGACGGAAAACTCTTTACAGTCTTTGACGAAAGCTCTGAAACGGTCTTTGGAAAGGGATGAAAAGGTTTCAGAAGGATCAATCTTGTTGCGCTCGAGAAGAAACAGCAGATACCTTTCCTGCATCCAAGGCTTCAGCACGTTTTTAAGTGATTTTTTCGGAGCGTCTTTTAATTCTTTATGCATGTTTTGAAAAAGCTGTTCTTCATGAATGTCAGGGAACAAGTCGATTTTCAGCTTGACTTTTTCCTGCTTTTTCAACTCTTTGACGACAAATTGGCTGCATCTGAGGACAGCGGGCCCTGAAAGTCCAAAATGGGTAAAAATCATATCCATTTGGTGGGTGATGACCGGCTTTCCTTTTTTGTTCAATACGCTGAGGGCGACGTTTCTCAGTGATAGGCCCTGCAATGTTTTCTGCTTGATAAAAGGCTCGTCAGACGTAACCGGAACCTCTGTCGGGAACAGTTCCGTAATCGTATGGCCGGCTTTTTCCGCCCATTCATAGCCGTCTCCGGTCGATCCCGTATGGGGGACGCTTTTCCCGCCGACAGCGATAACGACAGAGCCTGCTGCAATCTCTTCGCCGCTGCCCGTCACGATCCCGCTCGCTTTTTCTTCATTGTATAGGACAGTTTTCACTTTTTCGTTTGTACGTACGCTCACATGAAGCTGTTCAAGCCTTGTTAAAAGTGCATCTACTACGCTCTGAGCCTTGTCGGAGACGGGAAACATTCTTCCGTGATCTTCCTCTTTCAGCTTGACGCCCAGGCGCTCAAAAAACTTGATGATGTCCTCATTGTTAAATTCAGAAAAAGCGCTGTACAAAAAGCGTCCGTTTCCGGGAATATGCCGGATGATCTCATCAACCGGCAAGCGGTTTGTCACATTGCACCGTCCGCCTCCCGAAATGGCCAGCTTGCGGCCGAGTTTGTTACCTTTGTCGATCAAGAGAACGTCCGCCCCCTGTTCACCGGCCGCGATGGCGGCCATCAGCCCGGAGGGGCCTCCGCCGATGACGATGACATCAAAATACTTCATACTATTATCCTCAACTTTCCTGTCTTGTAGAGCCTGCATTCTGTGCAGGCGGGGCAGATTGGATCAGACAACATCCGCGCTCCATCTTCTTATTATAACGAAAGAACGGCATGATGAAAAAACGATAAAACATGGGCATGTTAAAATTTAGCCATGTTATTATTACCTGAGTGATGCGCCTGTATGTTAAAATAGAAAAGTTGAATCTATTGAAGAAAAATGGTGATTGGGAACATGTCAAGCAAACTGTTAAGAGGCACATTTGTATTAACGCTTGGTACCTATATTTCAAGGATCCTCGGAATGATTTATTTGATTCCGTTCGGAGCCATGGTCGGTGCCACCGGCGGTGCCCTGTTCCAGTACGGTTATAATCAATATACGATTTTTTTAAGCATTGCGACCATGGGGTTTCCGGCGGCCGTGTCCAAGTTTGTTTCGAAATATAACTCGATGGGTGATTATGAAACAACGAGAAGGATGCTGCGCGCCGGAATGTCGATGATGCTCGTCACAGGCATCATTGCTTTCTCCATTTTATATTTGTCCGCCCCGTTTTTTGCGGAGATGGCCCTTGGCGGTACAGAAAACAACGGGCTGACGATTGAACATGTCGTGTATGTCATTCGCATGGTCAGTCTCGCTTTACTGGTTGTGCCGATTTTGGCGCTGATCAGAGGCTTTTTCCAAGGTCACCAGATGATGGGGCCGACAGCCGTTTCACAGGTCGTTGAACAAATTGCCAGAATCGTTTTTCTATTAACGGCCACTTACTTGGTGATCAAAGTAGTAAACGGCGGGCTTGTCGTCGCTGTCGGCTATGCGACTTTTGCGGCTTTGATCGGCGCGTTCGCTGGGCTGTTCACTCTTTATTTTTCTTGGCAGAAAAGAAAAGGGGCGCTCCTGGCGCTGAAGCCGAACCTTGTTCCTTCCGCCAATATTACGTACCGGCAGATGTTTAAAGAGCTGTTCAGCTATGCCGCTCCTTACGTCTTTGTCGGGCTGGCGATACCGCTTTACCAGTACATTGATACGAATACGTTTAATAAAGCGATGATTGCAGCCGGCTATCAAAACATCAGCCAGGATTTGATGGCGATCGTGACGCTGTACGTGCCAAAGCTTGTGATGATTCCGGTATCTCTCGCGACGGCATTCGGCCTGACTTTGATCCCGGCGGTGACTGAAAACTTTACCAACAAAGATTTCCCTGCTTTAAACAAACAGATTGATCAGGCGATGCAGATCATTCTCTTCATCGTTCTTCCTGCATCAGTCGGTATGGCTCTTTTGTCGGGTCCGGTTTACACGTTCTTTTACGGCTCGGAAAGCCTGCTCCCTGAAATGGGACGAGTTATTTTGTTCTGGTACGCACCTGTGGCGCTGTTATTCTCGCTCTTCACCGTCAACGCTGCAATTTTGCAGGGAGTGAACAAGCAGAAATTTGCGGTTGTCAGTTTGATGATCGGGATTGTGATCAAAATCGCGCTTAACGTTCCGCTAATCAAGCTGTTTCAAGGTAGCGGGTCGATTTTGGCAACGGCGCTCGGCTATTCAGCGTCACTCCTATATGGATTTATCATGATTAAACGCCATGCAGGCTATTCGTATCGCAAACTGTTTAAACGGTTTTTGCTGATGCTGATCCTGACGGCGGTTATGGGCATCATTTTGCTGCTTGTTCAGGCGCTTCTTAGTCTGTTTATTTCATATGAAGGCGGGCAGATCAGGTCTGCTGTCGTCATTTTCATCACAACCGCGGTCGGCGGATCAGTTTATCTGTACTTGGCTTACCGTGTGAAGCTGCTCGAAAAAATCTTCGGTCAGCGGTTGAATCGCTTTTTCAAAAGAAAGTCCTCCTAAAAAGGGCTTTTCTTTTTATGCAGAAAAAAAGGGAGTGTCTTCATGAGATTGGATAAACTGTTGTCAAACAGCGGCTACGGGTCAAGAAAAGAAGTCAAAAAAATGCTGAAAAACGGCGCGGTGCGCGTCAATGATCAACTAGTCAAAGACGCCAAAGAGCACGTTGACCCGGAATCAGACGACATCACGGTATACGGTGAGCCCGTCATTTATCAGGAATTTATTTACTTGATGATGAACAAGCCCCAAGGAGTGCTGTCTGCAACAGAAGACAGCCGGCAGGAAACGGTTGTCGATCTGCTCGATCCTGAGCTGCTGAGGTTTGAGCCGTTTCCGGTCGGAAGGCTTGACAAAGATACTGAGGGACTGCTGCTTCTGACGAATGACGGACAATTGGCACACCAGCTTTTATCCCCGAAAAAACACGTGCCTAAAACGTATGAAGTCCATGTCAATAAGCCGATTGATCAGGCGGCTCTGGACCAGCTTGAAAAAGGGGTCGATATCGGTGAAGGCTATGTCACAAAACCGGCTGAAGCGTCGCTTTTGGAAAGCGAAAACAGCGTGGAACGTCTGCTTTTGACAATAACGGAAGGGAAATTTCATCAGGTAAAAAGAATGCTGAAGGCGGTCGGCCATGACGTCATCTATTTAAAGCGGCTGAAAATGGGGGATGTCGATCTCGATGAAGAGCTTTTGCCGGGGGAATACAGGGAGCTCTCTGAACACGAGCTAGCCGCATTGCAAAACAAAAAGACACTCTGATTCGTCGAGTGCCTGAAGTGGGTTTATGGAGCATCGAACTTCATTGAGTTTGATGCTTTTTATGTTTGATGGCTGTCTTATATGATAATCAGCGCTAAAGTTCAATTTTTCAGAATATTACTATGAGGAGATTTTCACTTTTTTTCTTGTAGTCTCCCATTTGCCTCTGCTAGGGCTGTGTACTAGATCGTTGTATGCCAACACATTCAGATCACGCTGGATTGTTCTCGGTGTAGTGCCAAATTCATCAACCAGTTCCTGGGTTGTAACGAGTCCTTTTTCTTGAATGAACATGTAGACTGATTTGATCCTGGTTAGCATTCGGTTTGTTGAAGGTTTCAAACAACCACTCCCTATCGTATGATCGAATGGACTTGACTACCACAACTTACGACTCCAAAATGCAGCATGGACGGTTAGCGATCATTTCTTGAAAATGATCAATAAATATTATACACGATTTCTTTGCCAAATATCCAGAAAAAAGCCGGATCCAAATTAATGAAAAAATGAAAATCGTAAGCAGAACATGCAGTGCGATCGCGTTTTTTTGATAAAAAAATTTAAACTTTTTCTTTCTTCATACGTAATAAAAGAGAGGTGGTGTAGATGATGAAGTTAAAGGTGCATATCGAAAAATCCGGTTATGAAGAAGAGGAATCGGCGATCGAAAATATATCATTTGCTGTAGGGGAAGGCGAGCTCGTCGGCTTAATCGGCCCGAATGGAGCGGGGAAAAGCACGACAATTAAAACGATACTCGGTTTAACAAGGCATATGGCCGGACAGATTGAATGGCCTAAAACGTCAAACTATGCATACATACCTGAACAGCCCAGTTTTTACGACGAATTGACTTTATGGGAGCATATCACGGCTTTAGGGACGTTTTTACAGGAGGACGATTCCTCGTTTTTGCCGAGGGCAAATCGGCTCATCAAACGATTCTCGCTGGAGCATGCGCTTCACGATTATCCGGGGAGCTTTTCGAAAGGGATGCAGCAAAAGCTGATGCTGATCCATGCTTTTCTCATGCAGCCTGACCTATATATTATCGATGAACCGTTTATCGGGCTCGATCCGATCGCAAGCCGCCTCTTTTTGGATATGCTGAAAGAAGAGAAGAAGCGGGGAGCGGGCATTTTGCTTTGTACGCATGTGCTGGATACCGCCGAGAAGATCTGTGACCGTTTTTTGCTGATTTCAAATGGCCGTCTGATGCTGGAAGGTACACTCGAAGAGCTGCAGGAGAAAACCGGCCTTTCGAATGGCTCGCTGCTTGACTGCTTTTACTATGCTGTAAAGGGTGCGCCAGCATGAGCGGCCGGTCGCTGTTTATCAGCAGGCTGAAGGCGGACTGTCTTTATCAGCTGCGGATCTTAAAACTGGTCATCGATTGGACGGTTGCGCTGTATATTGTGCTGCCTGGGGCTGGAATCGGTGTTTATCAATATATCAAATGGCTGAATGGAGGTTCGTTTCATAACGGGTGGCAGGCCGGATTGATTGTACTGGCTCCGGCCGTTTTTACGCTGTTTGGGTCTGTGAGGACTTTTTTAATGGAAGCCGATCAGCTTTATTTGTTGCAAAAAAAGACGCTCGTGTTGAACATGAAAAGGTGCGGCTATTTATATTGTCTGTTTGTCCAGATTTGTAAATGGCTGTTTGCGGCGGCCGTGTTTACTCCTCTGTTCGTCAGACAGTTTGGGGCCGAACTGACTGCTTGTCTCGCCGTATTCTTTTATTATTTCTGCCTCAATTTCTTGATCACCGTCTTAAAGCGGCGGAACCTCGGGCGGCAGTACAAGCTGAAACACAGGGTGCTGAACGCCGGGCTGATCTTTTTCGTGTGGCTGTCGGCTTGTGCAGTTGTTTTATTCTTTTCCTGGCCGATTGTGCTCCTGAGCGGTCTGGTGCTGACTGCGGCCGTGGTAAAGACCGCCAGAGGCACCATCGGAAACATGTTTCTATTTTATGAAGAGGTTGAGTTTGATAACAGAAGAAAGCTGAGACTCGCAAAATTTTTCCTGTCGCTGAACCTTGACGGAAGCGTGCCGAAGCCGGGGAAACGAAAGGCGAAAAGGCCGCGGCTGTTCTTTAAAAAATCTCAGAACATCTTTAAAGTGCGTACAATGCAAAATGGTCTTAAGGAAATCTTTTTTAAAGTGATGCTGCGCCATCCGGACTATAAAAGACAGCTTATGCAAATGATCGGCATTTTTACGGCGCTGATGATGGTTGGACCGATCTGGATGAAAGCGGGTGCTCTCCTGGTTTTTGCATTCGCTTATCGAAGTCTGTTATCCGTCCATTTTGATAAGGTGATGGAACGCGTTTTTTTGCTGGGGGCAGACAAAGAAAGCGACGCTTTTTATGAAGCCAGGCGGAGTTCCATCGACTGGCTTTACTATCCGGGGTTGATCTGGTGCTGCCTCGTCATCGCACTCAACCTTATGCTGAAAACCCCGTCTTTTTAAAAAAGACGGGGTTCAGTCGTTTAATGCCCTTCCAAAAAGAAGAGGTGTATGAAAAAGAGAACGGCAAACACGAAGACAAGCGGATGAATCTCGCGCCATTTGCCTTTCGCGGCTTTCACAATCGGATAAGAGATAAACCCGAGGGAAATGCCTGTCGCAATAGACGATGTCAGTGGCATTGTCAAAATGACGAGAAAGGCAGGAAATGCTTCGTCAAGTTCTTTCCAGCGGATGTTGGTCACAGCGCCGATCATCATGCTTCCTACAATGATCAATGCCGGTGACGTAATCGCTGCGATCCCGGAGACCGCGCTGACAAGCGGGCTGAAAAACAGCGCTGCGCCGAAAAGCACAGCGACGGTTAAAGACGTAAGCCCTGTTCTTCCGCCTGCGGCCACCCCGGCGGATGATTCGATATAGGCGGTCGTCGGGCTTGTCCCGAACATTGCACCGATCGTCGTCGCTGTCGAATCGGCAAGGAGGGCTTTTCTTGCATTCGGCAGTTTGTTGTTTTTCATGAGTCCGGCTTGCTCGGCGACACCGATCATCGTTCCTGTCGTATCAAAAATCGTCACGAGCAGAAACGAGAACACAACCGAATAAAGGCCGTAGTGGATGACATCGCCAAAAGCGGCGAAAGGGTTTGTGACAATCAGCTTTTCGGGCAGATGAGGCATTGACAGAATCCCTTTGGTAAACTCAAGCTGGCCGGTGAAAAAGGCGATCAGTCCGGTTAAGATCATACCGAAAAATAGAGCGCCGTTCACATTCATGACCATCAAAACAACAGAGAAAGCCAAGCCGATTAGTGCCAGTATCACTCCGGGCGAGTGCAGATTGCCGAGCCCGACCAAATTGGCTTCATTGGCGGTAATGATTCCGGCTCCTCTCAGACCGACAAAAGCGATAAACAATCCGATTCCGGCGGTAATCCCGTATTTTAGATTGGCCGGAATCGCTTCGATCAGTTGTTTTCTAAGAGGTGTTAGCGATAAGATAATAAAGAGGATACCGGCCGCGAAGACAGCGCTGAACGCCGTCTGGTAAGAAATTTCGCCGTTGGACGAGCCGACGACTGACACTGCAAAATACGCGTTCAGTCCCATCCCGGGTGCAATCGCGATCGGAAAGTTGGCGGCAAGCGCCATCCAAAGCGTTCCGACGACTGCGGCGATGATTGTGGCAGTGAACACTTGATCAAACGGGACGCCTGTGCCGGAGAGGATACTCGGGTTGACCACGACGATATAAACCATTGTAAAGAAGGTTGTAATACCGGCGAGGATTTCTTTTTTGACTGTGGTTTGGTTTTCTTTTATGTTAAACATCATTTCCTCCAATAACGAACATTATAGCAAAACAATATCTATATTATTCGTTATCGGGTGTTTTTGCAAGGGTTTTTGGCTAAACTGAAAAAAGAAGGGGCGAAATTATGAACTGGGAACAGGAAGTTTTAAAAAGACGGAATGAGATCGTAGAGGATATTCAAGGTTTTTTAAAAATCAACAGCGTCCTTGATGAAGAGACGGCGGGTCCGGGCCGGCCGTTTGGAAAAGGAATTCAAGAATGCCTGACAGCGCTTCTAAATAAAGGGGAAGAAAGCGGGTTTACGGTCAAAAATCTTGACGGTTATGCAGGCCATATCGAATGGGGGAAAGGCGAGGAGATCATCGGCGTGCTTTGCCACATTGATGTCGTTCCGCCCGGAGATGGATGGACGAGCGATCCGTTTGCTGCAGAAATCAGAGATGGCCGCATCTATGCAAGGGGAGCGCTTGATGATAAAGGGCCGACAATGGCCGCGTTTCATGCATTAAAAATTGTCAAAGACTCGGGCCTCCCATTATCAAAGCGAATCAGAATGATTATCGGCACCGATGAAGAAAGCGACTGGCGCTGTGTCGAGCATTACTTTAAACACGAAGAGATGCCTTCAGCCGGTTTTGCGCCTGATGCTGATTTTCCGATTATCTATGCGGAAAAAGGCCTGATTGACGCAGCTTTAAAAATTGAAACTGATCAAGCGGAAACAGGTGCGGACTTAGTATTGGAGATTTTCCGGTCCGGCAGGCGTCTGAACATGGTGCCTGATGATGCCGAAGCCGTTCTGGCCGGAGCTGCCCCGTCAGGATTTGAAGAGTCATTTGCCCGGTTTGTAAAAGAAAAGCGCGCAGAAGGGCGTATTCTTCAAGAAGGCGGCAGACTGACATTAACCGTGTACGGCAAATCAGCTCATGCCATGGAGCCTAATAACGGTGTCAATGCCGGTCTCATTTTGGCCGAGTTTTTACATACACAATCCCTTGACAGAGCCGGTCTCCATTTTGTTCAAACGGTTAGCGGGGCTTTTGCCGGAGATACGAGAGGGAAAAAGATCGGCATCGACTGCCGTGATGACATCAGCGGAGAGCTGACGTTGAATGTCGGCCGGCTGCAGTATGAACAGGAAAAAGGCGGGGAGGCCCATATTAATATTCGTTATCCTGTGACTGAAGAGAGCGGCCGGGTGAAATCCGGGCTGTCACAAATACAGGGCGCCCGCCTTATCAGCTTTAAAGACAGCAAGCCCCATCATGTAGCAAAAGACCATGAGCTGATCAAAACGCTGCAGCGGGTCTATGAGGAGCAGACAGGGGAAACGGCACAATTAATTTCCATCGGCGGGGCGACATATGCACGATCACTGGAAGCCGGCGTGGCATTTGGACCGCTGTTTCCAGGACGTCCTGACGTTGCCCATCAGAAAGACGAGTATATGGAAATCGATGATCTGCTGAAGGCTGTATCGATTTATGCACAGGCTATTTATGAATTGGCGAAGTAGCAAAGAGAGTGATGACATGAGTCATAAGCGAGGCGTATTATTTGAAATCCCGAACGGGTACGGGCGCTTTCTTCTCGATATGCTGAAGCCGGTTGATCTGGCCTGTTTCAATTGGCTGCTTGCAGATGGCGAATGCTATCTCGTGCAAAACGGTGAATTGTCAGATGAAAATCTTTTTCCCCAAGAACCGCAGGTGCTGACAGGAAAAGCATTAAAAAAAAGGCTCGAAGACAAAAGATACTATCTTATCTTCGCTGATCTGAAGGCTTTTCCTCAGGATGGTCATCCTGAGGATGTCAGCACATATGAATCATATATGAAAAGCAGCTGCGAGCTGATTGTGCTTACAGCCGATTCGAGTTTTGTCACGATATACTGCAAAGATCAAAAAAAGCTGGAGCTTCTGTATCAAAACGCAAAGAACTGCGGTTTTAAGCGTATTGAATATATAACGGATCACAACGATGCCAGGACAGGGATGCATGTTTAGCACAACAAAGACGGCCGCTCTATAGAGCGGCTTTTTTGCTGAAAAACATTGCTGTTTTCAGGGATAACAAATATAGTAAAGGTGCGTACAGGCGTCCGAGAGGAGAGGGGCTTTTTGAAGCAGGTAAAGGAATTGCTGCATGTGAGGAAACGGTTTTATTCATTTTATTTTTTGTTCTTTTTCGGTTACGGGGCGTTTTATCCGCTTCTTTCCGTGTATTTAAAAGATGCCGTTCATTTGTCAGGCGGACAAATCGGCCTGATCTTGTCGATCAGCCCCGTTGTCATGATTTTCATCCAGCCTGTCTGGGGAATCATGAGCGATTTAACGAGAAAGCCTACCGTGCTTTTGACGATGGCTTTACTGTTGACGGCTTTATTTGCCTTTTTGTTCTCACTATTCAAATCATATGAATGGCTGCTTCTTGCGATGATTTTTCTTGCTGCATTTCAAAGCGCCATCGTCCCGCTGTCCGACAGCATAGCGGTCAGTTTTTCGGAAAAAACAAAAATCCCCTACGGATCGATTCGGCTGTGGGGAGCCCTTGGCTTTGCCGCCGCCGTTTTTGTAATGGGAAGGCTTGCTGAAATTTTTCATCTTTCCGTTATTTTTTATACGTTTACTTTGTTCCTGATCGCCTCAGCTATATTTGCTCACAGGCTTCCGAAAGAAAATAAAGCGATGAAGGTCGATTTGAAGAGCGGGATCAGAGAGTTATTCAAAATCAGAAAGTATTTGATCTTTTTGCTTGCCGCCTTTCTGATGATGGGACCTACACTTGCTCATAACATTTATTTTGGCATTTATATCAATGAAATCGGAGGCACACTTGCGGGAGAGGGGGATCGCGTTTTTGGTCGCTGCCGGCAGTGAAGCGCCTTTTATGAAAGCCGCGAACCGCTTGATTCAGCGGTTTGGAATTGAAAGGGTGCTGCTGTTTGCGGTTCTCATTTCCTCGCTTCGCTGGCTTTTTTACTACATCATGCCGTCGCTGCCGTTCGTTTATGCGACATGTATTGTACAAGGCTTTTCCATTGGATTGTTTATCCCGGCCGCGCTGCAATACGTAAGAAAGCTGGCTCCCGGCCATTTAGGCGCTACAGCGATCAGTCTGTACACAGCCGTCGGAAACGGTTTTGGCAACTGGTTTTGTACATTTGCCGGCGGGCTGATTTATGAACGCTATTCAGCCCTGTCCGTCTATTTGTTCTTCGGTGTTTTATCTTCTCTTTCTTTCCTGTTGTTCGTGATGATCAACACCTTTTCAAAAAAGACGGCAGCCGTGCAATCATCGGTTTCTTCATAAAAAAGCCTGATTTCAGAACAGAAATCAGGCTTTCTTTCTTAATCAAATTGAAATAAATCGCTTGATAAATAGCGTTCCCCTGTATCGGCTGTCATGCAGACGACCACTTTGTCGGGAGGGAGCTTCTTGGCCGTTTCAACAGCAGCAAAGCAAGCGGCTCCAGAAG
Organism: Bacillus sp. FSL K6-0972; assembly: GCF_037976035.1. NCBI lineage: Bacteria > Bacillati > Bacillota > Bacilli > Caryophanales > Bacillaceae > Bacillus > Bacillus sp. FSL K6-0972. The sequence continues at coordinate 3,196,627 of NZ_CP150260.1, read as the reverse complement.
AAGGGCCGACAAGGATTCCTTCTTCCCGCGCCAAACTGCGTGTCATCTCGTAGGCTTCTTCGTCCTTGATCTTTAAGATTTCGTCATAGACGTTTTCATTTAAAATGTTTGGAATAAATCCCGGACTTGTCCCGACAAGCTTGTGCTTTCCGGGTTTGCCGCCGGATAAAACTGGCGACCCTGCAGGTTCTGCCACATGAACGGTTATCCCCGGAAACAACGCTTTCAGCTTTTCGCCTGTTCCGGTAATCGTTCCCCCTGTCCCTGCTGTTGCAACGAATGCGGCAAGCGGTTTGCCGATTTCTTCTATTGCCCGGGCAATTTCCAGAGCGGTTGATCTCCGGTGAGCCTCCGGATTGGCTTCATTATCAAACTGCATCGGAATAAAGCTGCCTGGGATTTGCCGAGCGAGCTCCTGCGCTTTTTTGATGCTGCCCGGCATTCTTTCATCTCCCGGCGTCAGGACGACTTCAGCCCCGTATGCTTTCAGAAGATTGATCCGCTCTTTTGTCATCGTATCAGGCATGACAAGGATGGCTTTGTAGCCCCTTGCCGCCGCGTTCATCGCAAGGCCGATGCCGGTGTTCCCGCTCGTCGGTTCGATGATGGTTGAACCCGGTTTCAGCAGGCCTTTTTCTTCGGCATCCAGGATCATTTGGTAGGCCGCGCGGTCTTTCACGCTTCCGCTCGGATTAAAAGATTCAAGCTTGATATATACTTGGGCCGCGTTTTCGGGCTGAACGCGGTTCAACTTGACAAGGGGCGTTTCCCCGATTAATTCTGCAATATTTTGAACGGCTCTCACGACTGTGCACCCTTTCTAGAAAACATGGTTCTGTCAATATCCTATCATAAGGCCTTGGAAAGTGGAAAATAGAGAGGTTATAAGTCCTTATATTTTTTGTTAAAATATAGAGAAGACGAATGAGGAGGAAGCCATACATATGTCAGTCAAACCGCATTACTTTATTGGAATTCCAATTCCGGCGGAGCTTAGTGAGCCGCTTTATCACACGGTCAGCAGCCGTCCGGAACTTTCTTTTCATAGATGGGTGCATCCTTTGGACTACCACATCACCCTCGTGTTCCTCGGCTCTGCTGAAGAGGAGCAGCTGGCTATGCTCGCTGACAGCCTCAAGCTGATCTCCGATGAGACGGCTCCGTTTCAGATTGCCTTGAAACGTTTCGGAACGTTCGGCAAGCCGTCAGAGCCGAGAATTCTTCATGTAGAACCGGAATACTCAGCCGCTCTCTTTCAGGTGAGGGAACGGGTGAAGCATGCTGCAGATGAGGCGGGCTTTGATATTGAAAAACGGCCTTTTCATCCACATGTGACGGTCGCCAGAAAGTGGAATGGATCAGCCTCTTTGAACGGCCGCCTGAAGCCGCTTGAAGCCGAGGTGTCATTTACAGCCCGGCATTTCACCATCTTTCAAACCCATTTAGACAGGCTTCCCAAATACGAGCATCAAGCCGTTTTCCATTTCGGCGAACGGCCGGCTGCAGAAAAGCAAGATTCGGAGATGAACGCAGATGGCACAGATTATTAAAATACAGGACTGTATTTCAAGATATGAACAGGATCCTTATCATTATATCAACCAGTTTATCCGCTTGAAAAAGCAGCGCTGGCAGTCAATTAAAGAGATGGCTGAAAAAAAGAAAGAAAGCATTCACCACGATAAAGGAGCCGCCGGTGATGAAACGGTCGGAAAAAGAAAGAATACATTTACATTAAAGAGAAAAAAAGAAGCATCCGATATTAATAAAGGAAAAGAAGCCGATGAATGGTTTAACGGACTGGACGGAGAAACGGATGAAAGTTTGATCGCAAGAATTCCTGCGGCAGGGGAAGAACTCGCGTCGTTTTTTAAAGAATACGTGTACGAGTTTCAGCTGAAATGGGCAAGCTCGACAATCTCTGACATATCCAGACTTTCCCGGGAAATAAAAAGCGATAAAATCCTGCACATTTTAGCACAGCAGCTGCCGGATTCATATTTCATCATGTATCGGCCGGTGCTGCAGGTGAATCAGGCTGCGGTAGAGCTCAGCGTCTTGATTCTCACGCCTCTTGAGATCTACTGTATGTCATTTCTTGAAGGTGAGAGGGACAGCGCATTTATCGGTTCTAAAGATCGTTTTTGGAAAGAAAAAACGGTAAGGGGCAGGGAACGGTCACTGTTAAACCCGGCTGTCGAGCTTCTCAGGACAGGCACAGTTCTTTCCGGTTTGTTAAAGGGATCGGGGATCGAACTGCCTGTGCGCAAAGTCATCGTCAGCCGGACATCGTACATCGATTATCCGGAACCCCCGTACGGAATCGGCATTTGTGACAAGAGACACTGGAAAGAGTGGCTGGAGAAACAGCAAAAGAACTTCGCCCCGATTAAAAGCCAGCAGCTGAAAACGGCGAAAATTTTGTTGTCGCACGGCGTCTCCGACTCGATGCGGAGACAGGAATGGCTGAGCTGACCGCCAGAACGTTATCCCGGCTTTTTCATACTATAAAATGGAGAATGGAATCATGAGCGATTGGTATATCATCATAAATCCAAAGGCGGGAAACTCGAAGGCCTTAAGAGTATGGAAATCATTGCAGAAAGACCTCCAAAAAGCAGATGTATCGTACCGCTCATTTATGACTCAGCATCCCGGGCATGCTGAAGTGTTGGCAAGGCAAATATCAACAATGCAGGATGACAGACTGAAGCGCCTGCTGGTGATCGGCGGGGACGGAACCGTCCATGAAGTGCTCAATGGCTTGGTCAGCTTGCGGGACATTCAGCTGAGCGTCATCCCGTCAGGCTTAAGCAATGATTTTAAACGCGGCTTTACCGTGAAAAAATCGAATGTCATCAAAGAAATGAAGCGAAAAGGGCAATCGCTGACCCGGACCTATGCCCTCGGTAGCTTTCATACGAAAGACAGTGAAAACGAACTTTATTTTGCTAATCATCTCAGCCTCGGGTTTGATGCCTGCACCGCCAAAAAGGTGTCAGCTTTGCCGAAATGGACGGCTGCTCTCAGGCTGAATCATTTGATTCATCCGCTGATTTTCTTTGTGACGGCGTTTACGTTTAAACCATTTGTTCTTTCGTATGAAAACGGGGATGACAAGCGTACGTTTAAAAAAATCTGGTTTGCGTCGGTTTCAAATCACCCTTACTATGGCGGAGGAATGAAGATCGCACCGAACGCAAATCCCCGGGATGAGCTTTTAGACGTGATCATTATCGAAGACCTGCCCATCTTGAAAAAAGCCGGCCTCTTGTTTGCGATGATATTCGGCAAACATGTCGGCAAAAACGGTGTTACGGCGTTTAAGACGAAAGACATCTATTTTCATACGAATGAGCGGGTGCTCTTTCAGGCGGATGGAGAGGTGATCGGCTGGGCGCCCGTTTTCATTAAAACAGGGACCGAATCCCTTCGATTAAGAGCTTAAATCTTTCGGATGAAGGAGAGACTGAGATGCCGGGTATCAGCCGCCCTTTTGAAGCTTATCTCGATGGAATGAGAACGATCACTGTTTTAGTTCAGAAGAGCCGTGCGTCAAGCTGCAGCCCCCCTTTTTTTCTTGAAGATGATCAAGGAGAGAAGATAGGGCTTTCAGTAAAAGCGACGGAGGAGCTTGAGGAGCAATTTAAGTATGTTCTCGAAAGCAGCCGCACCGTTCCGTTCGGAAGAGTTCACAAAGTATGCTGTGAAGAAAGCGCCTGGACAGACCTGCAAATCGGCTCTGTTACGAGAAGCGCGGCGTTTGACAAGGCTTTTTTTTATGACGGCCGTCTCGGGGCTTTTTATTCAAAAGAGCGTACTTTATTTAAGGTATGGGTGCCGACCGCGAGTACGGCAGCGATCAAGCTGGAGAGCCCTGATTCATTTCAAACAAATACTTTTCAAATGATGCGCGGAAAAAAGGGTGTTTTTGAGGTAACGGTCGAAGGCGATCTGAACGGCTGGTCCTATTTATATGAGCTTTATGTAAATGGGACGCCGTTATTGACAGTCGATCCTTATGCAAAAGCTGTTACGGCAAACGGGGAAAAAGGCGTTGTATTAGATCCTGATGAAGTCAAGGTGGAAAAACACCGTGCGCCAAGCCTTCACAGTCCGTGCGATGCAGTTATATATGAGGTTCACATCCGCGATTTCTCGATTCATGAGGACAGCGGTATGCGCCATAAAGGCAAATATCTTGCTTTTACAGAGGACGGAACTGAAACGTCCGGCGGCTTCTCAACGGGAATTGCCTATTTGAAAGAGCTCGGCGTCACCCACATCGAGGTTCTGCCCTTTCACGATTTTGCCGGAGTTGATGAGCTTGCTCCTGATCAATCTTATAATTGGGGCTATAACCCTATTCACTTTAATGCCCCGGAAGGAAGCTATTCACTCGATCCGCAGAACCCCAAATGCAGAATCACCGAGCTGAAATCGATGATTCAGTCGCTGCACAAACACGGTTTCTCCGTGATCATGGATGCCGTATATAATCATGTGTACAAGAGGGAAACGTCCCCTTTTGAAAAAACGGTTCCCGGTTATTTTTTCAGACATAATGAATACGGTTTTCCATCCGATGGAACAGGCGTCGGAAATGATATTGCTTCTGAGCGGTTGATGGTGCGAAAATATATCCTCGATTCTGTCCGCTATTGGTTGGAAGAATATGATGTCGACGGAATTCGTTTTGATTTAATGGGCATTCTTGATATTGAAACCGTCCGCCAAATCAGTAAGCTTGCCGAGAATGTGAAGCCGGGCGTGCTTCTGTTCGGAGAAGGCTGGGATTTAAATACCCCGCTTGAAAGCGGGCAAAAAGCAACATTGCAAAATGCCGGAAAAGTTCCAGCGGTCGGCTTTTTTAATGATCGGTTCAGAAACGCAGTCAAAGGGAGTACATTTGAGCTTAGTGACCGCGGGTATGCTTTAGGGGACACATGGAAAAAAGCGGCGCTTCAGCACGGTATTGCCGGTTCACCCGGATTTTTGCCGCCAGCACAGTCAATTAATTATGTGGAGTGCCATGACAATCATACGTTTTGGGATAAAATGGCCTTCTGTTCGGAAGAAGATGTGTACACAAAACGGCTCAGGCAAAGGCTCGCGTTGTCGATCGTCCTGCTTTCGCAAGGCGTTCCATTTCTTCACGCCGGGCAGGAATTTTGCCGAACAAAGAATGGGGACAGCAACAGCTACAGCTCGGGAGATGGCATCAACAGGCTCGATTGGGAAAAGCGGGCGGAGCTTTGCGAGGATGTCGAATATGTGCGCCAGCTGATCCGGCTGCGGAGAAGCCATCCCGCTTTTCGTCTGCAAAAAGAGGAAGAAGTCAAGGAACATCTTTCTTTTATGAGCGGTACTGGAGAGGTGACGGCTTACAAGCTGAAGAACATCGCGGCATTTGATCCCTGGAACGAAATCATAGTGGTGCATTGTCCGTTTGCAAAAAAGGAGACGCTTGAACTGCCCGATCAGAAACGGTACTTGCTGCACTGCGATCCTTTTACGTTCTTCAATGGGAAGGTTCAAGTGGAAAAAAGGCTTCGGCTGAACGGCATCGGGACCTATGTTTTATACGAACCAAAAGGGATTTTTTAGTTTTGCTTGACGAAGTTTGGCGTCTAGCGCTAAAATTTAAAAGACGGCTATTGTTTAGCACAAATGACTCTCAATAGCCGTCTTTTTATTTGAATATAAAGAGACGACAATACAAGCGGTTTGCTGCCCGTTCCAGGGAGCAGATGCTTTTTAAAATCTTTTAATGAAATGATGGGTTGAAAATCGATATGAACTGGTTGGGACAATTACTAGGTAGCGAATGGGAGATTTCCCCCGCAGGAGGAGCTACAGGAGACGCATATTATGCAGAATATAATGGACAGCAGCTTTTTTTAAAGCGCAACAGCTCTCCTTTTTTGGCTGTCCTGTCCGCGGAAGGAATTGTTCCTAAGCTCGTTTGGACAAAACGAATGGAAAACGGGGATGTGATTACGGCACAGCACTGGCTCAAGGGAAGAGAGCTGAAGCCGAAGGATATGAACAGCCAGGCGGTGGCTGAGATGCTTCGGAAAATTCACAGCTCCAAAGAGCTTTTAGACATGCTGAAGAGACTCGGCAAACAGCCTTTTCAGCCAAGCTCTGTAATCACTCAATTGAAGCAGTTTATCCAGGCCCGGCAATATCCGATACCGCAGCTGGACCAAGCCCTTTTATATCTGGAGCGCCATCTGGAAGATGTACAGTCCGGAGAAAAGGTCGTCTGTCACTGCGATGTCAATCATAACAATTGGCTTCTCACAGATCAGAACCAGCTTTATTTAATCGATTGGGATGGAGCGATGATTGCAGACCCCGCGATCGATCTGGGGCCGCTTCTTTATCATTACGTTGAAGAGCGGGAATGGGGAAGCTGGCTCGAACGCTACGGCTCTTCGTTAACGGACAATCTCAGGCTGAGAATGGCCTGGTACGTATTGGCGGAAAAGACAATGACAACACTCTGGCAAAAAGCGAAAGGCAATCAGGAAGGCTTTCACCAGGGGCTGGAACAGCTGCACGCATTGATGGAGCGTCTTGCCGGATCTTCATGAAAATGAGTCGATATCTTCCACCCATTGTGTAAGATGATCCTGGTGCTCCTGAATGTGGTTGTTGATCGAAGCGGACGCTCTTCCCCGCTGGCTGTACAAATAAATGTCTTCGAGAACGCCTTTCAGGCCGGCGTCAAGATTCGTATTTGCCATTAAAGACTTGATAATCCGCTCCAGCTGTTCGCATTCAGCGACGGTTCCGGTGCAGTCTGCTTGATGGTCTGAGAGAATGTCTTTTAATAGATGAATCTGATTTTGCTGATTTAAGCCCATAATATTGGCACTTCCCTTCATACTCGGAGTATATGGATTAAAATGTTCAGAAAGCTGTAATTTATACGCGAAAGACCCGGAGGCCGATCTTCGGTCTTTTTTGCTTTGGAAGAGCCTTGCGGGATTCCCGCATTTCATGGTATGTTGTAAGACGATATAACAGATAGAGGTGTAAGTACATGCGAATGCGTCACAAGCCTTGGGCGGATGACTACCTGGCTGAAAACTCTCATATTGTGATCAGCGAGCCGTCTCAATACAAAGGGAAATGGCATTCCGTTTTTGGAAATGACAACCCGATCCACATTGAAGTAGGAACCGGAAAAGGGCAATTTATTTCAGGAATGGCCCTGCAAAACCCGGGTGTAAACTATATCGGAATCGAATTATTTAAAAGCGTCATCGTAACCGCTGTTGATAAAGTAAAGCAGACAGAGGCGCCGAATGTAAAGCTCTTGAACATCAATGCCAATATGCTTTCAGACGTTTTTGCAGACGGGGAGGTCGACCGGGTCTATTTGAATTTTTCCGACCCGTGGCCGAAAAAGCGCCATGAAAAGCGCCGTCTGACCAATCAAGCGTTTTTGAAAAAGTATGAGCAGGTGCTCGGAGGCAAGGGAGAGATTCATTTTAAAACCGATAACCGCGGGTTATTTGAGTACTCCCTCACCAGTTTTTCCGAATACGGACTCGTTTTGACGTTTGTCAGCCTTGACCTGCATCAAAGCGAATTTGAAGGAAATGTGATGACCGAATACGAAGAAAAGTTCGCTGCTAAAGGTCAGCCGATCTACAGAGTCGAAGCTGAATGGCGAACATAAAAAGACAGACTGCTTCCTGCGGTCTGTTTTTTTTGCTTTCAAATGAAGCTGATTCGGGTTGCTTTTTTTGCTACGATAGGAGGAGGAGGGATGATCATGGAAACTTTAACAATCGGACGAATCAAGCTGACATGGCTGAACGGAGGCGTCACGCATATGGACGGGGGCGCAATGTTCGGTGTTGTTCCCAAGCCGCTTTGGTCAAAAAAGTATGACGCCAATGAGAAAAATCAAATCGAACTTAGAACAGACCCTATACTTGTTCAGAAAGACGGCACGAATCTGCTGATCGATTCCGGTATCGGGCGCGGCAAACTGACGGATAAACAAAAACGAAATTACGGGGTCACCGAAGAATCGTCAATTGATGACTCGTTAAAAGCATTCGGGCTCTCAACGGAAGATATCAACGCCGTTCTGATGACACATCTCCATTTTGACCATGCATGCGGATTAACGCGCTTTGAGGGAGAAAGCCTTGTTTCCGTGTTTCCGAATGCAGCGATTTACACGTCTGCGATCGAGTGGGAAGAGATGAGAAATCCGAATATCCGCTCCCAAAATACATATTGGAAAGAAAACTGGGAAGCGGTTCAGCATCAAGTGAGGACCTTCGACGAGAAGCTTGAAGTTTTGCCCGGAATCACGATGCATCATACAGGCGGCCACAGCGACGGCCATTCGGTGATCGTTCTCGAAGATGCCGGTGAAACGGCCCTTCATATGGCTGACATTATGCCTACACACGCCCATCAGAATCCTCTCTGGGTGCTGGCGTACGACGATTATCCGATGACATCGATTGCCGCGAAGCAAGCATGGCAGGCGAAGGCCGCCGAAAAAAACGCCTGGTACATTTTTTACCATGACGCCCTTTACAGAGCTTTAAAATGGGATGAAAACGGCGATATTGCAGAATCAGTAAAAAGAGAAAGGCGCTAGCTATTTTGGTGAATGGTTTGCTTTGTTGTTATCCATCCTAAGGGTAACTAACTTTTGAAAGGAAGACGACGGGTGATCCACAATAAACTGAATGAACAAGTGATCGAGACGCAATTAAGAGGATTTGAAGTCCTTGCGACTCCCCTGCTGAATAAAGGGGTTGCCTTTCCTTCGGAGGAAAGGGAAGCTCTCGGTTTGACAGGATTGCTTCCTCCCAAGGTGCTGACGCTTGAAGAACAGGCAAAACGGGCGTATAAACAGTTCCAATCACAGCCTGATGACTTGAGCAAAAACGTCTATTTAACGGCGCTTCACGATCGCAATGAAGTGCTGTTCTACAGGCTGCTGAACGATCATATGACAGAAATGCTGCCGATAGTTTATACCCCGACTGTCGGAACGGCAATACAGCAATACAGCCATGAATACAGAAAACCGCGGGGGCTGTTTTTGTCGGTTAATGACCCTGAAGGTATGAAAACGGCATTTGAAAATCTGGCCGCTAAAAGAAGCCGGATCGATTTGATAGTGGCAACTGATGCTGAAGGAATTCTCGGAATCGGGGATTGGGGAGTCGGCGGCATCGCCATTTCGATCGGAAAGCTTGCCGTTTATACTGCGGCTGCGGGAATCGATCCTAACAGGGTACTCCCCGTAGTCATTGATGCGGGGACAAATCAAGAAAGGCTTCTCAATGATCCGCTTTATGTCGGGAATCAGCATTCCAGGATCAGGGGCGAGCGTTATGAATCGTTTATTGAGCAATACGTTCAAATCGCAACCGAGACGTTTCCAGGCGTTTTGCTGCACTGGGAAGATTTCGGAACGCAGAACGCACGTCAGATTTTGAAAAAATACAAAGACAAAATTTGCACCTTTAACGATGACATTCAAGGCACGGGAGCAGTAACCCTCGCAGCGGTGCTTGCGGCCGTCAAAATATCCAAAATGCCGCTGAAGGATCATAAAGTGGTCATATTCGGAGCGGGGACGGCCGGGATCGGCAACGCTGAGCAAATTCGCGCCGCCCTCGTTCAAGAGGGGGCATCGGAAGAGGAATCATACCGCCGTTTTTGGTGTGTTGACCGGAACGGTTTGCTGACCGACGATATGAACGACTTGCAGGACATTCAAAAGCCGTATGCAAGGCCTGCTGACGAGGTAAAAGGCTTCAGCCGGAACGGCCCGGGGGACACAATCGATCTGCTCGAAGTGGTTAAAAAAGTGCAGCCTACCATTTTGATTGGAACCTCGACTGTATCGGGCGCATTTACAGAGGAAATCGTAAAAGAAATGGCAAAGCATGTGAAACGGCCGGCTATATTTCCGATGTCCAATCCGACGCCGTTATCTGAGGCAAAGCCTGAAGATTTGATCAAATGGACGGAAGGGCGGGCGCTCGTCGCCACAGGAAGTCCGTTTGCGCCTGTGGAATACAACGGCACCCGTTATGCGATCGGCCAGGCGAATAATGCCTTTGTATTCCCAGGCCTTGGGCTCGGAACGCTCGTATCAAAAGCAAGGCTGATTACGGACAACATGTTTTACGCCAGCGCGGCTGCGATCGCTGGCATGGTTGATACCGGCCGGCCCGGCGCCGCGCTTCTTCCGGAAGTTGAGGATTTGCGCACGGTTTCTGCAACCGTGGCAACGGCTGTCATCAAAGCAGCCATAGAAGACGGAGTTGCAGAAAATGAGCCGGACGATGTGATTCAGGCGGTGCAGGATGCGATGTGGCATCCGGTCTACCGGCCGATTCGCGCCATATAAAAAGATGCGGCCATCAGGCCGCATCTTTTTGATGCTATGCTGCAGTATCAATCACATCTACGATCATGCCTGTTTTTGCATCAACCATGACTTCGTACTGTTCAAGCTCTCCGAAAGCGGAACGGGTAATGCCTGTTTTGTACACCATGACGGTTTCGCCGTTTACGGTATAGGCTTCCGGAACGGAATATATCCATGAACCGTCGATCGGACCTCTCTGTTTAAAAGCGGACTTGACGATGCGCAGCGCTTTTTCAGAAGAAATGTAAGGCTGCATAACGTATTGTTTGACAACAACGGCCGCGGCAATGCCGATGCCGGCCCCAAGAAGAAAATGGCGCAGTTTCATCTTTTCAGCACCTCCAAAGCTTGTTTTTTTCATTATACAGAACATGTCCGTCCGTGTTAAGGATGGGCTCTCTTCTGGAAACACATCGCACACTTATGTAAAATGTAGAGAGATACATAAGAAAAGAGGGAAACAGATGAATCAGGAAACGAGAACGCTTTTTCAAACGCTGACGGAGCTCCCCGGCGCTCCGGGAAACGAACATCTTGTCCGTCGTTTCATGAAAAAAGAGCTTGAAAAATATGCTGATGAGATCATCCAGGACAGACTTGGAAGCGTGTTCGGCGTTAAACATGGACCGGAAGGCAGTCCAAAAATCATGGTGGCCGGCCATATGGATGAAGTGGGATTTATGGTTACATCAATCACAGACAACGGCCTGCTTCGATTTCAAACGCTGGGCGGCTGGTGGAGCCAGGTTTTATTGGCCCAGCGGGTGGAAATCCATACGGACAACGGGCCGATCCCCGGCGTCATCGCGAGCACGCCTCCTCATCTTTTGACAGATGAGCAGAGGAGACGTCCGATGGATATCAAAAACATGATGATTGATATCGGTGCGGATGACAGGGAAGATGCTGAACGTATCGGTGTCAAACCAGGCCAGCAAATCGTGCCGATCTGTCCGTTTACTCCGATGGCAAATGAAAAGAAGATTCTTGCGAAAGCATGGGATAACCGCTACGGCTGCGGACTCAGCATTGTATTGCTGAAAGAACTGCAGGGAACAGAACTTCCGAACACTCTTTACTCAGGCGCGACCGTCCAGGAAGAGCTCGGGACAAGGGGCGCGCAAACTGCGGCCAATATGATACAGCCTGACTTGTTTTTCGCGCTTGACGCAAGTCCGGCAAATGATGCGAGCGGCGACAAAAATCAATTTGGCCAGCTTGGCAAAGGGGTGCTGTTGAGGATTTTCGACCGGACCATGGTGACGCACAGCGAAATGAGAAATTTTGTGCTGGATACGGCAGAGACAAATGACATCCCGTATCAATATTTTGTTTCCCCGGGAGGAACCGATGCCGGCCGTGTTCACATCTCAAATGAAGGCGTTCCTTCGGCCGTGATCGGTATTTGTTCAAGATACATCCATACATCTGCTTCCATTATCCACGTTGATGACTACCTTGCTGCAAAAGAATTGCTGATTAAGCTTGTCAAAGCTTGCGACAGTTCTGCCGTACAGTCGATATTGAGAAATGATTGAACAAAGAAACCCTGTGCTGCTTTACGCACAGGGTATCTTTTTACCGGCTTTCAAATACGTATGACAACGATTTAATCGCCTGATTTACGGTTTCTACAGTAATGTTCGCTTTGTTTGACAGTTCTTTTAACGGATGATGGAGTGACTCAGGTCGGATGATGATCAGGGGCTTGCCTTTGGCGATCGCGTATGAAGCATCCATTGCCGTGTTCCATTGCTTGTATTTTTCCCCGAAAAGAGCGATGACCACATCTGCCTTGTTCATTAAAATGGAAGTTCTAAAATTGTTCAAATCTGAGGCTGCATCATCTTTCGCGATCGAATCAGCCTGCTTGCCCATAATTTCTTCACCGATGTTGTCGGAGCGGTCGTGATTTTCCATCGGTCCGACAAATGTGATCGGCAGCTTGAGCGATTTTGCTTTTTCCTTCACTTCTTCGCGCCAATTGCTATGTATTTCTCCGGCAAGATAAACGATAAATTCCATACATGCTCCTCCTGACTGTCATAAGATCACGGCGCAAGGCGCCTTAACGGATATTTTTACCCTATTACTTACCATGTTAAACGAGAATGGCTTGATAAAGCAAAAAAATTATGCTTATGATATGAAAGGGGATCGGATCGTTAAGATTTTCCCTTTTTAAAACGGGTAAGATACATAAAGAATCGTCCATCTTTTAAAAAAGCCGGTGGACAGCAAAAGGCTGGCTATGGAGCCGGTTGTCTGGTATGATCCGAATGGATGATAAGAACATATATTGGAGGCGTTGAGTGATGAAAACGATCGAGACGAATGAAGAATTGCAAAAAGTTGTGAAAGACGATTTATCCTTGTTGATGTTTTCGGCTGACTGGTGCCCGGACTGCCGTTTTGTAGAACCGTTTTTGCCAGAGCTTGAAGCGAATTATCCGGAATTTACATTCTATTATGTTGACCGCGACAAATTTATTGATACGTGCGCGGAGTGGGACATTTTCGGAATTCCAAGCTTCCTCGTATTTAAAGAAGGAAACGAAATCAGCCGCTTTGTCAGCAAAGACCGGAAAACGAAAGAGGAAATCGAGCAATTTTTGACAGATTCACTGAATAAGTAGCCGAAAGGAGAGTTCCCCTATGAAAATGACGTCAAGGAAACTTTCCGATATATTAAAAAAACGTTTGCAAAATGACAACTGGTCCTTTCATTTCGACAGGGAAAAAGACAGCTTGAGAATCGAGGATAAAAACACTGGAAAAGGCATTACACTCGAGCTCCCTGGGATCATCGCCAAATGGGAGCAGAAAAAAGATGATGCGATTGACGAAGTCGTCTATTATACTGAGGAAGCGCTCAATGCCATGAAAGGCCAGTCGCAGGAAATGGAAGGACGCGAAAGTCTGATTTATCCCGTCATCCGCTCAACTTCCTTTCCCGAGAAGTCCAGCGCAGGCGTTCCCTTGGTTTTTGACGGCCACACGGCTGAAACACGAATTTACTATGCGCTCGACCTTGGCAACACATACCGGCTGATCGATGAAAAAATGCTTGAAAAAGAGGGCTGGACAAAGGAAAGGATTCGGGAAACAGCTTCCTTTAACCTTCGCTCGCTCCAGACCGTTGTCAAAGAAGACACAGTTGCCGGCAATCACTTCTACTTTTTCAGAGCAAATGACGGCTATGACGCCAGCAGGGTGTTGAACGAATCGATTCTCGCAGAGTATGAGAAAAGCGCGGGAGGGACCCTCGCCGTGTCAATCCCTCACCAGGATGTGCTGATTATTGCCGACATCCGCAACAATGCCGGATACGATATTCTCGGGCAGATGTCGATGAGCTTTTTTGCAAACGGAACAGTGCCGATCACTGCACTTTCTTTCCTGTATGAGGATGGAAAGCTTGAACCGATCTTTATTCTGGCTAAAAACCGCCCTAAAAAGAAATGATAGAAAGGAATTTTTCTCATGAACGCATTTTATAATCCAGAAGGCGTAGGCGATACGCTGCTCATCTCATTGAACGATATTCCGCGCGAAGAGATCGCTTTTGAGCGGTACGGAGACGTCGTGAAAATTTTTCACAAAGACACAAAGGAAACAGCAGGCTATAACATTTTTAATGCCTCCTCATATTTGAGCATTGAGGAAAGCGGAGCTATTGCGCTTTCCGAATCCTTTGTCCAGGATGTGAATGAAATTCTGGTCCGCAACGGTTTGAAAGACGAGCTGACCGTCGACCTTTCTCCGAAGTTTGTGGTTGGATATGTCGAGGAAAAAGAAAAGCATCCGAATGCCGATAAATTGAGTGTCTGCAAAGTGAATGTAGGGAGCGAGACGCTGCAAATCGTCTGCGGAGCTCCTAATGTTGAAGCCGGCCAAAAAGTCGTCGTAGCCAAAGTCGGAGCTGTGATGCCAAGCGGTATGATCATTAAAGATGCCGAACTTCGCGGAGTGGCGTCAAGCGGCATGATTTGTTCTGCCAAGGAGCTGAACCTCCCAGACGCGCCGAAGGAAAAAGGCATTCTTGTCCTTGATGACAGCCGTAAAGCAGGAGAAGCCTTTGCATTTTAACGGCATAAAATGAACAAAACTTTCGAATAGATGTAAAAAAGAAGCCGCTGGGTAGACAAACTTGGCGGCTTTTTTATTCGGGAGGGCGGACGCTTGAGAAGGACTTGTCCTTTTCTGGGTGGGGAAGCAGTGGTATACTTAAAACCGTCCCCGAAAAATTTAAGGGAGTTAGAGAGTGATGATTCATGAGCTGGTTTAATAAAATGTTCAGCCTGTTTTTAGGCGATGATGAAGATAATGAAAAACAAAAAAAGCACATAGAGGAATTTGAGGCGGATTCATCTTTAGAGGAAGACGAAGAGATGCCGCAAATATCCGACGCAAAAGTCGTATATGAATATCCAAAAGGGAAATTCCGCTTCCCGGTTATTCCTGATCAAAGCACGCGGCCGCGGGAAAAGGATGGCAGCCGAGAACAAAGGACCCGCCGTCCGGAAAGCCGGCATTCAGCTTCTCAGCCGAAACCCGGCAATTCATATCATAATGAAGAGAAAGCGGCGAGAAAACCTTTTAGGCCGTCCGTTATCCCATCACCGGTTTACGGCTTTCATGAACAGAAAAGGGCCAAGCCGGAAAATCATACATATCGTGCAAAAAAACAAACTGAAGCGCGTGTCACGCTGTTTAACGAAGAAATTGAAAAAGAGCAGAAGTTTGTTGGAAATAAGCAGCCGATACGAGAAGAAGCTTCCTTGCAAACTGAAAAGAACGGCCGTCCGCTGACCAAAAGCGAGAGCCGCAATCCGGCATGGCGTGCCGAATTCGAAAATGTCCCGCCGGTATCCACGGATATGGCGGAAGAAACGGATATCCGCCCAGAGCAAAAGACAGAAGGTGCCGTGCTCGCCGAAGAAAAAGCGCTGGGGTATGAAGCTGAACAAACAGAAGCCCCTGTCTCAACGCATATTCCGGAAGAAACGGATATCCGCCCAGAGCAAAAGACAGAAGGTGGCGGGCTCGCTGAAGAAAAAGCGCTGGGGTATGAAGCTGAACAAACAGAAGCCCCTGTCTCAACGCATATTCCGGAAGAAACGGATATCCGCCCAGAGCAAAAGACAGAAGGTGCGGGGCTCGCTGAAGAAAAAGCGCTGCGGTATGAATCCGAACGAACAGAAAAACCTGTCTCAACGCACATTCCAGAAGAAACGGAATTCCGTCCAGAGCAAAAGACAGAAGGTGGCGGGCTCGTCGAAGAGATAGCGCTAGGGTATGAAGCTGAAAAAGAGAAAGCCTCCACATCTTGGAGCAAAACGACGGAAGAAGAAGCAATCCCCGCTCAACAAACGCCGGAACAAATTGAAAAGCTTTTGGATAAGATTGAGGAAACCGGAGAAGAGATGGAACCGGCAGAGGATGCAGAAGCCGTCACTGAAGAACAATGGAAGGCTAACGGCATGGACGAAACGCGTCCTGCCCCTTCAGTTACGGAAGAGCCGCACACTCATGGCCGCGACTCTGAAATATCCGTCCAGAGCGATGGGCCTTCCGATATCAAAAACCGGATAGATTCCAACGCGCCGGCTGACGTTCTTGAAGAAACAAACGGAAGCAGCCAGGCTGGCTGGAAACAAGAGCAGGCAGAAACGGAAAAGCCAACGCCAAGCGCGGGTGCACCCGAAAGCAGCGAACAGAACCGGGAGAGTAAAAGGACAGACGAGGGTCGGCCTGAAGCTCCGCGGAAGCGGGAAGCAGGAGCCGCTCCGGGATCGAAGAAAGGCTCTGTTCCGTTTAATGTCATGATGCTTGCGTCAGATAAACAAAAAGAAAAAGCGCCTCAAGGGTATCAGTTCCCGAATATGTCTTTGCTTGATGTGCCGCCGGCGCAAAAGCAGGATGATCAGGCCTGGATACACGAGCAGCGCGAGCTGTTGGACGTTACGCTTGAGAACTTCAATGTCAAAGCAAATGTCGTTCATGTCACCCAGGGGCCTTCTGTGACAAGGTTTGAAGTGCATCCTGAGCCCGGAGTGAAAGTCAACAAAATTACAAATCTGTCAGATGATATTAAACTCAGCCTGTCAGCGAAAGATATTCGGATCGAGGCACCGATTCCGGGAAAAAATACGATCGGAATTGAAGTGCCGAATCTGCACAGCAAAATGGTTTATTTACGCGAAATGATCAGAAGTTCGGAATTCAGAACGAATCCGTCTCCTCTGACCGCAGCCCTCGGACTCGACATTTCCGGAAAGCCCGTCGTGGCTGATCTGAAAAAAATGCCCCACGGTTTGATTGCCGGGGCTACGGGATCAGGGAAAAGTGTATGCATCAACACGATCTTAGTCAGCCTGCTGTTTAAAGCGGCGCCGAGGGATGTAAAGCTTCTGCTTATCGATCCTAAGATGGTGGAGCTTGCTCCGTATAATAAAATTCCTCATCTCGTCAGCCCTGTTATCACAGATGCAAAGGCGGCAACTGCCGCATTAAAATGGGTTGTCGAAGAAATGGAGCGGCGCTATGAATTATTTGCCCATTCCGGTGTTCGGGAAATTGAGCGATTTAATGAAAAAGTCCGGGAACAGAACATGGGTGAAAAACTTCCTTATCTTGTTGTCGTGATTGATGAACTTGCCGACTTAATGATGGTCGCTCCGAATGAAGTGGAAGAGAGCATCTGCCGAATCGCACAAAAAGCAAGAGCGTGCGGCATCCACCTTCTGATTGCGACGCAGCGGCCTTCAGTTGATGTCATTACCGGCTTGATTAAAGCTAATATACCAACAAGAATAGCGTTTTCTGTTTCAAGCGCTGTCGATTCAAGAACGATTATCGATATGGCGGGAGCTGAAAAGCTTCTCGGAAAAGGGGATATGCTGTTCTTGGAGAACGGTTCAGGCAAACCGCTCCGCCTGCAGGGCAACTTTGTTTCCGACCGGGAGATTGATCGTGTCGTTTCACATGTCAGACGGCAGCAGGAGCCGAACTATTTATTTGAACAGGAACAATTGGTCAGACAAAATCCGGCCGGATTTGATCAGGATGAACTGTTTCTTGAAGCGTGCGAATTTGCCGTGGAACAAAACAGCGCCAGCACTTCAAGCCTGCAGCGGCGCTTCCGCATCGGCTATAACAGAGCTGCCAGATTAATCGATATGATGGAAAGAGAAGGCATGATTTCTGAGGCGAAAGGGAGCAAGCCGAGAGAAGTCCTGATTACAAAGGCTGATCTGGAACAGTTAATAGAAAGTAGTTCACTTTTCAGCTAAACATGGTATGATAGCTGATGGGCGTGTTTTTTAGAGCGCCGCATATTAAAGCGCCGTCAGCGGCGTTTTAATCCGTTTTTAAGAGCACTTCCGTGAAAGGGTTCAAAAAAATCCTTTACGCAGGAGGTTTATTCACTCTTGAAAATGTCTGATACTGAATATAATTATGACTTTGAAGAAAACGATGCGGCCGGGTTTAGGTTGCAAATTGAAATAAGCGTCATATACTGGGAAGCAGATAGACGTTTGTTGGAGGTACAATTATGACTGTTTATCATTTTGTCGGAATAAAAGGGACAGGTATGAGTCCGCTTGCCCAAATTCTCCATGATAATGGATATAATGTCCAAGGATCGGATATCGAAAAGTACATTTTTACACAAACCGCTTTAGAGGAGAGAAATATCCCGATTTATCCGTTTGATCCGGAAAATATCAAGCCCGGAATGACTGTTATTGCCGGAAACGCTTTTCCCGACACTCATCCCGAAATTGAAAAAGCGCAAGCTGAAGGCCTGCCAGTCGTGCGGTATCATAAATTTCTCGGCGACTATCTGAAGAAGTTTACGAGCATTGCCGTTACAGGGGCACACGGCAAAACGTCAACGACGGGCCTTTTGTCTCATGTCATCCAAAAAGCAAAACCGACTTCTTATCTGATTGGAGACGGGACTGGAAAAGGCTGCGAAAACAGCGAGTACTTTGTGCTTGAAGCCTGTGAATACAGAAGGCATTTTCTGAGCTATCAGCCCGATTATGCGATCATGACAAATATTGATTTTGATCATCCCGATTATTTCGCAAATATCGATGATGTATTTGATGCATTTCAAACGATGGCATTACAGGTGAATAAGGGAATTATCGCATGCGGAGATGACGAGTATTTGATGAAAATCCATGCGAACGTTCCAGTCGTATACTACGGCTTTGCCGAGGAAAACGATTTTCAGGCGAGAAATGTCATCAAAAATACTGAGGGCACAACGTTCGATGTTTTTGTCAGGAACACATTCTACGACACCTTCTATATACCGGCATACGGCAGCCATAACGTTCTGAACGCTTTGGCCGTCATCGCCCTCTGCCATTATGAACAGGTCGATGTCGACATCATTAAAGAAGGATTGCAAACCTTTGGCGGCGTTAAACGCAGATTTAACGAAAAACATGCAGGCAGCCAAGTGCTGATTGACGATTATGCCCACCATCCGACTGAAATTACGGTGACGATTGAAGCAGCCAGACAGAAGTATCCGGAACGGGACATTGTTGCAGTATTTCAACCGCATACATTTACGCGCACGCAGTCATTCCTGAATGAGTTTGCCGAAAGCCTCAAGAAAGCCGATTATGTATATCTTTGCGATATATTCGGATCTGCCCGGGAAAACGCAGGAAAGCTGACGATCGGCGATTTGCAGGAGAAAATCCCGCAGGCGAAGCTGATTGATGAAAATGACACATCCATTTTAAAGGAGCATGAAAATGCGGTGTTAATTTTCATGGGCGCAGGTGACATTCAAAAGTATTTAAAAGCATATGAAAATGTATTAGCATAATTAGAAAAAAGGCAGTGTGAGTCAATCCGCTGCTTTTTTGTACATATGAGGCCGGGAGTTTTCAGTTAAAGGAATTCACCCGTGCGTGTAGAAAAAGTAAATATAGAGGTTTACGATTTAAACAATTGGGTATACATCAATTGTAAGACCTTAGCTCGAGGAGGATAAGATGATTATTATTCTATATTTAAGCGCCGCACTCATCGCTGTCAGTTTTCTTATTTTGGTTATCTATTTATCAAAAACATTAAAATCGCTTCAAGTCACACTTAATCATGTTGCATCAACGCTGGAAGGTGTTGAAGGACAGATGAAAGGCATCACCGCTGAAACAACGGAGCTCCTGAATAAGACGAACCGGCTCGCTGATGATATTCAGGAGAAATCTTTGAAGCTGAATACGGTCGTGGATGCCGTTCAGGAAGTCGGTACATCGGTCAGGCAGTTTAACAATTCCATTCAGCAGGTTTCACAGTCCGTCACATCAGCCGCAGAGCAAAACCGTGAAAAAATTTCCCAAGTTGTCAGCTGGAGCAATGCAGCTTTGGAAATTTGGAATAGATGGAAACAAAAGAAGATGAAGGAGGAATAATATATGAGTAAAGATGGAATGAATACTAAGGATTTTTTAATCGGCACATTTGTAGGCGGAATCATCGGGGCAGCTGCGGCTTTATTTTTAGCGCCGAAGTCAGGGAAAGAGCTTCGCGATGACCTTGGAAATCAGGCCGTCGTTTTAAAAGATAAGACCGGAAAGCTCACAAGCGAAGCGAGGGAGAGAGGTTCTGAGTACGTCAGCATCGCCAAAGAGAAGACATCTTCGATTTCACAACTTGTTGCCGACCAGTCTTCACAGATTATGGATAAAGTCAAAGACTTGCGAAGCAAGGGTGCCGAAAAAGCTGATGAATTAAAGGAAGAAGCATCGTCTGCAATCGAAGAACAGGCTGAAGAAGCCAAAAATGAAATAGAAGATGAAGCAAGGGAAACAGCAGATACCGCCCAGAAATAACTGAGGAAAGGGAGATCACCGTGTCGAAACAGCTCATTCAAACAGAGGATGAATTTAAAAGGCTTGCAGAAAACAACGATACATTTATCTTTTTGAAACACAGCGTGACATGCCCGATCAGCAGGCGCGCGTTTGAAGAATTCGAATCATTCGCCAATCAGCATGAAGACATTCCGGCTTATTATTTAAAAGTGCAGGAAAGCCGACCGCTGTCAAACTATATCGCTGAGCAGTACGAGATTAAGCACGAAAGTCCTCAAGCCTTCATTTTTACAAACGGGAACGTGAAATGGCATGCCTCCCATTCGCAAATTACCGCTCAAGCACTTGCGGAAAACAGCAGATAATCCATAGTAAAACGGCCAAGACGTATAGCGTTTTTGGCCGTTTTCTATGTTGTTATGATGCTTTTGCCTCATGGAAATGCCTTTTTAGGAAAATGTATCGTTTGCCCCAACGTTGTGCGATATAATTAAGCAAGCGGGAGGTGATGTGATGAATGCCGAATTAAAGGACATGCTTCAGTCGGTTCTCAAAGAAGAACTGCTTCCGATCACTCAGCGGCTCGATGGGATTGACAAGCGCTTAGGCAAGATCGACGGTCGCTTCGATGAGGTGGACGAACGCTTCAAAGAAATCGATGAGCGCTTTAATGCAGTGGATGAACGCTTCAAAGAAATCGACGGTCGCTTCGATGAGGTGGATGAACGTTTCAAAGAAATCGATGAGCGCTTCAATGCAGTGAACGAACGTTTTAATGAAATGGACGAGCGCTTTAAAGAAATAGACGGTCGCTTCGATGAGGTGGACCAACGTTTCAAAGAAATAGACGGTCGCTTCGATGCAGTGAACCAACGCTTCAAAGAAATAGACGGTCGCTTCGATGAGGTGGATGAACGTTTCAAAGAAATCGATGAGCGCTTCAATGCAGTGGACGAACGCTTCAAAGAAATAGACGGTCGCTTCGATGCAGTGGAGGAACGTTTCAAAGAAATGGACAAGAGGCTTGACAGGCTCGAGACAGATGTAAATGATCTGAAAAAAGGGCAAGAACAGCTCCCGAAAACGATCATCGAAAATATTGGACAATTTACGGAGAACATCATCGAATATGCAGATGATAAGGCAGCGGCTTTGAATGACAGGGTTTTTAACGTTGAAACCGCAATACAGAGACTATACAAGTTATCAAGTTAAAGAATCAATGCATGATTCTTTTTTTTTATAAATTCCCGATAAACACCCACACAGCAAGGGATAAACTGCATACGATACTTTATCACTTAAAAGCGTTTGGGTAATAAAGAATTTTTTCGTGACATTTTAAGAAACATTGTTTATAATAAACCCTAATCAATTGAATCATTCTTATTTTCATAGAGGGTGAAGTTAAAAGAAAGGATGGATAACATGAGCAACACTGAACTTGATTTGCTGAGGCAGCAGGCGAATGAATTAAACTTGCAAATATTAAAGCTGATTAATGAGCGAGGAAGAATCGTTCAGGAGATTGGAAAAGCGAAGGAAGCACAAGGCATCAACCGCTACGATCCAGTCAGAGAAAGAACGATGCTGAACGAAATTATTGAAAATAATGACGGACCGTTTGAAAACTCGACGATCCAGCATATCTTCAAAGAGATTTTCAAAGCTGGACTTGAGCTGCAGGAAGACGATCACAGCAAAGCGCTGCTCGTTTCCCGCAAGAAAAAGCCTGAAAATACGATCGTTGATCTGAAAGGCGAAAAAATCGGCGACGGAGAACAAAGATTTATCGTCGGTCCGTGTGCGGTTGAAAGCTATGAACAAGTAGCGGAAGTCGCAGCAGCAGCTAAAAAGCAAGGCTTAAAACTCCTTCGCGGCGGGGCTTTCAAACCACGTACAAGCCCTTACGACTTCCAAGGTCTCGGCGTTGAAGGCCTGCAAATCTTAAAGCGTGTTGCTGATGAGTATGATCTGGCCGTCATCAGTGAGATCGTGAACCCGCAGCATATTGAAGAAGCCATTGATTACATCGATGTCATCCAAATCGGCGCCCGCAACATGCAAAACTTCGAGCTCTTAAAAGCGGCCGGTTCAGTGAAGAAGCCGGTTCTGCTGAAGCGCGGACTTGCCGCAACGCTGAAGGAATTCATCAATGCAGCGGAGTACATCATGTCGCAGGGTAATGATCAAATCATCCTTTGTGAACGCGGAATCAGAACGTATGAAACAGCGACTAGAAATACGCTTGATATCTCAGCTGTGCCGATCCTGAAGCAGGAAACTCACCTTCCTGTATTCGTGGATGTCACTCATTCGACCGGACGCCGCGACCTGCTGCTTCCGACAGCAAAAGCAGCGCTTGCGATCGGAGCTGACGGTGTCATGGCCGAAGTCCATCCTGATCCTTCTGTCGCACTTTCCGACTCTGCTCAGCAAATGGATATCCCGACTTTTGAAAAATGGTTAAATGAACTGAAGCCGCTCGTTCAAGTAAAAGCATAAGCTTCGTTTATGGACCGCTTGCGAGCGGTCCTTTTTTTGCGTTGTCATCAAAAATTGTCGAAAAAATGTCTTATTTTAAATTAAAAAGCTGTTTATTCTTATTTAAATTAATTATAAAAATAAAGGGAACGTTTTCATATTAGGTAAAACCGTGTATAATTTCAGAGAGCCCCTTTTGTTTTGGCAGGTTATGAAAAATAATGTAAACTGGTGTTCTGTTTATTTTACATAAAGTTTTACATTTTGACATTTCTCTACATGAAAATGTTTATGCTATAGGAAAAGAAAAGTGTACCCAGTTGAAGGAGTGGTAAAAATGAGTAATGTGACAATATATGATGTAGCACGCGAAGCAAATGTAAGTATGGCAACCGTTTCCCGGGTCGTCAACGGGAATCCGAATGTCAAGCCGACGACGAGAAAGAAGGTGCTTGAAGCCATCGAGCGCCTTGGCTATCGTCCAAACGCAGTGGCAAGGGGTCTGGCAAGCAAAAAGACGACGACTGTCGGCGTGATCATTCCCGATATTTCCAGTATCTTTTATTCAGAGCTGGCGAGGGGAATCGAAGATATCGCAACGATGTACAAGTACAATATTATTTTGAGCAACTCCGACCAGAATATGGACAAAGAGCTTCATCTTTTGAATACGATGCTAGGAAAGCAAGTTGACGGTATCGTCTTTATGAGCGGAAATGTCACTGAAGAGCATGTGGAGGAATTTAAGCGGTCACCGGTTCCGATCGTGCTTGCGGCATCTGTTGAAGAAAAAGGGGAAACGCCGTCGGTTGCGATCGATTATGAACAGGCGATTTATGATGCGGCAACCATGCTGATTGAAAAAGGCCATAAGCGTCTTGCCTTTGTATCAGGACCTATGACTGAGCCGGTGAATCAAGCGAAAAAACTGCAAGGCTTTAAAAGAGCGCTTGAGGATAAGGGGCTGCAATTTAAGGAAGAGTATGTCGCAGAAGGCGATTATACGTACGATTCAGGAATGGAAGCGCTGGAGGCGTTAATGAAGCTGGATGAAAAACCGACAGCTGTCCTGTCAGCTACAGACGAAATGGCGCTCGGCGTTATTCACGCAGCACAGGATAAAGGACTGGCTATTCCGGATGACCTTGAAGTGATCGGTTTTGACAATACAAGGCTTTCATTAATGGTGCGGCCGCAGCTGTCAACTGTCGTCCAGCCGACGTATGATATCGGTGCCGTAGCGATGAGGCTTCTGACAAAGCTGATGAACAAAGAGGAAGTCGAAGAGCATATTGTCCAACTGCCGCATCGCATTGAACTCAGACAATCAACAAAATGATCATCATTAAATAACGAGAAAGAAAGCAAGTGTTCACAGCTTTTTTCGTGAATTGCTTGCTTTCTTTTCCTTGAGCTGGAGAGATTATGAAAAAATGAAACGATTTGATTATCTGACACCGGTCGGTTTTATTTTGGGTATTTTCATTTTAGTGATCGGCGTTGTCTCTGGAGCGGGGCTTTCCGGTTTTTATTCGTTTATCGATTTGACGTCTTTCTTTATTGTGACGGGCGGATTGTGTGCAGCTGTTTTCATCAGCTTTTCCCCGAAAGATTTAAAAAGAGCGCCGGCTGTGCTGAAGCAGGTCTTTATTTCGGAAGAAGATGATGTGCGCGACTTGGTCAAAACCTTTGTCAGCCTGTCTGAACAGGCGCGCAAACAAGGAATTTTATCATTGGACGCCAATATCAATGAAATGAAAGACCCGTTTTTGAAAAAAGGCCTGCTTCTTGCCATCGACGGATGGGATGAGGAGACGATCCGCAATGTGATGATCTCGGAAATTGCCGCAATGGAAGAAAGGCACAGAAAGGGAAGAAGGATCTTTGAAAAAGCAGGGGAATTTGCGCCTGCATGGGGAATGATCGGGACCCTTGTCGGACTCGTCATGATGCTCAAAAACCTGAACAAGCCGGAAACGCTCGGTCCGAATATGGCGATCGCCCTTTTGACGACGCTTTACGGATCACTTTTAGCCAACATGCTGTTTATACCGATTGCCGCAAAGCTTGAAGAAAAGACGGAGAATGAAATCTTTAAGAAGCAGGTTATGATCGAAGGCATCATCGGCATCCAGTCGGGAAGAAATCCGCGAAACCTGGAAAGTCAGCTTGTCGTTTTCAGTTCGAAAGAAGAATGGGCAAAAAAGCGGGCGG
The DNA here is from genome assembly GCF_037976035.1 of Bacillus sp. FSL K6-0972. NCBI lineage: Bacteria > Bacillati > Bacillota > Bacilli > Caryophanales > Bacillaceae > Bacillus > Bacillus sp. FSL K6-0972. The sequence goes on along the minus strand of NZ_CP150260.1, from coordinate 3,171,652 downwards.
ATCACATCAAACAAAAGGACAGGGCTCATGAAGCTTAGACGTGAACGAAGGAAACGCGAGCAGGGCCGCAAATCGTCAAACTGGATCATCACGTTTTCAGATTTGATCACGCTCATCCTCGTGTTCTTTATTTTATTGTTTTCAATGTCGCAAATCGATTTAAACAAATTTAAAGCAGCAGTCGGTTCATTTCAAGACAGGGCCGACGGCAAATCCGCCGCAGAGCTGAAGAAAGAAGACGCGGGCGATCAGACGGCTGAAAAAACGGCTAAAAGCCAAGATGATTTATTAAAGAAAATCAATGACTATATTGAAAAAAATGAACTGTCAAGTTTGATTGCGGCCAAGCGTGACGAACGGGGCGTCATCCTCGTCCTTCAGGAAGTGGTTTTGTTTGATTCGGGGAAAGCGGATCTGAAAGACCAAGCTCACCCGCTTTTGCATAAAATCGCCGTTCTTCTCAAATCGGTGTCCAACCCGATCCGTGTGGAGGGGCATACGGACAGCCGCCCGATTTCGACTTACCGTTTTCCATCCAATTGGGAGCTTTCTGCGGCAAGGGCGAGCACTGTGATCGGCTACTTTACATCGAAAGAGAAGCTCGACTCTTCGCGCTTTCTTGCCATCGGTTATGCCGATACAAAACCGGTCAAGGACAACCGTACAGAGAGCCATATGAAGGAAAACAGGCGCGTCGAAATTGTCATCGCAAAAAAATAAATGAGAAGAAAGCAAGGTCTTGCATAAAAGCAAGGCCTTTTCTGTGTGCCGGAATTTTCGCGTTAAGTGGTACGCTGGGCAGAGCGAATCGGATAAAGGGCTTTGGCAACGGTTTGTGCGTTTTTTTCCGTTATTTCGGCTTTTCTTGGAATTGGAGGATACAAATCTTCCGGATCGGACCAGTTGGCAGGAAGCCGGACAGATGCCTGTTTCCCCCATTTTTTCAGCCATTTTTCAGGCACCTTATCCTCTGGTTTCATCCCTTTCATTTCAAGCCAAATTCTTGACCACGCTCTCGGTACGACGCGCCAAATGTCATAGCCGCCTCCGCCGACAGCGATCCATCTTCCGTTGCAATAGGTGTGTGCAAGTTCGTGAGCGAGCTTTGGAATCTCTTCGTAAATCTTCATTGTCGTGCACAAGTGTGTCAGCGGATCGTAGTAATGCGCGTCAGCTCCGTTTTGCGACAAAATAACGTCCGGTTTGAAAAACGCGGCTATTTCAGAAACAGCCGTCCGGTAGGAATCAAGAAAAGACTCATCTTCTGTGAAGGCATCTAGCGGGATATTAAAAGCATAGCCATAGCCTTCGCCATGACCTCTTTCCTGAACCTGACCTGTTCCAGGGAAAAGGTAGCGGCCTGTTTCGTGAATCGAGACGGTGCATACGGAAGGATCATCATAGAACGTAAACTGCACCCCGTCGCCGTGGTGGGCGTCTGTATCAATATATAAAACTTTCGCATGATATTTTTTCTGCAAGTAACGTATCACTACTGAACTGTCGTTATAGACACAAAAGCCTGAAGCTCTTCCTCTGAACCCGTGGTGAAGCCCGCCTCCGAGATTGAGCGCGTGTCTTGCCTTGCCCGTCATGACATAGTCTGCAGCTGTCAGCGTTCCGCCTACCAAAAGGGAGGCGGCTTCGTGCATCCCGGCAAAGACAGGGGTATCTTCCGTTCCAAGCCCGTAATTTTCGCTTTCGGCCGCCGGGAGCTTTCCCGCCCCTGCAAGCTGGACGGCCCTGATATAATCGCCTGTGTGAACAAGACCGAGCTCGGTTTCTGTCGCTACGCGCGGGGCAATCGTTTCTCCCGGTTCAAATGCGCCGACCGTGTTCAAAAGATCGTATGTCACATAGACGCGCAGCTGATTAAACGGGTGGTCTTGATGAAATTGATAGGTTTGGTAAGAGGGAGAAAAAATAAATACGCTGTCCTTCATGGCAAATCCCTTTGAACAGCCGGCCAAAGAACCTGATACCCTTTGGATTTCATGTCTTTGATGATAGAGGCGGGATTCATCGTTTGCACGCGAAACACGAGTATTTTCGAATCATCTTCATCACCGGGATATACGAGCACGCTCAATATGGCGATTTGGCGCCTGCTGAAAATGGCGCTGATATCAGCGAGGCTTCGGGCGATATGATCGGTTTTAATTTCGATTTGAGAGCCAGGAAAATGGGCTCCTGTCAGCTGGACGAACGTATGCAGCAAATCGGATTTTGTCACGATGCCGACAAGCTTTCCGTTTTTTACGATCGGGAGGCAGCCGATTTCGTGTTCAAAAAAGACGGCTGATATTTCTTCGGCAAAATCAAGCGGGTGACCGGTGATCACTTCTTTTGACATAATCAGTTCCACCGGCTTTTTTAAATCTTCGTGAGATCTGTTTTGGGCAAAAATACTCGGACTTGCTGTTTTGACGTCCCTGTCCGTGACAATGCCTATGACCGTTCCCCGTTCATTGATGACGGGAAGGTGTTTAATGCGGAATGTTCGCATGCGTTTGATCGCTTCTTCAATCGTATCCGTTCTGGAAAGTGTCACAACATCCCGTTTCATGATTTTTTCAACAATCATATTCAGGTCCCCTTTGCTCCCTTAATACATAAAACGATTGTGGAATCTGAGTCTGTCAAAACGCTCGATCGATTCCTGATTGACCTCTTTTCCGATGCGGGCCATTAAACAGTTGGCGGGATGGGAGCTGATTTCCGGATCGTCTGTCGCAAACCAGACAAGTCCTCCGGCATTCATCATCTTCTCCATCATTTTTCTGTATTCCCAAACATCTTTGTTAGTCCCCTTTAGATCCCAATGCCAGTAATATTCAGTCGTGATGATAATATATTTTTCCATCTGCGGATCCATCATGCTGACCGCAAGCAGCGTCTTCCCGACAGAGTGACCCCTGAACGCAGGAATGACTTCGATGGCTCCAAGCTCAATTAAATTTTCCATGTTTCCTTCAGACCATCTTTCAAGCGGGTCTGGATAGACATATGTCACATAGCCGACAATGGTTTGCCGGAAACGGGCGATGATGATTCGTCCTTCGGGAAGCCCTGCGATTTCGATTAATGCTTCATGTTGTTTTTGAGATGGGCGAAAGGCTGTAAGCTCGTCATGAAATTCATATTGTGCGAGTTTTTCAGGACTGATAGGACCCTCTATCAGCACGGAGCCTTTCTCGGTCTGCAATTCTTTGGCATGATAAGTTTTGTGATGCTCCACGTATCCACCGCCTTACATCTTAGTTGAAGTCTTTTATACTTAACATACCAAAATATTAAGCGTTTTCATAGGATAGAGTAGTATTTTTTAAAAATTGAGAAAATAAAAAATCTATACTATAATATATTTTGATGATCGAACAAAGGGGGATGGACATGGAATTGAAAGCGCTGCCAGCAGAAAAGGGAAATTACAACTTGAATAACTATGATGAAGCATACCGGACATTTGACTGGAAGGATGCTGAAAAACATTTTTCATGGCACAAAACGGGAAAAATCAATGCAGCTTATGAAGCGATCGACCGCCACGCTGAATCAAATCTGAAAAACAAAGTGGCATTTTACTACAAAGATCCGGTCCGCGAAGAAAAGTACACCTTCAGAGAGATGAAAAATGAAACCAATAAAGCCGGGAATGTCTTAAAGCAGCATGCCAATGTGAGAAAGGGAGACCGTGTGTTTGTTTTTATGCCGAGATCACCCGAGCTTTATTTTATTCTTCTCGGCGCTGTCAAATTGGGAGCCATTGTCGGGCCGTTATTTGAAGCGTTTATGGAAGGTGCCGTCAAAGACAGGCTTGCAAACAGCGGAGCGAAGGTTATCGTGACGACGCCGGAATTGCTTGAACGGGTGCCGGCCGATGAACTTCCGGATCTTGAATCTATCATTGTCGTTGGAGAAGGTGTAAAGGAGGAAGGACCTGTAATCGATTATTACGCGAAAGCGGCGGAAGCAGGCACTGATCTTGAGATTGAATGGATGGATCAGGAAGACGGGATGCTGCTTCACTATACATCGGGTTCGACCGGCGCGCCAAAAGGGGTTCTCCACGTCCATAAAGCAATGATTCAGCATTATCAAACAGCCAAATGGGTTCTTGATCTGCATGACGATGACATCTATTGGTGCACCGCTGATCCCGGCTGGGTCACCGGAACGGTTTACGGGATCTTCGGTCCGTGGCTGAATGGAGCAACGAATGTCGTCGTAGGCGGCAGATTCAGTCCTGAGGCATGGTACGAAACGATTGAAAAAATGGAAGTGACGGTATGGTACAGCGCGCCAACGGCTTTCCGGATGCTGATGGGTGCAGGCGACGATCTTGTGAACAAATACAATCTAAGCTCATTACGGCATATTTTAAGCGTAGGGGAGCCGTTAAATCCCGAAGTCATCAGATGGGGGCATAAAGTCTTCGGCAACCGGATTCATGATACATGGTGGATGACTGAAACAGGAGCGCAGCTCATCTGCAATTACCCGTGCATAGAAATTAAACCGGGATCAATGGGCAAGCCGATTCCCGGTGTAGAGGCTGCGATCGTCGACAACCAGGGAAATGAACTGCCTCCTTACAGAATGGGGAATCTCGCCATTAAAAAAGGCTGGCCGTCGATGATGCATTCGATCTGGAACAATCCTGAAAAATACAGCTCCTATTTTATGCCGGGTGATTGGTATGTGTCAGGCGATTCCGCCTACATGGATGAAGACGGATACTTCTGGTTCCAGGGACGGATCGACGATGTCATCATGACATCAGGCGAGCGCGTCGGCCCGTTTGAAGTCGAGAGCAAGCTTGTTGAGCATCAAGCTGTCGCTGAAGCCGGCGTCATCGGCAAACCGGATCCTGTCCGCGGTGAAATTATTAAAGCGTTCATCGCCTTGAGAGACGGTTATGAACCGTCAGATTCGTTAAAAGAAGAAATCAGGCAGTTCGTGAAACAAGGCTTGGCCGCACATGCCGCGCCAAGGGAGATCGAATTTAAGGATAAACTGCCGAAAACAAGAAGCGGAAAGATCATGAGACGCGTCTTGAAAGCATGGGAGCTGAACCTACCGGCAGGCGATCTCTCATCGATGGAAGACTGATGTCTCATTGACAATGCAAAAATATTATGTTAAAAAAGATTTAGTCGAATATTCAAAAGGTGAAGACTGAGATCAGTAGAACGCATCCTTCCCTGTCTTAGAGAGCTGATGGCCGGTGAAAATCAGCACATATGGATGGTTTGAATTACACTCATGAACCGCTTTTGCGAAAAAAGCCTTTCGGGCTTTGTGTAGCAGAAGAACGGAAGCTTTTCCGTTATCAACGAGAGTGAAAAGAGCGCGGCCATGCGTTCTTTTAAGCAGGGTGGTACCGCGATTTTTATCGTCCCTTCGTTTTTGCGAAGGGGCGTTTTATTTTTGGAAAAAAGGAGCTAATTGATGATGACACACTTACTTGATGATTTGTCCTTCAGGGGACTGATTCAGCAGCAAACCGATGAAGCAGGCTTGAGAGAACTGCTGGATTCAGAGAAAATCAGCTTATATTCCGGATTTGATCCGACAGCTGACAGTCTGCATATCGGACACCTGCTGCCGATTTTAATGCTTCGCCGCTTCCAGCTGGCCGGACATCGTCCGATTGCACTCGTAGGCGGAGCAACGGGCCTGATCGGCGATCCGAGCGGAAAGAAAGCGGAGCGCACGCTGAACAATGAAGAAATCGTCCGCGAATGGTCACAGAAAATCAAAAATCAGCTTTCGCGTTTCCTTGATTTTGAAGCTGATGAGAATCCGGCGATCATGGCGAACAACTATGACTGGATCGGCAAAATGAACGTCATTGATTTTCTGCGCGATGTCGGCAAAAACTTCGGAATCAATTACATGCTTGCCAAAGATACGGTAAGCTCCCGAATCGAGACGGGCATTTCTTATACTGAATTCAGCTACATGATCCTGCAGTCTCTCGATTTCTTGAATTTGTACAGAAACAAGGAATGCAAGCTGCAAATCGGCGGAAGCGACCAGTGGGGCAATATCACATCAGGCCTCGAGCTCATCCGCAAATCCGAAGAGAATGCAAAAGCTTTCGGATTGACGATTCCGCTTGTGACAAAAGCAGACGGCACGAAGTTCGGAAAAACGGAAGGCGGCGCGATCTGGCTTGATAAAGAGAAGACGTCAGCGTATGAGTTTTATCAATTCTGGATCAATACCGACGACAGAGATGTCGTGAAATACTTAAAATACTTCACTTTCTTGTCCAAAGAAGAAATTGAAGATCTCGCTGAAAAAACAGAGACAGCGCCTGAAAAACGCGAAGCGCAAAAGCGCCTCGCCGAAGAAGTGACCGTTCTTGTACACGGCCGTGAAGCGTTTGAGCAGGCCGTCAACATCTCAAAAGCACTCTTCAGCGGAGATATCAAACAATTGACAGCTGAAGAAGTAAAAGTCGGCTTTAAAGGGGTTCCTTCACTCGAGCTCGAGAAAGCGGATGAACTTCCTCTTGTTGAGATACTCGTCCAATCAAAGCTGTCTCCGTCTAAGCGCCAGGCGCGCGAAGATATCACGAATGGCGCGGTATACGTTAACGGAGAGCGCCGCACCGATGTTGCGGACGTCCTCACCGGCGACGACCGCATCGAAGGACAGTTTACCGTCATTCGCCGCGGTAAAAAGAAATACTTCCTGCTGACTTATAAGTAATCAAAAAACTCTTGCCAAACGGCAAGGGTTTTTTTGTGTCAACATGTTTCATGTATGTTCATTCAGGAAATGTCAAAAATATAGATGTAATAGGTAAAGCGTTTCCATCGTTGAAGAGGGAGGAATGTAGCATGAACCTGTTCATTGCAGCCAAAGAAAAATTTATGGAAGATTACCACAAGCAGCTGGAAACGGAACGAAAACAAGAGGCGCAGCAGTCAGCTGACGGATACAATCAATTGAATCAGACGGAAAATGCAGCAAAGCGGCTGAAGTAGAGGGTCTTTAGGGCCCTCTTTTTTATAAAAAAAGCGGACGGCTGATTCTTCACACGCCCGTTTTATTAATAACGATCGACAGTTTATAATTTGCATGATGGTTTAAGTCTGTTAAAAATTGATCCAACAGTTGATTTGACGGAAACTTGCATTCGAGAAGATAACAGCCGTCCCCGCTGATTTTATAGTTTTGAATGATGTATTTCTGCTGTGCTTTGATAAACGAAAGATAAGGCTTATGGTAAGTGCTTTTTGTATAGATATTGATAAAAGCGTGAATAAAACACCCGAGTTTGACTTGATTCACTTTTATGGTATAACCTTCAATCACTCCTTGATCCTCTAATTTTGCAACCCTTGATGAAGCCGCCTGGCCTGTCAAATGAACTTTCTCTCCTAATTCCTTCATGGTCATCCGGCTGTTTTTTGATAATTCCTCTATGATTTGCCTGTCTGTATGATCGAGCATTTCATCAAATCCTCTCAAAAGAACGTTTTTCAAAAATCAAGTCAAACGCTAAAAAGACTTGACTATATCTATTTAAATGATGATCGGTCATAGTATAAACTAATCGTAAATAAAAGGAAAGGCATGATAACCATGAATATTCAACAAATTCGAAATGCAACATTAGCCGTCAAATATGCTGGCAAAACATTTTTAATAGATCCGATGCTGGCTGAGAAAGGCACTTATCCTCCTTTTCCGAACTCAGCAAGACAAGATCAAAACAACCCTTTGGTCACCCTGCCTGTATCAACCGACGAGCTCGTCAAGAATACAGACGCAGTCATCGTCACTCATCTGCATTTAGATCACTTTGACGATGCTGCCAAAGATCTGTTGCCGAAAGAAATCAAACTGTTTGTCCAAAATGAAGCAGATGCTGAGGAAGTGAGAAAAGCCGGTTTTCAAGATATAGAGGTTTTAACAAAAGATACGGTGTTTGAGGGGATTCAATTAATCAAGACAAAAGGCGAGCATGGACGAGGAGAGATATTAAAGCTTGCCGGAGAAGTGTGCGGCGTTGTCTTCAAGCACTCAAAGGAGAAAACGCTGTATGTAGCAGGTGATACGGTTTGGTATGAAGGTGTCCGGGAAGAAATCGCTGCGCATCAGCCGGACATTATAGTCGTTAACGGAGGAGACAATCAATTCTTTGAAGGAGGGTCTCTCGTCATGGGGAAAGAGGATATTGCTGAAGTCTATCACGCCGCTCCTGACGCCACAATCATTTCCAGTCATATGGAAGCTGTCAACCATTGGACTTTATCACGTGACGAATTGAAGAGCTTCATTCATGAAAAAGGAATGTCCTCACGTGTTCTTGTGCCGAATGACGGCGAATCTTACACATTTTAATATATGAACGGTCAAAGCCGTAAAAAACAGACAGTGAACTTCTGTCTGTTTTTTGACGTCTTCTTCGAGAATAAAGATCAATGCCTCCGGCGGGATTCGAACCCGCACTCCTTCCGTAAGCATAGGCTAGGGGAGAACACGCTTCCCTACGGACTTTTACCGACAGGAATTCCACCTGTCTCAGCTATTTGCTTTTCGGTGCTTCTGAAACCCTTGCCTTGCGACCCGTTCCTACAATGTTTTACGGCGCTCTTCCCTTCTAGAGCTACAGAGGCGAAATGAATGATTCATATTATACAGAAGCAATGGTTAAATGGGAACTGAATTTTGTAAAGGAACCATCATTTTTCCTATAGATATGACTGTAAGCTCAAAGTCCAATTAGAAAAAATGTTCTTTCTGAACAGGCTTCAAAAAATTTAATAATTGGGGATCACCTTTCAAGTAAATGGTCGAAAATGATATTTTATGGTATAATTCATATGTTTTTCGCAAATTTATAGATTTGACAGTGGAGGAAATTGTATGAAATGGTATTGGAGAGGCTTGAGGAATTATGCGAATTTTGAAGGGAGAGCAAGACGAAAAGAATATTGGTTGTTTCATGTATTTAACGGCATCATATGTTTTATTTTATTCATCTTATCATTAATGATAGTAAGTTTATTTATTTCAGGAATCATGACAGCTGAAGGATATGACAGATATCAAGTAGGCTATATCATTGGATATGGCGGGGGATTCCTCGGGTACATTCTGATCTTTATTTATCAGTTGGCTGTTTTGGTGCCCTCTTTGGCTGTCAATGTCCGCAGGCTGCATGATACCGGAAGAAGCGGCTGGTGGATTTTAATTGGCTTTTTGCCGATTATCGGTGCTGTCATTCTGCTGATTTTTTACTGTCAGGCTGGCGAAGCAAAAGAAAATCAATATGGACCAAATCCAAAAGTAAATGTATCGTAAATTGCACCCCAATTGTTAGAAAATCATCTGGCGATTGGGGTTTTTTATATACTGAAGAAGACCGAAGGGGGGGGCAAATCTTTGGAGTCTGTTACATCTGCCAGCATTTCCGAAGAGTGTTTGGCGTATCAACCTCAGTAACGATACCGGAGAACAGTCAAATGGGCGAGGCTAAAACAAAAGCAGGCGATGAAGGTGTGGTATCGCGAGGCGGATCTCGGCCCTCCTAGAAGCCTCTCCTTTAAGACTTCCGGGAGCTTTTTATAAATAAATCGCACACCACCCCGCTAAAACCCCCATAACAAAGTAGTCATTGCTGTCCATTTTCTTGCCGTGTTTAACAAAGACATTCAACGCCCAATTCAGTTTAGTGCCATCAGCCGTCTTTGTAACCCATTTTTTGCTGATATTGTAGTACATGACCTTGAAAAGGGCGAATAGGGCTGAACAGAACAAGTAGAACAAGACAAACTTGCCCAAAAACAAAAGCATTTATTGGTCACTCCCCCGTTTTCATACTCTAACCAACGATTTGATTTTACCGAAAATGTGTATAAGAGAAAAGGAGACGTCTATCATATCTTGCTCGTGAGAAGATACTTTGCAAGAAAAATCATCTCTAAAAAAACCAACTCTTATGAGCTGGGTCCGTTTTATTCCGGCGGACGAATTTCGAATCAGGATGAATATGATCACAGATATCAGAATCATCAGGATCTAAATCATCCCGGCTTATCAGCAGCCAGAATCAACGGGGAAGAAAGAAAACAAAAAACCCTAGAATCGTTGGTATATCAACAATCCTAGGGTTTTTGCCAATGCTCTTTAAAGAGCATTTTCTATTAACGAGAGTAGAACTCAACGATCAACGCTTCGTTAATCTCAGCAGGAAGCTCAGAACGCTCTGGAAGGCGAGTTAATGAACCTTCAAGCTTTTCAGCGTCAAAAGTCAGGTATTCAGGAACAAAGTTGTTCACTTCAACCGCTTCTTTAACGACAGAAAGGTTTTGAGATTTTTCACGAAGTGAAATCGTTTGGCCAGGTTTAACTTGGTAAGACGGGATGTCAACGCGGCTTCCGTCAACAAGAACGTGACCGTGGTTTACCAATTGGCGTGCTTGGCGGCGAGTACGCGCTAGGCCAAGACGGTAAACAATGTTGTCAAGGCGTGCTTCAAGAAGAATCATGAAGTTTTCACCGTGTTTACCAGCCATTTTCGCAGCTTTGTCAAAAAGGTTGCGGAATTGGCGTTCGTTCACACCGTACATATGGCGAAGCTTTTGCTTTTCTTGCAATTGCAAACCATATTCTGATAGTTTTTTACGCTGTCCCGGACCGTGAGGACCTGGTGCGTAAGGACGTTTTTCTAATTCTTTACCCGTACCGCTTAAAGAGATGCCTAAACGACGGGATATTTTCCAACTTGGACCTGTATAGCGAGCCATAATGTGACTCCTCCTTCGGTTTTATTTTTGTGAAAATAAAACCCATCTGTTCAATTCAGCCATGTCCATTTTGTTTTCATGTATCCTCGCTCCAGCAGCAAAGAGTTACACGATACACCTTAATAGATAAGGAACAAAATGAAACACAGAAGCAGAACAAAAAGGCTGCATTATTTCACACAAAGAAGATTATATAATGTCCGCCGGGCAAAGTCAACCATTCATAGGCCGTCCCAAAAAGAACAGACTGTTTATAAGTATATAGTCCTGTTTTTGTGATATAATCATGAAAATAAAATACATAAAACGGATTTTATTAAGGTGATGACCATGAATAAACAAACTGAAGACCTATATCAGTCTTTTCATCAGAAGCTGTTACAATTTTTTTTGAAAAAGCCGGCCGTCTCGTACGACGACTCTGTTGCCTGGCTAAAAGCGGCAGCAGAGTCATTTTTTTCGTTCATGTCTCTAACATTGCATCCTTCTTCAAAACTGCAGGGATCGAGAGGCAAAAGCGGTCCGATCAGCCGAGTTAATGATTATTATACCATTATAACAATAGAAGAAAACAGCAAATATATAGAACTTTCGTGTCAAAAGAATCATAAAGTACCAGAACGTCTCCCTGAATCCATCCGCCTGTTTTTAATGCATTGTCTGGAGCTTGATGAATTATTTCGTGATGAACTCAAGAAAACAAAGATTTATGAAAAGACGGAGCTGCTGCATGAGCTGATGGATCAGGGGCAGGTGCTCAAGACAATGCTCGAAAGTTTAAGGGATGTTTTTCCTTTTTTGACATATTGTCTTTTCTTGTCATACGATGAGGATCAATACATTAACCTTCCAGCGATAGAGTTGGATGTGCAAAGCGAATCGACCGATTCTTTTGCCCTGGATGCATACTTATCAGAACAGGTGAAGAGCAAAAATGAAGCGGAAGTATACATTCCGATTAAAGGTCGGCAGGGAACGTATGGCGTTTTGAAAACTTTTGGACCAGGAGCTGCCGATATGGCAGCAGATATATGCATTATTTCGAATGCGGCAGGGAAAGCATTTGAAAACTCACGACTTTACGAACAGTCGCAGAATATGATTTCAAATTTAGAGCTGATTAATGAAACATCACATCAGCTGAACCGGACGAAACGCCTCCCGGATATGATGAAGAGCTTGTCAGAAAGGCTGATCAGTTCATTCGGAGCCGAAGAGGTAGGCTTTTTTTATAAAAATCACTTGGGCGAGGAAACCCTTCTGCCGGGAAGCACCGGTTTTTTTCAGACGGATGCGGCTCTTCCATACATCCGCTATGTCAAAGAGAAGATTTCAGAGGAAAACGGGGTGTTTGTCGGAAACGGTTCTTCGTTTTTTGGGAATGAAGGGTATGCTTCATTAATGGGCGTTCCGATGCTGGAGAATAATGAAAACAAAGGATTTGTCATCGTGTTGAAAAAAAACGCCTGCTCCTTTTCATTTGAGATGTTTAAGCTGTTTCAGACGCTGATCAGGCATTCCACGCTCGCCGTATCGAATTTGATGCTGCGCGACCGGCTGAAGTATCTTGTTCAGACAGACCGTTTGACAGAGCTCTACTCGAGAAGCTATTTGGATGAGAAAATCGGGTACAGTATGAAATCGGACGAGAAAGGTGTGCTCGTATTGATCGATATCGATGATTTTAAACAGATTAACGATACGTACGGCCATCAGAAAGGCGATGATATTCTCATACAAGTGGCCCGGGTGATCCAACGAAACATCCGAGACCAGGATGTCGCAGCAAGGTGGGGAGGAGAAGAGCTTGCGGTATACTTGCCGAAAGCAGGGCTGAACGCCGGTGAAATGCTTGCTGAGAGGCTGATTACGCTTGTCAGTGAATGCACTGATCCAAAGGTGACGATTTCGGGCGGGGTATCCCATTGGTCTCAGGATCGTCCGAAATCTTTATCCACCCTTTTTAAAGAAGCGGATATCGCGCTGTACAATGCAAAGCGGAACGGGAAAAACAAGTTTATGACACATTAAAAAAGAGCCGGATTTACCGGCTCTTTTCGCTTAAACGCTCCCCAAGCTTCTCTGTGAACTTTCTCAAATAATACTCATCTGTTTCATCGAAGCGGTTTTTAATCGGGCTGTCGATATCGAGCACTCCGATGATGTTCCCGTCAACTTCAAGCGGAACTACGATTTCGGATTGGGATGCCGCATCACAGGCAATGTGCCCGGGGAATGCGTGCACATCCTCAACGCGCTCGACACGGCCTTTTGTATAAGCGGTGCCGCAGACGCCTTTCCCGAACGGGATTCTTACGCATGCAGGAAGTCCCTGGAACGGCCCCAGCACAAGCTCACCGTCTTTGGCAAAATAAAAGCCTGCCCAGTTGACGTCTTCCAATGATTGATACAAAAGAGCAGAGGCGTTTGCTGTATTGGCGATCATATCAGGTTCGCCTTCTGTCAGCGCATCGATTTGTTTGAGGAGAAGCTCGTATTTTTTTTCTTTGCTGCCTTCTGTTTTTTCGACATGAAACATTATATTTCCCTCGCTTTTTCTTTGAAATGGCAAAAACGCGCTTGCCGTGATGCTATTTGTCGAGCACTTTTTACAGGAACAACTCCGCTTGAAGTGGAATTGTTTTAAGTAAGAAGGGGTGAAACAAGATGGGATCAAACGCTATTTCAACCACGAAGGACAGGATCATCGAATCTGCCGTGGAGCTGTTCAACCAAAAAGGTTTTTCAGGAACTTCCGTCCGCGAAATTGCCCGAGCAGCCAATGTCAATGTCGCCCACATCTCCTATTATTTTAATGGAAAAGGCGGTTTAATGGAGCATTTAGTATCCCGTTTTTATGAAGGCTATTTAAGAATCCTTGAAAAGGGTCATGAACGCCTTCAGGATGCAGGTGCAACGGATTGCCTTCTTCAATTGGTTTTTGATATTCTATCGTATCAGCATGAGCACCGTCAATTAACTCGGTTTGTCTATCGCGAAGTCACGATTGATTCCACACTGAATCGTGAAGTGATGTCGACATATTTAACAAAAGAAAAGTACATTCTCCATCTGATCATTGAAAAGGGAAAAGAGGACAACGAATTTTCCCGTTTTCCCCTTTCCCATTTTATGATTCAGCTGAAGTCGCTTTTAATGATGCCTTATCTGCAGCCTCAATATATTTCAGAAGTGCTTTATGTACAGCCACACGAGCCGTACTTTTATCAGGCGTATTACAAGGAAGTCAAAACATGGCTTCTCAGTCTGTTGTACAGAGAGCGTCGGCAAGCCGCCGTTATTTAGCAAAGCGGCTCTCAAAATGTTCGTAACCAAATCCGGCATCCTCTGCTTGGTGGGCGTCAGACCCAAAGACAAGCGGGATGTTTTTTTGTTCCGCTTCTTTTATCATCCATTCTTCCATATAGATGTCGCCAGCATATGGCTTGCGGAGGCCGGCTGTATTAAAGTCAAGTTCGAGACCGCGTTTTGCGGCTTCATTCAGACAGGAGGAGACCGAATTTCTGACGCTTTCTGACATCGTATACGGAAACAGCTTCACAAATTTTTTCGCAAGCGTGATGTGGCCGATTCGTTTTGGCTTAAATGCTCCCAGCGGTGATACAATGGAAGAATAGATTTCGTCATAATAGGCGAGATAGACCTGTTCTATGCTGCCATAGCAGTCGATCAGCTGCTGAAACGCTTTTTCATCGTAGTCAAGACAGATGTAAGAAGATCCGGCCGGCAAAAAATGAACGGAAAGAATGCTGTCGTCAAGATGTGTGCCGTATTGATCAAGAAAAGCTTTGATTTCGTGTTCAAAGGCGCGGATATAATCAACTTCAAGACCGATCAAAATATCGAGCTGTCCTTTGTATTCTTCCTTCAGTTCGGTCAGCCGTTCAATATAGCGGTCCAGCTCGCAGATCGGCATGGCGCTGTCTTTCTCCGGAGTCGGATCAATGAAAGAAGGCGGAAGCGGTGCATGCTCAGTAAAGGATACAGATCGGAAGCCTTTTTTGCATAATTCTTCTATATAATATCTGAATTCGTCTTTTGATCCGTGCGGACAAAAGGGAGAATGAACATGACCGTCTCGTTTCAGCATGATGTCACCCCGTAAAAAAATAGTCAGATGTTGTCACTTTGATGTAAAAAAATTAAAAATTCTGCTCAAAAAATGTTGGTTACATGGTATCATAAGAACAATGAAAACGATAGTTTAACTTCATTTTTACATAACAATTTCAAATATCATACCCTGACAGAACAGATAAACAGCAAGGGGGCTCATTATGGAGTTTGTCATTGGCTTACTGGCGTTATTTTTAATCTTATTCGCTACGGGCTACTTATTCAGAAAAAATATATATAAAGAGATCGACCGTTTAGAAGCTTGGAAAATCGAAATCATGAACCGTTCGATCGTGGAAGAGATGTCAAAAATCAAGCATCTGAAAATGACGGGGCAGACTGAGGAATTCTTTGAAAGGTGGCGCCGGGAATGGGATGAAATCGTCACCTCGCATATGCCCAAGGTTGAAGAGCTTCTGTTTGAAGCCGAGGATTGCGCCGACAAATACCGTTTTCAAAAATCGAAACAGGTGCTCGCGCATATTGAGAATCTTTTATCAGCGGCTGAATCCAACATTGAAGACATCTTAAAGGAAATCGCCGATCTTGTCTCAAGCGAAGAGCAGAACCGCAAAGAAATCGAAGAGGTAAAAGAACGGTATACAAAAGTGCGGAAAAACCTCTTGGCATACAGCCACCTGTACGGAGACCTCTATGCGAAAATTGAAGCCGACCTCGATACCGTGTGGGAAGGCATTAAACAGTTTGAAGAGGAAACAGAAGGCGGAAATTACATAGAAGCCAGAAAGGTGCTGCTTGCCCAAGACCGTTTGCTTGAAGAGCTTCAATCATACATAGACGATGTGCCGAAACTGCTTGCAAGCTGCAAGCAGACCGTTCCGCAGGAACTCGCCAAATTGAAAGCCGGCTATCAGGAAATGATCGATAAAGGGTATAAGCTCGATCATATTCAAGTGGAGAAGGAGCTCGAAAACCTTTTGAAAGAATTGAAGCGCGCTGAAGATGCACTTTTGGGCGAGCTTGATTTAGAAGAAGCTGCCGCCATCGTGCAGATGATTGATGAAACGATCCAGACACTGTATAACCAGCTGGAGCATGAAGTCGAAGCGGGGCAGGAAATTTTGGGCAAAGTGCCTGAGCTTGCCGCTGCATTGGAAAAGCTTGAAGCCTCCAAAAAGAATACCGAAGCTGAAACTGAGCTCGTCAAGAAAGGCTACAGACTGACCACCGGCGAACTGGAGAAGCAGCAGTCATATGAAAAGCGCCTCGAAATGGTCGAAAAGCAGTTCGAACAAGTGAGAGAAAGGCTTGATCAGAAACATGTCGCCTACTCGCTGTTAAAAGATGAGCTTGCCGATATCGAAAAGCAGATGGAAGCCGCTCAACGGGAGCATGACGAATACAGGGACATGCTGCAAATGCTGAGAAAAGAAGAGCTTCAGGCAAGAGAACTTCTCAAGCAATTGAAACAGACGATCAAAGATACGGCGCGCAGCCTGGAGAAAAGCAATGTTCCAGGCATTCCGGAGGCTATAACCGAAAAGATCCGACAGTCACAGACGACAGTGCAGAAAGTGACAGAACAGCTGAATGAGCTGCCGCTGAACATGGATGCGGTGAACGAACGTCTTCAAGAGGCGGAACAGCTTGTCACAGAAGTGAAAACAAAGACGGATGAACTGGTTGAAATGGTTTTGTTGATCGAACGCATCATTCAATATGGCAACCGCTTCAGAAGCCAGGACCGGATCCTTTCCGAACAGCTGAAAGAAGCAGAAAACTGCTTTTACGCATATCAGTATGAAGAGGCTTACGACATTGCCGCCAGAGCAGTGGAAAAAGCGTCGCCTGGAGCAGTGGCTCGGCTTGAAGCGGACGCGAAGCAGCCTGAATAAAGCAAAAACCCGGCACGTGAAAATGCGTGCCGGGTTTTTTGTCTAAAGCTGCAATAAAAGAAAAAAACAGCCCTGTTTCTGAACAGGGCTGTTTTTGCAAAGATCAGCTGACTTTCTTTAATTTGTCCTTCGGAGAAGCGATAAAAAATGTCACAATGTAACCGATCACTGCGCCGATAACAGCCGGAACGACCCAGCCTACACCCATGCTGAACAGCGGGATGTTCGCTTTTAAGATATCGTTAACCGGACCGAGCGGGATTTTCGCCGCGTTTAATCCGTCGATGATGCTCAGAATTCCCGTTGGGATAAGGGCGCCGATATAGACCTCGCGCCGTTCATCAAACAGCTTGTCAATGAATGAGAGCAAAACGACGACGATCGCAAGTGGATAAATCGCCGACAGAATTGGTACGGAAAACGAGATGATTTCCGTCAGTCCGAAATTGGCAATCACTAGGCTGAAAAGCGTCACGATGATGACAACAGCTTTGTAAGATAGCTTCGGAATCAGCTTTGAAAAATACTCTCCGCAAGAAGAAACGAGTCCGACGCTCGTCGTCAGACAGGCGAACAAGATCGCGATGCCGAGCACGGCATTTCCAAGCGAGCCAAACAAATACGCGGAAGCTTTGGACAATATTTCGCCGCCGTTGTCGAGCGAACCGACGGTTTCAACGCTTGTCGCTCCTAAATAAGCGAGAGAAACATAAACGAGTCCGAGTCCGACTGCAGCGACGATCCCCGCTTTGATGCATGAAGCGGCAATTGACTTTGGATTTGTGACGCCGCGGTCTTTAATCGCCGTAATGACGACAATTCCAAAAACGATTGAAGCGATCGCATCCATCGTTTTATACCCTTCTAAAAATCCGACAAACAGAGGTGCAGATTGATAGGCTTCTGTCACAGATCCGATGCTGCCCATCGGGGTGATAAACGCTTTGATGACTAATATTGCGATTACAGTCAATAATATCGGTGTTAAAATTTTACCGATACGGTCAACAAGTTTGCTTGGGTTTAAAGCCAAGAAATAAGTGATCCCAAAAAATATCAGGGTAAAGATAAACAGATAAAGACTTGATGAATGTTTTCCTAAAAACGGCTCAACCGCTATGACGTATGAAACGTTTCCTGTCCTCGGAATAGCAAACAAAGGTCCGATCGTTAAATAAATGCTGACGATTAATATCGTGCCGAAGACCGGATGGGCTTTGTCAGCTAGGCCTTTTGCACTCCCTTTTAGAGCAACCGCAATGACGCCCAATAACGGAAGGCCGACGCCTGTCAGCAGGAATCCGATAATAGCCGGCCAAACATTCTCTCCGGCAGCTTGACCAAGCTGGGGAGGAAAAATCATATTTCCCGCTCCGAAAAAGAGGGCGAACAGCATTAGCCCAATCGCCGTCGTTTCCTTAGCGGATAGTGAAGTTTTCATTAAAAAGACCCTCCTGGTTGTTTTGTTTAAATTTTCTGTCAATTTATTTTCGTGATATAATATGACAAAAGTCCAAAGACTATTATATTTTAAAAATCAGAGAAGTCAAACATTTATTTTTAATTTTCAATTACAAGTTGATATGATAACATATACAGTCATGAAAAAGAACGTTCATTTTTAAAGGAGTAGATCATGATTTATCTTGATAATAGTTCAACAACAAAACCATATCCTGAATTATTACAAATTTATGAACAAGTAAATCAGCGCTTCTTCGGCAATCCGTCGTCGCTGCACCGCCACGGTATTGAAGCGGATCAATTGCTTTCTGAAGCGCGGAAACAGATCAAAACGGCGCTTTCGCTAAAAAATCATGATATCGTGTTTACGTCCGGCGCTTCAGAAGCCAATAACATTGCGCTTAAAGGCATTGCGTTAGCACATGCGCAAAGAGGAAAGCATATCATTGCTTCCTCCATTGAACACCCGTCTGTGACGGAATCCTTGGAGCAGCTGAAGACGGCCTTCGGCTTTGAGGTTACATATCTTCCTGTCGACGGCTGCGGATTTGTTTCGCTTGAAGACTTGAAACAAGCGCTCCGCAAAGACACGATTCTGGTGAGCATCATGCACGTCAACAATGAAACAGGCGTCATCCAGCCTGTGGAAGACATCGGCAAAATCGTAAAAGAAAACACAAGGGCATACTTTCACGTTGATCACGTTCAGGGCATTAACAAGGTTCCGCTGGACATCTCCGGTGCAGACATTGACCTTTGTACGATATCAGGCCACAAGTTTCACGGCTTAAAAGGAACAGGGGCGCTCATTCTGAACGAACGGATCTCGCTTTTTCCTTTGATCTCCGGAGGAGAACAGCAGAACAACAGGCGTGCCGGAACTGAAAATACTGCCGGCGCCGTTACGCTTGCAAAAGCGATCAATATGTCAAAACAGGATTATAACCATTATATAGAAGAAATAAAGGCGGCAAAATCGGCTTTTATCAAGGAGCTAAAAGAGCTAAAAGGTGTTATATTAAATACGCCGGAAGAAAACAGCGCGCCGCATATCATCAATTTTTCCGTGCCGGGATTGAAGGCTGAGGTCCTTTTGCATATGCTAGAAGAGCGGGATATTTTCGTATCGACGACATCAGCATGCTCTTCAAAACAGCATAAGCCGAGCAAGGTGCTTTTAGCAATGGGAAAAGGTGAAGATGCAGCCGCAAGCAGCATTAGAATCAGCATGACGTACCGGGATAATCAGGAGATTGTCGGCCCGTTTATGACGGCCTTAAAAGAAAGTTTACACAAACTAAAAGGAATTATGAGGTAGAGGCACAATGAATGAAGACTACATTTTAATCAGATTTGGCGAAATTTCAACAAAAGGAAAGAACAGAAAGCTTTTTGTCGATCGCCTGAAAAGAAATATCAAAATGGTCTTGCGCGATTTCCGCAAGGTCCGTTATGAATCAACACGTGACAGAATGACTCTCGTATTAAACGGAGAAGACGCGGAAGCTGTAATGGCCCGTCTGAAGCACGTTTTCGGCATCCAATCGTTCAGTCTTGCCGTGAAGTGCCGGACAGATCTGGAAAGCATTAAAGAGACAGCGCTCGCGTCTGTTCAAGAACAATACAAGCCCGGGGATACCTTTAAAGTATCGACGAAAAGGGCTTATAAGCAGTTTGAATTAAATACAAATGAGATGAATGCCGAAATCGGCGGACACATTTTGCGCAACACCGATGATCTTACCGTTGACGTTCACTCCCCGGACATCCATTTGCGGATCGAAATTCGGGAAGATGCTACGTATTTGACATTCCGGGATGAAAAAGGTGCGGGCGGACTGCCGGTCGGAAGCGGAGGAAAAGCGATGCTTATGATATCCGGCGGAATCGACAGCCCTGTTGCCGGGTTCTATGCCATGAAGCGCGGGCTGGAAATCGAAGCCGTTCACTTCTTCAGCCCGCCATATACAAGCGAGCGGGCCAAGCAAAAAGTGATCGATCTCACTAAGCGACTTACGGCTTTTGGCGGAGACATCAAGCTTCATATCGTTCCGTTTACAAAAACCCAAGAGCTCATTCAAAAGCAGATTCCCGAGAACTATTCCATGACGGCGACGAGAAGACTGATGCTGCAGATCGCCGATAAACTGCGCGAACGTCATAACGCGCTGGCCATCTTTACAGGGGAAAGCCTCGGCCAGGTGGCAAGCCAGACACTTGAAAGCATGTATGCCATCAACGCGGTCACGAACACGCCGGTTTTGCGCCCTTTAATCGGCATGGATAAGACGGAAATCATCGAAAAAGCGAAGGAAATCGATACGTACGATATCAGCATACGTCCGTACGAAGACTGCTGCACGATCTTTACGCCTTCTGCTCCGAAAACGCGTCCGAAAAAAGAAAAAATCGAACACTTTGAAAGCTACACAGATTTCGAACCGCTCATCAACGAAGCTGTGGAAAATACGGAAACGATTGTTTTGAGCAGCAAAGCGGAAACGAAAGATCAATTTGCGGACTTTTTCTAAAGGAATTCATTAAAACGCCTTTGTCTGTTTTTGCATACAATTACCAAACATTCTTTGTATGAAGTCATGTGTTTTTACACAATCTATACTCACAAGGAGGTGAGAACACATGGCTCAAAACAACAGACAAAGCAGTTCTAACCAACTATTGGTTCCTGGTGCTGCTCAAGCTATCGACCAAATGAAATTCGAAATCGCTTCTGAATTTGGCGTTAACCTTGGAGCAGAAACTACTTCTCGTGCAAACGGTTCAGTTGGAGGAGAAATCACTAAGCGTTTAGTTTCTTTCGCTCAACAGCAAATGGGTGGAACACAACAATAATTAAAATTAAAAAGCAATGGATAATGGGTGGGGTTTAATCCCCACTCTTTTTTATGTTCTGCAAAATAGGCATTTCGGAATACAATTGTATGAAAGGATTATGTATAATAAAAAGATGGCACAAGACAAGGAGATGGAAGGGTTGAGAAGAGAAGATTTGATTGCGCCGGAAAAGTATAATGCGGTTGATGAAATTGAAAAATTTAAATCTTCCCGCGATAAAACCGCATTGATTTGGGAAGATGAATCAGGGCGTCAAGTTTCATGGACCTATGAAGAATTGATTGAAAAGGCTTACAAAATCGGCGGCATATTGACCCGTTCTGGACTGAAAAAAGGTGACAAGCTTATGGTGATGATGCCGCGGATACCGGAGACGTATGCCGTGTACATGGCCATTTTAAAAGCTGGAATGGTGGTCATCCCATGTTCCGAAATGCTCCGGGCGAAAGACTTGGATTACAGGATCAAGCATGCCGGCGTTAAAGGAGCCGTCGTATATTCAGCCTTTCTTGATGCTTTTTTAGATGTTCATTCAAAAGATGAACTGTCGTTGTTTGCCGTCGGAGAAAGCAGCGAAGGGTGGATCAATCTGCTCGAAGAAATGAATCAGGCCGTTGCAGCGGATTTTCAAGCGGCTGATACATCACGCGATGACATCGCATTTTTATCTTACACATCCGGTACGACCGGTCAGCCAAAAGGAGTTGTACATACACACGGCTGGGCTTATGCTCACTTAAGAACGACAGCTTCCGCATGGCTTGATATTTCAGAAGGGGATCTCGTCTGGGCGACAGCAGGGCCGGGCTGGCAAAAATGGGTATGGAGCCCGTTTTTAGCAGTGCTCGGCAGCGGTGCAGCCGGCTTTATCTATCACGGAAAATTCACGCCGGAAACGTATTTGCGGCTGATTGAGCGCCATCAAATCAATGTGCTGTGCTGTACGCCGACAGAGTATCGGTTCATGGCGAAAGTCAATGATTTGTCCCGCTTTGATCTGTCTTCTCTGCACAGCGCTGTTTCGGCCGGGGAGCCGTTGAACAGGGAAGTCATTGATACATTTAAAAAGCATTTTCATATTGCTGTGCGGGACGGATACGGACAAACGGAAAGCACGCTGTTGGTGGGGATCTTAAAAGGAATGAAAATCAAGCCTGGCAGCATGGGAAAACCGACGCCTGGAAACCTGGTTGATATTATAGACGAGAATGGAAAGAGCTGTCCGCCGGGCGAAACGGGCGATATCGCCGTCCACTTAAGCACGCCGGCTCTCTTTAAAGAATATTACAAAGATCAAGAACGAACGCTCCGCCAAAGAAGAGGGGATTACTTTATAACAGGGGATAAGGCGCGAAAGGATGAAGACGGCTATTTCTGGTTTGAAAGCCGCAATGACGATGTGATCATCAGCTCAGGATATACAATCGGCCCGTTTGAAGTTGAAGATGCGCTGATCAAGCATCCTGAGGTCAAAGAATGTGCAGTTGTGGCAAGCCCTGATGAAATCAGGGGATCGATCGTGAAAGCATACGTTGTCTTAAAGGACCGATCCCGTGGGAATGAACACCTGATAAAGGAATTGCAAAACCATGTGAAAGCCATGACGGCCCCTTATAAATACCCCCGGGAGATAGAATTCATCGATGAACTGCCGAAAACGCCTTCGGCGAAAATCAAGCGCTTTGAACTAAGACAACGGGAAATCGCTCTTAAAACGAAAGCTGAATAACCACACAAGAGGGGGGAATATCCGTTGGGGCATGACTCACTCCGAAACATCGAGAAAGAAATCGCGCTTTTAGTCCGTCTGACGACGGCCTACAGTCCGCGGTTTGGAAGTCTGGACCGCTCGGAATATCTGCTGTTAAGCGAGCTTGATAAGCAAAGTCCTCTTGCCATCAACTCGCTGGCCGAAACCTTAATGCTGAATCTTTCGACAGCAAGCAGACAGGTTTCAGCTTTGGAACGGAAAAAGCTCATCAGGCGTTTTCCTGATCCCAACAACGGCCGGATCAGCCTTGTGGAAATGACTTCGGAGGGCATTGATGCTCTGAAAAAAGTGCAAAAGGCCCGCTATCATGTATACACGGAAGTTCTTCAAGACTGGACAGAAGAAGAACTGAACACGTTGGAAACTCATTTGATCAGACTGAATCAGGATTTTAAAAAGTGGAGCAAATAAGCGGCTAAAGGCTGTTGGTCAGACGATCATCAGCCTTTTTCTTTTGAATCGGTTGATTTATTGGAAGAAGGATGTATAATTAACTTGCATAATACAACTTGTAATATGAAATATATAAATCGAAAGGAGGAGCATTTTTGAGTCAATCCGATGTGACAATTCAAAGCTCTAAAAAAGTGGGCATTCCGAAATATTTGATCATTTCGGTTTTAACGATACTGGCCATTGGGCCGCAATATTTTCTCAATCTTTCCTATACGCTGAGCCAAGCTGTCATTCAAAACGGACTTCATTTGTCACCGGACGATATGCGGATTCCGTCTATTTTGACAAACCTTGCTTTTGCTCTCGGTGTTCCGCTTGGACGTATATTTTCAAGGAGATTCGGGATTCGGAACAGCTACCTGACCCTCATTACTTTATTTCTATGCGGTTCACTGATTGACGCACTTTCAACAGGTTTGTTTTCGCTTCTTATCGGAAGGGTGATACAGGGACTAAGCGCCGGGATGTTATTCTTGACGATTCTTCCTGTCAAATTGATTTCGTTTCCCAACAAGGTCCGCAATTTGTTTTTGTTTTTCGTCATTAGCGGATTGTTCGGCGCTTCAGCAATCGGGGCGGTGTTTGGTTCCCTGTCATTGAGCGCGGATGCATGGCGCTGGGTGTTTATATTAAATATTTGTTCGCCTGTCCTTTGCCTCGTGATCGGCTTTTTTTCTTTGCCAAAACAAACAGCGGAAGAGCGGGAGCATCATGCGATTGATAAGACGGGAGTATTTATGCTCTCATTGCTCATGATTGTTTTGGCGGTGCCGCTTATCAATTTGCAGAAGACGGGTGTTCACTCTTTTTATGTGTGGCCGTTCTTTTTGGCTGGATTCATCATCTTGGCGTTGTTTATCATCACAGACTTTCGCGCCCGGGATCCGCTTGTGCCGTTTCATTCGCTGTGGTCTGCAAAAGCTGTTTCCGGGACGGTTATGGCCGTTGCCTCACACATTGCACTCATTGTTTCTCTTGCCGGGATAAACGGATTTTTGGAAAATATTGCAGATGCTTCTTTTGAAAGCCTGACGCGCTTTTATATGTGCTTTTTCGCAGGGATTTTAGCTACTGCCGTGCTCAGCACGCTTTTATATGATCATTTTGGCGCCGGATTGCTCGGCTGTATCGGCGCTTTGGAGATGATCATCGTCGGTATGGAATGGAGATCGGTTCAACCTGGTGTTTCGATGGAGTCGTTATATCTTCATGCTGTTTTGCTGGGTAGCGGCGTCAGCATGGTATTGGTGTCGGGAGCGCTGGGCACGGCGCTTGCAGGAAATATTCATCAAGCTTCAAAACGCTCGGTTTCGCTTCATTTTATCCGCAATTTCGCCGGGGCCTGGGCTGCACCGGTGATCGGCTGGTTTGCTTCTATGAAGAATGCTGTGCACTACGAGACGATAAGGGGACATATCAGTGAAGCTGATCCTGAAATTCAGCTGGAATTGTCAAAAATGATTCGTGATTTTGTCAGTAGCGGGCTTTCTCTTGGTGATGCGAAAAACATGGCGGCCTATACGATTGTTGCGAATGCCAGAAAAGCTTCAGCACTCGGCGCATATCACGATTTGTTTACGATACTGCTCTGGCTAAGCGTAATTATGTTTGCGGCTTCAATTGGAAAGGCAGCGACCGGAAAGGGAAGATCGCTCGTTCAGAAGCGCCTTCATCTCCCCGATCCTTCAGCAAGTCAACAAAAGGAGATAAGATAAACATGAGTAAAGGACGTTTAGTGATCATCAATATGATGGGGTTTAGCGCTTATCGCTGTATGCGGATATTACTATTATCAAAATGAATATTATGTCACGACAGATGAAGCAAAGGTTTCCGCAAATATGACAAAAATAACTGCGCCTGCTTCCGGGAAATTAAGCGGCTGGGATGTAAAAGAAGGTGACCAAATATCAGACGGCGACAACCTCGGAAAAATATCCGACGGTCAGCAGTCGGTAGTTGTCAAAGCCATTTCTGACGGAACACTCGTCAAAAATACAGCCGTCAATCATAAAATCGTAAATGCGGGGGACGTCATCGGCCAAACTGCCGATATGGATAGCCTTTATATTACGGCTCATATTAAAGAAACGGAATTACGCGACATTGAAAAAGGCGACAAAGTGAACATCACAGTCGACGGGGACCGTGATGCAACGTTTGAAGGGAAGGTCGAAGAGATCGGATATGTGACAAATTCGGTATTTTCAATGCTTCCGGAAATGAAGACAAGCGGAGACTATACGAAAGTCACCGAGAAAGTTCAAGTCAAGATTTCGATTCAAAATCCGTCCGCCAAAGTGCTGCCCGGCATGAATGCGGAAGTGAAAATTTCGTTATAAGCACCCGCAAAAAAGAGCAGGACGATATCGGCCTGCTCTTTTTTAATGAAAAGGTTTTCAAAATTATAGAAATGTGCGCCTTACTTTTTCCCAGAATGAATTGTCTTTTAATTTAATGGTTTTGATCATCTTGCCGGAGAGGCTGACTTCGACTTCTTTCACATGCATCGTACTGAAGGCTTCATTATCAAGGCCGATGATCGGATAGTCGTTCCCGTCTTGGACGATTTTTAATGTCAGCTTTCGATCGGCGCTTAAAATAAACGGCGAGCCGAGCGTTCTGTATGTGTTGTTGTTCAATGAAGCGAGCTCTGTCACCTGTATGCATGGAAGCAGCGGATCAACGATTGCCCCTTCAACCGATTTGTTATAAGCGGTGCTTCCGGTCGGAGTGGACACGATCATTCCGTCCCCCCGGAATGTTTCAAAATGAAGATCATCAATATAGACGTCCATCACAAATGTTTTAATAATGCTTGAACGGATGGATACTTCATTCAGACATTGAAAACTTGTCCCATCAACGGTTACATCGATCAGAGGATATTTTCTGACCTCGATTTGCTCAGAGTTTGTCGCTTCAATCATTTTATCGGTATCATGTATATTAAAATCCGCATACAAATGAGCTTTCCCCTGTTTTGCCACGCCTACGTACAGGCAGTCATCTCTGAAATTCGTCTTTCGAACCGCCTGCAAAAATGTCCCGTCGCCGCCGATGCTTGCGATAATATTGGCTTCATTGTGATGGTGAACGACGCGAAATCCGTGTTCTTCGGCAAGCTGCTTCAGTTTTTTGCACTGCTCGTCGGTTTCTTCGCTTTTCTTGTAAAAGAAATAAATGTTTCGGCGGTCTGTCACAATCCATTCTCCCCTTTGTCTGTTAAGTTTAGATTTTTCTGCCATCTAACATCTATGTTAAAATGACCTGTGACCCTTAGTTTACCATGTCCAAAAACTTCTTGTATATGAAGCAGCATCATAATGAACTTTTTCTCTTCATATACGTACTAAGACATGCAGCTTTTTTATTCAAAGGAGGAGAACAGACAAAATGAATGCGAAAAGATGGATCGCACTTGTCATCGCGCTGGGCGTTTTTGCGTTATCTGCGGTGGTAAGCCTTTTGCTAGCAGTATTTGACACGGTGGGGAATGACGGAAAGATGCAGTTTGGTCTCAATGACACCCAGGAAGAAACAGTGCTTGAACAAGGAAACAGCTCAAGAAAAATCGCTGTGCTTGAAGTGAACGGAACGATTTCCGACAATGGCGGCGCTTCAGGCCTGTTCAGCTCTGAAGGCTATAACCACAGATCGTTTTTGCAAATGCTTGAAAAAGCAAAAGACGATTCTGCCGTAAAGGGCATTGTTCTGCGCGTCAATTCTCCGGGAGGCGGAGTGTACGAGAGCGCCGAAATACATAAGAAGCTTGAAGAGATCAAAAAAGATACGAAAAAACCGATTTACGTATCGATGGGCTCGATGGCTGCGTCTGGAGGCTATTATATTTCAACGCCTGCCGACAAAATCTTTGCAGCGCCGGACACGCTGACGGGTTCACTCGGGGTCATCATGGAAAGCCTCAACTACAGCAAGCTTGCAGAGAAGCTTGGATTAAAAACGGAAACGATTAAAAGCGGTGAGTTTAAAGATATCATGTCACCGACGCGCGATATGACGAAAAAAGAAAGAGAAATCATGCAGTCGATGGTCGATGACGCGTACGAAGGGTTTGTCGATGTCATAGCTGAAGGGCGCGGCATGTCCGAAAATGACGTGAAAAAAATTGCTGACGGACGAGTTTATGACGGCCGCCAGGCGAAACAGAATCATCTCATTGATGAACTCGGCTACTATGAAGATGCGGTCAAAGCGATGAAAAAAGACCACAAAAACCTTGCCGGCGCATCTGTTGTCAGCTATGAAGAATCAGCTGGACTTGCGTCGCTGTTTTCGATGACTGCAAATAAGATGTTTAAAAGCGAAGCTGATTTCTTAAACATTAAAGAAACGATTTCTCAATCCGGTGCACCGAGACTCATGTATTTATACGCCAAATAGGAGGGGACCGAAAAAATGGATGTGACTTATGATGGAAAGGATCATAATGAATTATCGCCTAATGTCGGCGTTTCCAGGGAAGAATCGGCCCCGCATGTAGAGCATGCCTATGCCGGTTTTTGGATCAGGCTGTTTGCTTTTCTGCTCGACGGGATTGTTGTCGGCAGCATCAACAAATTAGCGGTTTCACCTGTATTCAGCCTGCTGAATCTCCCTAAAGAATCAGGGTTTTTCACCTTTTCGCTTTATTCTTTTGTGACGGCGGCAGTATTTTTTGCTTACTTTGTCCTGATGACGAAGTATTTCGGACAGACGTTGGGCAAGATGGTATTCGGGCTGAAGGTCGTGTCGCTTGTCCCGGAAAAAGGGCTGACATGGGATGTGATCTTGTTTAGGGAGTTTATCGGCCGCTATATCAACAGTTTGTATATTACGTATCTTGTTGCTGCGTTTTCGCCAAAGAAACAAGGGATTCACGATTTCTTTGCGGACACTGCGGTTATCCATGAAAAACTGTATCGAAAAAAAGACTGATTGTTTCAAACCCGGCTGCTAAAAGATAGCCGGGTTTTTTGCTGCCTGTGAATCGGCGGAATTCCGGCTATGTTTATTTTTCCAGTTTTCTTCCTATAATGCTTAGTATAAGAGGAAGTGAAATCATGGTTTACATATGGATTGCGGGAGTTTTCATTCTTTTGGCAGCGATTATAATGATGAAAATCCGCGTAGCGATCGAATATCTTCATACAGACGATGACGACCGGCTAACCGTCAAAGTTCGGACAGCTTTTGGCCTTCTGCGCATCAAAAGGGAGATTCCGGTGATTAAAATCAACCAGGAGGATATGACCGTTGATGTGAAAGAACAGACGAATTCGGCTCTGAAAAAAGATAAAAAGAGGAGAAAAGTCGGCTATCGGGAAGTGTTTGATAGTACGAAGCAAATCAAAAAATTGGTGGAGCAGGTCATCAATATGCAGCCGATCATCCGCCGGTTTATGAAGCGGATTCACGTCACGAAGCTTGAATGGACCTCTGTCCTCGGCTTTCCTGACGCGGCTTTAACCGGGATTGTCACGGGAGGCGCCTGGTCTCTGAAAGCCGGCACGGTGGCTCTCTTACATCAGCTTTTTTGTTTTGACAGCCAACCGGAATACGAGGTGATTCCAGCCTTTAACAGCCGTTCCTCCAAAACGCATCTGACATGTATATTCCATTTTCGGGTTGGACATGCTATAACCGCAGCTTTCAGAATCGTGATGAACTGGGAAGGGAAAATGCGCGGCTTATTTAAGCTGCCAAAAAATCTGTCAGGTTCAACAAAGAATGATTCATCAGTATAGGAGGAATGTAATATGGCTGAACATCCAATTCAAGGTTTGATGAAAACCGCAATGGAAAACTTAAAAGAAATGATTGATGTCAATACCATTATCGGAGATCCTGTAGAAACACCTGACGGCAGCGTCATCCTAACCGTCTCCAGAGTGGGATTCGGTTTTGCGGCTGGCGGAAGCGAGTTCGGCGGTAATAAACCGGCCGAATCCAAAGCGAGCGATGGAGATCGCGAACGAAAAGAATCGAAGCTCCCGTTTGGCGGGGGAAGCGGAGGAGGCGTATCGATTACGCCGATTGCTTTTTTGATTGTCGGATCATCAGGCGTTAAAATACTGCATTTGGATGAAAACACGCACGTCATCGATAAGATTTTAGACTCAGCTCCGCAAACGATCGAACGGATTCAGCATATGTTTAAGAAAAATGATAAGCAGAAGCAAAATATGAACCGTCAAAACCAGACGCCTCCTTTTTAAAAGCCACGGCTTTTGGTAACAGAGTCCCAGAAGTTAACTGTTCCTGCAGCAGTTAACTTTTTTTGTCTCTGCCGGACTTAAGCTTTGCAGTTTGTCCTAAACTCTTTTATAGTAGAGTCATACATAAATGAAGGAGGAATGATGATGGCTTCAATTACATTTAAAGGAAACCCGGTGACACTGGTGGGTTCTGAAGTAAAAGTCGGAGACCAGGCGCCTGATTTCACGGTTTTGTCCAATTCGCTTGAGGAAGTCACACTTCAAGACATCAAAGGCAAACCAGCGGTTATTTCGGTGATTCCGTCTATCGATACAGGTGTTTGTGACGCACAGACCCGCCGCTTTAACGAAGAAGCCGCAGGCCTCGGTTCAGTGAAAGTGTATACGATCAGCGCTGACCTGCCGTTTGCACAGGCGCGCTGGTGCGGAGCAAACGGAATTGAAAATGTGGAAACATTGTCAGATCACAGGGAGATGTCTTTTGGGGAAGCCTTCGGGGTTTACATTAAAGAATTGAGATTGCTTGCCCGCGCCGTATTTGTATTAGATGAAAACGGAAAAGTCGTCTACACTGAATACGTCAGCGAAGCGACAAACCATCCTGACTACGACAAAGCCATCGAAGCTGCCAAATCACTCGTTAAGTAAATTCAACTCATAAAAGGGCTCCAGGTGATCATCTTGCCGGAGCTCTTTTCATGGCTTTGATTTTTTGATAAGGAGAGACATCATCATGCAAAACTATCCAGTCGAAACGATTTATGAATGGCTTGACAAAGGAGCGGAAGTCATCGCACGCGACCGGCAGATCCCTTACATAGAAGGATTGGCGGAAGCCGGAGAGGCATTCTTTACAGGTTCTGCGGACCGCGGGCTTTCCGAAGAAGCCGAACAAAAGGTGAAGGATCTGATCGACCGTGCACGCTTTTCAGAAGGCAGCCATGAGGCGATACGGAAAGCTTTCCAGCTTGCCATACTGAAAGGTCAGAAAGATATTCCCCATCCGAACAGACAGATGACGCCGGATACGATTGGTTTATTTATCGGATATCTTGTAAACAAATTTATGGGACCCAAAAAAGGATTGACGCTGTTTGATCCGGCGGTCGGCACTGGAAACCTGCTGCTAGCCGTTTTGAACCAGCTGGCTGAGGAAGCGGGAAAAGCGTTTGGCTCAGAGATCGATGACGTCCTGATCAAGCTCGCCTATGTCCAGGCAAACCTGCAGGAAAAGGAAATCGAGCTTTTTAACCAGGACAGCCTGCAGCCGATTTTTATGGAACCTGCCGATGCGGTCATCTGCGATCTTCCCGTCGGCTATTATCCTGATGACGAAAGTGCGCGTGCTTTCGAATTAAAGGCAGATGAAGGCCACTCTTTTTCACACCATTTGTTTATTGAACAAAGCTTGACCTACACCAAACCGGGCGGCTATTTATTTTTTATGATTCCGAACCACTTGTTTGAAAGCAATCAAAGCGATAAGCTGCGCACCTTTTTAAAGGACAATGCGCATATTAATGCAGTGCTTCAGCTTCCGCTGTCCATTTTCAAAGATGAAGCACATGCAAAGAGCATTTTGGTATTACAAAAGCATGGCGAACAGGCGAAAGCGCCTAAACAGGTCCTGCTCGCACAAGTGCCGTCATTCGCCAATCAGGATGCGATGCTGAAAATGACAGCCAAACTTGACAACTGGTTCCAGGCTGAAAAAAGATAAGCAGATCAGAGAAGATATATTCTCTGATCTATTTTTATATTCAGAAAATAATAATTTCTTTGTGAAAGCGTTAACATGTCGGATCGTGACTTGAAATGCACTCTTTTGAGTGTTTAAATGAGAAAGGCAGATATTTTTTGAATTTACTAAGAACGATTTTATACATATTTTTTATGATCCGGGTTGAACATAATGTCACCGGACTATAGGTAAAAAGGAGCGTCATTTTATGTCCAAAATTATTGCAATCAATGCTGGAAGCTCATCACTGAAATTTCAACTGTTCGAAATGCCCAGCGAAAAAGTATTAACAAAAGGCCTTGTTGAGCGAATCGGGCTTGATAACGGGATCTTCACGATTTCCGTCAACGACGAAAAAAAGACTGAAACAACAGATATTCCGGATCATTCCGTAGCCGTAAAAATGCTGCTGGATAAACTGACAAAATTCGGCATTATCAAAGATTTAAACGAAATCGACGGAATCGGACACCGCGTCGTACACGGCGGCGAAAAGTTCAGCGACTCCGTTTTATTGACGGATGAAATGATCCATGAGATCGAAGAGATTTCAGAACTTGCACCGCTTCATAACCCGGCCAATATTGTCGGAATTAAAGCGTTTAAAGAAGTTCTTCCGAATGTTCCTGCCGTGGCCGTTTTTGATACGGCATTCCATCAAACGATGCCGGAACAATCTTATCTGTACAGTCTGCCATATGAATATTATGAGAAATTCGGCATCCGTAAATACGGTTTCCATGGCACATCTCATAAATATGTGACTGAACGTGCGGCAGAGCTTCTCGGCCGTCCGATTGAAGAACTTCGCCTGATTTCCTGCCACCTTGGAAACGGAGCAAGCATCGCAGCTGTTGAAGGCGGCAAATCAATCGATACATCAATGGGCTTCACACCGCTTGCCGGTGTGGCGATGGGTACGCGTTCAGGAAACATCGATCCTGCGCTTATCCCGTTCATTATGGAGAAAACGGGTCAAACAGCCGACGAAGTCCTGAACACGCTCAATAAAAAGAGCGGTCTTTTAGGTATTTCAGGATTCTCAAGCGATCTGCGCGATATCGTTGAAGCAACTAAAGAAGGTAATGAGCGTGCGGAAACAGCGCTTGAAGTATTCGCAAGCAGAATTCATAAATACATCGGTTCTTATGCAGCGAGAATGAGCGGAGTAGACGCGATCATTTTCACTGCCGGCATCGGGGAAAACAGCGTTGAAGTCAGAGAGCGCGTTCTTCATGGTTTGGAATTCATGGGTGTTTATTGGGACCCTGCGTTGAATAACGTCCGAGGACAAGAAGCGTTTATCAGCTATCCGCATTCACCTGTGAAAGTCATCGTCATCCCGACGAATGAAGAAGTAATGATTGCAAGAGACGTCGTCAGACTGGCTCACTAAAAATATAAAACAGCCTTCTCTTTACAAGGAGGGCTGTTTTTTTATGCATCTTCCCCTTTATAATGAAAAAAGACTGTATAAAGGAGGCTGTATAGCCATGAGTGTTGAGGAGCATAAAAAAGAAGCGCCGGACTGCGTCAACTGCAAAGTCATTACCATCAGCGATACAAGAACGGAAGACACAGATAAAAGCGGCCGGCTCATGAAAGAGTTTTTAGAGGAAGCCGGTCATGAGATCGTTTCTTATGAGATTGTAAAGGACGAAAAGGAAATGATTCAAAAAGCTGTGCTGGAAGGCTGTCTCGATAACCGGATCGATGCCATTCTATTAAACGGAGGGACGGGCATTGCCTCAAGAGATGTAACAATCGAGTCAATCGTTCCTCTTTTTTCGAAAGAAATTCCGGGGTTTGGGGAGATATTCCGCATGCTGAGTTATACCGAGGATATCGGAGCGGCTGCAATCCTCTCAAGAGCTGCAGCGGGTGTTATTCAAAACAAAGCCGTGTTTGCAACACCGGGTTCAAGCGGGGCGGTAAAGCTTGCAATGTCAAAGCTGATTGTGCCTGAGCTTGCCCATGTCATCAGAGAACTGAGAAAAGATATGAAAAAGTAAAGCCGGAAAGCCCTCCGGCCGAACGCTGAATATGCACTGAACTTCATTCATAAAAAATGAATGAAGTTTTTTTTATAAAAAGGTTGAAAAAACCAGACTTCCTTGTTAAAGTGTATACATATTAAATGTATTTTTATTAAATAAAACTTATTTTTATACAAAAAGAGCACCGAGATGAGAGGAGTTTTTCAAAATGACGCAAAAGAAAAAAGTGGTTTTAGCATATTCAGGAGGACTTGATACTTCTGTCGCGATAAAGTGGCTGCAGGAACAGGGATATGATGTAGTGGCTTGTTGCCTTGACGTCGGTGAGGGAAAGGACCTCGCATTTGTTCAGCAAAAAGCGCTTCAAGTCGGGGCCTCTAATTCATATGTTATCGATGCAAAAGAAGAATTTGCGAAAGAGTTTGCCCTGACCGCCCTCCAGGCCCATACGCTTTATGAAGGAAAGTACCCGCTTGTATCAGCCCTGTCCAGACCGCTGATCGCCAAAAAGCTCGTCGAAGTGGCTGAGAAAGAAAACGCACAAGCCGTGGCTCACGGCTGCACAGGCAAAGGAAATGACCAAGTGCGCTTCGAGGTGTCCATTAAATCGCTCAATCCGGATTTGGAGGTGCTGGCACCTGTGCGCGAATGGAAATGGTCGCGCGACGAAGAGATCGCGTATGCAGAAAAGCACGGCATTCCGATTCCAATCAACCTTGACAGCCCGTATTCAATCGACCAGAACCTGTGGGGCAGAAGCAATGAATGCGGTGTCCTGGAAGATCCATGGGCGGCGCCTCCAGAAGGGGCTTATGATTTGACGAAGCCGCTTGAAAAAACACCGGATACCCCTGATGTGATCGAAATCGCTTTTGAAGAAGGCGTTCCGGTATCCATTGACGGAGCTCACTACCCGCTGTCAGATTTGATTTTAAAGCTGAATGAACTGGCGGGCGCTCATGGAGTGGGGCGCATCGACCATGTTGAAAACCGCCTTGTCGGCATCAAATCACGCGAAGTGTACGAATGCCCGGGCGCGATGACTTTGATTAAAGCGCACAAAGAGCTTGAAGATTTGACATTGGTAAAAGAAGTGGCGCATTTCAAACCTCTGATCGAACAAAAAATGGCTGAAGTGATCTATAACGGCTTGTGGTTTTCTCCGCTTAAAGACGCGCTTTCCGGTTTCCTGAAAGAAACGCAGAAACATGTCACAGGCGTCGTCCGCGTCAAGCTGTTCAAAGGCCACGCGATCGTTGAAGGACGTAAATCCGAATACTCCCTGTATGATGAAAAACTGGCGACGTATACAAAAGACGATGCATTCGATCATCACGCTGCCGTCGGCTTTATCGAGCTGTGGGGACTGCCGACGAAAGTAAACAGCATCGTTCAAAAAAAGGAGCAGATTAAAGCATGAAAAAGCTGTGGGGAGGCCGGTTCCAAAAAACACCGGAAAAATGGGTCGATGAGTTCGGCGCTTCGATCCACTTTGACAAAACGCTCGTGAAAGAAGACATCGCAGGGTCTCTCGCTCATGCTTCCATGCTTGAAAAATGCGGCATTTTAACCGAAGCAGAAGCGGAAAAAATAAAAGAAGGCCTGACATCCCTTTTGCACAAAGCGGAAAAAAACGAACTCAATTTTTCAGTCGATTACGAAGATATTCACCTCAACCTTGAAAAAATGCTCATTGACGAAATCGGGCCGCTCGGGGGAAAACTTCATACGGCCAGAAGCCGAAACGACCAGGTAGCAACGGATATGCACCTGTATTTAAAAGGGCACACTGAGCATATCATCGTGCTGATTACGGCTTTTCAACACGTGTTGATCGAAAAAGCGGAAGAACACGTGGAGACGATACTGCCGGGATATACCCATTTGCAGCGGGCCCAGCCGATCTCGTTCGCGCACCATTTGCTGGCTTACTTCTGGATGCTGGAGCGCGACAAAGAACGCTATCATGATTCATTCAAGCGGATTAACAAGTCTCCTCTCGGATGCGGGGCGCTCGCCGGAACGACATTTCCGATCGACCGCGAATATTCCGCAGGTCTGCTCGGCTTTGATTCGATATATGAAAACAGCTTGGACGGCGTCAGCGACAGGGATTTTATCCTTGAATTTTTAAGCGCGAGCAGCATTCTGATGATGCATCTGTCAAGATTCTCCGAAGAAATCATTCTTTGGTGTTCCCAGGAATTTAAATTCATTGAACTTGATGACACCTATGCTACGGGAAGCAGCATGATGCCGCAAAAGAAAAACCCGGACATGGCGGAGCTCATCCGCGGGAAAACCGGACGCGTATACGGTGATCTGATCGGCCTCCTGACGATTATGAAAGGGCTCCCGTTAGCATACAATAAAGATTTGCAGGAAGACAAAGAAGGTATGTTTGATACTGTCAAAACGGTCGAAGGAAGCCTTGAGATTTTTGCCGGCATGATTAAAACAATGACAGTGAATAAAAATATGATGAAAAAAGCAACGGAGCAGGATTTTTCAAATGCAACTGAACTTGCCGACTATCTGGCGAAAAAGGGAATGCCGTTCAGAGAGGCGCACGAAGTCGTCGGAAAACTTGTCTACACCTGTATCGAAAAAGGTATTTATCTCAGCGGCTTGCCGTTTGAAGAGTTCAAAAAGGCAAGCGGGCTGTTTGAGGAAGACGTCTACATCGTGCTCGACCCGCACCATGCCGTCGAAAAAAGAATGAGTGAAGGCGGGACGGGATTCAAAAAAGTGGAAGAAGCCATTCAAAAGGCGAAGCATTGTTTGAACAATTTTTAACACTTTCCGATTCGATTCATAACTGTGCGGCTTCATACGCAAAATAAATTTGTGAATCGAAAAGGGGTGTGGCAATGAAACAAGATCAGTCAAAACACGCATGCATGTATGATGCCGACGGAGATAAAGAAACCGTTCAGCAAATCTCTGATGCTTATTTCAGCGGATTTGTCGCGCACGATGACGCACAGCCGTTAGCTGACGCAGATAAACAATAGAAAGCTGGAGCCCGTAACAGCGGGCTTCAGCTTTCTTCTGTCTGCCGATTGTTTTTGAGCAGCGATTGACACTCCCGATGCTCCAAATGTGATATCCTAAGGGATTTGTAGTAAAGTATAGGTAGATTCATGCAATCATTTGATGCCTGGGAGGGAAAGATGTGCGCCATGCGTTAATTACTGCCGGTTCAAAAGGTTTAGGGCGTAAAGTGACGGAAGCCCTGCTTGAAAAAGGCTACTCAGTGACGGTGAATTACAGGCAGGACGAAGAAGCTGTCAGCCGCCTCAAAGAAAAATGGCGGTCATCCCTTGACCGTTTGCAGTTTGTAAAGGGAGATGTCACAAGGAAAGAAGACCTGCTCCGGATGGTGAATGCCGCTCTTGAACGATTTGGAAAAATTGATCTTCTGATCAATAATGCCGGCCCATACATATTTGAACGAAAAAAGCTCGCAGATTATACTGATGATGAATGGTATGACATGCTTGAAGGCAACTTAAGCTCTGTCTTCCATCTGTTTAAAGCGGTTGTTCCGGTCATGAGGCGCCAGCGGTTCGGCCGCATTATCACATACGGGTTCCAGGGGGCAGACCATGCGCCGGGCTGGCTGCATCGTTCCGCTTTTGGAGCGGCAAAAGTAGGGCTGGCATCTTTAACAAAAACGATCGCCATTGAAGAAGCGGGCTCAGGCATCACAGCCAACATGGTCTGTCCAGGCAACATCGTCGGGGATATGAAAGAGGCCTCGATTTCAGAAGCGAGGGCGTCACTTGATGAGGAAACGCCGATCGGCAGGTCGGGAACCGGTGAAGATATCGCAAGGATCATCACTTTTCTATGCGATGAACATTCCGACTACATTACGGGAACAGTCATTGAAGCGACAGGCGGCTTGAATGTGATTAACCGTCATTCTCTCTAGACGTGCGAAATTAAAAAACAGGGGTGGATATGATGAAAGTGACATATCATGGTCATTCAGTGGTAACAGTTGATACGGGAAATCATCAGTTGATCTTCGATCCGTTTATTACAGGAAATTCTTTAACCGATTTAAAGCCGGAAGAGGTCAAAGCGGATGTCATCTTGCTGACCCACGGTCATAGCGATCATGTCGGCGATACCGTCGAAATCGCCAAGCGAAACAATTCGCTCGTTGTAGCTCCGAATGAACTCGCGGTCTATCTAGGGTGGAAAGGTCTGAATGTACATCCGATGCATATCGGCGGCTCCCATCAGTTCGATTTTGGCAAAGTCAAGTTGACACAGGCTTTCCACGGATCGGCTTACACGGAAGAAGACAGCCAAAAGATCATCTATACCGGCATGCCGGCGGGAATCCTGCTGACTGTGGAAGGAAGGACGATTTTTCATGCTGGCGACACAGGGCTTTTCTCAGATATGAAGCTGATCGGTGAATTAAATCACATCGACCTCGCCTTCTTGCCGATCGGCGATAATTTTACGATGGGCCCGGAGGACGCCAAACTGGCCGCAGAATGGCTCAGGGCGAAACAGGTTGTCCCGGTTCACTACTCGACGTTCCCCGTCATCGAACAGGATCCGCATGCATTTGCGGACAGCCTTCCTGGCGGAGTCGGAAAAGTGCTTGAGGTCGGTGAGTCAATCGAATTTAAATAAACTTGTTTTTAGAGGGCCCGAATCCGGGCCCTTTTTTCGGTTGAACCGGTTATGTGTCTATCAAAACATCCATGATATAATGTAGGAATCGGATTCATCTTGGAGGGTGATTATGAGGGTATTGAAATACGCGATTTTGGGGCTCCTTGATCATGGGAGTTTAAGCGGCTACGATATGACAAGCCGGTTTAAAGCCGAATTGGGCCAATTTTGGAGCGCCAAGCACAGTCAGATTTATCCCGAGCTGAAAAAGCTGACGGATGAAGGATTTATCGAATTTGAAACGGTGATCCAAGGCTCAAAGCTAGAAAAGAAAATGTATTCCATCACAGAGGCCGGAAAGCGTGAACTTCACGGGTGGCTTACGGAATTCAAGCCGGTCCCCGATACGGTAAAAGATGAATTTATGCTGAAAGCTTATTTTATCTCTTCGATGGAACCTGATGAAGCGAAAAGACTTTTTGCCGATCAGCTTCAAAAGCGGCAGGAGAAAGCTGTTTTTTTAAAAACCAAGCTCGATGAATTGAAGCGTGAAGCGGGTGAATCGATATCTTTCCGCTCGCCTCATTTCGGCCATTACCTTGTATTGACCCGGGCGCTTGAGCGGGAAAACGGCTATTGTTCATGGCTTGAAAAAGCGCTTCTCCTGATGGAGAATGATCAGTCTTAGGCGGCCATGATGTTGTGAAGGCGGATTGCGGTTCAATTGCACAACGATTTATAATAAACATATCTAGCAGTCAGAGGATGAAGGTGAAACGATTGGCGACAAAACACGAACAGATTTTAAAATATATTGATTCTTTGTCCGTCGGCGAAAAAATCTCCGTCAGGCGGATTGCCAAAGAAATGAAAGTCAGTGAAGGAACTGCTTACAGAGCGATAAAAGAAGCTGAGAATAAAGGATTTGTCAGCACGATCGAAAGGGTCGGAACGATCAGGATCGAGCAAAAGAAAAAAGAGAATATTGAAAAACTGACATACGCTGAAGTGGTGAATGTCATTGACGGCCATGTGCTTGGCGGAAAAGCAGGGCTTCATAAAACACTCAACAAATTCGTCATCGGAGCGATGAAGCTTGATGCGATGATGAGATATACCGGAGCGGGCAACCTGCTGATTGTCGGCAACCGAATCGATGCGCACCGCCAGGCTTTAGAAGCGGGTGCTGCCGTGCTGGTGACGGGCGGTTTTGATACGGAGCCGGAGATTATTGAGCTTGCCGACAGGCTCGAGCTCCCGGTCATTTCGACAAGCTATGATACATTTACTGTAGCGGCGATGATCAACAGGGCGATTTATGACCAGCTCATCAAAAAAGAAGTCGTGCTTGTTGAGGATATTTTGACCCCTTTGGAAAAAACAGTCTGCTTATCACCTCATGAAAAGCTCGAAAGATGGTATGAGAAAAATTTTGAAACGGGACACGGACGCTTTCCCATTGTTGACGAGCAGATGAAAATCCACGGCATTTTAACTTCGAAAGATGTTGCCGGATATGACCGCTCTGTATTGATTGAAAAAGTCATGACGAAAAACCCGATTACAGTGATCGGCAAAACGTCTGTCGCTTCAGCGGCGCAGATGATGGTCTGGGAAGGGATTGAAGTGCTTCCCGTCGTTGACGAGCGGCAAAAGCTGATCGGCATGATCAGCAGGCAGGATGTATTAAAGGCGCTTCAAATGATTCAAAAACAGCCCCAGGTCGGCGAGAAACTCGATGACATCGTGACCGGCGGTTTCAAAGAATCAGACAATGACAAAAACAAGCCGGTTCCGGTCTATCAATACGAAGTAACACCGCAGATGACAAACCACTTGGGGACGATTTCCTACGGCGTGTTTACGACGATTTTGACCGAAGCTGCAAACCGCTTTTTGCGATCGCGCAAAAAAGGCGAACTCGTGATTGAGAGCATGACGATTTATTTTTTAAAGCCTGTGCAAATGGAGTCTGTCATTGAAATAAAACCGAACATTCTCGAAGCCGGGAGAAAGTTCGGAAAAATGGATATAGAAGTTTTTCACCAGGGTGCTCTCGTCGGCAAAGCGATGATGATGGTTCAGCTGATGGAAAGAAGCTAAGGGACGCGGCCAGTGTCCCTCTTTTTGCTTATGCGTTCTCCCGTTCGTTTTCTTTCGCAAGCAAAGGGACATAGTGCTTATAGGCTTTGTAGCCGGCCCACATGCTCCCGAGCCCGGTCAGCATAAAAATAACGCCGATGACGTCAGCCAGTGTGCCGCGGTTTAAAAGCAGCTGATTAGCGCCGAAGAACATGATAAACAGGCCCAGACTCATGCTTGACTTGGCCGAATAGTATTCCCGTTCAATCGCTTTTTTGGTGCGCACATACCTTACTTTGAAGTACACATAAGCTATCGCTGAAACCACAATGAAAAAAACAAAAAACGGCATAATCGACATCCTCCATTGTAAGTTTTACAAACCCATTGTATACATAATCGGGTTCGCTTTCTACAATAAAAAGTCATAACTTTCACTTTCCACCAACAACAGATTATGATTTAATGGTTAAAAACAAAGTAAAGAAGGGGCGCGCGTCATGAAAAAAGAAATCATCAGAACCATATCATTATATGACACGATCATTATACATAGACATGTGAGACCGGATCCTGATGCCTACGGATCCCAATGCGGTCTTACGGAAATCCTGAGGGCAACCTATCCTGAAAAAAATATTTTCGCGGTCGGAGCGCCTGAGCCTTCCCTCGCTTTTTTGTACACCCCCGATGTGATTGAAGACACGGTGTATGAAAATGCACTTGTCATCGTCTGTGACACGGCCAATCAAGCGAGAATTTCCGATTCGCGCTACAACCTGGGCGACAAGCTGATCAAAATCGACCATCATCCGAATGAAGACCAATACGGCGACCTTTTATGGGTGGATACGAGTGCGAGCTCGACGAGCGAGATGATTTACGAACTGTATTTAGCGGGTAAAGAACAAGCGGGATGGACGCTTACGACAAAGGGTGCCGAACTGATCTATGCCGGCATTGTGGGGGATACAGGGCGCTTCCTATTTCCGAACACGACAAAAAAGACATTGAAATATGCCGGAGAGCTGATAGAGTATCCTTTTGCTTCACAGGCGCTATTTGAACAATTATATGAGACGAAATTAAATGTTGTGAGGCTGAATGGTTATATTTACCAGAATGTTTCTCTGTCCGAAAACGGTGTTGCGTCGGTTTTCATCACCCGTGACATTTTACATCAATACAATATTACGCCGTCTGAAGCTTCACAGCTTGTCAGTACGCTCGGCAATATTTCAGGGATCAAAGCATGGGTGTTTTTTGTGGAG
This sequence comes from Bacillus sp. FSL K6-0972, assembly GCF_037976035.1. Taxonomy (NCBI): domain Bacteria; kingdom Bacillati; phylum Bacillota; class Bacilli; order Caryophanales; family Bacillaceae; genus Bacillus; species Bacillus sp. FSL K6-0972. The sequence continues at coordinate 3,130,396 of NZ_CP150260.1, read as the reverse complement.
GAAGCCGATCAAATCAGGGTAAGGCTTCGTTCAAAGGGGCCGATTGTCAATGAAGTCGCTAAAAAATACAACGGCGGGGGCCATCCGCTCGCAGCCGGAGCTTCCATCTATGACTGGAAAGACGCTGATCTTGTCATCGCTGACTTGGAGCGGATATGCAAAGAAAACAAATAAGAGGGGAAATCCCTCTTTTTTTGTGCAGTTCAACTGCAAGCGTTTGCATAATATCTTGCGAAAAAGTAAACAGCAGCAAAGTGTAAGCGGATCATTTTACGCATGGCAGCTGCTGTTTATTCAGGTATAAACCATGATCCGATATCTGTTACATCCTCATAAACATGGATGTTTTGGGCTTTTAACTCTCTTTTGATAAGGGACGCGAGACTTTCGGTTTCCGCATAAGCCGAGTAGCCCAGCTTGATCCGGTTGACTTTATCTCTTGCCAGCTGATGGTAACTGTAAATGTACATTCTGCTTTCCTCCCTTTTAAAAAAACTTACATATCGCTTACTGTCAGTTTAAATTAAAATATGGAAAAAAGCGACGAATGCATGTAAATCGTAAAAAAAAATCCATAATTTTTATTCGGAAAAAGAGATTTTGATTTCAACGGAAAGGCGCGTATAAATCGTCAGTTCGGTGACTTTCGCCTTATACTTTTTATCGTTTATCGTATACTCTTTATTTTCAATCGACCGCTTTAAAAGCTCTTTCGTCCGGTGGACGCTTTCGATATCCTTTGTGATGACATCTGAAATGTTATCCCGGACATGCTCTTCAAAGTTCATCATGTCGGGCTGTGACAGCTTGTATTGCTTGCCGTTGATCAGCTTGACGTCGACGCTTTGAATCAGCAGTTTTCTTTTATTATCTTCATTCAGCTTATGAAGGTCTTCCCGGTAAATGGTGATTTGGTCATTTAAATCATTGATGCGCTCTTTCTGTTCCCTTATCAAGACGACCTGCTTCTCCTGAAAGGTGCCGTATGTAAACAGGAACACGAACCAGCTGATGATGGCTCCGCACATCATTCCCGCAAAAAAACGCTGCCACCCCGGCTTTTTATAATAAGGAGGGATTCTCATGAAGAAAGATGCTCCTGTGTGAGCCAGTTGATGATCAGATAGCCGGTCTGCGCTCCTCCCATCGCCGAAAGAATCAGGAGAAGCTGCTTGACGATGTCTCTCGTATTGCCTTCAATAATGCCCCTTTCAAAGCTGTAGACCGCATCAAACGTGCCGCCGATTGCCGCAACCAGCGCCCAGATTTTCAGGCGGTTTGCGAGGCTTGTAATGATCGTTAAAGGCGGCTGCCCCGACAAATAGGCGCCGATCCCCCCGATTAAGCAACCGCCGAGAAGCACGCCAAGCGCAATAAAATAACAGCTGATAAAGTTTGGGAAAAAGGGCTGTTCAGGATCCATTCCGATCACCTCACCTTATCACACTATATGGACAAAGAAAGACAAGTATGATTGTTGATCAAAGAAAGAACATTTGTTTCTCATTCGATCCCATCATATAATGAAAAGAGACGGCTCGAAAAAGGAAGGGGTGACAGAAATGCCTTTTGTTCACCTGCAAGTACATAGCGGTTACAGCTTATTAAACAGCTCCGCTTCCGTAGAGGATCTCACGGCCAAAGCCAAAGAGCTGGGCTACAGCGCAATGGCGCTGACGGATGACGAGGTCATGTACGGGGCGGTGGAATTTTATAAATCATGCAAAAAACGCGGCATCAAGCCGATTATCGGGCTGACGGCCTCTGTTTTAACGGATGAAAAAGAAGAGCTTTCATATCCGCTCGTTCTTTTGGCAAAAACAAACAAAGGCTACCAAAACCTGCTGAAAATCAGCAGCGTGTTGCAGTCGAAATCAAAAACCGGCATCAAGGAAAAATGGCTCAAAAGCTATCATGAAGGTCTCATTGCGCTGACAACGGGCGGGACAAGCCATGTTGAAGCGTTGTTGAAAGAAGGGCTGATCGAAGAGGCGAAGGACGCCGCCCTCCGCTGCCTTTCGATCTTCGGAGAAGGCAGCTTCTATTTGTCGTATCAGCCGTACAAGGGCGACCCGCTTCTCTCTGAACGCATTCTGGAGCTCAGCGAACATACGGGAATTCCAATTGCCGCAACCGGCGATGTACGCTACATCGAAAAAGAGGACGCGGCAGCTTATACGTGTTTAAAGGCGATTAAAGCGGGTGAGAAGCTGAACGAAGACATGAAGGCTGAAGGAGATCTGCATCTTGAGCTCAAGCCGCCCGCTGAAATGCTGGAGGTTTACAGGGATCGTCCGGACGCGTTGGAGAATACAGTCAAAATCGCGGACCGATGCCGAGTGGACCTGAGCCTTGGCCAAACGCGCCTGCCGAAATATCCGGCGCCTTCCGGCAAGAATGCCGACGATTACTTGGCCGAGCTTTGTTTTCTCGGACTGGAAAAACGGTTTGGCGCCGCTCCGAGAGAGTATGTCGAGCGGCTTGAGTATGAGCTGAAAGTGATTCGCGACATGGCTTTCAGCGACTATTTTTTGATCGTTTGGGATTTCATGAAGTTCGCACACGATAACGGCATTATTACAGGGCCGGGGCGCGGATCGGCAGCCGGTTCTCTCGTCGCTTATACGCTGTTTATCACAGATGTCGACCCGATCAAGCACAAATTGCTGTTTGAACGGTTTTTAAATCCGGAGCGCATCAGCATGCCCGATATCGATATCGATTTTCCCGATACGCGAAGGGATGAAGTCATCCAGTATGTGAAAAATAAATACGGGGCACTGCACGTAGCACAAATTATCACGTTCGGTACATTGGCTGCAAAAGCGGCGCTCCGGGACGTCGGCAGAGTGATGGGCATCAGTCCGAAAGAAGCCGATCAGCTGGCGAAACTGATACCGTCCAAACCTGGAGTGACGCTGAAAGAGGCGAGAGCTCTTTCTCCTGAACTGGACAAGCGCCTAAACGGGTCAAAAAAGCTTCAGGACATATTTGAAACGGCGCAGAAAATCGAAGGGCTGCCGCGGCATACGTCGATTCATGCGGCGGGTGTCGTGTTGAGCGAGGAGCCGCTGACGAATATCATACCAATTCAGGAAGGACATGACGGCGTATATTTATCGCAATATTCGATGGGCTATCTCGAAGACTTGGGACTATTGAAAATGGATTTTCTCGGTTTGCGCAATTTAACGCTCATTGAATCGATCAAAACGCTGATCGAAAAAAGCGAGCGGGTCACCATCGACTTCTCGGCGATTCCCTATGAAGACGAACAGACGTTTAAGCTGCTGTCTGAAGGAGATACGACAGGTATTTTCCAGCTCGAATCAGCCGGCATGAGAAATGTTTTAAAAAGGCTCAAGCCATCGAGCCTTGAAGACATTGTCGCCGTCAATGCCTTGTACCGCCCGGGTCCGATGGAAAACATCCCGCTGTATATCGAAAGAAAGCACGACCGGGTTCCTGTGTCTTATCCGCACGAGGATTTGGCCGATATTCTGAAAGATACGTACGGCGTTATCGTTTATCAGGAACAGATCATGATGATCGCATCCCGTATGGCGGGTTTCAGGCTTGGAGAAGCCGACCTTTTGCGAAGGGCGGTCGGCAAAAAAAACAAGGAAATTCTCGATACAGAGAGAAATCATTTTATTAGTGGATGCTTGAAAAAAGGGTATTCCGTACAAGCGGCTAATGAAGTATACGATCTGATTGTGAAATTCGCCAATTACGGTTTTAACCGGAGCCATGCGGTTGCATACAGCATGATCGGCTACCAGCTCGCTTATTTAAAAGCGCATTACCCCCTCTACTTTATGTGCGGCCTCTTGACGAGTGCGATCGGAAATGAGGAAAAGCTTGCTCAGTACATCTATGAAGCAAAAGGGAAAGGGCTGAATGTTTTAGGTCCTTCCATCAATAAGAGCAGCTATCCGTTCGTCGTGGAAAACGGGGCGCTGCGCTACAGTTTAAGGGCTGTTAAAGGCGTCGGGATATCGGCTGTAAAAGAGATCTACAGGGCGAGAAAAGAAAAGCCGTTCGCAGATTTGTTTGACTTTTGTGTCAGGACTTCTGTGAAAAGCGTAAATCGGAAAACGATTGAAGCTTTAATTTTTGCCGGAGCAATGGATGAATTTGGTGAAAACCGGGCTACTTTGCTCGCTTCTGTCGATGTCGCGCTGGAGCATGCCGAATTGTTTGCAGGAGACAATGATCAGCTCGGCTTCTTTCTCGATGAAGGCTTGACGATCAAGCCGAAGTACGCCGAGACGGAAGAAATGCCGCTCGTCGACCTGCTGGCACACGAGAAGGAAACGCTCGGCATTTACTTTTCTGATCATCCGCTGAGCGTCCACCGCAAGAAACTGGACCATGCAGGTGCGCTGCCGATTATTCAGCTGCTCGCCTCCAGCCGTAAAAAGGCGGCTTTGGGCGGACTTTTGACGAAGATGAAGACGATCCGTACAAAAACGGGACAGACGATGGCTTTTCTGGAGCTGAGCGATGAAAGCGGGGAAATGGAGGCGGTTGTTTTTCCTGAACAGTTCAGGCAGCTTTCTCCGATCCTGGAAGAAGGCGTATCGCTTTTTGCAGAAGGACGCCTTGAGACAAGGAATGAAAAGCGCCAGCTCATTATTGCTGCGGCATCGCTCGTCGAATCGCTTCATGCAACAAAACAGCCGTCCGTCTATATTAAAGTGGAGGAAAGCCAGCACACCCACGATATCTTCAAGAAGATCAGCGGCATCCTGCTTGAACACAAAGGGGAAACGCCGGTCTGCGTCTATTATGAAAAACGGAAGCAAACGGTGCAGCTGCCGGAAAGCTACAATATCAAGGCTGATCACGCTGCCCTCTACAGGCTTAAGAGCGTTGTAGGTGAGAAAAATGTCGTGCTCAGATAACAGGTCCTGAGCATTTCTGATCAAAAAAGCGGTCAATTGTGTTATCATTTTTAAGATTCTAGGGTTCGTCTTACAAGAATCTTAAGCAGAAAACGAAGCAAAGTTTTTGGCAAAATTCCCTTGAAGGAGTGTTTGTTAACATGTCATTGAAAGAAAAAGCGCTGCATATGCACAAAGTAAACCAGGGCAAATTGGAATCAAAATCAAAAGTGCAGGTTCGCAATGCGGACGATTTAAGCCTTGCATATTCTCCGGGTGTGGCTGAACCCTGCAAAGCGATTTACGATGATAACAGCAAAGTATACGATTATACAATGAAGGGAAACATGGTAGCAGTCGTCTCGGACGGAACGGCTGTGCTCGGCCTCGGCAATATCGGCCCTGAAGCCGCCCTCCCTGTTATGGAAGGAAAAGCGGTTCTTTTCAAAAGCTTTGCCGGTGTGGACGCTTTCCCAATCTGTTTAAATACATCTGATGTCGACAAAATTGTTGAGACGGTCAAGCTGCTTGAGCCGACATTCGGCGGCGTCAACCTTGAAGACATTGCAGCGCCGAACTGTTTTGTCATTGAAGAACGCCTCAAAAAAGAAACGAAAATTCCGGTGTTTCACGATGACCAGCACGGTACAGCAATCGTAACGGTAGCAGGTCTCGTCAATGCGCTTAAGCTGTCCGGCAAAACGATGTCTTCAGTCAAAGTTGTGGCGAACGGCGCCGGCGCAGCGGGAATTGCCATCATTAAGCTTCTTTATCATTTCGGCGTGCGCGACATCATCATGTGCGACACGAAAGGCGCGATTTACGAAGGCCGTCCGAACGGTATGAATGCTGTTAAAGAAGAAGTTGCAAAATATACGAACAAAAACCGCATAGACGGATCGCTCAAAGACGTGATCAAAGACGCCGATGTCTTTATCGGTGTTTCCGTCGAAGGCGCTCTGACAAAAGAAATGGTCGAAAGCATGGCTGACAAACCGATCATTTTCGCCATGGCGAATCCAAATCCTGAAATTATGCCTGCCGAAGCGCATGAAGCCGGAGCAAGTGTCGTTGGAACGGGACGTTCTGACTTCCCTAACCAAGTGAACAACGTTCTCGCATTCCCCGGCATCTTCCGCGGGGCGCTCGATGTCCGCGCGACTCATATCAATGAAGAGATGAAAATCGCCGCGGTTGAGGCGATCGCATCACTCGTTTCCGATGAAGAGCTGAGACCCGAATATGTCATTCCGGCTCCGTTCGATCCAAGGGTCGCACCGGCCGTTGCCAAAGCGGTAGCCAAAGCCGCGATGGAAACAGGCGTTGCAAGAATTGATGTCGATCCTGAAGAAGTCGCTGAAAAAACAAGAAAGCTTGCAGTGATTGAAGGAAAATAAAACTCCATTTTTGATCAGCGCGTGATTGCTCTGGCCCAAAGAGCCGTCACGCGCTGTTTCTCGAATATGATGTACAGTTTTTCCTCTTATTGGGGACACTTGTAAGGGAATAAGCGGGTTGTAAAAATTTTTTTCAAATCGCTTTTCCGGACTTTTGTATCCGCTCTCAAGGCTGATATATCAATTTGTCAGTCTCTAACCGCATAAAGTGCGATTCGGCTGTTTGCCGTTCAAAAATGTCGAATTGAGGATGACACCGTTTGACAAAAAAAGTACAATAGTTTCGGTATAGTGATGTTCTAGTCTATAAACAGGACAGGCATACATGAAGAAAACCCTTCAGAAAAGGGAGGTAATCTTTTGTTAAAAGATATATTCAGCAAAAAGAAAAAAAAATACGCTTCCGTTCCCGCGGAATCAGCGAAGCAAGATGTACCGGAAGGGATCATGACAAAATGCCCGGATTGCAAAAAAATCATGCTCACAAAAGAGCTGGATAAAAACTTAAGGGTCTGCATGAACTGCGGTTACCATCTTCAAATGAACGCGAAGCAGCGTATAAAAAGCCTGCTGGACGATGGCTCCTTTGAAGAATTCAATCAGGATATGATGTCTGAAAACCCGCTGGAATTCCCAGGATACCTTGAAAAACTGCAAAAAGACCGGGAAAAAACGTCGCTGAATGAAGCGGTTGTCACCGGAAAAGGGACGATTGACGGATCTCCGGCAGTCGTGGCCGTGATGGATTCATCTTTCAGAATGGGAAGCATGGGATCTGTCGTAGGCGAAAAAATTACGCTTGCAATCGAAAAGGCAAGAGAAGAAAAAGTGCCTTTCATCATTTTTACCGCATCAGGCGGTGCAAGAATGCAGGAAGGTCTTCTCAGCTTGATGCAAATGGCTAAAACAAGCTCCGCTTTGAAGCTGTTCAGCGAAGAGCAGGGCTTGATCATTTCAGTGATGACGCATCCGACAACCGGCGGTGTATCCGCAAGCTTCGCATCCCTCGGCGACTACAACCTTGCTGAGCCAGGCGCGCTGATCGGCTTTGCCGGAAGAAGAATTATCGAACAAACCATCCGTGAAGAACTGCCTGAGGATTTTCAGACTGCGGAATTTCTGTTAAAGCATGGCCAGCTTGATTCCGTCGTTCACAGAGCTGACATGAAAAAAACGCTCGGCAGCATTTTGAAAATGCACCAAACTGGAGGTGATCTCGAGTGGCTGGAGAATTAGAATTTGAAAAACCGGTGGTCGAACTGCGTGAAAAGATCGCCGAATTGAAAAGGTTCACACAGGATTCCGATATGGATTTAAGCTCTGAAATTACGAAGCTTGAAGCTCGTCTTGAAAGGCTTGAAGAAGACATTTATACAAATCTGAAAGCCTGGGACAGAGTCCAGATTGCAAGGCATCCGAACCGTCCGACTACGCTCGATTATATCGAACATCTCTTTACCGATTTTTTTGAGTGCCACGGAGATCGTTATTTCGGTGATGATGAAGCGATTGTCGGCGGAATTGCCAAGTTTCGGGGCCTTCCTGTGACAGTGATCGGCCAACAGCGCGGCAAGGATACAAAAGAAAACATCCGCCGCAACTTCGGAATGCCGCATCCGGAAGGCTACCGCAAAGCGCTCAGGCTGATGAAGCAGGCCGATAAATTTAACAGGCCGATCATCTGCTTTATTGATACAAAAGGAGCATACCCGGGAAAAGCAGCTGAAGAGCGGGGGCAAAGCGAAGCCATTGCCAAAAACCTTTTTGAAATGGCGGGCCTCTCTGTGCCGGTCATCTCGATCGTCATCGGGGAAGGCGGCAGCGGAGGAGCGCTTGCGCTCGGCGTCGCAAACCGCTTATTGATGCTGGAAAACTCAACTTATTCGGTGATCTCTCCCGAGGGAGCGGCTGCTATCCTCTGGAAGGATTCAGGACTCGCGAAAAAAGCGGCAGAAACAATGAAAATCACCGCTCCGGACCTAAAAGAATTGGATATTATAGATCATGTTATAAAAGAAGTAAGAGGCGGAGCACACCGCGATGTAGAGCAGCAGGCTGCCTACATCGACGAAGCGCTGAAACGCGAGCTCAAATCCCTGCTGAAGCTGGATAAGAACGAGCTGATCCAACAAAGATATAACAAGTATAAATCAATTGGAAAAATTTCGACTGAAAACCAATATGTTGGGATAAAATAAATAAACGTGAGGCCTTTGGCTCACGTTTATTTTTTATGGACAAAGGTGAAAAGTGAAAGGATTGTGTCTTTCACCCGCGATTTTTCAAAGAGTTTGCTTAAAATTTATTTAAAAACTTTTTGTTTAATTGTATAATGAGTAAGGTTTTATAGGGATTTTCGGAAAATTTTCATCCCTTTTTCATTGTTTTAGCGGCAATGAACGTGTTAAGGTAAATTATATATGTTTTAGAGGTGAAAAAGATGAAACGTATCGGAGTATTGACGAGCGGCGGAGATTCCCCGGGAATGAACGCGGCGGTCCGCGCGGTTGTCAGGAAAGCGATCTACCATGACGTAGAAGTATACGGAATTTACAACGGGTATTCAGGTTTAATCAGCGGAAAAATAGAAAAGCTTGAAATCGGTTCTGTCGGAGATATCATTCACCGCGGAGGAACGAAGCTATATACAGCAAGGTGTCCTGAGTTTAAAACGGTAGAAGGACGGGAAAAAGGAATAGCGAATTTAAAAAAATATGGTATAGAAGGATTAGTCGTCATTGGCGGTGACGGTTCTTATATGGGAGCCAAAAAGCTGACAGAACACGGTTTTCCTTGTGTCGGAGTACCGGGAACGATCGACAATGACATCCCTGGAACAGATTTGACGATCGGATTTGATACGGCGTTAAATACCGTTATCGATGCCATCGATAAAATCAGGGATACAGCTACATCCCATGAACGTACATACGTGATTGAAGTAATGGGCCGCCATGCCGGGGACATTGCTTTATGGTCAGGTTTGGCCGGAGGAGCGGAATCCATTTTGATTCCTGAAGCCGACTACGATATGGAAGAAATTATTGCGAGGCTGAAAAGAGGGCATGAGCGCGGCAAGAAACACAGCATCATCATTGTGGCGGAAGGCGTCGGAAGCGGCGTTGAATTCGGTAAAAGAATTGAGGAAGCCACAAATCTCGAAACTAGAGTATCGGTGCTTGGACATATCCAACGCGGCGGTTCTCCGACTGCAGCAGACCGTGTATTGGCAAGCCGCCTAGGGGCATTTGCGGTTGAACTGCTTCTTGAAGGAAAAGGCGGACGCTGTGTCGGAATTCAAAATAACCAGCTTGTGCATCATGATATCATTGAAATACTCGAGCATAAACATACAATTGATCAAAGCATGTACCGCTTGTCTCAAGAACTGTCAATCTAGTGTAAAACCCGAGGAGGAAGCAATATGAGAAAGACTAAAATAGTTTGTACAATTGGCCCGGCCAGTGAAAGTATTGAAAAGCTCACCCAGCTGATGGAAGCCGGAATGAACGTGGCGCGCCTGAACTTTTCCCATGGAGATTTCGAAGAGCACGGCGCAAGAATTAAAAACATTCGCGAAGCAGCCGGCAAGCTGGGAAAAGATATCGGTATCCTTCTTGATACGAAAGGTCCGGAAATCCGCACGCACACAATGGAAGGCGGTTCAATCGAACTGGATGCGGGTTCCCAGCTGATCGTTTCAATGGACGAAGTCATCGGTACGACTGACAAAATCTCAGTTACATATGATGGGCTGATTCACGATGTATCAATTGGGTCAACGATTTTGCTTGACGATGGATTGATCGGACTTGAAGTCACAGATGTCAACAAGGACAAGCGTGAAATCGTCACGAAAGTGATGAACAGCGGAACGCTGAAAAACAAAAAAGGCGTGAATGTGCCGGGCGTCAGCGTCAATCTTCCGGGAATTACGGAAAAAGACGCAAACGACATCGTGTTCGGTATCGAGCAGGGTGTTGATTTCATCGCGGCATCTTTTGTGCGCCGTCCGTCGGATGTCCTTGAAATCCGCGAACTTCTTGAAGAGCACAATGCGGCTGATATTCAAATCATTCCAAAAATCGAAAACCAGGAAGGCGTTGACAACATCGATGCCATTCTTGAAGTATCAGACGGTCTGATGGTTGCACGTGGAGACCTGGGTGTAGAAATCCCTGCCGAAGAAGTGCCGCTCGTTCAAAAAGAACTGATCAAAAAATGCAATGCACTTGGCAAGCCTGTCATCACGGCTACCCAGATGCTCGACAGCATGCAGCGCAATCCGCGTCCGACACGCGCGGAAGCGAGCGACGTCGCCAATGCGATCTTTGACGGCACTGACGCGATCATGCTTTCAGGTGAAACGGCTGCGGGAAATTATCCTGTTGAAGCCGTTCAGACGATGCACAATATCGCTTCCCGTTCAGAAGAAGCGCTCAACCATAAAAAGATCCTTTCTGCACGAAGCAAGCAAGTCAGCATGTCAATTACAGATGCGATCGGCCAGTCTGTGGCACATACGGCAATCAACCTTGATGTGAATGCCATCGTCACACCGACAGAAAGCGGCCATACGGCGCGAATGATTTCCAAATATCGCCCGCAGGCGCCGATTGTCGCAGTTACGGTAAACGATGCGGTTTCAAGAAAGCTGTCTCTTGTCTTCGGCGTTTTCGCAACAAGCGGACAAAACCACAGTTCCACTGACGAAATGCTTGAAAAAGCGGTGCAAAAATCTCTTGATACAGGCATCGTACGCCACGGCGACTTGATCGTTATCACGGCCGGAGCTGTCGGTGAAGCCGGTACAACTAACTTGATGAAAGTGTATGTTGTCGGAGACGTGGTCGCAAAAGGCCAGGGAATCGGACGCAAATCCGCGTTTGGTGAAGTGGTCATCGCTCAAAATGCACAAGAAGCGGACAAAAAAATGAAAGATGGCGCCGTTTTGGTTACAAAAAGCACGGATCGTGACATGATGGCATCCCTTGAAAAAGCGGCTGCGCTGATTACGGAAGAAGGCGGTTTAACAAGCCACGCGGCAGTCGTAGGCTTAAGCCTCGGCATCCCTGTCATTGTCGGAATGGAAAATGCGACTTCCATTCTGAAAGAAGGAGAAGACATTACGGTCGACTCTGCCCGTGGAGCTGTTTACAAAGGACGTGCAAGCGTACTTTAATCGCTTATTGAAGAAGAAGGGAAGCTTTTCCCTTCTTTTAGATTGATGACAAAATCCTAAAACGTTTTTCAGTTTTAGGATTTTGTCATCCTTCAATTCAGCGTGATTGAAAACCCTTGCAGTCTAGGAAGGCCGAGCATCGGAGCGGAGCGAATGTTGGAATTCGTGAGCACCGACGCGCAGGCCTGACAACGAATGCGAGGGTTTGACAACACGCTGGAAGAAGGGAAGCTTTTCCCTTCTTTTTTTGCAGGCGGCACAAGCAAAATAGGGCGGCCGTTCGCTTCCATTTTAGAATTATGAGGTGAAGACAATGAAGTTTTTCTTATTATTTCTCGTCATTTTTCCAGCGAGTGAAATCGGTCTGTTCCTCTTGTCCGCTAATTGGATCGGTGTGCTGCCGACCGTTTTGCTGATCATTTTGACGGGATTTCTCGGGGCCGCTCTCGCCAAAAAACAAGGAATCGAAGTCTACTACAAAGTTCAGCGCGATCTTCAGTACGGAAAGATGCCTGGGGATGCGATTTTGGACGGGCTTTGTATTTTCATAGGCGGCATGCTGCTTTTGCTGCCCGGTTTTTTATCGGATATCATCGGTTTACTACTGCTGCTGCCGGCAACGCGCAGCCGTTTCAAACCGTTCATATCCCGCAAGCTGAAGAGGATGTCTGAAGGCAGGCGGATCAACATCATCAAATAACCCGATAAGCGGCAGCCCGCATGGAAAAAACAGGCTGCCGCTTATTTTTCATTTCCTTTAATAAACAGCCATATGTCTTTAAAAATACCTGTTGTAAAGAGAGCCTGAATGAGAACGAGAAGGGCGGGGCCCATGATCAATCCGAGAAAGCCAAACAATTTGAAACCGGCAAACAGCGCGATCAATGTTCCCAAAGGGTGAAGTCCGATTGACCGGCTCAAAATCTTCGGTTCGGCAAGCTGTCTGAAGACGAGCACGACGATGTACAAGATTCCGAGGCCGATCGCGAGCGGCAGCTGCTTGGAAGCTGCTAGATAGACAATCCACGGCACAAATACGGACCCTGTTCCCAAATACGGCAGCAGGTCGACCAGCCCGATCAGAAAAGCGATCGCCACTGCATGATTGACCTTTAACACGGAAAGCCCGATCAACACGAGCACCATCGTCATCGCCACTAAGGTAAGCTGGGCCTTCACAAAGCCTGCCAGCGCTCTTTTCAATTCCGCATAGACAGCCGCTGTACCCGAGATCAGCCGATCAGGAAGAACAGACCGCGCCTTGTTTTGGATTTTATGCAGATCTTTGCTGATAAAAAAAGTGGCCAGGAGCGAAAAGATCAGCACGGCCGCCATATTCGGCAGAAAGGCGAAAAAAAGGGGCACCATCTCAAGAATTTTTGAAAGAAACAAAGCGGTGCCTGAAGCGAGTTCACTGCCCAAATTTTGGACTTGAGTAATGATCGATTCCTGCTGGGCGGCTTCCAGCCCGTCAAAAAAAGCGGCCAGCTGATTATACAGCGGCATGATCTGATTCGTAAAAAACGATTCGATATAGAGAGCGGCTTTATTAAACTGGACGGGGAGTATTTTAGCCAAATAAGCCGTTCCAGAGACGATCTCGGCAACGACCAGTGTCAAAAAACCAGCGCCGGCGGTCAAAAAGCCGCACAGCACGATGCCGACATTGACGCCTCTCGGGAGACCGGTCCGCTTATCGAGCCATTCCACAAAAGGGTTGATCATGATGGCGAGAATAAGCGCAATCACAAAAGGATAGGTTAACGGAAAAGAGTAGTAGCCGACCGCTCCGCAAGCAGCGGCCAAAAACAGCACATACACTGCCCGAAGCGCAGCTGTGAGATAGGATTGGTTCAATTGTGCATCCTCCTGATATTAGAAAGCATGTCCTTATTTCATTTTATTCTTGAGTCCTGTTATTATGAGAAAGGTCATAAAAAAATGGAGTTGAATACAGCATGTTTACTCAAGCTAATTTATTTTTGATCCTGCTTTTGGCCATCGCTTTAATCGCTAAAAATCAGTCGCTGATCATCGCCGTATCTGTACTGCTTTTAATCAAGCTGATCGGACTCGATCAAAAGCTGTTTCCGGCCATCCAATCCAAAGGGATCAACTGGGGCGTTACCGTCATTACAATAGCGGTCCTTGTGCCGATTGCGACAGGAGAGATCGGCTTTAAACAGCTTGGCGAAGCGATGAAATCATATTACGCATGGATCGCACTCGGGGCGGGCATTCTCGTAGCATTGATCGCCAAAAACGGGATCACATTGCTTGCGGAAGACCCCCATATCACGACCGCTCTTGTATTTGGAACGATTTTAGCGGTCGCTTTATTCAAAGGTGTTGCCGTCGGCCCGCTCATCGGTGCCGGGATCGCCTATCTCGTCATGCAAGCCGTCCAGCATTTCACATCTTAGAAATGTGCGCAGTCCCCCCTGTTTCAGGGGGCTTTTTACTTTTAAAAAAACTTTCGTAACTAAAAAAATTTCAGCCCCGTATTTTTTTAAAAAAACATAATTGAATATAAATAACGCAGTTAAAACTACTAAAAATCTGTAAATAGAAGTCAGCTGGTGCAAAAAATAAGTAAAAAAAACTATAGTTAAACATTTAACAAATGTCTGATAATTGTTTATAATATAAATATGCTTAATCTTTATTGAGCATATCGGAGTATCGAACGGTATATAGAAACGCACGATTGTTTTATTCGAAAAACGATTTAATGTAAGCATTTTCTTTTTGGATTAAAGAAGATGTATACATCATGCGTTGTTTTTACTCCTGGGTTTTGGTTTAATTTTAAAAGGGGAAATTTTTAAAAAAGGGAGAGATGAGTATGACAGCAACACGCGGCCTTGAAGGGGTAGTCGCCACTACATCATCAGTAAGTTCAATTATTGATGATACTCTTACATATGTAGGGTATAACATCGATGATTTGACAGAAAAAGCTAGCTTTGAAGAAGTTGTTTATCTGCTTTGGCATTTAAAGCTGCCGAACAAAGAGGAGCTTGCCGAGCTTAAAAAACAGCTTTCTGAAAATGCCGGTATCCCCACAGAAGTCATTGACCATTTCAAATCCTACTCGAATGGAAAAGTCCACCCGATGGCAGCTCTTCGGACAGCCGTTTCTTTACTCGGGCTGTTTGACGAAGAAGCAGATCAAATGGATGCGGAAGCAAACTACAGAAAAGCGGTGCGTCTCCAAGCGAAGATGCCTGCGATTGTCGCTGCTTTTTCAAGAATCCGCAAAGGGCTCGAGCCGATTGAGCCGAATCCGGAACTCGGTTTTGCCGCCAACTTTCTCTACATGCTGAATGGAAAAGAACCTTCACCTGTTGAAGTGGAAGCGTTTGACAAAGCTTTGATTCTGCATGCGGATCATGAGCTGAACGCATCTACGTTCACAGCCAGAGTATGCGTCGCGACGCTTTCAGACGTCTACTCAGGGATAACGGCCGCAATCGGGGCCTTGAAAGGTCCGCTTCACGGCGGAGCAAACGAAGCAGTTATGAAAATGCTTTCAGAGATTGGCGAGGTCGAAAACGTAGATTCATATATTCACGCCAAGCTTGAAAAGAAAGAAAAGATCATGGGATTCGGCCACCGCGTATACCGCCAGGGCGATCCCCGCGCAAAACATTTGAAGGAAATGAGCAGACGTTTGACGAATTTAACGGGTGAAAGCAAATGGTATGAGATTTCAGAGCGGACTGAGGAAATCGTCACGTCTCAGAAAAAGCTGCCGCCAAACGTAGACTTTTATTCTGCGTCGGTTTATCATAGCTTAGGAATCGACCATGATCTGTTTACACCGATTTTTGCGATCAGCAGGGTATCAGGCTGGCTCGCTCACATTCTTGAACAGTATGAAAATAACCGCCTGATTCGTCCGCGGGCTGACTACACCGGCCCTGACATGCAGACGTTCATTCCGATTGAAGAAAGAAGCTGACCGTTTGAAAAGAGGCTGCTCGAGCTTCGTTCGGCCGGCCTCTTAACGACTTTTCTAAGGAAACAATGAATTAATGAATCTATGAAAAAACATGTTTGTCCCCCGCCAAAGGGGGAAACAAATGTTTTTCTATATTGAAGAATTACATATTATGGGAGGTTTTATTGTGGCACAAGGCGAAAAAATTACAGTCTCTGGCGGAGTATTAAACGTTCCAAACAACCCGGTTATCCCGTTTATTGAAGGGGACGGAACAGGTCCTGATATTTGGAGAGCAGCTTCCAGGGTTCTTGAAGCGGCTGTGGAGAAAGCGTATAACGGCGAAAAGGAAATCACTTGGAAAGAGGTCTACGCCGGGGAAAAAGCGTACAACAAAACAGGCGAATGGCTTCCTGAAGAAACGCTTGATACGATCCGCGAATACCTGATCGCGATTAAAGGTCCTTTAACAACTCCTGTAGGCGGCGGAATCCGCTCATTAAACGTAGCGCTCAGACAAGAGCTTGACTTGTTTACATGCCTGCGTCCTGTCCGCTATTTCACAGGCGTTCCTTCACCGGTTAAGCGCCCTGAAGATACGGATATGGTTATCTTCCGCGAAAATACTGAAGATATCTACGCCGGTATCGAGTACGCGAAAGGCTCTGAAGAAGTTCAAAAGCTGATTTCATTCCTGAAGAATGAGCTTGGCGTTAACAAAATCCGCTTCCCTGAAACATCAGGCATCGGCATCAAGCCGGTTTCTGAAGAAGGGACATCAAGGCTTGTCAGAGCTGCGATCGAGTATGCAATCGAGCACGGCCGCAAATCTGTGACGCTCGTCCATAAAGGAAACATCATGAAATTCACGGAAGGCGCCTTTAAAAACTGGGGCTATGAAGTGGCTGAAAAAGAATTCGGCGATAAAGTATTCACATGGGCCGAATATGACCGCATCGCTGAAAAAGACGGCAAAGACGCTGCAAACAAAGCGCAAAGCGAAGCTGAAGCGGCCGGCAAAATCATCATCAAAGACAGCATCGCTGACATCTTCCTGCAGCAGATTCTGACCCGCCCTGCCGAGTTTGATGTTGTGGCGACAATGAACCTGAACGGGGACTACATTTCAGATGCGCTTGCTGCCCAAGTCGGCGGAATCGGCATCGCACCTGGAGCAAACATCAACTATGAGACAGGACATGCCATCTTTGAGGCGACACATGGTACAGCTCCTAAATATGCCGGCCTTGACAAAGTAAACCCGTCTTCCGTCATCCTATCTGGCGTGCTGCTTCTTGAGCATTTGGGCTGGAATGAAGCTGCCGACCTTGTGATTAAATCAATGGAGAAAACAATTGCATCCAAAGTCGTCACATACGATTTCGCTCGTTTGATGGACGGCGCGACTGAAGTCAAATGCTCTGAATTCGGTGATGAGCTTATCAAAAACATGTCTTAAACGGCTGTTTTGGGGTAAAACAAACAACAATTAAAAGGGGTAGAAAAAATGGGAAAGAAGCGAAATAAAGTATCTGTCATCGGAGCGGGTTTTACAGGTGCAACAACTGCGTTTTTAACGGCTCAAAAAGAATTGGCTGACGTCGTGCTAGTCGACATTCCACAGCTTGAAAACCCTACAAAAGGGAAAGCGCTCGATATGCTGGAAGCGAGCCCTGTCCAAGGATTTGACGCGAATATTACAGGAACGGCAAACTATGAAGATACGGCTGGTTCAGATATCGTCGTCATCACGGCGGGGATCGCGAGAAAGCCGGGAATGAGCCGGGACGACCTCGTGGCTACAAATGAAAAGATCATGAGGAGTGTAACAAAGGAAGTTGTTAAATACTCACCTGATTGTATCATCATCGTTCTGACAAACCCTGTAGATGCGATGACATACGCTGTCTATAAAGAATCGGGCTTCCCGAAAGAGCGGGTCATCGGCCAGTCAGGAATTTTGGATACGGCGAGATTCAGAACGTTTGTCGCTCAAGAGCTAAACCTTTCCGTCAAAGACATTACAGGTTTTGTACTGGGCGGACACGGGGATGACATGGTTCCGCTCGTTCGCTACTCTTATGCAGGCGGCATTCCGCTTGAAACGCTTCTTCCGAAAGACCGGATCGATGCGATTGTTGAAAGAACGAGAAAAGGCGGGGGAGAAATTGTCAACCTGTTAGGAAACGGAAGCGCGTATTATGCGCCGGCCGCTTCCCTGACAGAAATGGTTGAAGCGATCTTAAAAGACCAGCGCCGCGTGCTGCCGACCATTGCCTACCTTGAAGGCGAATACGGCTATGAAGGCATTTATCTCGGCGTTCCGACGATTATCGGCGGAAACGGTCTCGAACAGATCATTGAACTTGAACTGACTGAAACTGAAAAAAGTCAGCTTGATCGATCCGTTGAATCAGTCAAAAACGTCATGAAAGTATTATCATAAAGAAAACGGCAGGGAGGCTTTAGACAAGCCTTCCTGTTTTTGAATGCGAACCTTTTTACATAACACCGTATGAAAATCAAGACATAAACACGGGCTGTCAGCATATACCTAATCATAATCATCTGCCCGGACATTTTCATTCTTTTTGATGGAAGCATTCCATCGCTTAAAACAGCGGCTTATGGCCGAAAAAGAGAGATTTTAAGCAAAACACTGAAAAATCAAATTGTCGAACGGATAGGCTTTCGTTAAAATAGGAGTGAAAACGTTTATTTAACAAAAGATAGAGAAAGAGATGTCGGGGAAATCTGAAGCCTGGAGGCATGTCATGAGCAAAAAGATATTAGTTGTAGATGATGAGGAATCGATTGTTACCCTTCTAAAATATAACCTTGAACGGTCGGGCTATCATGTGGTGACCGCCATGGACGGAGAAGCCGGATTGTTAAAGGCGATTGAAGAGAAGCCGGATCTGATCGTGCTCGATCTGATGCTCCCTAAAATGGACGGCATTGAAGTATGCAAGGAACTCAGACAGAAGAAGCTGATGTATCCGATTTTGATGCTGACCGCAAAGGATGATGAATTTGATAAAGTACTCGGTCTCGAGCTGGGTGCCGATGACTATATGACGAAGCCGTTCAGCCCGAGAGAGGTGACGGCAAGGGTTAAAGCGATTTTAAGAAGAACACAGACGCTGTCCGTTCAGCCGGAGGAAACGGAAGAACCGGATGCAGGCGAACTGATCATAGGCGAACTGAAAATACTGCCTGAACATTATGAGGTTTACTTTCAAAACGAACGCCTCGAGTTAACGCCGAAGGAATTCGAACTCCTTTTATATTTGGGACGGCATAAAGGGAGGGTGCTGACGAGAGATCTTCTTCTCAACGCTGTCTGGAACTACGACTTTGCAGGCGATACGCGCATCGTCGATGTCCATATCAGCCACCTTCGCGATAAGATTGAAAAAAATACAAAAAAACCGGAATACATTAAAACAATCAGAGGTCTTGGCTACAAAATGGAGGAGCCGAAACTGAATGATTAAATTCCGGACCCGGCTTTTAGCTGCCCTGCTGACGCTTTTGATTCTCGTATTTGCTTCACTCGGTTTTCTGCTCGTTCACTTGTTTCACTCCTCTTACGATGCCAAACTGAGCAGCCATATTGAAAAAGAGGCCGCTTTAGTCGCTTCATTGGCAAATCGTGAAAACATGAAGTCTTCGGAGCAAGGAGCCATTTTAGAGAAGGCAAGCCGTGAATTGGACAGTCATGTATCGCTGGTTGATACAAAAGGTCAGGTTCTTTTTCATTTTGGGGGCCGCGCCGAAGATCAATCCGTTATCAAAGAAGCGCTTGAGGCGGATTTAAACGGTGAAGGAGGAGGCTTCAGAATCAACCCTGATAACGAGTCCGTTTACCGTTACGTGCAGCCGCTGAAAGAAGACGGGAATGTGAAAGGATATATTCTGATCAGCACTCCTGCCGATTCACTGCAAGACATCAATCAAAAGATCTGGATTCTCCTCGGCGTGAGCCTTGGAACGGCTTTTTTGATCATCGCCGGGCTTGGGGCGAGAATTACCTCTCAATATACGAATCCGATTGAGTCTGCGACACAAGTGGCGATTGAGCTTGCCAAAGGAAACTATAAAGCAAGGACATTCAACGAAGATGAAACGATGCTGAGCCAGTCCATCAATATGCTGGCGCAGAATCTCCAGGATATGACAAGAGCCCAGGAAATGCAGCGCGACCGTCTGCAAACCGTCATTGAAAATATCGATTCAGGTCTGATCTTAATCGACGGAAAGGGTTATATTCACCTTGTGAACCGCGCTTATCAAAAGCAATTTCACGTAGAAGCTGATCAGCTTCTTTACCATTTCTATCATGAAGTGCTCGAACACGAAGAGATCATTAATCTCATTGAAGAAATTTTTATGACGGAAACAAAGGTCCGTAAAATGTTTAAACTGCCGATCAAAATTGAAAGAAGGTATTTTGAAGTCGACGGAGTTCCGATTATCGGCATCAATGATGAGTGGAAGGGCATTGTTCTCGTTTTCCATGACATGACGGAAAGAAAGCAGCTTGAAGAAATGAGGAAGGACTTTGTCGCAAATGTCTCCCACGAGCTGAAAACGCCGATTACGTCAATTAAAGGGTTCACCGAAACGCTTTTGGACGGAGCGATGAATGAACGGGAGACGCTGTTGCAGTTTCTATCGATCATCTTAAAAGAGAGCAGCCGTCTGCAAACCTTGATCCAGGACCTGTTGGATCTGTCGAAAATCGAACAGCAAAACTTCACCCTGAATATTCAACATTGCAATATTGGTGAAATCCTCGCTGAAATTGAAATGCTTATGAAGAATAAAGCGGAGGAAAAAGGAATCACCTTGACCCTGGAAAAGCCGGATAAGCCGGCCGTTGCTTCCGGAGACCCGCACAGACTAAAGCAGATCTTTTTGAATTTGGTCAACAATGCGCTCACATATACGCCTGAAGATGGAAACGTGACGATTTCGGCTGATGTTCTGGAAGATGCAGTGCAAGTTAAAGTGAAGGATACGGGCATCGGGATCAAGCGGTCCGAAATCCCGAGGATATTCGAACGGTTCTACCGGATCGATAAAGACAGGAGCAGAAATTCAGGAGGAACCGGTCTCGGCCTTGCGATCGTCAAGCATTTAGTCGAAGCCCACCACGGTGAAATCGACGTCGAAAGCGAGCGGGGAAAAGGCACCGAATTCACGGTCCGCTTAAAACGCGCCTCCGAGTAGCTTCCTTTAGCAAACTTTACAAAGGCTTAACAACTTTTATATATATGGTTAAAACTTGGCTGATAGGATCATTAGTGAACCCCTTCATCCAAGGAGCCATATGGACGGACGCGATCAACAACGCGTCCCTTTTTTTATTTTCTGCGAAATCACTCTCATTTTCCTTTCAAAATGAACTTTGCTAAAATAAAATAAGCAAATATGATCACGAAGTTGAATGGAAGCTGACGAATCGGCTCCTTAGGAGGATAAAGATGACTGAAAGAAAAAAATTAGTATTGGTTGACGGAAACAGCCTGGCTTACCGTGCGTTTTTCGCTCTGCCTCTTCTCAGCAATGAAAAAGGGATACATACAAACGCTGTGTACGGATTTACCACGATTTTAATGAAGATGCTTGAAGAAGAAAAACCGACCCACATGCTCGTTGCTTTTGATGCGGGGAAAACGACATTCAGACATAAAACGTTTAAAGAATATAAAGGCGGCAGACAAAAAACGCCGCCCGAGCTGTCCGAGCAGCTGCCGTTTATCCGCGAGCTCCTCGACGCCTATCAAATCTCAAGGTATGAGCTTGAAAACTATGAGGCCGATGATATTATCGGCACCCTTGCCAAATCAGCGGAAAAAGACGGATTTGAAGTGAAGATTTTTTCCGGCGACAAGGATCTGACACAGCTGGCTACAGAAGGAACGACGGTCGCCATCACAAAAAAGGGCATTACAGATGTCGAATACTATACGCCTGAACATGTCCGGGAAAAATACGGACTTACCCCTGAACAGATCATTGATATGAAAGGGCTGATGGGAGACTCATCAGACAATATTCCAGGCGTGCCGGGCGTCGGCGAAAAGACGGCGATCAAGCTTTTGAAACAGTTCCATACAGTAGAGGAGCTGCTGTCGTCAATAGACGAAGTCAGCGGAAAAAAACTGAAAGAGAAGCTTGAAGAATTTAAAGAACAGGCTTTAATGAGCAAAGAGCTTGCGACGATTACGACAGAAGCGCCGCTTGAAGTCACCCTCGATTCCCTCGGATACGAAGGTTTTGACAGGGAAGCGGTCGTCAAGCTTTTTAAAGATCTTGGCTTTAACTCTTTGCTCGAAAGGATTGGCGAAGAGCCGGGAGAAAAAGAAGAAGAACAGTTTGAAGAGATCAACGTCAAGATCAAAACAGACATCACGGATGACTTGTTTGCTTCACCGGCTTCACTCGTTGTTGAACAGCTCGGCGACAATTATCACGAGGCGCCGATCCTCGGTTTTTCGATCGTCAACGAACATGGCGCTTTTTTCATTCCGGAAGAGGCGGCTGTTCAGTCGGACCGTTTTAAAGAATGGGCCGAAGATGAGTCGAAAAAGAAATGGGTGTTTGATGCAAAACGCGCGGCGGTCGCTTTGCGCTGGCGGGGCATCGAACTGAAAGGCGCAGAATTTGACGTTCTTCTTGCGGCCTATATCATCAATCCGGGACACTCCTACGATGATGTGGCAAGCGTTGCGAAAGAACATCAATTACACATCGTTGCGGCAGATGAAGCTGTCTACGGAAAAGGTGCGAAACAGGCCGTTCCGGATGAGAAGGAGCTTGCCGACCATTTAGCCAGAAAAGCGAAGGCGATATCGCTGCTGCGCGAAAAGCTCCTTGATGAATTGGAGAAAAACGAGCAGCTCGATCTGTTTGAAGCGCTCGAAATGCCACTCGCTCACATTCTCGGTGAGATGGAATCGATCGGTGTCCAAGTCAATGTCGACAGACTGAAAAAAATGGGTGAAGAACTGTCCGCCAAATTAGCGGAATACGAGAAAAAAATCCACGAGTCAGCAGGTGAAACCTTCAACATCAATTCACCAAAGCAGCTCGGTGTGATTTTGTTTGAAAAGCTCGGGCTGCCTGCCGTCAAAAAAACAAAAACGGGCTATTCGACTTCAGCCGATGTGCTGGAAAAGCTGCGCGACAAACACGTCATTATCGAAGATATCCTGCACTACAGACAGATTGGCAAGCTCCAGTCCACATACGTTGAAGGGCTTTTAAAAGTGATCAAAAAAGACAGCCATAAAGTGCATACCCGCTTTAATCAAGCTTTAACACAGACGGGAAGGCTCAGCTCAACCGATCCGAATCTGCAAAATATACCGATCCGCCTTGAGGAAGGCCGCAAGATCCGCCAGGCGTTTGTACCTTCGCAAAAAGGCTGGCTCATATTTGCGGCGGATTACTCCCAGATCGAACTGAGGGTTCTCGCCCATATTTCAAAGGATAAAAATTTGATTGAAGCGTTCACGAACGATATGGACGTTCACACGAAAACGGCGATGGATGTTTTTCATGTATCAGAAGAAGAAGTCACCCCTGCGATGAGAAGACAGGCGAAAGCCGTCAATTTCGGAATCGTCTACGGAATCAGCGACTACGGCTTGTCGCAAAACCTGGGAATTACAAGAAAGGAAGCGGCCGCGTTTATTGAGCGCTATTTCCACAGCTTCCAGGGAGTCAAAGAATATATGGAAGAGACCGTTCAAGAAGCGAAACAGAGGGGCTATGTAACGACTCTTTTAAGCCGGAGGCGGTATATCCCTGAATTGACGAGCCGGAATTTCAATCTGCGCAGCTTTGCCGAACGGACGGCAATGAACACGCCGATCCAGGGAAGTGCCGCAGATATTATTAAAAAAGCGATGATCGACATGGCGGACAAGCTAAAAGAAAAAAATCTCCAGGCCAAACTGCTGCTGCAGGTTCATGACGAATTGATTTTTGAAGCGCCTGAAGACGAAATCAAAGTGCTTGAAAAACTGGTTCCTGAAGTAATGGAACACGCATTGGAGCTCGATGTTCCGCTGAAAGTGGACTGCTCTTCAGGGCCTTCATGGTACGATGCAAAATAGAGAAAAGGAAGTGATGATGTGCCGGAATTACCAGAAGTCGAAACGGTCCGGCGCACTCTTGCCGGACTTGTAAGAGGGAAAACGATCGATGCGGTTGAGGTTAGATGGACAAATATTATTAAACGGCCGGCGGAGCCTGAGGAATTCGCAAGGCTCCTGGCCGGTCAGACGATTCAGTCGATCGGAAGAAGGGGAAAATTCCTGTTGTTTCATCTTGATGACTGTGTCATGGTTTCCCATTTGAGAATGGAAGGAAAATATGGGCTTCATCAAAACGATGAACCACTTGATAAACATGTGCACGTCATTTTCAGGTTCACGGACGGAAGCGAGCTGCGCTACCGGGATGTCAGAAAGTTCGGCACGATGCATTTGTTTAAACCGGGAGAAGAACTGACGGAGCTGCCTCTCAGGCAGCTCGGGCCCGAGCCTTTCAGCGGCGAATTTACAGCAGGTTATTTAAGAGAGCGCTTAAAGAAAACAAACCGCTCGGTGAAAACCGCACTGCTCGATCAGCGGACAGTGGTCGGACTGGGCAATATTTATGTTGACGAGGCTTTGTTCAGAGCCGGTATCCATCCCGAGACAACAGCGAACAAGCTCACAAAAAAACAGACGGTTCTTCTCCATGAAGAGATCGTTCAAACGTTAAAGGAAGCTGTTGAAGCAGGGGGAAGCACAGTCAGATCTTACATCAATTCACAAGGTGAAATTGGCATGTTCCAGCTCAAACTTTTCGTTTACGGCCGGAAAGATGAACCTTGTAAAAAGTGCGGATCTCCAATTGAAAAAACAGTCGTTGGCGGAAGGGGCACTCATTTTTGCATAAAGTGCCAAAAAAAATGACAATCGCATAAAAGGGACAACAGCAAGCCGTATCATGGTTCAAGCTGTCGGTGCATACGCTCCAAATAGCTGTTAAAAGCAGGCTTTAAGGTGTGATGTTTCTTTTTCAGGTGAACAACACACGGATGGTTTTCTTCTTTCATATATATAAGAAGCCTAGAAAGCTGCCTTTAGGCTGCATGACTTACACCGCTCGCATCAACAGAAAGGAAGAGCCTGATATGATGTTTGCATCTTTCTTGCTGCTGGCATTCGCCGTCAGCTTGGACAGTTTTTCAGTCGGATTTACTTACGGATTGCGAAAGATGAAAATCCCATTTAAAGCGATTTTGATTATTGCTTTTTGCTCTGGTGCCGTGATGTATATTGCCATGATGATCGGAACCCTTTTGGCGAAATTCCTGCCCGTTGTCGTAACAGAAAGGCTCGGAGCCGTCATATTAATGGGGATCGGCGCATGGGTGCTGTATCAGTTTTTCAGGCCGGAGAAAGAACAGGATCTCGTCTTCTCTGAAAAAACGCTCATTAACCTTGAATTGAAATCGCTCGGAATCGTGATACACATTTTAAGAAAACCGACAAGCGCCGACATTGATAAATCAGGAATCATTACCGGTATAGAAGCTTTCCTTCTCGGTTTCGCCCTCTCTATTGACGCGTTCGGCGCAGGGATCGGCGCTGCCGCGCTTGGCTTTTCCCCTGTTCCGATGAGCATTACGGTAGGTATCATGAGCTCATTGTTCGTATTTTGCGGAATACAGGCAGGCCGATTTTTATCGAAATGGAACTGGATGGATAAACTGACCTTCCTTCCCGGTATATTGCTGATTATGATCGGTATCTGGAAACTGTAAGAAGGAGGTGCAGGCCTTTGACATTGGTCATCGGATTAACCGGAGGGATTGCCAGCGGCAAGAGTACTGTCGCGCAAATGTTCCAGCAGTGCGGCATCACGGTCGTCGATGCGGACGTGATCGCAAAAGAGGCGGTTGAACAAGGGATGCCCGCTTATCAGAAAATCGCTGAGACATTTGGTCAAGGCGTGCTGCTTGAAACAGGCGATATCGACCGGAGAAAACTTGGAGAAATTGTTTTTGCTAATGAAGAAAAGAGGCTGCAGTTAAATGCGATCGTCCATCCAGAAGTGAGAAAAATGATGATCAAACAGCGCGACGAAGCCATAAGGGCCGGGGAACGGTTTGTTGTTCTTGATATTCCGCTTTTATACGAAAGCGGGCTTGAACATTTGACAGATAAAGTGATCGTCGTCTGGGTGCCGAAGGAGCTTCAGCTTGAGCGGCTGATGAAAAGAAACCGGTTCAATGAAGACGAGGCGCTGAACAGAATTCACGCCCAGCATTCTCTTGACGAAAAAAAGAAAAGGGCAGACGCTGTCATCGATAACAGCGGCAGTCTGAAAGATACAGAAGCGCAGCTTCATCAGCTGCTTGATACATGGTCAAATACTGAAAAGTGAGCGCAATGTCGCGCTCACTTTTTTTATTAGTCATTTTTAAACTGGCTGTAATTTGCATAATACAGAGCGGTGCGCTGTGCACCTGCATACCGTTCGGCAAAAGTTTTGGCATTGCCGGCCTTCATCGTCCGATAGCTGTAGTTGGATGAAGGTCTCCAGTTTGTCTCAGTCGATTTCTGCCCCTTTATCGCCGGATATGACCCGACATCTTTAAACGAGCCGTCTCCGTAATCATCAAGTATGCCTTTTTCGCTGCCCGTGCCGAAGTAATTGGCTTCAGAATATATTTTCGCCAATGTCGTAATCGTGAAGCCGAGGTGGTAATTGTTAATATAATTGTTTTTCGCGTGAAAATAGCCGTAACGCATCAACCCGGGCGCCCTGACGTAAAGATTCTCAAAGCGATTGTGGCTGATCGTCATCCGCGGATAGCCATTATATATACTGTGGTATTGCTTATCATCTTGGGGCCAGCCGAGAATCAGGCCGTACCTGTGGTCTGTAAATGTGCTGTGAGACAGTGTGACGTAATCGGCTTTAGCCCCGA
Source organism: Bacillus sp. FSL K6-0972 (assembly GCF_037976035.1). Lineage (NCBI taxonomy): Bacteria > Bacillati > Bacillota > Bacilli > Caryophanales > Bacillaceae > Bacillus > Bacillus sp. FSL K6-0972. Next base: position 3,103,989 of record NZ_CP150260.1, on the reverse strand, counting down.
CGTATAAGAGCTTGTCAAGATCGTGGCCGTTTGCCGAATAGCTGTGGCCCTGGAATGTGACATGGTCAATCCAGTAGTTTCTCGAATCGGTAATATAAACAGGGATGTCATTGTTTTCATTTATGGATGCATCATGTGCAATGACCAGGTTTTTGAAAATAACGTTGCCAGAGTCAGCTTTTGTTTTAAAGTAAACGTTGTTCAGCTTATGTTTTTCATACGAGCCGATGATTGTTTTATTGGCGCCAACGGTTAATACCGTTTTGGCTGAAGCGCCGATATTGCTGGAGACAACAATCGTGCGGGGCGTTGAACCTTCAATATTGGTCTTCAGTTCGCCCAGATTGTTAACATAGACGACTTTTCCAAGCAGGCCGCCGCTTGTGCCTGTTTTCTGCTTGCCGTTCGTTTCCTTTGCATAGCCGGCGAAACCTTCGAGCCCGTCGCTTGGAAGCTTCCACTTTTGGAGGGAGCTGCCCGTGTATTTGGCAAGCTTCACTCCACTGCCGTCCAGTGTCAGTGCAAGGCTGTTGTTTTGTGCACTGACAATTTTATACGTGATAAAATCTCCGTTTCCATCTTTGTCAGCCCCGATGATGTTCCACAACTCTTCCTTCCGAGAATTGTCATAGTAGACCACAGCCGGATTATGATCTGACAGTGCGTAATGGGCAGGGATGATAATTTTACCGCTATCCATATTTCTGATTTTGAATTGTTTGCCGTCAGACGTATCCAGCCTCCATCTTTCTTCTTTTTCCCCGCTCGTCTGTTTTGTTGTTAGCGGTGCGTTGTCTTGATTCCCGGCGGGTGTGATGTTTAAGCCTGATGAGCTTTCCAGCCTGATCATCTGTTTCGGATAATCTTCGTTTGCCGCAGAAGCAGCGACTGTACCTAATAAAAAATAAATGCTGGCCGCAGCCAAAAAAGAAATGATAAAAGATGTGTTTTTGATGAGTTTCATGGTTGTCCTTCCTTGAAGACACTGCCTTCTGTCGGTGAAAATTTAGCGCTGTTGGAAATTGTAGCACTAAAGATGTATTTGAAATATATGCTTTAGGGCTGATTTTTTTTAGTCTTTTATTCACGATTTCACATAAGTGCGTAAATTTGCTATAAAAGCAACAAATGGTATGGCTAATTAAAAATAATGTGTTATACTTATTTTGAATAAATCATGATGTGGAATGACATAAAATAAGGGGTGTATATTTGATGAAAGTGAAAGTTGCGATAAACGGATTCGGCCGAATCGGCAGAATGGTGTTTAGAAAAGCGATGCTTGATGAACAGATTGACATTGCAGTGATCAATGCGAGCTACCCTCCGGAAACGCTCGCTCATTTAATAAAGTATGACACAAATCACGGCCGTTATGAGCTTGATGTAAAGGCTGGAGACGACTGTCTGTTCGTTAACGGTAAAAAGGTCATGCTGACCAATCAGAGGGACCCTAAGCTTCTTCCGTGGGCACAATATGGGATCGACATCGTCGTAGAAGCGACGGGGAAATTTAACTCGAAGGAAAAAGCGGAAGCTCATATTGAAGCCGGCGCGAAAAAAGTTATTTTGACAGCGCCGGGCAAAAATGAAGACATCACAATCGTGATGGGCGTCAACGAACGTGAATTTGATGCGGAGCGTCATACGATTATTTCAAACGCTTCCTGTACGACGAATTGTCTCGCTCCTGTCGCAAAAGTGCTTGATGATGCATTTGGCATTGAAAACGGGCTGGTGACAACCGTTCACGCTTTTACAAATGATCAAAAAAATATTGATAATCCGCACAAAGACTTGAGAAGGGCGCGCGCCTGCGGGTCTTCGATCATTCCGACAACGACAGGCGCCGCGAAAGCGCTGTCACTTGTCATGCCCCATTTAAAAGGAAGAATGCACGGCCTGGCCCTGCGCGTTCCTGTTTCAAATGTGTCACTCGTTGACCTTGTGGCTGATTTAAAAAGCGATGTGACGGCAGAGGATATTAATGAGGCGTTCCGAATGGCAGCGGCAGGCTCTATGTCCGGGATCATCGATGTATGCGATGAACCGCTCGTCTCATCCGATTTTAATACGAATCCATACTCGGCGGTGATCGACAGCCTTTCAACAATGGTGCTTGAAAACAGAAAGGTGAAAGTGCTCGCATGGTATGACAATGAATGGGGATATTCGTGCAGGGTTGTCGATTTGATCAGATACGCGGCTGCAAGAATGAAACACCCTTCAACTGTATAAAATAAGAGCATGGACGGATCAAAAAATAAATACCCCTTAACCATCAAATGATAAAACCGCCTTGCAAAAAATATTCAAACAAAGTATACTATTTTTCGTGAACTTCTAGTTCGTGAGCGCTTCGGCATTACTTAAAGGGTTAGGACCTCTCCGGACTAACTTTCCCCCGTGGTAATTGACCGGTTCAGTTGCTTGGAAATTCACTTTTTTAATTCTTGTTAAGGGGGGTCCATGCTATGGAAACAATGGGGCGTCACGTTATCTCCGAACTGTGGGGATGCGATTTTGATAAGCTGAATGACATGGATTTTATTGAAAAAACGTTTGTAAATGCGGCACTGAAGTCAGGTGCTGAGGTACGTGAGGTAGCCTTTCATAAGTTTGCACCTCAAGGTGTAAGCGGGGTCGTGATTATTTCTGAATCTCACTTGACCATTCACAGTTTTCCTGAACACGGATATGCCAGCATTGATGTTTATACTTGCGGAGATTTAGATCCGAACGTAGCTGCGGATTATATCGCAGAAGAGTTAAGAGCGGAAACAAGAGAGAACATTGAAATACCGAGAGGCATGGGACCTGTTCAGGTGAAACAGGCCAATGCCAAAGCACAGGCACTTTAATGCCGATAGAGGAGCTGGATGAAAAAGCGGACACCGCTTTTAAAATCCGCTCCTTTTTCTTTCCTCCCGCGACAATCCCCGATACATATTCCCCGGCATTCTCTTGCCCTAATTTGTTTTCCCTTGGAAATCAACCATTTTTCTAATAAAATATAGAGAAGAAAGACAAAGGGGACAGGGGATATGAGTCTTTTTCAAAACATTCAACGGTTTTTTTCTACACACGCCGAAACGTCTGACCGCCATCCTTCGGACGAGCTGAAGAGCCGCTATTATAAAGCGGCGTCAAAAGAAGCGCTCAATGCTGTAAAGGAAGTGCTGGAAGGGCTTGACGGCTGCAAGGTGACATCGGTGTCGGAAGAAAGAGGAGAAATCAGCGCTGAGGTTAAAAAAACGAGAAAAGCTTTTGTGGTGGCGACAGTCGTTTCGATTCGCCCTTTTGATACAGCAGTGGATTTTAATGTGTCAACGGAAACGTTTTTCCCAACCGATTTTGGCTACAGCCGCGGGCTTGTCTCGACGCTATACAGCGAACTGGACGGAAAGCTGCAGAAATCTGTACATTCAAACAATTGAATAGGGAGCTGAAAAAATGAAATGTCCAGCATGTCAGCATAACGGGACGAGGGTTTTGGACTCCCGTCCCGTTGACGAAGGCAGATCGATTCGCAGAAGACGCGAATGCGAATCGTGCAACTATCGATTTACTACATTTGAAAAAGTGGAAGAAATTCCGCTCATCGTCGTAAAAAAAGAAGGAATCCGGGAAGAATTCAGCCGCGAGAAGATGCTCCGCGGCTTGATCAAAGCGTGCGAAAAGCGCCCTGTCGCCTTAAAGCAGCTTGAAGATATTTGCTTTGAAATTGAAAAAGAGCTTAGAAACCAAGGCGTTGCTGAAGTAAAAAGCGAAATGATCGGAGAAATGGTGATGGACAGGCTTGCAAAAATCGACGAAGTCGCATATGTCCGATTTGCTTCAGTATACCGCCAATTTAAAGATATTAACGTATTTATCGACGAGCTGAAAGACTTAATAAAGAAGGAACGGTAAAGAGCTGTAAATTGATCCAGCTCTTTTCTCATGATAAAAACACAGTCGTGTGACATGAAGGCCTGAAAAAGGTGTAAAATGAGGACAAGAAACGAAGTGGAAGGTTGACAAAAGATATGAGTAATTATTGGAAAGATTTGCTTCCTGTCGATCCGTACGTTGTCAAAAGCTACGGATTGCTGCAGGACTTGGACCGGCAAATTGTCACGCTGTTGTATCAGCCTTTAATCGGCTCTTTTTCGTTCAGCTTGTTTCTCACGCTGTGGGGAGAGCTGGAGCAAAACAGAGTCTGGGGAAAAAGCTCGACTCACAGACAGCTGATGGCGGCGATGCAGACCAACCTGAAGACGATTCACTCAGAAAAGGAAAAGCTTGAGGGGATCGGACTGTTGAAAACTTATATGAAAGAAACGGAAGACGAACGTTTGTTTATATATGAATTGATTCCGCCGCTCAGACCGGACGAGTTCTTTCAGGACGGCATGCTGAATGTCTTCTTGTACAACCGCGTCGGAAAAGCGAGGTTTCAGCAGCTGAAAGATTATTTTTCCCACCCGTCTGTTCCTGAAGAAGCACGGGATATCACCCGTTCTTTCAATGAAGTTTTTGCCTCTGTCCAGCCGAGCGAATGGAAGATGTCTGACGATATGATCGAAGCAATGGAGCTTCGCGAAGATCATGAATGGATGAAAGAAGGGACCAGCAAACCGGCAGCAGTCACAGACGACGCCTTTGACTTTCAACTGTTTCTCGCCGGTTTATCTGACACGCTTATCCCGAGAAAAGCGCTGACAGACCAAGTGAAGGAAACGATTAAAAAATTGGCCTTTCTCTACGGTATCGAACCGCTTCAGATGCAAAACGTCGTCATGTCAGCCGTTGACGAACACGATACGATCACGACAGAAGCGCTCAGAAAAGCGGCGAGCGACTGGTATCAGATCGAGCGCAGCGGCCCGCTTCCGGAACTCGTCGATAAAGTGCAGCCGATGAATCTCCGCGAACAGCCGAATCAACAGTCGTCAACGAACGCCAAGGAAGACAATTTGATCGCATTGCTTGAGCAGGTATCGCCAAGAAAGCTGCTGCAGGATATCGGCGGCGGAGCGGAACCATCCAAAGCCGATCTGAAAATTATAGAAGAAATTATGCTTGACCAAAAATTAGAGCCCGGCGTCATCAATGTTCTGATTTATTATGTCATGCTGAAAACCGATATGAAGCTCTCGAAAAATTACACCCAAAAAATCGCTTCTCACTGGGCCAGAAAAAACGTTCGCACGGTTAGAGAGGCCATGAAGCTTGCGAAAGAAGAAAACCGCCAATATCTTGAATGGGCGGAAGGGAAGAAAAAGCCTTTCCGGAACAAGAAAGTCATCAGGGAAGAAAAGCTGCCTGATTGGCTTCGGGAAAGTGACGAAGCTGACAGCAAACCGCTGGAAACAGAGCCGGCTGGTCCTGCAAGCAAAGAAGGTTTTGACCAACAGAAACAGAAGCTGCTCGAAGAAGTACAAAAACTGAAAAACCATTCCGCTCTTTAATGTGAGGTGACAAGATGATGGAGCCGATTAAACGCGCTTTGCAAGGCGTGACGACGAGACCCGATTTTCAAAAACGCCTTGAAGATATGAAAGAAAAAGTGCTCTCTGACAAGGACGTTCAGGAGTTTTTAAACAGCCGCCAGTCAGAAGTGGATCAAGGAATGATCGACAGGAGCCTGAACAAGCTTTATGAATTTACACAGCAAAGCAAAGCTTGCCGAGACTGCCCGAGTCTGAATGAATGCAAAAACCTGATTCAGGGTTATCATCCAAAGCTTGTGCTGAACGGAAAAACGATCGATGTTCAATATGATAGGTGTCCGGAAAAAAAGAAAGCGGACGAGAGGGAACGACAACGGTCGCTGATTAAAAGCATCTATATTCAACAGGATCTTTTGGATGCTACGTTTGCCGATATTGACGGAGACGACCCGAGCAGATTGAAGGTCCTTCAGCTTGTGACGGGATTCTTGCATGACTATAACGAAACGGGAAAGGGAAAAGGCATTTACGTCTACGGGAAGTTCGGGGTCGGAAAGACCTTTATGCTGGCCGCCATTGCCAATGAGCTTGCCGCAAAGGATCATCCATCCATTCTCGTCTATGTCCCTGAATTTGTCAGGGAGCTGAAAAATGCGATACATGATCAGTCGCTTGAGGAAAAGCTTGATATGGTCAAGTCTACGCCGATTCTGATGCTCGATGATATCGGTGCGGAGTCCATGTCAAGCTGGGTGAGGGATGAGGTGCTCGGCGCCATCCTTCAGCACAGAATGTCCCAGCAGCTGCCGACGTTTTTCTCTTCAAACTTTGACCCTGATGAACTAAAACACCATTTCACCTATTCGCAAAGGGGAGAAAAAGAAGAAGTAAAAGCGGCAAGGCTGATGGAAAGGGTGCTGTATTTAGCGACGCCTGTCCGGCTGGACGGGAAAAACCGGCGTCAGTAATCACATGACCCCGAGCTTCAATCACGGAGATGAAGAAGATGCGAAAAAGAACCTTGGCCAAATGGACGGCTATCGCCGTAATCGCGGTGGCCGGACTATGGCTGAATGCGAAATACCTGAATCTGAGCCCCGCTCATATAAGAGAAGGCGTCTTATCCTTCGGGATTTTCGCCCCGCTGATCTATATCGGATTATTGATGATCCGGCCGTTTTTGCTGCTTCCTGCTTCCGTTTTCGCCGTCAGCGGCGGCCTCGCTTTCGGTCCGCTGTTTGGCTCTTTGTATTCTTTTATCGGGGCGGCAGGCGGTGCATTTTTATCATTCGCTGTTGCCTACAGGCTCGGCGGAAACTTTCAGCACATGCCGCTGAAGCTTGACAGCCTGCGGACGCTTTTGCGGAAAAACGGCTTTTTCTGCATTCTGCTCTTGAGGCTGGCGCCGATTCATTTTGACGCGGTCAGCTATGCGGCAGGCGTTTCCAAAGTGAAGCCTCTGTCGTTTGTCCTGGCTACGGCGGCGGGTATCATTCCGGGCACGATTATTTTAAATGTGCTCGGGTCAAGCCTCTTGACCGGCGACATTATAGCGATTGCGGTTACAGCCGCAATTTACTTGATATTCATTACCGTCCCTCTTTTGTTCAGAAAAAAAGTGCAGGCGCTCCTCGATTAAGGGCTCATCCTTTTTTTACGTCTATTTTATTTGTCACCCCCATATACATGTATCAGATGTTGTTAGGGGGGACAAACATGCTTGAAATTACATTTGAAGATGATTATGATACAGCCGCGTTTTTGCATCTCCTTCGCAATGCGGATGGGAACCGGCATATCAAGATTCACGAAGCGCCAGGGAAAATTGGAATTGAAAAGACCCATTCCTCTGTCAGTATTCAGGCCTATATTGAGCCGGTTCTGACGAGATTTTTTACAGAATGCAAAGAAGACGAATACATGCTTTCGGTCATTGAAGGCGATTATTACTTTTTGGACCGGGATGAACAGCAGCAGATTCTTCAATTGGCCCACAGCATTATGGAGGGCGAACTTGAAGGGCTTCCTCTCAACAAGGACGACACACCTCGCGAACATTACATCATCCAGGAGCTCCAAACGATCTGTCTTGAGGAAAACGTCTTTTCCATTCGGTCCTTTATGACGTTTCGCCTCGGGAAGTATTATGAACGCCTCAGGTCTTATGTGGAGGCGGCGATCGACGAGTATAAAATGGAGCAGGAATACCAGACATTCATTCAATCGCTGAGAGACTACGTCATGTCGAAAGAGCCGATGCTTGACCATGTCCACATTGTGCACGACGGTTATTTTGTATTGTGGGAATTAAAGTATATTTCTGAACGGGAACAAAAAAAATACATAGACAGGCGGTTCGTAAGAGAACACCCAATGTATATTGATTCCCATCTCCTGGCTCCGCTCGTATCGATTGCGCCGGAAAAAATAGACCTCTACACGGAAGACCGGGAACACGCCATGGTTCAGACCATTCAAAATATTTTTCAGGAGCGCGTGCGGATTCTTTCGCTTGACGCCTTTCATCCGCGGGAAAACATTTTGGAAGAGCATTCTTGATTTTGCAGGAAAAACGATTTATAATACGATATAAACTTAAAGATACCATGTATTGATAAGGACATGAAAAGATGAACACCGGTTTGACAGAGAGGGAGACCAGGGCTGAAAGTCTCTTAAGCCAAGGAGCATTTTTTTACCGCCTTTGAACATCAGTTGTGAACGGCAGTTTGTCTAGTAATGACTGACGGGACTTCCCGTTACAGAACCGAAAGCCGAGAGCGCGACGGGTTTTTTGCGTTTTCGGGAAAAAGGGTGGAACCACGAATTCCGTTTATTAATCCTCGTCCCTTTCTAGGGGGACGGGGATTTTTTATTTTGTAAAAAAAAGGAGTGACTAGGATGTCAGATATGGTAAAAATCAAATTTCCTGACGGAGCGGTTAAGGAGTTTGCAAAAGCGACGACAACAGAAGATATCGCGGCATCAATCAGTCCCGGCTTAAAGAAAAAAGCGATAGCGGGAAAATTAAACGGCAAAGAAATCGATCTGCGCGCACCGATCCTTGAGGACGGCGCCATCGAAATCATTACTGAAGGCAGCGAAGAAGCGCTTGAAATCATGCGCCACAGTACTGCACACTTAATGGCTCAGGCGATCAAGCGCCTGTATAAAAACGTGAAGCTCGGCGTGGGTCCGGTCATCGAAAACGGCTTCTACTATGATGTGGATATGGAAGAAGCGCTGACTCCGGAAGACCTTCCGAAGATTGAGAAGGAAATGAAAAAAATCGTCGGTGAAAATCTGCCGATCGTAAGAAAAGAAGTCAGCCGCGAGGAAGCCAGAGCCCGGTTTGCCGAAATCGGCGATGATTTGAAATTGGAACTGCTTGATGCGATTCCGGAAGGCGAAACGGTATCGATCTATGAGCAGGGCGAATTCTTCGATCTGTGCCGCGGTGTTCACGTTCCTTCGACAGGCAAAATCAAGGAGTTCAAACTGCTGAGCCTTGCGGGGGCATACTGGCGCGGAGACAGCAACAACAAGATGCTCCAGCGCATTTACGGTACGGCTTTCTTCAAAAAAGCGGAGCTTGATGAACATCTTCGCCTCCTTGAGGAAGCAAAAGAACGCGACCACAGAAAGCTCGGAAAAGAACTGAAGCTGTTCGCCAATTCGCAAAAAGTCGGTCAGGGTCTGCCGCTTTGGCTGCCAAAGGGTGCGACCATCAGACGCGTCATCGAGCGTTATATCGTTGACAAAGAGCTTGCGCTCGGCTATGAGCACGTGTATACCCCTGTCCTCGGCAGCAAAGACCTGTATGAAACATCAGGCCACTGGGATCATTATCAAGACGGCATGTTCCCGCCGATGGAGATGGACAATGAAACACTTGTGCTTCGTCCGATGAACTGTCCGCACCATATGATGATTTATAAAAACGACATTCACAGCTACCGTGAACTGCCGATCCGGATCGCCGAGCTTGGAACGATGCACCGCTATGAAATGTCAGGCGCTCTTTCAGGTCTGCAGCGTGTTCGCGGAATGACGCTGAATGACGCTCACATTTTTGTCCGTCCAGATCAAATCAAAGACGAGTTCATTCGAACTGTCCGCCTGATTCAGGATGTATACGAAGACTTCGGTCTGGAAGAGTATTCATTCCGCTTGTCTTACCGCGACCCTGAAGATACAGAGAAATACTACGATGACGATGAAATGTGGAACAAAGCGCAATCGATGCTGAAGGAAGCGATGGACGAGATCGGACACGATTATTACGAAGCTGAAGGGGAAGCGGCTTTCTACGGACCGAAGCTTGACGTTCAGGTCAAAACAGCGATCGGCAAAGAGGAAACACTGTCAACTGTACAGCTGGACTTCCTTCTTCCTGAAAAATTTGACTTGACATATGTCGGAGAAGACGGAAAACCTCATCGTCCGGTCGTCATTCACAGAGGTGTCGTATCGACAATGGAACGCTTTGTCGCATTCCTAATTGAGGAGCATAAAGGCGCATTGCCGACATGGCTTGCCCCTGTTCAGTTCCAGGTCATCCCTGTATCGCCGTCCGTGCATCTTGACTACGCCAAAAAAGTTCAGGAGCGCCTGCAGCGTGAAGGGCTTCGCGTTGAAGTCGATATCCGCGATGAGAAAATCGGCTATAAAATCCGTGAAGCACAGATGCAAAAAATCCCGTACATGCTTGTCGTCGGCGACCAGGAAGTTGAAAACGAAGCCGTCAACGTCCGCAAATACGGAGAGCAAAAATCAGAAACGGTTGCAATTGCAGACTTCATTAAAAAAGCCGTTGCTGAAGCAAAGAAATAAACAAGAAAAAAGCATGATTCCCGCTCGGGAGTCATGCTTTTTTGCTTAGCTTGTCCGCTGTTTCTACGCGGAGGATATCGAACAGTTCGCTTAAATGGCTGATTTCGTGATCAGGTGTAACGTCAGTTTCATTCTTTTTGCCTTTGCGGTTGATCCAGACGGTTTGAATGCCTGCTCTGGAAGCCCCGAGAATGTCGGTGTTCAAGTTGTCTCCGACCATCACGGCGTCATCCTTTGACATGCCGAGGAGGCTGAGGCAGTGTTCAAATATGCTTGGATCAGGCTTTCCTTTTCCGAATTCACCGGAAATGACGATTTCATTAAAATAAGGAGCAAGTTCCGGTACGCCTGCCAACTTTTCTTTCTGCAGGCTCGGGTCGCCGTTTGTCAGCAAAAGAAGCTCTACTTTTCCTTTCAGTTCATCTAAAACGGCAAATGTTTCTTCATACACGAAAGGGCTCTTTCGGCGCACTGCCGCAAAATATTCGCCGAGTTCTTCCCCGAAGGCGGGATCGTCGATGCCAAACGCCTTCAATCCGTTTGTCCATGCGTTTTTTCTGTATTCAGGAACAATTTTGTTCAGTTTTTGAAACCCTTCGCTGATCGGCTCGCTGAAGTTTGACCACAGGCCTTCAAATGGGTTGATGCCGATCATGACGGTGTATGGATATGTTTCATAAGACGTGTAAAGCTTTCGCGCTGCTTCGCGGACGGCTGCTTCAAATTCTTCCGCATGGATTCCGTATTTTTCTTCAGCTTTAAGACACGTTTTGGAAAATGCTGTGCTGACGCTTTTTTCATCCCAGAGCAATGTATCGTCTAAATCAAAAAATACGGCTTTCATGATCTTCTCCTCTGCCATTATAATTTATAGAATTCTCTCATTTATTTTACAATAGATCAAAGGGATGTGAAAGGAATGAATTTAAGAATGTGATGTAATGCAGTGTCAAAGTGTGAAAGCTTCTCGGATATGATAAAATGAAATTCTATTGTTTGGAAAACAAGGGGATTTCTAAGATCCATTTTATGATCATGATGTTGGCCTATATGCGGGCGGAAGAAGCGGATTCAGTGTAACAAAATGATATAGTTGTAGAAATGGAAGGAATGGTTTTGTGAAAAAACGATGGGTATTTTGGTGGGTTTGCAACATATTTTGGATGGCTATTTTTGTAATAGGGGCAGCTGTTGTTTGGCTGAGAGATGTTGATGGTGCAGGTGTTACTCAAACACCTGAACTTAAATTAATAGCATTTATCGTTTTATTGATTGCATTTATATTTCCATTCATTATTCAAGTGGTGTGGCTGATTGTTAATTTGAAAATGGGAAGTAGCAAATAAGCAAACGGCGGCAAACAATTGCTGCCTTTTTTATTTTGTAAAGCATACCGCGTCAAAGTGTGAATAATGAGAGGTATGATAGAATAAGAGCAGATTCCGATTCAGAAAGAAAGCAAGGGGAAGTACATGATCCAACTCATGATCATGATGCTGGAGAGAGTGGGGATCATCGTCATTCTGGGCTTTATGTTGGCCCATATGAAGGTGTTCCGTCAGCACCTTCAGCATCCTGAAGGGTATAAGGGAAAGGGAGTTCTCATCTTCATTTTTTCCTTGTTCAGCATCATCAGCAACTATACGGGGATTGAAATCCGAGAACACGAGATTTTGAACAATGATTGGATTTTTGCGATCGACCCGTCAAGCTCGATTGCCAATACGAGAATTCTTGGTGTCGAAATCGGCGGCCTGATCGGAGGGCCGTTTGTCGGAGCGGGTGTCGGGCTGCTGTCAGGCATTCACCGTTTTTCACTGGGAGGGACGACGGCTTTGAGCTGTGCGGTTTCTTCACTGCTGGCTGGCGTCATCGCAGGTTACATCGGCAGCTTTTTCAGGAAACGGCACCAGATGGTGACACCGCGGGTAGCCGCTCTTGCGGGTATTTGTATGGAGGGCCTGCAGATGCTAATGATTCTCGTGCTTGCAAAACCGCAGGCTGAGGCTCTGGCGCTCGTTCAGATGATCGGTATTCCGATGATGATTGTCAACGGGACGGGCAGCTTTATTTTTCTATCGATCATTCAGTCTATTATCCGCAAAGAGGAACAGGCGAGGGCCGTTCAGACCCATAAGGTATTTTCGATAGCGGATCAGACGCTTCCTTTTTTCCGCCGGGGACTGAATGAGGATTCCTGCAAAAGCGCCGCTCTCATTATTCATCGGATGACGGGGACGGATGCCGTATCGATTACAGACAGAGAGAACATTCTCGCTCATGTCGGAGAAGGAGCCGACCATCATATTCCTTCAAAAAATCTGATCACCGGTTTATCGAAAAAAGTCATTCACACCGGTAAGGTCATGAAAGTGAAGTCGCGCGATGAAATCGAGTGTACGCACCGTTCTTGTCCGCTGCAGGCGGCGATCGTACTGCCGCTCTTCTCCAATCGCGAAACGATCGGCACGCTGAAGCTGTATTTTAAGCACCCATCCGGACTTAACCGCGTGACGGAAGAGCTTGCCGAAGGGCTTGCCATGCTTTTTTCCACCCAGCTTGAGCTCGGTGAGGCGGAGCTGCAAAGCAAGCTTTTGAAAGATGCCGAAATCAAAGCGCTTCAGGCACAGGTCAATCCGCACTTTTTATTTAATGCCATCCATACGATTTCTGCTCTGTGCAGGACAGATCCGGAAAAAACGCGGAAACTTCTCTTGCAGCTGAGCGTTTATTTTCGTTCCAATCTGCAGGGAGCCAGGCAGCTGATGATTCCGCTCTCAAAAGAGCTGAATCACCTGGAAGCCTATTTATCATTGGAGCAGGCCCGATTCCCTGGCAAGTATCATATTGATTTTCAGATCGAGGACGGCCTTGAAAGAATGGAAATCCCTCCTTTTATATTGCAGCTGCTCGTTGAAAACGCGCTCCGCCATGCATTCCCGGGAAAACAAAAGGTGTGCACGGTAAAAGTATGCGCTGTGAGAGAGCATGACGGCGTTTTGATGAAGGTGTCAGACAACGGCAGGGGAATTGATCCGGAGATGCTTGGACAGCTGGGACAGGCGCCCGCGCCTTCAAAAGAAGGGAATGGGACGGCGCTTTACAATGTGAATCAGCGGCTCACCGGTTTGTTCGGGCACCAGGCTGCCCTGCAGCTTGCCAGCGAACTTGATCAAGGAACAGAGATATCCTTCAAGATTCCTTTTCAAACCGAAAGAGAGGGGAACAGAGATGCTCAAGGTATTAATCGTGGATGATGAAATGTTTGCGCGAGACGAGCTGAGATATTTATTAGAGCAGACTGAAGAAGTGGATGCGATCGATGAAGCTGAACATATCGAAGAAGCGTTTGACAAAATGGCGGATCACAAACCTGATATCCTCTTCTTGGACATCGATTTGTCTGGGGAGAACGGTTTTGACATTGCGAAGCGGCTGAAAAAAATGTCGGCTCCTCCGGCTGTCGTTTTTGCGACCGCTTATGATGAATATGCGCTGAAAGCATTTGAAGTGGATGCGATCGATTATTTGACAAAGCCGTTTGATGAGGAGCGAATCAGACAGACGATACAAAAATATAAAAGGATGCGTCCCGGCCATCAGGAGGGGCAGCAGCTTGCGGGCCACCACAGGCTTGCTCTCAGCATTGACGAATCGATCGTCGTGCTCGATCCGGACGAAATCGTATACGCCGGGTTAGAAGACGGACACGTCACAGTGAAAACCTTTGATCAGGCATATACGGTTCACGATACATTAGTCGTACTCGAACAAAAGCTGTCACAGACGGCATTGATCAGGGTGCACAGAAGCTTTCTCGCAAATATGGATCATATTAAACAGGTTAAACCTTGGTTCAATTCGACATACAACCTCCTGATGAAAGACGGTTCCACGATTCCTGTCAGCCGTACATACGCGAAAGAGCTGAAAAAACGGCTGCATATGGTGTGAAAAATGATCAGCGGCGGTGAAAGACTGAATTCGTCAGTCACCGCCGTTTTTAGCTAAAACATGCGCTGGAGCCCGGGCCGTCCCGCTTCAACGGCGAACTTGGCATAAGTTGAGACTGGGGCGCCGGGGCGTGTGATATAAGGAAGAACCTGGAAGTTGGCTTCGAGCTGCCGGGGCGTCAAGAGGCAGCGAACATAGCCGCGCTGCGCATTGTACAGTTTGACATGCGGGTTTCCGAGCCAGATCGGCGCCAATGAATCGGTTTCACTGCCGTCAGCGTCTGAAGAGATCGAAGTTGTGATCAGTTCGGTTCCGATTGTCGCTGAACCAACATCGTCGAAGTCCGCCTTTAAGTCGGCGGCAGCATGTCTGTGAATATCCCCTGTCAGCACAACGGGGTTTTGGATGCCGTATGCCTTGTAAGCGGAAAAAAGCCTGTCGCGGCAAGCGGGGAAACCGTCCCACTGGTCTGTGCTGTACTCAACTCCAGGGCCTGTGTCGCGGTCGATTTGAGCCAGCACGACTTGCTGGACTAAAAAGTTCCACACCGTGTCAGACTGGCTCAAGCCCTGAAAAAGCCAGCGCTCCTGGTCAAATCCGAGTATGGAACGGGATGGCTCAAGCCGTTCAGCCTCATTTGCCGGAAAATTATTGCGGTACTGCCGGGTGTCCAGAACATTGAATTCAGCCAGGTTTCCATAGCGGAACCGTCTGTACATCAGCATGTCAGGCCCATTTGGAATCGATGTGCTGCGGATCGGGATATTTTCGTAGAAAGCTTGGTACGCCGCTGCGCGCTGCCGGAGAAAATCGTCCGGAGAAGTATTGTATTGCGAATGGATACCGGCATAATTGTTTTCGACCTCATGGTCATCCATCGTCACAACCCAGGGAGCCAGTGCATGAATGGCCTGGAGGTCCGGATCTGTCTTGAAAAGAGAATATCTGAGTCTGTATTGGCTCAGCGTGACGGTTTTTGCGTTATGGGCAGCGGATAAAGTCACATCGCGGAAAAGATTTTTAGCATTAATGGCATATTCGTAAATATAGTCTCCGAGAAAAAAAACAACGTCCGGATGGTCTTCGGCCATATGCCGGTACGCCGTAAAATATCCGTGGTACCAAGCTTGGCACGAGGCGAGGGTGAACGACATTCCCTTGATGTCGGCGTGCGGGGAAGGCGCGGTTTTTGTACGGCCTGTCCGGCTGATTTCCCGGCCCGCTTTAAACCTGTACCAATAATAGCTTCCCGGCTTTAAACCGTGCACTTCAACATGAACGGAGTGGGCGAGCTCAGCGAGCGCAGAGGCCGTCCCGCGCTTCACCACTTTGTGAAAATGTTCATCTTCAGCTACTTCCCATTGAACAGGGACAGCTCTGTCAGGCATTCCCCCTAAACCGTCTTCGGCAAGCGGATCAGGGGCAAGCCTTGTCCAGATGACAAACCCGTCGGGGTGCGGGTCTCCAGAAGCCACGCCAAGCTTGAATGGATAATCTGCAAATCGGGGCGCGCCGGCGGCGATCGAAGCGTCTTCAGGCATAAGGCCGCGTCTTGCCAAAGATACGAATTCGCCAGCCGGAACAAAGCGGCCTCCTCTTGAATGGTCCATGGGTCAGGCCTCCTCATCAATCGTTTTCTCATTAACCACTATACGATCTGCTTTGCTCCATTAGCACATTCTGGAATTTAAATATTTGTGAAGAATTTGCAAAGCCGGAAGAGTGATTTGCATTTCATCGTCCCATTTCTGCAGTTGAAGGGCCGTATCCGGCAAGTTATTTTGAAAACGCTTTTTTGGCCGGGCTTTTTTTTATAATGAACCCAACACAGCCAAAGAGGTGAACGAAATGAAGGGTAAAAAAGAATATGGATTTTTAACTCAGGCATTTATTTTTGCTGTTATGATGTTTGTTTCAAACGGAATCGCCGCAATTCTGCCCATCCCGATTCCTCCATCTGTCATCGGTTTGGTGTTGTTGTTTACATTGCTGTGTGCGAAGGTGCTCAAGCTTGAACAAGTCGAATCGCTTGGCACGGCGCTCACTTCGCTGATCGGTTTTTTATTCGTTCCGTCGGGAATATCAGTGATGAATTCGCTCGGCGTCATGGAGAAATACGGGTTGCCGATCGTCCTTGTGATTTTCCTGGCCACCGTCATTCTGCTTGCAGCGACAGGATTGTTTTCACAGTTCATTCTGTCTGTCGGCAAAAAGGACCGTCAGGACACCCGGGTTGAACCAGCTAAAAAAACAGCTTCTTGAATCAATAGGAGGTTCTTTACGTTATGACACCTTATTTCGGTATCGTCGTTTCACTGGCCGCATTTGGCATCGGCACTTTTTTATTTAAAAAATCAAATGGTTTTTTCTTATTCACGCCTCTGTTTGTCGCGATGATTCTTGGAATCGCGTTTTTAAAAATCGGCGGATTTTCATATGAGGACTACAAGAGCGGCGGAGACATCATTAAGTTCTTTTTGGAGCCCGCCACGATTGCGTTTGCCATTCCTTTATACAAACAGGCGAAAAGCTTGAAAAAATATTGGCTGCAAATCCTTGGCGCCATTATCGCAGGCTCTGTCTGCTCGGTTGCTGTCGTCTATCTGATCGCAAACGCGCTTCATCTTGACGGAGCCGTTATGAAAAGTATGCTGCCCCAGGCCGCCACGACGGCGATTGCTCTGCCTTTATCAAAAGGAATCGGCGGCATTCAAGATATCACGGCCTTCGCCGTCATCTTTAACGCAGTGATCGTCTATGCGCTCGGCGCGCTTTTATTGAAAATCTTCAAAGTGCAGCATCCGATCGCCAAAGGGTTGGCGCTCGGAACATCAGGACATGCCCTTGGTGTCGCTGTCGGAATTGAAATGGGGGAAGTCGAAGCGGCAATGGCGAGTATTGCAGTTGTCGTCGTCGGCGTTGTGACCGTGTTTGTCGTTCCGTTATGTGTCCAAATGATCGGCGGATAGAGCGGCTGAAAGAAAAATAAAAAAATAGCATTGCTATTTCAAAAGTGTCCTGATATAATAGCAAATGTTGTGATAAATTTTATATCTTGACTTGCAGGATTTGTTTATGTAAGATGGATAATGAATTGAATATATATCAACAAGCAGAAGCACCCGCTTCTCACCTGATTGACACATTCTTGTAGTTGGCAGGTTAAACGTACATTTCTTATTTTTCTATGCAATGTTCGCAGTGTGGGTGTTTCGATGCCCACACTTTTTGTTTGCCTGTGAAATGCAAAGAAACGTCAAAATGAGTTGTGAAATCAATTCAAAGATTCTATGGAGGTGGCTCATTATTAGCAAAGATCAATTGGTTAATGAGGGTATCCGTGCGCGTGAAGTTCGTTTGATCGGACAAAATGGCGATCAGCTTGGGATCAAATCCCGCCAGGAAGCACTGGAAATTGCGAGTCGCGCAAATCTTGACCTTGTGTTGGTTGCAGCGAATGCAAAACCGCCTGTCTGCCGGATCATGGACTACGGAAAGTACAGATTCGAGCAGCAGAAGAAGGAAAAGGAAGCACGCAAAAATCAAAAAATCATTAACTTAAAAGAAGTTCGGCTGAGCCCTGGTATTGAAGAACATGACTTCAATACAAAGCTTCGCAACGCCATCAAGTTCCTGCAAAAAGGGGACAAAGTGAAAGCGTCCATCCGTTTTAAAGGCCGTGCGATCACGCATAAAGAAATCGGGCAGCGCGTGCTGGACCGTTTTTCAGAAGCCTGCGCGGAAGTGGCGACTGTTGAAACGAAGCCGAAAATGGACGGCCGCAGCATGTTCCTGGTGCTCGCGCCTAAAATTGAAAAGTAATTAAGGAGGAAACATCCATGCCAAAAATGAAAACTCACCGCGGATCTGCGAAACGTTTTAAAAAGACAGGTTCCGGGAAACTGAAACGTTCTCATGCATATACAAGTCACTTGTTCGCAAATAAATCTCAA
This sequence comes from Bacillus sp. FSL K6-0972, assembly GCF_037976035.1. Taxonomy (NCBI): domain Bacteria; kingdom Bacillati; phylum Bacillota; class Bacilli; order Caryophanales; family Bacillaceae; genus Bacillus; species Bacillus sp. FSL K6-0972. Next base: position 3,085,814 of record NZ_CP150260.1, on the reverse strand, counting down.
AAACAAAAGCGCAAGCTTCGCAAAAGCGCAGTCGTAAGCGCCGGCGATTTCAAACGCATCAAGCAGCAGCTTGCCAACATTAAGTAATTCGGAAAAGGTATAATTAGGAGGGAAATCTAATGCCAAGAGTAAAAGGCGGAACTGTTACACGTAAACGTCGTAAAAAGGTTCTCAAATTAGCAAAAGGTTATTTTGGTTCAAAACATACATTATATAAAGTAGCTAACCAGCAGGTTATGAAATCAGGAAACTACGCTTTCCGCGACCGTCGTCAGAAAAAGCGCGATTTCCGCAAACTTTGGATCACTCGTATCAATGCTGCAGCACGCATGAACGGTCTTTCTTACAGCCGTTTGATGCACGGTCTTAAGCTTTCCGGTATCGAAGTAAACCGCAAAATGCTTGCTGACCTTGCTGTAAACGATCTGAACGCATTCAATCAGCTTGCAGACGCTGCTAAAGCTCAATTGAATAAATAATTGAAAAAAGGCCGGGTTCCGGCCTTTTTCTTTTGTTCTTAGAGCAGGATGTGGAACGGTTCGTGAGGCCGGCCGCCGCAAGTGATCAAACCGCGAAGCAAGGGGAAATGAACAAATATGACTCTCATATGGATTTACACGATCCTCATAAACGGATACGGCTTTTTCTTAATGAAAGCAGACAAGCAAAAAGCGGTCAGAGGTAAATGGAGGGTGTCTGAGCGCCGCATCTGGCTCGTTGCGGCCGCTTTCGGTTCCGCGGGCGTCTGGTTCGGGATGCTGCGGTTCAGACATAAGACAAAACACCTTTCCTTCAGGCTTGGCATTCCTTTTTTGCTGGGCGTACAAGCCGTTTTGACCGGCTTTTATATGATGAACTAAAAAAGCAGACGAGGCTTTATTGCTCTTCTGCTTTTTTGTTTTTCCATTTCTGAATGTTCGAATCCCAATCGATTTTGCAATCGGGATAGTGCGATTTAATGTTTTCTTCCAATTCCGCGAAGTCTTCCTCATTGAAAGAGCTGAGCTTTTCTTCAGGCGCTTCCGTCCATACAAAAATCGTATGGATAAACAGCGGATGGTCTTTTGAAGGAATGTGTTTTTCTCCTTCGAAAAGCACGCCTTTAAATGTCAGTTTGAGATTTTTGCGTGCGTTTTTCTGTTCATCCAAAAAATAAAAGTGCTTTTTTGCCTGCGCTGATTTCAGCCTTCTGTCAGGGTTCCCGAAAAATTGAACGGCCCTGTACACGACGTATACCAAAAGTGCCAGCAAAGCCAGTCTCAATATGATGACAATCATGTTAAAACAGAACCTCCCTTGAAAGTAATTTTAAGTATATCCCAATATATACGAACCAGTTCCCGCAAGGTTTCATTTTTTAACCAAAAAAGCTGTAAACGATATTGGTCGTATTGAAAAGGGATGTTTCTGTATAATAGTAAATGAGGGTTAATTAAGGAGGCTGTATAGAGATGGCAAAGCTTGATGAAACATTGACGATGCTAAAGGAATTAACAGATGCAAAAGGAATTCCGGCAAATGAAAAAGAGCCCAGACAAGTCATGAAATCGTACATAGAACCGTTTGCCGACGAGGTTACGACAGATAGACTGGGAAGCTTAATCGCAAAAAAGACCGGACAGGCTGACGGGCCGAAGATTATGATTGCCGGCCATCTTGATGAGGTCGGTTTTATGGTTACGCGGGTCGATGACCGGGGCTATCTCCGCTTTCAGACGGTTGGAGGCTGGTGGAGCGAGGTCATGCTGGCACAGCGCGTGACGGTTGTGACGAAGAAAGGCGACATTACCGGTATCATCGGTTCAAAACCTCCTCATGTCCTGTCTCCGGACGCAAGAAAAAAATCGGTGGATATTAAAGACATGTTTATCGATATCGGAGCGTCGAGCAGAGAGGAAGCGATGGAGTGGGGCGTTCTTCCGGGAGACCAGGTCGTCCCTTACTTTGAATTTACGGTGATGAATAATGAAAAAATGCTGCTTGCCAAAGCATGGGACAACCGTATCGGCTGTGCGATCGCGATCGACGTGCTGAAAAACCTGAAAGGAGCCGATCATCCGAATGTCGTCTACGGTGTCGGAACCGTACAGGAGGAAGTCGGGCTGAGGGGCGCGAAAACCGCCGCGCATACGATCAAGCCTGATATCGCTTTCGGTGTTGACGTGGGAATCGCGGGTGATACGCCGGGTATTACCGAAAAAGAGTCGACAAGCAAAATGGGAAAAGGCCCGCAGATCATCCTTTATGATGCATCAATGGTGTCCCATAAAGGGCTTCGCGACTTTGTAACGAATGTTGCAGATGAAGCCGGCATTCCGTATCAATTCGACGCCCTCTCAGGCGGAGGAACAGATTCGGGATCGATCCACCTTACCGCGAACGGAGTGCCTGCCCTGTCGATCACGATTGCGACGAGGTATATCCATACACACGCAGCTATGCTTCACAGGGATGACTATGAACATGCGGTAAAATTAATTACCGAAGTCATTAAACGACTGGATAAAGAGACGGTTCAAAACATTACGTTTGACTGATGAAAGAGCAGGCTGACAGCTTATCTTACAAGCTGTCAGCTTTTTTTTTTTTTGGAATGTTAAAGACAGCGCTTACATATATAAACATTGTTCGAAAAATTGACAAAGAAAGGGAGGCATTGTTTTTTCATTACAAGAACAGGAGTGTGAACAGAATGAAAAACGTGTTGCGGAGAATGTCTTTGGCGGCATTGATATTCGGACTGCTGTTGGCTTTTTTGATGCCAGAATCAGGCAAGGCGGCGTTTTGGGACACAAAGGGGGACAATTTCATCCATGATCCCTCCATCATTAAAGAGGGGAATACATGGTATACATTTGGAACCGGGCTCGGCACAGGGCTGCGTGTCATTAAATCAACAGACGGTAGAAACTGGAGTGCTGCCCCGAGTATTTTTCCAACTCCGTTGTCATGGTGGAAGATGTACGTACCAAATCATGAACCGCATCAGTGGGCACCGGATATCAGCTACTATAACGGCCGGTATTGGCTGTATTACTCGGTTTCGTCTTTCGGTTCAAACACATCAGCGATAGGACTCGCATCGACAGATCGGATTTCATCCGGCCAATGGCGGGATGACGGGCTGGTCATCAGATCGACATCCGGTGATCAGTTTAATGCCATTGACCCTGATCTGGTCATTGATAAAGACGGAAATCCTTGGCTCTCATTCGGTTCTTTTTGGAGCGGCATCAAGCTGACAAGGCTTGATAAGAACACGATGAAACCGACGGGAAGCCTGTATTCGATCGCCTCAAGGCCGAATAACGGCGGAGCGGTTGAAGCGCCGAACATTACCTACAAAGATGGCTACTATTACTTATTTGTCTCGTTTGACAGCTGCTGCAAAGGAGTGAACAGCACATATAAAATAGCGTATGGCCGTTCAACGAGCATTACGGGACCCTATTATGATAAAAGCGGCAAAAATATGATGAACGGCGGAGGGACGATCCTGGATTCCGGCAATGACCGCTGGAAAGGGCCGGGACATCAGGATGTTTTGAACAACTCGATCCTTGTCAGACACGCTTATGACGCGTTGGACAATGGCGTATCGAAGCTGCTCATCAACGACTTGTACTGGGATTCCCAAGGGTGGCCGACTTATTAACAGCCGCAGATGCCGGGCGATTTTCGCCCGGTTTTTTGTTCTGAAATCTGTCAAAAAAAATAAAAAACATACCGGAAATTAAATTGACAGTTTTTTTCATAATGATATAATGAAGTTGTTCGTACAAATATGTTTTTGATGTTAGTTGTACGTACATATAATCGCGATACAGTTTGAGGTCAAGGTATGATTCATGTTTTTTTGTAAGCGTTTTAATAGTTTGCTATTCTACACAGACACCATAAAGAAGAGGAGGAGGAAGCTATTTGATTCAGGCAAAGACGCATGTGTTTTGGTTTGTGACAGGCAGCCAGCATTTATATGGCGAAGAGGCGGTACAAGAGGTAGAAGAGCATTCCAAAATGATCTGCAACGGATTAAATGACGGACATTTAAGGTTTCAAGTCGAGTACAAAGCGGTGGCCACTTCGCTGGACGGCGTCAGAAAACTGTTTGAAGAGGCGAACCGGGACGAGGAGTGCGCAGGCATCATTACCTGGATGCATACGTTTTCACCGGCCAAAATGTGGATTCCGGGCCTTTCCGAGCTGAATAAGCCGCTGCTCCATTTTCATACCCAGTTTAACCGGGACATTCCGTGGGATAAAATCGACATGGATTTCATGAATATTAATCAGTCTGCTCACGGCGACCGTGAATACGGCTTTATCGGAGCGAGACTGGGCATTCCGCGAAAAGTGATCGCCGGATATTGGGAAGACAGAGACGTAAAACGCTCGATCGACAAATGGATGAGCGCAGCGGTCGCATATATTGAAAGCCGCCATATCAAAGTCGCCCGATTTGGAGACAACATGCGGAATGTGGCGGTAACAGAAGGAGATAAGATTGAAGCGCAGATTCAGCTAGGCTGGTCTGTCGACGGATATGGAATCGGTGACCTCGTCACGGAGATCAATGCTGTATCAGAACAAAGTCTGAATGAACTCATCTCCGAATATGAGGAGCTTTATGAGTGGCCTGAAGGCGAAGAGGCAAGGGAATCCGTTAAAGAACAGGCACGGATCGAGCTTGGGTTAAAGCGCTTTCTTTCAAACGGAGGCTATACGGCCTTTACGACAACCTTTGAAGATCTTCACGGTATGAAGCAGCTTCCAGGTTTGGCCGTTCAGCGGCTGATGGCCGAAGGCTATGGCTTCGGAGGAGAAGGAGATTGGAAAACGGCTGCGCTCGTCAGGATGATGAAAGTGATGGCCGGCGGAAAAGAAACGTCATTTATGGAGGACTATACGTACCATTTTGAACCGGGTAATGAAATGATTCTCGGCTCCCACATGCTTGAAGTGTGCCCTTCGATTGCCGAACATAAACCGAGAATCGCAGTCCATCCGCTGTCAATGGGGGCAAAGGATGATCCGGCGCGGCTCGTGTTCGACGGAATTGCAGGGCCTGCGGTCAATGTCTCCCTCATCGATTTGGGCGGACGTTTCAGGCTTGTCATCAATGAAGTCGAAGCTGAGAAGGTTCCGCATGATATGCCGAATCTTCCGGTGGCGCGCGTGCTTTGGAAGCCGCAGCCGTCTCTGAGAACATCGGCTGAAGCGTGGATTTTGGCTGGGGGTGCTCACCATACATGCCTTTCGTATCAGCTGACAGCCGAGCAGATGCTCGATTGGGCCGAAATGTCGGGCATTGAAGCGGTGTTGATCAACCGTGATACGACGATTTTAAATCTTCGCAATGAACTCAAATGGAGTGAAGCTGCATATCGGCTTCGCAAATTTTAAGGGGGTGAAGACTTATCCCTTACACAATCGGGGTTGACTTTGGAACATTGTCAGGGCGTGCTGTTCTCGTCGATGTCCGGACAGGTGAGGAAATCGCGGCGGCTGTCAAAGAGTACACGCACGGGGTGATAGACCGGGAGCTTCCGGACTCAAAACGAAAGCTTCCGAGAGACTGGGCGCTCCAGCATCCGGCCGATTACATTGAAGTGCTGGAGGAAACGATTCCGAGCCTTTTGAAGCAGTCAAAAGCGGATCCGAAGGAAATCATCGGCATCGGAATCGACTTTACGGCCTGCACGATTTTACCCGTTGACAATAACGGGACTCCTCTTTGCATGAGGGAAGAGTATGCGTCAGAACCGCACAGTTATGTGAAGCTTTGGAAGCACCATGCTGCACAGGAGCAGGCGAATCGCTTGAACCAAATTGCGGAAGAAAGAAATGAATCTTTTCTTCAAACATACGGCGGAAAAATTTCTTCCGAGTGGCTCTTTCCAAAAGTAATGCAAATCGCGGAAGAAGCGCCTGACATTTATGATGCCGCAGCCGAGATCATGGAAGCGGCCGACTGGATCGTCTATATGCTGTGCGGAAACAGAAAGCGCAACAATTGTACAGCGGGTTATAAAGCGATTTGGAACAAAAAGAGCGGCTATCCTTCCGACGATTTCTTAACAAGCCTGCATCCAAAGCTGAAACATATCGTTCGGGAAAAATTGACGGAGGATATTTATTCTGTAGGCGAAAAAGCGGGCGGACTGACTGAAGAAATGGCCGGGAAGACAGGGCTTCTGGCGGGTACAGCGGTCGCTGTCGCAAATGTTGATGCTCATGTGTCAGTTCCGGCGGTCGGCATCACAGAGCCGGGGAAGATGCTGATGATCATGGGAACGTCTACCTGTCATATGCTGCTCGGCGAGGATGTCAGGATGGTGCCGGGAATGTGCGGCGTCGTAGAAGACGGGATTCTGCCTGGCTATGTCGGCTATGAAGCGGGGCAATCGTGCGTCGGCGACCATTTTCAATGGCTGATTCAACATTTTGTACCAGAAGCCTATATGAAAGAAGCTGAAGCCGAAGAGATTTCTATATTCGAATTGCTGTCTCGAAAGGCTGACCGTCTCCATATCGGCGAAAGCGGTTTGCTTGCATTGGATTGGTGGAACGGAAACCGTTCAACACTCGTTGATGCCGATCTGACGGGAATGATGCTCGGTATGACCCTTGCCACTAAGCCTGAAGATATATACCGTGCATTGGTCGAAGCGACTGCTTACGGGACGAGGATCATCATTGAAACGTTCAGACAAAGCGGCGTGCCGATCGAGGAGCTGTATGCCGCAGGAGGAATCGCCGAAAAAAATCCGTTTATCATGCAGATTTACGCGGATGTCACCAACATGGAAATCAAAATTTCCGGATCTCCGCAGGCGCCGGCTTTAGGTTCCGCGATATTCGGAGCGCTCGCGGCCGGAAGCGTGAACGGCGGTTACGATCATATCGAAGAAGCAGTCGCACATATGGGCAAGATCAAGGATCAAACGTACAAACCAATTCCTGAAAACGTTGCCTTATACGATCAGCTTTATGCGGAATATAAGGAGCTTTACACGTACTTCGGAAAGCAAAACAACGTGATGAAGCGCCTTAAAAAATTGAAAAACATCCAGTCCGTCAGTTTCGACACCGGTAAAGCGATGGCTTAGAGGGAGGAGAAAACTGTGCTGGAATCTTTGAAAGAACAAGTATTAAAAGCGAATTTGCAGCTTGAGGAGTACCGGCTTGTCACCTTTACATGGGGGAATGTCAGCGGCATTGACCGGGAGAATGAGCTGGTTGTCATCAAGCCGAGCGGTGTCAAATACAGCGAGTTAAAAGCCGAAGATTTAGTGGTTCTCAATATGGACGGCGAGATTGTGGAAGGTGATCTGAAGCCGTCTTCCGATACGCCGACACACCTCTATCTTTACCGGCAGTTTCAATCGATCGGCGGGATCGTCCATACGCATTCCCCGTGGGCGACAAGCTGGGCGCAGTCAGGGAAGGACATTCCGTCGCTCGGAACGACTCACGCCGACTACTACCACGGCAACATTCCGTGTACACGGGAAATGGATCCCGATGAGATCAGGAGTCAATACGAGTTGAATACAGGAAAAGTGATTGCCGAGGTGTTCCGGCATCTTGACCCCCTGGCGATGCCCGGCGTTCTCGTGAACAATCACGGGCCGTTTTGCTGGGGAAAAGACGCCTTAACTGCCGTACACAATGCCGTCGTCTTGGAAGAAGTCGCGAAGATGGCGTACCGCTCCCTGATGCTGAATCCGTCTCTTAAGCCGATTAAGAGCGCTTTGCAAGATAAGCACTATTTTCGCAAGCACGGGGCAGACGCCTATTACGGCCAATAGAGGAGGGAAGCTGCCAATGAATGACATGATCTCTTATGTAAAAAAAACTTTGGGCGCATGCGAATGCGGAACCGTTCACTACCCGCTTACAGTGGAAAAAATCACGATCGGCGACAATGCTGTTGAGCAAGAGCTGCCCGCTTTCGTGAAATCGGCTTCCTATAAAAAAGCCGCTGTCATTTATGATGAAACGACCGGACGGATAGCCGGCAAGCGGATTGCGGCTCTTCTTGAGGAAACGGCTGAAACGGTTCCGGTTCTGCTGGAAGCTAATGAAGCGGGTGATGTGACGGCAGATGAACAAACGTTGGTGAGTGCATTGATCGGTGTACCGATTGATGCGGATGTACTTATTGCGGTCGGAGCGGGCACGATTCATGACATCGTCAGGTTTTGCGCCTATCAGCGAAGCATCCCGTTTATTTCGGTTCCTACGGCTCCGTCGGTTGACGGTTTTACTTCAGCCGGCGCACCGCTGATTTTAAAAGGAAAGAAACAGACGGTTCAAACGACAGCGCCGATTGCACTTTTTGCCGATTTGGATCTCTTGTGTCAAGCGCCGCAGAACATGGTAGCCGCAGGTTTTGGCGATATGCTCGGTAAGGTGACGTCGCTTGCGGATTGGGAAATTTCCCGCTTGCTTGCCGGCGAGCCGTACTGCCCGGCCGCCAGCCGTCTCACGAGAGAAGCGCTTGATCAATGTCTTGTCCGAATAGATGACATCGCCGCCAAGACACGCGATGGGATTAAGAAATTGATGGAATCGCTGATCCTTTCAGGACTTGTCATGCTGGTTCTCGATCATTCAAGGCCGGCTTCCGGCGGCGAGCACCACCTTTCCCACTACCTTGAAATGAAAGCGTTGGAGAACAATAAGCGGCAGGTGCTTCACGGTGCTAAAGTCGGCTGTAGCGCCATCATGCTGACTGATATTTACCGATCCCTTATCGGTGCAAGCTTGGGTGATCAACACGCTGAGCACGCGATTCGCTCGATTTATGAAAAGCTCCCTGACGGTGAGAAAATGGCAGAGTGGATGAGGCGTATCGGCGGGCCTGTATCATTCAAAGAACTCGATGTTGAAGAAGAGCTGGTGAGAGAAGCGCTCACTTACGCCCATCAGCTCAGGGACCGGTATACGGGACTGAAAATCATCAATCAATACGGCCTTTTGCCAGGGCTTTTAGGCAAAGGACCGGGCGTGAAAGGGGTTAAAATGTGAAAAGGTTCCTTTCATCTATCTTTATGGTCACGGTCGCTGTATGTCTGCTTTTATCGGGGTGCAAGGCGAGTCCAGCCTCCGATCAAGCGGACGGCACCGAACTGACATTTTGGACATTCAACGGCCTTCATGAACAGTTTTACGCTGAGATGGTGAAAGAATGGAACAAAAAGTATCCCGAGCGAAAAATCAAATTAAATACAGTGGTGTATCCGTATGGACAGATGCATGACAATTTATCAATCTCGCTTTTAGCCGGGAAAGGGGTTCCAGATATTGCCGATGTTGAGCTGGGGCGCTATTCGAACTTTTTGAAGGGCTCTGACATTCCTCTTACAGATTTAACGCCGCTTGTGGAAGACGAACGCGACAAGTTTGTTGAAGCGAGGCTCACGCTCTACAGCAAGAACGGCAAGCTTTACGGACTTGACACCCATGTCGGAACAACCGTGATGTATTACAACATGGAAATGATGAATAAAGCAGGTGTTGATCCGGATGACATCAAAACGTGGGAAGATTACAGGGAAGCGGGCAAAAAGGTCGTCAAAGCTCTCGGAAAACCGATGACGACGATTGAAACGACCGACCCGAATTCATTTCTGCCGCTGGTTTCCCAGCAGGGATCCGGTTATTTTGATCAGCAGGGGCGTTTGACATTAAACAATGAGACAAATGTGAAAACGCTCGAATTTTTAAAGACTTTAATTGAGAAAGACAAAATTGCCGTCACAACGCCCGGAGGCAATCATCACAGTGAAGAATACTACGGGTTTATGAACCAAGGCGGTTCGGCGTCTGTTTTAATGCCGATCTGGTATATGGGCCGTTTTTTGGATTATATGCCTGACTTGAAAGGGAAAATCGCGATCAGACCGCTGCCGGCATGGGAAGAAGGGGGAGACCGCTCAGCGGGAATGGGCGGAACGGCCACCGTGATTCCAAAACAGGCGAAAGAGGTCGATCTGGCCAAGGATTTCTTGAAATTTGCCAAAGCATCAAAAGAAGGCAACATCAAGCTGTGGACCGTGCTCGGGTTCGATCCGCTCAGATGGGATGTGTGGGACTCGGACGAATTGAAAAAACCAAATCAATATACAGAATATTTCCAAAATGGACAACGCATCTTTTCCGTGCTTCTTGACATAAAAGATGAGATCAATCCGCTTTACCTCACTGAGGACTATGCGAAAACTTCCGATCTCATCAACAGAAACGTACTGTACGAAGCGCTCAAAACGAAGAGCAAAACACCGAAAGAAGCATTGGACAAAGCAGCAGATGAAGTGAAAGGGCAATAGTCTTTCATTACTGTAAAGCGAGGCGATAACTTGAAGACTGTTAAAACAGATACAGTGCGTTCGTTTCCGCCGATGAGCAGAAAAAGAAAGATCAGACGTTTATTATATTCAGCAAAAGCCGCACCCTATATTTTCACAGCACCTTTTGTACTCTCCTTCTGCATATTTTTTCTTTATCCGCTTATCAGCGTCGTCATCATGAGCTTTCAAAGCATTCTCCCCGGGGAAGTCCGCTTCATCGGGACGGAGAACTATAAAGCATTAAACAATCCTACATTTTATACCGCACTATTCAACACCGTCAAATACACCTTTTGGACATTGCTGATTTTAATACCTGTTCCTCTAATTCTGGCAGTCTTTTTAGATTCTAAACTCGTAAAGTTTAAAAACGTGTTTAAATCGGCTTTATTCATCCCGGCTCTGACTTCAACCATTGTGGCGGGAATTATTTTCAGGCTGATTTTTGGAGAAATGGATACATCGCTGGCGAATTCGATATTGGCTAAGCTCGGAGCTTCGCCGTACAACTGGCTGAACAATGAACATACCGGCATGTTTTTAATGGTGATGCTCGCATCCTGGAGATGGATGGGAATCAATGTCCTGTACTTTTTGGCGGGCTTGCAGAACGTTCCGAAAGAATTGTACGAAGCTGCCGAAATCGACGGCGCAGGCACGTTCAAGAAGTTTTACCATATTACGCTTCCGTTTTTAAAGCCCGTCAGCGTCTACGTGCTGACGATCAGCATCATCGGCGGCTTCCGAATGTTTGAAGAAAGCTATGTGCTGTGGCAGAACAACTCTCCGGGCAACATCGGCCTGACGATGGTCGGATACATTTATCAGCAGGGGCTTGCCTACAACAACATGGGCTACGGGTCGGCGCTCGGCATCGTGCTCTTGATCATCATTTTCATCTGCAGCCTCATTTCATTAAAGCTGTCTGGATCTTTTAAAAAGGAGGGCTATTAATGCGTCCTGCCGGAGGCCTCAACATTGCGAAAGTTGCTCTGTTTCTGCTGTTTGCAATATTAAGCTTTTTGTTTGTGTTTCCGCTCTTCTGCCTTTTGCTTGGCTCGCTCAAACCATCTTCGGAATTGCTGCGCTTCGGCCTGAATTTGAAGCTGAGCCCTGAAATCCTGAGCCTTGACAATTACAATTACTTGTTTAACGGCGGAAGCATTTATTTTCAATGGTTTTCGAACAGCTTGATTCTCGTGGTGATATCCACCGTGCTGACGCTCTTGTTTTCTTCAATGGTCGGATACGGGCTTGCCGTCTACGACTTTAAAGGAAAAAATCTCTTGTTTGTAGCCGTGCTCCTGATCATGATGGTGCCGATCGAAATTCTCATGCTGCCTTTATTTAAAATGACGGTTTCTCTTCATATTGTCGACACTTACGCCGGCGTGATCCTGCCGTTTATCGTTTCGCCTGTCGCTGTGTTTTTCTTCAGACAGTATGCGCTCGGCCTGCCGAGAGATTTGCTTGATTCCGCGAGAATGGACGGCTGCACAGAGTTCGGCATTTACTTCAGGATTATGGCGCCCTTGATGAAACCGGCATTTGGAGCGATGATCATTCTTCAATCCTTAAACAGCTGGAACAACTTCTTATGGCCGCTGATCGTTTTACGATCGAAAGAAATGTTTACGCTACCAATCGGGCTGTCCGCTTTGCTCAGTCCGTACGGGAACAATTATGACATGTTGATTTCGGGTTCTGTGCTGGCAATTCTGCCTGTGATTCTTATCTTCCTGTTCTTCCAGAAGTACTTTATATCAGGTTTGACGGCGGGCGGAATTAAAGGCTGATCCACTATATATTATCTTGAAAGGAATGGTTTAACATGACTGCACACAAAGCGAAGATGACGATTGACAAGGAATATAAGGTGGCAGAGGTTGATAAACGAATTTACGGCTCCTTTATCGAGCATCTCGGCAGAGCCGTTTACGAAGGCATTTATGAGCCTGATCATCCTGAAGCTGACGAATCGGGTTTTCGGAAAGACGTCATCAAACTGGTCAGAGAACTGAAGGTTCCATTTATCAGGTATCCCGGAGGAAACTTTGTCTCGGGCTATAACTGGGAGGACGGGGTCGGACCTGTCGAACAGCGGCCGACAAGACTTGATTTAGCGTGGGCGACAACCGAGCCGAACTTAATCGGGACGAACGAGTTTATGGATTGGGCAAAGCTTGTCGGGGCAGAGGTGAATATGGCCGTCAACCTCGGAACGAGAGGAATTGATGCCGCACGCAACCTTGTTGAATATTGCAATCATCCGTCAGGATCGTACTACAGCGACTTGAGAAAATCCCACGGATATAAGGAACCGCATAAAATTAAAACATGGTGTCTTGGCAATGAAATGGACGGTCCATGGCAAATCGGGCATAAAACAGCAGCCGAATACGGAAGACTTGCCGCTGAAGCTGCAAAGGTGATGAAATGGACGGACCCGTCGATCGAGCTCGTCGCCTGCGGAAGCTCGGGAAGCGGAATGCCGACATTCATCGACTGGGAAACGACGGTGCTTGATCATACGTACGAACACGTCGAGTACATCTCGCTTCACTCGTATTACGGAAACCGTGATAACGACCTTCCAAACTATTTGGCGAGATCGCTAGATATGGATCAATTTATCAAAACGGTCATCTCAGTCTGCGACTATATGAAAGCGAAAAAGAAAAGCAAGAAAACGATTCACCTTTCATATGATGAGTGGAATGTCTGGTATCACTCGAATGAAAAAGACAAAGAAGCCGAGCGCTGGGCGAAAGCGCCGCACCTTCTTGAAGACATCTACAATTTTGAGGATGCACTTCTCGTCGGCTGTATGCTGATTACGATGCTCAAGCATGCGGACCGTGTGAAAATCGCCTGTCTGGCTCAGCTTGTCAATGTCATCGCGCCGATTATGACAGATAAAGGAGGAGAAGCGTGGCGTCAGACCATTTTCTATCCGTTTATGCACGCTTCCGTCTACGGCAGAGGAACGGTATTGCAGACGGCCGTATCGTCTCCGAAGTATGATGCGAAAGACTTTACGGATGTTCCGTACTTGGAGTCCGTGTCTGTTTTCAATGAAGAAGCCGAGGAATTAACCGTTTTTGCCGTCAACCGCGCAACAGACGGCAGCCTTGAAATGGAAGCCGATATGAGAAGCTTTGAAGGGTACAGCGTCTCTGAGCACATCGTTCTGGAACACGAGGATCATAAAGCGACGAATGAAAAAGACCGCAACAACGTTGTTCCGCACAGCGGAGGAGACGCCAAAGTATGTGACGGCAGGCTGACGGCTCACCTTCCGAAGCTTTCCTGGAATGTGATCAGAATGAAAAAACGATAAATTGAAAAACCGGCCCGGCGAGGCCGGTTTTTTTAGATGAAAAAAGGCTTCCGCAAATATGCCGAAGAATAAGATAAAACGGGAGGAGGATCTATGAAGACGTTTTTTTCGGCTGCCTACTGTTTTTTGATGTATGTATTTTTAGCATACCTTTGGCTTCTGTTTATCACAGCGGTCATCGATAGGGTACGGTCTTTTGATCAGCCGCTTTTAGCGGCGGGTTTTATTTTCATCGGCACCATGCTGTTTTTTTCACTGTCACGCCATTTTTCAGCTTCGCTTGTCACGACAACCGCCGGTCGAATCGCGGGTATCGCCGCTTTTTGTCTAGTCATGGCCGTTCATTTTTTGTCGTTCCATTATGCTGACAGAAAAAAGGCGGATATCTTGTTGATATCCGCCAATGATGCCTTCAAAAAGGCTGCAGATGAAGCTTGTATTTATTTTATTCTTATTATTCCTATTCGTCAACTTGGTTTATGGTTGTCGGGAAGCAGCTGATTGAAAACTTCGCACAAAAAGATGATTGCGCTTACATAAAATATGAGATATGTTAAAAAAGAAACAAAGGGGGGAGGAATTGGATGAATGCAATAACAATTGTGATCGCTTCCATCTGTATTTTGGCGATCGCCTATCGTTTGTACGGAACATTTATGATGGTGAAAGTGTTGAAGGTTGATGATGACAAGCCGACTCCTGCCCATCTCCAGAAAGACGGCAAAGATTATGTGCCGACGAACAAATGGGTGTCTTTCGGCCACCACTTTGCGGCCATCGCAGCTGCAGGGCCGCTTGTCGGGCCGATCTTGGCGGCGCAGTTCGGCTACTTGCCGGGGCTGTTGTGGCTCTTGATCGGAGCGGTGATCGGGGGAGCCGTGCATGATATTGTCGTTTTGTTTGCGTCCATGCGGAGGAAGGGAAAGTCGCTTTCAGAAGTGGCGAAAGAAGAGCTCGGGCCTGTTGCGGGATTTTGCACGGGGCTTGCGATGCTGTTTATTATTACGATCACGATGGCAGGGCTGTCGATGGTTGTACTTCATGCGCTTGAACGCAATCCGTGGGGGACGTTCGCCGTTGCGATTACAATTCCGATCGCGATGGGGGTCGGTTTATTTTATAAAAAGACAGGTAACTTAAAATTAGCGTCAACCGGAGGATTTATTTTGCTGATGGCCGGTGTCTTCATCGGGCCCTCCATCGCGGAGACGCCGCTTGGAGACGCCTTGACGCTCGATACGAAAACGCTTGCTGTCGCACTTCCTGTCTATGCATTTTTTGCAGCGGCGCTCCCTGTCTGGCTGCTGCTTGCACCGCGCGATTATTTGAGCAGCTTTATGAAAATCGGAGTGTTTATCGCCTTGATTGCCGGGGTGTTCGTCGTCAATCCGGCGATTCCGTTTCCGGCATTTACCGAGTTCACGGGCGGAGGGGGACCTGTATCGCCTGGTCCAGTCTGGCCGTTTATTTCAATTACGATCGCCTGCGGCGCGATTTCCGGCTTCCATGCATTTGTCGGTTCAGGCACGACGCCGAAAATGCTTGATAAGTGGAGCGACATGAAATTCGTCGGCTTCGGGGCGATGCTCGTTGAGTGTCTTGTCGGCATCATGGCTTTGATCGCGGCAACGGCCTTGCAGCCGGGCGATTATTTTGCCATCAACAGTTCACCAGAAGTCTTTCGGACGCTTGGCATGAATGTCGTCCACCTGCCTGAACTCAGCCGCGAAATCGGTCTCGATCTTGAAGGAAGAACAGGCGGAGCTGTTACCCTTGCCGTCGGCATGGCTTATATTTTTACGGATATTCCGTTTTTCAGCCATTTGGCCTCTTACTTTTTTCAATTTGTCATCATGTTTGAAGCTGTCTTTATTTTAACGGCGATCGATGCCGGTACAAGGGTGGCGCGTTATTTGATTCAAGACTTTTTCGGGGAAGTGTACAAACCGCTGAAAAAAACGGACTGGCTTCCGGGTTCGGTCGCAGCGAGCGCCCTTGCCTGTTTCATGTGGGGGTATTTGCTGTATTCAGGCGATATCAGCTCGATTTGGGCGCTGTTTGGCGTATCCAACCAGCTGATGGCATCCGTCGGTTTAATTATCGGAGCGACGGTCATTTTAAAAATTGCGGACAAACGGCGTTATATGCTGACATGCCTCATTCCGCTCGCTTATTTGTATGTGACGGTCAACTACGCGGGATACTGGATGATCAAAAACGTTTATTTTAATGCGGAAGCTGCCGGTTTCAGCTTTTTAAACGGCATTTTATCGATCATTATGCTGCTGTTGGGACTGGTGATCATGGCGGCTGCCATTAAAAAATGGACGGAGATTTGGCGTGATCCGGCTTTGCGGATGGAGCCTTCTATTCCTGGATGATCAAATAAACCGGGGCCATTTCAGGCCGCCGGTTTATTTCGTTTTTAAGCCTTGTTCCAATGTCTCGAGCATTTCGGTTTTGTCTGATTCAGTTGCGTGCTGCCAGATGACCTCGAACAACACACCCAATCCTGGAAGCATTTTTTCTTCACCGCTTTGGATCGCATCGACAATCGTATGCTCAAGCTCTTCTTGCGAGTTTCCTGATACATTGGCAATAACGGCATGGCGCAAATTCAAATCCATCATTTTTCACTCCATTTCATCATCTGATTTTCTATATTCTGCCTCGCTTTCGGGTTTATTATGTATCATTGATGAGATATAATGTGACTATTGCGAGACAAAAGGAGTCAAAACGATTTGAAACGAATTGAATCAGCTAAAAATCAAAAAGTGAAGGATTGGAAAAAACTTCACGCAAAAAAAGAGCGGACAAAAACCAATACTTTCTTAATAGAAGGCGAGCATCTTGTTGAGGAAGCGCTGAAGACACCGGGTGTTGTGAAAGAAATCATGGTCGCAGACGAAGCGGACTTCCCGGCTATGATTGATGAGTCTGTTGCCCGCTATATTTTGAGCGCTGATGCTTTTTCGGCGATTGCCGAAACGGAGACGCCTCAGGCTGTCGCCGCTGTATGCCGTATGCCCGAAAGCGGACCATTTCAATACGAAAAGGTGCTGCTTGCGGATGCTGTGCAAGACCCGGGCAATTTAGGGACGATCATCCGGACGGCAGATGCAGCGGGGATCGATGCGGTTGTTATCGGACAAGGCACTGTCGACCCTTACAATGCCAAAACGCTCAGGTCGGCTCAAGGCTCGCATTTTCACATTCCGATTTTAAAACGCGAGCTTTCAGAGCTGATTGAAGAGCTGAAGGGAAAAAGCGTCCCGGTTTACGGCACAGCGTTGCAGGATGCCGTGCCATTTAGAGAAGCGGAGCCGTCACAGTCATTTGCGCTTTTGATCGGAAATGAAGGATCTGGGGTCGATCCGGATCTCCTCGCACAGACTGACCAAAATCTGTACGTTCCGATCTACGGAAAAGCGGAGTCGCTGAATGTGGCGGCCGCAGCCGCGGTCCTTCTTTATCATCTCCGCGGATAACCGGTTGCACAGGACCATGTATTTCACTATAATGAATGTAATATGTTTAAAAACAGTGATAGAGGCTCCGTTTTTTCACATGCCGTCATTAAGGGAGAAAATGCCTTAGACTGCAAGCATTTTTATGGCAGGCCGGAAAAACGCTTCACCTCTTGAGTTGTCACCGGGACCGCGTCTCTCAAGGGATGTGTAAAGGTGAACCGGATTCATTCCGTTATGCCAATGAAGTAAGCAGCAAAGCTTTTTTGCTTTGTTTTAAAAAAAGGGTGGTACCACGGCCACGATTCGTCCCTTTCAATATGAAAGGGGCTTTTTCTATTGCCTAAAAAAACAGGTTGCTACATAAAAGGAGGAGTTTTTAAGATGCAGGAAGAGCTGAAACGGCTTGAGAAAGAAGCGGTTGAAAAAGTGGAAGCCGCTGGTTCATTAAAAGAAGTCAACGACGTCCGCGTTGCGTACCTGGGAAAAAAGGGACCGATCACAGAAGTGCTTCGGGGAATGGGAAAGCTGTCCGCTGAAGAAAGGCCGAAAATGGGCGCCTTGGCGAACGAAGTAAGAGAGAAAATCGCCGCGGCGATTGCCGAAAAAAATGCCCGCCTTGAGGAAGAAGAGGTGAAAAGGAAGCTGAAAGAACAGACGATTGATGTGACGCTTCCGGGAAGCCCTGTGAAAACAGGAGCACGGCATCCGCTGACGATCGTTATTGAAGAAATCGAAGACTTGTTTATCAGCATGGGATATTCGGTGGAAGAGGGTCCTGAAGTAGAAACCGACTACTATAACTTCGAAGCGCTCAACCTTCCGAAAGAGCACCCGGCCCGCGATATGCAAGACAGCTTTTATATTACGGAAGATACGCTGATGAGAACACAGACTTCTCCTGTTCAGACGCGCACGATGGAAAAGCATAAAGGCAAAGGCCCTGTCAAAATCATCTGCCCCGGCAAAGTGTACCGCCGCGACAATGATGATGCGACACATTCCCATCAGTTTATGCAGATTGAAGGGCTCTGTGTTGACCGCAATATCAGCATGAGCGACTTAAAAGGAACCCTTGAAACGGTCGCGAAAAAGATGTTCGGTGAAGAGCGCGAAATCAGACTGCGTCCAAGCTTCTTCCCGTTTACAGAGCCGTCTGTCGAAGTCGATGTTTCCTGCTTTAAATGCGGAGGCAAAGGCTGCTCCGTTTGTAAACAAACGGGCTGGATCGAAATTCTCGGCGCCGGAATGGTGCATCCGAACGTGCTCGAAATGGCCGGATTCGATTCCAAACAATATCAGGGATTTGCTTTTGGAATGGGTGTTGAACGAATCGCAATGCTGAAGTACGGCATTGACGACATTCGTCATTTCTATACGAACGATGTCAGATTTTTATCTCAATTTAAACAGGCTTAAAGAGGAGGACGCGTGATGTTTGTTTCATATAAATGGCTGCAGGAATACGTGAATTTAGACGGGATGACTCCCGAGATTCTCGCTGAAAAGATTACGAGAAGCGGAATTGAAGTGGAAGGCATCGAATATAAAGGAGAAGGAATGAAAGGCGTTGTCATCGGACATGTGCTGGAGCGCGAACAGCATCCGAACGCTGACAAATTAAACAAATGCCTCGTCGATATCGGTGAAGAAGAGCCTGTCCAGATCATCTGCGGGGCTCCGAACGTGGACAGAGGGCAAAAAGTAGCTGTCGCCACGGTTGGTGCGGTATTGCCCGGCAATTTTAAAATCAAAAAAGCGAAGCTCCGCGGGGAAGCGTCTAACGGCATGATCTGCTCTTTGCAGGAGCTTGGCATTCAAGGCAAGCTTGTGCCGAAAGAATATGCGGAAGGCATCTTCGTCTTCCCGGGCGATGCTGAAACCGGTGCGGACGCCCTTCAAAGCCTGGCGCTCGACGATGCGGTTCTCGAACTGGGACTGACGCCAAACCGCGCCGACGCCATGAACATGCTCGGCGTTGCCTATGAAGTGGCTGCGATTCTCGGCCGTGAAGTCAAGCTCCCTGAGACGGCTTATCAGGCAGGCGCCGAAAAAGCGGCGGACTATATTTCTGTCAAAATTGAAGATACAGAAGCCAATCCTTTATACGCGGCAAAAATCATTAAAGACGTCAAAATCGGCCCGTCACCGCTTTGGATGCAGACGAAGCTGATCAATGCCGGAATCAGACCGCACAACAATGTCGTCGATATTACGAACTTTGTGCTGCTCGAATACGGTCAGCCGCTGCACGCGTTTGATTATGACCGCTTCGGCTCAAAAGAGGTCGTCATCCGCAAAGCGTACGAGAACGAAACGATAACGACGCTCGACGAACAAGAAAGAACGTTGACGCTTGAGCATCTTGTCATCACAAATGGCTCTCTTCCGCAGGCTGTCGCAGGCGTAATGGGCGGAGCGGACTCCGAAGTCCGCGAAGATACGGCGACAGTGCTGCTTGAGGCGGCGTATTTTAACGGACAGACCGTCCGCAAAGCATCAAAAGATCTCGGTCTTCGCAGCGAATCAAGCGTCCGCTTTGAAAAAGGCATCGATCCCGCACGGGTGCGCCTCGCGGCAGAACGCGCGGCAGATTTGATCAGCCGGTATGCCGGGGGAACCGTCTTGGAAGGTACGGTTGAAGAAAACCATCTTGACATCAAAGAGAATGTCATTCGCCTTTCCGTTGATAAAGTGACGAAGGTTCTCGGCATGTCCATCAGCAAAGAAGAAATGGTCAGCATTTTTGAAAGGCTCGGCTTTGCCGTTGAAGACGCTGAACGTGAGCTGGTCGTGACGGTTCCATCAAGAAGAGGCGATATTGCAATTGAAGAAGACTTGATCGAAGAGGTCGCTAGACTGTACGGATATGACAACATTCCGTCGACACTGCCTGAAGTGACAGGCTTTGCGGGCGGACTGACACCTTATCAGGACAAGCGCAGAAAAGTAAGGCGCTTTTTGGAAGGGGCAGGGCTTTCCCAGGCGATCACATACTCATTAACAAACGATAAAAAAGCAACGGCTTACGCATTGGAAAAATCGTTTAAAACGATCCTTTCGCTGCCGATGAGCGAGGAAAGAAGCGTGCTGAGGCACAGCCTGCTCCCTAATCTGCTCGATTCGGTTGCATACAACTTGGCAAGGCAGGCCGATTCAACTGCTTTTTATGAGATCGGTTCAGTTTTCTTGAAAGCCGAAGAACATACGAAACCTGTCGAAAAAGAACACGTCGCGGGAGCCGTGACAGGCCTGTGGCACAAAAACCTCTGGCAGGGCGAGAAAAAGCCGGTTGATTTCTTCGTCGTAAAAGGCATCGTCGAGGGTCTGTTGGAAAAGCTCGGAATCACCGACGGCATCGAGTTCGCTCAATCTGAAAGAAAAGAGCTTCATCCTGGGCGGACAGCCAATATTTTGCACAACGGCTCATTAGTCGGCTTCATCGGCCAGCTGCACCCGTCAGTTGAAAAAGAGCTGGATTTGAGCGACACGTATGTGTTTGAGCTGGACCTGCACGAGCTCCTTCGATTGGATGTACCGGAGATCACGTATACACCAATTCCGAAGTATCCTTCTGTTACAAGGGATATCGCGCTTGTTGTAGACAAAGAAACAACGGCCGGCCAGCTTGAGGACGTCATCAAAACAGCAGGCGGCAAATGGCTCAAAGAAGTCCATGTCTTTGACGTCTACGAAGGCGAGCACATGGAAGAAGGCAAGAAATCCGTCGCCTTCAGCCTGCAATATTTAAATCCTGAACAAACATTGACCGAAGAAGAAGTGACAAAAGTTCACGACCAAGTGCTCAAGGCACTTGAGGACACATATCAGGCTGTATTGAGAGGATAAAGAAAAACCGGTCCCCGATCATTCGGGAACCGGTTTTTTGTCTTCAACATGGTCAAAAGCTACTGACGCTTCAGAATCCGTTCGATTTTTTCTTCATCGGAGTCTAAAGCTCCGTACAGTACACCGGGCATGCTGTATTGATGACGTTTCCCTGCTGCAGTATAACGTAAAACAGGAGTGACCGTATAAAAATCATATTCGCCTGTCAGATCAAAAGACGGGACGACGATGTGTTTGCTTTGTTTCGCTTGAACGGCGGTCCCCTTGTCAAATGTATACGTCATGACGCCGTTTAGATCGGTGATCTTTTCAAGGGAAATATCTTTTGCCAGATTGTTTTTCAGCCGAACGTCCAAGGACGGCTTTGGATATCCTGCAGTATACTGGCCGGCAGGCGACAGATCGCCGCTTCGAACATTGTGTTCGTTTTGAAGGGTGATCTTTCCGATTTGAAATGCTTCTCTATCACATCCGTTAAAAGATATCAGCAGCTGATCCGTTTTTTCCGGTTTATCGCTGGAGATCCGGACGTCAACGATAATGTTTACGAGCATATAGCCTTTATGGCGAATCCCTGTTTCAACCTTGTAATCGCTGATTTGTATATGATCGTTATCAAAAGCGAGCGATGTAACCGTATCACCGCTTATCGGAACGCCGGTGTTTGTTTTTTGCAGGCCGAAAATGTTAAACGACATCGTCTCGTCTTCCATCACATAGCTGATGTAGTTTCGGGCAAATAAAAGCCCGTTTTCTTTATTTTCGCTGGCCTCTGTAAAGTTCGCCTTGTTGAAGAAAATAAAGAGAGAAAATGCCAGAGCTGCGCATATGGTGAGCGTGATGATCCATTTTATTTTTGACATGGTGACTCCTTTCTGAGTCTGTCGATTTGTATGAGAAGGAATGCGGAGATATTCGCAATAGTCATCCATAGAGGTCAATGATTCACCATATAAAGAAGAGAAGGTTCAAACATTTCACAGCTGGTCAAAATTCAGCAGGGGCTCTGAATTTTTGGTGAAATATGCGGGTCCAGTTGCAACGGACCCGCTCATCCAACCTAGTCGGCACCGTTTAACGTTTCGCCGCAATCCGCTTCGCCTTCTGCGTATTGGCAAAGTGCAGCTTTGTAAATACCCTCAATGCGCCTTCGCCGTGTTTCTTAATCAGCTTTGCCGCTGCTTCATCGACGAGCGGACCCGCTCCTTTCGGGAGCGTCATCCCGGCTTCTTTCGAAAGCTTATCCATCTCCATTAAAAATGAATAGCGTGCGATGATCGAGGCCGCTGCAACTGAAAGATGGATGCCTTCCGCTTTTGTGCTGAAATATGTACGTTCTTTGACGGCGGTTTTGCCTGCCAGGTGCTTGAAGTATACGGCAGGTTCTGCGAACTGGTCGATTAAAATCGCTTCCGGCCTGGTGCCGTCCAACTTTTTGAGAAGGTTGCCGATCGCCTGGTTGTGGAGAAGGGCCTTCATTTTTCCCTGGCTCATCCCTTTTTCCTGCATTTCATTATACTTTTCATTTCTCAAGACGAGCAGGCTGTAAGGGACTGTCTTGATTAAGTCGCGCGCGATCTGAACGATTTGCGGATCTTTTAAGTTCTTCGAATCTTTAACACCGAGTTCCTTTAATAGCGGCAGCTTTGTTTTGTCAGCGTATACGCACGCGACAGTGATCGGGCCGAAATAATCGCCTGTCCCGACTTCATCAGATCCGATCACGGACATGGAACCGATGCCTTCAGGCGGCTGATAGACGGACGGGATGCTTTTTTTGGATACGGGCTTTTTGGCAGCCGGTGCTTCAGCATCCGCCGTCCAGCGCTCCGCTTCCTTTTCCGCGTTTTTTCCTTGGAACAGCACCTTCCCTGACCGGTATGCTGTAATGGTGCACCCTTGGGGTTTGGCCTGGAAAACCGCGCCCTGTACCGAAAGTGAAGTCATGTCAGGCCCGTAGTAGCTTTGCATTCGTTCAATAACAGACGGGGGAACTTTTAAAACAGAATGTGACACGTTCTAATCTCCTTTATTAGCCTTAAACACGCTAAATCATTGTTTTTATAAGTGTATCATAACAGCGGAGGGCTCGTCTTTCCATTCAATCTCTAAACATGTTATGATATAGACTAGGATTCTCGCATAATTGGAATGGAGGAGAAACGTTGTCTGATGGTCAAAAAACGAAAACAACAGTTGACATCTACGGTCAGCAATTCACAATTATCGGCGATGAGAGCAAGAGCCATATGAGGCACGTTGCCTCGATTGTGGATGATAAAATGAGAGAAATCAACGAAAAAAATCCGTACCTTGATATAAATAAACTGGCCGTTTTGACGGCTGTAAATGTGGTTCACGATTATTTGAAGCTGAAGGAAGAGCTTGAGAGATTAAAAGGACAAATTAAAGAAAAGGATTGAACATCACGATGTTAGATATCATCATTATCATTTTGCTTTTGTCCGGTTTGTTTATTGGACTCAAAAGAGGGTTTATCCGCCAGTTTATCCGTTTGGTTACGTTTATCGCAGCGATCGCTGTGGCAGCAACCTATTACGGCGACCTTGCGCCTAAGCTCGGCTGGATTCCGTCTCCCGACTTTACGGGCGGCCAGGCTGCGCTGGCGTTTGTAAACGGAAGCCTTGAAGGCGCTTATTACAATATGATTGCGTTTTTGATTCTCTTTTTCCTGACGATTATCCTTTTGAGAATTGCCGCATCGTTTTTGGATGCCGTTGCAAGCATACCGGTTCTTAAACAGATCAACCAAGTACTCGGAGCCGTGCTCGGTTTTGCGGAAATCTATCTGTTCGTGTTTGTCGTTCTGTTCATCGGAACGCTTCTGCCGATCGATGTCCTGCAAAACATGATGGCCGGATCGGTCATGGCTGATTTGATCATTCATAAAACACCGTTTTTATCAAACATGTTAAACAATCTGCTGCATCAGTACGGATCTTTGTAAAAACTTCTCTGTTTGTAGGGAAGTTTTTTTTCGGGGCTCTTGAGAACCTCGGAAGCTGTCGGATATGCCTGTTTGTTGTAGGAACAGCCAAAAATTTGTATGATTGAAGCAGGATGAACGAGGGGAAACAAGAGGTGAACAACATGCATAAAAAAGATATTATCAAATTACTTGAAACGATTGCGATATATATGGAACTAAAAGGAGACAACCCGTTTAAAATCTCCGCTTTCAGAAAGGCTGCGGCAGCTCTTGAACAAGACGACAGAAGCCTCTCGGAAATCGATGATATGATGTCCCTGTCCGGGATCGGCAAAGGCACATATGCTGTCATCAAGGAATATATGGACACGGGAGCATCCGGAACGCTGGAACGATTAAAGGAAGAGGTTCCGGAAGGACTTGTCCCGCTTTTGAAGTTGCCGGGTCTCGGCGGCAAAAAAATCGCCAAGCTGTATCAGGAGCTCGGCGTCTGTGATGCGGCATCTTTAAAAGAGGCCTGCGAACAGCAAAAGGTTCAGGGGCTTGCCGGATTCGGCAAAAAAACGGAAGAAAAAATCCTGCAGGCTTTGGGTGAAGCGGGGAAACGCCCTGAACGGTACCCGATCGCGGTTGCTTTGGCCGTCGCTGACATCATCGAAGAGCAGCTTGAAGGGCTCGCGGGTCTCATCAAGTTTTCGCGGGCCGGAAGCTTGCGCCGCGCCAAAGAAACGGTGAAAGACCTCGATTACATTATGGCTGTCACTGATCCGGAACTTGTCCGGGAAGGGCTCTTAAAGCTTTCGAACATCAAGGAGGTCATTGCCGCAGGAGATACGAAAGTGTCTCTCACATTTGCGTTTGAATACGAAATCAGTGCGGATTTCCGGCTGGTGACAGAGGAACAGTTCCCAACGACGCTTCATCATTTTACCGGATCAAAAGACCACAATATCAAAATGCGCCAGCTAGCCAAAGAAAAAGGCGAAAGAATCAGTGAATACGGCGTCGAAACCGTTGAAACAGGAGAAATTAAAACCTTCTCAAGCGAAAAAGAATTTTTCGCCCATTTCGGGCTTCCGTTTATTCCGCCCGAACTGCGGGAGACGGGAAGAGAAGTCGAGGACTACAGCGACGACATCGGGCTCGTTTCCGCCGAGGATATTCAAGGAGATCTTCATATGCACTCGGCTTGGAGCGACGGTGCTTTTTCGATCAGGGAAATGGCGGAAGCATGCATGGCAAAAGGGTATCGCTATATGGCGATCACAGACCATTCCCAATATTTGAAAGTCGCAGGCGGTTTGACGCCAGAGCGCCTGCGCATGCAGGCAAAGGAAATTGATGAACTGAATAAGGAATTTACCGATTTTCATATTTTTAAAGGCGTGGAAATGGACATCCTCCCTGACGGAACACTTGATTATGACGATGAGCTGCTGGCGGAAATGGACCTTGTCATTGCTTCCATCCATTCAAGCTTTTCACAGCCGCAGCACGTGATCATGAAGCGGCTTGAAACCGCGCTGATGAATCAGCACGTTGACATTATCGCTCATCCGACCGGCCGTCTGATCGGAAGAAGAGCGGGTTATGAAGTCGATATTGACCAGCTGATCGAGCTTGCGAAAAAAACGAATACAGCATTGGAGCTGAACGCAAATCCAGCGCGGCTCGATCTCAGGATGGAACACTTGATGAAAGCGAATGCTGCCGGAGTGACACTCGTTATTAATACGGATGCACACAACACAGCGATGCTTGATGATATGAAAACGGGCGTTACGGCAGCGAGAAAAGGATGGACGCCAAAGGCCAATGTATTAAATACCCGCTCCTTTGAAGAAGTCCAGGCATTTTTGTCGCGCCATCGATCTTAAGGAGGTTTAATGGACGTTGCAGCAAAAAGCGCTATCAGCACTGGAATTTCATAAAGTAAAAGAACAGCTCACAGAGCATGCGGCATCTTCTTTGGGGAAGGAAATGCTTTTGGAACTCAAACCTTCCCGTTCGTTCGAAGAAGTCAAAAAGCTGCAGGAAGAAGTCGATGAAGCAGGAACCGTCCTGCGCTTAAAAGGAAGCGCCCCTTTCGGCGGCCTTACGGACATTAGAAAAGCGTTAAGAAGAGCAGAAATCGGCAGCATTTTAAGCCCGGCGGAATTGACTGAAATATCGGGTCTGCTTTACGCAGCAAAACAGATGAAGCACTTTCTCGAAGGCCTGTTCGAAGACGGGATTGAGATCCCTTGTCTTCACCAATATGCAGAAAAGCTCATTCCGCTTTCCGAATTGGAAAGAGACATCAATTCGTGCATCGATGATCATGGAGAAGTGCTTGACCATGCATCTGAGACGTTAAGGGGAATCAGGACTCAGCTGCGGACGCTTGAATCAAGAATCAGAGACCGGCTGGAATCGATGCTGCGTTCTTCATCTGCGCAAAAAATGCTGTCGGATACGATCATCACGATACGAAACGACCGCTTCGTCATCCCTGTCAAACAGGAGTACAGATCAAGCTACGGAGGAATCGTGCACGATCAGTCGTCTTCCGGTGCGACATTGTTTATCGAGCCTCAGGCGATTGTTGATATGAACAATGCGCTTCGCCAAGCAAAAGTAAACGAAAAACAGGAGATTGAACGGATCTTGCGCGTCCTGACAGAAAAGACGGCAGAGCACACAAATGAACTTTTTCACGATGTCAAAGTGCTCCAGACGCTGGACTTTATTTTTGCAAAAGCAAAATACGCAAAAGCGACAAAAGCGGTTAAACCGGCTGTCAACGCTGACGGTTATGTCCGCCTGATTCAAGCCCGCCACCCGCTTTTGCCCCTGGATGAGGTCGTTCCGAATGATATTGAGCTCGGCGGAGAGTATACGACAATTGTCATCACGGGCCCGAACACGGGCGGTAAAACGGTGACGCTTAAAACGCTCGGGCTTTTGACCATTATGGCGCAGTCGGGATTGCACGTACCGGCTGAAGAAGGATCAGAGACCGCCATATTTGATCAAGTATTTGCCGATATCGGCGATGAACAGTCAATCGAACAAAGCTTAAGTACGTTCTCGTCACATATGGTCAACATCGTCGAAATTTTGAAAGACATGACGGAAAACAGCCTTGTGCTTTTTGACGAGCTCGGCGCCGGGACAGACCCGCAGGAAGGTGCGGCCCTTGCGATCAGCATCCTTGACGAAGTGTGCCAGACAGGCGCACGCGTCATTGCCACGACTCATTATCCGGAGCTGAAGGCATACGGCTACAATCGCGAAAATGTCATTAATGCAAGCGTCGAATTTGATATCGATACACTATCACCAACCTACAAGCTCTTAATCGGAGTGCCCGGCCGAAGCAATGCGTTCGAAATTTCGAAGCGCCTCGGGCTGCCTGATTACCTGATCGGCCGCGCAAAAGCGGAGATGACGGCCGAACACAATGAAGTTGATACGATGATCGCATCGCTGGAAGACAGCAAAAAGCGCGCCGAAGCGGAGCTGAACGAGACCGAAGCCATCCGCGCGGAGGCTGAAGCCCTTCACCGCGACCTGCAACAGCAGATCAGCGAATGGCAGGAGAAAAAAGACAAGCTCTACGAAGAAGCGGAGCAAAAAGCGGCTGAAAAAGTCAAAGCAGCGATGAAAGAAGCAGACGAGATCATCCAGTCGCTCCGCATGATCAAAGAAGACCATAAAGCATTTAAAGACCATGAGCTGATCGAGGCGAAAAAGCGCCTTGAAGAAGCTGTGCCTTCGTTTGAAAAAGCGAAAAAGCCGGCTCAGAAAAAAACGGACAAGCGCGAATTAAAACCGGGCGATGAAGTCAAGGTTTTAACCTTTGGCCAAAAAGGGACGCTGCTCGAAAAAACGGGTGCGGCCGAATGGAATGTTCAAATCGGCATCCTGAAAATGAAGGTCAAGGAAAAGGATCTGGAATTCCTGAAATCGGCACCTGAACCCGAAAAACAAAAAACGATCGCCGCCGTCAAAGGGAAAGATTATCACGTCTCGCTCGAACTCGATCTTAGGGGAGAGCGGTATGAAAATGCGCTTCACCGGGTTGAAAAATACTTGGATGATGCGGTGCTTGCGGGCTATCCGAGAGTCTCGATCATCCACGGCAAAGGTACCGGCGCCCTCCGAAAAGGCGTCCAGGACCTATTGAAATCCCACCGCAATGTGAAAAACTCCCGGTTCGGCGAAGCGGGAGAGGGAGGATCAGGCGTCACGATTGTCGAATT
Source organism: Bacillus sp. FSL K6-0972 (assembly GCF_037976035.1). Taxonomy (NCBI): domain Bacteria; kingdom Bacillati; phylum Bacillota; class Bacilli; order Caryophanales; family Bacillaceae; genus Bacillus; species Bacillus sp. FSL K6-0972. The sequence continues at coordinate 3,057,606 of NZ_CP150260.1, read as the reverse complement.
AAAATAAAAAAGGGAGTCTAAAAGGATGAAAGAGTTTTGGGAGAACGACCTTGTGGAAATCGCCGCGTACTACAGCGTTTCCGTTTTGTGTCTTGTGATATTTTTATCTGTGTTTGAACTCGTCACCACGTATAAAAATTGGGAGGAGATTCAAAAAGGAAACATGGCGGTTGCGATGGCAACAGGCGGAAAAATTTTAGGCATCGCCAACGTGCTGCAAAAATCGATCAGCCAGCATAATTCCCTGCTGCAAATGATGGGGTGGGGGCTGTTCGGTTTTATCCTGCTTTTGATCGGCTACTTCATTTTTGAATTTCTGACGCCGCGCTTTAAAATTGACAAGGAGATTGAAAACGACAACCGCGCAGTCGGCTTCATTTCATTCGTCATTTCAGTCGGCCTGTCATTTGTCGTGGCTTCGGGTATCTAAAGGGGATCAACATGGAGAAATTAGCGAAAGTCCTGTTTTTTACAGCTGGGGTATTTGTGGTTATCGGCCTGATTTATATGATCTTTTATGCTTAAAAAAGGTGTCCTGAAAAGGGCGCCTTTTTAAAAATGAAAAAATATCATTACTTTCTGAATATTGTTTTGATATACTGAAATCAAGAATATATTGTTTAAAAGGGGGGATCTTATGCCGACTGAAAAACCGTGGCTGCGTCATTATCCTGAACAAATTCCTCACGAGCTGCAATTTGAAGATCAAACACTCCATTCCATCCTGCAACAATCCGCCCAACAGTTTTCTGAAAAAACAGCGATTCATTTTCTCGGAAAAAAACGTTCGTACCGGCAAGTTTACGAGGACGCTTTAAAAATGGCAGATTACCTGCTGTCACTCGGCATTCAAAAAGGAGACAGAGTCTCGATTATGCTGCCGAACTGCCCGCAGGCGGTTATCGCGTATTACGGCGTACTTTTCTCCGGCGGCATCGTCGTTCAGACAAATCCGCTGTATACGGAAAGGGAGCTCGAACATCTGCTTCATGACAGCGGGGCAACCATCATCATTACGCTCGACATGCTGTACCCGGCGGCATATAAAATGAAAGCGCTAACAAATGTCAGGCACATCATTGCGACAAGCATAAAAGATTACCTGCCTTTCCCTAAAAATCTGCTGTACCCGATTGTTCAAAAAAAAGAGAATCAAATGTCGGTTGAGATCAATGAAAATGAGACGACCCACCTTTTCCGCACCATCATGAAACGCCCCGTTCCAAGCGGTCCGCCGGATATTGAAATCGATCCGGCCCACGACATTGCCGTTCTGCAGTATACCGGAGGCACGACAGGCACGCCAAAAGGCGTCATGCTCAGCCACCGCAACATACTAGCCAACATGGAGATGTGCGCCGCCTGGTTTTATCAATTGAATAAAGGGGAGGAGAAGGTGCTGGGGATCGTTCCGTTTTTTCACGTCTACGGAATGACGGCCGTCTTGAATTTCACGATCAGGCAGGGGTATGAAATGATCCTGCTGCCGAGATTTGACGCGCGCACAGCGCTGAAAACGATCGATAAAGAAAAGCCGACGATATTTCCGGGGGCACCGACGATTTATATCGCCTTGTTGAACCATCCTGACCTTCACCAATACGATCTGTCGTCAATTAAGAGCTGTTTGAGCGGATCAGCGGCGCTTCCTGTTGAAGTCAAACAGCAGTTTGAAAAGGTGACGGGCGGAAGGCTTGTCGAAGGTTACGGAATGTCTGAAACCTCGCCCGTCACTCACGCCAATTTTATTTGGGATTTGAATAAAGCGGGCAGTATCGGGTGTCCTTGGCCTGGTACAGACGCGGCGATCTATTCGGAAGAAACCGGCGGTTTTCTCGAGCCTTATGAGCATGGAGAAATCGCCGTCAAAGGACCGCAGGTGATGAAAGGCTACTGGAACAATGATGAAGAAACAGCTCAGAGTCTAAGGGACGGCTGGTTTTTTACCGGAGACATCGGCTACATGGATAAAGACGGCTTCTTTTATATCGTCGACCGCAAAAAAGACGTGATCATTGCCGGGGGATACAACATCTACCCGCGCGAAATCGAAGAGGTGCTCTACGAGCATGAAGCCGTTCAGGAGGCGGTCGTTGCCGGCATCCCTGACGAATACAGAGGAGAAACGGTTAAGGCTTTTGTTGTGCTGAAAGATCATGTTACAATAACAGAGAAGGAATTGGACGAATATGCCAGATCGCGTCTGGCTCCTTATAAAGTGCCGAAAGTATACGAGTTCAGGGACGAACTTCCGAAAACGGCAGTCGGAAAGATTTTAAGAAGAGCGCTCGTTCAAGAAGAAAAGACCGGCGTCTGAAAAAGCGAAGTCTGCCGTCGATTTTGACGGCATGCTTTTGTGATGCGATTTGAGTTTAGCTTCTTGACAAACCGTCCATTTTTATTTACGATTAACTCATGAATGAGTATTCATTCATTAATTTGAAAGGGACGAAGCCAATTGAAACAAAAGAGACCAAAGTATATGCAGATTATCGACGCAGCTGTCATTGTGATTGCAGAAAACGGATACCATCAGGCACAGGTTTCAAAAATCGCCAAGCAGGCCGGAGTGGCGGACGGCACCATTTATCTTTATTTTAAAAACAAAGAAGACATTCTCATCTCATTATTCAAAGAGAAAATGGGACAGTTTATCGAGCAGATGAACGAAGAAATGAAAGCGAAAAATTCGGCGACAGAAAAGCTTTCGCTGTTCATCAAAAAGCACTTTGAACTGCTCAGCAGCGATCGCCACCTCGCGATTGTCACCCAGCTTGAGCTGAGGCAGTCGAATCTTGAGCTGAGGCTGAAAATCAATGAGATTCTCAAAGGGTACTTAACCATCCTGGAAGACATCATCACCGAAGGAAAAGAAGCGGGAGAATTTAAGAGCACGCTTGACGTCCGCCTGGCGAAGCAGATGATTTTCGGTACGGTGGATGAGACGGTTACAACCTGGGTGATGAATGATCAAAAATACGATCTGCCAAACCTGGCAGACAACATTCATGAATTGCTGATCCACGGGTTCAGCAGCCAGAAGACGAAGGAGGAGGAATAAAAATGGCAGCATTATCATACGCCGTAGACGCCCATGTCGCGACCATTACGATTCAGCACCCGCCGGCAAATGCGCTATCGACGCAAGTGCTTGAAGATCTTTCCGCATGCCTTGATGAACTTTCAGAACGTCAGGATGTCAGAAGCGTCGTGATTCACGGGGAAGGAAGATTTTTCTCGGCAGGCGCTGACATTAAAGAGTTTACATCATTGATGGACGGGTCTGATTATGCAAATTTGGCTGATAAAGGCCAGCAGATTTTCGAAAAGGTAGAATCTTTTCCAAAACCGGTGATCGCCGCAATTCACGGGGCTGCTCTTGGAGGCGGCCTGGAGCTTGCGATGGCATGCCACATCCGGATTGCCGAGGAAAGCGCTAAGCTCGGCCTTCCAGAACTGAATCTCGGAATCATTCCCGGCTTTGCGGGAACGCAGCGACTTCCGAAGTATGTGGGCACCGCCAAAGCGCTTGAAATGATCGGGACATCTGAGCCGATATCCGGCAAAGAAGCTTTTGAATACGGCCTTGTCACGATTTTGGCGGCGAATGAAGAAGAAGTGCTGCAAAAGGCACAAGAGCTCGCGCTAAAATTCGCTGAAAAAAGTCCGCAGACGATGGCTTATGTCATCGAACTCCTGAATTCGAGCAAAGTGTATTCGTATGAAGGCGGCCTCAAGCTAGAAGGGAAATACTTCGGCGAAGTGTTCCAATCCGAGGATGCGAAGGAAGGGATTCAGGCATTTCTTGAAAAGCGGAAGCCGCATTTTAAAGGGAAATAACAAACGTGAAAACAAAGGGGATGAATAGAACATGAACATTTATGTCTTAATGAAGCGCACGTTTGATACAGAGGAGAAAATTCAGATTGAACAAGGGGAAATCAACACGGACGGAGCTGAATTCATCATCAATCCGTACGATGAGTACGCCATTGAAGAAGCGCTTCAGCTGAAGGAGAAGCACGGCGGTGAAATTACGGTCGTCACAGTCGGCGAGGAAGAAGCTGAAAAAGAGCTCAGGACGGCTCTGGCGATGGGGTGCGACAAAGCCGTTCTGATCAACATTGAAGACGACCTGGAAGAAGCGGACCAATATACGGCTTCAGCCATCCTTTACAACTATTTGAAAGACCGCGAGTACGACATTATACTCGGCGGAAACGTGGCGATCGATGGGGGATCGGGACAGGTGGCGCCTCGTTTGGCAGAGCTGCTCGGCATTCCTTGTATTACGACGATTACAAAGCTGACGGTAAACGGCGCAGATGTTGAAGCGGAACGCGACGCCGAGGGCGACCTTGAAGTGATCCAGACGTCGCTTCCAATCGTAGCGACTGCACAGCAGGGGTTGAATGAGCCGCGTTATCCGTCTCTTCCAGGAATCATGAAGGCGAAGAAAAAGCCTCTCGAGGAGCTCGAGCTTGATGATCTGGATATCGACGAGGAAGACGTGGCCGCCAAAACAAAAACGATCGAACGATTCCTGCCTCCGAAAAAAGAAGCCGGGAAAATCCTTGAAGGGGAACCGGAGCAGCAGGCGGCAGACCTTGTATCACTGCTGAGAAGCGAAGCAAAGGTCGTTTGAAGCCGAAGGGAGAAAAAACACGGTCATTAAAATACAGGGGGAAATGGACATGAGCAAAAAAGTTATCGTATTGGGAGAGTTCAGGGACGGTTCGTTGAGAAATGTGACATTCGAAGCGATAGCCGCAGGAAAAACGGTTGCCCAAGGGGGAGAGGTGATCGGCGTTCTCTTCGGTGAAAGCGTTTCAAGTCATGCGGCAGAACTGATCCATTACGGCGCTGACAGAGTGCTTACAGCCGAAAACCCGCTCTTGAAAAACTATACGTCTGACGGCTATGTTCAAGCCTTTTTGCCAATCATTGAACGCGAGAATCCGGACGTGATGATTTTTGGCCATACGTCAATGGGAAAAGACTTGTCGCCGAAGCTTGCAGCCCGTATGGGAACAGGGCTGATATCGGATGCCGTCGACGTTGAAGTGGCCGGCGGCAACATCGTGTTTACAAGGCCGATTTACTCAGGCAAAGCGTTTGAGCGGATCATTTCCGAAGATGAAACGATCTTTGCAACGATCAGACCGAATAATATCGCCCCGCTTGACAAAGATGAGACGCGGACAGGAGCGGTTGAAAGCATCGAAGCAGATATTCGGGACATCAGAACGGTCATCAAGGACATTGTCAAAAAAACGTCCGAAGGCGTCGATTTGTCTGAAGCGAAAATTATTGTAGCAGGAGGCCGCGGCGTCAAAAGCGAGGAAGGCTTTAAACCGCTGCAGGAGCTTGCCGAGGTATTGGGTGGCGCGGTCGGCGCTTCAAGGGGAGCCTGTGACGCAGACTACTGCGACTATTCGCTTCAAATCGGCCAGACCGGCAAAGTCGTGACACCTGACTTATATATCGCCTGCGGCATTTCAGGAGCGATTCAGCACCTCGCAGGGATGTCAAACAGCAAAATCATCGTTGCCATCAACAAAGATCCGGAAGCTGATATCTTTAAAATTGCCGACTACGGGATCGTCGGCGACTTATTTGAAATCGTTCCGCTGCTCACGGAGGAATTTAAAAAACTGAGCGTCAGCACTTGATCAAAAGCCGGCCTGAAATGGCCGGCTTTTTACATAGGCACATTTCCGTCTTCTGCAAAATAACATGGGATATGGACATTTTCAGAAAGGCTAAAATCCCGATGTGTAAAACTGTGCAGATAGGGAAACGTATAATCAAGCATTATGTTAGCGTGAACCAAAGGGAGATGCTATACTAAAAAGCATAATTTCACAATTGGAGGAATGAAAGAATGGCTATCGTAAAAGCAACTGATCAAACATTCTCATCTGAAACAAGTGAAGGCGTAGTTCTCGCCGACTTCTGGGCTCCTTGGTGCGGACCTTGTAAAATGATCGCGCCCGTACTTGAAGAGCTTGATCAAGAAATGGGAGACAAACTGAAAATCGTAAAAATCGATGTTGACGAAAACCAAGAAACTGCCGGCAAATACGGCGTGATGAGCATCCCGACTCTCCTCGTACTAAAAGACGGCGAAGTGGTCGAAACATCTGTCGGCTTTAAACCGAAAGAAGCGCTTGAAGAATTGGTCAACAAACATTTGTAAAATAGAAACCTGTGAAAAAGGCGATTCCAAAGGGATCGCTTTTTTCTTACAAACCGCCATCTTCCTTCTCCAATTGTGGCGAACGTACGGTCGGTCATGGTAAACTAAAATTAAGGAAAAACGCCGAAACAAGGAAGGATTTTTGATGAACAAAAAAATCAAAGAAAAGCTGGCCCTTCTCCCGGATCAGCCTGGCTGCTACTTAATGAAAGACAGGCAGGATACCGTCATCTACGTCGGGAAAGCGAAAATCTTAAAAAACAGGGTCCGCTCCTATTTCAGCGGTTCCCATGATGCCAAAACACAGCGTCTTGTCAGTGAAATTGAAGACTTCGAATACATTGTCACATCCTCGAACATCGAAGCGCTCATTCTTGAAATGAATTTAATCAAAAAGTACGACCCGAAATATAATGTGATGCTGAAAGATGATAAAAGCTACCCGTTCATTAAAATCACGAATGAGCGGCATCCGAAGCTGATTGTCACAAGGAAGGTCAAAAAAGACAAAGGCCGCTATTTCGGACCGTACCCCAATGTCCAGGCTGCAAGGGAAACAAAAAAGCTGCTGGACCGCCTCTATCCGCTCAGAAAGTGCGCCAAACTGCCGGACCGCGTCTGTTTGTACTATCATCTCGGACAATGTCTGGCGCCATGCGTATATGATGTGTCTGAGGAGACAAACAGACAGCTCACAGAAGAAATTACCCGCTTTTTAAAGGGCGGCTACAATGAAGTCAAGAAAGAACTTGAAGCAAAAATGCTTGAAGCCTCGGAAAGCCTGCAGTTTGAACGGGCGAAAGAATTCCGCGATCAAATTGCCCATATCGAGTCAACGATGGAAAAACAGAAAATGATGCTGAACGACATGGTTGACCGCGATGTATTTGCCTATTCGTATGACAAGGGCTGGATGTGCGTCCAGGTCTTCTTCATCAGGCAAGGTAAATTGATTGAAAGGGATGTCAGCATGTTTCCTCTATACAGGGAAGCAGATGAGGAGTTTTTGACGTTCATCGGGCAATTTTACTCAAAAAACAACCATTTTCTTCCGAAGGAAATTTTGGTGCCTGACAGCGTCGATAAGGACATGATTGAGGAGCTATTGGACGTGCACGTGCGCCAGCCGAAAAGAGGAGCGAAGAAAGATCTGCTGCTCCTTGCCCATAAAAATGCAAAGCTCGCTTTGAAAGAGAAGTTTTCGCTCATCGAACGGGACGAAGAGCGGACGATCGGCGCGATTGAAAAGCTTGGCAAAGCGCTGGGCATCTACACGCCGTACAGAATTGAAGCGTTTGATAATTCAAATATTCAAGGAACGGACCCTGTTTCGGCCATGGTTGTATTTCTCGACGGAAAACCGCATAAAAAAGAGTACCGCAAATATAAAATCAAGACAGTTGAAGGTCCTGACGACTACGGATCAATGCGCGAAGTCATCAGAAGAAGATATACAAGGGTGCTGAAAGAAAATCTGCCGCTGCCTGATTTAATTTTGATCGACGGCGGAAAGGGGCAGGTGTCTGCTGCCCTTGACGTTCTGGAAAATGAATTGGGTCTCGATGTCCCTGTTGCCGGTCTGGTGAAAGACGATAAACACAGAACATCCAACCTTTTGATCGGTGATCCCCTTGAGATCGTCCAGCTTGAGCGGAACAGCCAGGAATTTTACCTGCTTCAGCGCATTCAGGACGAAGTGCACAGGTTTGCGATCAGCTTCCACAGGCAGCTCAGGGGAAAAAGCGCATTTCAATCGGTGCTCGACGGCATACCGGGCGTCGGCGAACAGCGGAAAAAACTGCTGTTAAAACATTTCGGTTCCGTTAAGAAAATGAAGGAAGCGAGCGCCGAAGATATCCGCAAACTCGGCATTCCCCTGAAAACGGCGCAGCTGATTGAAGAGGCTTTAAAAAAATAATGTTGAACTTTTAAAAAGAATCTGATAGAATTTGTACTAATTTCATAATAAGATCGTGTGATATGGTGAAGATAGAGGTGCGAACTTCAAGAGTAGGCTTGATGAGGAAGATGGATTCCGATGAAGAAAGCTGAAAGGGGAGCGTCGCCGAAGCGGGGAAAAATCCATTCATTTTTCCTGCTGGCTTTACATTGAATAAATGTAAGGCTGTCAAGAATTCATTTCTTGGAGGGCTATCTCGTTGTTTAAGATCATCGGCATTTTTGTTGGTTAAAGCAATGAGGGAATTCTCTCATTGCTTTTTTTGTATGAAAAAACCGTACAGCCCGCTGGTCAAGCTTTCCTCTTCATACATAAACAAGCACGAACGAAAACAAAAAGGGTGGTATTTGATGGGTCTCATCGTCCAAAAATTTGGCGGAACTTCCGTAGGGTCAGTGGAAAAAATATTGAATGTCGCAAACCGCGTCATCGAGGAAAAACAGCGCGGTCATGATGTTGTCGTCGTCGTTTCGGCGATGGGCAAATCGACGGACTCCCTCGTCACGCTTGCTAAGGAAATCACCGAACAGCCGAGCAGCAGGGAAATGGATATGCTGCTGACAACAGGAGAACAGGTGACAATTTCGCTGTTGACAATGGCTTTGCAGAACAAAGGGTATGATGCGGTTTCCTATACAGGCTGGCAGGCCGGCATCGAAACCGAAAATATTCACGGTAACGCAAGGATTACGAACATTAATACAGGCAAGCTGAAAGAGCGTCTGAATGAAGGAAAAATCGCCGTTGTCGCCGGATTCCAGGGCATCACAGCGGAAGGTGAAATCACAACGCTCGGCAGAGGCGGATCAGATACGACAGCCGTTGCCCTCGCAGCTGCCCTGAAAGCCGATAAATGCGACATTTACACCGATGTACCGGGGGTTTTCACAACCGATCCCCGCTATGTGAAAACAGCGCGGAAGCTGGCCGGAATCTCTTACGATGAAATGCTTGAGCTTGCCAATCTCGGAGCAGGCGTCCTTCATCCGAGAGCTGTTGAATTTGCGAAAAACTATCAGGTGCCTTTGGAAGTCCGTTCAAGCACCGAAAAAGAAGCCGGCACATTAATCGAGGAGGAATCATCAATGGAACAGAATTTAATCGTAAGAGGCATTGCATTTGAAGATCAGATCACACGCGTGACTGTATGCGGCCTGGCGAGCGGATTGACGACGCTGTCAACGATTTTTACAACGCTCGCCAAACAGAACATCAACGTTGACATCATCATTCAATCGGTGACAAGCACAAGCAAAACGTCGATTTCTTTCTCCGTGAAAACAGAAGACTTAAAACGGACGGTCGAAGTTCTCGAAGAATACAAAGACGCGCTCGACTATGAACAGATTGAAACGGAAAACAGGCTTGCCAAAGTGTCGATCGTCGGTTCAGGCATGATCTCCAACCCGGGGGTAGCAGCGGAAATGTTCGCTGTGCTGGCGGAAAAAAACATCCAGGTCAAAATGGTCAGCACATCCGAAATCAAAGTTTCGACTGTCGTCAACGAAGGCGATATGGTGAAAGCCGTTGAAGCGCTGCATGATGCTTTTGAACTGTCGAAAATAAGCATAGCTGCGAATTAAACATCCTGCAATTTGCTAGCAGGAGGAGAATGGTATGTAATCAGAGTTAGTAAGGGCTAATGCAAAGTCGAATAAGGCGGGAAATCCGCGAAAATGAAGATGAATATTCTTCCTTAGGGAGCTCAATCATATCGCTGTTTTCCGCTCTGATAAGCTTTTATCCATTGTTTGTTGTGGAATGGCTTCAGTAGTCGGGAGACGATTGCTAATAACACAGAGCGATTTTACGGTGCTGCATCCTTTTTCTTCGTAAAATATATCCGCGGTCCCCGCCTATGACACTTTGTGCGAAATAAATTTGATTAAACATAGCCCAATACGGTTGCGATGTTGGTAATACCGAATCAGCCAGAGGCCAAATTTTATTCCTTTTTGATATAAATAATAGGCCGAAAAATAAAATGTTACTTTTCAGCTATTGGTTGGCTGTTTTGGTTTCTACTTGATGTATGGGTCCTTTTTTCATATTCAGGCTATGTGCTTTTATTGTATGATGAGCGATTTCTTTACTGCTTTTTCTATATCATCTAAAACAAGCGATCAAAAAAAGTATGATGCTTAATCATAATCCATTAGGTAATGGCAAATATAATTTAAAAACGGCACCTTGTTTGTTATGGTTTTCTGCAGTAATTTTACCTCCATGCACTTCTAAAATCTCCTTGCTTATGGCTAAGCCCAATCCGGCTCCTCCTGTTTTTCGATTGCGCGAGGTTTCTCCTCTGTAAAGCGGCGTAAATATCTGGTCTAACTCGGACTCGTGCAGCCCCTTTCCTTTATCCCGAATGGCAATGACAGCGTATTTTTTCTCTTCGAACAGTGAAACATAGATGTCGCTGTTTTTAAAAGAAAATCTTATGGCATTGTCTATTATGTTGTAAAAAGCTCTGGAAAAAAGCTCGGGATCTGCATAAACATATGTATCACCTTCAGGAATTGATTTTATGAGATGAATTCCCTTTTCTTCTAATATTGCTGAGTAATCGTTCAGGTAATCGTCAAGTAAGCGGTTTAGGTTTACAAACTCTACACTTGGTTTTTCTTTGTAAAGTTCTAGCTTCGTGTATGAGAATAGGTCTGACACTAAATGATTCAGCATATCCGCTTTATTTCTGCATGTCACAATGTATTTCTTTACTTTTTCAGGGGCTTGGTGTAATTGCTTTTCTATGATTTCTAGATATCCCCGGATTGTAAATATTGGTGTCCGTAAATCATGCACGATAGAAGCAATAAACAGTTTTCTTTCGTTTTCAAGTGATTGTTGTTTGGCTAATGATTTCTTTAGCTGCAGCTGCATGGACTTAAATCCGTTTGATACTTCATGAATTTCTGTAACACGTGAAGAAGGAAGAGAAAAATTGAAATCCTGTTTTGAAATGAGCTGTGATGTTTTCTCCAGTGCAGTCAACGGGATTAATACTTGTTTATTCATAAACCATGCAGCTGTCGCCAAAAGCATCAGGAAAACAAATAATGCGATGAATAAGCCTCCATACTGTTCTAGAAAACTGTTTTCTGAACCATTGAAAGCATGGAGTGCAGGCCTTTTATCTTGAACATATAAAATGCCTGCGAGTTTTTTATTCTGATATACATAATATTCTTCAAGAAGATAGTTTGTATTCCCAACTGAGTAATCTGCTGTTTGCTCTATTTTTGTAATCTGATGATTATCTGGTTTTTCTATTGTTGAAAATAAGACTTTTTGATCTTTGTTTAGCAAGCGTATCCCTATATGAAGCTCATCAGTTTTATGATGTATTTGTTTTTGCCACTCTTTTTTGTTCCAATTTTCCGGCTGATTCAGAATGTTTTGTTCCAGCCAAGGCATTATATCTTCTATTTCAATAGAATTTGTTTTTGATTCATTATAAAAATGGACGGCCATTTTTGTAGTAAGAATGGGGAGCAAAATAAATGCAATAATGAAGAGAAACAGCCATTTTTTTATTGTCAGTCTTTTTTTGTGCTCCTTTAACATGTTTATGCCCCCTCCACAAATTTGTATCCGACACCCCAGACAGTTAGGATCCAGCGCGGCCGAGAGGGGATTTCTTCAATTTTTTCCCTGATTCTCGCGACGAATACCCTTACTGTATGCGGATCACTATAATGCTCTCCCCATATAAATTGGATAATTTGATCGTGTGTAAATACTTGATGGGGATGTCTGCTAAGTAGAGATAATAAGTCAAATTCCTTTGAGGTGAGGGAAACTTTTCTTCCGTGTATATGTACTTCTCGGGATAAGTAATCAATTGTAAGGCCGTTGAATGAGTGTCCGGGTTTTTGCTGTCCGGAGCGCCGTCTCACTGCTTTGATTCTGGCTACAATCTCACCTGGTGTTGCCGTTTTTACAATATAATCATCACCCCCGACACTTAATCCCCTGATTTTATCGGTTGGATCCTCTTTGGCGCTTAAAAATAAGATAGGGACATCCTTTATGTCTCTCAGCTTCTTGCATATCGAAAAGCCTGATTCCCCCGGCATCATTACATCCAGTAAGATACAGTCGACCTCTTGTTTGTTGACAATGGAGAGTGCTTGTTCTCCATTAAATGCTGTTAGAACATTGTAATTCTCGATCTCCAGAAAGTCTTTCATCAGTTCAATAATTTCTGCATCATCATCGACGACTAATATGGTTTCTTTCATTATCGCCATTCCTTTCTGTTTTGCTTCTGAATAACATTATGACGTTTTTTTGGTAATTGCGGAATATGTGTGAATAAATCTTGATATTTTATTGATATTTTATTAACGCCCTATTGAGTTTAGCTATTTAAAATGAAACTGAACTATAAAAAGAGGTGAAAAACATGAGAGCTTCAGTCCTGCAAACCAAAAAGTTATCAAAGTCATATGGAGAGGGAGTACATCAATTTTTTGCATTAAGAAATATTGATTTGGATATAAAAAAAGGTGAATTTACAGCTATTATGGGTCCTAGTGGTTCTGGAAAGTCTACGTTATTAAATATGCTGTCAGGGCTAGATAAACCAACTTCAGGAGAAGTCACACTAGACGGTATTCATTTATCTCAGTGTAATGAGTCCCAAATTACACAACTCAGAAGAAATAATATCGGTTTTATTTTTCAGTTGTTTAATTTGATTCCTGTGCTTACAGCAGAGGAGAATGTAACGCTTCCTATACTCCTAGCTGGAAAGAAAGATAAATCGGTAAATAAAAAGGCAAATGATTTGCTGCAATTATTAGGGATTGGAAGACTCGCTTCTTCTTATCCGTCCCAGATGTCAGGGGGACAGCAGCAGCGGGTTGCAATTGCAAGAGCGCTTATTATGGAACCCAGTATCGTATTAGCAGATGAACCAACCGGAAGTCTTGATACAAAAACTGGTGATGCCATTTTGACAATTCTCCGCCATTTTTGCGATACGAAAAAACAATCGCTTATCATGGTGACGCATGATGCAAATGTGGCTTCACATGCACATCGGATTGTATTTATGAAGGACGGGGAATTGGCGGGAGATATTCAGCTCACTGCGACTCCTAAAGTAAATTTAAGCCATATCACTAAAAGATTAGAGGATGTATACGCATGAATTTAACTGCTCAATTGGCTTGGCGATTTTTGAAAGCAAGAAGAGCCAGGTCTATATTTGCTGTGATCGGTATTAGTCTTGGGGTTATGCTGCTGATTATTTCGCAAATCATGATGACAACTTTAGAACAATCAAACGAAAAAACAGTGTTGGAAAAATACGGAGATTTTGATTTGGTTTCAGGTTATAACGGATCAACCAAAAAATTGAGTGCGAAAGATTTGCAAACAATAGAGGGATTTCCAGATGTAGATCAAATAACCCCGATGTTATTTCCGTATGCAAGCAAAGATATGCCGGCTGCTGTTGCATCCCAGCCTGTTTATATAGGCTTTAAACATCACCAATTGGCTATGGAGCACCCGTTGGTTTCCATCGGTAAAGGTGGATTTCCGAAAGCTCAGGAAGTGGTAATCCCTGCTCGATATGCAAAAGCTAAGGGCTTGGATGTTGATTCCGAAATTAGTTTTCCTTTTCCTCCAGGGGACAATGTAAAGGTACGAGTATCTGGTATTTTAAATGAAAGCGAGCAATTAAATAATATCGTCATTTTTGATTATGATTGGCTCGCAGCGCAAACCCATAATGAAAATAAAGCAACGGCAGTCATGGTGAAATTAAATCAATCAGCTGATAAACAAAAAGTAATAGAAGATTTAAAGGAACATTTTGAAGACATATCCATTGATCAACGCAAGGCGATGACGACAGAGAAAGAACAACTGGGCGGGTTAAAACCGATTGTCAACGGTTTATCAATTACAGTCTTGTTAGGAAGCCTATTAATCGTAGTCAGCACTTTGCAAATGTCGGTTCAAGAAAGACAAAAAGAATTAGCAACATTAAGACTTTTAGGCGGAAAGCCTGCCCAATTGTTTTATATGGTCATCTGGGAAGCTTTTCTGATAGGGACTATGGCTGCATTAGTGGGAACGGTTACAGGTACTGTACTATGTTATGCCCTGTCCAATATTGCTGAACAATTTATAGGCTATTCCATCCAATCAATATCAATCCCGGCAAAAAGTATAATCATTTCGTTTTTTGGAAGCATTCTTTTGACTGTCTTAGCAGCAACAATACCAGCTTTATCGACTAGCAGGCTTTCTCCTATCGCTGCATACAGCCAAAAAATCAATAAAAGTAAAGCGGAATCAAAAGCAACCATTATCGGCCTGTTCATGATTTTGCTATTGCTGGCAGCTATGACATTTGCAGTGCATAAAAGCGGAGGAAGCGGCAGCTTCAGTATTCTGTTAGGGGTATCATTTGTACTCATTATGTTTGTGATGACTCCTACAGTATTGAGGATCATTGTAACGGCACTAACTTTTCTCTTAAGGCCGTTTTATCAAATGGAAAGCATGATTGCCGGAAGAAATGCTCTGAAAAGAATGAGAAGAAGTCAGCAAATTGCTAGGGTATTAACGTTAGCAGTCATTGTTGGATTCGTTGGATATATGATTTTGCAAGCTGTTGTCAGTCAAACAGAAAAAACAATATCAAAACAATATCCGCTTGATTATGTCATACAGGCTACCGAAGCCTCGTATGAGCCAGGTTTCTCTTCTTCAATTATAAAACAAATTGATCATATGAACGGAGTTGAAACAATCCCGGTTCAAACAAGTATATTAACACATACTTTGGATTTAGATATAAAAAAAGTAGATTCAAACTGGAACGGGCAATTTATGACCGTAAACGGAAAAAAAGAAATTTTAACGAGTGTGGGCGGCCTGGATTTGGAAAAAGTACGCAACACTGCTCCTTTTGAAATTGTAAAAGGCCGAATTGATCACCTTAAAGATGATGAGGCCGTGATTACGAAACAATTCTCTGAGGACATCGGGTTTCGAGTCGGAGATACAGTCACATTGGAACCAGATGAATTAAGTGAAGTTTCTGGCAAGAAGCCATTTACATTACGCATTGTCGGTGTCGTTGACAAAGTGCCTATTTTACCTGATGAAGATTTAAGATTCTTTACTAATGAGACTACGTTAAAAGGGTTGTTTCATCTTCAAAAAACAGAACAAATATTTTTTAATATTAAGGATCAAAGTGAAAAAGGCCATATAAAGGCCAAAATTGAGAAACTGATGGAAAATCCCCAATATCAAGATGCTATTTTGTATGATAGAAAAGAAGAGATGGATAAATTTTATCAACAGTACAAACAGCGTATTGTATTATTGGGAAGCAGCGTGTTAATCATCACCTTAATTGCACTTGTTGGCTTAATGAATAGTATGGCAAGCAATTTAAGGGAAAGTAAAAAAGAGTTTGCGATGATGAGAGCCATAGGTGGAAAGCCATGGCAAATCGTTCGACTCGCTTTATATGAAGGAATTGTTATTTCATTAGCTGGTTGTATAATGGGTTTAATTTCAAGCGTTATACTGGGGTATAATCTATTATCAGCTTTAGATGTAAAGAACCTCGAAATACCTTATGTGATAATTTTCATCATATTATTAATAAGTCCGTTACTGGGTATTCTATCTGCCCTTCCTTCTGCACTGTGGCTTTCAAAAAGTAACTTAGTAAGATCGGTGTTTGAAGATTAATTTTTAAGCATAACCGTTTCTAACTTAAGTGATTATTGACGATAAATATAGTGCCGGAAGAATGAAGCAGTGGATGTGTGATTTGCCGATATTCTCAGCAGAAGGTTTAAGAGTGTGTGTTCATTTGAGTTTTATTGTAAAAAGGCTGCTGAAAATCAACAGCAGCCTTTCGAGCATCATGCCGGATCTTTCATATCCCATTTGACGGTCAATACAACTTTTCCGGCTCTTTTTTTCACTTGTTCATACGATTCGGCAATATGTTCGTTCATCAGCTGGATTTGCTCGGCGATAAATCCGGCTTCAAGCTGAAAGCAGGGTTCCTTTTGATATTTGAGGCGGTTTGAGACCAGCGGGCCTTCGAGCTCAAACTCAAGCTCCTGTTTTTTAGAATGGACGATCGTAAGCGTTCCCCAGCCTGCATCCAGAAAGAAAGCGGGAAGATCCTCCCTGGATTCAAGCGGGAACTTGCGGGCGAGCTTTTTTCCCGCCCAGTACATCATATCTGCGTAGTCTTGTCCCAGCATATCGGGAAGCAGCACTTCCCTGATCAACTCATAGCCATATGCGGAGACTTCCAGCTCTTTTAATTGCGCTAAGTTTGCTTCATATTTGTTCATATCCAATGTCTCCCCTCTTTTCTCCGTTTATTATAGCTTAAATGGGGTGAAAGATTACAGCGGGGATATGCATTTAGGAAGAAAAAAAACTGATATATTTATATTTTGATAAAATAAAATTTTCAAAAATATGATTAAATTTTAGAAAATTTCAATTTATGTACGCGTTTTCTTGACGCCTATTTCTCATAGGAGTAAAATGAAATTGTCATAAAAACTTAACAAAGTGCGATATTTGAAACAGGACGGGGGATAGGAGACCTTTCATTTTTACTGCACTTTTCAACTAGGGGGTAAAGCAATGGCCGGGAACAGAGAGTTTGTTTATCGAAGACTGCATTCTTTGCTTGGCGTCATACCGGTAGGCATATTTTTAATCCAGCATTTGGTTGTCAACCATTTTGCGGCAAGCGGAGAGGAGGCGTTTAATAACGCCGCTCACTTTATGGAAAACCTGCCGTTCAGGTACGCTTTGGAAATCATCGTGATTTTCCTTCCGCTGATTTATCATGCTGTTTATGGAGTATACATAGCTTTTACAGCAAAAAATAATGCGAACAGATTCGGATTTTTTAGAAACTGGATGTTCGTTCTGCAGCGGATTACAGGAATCATTACCTTGATTTTTGTCAGCTGGCACGTGTGGCAAACACGGATTGCCGCCCAAATGGGGGCAGAAGTGAACTTTGACATGATGGCTGATATTTTGAGCTCCCCGATCATGCTCGGCTTTTACATTGTAGGTGTCCTCTCAACAATCTTCCACTTTTCAAACGGTTTATGGTCGTTTGCTGTCACTTGGGGAATCACCGTTTCTCCTCGCTCACAGCGAATCGCCACGTTTGTGACAATGGGAGTCTTTGTTGTGCTGTCCTATGTAGGGCTGAGAGCGATTTTGGCATTTGTGTAAAAGAACTAGATTACTAGAGGGAGTGGGGCAGGCATGAGCAATTCAAGCATCATCGTTGTCGGCGGAGGACTTGCGGGTCTGATGGCGACCATTAAAGCTGCGGAAGCAGGAACAAATGTAAAACTATTTTCGATCGTTCCCGTTAAGCGCTCACATTCCGTATGTGCGCAGGGCGGAATCAACGGAGCGGTCAATACAAAAGGTGAAGGCGACTCCCCTTGGGAGCATTTTGACGATACGGTTTACGGAGGAGACTTTCTGGCCAACCAGCCGCCGGTCAAAGCGATGTGTGAAGCGGCGCCGTCGATCATTCATTTGCTTGACCGCATGGGCGTCATGTTTAACAGAACACCTGAAGGGCTGCTTGACTTCCGGCGCTTCGGGGGAACCCAGCATCACAGAACGGCATATGCGGGAGCGACGACCGGACAGCAGCTCTTGTACGCGCTGGATGAGCAGGTTCGACGCTTCGAAGTTGAAGGGCTTGTTTCGAAATATGAAGGCTGGGAGTTTCTCGGAGCCGTTCTTGATGATGACAATGCGTGCCGGGGTATCGTCGCCCAAAATTTAACGACGATGGAAATCGAGTCGTTCCGTTCAGACGCAGTCATCATGGCGACTGGGGGACCGGGCATCATCTTCGGAAAATCGACGAACTCGATGATCAATACCGGATCAGCCGCTTCGATCGTTTATCAGCAGGGTGCTTACTACGCGAACGGAGAATTCATCCAGATCCACCCGACCGCCATTCCGGGAGACGACAAGCTGCGGCTGATGAGCGAATCGGCGCGCGGTGAAGGCGGACGAGTCTGGACGTATAAAGACGGCAAGCCTTGGTATTTCCTTGAAGAGAAATATCCGGCCTACGGAAACCTTGTGCCGCGTGATATTGCGACGCGTGAAATATTTGATGTATGCGTCAGACAAAAGCTCGGCATCAACGGCGAAAACATGGTTTATCTCGATCTTTCCCACAAAGATCCGAAGGAATTGGACATCAAGCTGGGCGGAATCATTGAAATCTATGAAAAATTCATGGGTGACGATCCGCGCAAGCTGCCGATGAAGATTTTCCCTGCGGTCCACTACTCAATGGGCGGACTCTGGGTCGACTACAATCAGATGACCAACATTCCTGGACTGTTTGCCGCAGGAGAATGCGATTATTCAATGCACGGAGGAAACCGCCTGGGCGCGAACTCGCTCTTGTCAGCTATTTACGGCGGCATGGTCGCAGGTCCGAAAGCCGTTGAATACATTCAAGGTCTTGAAACATCCGCAGAAGATCTGTCTTCTTCCGTTTTCGACAGCTACGTCAAAAAGGAAGAAGAAAAGTGGGCTGACATTATGAAAATGGACGGCAATGAAAATGCTTATGTCCTTCATAAAGAGCTCGGCGAATGGATGACAGATAACGTGACGGTTGTGCGCCACAATGACAAGCTGCTGAAAACGGATGAAAAAATCCAAGAGCTTGCCGAGCGCTACCAAAACATCAATATCAACGATACGGCAAAATGGAGCAACCAGGGAGCCGTATTCACACGTCAGCTGCACAACATGCTGCAATTGGCACGGGTGATCACGCTCGGTGCATACAACCGGAATGAGAGCCGCGGCGCCCATTATAAACCGGATTTCCCTGAACGTAATGACGAGGAATGGCTGAAAACAACAATGGCGAAACATGCAGGCGATTTTGAAGCCCCGAAATTCCATTATGAGGATGTCGATGTTTCATTAATCGCACCGCGTAAACGGGATTACTCGAAGAAAAAGGTGGCGAAATCATGAGTGAAAATAAGACAATCAAGTTTATCATCACTCGTCAGGATACATCGGATTCTAATCCTTACCAAGAAGAGTTTGAAATTCCATACCGTCCGAATATGAACGTGATTTCCGCTTTGATGGAAATCAGAAGGAACCCGGTGAATGCAAAAGGAGAAAAAACGTCGCCGATTGCTTGGGATATGAACTGTCTCGAGGAAGTGTGCGGCGCTTGCTCCATGGTCATCAACGGCAAGCCGAGACAGTCCTGTACAGCGCTGATCGACCAGCTTGAGCAGCCGATCCGCCTTGAACCGATGAAAACATTCCCGGTTGTCCGCGACCTTCAAGTGGACCGGAGCCGCATGTTTGATTCATTGAAGAAAGTCAAAGCATGGGTGCCGATCGACGGCACATATGACCTCGGACCGGGACCGAGAATGCCGGAAAGAAGACGGCAGTGGGCTTATGAGCTGTCAAAATGCATGACTTGCGGCGTATGTCTTGAAGCTTGTCCAAACGTGAACGATAAAACAAACTTTATGGGACCTGCACCGCTCTCGCAAGTCCGCTTATTCAACACCCATCCGACAGGAGCGATGAACAAATCGGAACGGCTTGAAGCGATTATGGGGGACGGCGGACTGGCCGAATGCGGAAATTCGCAAAACTGCGTGCAGTCATGTCCGAAAGGCATCCCGCTCACAACCTCAATCGCTGCATTAAACAGGGATACGACCGTTCAGGCGTTTAAAAACTTCTTCGGAAGCGACAACTCGGAATAACACGAAAAAAACGCACCTCTTCAAGCCGAAGAGGTGTTTTCATGATCAAAGGGGATGAAAAACAATGAAGCTGCCGGGATATATTGAAGAACCGTTTGACACATGGTGTCAATCATTTTCTTTTTTTGATGAAGTATCCGTCCGTTTTTCAGAAACGGACATGTTCGGTCATATGAACAATGTCACACCGTTTGTCTACTTCGAAGAAGCGAGGATTTCCTATTTTAAGCACCTGGGCGTCATGGATCGCCTTTCAGACGGGAATAGCGCGGCAATTCCCGTCGTGGCGAGCCAGCAATGCGATTATTTTCAGCAGGTCATGCTTCATGAACATTTGAAAATCGGCGTCAAAACAGCATCTGTCGGCAACGCTTCCCTCACCCTCCACTATGCGGCGAAAAATGGGGAAGGTGACCTTTGCTTTACAGGAATGGCGGTCATGGTGCAAATTGCGAAAGATACGGGTAAGCCGGTGAAATGGACAGGTGAACAAAAAGCAAAACTGCTTGGCAATGACTCATTTCCTGAGAAATAATTGACAGGGAGAGGAAAATGAAAAAAGCGATGATCATCGGCGCGAGTTCCGGAATTGGCGAAGCGCTTGCCAAGCAGCTGTCAGCCGCAGGAGTGGAGGTCGGTCTTGCAGCAAGACGGTATGAACTGCTAGCCAAATTGCGTGACGACCTCCCTGGACCTTCATACATTAAAAAGGTCGATACAGCCGACAGCGAACGCTCGCCTATACTGTTGAAAGAACTGCTTGATGAGATGAATTGGGCAGACGCAGTCTTCATCTGTTCAGGTGTTGGATATTTGGAAAGCGAAATGGATTGGAGCAAAGAAAAGGAAACGATCGATGTAAATGTGACGGGATTTGTGTCCTGCTCGAACGTGTTGATGGAGCATTTTATCAAAAATAGGAGAGGGCATTTAGTCGGCATTTCATCCATCGCCGCGCTGAGAGGAAACGGAGGGGCCGTCACCTACGCCGCTTCAAAAGCATTCGTTTCAAATTATTTAAAAGGACTCCGTCAAAAAGTGAAAAAACTCGGTTGCGATGAAATTGTGGTCACCGAAATTCAGCCCGGCTTTGTGGACACGGCTCTTGCAAAAGGTGATCATCTGTTTTGGACGGCTTCGCCCGAAAAAGCGGCTGCACAAATCATTCACGCTGTGCAGAAAAAGAAAACGCACGCATATATTACGAAAAGATGGCGGCTGATCTCCTGGATTTTAAAATGTCTCCCTTAGAAATTCAGCCCTGAAACGATGCCTGTGTTATGATTTGAAAAATAGGTGTTTGAGGGAACCCTTTTCTCCGTCAGAAACGTCACCGACCTTGCGTATGTTTCATATGATATCACGACTATATCGAAACCCATTCGTTTCAGATCAGCTCTCACCTTAGCAAGGAGGGTTACAATACTTGAAGGAGAAAGAGTTTCAATCAAAGCCGCTGCTAACAAAAAGAGAAAGAGAAGTGTTCGAATTGCTCGTTCAAGACAAGACAACAAAGGAAATCGCAAGCGAGCTCTTTATAAGTGAAAAGACTGTACGTAATCACATTTCCAATGCGATGCAAAAATTGGGAGTGAAAGGCCGTTCGCAAGCTGTTGTTGAACTTCTTCGAATGGGTGAGCTAGAGCTCTAAATTGAGCCGGTGTTCCTTCTTGTAACAAGAAGGGAACCGGTTATTTGTTTTTAGGTGCAATTTGTATATTCATGTTGAAGTCTTGCAATTTATGTAGAAAAGAAGGAAAATAGACTCAAGTGTTTTGAAAACAAAACAACGAGTCGAGCGAGGTAGAGAAAATGAATTCGAATGCTTCTTTGAATCACATAGCGGATATTGAAAAATCACTCCGCCATATTGCGGGCATCATTAAACAAAAAGGAAGAGAAATTCTCACCCAATATACGATTACCCCTCCCCAGTTTGTCGGTCTTCAATGGCTGTATGAATACGGGGATATGACGATCGGCGAGTTATCACAAAAGATGTACCTGGCGTGCAGCACCACGACGGATTTAATTGACCGAATGGAGAAAAACAATCTCGTTGAACGGGTGAAAGATCCGTCCGACAGGCGCGTAGTCCGCATTCATCTTCTATCGGAAGGAGAGCGGATCATCCAGGAGGTCATTCAAAAAAGGCAGGACTATTTGGAAGACATGTTAGAGGCGTTTTCCGAGGAAGAAACAGCCGCATTTGAAAAATTATTAATTAAACTTCAGCAGGAAATGAACAGAAAATGAGGCGATTTTGTTGGATCAACCGATAGGAGTCATTGATTCGGGAGTCGGCGGTTTAACCGTTGCAAAAGAAATCATGAGGCAGCTGCCGAAAGAAAAAATTATATATCTTGGAGATACGAAAAGGTGTCCATATGGACCTCGGGACAGAAAAGAAGTCCTGTCATATACATGGGAAATGACAAATTATTTGTTATCCCGCCACCATATTAAAATGCTCGTGATCGCCTGCAATACAGCGACGGCCATCGCGCTTGAGGAAATCAGCAGAGAAGTCGCGATCCCCGTCATCGGCGTTGTGCAGCCCGGAGCCAGAACCGCGATTAAAGTGACGGAAAACCAGCGAATCGGCGTGATCGGAACGGAAAACACGATCAAAAGCGGCGCATACGAAGAAGCGCTTCTTTCGCTGAACGGAGATTTAACGGTAGAAAATCTGGCTTGCCCAATGTTTGTCCCGTTTGTGGAAAGCGGCAAATTTTTGGATGAGACGGCTGATGAAATCGTCAGGTCGTCACTGCACCCGCTCAGGGATTCATCAATCGATACGCTGATTCTCGGATGCACGCATTATCCGATTTTAAAAGAACCGATTCAGCGCTATATGGGAGAGCGCGTCAACATCATTTCCTCCGGAGATGAAACGGCCAGGGAAGTCAGCACGATCTTGTCATACAACGGTTTATTAAGCAAAACGGCGGAACCGCCTGAACACTTGTTTTTAACAACCGGGGAACGCGCCCGCTTCACAAAAATTGCAAACGATTGGTTTGGATACGAAGTGAAAAATGTGGAAAGCATTTCTCTTCAGGAAACCGCTATAAAATAAAGCTGCCGCACAAGCAAACGGCAGCTTTTTTCATGAGCCTTTTCTTTTAAAGAAAAGGTTTTTTGTATTGAGAGGGATTTTTTTAAAAAGCGGTCTAATTCAAAAGCGGGCTCGTATACATAATAGTACAAACTGCCTTAGGAGGGAAAAGTATGCTGAAAAAAGGAATGAAAGGAATCGCGGTTTCGGTTACGGCCTCCGCGCTGCTTCTTTCCGGGTGCGGAATATTTCAGTCAGATCAAGCCTCAGAGGAGATAGATCCGCCGCAGGACATCACATATGTAAAAGAGGAGAAGGAGCAAGACAAAACAGACAAAACCAAAGATAAAACAGAAGACAAAGGCAGCAAAACGACAAGCGACGATAAAGCGGCTCAAACGAGCGATACGGTCATGAGAGAGCTTTATCTCATTGATAAGAACGGCTATGTGACAGCCCAGACGCTGCCGCTGCCAAAGCAGGAAGGTACGGCTAAACAAGCGCTTGAATACCTCGTTGAAGGCGGCCCTGTTTCAAACATCCTGCCAAACGGATTCAGAGCCGTGCTGCCGGCGGATACAACGGTCAATGTTGATATTAAAGAAGACGGAACAGCAATTGCTGATTTCTCAAATGAATTTAAAAACTATAAAGCTGAAGACGAGCAAAAAATCGTACAGGCGATTACATGGACGTTAACACAGTTTAACTCGATTGATAAAGTGAAGATCCGCATGAACGGCCATGATTTGAAAGAAATGCCTGTTAGCGGCACGCCGATTTCAGAAGAACTCAGCCGCGAGGACGGCATCAACCTCGATACGGCGGGTGTGACCGATATAACTGCGACACAGCCAGTCACCGTCTATTATTTAGCTGAATCAGACAAAGGCACATACTACGTTCCGGTAACAAAGCGGACGTCTGCAAAAGAAAAAGACCAGGTGACGGCGGCGATTAAAGAGCTGACGGAAGGACCGGGCAATAAAAGCGGCCTGCTTTCCGATTTCCAGGGCGACGTTAAGCTTGAAAACGAGCCGAAGATTGAAGACGGCCATGTAACCCTCGACTTTAACAAAGCGATCTACGGGAGTGCCGACGGCGAGAAAAAAGTGATATCAGATGAAGTGTTAAACAGTATTGTGTTGACATTAACCGAGCTGCCTGATGTAAAAAGTGTGTCGGTTACTGTGAACGGAAAAGCTGAGCTCGTGAATGAAAAAGGAGAAAAGCTTTCCAAGCCGGTTTCAAGACCGAGCAAGGTGAACACAGGTAGTTTTTAAGCAGAGATTTTTGATATACTATAGAAAAAGAGGTGAGCGATTAAAGCTGCCTCTTTCTTTATTCAGCTTTTTGGAAGAGCGGAATGATTGTGAAAGGTTTATGTACATACAATCGGAGGTAAAAAATGAGATACGATGGAAGAGAAAACAATGAACTGCGCCCTGTCACAATGGACCTCGACTTCATTACGCATCCCGAGGGATCGGTCCTGATTACAGTCGGCGGGACAAAGGTGATCTGTAACGCGTCTGTGGAAGACCGCGTGCCGCCCTTTTTGAGAGGAGAGGGGAAGGGCTGGATCACCGCCGAATACAGCATGCTGCCGCGGGCCACGAACCAAAGGACGATCAGGGAATCGTCAAAAGGGAAAATTTCCGGACGGACGATGGAAATTCAACGGCTGATCGGACGAGCTCTGCGGGCGGTCGTTGATTTGGAAAAGCTCGGTGAGCGGACGATCTGGATTGACTGCGACGTCATTCAGGCTGACGGAGGTACGAGAACCGCGTCGATCACCGGAGCATTTACGGCCATGGCGCTTGCCGTCGGAAGACTTGTCGAAAAAGGCACGCTGAAGGCGATGCCGATCACCGACTTTTTGGCTGCCACTTCAGTGGGAATCGATAAGGAAAAAGGATTGATCCTTGATTTGAACTATCAGGAAGATTCTGCAGCAGAGGTTGATATGAACGTCGTCATGACAGGCGAAGGCCGCTTTGTCGAACTTCAGGGAACAGGAGAGGAAGCGACATTCTCAAGAAGTGAACTGGACGGGCTTTTAGAACTGGCTGAGAAAGGGATCGCCGAACTCATCGAAAAGCAGAAAGAAGTGCTCGGCGACGTTGCATCAGCCATTCAACAATAACATGAGAAAGGCTTGATATACGATGAAAGAAGTCATCATTGCCACGAAAAACGAAGGGAAAGTCAAGGAATTCAAAGCGATGCTTGAACCGAGGGGCTACGATGCCAAATCTCTGCTGGACATCGGCTATACGCCCGAAATCGAAGAAACCGGGCAGACATTCGAAGAAAACGCGGTGATTAAAGCGGAAACGATTTCGAAAGAAACCGGCAAAATCGTGATTGCCGATGACTCCGGCCTGTCTGTCGACTACCTCGGCGGCAGCCCCGGCGTATACTCGGCCCGCTATGCAGGAGAAGAGAAAAACGATCTCGCCAACCTGAAAAAGCTATTGAAAGAGCTCGAAGGGGTGGAAAAAGAAGACCGTTCCGCGAGGTTCAGATGCGCGCTCGCATTATGCATTCCCGGACAGGAAACGAAAACGGTCGAAGGTTCTGTGGAAGGGTACATTACCGAAGAGCCGCGCGGCACAAACGGCTTCGGCTACGACCCGGTTTTTCTCGTCAAAGACAAAGATCAAACGATGGCCGAGCTCTCAAGCGGCGAAAAGAACAAAATCAGCCACAGAGCGGAAGCGCTGAAAAAACTGTCCGCTTTATTGGATCAAGCGTAAAGGAGGAGGGCCGATCATGAAGGTTCTGATTGTCAGCGACAGCCACGGCCTTGAAGACGAACTGGAAATGATCGCTGAGCGGCACGGGGAGGAAACAGATCTCATTATCCATTGCGGGGATTCCGAATTGGATCCTTCCCATCCCGCGCTATCCTCTTACTTAACGGTAAAAGGAAACTGCGATTTTTACGGAGAGTTTAAAGACGAAATTGTCGTTCCCGTCGGATCGAGAAAACTTTTTTTCACACACGGACATTTATACGGCATTAAACAGTCGCTTTTAAATGTGTATTACCAGGCTGAAGAGCTCGGCGCCGATATCATCTGTTTCGGCCATTCCCACATCGCGGGAAGCGAACTGATGGACGGAAAACTGCTGATCAACCCCGGCAGCATCCGCCTTCCGCGGGTGCGGAAAGAAAAAACTTATGCTATACTAAACATTGACAAAGACAATGCAACGGTCCGCTTTTATGACTTGGACGGCCGGGAAGTCGAAAGCCTGACGAACCACGTCCAATTGCCAGCACATTCATGAGGAAGAATTTTTTTCTTCCTCGTGAAGAAAAAAATTCTAAAAAGTTGTTGACTTTATGTCCCGATCCGCATATAATAAATCTTGTCGCTGATAGTTAAAGCGAAACAAAACAACATCATGTCCCAGTAGCTCAGCTGGATAGAGCAACGGCCTTCTAAGCCGTCGGTCGGGAGTTCGAATCTCTCCTGGGACGTCACGTAATGGGGCGATAAAGCCCGTCATAACACGCTTTCTACTCGTTAAATGTAACGGTCAATGTATCGGTCAATTAAAAAACCGACGCAATTTTGCACCGATCAATTTAACGAAGTAGGAGGCGTTTTTTGTTGACGAAAAAGAAACCGGTTTTCACAATCGACGAAGATTTTTCCGATTTGACTGTGGCGCAAATGCCTTCGGTAAAGATGCCGAAAAAGCGAGAGGGGGATCGAATTACCATCGAAATGAAATTATTTGAGAGAAACAACAATTAAGTCTCTAATGGAATAGATGGATTCAGGAATTTATATTGGTCCAAGAAGGAGAGCCTGCGGACACCAAATCGACGTTGTATAAGCGTTTATTTGGTGTCTAATTTGTTTTTAGGAGGGATTTAGCATGTCAGCTACACAATTGACTTTTCTGCCGCCTATAGACGAAAAAGAAGTCAGAAATACGATTATAAGGGAGTTGAAAAGATATAAGGCTTTGAAGGTTCAGCTTGAAAACCGGAAAGAACGGGAAGCGGCCGGGATGAATAACCTTTTCCCGCAGCTCAGGGACCAGCACTCTTTAAATGAATTGAAAGTTTGTCAGATGGACAGGGCGCTTAAACAAAGCCTTGATGATGATGAAGTAAAGATTATAAAGGCCAAGTATCTCTCTCCCCAAAAAATAAAGGACATTGAGATTTATATGGAGATGGGACTGAAAAAGGACAAATACTATCAGGTCAAACGGCGGGCCATTTACAATCTCGCGACAGCTCTCGGGATAATCTGAGGGCTGTTAAGAACAAAAAAAGCAGACTCTTATGAGTCCGCGAATTTTTATCCGAAAGCTCCATTTTCAGCTACTTTTATAGTTGTTGTCTTGACTAAGTTGTCACTCGGTGTATGAACAGCTCCTAATAACATAAAGCTTGTTAATGATACTGTAGCCAGGGTGATCAGGAATTTTTTCATCAGTCAATCCCCTCCGTTAATCGTTGGATTTGGTCTTTGGCAATTAATGCTTCCTCAAAATATTTCGCCGCAAGTGCCTGGTGTTCCTTCTTTTTGAAGTGTTTACCTGCATTTTGTGACAATTCCGCAACATCACTCCAGAGGTTATTTTCCTTGAGAACATTAAATCCTTTCTCTAATGATGTCTCGTTTAAATCCATATATAAAGATTTTATGATATTCAGTTTGGCTTCATATGTTGTTTCTCCAGCTTTAGCAGCTTCATAGATTGCTTTTTTGTACCATTCTTGCGCCTCATCAATAAGACCCTTTTTACAGAGCACCCGGGTTAACATATACATACTTCGTACAGAATAAACTGATCTTTGATGCTCTGGAATATCCAATGCTGATTCAAAGGATTGTCGGGCCGCATCTAACTTTTCCTGTCTTTCATAACATATGCCAAGGTTGAAATATCCCAGGGCTTCAGCCCTTTTTTCATTTGCTTGAGCAGCCTCCTTAATGGCTCTTTTGAAAATGTCTTCAGCTTCATTGTATTGAAGTAAATCCATTTTGTTACATGCAATAACCATTTGACACGTTGCTGCTCTATTGGAATACATACCGTTTGCTTTAAAACTCTCTAATGCTCTTTCAGCATGATTTAAGGAAAAATAATTTTACCGAATTTCATAGTATGCAATGGCAACTTGATAATTGAACTCTGCCCTTTCGATTTCGTCAGGGATTTTATGTAGACGACTTTCCGCGATTCTATAAAAATTAATGGCTTTGGTAAATCTTTTTTTATAAAACTCATACAATCCAGAAAAGAAATAGAAATAGTACTGAATCATATCATCAGTACAGGATTCTAAAGCTTTTGATTTGATATCGTTTAACAGATCTCCAGATTCTTTGTAATTCTCAGTCATCAGTTTAAATCGTGAATCTATAAGGTTAAAATATAACAGCACATTTTGATTTTCCTTCATATTAGGCAGTATATTTTTAATTTCTTCCCGCAGTTTAGTAGCATTTTGAATATTGTTTTGTCTAATAAAACAATACCAATCATTAAGCATTTTACCGACTTTCTCAAACGCAACTTTAGCTTCCAATGCCCCCAGCATCCTTTCATATAGTTGTTTTTAAATATTCAAAAAATTAATGTCTGGTCTTTTCCTTTTTCTGCATATGATTCATTTTACATAAAGGATCATTTTTTGACAATGATTTTCCTTTTTTGGCATTTGAAAATAACAAGTCGAACGTGTCAGGGTATAAGACCTACTCAATAAGATTCATTTTCATGGATTGACAGGATTTATTCACCAATTCCTTTCTATAAAGTGGTAAAATATTTCGAGGTATGTCACTTTAGTATTAGAGGAGAGTGCTATGAAAACTCTGGATGTTCAGGCGTTGCACAAAGCCATTGACCACACGCTGGAACAATTAAAACATCAGTCAGACGAATTCGCAAAAGTCAAAAAAGCCGTAGAAAGCATTACATCACTTGATGATGCTTTAAAAGGAAAAGGTGGCGACGCGATCCGCGCCTTTTACGAGGAATGCCACACCCCTTTTCTACAGTTCTATGATACTTTCATAGAGGAATACAGTTCCACGCTGAAGAAAATGAAAAGCGCGCTGAATTCTCTGGAACCAAACCACAACGGATTTATTTCGCAAACCTTTCTCGAACACGAGCTGGAACAAGGGGTGAATGCTGCCGACCGCACAACGAAGCGTTTGGTATCTAAAACAAATGCCACGATCGCAAAAGTCAGCCACATTGTCGATTTGCCCGATTTGAATGACAGCGGTTTTCATGAACAGAATCAGAAAGCCTTAAAGGAAATTAATCAGACAATTGAAAAGCTACATGCTTTTGACCGCGAACAGACAAGCGCTCTTAAAACCGCTGAAAACGACCTGGAAACGATGCATAGATACATAAGCCGACTTGAAAAAATGTACACAGGCCCTAAAATTGAAATCACCGGTTACCAAAAGGGTTCGATTTTAAAGCCGGATGAGATGGATACTTTGCGTGGTGGCCAAGACACAGCGATGGGCGTCATGTTGGATAAGCTGGATAAGAGATCAAAGCTTGAAAAAGAAGTCAGCGAAGTTAGTGAACATGATGTTCAGCTTTATAAGCTGAGAAAAAAGCTCGAAAATACATCCGATTCAGCGGAATATCTTAAGATTGCTAAAGAAATTGGTTATGATAATCTCACACCAGAACAAATGGAGCATGTTAAATCTATTGAGTTCTGGAATGACCCCCTTCAAACGACAATTGATAATATTAAAGAGACCGGCAAAGGCTTTATAGATGGTATAGTGGACGCAGGGGAAAAATTAGATGAGGCAGGGGAGAAATATTTAGGTCCTGTATATAAATCAGCTAAAGGCAGCGCTGTCGCTGGATATGATCTTGCGAAAGATTTTGTTGATGGCGGAATTCAGTTGGGGTGGAATATTGGGTGGACAATCGACCATTTACATAAAGACCCACAAGTCGTTTTAGACACGGTTCTTGAATACGATTATAAGGGCGCTTTTATGAGTATGGTTGACACGTTGGCGGAAAAATGGGATGAGAAAGTAGTACATGGGGATGCGTATTCAAGAGCGCATTATTTTACTTATATGATCGGCAGCCTTTGGGGCTTGAAAAGCGGAAAATCTTCTGTTTCGACAGGCTCGAAAGATCTTGCAAAAGCGGGGAAAGCCGCGGTCAACAAGGCGAAGAAAGCCGGTAAGACTATAAAACAGTCAATTAAGCCACCTAATAATCGTTACACTCCTGCATTGCAAGGGATTCTTCAGGATGCTCCGAATTCTATTAACGTGAAGAATACACCTCTGATACGTGAGCTGGTTGAGGATAAGAAGAAGAGTGTTTTATTTAAATCAACAAGTGGAAAAGTGAATCCTGTTGCTAAGGGTAAAAATGAAACGATAAAAAAATTTACAAAAGAACAATTGGCAACTAAGCCTAAAAATTCGCCTGTTCCAGAAAAATGGGAGATGAAAGGCGGGAAAGTAGAGATAGATAAAAATGGTACTTGGGTATACACAAATAAACATGGACAAACTGTAAGATATCCTGACGGTTATCCTGATTTCACACCATATATGCACCCTACGGTGAAACCGGTAGAAATAGAAATCTCAAAACCGACCAATCGACCAGCGGATTATAAGAAGGCAAATATAGAGGCTGGCTTAAATAAAGATTCTGATCCACCTGTACCATCACTTAATAGGCCACCTTCAGGTTATATATGGCATCATCACCAAGACGGGAAAACGATGATTCTTGTAGAAAAAGATATTCATAGGGAATTTACTCATGCAGGTGGAGTATCAACTGTTAATGGCAAGTAGATAAGGAGGAGAAATTAATGGTGAGAATTGAAGAACCAGGTAAAAAACTTTCTTTAGAAGAGATTGAACAGTTTGAAACAAAAAATAACGTAAAGCTAACGGAAAAATACAAGAAATTTTTACTTCAGTGGAATGGTGGATATCCTGAACCAAATATTTTTAATATTTCTGATGAACAAGGAAAGAGCGTTCTGAATGTATTTAATGGCATTGGTGACATGTATGATAATTTAGAGAAAGTCATAGACATATATGAGTATAGACTTCCAACTGGCTTTATTCCGATTGCAGATGATCCTGCAGGGAACGTAATATGCCTAGGCACTAAAGAACCTTATTATGACAAAATTTATTTTTGGGATCATGAAGAAGAGTCAGAGAATCCTGATGACATGAGCAATATGTATATCTTAGCTGATGACATCAATGAATTTTTGGACAACCTTTATGAAGATGATGAAGAATGAAATGTGCTTTTAGAACCTTGATTGGCTATTGCCTTTCAAGGTTTTTTTATATTCAAATCCGAGAAAAATCCGACAAAAAGGGGGATAAAATGAATGGATGAGCAGGAACTGAAGCTCCGCGGCATTTATCTTTCAAATGAGACAAAGCAAGTTGAGCTTGAACGCTTAACTGCCCGCCCTGGGGACAATTCTGTGAATATCACAATTACTCGTAAGGGTGACGGCAAATTCTCAAATATTTGTTATCGTGACGGGTTACGGGCAATGGTGGCCGTGAACTGAAAAAGCTGCTACTGTAAAACCAGTTTCAAACAAAAAGCCAGTTAAAAAGGAGACGGTTTACACTGTCAAAAAAGGGATGCACTCTCTGTTATCGCAAAGAAATACAACACGACTGTCAAAGCTCTTCAGAGTTTGAACAATATTAAAGATCCTAATAAGATTTATGTTGGCCAAAAATTAAAAATAAGTGGTAGTGCATCAAAGGCATCAAATAATAAGCAATATTACACAATCAAAACTGGCGACACTTTATCTAGAATCTCCAAAAAGTTCAATACATCAATTAAGACGCTGCAGTCTTGGAATAGCATCAAGAATGCAAACAAGATTTATGCTGGACAAAAAATTCGAGTTAAATCAGACTGTTTGTCGCGGTATTTACGAACCTAAAACTAAAGCGAAAATTGAAGCTTTATTGAAGTAACGAAAAGGAGCAGGCATTATGCCTGCTCCTCTAACTTGAAACTAACGAGATTCATTTGAGGATTTAAGGAAACTGATGAACAATGGTGAAATGACAATTACTGTTACAATTAATAATAGTCTGCTAGATATTAAATTTACAAATGTAGTGTTAATAATATATAGGGCTAAAACCATTAAATAAAAAGCTACGTAAACATAAGCATACACTTTTTTGCTGAATGGTTCTTTCATGTAAATGAAAAGAAATAACCCTACCATTAAAACTAAGAAAGTCATAGTTTCCCCTCTTTCATTTTTATTGTGGAAAAACTCCAGTTGGAACAGCTGCATATCCGAGTCCAGTAAAACGTATTCTAACACCATGCCCTTCATGTTCGTCTTGAATCATTTGACCAAAACCAACTAGTCCGCCTCCGATTACTCCGGAAATTACGCTTGCTAATTGTGTAGGAGGTACGGGTATAACCCTTGATATTAAAGCAAGACCAGAGGTTGCTCCACCGCCTGCTTTAAATGATTGATATAGTGTTCTTGTTTCATTACAGTCAAAATAAAGATTATATCCCCACCAGTAGACATCATGACCAGATCGACCGCAGCCTTTTTTCGCTACTTTCATTTTATTATTGTTTCCATTCTCAAGTGTCAATACACTACCGTCTTTGTCTAAAATTTTCACACTAAAATCAGAGTTAATGACAGCTTCTTTTTGTTTTACTAAACCGTTCAAGTATTTAATCCATTCTTGAACTTCGTTGGTGACAGAACGTGAAATATCTAGTTTAGTATAAGAGGGATCTAAGGTAAGAGTTCCATCTGCGTTTAATTTAAGATAAGCTTCTAATTTCTTTACATCATTCATACCCACCTTTACATTCTTAAAATCTTCGCTGTTCAGTATTTGATCGGGTACAGAATTTCCTTTAGATGCTCCAGTAGTTTCAGTATGTAGTTTTTCGTTGTCAGTTAGTTCTGACGCTGATACTGATATTGAAAATACAGGTGAAACCAATATTAATGTCAGTACCATAACAAATGTCTTAAAACCATTGTGCTTCTTTTCTTTCACGATAATGCCACCCTTCTTATTATAATTCAACCTCATTGTACTTGAAAAACAAGGTAATTAGGGGCGTTATGTGCATAACAGTAAAAAGGAACCATCTAAAATCTTGTGCGTAATGAAATTATACTAGGTGTAATGAATTAGAATATTGGAGGGCTAATTTAAGAAGGAAAAAAGCGATTAAGATAAAGGCCGTCATGAGGTAACTGCGTTGCTCTTTGAATAATAGGGCTTACTTTATTTCCACTCCGACGACATCCTCAAAATTAATAAGGTTGTCTTCCTTTGAATAATCACAATGCATCCGAAGAACCTAAAAGGATTTATTTGAGCATAAGAGTTGTCTTTTATACAGTGTTAATCACTTAACAAGTTGAAGGTTAGTGCTCAAAAGAAATTGTGAGGGAAAAGGTCTCTTGAAAAAGTTTTTTTGTCATACGTTTGCCACCTATAGATAAAGGGACTATATTTATTTTGGTCCTTTTATAAAAAATGAAGTCCTCGGCACCCCGGAGGCTCAGAATATTTTAAAAGTGAATAAGCAGCGGATGAGTAAGCTGATTAGTGATGGACGGATTAAACCAGTTTAAAAAATTGGACAAGTGAACCGGCTTTGACGTACTGATGTTTTGCAGTTGAAGCAGGAACTTGAAGCCGGCCGGAAAAAGTACCGGCAGTATGATCAATGAAGCAAGGCTTTATTTTTTGTCAACAATGAATTTCCAGATGGAGAATAAAAAGGAATGAGAGTATAAATATCTCTTTATTTCTCGCATTTGTTTATCTATAATAGGAGTACACATTCTTAGAGGTGATCGGACTATTATGGACAAAAGTGTTTACAAGGCTTGCTTACAGGATACAATTAAAGAAGCGTCTACAAAAACATATTGCAGTAATATGCTGAAATCATTGGAACAATCTCGTTTGATTCATTATAAAGAACATTTGTTGGCGGAGCAGGAACAATCGGTTGATTTAACTGAATTTAAAACAGAATCAGAAGTTGTTCAACTTTGTGAGGCTATAGATAAAAGGTTAGCATGGCTTTAAACGCATTAAATCTCTAAGAGTATAAAGACTCAAACCGGTTTTTTTCGAAAGTTCTTACATGGTTAGATAAGATTGGAGCTGCTTCTTTTGATTCTCGAGTGAAAACGACTTAACCAGCATAGATACTTCTTCTCGGAACATAGATTTAATTGAAGTTTCAAACAAACCTTCGACTGTCATATGAAGAACACTCCTTTCATATATAAACACTCTTCTTAAGACTTTGGACTCCTTGAATTAGTTAAATTCTTCACAGGTTTTTTTGATTTTTCTTTTGGTAACAGGGGAACATGTCCCCTTTTTAAACTTATGAATTAATTGAAAAATTAGGAGCGAGTGGGGAGCGGATTCGCTCCCAATTAGGTATTTTTAGTTCCTCCAGAAAACAAAAAAGGGCAAAGAACCTTGATATCATGGGCTTTTGGTTAACTGATGTCACATGCTGTCCATAAGGGTCATCGGCCTTCTAAGCCGTCGGTCGGGAGTTCGAATCTCTCCTGGGACGTCTCTGAAAAAAGCCTCAAACTTCTTGGTATACAAGGGTTTGAGGCTTTTGATATTGCAAAACAACAACATCCTAAAAATTCCCTTTCATCATTTCAAACAAAATGAAAAAGCTAAAGGGTGTGATCAATTTTAAGGAGGATGTTGTCATGACAAAGCAACAGCAAAATCAGCAGCAAAAGCAGAAGCAACAAAAACAAAAGCATGAGCAGCTGCTCGGGGCCAACATTACGGATACCGAACTTGCTCAAGAATTCGGAAATATCCAGCAGCAGCTTGCCCAGCTGGAGCAAACTGTTAATCAAATGGGGTCACAGCAGCAGGGACAAAGCGGCCAGCAGAGCTCTCAATTGAGCCAGGGAATCAATCAGCTGAAGCAGCAAATTCAGCAATTCAGCTCCCAATCTCAGCAGCAAATGCAGCAGACGGATCAGCAAATTCAGCAAAGCATTCAGCAGGCTGTCCAGCAGCTGAATCAGGCTCTTCAAGGGATCCAGACAAACCAGGCCATGAACCAAATGAGCCAGGCACTTCAGCAGGCGCAGCAGTCATTTAACCAGCAAGGACAACAGGGTCAGCAAAACCAACAAAACCAGCAGCAAAATCAAAATTTCCAACAGCCCCTACAATAAAAAGCTTTAAAGAGCCGTTTAGCACGGCTCTTTTTTAAATCGGTCATTCCTCGTTTTGATCCTCTTCGTCATGTGTTGGATGCGCTCCGGGGTACTGCCGGGGCATTCCTTGGTGGAGATTGCGGAATTCATATGTGAAATTGCTGTAGTATTGCTGACCTTCCTTCCATGGCGTGTTTTTGTTCTCAACAGGCTTGTCTTTGCCCTGTGCAGCTCCATACGCTCCTTCAGGAAATTCTTCAGCAGTTAAAAAGTTTCTTTGTGTTTCAACGTTTGACATTTCTTTTTTGTCGTCCATCAGATCACCCCCGTTTTCGTTTTATTGTTGCCATGAAATAAGAGAGCTATGTGTTTTCGTTTTGTATGCAGTAGGATTCATTTTAAAAACGGGATAAGATGCTCATCCTTTGCTGGGAGAACAACAGGAAATGCGCCGACCACAAAGAAAATAGACATTTTGTACGGATAGAACCTTTTAGATGAAGTGGTATTTTATGGTTTATTGGTCCTTTTCTCCTCAGCTTTTAAGAACGGTTCTTCTATCTTAATACCCGTCTATTCTCGCTTTTTGTTATACATCTCAATTCAGCAATGGTTTAATCTGTTTTCCAGATTGATGTAAACGGGGCGTTGGTTGTAAAATTTACCATGATAGAAAATCTTACAACGTTCGTTCTGCTTTTATTTTAGAAAGGGAGCTGAAGAAAGATGCATACGCTAGAAAAAATGGAGCAAACAAATTTTCAGACGGCGAGAGATTATGTGACAAAAGCATACGAGACAGTGCGGCAGCGAAATCTTCACGAAAGCGAATTTCTTCAAGCTGTAAAAGAAATTTTCGATTCCCTCGTCCCTGTATTGGCAAGACATCCAAAGTATATCGAACACCGCATTCTTGAAAGGATTGCAGAGCCTGAACGGATGATCACCTTCAGGGTGCCGTGGGTCGATGATGAAGGCAATATCCAGGTTAACAGGGGATACCGGGTTCAATTTAACAGCGCAATCGGTCCGTATAAAGGCGGAATCCGCTTTCACCCTTCTGTAAACGCGAGCATTATTAAATTTTTGGGCTTTGAGCAGATTTTTAAAAATTCTTTGACCGGACTGCCGATCGGAGGCGGAAAAGGCGGGGCTGATTTTGATCCGAAGGGCAAGTCGGACAGGGAGATCATGAGTTTTACGCAGAGCTTCATGAATGAACTGTACAGACATATCGGACCGGACACGGATATCCCTGCCGGCGATATTGGTGTCGGGGCAAGGGAAGTCGGGTTTATGTTCGGGCAGTATAAAAAGATTCGGGGGCGCTATGATGCAGGCGTGTTAACAGGCAAAGGCCTTGAATACGGGGGCAGTTTAACGAGGAAAGAAGCGACAGGGTACGGTCTCGTTTATTTCGTAGAAGAAATGCTGAAGGATCAGGGGCTGCGCTTTGAAAACAGCACTGTTGTCGTCTCCGGTTCAGGCAATGTGGCGCTGTATGCGATGGAAAAAGCCGCTCAATTCGGCGCGAAAGTGGTAGCCTGCAGCGATTCTGACGGCTATGTCTATGACGAAAAAGGCATCTGTCTTGAGACGGTGAAGCGGCTCAAAGAAGACGGCAACGGAAGGATTCGCGAGTATGTCAGCGAGCATCCGGAAGCACACTATTTCGAAGGATGCTCCGGTATTTGGTCTATTCCGTGCGATATCGCGCTTCCGTGCGCGACCCAGAACGAAATTGACGAAGAGACGGCCGAAGTGCTCATTTCAAATGGGGTCAAAGCCGTCGGAGAAGGGGCAAATATGCCATCTGAAGAGGGCGCCGTCAAACGCTTTTTGGATGCGGGGGTTCTTTTCGGGCCGGCTAAGGCTGCAAATGCCGGCGGTGTAGCCGTGTCAGCGCTCGAAATGGCGCAGAACAGCGCACGGCTTCACTGGACGGCGGAAGAAACGGATGAGAAGCTCAGGACGATCATGGCCGATATTTACAAGAGAAGCGTTGCAGCGGCTTCAGAATATGGACGGCCCGGAAATCTGCTCGACGGCTGCAATATAGCCGGTTTTATCAAAGTGGCGGATGCGATGATCGCTCAGGGAGTCGTTTAACCGTAAAAAGAGAGAGCATGATGCCCTCTCTTTTTTTGTGCTTTGTTAATTTTCTCTGAATCCTCCGGTAAAGGCGTGCACAGCCGGAACGGAAATTCCCGGGTAGCCGATGCCGAATCCGAGAGTCGGAGTGGTGTACACCCCGCCGTACGGATAATAGGGATAGGGCCCGTGCGCTGAAGGATTATAGACATAAGTAGTCGGATAGCCGAAGTATCCTGGGTATTGGCGCACGCGTGGATCAGAGTGTGAAGGAAAAGTGCGGTACATCATATTCACCTGTTTCTTTTTTGATTAACAGCAGTTTATGTAAAAAATCGTAAAATGGAGTCTGTACACGTGTGTGGTAAAAAATCTAACCGGCCGGGATAAAATTTTAAAAAGTTGTCGGTGATAAAATCTAACAAAACTGTATAAAACACCAGTTTTTTTATGTAATCTTTATAGATTAAATAAAAAATTTTAAATTGTTTTTCAATTTTAAAATTTCCTTTTATATCAATCATGTAAGCGTATACAAGTAGATTGATTAATCGAAATTGTCTAATAATTTTAAAAAATACGGTTGACACTGCATGTAAAGGGGCGTAATATGAGTTCAAACAAAAGAACAAATCACTTGAAAACTTTTCATCTTTCCCGGGAATGACAGCGGGAAAACGGGTTCCCGCATCATGAATTTTTAATCGTTTAAAGCGTTCATTTACAACAGAAAGGTGTGCTAGAGGGATGGGGGACCAGAAAGACCAGTGGATCTTCCTAAACGACAAACTCGTTAAAAAAGAAGACGCTAAAATATCAGTCTATGATCACGGATTTTTATACGGGGACGGCGTGTTTGAAGGAATCAGGGTATACGACGGCAACATCTTCAGAATGAAAGAGCACATGGACCGCCTCTACGATTCTGCGAGATCGATCATGCTGGAGATTCCATATCAGCAGGAAGAACTGACACAGCACGTTCTTAAAACAGTCGAAAAAAACGGGCTTAGAGACGCTTACATCCGCTTGGTCGTTTCAAGAGGAGCAGGTGACCTCGGACTCGATCCAAACAATTGTTCACACCCGAGTGTCATCATAATTGTCGAACCATTGGCAATATTCCCGAAACATTTATATGAAACGGGAATTGATATCGTTACGGTTCCGACAAGAAGAAACAGACCAGATGTGCTGAGCCCTAAAGTAAAATCGCTGAACTATTTAAACAATATTCTTGTCCGGATCGAGGCGCATATGG
Source organism: Bacillus sp. FSL K6-0972 (assembly GCF_037976035.1). Taxonomy (NCBI): domain Bacteria; kingdom Bacillati; phylum Bacillota; class Bacilli; order Caryophanales; family Bacillaceae; genus Bacillus; species Bacillus sp. FSL K6-0972. The sequence continues at coordinate 3,018,959 of NZ_CP150260.1, read as the reverse complement.
CGGGCGTGACAGAAGCGCTCATGCTCAATGATCAAGGCTATGTCGCCGAAGGTTCTGCGGATAACGTATTCATTTATAAAAACGGAAAGCTCTTGACGCCTCCGGGCTATATCGGAGCGCTTGAAGGAATCACCCGGAATGCCATCATCGAAATAGCCGCAGAGCTCGGCTATGAAGTGAAAGAAGAGCCGTTTACCCGCCATGACGTATACACAGCCGATGAAGTGTTTTTAACCGGAACGGCTGCAGAAGTCATCGCGGTCGTAAAAGTTGACGGCCGCAAGATCGGGGACGGCAAACCGGGAGTCCACACAAATCGGATGCTTGAAAAGTTCCGCGAGCGCGTCGTCCGTGAAGGGTTAAAAGTCAGCCTCAAAGATCAAAGCTTAAGTGTCAGCTGAATAAAGACAAACGTTGAAGAGGATAAGTAACAGCGGAAACGCCGCCTGCAGAGAGCCGGGATTGCTGGGAACCGGTGACGGCCTCCGCTTGTGAACTCCCCTCTGAGTGTCAGTCTGAACGATTTCTACGTTTAGTAAGGCTGGCCGGGTGAACGTCACGAAGGTTCACTCGTTATTAAACCGGATAAGCGATTATCCATAAGGCGGCTTTCAAAAGCCGCGAACAAGGGTGGTACCGCGGAAAGAAAAGCCTTTTCGCCCCTTTGGCCTGCAAGGTGTGCAGCGTCAACAGTGGGCGGGAAGGCTTTTTTTAGCTGCAAAAGCAGATTGTATACATGCTTTGCGGCACATATACATTGATTATTTTTAAAAACCAATTGTGAATGAACAGTGATGAAGATCACTTGATAAGGAGGAAGAAAAATGGGGACGAATGTACAGTTGGATGCTGAAAATGCCCAATGTACACAAACAATGGCAGGGGCGTCAATGCTGATCGAGGCTTTAAAACAGGAAAATGTCGAAGTGATCTACGGGTATCCGGGCGGTGCGGTCCTGCCGATTTATGACAAACTCTACGGATCGGGAATGTTTCATGTGCTGACGCGCCATGAACAAGGCGCCATCCACGCAGCCGAAGGCTATGCAAGAATTTCCGGGAAACCAGGTGTCGTCATCGCCACATCCGGACCGGGGGCGACCAACCTTGTAACGGGTCTGGCCGATGCGATGATCGATTCATTGCCTCTCGTCGTATTCACCGGTCAGGTTGCGACATCGGTTATCGGATCTGACGCATTCCAAGAAGCGGACGTCATCGGAATTACGATGCCGATTACAAAGCACAGCTACCAGGTTCGCAATGCCGAAGATTTGCCGAGAATTATTAAAGAAGCATTCCATATCGCGACAACAGGAAGACCGGGCCCCGTTTTAATCGATATTCCTAAAGACATCGCCGTTGTAGAAGGAGAATTCCGCTACGACCATGAGATTCACCTTCCGGGTTATCAGCCGACGAAGGAACCGAATTATCTGCAGATCAGAAAGCTTGTGGAAGCGGTCAGTGCAGCGAAAAAGCCGGTTATTTTAGCGGGAGCGGGCGTCTTGCACGGGAAAGCGTCAGAAGAATTAAAAAATTATGTCGAACAGCAGCAAATTCCGGTGGCGCATACGCTGTTAGGCTTAGGAGGATTTCCGGCCGACCATCCGCTTTTCCTCGGGATGGCCGGAATGCACGGAACGTATGCGGCCAACATGGCTCTGTATGAAAGCGATCTGTTAATCAGCATCGGTGCCAGATTCGATGATCGGGTCACAGGGAATCTGAAGCATTTTGCAAAATATGCGAAAGTCGCTCACATTGACATCGATCCGGCTGAAATCGGCAAAAACGTTCATACGCACATTCCGGTTGTCGGCGACAGCAAGCTTGTACTGACAGAGCTGATCAAGCAAAACGGCAAGCCGAGCGCTTCTGATGAGTGGAAAAAGCAGGTTGCGGCGTGGAAAAACGAATATCCGCTCTGGTATGAAGAGAATGAAACAGAAGGGTTCAAACCACAGAAGCTGATCGAATATATCCACCGCTATACAAAAGGCGAAGCTATTGTAACAACGGACGTCGGACAGCATCAAATGTGGGCCGCGCAATTCTATCGGTTCCAAAAAGCCGACAGATGGGTCACTTCCGGCGGGCTCGGCACGATGGGCTTCGGACTTCCAGCGGCAATCGGAGCACAGCTTGCGGATAAGGATGCGACGGTTGTATCGATACTCGGCGACGGAGGATTCCAGATGACGCTGCAGGAGCTGTCCGTCATTCACGATCTGAACCTTCCGATCAAAGTCGTGGTCTTAAACAACCGCTGCCTCGGAATGGTCCGGCAATGGCAGGAAATCTTTTACGATGAGCGCTATTCACACTCCAAGTTCACATCACAGCCTGATTTCATCAAGCTGTCTGAAGCTTACGGCATCAAAGGTGTCCGGATCACATCCGAAGAAGAAGCGGAAGAAAAGCTGGAAGCGGCGCTAACGTCGAATGAACCGATGGTCATCGATGTTCAGGTTGCACAAGCTGAAAAAGTATTTCCAATGGTTGCGCCTGGAAAAGGGCTGCACGAAATGGTGGGGGTGAAACCTTGAAAAGAATCATCACGCTGACGGTTTTGAATCAAAGCGGCGTCTTAAACAGAATTACAGGGTTGTTTACAAAACGGCATTACAACATTGAAAGCATTACGGTCGGCCACACCGAAACAGCGGGAATTTCGAGGATCACATTTGTCGTTCATGTGGCAGATGAAAAAGAAACGGAACAGCTGACAAAACAATTAAATAAACAGATTGATGTACTGAAAGTCACGGACATTACGAATCAATCGATCGTCCAAAGAGAGCTGGCATTAATCAGGGTGGTTTCCCCTCCGTCGAGCAGGGCGGAAATAAACGGCGTCATCGCACCGTTTCGGGCGTCTGTCGTCGACGTCGCAAAAGACAGCGTCGTGATTCAAGTGACAGGGGAATCAAGCAAGATCGAAGCCCTGATCGAACTATTGAAACCATACGGGATTAAAGAGGTTGCCAGAACAGGCACCACGGCCTTTGCGAGGGGAACTCAGCAAAAGCCGGCCTCTATTAAAACAATATCTATTGTATAAAACATAAAAAGGGAGAGATTGAAATGGTAAAAGTATATTATAACGGTGATATCAAAGAAAACGTATTGGCGGGCAAAAAAGTAGCGGTAATCGGATACGGCTCACAAGGCCATGCGCACGCACTGAACCTGAAAGAAAGCGGAGTGGACGTCATTGTCGGCGTCAGAAAAGGGAAATCCTTTGCAAAAGCAGAGGAAGACGGCCATCAAGTTTTCACGGTAAGAGAAGCGGCAGAACAGGCCGACATCGTCATGGTGCTTCTTCCGGATGAACAGCAGCAAAAAGTGTATGAAGCGGAAATTAAAGACGGACTTCAAGCGGGCAATTCACTCGTATTCGCCCACGGATTCAACGTTCATTTCCATCAGATCGTACCTCCGGCAGATGTTGACGTATTCCTTGTCGCTCCTAAAGGACCGGGACATCTTGTCCGAAGAACGTTTGAACAAGGTGCAGGGGTTCCGGCGCTGTTTGCGATCTATCAGGATGTAACCGGGGAAGCGAAAGATAAAGCCCTTGCTTATGCTAAAGCGATCGGCGGCGCAAGAGCCGGCGTTCTTGAAACAACATTTAAAGAAGAAACTGAAACTGATCTTTTCGGCGAACAGGCGGTGCTGTGCGGAGGATTGACTTCCCTTGTCAAAGCCGGATTCGAAACGCTGACAGAAGCGGGCTATCAGCCTGAACTCGCATACTTCGAGTGTCTGCACGAGCTGAAGCTCATCGTCGACTTGATGTATGAAGAAGGTTTGGCAGGTATGAGATATTCGATTTCCGACACAGCGCAGTGGGGAGACTTCGTATCAGGCCCGCGCGTCGTTGATGAGAAGGTAAAAGAATCAATGAAAGAAGTATTGAAAGACATCCAAAACGGTACATTCGCGAAAGAATGGATCGTCGAAAACCAAGTCAACCGTCCGCGTTTCAACGCCATCAATGCAAGCGAAAACGAACACCAAATCGAAGTGGTCGGCAGAAAGCTTCGCGAAATGATGCCGTTTGTCAAGCAGGGCAAGAAGAAGGAAGCGGTGGTAGCCGGTGCGAAAAATTAACTTTTTTGATACGACACTCCGTGACGGTGAACAGTCGCCGGGCGTTAATTTAAACACGCAGGAGAAGCTGGCGATCGCCCAGCAGCTTGAAAAACTCGGGGTCAACATTATGGAAGCGGGCTTTCCCGCTTCATCCCCCGGGGATTTCAATGCAGTAAAAGAAATCGCAAGGACGATTAAAAACTGTTCGGTAACAGGGCTTGCCCGCTCTGTCAAAGGAGATATCGATTCGGCGTGGGAAGCGCTCAAAGACGGGGCTGAACCAAGGATTCACATTTTTATCGCCACTTCTGACATCCATTTAAAATATAAGCTGAAAAAAACGCGCGAACAGGTTCTGGAACAGGCGGTCGCAATGGTGAAATACGCCAAAGAGCGCTTCCCGATCGTCCAGTGGTCTGCCGAAGATGCGTGCCGGACCGATCTTCCGTTTTTAGCCGAGATTGTCAGCGAAGTGATCGCCGCGGGAGCGGATGTCGTCAATCTTCCGGATACGGTTGGTTATTTAGCGCCTGCCGAGTACGGAAATATCTTCCGCTATATTAAAGAAAATGCCCGCAATGCCGATAAAGTCCAGCTTTCGGCCCATTGCCACGATGATTTAGGCATGGCTGTCGCCAACTCTTTGGCTGCGATTGAAAACGGAGCAGATCAAGTCGAATCTGTCATCAACGGTATTGGCGAAAGAGCGGGGAACGCCTCTCTTGAAGAAATCGCCGTCGCCCTCTATATCCGAAAAGATTTCTACCAGGCGGAATCAACGATTCAGCTGAATGAGATTAAGCGGACAAGTGATTTAGTGAGCAAGCTGACCGGCATGGCCGTGCCGCGGAACAAAGCGGTCGTCGGCGATAATGCCTTTGCCCACGAATCAGGCATTCACCAGGACGGCTTCTTAAAAGAAAAAACAACATATGAAATTATTTCTCCGGAGCTTGTCGGCGTGAAAACGGATGCGCTTGTGCTCGGAAAGCATTCAGGGCGCCACGCATTTAAAGATAAGCTGCAAAACCTCGGATTCCAGTTTGGAGAAGAGGAAATCAATAAATTTTTTAACATCTTTAAAGAGCTTACTGGAAAGAAAAAGGAATTTACGGATGAAGATCTCATCTCGCTGATACTCGAGGAGAAAACGGCAGACCGCAAAATCGGCTATGACTTTATTTCACTGCAGGTTCATTACGGCACCTCGCAGGTTCCGACAGCAACGGTCTCTCTTAAAGATCAGGAAACAGATCAGATCATTCAGGAAGCGGCGACCGGAGCGGGAAGCGTTGAAGCGGTGTACAACACGCTGAAGCGCTGTATGGATAAAGAAGTCCAGCTTCTTGATTACCGGATTCAATCGAACCGCAAGGGACAGGATGCATTCGCGCAAGTATATGTCAGGGTGATGATCGACGGAAAAGAATCCGGAGGACGCGGGGTTGCCCAGGATGTTCTCGAAGCATCTGCCAAAGCTTACTTGAATGCGGTGAACCGCTATCTCGTATTGAAGACGAATGCGGAAGGATTGTCAAAACAGGCGGCTGTAGGATCATAACAGTAAGAAGGAAGGAGTTTGTTGAATTTGAAAAAACGAATTGCACTTTTGCCCGGTGACGGAATTGGTCCCGAAGTATTGGACGCGGCTGTTGATGTGCTGAAAAGCGTTGCTGAACATTATCAGCATGAATTCGAATTTGAATACGGCCTGATCGGCGGAGCGGCAATTGATGAGGCGGGAGCGCCGCTTCCTGAGAAAACTGTCGCCGCCTGCAAAGCTGCGGATGCCATTTTGCTCGGAGCTGTAGGCGGGCCGAAATGGGATCAAAATCCTTCTGAGCTGAGGCCTGAAAAAGGGCTGCTCGCCATCCGCAAGCAGCTCGACCTTTTTGCCAATCTGCGGCCTGTTAAAGTGTTTGAAAGCCTTGCGGGAGCTTCTCCGTTAAAAACTGAATATATCGAAGGTGTTGACTTTGTCATCGTTCGCGAGCTGACGGGCGGCTTGTATTTTGGAAAGCCGAGTGAGCAGTACGTCAATCAGAACGGCGAGGAAGAAGCTGTTGACACGCTGTTTTATAAAAAGTCGGAAATGGAAAGAGTCATCAGGGAAGCCTTCCAAATGGCGCAAAGACGAAAAGGCAAAGTGACCTCCGTTGATAAAGCCAACGTCCTTGAGTCAAGCAAACTATGGCGCAAGACGGCGGAAGAAGTAGCGAAAGAGTTTCCTGACGTCAAGCTTGAGCACATGCTCGTCGACAATGCAGCCATGCAGCTCATCTATGCGCCTGGACAGTTTGATATTATCGTAACTGAAAACATGTTCGGCGATATTTTAAGCGATGAAGCATCGATGCTGACCGGATCGCTCGGCATGCTGCCGTCGGCAAGCTTATCAAGCTCTGGACTTCATCTATATGAACCTGTGCACGGCTCGGCTCCTGATATCGCGGGACAAAACATTGCCAATCCGCTTGCGGCGATCTTGTCCGCGGCGATGATGCTCAGGACGTCCTTCGGTCTTGAAGCTGAAGCGAAAGCTGTTGAACACGCAGTCGATCAAGTACTCCGTGCAGGAAAACGGACGAAGGACCTGGCAAAAGGATCGGAACATTGCACGACTCAATCGATTACAGGGGAAGTAAAAGCCGCGCTGGCAGACGACAATGCCATTTCAAACATCATGACCGCTTACGTTTAAGGAAAATGGATATTGGTAGAGGGAGGAAGAAAGATGATGACTCGAACGATCATCGAAAAAATTTGGGATCAACACGTGATTAAAAAAGGTGAAGGGAAGCCTGACCTTCTCTATATCGATCTGCATCTGATACATGAGGTAACGTCACCCCAGGCCTTTGAAGGCCTAAGGCAAAAGAACAGAAAAGTCAGACGGCCACAAAATACGTTTGCCACGATGGACCACAACATTCCGACTGTCAATCGGTTTGAGATTCAAGATGATGTCGCCAAACGGCAGGTCAGTGCGCTCGAACGGAATTGCGAAGAATTCGGCATCCGCCTCGCAGACTTGTCAAGCGTTGACCAGGGGATCGTCCATGTCATCGGGCCTGAACTGGGGTTGACGCTGCCGGGAAAAACGATCGTTTGCGGAGACAGCCATACATCCACACACGGAGCGTTTGGCGCGCTCGCTTTCGGAATCGGAACGAGCGAGGTGGAGCACGTCTTATCAACGCAGACGCTTTGGCAGCAAAAACCGAAGACGCTGGAAATCCGCGTTGACGGCAAACTGCAAAAAGGAGTGACGGCTAAAGACGTCATTCTCGCAATCATCGGAAAATACGGGGTTAAATTCGGTGCGGGTTATGTCATTGAATACACCGGTGAAGTGTTCCGAAACATGTCGATGGACGAACGGATGACGGTGTGCAACATGTCAATCGAAGCTGGGGCAAGAGCGGGATTGATTGCACCGGATGAAACAACATTTGAATATGTTAAAACGAAAAAATATGCGCCAAAAGGCGAAGAGTTTGAGAAAGCTGTAGAAGAGTGGAAGAATTTGAGAACCGATCCGGGGGCGGTCTACGACCGGACGATCGTGATGGACGGAAGCGCCATTTCGCCGATGGTGACGTGGGGCATCAACCCTGGCATGGTGCTGCCGGTTGATGATGCGATTCCGGGGCCTGAGGCTTTCTCGCAGGAAGACGATAAAAAAGAAGCGCAGCGCGCATATGAATATATGGGTCTTGAACCATATAAAAAAATCGAGGACATTACAATTGAGCACGTCTTCATCGGTTCATGCACCAATTCGCGCCTGACAGATCTTCGTCAGGCGGCTGAAATGATTAAAGGTCAAAAAGTCGCCGACGGCGTCAGAGCGATCGTCGTTCCCGGCTCGCAAAGCGTCAAAATCCAAGCCGAAAAAGAAGGGCTTCACGAGATTTTCATCGAAGCGGGCTTTGAATGGAGAGAATCGGGATGCAGCATGTGTTTGAGCATGAACAACGATGTTGTCCCTGAAGGAGAGCGCTGTGCTTCGACTTCCAACCGCAATTTTGAAGGCAGGCAGGGCAAAGGGGCCAGGACGCATCTCGTCAGCCCGGCGATGGCTGCGATGGCCGCGATTCACGGACGCTTTGTCGATGTCAGAAAATATTACCACGAGACAACAGCTGTATAGAGGAGTGACAAGATGGAGCCATTAAAGACCCATACCGGAATAGCGGCGGTACTTAACAGAATCAACGTAGATACGGACCAGATCATTCCGAAGCAATTTTTAAAGAGGATCGAAAGAACGGGGTACGGCCGTTTTGCTTTCTTTGACTGGAGATATTTGGATAACGGCGATCCCAATCCTGATTTTGAACTGAACCGGCCGGAATACAAAGGCGCTTCGATTTTAATAGCCGGCGAAAACTTCGGCTGCGGCTCTTCAAGGGAACACGCGCCATGGGCGCTTGACGACTACGGATTTAAAATCATTATCGCGCCGTCTTTTGCCGATATCTTTCACCAAAACTGTTTTAAAAACGGCATGTTGCCGATCCGCCTTCCTTATGAGAAGTGGAAAGAGCTTGCTGAACAGTATGAATATCAATCTTTGACGATGGCTGTCGATCTTGAAAAACAGACGATAACAGACCACGCCGGGCAGCAGATTGCCTTTGAGGTCGATCCGCATTGGAAAGAGATGCTGCTGAACGGTTACGATGAAATTTCTTTAACATTGCTCCTTGAAGAAGAAATCGAACAATTTGAGAAACAGAGAAGTTCTTGGCTGCAAGCATAAAAAAGCTGTCCGATGTAGATCGGAGGCTTTTTTTGCTGGCGTCAGCATACTGCCGCCGGTTCTTTCTTGTGTTTAGCGGGCCGGGTTGATACACTTGTTAAAAAATAAGTGCCTGAAAGGAACTTAGAAATGAAGCATGACAAGAAAAACTCGAAGATCATCCCGTTCCCTAACGTAAAGGAGCGTTTAGTGCACAAAGGGATGGCAGCGCTCAAAGAAAAGAATTACCACGAAGCGCTCAGGCTGTTTTCTGAAGCGAAGCGCTATGATGATGAGGAATCGGATATTTATCTGGGAATGGCCATCTGCCTGCTGGAAATCGGCGAGCTTGAAGAAGCGAAAGGCATCTGCGAAAAGATGCTGAAAGAAGGCCACGGCCACTATTTTACCGTTTTACAAGTCTATATGACGATTTTAATCCAGCTCAGACAATACGAAAAAGTAAAAGAAACGATTGAAGCTGTACTCGAAGAAAACAAGCTTCCTCCTGAAAGCGCAGAACAGTTTTATAAACTGCTTGATTTCAGCCGCAAGATGACGGAAGACCCGGGACCTGAGGACATCACCGAAGACCTTCCTGAGACGGAGGAGGTTGATCAGGAAAGGCTTTTGCATGACACGGAAGAGCAGGTTAAGCTTCTTCACGGGCTGAAGGACCGCAATCTGACAAGCTATATCGGCTTGTTGAAAACGATTCTGCAAAATCCGAGTGCACATCCTGTCGTAAAAACGATGATTCTTCAGCTTTTAGCCGAGTCAGACCATGAAAAGCCGACGCTTGTCGCAAAATTTGGCGATTCGATGACAATTAATCCGACAGAGACGGTCAAGCCGGATGATATGCCGATATTAAAGCATGTTCTAAGCGTGCTCGATGATACGCTTGGGAATGAAAATCCCACGCTGTACCAGGCGGTCGAAGAGCTGTGGAGAAGGCATATTTACGTCCTCTATCCGTTTCAGCCGAAATACTCAAACCGCGAGCTCTGGGCTGCTGCACTGCATAAAGTCGGATATGAGATGCACGGGATCGACATCGATAAAGAGGAGCTTCACATTCTCTATGAATTCAATGACAGACAGCTTGACGAAGCATGCGCGCTGATCAAAGACATAGAAGAAATTTCTTATTTGTAAATGTTGAAAGCAGCGGGCATTGTGTTATAATATAGTGGTTGCATTTGTGAAAAACGGAAGTTGATCCGTTTGCCGCTAAAGATTCATTATTTATCTTTGTATACATAATGATGGCTGTCAGAAACACATGAGCTGCACACAGTCGGCAGCTTGCGATGGACGTAGCCGTTTGCTTGTTTTAAAATGGAAAAACGACACAACCTGAATAGATTTTGGAGGGAAACACATGTCAGTAAAATGGGAAAAGCAAGAAGGAAACGAAGGCGTTTTAACGGTTGAGGTAGATGCCGATACCTTTAATAAAGCCCTTGATGATGCATTTAAAAAAGTAGTAAAGCAGGTATCCATTCCTGGATTCCGCAAAGGGAAAGTGCCGCGCGGTTTGTTTGAACAGCGTTTTGGCGTTGAGGCGCTTTATCAGGATGCGCTGGACATCCTGCTTCCTGTCGAGTATCCGAAAGCGGTAGAGGAAGCGGGCATTGAGCCTGTTGACCGCCCGGAAATCGATGTGGAAAAAATCGAAAAAGGCGAAAACCTGATCTTCACTGCGAAGGTAACGGTTAAGCCTGAAGTGAAACTTGGCGAATATAAAGGCCTTGGCATTGAAAAAGACGACACTGCCGTGACGGATGAAGACGTTCAAAACGAACTTAAGTCTCTTCAAGAGCGCCAGGCTGAACTCGTTGTAAAAGAAGACGGCAAAGTGGAAGAAGGGGACACTGTTGTTCTTGATTTCGAAGGATTCGTAGACGGCGAAGCATTCGAAGGCGGAAAAGCGGAAAACTATTCCCTTGAAGTCGGTTCAGGCTCTTTCATTCCAGGCTTTGAAGATCAGCTTGTAGGACTTGAAGCCGGTGCTGAAAAAGACGTTGAAGTGACATTCCCAGAGGAATACCACGCGGAAGAGCTGGCTGGCAAACCTGCCGTATTCAAAGTGAAAATCCACGAAATCAAAGCGAAAGAGCTTCCTGAGCTTGATGACGAGTTTGCGAAAGATGTCGATGAGGAAGTTGAAACGCTTGCCGAGCTGACTGAAAAAACGAAAAAACGTCTCGAGGAAGCAAAAGAAAACGAAGCGGATGCTAAACTTCGCGAAGAGCTTGTCGTGAAAGCAGCTGAAAACGCTGAGGCTGACATTCCTCAAGCGATGATCGACACAGAGCTTGACCGCATGATGAAAGAATTCGAACAGCGTCTGCAAATGCAGGGCATGAACCTTGAGCTTTACTTCCAATTCTCAGGACAGGATGAAAACGCGCTGAAAGAGCAAATGAAAGAGGATGCTGAAAAACGCGTGAAATCAAACCTGACACTGGAAGCGATCGCCAAAGCGGAAAACCTTCAAGTCACTGACGAAGAAGTCGAAGAAGAGCTTTCTAAAATGGCTGAAGCATACAACATGCCTGTTGAAAACATCAAACAAGCAATCGGTTCTACAGATGGAATGAAAGAGGACTTAAAAGTTCGCAAAGCAATTGATTTTCTTGTAGAAAACCGTTAATATGTTTCATAATCATACTTTATATAAAACAGGGCGCGAATGTTTCGTGCCTTGTTTTATACAATTTTGACTTATCATCTTTTCTTTGGGAAAGGATAGATAATGTCGTTTTGATCAACATACATATTGAATATGCCGAACGGCAAACACAACGTTATCGCCTTTTTGGAAAGTGTGGTAAAATGCAATACATAATGGAACGAATGTTTTCAAGCGATGTTTCTTTTAACGAAGAAACTGGAATGACAAGGATATAAGGGGTGAAAGAATGTTTAAATTCAACGAGGAAAAAGGACAATTGAAATGCTCGTTTTGCGGTAAAACACAAGATCAGGTACGCAAGCTTGTCGCCGGACCAGGCGTATATATATGTGACGAGTGCATCGAACTTTGCACTGAAATTGTAGAAGAGGAACTCGGCTCTGAAGAAGAAGTGGAGTTCAAAGATGTTCCGAAGCCAAAGGAAATCCGCGAGATTCTTGATGAATACGTCATCGGCCAGGACCAGGCAAAAAAATCCCTTGCCGTGGCTGTCTACAATCATTACAAGCGGATCAATTCAAACAGCAAAGTCGATGACGTCGAGCTGTCAAAAAGTAATATTTCCATGATCGGACCGACCGGAAGCGGAAAAACGCTTCTTGCTCAAACGCTTGCCCGCATCCTGAATGTGCCGTTCGCCATTGCGGATGCCACTTCGCTTACTGAAGCAGGCTATGTCGGTGAAGATGTGGAGAACATTTTGCTTAAGCTCATCCAGGCTGCTGACTACGATGTTGAAAAAGCGGAAAAAGGCATTATCTACATCGATGAAATCGATAAAGTGGCCAGAAAGTCCGAGAACCCTTCGATTACACGCGATGTATCAGGCGAAGGCGTTCAGCAGGCTTTGCTTAAAATTCTTGAAGGTACGGTTGCAAGCGTTCCTCCACAAGGCGGAAGAAAGCATCCTCATCAAGAGTTCATCCAAATTGACACAACCAACATCCTGTTCATTTGCGGAGGAGCTTTTGACGGAATCGAGCAGATCATCAAGCGCCGTCTCGGCCAGAAGGTCATAGGCTTCGGCTCTGACAACAAGCATGAAGACCTTGAAAAAGAAGCGCTTCTTTCCAAGGTGCTTCCGGAAGACTTGCTTCGCTTCGGGCTGATCCCTGAATTCATCGGCCGTCTGCCGATCATCGCAAGCCTTGAACCGCTCGATGAAAAAGCGCTGGTTGAAATTTTAACAAAACCGAAAAACGCACTTGTTAAACAATATAGAAAAATGCTTGAGCTGGATGATGTGGAGCTTGTATTTGAAGACGAAGCGCTCACAGAGATCGCTAAAAAAGCAATTGAACGTAAAACAGGAGCACGCGGACTTCGTTCCATTATCGAAGGAATCATGCTTGACGTGATGTTTGATCTGCCGTCTCGCGAGGATATTGAAAAATGCGTGATTACAGGCAAAACCGTCACTGACGGCGAACCGCCGCGTCTCATGATGAAAGACGGCACGGTCGTCAATAAAGACAAAAAAACTTCAGCATAATGCAGAGAACCTCCTGGCCAAAAGGAGGTTCTTTTTTTACATTCGGAAACCGTCGGCATACCGGAACAGATTGACGGTTTGAAAAGCAAAATTATCCCTTTCTCTACGTTTATTCCCTCCCTGATCAGGAAATACTATCTGACATACTCAGATACGAAACCATTTCAGGAGGGACCATCAGTTGAGCTGGACGAGCATTGCACTTTTTGTACAACTATTTTTCGGGATCATCATCGGATTATATTTTTGGAATTTGCTCAAAAATCAAAGAACCCAAAAGGTTACGATAGACAGAGAGTCCAAAAAAGAGATGGAACAGCTCCGGAAAATGAGATCAATCCATTTATCAGAACCGTTATCGGAAAAGGTGAGGCCGACGGCTTTTAAAGACATCGTCGGCCAGGAGGACGGCATTAAAGCGCTGAAAGCCGCCCTATGCGGACCGAATCCGCAGCATGTCATTATTTACGGCCCTCCAGGTGTGGGGAAAACGGCAGCTGCAAGGCTTGTCCTCGAAGAAGCGAAAAAGAACAAGCGCTCACCGTTCCAGGAACATTCCGTCTTTGTCGAGCTTGACGCGACAACGGCCCGCTTCGACGAGCGGGGGATCGCCGACCCGTTGATCGGTTCGGTCCACGATCCGATTTATCAGGGTGCCGGAGCGATGGGGCAGGCCGGAATTCCCCAGCCAAAGCAGGGAGCCGTCACACATGCACACGGTGGCGTATTATTCATCGACGAAATCGGAGAGCTTCATCCGATTCAAATGAATAAAATGCTGAAGGTGCTTGAAGATCGGAAGGTGTTTTTGGAAAGCGCCTATTACAGTGAAGAAAACACGCAAATCCCCAAGCACATCCACGACATTTTTCAAAATGGGCTGCCGGCGGATTTCAGATTGATCGGCGCGACGACGAGGATGCCTGACGAAATCCCGCCTGCCATTCGGTCGAGATGTCTGGAAGTGTTCTTCCGCGACCTTGAAAAGCACGAATTAAAAACAGTCGCCAAAAAAGCGGCTGATAAGATTCAGAAGCGAGTCGCAGAGGAAGGACTTGACCTGTTGACGCGGTATGCGAGAAACGGCCGCGAAGTCGTCAATATGATGCAAATCGCCGCCGGAATGGCTTTGACTGAAGAGCGTGACGAGGTGACGGTTGAAGATATCGAATGGGTGATCCATTCGAGCCAGCTGACACCGAAATACGAACAAAAAATCGCTTCTAAACCGCAGGTCGGCATCGTCAACGGACTTGCCGTCCACGGACCTAACAGCGGTTCGCTGCTCGAAATTGAAGTCACAGTCAATCAGGCTGCTGATAAAGGATCAATTAATATCACAGGCATTGCAGAAGAAGAGAATATCGGCAACCAGTCAAAATCGATCCGCCGGAAAAGCATGGCTAAAGGGTCGGTCGAAAATGTCATGACTGTATTGCGGACAATGGGAGTAAAAGCTTCGGATTATGATATTCACGTCAATTTCCCCGGCGGTATCCCTGTTGACGGACCATCTGCAGGCATTGCAATGGCAGCGGGCATATTCTCCGCCATTCATAAGATTCCGATAGACCATACTGTCGCCATGACGGGGGAAATCAGCCTGAACGGCCGGGTAAAGCCGATCGGCGGCGTGATTCCGAAAATCAAAGCGGCCAAACATGCGGGGGCAAAAACGGTTATTATTCCGCACGAAAATGTCCAGTCAATTTTAAAGCGGATAGAAGGCGTACATATCATTCCCGTCAAAACCTTGCAGGAAGTACTGGATCTCGCATTGGTCAACCCTCCTTCAGAAATGCCTGACGGCGTTCAAATGAAAAGAGAATCCGTATAAATCCCCATCGTTTCAGATGGGGATTTTTTTCGGGCCGGTTTTCTCGGAAAGCCCGGAGCTGCAGGTGCCGGCATGTTTTCTTAGCGGAGGACATCTTTTCCTTTTTCAGAACTGAAAGAAAGGGTATACTACAGGAGACCCTTTTTATTTCGCCGGGCTTACAATTGTACAGGGATAAAAAAAGTATATTATAATGGTTCATACTAAAGTTACGGAGGTGTCAGTCAAAATGGCAGATGAAACGAAACGAAACATCCCGCTCCTCCCTTTAAGAGGTTTACTCGTCTATCCGACGATGGTTTTGCACCTTGACGTCGGGCGTGAAAAGTCGGTTCAGGCGCTTGAACAGGCGATGATGAATGACCATATGATCTTTTTGGCAACGCAAAAGGACATATCCATAGACGAACCGGATGAAGACGAGATTTTTACATTCGGAACCTATACGAAAATCAAGCAGATGCTCAAGCTGCCGAACGGAACGATCCGCGTTTTGGTGGAGGGGCTGCAGCGCGCCCGCATTCTTGAGTACCACGATTTAGATGAATATACGTCTGTAAAAATCGAGCGAATCGATGAAGAGACTGAAAAAGATGTTGAAGATGAAGCACTCATGCGCACATTGCTTGACCACTTCGATCAATACATAAAGATTTCAAAAAAAATATCGGCTGAAACATTTGCCGCTGTGACAGATATTGAAGAGCCGGGAAGAATGGCCGATATCGTCGCTTCCCACCTGCCGCTTAAGCTGAAAGACAAGCAGGAAGTGCTGGAAACGATCGATGTCAAAGCCAGATTGAACAAAGTGATCGACCTGATTCACAACGAAAAAGAAGTCCTTGAGATTGAGAAGAAGATCGGGCAGCGCGTCAAGCGTTCAATGGAAAGAACGCAAAAGGAATATTACCTGCGCGAGCAGATGAAAGCCATCCAAAAAGAGCTTGGTGATAAAGAAGGAAAAACGGGTGAGGTCCAAAAGCTGACTGAAAAAATCGAGCAGGCCGGAATGCCTGACAATGTGAAAGAAACCGCGCTTAAAGAGCTGAACCGGTACGAAAAAATTCCGTCCAGCTCAGCTGAAAGCTCTGTTATCCGCAATTATATTGAATGGCTTATTTCCCTCCCATGGAACGATTCGACAGAAGACAGGCTTGATTTAAAGCTTGCCAGTCAAATCCTTGATGAAGAACACCATGGACTTGAAAAAGTGAAAGAGCGGGTTCTCGAATATTTGGCAGTCCAAAAGCTGACCCGCTCGTTAAAAGGGCCGATCTTATGCTTGGCCGGGCCTCCGGGTGTTGGAAAAACCTCGCTGGCCAAATCGATCGCCAAATCGCTCGGGCGCAAATTTGTCCGCATTTCCCTTGGCGGCGTGAGGGATGAATCTGAAATCCGCGGCCACCGCCGCACTTATGTAGGCGCTATGCCGGGCCGCATCATTCAGGGGATGAAAAAAGCAGGCAAGAACAATCCTGTGTTCCTTTTGGATGAGATTGACAAAATGGCTTCGGATTTCAGGGGAGATCCTGCTTCAGCGATGCTGGAAGTGCTCGATCCTGAACAAAACCATACGTTCAGCGACCATTATATTGAAGAGACATTTGACTTATCAAAGGTTTTGTTTATTGCAACCGCGAACAACCTGGCCACAATCCCCGGCCCGCTCAGAGACCGTATGGAGATCATCACGATCGCCGGCTATACGGAAGTGGAAAAGGTCGAAATCGTCAAAGATCATCTGCTTCCAAAACAGCTGAAAGAACACGGTCTGAAAAAATCCAATCTGCAAATACGGGAGCAGGCTGTCCTCGACGTCATTCGCTATTATACGAGGGAAGCCGGCGTCAGAAGCCTTGAGCGCCAAATTGCAGCGATATGCAGAAAAGCGGCGAAGCTGATCGTATCAGGGGAAAGAAAAAGAATAACGGTCACAGACAAAAACCTTGAAGACTATTTAGGAAAAAGAATGTTCAGATACGGACAGGCTGAGCTCGACGATCAGATCGGCGTTGTCACAGGTCTTGCCTACACGACGGTCGGCGGAGATACGCTGTCCATTGAAGTGTCTCTTTCCCCCGGGAAAGGCAAACTCATTTTGACCGGAAAACTCGGCGACGTCATGAGAGAGTCGGCGCAGGCCGCATTCAGCTATGTCCGTTCAAAGGCGGAAGAGTTAAAAATCAGCCCTGATTTTCATGAAAAACACGATATTCACATTCACGTGCCGGAAGGAGCCGTTCCGAAGGACGGCCCATCCGCGGGGATCACAATGGCGACGGCTCTTGTCTCAGCGCTGACGGGCCGACCTGTTTCACGAAATGTCGGCATGACCGGCGAAATCACGTTAAGAGGCCGCGTTCTTCCGATCGGCGGCTTGAAGGAAAAGGCGCTCGGCGCACACCGTGCCGGCTTAAAGACTGTCATTATGCCGAAAGATAATGAAAAAGACATTGAGGACATTCCAAACAGCGTGCGGGAAGGCTTGACCTTCATTCCCGTCGCTCACTTGGACGAAGTTCTAAAGCATGCGCTAGTAGGAGAAGAGAAATGAAAGTAACGAAATCAGAGATTGTCATCAGTGCGGTGAAACCCGAGCAGTACCCTGAAGGGGGACTGCCGGAAATCGCCCTTGCCGGGAGATCCAATGTTGGGAAATCGTCATTCATCAATACAATGATCAACCGTAAAAACTTAGCGAGGACATCTTCAAAACCGGGCAAAACACAGACATTAAACTTTTATATCATTAACGATGTCCTTCACTTTGTCGATGTGCCCGGCTACGGATTTGCAAAAGTCTCCAAAACGGAGCGCGAGGCCTGGGGACGTATGATAGAGACGTATTTGACATCCCGCGAAGAACTGAAAGCGGTCGTCCAAATCGTCGATCTCAGGCATGCTCCTTCACAGGATGATGTCATCATGTACGACTTTTTAAAGCATTATGAAATTCCTGTGATCGTGATTGCGACAAAAGCGGATAAAATCCCTAAAGGTAAATGGGAAAAGCATGCCAAAGTCGTTAAAGAAACGCTTAATATAGAAAAAGAAGACCAGCTCATATTGTTTTCCTCCGAAACGAAAAAGGGTAAACAAGAAGCATGGTCGGCGATCGAGCATATGATCGCGAAATAAAAGAAAAAGCACTTGCGGGATTGATGCAAGTGCTTTTCTTGAATAAACTATTTTCTTTTTAAGAATAATAAGAGCAGACTAACCGCGATAAAAGCAGCCGGCCAATAAGCTTCTACATATGCCGTCTCGATATTCACCGACTTCAGCCAGGCGGCAATCTGCCGGAAAAAGTAAAGGTAGAGGGCGACGGCGATCATCAGCAGACTCTCATATTGATATTCTTTTGTCTTAAACGATTTGACAAGAAGCGCAGCACCGAAGATCAGCACGATGACCGCAAAATCATCCGCGCGGCTGAAATAGTCCTCTTTAAATGTGAAATAAACACCGATCGCTGTCATGAAGAGCCCTGCAAAGGAATGGGCGGAATCGGCTTCTTTCTGCCCCTGATAAAAAAGAGCCAGTCCGATCAGTCCCGCAAGTACAGACCATTCTTCCTGTCCGTCAAACAGGCTGATCTGGCCCGACCGCAAAAAGGCATAGACAGCCACGGCTATCAACAGCAATGGGAGCAAAACAGATTTCTTTTTCAAAGTATCACCTTCTTGATGTAGTGAAAGAAATAGAAACACATTTTCTACTATATCACATCAATTTTTTAAAATCTGTTCACATTTTGGGAAGAGAAAATAGTGAATATATGTTATAATCGTTTTGAATAATAAATTCTATATTGTAATCATTCTAATTTAGATAGATGTTGGGGGTGCAAGCAAGAGTTATGCATATACTTGTCGTGGGATTGGATTACAAATCAGCCCCTGTTGATATACGTGAAAAGTTAACCTTTCAGCCGGATGAGCTGGGGCAGGCGATGTCGCAATTGAAAGAAGAAAAAAGCATACTTGAGAACATCATCGTGTCGACATGCAACCGGACAGAGCTGTATGCAGTCGTTGATCAGCTGCACACCGGACGTTATTATATGAAAATGTTTTTGGCGAACTGGTTCGGATTAAGCAAAGAGGACATTTCGCCTTACTTGAAGTTTTATGAAAACGACGGAGCCGTTGAACACCTGTTCCGCGTATCGTGCGGATTGGATTCGATGGTTATTGGAGAAACGCAGATTTTAGGCCAAGTGCGTACAAGTTTTAAGCTGGCTCAGGAAGAGAAGACAATTGGTACCGTTTTCAATTATTTGTTTAAGCAGGCGGTCACCGTCGCGAAACGCTGCCATGCCGAAACGGACATTGCTTCAAATGCTGTATCCGTCAGCTATGCCGCCGTCGAGCTTGCCAGGAAAATCTTCGGCGACCTTTCCGATAAACACGTGCTGATTCTCGGTGCGGGCAAAATGGGTGAGCTTGCGGTTCAAAACTTGCACGGCCACGGAATCGGACAGGTTACGGTGATCAACAGAACATTTTCAAAAGCGAAAGAGCTTGCCGGCCGTTTTTCAGGCGCAGCGAAAAGCTTGAATGAGCTGCAATGCGCTTTGATGGAAGCCGACATTCTCATCAGTTCAACCGGCGCCAGCGGCTATGTCATCACAAAAGAGATGATCGAACATGTCAATAAGCTTCGCAAAGGCTGTCCGCTTTTTATGGTGGATATTGCCGTGCCGCGGGACCTTGACCCGGCTCTCAGCGAAGTGGAAGGCGTCTTCCTGTACGATATTGACGATCTTGAAGGGATCGTCGAAGAAAATTTGAAGGAGCGTCAGGCCGTTGCTGAAGAAGTGGAGCTGATTATTGAAGCTGAGATTGTCGCTTTTAAACAATGGCTGAATACGCTCGGCGTCGTGCCGGTCATCTCTGCTCTCAGGGAAAAAGCTTTGACAATCCAGGCGGAAACGATGCAGAGCATCGAACGGAAGCTCCCTCATTTGAGCACAAGGGAGAAAAAACTTTTAAATAAGCATACGAAAAGCATTATCAACCAGCTTTTGCGCGACCCGATTTTAAAAGTGAAGGAGTTTGCGTCAGAAGCTGACGCCGAAGAAAAGCTTGCGCTGTTCACGCAGATTTTTGATATTGAAGAAGCGGCTTTTCCTGACGGGGAGAAACAAGACGAACGTCAGCCGGTTCATGCATTTAAGCGGCAAAACCAGCAGGGTTTGACTTCTATCGCGAGCGAGTGACAGACATGACAGACACATTGTTAGCAAGGCTTAACGAAGTTACAATCGTGTTGTACGCGCTCACCGTTCTCTTTTATTTTATAGACTTTTTACAGCACAACCGGAAGGCGGGCAAAACGGCCTTCTGGTTGCTTTCTATTGTCTGGATTCTCCAGACGGTATACCTTTTTTATTTCATGCAGTACACAGATCAGTTTCCTGTTTTGAATAATGCGCAGGGGCTTTATTTTTACGCGTGGGTGCTCGTCACGCTGTCTCTCGTTTTGACGAAGCTTTTGAAAGTGGAATTTCTCGTTTTTTTCACCAATCTCATCGGCTTTTCAATGGCGGCGATCCACACGTTTACTCCGACGGCCCAGCAGTCGGCGGAGCTTTCGGGCAGGCTCGTTTCCGAGCTCTTGATCATCCACATTACAATGGCGATTCTTTCGTATGGAGCATTTTCATTGTCCTTTGTCTTTTCCGTTCTGTATCTTTTTCAATACCGTTTATTGAAAAAGAAAAAGTGGGGGAAATGGCTCTTAAGAATCGAAGATTTGTCAAAACTTGATCATATGGCTTATGTCCTCAATCTCATCGGCGTTCCTATGCTTCTGCTGAGCCTGATTCTGGGGATTATCTGGTCGTATGTATCGCTTGAAACCCTGTATTGGGCCGATCCAAAAGTGCTCGGATCGATCGTGCTGCTTTTTTTATACGGATACTATTTGTTTATCAGGATTGTCAAAGAGCTGCAGGGAAGGATTGCGGCCATGTGGAATGCCGCGTCTTTTCTTGTTCTTTTAATCAATTTCTTTTTGCTCGGCAGCTTTTCGCAATTTCATTGGTTTAGTTAGTTAAAACGGTTGCCCGTGACGGATTGGGAGGAAGAAAACATGAGAAACATCATTGTAGGCTCAAGAAGAAGCAAATTGGCGATGACCCAGACAAAATGGGTGATCAAAAAGCTGGAGGAATTAAATCCGGATTTCACGTTTGAAATAAAGGAAATCGTTACAAAAGGCGACCGGATATTGGATGTTACGCTGTCAAAGGTCGGCGGGAAAGGTCTGTTCGTCAAAGAAATCGAACAGGCGATGCTTTCCGGGGAAATTGATATGGCTGTCCACAGCATGAAGGACATGCCGTCGGCGCTTCCCGAAGGGCTGATGGTCGGCTGCATTCCAAAACGGGAAGACGCCAGGGACGTTCTCATTTCAAAAGGCCGTCAAAAGCTGGCGGACCTGAAACAAGGCGCGGTTGTCGGAACGAGCAGCCTCAGAAGGAGCGCGCAGCTTTTGCAAATGCGCCCCGACCTAGAGATCAAGTGGATCAGGGGAAATATCGATACAAGGCTGAAAAAACTTGAGACCGAAGATTACGATGCGATTATTTTAGCGGCGGCCGGCCTGTCAAGAATGGGCTGGAAGGACGATGTCGTCACTGAATTTCTTGATCCGCAGAGCTGCCTTCCCGCCGTTGGGCAAGGCGCTTTGGCGATCGAGTGCAGAGGCTCGGATGAGGAGCTGCTGTCCCTCTTTTCGCGCCTGAACGACCGCTACACACAGCTGACCGTCACGGCTGAGCGCGCTTTTCTTCATGCGATGGAAGGTGGCTGCCAAGTGCCAATCGCGGGATTTGCAACGATGGACGTAGACGGCGTCATCGAACTGACCGGTCTTGTGGCATCGCCTGACGGAAAAACCGTATACAGAGAAACAATAAAAGGAAAAGATCCGGAGGCTGTCGGCAGAGAATGCGCCGCGGTCATGTCGGAAAAAGGAGCAAAGGCACTGATTGACCGGGTGAAACAGGAGCTGGAAGACAATGAAGCATGATCTTCCTTTACAGGGAAAGAAAGTGCTCGTCACCCGCAATAAAGCGCAAGCCCAATCCTTTAGGGAAAAGGTGGAGGCTTTGGGCGGAGAAGCTGTTTTAACGTCATTGATTTCGTTTCGGCCCGCCCTTCCGCCAGAACATGCCCGGCGCTTTCGGGCGGATCTTGAAAGCGCGGACTGGCTTGTTTTTACAAGCGTAAACGGGGCAAAATTCTTTTTTTCTTATTTAAAGGACGCCGGGTTCAGCGTTCCTCTCGCATCAAAGGCGAAGGTTGCTGCAGTCGGTGAAAAAACAGCACGGTATTTGCGCGACAGGGGTCTTTCTGTCGATCTGATGCCGGAGTTATACGTGGCTGAACATTTGGCGGAGGCACTCAAGCAAAATGCCGGCCGTCATGACAAAGTGGCCGTTTTAAAAGGGAATTTATCCCGGGACGTCATCAAGAAAACCCTCTCTCCCCTCGGAATTCAAGTTTCAGAATGGATTTTGTATGAAACCGTGCGTGATGAAAGCGGAATTCTGGAGCTGAAGGAAGCGGCAAAGCACTCGTCTTTTGATTTTGTGACGTTTACCAGTTCCTCGACGGTACATATATTCATGTCCATTCTGAAAGAGGAGAGCAGAACGTGGGCCGAAAAGAACCGTACGGCTTTTATTACGATCGGGCCTTTGACAAAGAAGGCGCTGTCGGACTACGGAATTCCTTCCTATATGCCGGACGTCTATACAATCGACGGAATGCTGGGCGAAATGTGCCGCATTTCAAGAAAGGGAGAATGACAAATGGAAGCATCATTTCAAAGACACCGCCGCCTGCGGACGACAGCAGGTATGCGGAAATTGGTAAGGGAAACCGAGTTAAGAGCATCTGACTTTATTTATCCGATATTTGTTACCGAGGAAGAGAACGTCAAAAGCGAAGTTCCGTCCATGCCGGGCGTGTACCAGCTGTCTTTGGACCGGCTGAAAGAGGAGATGGAGGAAGTCACAAGCCTCGGCATTCAATCTGTGATCGTCTTCGGCGTGCCTGAGCACAAAGATGATGTGGGAAGCGGAGCCTATCACGACCACGGCATCGTTCAAAAAGCGATTGCACAAATTAAACAGGACTTTCCTGAGCTTGTCGTTATCGCAGATACATGTCTATGCGAGTACACGGACCACGGTCACTGCGGCCTGGTTGAAAACGGTGAAATTTTAAATGACGAATCGCTCGTTCTTTTGGCAAAAACCGCTGTCAGCCAAGCTCGTGCAGGCGCTGACATTATTGCGCCGTCAAACATGATGGACGGTTTCGTTGCCGCCATCAGGGAGGCGCTTGATCAGGAAGGATTTACACATGTGCCGATCATGTCGTACGCTGTAAAATATGCGAGCGCGTTTTACGGCCCGTTCCGCGATGCTGCGGGAAGCAGTCCGCAGTTCGGGGACCGCAAGACGTACCAAATGGATTATGCCAACCGCAGGGAGGCTCTCCGGGAAGCAAAATCCGATGTGGAAGAAGGCGCCGATTTCCTGATCGTCAAGCCGACGCTTTCATATCTTGATATCGTCAGAGAAGTGAAAAACGAATTTAACCTGCCTGTTGTCGGATACAATGTGAGCGGGGAGTATGCAATGGTCAAAGCCGCCGCCCAAAACGGCTGGATTGAAGAAAAAGCTCTTGTTCTCGAAATGCTGACAAGCATGAAGCGGGCGGGCGCCGATTTGATCATTACGTACTTTGCAAAAGACGCGGCAAAATGGATTTCGGAATAAGAATTTGAACTGGGGGGTTTTAGAGGATGCGGAGCTATGAGAAGTCTAAAGCGGCATTCGAAGAGGCGCAACGAGTCATGCCGGGCGGGGTGAACAGCCCGGTCAGAGCCTTTAAATCAGTGAACATGGACCCGATTTTTATGGAGCGGGGAAAAGGATCAAAGATCTATGATATTGACGGAAACGAGTACATCGATTATGTCTTGTCATGGGGACCGCTTATTTTAGGACACAGCAATGAAAAAGTGGTGAAAGAGATTCAAAAAACGGCAGAATACGGGACAAGCTTCGGTGCGCCGACAGAACTGGAAACCGAGCTTGCCGAGCTTGTCATCGACCGCGTTCCTTCCATGGAAATCGTCCGGATGGTGAGCTCCGGCACGGAGGCGACGATGAGTGCCCTGCGGCTGGCGCGCGGATACACAGGCCGAAACAAAATCGTGAAATTTGAAGGCTGCTACCATGGACACGGTGATTCCCTGCTGATTAAAGCGGGCTCGGGAGTAGCGACGCTCGGCCTCCCTGACAGCCCCGGAGTTCCGGAAAGCATTGCAAAAAACACGATTACCGTTCCTTACAATGATCTGGAAAGCATGAAGTTTGTCTTTCAAGAATTCGGAGACGACATTGCCGGCGTCATCGTTGAACCTGTCGCGGGCAATATGGGTGTCGTACCGCCGGTTAAAGGGTTCCTCGAAGGACTTCGTGAGCTGACTGAGACGCATGGCGCTCTGCTGATTTTTGATGAAGTAATGACAGGGTTCAGGGTGGATTACAACTGTGCGCAAGGCTATTTCGGAGTGACACCTGATTTGACGTGCCTCGGAAAAGTGATCGGCGGCGGTCTTCCTGTCGGCGCTTATGGAGGAAAGGCGGAAATCATGGAGAAAATCGCGCCGAGCGGTCCGATCTATCAGGCCGGCACGCTGTCCGGAAACCCGCTTGCCATGACAGCCGGACTCGAAACATTGAAACAGCTGACTCCTGAATCGTACCGGGAGTTCTCCCGCAAAGCAGACCGCTTGGAAAAAGGGATTTCTGAAGCTGCAGAGAAAAATGGCATTCCGTGTACATTTAACCGAGCGGGGTCTATGATCGGCTTTTTCTTCACAAATGAACCGGTCATTAATTATGATACAGCGAAACAGTCTGACCTCGGACTGTTTGCCGAATATTATAAAGGAATGGCCGATGAAGGCGTGTTCCTGCCGCCTTCACAGTTTGAAGGGCTGTTCTTGTCAACCGCTCATACGGATGACGACATTGAGCATACGATTAAAGCTGCTGAACGCGTATTCGAAAGAATCAGCCGCTCCAGATAAAGAAAAGGGCTGCCGGACATTGCCGGCGGCTCTTTTTTGCATGGTGCCGGAAATGGCTGCTGATTTTTCTGTTCATATTCTGCCTGCTTTTCTCATACATCTTTACTGACATCTAATTTTAAAAATTAGGTGAAGGGAGGATATCAGTTTGCCGCAAAACAATCGTTTGCAATTTTCTGTAGAAGAGTCAATCTGTTTTCAAAAAGGACAGGAAGTATCCGAATTATTATCGATTTCATTGGATCCTGACATTACCGTTCAGGAAGTAAATGATTATGTATCCATACGAGGGTCATTAGAGCTGACAGGCGAATACAACATAGATCAAACCCGGGAGTATGCAGAGCTGCCTGCGACAAGCCGATTTGTGGAAGATGTAAAGCTGAAAGGGGACGGCAGCGCAGAGCTGACGCATTGTTTCCCAGTGGATATTACCATCCCGAAAGACAAGGTCAATCATTTAAACGACGTATTTGTTTTTATTGATGCTTTCGATTATCAGCTGACAGATGCGAGGATGCTGACGATTCAAGCTGATTTGGCGATTGAAGGCCTCTTGAATGTGAGCGGTGAAGCGGGTAAAGAAGAACCGCGTACTATGCCTGCGGCCGTCCAGCCGGAAGAGGAGTTCGAGCCTGCCTTCAGATCAGAACAGGATGAAGAGAAGGAATTTTTAATCCAGCTTGACAGAGCTTATGAAGAGCAGGACGAAGAACAGCCGTATGAAGAGGCAGAAGAAAATGATACCGATGAGGAAACGGTACCGATTTACCAGTCGTTTCTCGGAGACGACACAGAGGAAGCGAAGCCGTTTTTTACAGCGTCTTTGTCGGCGGCAGAACGTACGAAACGCGAAACGGAAAGTCAAAAAGAAGCCGCTCTTGAACAGCCGAAAGAAGAAGAATATGAGCTGAAAAGAGAAGAAGCGAGAGAAGAAGAATATGAGCTGAAAAGGGAAGAAGCGAAAGAAGAAGAATATGAGCTGAAAAGGGAAGAAGCGAAAGAAGAAGAATATGAGCTGAAAAGAGAAAAAGCGAAAGAAGAAGAATATGAGCTGAAAAGAGAAGAAGCGAAAGAAGAAGAATATGAGCTGAAAAGAGAAGAAGCGAAAGAAGAGGAATATGAGCTGAAAAGAGAAGAAGCGAAAGAAGAAGAATATGAGCTGAAAAGGGAAGCGGAAGAAGAGCCGGAGCCGCTCCAAAGGACTTATCAACCTCATGAGAAACCGAAAGAAACCCCGTTCTACGGTGTTCCGCCTCTTCTGGAGGAAGATCAGAATGACAGGGAGCCTGAGGCGTTTGAGGTTGAAGTGACACAGGAAAAAGAAGCGATTGATGAAGAAGAGGAAGCCGGGCATACGATTGAAATCCCGGAATATTCGTTTCATGAGCAGACGGAGCCCGAAGAAGAAAGAGATGAAATGCCGGCAGCGGATGAACAGGAAGTGTCAGCGAAGGAGAACGACAATGCTCTCTATTTGACAAAGCTGTTTACAAAGCAGGGAGAGGAGGAGTTTACTCGAATGAGGATGTGCATCGTTCAGCAAAATGATACCATTGATCTTCTGTGCGAGCGCTATGATATTAACGTCCAGCAGCTCATCCGGATGAATTCCCTTTCCCTTGACGAGGAATTAAAAGAGGGACAGATCCTTTATATACCGGATTATCAAAACAGCCATGCCTAATGTATTGATAAAAATGTGGTGAAGCCGATGGAAGGCATCCAGTCTGTTTTAAATGAATACGGTCTTACGCCTGAATATATGGAATCGGTCAGTCCAAAGGTATGGAAAGTGTACACGGATCACGGTGTATTCGCCCTGAAAAAATTGGCGGCTTCAAGAAATGTCCGCTTCACGGAACAGATGATCATGCTGGAGGAAAAAGGCTACAGGCAGTTCGTTCCCGTCTATCGAAACCGCACGGGTGGATTTTTAACGCAAGCCGGAGAAGACGTCTGCTATCTCATGCCCTGGCTTACTCTTGAAAGAGAGGAGGAGCGGGATCAAAAACACGAATATATGTTTAAAGAAATCGCTCTTCTTCACCAGCGGACGGAAAAAGACCTCGGTGTGAAGCGGGAAGAGATACTCGGGCACTATGAACGGACAAAACGGAAATGGGAACAACAAAAACAGAAATATGAAGAATTCGTCAGCAGAGCGGAAAACGAATGGTATATGTCTCCGTTCCAGCTTCAGGCAGCCATGTATTTCAAAGAGACGATATCTGCTGCCGACTTTGCGCTCGCCCGTCTTGAAGATTGGCATGAAACCATGAAAGACAAAGAGTCTTCAAGAATGGTGTTAAACCACGGGCAGCTGTCCGTCCGGCATTTTCTCTATAACGATACCGGAACGGGTTACTTTACGAACTTTGAGAAAGCGGGACACGCGCCGCCTGCGAATGATCTCATCGTATTTTTTACAAGAATGTTTAAGACGAATCCCGTCATGTGCACGGAATGTGTAAACTGGTTTTATACGTATCACAATGTCTATCCTTTGCGGGAGGAAGAAATCAACTTATTCCTCAGCTATATGGCTTACCCCGGGCCTGTATTCGGCGTGCTGAACCGCTACGATCGGGAGAAGAGGCTCGGGGAAAAAGAAGCCTGTACAAGGCTTTTGAAAGCGTACTGGCAAATGAAAAACGCTGAACCGCTTGTGATGAGCATTCACGAGACGGAAGAAAACAGAAAACTTCAGGAAGAAACAGAGTCCCCATCATCATGATGCGGACTTTTTTCGTGCTTATATCCAGTCAAGGTGAAAGGCGCACGCAAGGAATATGAGAATGCCCAAAAGGAGGACATCAAATGTGGTAGGAAAGATGATCGTGCGGATACCCTGGAAGATCGTGATCGGGAGGACGACTTGAACAGCAACAAGTCTGACCTGCTTCAGCCACGGCTGGAATGAATGTGTGTTGAATTTTTTTCGCATCTTATGCCTCCTCTCCTTTTCGTTACAGCATCATATGAGGAAAAGGAGCTTGTGTGCATGGCCCAGTCTCGTATAAAACAAGAGAAAAACGGAAAAGATGATTGACGAAAATGAAAAAGATTTAGTAATATAAGAAAAAGAAAAAGTACGTGCTGAAAAGTCAATGATCACC
This sequence comes from Bacillus sp. FSL K6-0972, assembly GCF_037976035.1. NCBI lineage: Bacteria > Bacillati > Bacillota > Bacilli > Caryophanales > Bacillaceae > Bacillus > Bacillus sp. FSL K6-0972. Next base: position 2,990,849 of record NZ_CP150260.1, on the reverse strand, counting down.
CGCTTTGAATGGGAAGAGTACAAAAACAGACGCTTGCAGAGAGGGAAGCCGGTTCGCTGAAAGGCTCCCAGTCAGTCTTTTTTGGAAGGTCGCCCAGGAGCGTAATTTCTCGAAAGAAAAGTAGAGAAATTCGGGAAAGTCCCGTTATCCCATTTAAGTGCGTGAATGCGTTTTTCGCATTCATGAAAAAAGGTGGTACCGCGAGAGAGTTCTCTTCGTCCTTTTAACAGGATCAAGAGGGCTTTTTTTATTGTTCAGCCGTTTAATACTGTTGGAGGTTTGAAAATGGATAATCAAGAACTGACGATGCCGACAAAATACGATCCGTCTGCAGTTGAAAAAGACAGATACGACTATTGGGTGAACGGCAAATTTTTCGAAGCGAAAAACGATCCTGAAAAAGAACCGTATACCGTTGTCATTCCCCCGCCGAATGTGACGGGTAAGCTGCATTTGGGGCATGCTTGGGATTCCACCTTGCAGGATATCGTGACAAGAATGAAACGGATGCAGGGCTATGACGTGCTCTGGCTGCCGGGTATGGATCACGCCGGTATTGCAACTCAGGCAAAAGTAGAAGCGAAGCTTCGTGAAGAAGGAAAAACACGCTATGATCTCGGACGCGAAAAATTCCTCGAAGAAACATGGAAATGGAAAGAGGAATATGCCGATTTTATTCGAAGCCAATGGGCAAAACTCGGCCTCGGCCTCGACTATTCAAGGGAGCGGTTCACCCTTGATGAAGGGCTTTCTAAAGCGGTGCGCGAAGTATTTGTAAAGCTTTATGAAAAAGGGCTGATTTACCGCGGAGAATATATCATTAACTGGGATCCGGCCACTAAAACGGCTCTGTCTGACATCGAAGTCATCTATAAAGACGTACAAGGTGCGTTTTATCATATGCGCTATCCGCTGAAAGACGGTTCAGGCTCGATTGAAATTGCGACGACCCGTCCGGAAACGATGCTCGGCGATACAGCGGTTGCGGTACATCCGGAAGACGAGCGGTACAAACACCTAATCGGAAAAACGGTCATTCTGCCGATCACGGGAAGAGAAATTCCGATTGTCGGAGACGACTACGTCGATATGGAATTCGGTTCAGGCGCCGTTAAAATTACGCCTGCCCATGATCCGAACGACTTTGAAATCGGAAACCGCCACAACCTTGAACGCATTCTTGTCATGAATGAAGACGGCACGATGAATGACAATGCGCTTCAATATAAAGGCATGGACCGTTTTGAATGCCGCAAGCAGATCGTGAAAGATCTTCAGGAAGAGGGCGTGCTGTTCAAGATTGAAGAACATACGCATTCGGTCGGCCACAGCGAACGCAGCGGAGCAGTCGTTGAGCCGTACTTGTCAACGCAGTGGTTCGTGCAAATGCAGCCACTTGCCGATGCCGCCATCGAATTGCAAAAAAGCGAAGGAAAAGTCAACTTCGTCCCTGACCGTTTTGAAAAAACGTATCTGCACTGGATGGAAAATATCCGCGACTGGTGCATTTCCCGCCAGCTCTGGTGGGGCCACCGGATTCCGGCGTGGTACCATAAAGAAACGGGTGAAATCTATGTCGGCGTTGAAGCGCCGGAAGATGCTGAAAACTGGGAGCAGGACAAAGACGTTCTTGATACATGGTTCAGTTCCGCTCTTTGGCCGTTTTCAACGATGGGCTGGCCTGATATCGATGAGGAAGATTTCAAGCGCTACTATCCGACGAACGTCCTTGTCACAGGATACGATATTATTTTCTTCTGGGTATCCAGAATGATCTTCCAAGGTATTGAATTTACCGGAGAACGTCCGTTTAAAGATGTCTTGATTCACGGACTCATCCGCGACGATCAGGGCCGCAAAATGAGCAAATCGCTCGGAAACGGCGTCGATCCGATGGATGTGATCGACAAGTATGGAGCGGATTCACTGCGCTACTTCCTTGCGACAGGAAGCTCTCCGGGGCAGGATTTACGCTTCAGCTTTGAAAAAGTGGAGTCGACATGGAATTTTGCGAACAAGATTTGGAACGCATCAAGATTCGCCCTGATGAACATGGACGGCATGACATATGAAGAGCTTGATCTGTCAGGTGAAAAATCTGTTGCCGATAAGTGGATTTTAACAAGGTTGAATGAAACGATTGAAACCGTGACACAGCTGGCTGACAAGTACGAATTCGGCGAGGTTGGCCGCCATCTCTACAATTTTATCTGGGATGATTTCTGTGACTGGTACATCGAAATGGCGAAACTTCCGCTTTACGGTGAAGATGAAGCGGCGAAGAAGACAACCCGCTCCATTTTAGCGTATGTGCTGGATCAAACGATGCGCCTTCTGCATCCGTTTATGCCTTTCCTGACGGAGGAGATTTGGCAGCACCTTCCTCACGAAGGGGAATCCATTACAGTCGCCAAGTGGCCTGAAGCCGTCAAAGAATATACGGACACCGAGGCCGCGGCGGATATGAAGCTTCTCGTTGAAGTCATCCGCGCCGTGCGGAACATCCGCAGCGAAGTCAACACGCCGCTCAGCAAGCAGATTGAGCTTTATATTAAAACAAGCACGCCGGAAATCGCCGAACGGCTTGAAGAAAACCGTTCATACGTGGAACGCTTTACGAATCCGAGCCTTCTTCAAATCGGAACGGATATCCAAGCGGTCGATAAAGCGATGACCGCTGTTGTATCCGGCGCCGAGCTGATCTTGCCGCTCGAAGGTCTGATTAACATTGAGGAAGAAATCAGCCGCCTTCAAAAAGAACTCGATAAGCTGACGAAGGAAGTAGAACGGGTTCAGAAGAAATTAAGCAATGAAGGATTTATGAAAAAAGCACCTGCACATGTCATTGAAGAAGAGCGGGCGAAAGAAGCCGATTATACGGCAAAACGTGAAGCTGTAGAAAAAAGAATTGCCGAATTGAAAAACTAATAACACGAAAAAAGGAGGTGTTTTCCAGGTCGTTCACAGTCGCTGGAAAACACCTTCATCAATTGAAGGGAAGGAATGCGCTTGTTCAAAACGTTTGATGAAGCACTCAGCTGGATTAACGGAAGGCTTAAATTCGGCGTGAAGCCGGGTTTGGAACGAATGGAATGGCTGCTGAGAAAGCTCGGGCACCCCGAGAAAAAGCTCAATGCGGTTCATGTCGCCGGTACAAACGGAAAAGGTTCAACGATCGCTTTTCTCCGTTCGGTATTAAATGAAGCCGGTTATACAGCAGGCACCTTCACATCACCGTATATCATCACCTTTAACGAACGAATCAGCGTTGACGGCGTACCGATCTCAGACGAAGAATGGACGGCGCTCTTTAATGAGGTCGGGCCTCTCGTCCTCGAGCTTGAAAAAACCGAATTCGGAGCCGCCACCGAATTTGAAATTATTACGGCATGCGCATTTTTATATTTTGCTAAATACCGGAGCACCGATTTTGTTATTTTTGAAACGGGATTAGGTGGCCGTTTGGATTCGACAAACGTCGTGAAGCCGATGTTAACGGTCATTACTTCGATCGGCCATGACCATACGGCGATATTAGGCAGTACATTGAAAGAGATTGCCGCAGAAAAGGCGGGGATCATCAAACGCGGCGTACCTGTTATCACAGCCGTTCATCAGCATGAAGCAGCTGAGGTGATAAAGCAAAAGGCGATGGAGACAGAATCTGCTTTTATATCCCTTCACGAGGATTGCGAGCTGTACGGAGAGCGTTCACTGCCTGATGGTGAGCAGTTTTCGCTGAAAACACCGTTACATCATTATGAAAGAATTGAAACAAGCCTGATCGGCACCCATCAGCGGCAAAACGCGTCTTTAGCAATACTTGCGGCCGAATGGCTGACGGCCGAAAAACATGCGGGCATCGGCGAAGAAGAGCTGAAACGCGGCATTCGTAACGCGGGATGGCCAGGCCGGTTTGAGAAGGTATTGAACAGGCCTCTCGTTTATATTGACGGCGCTCATAACAAAGAAGGGGTGGAACGGCTGGCCGAGACGATCACGTCCCACTTCGACGGGCGGAATATTCACGTATGCTTCAGCGCTCTCAAAGATAAGCCGTACAGAGACATGATCCGCAAAATCGAGTCGTTCGCGTCATCGATTCACTTCACATCCTTTGATTTCCCGAGGGCGGAATCCGCTCAAAAGCTATTTGAGCAAAGTACCGCTGATCATAAAACATTTGATGAAGACATCGGCTCTGTTTTCCGTTATATCGAAGAACAAGCTGAAGATGAAAAAGCGGTGGTCGTTATTACCGGGTCGCTTTACTTTATTTCCGCCGTCAGGGCAGCTTTAACTGAATAAAACATAAAAATGCGCTTTTGGCCATCGGCTGACGGCGCATTTTTATGTTTTATGAAAAGCGGAGGCACTTCATATTTGCTAAAATAACAGCCTCAGGAAGCCGCTCTTTCCCATGAAGCGGTTAAATTTGATTCTGCGAGGCTGATAGTGATGTTCATCTTTTACCTTTTTACGGCAGGCTTAGTGCTCGGTTCCTTTTTTAATTCGGCCGGGCGCCGCATTCCTGAAAAGATATCATTGATTGCTCCGCGTTCTCTCTGCCGGGTCTGCAACAGGCAGCTGGGTTTCCCGGAACTGATACCGGTTTTGTCCTATTTGATGCAGCTGGGGAGATGCAAAGGGTGTCAAACCCCGGTATCGATCGTGTATCCGGCAGTTGAGCTTTCCGCCGCCATCCTGTTTGCGTTTGCCGGCATGCACATTGGGCATCAAGGGGAACTGGTGATTGTGCTTGCTCTTATTTCCCTGCTTTTGATCGTCTTTGTATCTGATGTGACACATATGGTCATTCCGGATGCTGTTCTTTGTTTTTTCCTGCTTGTCTTTGCCGTCGGACGGTTCCTTGTTCCCCTCGAACAGTGGCATTCCGGTTTGAGCGGTGCGTTTGCCGGCGGTATGCTGCCTCTCTTGACGCTGCTTTTGACGAAAGGGGGAATCGGCTGGGGAGACGTAAAGCTGTTTGCGGTGATCGGCATGGCGCTCGGCAGTCACCTCCTCATTCTTGCTTTTTTCCTCTCGGCAGCCGCAGGAACGGTGCTAGGGCTTATTGCACTGCTGGCAGGCAAGCTGAAGAAAAATGAACCCATGCCGTTTGCTCCCGCAATTCTGATCGGGACGCTGACGAGCTGTTTCTATGGTGATCCAATGATCGAGTGGTACCTTCAAACGGCATGGTGGTGAAAAATTTGACGAAACCTTTTTGGGCAAGACGACAAAAGTCTTGTTCTTTTTTTTTGAGGCTGTGATAAAGTGTGGACAATAAGAGGGACAGCCTTTTGGAGAACTCCTCCTTCCTTCTGGCTTCCCTCTGCCGATCGTATAGAGAGCGGCCAACCTGCCGCCTAAACTCAATATAAAACAATAAACGGAAAGCGAGGGAAGCACATGAAAAAACGGAAAAGCAAGAAAAACTCAGCTAAAAAAGCGCCCCAGGAAGACCCGCTTAAAGTGATGATCAACGGCAGAGAAGAGACCATCTACGGAAATGAAAAAGAGTTTTCCAACAGAAATGAAGAAAAGAAGTTCACCTTTTCGAACTGGGAAGAAAAAAGAAAGGCAGAACGGGAAGTATCGGCTTCAAAAGAGGACGGCACACCAGAAACAAGTGAATTTACATGGACGCCTCCAGATGAAGAAGAAACCGTGTATAAAGACGATCCTAAAGTGGTGGCGCCTTATCAAAAGAAAAACGAAGCCAAAAACAACCGAAAAACGAAAACGTCCCTTACGTATCCTGTGAAACGCTTTGCTGCGACCATTATCTTTGCTGTTTTGCTCGGTACGGGACTCGGGCTGTTTGCGCTGAATCTCGCAACCCATAAAGAAGGGGTGCCGGCTTCCGGCAGCCTGGGTGCGGATGCGGAAAACGGGCAGACGGTTAAAGCCGGTGACTCCGATGCTGATGAGAAAAAGAGCGGAGAAAAAAATAGCGGACAAGCGGGAGAATCTTTTAACAGCTTTGCCGTTCAGGCCGGCAAGTTTTCATCTAAAGAAGGAGCAGAGACGCTGGCCTCTCAAATCGCAGACAAGGGGTATGCCGCCGTTTCGATTGCCAAGGACGACGGATTTTATGTGATCGCCGGAATAACGGGGGAAAAGCAGATGACATCTGAGCTTGGCAAAATATTAATCGAAAACGATCTTGAGGCGTGGGGCGGAAAAGAGCTTCCGGTTGCACTCGATCCCGGTTTGCTTGAGCCTTTTAAAGAAGCGGCTGAGCTGTCGGCCAAAGCGATTCTCGGCGCGGAGGTTACATCTCAAAACATAGCCGGTGTCAAAGCTGAACTTGACGGCGCCCAATCAAAAGGTGAGTCTGAAGAGGTAAAGAAGAGCATACTGGAAGCCGTCAACCTGCTGGAGAAACCGACCGCAGCCAACGGCTGGAAGAGCCAGCAGCTATTGCTGAGCCAAATTGAATAAATAAAAAACCAGCAGACGTGCTGGTTTTTTATTTTCGCGATTTTTGTCATTAAAAAGTTATTTTTCTGAAATTGTGGCGGCGGCGTTCTTTTGGTAGGATAAAACAGGTATCTTTTTTTCCTATGCAAAAACCTTTGAAAGGATGGCTTCTTATGACTCGACAGCTCATATTGGCTTCACAATCACCCCGCAGAAAGGAACTCCTCGATCTCCTGCAGATTCCGTATAGCATCATTACGAGCAACGCGGAAGAAAAATTAATTCGAAACTTTTCACCAGCAGAAAACGTCAAATGGTTGGCGGAACAAAAAGTGCGTGCAGTAGCCGAACAATATCCTGATGCCGTCGTGCTTGGCGCCGACACCATTGTTTTTTATGAAGGGGCTTATTTGGGCAAGCCCAAAGATGCCGAGGATGCAGAAAGGATGCTGAGCATGCTTTCGGGACAGACCCATTCAGTGCTCACCGGCGTCTGCATTAAGGACGGCGAGAGATGCGAAACATTTTTTGAAGAAACCGAAGTTTCTTTTTGGCCTCTTGAAGAAAAGGAAATCAGCGCTTACATCGCTACGGGAGAACCGTTTGATAAAGCCGGTTCATACGGAATACAAGGAAAAGGCGCGCTTTTTGTCAAACAGATAAAAGGAGACTATTATACAGTTGTGGGCCTTCCGATTTCCAAAACGATGAGAATGCTGAAAACGTTTGATCTCCACTCCTTTTGATGAACCCAAACGAGAAGGGAATCAAAAGGGAGGGTTTATCATAAGCAATCTGCCATTGAAATTAAGGGATTTTCCTGATGAAGAAAGGCCGCGGGAGCGCCTTCTCAACATAGGCGCCGAAAGTTTGTCAAACCATGAACTGCTTGCGATACTGCTCAGGACCGGGACGAAAAAAGAATCGGTTCTTCAGCTTTCAAGCCGGCTGCTTCAAACGTTTGACGGCCTCCGTTTGTTAAAAGAAGCATCAGCAGAGGAGCTTTCCAGCATTTCCGGGATCGGCCGCGCAAAAGCCGTGCAGATTTTGGCGGCGCTTGAACTGGGCCGGCGCATTCACAGCCTGGCTTGCAAAGACCGTTATGTGATCCGTTTTCCCGAAGATGCGGCCAATTTTTTAATGGGGGATATGCGTTTTTTGTCTCAGGAGCACTTCGTATGCCTGTATCTCAACACAAAAAACCAGGTGATTCACAAGCGCACGGTTTTTATAGGAAGCTTGAACTCTTCAATCGTCCATCCGAGAGAAGTGTTTAAAGAAGCTTTAAAGCGCTCCGCAGCTTCATTCATCTGCGTTCACAATCACCCGTCCGGAGATCCGGCTCCGAGCCGCGAAGATATAGAAGTTACACAGCGCCTTCACGAGTCCGGACAGCTGCTTGGAATCGAATTGCTCGATCATATCATCATCGGTGATCAAAAATTTGTGAGCTTAAAAGAAAAAGGATATTTGTAACACTTTTTTTTTCATTAAATTAAGCTATAATAGAATTTATGGGTTTTTGCTTAGGAATATTGTTTTAAGAAAGGAAGATACATACAAATGTTTGGAATTGGTGCGAGAGACCTTGGAATAGATTTAGGAACGGCGAATACGCTTGTTTTTGTGAAAGGTAAAGGAATTGTCGTCAGGGAGCCTTCTGTCGTTGCACTGCAAACAGATACAAAACAGATCGTTGCAGTCGGAAATGATGCGAAAAACATGATCGGACGTACGCCCGGCAATGTCGTTGCCCTCCGCCCGATGAAGGATGGCGTAATCGCTGATTATGAAACAACAGCGACAATGATGAAACATTATATTAGCAAAGCTGTTAAAAACAAAGGCTTATTTGCGAGAAAGCCGTATGTCATGGTCTGTGTCCCGTCGGGAATTACGGCGGTTGAGCAGCGTGCGGTTATCGACGCCACGCGCCAGGCCGGAGCGAGAGATGCATATCCGATTGAAGAACCGTTTGCAGCCGCGATCGGTGCCAACCTTCCTGTTTGGGAGCCGACTGGAAGCATGGTGGTCGACATCGGCGGCGGAACGACCGAAGTCGCAATTATTTCCCTCGGTGGCATCGTCACATCCCAGTCTATCCGCGTTGCCGGAGATGAAATGGATGAAGCAATCATTACTTATATTAGAAAAACATATAACTTGATGATCGGTGACCGTACTGCGGAAGCGATCAAACTTGAAATCGGTTCTGCCGAAGCTTCTGAAAACGGAGAAAGCATGGAAATCCGCGGCCGCGACCTTTTAACAGGTCTGCCGAAAACGATTGAAATCACTGAAAAAGAAATTACAGCGGCGCTTCGCGACACTGTGACTGCAATTGTCGATGCCGTAAAAAATACGCTTGAAAAAACTCCGCCTGAACTCGCGGCTGATATTATGGACCGCGGAATCGTCCTGACGGGAGGCGGTGCACTGCTTCGCCACCTGGACAAAGTCATCAGCGAAGAAACGAAAATGCCGGTTTTAATTGCGGAAGACCCTCTTGACTGTGTAGCGATCGGAACAGGTAAAGCTCTTGAGCAAATTCATCTATTTAAAGGCAAAAATTAAGGACACAGGGAATAGAAGAGGTGTATAATCATGCCGCAGTTTTTTACGAATAAACGGTTGATGCTTTTACTCCTTTGTATCATCATTTTAGTGGCAATGATTGGATTTTCGTTAAAGAATGACCGGAATGCAACTTGGCCCGAAAAATTTATTGGCGATACAACTGGTGTATTCCAGACGATTTTTCATACGCCCGCTCAATTTTTTGCGGGCTTCTTTGAAAATATCGAAGACTTAAAAAATACGTACAGCGAAAATGAGCGCCTGCGGAAAAAGCTCGACGGCCAGACGCAATACGAGGCAAAGCTGCAAGAGCTTGAAAATGAAAATAAGTCTTTAAGAAAAGAGCTCGGCCATTTGAAATCAATTAAAGACTACACGCCGATTCTGGCGACCGTTATCGCCAGAAATCCCGATAAATATGAGTGGTGGAACCTGATCACGATTAACAAAGGTTCTAAGCACGGCGTTGAAAAGGATATGGCAGTCACAGATGAAAACGGCAACTTGATCGGAAAAATCAAAAGCACAAAAGTGAACAATTTCACTTCCACCGTCCAGCTTTTAAGCGCAACAGACAGAAACAACAGAATTTCTACGGTTATCGCTGCAGATAAAGGCAAGAAAACGGTGAACGGAATCATCAACGGCTACGACTCCGATAAAAAGGCGCTTTCCATGGAAATCATTGAGCCTGATGAAGACAGGGAAGTGAAAAAAGGAGACCTCGTCGAAACTTCCGGTGCGGGCGGCGTTTTTCCGAAAGGCCTGACGATCGGAAAAGTGACAGAGGTTGAACCCGATTCCTACGGCTTGACGAAAATCGCTTATGTAGAACCGGCAGCCGATATGTATAACCTTGATAACGTCATCGTCGTCGACAGAACGCTTGATACGGTGGATGTCGACAAGATGGACGATGAGGAGGAAGGTTCGTGAAACGCTTCCTTCTTCCCGTCGTCATGATGTTTGTTTTAGTATCTGACAGCGTCTATGCGGATTTTGTCAACTTGCCTTTTGTGACGGAAGAACAGCAGCTCATTCCGCGTTTTCTGCTGCTTGTCTTAGTTTTTATGACGGCTTATGTCAATCAGCCTTTTGCCATTACATATGGATTTATTTTCGGACTGTTATATGATATTAATTACACCGACCTTTTAGGTGTATATATGTTCGGTTTTGCCGGTATTTGCTATTTATCGTCAAAAGCGTTCAAAGTATTGCAGACAAACGCGCTGGTCGTCATTTTTATTTCGCTGCTCGCCGTCTGTGTTCTTGAATTCTACCAATATGGCGTGCAGATGCTGATACGTCCGGAAATCATGCCGTTCCATCAATTTGTGCTCGGCAGGCTCCTGCCCACGCTTGCGCTGAACGCGGTTGGCGGCCTTTTACTCATTTACCCGTTCAAATGGTTTTTTACCAGTCTTAAGAAAGAGCTGAGGAATGAGTAAAAAGAGGATTTTATGAGCCGATGTCGAAAAGAGTATGATGTTGAGGTGAACACCGTGAAGACCCAAAAGCAGCAATACGTAACAATTAAAGGAACGAAAAATGGATTGACGCTTCATCTTGATGACACATGCTCTTTTGAAGAATTATTGTACGGTCTTCAGGATATGCTGTCACTCGAACATTATATGGATGGAAAAGGCCAGAAAATCAGTGTTCTCGTTAAGCTCGGCCACCGCTATGTGACCGAGGAGCAAGAACAGATCCTGACCGATGTGATCACTGAGAAACAAAATCTGTTCATCCACTCCATTGAAAGTGAAGTCATGACCAAAGATGAAGCAAACCGCTTAAAAACGGAAAGCGAAATCATTTCTGTCGCTAAAATTGTCCGTTCAGGGCAAGTCCTCGAAACGGAGGGTGATTTGCTTCTCATTGGGGATGTGAATCCGGGAGGAATGGTGAAAGCCGGAGGGAATATTTTCATCCTCGGCTCATTAAGAGGGATTGCCCACGCCGGTTTTAATGGAAATAAACGAGCTGTTATTGCGGCTTCGGATATGAGACCGACTCAATTGCGTATCAATCATGTGCTCAATCGCTCCCCAGACCACATCCAAGAAGGGAACGACATGGAATGTGCTTATTTAGATGAAAATGAGAATATGGTCATTGACCGCCTTCAGCAATTAGCTCATTTAAGACCTAGTTTAACAAGGCTTGAGGGAGGAATGTAAAATTGGGTGAAGCTATCGTAATAACCTCGGGGAAAGGCGGAGTAGGCAAAACGACGACATCCGCAAATCTTGGCACCGCCTTGGCCATTTTGGGGAAACGGGTATGTCTCGTTGACACGGATATCGGCCTGCGCAATCTAGATGTCGTCATGGGCCTTGAAAATAGAATCATATATGATTTGGTGGATGTCGTTGAGGAACGATGCAAAATCCATCAGGCGCTTGTAAAAGATAAGCGCTTCGATGATTTGCTTTATTTGCTGCCGGCCGCCCAGACAAGCGATAAGTCGGCTGTTTTGCCCGAACAGATGGTCAAGCTGATTCAGCAGCTCAAACAAGACTTCGACTACATTGTCATTGACTGCCCTGCAGGGATTGAGCAAGGTTATAAAAATGCGGTCTCGGGCGCAGACAAAGCGATTGTCGTGACAACACCGGAAATCTCCGCTGTTCGTGACGCTGACCGGATCATCGGCCTGCTTGAAAAAGAAGAAAATATTGAGCCGCCGAGACTTGTCGTCAACCGGATCCGCAACCACTTAATGAAAAACGGCGATACGCTGGATGTTGATGAAGTCATTCAGCATTTGTCGATCGAACTGATCGGTATTGTTGCGGATGATGACGAAGTGATTAAAGCTTCCAATAACGGAGAGCCTGTCGTCATGGATCCGAACAATAAAGCTTCAATCGCATACCGGAACATCGCCCGCCGCGTGCTGGGCGAATCTGTGCCTTTACAGTCGTTTGAAGAAGAAAATAAAGGCGTTTTCGCAAAGATTAAATCATTTTTCGGCGTACGCGCTTAACTGCAAAAAAGCAATCTCCAAAGTGAGATTGCTTTTTTTGCAGTTTCATTGATCGTTTTCGACTTTGTGCTTTAACAAGGAAAGCTTATTGTCCCAATACATGTCGAAATAGGCGAGCCACTGCTGCAGCTCGGCGAGAGGTTCGGGATGAAGCCTGTACAGTTTTTCTCTGCCCGCTTTTCTCCCGCTGACAAGACCGGCTTCGGACAAAATTCTTAGATGCTTTGAAACAGCCGTCCGGCTCATCGGGAAATGGCTGCTGATATCTGTTACAGGCAGTTCCCTGCCGGCAAGGAGCTTCAGCATCTTTCGCCGAGAGGGATCGGAAACAGCTTGGAACACATCGTGTTTTACAGCGGATGATGTCACTAGCCTTCAACTGCCTGACGCAGCTTTTGATTGACGATCGTTTCCCAGCCGCCATTCATCCGATTGCGGACATCCGCTTGCTTTTCTCCCGCTTTTGAAACCGTTTCTTCCGGCGCGCCCCATCCTGAATGAATCAGGGTAAATTCGGTTTTTTCTGCAGATAGCTCTTTCAATTCAAATGTGACGATCCATCCCGACGTATCCCAGCTGAAAGCGAGCCGGTGCGGCTCTTCAAGCTCGATCACTTTGCACGGGGAGGGACCGAACGGAGACTGCAGAGTGAATTCACAGCCGATCTCCGGGCGGAAATCATTTGGCATAAACCAGGCGGCGATGCCTTCACTGGTGGCGACGGCCTCCCACACTTTTTCTATCGATGCGTGAAAAACAGCCTGTTTATGTATATCAGGCACTTGGTGATTGCTCATAATAGACCTCCTGAAAAAAGTAAAACCAAATGGTTTCCTATCTATTATATGAAACCATTTGGTTTTATGTCAATGTTCCGTCATAATCCCTTGGGACAAGGCATATCATTGAACAAACGAACCTGAATGTAAAGGATGAGGGTTATGAGTCATAGAGCAGATGAGATTCGAAAAAGAATGGCCAGGAAAAGAAAGCGGAAGACGCCGGACAAACAGCTCTTTTCGTCAGACGGCAAAAACCGGCCGGTCAAGCCGCCTGCATGGACAGCCTTTTCGGAAGATGAAAAGGGAGGAGACTTTTCTCCGCCTGAAGGAAGCTCCCTGCTGATAAACGGGAAGCACCCGCTTGTCAAGGCGGATGCGCTCATCATGAAATGTCTTCTGTCGGCATGCCTTGTTCTTGTGTCCGCCATTGCCTACAAAGGCCAGTTTGAACCCGCAAACCAAATCAAACCGGTCATCAGCCAGGTGTTTACTGAAGAGTTCCAATTTGCGGCCCTCCAGAATTGGTATGAATCCAAGTTCGGCGATCCCCTCGCATTCTTTCAACCGAAAGGCGCCAAACAGTCCGGCCAGGTCGAGGTGAATCAGGATCTCGCTGTACCTGCCATGGGAAAGGTTCAGGAGAAATTCTCAGGCCAGGGCATTAAGGTAGAAACAGAAGACGAAACGATCCGCAGCATGAAGGAAGGCTATGTCATTGAAGTGGACAAAAATCCGGAAACAGGCCTGACGGTGGTCCTGCAGCATGCGGACAACAGCTATACCTACTACGGCCAGCTGAAAAAAGCGGATGTCGCTTTATACGATTTTATAGATAAAGGAACGAAGCTCGGAACGATTGAGCAGGATAAAAATCAAAAAGGCGTCTATTACTTTGCGATCAAACAAGGAGAGGAATTTGTCGACCCGATACAGGTGATCACATTTGAATAAATGGACGGAGCTCTTCACCAAGCTTCACATTCATCCGCTGCTGTGGCTTGTCATGGCAATCGGTATCATGACAGGACATATTAAAGCGCTGTTTTGTTTAATGATCATTATTTTAATCCACGAGCTTGGCCACGCTGCTGCTGCCGTTTATTTTTCATGGAGAATTAAAGGTATTTTCCTGCTGCCTTTTGGAGGAACGCTGGAAGTCGATGAACATGGCAACAGACCGTTAAAGGAAGAGCTAGCCGTCATCGCCGCGGGGCCTGTTCAGCACATTTGGCTTCAATTTGCAGCCTGGCTTTTGGCGGTCAATTCGCTCGTCAGCCCTCATATATTTGAAACGTTTACCTTTTACAATCTGACCATTCTCTTGATTAATCTGTTTCCGGTTTGGCCGCTTGATGGCGGGAAGCTGCTGTTTCTGCTGTTTTCAAAACGCCTTCCATATCAGAAAGCGCAGCGGATGATGCTGACTGTGTCGTGCTTTTGCTGCGCTGTTCTAATCGCGGCGATTTTGTTGGTTTCCCCGTCACAGCTGAGCGCTTGGGTGCTCCTCGTATTTTTGGCTGCATCCCTTTACCAGGAATATCGCAATCGGCATTACACCCATATCCGTTTTTTGCTTGAGCGTTACTATGGAAAGGAGAGGGAAGTGCGGCGCCTCGCACCGATCACGGTGTGCGCCGAACAGCAGATTTATGAGGTCATGCTCATGTTTAAGAGGGGCTGCAAACACCCGATCATTATTGAGAAGGACGGACAAAAACTGAGCCAGATGGATGAAAACGAAGTTCTCCACGCTTATTTTACAGACAAGCGCACGACTTCCTCCATGGAAGATCTGCTTTTGGTTTATTGACCGTCCATCCTTCTAAAAGACATTGACACTCGGGCTCTTTTCTGGTATATTTTTTAATGTTATGGATGTAGCACCCGTGCTACAACCGCTCAGCACAGGTGTTAAGTGCTTCTTAGCCCCCTGTGACTGGCGAGTCTTAGTTTATTAGGAGGTGCAGAGATGTACGCAATTATTCAAACAGGCGGAAAACAAATCAAAGTTGAAGAAGGCCAAACTGTATACGTCGAAAAGCTTGCTGCTGAAGCCGGCGAAACAGTTACTTTTGACAACGTATTGTTTGTCGGCGGTGAAAATGTTAAAGTTGGCAGCCCTACGGTTGAAGGTGCTACGGTAACAGGCAAAGTTGAAAAACAAGGCCGCGCTAAAAAAATTACCGTATTTAAGTACAAACCGAAGAAAAACCAACATAAAAAACAAGGTCATCGTCAACCTTACACTAAAGTTGTAATCGAAAAAATCAACGCTTAAGGCGTGTATGATATGATTCATGCAAAGGTTACCAGATCCCGATCGAACAAGGACATCCTAGGCTTTGAAATGTCGGGACATGCGAATTTTGCTGAACATGGTCAGGATCTCGTTTGTGCAGGGGCATCGGCGGTCGCCTTTGGAGCCGTCAATGCCGTGATGAAGCTGACAGGCATTGAGCCGGTCATTGACCTCGGGGAAGACGGCGGATTTTTATCTTTCGGATTCCCGGACGGTACGGATCGGGAGGCTTTTGAAAAGGCGCAGCTCCTTCTCGAAGGCATGATCGTCTCCCTTGAAACGATCGAACGAGACTACAAAGGTTACTTAAAAGTAACGACGAACAAAATATAGGAGGTGAGCTACATGCTAAGATTAGATCTTCAGTTTTTTGCATCTAAAAAAGGAGTAGGTTCAACGAAGAACGGACGTGACTCTGAGGCGAAGCGCCTAGGTGCTAAACGTGCAGACGGTCAATTCGTATCTGGCG
Source organism: Bacillus sp. FSL K6-0972 (assembly GCF_037976035.1). Classification (NCBI taxonomy): domain Bacteria; kingdom Bacillati; phylum Bacillota; class Bacilli; order Caryophanales; family Bacillaceae; genus Bacillus; species Bacillus sp. FSL K6-0972. The sequence goes on along the minus strand of NZ_CP150260.1, from coordinate 2,975,301 downwards.
GTTCCATCCTTTATCGTCAGCGCGGAACAAAAATCTATCCAGGTGAAAACGTTGGGCGCGGCGGAGATGACACTCTATATGCAAAAGTCGACGGAACTGTTAAATTCGAACGTTTCGGCCGTAACCGCAAAAAAGTGAGCGTATATCCTGTAGCCTAACCTTTAAACGAAACTCCGGTCGTTATGACCGGAGTTTTTTACATACAGCACCATGACTTGCTTAAAACACCTTCCCGCCGCCTGAACAAGGCCGGGTTTCCGCTCTGATTCTGCTTCGTTAAAGCATATAAACGTGTTTCATTTATACTGCCTTCTCTGTTATAATTCAAAGTACAAACTGAATCAGACTCCTAAAAGAGAGAACAAACGATTGGGAGTGCCAAAATGGAAGAAACTTCGAAAAGACAAGAAAAGAATATGGACGATAAGGCTTTGACACGTGAGCTTATCCATCTGCTCAGCCACTCAAGGCACGACTGGATGAATAAACTGCAATTGATTAAAGGAAACTTAACATTAAAAAAGTATGACCGCGTATTTGAAATTATTGATGAAGTGGTCATCGAAGCTCAGCATGAATCAAAGCTTTCAAACCTTAAAATCCCGCGTGCGGCGTATGAGCTGCTTACATTTAACTGGATGGCCCATTCGCTGACGCTTGAATATGAGGTGATCGGTCAGGTCAGGGATTTGTCAGCTTATGAAGAGAAGCTCGTCGTTCTCGTCAGAAAGCTGTTTGGGATTTTTGACGATGCCGTTTTGAAAGGCAGCGACAATCATCTGACGATCACGCTGCAGACGGACGGTGCGGACGACCGCCTTGTCATCTTTCTGGATTTCCACGGCGTATTCACAAAGCTGACCGGTATCAAAGACTTTCATCATTCACTGGCCGACTTTTATGAAATCAAGCGGTTTGATGTAACAGACCGGGAGTGCATCGCCGAAATTCATATCAAGTAACGCGGTTTTTTAGGAATAGAACGGAGGACATTATGTTTGTTGATCAGGTAAAAATATACGTAAAAGGCGGAGACGGAGGCAACGGTATGGTTGCTTTCCGCCGCGAAAAATATGTGCCAAAAGGAGGCCCTGCCGGAGGTGATGGCGGAAAAGGCGGAGACGTCGTTTTCAAAGTTGACGAAGGTCTCAGCACGCTGATGGATTTTAGATATCAAAGACATTTTAAGGCAGTGCGCGGAGAACACGGCATGTCTAAAAACCAGCACGGCCGAAATGCCGAAGACATGGTTGTAAAAGTCCCGCCCGGCACTGTTGTCATTGACGATGATACAAAGCAGGTCATCGCTGATCTAACGGAGCACGGACAGGAAGCCGTCATCGCAAAAGGAGGACGCGGCGGACGGGGCAATACCCGTTTTGCGACGCCTGCCAACCCGGCGCCGCAGCTTTCTGAAAACGGCGAACCCGGCAAGGAGCGCTATATCGTTCTCGAGCTGAAAGTTTTGGCCGATGTCGGTCTTGTCGGTTTCCCAAGCGTCGGAAAATCAACACTCCTGTCTGTCGTGTCTTCGGCCAAGCCGAAAATTGCCGATTACCACTTTACAACGCTGAATCCGAATCTCGGAATGGTCGAAACGGAAGACGGACGCAGCTTTGTAATGGCGGATCTTCCGGGACTGATTGAGGGGGCGCACGAAGGAGTTGGCCTCGGACACCAATTCCTCAGGCATATCGAAAGAACGCGCGTCATCGTCCACGTGATTGACATGTCGGGTCTTGAAGGGCGCGACCCGTATGAAGATTATGTGACCATCAATAAAGAGCTTGAACAGTATAATCTGAGGCTGACAGAACGTCCTCAAATTATTGTCGCCAATAAAATGGATATGCCGGATGCGGAAGAAAATCTGAAGGCTTTCAAAGAAAAGCTTACAGATGATTACCCTGTTTTTCCAATCAGTGCGGTGACCAGACAAGGCTTGAGGGATCTGCTGTTTGAAATTGCCGACCGTTTGGAAACGACGCCGGAATTCCCGCTCTACGACGAGGAAGACATGGCTGAAAACAGAGTCATGTATAAGCTTGAGGATGAGGAAGCGCCGTTTGAGATCAGCCGTGATCCTGACGGCACCTTCGTGCTCAGCGGAGCCAAGCTTGAACGCTTATTTAAAATGACGGATTTTTCAAGAGACGAGTCTGTTAAGCGTTTTGCCAGACAGCTTCGCGGAATGGGCGTTGATGATGCGCTTCGGGCCCGCGGTGCGAAAGACGGGGATACGATCCGTCTTCTCGAATTTGAATTTGAATTTATCGACTGATCATACCGGAGAGTTTGCCAAGCAAGCTCTCCGACTTTTAGCTGAAAGGAACACCTTTCCTTTTGCTGGATCAATGTAAAGGAATCAGGGTTTTTAAAAGGAGAGAAAAGTCTGTGAAAGAGGAGACCTTTTATCTTGTCAGGGAAGACGTGCTGCCGGAGGCAATGCGGAAAACACTTGAGGTCAAAAAGCTGATTGAGCGGAAAAAAGCGGAATCTGTAGCTGAAGCCGTCCAAAAGGTAGATTTGAGCCGAAGCGCTTTTTACAAGTATAGAGATGCGGTTTTTCCTTTTTATACGATGGTCAAGGAACAGATTATCACGCTTTTTTTTCATTTGGAGGACCGTTCGGGAACGCTGTCCCATCTGCTGCAAGTGGTAGCTGAATCGGGCTGCAATGTGCTGTCGATCCACCAGACCATCCCTCTTCAAGGAAGAGCGAATGTCACGCTGTCTGTCAGTACGAGAGGAATGGATGAGAATATCGATTTGCTGATGAACAAATTAAGAAAGCTGGAATTCGTAGAAAAGGTCGAAATACTAGGTTCGGGCGCTTAAAGGGAGAGAATGTCATATATCATGAGTATGAGAGTAGGTTATTTAGGTCCAGAAGCAACTTTTACGCACCTTGCTGTCTGCTCCTGCTTTTCAGATGCAGACCAGCAGGCATTTAACACGATACCCGCCTGTATGGATGCGGCGATGAACGGAGAGATCGATCTGGCTGTCGTCCCGCTTGAAAATGCGATTGAAGGATCGGTGAATTTGACAATAGACTACTTAATTCACGAACAGCCTCTTTATATTGTCGGAGAAATCACTGCTCCCATCCGTCAGCATTTGCTTGTGCATCCTACGAGAAAAGAGGCTTGGGAAGACATTCAGAAGGTTTATTCCCATTCCCATGCCATCGCGCAATGCCATAAATTTTTGCACAGCAAGTTTCGCTCCATTCCGTTTGAATATGCGACATCCACCGGAGCAGCTGCAAAATACGTGAGCAAAAATCCGGACGAGAACATCGGCGTGATCGCCAATGAAATGGCAGCCGATACGTATGGATTAGACATCGTCAAAAGAGATGTGCATGACTATGAATACAATCACACGAGATTTGTGATGCTTCATCCGGATCACGAGGCATCCCCGCCGGTCAATCCTCAGCTGAAGGGAAGGCCGAAAACGACTTTGCTGGTGACCCTTCCTTCGGACAGATCAGGGGCTCTCCACCAGGTGCTGTCGGCTTTCGCCTGGAGAAATTTGAATCTTTCTAAAATTGAATCGCGGCCGACAAAAACCGGTCTCGGCAATTATTTCTTCATTATTGATATTGAAATGGCACTTGACGACGTGCTGATTCCAGGTGCAATAGCTGAGCTTGAAGCTTTGGGCTGCAAGGTGAAAATGCTCGGAGCCTACAATGCATATACACTATAAAAGAAAGGTCCTTTGCGTCGATAACGGCAAAGGACCTTTTCTTTATTCGGGAATGAGGATGCCCGCTTTTTGGAGGGCGTCACAAGCTTGTTCGATCTTCTCTTCGTCATCTGCCTCCAATGTGTGCAGATGGATGCCGTTTGTCAGTTGAGACAGATAAGCGGCGTTTGTCGAAGAGATTTTTTTGACGAAATCCGAGACTTCTTTTCTTGTGCTGACCCTGATCGAAGCTGTTAAGTCGCCGTAGACCGGATGTTCAATCGTTACATCTTTCACCGTTACGCCAAAGTCGACGATCAGATTCAGTTCTTCTTCTGTTTTTTCCGGCTCGTGGTCACAGGCGATGATCCGCTGAACCGGCTGTTTTTTGCCGAGGGCCGACCGCAAATACATGTATCCTTGGCTTGTTGCGATGATCGGTTCGTTTTTTGCTTTTAATAAAGAAATGTCCTGTACGATGACCTGCCGTGAAACAGATGCTTTTTTCGCCAGTTCGCTTCCTGTCAGCGGAGCCTCAGACTCCTTCAGCCAGTCCAGCAGCTGCTGGCGCCGCTCAGCTCCCGTAAGTTTTATTCCGTCTGCCAATCCGATGGTCTCCTTTCTCATGCATCATATCTTCAAAAACGTCCAACAGCTGATCAACATGTTCGCTTGTCGTATCGCATCCGAACGAAATTCGAATGAATTGAAGCGCGAGCTCCCTTGGGATCAAAAGGGCTTTCATCGTATTCGAAGGCTCATGATAGCCCGCAGAACACGCGCTTCCGGTAGAAATGCAAATTCCTCTCCGATTACATTCCAGCATAGTATATTGTCCTTCAAAGGAATGAAAAAAACAACCTATAATATGCGGCAGAACATGAGAATTTACCGAATCCGGCACAGCAAGGGAGACGGGGAGCTTCCGGGTTTTTGCCCCTTCCAGAAAACGGGCGCGCAGCTCCTGATATTTGAGATACGCGGCATCCATACGGTTTATTGTCAACTCGGCAGCGGTAATGAAAGCGCCGATTCCGGGGACATTGACGGTGCCGCTCTTAAATCCGTTTTCATGCAAAGTGCCCGGGTAGACGGGTTTCCAGTTCACACCCGGCCGAATATAGACAGCCCCAACTCCTTTTGGGCCGTATACTTTATGGCTTGAGACAGATAGGGCATCAGCGCCGAGATCATCAACGCCGACCGGAATCTTGGCAAATGTTTGTACGCAGTCGCTGTGCAGGAGCACATCCCGCTTATGCAGATAAGCCGAGAGCTTTGCCAGGGGCTGGATGACGCCTGTTTCTGAATTGGCATGCTGAATCGAGACGAGACCTGTATCAGGGCGGAGGTGCCGTTCCAGTATCTCCGTTGTGATGATGCCTGAAGCATTCGGCTTCATCAAGTCGACTTCAATCCCCAGCATCTCAAGATGCTGTTTCAAAATGTGGATCGACTGATGTTCCATTTCTGCCATTAAAAAACGCTGCTTCCCGGCGGGGAGCCCATTTAAGATCGAGTGAATCGCCAAAAAATTGGCTTCGGTGCCGCCGCTCGTAAAATAAACGCCTTCTTCTTCACCTGATAAAAGTTCTGCCATCCTTTGGCGGCAGTAACGCAGAATGCTTTCGGCTTTCCCTCCCGCATCGTGCAGGCTGCTCGAATTTCCGTACACGTCTGTGCTCAGTTTTTGAAACGCGTCCAAAGCTTCTTTTGACACCGGTGTCGTCGCTGCATAATCAAGATAAATCACGGCTCTCGTCTCCCATTCTTTATAAAAAATACTTGAGTTTATTTTATCGATGTGTAAATATAGGTGTCAAGACACATGTAAATTCACAGGGGGAGTCGATATGTCTCATCAGACGATTATTGTTGTCGGAGCAGGTGCCGCTGCGCTGTCTTTTGCTGCATCCATTCCGCCGTCTTATGAAGTGATTGTGATGACAAAAGCATCTGTAAAAGACAGCAATTCAACCCTTGCTCAGGGAGGAATTGCATCGGCTGTACTGCCTCGCGATTCCTGGTCAGCTCATGCGGACGACACGTTGTATGCCGGATGCGGCCACAACCAAATTGAAACGGTCCAAGATGCCATTAAAGACGGACAGCACCTTGTTGATGAGCTGATCCTTCAGCATTTCCCTTTTGACACTGACGAATCTGGAAAGCTCAGCCTCGGAAAAGAAGGTGCACATTCGATGAACAGAATTTTACATGCCGGGGGAGACGCAACAGGACAGGCGCTGATCCGGCACTTAATCGGACGGCTCGGTCCTCACGTCGTGCTGAAAGAATACGAAATGGCGGCGGATTTATGGATTGAAGACGGACGCTGTTGTGGCGTCTGGACGAAAGACCGCCAGGGAAAGACTTTTCTCAGGAAAGCCGACTTTGTTGTGCTGGCGGCAGGAGGCTGCGGAAATCTATTTCAAATCAACACAAATAACCGTTCTGTGACAAGCGATGCGATCTCTTTGGCGTATCGGGCAGGAGCCGAGCTCGCAGATTTGGAATTCGTTCAATTTCATCCTACATTGCTCGTCAACGACGGGCGTGCACACGGGCTTGTTTCAGAAGCGGTGCGCGGTGAAGGTGCTGTATTGGTTGATGAAAGCGGAAAGCGGGTGATGGAAGGCATTCACCCCCTGCAGGATTTAGCGCCGCGGGACGTCGTATCTCGCGCGATTCACGAAAAGCTTGGCTGCGGAAGCAGCGTATTTTTGGATATTTCTCGTATACCAAATTTTAAAAGCCGCTTCCCTACGATTTCCTCTCTTTGCGAAAAAGCCGGAATTTCCATTGAAGAAGGCCGGATTCCGGTTTCACCGGGCATGCATTTTTTAATGGGGGGCGTTTCTGTGAACAAATGGGGGGAAACGGCCGTTCCAAACCTTTATGTGATCGGTGAAGCCGCATGCACCGGCTTTCATGGCGCCAACCGTCTGGCAAGCAATTCTCTCTTGGAATGCATCGTCTTCGGAAGGAGAGCGGCGGATCGGATTCAAACTTGTCAAAAACCGGAGCCTGTCAAAGGCCAATCTCCTCAGCCTGAGAATGTGACGTATTCTGTTCCTCTGACAGATGTGAAGGATATTCAGAAACAAATGACGGATCATGCATCGATCGTGCGGACGGAGGATGAATTGGTGAAGGTGAAAGAATGGCTTGAACGATTGCCGGTTCAAATCGTAAATGTGAAAGAAATCACAAAAGAACAGCTTGAATTAGCTCATTTATGGCAGACTGCCAAACAGATGACAGCCTCAGCACTGCTTCGTACAGAAAGCAGAGGCGGCCATTACCGTTCAGATTGCCCGATCCCAGATGATAAAAACTGGCATGGCAAGCAAATCGTTCACACAAAAGGCGGGATCAAGATGAGACAAAACGAAGGGATTGTGAAATATGCAGCGGTTCATGCTTAGGAACATGCTTGAGGAATTTTTCAAGGAAGATATCGGCTGGGGGGATCTCACTTCAGAAGCCGTTTTTGATGACAATCAACAATGTGAAGCTGTCATCACAGCAAAGGATGACGGCTTGTTTGCAGGAGAATTAGTGATTCTGGAAGGCTTTCGGCTCCTTGATGAAACGATCGCCGTCCAAATGCTGAAAACAGATGGCGAAGCGGTTCATGAAGGAGAAACGATCGCGCGGCTCAAAGGTCGTGCAGCTTCCCTCATGACCGGCGAACGGGTCGTGCTGAATCTCATCCAAAGAATGTCGGGGATCGCCACATTAACAAAGCAGTCCGTGATCAGGCTGAATGATCCGGATATCGCGATTTGTGATACGAGAAAGACGACACCGGGCCTGCGCGTCCTTGAAAAATACGCGGTCAAAACCGGCGGGGGCTGCAATCACCGCTTTGGCTTGGACGGCGGCATTATGATTAAAGACAACCACATTGCCGCCTGCGGATCGATTTCAAAAGCGGTTGAAAGAGCACGGTTAGCGTGCGGCCATATGGTCAAGATCGAAGTGGAGATTGAGTCTGAACAAGAGCTCCATGAAGCGATTGCGGCTGGAGCCGATATCATTATGTTTGACAATTGCCCTCCTGAAACGGTGAAAGCATTTGCGGAAATGACACCCGCCGGCATTATTACGGAAGCTTCAGGCGGAATTTCATTTGAAAATCTCCCCGCATACAGGGGGACAGGAGTGCACTGTATTTCATTGGGCTACTTGACTCATTCGGCGAAAAGCCTTGATATCAGCATGAATGTTGATCTGAAAAAATAAGCGGGATTGGAGAGGTGACAGATGTCTATTTTAAATTTGATTCATGACAGGAACGCAGGCATGATGCCGGAGCTGTATAAAGAATTGACCGAAGAAGAAATGGCCGGAAGGATTTTGAAAATCAAAAAGAAATTCGGAGAAAGATTGTTTATCCCTGGGCACCACTATCAAAAAGACGAAGTGATCCAATTTGCGGACGCGACGGGAGATTCGCTCCAGCTGGCACAAGTCGCCCAAAAAAATAAAAAAGCAGAATATATCGTGTTCTGCGGCGTACATTTTATGGCAGAAACAGCCGATATGCTCACTTCGGATGAACAGATTGTCGTTTTGCCGGACATGCGTGCAGGCTGTTCGATGGCCGATATGGCCAACATGCAGCAGACAAACCGTGCCTGGGAAGAGCTGATAGAGCTGTTTGGCGATACGGTCATTCCGCTCACATATGTCAATTCGACAGCGGAAATCAAAGCTTTTGTGGGAAGAAACGGGGGAGCAGCCGTGACATCCTCAAATGCGGCCCGCATGTTGACATGGGCACTATCGCAAAAGGAGAGGATTTTATTTCTTCCGGATCAGCACTTGGGACGCAACACGGCATTTGACCTCGGCATTCCACTCAGCAGGATGGCGATATGGGATCCAATTGCAGAAAAACTTGAGTATAACGGCGATTTGGAAGACATAAAAATCATTTTGTGGAAGGGGCATTGCTCTGTTCACGAAAAATTTACCGTCGCGAATATCAAAAGCGTTAAAGAGCGGGATCCGGACATCAATGTTATCGTTCATCCGGAATGCACCCACGAAGTCGTCGCGCTCAGCGATTTCAGCGGGTCTACAAAAAAAATCATCGACACGATTAATGAAGCAAAACCGGGGAGCAAATGGGCGGTTGGAACAGAGATGAACCTTGTTTCGCGCATCATTCAAGAACATCCTGATAAACAAATTGAATCCCTTAATCCTGATATGTGCCCTTGTTTGACAATGAACAGAATCGACATGCCGCATTTGCTGTGGTCGCTGGAGCAGATTGACAAAGGTGAACCGACAGGCGTGATCAAAGTTGATCAAAATATCGCAAAAGATGCCATTCTAGCGCTGAATCGGATGTTGACGATCCGTTAGCTTTTTGGAGAACAAGTTTTTATCATAACCCCTCCGCTATGCGCATAAATTTGTGGAGAAGCATATTTGTTATTCTCATCTGTTCGTTCACGTTTTTGCATAGGAGGGGAAAACGTTGAAAATTCATATTGTCCAAAAGGGCGATTCTTTGGAAAAAATCGCGGAAAGATATGAAGTGGACTTTGAAGAACTGAAAAAGCTGAATTCGCAGCTGAGCAATCCAGACTTGATCATGCCGGGCATGAAAATCAAAGTACCGTCAGGGGGAGTGCCGGTCAAAAAAGAAGAACAGCTCAATATGCGAAAAGAATTACCGAAAAAACAGCAGGAACATCCATTTGCAAAAGAAAAGCCGAAAAGCAAGCTTGATGTTGAAGATATAAAACCGAAAGAAAAGCCTTCGGTTCCTTATGTTCCGCCTGTCCCGAACATCGGGCAGTCAAGTTTGCCTGAAGGCGACATATCGAATTTTTATCAAAGCGTCAATCAGCTTCATCAGCCGTACGTACCTCCAAAACCTTATGAACATCAAGAGAAAGGCTCCAACATGTATAATCCATGGACAAATGAGGAGGAGAATCATATGGAAAATGTCAATTATCCGAATGTTCCGCAGCCGCCAAATGTCGGTGCAGCAGGTGATGAAAATAAGCAGTTTCACGGCATGCCGAATGTAGCTGCAGCGGGATATCATCACCATCCATATCCTTATCCGTTCTATCCTGGAGGATGCTGGATTCCTGTTTCACCGGTGCTGCCTGGATCGGGATTATGCCACCCTTGGCATCCATATCCTGCTCATATGCCTTACATGCATCAGCCTAGCTATGTATCTCCTGCTGAATATGACGGTGATGACAACATGGGGCATGACAATGCCGGTCATCACGGATATCATCATCAGCCGATGACTGCTCCGGCATATGCGCCTTATCAGCAGTTCCCGGGATTTGCACCGCCAAACGTCGGTCACGCGGGCGATCCTAATATGGCACACGGCAAAGAAGATGACTGCGGGTGCGGGCCAGGCCAATTCCCGGGAGGTTTTCCAGGTGCGGCGCCATATGGACAAATGCCGCAAATGGGAGCTCCGTACGGTATGGGCGGATACGGACAGCAACAGCCTGCAGGCGGACAGATGTTTAACAGACCGGAAGATGATGAAGACTGATTCGGAGTGGGACGATGATCTATCGTTCCTTTTTTATTGTCGACCGCTATAAACATTTTCATGCTTTCTAACGGACTGTCTATAACTGTCAAGGGTAACTCTTCGCATCCCGCACATCCTAAAAAAGAGCGTAATGCTCAAATTCAGCGGTTTTCACGGGGGGACTACCATTGGACAGCAAGCTTAAAGTGTTTTCGGGTATTTTGCTTTTGACAGCTGGTCTATCTGCCTGCGGAACGAACGACGCTATAGATAATGGAAACAATACGCGTCCGATCGGATATTATTCAAATGATGCAGATCGTAATGCCGGTCTTGATAATGAAGGTCCTGTTACAGAAATGCTTGAAAACATGAACGGGAGAAACGGTGCAACAAACGTGAACAATCGAGCGGGCAACGGCAATCCCGTTCCAACAGGCGATGGAACTTACAGCCGGGGAGACATGAATTATCACAACCATTTGGTGAATACGGCGGATACAGGCTATGACAGACCGGAAAATCGTAAAATCTCAAGGAATATCACTGGGCGCGTCAACAAATTGAATTATGTTGACGAAAGCCAGGCTGTCGTAACGAATGAAACGGTCATCATCGCGGTACGGTCAGATAAACGGCTGACAAATAACGAGAGAACTCAAATTAGAAAAGCAGCCAAAACGTTTGCTGGAGACCGGACCGTTCAAGTAGTAGAGGACGACGGCGCATTTACAAGGCTGCGCGAAATGAACGATGATCCTCAGAACATTAGGGATCGCGGAGACACGACGAATAACAACTTGAACCGCTTGCGCAACCAATAACAAGCTGGGAATTGCCGGGGATTCCCCGGCAATTTTTTTGTAAGCGTCCGGCCGATTTCTTTACAAAAACGGGGAAAACCGTATAAAGTGTACATAGAGACGAGAATTTTTTTGGAGGTAGAAGATATGGCTGGCCATTCTAAATGGAAAAATATTCAGAGAAGAAAAAATGCCCAAGATGCTAAACGCGGCAAAATTTTCATGAAGCTTGCCAAAGAAATATATGTAGCCGCAAAAGAAGGGGGAGCTGATCCCGAATCTAACGCAAGTCTGCGTCTCGTCATCGATAAAGCCAAAAATGCAAACATGCCAAATGACAACATCGACCGCGCCATCAAAAAAGCTTCCGGCAGCCAGGATGGAAAAAGCTACGAGGAAATTACGTATGAGGGCTACGGCCCAAGCGGGGTGGCTGTCATGGTCAAATGTTTGACAGATAATAAAAACCGGACGGCGACAAGCGTCAGAACCGCTTTCAGCAAAAACGGCGGCAGCTTGGGAGAAACAGGATGCGTTTCTTATATGTTCGACCGGAAAGGATATATTGCAATCGAGCGTGAAGATCTTGAGATAGATGAAGAAGAGTTTATGCTTGAGGTCATTGATGCCGGTGCCGAGGAGCTTGAAACGAGCGAAGAGCTTTTCGAGATTTATACAGAGCCCGAACAGTTTGAAGAAGTGAAGAAAAGCTTGGAGGAGCGCGGCTACCAAATGGCAACAGCCGAAATTACAATGGTTCCGCAAACCTATGCAGAAGTTGATGAAGCGCTTCAGGAAAAAGTCGAAAAGCTCATTGACGTACTTGAAGATGATGACGATGTGCAGGAAGTATATACGAACGTTCATTAAAGAAAAGGACGCCGCTCAAGATTAGCGGCGTCCTTTTCTGCATCATCAACCATTTAGCAGCCATATCAAGCTGCTGCGGAATCAAGATTTGATTGTTCATCATATATTGTGAAGGAATCTGTCATCATGAGAGGAGGTTCTATAAATGGCTGAACAGCGCAAAAATGAGAAGCCTTTCACGGCTATGGACGCCGGTGCGCAAGATCAGGAAACCGCTCAAATCATCGAAAAAATCAACAGCTTTATCACGGGATTTGGCCAATCCATCAATGAGCTGGTTCAGAAAAACAGCGGCATCGATCTGAGAGAGGCCGACCTCACAAAAAGCGAAAATGCAGAGATTAATCAAGCGGTCCAAAATATCATCAGCGAATACATTCAAAATATCAACAGCCTGAATGCTGATCTTAACGGAAAGATCGGTGAATCGATCAACGGCATCGTCACAAGCAAAGATCAAAAAGATGTTTAAACATTTGACAGCATGACATGTATTGCCGGCGAAGCTCTATTCAGCCTTGCCGGCAAGTTTTTTTATACATATAAAAATGCTGAAGTGAAAACCGATCGGGCTGTAACGCTCAAATGCTTTTTTTCATGCCGCAGCGCCGGCATTCGCGCAAAAACTGCCCGTTTTTTACAGAGCTTTTAAACAGGGTGTAATCACAATTGTCGCATCGTCCGTGGCGGACATCTGGATATTGATTGTAATCATAAACTTGTGTCAGGTCGTAGCCTTTTGTTTCATATTCTGTTTCCATGTTTTATCACCTGCATTTTTATTGTCGGTATTAGGATAACAGAACGGAGAGAAAAAGAAAATATAACATCTGCAGCCGGCAGACGCAGCTGATTTTTACTTTTATCAAACCGTATACCCCGTTCCTGATAGAACGCCTCATTCTCAAGCGGGATGGGCTGTGGGGAAAACCATGCAACCAGAGACGCCTATAGTTATGAGATTTTCTTCTTAAAATTTATCGATCTTTTAAACTAATGAAAAAGTATTGTTTTAATAAAATTATTTAAATTTTTATTTTTTATCAAACTTATTCATAATTGAACGCGTCATGTCTAAAGCGTAAAATAACTGTGTCACAAAAAAGCCAAATATACAATGAGGCATGAAGGGCATGCTTAGAAATCGAAAGGTAGTGTAAAAGGGGAATAATCAATGAAGAAAAAAGTACTCATCTACTTGGTGATCGCAGCAGTGATGATAAATGGTGTATACAGGTGGTCTGAAAAAACAACCCGGGAGAACTATCAGATCCAGGCCGGGGACAGATACAAGAACTTCAAGGAATTGCAGGAACACGAAAAAAGCGGCTATGACATTGAGTATCATGAAAAAGCGGGAAGCGACTGTTTAATCTTTTCGCCTCACGGAGGAAGAATAGAAGGCGGAGTGAGCGAGCTTGTCCGAGCTTTCAAAGATAATTATTCAACTTATTTATTCGAAGGAAAAAAGGATGAGAACAACTCCGATCTTCATATTACAAGCACAAACTTTGACGAGCCTCTGGCATTGCAGAAAATCAAAGAACACCGCTATACCATCGCATTTCACGGCTATTCTGGCGACCGCCCGCACACGCTTGTGGGAGGAACGGACAGAAAGCTGGCAAAAGCTATCGTCAAATCGCTGAAGAAGTCTGACTTTTCCGCAGAATTGGTCAAAGTGGACGGGAAATTTGCAGGAACTGCTGAGGAAAACATCAATAATGAAAGCCAGACAGGAATGAGCGTGCAGCTTGAAATCAGCACGGCCCAAAGGAAAGAGTTTTTCGAAGACTTTTCTTATAAAGAGAGGGAGGAGACAAAAACGAGAACATTCCGCAAATATGTCAAGGCGGTCCGAAGGGTGCTGCAGGATAGATGCTGAAAATGGAAACTCGTGTTATTCTGTGTATGAACTGCTAAAACATGAAGGAGGAATAAAAGAATGGAACGGAAAGACCGCATCGTTCAGGAATTTATGTCCCACCGCCTGGTGACAGAAGAACTGATTCAAAAGATTGATGAAAAACATCTCGATTACAAACCGACTGAAACGTCAATGCCTGCGAAGGAACTTGTCACGCATATGCTGCAATCTTTCTATGTCTTTGCATCGGCGGCAAAGGAAGGGAACGGTGAGCCTTTTAAAAAGAAGCCGGAAGAAACAGGGGCAAGCCTGAGCGAGCTCGCCAAAACGTATACAGAAAAAACAAAAAAGCTGCTTGAATCTTTTACGGATGAAGAATTGGATCGTGAAGTTGATTTGACCGGTGTCTTCGGACGAAAAATAGCCGGCGAACAGCTGCTGCAACTCGCGATCGGACACGAAATTCATCACAAAGGCAATCTGTTTGTTTATGTGCGTGAAATGGGACACACGGATCTGCCTTTGTACGTAAAGATTCATTGATCCCGGGAGCCTGAATATAAACCCTCCTTGAAAGAAAACCGGTTAAAAAGGAATACGAAAGCAGCCGGGAGTACACATTATAAGTAAAAGCTAAAGGAGGGTGTCAGGATGAATACGCAGCGTGCCCAGGAAATCGTCGAATCACCCGACATGGTTGATGTTACTTATAACGGCAGGCCGATTTATATTCAGCGTGTCAACGAACAAAATGAAACCGCAAGAATCTTTCCGCTCGGCCAGCCGGAGAACGAGCAGGAAGTACCGCTCGCAAATTTGGAAGAACATTAAAAAGCAACCCCTTCTGATGAAGGGGTTTTGTTTTGTATTTGACCATTATATAACCATCAAAAAAACACCCGAAAGCCCGAGTGTTTAATTTATAATTTTCGCAAGGCCTCTTACTGCCAACCTCAGCACATAAAACAACGGCTCAAGCAAATCAACGAGATAAAGATAATCCCATTTGTCATCATTTCGTTTATTTTTTTTCTTCAACAGTTGTTTCTCCTTTCTTGACGGTAATGGGGTTATTTCATATACGGGCATGCTTCCTTTAAGTTTCAGATTACGGGTGAAATTTGTTTTTTCTGGAGGCCCATTGTTTTTTAAGCCAGCTTTTTTTATAAAGATAAGCGATCAATTCCATCCACAGCTTAGGAAGCCTCTGCGGGAAACGGTTTTTTTTGTAAATGGTTTGATAGGCTGTTTTTAAGTCATCCCATTGTCTGCATTCTTTCGTCTGCAAAAATCTGGCGACATCGATGACTTTGATTGTTCCAGACGGCGTCAATATCAGGTTTCGGAGGTGGATATCGGATGGATTCAACCCTTTCCGCCTCGCATCGTTCAATGCGCGGTCGACCTCGCAGATCATGTCATCATCGATCGGAATGCCTTTGTTTAAACACTCATAAAAAGTGTATCCTTTAATATACTCCATTAATATATATGATGGCCCTGTTTCATATATATCAGGATAATAATTCGAATCAGAAAGCTTTTTGTAAATCTCAGCTTCCCTTGCGGCAATGTTCTTAAATTCGGGAAAAAAGACTTTAAGAGCCATTTCCCTGCCCTCTTCAGTCAGCTTAAAAACGTATGCGCTCCTGCCTTTCCCGATCAACTCCAGGTCATCGGGTTTTTGGACAAGTTTGTTGAACTTTTTTTTCGTATCATACTTTACGGCTTCTGCATAGGTTTGCGCCTTTTTCACGCTGAGCTCACCTTCTTTTTAAGGGCTGGTTTCAAACGAAAAACTCTCTATAATGTTGTTTATACATGAGAACGGGCGGTTTTGCACCTTAAATGCTTTTGAGTTCTTCATATTGGTTTGAAAATGTAACATTCGTAAACCGGTTGTCATCTAAAAAGAGATCGCTTGCTTTTTTAGATTAATTTTTAAAAGCGTTGGTCAAACTATAGATATGATCGTTAAGGCAAAAAAGAAGGTGATATTGATGAACAGCCGAAGCAAGTTCAAAATCGGTTTATTGCTTATTGGAAGTCTGCTGGCCGCGCTCAGCTTTCACCTGGAGGCCTTGGCCGAAAAGCCGGCTAAAGTTCAAATCCAGCTTGAAAAGGTTTATCTGGATGGAGACGTTGGAATCGAAAATAAAGTAGAGGCCGCTCGTACACTGGAAGACTTTAAAGCTGCCTATAAAGGGTGGCAGCTTATCGATCAGAAAAAGGGGTTTATTCTGTTTCGCAAACAGGTGGACGACATTTCTCCCCTCAGCAAAACAAACGGTTATATCGGAGTGACGGAAGACGGCGTAATTTCGACTTTTCACGGCCGCCCTGGCATATTATCAGAACCGATTCAATCGTTTTTTCAGATTGATATAAAGCGCCTGGAAAGCCGGATGGCGGATGATTTGCGCAAAGGGATACCATACCGCACGAAAAAGGAATTTGAACATGTTATTGAAGCCGTAAAATCATCCGGAAGCCAACATCATGTAAAAGATATGAAGACATGACGCTGTTATGTCTTTTTTCAGCTGCAAACAGAACCCTTTTTTAGCGAACATATGTTAACTTTTTCATTCTAGCTTTGCCTGTTTTGTGTTACAATGAAGAGCAGTCAAAGAGGTGAATGAACGTTGATCGAATTCGTAAAAGGGACGATTGATTATGTATCGCCCCAATATATTGTCATTGAAAACGGCGGGATCGGCTATCAGATCTTTACGCCAAATCCGTTTATTTATAAGAAAAACAGCAAAGAAACAATCTATACATACCATTATGTAAGAGAAGACACAAATGCGCTGTACGGCTTTTCAACAAGGGAAGAAAAGATGCTGTTTACGAAAATGCTGAATGTTACGGGAATCGGCCCAAAAGGAGCGCTTGCGATCCTCGCCTCCGGCGATCCGGGAGCGGTGATTGAAGCGATCGAGAATGAGGACGAAGCATTTCTCGTCAAATTCCCCGGCGTAGGCAAAAAAACGGCAAGGCAGATCATCCTTGATCTGAAAGGGAAGCTTGCAGATGCTGTTCCTGACATCGCGGCCGATCTGTTTAACCATGAAGAGCGGGAGCAAATTCATGAAGCGGAAACGGCTCTTGAGGAGGCGCTTGAAGCATTGAGGGCGCTCGGCTATTCCGACCGGGAAATTAAAAAAGTCCAGCCTCATTTGAAAAAGGAAGAGGCGCTTTCGACGGATCAATACGTTAAAAAAGCATTGCAAAAATTGTTAAAGTAAGGTGATATCATGGATGAGCGGCTTGTATCAAGTGAACTAGACAACCATGAATCAGCGATTGAGCAAAGTCTGCGTCCGCAAAGACTGGCTCAGTATATCGGCCAGGAAAAAGTGAAAGATAACCTCAAGGTTTTCATCGAAGCTGCGAAAATGCGGGAGGAAACCCTTGATCATGTCTTATTGTACGGGCCGCCGGGATTGGGAAAAACGACGCTCGCCGCGATCATCGCCAACGAAATGGGAGTCAATCTCAGAACGACGTCAGGTCCGGCGATCGAGCGCCCCGGCGATTTGGCGGCGATATTAACGGCTCTGGAGCCAGGTGACGTTTTATTTATTGACGAGATCCACCGCCTGCACCGTTCGATCGAAGAGGTGCTGTACCCTGCGATGGAAGATTTCTGCCTTGATATCGTGATCGGCAAAGGACCGTCGGCACGTTCTGTGAGGCTCGATCTTCCTCCTTTTACCCTTGTCGGCGCGACCACAAGGGTCGGTCTGTTAACCGCGCCTCTCAGGGACAGGTTCGGTGTTCTGTCGAGGCTTGAGTATTACACGCGTGACGAGCTTTCGGAAATCGTGATCAGAACGGCAGAGCTGTTTGAAGTCGACATCGATTCGCTCTCGGCTCTCGAAATCGCGAGACGGTCACGAGGGACGCCGCGGATTGCCAACAGGCTTTTGAGGAGGGTCCGGGATTTTGCCCAAGTGCTTGGAAACAGTTCCATCACGGAGGAAGTGGCGGTTGATGCGCTTGAACGCCTCCAGGTTGATAAACTCGGGCTTGACCATATCGACCGCAAGCTTTTGCTGGGCATGATCGAAAAATTTGGCGGCGGTCCCGTCGGCATCGATACGATTTCGGCTACCATCGGTGAGGAATCTCACACGATTGAGGATGTGTATGAGCCGTATCTTCTTCAAATCGGGTTTATTCAAAGAACGCCGCGGGGACGCATCGTAACCCCTGATGTTTACAGCCACTTTAAAATGGAGGTTCCGAACCATGACTGAATTTCCAAAGATTTTAATGGTGCTGGGCGCCGTCATTTTTGGCATCGGTTTATTCATGCAAGTCATCGGCAGGCTTCCCGGCGATATTTTTGTGAAAAAGGGAAACGTGACGTTTTTCTTTCCGGTTGTTACATGCATTGTCATCAGCATCATTCTGTCCGTGGTGTTTTCGTTTTTCGGACGAATGAAATGATGCGAAATTCAAGTCTATAGATAGAGTAAGGTGAAAAAAGATGAAAGTAGAATTATTCGATTTTGACTTGCCTGAACGCCTCATCGCACAGGTTCCTTTAAAAGAGCGGGATGCGTCCAGGCTGATGGTGCTGGATAAAAAAACAGGGGAGATCACTCACAGTACGTTTAAGCACGTGATTGATTTTCTGAACGCGGGCGATTGCATCGTGCTGAACGATACGAGGGTGCTTCCGGCCCGCTTGTACGGAGTCAAGGAAGAGACGGGAGCAAAGGTTGAAGTTCTTCTGTTAAAACAGGAGGAAGGGGATGTCTGGGAAACGCTTGTCAAACCCGCTAAACGGGTCAAGCGAGGAACTGTTCTTTCGTTTGGAGACGGCCGTCTAACGGCGGTCTGCACAGAAGAGCTCGAGCACGGCGGAAGAAAAATTGAATTCCGCTATGAAGGGATTTTTTATGAGGTGCTCGAATCGCTCGGTGAAATGCCTCTGCCTCCTTATATTAAAGAACAGCTCGATGACAGGGAGCGCTATCAGACGGTTTACTCAAAGAAACAAGGATCGGCGGCTGCGCCGACGGCCGGGCTGCATTTTACGGAAGAGATTCTCGATGCGCTCAGGAAAAAAGGCGTGCATATTGCGTTTATTACCCTTCATGTCGGACTCGGGACATTCCGGCCTGTCAGTGCGGAAAATGTAGAGGAACACGACATGCATGCCGAGTTCTATGAAATGTCGGAAGAAACGGCAGCATTGTTAAACCGCGTCAGACAGGATGGCGGAAGGATCATTTCCGTCGGCACGACATCGACGAGAACGCTAGAGACCATCGCTTCCGAGCATGACGGCCGCTTCCGGGAAGCGAGAGGCTGGACATCGATTTTTATCTATCCCGGCTACACATTCCGGGCGATAGACGGGATGATTACCAATTTCCATCTTCCGAAATCGTCCCTCATTATGCTTGTCAGCGCGCTCGCAGGCAGAGAGCATGTGCTTTCCGCCTACCGGACCGCAGTGGAACACGAATACCGCTTCTTCAGCTTTGGAGATGCCATGTTGATCAAATAAAATTCAAAAAGATTGGAGGGCTCATAATTTGTCGCAGCAACCGATACGCTATGAGTTCATTAAAGCATGTAAACAAACAGGAGCAAGGCTGGGGAGAGTGCACACTCCCCACGGCTCATTTGAAACGCCGGTGTTTATGCCCGTAGGAACGCTCGCCACAGTTAAAACGATGGCGCCGGAAGAGCTGAAAGAAATGGGTGCAGGCATTATTTTAAGCAATACGTACCACCTTTGGCTGAGACCGGGCCATGACATCGTCAAAGAGGCGGGGGGCCTTCATCAGTTTATGAATTGGGACCGCGCCATCTTGACGGATTCAGGCGGCTTTCAGGTGTTTTCCCTGAGCGAGTTCCGAAAAATCGAAGAGGAAGGCGTTCATTTCCGCAATCATTTAAACGGAGACAAGCTGTTTTTGTCTCCCGAAAAAGCGATGGAAATTCAAAACGCGCTCGGATCAGATATCATGATGGCGTTTGACGAATGCCCGCCATACCCGGCAGAGTACGATTATATGAAGAAGTCTGTTGAACGGACGAGCCGCTGGGCAGAAAGGTGCCTGAAAGCTCACAATCGTCCTGACGAGCAGGGGCTTTTCGGAATCGTTCAAGGCGGTGAGTACGAAAATTTGAGAAAACAAAGTGCGAAAGACTTGATTTCATTGGATTTTCCGGGATATGCTATAGGTGGACTATCCGTCGGAGAGCCAAAAGACGTGATGAACCGTGTGCTGGAGTTTACAACTCCGCTGCTTCCTGCGGATAAACCGCGCTACTTAATGGGTGTTGGTTCACCGGACTCACTGATTGACGGAGCCATCCGCGGAGTGGATATGTTCGATTGCGTGCTGCCGACAAGGATAGCGAGAAACGGTACGCTCATGACGAGCGAAGGGCGCCTCGTCGTCAAAAATGCCAAATATGAAAGAGATTTCAGACCGATTGACGAGCAGTGCGACTGCTATACGTGCCGCAATTACTCGCGCGCTTATATCAGACATTTAATCCGCTGTAACGAAACGTTTGGAATTCGTTTAACTTCTTATCATAATCTTTATTTTCTGTTAAAATTAATGGGGCAAGTGAGAGATGCCATTCGTGAAGATCGTTTAGGTGATTTCCGGGAAGAGTTTTTTGAGCGCTACGGTTTTAATAAACCAAATGCTAAAAGTTTCTGACACATAAACGAAGAAAGCGATAAAGCCATTTGAAAGGGGTGAAAAAATAATGGAGATGCTTGGAACATTACTTCCGATTATTTTAATGTTTGCGGTTCTTTATTTCCTTTTGATCCGTCCGCAGCAAAAGCAGCAGAAGGCTGTCCGCCAAATGCAGGAGGAGCTGAAAAAAGGAGATAAGGTCGTGACGATCGGCGGCCTGCACGGCATCGTTGATTCAATTGACGAAAGCAAGGTTGTCATCAAAACAGGCGACAATACCCGTCTGACATTCGACCGCCGCGCGATCAGAGAGGCGTCAGCAGAATAGCCGAAAGGCTGATACATAAGCATCGGAAATCGGGCTGTCACAGGACGTGAAGACGGCGCTGCTCGGACAGGACGTCCGCGCGCTTTAAGCGCCGTTCCTTATGTTTTGATGAAGCTGCATTTGTTCCTGATGTGAAGTGGCATAAAATAGCCTTTATGCACGAGGAAAGGGAGCGGATTGATCCGCTCCCTTTTTGCTGCCTTTATGCACGGCTCCCCTGCAGATTGACCCCGAAAATTCCGCCCAGCATGCTGACTCCCAAAAAGCCGGAATGATAGAGGAGCTGCTTCAAATTGAAGGCCTCGCCAAAGCCGAGATATTGAAACAAAAGCACCGTAAGAGAGAAGCAAAGCGCTGTCAAACCTCCGCTCAGCCATCCCTTTTCCTTCGATTTTCCTCCCGCAATAAAACCGCCGATGAACAAGGTAATAAAAGATATGGCGGTAATGAACCAGCTGAATGAACTTTCGGTTAATGATGTGAATGTGAGGAGCAGCGAAATGAGCAGGCTTCCTACGAACATCAAAGCGAAAATGACCACCAAGCTGTATAAAATCCCTTTGCCGACTTGTTTTGGTTCGTTCATCACGATCCTCCTTTCAAAATAGACGGGCTCGTCTTTTTAAATGTATTCTGCACGTTTCGCAAATAGACTAGCTTCCCTGACCTTTTATACATAAAAGCCTCAATTTAACAAAGGCTATGATTATGATCATGATAGGCGGAAGGAGGCGGCCGTATTGGATGAAATCTTCGCTCTTACGTTTCGGACGATCATTTTGTATTTCATCATCTTTATTTTGTTTCGCTTGATGGGGAAGAGGGAGATAGGCGAGCTGAGCATATTGGATCTTGTCGTTTTTATCATGATGGCCGAAATCGCGGTTATGGCCATTGAAAATCTCGATGACCACCTTCTCCATACGATCATTCCGATTCTTGTTTTGACGCTGATCCAGGTTATATTTGCGTATCTGTCATTGAAAAATCAAAAAATCCGCCAGCTTCTTGATGGAAAGCCGACGATTATTATAGACCGCGGAAAAATTGATGAACACGCCATGAGGACACAGCGATATAATTACGATGATTTGATGACGCAGTTGAGAGATAAGAATGTGGAACGGATCTCAGATGTTTCATATGCGATTTTGGAGCCGACCGGGAAGCTTTCAGTGTTTACAAAAGACGGGCCGAACAAAATGATCGAACTGCCGTTGATTGTTGACGGAGTTGTTCAACAAGAAGAATTGGAAAAGATTGGGAAAGATTCGGAGTGGCTTGAGCAAAAGCTTGAAAAAAGAGGGCACCACGATCTTTCCAAAATTTCTTATTGCACATACAATAAGGGTTCTTTTTTTATTGACATAAAGGATGAATTTAAACCTTAAAGCGAAAGCTACGAAATCCAGCGGCCGAACAGCGGAAACCGCTGGATTTCTTCTTTTTTGACCAGCTTGAATGCGATCAGAAGGAAGACGTAGAGACAGCTTGTAACCGTAATACACAAGAGCAGGCGCATCGGCTCGGTCTGGTCTAAAAAAAGGTGTTCTTTCATCAGCAGGCTGCCCCATCCCGAAATCAAAATGACGCCGAAAGATACGAAATATTCTTTTAGATTGATGCTGATGGGAAGTACTTTGCTGACGGTTGCAGCATGCAGCAAGGTGACAAGAATGATCCCCGTCAAAATTGCCAGCGCAGCTCCCATAATGCCAAGGGAAGGCCGTGAAGCGAGAACAAAAATGAGACCGGTTTTCACAACGGCGCCGACAAGGCTGTTCATCATTGCCGCGCCGGCCAGGTTTAAAGCCTGCAGGACGGCCTGCAGCGGACCTTGGAAATAGTAAAACAAAAAGAATGGGGCCATGATTTTAACGTAAATCGCGGCATTTGACGACCCGTACATCACGCTGACCAGCTCATCCGCATACGAAAACAAAATGACTGCCGATATTCCGCCGCTTAAAAGGCAAAGCCGCATCGCCTGCTCAAGCCTGTATTCCACGACCTGCATTTTTTTCTGTTCGATTCCTTCACTGATGGCGGGAACAAGCGCGGTAGACAGCGAATATGTGATAAAGCTCGGGAGGGTGAGAAGCGTCAGGGCAAAGCCGGTCAACTCCCCGTACTGGCTCGTGGCGGCGGAAGCGGCGACCCCTGCTATCGCAAGGCTTTGTGCTACGACAATCGGCTCAAAAAACCATGACAGGTTGCCGATAAAACGGCTGCCCGTCGTTGGGAGCGAGACGCTCATCAGCTCGAAAAACGTGGTTCGCCCCGATTTCAACGATTGGAAAAAACGTTTTCTGATGCGGATTTTCTTTTTGTATTTAAAGGCGACGAACAAATAAAGGAGTGAAGCCAACTCGCCAAACACGGATGACAGCATGGCGCCTGCTGCTGCATATTCGATGCCGAGCGGAAGGAATGCTGTCGTGCAGACGGCGACGAGCGATATCCGGACAATTTGTTCGAGAACCTGGGACACGGCAAGCGGCCGCATGTTTTGCTTTCCTTGAAAATAGCCCCTCAGCACGCTGGAAACGGCAATGATCGGCACGACCGGCGTAACCGCCAAAAGCGGATAAAGCGTTCTTTTGTCTGTGAGCAGCGTGTCGGCCATCAGCGGGGCGTAAATGAGAAACACCGGAGTAATGATGGCGCTGAGCGTCCCGGTGATCGCAAGAGACATCACTAAAATCTGCTTTGTCTTCCTGTGGTCTCCGCGCGCTTCCGCTTCCGCGACCAGCTTGCTGATGGCGACCGGGAGGCCGAACTGGGTGAGGGTGACCGCCAGAAAAAAAGTCGGGGCCGCCATCATGTAAAGCCCAACGCCTTCACCTCCGATGAACCTTGCGATGACAATCCGGTTGATAAAGCCGAGCATTCTCGTAATCAAACCTGCCGCTATTAAAATGAGCGTTCCTTTTAAAAACGTCTGCTTCGTCATTTCTAGAGTCCCCTGCCTTCTCAAACAACCTTTAATCATATACAATAAGATATGCGCATACATCGTCCAAGCATGACAAGTCTCTCTGAAAAAATGTGAAAGGAGCGTGGCTTTGGCATGGGCAAACATCCGGCTGATCTGTACAAGGACCATTTAAAACCCTTTCTTCACAGCAAGACGGAAGAGTTTAGGATACTCGGTTATGACGATATTGAAATAGAGGAATTGTGGTCATACTTATTGAATAAGAAATGGAAGAAGCGGAAGGATGTTCAAATTCATCAGCTCGCCGGTGATATTTTATCTGTGAAAATTGGCGAATTTATGAACTATGCAACCGTAGAATCGTTTAAAACGTCTAATTTACTCGACAGCAAAGAAGGGCAGGATATGCTCGATGAGCTGCTGAGGTAGCCGTTGATTTTGGTTGATTTAAGGAGGAAATACATAATGAAAAAAGGACGCTTGATTGCGTTTTTCCTTACCGTTCTCTTGATCGGTACAGGACTGGGAATGTTCACGAAGCCGGCTGCAGACAACATCAGCCTCGGCCTTGATCTTCAGGGCGGTTTTGAGGTTCTGTATGAAGTCCAGCCTGCCAAACAGGGCGACAAAATTGACAGGGACGCCCTCGTCAGCACTGTTGAAGCGCTGAACCGCCGGGCGAATGTATTAGGCGTCAGCGAGCCGAACATTCAAATCGAAGGAAACAACCGGATCAGAGTTCAGCTTGCCGGCGTCGACAACCAGAACAGGGCGCGGGAAATCTTATCGACACAGGCTCAGCTTACGTTCAGGGATACGAATGACAAAGAGCTTTTGAACGGTTCAGATCTTGTCGAAAACGGCGCCAAACAGTCGTTCAAACAGGATACGAATGAGCCGATCGTGACGATCAAGCTGAAGGATGCCGATAAATTCGGCGAAGTGACGAAGAAAGTTCTCGATATGAAGCCGAACAACCAGCTTGTCATCTGGCTTGATTACAAAAAAGGCGACTCCTTTAAAAAGGAATCGCAAAAAGCGGATCATAAATACATCTCCGCTCCGAATGTCAGCCAGGTGCTGAATACGTCAGACGTGATGATTGAAGGTAACTTTACGATTCAGGAAGCAAAAGATATGGCGAGCATTTTAAATGCGGGCGCTCTTCCTGTCAAACTCGTTGAAAAGTATTCGACATCCGTCGGGGCACAGTTTGGGGAACAGGCTTTAAATGATACCGTGTTTGCGGGAATCGTTGGTATTGCTATTATTTTCTTATTTATGCTTCTATACTATCGCTTGCCTGGTTTTATTGCGGTCATTACACTTTCAGTCTACATCTACATTACACTGCAGATATTTGACTGGATGAATGCAGTTCTGACCCTTCCGGGGATCGCGGCTCTTATACTGGGTGTCGGGATGGCGGTTGACGCCAACATCATTACGTATGAACGCATAAAAGAAGAGCTGAAGCTCGGAAAATCGGTCCGTTCGGCTTTTAAAGCAGGAAACAGAAGATCATTTGCAACGATCTTTGATGCCAATATTACGACGATGCTTGCCGGAATCGTGCTTTTTATATTTGGTACAAGCTCTGTCAAAGGCTTCGCGACCATGCTGATCCTATCCATTTTGACAAGCTTTATTACAGCTGTCTTCCTGTCGCGCTTCCTGCTCGGCCTGCTGGTTGAAAGCCGCTGGCTTGACCGGAAAAAAGGCTGGTTTGGGGTGCGCAAAAAAGATATCTTGGACATCAGCAAGACAGACGAAAACACTGAGCCTCCGACTCCGTTTGCCAAATGGGATTTCGTCGGGAAGCGTAAATGGTTCTTTGCATTTTCGGGCGTTCTTCTGGCCGCTGGTCTTATCGTCTTGCTTGTGTTTAAGCTGAACCTCGGCATCGACTTCTCAAGCGGATCGAGAATCGAAGTTCAAAGCGATCATAAGCTGACAACCCAGCAGCTCGAAAAGGACTTTGAACAAGTCGGGCTTGATCCTGACTCGATCGTTCTTTCAGGCGAAAAAAATGATCATGGCGTCGCCAGGTTTGTCGGTGTGCCGAATCAGAAAAAGATAGCTGAAGTGAAAGATTATTTTAAAGACAAATACGGAAGCGAACCAAATGTCAGCACCGTATCGCCGACCGTCGGCAAGGAGCTGGCGAGAAATGCGCTTTATGCGGTGATCATCGCGTCGATCGGGATCATTTTGTATGTCTCGATCCGCTTTGAATACAAGATGGCGATTGCGGCTATTGCTTCATTGCTGTATGACGCGTTTTTCATCATTGCCGTCTTCAGCCTGACAAGGCTTGAGGTTGATATTACTTTCATTGCTGCCGTGCTGACGATCATCGGCTATTCGATAAATGATACAATCGTAACGTTTGACAGGATCAGGGAGCATATGAAAAAGCGCAAACCGAAAACCTTCAGCGACTTGTCGCATATTGTGAATTTGAGCTTGCAGCAGACGTTCACGCGTTCGATTAATACGGTGCTGACTGTCGTTATTGTCGTCATTGCGCTTCTAATCTTCGGAGCTGCATCAATCTCGAACTTCTCTGTTGCGCTGTTGGTCGGACTTTTGAGCGGAGTGTATTCATCGCTCTACATCGCAGCTCAACTATGGCTTGTCTGGAAAGGGCGCGAACTGAAAAAGCCAAAGCACAAGCCTGCAGAAGATTAAATAGTGGACTGCCCGCACTGCCGGGCGGTCTTTTTTTGGTTTGAAAAAAAGTTGTTTTGGCGGCTTTCTATCGATCTTCTTTTTGTTTAAAATTGGAGCAGAGCGGGAAAATAACGCTAGAAAACGACGCGAATGGAGAGAATATTTCATGAACAAACAATGGACGTTAATTGCTGCACTTATTTTTACATTAATTGTTGCTGTTTTCGCGGTCATTAATGTTGAACCGGTGAAGGTTGACTTTCTTTTTGGAACGGCAGAATGGCCCTTGATCCTGGTCATTTTGGTGTCGGTATTGATGGGGGCGCTTATCATCGGCTCGGCCGGCGCTTTCCAGATCATGCGGCTGAAAAAAGAGCTGAAGGCGCTCAAGAGAGAAGAAACAGCAAAGCATCCTGAACTTGAAGCCGAAACGGCAGCGCCCGAAAATCAGAAAGACTAGAAAGATTGCACGAAATAAATTGAATCCCCTCATGCCGCTCTAGTATAATAGTGTGGTTGAGGGGTGAATTTATGTTAGCGTCAAAAATGCGTTGGGACGTGCAAACGCCCGACAAAGAAAAGGTGGAGCAGCTCGCCGGAAGGTTAGGCATTACTCCCCTTGCCGCCTCATTGCTTGTCATGAGAGGTTACGATACAGCCGACAAAGCATCTTCATTTTTATATGGCAAGGATGCTGTTTTTCACGATCCTTATCTGCTGAAAGATATGGAAAAAGCTGTACGGCGAATCAAACAGGCAATTTTAGATCAAGAAAAGATTATGATTTACGGCGATTATGATGCGGACGGTGTGACAAGCACGACTGTCCTTTTACAAATGTTGAAAAAATGTTCAGCACAAGCCGATTTTTATATACCTGACCGCTTTAAAGAAGGGTACGGCCCGAATGAAGCGGCCTTTCGCGGGATCAAAGAATCAGGCTATTCATTGATCATCACAGTAGACACAGGCATTGCTGCCGTTCATGAAGCTGAAGTCGCCAAAGAGCTTGGCGTCGATCTGATCATTACGGATCACCATGAGCCGGGCCCTGTTTTGCCGGATGCTTATGCGATCATTCATCCGAAACAGCCGGGCTGCGGCTATCCATTTAAAGAGCTTGCCGGCGTCGGTGTGGCATTTAAGCTTGCCCATGCCTTGAACGGAGAGCTCCCGGAAGATTTGCTCGACCTTTGTGCGATCGGCACGATTGCCGACCTTGTGCCGCTTCATGATGAAAACAGGCAGATTGCCAAGCGCGGCATGGAACAGTTCAGGAAAACGAAGCGCCCCGGATTAAAAGCGCTGACCAAAATTGCCGGAGCGGAGATACATAGTGCGGATGAAGAGACCATCGGTTTTCAAATCGCGCCCCGCTTAAACGCGGTCGGCAGAATTGAACAGGCTGACCCGGCCGTTTACCTTCTGAACACAGAAGATGAAACAGAAGCGGAAGAGCTTGCTGAAGACATCAACGCCTTGAACAAGGAGCGCCAAAAAATCGTCAATCAGATGACAGAGGAAGCCGTTCAGATGATCGAGGAGGAAGGCCTTGACCAGCCGGTGATCGTCGCGGCGCGGCCGGGCTGGAACCCGGGCGTCGTTGGAATCGTGGCTTCAAAGCTTGTCGAGCGGTTTTACAGGCCCGCGATCGTCCTCGGCATCGATGAAGAAAAAGGCATCGCCAAAGGATCTGCGCGCAGCATCAAGGGATTTGATTTATTTCAAAACCTTTCAGAGTGCCGGGATATACTCCCGCACTTCGGCGGCCACCCGATGGCAGCCGGAATGACGCTCAATCTGGAAGATGTTTCGGCTCTAAGGGAGAGAATCAACCTTCAGGCTGAAGCGGTTCTGACCGAGGAAGATTTTATTCCTGTCCAAGACATCGATTTGTGCTGCCGGCTCGAAGATATAACGGTTGACAGCATTGCCGAAATGAATATGCTGGCGCCGTTCGGCACGGGAAACCCGAAGCCGTTCGTTCTTGTCAGCGACGTTAAAATTGACGATGCCAGGAAAATCGGCGCCAACAAGAATCACTTGAAGCTTGTCCTGGCAGACGGCGAGAACAAGCTCGATTGCATCGGATTTTATAAAGGCGCTATCGAAGAAGGAATCGTTCCTGGAGCAAAGATCTCGATTGTCGGGGAACTGTCGATTAACGAGTGGAACAACAGAAAAAAACCGCAGCTGATGATCAAAGATGCGGCCGTCAATGAATGGCAGCTGTTTGATCTGCGGGGAAAACGGTCATGGGAAGAAAAAATATTGCAGCTGGACCCTGCAAAACGGGCGTGCATCTGCTTCCGCGAGGAAACAAAAGCGAAGCTGGCAGGGACAGGTCTTGAAGAAGAGCTGACCGTCATCAGCGGCCCTGAAGATGCAGAGCGTCTCGACCTTGAGAACCGCTATGCGGTATTTATAGATATTCCCCAGTCGCTCGACATTTTTGATCATCTAATAAAAGGCAAAAAACTGGAGCGCATTTATCTGATTTTTAATCAATCAGACGAACATTTTTTCTCAACATTTCCAACAAGGGAATATTTTAAATGGTACTATGCTTTCCTCCTGAAAAGAGGCTCTTTTGACTTGCCGAAATATGGCGGAGAGCTTGCCAGACATAAAGGCTGGACAAAAGACACAATTGATTTTATGACAAAGGTGTTTTTTGAGCTCGGTTTTGTTACAATAGAGAATGGTGTTTTATCTGTTGTTTATCATGCCGAAAAGCGCGATCTAACAGATTCTGAAACCTACCGGGAAAAACAGCGCCTGATTGAATTGGAGCAAAAGCTCATTTATTCTTCGGCGGATGAGCTTAAACAGTGGCTGGATAAGCGGATGGCGGAAAACGCCGGCGCTTATAAAGTATGAGGAGGACATGAAGACAGATGGATTTGAAGAAGTATGTGACAATTGTGCCGGATTACCCGAAGGAAGGCGTACAATTTAAAGATATTACAACATTAATGGACAAAGGCGACGTCTATCGCTACGCGACAGATCAAATTGTAACGTATGCGAAAGAAAAACAGATCGATCTCGTCGTGGGACCTGAAGCGAGAGGATTTATCATCGGCTGCCCTGTCGCATATTCGCTTGGGGTAGGGTTTGCGCCTGTCCGCAAAGAAGGCAAACTGCCGCGCGAAGTCATCAAAGTCGACTACGGATTGGAATATGGAAAAGATGTCCTGACCATCCATAAAGATGCCATTAAACCGGGGCAGCGCGTCTTGATCACTGACGACCTGCTTGCAACCGGCGGGACGATTGAAGCAACGATTAAGCTTGTTGAAGAGCTCGGCGGCGTCGTGGCGGGAATCGCTTTCCTGATCGAACTGACATATCTTGAAGGAAGAAATAAACTGGACGGATATGATATTTTAACCTTGATGCAATACTAAACAGAATTTATACTATAAAAAGCACTCATAAAAAGCGGGTGCTTTTTTTCCTATTCATATAGTATTCCGGGGCCGGCAAAAGTCCTTTTGAATTTCTTCTCTTTACATCTGTGACATTTTTCTTGATAATAATTACAATACAGTTTTCAATTATAAAAAAGGTGATTCCATGGCGAACGAACAAGTATTAACTGCTGAGCAAGTCATTGAGAAGGCGAAAAGTTACCTTTCCGATGAACATGTTGCTTTTATAAAAAAGGCTTATCAGTACGCGGAAGACGCACATCGCGAACAATACCGCAAATCGGGCGAGCCGTATATTATTCATCCGATCCAGGTCGCAGGAATCCTCGTCGATTTGGAAATGGACCCCGCCACAATAGCGGGAGGATTTCTCCATGATGTGGTGGAAGATACGAGTGTAACGCTTGAAGATTTAAAGGAAGCATTCAACGAAGAAGTTGCGATGCTTGTCGACGGCGTCACGAAGCTTGGGAAAATTAAATATAAATCACAGGAAGAACAGCAGGCAGAAAATCATCGGAAAATGTTTGTGGCTATGGCTCAGGACATCCGCGTCATTTTGATCAAGCTGGCGGATCGCCTTCACAACATGAGAACCCTGAAGCATCTGCCGCAGGAAAAGCAGCGCAGAATTTCAAATGAGACGCTTGAAATATTTGCTCCGCTGGCTCATCGCCTTGGGATTTCAAAAATAAAGTGGGAGCTTGAGGATACCGCTTTACGGTATTTAAATCCGCAGCAATATTACCGGATCGTCAATTTGATGAAGAAAAAGCGGGCCGAAAGGGAATTGTACGTCGACGAGGTCGTAAACGAAGTGAAAAGCCGCGTCGAAGAGGTCAATATTAAAGCGGACTTTTCCGGCCGGCCGAAGCATATTTACAGCATCTACAGAAAAATGGCCATGCAAAACAAGCAATTCAACGAAATTTACGACTTGCTCGCAGTCCGGATCCTCGTCAACAGCATCAAGGACTGCTATGCGGTTTTAGGCATCATTCATACGTGCTGGAAGCCGATGCCGGGCAGATTTAAAGACTATATCGCAATGCCGAAGCCGAACATGTACCAGTCGCTCCACACCACCGTCATCGGTCCAAAGGGGGATCCGCTGGAAGTCCAGATCAGGACGTTTGAAATGCACGAAATTGCGGAGTACGGAATCGCGGCCCACTGGGCTTACAAAGAAGGCAAAAATGCCAATGAAGATTCAAGCTTTGACAAAAAGCTCTCCTGGTTCCGTGAAATTTTGGAATTTCAAAATGAGTCGAGCGATGCCGAAGAATTTATGGAATCTCTTAAAATCGATTTGTTTTCCGACATGGTGTTCGTTTTTACGCCGAAAGGAGACGTCATCGAATTGCCGTCAGGCTCCGTGCCGATCGACTTTTCGTACCGGATCCATTCAGAAATAGGCAATAAAACGATCGGGGCGAAAGTAAACGGCAAAATGGTCACGCTTGATTACAAGCTGCGTACAGGGGATATCGTAGAAATTCTGACATCCAAGCATTCGTACGGTCCGAGCCAGGACTGGATCAACCTTGCGCAGACATCTCAGGCGAAGCATAAAATCCGTCAGTTCTTTAAAAAGCAGCGCAGAGAGGAAAACGTCGAAAAAGGCAAAGAACTGGTTGAAAAAGAAATTAAAAACCTTGACTTTGAAGTGAAAGACGTCTTAACAGCAGAAAATCTGCAGAAGGTCGCCGACAAATTCAACTTTGCCAATGAAGAAGACATGTATGCCGCAGTCGGCTATAACGGCATTACAGCCGCTCAAGTTGCAAATCGCCTTACGGAAAAAGAACGGAAGATCAGAGATCAGGAAGAACAGGTGAAAAGCGTTCAGGACGTAACGCCTGAACCGAAACCTTACCAAGGGAAGAAACGCGAAGCGGGCGTTCGCGTAAAAGGCGTTGACAACCTTCTGATCAGGCTGTCAAAATGCTGCAACCCTGTTCCGGGAGATCCGATCGTCGGATTCATTACAAAAGGCCGGGGCGTCTCCGTCCATCGTGAGGACTGCCCGAACGTTTTAACAAATGAAGCGCTCGACCGGCTGATTCAAGTAGAATGGGAGCATGAACCGCAGACGCAGCGGAGAAAAGAATATAACGTCGAAATCGAAATTCTCGGCTATGACCGCCGCGGACTTCTAAATGAAGTTCTTCAGGCCGTTAATGAGACAAAAACAAATATTTCATCTGTTTCAGGTAAATCTGACCGTAATAAAGTGGCGACGATCCATATGGCCATCTTCATTCAAAATATTAATCATTTGCATAAAGTAGTTGAACGGATCAAGCAAATCAAAGATATTTACTCCGTGCGCAGGGTGATGAATTAGGAGGAAAAGCGTCATGAGATTAGTTGTTCAGCGCGTCACAGATGCAAGCGTTTCGGTAGGAGGCGAGACTGTCGGTCAAATCGGCCTCGGCTTGATGGTGCTTGTCGGCGTGACGCATGAAGATTCGAGCGAGGATGCCGCATATTTGGCGAAAAAGCTTGTCAATCTGCGAATTTTTGAAGATGAAGGCGAAAAGATGAATCTGTCGCTTTTAGATGTCGGAGGCTCCGTTTTATCGGTTTCTCAGTTTACCTTGTACGGCGACACGAAAAAAGGAAGACGGCCGAATTTTACAAAAGCGGCAAAGCCCGATCAGGCGCTTCAACTGTACGAGGAGTGGAACAGCATGCTTCGCGCAAAAGGTGTCACTGTCGAAACGGGAAGATTTGGAGAAATGATGGATGTCAGGCTGACAAATTCGGGTCCCGTCACGTTTATTATGGATTCGAAAGCATAAAAAAAGCTCCCATTTGGGAGCTTTTTTATATTAGTCAAAATAGTTTTCTAAGCCGCTTCTGATGCCGTCTGTCACTCTTTCTCTGTAAGCGTTCGTGCTGACAACCGCTTCTTCTTGAGGATGGCTCAAGTAGCCGAGTTCAAACAATGCGGCGGGCTGTTTATTTTCTCTTAATACGAAGTAGTCCCCGAATAATACGCCGCGGCTTGGCAGAGGCGAGTGCTTTTCGATCTCGGACTGCACGTCTGCTGCGAGCTTCCGGTCTTTTGAAGGGCTGTAGTAATAGGCGGTATTTCCCCTTACGGACGCGTTTGGAAAACTATCATAATGAATGCTGATAAAAGCGTCGGCGTTTCGGTAATGAGAGGTCGCGACCCGCGACTGAAGGCTGACGAAAGAATCGTCATTCCGCGTCATATAGACGTTGACGCCATCGGCTCTCAGTTTCGCGGCAAGTAGCGTTGCCGTTTTGATGGTCAGCCGTTTTTCGAGCGTCCCCCGCGTTCCGATTGTCCCGCTGTCATGTCCTCCGTGTCCGGCATCGATGACAACCGTTTTATTTTTGATTGTCCCGCTCGCGCTCGACCGCTTTGCCAAAGGCGGTGCTGCGCTTTTCGAATCTCCGGCTGAGCCTGACTGGTCAGCGGTCTGAACGACCCAGCTTGCCACATAAGCGGAATTGCCGTTTGACAGTTTGATTTCATACCAGTCGCCTTTTGCTGAGACGATCGGGTAAGACTCGCCTTTCCCCGCGCGCTTGACGATCGCTGAGGATGTTGAAGGCCCGCTTCTAACATTTGTGCCTTCATACACGATGGTGGCCTGCTGTTTTGACCCGGAGCCGCTGCTTGTTTCCGAAGTTCCGCTTTTCTGTTTGGTTCCTTCGAGAATATAATGGCTTGCGGCCCAGCCCTTTTGTCCATTAAATTCGATTTCATACCAGCCGTGCTGTTCGTTTAAAATCGTCACGCTTGCATTCCGTTGGAGCGTGGCAATAATCCGTCCTTGATGGGAAGCTGTGCTCCTGACATTTAAGGTGGATACGCCGACCGATCCTGATTTTGTTGATGAAGCATGCGATGAAGACGATTGAGACTGTTTCGGGCCTGAACCCTGATTGACATAGTCTGAATGGACCCAGCCTGTGATGTTCTGATAGGAAATCTTCATCCATTTTCCGTCGGTCTTTAGCAGGTCAGCCTGTTCTCCTTCAGGGAATACGCCTTGGACTTCATATGAAGTGCCGGGGCCTTTTCTGATTCTTAAGTTTGCTTCGGAAGATGTGACTTTTTCCGATGCGGAATCAGACCCGCTGGACATTTGGCTTTTTTTCTTGATCAGCCAGGATACGACCCAGCCTTTTTGTCCGCCGTTCAGCTGGATTTGGACCCAATCCCCGCGTTCTTCGAGAATCGGATAGCTTTCATTCCGGCTGACGACGCTGACGATTTCGTGGCTCAGTCCAGGACCGCTCCTGACATTGATTTCATCGGTGGCAATCACGGCTTCCCCGATGGCTGCAGAAGCTGTGTTTGACGATGTATAAAAGGCTGCTTGCGCTGCCAGCATCATCGATAGGATCAATACCGTTCTTTTTTTCATATTGATACCCATCTCCTCCTTTCGGTAAAAAACTTGGAACACTACTTCTTCTTCTATATCGTATATTCCTTGCCGTTTTTTTAATAAAATGAAAATGATTTGTTTATACTATAGAAAAAAGATATCAAAAGGATGTTGCTGCATGAGGTATAATCAAAGAATGGGCAGGGCGATCCATGAGCAAGATGCGAATCTGCATCTAAAGGAGCATGCGGATCCGGAGCACGCCGGCTTCATGGAAGAAACGGCCACTGAGCTTGGGCTGACGTCCAAAGAATCAATTCAGAATAAAAAGAACCGCAAATAGGGTTGACATGCAAACATAACACTCGTATTATAATATAAATTAGTGTACATATGAGCTGAACTGAAGATGGAGAATAGTAGGCAAGAGTACGTGAAAAGAGAGGAACCGCCCTGGGCTGAAAGCGGTCTGCACGGTATCTTGACCGAATGAACACTCCGAAGGTTTCCCGCTGAAAGCCCGGCAGAACATGCGAGCAATTAGGCGGCGGACGTGAACCTGCGTTAAAGGCATGAGCGGGAACGGGTTTATCGTTCCAACTAGGGTGGCACCACGGGTATAACTCTCGTCCCTACTATTGGTTTTATAGTAGGCTCGGGGGTTTTTTTTATTTCTATAAATGAAAAAAGCATTTAAGTCATGAGGAGGATTTTAAAATGGGATTTAATATTCCAAGGGGAACACAAGATATTCTCCCC
Organism: Bacillus sp. FSL K6-0972; assembly: GCF_037976035.1. Taxonomy (NCBI): domain Bacteria; kingdom Bacillati; phylum Bacillota; class Bacilli; order Caryophanales; family Bacillaceae; genus Bacillus; species Bacillus sp. FSL K6-0972. The sequence continues at coordinate 2,940,348 of NZ_CP150260.1, read as the reverse complement.
GGAGAATCGGAACGCTGGCAATATGTCGAAAAGATTGCGAGAGAAACGTGTCATGCGTATCAATATAAAGAAATCCGGACGCCTATTTTTGAACATACAGAACTATTTTCCCGCGGGGTGGGAGAATCGACCGATATCGTGCAAAAAGAAATGTATACATTCGCAGACAAAAAAGGAAGAAGCCTGACGCTTCGTCCTGAAGGCACTGCATCTGCAGTACGCTCTTTTGTGGAAAACAAACTTTTTGCAAATCCGGTTCAGCCGACGAAGCTTTACTACATCGGACCGATGTTCCGCTATGAAAGGCCGCAGACGGGCCGCTACCGCCAATTTTATCAATTCGGCATCGAAGCGATCGGTTCGAACGATCCGGCGATTGATGCGGAAGTCATTGCCTTGGCGATGAGCGTATACCGGAAAGCGGGGCTCAGCAATCTGAAGCTTGTCATTAACAGCCTCGGCGACAAAGAGAGCCGAACCGCTCACAGAGAAGCGCTGATCCGCCACTTTGAGCCGCGGATCGACGAGTTTTGTTCAGACTGTCAAACACGCCTCCGGCAAAATCCGCTACGGATTCTGGACTGCAAAAAAGACAGGGATCATGAACTGCTGAAAACGGCTCCTTCGATTCTTGACTACTTAAATGAAGAATCTAAAGCCTATTTTGGAAAAGTACAGCAATATCTGACCGACATCGGCATTGCATTTGAGGTCGATCCGAATCTGGTGAGAGGGCTTGACTATTACAATCACACGGCTTTTGAAATTATGAGCAATGCCGAAGGCTTCGGGGCGATTACGACGCTTGCAGGCGGGGGGCGCTATGACGGCCTTACCGAGGAGTTCGGCGGACCGAAAGCGCCGGGCATCGGTTTTGCGATGAGCATCGAACGCCTTCTCGCCGCACTGGACGCCGAAAATGTAAAAGTCGGAACGGATGAAGGCATTGACTGCTATATCGTGACACTTGGCGACAAAGCAAAAGACTATTCCGTTTCCCTCCTCTATAAACTGAGAGAAGCAGGAATTTCCGCCGAAATCGACTATGAACAGAAAAAAATGAAAGGCCAGTTTAAATCCGCTGACCGTCTCAATGCGAAATATATCGCTGTTTTGGGCGAGGATGAACTGAACCAAAATCAAATGAATGTCAAAGATGCGAAAACAGGAGATCAACAGGCCATCGGCCTCGATGAATTCATCCGTTTTTTGAAAACAAACACTGAAAGTTAAAGGAGAGGACCGCTTTGTTTGGACGAACGTATTATTGTGGCGAAATAACGGAGAAGGTGATCGGAGAATCCGTCGTTTTAAAAGGATGGGTTCAAAAAAGACGCGATCTCGGAGGCTTGATTTTTATTGATTTGAGAGACCGTACCGGCATTGTGCAGGTTGTGTTTAATCCGGACGTTTCCAAAGCAGCCCTGGAAACAGCTGAAAGCATCCGAAGCGAATATGTGCTTGATATTACAGGCAAAGTCGTTGCCCGCGAAGAAGCAACAGTCAATCCGAATTTAAAAACCGGAAGAATCGAAATTCAGGCGGAATCGGTCGAGGTGCTGAGTGCGGCCAAAACGCCTCCTTTTGCGATCAGCGACCAGGCTGCAGAAGTGTCTGAAGACATCAGATTGAAGCACCGCTATCTCGACTTGCGCCGTCCGGAGATGTTCAACTCCCTGAAAATGCGTCATAACGTCACAAAAGCTGTCCGCCGCTTTTTGGATGACAACGGCTTTCTCGATATTGAAACGCCTGTTTTAACAAAAAGCACGCCTGAAGGCGCGCGCGACTATCTTGTACCGAGCCGTGTGCATGAAGGGGAATTTTATGCGCTTCCGCAGTCTCCGCAAATCTTTAAACAGCTCTTGATGGTGTCAGGTTTTGACCGCTATTATCAAATCGCCCGCTGCTTCAGGGATGAGGACTTGCGCGCAGACCGTCAGCCTGAGTTTACGCAAATCGATATCGAAATGTCATTTATGAGCCAGGAAGACATCATGATGCTCTCGGAAGAAATGATGGCGCACGTGATGCGTGAAACGCACGGCATTGAAATCTCGCTGCCGCTTCCTAGAATGTCGTATGAGGATGCCATGAACCGATACGGCTCTGACAAACCAGATACGCGCTTCGGTATGCTTTTGACGGATGTGTCAGAAGCAGTGAAGGATTCGGACTTTAAAGTGTTCGCTTCGGCTGTGGCGAGCGGCGGAGCGGTCAAAGCGATCAATGTCAAAGGAGCCGCTGCAAACTACTCTCGCAAAGATATCGATGCGCTCGGAGAGTTTGCTGCAAACTATGGAGCAAAAGGGCTGGCTTGGCTGAAAACGGAAGCGGACGGACTTAAAGGACCGATTGCGAAGTTTTTTGCCGGAGAAAAACAGGAGGCGCTTGTTCAGGCGCTTGACGCCGCAGTTGGGGATCTGCTTCTCTTTGTGGCCGACAAGCTTGAAGTTGCCAATGACGCGCTGGGTGCGCTTCGTTTAAAGCTTGGTAAAGAACTGAACCTGATCGATGAAAGCTTGTTTAACTTCTTATGGGTTGTCGACTGGCCTCTTCTCGAGTACGATGCTGAGGAAGGCCGCTACTATGCCGCGCACCACCCATTCACAATGCCTGTCAGGGAGGATCTCAAGCTGATTGAGACGAACCCGCAGGATATGAAGGCGCAGGCTTACGACCTTGTCCTAAACGGCTATGAACTTGGCGGCGGATCGATCCGTATTTTTGAAAAAGACGTTCAGGAGAAAATGTTTGGCCTTCTCGGCTTTTCAGAAGAAGAAGCGAAGGAGCAATTCGGGTTCCTGCTCGAGGCTTTTGAATACGGGGCTCCTCCGCACGGCGGAATTGCGCTCGGTCTTGACAGGCTCGTGATGCTGCTCAGCGGCCGTACGAACTTGAGGGATACGATCGCATTCCCGAAAACGGCCAGCGCAAGCTGCCTGATGACCGAAGCGCCAAGCGAGGTCGACAATGCTCAGCTTGATGAGCTGCACCTTGAAATTAAACGCAAAATTCGACAGTAAATTGTAAAATATACGGCTGTACATCCCATTGAAAATCAAAGGGACGTATGATATCATTTTTAACAAATAAAGTCCTGATGTGTTTGTTGTACACCTAGTTTTGACCGAACATTTTTTTACTTGGGAGTTCGATGTTTCCAAATGGAGCAAATGCCTCTTATCACTCGTGTGCTGGAGGACTTGCAAAGTTTGGAACAGAACACCCACCTGCCGAGAGCGGGATCAAAACGAAGGAATACGACAACGGCACAATCGGGACTTTTTTGTGCTTGAAAGGGCCGTTATCGGCCATACATAGGATAATCTATGAAGTGAAGCGAAAAAATATGACGGGAAAATGAAACAGACCGCTTGTTTAATCACCCGATTATGATAAGATACTATCGGTAACTGTTTATAAAGATGGAGTGAGATTCTTGTTACATCAGTTTTCACGCAATGAATTAGCGATTGGAAAAGAAGGTTTAAATATTTTAAAAAACAGCACGGTCGCCGTTTTGGGCGTCGGCGGGGTCGGCTCTTTCGCCGCGGAAGCGCTCGCCCGTTCAGGTGTCGGCAGAATCGTGATGGTCGATAAAGACGATGTTGACATCACGAATGTCAACCGTCAGCTGCCTGCTTTGCTGTCAACGGTCGGTCAGCCGAAAGTTGACTTAATGAAAGCGAGAATCGCCGATATTAACCCGGAGTGCGATGTTATCGCTTTAAAAATGTTCTATACCGAAGAGACGTATGAACAGTTTTTTGCTTATGAACCGGATTATGTGATCGACGCGTCAGACACGATTCATTACAAAATTCACTTAATGAAAGAGTGCCTGAAGCGGGACATCAACATCATTTCAAGCATGGGAGCGGCCAATAAAACTGATCCGACAAGGTTCCAAGTGGCCGATATTTCAAAAACCCACACCGATCCGATTGCAAAAGTCATCCGGACGAGGCTTCGCAAGGAAGGCATTACGAAAGGCATTAAAGTCGTCTTTTCTGACGAAAGCCCGATCGTGATCCGCGAAGACGTACGCCAAGTCGTCGGAAATGATGAGGCGAAAATCCGCAAAGCGCAGATGCCGCCGTCTTCAAATGCTTTTGTTCCGTCAGTCGCAGGCTTGATCATGGGCGGCCATGTGATCATGGAGCTTTTGAAAGATATTCCGATCAAAAGGGTGAAAGATAAGTAATACAAAAACGACAGCACTTCTGCTGTCGTTTCAGATTGTTGACAAAATCCCAAAACGGCTTTTTGTTTTGGGATTTTGTCATCCCTTCAGCGTGATTGAAAACCCTTGCAGTCTAGGAAGGCCGAGCATCGGAGCGGAGCGAATGTTGGAATTCGTGAGCACCGACGCGCAGGCCTGACAACGAATGCGAGGGTTTGTCGACACGCTGAAACGACAGACTTCTGCTGTCGTTTTTTCTTAAGGAAAAACAGCCTGTCTCCCATATGAAAGGGAACAGGCTGTTTGTTATTTTTGTTTCATCAGCTTGTCATATACTTGTTTCAGCGCGAGCTCAAATTTTCCCGTCTGCTTCGGCTGATAGTAAACTTTGTTTTTCAGCGGATCAGGCAGGTACTGCTGTTTGACCCAGCCGTTCTCGTAATTGTGCGGATATTTGTATTCCACCCCTCTGCCAAGCTCTGCAGCTCCTTTATAATGAGCGTCTTTTAAATGGTTCGGCACATCGCCGATCTTTCCGGCACGGACGTCTGACAGCGCTTCGTCAACCGCAAGGATCGCCGAGTTCGATTTAGGAGACAGGCAAAGCTCGATCACGGCATTGGCCAGCGGAATCCTTGCCTCCGGAAATCCGATCCGTTCCGCCGTTTGAATGGCTTGAAGCGTTCTTCCTCCAGCCTGCGGACTCGCCAGGCCGACATCTTCATAGGCGATAACAAGCAGCCTTCGGGCAAGGCTTTCCAAATCCCCCGCTTCAATGAGCCTTGCCAGGTAATGAAGTGCAGCATTGACATCAGAGCCTCTGATCGATTTTTGGAAGGCGGAAATGACATCATAATGTGCGTCTCCATCTTTGTCGTGGACAAAGCTTTTTTTCTGCAGGCATTCTTCTGCGATTTCCAATGTAATGCGGATGGTTCCCCCGCTGTTTTCCTTTGTGGACAATACGGCAAGCTCGAGCGCATTCAAAGCGGAGCGGACATCTCCGCCGCAGCCGCGGGCTAAATGGTCAAGCGCTTCATCATCGACGGCAACGTCATACGAACCGAGGCCTCTGTGTTCATCCTCAAGCGCCCGTTTAATAGCCGTCTTGATTTGTTCAGGGTCTAATGGATGCAGCTCGAAAATCTGCGTTCTGCTTCTGATCGCCGGATTGATCGCATGGTACGGGTTGGCTGTCGTCGCCCCGATCATGATAATCATGCCATTTTCCAAATACGGAAGGAGAAAGTCCTGCTTGCCTTTGTCAAGCCGGTGCACCTCATCAAGGATTAAGATGACCTGTCCTGACATTTTTGCTTCGGCAGCAACGGCTTCCATGTCCTTTTTATTATTGATGACAGCGTTCAGCTTTCGGAAAGCGATGCTCGTGCTGCCGGCAATCGCCGTGGCGATCGATGTTTTGCCGATGCCCGGGGGGCCGTACAGAATCATCGATGAGAGGTGTTTGGCCTGCACCATCCGATGAATGATCTTTCCTTCTCCGACCAGATGATCCTGGCCGAGAACCTCTTCGATTTTTGTAGGGCGCATTCGAAATGCGAGTGGTTTCATGATTGATCTCTCCCGAATGTATTCTTTTTATAGAGTAACGGAAAAAAGACGATTAGAAAAGAAATGAATATGGCAAGCTGAATATAAGGCCGAAAATGAAAGTTTATATAAAGTGTGCTATAATAACCTGTAATCTATCAGACGGGCAAGGCTGGAAGCTTGTCCCAACCGAGTTTTTAATATATAACAGATGCTTGAAACCGACACCCGGCTTGCACCGGTGTTTCACTTGGAGATCGGCTTATGCCTAATTAGGATGTACCGGGCGCTTTTGCGCCTGTGAGGAGCGCGAAGTGTCCTCGTCCGGAGTGAGACTCGGCTAAAGGCTTTCGCGTCCTGCGAGGAATGCCGAGAACCTTCGTCCTGGTGTGAAGGAGACTTGGCTGGCTAAGAACTTCCACATCTTGTGAAAAACGATGAGTACATTCGTCCTGGTGTAAAGGAGACTCGGCTAAGAACTTTCGCGTCCTGCGAAAAACGCCGAGAACCTTCGTCCTGAAGGCTTGATTTATTATAGGTTAGAGGTGTTTATTTTGAAAATATCAACTAAAGGCAGATACGGGCTGACGATTATGATTGAGCTTGCTAAAAAGCATGGGGAAGGCCCGACTTCTTTGAAAAGTATTGCTCAGACAAACGATTTATCGGAACATTATTTGGAACAGCTTGTTTCACCTTTGCGGAACGCCGGGCTTGTGAAAAGCATCCGCGGCGCCTACGGCGGCTACATTCTGGGTGACGAGCCTGAGGCGATTACGGCGGGCGATATCATTCGCGTCCTGGAAGGGCCGATCAGCCCGGTGGAAGTGCTTGAAAATGAGGAGCCGGCAAAGCGCGAACTGTGGATCAAGATTCGCGATGCTGTCAAGGAAGTGCTGGACTCCACGACGCTTGAAGACTTGGCCAGCTATACAGAGGGCGAGCAAGAAGCGTATATGTTTTACATTTAAGATCGAGGTGTAATGGTAGGATGGAACGGATTTACTTAGACCATGCAGCGACTTCTCCGACTGACCCCCGGGTAGTGGAAAAAATGCTGCCTTACTTAACGGAAAACTTCGGAAACCCTTCGAGCATTCATTCCTTTGGAAGGGAGAGCCGAAAATGGCTTGACGGCACGAGGGAGCTGATCGCTCGGGAAATCGGAGCGCATCCCAATGAAATCGTTTTTACGAGCGGGGGAACCGAAGCCGACAATATGGCGATTCTCGGAAGCGCGCTGGCGAGAGAGAAGCAGGGCCGCCACATCATCACGACAAAGATCGAGCACCACGCCGTTCTGCATACGTGCAACAGGCTTGAAGAAATGGGCTTTGACGTCACATATCTTGATGTCGATGAAAGCGGAAGAATCTCTGCTGAGCAGGTGAAAGACGCGTTGCGGGACGAAACCATCCTGGTGACGGTGATGTATGGAAACAATGAAGTGGGAACGATTCAGCCGATAGATGAGATCGGGGATCTGCTAAAGGACCATCGGGCGCTGTTTCATACAGATGCGGTTCAAGCCTTCGGCTTTTTGCCGATTGATGTGCAAAAAAGCTGTATCGATATGATGTCTGTCTCCGGACATAAACTTAACGGACCGAAGGGGACAGGCTTTTTATACGTCAACGAAAACGTCAAGCTCAGCCAGCTTCTTTTCGGAGGAGAGCAGGAACGCAAACGCCGGGCGGGTACGGAAAATGTACCGGGAATCGCGGGGCTCGGTGAAGCCGTTTTGCTGTCAGGTCAGGAAAGAGAGGAAAAATCTGCGCTTTACAGCCGGTTTAAAGACATCATCACCCGTACGCTGGAAGCTGAAGGCGTCTCCTTCGATGTGAACGGCAGCAGGGAGCACAGCCTGCCGCATATTTTGAATCTGTATTTTCCGGGAGTATCTGTTGAATCGCTGCTCGTCAATCTCGATATGGCGGGAATTGCAGTATCGAGCGGATCGGCGTGCACGGCCGGATCTGTGCTTCCGTCTCATGTTCTCTCCGCCATGTTTGGCGAGGAGGACGATCGGCTGACGTCATCCATACGGATCAGCTTCGGCTTTGGCAATACAGAGGAGCAGGTGGAGCGCGCCGCGAAAGAACTTGCGAAAATTGTTAAACGCCTGTCATAAATTTCGGGAAGCAATGCTCCGAGCTAAAGATTCGCATCCTGCTTGAAAATGATGATATGATCTGAAAGGACAAGTTTTTGAATTGATTTATTGGAGTTGATGAAAATGGCGAAGCGGCCTGAAGATACACGGGTGGTCGTCGGAATGTCCGGAGGCGTTGATTCCTCTGTGGCGGCTTTGCTTTTGAAAGAGCAGGGCTTTGATGTCATCGGAATTTTTATGAAAAACTGGGATGACACAGATGAGAACGGTTTTTGCACAGCGACAGAAGATTACGAAGATGTCATAAAAGTATGTAATCAAATCGGGATTCCGTATTATGCGGTGAATTTTGAAAAGCAGTATTGGGAAAAGGTTTTTCAATATTTCCTTGATGAATATAAAGCGGGCAGAACGCCGAATCCAGATGTCATGTGCAACAAAGAAATTAAATTTAAAGCCTTTTTGGAGCATGCTTTGTCGCTTGGAGCCGATTATTTGGCCACCGGCCACTATGCGCGGGTCGACCGTACGGACGGGCGTGTTAAAATGCTCAGAGGGCTTGACGAAAATAAAGATCAGACCTATTTTCTAAACCAGCTGACAGAAGAGCAGTTAAGCAAAGTGCTGTTTCCGATCGGCGAGCTTCAAAAAAGCCGCGTCAGGGACATCGCAAAAGAAGCGGGGCTAGCGACAGCTGCCAAAAAAGACAGCACAGGCATCTGCTTTATCGGGGAACGGAACTTCAAAACGTTTCTCAGCCAGTACCTTCCAGCACAGCCGGGAGATATGCGGACGATGGAAGGCGAAATCAAAGGCCGCCACGACGGTTTAATGTACTATACAATCGGACAAAGGCACGGCCTCGGCATAGGCGGAAGCGGAGAGCCTTGGTTCGTCGTCGGAAAAGACCTTGAAAAAAACATCTTGTATGTAGACCAAGGATTTGACAATCCGCTTCTTTTCTCCGATAAGATCACGGCGACAAACGTAAGCTTTGTGCATGAGGGCGTCTTCGGCGGTGAAGACGAGCTCACCTGCACGGCCAAGTTCCGTTATCGCCAAGCAGATCATGAAGTCACTGTCAGAATGACCGGGACAGATGAAGCGGAAGTTGTCTTTAAAGAGCCGGTCCGCGCCGTTACGCCGGGACAAGCGGTTGTCTTTTACAGAGGCGAAGAATGCCTTGGCGGCGGAACGATTGATGATGTGTTTAAAGACGGACAACAACTTTGGTATGTATAAAACCGGGGCTCTGGATTACACCCCGGAGCTTCTCGAACGGCTGCCGGCAATGTCGGCGGCCTTTTTTAAAATAGTTCGTGAAAGGGAGAGGGCTTTTGGATTACAATCAAATTGGAATAGATGCAATGCAAAAAGGCGATTTTGAAAAAGCCGCAGAAGCCTTTACAAAGGCAATTGATGAAAACAGCGGAGATCCGGTGCCTTATATCAACTTTGCCAATCTGCTATCTGCAGTCGGCGAATTGGACAGGGCGCTTAAGTTTTACGACCGGGCGGCTGCTTTGGATGAGAAAGCGGGAGCAGCTTATTATGGAGCGGGGAATGTCTATGTCATGAAAGAGCGGTATCAAGAAGCGAAGGACATGTTCGAAAAAGCGCATCGGACGGGCATGGAAAACAGCGACTTATATTATATGCTCGGGACCACGCTCGTGAAGCTTGAGCAGCCGAAGCTCGCGATGCCGTATTTACAAAGAGCCGCTGAGCTGAACGATGCGGATGTCGAAGCCCGTTTTCAATACGCGATGTGCCTTGCCAATGAAGGGATGCTGGACGAAGCGATCACGGAATTTTCAAATGTAACGGAGAGCGACCCGTCCCATGCAGATGCATTTTATAATTTAGGCGTTGCCTATGCGTTTAAGGAAGATCGGAAAACAGCGCTTGACATGCTGAACAAGGCGCTGGACATTCAGCCGGACCATATGCTCAGCATTCGCGCCAAGCAGCTTTTGGAAGAAGCTTGATTGATCAAGGGCCGTCATGACGGATTTTGAATGGAGGGGGGAGAACAGTGATGCAGCGCCATAACCCGGACCAAATCGAAATGGAAGAAGCTTCATTTGTAAAAGGAACGGTAACGGCTGTCATTTATCATAATGAAACAAACCTGTATACCGTACTGAAAGTAAAAGTGGAAGAAACATCGGAGTCTTTTGAGGACAAAACCGTTTCTGTCACTGGTTACTTTCCTTTGATCCATGAAGACGATATCTACACTTTTTACGGAAAGACCGCCTCCCATCCGAAATTTGGCCTGCAATTTCAAGCGGATCATTTTAAAAAGGAAGTGCCGACAACGAAAGAAGGCGTGATCCAATATTTGGCCAGCGATTTATTTGAAGGAATCGGTAAGAAAACGGCCGAGGAAATTGTCAATAAGCTTGGGGAAGGTGCAATCAACAAAATTTTAAGCGACGGCGCCGTCTTGTATGATGTCCCGAAGCTCTCCAAAAAAAAGGCGGATAAGCTTGCCGCTGCCCTTCAGCAGCATCAGGGACTTGAGCAGATTATGATCTCCTTGAGCGAATTCGGCTTCGGCCCCCAGCTATCCATGAAGATTTATCAGGCGTACGAAGCGGAAACGCTCGATAAAATCCGCGAAAATCCGTACCAGCTTGTCAAAGATGTCGAAGGAATCGGCTTTATCAAGGCGGACGAACTGGGCGGCAGAATGGGGATCTCAGGCAAACATGAAGAGCGGATCAAAGCGGCGATTTTATACACGGTTGAAGCGACATGCCTTCAAGAAGGGCATACGTACATAGAAACGAGACAGCTCATCATCGAGACGCTAAAACTGTTAAACCAGTCTTCAGGTGATGAAAAAGTAACCGAGATGGATGTGGCCGACGCGATCATTTCCTTAGGGGAGCAAAAAGAGCTGTTCATTGAAGATGAAAGGTGTTATTATCCTTCCCTTTACTACGCTGAACAAAGCTTTGCGAAAAGGGTGCAGAAAATCGCCGGACAGACCGAATACGATGACCAGTTTCCCGAATCGGAATTCCTGCTCGCTTTAGGGGAGCTTGAAGAACGGATGAAAGTGCAGTACGCGCCAAGCCAAAAAGAAGCCATTCAAAAAGCGCTGATGTCGCCGATGCTGCTTTTGACAGGCGGACCGGGAACCGGGAAAACGACCGTCATCAGGGGAATCGTCGAGTTGTACAGCGAGCTGCACGGCTTAAGCTTGAATCCGGCTGATTACAAAAAGGATGAAACGTTTCCGTTTGTACTGGCAGCGCCGACCGGCCGGGCCGCTAAGCGGATGAGCGAGTCGACCGGACTGCCGGCCGTTACGATTCACAGGCTTCTCGGCTGGAATGGAGCCGAAGGATTTACGCACGATGAAGACAATCCGATTGAAGGGCGGCTGCTCATTATTGATGAAACGAGCATGCTTGATATATGGCTCGCCAACCAATTGTTCAAGGCGATTCCCGACCGGATACAGGTCATCATGGTCGGAGACGAAGACCAGCTTCCGTCTGTCGGTCCCGGACAGGTGCTGAGGGATCTTTTGGCATCGAATGTGATTGCTTCTGTCAGACTAACCGATATTTACAGGCAGGCTGAAGGCTCTTCAATCGTTGAACTGGCGCATGAAATGAAACAAGGAAAGCTTCCGGAAAACTTGACCGCGCCGACAAAAGACCGTTCTTTCATTCGCTGCCGCCAGCAGCAGATTAAAGAAGTCGTCGAAAAAGTCGTTAAAAACGCGCTGCAAAAAGGATATTCGGCCAGAGATATTCAGGTTTTGGCTCCGATGTATAGAGGAGCGGCAGGCATCAATGAGTTAAACGCGCTTTTGCAGGGCATCCTGAATCCGCCAAAGCCGAAAGGCAGGGAAATGAAGTACGGCGATGTCGTGTACCGTACCGGAGATAAAGTGCTCCAGCTCGTCAACCAGCCGGAGCACAACGTGTTTAACGGTGATATGGGTGAAATCGTTTCGATTTTTTATGCAAAAGAAAATACGGAAAAAGAAGACATGGCCGTCGTCTCTTTCGACGGGAATGAAATCACGTTTACAAAAAAAGATTTCAACCAATTTACGCACGCCTATTGCTGTTCGATCCACAAATCGCAAGGCAGCGAATTTCCGATCGTCATCCTTCCGATCGTCAAAAGCTATTACCGGATGCTGAGAAGGAACTTGCTTTACACGGCCATCACAAGAAGCAAAAAATTCCTGATTCTGTGCGGTGAAGAAGAAGCCCTTGAATGGGGCGTGAAAAATAAGGAATCATCAGAAAGGCAGACATCGCTTAAAAGAAGGCTTCTGCAGGCGGCACATGAAGAGGATGAAGAGCTCATGGCGCTTCAAAAAGAGCTGCCTTTCAGCGTCTATGACGCCAATATCGGGATGGAAGGCATTACACCTTTTGATTTTATGGAAAAGGAAGCAGAATAAGTGTTTTTCATGGAATCCATTTCATCGTATGAGTCGCGTCGCAACAGCAGATCATAAGAGTGTTCGTAAAAAGGTGGTTGATCACACTTTGAGAACATGCAATGAGCTGGAAGGACTCAATGTTTACGACAGACAATCTTCCCTCCCGCTTGGAGTGGTAACAGATATCTGTTTTTCTCACGAAGGGACATGTCTCGGATTGATTATGGAAGAGAAGCGGCGCTTTTACAATCCCCGTTCGCTTCTTCCGCTTCCCGCTGTCACCGAAATCGGACGTGACGGCGTATACGTTGATTTCACCGAATTCAAGCCGATGCAAATTCCGAAGCAGAGTCTTTCTTATGATCAGATGAAGCAAAAAATGGTCAAAAACGGAGCAGGAGATACGCTGGGCATGCTGGAAGATGTATACTTTTCTTCTGACACGGGCATAATCGTAGCATATGAACTATCAGACGGTTTTTTTGCCGATTTGTCAGGCGACAAAAAGCAGATTCACTCATCTGGGGAACCGCTTGAAGTAGGCAGAAGCACAATCGTCTTGAACGAATAAGAGGTGTGTGTTCAAATGCTCGTTTGCCCGAATTGCAAAAGCAAAAACATCGGCAAAATCGGTGTAAATCAATATTACTGCTGGGGATGCTTTATTGAGCTGACCCTTTCAAAAGGAAAAATTTCGACCCATCAAGTCGAAGAGGACGGAACATTGAGCAGCCTGGACGATCTGTTTACAGATGACGAACGAACGATTAACCTTTGAATGGAGGTTAGAAAGTTGAATCGTACAATGACTTCTCTCATTTCTTTAGGAGCCGGGGCTTTGATGTACTACATGGCGTCTCAGAACGATATGATGAACAAGCGAAACATGAGAAAGCTGAGAAGACGCGTCATGAAAATGTTTTAAGCAGAAGGGATACCCTTAAAAGGGTGTCCCTTTTTTTCTTCGGGAATAATTACAAGCAGAAATCAAAAGCTAACAAGGGGTGAAAAAAATGTTGAAAAAACCGCTGCAGCTTTTAATGTGGGTCTCGATCTTCATGCTTTTGCTATTAACTGTCTATATCTTTTTGCAGCTGAGAATGATTTGGGAGCCTGTCTGCGTGCTGCTGAAGTCGATTCTGATCCCGCTGGCGATTGCGGTTTTTATCACCTATTTGCTTTTGCCTGTCGTTGAAAAGATACACCGGGCCGGCGTGCCGAGAACATTGAGTATTTTGCTAATTTATGTTCTGTTTTTTGCCGGTCTCGGCTACGCCTTTTACAAAGGGGTGCCGATCCTCATTAAACAGCTGACAGAGCTTTCAGAGGGAATTCCGGTTCTTGCCGCATCTTACGAAAGCATGCTCGATCAGCTCCATCATCATACAGACGGCTGGCCCGACGGTATGCACGACAGGATCGACAGGTTCGTCAATCAGACGGAAGAATTCGTAGCAAGCTGGGTGGAACGGACGATCAGAAGCATCCGGTTCGTTTTTGATTATATGCTCGTGGCGGCGATCATTCCTTTTTTAGTATTCTATATGGTGAAAGATATTGATACGATGAAGAAGGCGGTATGGTATTTGACGCCTTCTTCATGGAGGGCGAGAGGCAGCGAATTCATCCGGGATGTCGATGATTCTCTTGGGGACTACATCAGAGGACAGCTTTTTGTCTGCCTTGTCATCGGCTTGGGAGCGAGCCTGTCATTTTGGTTTTTTGACCTGCCCTATCCGCTGATTCTCGGCCTTGTCATCGGCGCGACAAATGTTATCCCGTATTTCGGCCCTGTCATCGGCGCGATTCCCGCTGTCATGGTAGCTGCCGCTTTATCGTCGAGGCTCGTCTTCGTGGTGATCATTACGATTTTGATTCTTCAGTTTATCGAAGGCAATATCCTCGGGCCTCTTGTCGTTGGCAAAAGCCTGCATATGCATCCCGTCGTCATTATGCTTGGATTGCTGGCGGGCGGTGAGCTGGCCGGCATCATCGGTATGATTCTGGCAGTGCCTGTCATGGCTGTTATCAAAGTGATGCTCGTCCATTTTTTAGCGGCAAGAAAAGCGTGAGCGGCAGAAGTTTGACATAACGGCTTCCGTTGTCTATAATTTCGAAATAGACATACATACGTATCTCGATTGACGGATCCGAGTATACTGAAGCCCTGTTTTATAGAGAGAAGCTCCATTGCGGTGAAAGAGCTTTAACAGAAGATCAGTAGAAGCTAATCCTGAGTGCAGGCGAAAACCTGCCGTCTTTATCCGGCGTTATACGGATATCAAGGTGATGGGCGTTTTGTTACGCACATAATCAGGGTGGTACCGCGAGAGGAGCTCTCGTCCCTGTGTAAACGTTGTTTGCATAGGGCGGGGGCTTTTTTATTTGCATGTGCATCATTAAAGGAGGAAAAAAATAATGAAGACATTAACATCCGCACAAGTGCGCCAAATGTTTTTAGATTTTTTTAAAGAAAAAGGGCATGCCGTTGAACCGAGCGCCTCTCTTATTCCGCATGAAGATCCCTCCCTGCTTTGGATCAACAGCGGAGTGGCGACGCTGAAAAAATATTTTGACGGACGGGTTGTGCCGGAGAATCCGCGCATCTGCAACGCTCAAAAATCAATCAGGACGAACGATATTGAAAATGTCGGGAAAACAGCCCGCCACCATACGTTCTTTGAAATGCTAGGGAACTTTTCGATCGGCGATTATTTCAAAGAAGAAGCGATCGAGTGGGCATGGGAATTTTTAACCGATCAAAAATGGATCGGCTTCGATCCCGAACGCCTGTCAGTCACGGTGCATCCGGAAGATGATGAAGCGTATGAATTATGGTCGAAAAAAATCGGCGTTCCTGAGGAACGGATCATCAGACTGGAAGGAAACTTCTGGGATATCGGCGAAGGCCCGAGCGGTCCGAATACCGAAATCTTCTATGACCGCGGTGAAGATTATGGAAATGATCCGTCTGATCCGGAACTTTACCCGGGCGGGGAGAACGAGCGTTACCTTGAAGTATGGAACCTTGTGTTCTCCGAGTTCAACCACAATCCTGACGGAACATACACACCGCTTCCGAAGAAAAACATTGATACCGGGATGGGTCTTGAACGGATGGTATCTGTTATTCAAGACGCCAAAACGAACTATGATACGGATTTGTTTATGCCGATCATCAAGGCGACAGAAGCCATTTCAGGAGAAAAGTACGGCACCTCTGTTGAAAAAGATACGGCATTTAAGGTTGTGGCCGATCATATCCGGACGGCTGCGTTTGCGGTCGGCGACGGAGCGCTTCCGTCAAACGAGGGACGCGGCTATGTCATCAGAAGGCTTCTTCGCCGCGCTGTCCGCTATGCGAAGTCCATCAATATCAACCGTCCGTTTATGTATGAGCTCGTACCGGTAGTTGCCGACATCATGGCCGCTTTCTACGGCGAAGTCAAAGAAAAAGCGGACTTTATCGCGAAAGTCATCAAAACAGAGGAAGAACGCTTCCATGAAACACTGCACGAGGGCTTGGCGATTCTCTCAGAAGTGATTCAAAAGGAAAAAGCAAAAGGAAAACGCGTCATTTCCGGGGAAGATGTCTTTAAACTGTATGATACGTATGGATTCCCTGTTGAACTGACCGAAGAATACGCCGAAGATGAAGGCATGGAAGTCGACCATGACGGCTTTGAGCGCGAGATGGACAAGCAGCGCGAACGGGCCCGGCAGGCGCGCCAGGACGTCGGCAGCATGCAGGTTCAAGGCGGCGCACTTCGCGATATCATGACAGAAAGCGAGTTCATCGGCTATTCCGATATCAAAACGGAAACGAAAATCACCGAGCTTCTTCAAGACGGAGAACTTGCCGACCTCGTTCAAGAAGGCCAGAAGGTTCAGTTCATCCTCAAAAGAACCCCGTTCTATGCTGAAAGCGGCGGACAAATCGGTGATAAAGGCTGGGTTAAAAGCGGTGATGCCGCAATTCGCGTCACAGACGTTAAAAAAGCGCCGAACGGCCAGCATCTGCATGAAGGAATCGTGGAAAGCGGCGCAATTAAAAAAGGCATGAGCGTGACCGCAGAAGTCACAGAGCGGCTCAGAAAGGCCATTGTCAAAAACCATACAGCGACACACCTGCTTCATCAGGCGCTGAAAGATGTGCTCGGCACGCATGTCAACCAGGCCGGATCGCTGGTCACTGACAACCGTCTGCGCTTTGACTTCTCTCACTTTGGACAGGTGACAAAGGAAGAACTCGAACAAATCGAAACAAAAGTGAACGAGAAAATTTGGGCATCTATTCCTGTTCAAATCGACTTAAAA
This sequence comes from Bacillus sp. FSL K6-0972, assembly GCF_037976035.1. Classification (NCBI taxonomy): domain Bacteria; kingdom Bacillati; phylum Bacillota; class Bacilli; order Caryophanales; family Bacillaceae; genus Bacillus; species Bacillus sp. FSL K6-0972. The sequence goes on along the minus strand of NZ_CP150260.1, from coordinate 2,923,764 downwards.
CCGATTGATGAAGCGAAAGCGATGGGAGCCATGGCACTGTTCGGCGAAAAATACGGAGACATCGTCCGCGTCGTTCAAGTCGGCGACTACAGCATCGAGCTGTGCGGAGGCTGCCACGTGAGAAATACGGCTGAAATCGGCCTCTTTAAGATCGTGTCCGAATCAGGTATCGGGGCTGGCACCCGCAGGATCGAAGCGGTAACAGGGCAGGGCGCTTACGAAGAGATGAACGCCAAACTGGAGCTTCTCGAGCAGGCGGCAGAAGTCCTGAAAACCAATATGAAGGAAGTGCCGAAACGGATCGAAGCGCTTCAGTCTGATCTGAAAGAGGCTCAGAGAGAAAACGAATCTTTATTAGCGAAACTGGGAAACAAAGAAGCTGGAGAGATTTTGGAAAAAGTAAAAGAAATTGACGGAATCAAACTGCTCGCAGAAAAAGTGAATGCCAAAGATATGAATCACCTGCGCACAATGGTTGACGATCTGAAGGCGAAACTGGGCTCAGCCGTCATCGTTCTCGGGGCGGTTCAAAACGAAAAAGTGAATATTTCCGCCGGAGTTACAAAAGATTTAATAGAGCGGGGTTTCCACGCAGGCAAGCTTGTCAAGCAAGTCGCAGAAGCATGCGGAGGCGGCGGAGGCGGCCGTCCGGACATGGCGCAGGCGGGAGGAAAACAGCCTGAGCGGCTGGCTGAAGCATTAGCATCTGCGGAAGAATGGGTAAAATCCGTTTTATAAATAGCCGTTGTGGTGTAGAATGGTGATTAGAAGGTAATCAGGCTGAAACTTTGCCTGCGAATTTGGGAAAGAGGTGCAAAACGGTGAGCTCATTTGATAAGACGATGAAATTTAACTTTTCCGACGATTCGATGGAAACCAATGTAAATGAAGTGCTGATAACCGTCCATGATGCGCTTCAGGAAAAAGGCTACAACCCGATCAACCAAATTGTCGGATATCTGCTATCAGGAGATCCCGCTTACATTCCAAGGCATCGAGATGCACGTAACCTGATTCGGAAAATAGAAAGAGACGAGATAATCGAAGAATTGGTTAAATCGTACTTAGAACAGCATAAAGAGGCGTAAACAAGCATGCGAATATTAGGTCTGGATTTAGGTTCGAAAACGCTCGGCGTAGCGCTGAGCGATGAAATGGGCTGGACGGCTCAAGGGATAGAAACGATTAAAATCGACGAGGCGGGCGGTGAGTACGGCTTGAACCGCCTCGCCGAATTGACGAAAGACTATGTACTGGACAAGATTGTACTCGGTTTTCCCAAGAACATGAACGGAACCGTCGGCCCGAGGGGGGAAGCGAGCCAGAAGTTCGCGGAAGTCCTTGAAGAAACGTTTCAAGTTCCAGTCGTGCTTTGGGACGAGCGCCTCTCGACAATGGCGGCCGAAAGAATGCTGATTTCAGCAGATGTAAGCAGGCAAAAAAGAAAAAAAGTAATTGATAAAATGGCGGCCGTGATGATCCTTCAAGGATATCTCGACAGCCTAAACTCATGAGGTGATCAAGATGGAACACGGAGAAAAAAACATTACGATTGTAGACGATAAAGGGAATGAACAGCTGTGTGAAGTGCTCTTCACATTTGACAGCGATCAGTTTAACAAGTCATACGTGCTTTACTATCCGATTGAAGCACAGGACGAAGATGAGATCGAGATCCATGCTTCAAGCTTCGTACCGAATGAAGCCGGAGAAGACGGCGAACTGATGCCGATTGAAACAGAAGAAGAATGGGATATGATCGAAGAGACGCTGAACACGTTTTTAGCGGATGAAGACGAAGAAGAATAAAGAAGCGGCTAGACCGCTTGACAAAATCCTAAAACGATTGAAGTTTTAGGATTTTGTCATTCTTTCTTTAAAGCTTGATCTGCAATCCTTTGCGCCCGGCTGCCGACAGGCGGCTTTTTTTATAAAAACATTTTGTAATAAATTGCCGAATGATAACGAATCATGTAGTATAAACCATGGGAGGAGAGGAGGACACCAATGTTTGAAGATCAGACAAAGAAACCGTTTATAAAAAGACTCCTTAAACATAAAATAAAGTTTTGGCTGACTGTGGTCGCGGTTCTGCTGATTTTAACCGCAGGCGCTGTTTCGCTCTATGTCAAATCGGCGCTCGAACCGGTCGATAAAAATAATGCAAAAACGGTCAATGTCTATATTCCGGAAGGATCGACCGTTACGTCCATCGCCGCCAAACTGAAAAAAGAGGACTTAATTAAAAACGAAAAAGTATTTATCGCTTATGTGAAATTTAAAAATGCCTCCGGCTTTCAAGCTGGTAATTTTCAGCTCAGCCAGTCGATGGATGCGGCCGGCGTGATCAAAAAGCTGACAACCGCTTCACATGTGCCGGCATTTAAAATTACCGTTCCTGAAGGAAGGCAGCTCAAGGAAATCGCAGACATCATCGCCGGACAAACCAACTACTCGGCTGAGGACATAATGAAAAAGCTGGATGACCGCGAATTCATCAGCCGATTAAAACAGAAGTACCCGAAACTGATCACCGACGACGTGTTAAACAAGAATATCAATCATCCGCTTGAAGGATACCTGTATCCTGCGACATATCCATTTTACGACCCCGAGACGAAGCTGGATGCAATCATCGAAGCGATGATCAAACAAACAGATCAGCTGGCTGAAAAGTATGAAAAGCAGATGAAAGACAAAAAGATGTCCGTCCACAAAGCCTTGACGATGGCTTCGTTAATTGAGGAAGAAGCTACCGAAAAAGCGGACAGGCACAAAATCTCAAGCGTCTTCTACAACCGCATCAGCAAAAACATGCCATTGCAAACGGATCCGACCGTCTTATATGCGCTTGGGGAACATAAAAACCGAGTCATGTACAAAGATCTTGAAGCGGATTCCCCGTATAATACGTACAAACATACCGGTCTTCCGCCTGGGCCGATTGCAAATGCTGGAGAGAGCTCTTGGGAAGCGGCATTAAATCCGGAGCAAACCGACTACGTTTATTTTCTTGCAAAGAAAAACGGGGAAGTCGTCTTTACAAAAACGCTTGAAGAACACAACAAAGCAAAAGCCAAATACATTACGAACACGCAGGAAGAGGAAAAAGGAGAGTGAAAAATACTCTCCTTTTATTCGCAAATACAAAGGTTTTATGATAAAATATATCGGGTTGTTTATTGGAGAAAAGACAGTCGACTGCTTTAGGAGAGTGCTGAACACCTGACCTAAGGCTCTTTTTTATGAAAGGGAGGCCATCTGCCCGTGAAGATTGGACACGAAGAATTGACCGGCTATCTTGAAAAGCTGCTAAAGCCGCGGCCGGCTGAAATTATGAAACTGGAGGCCTATGCCGAAGAGCATGGCGTACCCATTATGGAACCGACAGGAATCGAAGTGCTCCTGCAGCTTCTTTCACTCAAAAATCCGAAAAAAATTCTTGAAATCGGTACCGCCATCGGCTATTCGGCGATTCGGATGGCGCTTGCCCTTCCCGAAGCTGAAATCTTTACGATCGAGCGCGATGAAGACAGGTATCGGGAAGCGCTGAAAAACATCCGGTCATTCCAGCTTGAAAACAGAATTCACGTGTTCTTCGGCGATGCGCTTAGCGAGTCGGACGCCGTTCAATCGATGGCTCCTTATGATGCGCTTTTTATCGATGCCGCAAAAGGCCAGTATCAGAAGTTTTTCAGTATATATGAAAAAATGCTTGCCGATGACGGCATCATTTTTACGGATAATGTCCTTTTCAAAGGCCTTGTCGCATCAGATTACAATCAGATCGAAAACAAGCGCATCAAAAAGCTTGTATCGAAAATAGATCATTACAATCATTGGCTGATGGAGCATCCTGACTACCACACGGCGATCCTGCCTGTGGGCGACGGATTGGCCGTCAGTCAAAAAAGAGGTGAACGGATATGAAAAAGCCTGAACTGCTTGTGACGCCGACGGCTGTTTCGGATATTAAGCCTTTGGCAGAGGCAGGCGCCGATGCGTTTATCATCGGTGAACAAAGGTACGGTTTGCGTTTAGCCGGGGAGTTTTCCAGAGAGGAAGTAAAAGAAGCCATTATTCAGGCTCATGAAAAAGGCGCAAAAGTATATGTTGCGGTGAACGCGATTTTTCACAATGACCGGGTTCCTGAACTGAATGACTACCTTTCTTTCTTGGACGAGGCAGGCGCGGATGCGATTGTCTTCGGCGATCCCGCCGTACTGATGGCAGCACGGGAATCAGCGCCGAACATGAAGCTTCACTGGAATACGGAAACGACCGCAACCAACCATTATTCCTGCAATTATTGGGGGCGAAAGGGCGCGAAGCGCGCGGTGCTCGCAAGAGAGCTTAACATGGACAGCATCGTTGAGATTAAAGAGAAAGCAGAAGTCGAGATTGAAATTCAGGTTCACGGCATGACATGCATGTTCCAGTCAAAGCGCTCCCTGATCGGCAACTATTTTGAATACCAGGGAAAAGTTATGGATATCGAAGGCAGGAAAAAAGAAAAAGGCATGTATCTCCATGATAAAGAACGCGGCAATAAATATCCGATTTTCGAAGACGAAAACGGCACGCACATCATGAGTCCGAATGACGTCTGCATCATTGATGAGCTTGAGGATTTAATCGATGCCGGCATCGATTCATTTAAAATCGACGGGATTTTAAAATCGGTCGAATACATGACTGAAGTAACGGCCATGTACCGCGAAGCCATCGACCTTTGCATCGCAGACAGGGAAGCATACGAAGACAAGAAAGAACAATGGATCGAGCGGATCGAACAGCTGCAGCCTGCAAACCGCAGCATCGATACCGGATTCTTTTTCAAAGAAACAGTATATTAAAAGGAGGGATAGCCATGTCTGCAGTAAAAGATAAAATTTCCAAAATCGTTAATGGAAAACGCGTCATTACGAAAAAGCCAGAACTTCTTGCTCCGGCGGGAAATTTGGAAAAACTGAAAATCGCTGTCCACTATGGTGCAGACGCTGTATTTATCGGCGGACGTGAATATGGACTCCGCTCAAACGCAGATAACTTTTCAATTGAAGAAATGGCTGAAGGTGTCGAATTTGCGAAAAAATACGGCGCCAGAATTTATGTGACGACAAACATATTTGCGCATGAAGAAAATGTCGACGGACTAGAAGACTATTTGCGCGATCTCGAAGGAGCAGGCGTGTCAGGCATTATCGTCGCTGATCCCCTGATCATTGAAACGTGCCGCAGAGTTGCGCCGAAGCTGGAAGTGCATTTGAGCACCCAGCAGTCCCTTTCAAACTGGAAAGCCGTTCAGTTCTGGAAGGAAGAAGGCCTTGAGCGGGTCGTGCTCGCGCGTGAAACGAGCGCACTTGAGATTAGAGAAATGAAAGAAAAAGTCGATATTGAAATCGAAACGTTCATACACGGTGCGATGTGTATCGCTTATTCCGGCCGCTGCGTGCTCAGCAACCATATGACGGCCAGGGACTCTAACCGCGGAGGCTGCTGCCAGTCATGCCGCTGGGACTATGATTTGTATCAGACGGACGGGGCGAATGCACTGCCGCTGTATGAAGAAGGCGATGCTCCATTTGCGATGAGCCCGAAAGATCTGAAGCTGATCGAATCGATTCCGCAAATGATTGAAATGGGTATCGACAGCCTGAAAATCGAAGGCCGGATGAAATCGATCCACTACATTGCGACAGTCGTCAGTGTGTACAGAAAAGTGATCGATGCTTATTGCGCTGATCCTGAAAACTTCGTCATCAAAGAAGAATGGCTGAAAGAACTTGACAAATGCGCCAATAGAGACACGGCGCCTGCTTTCTTTGAAGGAACGCCAGGATATGAAGAGCAGATGTTCGGCGTCCACGGCAAAAAGACAACATATGACTTTGTCGGACTTGTCCTTGACTATGATGAAGAGACAAAAATGGTCACGCTTCAGCAGCGTAACTTCTTTAAAACCGGAGATGAAGTCGAATTTTTCGGTCCGGAAATCGAAAATTTCACATGCAAAATTGACACGATTTGGGACGAAAAAGGCAATGTGCTTGACGCAGCCCGCCATCCCCTGCAGATCGTCAAATTTAGAGTGGACAACAAGATTTATCCTAGCAACATGATGAGAAAGGGGCAGTAATGGCATGGGGAAAAAACCGGTAGTTATCGGCATAGCGGGAGGCTCCGGATCAGGAAAAACGAGCGTCACCAGATCCATTTATGAACAGTTTAAAGGTCATTCGATCTTGATGCTCGAACAGGATTTATATTATAAAGATCAGAGCCATCTGCCGTTTGAAGAGCGGCTGAACACGAACTACGACCACCCGCTTGCATTTGATAATGACTATTTGATCGAGCATTTAAACGAATTGCTCGCATACAGGCCGATCAAAAAGCCGATTTACGATTACAAGCTGCATACGCGTTCAGAGGAAGTCGTGCACGTCGATCCGAAAGATGTTATTATTTTGGAAGGAATCCTTGTTCTCGAGGATGAAAGGCTCCGCGACTTAATGGACATCAAGCTGTATGTCGATACGGATGCCGACCTGCGGATCATCAGAAGGATGCTCAGAGACATAAAAGAAAGAGGACGTTCGATCGATTCTGTCATCGAGCAGTACATCTCAGTCGTCAGACCGATGCACAACCAGTTTGTCGAACCGACGAAACGCTATGCCGATATCATTATTCCGGAGGGCGGCCAAAACCGCGTCGCCATCGACCTGATGGTAACAAAAATACAAACTATTCTTGAACAAAACGCGATTTTATAATAACATAGCATAGACAAACACAACTCTGACCATATTATGTATAGAAATTGAAGGGTTCTCATCCTGAGCCCTTCTTTAACTGTATAAGCACCATTTACCGGAGCCTTCCATCCGGTTTATATGATACTTTACAAATATGGGAGAGAAGAAGGGGACAAGGGTTGTCCTCATTCTTGTATATTCAAGTCTATACTCTCACATACAAGTGATGAGGAACCAACTAGAAGGAGTGAAGGAACATGGCACAAGAGAAAGTATTTCCTATGACAGAAACGGGAAAGAAAAAACTGGAAGAAGAACTTGAGTATTTGAAAACGGTTAAACGTAAAGAAGTTGTTGAACGTATTAAAGTGGCAAGAAGCTTCGGAGATCTTTCCGAAAACTCCGAATACGATTCAGCAAAAGAAGAACAAGCTTTTGTAGAAGGGCGCATCACAACCCTTGACAATATGATCCGCAACGCAAAGATTATCGAAGATGACGGTGCAAACTCAGATATCGTCGGCCTCGGAAAAACCGTTACATTTACGGAGCTTCCTGACGGTGAAGAAGAATCTTATACCATTGTGGGCAGCGCGGAAGCCGATCCGTTTGAAGGAAAAATCTCGAACGATTCCCCAATCGCGAAAAGCCTTCTCGGCAAACAGGTTGGAGACGAAGTAACCGTTCAAACACCGGGCGGCGAAATGCTTGTAAAGATTGTGAAAATTTCATAAAATTTGTTTAGCAAACGATGACCTCGTCCACAATGTGGATGAGGTGTTTTTATGAAATGGCAAAAGCGCATGAAGTGGGTATCGATTATCATTTCGGCTGCCCTGTTATTTCTGCTGATCAGGCTGGCTGAAATTCAACTGTTTTTTACCGAATCCTTTTCTAAACGGAATGTGAACTTAATCCAGGAAAGCGTCAAACAGCGCACGGAGGAAGTTCGGATTTCAGACGGGAGAGGATCTTTTTTAGATCGGAACGGCGAACATTTGTCCGTCAGCCAAAAACCGGCCATCGTCTTGTTCCCTTTTTTAAAAAATCAGCCGTGGCCGGCCGAAGAAGCAGCCGAAATTTTAAACATGACAGAAGATGAGCTCGGGAGCAAGCTGGAACACGCTAAAAAACCCGTGATTCTCACAAAACGTGAAGGAGCGTCCGTTTCAAAGGCAGCTCTCGAAAAAATCAATAAACTGAAATATCCGGGCGTTTACGGCGTATACATAGAAGAAACAGAAAAGAACAGGCTGGCTTCGCACACGCTCGGTATGACCAATCAAGACCCGGACCTTCTCCGACGCAAATATCCCGATAAAGACGACCTGCCCATCAGCACGAAAATCGGCACCTTCGGCATGGAGCGGACGTTTGATGAATTCCTGCTTCCTGAACAAGATACAAAACTGTTGTATCATGTGGACGGATTGGGAAACCCTTTGTTCGGTATGGACGTCAAATATACAGCAGACGCCAATCCTTTTTACCCGCTGCAAGTCAAAACAACGATCGATAAAAAGGTTCAGCAGGCAATGGAAGATGTACTGGCTGACCAAAAGCTTGATAAAGGCGGGGCGGTTCTGCTTGACATCGAAACGAACAGCGTGGTGGCGATTGCGAGCAAGCCCGACTTAAACATGGCATCGCAAAAAACAAGGCAGAACTATATGCTGACACCGGTATATCCCGGCTCGGTTTTTAAAACCGTGATTGCTGCGGCAGCGATCGAAAACGGTTTGGACCATCCGTCAAAAACCTTTAACTGCAATTTGAACCTGTACGGTGAGACCGGAGAAGACAAAGGGAAGCTCAGCTTGGAAGACAGTTTTGCGGAAAGCTGCAACTACACGTTTACAAATCTTGCTGGACAGCTCGTTGAAAAAAACAGCTCCGTGATCGAAGATACCGCCGCAAAGCTCGGGCTGACCGGACGGGTCGGCTGGGAAGGGAAGCTGTATCATGAAGATGAGTTCAGACAGTTTTATCATGAAACTGCAGGATCAATCTGGGGGGATGAAAAGGACAAAAAAGTTAAAAAAGCCGTAGCCCAGACCGCCATCGGCCAAAAAAATGTGAAGCTGACTCCGTTGGAAATCGCCAACATGATGGCGACCATCGCAAGAGGCGGAGAGAAAAAACAAGTCAAGATCGCAGACCAGATCGAATATAAAAACGGCACATTGATGACGACTTTTAAAGATCACGAGCTTCCAGGAGAGAAAATCGATCAGTATACAGCACAAAAGCTGCAAAAACTGCTCAGAAAAGTTGTCACATCTGAAAAAGGGACAGGCCGGCGCTTCAGCGATCTTCAGTACGATGTAGCGGGAAAATCGGGCACAGCGCAGACAGGCAGGACGGCAGATGACAAAAAAACGCTCTATCATAAATGGTTTGCCGGTTATTTTCCGGCGAACAAGCCGAAATATGCGCTCGTCGTCGTCCATATGGATACGCCGGATAGCAAGGCTGCGACAAATGCCGTATTTTATGATATTGTTAAAAAAGTATATGAAATTGAAAAGAACCAGACATAGAAGAATGCCTCAGGTGATGATAAAATAGGAAGCGAGGCAAGAGGGAAAAAGGAGTGCAATGAACTTGAGCGAAACAAGGGAATCTCGTTTTGAAAATCGTGATAAGCGCAGGAAAGCGAATCTTGTGCTTAACATTTTAATAGGCATCGTATTGGTATTAATCGTTGTCGTTGCCAGCAGTCTGATGATGAACAGCCCGAAGGAGCAGGCGCAAGATGTCTCGAAAAACGATTCAGAACAGACGACAGAAGCACCTGCTTCCGACAATAAGAAACAAACATCTGACGAAGATGTAAAAGATGAGGACAAAGGAAAAAGCGATTCTTCCGACAAAGAAGACAGCGATTCCGACTCGGACAAGGATAAAGAATCTGCTTCAGACGAGGACAAGTCAACATCAGATGATCCGTTTGAAGGAGCCAAAGTGACAGAAGGCGGTTCAAGTGCTAATGTTGAAAAAACGATCATCAATCCTGACTGGGAACCTGTCGGTACACAACAGAGCGGACAGCATACCGCAACATATGATTCTTCTTCACAAGACTGGAAGGAAATGCTTGAAGCCATTTCATACGCGACAGGGATTTCTAATGACAACATGACGTTGATCTGGCTTGGAAACAACGGCAGCCCGCAAGATGCGAAAGGAACCATTCAGGCGAAGGATACTGGCGTCAAATACCAGGTAGCCATTACTTGGATTGACGGAAAAGGCTGGAAGCCGACAAAAGTTGAACAATTGAAATAAAGAAAAAAGCGGCCGGTTGCTAAACCGGGCGCTTTTTTATGATTCGGCTTTAAAATGAACGACTGCGCTGTAGTGAATCCGTCCGTCAATGACCGCCGTCTGGTGGGAAACCGAATGGACCCTCAGCAAAATCGCCTGGTTGTTTTCAATCTGTTGACTGATCTTTTTTTCAAGCTCCTCTAAGCTCAGCGCCTCAAAAAACTCAATTTTATCTTTGATCAGATCGAGCCCGAAGTTCATAAACCAATCCTCCATTCGTCTCAAGTCATTTTTTATTAAAGCAGAGAAGCGGCCGGGTGACAAGGGAAATATAACCAAGCCTTTTTTGTACCCAAAACGAATGACTTGTGGTAGGATAAGAACTAATCAATCGAATAAATCATACTATACTTATAGGAATTGTAAAAATAGATGGAGAGTGACGATAAAATGGGAAGAGAGTTCATTCCTTTATTTGAGAACTGGGCAAATTCTTATGATGATACAGTAGTTGGCCGCGATCTTCAATACAAAGAAGTGTTTCGCAACTATGACGGCATTCTGGATGATGTCGTCAGCCGCTCGGGGCATAAAGTTCTCGAATTCGGTGTCGGCACAGGCAATCTGACTGCGAAATTGCTGGCAGCCGGAAAGGGAGTCACAGGTGTAGAACCTTCAAAAGCGATGAGAGAAATTGCCGAGGAGAAGCTGCCGGAGAATGCAGTAATCGTTGACGGAGACTTTCTCGACTTTCCGTATCCTCCGTTTTCTCCCGACACGATTGTCAGTTCCTATGCGTTTCACCACCTGACAAACGAAGAGAAGCGGGAGGCTGTGAAGCGATATGGAAAAATGCTCGGAAAGCATGGTAAAATAGTGTTTGCTGATACCGTCTTCAAGGATCGGGAAGCCTTCTCTGCCGCTGTTAAAAAAGCGAAGGAAAAAGGGTTCCTGCAATTGGCGGAAGACCTTGAAACGGAACATTATCCGACGCTTTCGGAGATGGAAACGATCTTTACCTCAGAACATTTCAGTATCGCCTTTCAAAAGCATAATGATTTTGTCTGGGTAATGGAAGCGGCAAAATTGTAATTTGAAGGGAAGTTTTAGATATGAAAATCGCAGTTATCGGAGCAATGGAGGAAGAAGTCACGATTTTGCGAAGCAAGCTCGAACAGACGAACCGGGAAGTCATCGCAAACTGTGAATTTACGAGCGGATTTTATGAAGGAAAAGAAGTCGTACTTTTAAAGTCCGGCATCGGCAAAGTCAATGCAGCCATGAGCACGACGATTCTGCTTGACCGCTTTAAACCGGACGTTGTCATCAACACCGGATCAGCCGGCGGCTTCCATCATTCGCTTAATGTCGGAGACATCGTCATCTCGACCGAAGTCCGCCATCATGATGTTGATGTCACGGCATTTGATTATGAATATGGACAGGTTCCAAATCTGCCGGCCGCATACAAGGCAGACAGTGCATTGATCCAAGCGGCGGAAGACGAAGCGTCTGAACTGGGACACATTCAGGTTGTCAAAGGAACGATTGCAACAGGCGATTCCTTTATGAGCGATCCTGACCGTGTGGCATTCATCCGCGGCAAGTTTGAAGACCTTTACGCGGTTGAAATGGAAGCGGCGGCTGTCGCGCAGGTTTCTTATCAATTTAATACGCCGTTCGTTGTCATCAGGGCGCTTTCAGACATCGCCGGAAAAGAATCTGAAATTTCATTTGATCAATTTTTGGAGCAGGCTGCCAAGCATTCGACAGATCTTGTGCTCCGCATGATTAAAAGAATCAATTAAAAGCAGGGGGGAGAATCCCCCTCTGTTTTGCACCTCTTGAAGGAGGAAGGAACATGAATGTGATCAAGAACATCACCCAATTGATCGGCAAAACGCCGCTTCTGCAGATTTTGAATTTTAACATTCCCAGAGGGGTTAACATATATGCAAAGCTTGAAATGATGAATCCTGGAGGCAGCATTAAAGACCGCCTTGGAGAAGTGCTGATTGCTGAAGCCATCGGTTCGGGAAAGCTGAAACCCGGTGGAACAGTCATTGAGGCAACAGCAGGCAATACGGGAATCGGTCTGGCTCTCGCCGCCAGAAAGCACGGCATTAGACCCGTTTTTTGCGTACCCGAGCATTTCAGCATGGAAAAACAGTCGATTATGAAAGCGCTCGGCGCTCGGATTGTTCATACCCCCAGAAGTGCCGGAATGAAGGGTGCGATTGAAAAGGCACTTGACCTTGAGAAGGAGATTCCCGATTCTTATTGCGTTTTGCAGTTTAAAAACCCAGTAAATCCATTGGCTTACTATAAAACGCTCGCCCCGGAAATATGGGATGATCTTGGCGGCCGGATTGACGTCTTCGTCGCCGGTGCCGGATCAGGAGGCACATTTGCGGGAACCGCCAAATTTCTGAAAGAAAAAAATCCGTCCATTAAAACGGTTATTGTTGAACCGGAAGGCTCGATTTTAAACGGAGGGGAACCGCACGGACATAAAACCGAAGGAATCGGAATGGAATTCATTCCGGAATACATGGACGAAAGCCATTTCGATGAGATTTACACCGTGCTTGACGAAGATGCGTTCCGGCTTGTAAAAGAAGCCGCGGAAAAGGAAGGGCTTCTGATCGGAAGCTCATCAGGCGCCGCGTTGTTTGCCGCATTGAAAGAAGCTGAAAAAGCGAAAGCCGGCACAAACATTGTGACCGTTTTTCCCGACAGCAGCGACCGCTATTTAAGCAAAAAAATTTACGAAGGAGGAATCTGATATGAAGCCAAAAACGAAAATGATTCACGGCGGTATTACAGGAGACGAAAAAACAGGAGCGGTATCGGTTCCTATTTACCAGGTCAGCACGTACAAACAGCCTCGCGCCGGCCAGCATACAGGATACGAATATTCCCGGACGGGAAATCCGACGAGAACGGCGCTCGAATCCTTGATCGCGGATGTTGAAGGCGGTGCAGCAGGCTACGCGTTCGGCTCTGGGATGGCAGCGATCACAGCTGTCATGATGCTTTTTAAAAGCGGCGATCACATCGTGTTGACAGATGATGTATACGGCGGCACATACCGCGTGATGACAAAGGTGATGAATCGCATCGGCATTGAAGCGACCTTCAGTGATACGAGCAGCATTGAAGACATCACAAAAGCGATCAAGCCGAATACAAAAGCGATTTATGTTGAGACGCCGACAAATCCTTTATTGAAAATTACTGACATCAAGAAAGCAGCTGAAACAGCGAAAAAGCACGACTTATTGCTGATTGTCGACAACACCTTCTACACGCCGTACTTTCAAAACCCAATCTCGTTGGGAGCCGATATCGTCCTTCACAGCGCGACGAAATACTTGGGCGGACACAGCGATGTCGTCGGCGGACTGGTCGTAACAGCCTCGAAGGAACTCGCAGAAGAGATCCATTTCATTCAAAACTCTACAGGCGGGATTCTCGGGCCACAGGATTCCTGGCTCTTAATGAGGGGGATGAAAACCCTTGGCTTGAGAATGGAAGCCCATGAGCAAAATGCCCGGAAAATCGCAGCGTTTTTAGAAGATCACCCCGCCGTCAAAAAGGTTTATTACCCAGGGCTGTCCTCTCATCCGGGACATGAGCTTGCCAAGCGGCAAAGTACGGGCTTCGGAGGCATGATCTCGTTTGATATCGGAAAAGAAGAGAACGTGGATCTTGTCCTTGGCCGTCTCAAATGGTTTACGATTGCCGAAAGCCTTGGCGCGGTTGAAAGCCTGATTTCGGTGCCGGCGCGGATGACTCACGCTTCGATCCCGCGTGAACGCAGGCTGGAGCTTGGCATCACAGACGGATTGATCCGTATTTCCGCCGGGGTTGAAGATATTGACGATCTGCTGGAAGATTTGCAGCAAGCGCTGGCCCCGCTTTCTTAATATGGCTGAATTTACATGTCTGGTCATCTGTCAATCTATGTTATCCTGAATCATATCCATTATGAAACAAAAGCAGGTGATCATGACATGCAGAAGAAAAAAGTCAAATCGCTGATGGAAGACTATAAGCAGTTTGCTTTTACGCTTCTCAGCGTAAGCGCATTTTTATATATCGGATCGGTCATTCCCGGACAAGGTTTGGAAACCGGCCAAAAGATGACAATGATGCTCGCGACATGCGGTTTTTTGGGAGGAGCTTTCTATTGTGTGAAGCGCTCGCTCAAATATAAAAGACAATTAGACGAAATGGAAGAATCATAAGCAGAGAGACTCTTGAGAGGGGTTCTCTGCTTTTTTTTGACTTGATCAATCCGTCCATTTTAAAAAAAACGGTTTACAAACAGGAATTTGATGGATATACTTACAAAGTAAACAAAAAGCAAAGGAGGTTGATGAACATGAAACCAGCACTGACTACATACATTAGACTTTGTGAATGCCAATACCATGATTCATCAAACCTGTGGGAGAGATTGTGCACTTCCTTAACCGATGCTTTTTCAGCACAGCCGGTACGTTAGGAAGTTAGGCATAATAATACGCTACTCCTCCCGCAAGATAAAGACTCAATTCGTTTTTATCTGGCGGTTTTTGTTTGCGCCCGCAGGTTTGTCAGATGATCTGCGGGCTGTTTTTGTTTTTAGCGAACTTGAAAGGAGGTGAGCGATGTGACCATTAATCTATTCTTCTTAACACTAACCATTCAGAGACGATTTAAAAGTCCGGAAGAGTACGAACGAGAATACGAAATAGAACAAATGTACAATGAAATGAAAGACCTGCAGCTAAAATATCTTTACATGAACAGCCAGCGCTAGCTTAAAGCGCGAAAAAAATAAAGGAGGAGATCAAGATGATGCATAGAAAGGAACTGTTGGCACATTACACTCAGGAGAAGGACCAGGTTTAGCCGGGGTTAAAACGAGTTCCGCATCTCCGCTTTTCTGCATAATATGAAGCAAGCAATTCAAGGAATGCAGGTGAACAGCATGCAGAAAAACGGCAGAATGCCTTTTATCGGCCACGGGTATACATCGATGCCTCATTCTTTCAAGCACGGATACGGTAATCCGTACCGGCGCCAAAGAATGGAGATGGCGCGCCAATTCGGGTATTGGCCGCATTATTGGTATTATTGAGAAAGAGCAGAAAACAAACCGTTTTCTGCTCTTTTTCATTTGGACAAACTAAATGGCAAAATGAGAGGGGGGCTTTAAAATCCCCCCTCCTGTTCATTTAGCAGACGTAACAAGCGCCAATGATAATTAAAAGAATGAATAGAACCACAACAAGCGCGAATCCGCCTCCATAGCCGTATCCGCCGCCGTATCCGCCGGAGTAGCCTCCCCAGCCGCCGCAGCATCCGCCGCCGTAACCAAAGCCCATAAATAGCACCACCTTTTAGTGAAAATTCCATATATACTATGCATGGGTTTGAGTTGTGGAAAGGGCGGATAGACCAATTCATTAAAAAAACAGTTTTCTTGAAGCGAAACATTTTCAAAGCTGAAGCCGTCTAGTTATGGAATGAACAAAAGAATGCAATTATTTTTGCAAATCCTTTTAATATTCGGTCCATTGACCGATATGAGCGGGGAAAGGCCCGTTTGTACGTAAAATCGGGCTAATTAGAATTAAAGCAGGTGTTTTAACGTGTTTGAACAATGGCTTGGAAAACAATTGCGGAGCCCGAGCGGCATTTTGTCGAAATGGGTCGCGTCATATATGGAAAACGGAAATCATGATATAAACGAATGGACCATCAACTTAATGGATGTCTGTCCGCATGAGCGCATCCTTGAAATCGGAACGGGAAGCGGAGCGGCACTTTATCGGATAGCGGAGCTGCTTGGGAGCGGCAAAGCCTGCGGCATAGACGCTTCAAAAAGCATGGTCAAGCAAGGCCTGCGGCGAATCCGTCATGTGAAAGAAGAAGGAAAAGCCGAATTGAAGCTCGGCCATGCCGAAAATATTCCTTATCCGGACCGTTCTTTTCATAAAGTATATTCAGTCCACACCATTTATTTTTGGACGGATTTCAAACAGGCATTAAAAGAAATTTACCGTGTTTTACAGGTTGACGGCACGCTGTTTCTCGCCGTGCATCTGGAAGGGCAAATGAAAAAATCGAAAAAAACACAAGGCTTTACCTTGTACTCAGAAGAGCAAATCAAACAACTGCTTGAAGAAAGCCATTTCAGAGACATCACGGTACATATGCACAAAAATTACTGCTGTATTTCTGCGGTAAAATCATGAGCTTTGTATGATCATCCCTTTCAATACGAGAGGGATTTTTTATGTTTGATAGAGTTGAAACTGGATCTTAAATATCATATTTTTGATTTTTAAAGAAAAGTATTCCATTAACATAGCAAACATGGTTTAATATCAAAGTGAACGTTTTTACTATATTTTCCGGAGGTATTTATGAACAAAAGGATCGTGAAAAGTTCAATTGCTCTCTTTCTCCTTGTTGCATTGATTTTTGGCCAGCTGCCTCTACCGAAGACGATGGCAGCCGAAGACAGCGTTCCGATTAACGAAACCACATTGACCGGCGCGTCCCCTGTTGAAGCTTCATTTCAAAGCGATGATGAGGTGCATTGGTATAAAATCAATCCTTCAAATCAGGAAATCGCAAACTACACGCATTTCCGCGTTAAACTGAAATCAGCTGCAGAGCTGAACATTTCCGTCTACTCCAGCCTGGAGAATGCAACTGATCATCAAACGTTTGACCGTTACAACGGCTACTCCTATGAAAATAATCCCGCTTTAATCGATTTTCCGATTGCCTGGAAAGGTTCTTACTACATAAAAGTAGAAAATCACCATGATGAGGAAAACGAAACCACTTCAATTACAGATATTTCTTACACCATCAGCTATGAAGGCGTTACCCTGCCTCCGTCAAACCAGGAAGCAGAAGAAGAGTGTCCGGCAGAATTAAGCGTCTCCGAAAGGGAAACCGGCAAGGGCATATTAACACAGTTAAGAATGATCAGGGATGAAGTTCTTTCAAAAACTGAAAAAGGAAAAGAGCTGTCTTCCCTTTACTATAAAGCAGCTCCATTCATCAGCGCAAAAATGCTCTTTAACAAATCGATGAGAGACAGTGTCTACAAAGATTTGGTGCAACTGAAGCCGCTGTTTGCCGATGTCGCAAAAAACGGGCAAGAGAGCGCATACACCATTACGAATGATGATCAAAAAGCGATCAGCCGCCTGTACGAAACAGCCCGCGCGTCCGTTCCCGAGTCGTTGAAAAAACAGCTGGATCAAGTCGCAAAAGACATCGGCATCGAACAATTAACAGGCAGCAAAGTATCGGCTGTGCTTGAAAAAGCGGGGATGGCGACAGCTTCATCAAGCGCGCCCGAAAAACGCTATATTGTAAAATTAAAAGACGGCAAAAAACCGGGTTCTTTCAAATCTAAAGCCCAATCTTCCGGTGTTCAGGCATTAGAGCCCCTCGATAAAAGTAAACCGGCATTTAAAGATATGTACGTTGTTGAAATGAAGGAAAGCCGTTCTGCCGGATTTAAAGCGGCGGCAAAGCAATATCAGGCGGCAGCCGCCAAGATCGCCAAGATGCCTGAAGTGGAATTCGTCGAACAGGTTCAGCAATACGAAGCACTGTCAGCGGACACCCAATATCCATATCAATGGTCGCTCAAAAATAACGGCAAAAACCGTGCTGCGAATGCAGACATTCAATTTGAACAGCTCCAAAAGCTGATGAAAGGCAAAAAGCTGAAAGATACAGTAATCGCCGTCGTTGATACAGGAGTTGATCATACGCTTGCCGATTTAAGCAGCAGCGTCAAAAAAGACGAAGGCTATAACTATATCGGCCGCACGGTGGATGCGATGGATGACAATGGTCACGGCACACACGTGTCAGGCATCATTGCAGCCGCGCAAGACAACCATTTTTCAATGGCGGGAATCAATGCCTATGCCAAAATCCTGCCTGTCAAAGTGCTGGATTCTTCAGGAAGCGGAGATACGGAACAGATTGCAAACGGCATCATCTATGCTGCCGACCACGGTGCAAAAGTCATCAATTTGAGCCTTGGCGGGCCATACAGCCGGGTGATGGAATATGCGCTTAAATATGCGGCTTCCAAAAATGTGATGATCGTTGCCGCAACCGGCAATGACGGAGTGTCGGAGATTTCGTACCCGGCATCTTCGAAGTATACGCTTTCAGTCGGGGCAACCAATAACCTCGATCTCGTCTCGGACTACTCCAATTATGGAAAAGGTCTCGATATGGTGGCCCCGGGAACCGATATTCCAAGCCTCGTTCCGGACGGGAATGTCACTTATATGAGCGGAACATCCATGGCGGCGCCGCACGTTGCAGCTGCAGCAGGACTTCTTTTGTCACAGAATCCGTCCTTGAAACCAAAGCAAGTCGCAAAGCTATTGACCGACACCACAGCAGATGTGGCATTTGAAGAACAGGATAATCCAAACCCGGATTATGACCTGGATGTAGAACCGGCTGCTCAAATTCCTGGATATGACTTCGTTTCCGGGTGGGGAAGGCTGAATGTTTATCATGCAGCCAGCGTTTTTGAGCTGAACATGAAGGTTCATCCTCTTTTAAACCGCCACTCGGCAGTGACAGGCACAGCCAAAAGCGGATCAACGGTCAAAATCTTGCGAGGGAAGCAGGTATTGGGCACGGGAACAGCCGGAAAATCAGGCGCGTTTTCAGTGAAAATCCCGGCTCAGAAGGCGGGGCAAGTTCTTCATGTCGCGGTATCGGGCCATCAGGCGGAAGCCTCGCTCAGAACCATCGTGGAAAAAGCGCCGAAAAACCCGTCCGTCAAACGCATCACGAACAAAGATACTGCCGTAACGGGGAAAACGGCAGCCGGCTACACGATCAAAGTGAAAAACGCGTCCAAAAAAGTGATCGCGCAAGGCAAAGCGGATCCATCCGGAGCGTTTAAAGTGAAAATCAACAAGCAAAAAGAATATGCCGTTTTGTATGTCTCCGCATCTGCTGATGAATACAGAGAAAGCGGCGATGTTAAAATGACGGTGGCTGACGTCATCCCGCCAGGCGCCCCGAAAGTTTATCAGGTTTCCGATAAAAGTACGGTGATACAGGGAAAAACAGAAGCAAACGCGCAAGTCAGCGCCAAAGTAAAAGGAAAGACGATCGCTTCCGGCAAAGCGAACGGAAAAGGTGAATACAAGCTGAAAATCAGCAGGCAAAAAGCCGGAACCATCATCAGCGTAACAGCAAAGGATAAAGCCGGGAATGTCAGCAAAGCGAAAGCCGTCACTGTGCTTGACAAAACCCCGCCGCCCGCGCCGAAAGTGAATACGGTGACAAACAAGAGCACGGCCGTTAAGGGGAAAGCAGAGCCGAACGCCGCCATCACCGTCAAAGCAGGAAAGAAAACGATCGGAACCGGCAAGGCCGATAAAAAAGGCGCGTTTTCTGTGAAAATAAAAAAACAAAAGGCAAACACCGTTTTAGCGGTCAGCGCAAAAGATAAAGCCGGCAATACAAGCAAAGCGAGCAAAATAAAAGTCAAAAAAGCAAAATAATCCGATGGCAGAAGGAACTGATGACATATCAGTTCCTCTTTTTTATCAAAATTAATATATAAGAATACTTTTGCACAGCCACGCTTCCTTCATTCAATTTATGAATATCAGCTCATGTCAACAGTTGGGCCTATTATACCCTTTTTCGTTTTTTCTTAAAAATTTTTATATTAAAAAAGGAATTTTCAAGTGTTCTGTCAAAAAGTGAATGTATTGGAAAAAGCGGAATGAACGTTCATTCCGCTAGCTTGGAGGGCAAAATCAATGGAATCGGAAAGCAAATATCAGAAAATTATCGAGGCATCGCTCGTCCTTTTCGCAGACAGAGGCTTTGACGCCGCAACCATTCCGATGATTGCCGAGAAGGCAAACGTCGGTGCAGGCACCATCTACCGCTACTTTGACAGCAAGGAAGCCCTTGTAAATGTCTTGTTCCAAGACAGTGTGAAGAGATTTAAAGAAAAGATAGAGGAGGGCTATCCTGAAGATTCAGCAGGGATAAAAAAACAATTTCAGCACATTTTCCGCTGTCTTTTCGAGTTTTCTCAAGAAAATGTCCATGCACTGTATTTTTTGGAAATTGACAAAACCTCTCATTACCTGACAGAGAAAAGCCGTGAGGTCTTGAACGAACTGCTGGATTTCGTCTATTTATTTTTTGAAAAAGGGAAAGCGGCCGGCGTGATTCGCCCCTTGCCTTCCCACATCTTATCGGCTGTGGTATTCGGGGCGTTCGTTCATATTCAAAAATTGGTAAGAGCCGGGGAAATCGAAGACCCTACCGGACTGATCGAAGAGATTGAAGAATGTTCTTGGCATGCTGTCAAACATCATGGATGAATAGCTTTTTTCCAAAACAGAAAGGATGATTTTCATGAACAAGTTAAATGGAATTCCAATCCCTAAAACTTACGGGCCGCTCGGCAACCTGCCTTTGCTTGACAAAAACAAGGTCTCCCAGTCTCTTTGGAAAATCGCGGATGAGATGGGGCCAATCTTTCAATTTAAGTTTGCGGATGCGATTGGAGTATTTGTGTCCAGCCATGAACTGGTGAAAGAAGTCTCTGACGAATCCCGGTTTGACAAAAACATGGGGAAGGGGCTATTGAAAGTTCGAGAGTTCAGCGGAGACGGGCTGTTTACAAGCTGGACGGAGGAACCCAATTGGCGGAAAGCCCACAATATCCTTCTGCCGAGCTTCAGCCAAAAAGCGATGAAGGGATACCATCACATGATGCAGGATATTGCCGTCCAACTCATCCAAAAGTGGTCCCGTCTCAATCAGGATGAGAGCATTGATGTGCCGGACGATATGACGCGGCTGACGCTGGATACGATCGGCTTATGCGGTTTTAACTACCGCTTTAACAGCTTCTACCGCGAAGGGCAGCATCCGTTTATCGAGAGCATGGTCCGGGGTTTGAGCGAAGCGATGAGACAGACGAAGCGCTTCCCGCTGCAGGATAAGCTGATGGTTAAAACGAAGCGGCAGTTTAACAGTGATGTTGAGTCGATGTTTTCTCTTGTTGACCGGATCATCGCTGACCGGAAGCAGGCCGGCGGCGAAAGCGGAAATGACCTCTTGTCGCTTATGCTTCATGCGAAAGACCCTGAGACCGGCGAAAAACTGGATGATGAGAATATCCGCTATCAAATCATTACATTTTTGATTGCCGGACACGAGACGACGAGCGGTTTATTATCGTTTGCGATCTATCTGCTCCTGAAGCATCCGGATAAGCTTCAGAAAGCGTATGAAGAAGCAGACCGCGTGCTGACCGATCCCGTCCCTTCCTACAAACAGGTTCAGCAGCTGAAATACATCCGAATGATTTTGAATGAATCGATAAGGCTTTGGCCGACGGCACCGGCTTTCTCTCTTTATGCAAAAGAAGAAACGGTTATCGGGGGAAAATACTTGATTCCAAAAGGACAGAGTGTCACAGTGCTCATCCCAAAACTGCACAGGGATCAAAGCGTCTGGGGAGAAGATGCCGAGGCATTTCGGCCTGAACGGTTCGAGCAGATGGACAGCATTCCGGCGCACGCATACAAACCGTTTGGCAACGGCCAAAGGGCATGCATCGGCATGCAGTTCGCCCTTCACGAAGCGACGCTTGTGCTCGGCATGATTCTTCAGTACTTTGATCTTGAAGATCATGCAAACTACCAATTGAAGATCAAAGAATCGCTGACGCTAAAACCGGATGGCTTCACAATCAGGGTGAGGCCGAGGAAAAAAGAAGCAATGATGGTGACGCCGGGTGCTCAACCTGAAGAGAACACGCGTCAGGAAGAAAGGCCTCCCGCACCGGCTGCGGAAAATACGCACGGAACTCCTCTCCTTGTGCTCTACGGTTCAAATCTCGGCACAGCCGAAGAGATTGCAAAGGAGCTTGCTGAAGAAGCGCGTGAGCAAGGATACCACAGCCGGACGGCGGAGCTTGATCAATATGCAGGCGCCATCCCGGCAGAAGGGGCAGTTATCATTGTGACGGCTTCCTATAACGGAAACCCGCCCGATTGCGCAAAGGAATTTGCCCATTGGCTTGAGCATGATCAGACAGGCGATTTGCGCGGGGTCAAATATGCGGTATTCGGCTGCGGAAACCGGAGCTGGGCCAGCACTTACCAGCGGATTCCGCGCCTGATTGACAGCGCATTGGAAAAAAGAGGCGCCCAAAGGCTGCACAAGCTTGGAGAAGGGGATGCAGGCGATGATTTTGAAGGACAGTTTGAGTCATGGAAAAACGATCTGTGGCCGCTTTTAAGAACCGAATTTTCATTGGCCGAACCCGAGCCGAATCAAACAGAAGCAGACAGGCAAGCCTTATCTGTCGAGTTTGTAAGCGCACCTGCGGCTTCGCCGCTGGCTAAAGCTTATCAGGTGTTTACAGCGAAAATATCGGCAAACCGAGAACTGCAGTGTGAAGAGAGCGGGAGAAGCACAAGGCATATTGAAATATCGCTTCCTGAAAGTGCCGCATATCGGGAGGGAGACCATCTCGGGGTGCTTCCGCAAAACAGCGGGGTGCTGATTGATCGCGCCTTTCAGCGGTTTGGGCTGAACGGAAATGAACAAATTTTGATCAGCGGACGGAATCAAGCATCACATTTACCTTTGGAGCGGCCTGTTCAAGTCAAGGACCTTTTTCAACATTGCGTCGAGCTCCAGGAGCCGGCCACAAGGGCTCAGATTCGCGAGCTGGCGGTACATACTGTTTGTCCGCCTCATCAGCGCGAGCTTGAAGACCTGCTGAAAGACGACGTCTATAAGGATCAAGTGTTGAAAAAGCGGCTGACAATGCTTGACCTGCTTGAACAATACCCGGCCTGTGAACTGCCGTTCGCCCATTTTCTGGCGCTTCTGCCTCCGCTAAAACCGAGGTATTACTCGATTTCCAGTTCGCCGCAGCTTAACCCGCGGCAAACAAGCATCACTGTCTCTGTCGTAAGCGGTCCGGCATTGAGCGGCCGCGGGCAATACAAAGGGGTTGCATCGAACTATCTCGCCGGCCTTGAGCCGGGAGACGCGATTTCGTGTTTCATCAGGGAGCCTCAGTCAGGCTTCCGGCTTCCTGAAGATCCTGAAACACCGGTGATCATGGTCGGGCCGGGCACCGGAATCGCACCTTACCGCGGATTTCTTCAGGCGCGCCGTACCCAGCACGATGCCGGGATAAAGCTCGGTGAAGCGCATTTGTACTTCGGCTGCCGCCGCCCGAACGAAGATTTTCTGTATCGAGACGAATTGGAGCAAGCGGAAAAGGACGGAATCGTCCATCTGCATACAGCGTTTTCCCGGCTTGAAGGCCGGCCGAAAACATATGTGCAAGATTTGATCAGAGAGGATGCAGACTTGCTGATTCACTTGTTGAACCAAGGCGGCCGCCTGTATGTGTGCGGAGACGGAAGCCGCATGGCTCCCGCTGTTGAACAAGCTTTGTGCGAGGCATATCGCATTGTACAGGGAGCGAGTCAGGAAGAGTCGGAAAGCTGGCTGTCCGCACTTTTGGAAGAAGGGCGCTATGCAAAGGATGTGTGGGACGGCGGCGTTTCCCAACATAACGTGAACGAGGACTGTGCCGCGGACCGCATCGCAAGAACGTAAAACAAAAAGAGGCATTCTGAATTGATCAGGATGCCTCTTTTTTAGAGTTTGTGATTTTTCTATTGATATAGATGAAAAGGTTTGATCCCAAGAACCAAACGAGCAAAATATATCCCCATTTTGCCGGCGTCTCCCAGCCCTCGAAAAAAGGCAGAGAAGCAATGAATGTTTGCCCTTTCATGATGACAAACACCAATAACGCCACAGAGGTGACGAGAGCGATTCCTTGTAAGATGAGCGTTTTTGCACTATGTTTTTTCAAATCGTCCCATACGTACATCAGCACGAACACCAGGGAGACCATTGAGATGATATCATTCGCTGTGCCGTTTATTTTGAGCCCAAACCTAAGAAAAAGATTCAAACATCCAGATGCCAAAAATCCGTTAAATCCAATTGTTTTAAGCAAGATGATTCCCCCCTCAAACCATTATAGAGGGAGATAAAGGAAAAGCCAACATGACAGGCTGTGTTCAATCATTCTAAAAACGGCTGATCTTCAGGAGGAATCGCCATGCTGGCTCTGATTTAAATATCGGCATGCAGTGAAGAAAGTTTAGCTTTTATTTCAGATCTGATGTATGGTCTTGACGCCTGTTTCTTTTGGCTTCGGCAAAGAAAATTGCCGGATAAGCGATCAAAAGCAGTCCGATAATGAAGGAGACGATTCCCGGCCATTTAAAATGGGTCCAGAAGAAGCCTCCGAAAGATCCCGCTAAGCTTGAGCCGAGATAATAGCTAAGCAAATAAAGGGAGGAAGCTTGAACGCGCTGTTCGCCGGCCGTCTGCCCGACCCATGAGCTTGCGATCGAATGCGACCCGAAAAATCCAAATGTAAAGACAGCGATCCCGGCAATTTTCAGAGGAAGCTGCGGCAGAAGCGTAAGCAATGCGCCTCCTGCGATAATGGCAATCCCGATTTTCAGCATCAACGGGCTGCCGAAACGGTCGGCTTTCTTTCCCATATAGACGGAACTGAGCGTTCCCGCCAAATAAACGATAAAGATGAACCCGATGACAGTTTGAGAGAGCTTGTACGGAGGTCCCATCAATTGAAACCCAATATAATTGAACAGCGTAACAAAGCTTCCCATTAATAAAAATCCGAGTGAAATGATTGACAGCAGCCGTTTGTTCATCAAGACGGCGCCGTAGGCCATGCTTGCCTTCTTCACGCTCGTTTTTCGCTTAGCAGAGTGCTGCGGCCGGGGCAGCAAAATCCAAAACAAATAGCTTAATAGCACTGATAATGCCCCGATGATTCCAAGCGCCGCGCGCCAGCTGAACAAGTCTGTCAAAAGGCCGGTCAAAAGCCTTCCGCTCATTCCTCCGAGGCTTGTGCCGCTAATGTATAACCCCATCATTTTGCCGAGCCCTCGCGGATCAAATTCCTCTCCGACATAAGTCATGGCGATCGCGGGTACACCTGCAAGGAAAAAGCCAAGCAGCCCCCTCATCGCCAAGAGCGCCGCGAAGTTCGGACTAAAGGCGGTCAAGAGGCCGAGTACTGATGTCGCAAACAGAGATATTACCATAATCGTTTTCCGGCCGAATCCGTCAGATAAAGCTGCTGCCGTGAGCAATGCAAAAGCCAATATACCTGTTGAAATGGATAAAGTTAAGCTTGCAGCTGCCGCCGATATGCCGAATTCCTCCGCAAACAATGGCATGAGCGGCTGTGTGGTGTAAAGCGTGGCAAATGTCACAAAACCGCTGATGAATAAGGCGATGCTTGCTTTTTGATAATCCTTCGTATGCGGCTGTATATAAGTCATGGAAGCTCCTCTTTTCTAGAATGACAATCTATGTCTCATGGTACGCTTTCATTTACGATGTGTCTAATTTATAATAACTATCATTATCATGCGTTTTAGTTATGAAGGAGCGGATGAGCATTGGAACTCTATCAAATTGACCATTTTATTGCCGTGAGCAGGCATAAACACTTTACAAAAGCCGCCTTGGAACAACGGATTTCCCAGCCGGCTTTGAGCAGGTCGATCAAAAAGCTTGAAGAAGAATTGGGCGTCCCGCTGTTTATTCGAAAAACAAAATCGATCCGCCTGACAAAGTACGGCGAGCAGTTCCTCATCAAAGCGAAGCAGGCCCGCCTTGCCCTTGACGAAGGCGTCCAGCAAATCAGGGAAAGCATCAATCCGAATGCCGGGGAAATCTCGGTATCTTTTTTGCATACGCTTGGTTCGCGGCTGATGCCTCAGCTGATTGCCGGATTTAAAAAGAAATACCCGAATGTTGCTTTCCGTCTGTATCAGGCCGCAAATGAACATCTTCAGCACATGGTGGAGACGGGCGAGGCTGATATATGCCTCAGCTCTCCGCCGCTTCCAAACGAGCTTCTGGAATGGACGGTGTTGGATACTGAGCCGCTTTATCTGGTGCTTCCCGCCGACCATCCGCTCGCAGATCGGAAAGAAGTCGCGATCCGATCCATTGCACACGAAGACTTTGTCGGCTTTAAGCCGGGGTATGGTCTTCGATATGTGTTTGATCAAATGTGCCGGGAACTGTCCATCAGCCCGAAGCTTGCTTTTGAAGGGGAAGAAGTGTCAACGATTTTGGGCCTTGTATCAGCAGGGCTCGGTGCGGCAATCCTGCCGAAAACGGCGGAGCATGTCCATTCTCCAGTGGCATTTTGCCGAGTGTCAGACTACCGTTCTGAGAGGACGATCGGTCTCGCCGTCTTGAAAGACTATGATTTGTCGCCGGCGGCACGCAACTTTAAAGAATTTGTCATCGAATACTATCGACGGAACGAGCGGCCTGATCAGCCATAAATCAAATAAGGACTTCTCATGATGACGAGTATCCTGTATATTGATAATGATAATTATTATCAATTGGAGGGTTGAACATGACGAAAAAGCAGTATTCTTATATATTGATCGTTTTACTCGCAGTCTCTGTTTTTCTTTCAGGCTGTCAAAGCGGTCATCAACAGTCGGCATCAAAGAATGGCGAAGAGAAAGCAAGAGTGGTGAAAACAATCAATGGAAATGTCACTGTACCGGCCAATCCGAAGCGCGTCGTTACGATAGGCTATGCAGGAACCATGCTAGCATTCGGGATCAAGCCGCTTGGAGAAACAGGAAAATATCTTGAAAGTCCATATATTAAAGATCATGTTTCAGAAATAAAGAATATCGGGGGAAAAGACGGTATTTCAGTATCTGTGGAAAAAATTCTTGAGCTCAAACCCGATTTGATCGTATCGATGACGAACGATTCAAAAGAATATGAAAAACTGTCAAAAATCGCTCCCACTGTCGTCTATCCGTTCGGCATGTTTAAAGATGCACGCGATGAAATGAAAACGTTTGGCAAGCTGCTCGGCAAGGAAAAGGAGGCTCGGGAGTGGACGAAAACGTTTAATCAAAAAATGAAAGCCGCCCGCGCAAAAATCAAAGATGCATCTGTACAAGGTGAAACGTTCTCTTTAATCGGCGCATATGCAAAATCTTTGTATGTCTACGGGGCATACGGGTATCGAGGCGGAGAAGCGATCTATACGCAGCTTGGACTGACGCCGCCTGAATCTGTTAAAAAGGATGCCATTGATACAGCTGACGGATATAAAGCCATATCTTTCGAGGTCCTGCCGAAATATGCCGGAGACTACATATTTGTCGATGAATCATACAACGGAAAGCTAGATCAGGACAATCCGGTTTGGACATCGCTTGACGCGGTGAAAAAAGGCAAGGTCTTTTTCCTCGATCCGGACAGATTCTGGCCGTATGATCCAAACGCTGTTCAGGCACAGGCCGAAGAAATCGCCGACATGATTTCCAAAAAAGCGAAAAATAAATAGAAAAGCGGGGAGCCGAAAAGAATGATCCGGCTTCCCGCTTTTTCATTTTTCATAATGCTGAAATTGAATATCCAGTGTCCGGAGGTACGTTTGCAAGCCCGCATCTTGGATGGGGATAATATAGGCCGCTTCACCTGACTCATTATGGTGGGAATGCCATAATCCCGGCGGTGTAATGAAGGCTTTTCCGGTTACCCAGTCAATTCGTTTCGGATCGATGATTTCCTTTGTGGCCGGATCGATGTTGCTTCCGACTAATGTGTACGTGCCGGGTGCGGCATAGGCGACAAAATCGAGAGCAACCGACTTGTGGCTGTGAGGCGCTTGATTGGAGCCGGGAGGCACGATGCCGAACATCGCCCACAATACATGGGTGATCGTCAACGTTTGATCGAATATATCATTGTTTAAGAGTATGGAAATGCGGTTTCGAAAACGGGCGTCAGGAGCGGCCGCCGCTTCAGCCAATTTTGCTTTTGCCTGTTCAGCGGTGTAGAGGGTTGGTTGAAAACGGGATTCCGACGGTTTTACGCCTAAATAATGCAGGAGAGGTGAATCGGTGATGTAATAAATGGCTGCATCTTCTGCTGCGGTATGCCGGCTGCTTGAACCGGCAGGCAAAGTCAAAAAATCGCCTTTCTGCCAGTGAATCGTATCTTCGCCCGTTTCGGTTTTCCCTGCGCCGCTGACAATGTAATATAGTTCGCTTGTCGCACGGGGGGCAGTGTGAATCGTGTCGCCTGAACGAATCTTGATAAAGTGGGCGAGAAGGGAAGGGCTTGAAGCGGGATAATCCGTCTTCAGTTCTTCTGAGATGTCCAGCGGGATGATCCGCGTTTCACCTGTCTCATACAATTCCGGCCCGAACTCTTTCACAGGAACCGGGCTGATTATTCCGCTTCCAATCGGGTCAGAGGCAGTGGTATACTCGAAAAAACGGGCATGTTTCGTCAAATGCTCGGCTCGGGTTTCAAATTGAGAATGCATTGAAAAAACCTCCTGTTATTTTTTGATAATTCAATCATATCTCATTTGGAAGATGCTAGTAAACCCTACATTGACTCAAAACAGATACGGGAAAGAGGGATTGCATTGGGAAAAGGATTGAACGGCAGAAGAATTGCCATCGGAGCATCGCGAAAAACGGATGAAATGAGCACATTGATCAAAAAGCAAGGCGGGGTTCCCGTCGTTCGCTCCCTTCAGGGTACTGTGTTTTTGGCCGAAAAAGAAGTAGGCCCTGATTTGCGTGCCTTTGCTGAAACGGGAGCCGACTGGGTGATTTTTACGACCGGAATCGGGACGGAAACGCTTGCCAACCTAGCTGAGAAACTAGGAATCGGCGAGCGCTATTTACAAGCGATCCGCGGGGCGAAAGCGGCATCGAGAGGCTACAAAACAATCGCCGCTTTAAAAAAACTCGGCATTACGCCCGTTGCGGCCGATGAAGACGGCACGACCAAGGGACTGATCGACTCGCTCCAATCCCACGATTTTTCCGGCAAACGGGTGATGGTCCAGCTCCACGGCGAAAACGCTCCGTCACTGCTTCAGTTTTTGGAAGAGAAAGGTGCAGCCGTTGTTCCGCTTCTGCCTTATCGGCATGTTGCCCCAGACCGGGAAACCGTCGCTTTATTATGCAGCGAGGTCATCAACCGTGAAGTGGATGCGGTTTGCTTTACAACGGCCGTCCAAGTCCGCTCGCTTTTTCATTTCGCGAAAGAAAACGGCTATGCGGAGAAAATTGTTCAATCGTTTCAAGACCGCGTGTTGGCGGCCGCTGTCGGAAAAGTGACGGCAGAAGCTTTAAGAGAAGAAGGGGTCGAACGCTTTCTCGCTCCCGGCCTCGAACGGATGGGAGCGATGATTGTGGAGCTGGCCCGGTTTTATGAAACGGAAGAGGAAATCAAAACACAGTAAGTGCGAAGGAAATCAGCAGATTGAGGTGTGAGAGTCTCCTTGGGAGGCGTTGTCATGTTTTTTAAAGATGCAGACCCAAAAGGAAAAAAAGCCGCAGACGGAGCTTGCCGTGCAGCTTTCATTTTCTGGGCCGTGATACTTTTTGTGAATACGACTTTTGAATATTTTGATCGTGAGCCGTTGATTTCAAATTTTTCTTTTTTGCTGGGCTTAGGCTTAGCCGTGTTTTTTTTGACGGAGCGCCTGGTCAAATGGCTTGCAGTCGCAAAAACAAGAAAAACGCTTCGCTGATGAGCCGAAGCGTTTTTTGCTTTATAAAACAAATTGATCTGATACGAATAACGCGCCGTCTTCTTTAAAAATGCAGGCTGGCTTTGTTCCGATGACCCGGATGTCTGAAGTGCTTGCGGCGATTCCCGTTTCTTCTGGCAAGGCGATGACGGGAGTGCCAAAAGCATTCCTATACCTTTTAATCAGCGGGTCATGTTCAACTTTGTAGTGGCACCAAACCGCATAGTCTCCAAGGAGTTTTAAGCCGTTAAAATCGCGCAATCCGCAAGTATTGCGGTCCATATAAGAGCAAGTCATAATGTTCTTTCCGAGAATGACGGCGCCGGCGCTACCGCCGTAAATGGTGCCGCCGCTTTCGGCATAGCGCTTTAAAACCTCGATAAAATGTGATTCAATGAATTGTTTGAGCAGACGAAACGTATTTCCTCCGCCGATATATACGGCAGAAAACGCGTCTAAATCGTGTACGCTTTTGCCTTTGACATCCGTCCACATCACGATGTTTTTAACACCGAGCGGGTGAAAGAGCCGGCTGATCCAATCGAAGCCGTCATCATACCTGTCAGCGTCCATGGCAATCGGAATATACAATAAAGGCTTATAAGGGCAGAGACTCCCGGCAAAATGCCGATCCAGCCGTTCGGTTTGATGGGCATCCCCGCCTCCGGAAAGAAACCATTTTCCCATCCTGACCTCCGTCGATTTGTTATGTTTCCTTTAATTGTTCATTCAGCACGCTGTCTTCCAAAACAGCAAATTTGTCTCCATACACTTTCGTAATATGTTTTTCGCCCCAGGAGCACAGCGAATCCAAAATGTCTTTAAGCGTCCATCCGTATTCGCTGAGTTCGTATTCGACCTTCGGCGGCACCTGCTGGTATACGATCCGGTTGATGACGCCGTCCTCTTCCAGTTCGCGCAGCTGCTGGGTCAGCATTTTCTGTGTAATGTTCGGCATCAGCCGCTTCAACTCACTCGTGCGTTTTTTGCCGTGCGTCAAATGGCACAAAATCACACACTTCCATTTCCCTCCGATCACTTCAAGTGTAGCTTCGACAGATATATTATACTTTTTCTGCTTCATGTTCTCCTCCAAACCATAGGTACCGAAAAGTACCTATCCTACTTTTTGGTTCCTATCACACTTAAAAGTGCGTACTTTTTTTTACAGATGATATGTACCATAATATCATTTGCCGGCAGTCATTTGCTATACATTAAAAACGAAAGGAGAAAAAGAATGACTTCTGTTCATGATAAAAAACGCAGTATATTAGCGCTTTTAGCTTTGGCGGCCAGCGCATTTGCCATCGGGACAACCGAATTCATCAGCGTCGGGCTTCTGCCTTTAATTGCTGATGACATGAACATTTCAGTGACGACCGCAGGGCTGACCGTATCGTTATACGCTTTGGGCGTGACAGTCGGCGCACCCGTTTTGACTTCTGCCACATCCAGTATGCCGAGAAAAGCGCTGTTGCTTGTGATTATGCTTATTTTTATGATCGGCAACGGGCTTGCGGCATGTGCCGGAAGCATCGGTGTTTTATTAACCGCCCGCGTGATTTCCGCGTTTTCTCATGGTGTATTTATGTCAATCGGTTCAACGATTGCGGCAAGCCTGGTCCCGGCGGATAAAAGAGCCGGAGCGATATCGATCATGTTTACCGGGCTGACGATTGCGATGATTACCGGAGTTCCCATCGGTACGTTCCTCGGTCAGCAGTTCGGCTGGCGGATTGCATTTGCGGCGATCGTCGCTGTCGGCGCACTGGCGTTTATCGCCAACAGTTTTCTTGTTCCGGCCGATTTGCCGAAAGGCGTCCGAACGTCTTTCAAGAGCCAGTTGAAGCTTGTGACCAATGGCCGTCTGCTGCTTTTATTCATCATTACGGCGCTTGGTTATGGAGGGACATTTGTTGTCTTTACGTATTTATCCCCGCTGCTTCAGCATGTGACGGGTTTTAAACAGGAAGCTGTTGCTGTCATTTTGCTTGCTTACGGCATTGCTGTTGCGCTCGGAAATATCATCGGGGGTAAAGCGGCCAACCAAAAACCGCTTACTGCATTATTCTATATGTTCATCGCCCAGGCGGCTGTGCTCCTTATCTTAACGGCGGCTGCTCCTTACCAGGCAGCGGGCTTTATCGTCATCATGCTGATGGGATTTTTAGCATTCATGAATGTCCCCGGGCTCCAGTCCTATGTGGTGATTCTGGCTGAACGGTTTGTTCCGGGGGCGGTTGATGTCGCATCAGCTGTCAACATCGCCGCTTTTA
The DNA here is from genome assembly GCF_037976035.1 of Bacillus sp. FSL K6-0972. Lineage (NCBI taxonomy): Bacteria > Bacillati > Bacillota > Bacilli > Caryophanales > Bacillaceae > Bacillus > Bacillus sp. FSL K6-0972. The sequence continues at coordinate 2,891,743 of NZ_CP150260.1, read as the reverse complement.
ACGCCGGGATCGCGATCGGCTCTTATACAGGAGGCGCCATCACACAATCGATCGGTTTGATTCACACTCCATGGGTCGGAGCTTTGATGGTCCTCGGCGCTGTCGTACTGACGGGCTGGAGCAGGGCGCTGGAACGAAATGACCAAAAACAAAATCAAGCTTTAAAGAAAAACTGCGCATGACACATACACAAATATAAGGAGGCCAATTAGATGATGACGGCAAAAAATCTGCAAGATCGAATCACATTGAATAACGGGACGACCATGCCCTGGTTTGGACTTGGCGTATTTAAAGTAGAAGAAGGACCCGAACTGGTGCAAGCTGTAAAAACAGCAATCAAACACGGCTACCGCAGTATCGATACGGCAGCCATCTACGGAAATGAAGAGGGGGTTGGACAAGGAATTCGCGAAGGATTGAAAGAAGCCGGCATTTCAAGAGAAGACTTGTTTGTAACATCAAAGGTCTGGAATGACGATTTAGGCTATGACGAAACGATTGCAGCCTATGAAGCAAGTCTTGAAAAGCTCGGGCTTGATTACCTGGATTTATACCTGATCCATTGGCCTGTTGAAGGGCGCTACAATGCGGCGTGGAAGGCGCTTGAAACCCTTTATGAACAAGGGCGCGTCAAAGCAATCGGTGTCAGCAATTTTCACATTCACCATCTGGAAGACTTGCTGAAAGATGCCGCCGTCAAACCCGCGATCAACCAGGTTGAGTATCATCCGCGGCTGACGCAGAAAGAGCTGCAAACGTTTTGCCGTTCGCACGGCATCCAACTTCAAGCATGGTCGCCGCTGATGCAAGGCCAATTGCTCAGCCATCCGCTGCTGAAAGATATCGCGGACAAGCACGGCAAGACACCCGCCCAAATCATTTTACGCTGGGATTTGCAAAACGGAGTCATCACGATTCCAAAGTCGACAAAAGCGGAGCGGATTGCCCAAAATGCGGACATATTTGATTTTGAACTGACCATCGAGGAAATGAAGCAAATTGACGGGCTGAATGAAAACACCCGTGTCGGCCCTGATCCTGATAACTTTGACTTTTGACAAAATGGCCCCGTTCGAATTTCGAACGGGGCTTTAATTGAATTGCGCGGTTACGCCGCCGGCCTCCATCATCAGCAGTTCTTTTTTCATCTCCAATCCGCCCCGGTATCCCGTGAGCTGCCCGTTTTTGCCGATAACCCGATGGCACGGCACCACCATCAACAGCGGATTTGCGCCGATCGCCGCGCCTACGGCCCGCACAGCGTCCCGCTTTTGAATATGCCCGGCGATATCGGAATAGGAGCAGGTGCTGCCGTAAGGGATTTCGGAGAGCGCCTGCCACACGGCCAGCTGAAAAGGCGTGCCGGCAAGGTCGACAGGAAAGCTGAAATGAGTCCGCTTGCCGTTTAAATACGTCTGGAGCTGCTCGGCGTATTCTGCCAATCCATTGTCATCCCGAATGAAAACTGGCTGTGTGTACCTTTTTTCGGCCCAAGCGGCCAGCTCTTCGAAGCCTTGATTCCATGCCCCTGTAAAACAGAGCCCGCGGGCAGTCGCTGCAATGTGCATCTGCCAACCGCGGCAAGTAAGTGTACGCCAGGATACGATTTGATCGTCCATATGTTTACCTCCGTTTCATTTGCCGGTATGACGTCGGTGATTGCCCAGTTTTCTTTTTAAACAAAGCGGCAAAATAATCCGCATTCACAATGCCTACCATTGAGGCGATTTCTGCGATCGTTCGTTCTGAATGGGAAAGCAAATCGAATGCCTTATCAATCCTTTTCTGCAGGATATATTCTGCCGGCGAGACGCCTTTGACTCGTTTAAATGTCCGCTGCAGGTGAAAAGGGCTGATATGGCACTTGTCAGCCAAAGCTTGCAGAGACAGCGGATCGCGATAAGATTCCTCGATGATTCGCACCACACGCTGTGCCAGCTCTTCATCCGGCAGCAACGCCCCGGCCGGATTGCAGCGTTTGCAGGGGCGGTACCCTTCTGATAAAGCATCTTTTGCATTGAAAAAGATCTGCACATTTTCGATTTGCGGAACTCTCGATTTGCAGGAAGGGCGGCAAAATATGCCGGTTGTTTTAACCGCGTAATAAAAAAGTCCGTCATAGGCGGAATCGTTTTCCGTAATTGCCCGCCACCTTTCAGGCGTCAATCGTGATTTGCTGTTCATATCTTCACCCCGATCTATGTCAGTATAACCTAAATGACAGCCGGGGGTGGAGAGGGGGAGAATGGCACAGCAAGAAGACAAAGAAGGAGGGGCGGTTGCTTCGACCTCCGAAACGCGCTACAATTCATTTACAATACAGGATGAGGTGAGAATATTGCCGAAATCAGTGAAGCAAGCCTCCTAAAATAAAAATCTATATTTTAGGAGGTAAAACATGAATTTTCAAATAATCGAGCTTGACACATGGTATAGAAAATCTTATTTTGACCATTACATGAAGGAAGCGAAATGTTCTTTCAGCATAACGGAAAACGTCAATGTGACAAATTTGCTTGCCGTGCTCAAGAAAAAGAAGATCAAGCTGTACCCGGCTTTTATTTATATCGTATCAAGGGTCATTCATTCGCGTCCTGAGTTTAGAACAACGTTTGATGACAAAGGACAACTGGGTTATTGGGAACAAATGCATCCGTGCTATACGATTTTTCATCAGGACGACCAAACGTTTTCCGCCCTCTGGACAGAATACTCAGACGATTTCTCACAGTTTTATCGTCAATATCTTCTGGACGCCGAGCGCTTTGGAGACAAAAGAGGCCTGTGGGGGAAGCCGGACATCCCGCCCAATACGTTCTCAGTTTCTTCTATTCCATGGGTGAGCTTTACAAACTTCAATTTAAACCTTGATAACAGCGAACACTTGCTGCCGATTATTACAAACGGGAAATACTTTTCAGAAGGCAAGGAAACATTTTTGCCCGTTTCCCTGCAAGTACACCATGCAGTGTGTGACGGCTATCATGCCGGCGCTTTCATGAATGAGTTGGAACGGCTTGCCGCCGATTGTGAGGAGTGGCTTGTGTAGCAGAGGAAAGGCCGATATGATTCGGCCTTTTTTATATGCACTTCTTAGCGGGTCTCTTAACATCTCTTACTGCTGTGTGACTTTACTCATATTTGGAACGCCGGCTCTCAACAAACTTTCTGTAATGAAAATCATGAACCAAACGAATCGTCGGCCTGATTAATAGCTGAAAGCTGCCGATCACAAACATCCATATTCCCGCCGACTTCAGTTCCTCGGAGAAAAAGCAGAAGCTCCCGACAAGGAATAAAAGACCGATGAGAAAATCGTTTAATGTATGAAGAACTTTGTATCTTTTTTTGAAAAAGAGTTCGTATCGATTGCTATTGTTTTGCGACACTGCTTGATCCCTCCAGTTCTTTTTACTTTTACCCTGCCGGGAGCCGGAGCGAAACGTCGGTATACATAGGATTTATGAATAAGGAAAACATATGGGGAAATAAACCATCGAGGAGTGAAAAATATGCGGTTATTCATATGTGCATTGTGCCTGCTCGGCTTGATTGTTCCGTCATTTGAAACGAAAGCGCTGACGTTTGAACAATTGCCGGTTAAACAAGCTTCAAAACAATGGGAAGTTCAAATCGGTAAAGCTGAAGCCGGAAACGGAATGGCGAAACCGGAAAAAGGAGCGTTTCATACTTATGCTGTCGAAATCAAAAACATTGGACACGATGTAGCTTCGGCGGAAATTTTTCTCTATCGGAATGAGCCCAATTCTTCAACGAAATTTTCGCTTTGGAACATTCCTCACGAAAATGCCGTTTCTTTAGCGAAAAGCTTAAATGACGGAAGCCCTGTCAAGCACCGGAATCTGCTTATGGCAGAGAATGCGACCGAATTGGAAGTTGACATTATTTGGACGGAAAAAGGAAGTGAAGGCAGACCTTTAAAGGAATCGTTCATTTTCAAGGAAGATGAATCGTAAAGAAAAAAGGCCGTTGAACCGTCAACGGCCTTTTTTTGTTATGACTTAGGCAGCCGGCCGTTCGGCCAATATGATATCGAAGTGACCGTGAACCAGCAGTGCTCTTCACAAAACATTTACATTTAGAGAAAAATACAGGATGTTTTCACCAATATTTTTCTCAATAATGATACACTATTGACAAGCTGCTACTTTGGGAGGGGCGCTTATAATGAAGCAAAAACACCAAACTGTGTCATGAAAGCTCTCTCTAATCGATATAAAAGTAGGAGAGTCGGGTTTGTCAATCTGTAAAAGCTCTTTTTTATCCCGTGATCCGGCTTTAAAATTCTGAATCTTCAAGAAAGTTTACTGCTGCCTTGTTGCTGATTAATCGAGAACAAAGGATGATACATATGAAAAGAATAGATAAAATCTACCATCAGCTGCTGGATAATTTTCGCGAAACAAATATCAATCAGCTTTTAAAGATACAAGGGAATTCGGCTAAAGAAATCGCCGGGCAGCTGCAAATGGAGCGTTCAAATGTCAGCTTTGAATTAAACAATCTTGTACGGGCCAAAAAGGTGATCAAAATTAAAACGTTCCCCGTCCGCTACATCCCGGTGGAAATCGTTGAAAACATCCTGAACATCAAATGGAATTCAGCGCTGATGGAGGTTGAAGAACTGAAGCGGCTGGCTGACGGCCAAAAAAAGCCGGCGCGCAACATGTCCGCCGATCCCCTGGAGCTCATGATCGGGGCTAAAGGGAGCTTGAAAAAGGCAATTTCTCAGGCGAAAGCGGCTGTCTTTTATCCGCCGCACGGCTTGCACATGCTGCTGCTCGGGCCGACGGGTTCGGGGAAATCGCTGTTTGCGAACCGGATCTACCAGTTCGCCGTTTATTCTGATATATTGAAGCCCGATTCCCCGTTCATCACATTCAACTGTGCCGATTATTATAACAATCCTCAATTATTGCTCTCTCAATTGTTCGGACATAAAAAGGGGTCTTTTACAGGTGCCGGCGAAGACAAAGCGGGATTAGTCGAGCAGGCGGACGGGGGCATTCTGTTTATGGATGAAATTCATCGTCTCCCGCCGGAGGGGCAGGAAATGCTGTTTTATTTCATTGACAGCGGCACATACAACAGGCTTGGTGAAACAGAACATAAACGAACGGCAAAAGTCCTGTTTATCTGTGCAACAACAGAAAACCCGAGTTCTGCTTTGCTGAAGACTTTTTTACGGAGAATTCCAATGACCGTACATATCCCTTCGCTCGATGAACGGTCCCTTGGAGAAAGAGTGGAACTGACAACGTTTTTATTGGGGAAAGAAGCGGAGCGGATCAAAAAAAACTTAAATGTGCACATCGATGTTTATAATGCGCTGATTCATTCGGCAAAATTCGGAAATGTCGGCCAGTTGAAATCAAATGTGCAGCTCGTCTGTGCGCACGGGTTTTTAAACAACCTTGACAAAGACGAGGTTGTTGAACTGACCGTCCGGGATCTTCCCGATGAGATCAAAGAGGACTGGATGTCCAGCAGCAAAAATATCGAACGGAGCAAAATGATTTCTGAATACGTCAACATTACAACGATCATCTCTCCGATTGTGGAAGATGAAACAACGAAAATCGATGACTCATTTAACTTATATCATGTCATAGAAGAAAAAGCGAAAATCCTGAATAAAGAAGGCTTAACAAAAAAACAAATCAATCAATATATTTTAACGGATATTCATTTGCACGTCAGAAGCTTTTTTAATCAGAAAATGCTTCAAAACCACAGCTTACTCAAATTCGTTGAAGACGACGTGATTCAGATGACGAAAGAATTAAAGGAAGTCGCTGAACATGAGCTTGACTGCAAATTCGACCGTAAATTCATCTATTTTCTGAGCATGCACATCGCTGCATTTTTAAAGCGCGGAAAGCAGATAGATGTCTTAAATCCGCAGGAAACAGATGAAATCAGGGAAACCCATGTGAAGGAATACGAGGTCGCGCTGATTTTCAAAGATAAAATTCAAGCATATTTCAAAGTAACCGTTCCGGAAATCGAGGTCATCTACTTGACGATGCTGATCCAATCGATTAAATCATGGAAAGAAAACAAAAGGACGGGCATTGTCGTGGCTGCCCATGGAAACAGCACAGCGAGCTCTATGGTTGAAGTAGCCACTGAATTGCTGGGAAGCACCCCCATTGCTGCGGTTGATATGCCTTTGACCGTTTCACCCGCGGAAATCGTCAGCTGTCTGGCGGAGAAAGTGAAGCAGGTTGATGAAGGAGAAGGCGTATTAATGCTTGTCGATATGGGATCGCTTGCTATGCTGGAAACTAGGCTTGAACAACAAACGGGCGTTAAAATAAAAACGATCAGCAATGTTACGACATCGATGGTGCTCGATGCCGTCCGCAAGGTGAATTATTTGAATTTGAATTTGCACGCCATCTACGATTCGGTTACAAAGGATTTCATCGATTTATGGGCCGATAAACCGCGGGTCTCAGGCAAAAAGAAGGCGATCGTCTCCATTTGCACGACAGGCGGCGGAACGGCGAAGAAGCTCGAAGAGATTTTAACATCAATCGTAAGCAGGACATCTGATGAACAAATCAGCATTTTGACGGTGTCATCGATCAAATTAGCAAGCCGTATAAAAGAAATTGAAAAAGCGTATGAGATCCTTGCCACGGTTGGCACGAAGAACCCTAAAATCGATGCTCCGCACGTGCCTTTAGAAGTATTGATTGAAGGCGAAGGGGAAAAAGTGATTCAGCAAGTGATCGCAAACGGCAATATCCCGATGAGCGGCGGATTATCCGGTGAAAATGTGGTGGTGAAGGAGCTTTGCGAAGACAGCCTGAAGAAGTATCTTGTCTTTTTGAATCCCTATCATATGATAGACATGCTGTTGGAGTGGCTTCAGACGGTTCAAGACGAACTGCGCATCACATTCAGCAACGCGGTGCTGATCAAAGTCATCATGCATACCGCTTTTGCTTTTGAAAGGGTGATCAAACAGAACCCGATCGCTTTTCCGGAGGAAGAAGAGATGAATGATCAGCTTGAAAAAATTCTTCACATCACAGAGAAAACATTAAAGCCTTACGAAGATAAGCTTGGACTCGCGATCAGCGAAGATGAAAAAATATTTATCGCGTCCATCTTTGCTGAAGAGTTATAGCTGTTTTCCAAGAGCGATTTTTTCAGGTAAACCTGTATTAAGTGGAATTCCATTTTAATACAGGTTTATTTTTATGCTTGAATGTGTTTCGAACTTAAAAATAATTCGTCTTGAGATGCAGTAAAAGCGCTTAATACAACTTCGTTGGCACGATACTTGCATTATGAATAAGCGAACGAAAAAAAGAAAGGAGCAATTGTACATGATTACAGTCATTATCAGCGGCCACGGAAACTTTCCCACAGCATTAAAAGAATCTTCAGGGATGATATTCGGAGAAGAAGACAGCCTGATTGCGGTGCCGTTTCTTAAAGGGGAAGGCATCCAGACACTGCAAGAAAAATATCATCAGACGCTGAAGGACATTCCGGAGGAACACGAGGTGCTTTTTTTAGTGGATATTTTCGGCGGGACGCCATATAACGCAGCGACCCCTTACATCGCGAAGGAGCGGAGATTCGATATGGCAGCCGGCGTAAACTTGCCGATTCTGTTAGAGGCATTGAGCTTGCGGGAGCATATGCCGCTCAAACAACTGCTGAACCAGTTGAAAAAAATGAGCCGGGAATGCTTTCAAATCTGCAGCGAGCAATTGGAAAAATTCAGTCAGTCCAATCAGGGAAGAGAGGATGAATTGTAATGAAAATTGTTTTGGCAAGAATTGATGACCGCTTTATTCACGGCCAAGTATTAACAAGATGGATCAAAATCCACGCTGCTGATCGGATTATCGTTGTCTCTGATGAGGTGGCACAGGACGAAATGAGAAAAACACTGATCCTTTCTGTCGCACCTTCAAATGTAAAAGCCAGCGCCGTTTCGATTTCCAAAATGGCCAAAGCGTTTCACAGTCCGCGGTACGAAGATACGACGGCAATGCTGTTATTCGAAAATCCGGGCGACATTGTTTCCTTAATCGAAGCAGGCGTTCCGATCGAAACAGTCAATGTCGGCGGGATGCGCTTCGAGAATAACCGCAGGCAAATCACGAAATCGGTAAGCGTGACTGAAAAGGACATCAAAGCGTTTGAACAATTGCATGAATTGGGCGTGAAGCTGGAATTGAGGCAGCTGCCGTCAGATTCGAGCGAAGACTTTATGCAGATTTTAAGAAACGCAACAAAATCCTAGAAGGAGGGTGCTAAAGGCATGTCAACGATTCAAATTATTTTGCTGCTCGTCATTGCAGCTATAACAGGTATCGGTAGTGTATTGGACGAAGGGCAGACACACCGTCCGCTGATTGCCTGCACTTTGGTCGGCCTTGTTCTCGGGGATCTGAAAACAGGCATCATTCTCGGCGGAACGCTGGAGCTGATGGCGCTTGGCTGGATGAATGTCGGTCTTGCAATGGCCCCCGATACGGCCATCGCTTCCGTGATTTCGACCATTTTAGTGATTACCGCCGATCAGGGAATCGGCGAAGGGATCGCTGTCGCGGTGGCTCTGGCTGCTGCGGGTCAGGCGCTGACAATTTTCGTCCGGACGATCACCGTATTTTTAATTCATCGCGCCGACAAATACGCAAAGGATGGCAATTTTAAAGGAATTGAAATCATGCATATAACCGCCATGGCGTTTCAGGCGCTGCGCGTTATGATTCCGACATTGATTGTGGCTCTGATCAGTGTCAGCGCTGTTCAGGCGTTTTTGGGAAATATTCCGGAAGTCATCACAAAAGGTTTGCAAATAGGCGGAGGCATTATCGTTGTTGTCGGGTATGCGATGGTCATCAATATGATGAATATTCCGTATTTGAAGCCGTTTTTCTATATCGGTTTTTTGCTGGCCGCGTTTACCGATTTCAATTTAGTCGGGTTCGGTGCCCTCGGGCTCTGTCTGGCACTTTTATATCAGCAAGTGATGCAAAAAAATCATGCGCAAGGGGCGGTTGCTGCCGCCAGTGACAGCAGCATGGCCGCTTATGATGATGACGATGATCTGGATGCTTAACAATTAAGGAGGGACGACATAATGGGCACAGAAAAAAGATTAACGAAAAGAGAGATTTTCAGTATGTTTATCCGCTCAAACTTTTTGCTCGGATCCTTTAACTTTGAGCGTGTACAGGCGCTCGGCTATTGCTACGTCATGATTCCGGCGATCAAAAAACTGTACGGTCCGGGAGCGAAACGGAGCGAAGCGCTCCAGCGCCACCTGGAATGGTTTAATACGCATCCGTGGCTGACAGCGCCGATATTTGGCGTGACCGCTGCGATGGAAGAAGAAATGGCCAATAATAAAAGGATTGATGCCAAAGCGATTAATGGAATGAAAATCGGCTTAATGGGCCCGTTGGCAGGTGTGGGAGACCCGATTTTCTGGGGGACGTTGCGCCCGGTTCTGGCAGCCTTGGGAGCGTCACTTGCTTTAAGCGGAAACATCGCCGGCCCGCTTTTGTTTTTCTTTTTAATCAACGCCGTCAGATTAAGTACAAAATACTACGGGTTAAAGTACGGCTATGTGAAAGGCATGGAAATTTTGCAGGACTTGGTCGGGAACCGCATTCAAAAACTGACGGAAGGCGCTTCAATACTCGGGCTGTTTGTGATGGGAGCGCTCGTGTCCAAATGGACGACGATCAATATCCCGATCGTCGTGTCGAGAATTAAGGATGATGCAGGCAAAGTCGATGTGCAGACCGTGCAAAACATTTTAGACAGCATCATGCCGGGTGTCCTGCCTTTAGGATTGACATTGCTCGCTGCCTGGATGCTTCGCAAAGGGGTGAATCCTCTGCTCATGATTTTCGGTATTTTTATCATCGGGATTGTCGGCTATTGGGCAGGGTTTTTGGCATAAAATGTCTTGGGGGTTCTTTTCTTAGCTTTTGGAGAGGCAGGTCCATTCGGCCGCAAAAAGGGGGCGGCTGTTTGGACTTCCTGCCTTAACCGTCACTAAAAACCGTGTGAAGAAGAGGGGAGAAAAGGGATGAAAAAGAGATTGATTCAGATGGGGATCATAGGGGCTATGATGTTTCCGGAAGCCTTTTCCGCAAATGCGGCCGATCCGGACTACTATAATGAGGATCATCGGCCCAAGTATCATTTCACGCCAGAAGCAAACTGGATGAATGACCCGAACGGGATGGTGTATTACGCGGGGGAATATCATCTGTTTTATCAATATCATCCGTATGGTTTGCGCTGGGGGCCAATGCATTGGGGGCATGCAGTAAGCAAAGATTTAGTCAAGTGGGAGCATTTGCCGGTCGCACTGTATCCGGATGAAAAAGGGACGATTTTTTCGGGCAGTGCTGTCGTCGATCGGCACAATACAACAGGGTTTCAAACAGGGGCAGAAAAGCCGCTCGTTGCTATTTATACGCAGGACCGGGACGGGGAACAAGTGCAAAGCATCGCCTACAGCAATGACAAAGGCAGGACTTGGACGAAGTACTCAGGCAACCCTGTCATTCCAAATCCGGGAAAAAGAGATTTTCGCGATCCGAAAGTCATTTGGCATGAACAGACGAAAAAGTGGGTGATGATGCTTGCAGGCGGCGACCGAATTCTGATCTATACATCGCCTGACTTGAAGCAGTGGACATATGCGAGCGAATTCGGTGAAGGAGAGGGCAGCCATGGAGGCGTGTGGGAATGTCCGGATCTGTTTGAGCTTCCTGTAGAAGGCAGACCGAATGAAACGAAATGGGTGATGCAAGTCAGTGTTGGAGACGGTGCTGTCTCAGGAGGATCAGGCATGCAATATTTTGTCGGAAGCTTTGACGGAACAACCTTTAAAAATGAAAACCCGCCGAATCGCGTATTATGGACAGATTACGGGAAAGACTTCTACGCAGCTGTCAGCTGGTCTGATATCCCGCAGGCAGACGGACGAAGGCTTTGGTTAGGGTGGATGAGCAATTGGCAATACGCAAACGATGTTCCTACTTCTCCGTGGAGAAGCGCAATGTCTATCCCAAGAGAACTAAAATTGAAAGCGTTTTCTGAAGGGCTTAGAATTGTTCAGGCTCCGGTAGCGGAGCTGCAGTCGATTCGGGGTGCATCGCAAACGTGGAAAAACAAGATCATTTCGGCTCGAAACGGAAATTTTTTGAAAGCGCTGTCAAGCGATGCCTACGAAATCAATGCGGAATTTCAAGTAAACACCGGAGCTGCGGCCGAATTCGGCTTTAAAGTCCGAACAGGGGAAAACGAATATACGAAAATCGGCTACAGCAAAAACAGCGCTTCACTGTTCGTCGACCGGAGCCAATCCGGAAACGTCTCCTTTAATCCGAACTTTAACACAGGAAAGCATGAGGCCCCGCTGCAACCGGTTGGTGGGAAGGTGAAGATGCGCATTTATGTCGACCGCTCTTCGGTTGAAGTATTCGGCAACGACGGGAGGCAGGTGATCACCGACATTATTCTGCCGGATCGATCCAGCAAAGGGCTTGAAGTATATGCATCAAACGGGTTTGTCAAGCTGAATTCCATGACGGTTCATCCTCTGAAAAAAGTATGGGGAGCGTCACCCTTTCAATCGAATTTGACCGGCTGGACGACTGTAAGTGGTGTATGGGTCGATACGATTGATGGAAAACAAGGGCGCTCTGACGGGGATTCGTTCATTTTATCTTCAGCAAAAGGAACAGATTTCACATATGAAGCAGATGTCACGATAAAGGATGGAAATGGAAGAGGGGCAGGTGCTCTCGTATTTCGGGCCGATCAGAATGTTAAAAACGGATACCTTGCCAATGTGGATGCCAAGCATGACGTGGTGAAGTTTTTCAAATTTGAAAACGGCTCGGCTTCTGTTATTGCCGAACGCCGCACACCGATAGAAGCCGGCCGGAAATATCACCTGAAAACGGTGGCCCGCGGTGCCAACTTTAATATTTACCTGGATGATCAATTGGTGATTAGCGCCCGGGATTCAACGTTTACCGACGGAGCATTCGGTTTAAATGCATGGGATGCGACCGCAGTCTTCCAACATGTTTATGCCAAACGATAATCATGAGGCTGGAATGCCGGGCATTCCAGCCTTTCATTTAAAAGACGCTGCGGACCAATCCGCCGTCCGCCCGCAAGGCTGCACCATTGATCGGCGAGGAAAGCGGACTGCTTAAAAAGGTGACAAAGTGCGCGATTTCTTCCGGCCGAATCAGCCTTTGTATGATAGAGGTCGGCCGGTTTTCTTTCATAAACCGCTTTTCCGCTTCTTCGACCGTCAGGTTTTCATCCGGATAAAGGGTCTTCAGCATCGTTTCAACGCCATCGGTTAAGGTTGAACCCGGCATAACAGTATTGACGGTCACATTTGTACCCGCTGTAAGCTCTGCCAAGCTCCGGGAAATCGAGAGCTGCATCGTTTTCGTAGCGCTGTAATGCGCCATTTCCTGTGACGGCATAACCGCGGCTTCGCTCGCAATAAAAATAACCCGGCCTTCTTTTTTCTCGATCATGCTTTGCAAATAGCTCCGAGAGAGCCTTACCCCGCTCATAATATTCACTTCGAAAAAGCGGAACCAATCTTCATCCGGAATCTCGAAATATTCCGCCGGCTCAAAAATCCCTAAATTATTGACCAGAATATCAACATCCGGGAATGCCGCTAATAGGCCTTGACACCCTTTTTCAGTGCCAAGGTCATAAGGGGCCGCTTGAAAAACAGCCTCGGGAAATTGGCCTTTCAATTCGTCTATTGTTTGGTTGACCTTTTCTTGCCGGCGTCCGTTAATGATGACAGACGCACCTTCTTTCGCAAGTGAAGCGGCAATCGCTTTGCCGATTCCGGACGTCGATCCGGTCACCAACGCTGTTTTTCCTTGCAAATTCAAGTTCATCATCGATCCCTCCGTTTTCTTTTCATTATAAACAGAACAATGTCAAACAAAACAACATTCATGATTATGGAACAGAAGAACCCGAAACGGAAGTACGCACTTTTAAGTCATATAGGCACTTTTTGGTGCCTGCAGTTTTAAAGAGGTAATACGTTTGTTTGATCGCAGCGCGTCGCAATCGCATCAAAAAAGCCCGCCGTCTGTAAACGGCGGACTTACTGTTATTGGGGAATTCAATCATAACAAGTAACGGTGATGTATGTATCGTTCCCTTTAAACAGGACGAGTTCTGCTTGTTTATTTGCACCATCTGTAAAACTGCTGACATCGATCACCGGACTGTTGCTTTTCGGTCCGACGTAGATATTTTTTCTTACGATTTCGGGCGTGCTTCCCGCCCCGTCAACTTCATACAGCGTAAAAGTAAAGCCATAAAAGCTGTTGTTGTGAAAATAAAATTTTCCTCCGCCTGATTTGATGATCGGAGTTTGCGATGTCATGCCGTATGTGCCGATATTATCCCATACACCGGCACCTGCTGCAGACGCTGAAGAAAAAGGCAAAAGCAAACACGCCAAAGTGAGCAATAAGGCACCGATTTTGCTGAATTTCATGATTGGTCCTCCTTTTTAGTCACTACACTGGGGATTGTATCATTCATCATAGATGAAAGAATGAGGCATTGTTCCCTGAAAAATTAGGTTTATCTTTTTTCGCGCAATGCACTTTTTACGAACGAAAATCCATAAATTGTAATTTTGTTAAGAAAAAAGGCTGTTCAAGGTGCTTTGGCGCTATAACCTCTCCTTGGTTTTTTAGGCGTTCTTTTCTCTTTTAAATCAAAATAGGCACATGCTAATGATTGACAACATTTTCAAACTAACTTAAACTTAGTTTGATGATTAAACTAAGTATGGGCATGAGGAGTGGATGAAAGAGGAAGAAAATTTTTATGCTGCTGATAAAAAGCAACATTTGAAATCTGATTTTTATGAAAATTGAAAAATGGAGGTGATGAGATTGCATGAACCAGTAGTCTTGAATAGAATTCGTGATTGACGAGAGAAGCATCTGTCTCACTTCGGCTGGAAGGCCGCTTTCTAGGTCTAATGTATGCGCTTTCATATGACTTATCATAAAGCCGCTTTGAAAAGGCTGTGAAGGAGGTAACAATCATGACGGGTGAACATGTGAAAAAAGTAAGTATGTACGAAAAATCCGGTTATGCTTCCGGAGATTTGGCATGTAATTTAATTTACACCACGGTTTCTACATATCTTTTATTTTTTTATACGGATGTTTACGGTTTGTCAGCCGCCGCTGCCGGAACAATGTTTCTGATTGTTCGAATTATTGATGCGCTTGCCGATCCTTTTATCGGAACATTAGTAGACCGAACAAACAGCAGATTCGGGCGTTTTAGGCCGTATCTGCTGTTCGGCGCGTTTCCGCTTTCTGTACTTGCCATCCTCTGTTTTACAACCCCGGATTTTTCAGATACCGGAAAATTAATCTACGCTTATATCACGTATGTCGGTTTATCGCTCACTTATACGGCGATAAATGTTCCATACGGCGCATTAACCTCCGCGATGACCAGAGATAATCAAGAGGTCGTCAGCATTACTTCTGTTCGGATGGTCTTTGCCAATCTAGGCGGACTTATCGTATCTTTTTTTGTTCCTTTCCTTTCTACTTATTTAGGTGACACGACAGGAAACACTGCTCTTGGCTGGCAGCTGACAATGAGCATGCTTGGGATCATCGGCGCCTGTCTATTAATCTTTTGTTTTAAAAGTACAAAAGAACGAGTTACTCTGCAAATGCCTGAAGAAAAGATTAAATTTTCCGATATATTTGAGCAATTTAGGGTGAATCGTCCGTTAGTTGTGTTAAGCATTTTCTTTATCATTATTTTTGGCGTCAACTCGATAAGCAATTCCGTCGGCATTTACTACATGACGTACAATGTAGGCAGAGCAGATCTCGTGAAATGGTACGGCTTGCTTGGAAGCCTTCCTGCATTGGCCATCCTGCCGTTTATACCCCGAATCAATAAGTGGCTGGGAAAGAGAAAGCTATTGAATGCCGCTTTATTATTAAATATCATTGGACTTTTAGCCATTCTCATTGTTCCGCCAAGCAATGTGTTTCTGGTGCTCTTCTTTCGTGTCATTGCCGCAGTTGGAAGTGTGACGGCCGGGGGATATATGTGGGCGCTGATCCCTGAAACAATCGAATATGGCGAATATAAGACAGGGAAACGCTTGAGTGGATTGATTTATGCGATTATCGGCTTCTTTTTCAAGTTTGGCATGGCACTCGGCGGAATCGTTCCAGGACTCATACTAGAGAAGTTCGGCTATGCCGCAGGTCAGGTCCAATCTCCTGAAGCGTTGACAGGGATATTATTAACGACAACTGTAGTTCCTGTTATTTTCCTTATAGTGGCTATGATCGACATTAATTTTTACAATTTAAGCGATGAAAAATATGCAAAAGTCGTACGTGAATTAGAGAATCGAGACAAAGCGACTTGGACGATATGAATGAATTTGAGCGGGAATAGCCATTAGCCGGCTTACACTTTAAAGACAACCGTTAGGAGGAATGAAAATGAAGATTATCAATCCGGTGCTTAAAGGTTTCAACCCCGATCCATCCATATGCAGAGTAGGAGACGATTATTATATTGCAGTATCAACCTTTGAATGGTTTCCGGGAGTGCAAATCCATCATTCAAAAGATTTAGTGAATTGGCATTTAGTTGCACATCCGTTGCAGAGGGTTTCACAATTGGATATGAAAGGGAATCCCAACTCAGGCGGTGTATGGGCGCCTTGTCTAAGCTACAGTGATGGAAGGTTCTGGCTTATATATACAGACGTAAAAGTTGTGGATGGAGCCTGGAAAGACTGCCATAACTATTTAATTACTTGTGAAACCGTTGATGGGGATTGGGGAGAGCCGATTAAACTAAATAGTTCCGGCTTTGATGCTTCATTGTTCCATGATGCCGACGGAAAAAAATATTTATTAAATATGCTGTGGGATCACCGGAGCGGCCGCCATTCATTCGGAGGCATTGTGATGCAGGAATTTTCCGTGCGCGAAAAAAGACTTATCCATCATCCGAAAATCATTTTTGAAGGCACAGATATTAAACTGACTGAAGCACCGCACCTTTATCATATCGGGGATTATTACTATTTATTGACAGCGGAAGGCGGGACCCGTTTTGAACATGCTGCCACAATTGCCCGTTCAAGAAATATCGAAGGTCCATATGAGATTCACCCCGACAATCCAATTTTGACGTCTTGGCACGAACCTCGGAATCCGTTGCAGAAATGCGGACATGCATCAATTGTAGAAACGCATACAGGCGAATGGTATTTAGCTCATTTAACCGGGCGTCCTATTCATCCTGCTGATGACTCGGTTATTCACCAAAGAGGATATTGTCCTTTGGGAAGAGAAACCGCGATTCAAAAATTGGAGTGGAAAGACGGATGGCCTTATGTGGTAGGCGGAAAAGAGGGGAAGGTGGAGGTGGAAGCGCCCCGCATAGTTGAAACCAAGTTCCCATCGACATATCAGGAAGTTGATCAATTTGCTGATCGGACATTAAATATTAACTTTCAGACATTGCGGATTCCCTTAACGAAAGAATTAGGCTCATTGACTGAAAGGGCGAATCATTTACGTTTATATGGACATGAATCGTTAACATCCACATTTACCCAGGCGTTTGTAGCCAGGCGTTGGCAAAGCCTCCGTTTTACAGCGGAGACTGCTGTTGATTTCAACCCGGAGACCTTTCAGCAAGCCGCGGGACTGGTGAATTACTACAACACCGAGAACTGGACGGCTCTTCAAGTGACTTATGTTGAAGACCTTGGGCGCATTTTGGAAGTAACGATATGCGATAATTTTTCATTTTCACAGCCGATAAAAGACAAAATTGTCATACCGCGAGACATACAATATGTTTATTTAAGAGTAAATGTCGAATGGGAAACATATTATTACTCCTATTCTTTTAATAAAAAAGACTGGTATAAAATTGAGATCCCGTTGGAGTCCAAAAAATTGTCAGATGATTATGTGCGCGGAGGCGGATTCTTCACCGGAGCTTTTGTGGGAATGCAATGCCAAGATACAAGCGGGGCACATAAACATGCCGATTTTGCTTATTTTATGTACAAAGAGCTGTGAGTCAAAAAAATACCGCTCCCGACAATCGGGAGCGGTTCAAATTTGCTTTCTTCCCTTCCCTTTTTTAATGCCTCTTTCCTCACTCTGTTAATTTTAAAAGTTGTCATCCTCGCTCGTTTTGGGGTAAGTAAAACGCAAAAGGAGCAGATGCATTATGAACCTTTCAAATTAAACTTCATTACTAAACAATGATTCCAGAAGGTGTTCATTAATGAACATCCATAAGACAAAAGACCGGGGGATAGGCGCTTATTTAGCATGCATATGCTCTTTTTTGCTGGTGTCGATGAAAAATACAAAAAATTTATATTTTTTAAAATTCATACTTTACAGGTAGGTATAATGTAGATTATATTTAACAATAAAAATAAACCAATTGAAGTGGGAGGCCAACATGAAAAAGCTAATTGTGTTTGTCTTGATAGGATTATTTGCGCAGCTGATAGATGGCGCCTTAGGGATGGCGTACGGGGTGACATCGTCGTCATTGCTGCTTGCCTTCGGCATCGCACCGGCGGTTGCGTCAGCATCCGTTCACCTGGCGGAAGTCGTCACCACCGCGGCATCCGGTGTATCGCATATAAAGTTTGGAAACGTCGATAAACAAACGGTCAAACGACTCGTCATCCCGGGATCACTCGGGGCATTTCTGGGCGCTTCTTTTTTAAGCAACATTCCGGGCGAGCTTGCGAAGCCTTATATTTCAATGTTTCTGCTTGTCCTCGGCGTGTATGTGCTCATTCGATTTCTATTCATGTTTAAAATAGGAGAGCAAAAAAGCAGTATCAGCCTTTCGAGAAAAAAAGCCGTTCCCCTGGGATTAATCGCGGGTTTTGCCGACGCAACCGGAGGGGGAGGCTGGGGGCCGATTGCCACTCCAGTTTTATTATCCAAAAAAGGCGTCAGTGCGAGAAAAGTGGTGGGAACTGTTGACACAAGCGAGTTTGCCATTGCTGTTTCGGCAACGTTAGGATTTTTCATTTCTCTCGGCTGGGAAGAAGTCAATTGGCTGTGGGTTGGTGCATTGATGATTGGCGGAATCATTGCGGCTCCGATTGCCGCCTGGCTGGTGCAAAAGGTTCATGCCCGATTAATGGGCGTTCTGGTCGGCGGACTGATCATCCTCGTCAACACAAGAACGCTTGTCCATTCGTGGATCGATCAAACAGCATTATATCCGGTCATTTATATTGGAATCATTGCCGTTTGGATATCAGCTATTGTATATATTGCTGTAAAAATAAGAACAAGTGATCAAGCTGCTCAAGCATTAAATCAATAATCCTGCGACGGCTTCAGACATTATGAACGTTTTAAAAAAGATGCGGAAGTCGATAAGCAAGAGAAGGGAAGAACTTCAGGCCATCAACAAAAGAATATATTCCGATCGGACAACCGAAGGGTTCCTGTTAGACTGCCGTTCCTTGAAAAGGAACTGTAAACTAAGAGGATTTTTTATTTTCAAATTTACTTATAGCGCGGTCTCAGCTTGTTTTCATGCCTCTTTTTACATCCCCAGTCTCATTTCTAAACAATGAATGCGGAAGGTGTTCATTAATGAACATCTCCCGCTTGATTGCCGATTGAATGTGGATTTTCCTGGAATTATAATATTTGTGAATAGCCTAATGTACTATCGTGGTTTATCATTCCGATGCAGGCTGTCATTTACAAAAAAATGGAGATGGAGGTTAGATGAATGTCTTCAAAACAAGAGAAGAGCTCCGCTATATTATCTGAAAGAGAATTGTCTTCTGCAGCATTTAAAGATGAGGCGTACGAATTTTACAAACGATTACGCGCTTCCCGTCCTGTCTATCCCGTATCGATGGGGGATCTGGGCGAAGGCTGGCTTATTACGAGGTACGATGATGCGGTCGATATATTAAAGGATGCTAGAATGAAGAAAAATTACGAAAATGTGTTTACTGAAGAAGAATTAGAGAACTTCTCGGCTCTGGAAAATGAAGAACCTTTATCAAAACATATGCTCAACTCAGATCCCCCCGACCACGGACGCTTGCGGTCTCTTGTTCAGAAAGCATTTACTCCCCGGATGGTTTTACAGCTCGAGAACAGAATCCAAAAAATCGCTGATTCCTTATTGGATCAAGTAGAACCGAATCATTCTATGAATCTTGTAGACGACTTCGCTTTCCCGCTGCCGATCATTGTCATCAGCGAGATGCTTGGTATTCCGCATGAAGATCGGCAAAAATTCAGAGTTTGGTCCCATGCGATTATTGATTTTTCGGACACTCCTGAAAGCCTTGAGGAAAACAAGCATCAAATAGGCGAATTCGTTGAATACCTGGAATACTTGGTCCGCAAAAAAAGGGACGAGCCTGCAGAGGATTTAGTCAGTGCATTAATTCAGGCAGAAAGCGAAGGAACGACATTAAGCATAGAAGAGCTGTATTCGACGATTATGCTCCTTATCGTTGCAGGACATGAGACAACGGTAAACTTAATAACCAATATGACCTTTGCCTTGCTGAACAACCCTGATCAGCTGAAAAAGCTTCGTCAACATCCTGATTTAATCGGCTCAGCCATTGAAGAGGCGCTCAGATTTTACAGCCCCGTGGAATTAACCACTCTGCGCTGGGCGGCCGAACCGTTTACATTGCACGGGCAGGAGATTAAGAGAAAAGATGTGATCATCATTTCATTAGCCTCGGCCAACCGCGATGACACGGTCTTCCCGAATGCCGACCGCTTTGATATTGAAAGAAAGGATAACCGCCACCTTGCCTTTGGCCATGGCAGCCATTTTTGCCTGGGCGCACCGCTTGCCCGATTGGAAGCCAAAATCGCCATTCAGACCTTGCTGCGCCGCTTTGAACATATAGAGATCAAAGGCGAAAGGGAGGAGATCAAATGGAAAGGCAATTTTCTGATGAGAGCTTTAGAAGAACTCCCATTATGTTTTTAAATGATTGATTTGTGATCTGTCATTTCGGCGGAAGAAAAAACATGGAATGTTTCATCTTGAAAATAGAACATCAGATAATGAGATGTTCATCTATCACAAGGCTCATAAACATCGTACTCCCCGCTATGACGGGGAGTACTCTTCACGGCTTAATCGCAGATTCGCTTTATCACGAGTGCATCCTCTCATATTTTCCCCGCAGGTTACCGCACAGCGGCAATCAAAGACTTTGCCTTTTCTTATTGATTTTAATATTTGTAAGTTTCTTGTTTCTGTTTATAATTAGAAACATATGTTAATGTTCCGCGCCTTAAAACTGCTTATCAGATGAGCATTCCCGGAATGTTACGTGAGACGTTTTAAAATATACTGGCTAAAGAAGAAAGGTGTTTTTAAACTTGAGAGGATTCATCAAATGGGCAGGATTGGCAATTCTGTGTATCGGCTTGTTCGCCTGTACATCTAACAAGAATGCCGAAAATGTTCATTATGCAAAAGACGACAGACAAACATTGGATATTTATACACCACAGACAAACAAGGGTGAAAAACATCCCGTTCTCATCTACCTTCACGGTGGAGGATGGACAAGCGGCGACAAAAGCAGAGCGGCTTCGAAACCGGCATTTTTTACAGAAAACGGCTATGTTTTCGTATCTGTCAACTATCGGCTTCATCCCGATGTTCAATATGATGAGATGGCTGATGATGCGGCTAAGGCCGTTAAATGGGTGATGGATCATGCGGATGAGTATCAAATCGATCCGTCAAAAATCAATGTCATGGGACATTCGGCAGGGGGGCACTTAGCCGGCTTAATTGCCGCAGATTCAACATATTTAAATCGTGTCGGCCTCACACCGGCCTCGCTCAATTCGATTGTTGTTTTAGATGGACCCTTGGATATGAAGCGATTCATCGAAGCGATCCCGTCTTATAAAAAAGTGTTTGGTTCCGACGAAAAGGTGTGGGCAGAAGCATCGCCGCTCTCCTACATCAACAACTCAAAATTGCCGCCTGCCTATCTCGTAACCCGCTGGGAAGATCCTGCCGTTTACAAATTTGCGGAAACCGTAAACAAAGCGAAGGCAACGGATTTTGTGTATCAAGTCAACAGCTTATCTCACAGTGATTTAAATAAGATGTTCGGCTCTCCGGATGCACCGGCAGAAGCACAGAATCTGACGAAAGCGGTTATGGCATTTTTAGAGAAGGAAAATAAATAGACGAAGCGGCCGATTTGGCCTCCTACATGCACCTTTCTGAAAGTGTATAAACAGGCCGGAATTTCAAATCCGGCCTTTCTCACACTCGGCACCCCCTCACTCATAAAACATCGATCTGCAAAATCCCAAAATATAAACAAAACATTAATAAAATCACGCCATTTGATTAACAAATTTACGATACGATCATATAGAGCTTGATGGTTGGGAAAAGCATTTTGGAGAGAAGATTAAGAGTAAGGGAGAAATGATGTGAGAATGAAACGATTAAGGGTGAGGAAGCATTTACTGATAGCTGTCTGTTCTTTGGCACTTCTTCTAAGTTCCCCGATTGTAGGCGATGCGAGCGCAGCAACTAAACCAACAACCGCAGCTTCGCCGCACTCTTCTGGATTTTTCGTAGACCATTACAAAAATAATATCTCTGCTAATACGACGGTGGAATCCAATCCTGTCATCGGGGTGCTTTCCGAATTTAATAAACTTTGGATTCCCGGAAAGACGTGGAATACTGGTACTAAACTGGACAGCAGGGTGTTGGATGCCAATATCCAAAAAGTCGTAGATATTGCTGAACGCCGCACGATGCTTGAGGCAAATGCTGCATATTTTGATGATCGGAGGAGCCAGAGCTACAGTATGATTGACGGCCTCGGCAAGCTTGCTGACGTCTATCGAATGAACGCGGGAGCGACGACAACGATCACCAGTATCCCGGCAGATGCCTTGATTAAAAAATATCATGATGAAGGAACCAATTCAGGCAGCACTAACTCTGAACTTGGTAATGTCGTGAGTTTGGTCAATACTTTACGAGGCAACTATTCTTCATCGAATCCGGCTAAAGGCTATTTCAATTATCCCCGCCCGTTTCGCTGGAAAGACAATTCGATCATTGTTCCAACGCTTATTCCCGTCATCAATCCTGATCCGAACAAAGACGGAGGTTTTCCAAGCGGACATACGAACGCCGCATATCTCAGCGCTTTTGCCATGGCCTATGCGATACCAGAGCGTTATCAGGAGCTGCTGACTCGCGCTTCTGAACTCGGTCATAACCGGATTGTTGCAGGTATGCATTCTCCGCTGGACGTCATGGGGGGAAGGGTCATGGCAACGGCGTTGTCGGCTGCGATCCTGTCTGATCCTGACAATGAAAGATTGAAGAAAGCGGCTTATGATGAAGCCCATCGTAAATTATTAACGCAACACGGTAAAGCCGAAGACAGATACAGCGATTATGAAACGAATAAAAAACAATATACGGAACGATTGACATATGGATTTCGTCAAATGAACACAACCGCTAAACCAATGACAGTTCCAAAGGGAGCCGAAGTCCTGCTGGAAACACGTTTTCCTTACCTTGACAAAAAACAGCGCCGTTTGGTTTTAGCCACTACCGGTCTTCCGTCCGGCTATCCTGTTCTTGATGATGCAGAAGGATGGGGAAGGCTTAATCTCTTTTCCGCCGCAGATGGGTATGGTGCTTTTACCAAAAATGTTACTGTGAACATGGATTCTGCAAAAGGCGGCTTCCATGCAACAGATCGCTGGTGCAATGACATCTCCGGCGCTGGAAAGCTGACCAAAAAGGGGACAGGCACTTTGAAGCTGGAAGGGAATAACACATATTCCGGCGGTACACGGATTGATCAAGGGACGCTTGAGGGCGGTTCGGAGACAGCTTTCGGGAGAGGTGACGTTTCTCTAGGCGGAGGCACCCTTAGGGAAGATGTGCCGGGAAAACTGGTCATCGGAGGAGACTATAAACAATCTGCTAAAGGAATACTTGAACTTCAGCTCAGCGGCAAAAAAGATCAGCTGAAAATTAAAGGCAAAGCAAAATTGAAAGGGACATTGCGTCTCAATTTTGCGGACAATTATGTACCGGCTGATGGATCGGCGATCATAACCTTCCACAAGCGTCATGGATCATTTTCTTCCGTCGAGACCAGGGGATTGCCAAGCAAGTATAAAGTGAAGCTCATCTATAAGTCCAACAGAATTCAGTTGAAAATTGATCAAAAGGGTAGAAGCTGATCTGCAAGAGGATTCACGTCATCAAAAGTTGCAAGCTGGCGCTTATTGCCGCCAGCTTGTTTTTAGTTTTGACGAAGTCACAGCCAGAATGGCTTCCTATCTGGAATGGGGGATCTTAAAAAATAGTCGGCACCATTCCCCCGTCCATACGGATCGGAGACCCTTTAAATGCGGATGCATAGGGACTGCATACAAATGCAGCCAGTCTGCCGATTTCAATTGGCTTGATAAATCGCTGTATTTCGGATTGAGGCAAGTTTGTCGTCATAAATTTCTTCTCTTTTTCTGAAAAAGTCATCCCTTCATCAGGGTACATTCCCTCAATGATTTGCTTCACATTCTCAGAGAGCGTCGGCCCAGGCATGATCGTATTGACTGTCACTTCTGTTCCGATTGTTAATTTTGATAAGCTTTTTGACAATGATAATAGCATTGATTTTGTCATACAATACTGAGGCATCTGGCCTGAAGGCATAATCGCTTCTTCACTTGCAATAAAGATGATGCGGCCAAAATCATTTTTCAGCATTTTAGACAAATAAAATTTAGTTAAACCATTTGCGGCAAGAACATTGGTGCGGAAGTATTTTTCCCATACTTCATCATCGACGTCCTCATATTGCATCATTTCATAAATGCCCATATTGTTAACTAAAATATCGATTTGAGGGTATTTTTTAAATAAAGCTTCCCTTTGCCTAATATCCACGATGTCAGCCGCGGCATTTTGAGGAGAGGTAGCCGGGAAAGCTGATTTTATTTCATTGACTGTTCGTTCTACCTCTTCATCATTTCGTCCGTTAATGAGTACATGAACGCCTTCTTTGGCAAGTTCAATAGCGATTGCTTTGCCGATCCCTTTCGTCGATCCGGTAACTAAAGCTGTTTTATTGTTCAATCCCATATCCATCAAACATTTCTCCTATTCTAGTTAAGTCCATTCAGCCGGGTTTGCTTCCTCCAATTAGAAGGAGTCTCGCCTTCCCAAAGGCGGAAGGCCCGGTAGAACGAGTTCTGATCTTCATATCCAATCAGAAAGGCGACTTCTTTAATATCGAGCGAAGGGTCTGCCAAGTACTCCCGCGCCTGCTCATGTCTGACTTGGGTCAACAGATGTTTAAAGCTAGTGCCTTCGTCAGTAAGCCGGCGCTGCAAGGTGCGGCCGCTCATTCCCAATTCGCTCGCGACAGTCTGAATGTCGGGGTGCCCTCCTGGAAGTGTGCGTTTCATGATCCACTTGACCGCTCCGGTGATTGAAAGGCTATTTTGCTGATCATTCACCAATTGATCCAGCACGGGAGTCAGAATCTCCAGCAACTCTGCGTTATACGAGACAAAGGGGCGGTCCAAATCTCCTCGATCCAGCGTCAGCCGGCTGCGATTTGCACCGCTTCGGATACGGCAGCCGAAGTATGCTTCAAGTGCCTGCAAGTCGCCCATTGGGTGTGAAAACTCGACTGACTTTGCTGTCAAAGGCAGACCTGTGCCCCTGCGCCCGAGCTCCAGAAGAAATGCCAGCGTAATGCCGATCAAGAGCGGTGGACCGGGTTGCTTATCATCCAACCATTCCAGTTCGATTGCACAGTGCTCACCTTCCTCAGTGATACGCAAGTTTTCGGGAGGGCATAGTTGTTTGTAGCGGGCCATTCGCTTTAAAGCGTCACCGTAGTCACGGGCATGGTAAGCCGCTAACACAGCCGGAGGGTAATGTGCCGGCTCAAAGCCGGCCGCAAGCTTGATGATTCCCTTGGAAACGTCATCAACAAGATCGGAATACGCCTGCCAGATGGCGAAGTATTGGGTAGTCGTGACAACTGGTTCAGTCATCACGGTGAGCGGCAGCCGGGCTTTTCGAAGCACGTCAGGGGCGTTAATTCCTAATTGACGCAACCCTGCCCAAAACCCTGCCGGGAATTTAATTCGAGTGTGAGACATCATACGTATGAGCACTCCTTTAACTTTCTGCACCTTCGCTCGTTTGGTCGTCATTCCGTCCTGCCTTGTTGGCGGGACAGTTATAACTTTACCTATTCATTGTCGGACTGTAACTAGCAAAGGGCGACATTTAACTTGCCGATTACGCCGAACGTGTCAGCTCGCCATATGCGTACGAAGGCTGTGACAAGCAGGCGCCTTTAATCTATCATGACCTTCAAATAGGGGGGCATTAAACAGCACAAGTATTTCTTTCGCATCATGAATTTCAATCTTCAATTGATGAATTCAGTCCTATATGACAACAAGCCGGGAGAATCTCCCGGCTGTAAGATCATCCCTTCCCGATAGCGGGATTTCCTTTTCCCATCACATGTTTTCTTGCAATGAAAAAGAGGAGGACAGCGACAAAAAACTCGGAAAGCGGCAAGGATAGCCAAACTCCCGTGACGCCAATAAACTTAGGCAATATCCAAAGCAGGATGAAAAGGGACACGAAGCTTCGCAATATAATGATAACAACCGACGAGCCGGCCCGGCCAATGGATTGAAAGTAACTCATATAGACAAAGTTATAGCCAAGGAAGACATAGCCGATAAAAAATAGGCGGATTCCATCGATGGCCAGTTGCTGGATTTCGGTTGATTCAATTCCGAATAAGCCTACAAGGAATGGTGCAGCCCCCCAGCCGATAACGAGCAAAAGTATACCCAGGATAACAGCGGTCTTTTCCCCAATCTTCATGCTGCTTTTGATTCGTTCGCTTTCTTCAGCACCATGATAATAGCTAATCAGGGGCTGAAGTGCCATTTCAATGCCGAAGAATGACAGGAACATGAACCCGTGAAGGTAGTTAATGACTGAGAAGGCAGCGACTCCTTCCGTGCCTGCCAGGCTGACCATTGCCAGGTTATACCCTGTTACAAATGCGAGGAGCCCGGCCTCTGCCAGAAAGCTTGGAAACCCGATGGCAAAGATGTGCATAAGGGATTTCCAAGACCACTGAAACGCCATCTTCCTCAGTTGCGCTTGACGGTTAAAGAAGTGCAGGGATAATACAAGCAGTCCGGCGAATCCGCCAAGCACTGTTGAAATCGCAGCGCCTGTTACTCCCAAGTTCAAAATCATGATCGTATAAAAATTCAGGATGATATTCACAATCGATGTCGTTGCAAGAGCCATCATCGAAAGCTTCGGACTGCCGTCATTCCTTACAAAAATACTTAAGACCTGTTCTAATGCGATGACCCAGCCGAATAAAAACATGACGCTTAAGTACTCTATGACGTAAGAAGAGGTATCGGAGTTTGCTCCAAGCCATACCGAAACGGCTTGAATGTTGAGAAGCCCGAACACCCCTAAGAGCACACTGATGATAAACGTAGAGGCGAGAGCCAATGAAAAGACGCTGCTTGCCATCTGAGGGCGATTCTCCCCGATGCTGATGGAGTACTTCGTTGCTCCGCCTATCCCAATCCACAGAGCGATGGCCATTATTAAAGAAATAACCGGATAGGAAAGGTTCACTCCAGCCAGTGCTGCGGTTCCAATGCCATTTCCCACGAATAGGCCATCAATTAAAATATTCGCTGACATTAGGATCAATCCAAGCGTTGCAGGGATGAAATATTTAAAAAACACTTGATTTACTGGTAATTTCATTAGCTGCTGATGTGTTTCTGTCATCATGTATTCCTCCTATAATGAGCTACAGGAGTATTCTAAACCTTCAAGTTACTTGAAGGTCAATCAAAACTTTGTCACCGGAATTTGGATTAAAGTGACAAAATGATCTGACTCCTTGATGACGGCGTCATCAAGAAATGAGATTTCAACAGGGATTCCCGCCAGCTCGTATCCCTCCTCCTTCAGCTGGCTTAAAACGAGCTGATAACTTTTCCTGATGTCCTCGTAGGGCCCAATATGGGGGTAACTCGCATACAACCCTTCGTTTAAATAGTCTTCACTGTCTCCCTCGTGCAGCAATTCAAATACGCCGATATATTTTACCGGTCCTTCTTGCTTCAAGCTCTCCATATCAACGATTGTTCCAATGTCTCCGGTGAAGAAGCCGTTATTCTCGATCGACTGGCTTGAAAGCGTTTCTTTATCCTTTAAATAAATGTCGTCGCCTTCCTCCATCAGGTCGACAGGCTTGTCAAAATACAGGTAGGAAATAGCCCGTTTTGGGAAATACTGAAATGTTAAAGCAGGGTGTTCGGCAAGTTTTATTCCTTCTTCGATTGTGGAAATTTTGTTTTCGATTCTCGCCGCACTGCGTTGGAGCCGAAAAATTTCCGTCCTGACTTCCTCAAGCTTCTTCTTCAAAATTTCCATCGTTGTTTCCGGAGTCCTTTTATCTAACTGATGCTGAATGTCTTTTAACGAAAATCCATTTTTCCTTAAAAAAATAATCGTATCCAGAACCTGAAATTGTTCAACACCATAATATCGATAGGATGTTTCAGGATCGGTATACTTTGGCCTGAACAGCCCGATTTCATCATAGTAACGCAGAGTCGATGCGGGCAGCTTGAAAAGTCGCGCTACTTCTCCCACACGGAATCGATTGTTCATCATTTTTCACCTCATTTGTTGGTTTTAGTGATATCGGCAATTACAGAGCTATTCGGTTATCGGATTTATGTATAAAGTCTACTTTTGACATTAGGTGAAAATACATGCCTGGTCAATAAGGAACCGCAGCCTGAAAAGAGGCTTTATGGCTAAACCAATCTTTTATCGTGAAACAGAACCGAAATAGATTTTCAAAAATAAATGAGGGCTTCATGATTGGAAGCCCTCATTTCCCATATTTATTTTTCCCTAACGGATGAAAAACGTGAATACAGTTTGGTTAAAGAAGCTCATTCAGGAAAAGTCCCGGCAAATTTATTGCTGAACTGCCCTTGTTCCTATCGAACGAAACCGCGGGTGCTCTGCCAGTATGGAACGCTTCATTTCTTTTACAACCGGGTGGTCTGATTTTAAAAATCGATGTTTCTCGTAAAGCCCGGCCAATTGCCCGTGATCTAGTACACCTAGTGTATCACTTAAGTGATAGGCGGCTTTTAAATCATGCGTAATAAAGAAATACGACATTCCAAAATCGTCTTTGAGCTCTTTTAACAAATCCAATATAAGCGTTTGGGTTACCATGTCAAGGCTGCTGACAGACTCGTCCAATACGATCAGCTTCGGCTTGAGCGAGACTGCTCTTGCAATATTAATCCGCTGCAATTGGCCACCGCTGAATTGGTGCGGATATTTAGTTAAATCCTCTTCAGTTAAGCCTACTCGTTCCAACAGCTCGATAATGGTCCGTTTTTGCTCGGCGATGGTGAGCCTTTCATAGTTTTCTAGCGGTTCTGCTATAATTTGTTCCGCTGTCATTCGCGGGTTAACGGACGAATATGAGTCTTGAAAAACAGCTTGAAGGTCGCGGCAGATTTTCCGCCGGATGGATTGATCTGCTTTATATAGATCATGACCTTGAAAAAAGATTTGGCCTGATTGAGGCCGTTCCAAACCGAGGATCACTTTTCCTAATGTGCTTTTCCCAGCCCCGCTTGGTCCAAGCATCCCTAAGCATGTGCCTTCCTCAATCGAAAAGCTGACATTGGAAAGGACTTGTTTCGATTGAATTTTCGATTTGAACAATTTACGCGCTGTATAATGATGAGTGACTTCTTTCACTTGTAATAAACTCACTTGTTCACCCCATATCAAATGCCGGTCTTCTTCATACCGACTCAAGTGGCAAGTTGATCTATTGGCAATGTCAACCGTGCACTTAATAGCCTCTTTGTATATTCATGCTTTGGTTCATCAAACAGCTGAAACACATCTCTATTTTCTACAATCCTGCCATTCTGCATCACAGCAACTTCATCCGCCATTTCAGCAATGACGCCCAGATCATGAGATATAAGCAAAATCGCCGTGCCGAAGTCAGAGCGTATGCCGTCTAAATATTTCAGCACTGTCTTCTGATTATACACGTCGAGTGCAGTGGTAGGCTCATCCGCGATGAGAATGGCCGGCTCTAAGCATGCTGCAATTGCAATCATGACCCGTTGAAGCATTCCGCCGCTTAATTGAAAAGGGTAAGAATGCAAAAGCTTAGCAGGGTGGGGTAAGTTCACATGGTGCAACGCTTCGGTCGCAAGCTCTTTCGCCTGTTTCTTGCTAAAAGATGTATGAGAGCGAATCGATTCGGTCATTTGCTGGCCTATCGTAAAAACGGGTGTAAAAGCGTTCATCGGATTTTGCATGATATAGGCAATATCTTTGCCGCGGATTTTACGCATTTCCTTATCTGCTAATCCGTTCAATTCACGGCCTCGTAATGCAATACTTCCTTCCACCTTGGTTGTTTTTGGATCAAACGTCTGAAGAATAGACATGCTCGTTACCGTTTTTCCGCAACCGCTCTCTCCAATCAGGCCAAGGACTTGGCCGCGCTTCAGTTCAAAATTGATGTCTTGCATCAGGGTTGAATGTCCTTTTTGATTGTTAACCTGTACATGTAAATCTCTGACTTGAAGCACTGTTGATTGTTCTGTTCCCAACTTCCTCATTCCTTTTTAAAATCGACGTTTGACACCGTATTTATCTGATAAGGTTTCGCCCAATAAATTGAATGTCACAACCACAACCATGATCATCACCCCTGGATAAATCATTAACTCGGGGTTCGTCCGAATATACGATTTACCTTCATGAATCATCGCTCCCCATTCAGCTGCCGGGGGCTGGACGCCTAATCCGAGAAAAGACATAGCGGAGATATCCATAATGGCCCAGCCCATTTCCAACGTACCGATGACGACGAGGGGAGGGAGGACATTAGGAATGATATGATTTTTAATAATTTTCCATTGTGAAGATCCATTGATTTTTGCCGCCGCAATAAAGTTCTCCTCTTTCAGACTCAGCACCATTCCTCTGAAGATTCTCGCATAATAGACCCATTGCACAAGCATGAGGGCCAGAATGACTTGAGGAAGTCCAGGACCGAATATGCCCACCAGGCCAAGAACTAAAATTAAGTTCGGAAAGGCCATCACACCATCGCAGCATCTCATTAACAGCTGATCAATCCATCCGCCTTTATATCCTGAAATCGTCCCGACAATGAGGCCGATAACGAGTGAGGAAATGAAAATGAGCATCGCGAATCCCAGAGAAATCCGGGCGCCGTACAAAAGGCGGGATAAGTTGCATCTTCCCAGATGATCCGTTCCTAAAGGAAACTCCCAGGATGGAGGCTGCAGCTTATATACCAAATGGACTTCAGCAGGATGATGCGGCGCAATCCAAGGGGCGAATACAGCGATGATAAAAAGGATGGTTAATATGATGGTGCATATCGTGACCACTTTCTGGCTTTTAAATATCCTGCGTATACTCATCATCATCGATGCTGCCCTTCTTTCCTTGAAATGCGCGGGTCAATATACATTTGAATGAGGTCAACAATTAAGTTGCTCAATATAAAAAAGGTGGCGGCTAAGAACACATAGCATTGAATGACAGGGATGTCCCGATTGAAAATGGCCTCAATAAAATAACGGCCAAAGCCTGGCCAAGAAAAAACGACTTCAACAATAATTGTGCCGGTGAGCAGCTTGCCAAGGTTCATTCCCAGACCCGTAATCATCGGAGAAATGGCCATTCGCAATACATGTTTGGCCATAATGTTCATCTTCGTCATTCCTCTTATGCGTGCAAATTGAACATATGGTTCTTGCAGGTTTTCGATGACACTTGCACGGAGCAGCCTTGTATACATCGCAATTAAAGGAAGCGCCAATGTCATCGCCGGCAGTACAAGATGCTGCCATGTCCCGATTCCCTCCACCGGCAAAAGGTCTAATTGAACAGAAAAGAAAAAAACCAGCATATACCCTAACCAAAAAGTCGGGACGGATGCCCCGAAAAAGGAAATGAAGCGGCTGATATGATCAACTGCACCGTTTCTTTTGATTCCCGCTAAAAAGCCGAGCGGCACACTGACAAGCACCGCGATTAATAAACTCCCAAGCGCGAGCTCGATCGTCGCCGGCATTCGGTGTGCAACTTCGTCCCAAACCGGCTGATTCGAAACATAAGATATGCCAAAATCAAGTTGGCATATCTTCAAAACAGAGTTTACATATTGAATAAAGAATGGCTGATCCAAGCCAAACTCATGTCTTTTTTGCGCTAAAATTTCATCGGTTGGCTGGATATGTGCTGCGGCTAAATATGC
The DNA here is from genome assembly GCF_037976035.1 of Bacillus sp. FSL K6-0972. NCBI lineage: Bacteria > Bacillati > Bacillota > Bacilli > Caryophanales > Bacillaceae > Bacillus > Bacillus sp. FSL K6-0972. The sequence goes on along the minus strand of NZ_CP150260.1, from coordinate 2,860,173 downwards.
TTCAGCTGGGTCAACCGGTGAGAGATGAATCATTCCAGTTGTCAGAAGTGCAGCTAAAAGAAACACTGGAATAATAGACATGATTCGTTTCAATATATAGTTGCCCATAAAAGCCTCCTAGTGTTGCTGCTTGATGCGAATCCCTGTAAATGGATGTTCGTCACGGTTAGCAGGGAACGTAAAGTTGCTGATATTCTTTTGATATATCGCGGTCTTTTTAATATAAGAAATAGGAACGATGGCGCCCTGGTCTTGAAGTGATTTTAAAATAGATGAGTAGAGCTCCTGCCGCTCTTTTTCATCAGTCGTTTGAGGTACCTTTGCCATCTGCTTGATTAGCTCGTCCTTGTTTGGATAGGCTGAGATCGCTTCATTAAATCCGAATCCTTTGGAGGCGACAATGTTTAAAAATGTATGCGGGTCATAAGGCGCACCATAGTTGCTAAAGAAGTTCATATCAAACTCATTCGCTTTAAACCGTTTGACTTGGGTTGCCAATTCTACGCCTTCAAGATTCAGCTTTACCCCGATCGCTGCCCATTCTGCTTGCAGCGTTTCAGCCATTGTTTTTTGAATGGATTCCGCTGAATCATACATTAAACTAAATTCAAGAGACTTTCCGTCTTTCTCGCGCACCGTCTTTCCATTCGGAAGCTTCCAGCCTGCCTCATCTAATAGCGCTTTCGCTTTTTCTGTATCATAGTTGATTTGCTTCACATCAATATCAGACGTGTATGGGAAGTCTGTCGGCAAAATATGATCTGCTTTTTCTTCTAACCCGGAGGTGATGCCTTTCACCATAGCTTCTTTGTCAAAACCATAGTGCAGGGCCTGCCGCACGCGTTCATCAGAAAGCTGTTCTTTTTTCGTATTCATGACAAGCTGTCTTGTAGCCACTGGTTCAGAAAGGCTTGTTTCATATTGGCCTGTCGATTGCAGCTGCTTGTATGCATCCAAACTGATAACGCCTTCGCCGTAAATGAGGTCGAGCTCGCCTTTTTCAAATGCAAGCACCCTTGTTTCGGCGTCCGGGATGACTTTCACCTTGATTTTCTCGACTTTTGGCTTTTCACCCCAATAATGTTCATTGCGTTTAAAAACCGCATATTCATCAGCTTTACGCTCTTCCAATACCCATGGGCCCGTACCTACCGGTTTTGCGACACCCTTTGATGTATCGCCGTCTTTAGGGAAGCCCGCTTCTCCCAAAAACCGGACCGGCCGTACAACGGCTAGTTCCTGAATGGTTGGGTAATATGGTTCAGTTAATGTCAATTTAAATGTATGGTCATCGATCACTTCTGTTTGGGCTATTTTTGAAATAAACCCTAACCAGCTATGTAACTCAGTATGTTTTAAAATGGAATCAACATTCTTTTTCACAATTTTTGCATTAAACTTTGTTCCATCTGAAAATTTTACATTCTTACGCAAATGAAACGTATACACTTTACCGTCACTTGATATATCCCAAGATTCGGCTAAATGCGGTTTAAGCTTTCCTCCCGCTTCATAGGTAACCAAAGGTTCATATACCATCGACTGGGCAAATAATTGGGAAGGATTATACACATGCGGATTCATTTCGCCTATATCTCTAGGCCAAGCCATTGTGACCATATTTTGATGAGCTTTCTTCTCTGTTGAATTTCCTGAGGTTGTACATCCAGCTAATAAAATAGAAAAGGCGAGCAACAATAAAAAAGTAATTTTAATTTTCAAACTAATCCTTCCGCTAAGCATGCTTTGTTTCCTCCTAAATGAAGTTGATAATCATTTTCATTTTATGCAGGGGGCATACCCTTGTCAATGTAAGATATAGGAACTGCCTAAAAGGTGCGGAATAGGGGAGCGGCGGCATCCCGTGAAGAACGAGCGGAAAGAGGGAAAGACAAAATTGAAGTGGGCGAAGAATGAACTTTTTATTAAAATGGATTGTAAAAACGAAGCAATCAAAGTACACTTAATGATAATGATAATCATTTACGTTTGGAGTTGTAAACTCATGACATATACCGGGAGTGAAGAGCGATGAGCAGAAATGAAGTGTTTGATGTGACCGTTATCGGCGGGGGGCCGGCCGGGTTATATTCCGCCTTTTACAGCGGACTGCGGGGAATGAGAACAAAGATTATTGAATATCAGCCGATGCTGGGCGGAAAGGTTCACGTTTATCCTGAAAAAATGATCTGGGATGTCGGGGGACTAACGCCGATTTCCGGAGCCAAGCTGATCGAACAGATAGTACAGCAGGGGTTAACGTTTCATCCTGAAGTGCTGCTGAATGAGAAAGTCGAATCGATTGCCCGCAATAAAGAAGGGGTGTTTGAATTACATACGGCTGCCTCAGGGGTGCATCTGTCCAAGACGGTCATCGTTGCCGTGGGCGGTGGCATCCTTAATCCGCAAAAGCTTCAAATAGAAGGAGCAGAGCGTTTTGAAGTGTCCAACCTGAATTATACGGTCAAATCACTGCAGCATTTTAAAGATAAAACGGTCATTGTATCAGGCGGCGGTAATTCGGCTGTCGACTGGGCCAACGAGCTCGAACCTGTAGCGAAAAAGGTCTACCTCGCTTACCGCAAAGATGCGCTCAGCGGGCATGAGGCCCAGGTGGATCAGCTTCTGAACAGCTCGGTGAGCTGCTTCTTCCATACACAGATTACCAAGCTGATCGCTTCGGAAGATCATGAGGTGATCGAACGGGTCGAGCTCACGAACGCTCAAACCGGTGAGGTGATGGAGCTGCCTGTCGACGAGGTGGTTATCAACCACGGATATGAACGCGACACCTCGCTGCTGGAGAACAGCCAGCTTGATATTACCCGGGTTGATGACTATTATATTGCAGGTACTGCCAACTGCCAGTCTTCCGTGCCCGGACTGTATGCGGCGGGGGATATTGTGCATTACGAAGGCAAGCTGCACCTAATCGCCGGAGCGTTTCAAGATGCGGCAAACGCGGTCAACAGCGCCAAGCGCTTTATTGATCCCGAAGCACACAAGAGTGCGATGGTGTCATCGCATAATGAGGTTTTCAAAGAGCGCAACCGCGAGCTTGTGAAGAAGATGTTCGTGTAGAAAAGGACTATTTTCGCCCGTGGGAGCGGCTGATTCGTCAAGAGGATCTTGGAGATATAGCAAGGTCCTCTTTTTATTTAAACCAGCCTTTTTCCTTTGAACGAGTTATGGCTTCGATCCGATTTTTCACCTCAAGCTTTTCAAGAATCATGGAGATATAATTACGTACGGTTCCGCTTTTGATGCTGAGTTCTTGGGCGATTTCTTTTGTGTTTTTTCCGTCAGCCACAAGTTCGAGCACTTCTTTTTCTCTATCTGTGAGAGGGTTGGCCTCACTGTACATGTCTTCCATCAATTCAGGCGCATAGATCCGCTTTCCTTTCATGACGCTTCGAATGGCGCTCACAAGCTCTTCGCTTGGGCTGTCCTTTAACAAATAGCCTTTAACACCTGCTTTAATGGCTCGCTGAAAGTAACCGGGGCGGGCAAAAGTGGTTAAGATAATAATGTTGCAGCCTGTATCCTTTAATTCCTCAGCAGCTTCAAGCCCCGTCTTTCCCGGCATTTCAATGTCCATAATGCACACATCAGGCTGATGTTTTTTTGTGAAATCAACGGCATCCTGTCCGGTTGTGCCTTTGCCGACGACTTCCATATCATCTTCTAAATTCAGAAGCGATCCTAAAGCGCCCAAGAGCATTTGCTGATCTTCTGCAATAAATATACTAATCATGTAAGCCATCCTTTTTTGTTTATTTTGAGTTATTAGGAATTGACATGGTAAGCTTGGTGCCGTTTTTTGTATCAATGTGAAGGCTTCCGTTTGCAAATTCAAGCCGTTCTCTCATGCCAAGCAAGCCGTGTCCTTTTGAAAAGTACTTCTCTTCGCCTTGAAACGTTCCATCGTCAGTCACTGTAATGACAACTTCTTTCCAGAGCTGTTGGATGTCAACGCGGCAGGTCGTAGCCTGACTGTGTTTGACGACATTAGTGACAGCTTCCTTTAAGCACATGCTCAATATGTTTTCATTAAGCAATGAGATATTTTCCGGCAATTTATCTTCTTCATAGATAAACGCAATGCCGGCTGCTTCAAGAATTTGTTTAATGTTCATGATTTCATCCTTGAGCCTGATGCCTTTCATGGAGGATACGATTTTTCTGACTTCATTTAAAGAAGTTCTCGCAGTTTGCTGAACGCTTTTCAGTTCACGCACGGCTTGATCGGGATCTTTGTAAATTAATTTTCTCGCCAAGTCGCTTTTTAAACCGATAAGAGACAGCTTTTGTCCAAGTGTATCGTGGAGGTCGCGGGCAATCCGCTGCCGTTCTTCTAATTTAACCAAATTGGCAATCCGTTCATTAGCATACTCGAGCTTTTCTTCCAGGTGTTCGCGCTCCTTGCGGCTTCTAATACTGAACGGTAATAAAATCGCACTGATAAGGGTGATGACCACAAATGGAATTTGTGTCAGAAAAAATTCCTTTTTTAAGACGAGACTGAAGTTGGCAGCGACGGCTGCGCTTATTAAATGGACGTAATATAAAATGTGAAATGGGACTCGTTTTTTAATGTTCCCTATAAAATATGCGATAAAAAAAGCAAAATAAATATAGCTGAACAGCATAATCGAAGCGGTTGAAATGCCGATTAAAATAAACGCCCACAAATAAACGTCCCAGCCTTTTGAGACAAAAGCAAATCTGTATACCGCAAAAAATAAAAGTGTCAAAATGATGCCGACGACGATAACAAGTGTAGATGATGATTGCATGATAAAGTAGAAGGGAAGGATGAAAAATATCGTCCATATATACGGAGAGATCCCGTTCAGTTTTTGAAATGTAAAATGCTTTTTGACCATGATATAACCTCATTTTCAGCTTTTCATCTTTAAAGTAACTTTACCATTGCCGGAGCCGGATTGCATCATTGGACAATAAAAAGGAAGTCTTCTTGTTGATATAAGAAGACCTCCTCATCGTCAGGCGTTCTTCCGCAGCTTCTGGTTATCCGTTGAATCCGGCGAAAGACGGGAAGATGTTTGTTTCATGTCCCGAAAGGTTACAAATTGCTTTTTTTCTTCATCCCAAAGCCGGAACGCGAGTGATTGCAGGCTTGTTTTTAAAGTGATGGTCGGGACGTTTTTTAATGGTTCGTGCTGTTCATGTGCGGTTTCTAGTTTATAGTTAGGCACCTTTGGACTCAGATGGTGAACGTGGTGGTACCCGATATTGCCTGTAAGCCATTGAAGCAGTTTCGGGAGTTTATAAAATGAACTTCCTTCCACAGCGGCCTGAACATAGCTCCAATTTTCATCCGCTTCAAAATAAGAATCTTCAAATGTATGCTGAACATAAAACAGCCAAACGCCGATCGAACCCGAGATCAGAAAGATCGGACCCTGTACGAGCAAAAACGATTGCCAGCCAAAGATCAGGCAGCAGACAGCAGCCAATGCCGCGATTGCAAGGTTGGTGAGGTATGTGTTCACACGTTCCTTCCGTCTTGCACCTTTTTTGTTAAAGCGGTTTGTGATCAGAAAGACATAAATCGGTCCGAGAATAAACATGATAAACGGATTTCTGTAAAGTCTGTATGCGATTTTTGTGCGTAGAGGTGCGGCTTTATATTCGTTTACCGTCAGCAGCCAGATATCGCCTGTTCCGCGTTTATCCAGGTTGCTGCTTGTTGCATGATGAATCGAATGGCTGTGCTGCCATTGAAGATAAGGAAATAAAGTCAGAACGCCTGTCAAAAAGCCGAGAATATGGTTAAGGCGTTTTTGTTTGAAAAAGGATAGATGGCAGCAGTCGTGAAAAATAATGAAAATTCTCGTCAAAAACCCTGCGGCAATCACCGTTATTCCTAAAGTAAGGAGATAGGAGACATTGAGGCTGAAATAGGCAAGAAACCACAGTCCGAAAAAAGGAATAAGCGTATTGAAGAGCTGAATCAGACTGTTTTTGGTATCAGGCTGGGCAAACGCAGCAACCTGTTTTGTTAACTGTTTTTGTTTATGTGCGATGGTTTGTTCAGTCATAGTAAAGTTATCCTCTCATAAATAGGTCTTAAATTAAGTTTACGGCACAGAGAGATGTCTTTGTAGTAGCACACATCATGCTTCAAACATGACACTTGTCATGTTTCCTTCACTCGAATTGATTGATCAAGCATAAGAAGATTGACAATGTCATGATGGGGCAAATCCGCATGATAAGATGGTAAAGAAGGGAAGTTGTAAAAGTACGATGATTGTTTAATTAAACAAAGTTCTTTTACAATGATGTAATTGATAATCATATTTTAGTCATTTGATAAGGAGTGAATTCATATGTCACGAATGGAAAATAAAACATTTAATTGTGAAAAGGAGTTGACGCTCAACATTATCGGAGGAAAGTGGAAAATGCTGATTTTGTGGTTTTTAGGTAAAGAAGGTACGAAAAGGTTCGGAGAATTAAAAGCCTTGATGCCCGGCATTACGCAAAGAATGCTGGTGAATCAGCTGCGTGAATTAGAAGAAGATCATATTGTACATAGGGAAGTATATCCGGTTGTTCCCCCAAAAGTTGAATATTCCCTTACAAAACAAGGAGAAAGTTTAATGCCTATATTAGAGGCGATGTATGATTGGGGTAAAAATTATATAGAAACTAACTTTTCAAAAGATGATAAATAGAATGATTGACTTGAGATACTGTTTTGGAGACAGTATCTTTTTCTATACCATATGAGGAAAAGTATAGTATGTAAAAAAAAAGTGCGTACTATGATTGGAATTTCCCCCTTGTTATACTCTTGGTGTAACAGAAATATTAAAAGAATAATCCGCGGAATTCTTAATTCAAACAGGGGTGATTGTAAGTGGAATTACAGTTAGCATTAGATTTAGTCAATATACCGGAAGCCATCAAAGTAGTAAAAGAAGTAGAAGAATACATTGATATTGTTGAAATCGGGACGCCGGTTGTGATAAATGAAGGACTCCGTGCAGTAAAAGAGGTGAAAGGCGCTTTTCCGAATTTGAAAGTGCTGGCAGACCTTAAAATTATGGACGCGGCCGGGTATGAAGTAATGAAAGCCTCAGAAGCAGGAGCCGATATCATCACCATTCTAGGAGCCGCTGAAGATATGTCTATTAAAGGCGCTGTAGAAGAGGCAAAAGCTCAAGGGAAAAAAATCCTGGTGGATATGATTGGGATTAAAGACATCAAATCACGCGCTAAGGAATTGGATGAACTTGGTGTCGATTATATTTGTGTGCATACGGGTTATGATCTTCAAGCCATTGGCCAAAATTCATTTGAAGACTTAATGACCATTAAGAATGTAGTAAAAAACGCTAAAACGGCTATTGCAGGCGGAATTAAATTGGACACATTGCCCGAAGTCGTTAAATTAAAACCTGATTTGATTATTGTTGGGGGCGGTATTGCAAATCAAGATGATAAAGCTGCGGCAGCCGCAAAAATGAAGCAGATGATTCAACAATCATGAAGACTTATGATTATGTAAAAGCGATCATCGCAGAGCTTGATCATGCAACCTCCCAAAATCAGGCGGAAGAAATAGAGAACTTCATATCCAGTATCATGTCTTCTGAAAAAGTGTTTGTTACCGGTGCGGGTCGTTCCGGTTTAATGGGGAAGTCATTTGCTATGAGATTAATGCACTTGGGTTTGAATGCATTTGTAACAGGAGAAACCGTAACTCCGGCATTTACCGAAAACGACTTGCTTATCGTGGGGACAGGATCAGGGAAAACAGAAAGTTTGCTTCATATGGCGGAAAAGGCAAAAGATATCGGAGGCACTGTAGCATCAGTTACCATCTCTCCAGATTCGCCAATCGCTGAAATATCTGATCTTATACTGCAGCTCTCGGGTTCACCTAAAGATCAATCCACGGGCAATAAACAGACGATACAACCGATGGGATCGCTTTTTGAACAGACTCTTTTATTGTTTTATGATGCTATCATATTGCGAATTATGGAAATTAAAGGGTTGAATACTCATAACATGTACGGAAATCATGCAAATCTTGAATAAATACTTCTTCATGTAAAGAAAGTCACCATCCGCTATCTCGGATGGTGATCTTTTTTTAACATATAATTTACATCTTTATTATGATTTTAAAATGTGAATATCGTAAAATAAAATTCCGGTGGTACAGGGATTCTAAATGATATATGAAGAAAGGAGCTTATCATGCTTACAAGTTTTAACCTGATTGGGTTTATCCTTTTAATTGTTTTTGTTGCCGTAATCATATTCGGGTTGAGAAAGCTTGTACTTTCTTTAAGAAATAAGTAGAGTGTTGATAATCATATTGTTGTCACATTTTGATGAAGTGTTGCTTACATACTAATCTCCTAAAGATTGGGCGCTAGCTAATCTTTAATGACTCAGACCTTGTATCATCTATTCTGATAAACGAGTGATGGATGATCAATTATTGAACATATTTTGGTTATATGTTATGTTTTTATCAAGTTAGCAGAAAACATTCCTTGTACCCAAATCGAAACAATTCATCAGGGACAGGTAAAACCTCTTATTTCTCTAACGAAATTTAAAATGATCAAAAAGGGGATAAACAAATGCCATTATTACGTTTCGATCTAATAGAAGGCCGTGATGAACAAGCATTAAAAAAATTATTAGATACCGCACACGATGCGATGGTAGAAGCGTTTAACGTTCCGGAGAAAGACCGCTATCAAATTGTCCATCAGCATCCGGCGAATGAGCTCATCATCCAAGATACAGGCTTGGGATTGAATAGATCAAAGGATCTGGTTGTGATCAGCATCACCAGTAAAACAAGAACAGAAAGCCAAAAAGAGAAATTGTACGCTTTACTTGCTGAAAGGCTTGAAGCGGAGTGCGGCATTTCACCTGAAGATGTCATGGTGTCCATCACAGAAAATGGAGATGCCGATTGGAGTTTCGGCCTCGGCGAGGCGCAGTTTTTAACTGGAAAGCTGTAAGCGGGCAAAAGGAATGTTGACAGGGACATCTGAATCCCTCCAGAAAAGCTTAAGCTGCTGACGAGACGTCAGCAGCTTTTTTCTTTATATTTCTCCGGGTTTTCTCTTATTTGCTCTTGGCCATTTGTGGTGCATCACATATTGAGTCATCGTGTTAAAAATAACCGCCCATTGGTTTTCGGTGAGCGTTCCAACGGTTTTTTCATTGTTGATTTTTAGACTTTTTCTTAAGTGCTTCATTTGACGCGGAGTAAAAATTCCGCGTAAAGCAACACAGAAAGGGGCTTGCGGCTCCTTGAGCGCATATTCAGCAAGCCCAAGAAATGCAATGTAATGTTTATGTGATATAGGCGCTTCTTTTTTCCGTGTTATTCTAACCATTGCCGAGTCCACTTTTGGAGGGGGAGAAAAATGTTCTTTCGATATTTCTCTGACAATGCCAATATCAAACCACATTCTCCAAGCTAAAACATAGGAATTTTTCATGAATTTTGATGTGAATCGTTTAGCAGCCCCTTTTTCCATTACGATGATGCCTTTTTGAAATCCGCTTGCAGGATTGTTCAAAAGCATTTTCATGATGGGGGTTGTGATGGCATAGGGAATATTAGAGACCACCACAAACTTTTCTTTTGGTAAATGAATCTTCATGATATCTTGATGAATAATTTTCGTATTTGAGTGATGTGCTGTTTTACGTGTGAGTATATCAACGAATTTAGAATCGTTTTCCACTGCCAATACCTTACCGGCTTTTTGACTTAGCACAGTTGTCAAAGCACCTTTTCCAGCCCCTAACTCTAAAACTGTATCGTCTATGCCAATATTTGCCCAATCCACAATTTCTTCAATTAATTTTTTATTATGCATCAAATGCTGTCCGGAAAAATTCGGAGATTCCCTGCGATTTAGCTTTTTTCCTCTGTACTTATGATTTTTTTTCTTCACGTTTCCTCTTCCTCTCATCATAAAAAATCACAGGCGGTCTGCCTGTGATTCAGAGTAAAGGGAAGAGCCATCCTTTAAGGATGAAGCCGCGGTATTTCCATAACCAAATAAGCCTTTCTCAGCCGTTAGAAAAAAAGGATTAAACAAAAAAGAAAGGCAGAACGATCCGCCTTTCTCCAAGTTACAAATTTTATATGCAAAATGAAGATTATTAAAAAAGGACAGACTGATCCCGTTTACTCTGCATACACAAACAGAGCCTTTGAACGTATTTAATTACTGGTTCAAAGTTGGGAAACGCAGTCTCATTGAGTGTGTCATTTTTTAATAATCCTCCTGAAAAGTTAAAGTTACGATCTCATTGTAGGGTATTCTTTGGAAAACGTCAACGGCTGGAATTTTCTCACCCTATAAGAATATCGAAGGAGGCAATCAGGCAAGGCGTGTGTTAAGAACGGGAGTCAACTAACATTGAAATTATAAATGCGATTGTCTATACTTTAAAATATATAAATCATAACAATTTCGATTTGAAAATAACTCATGTAGAAAAGTGGTGCAATAACATTGAATCAATCAGTCGCATTCTCACGGCATCGCAGGCTGCGCTCAACGCCGGGTATCCGGGATTTAGTAAGAGAAAATCGGCTTTCCACTAACGATTTCATATATCCTCTATTTGTCCAAGAGGGTAGGGGGTTAAAAACAGAAGTACCTTCCATGCCGGGCGTTTATCAACTGACATTAGATTTATTAGAAGAGGAAATTCATGAGTTAAGAACACTCGGAATTAAAGCAATTCTTCTCTTCGGAATTCCAAGTTGGAAAGATGATTTGGCAACGTCTGCTTATGCGTCAGATGGAATTGTTCAACGAGCGGTTAGGCAAATCAAGGCTTTAGATTCTGATTTGGTCATCATTACAGACACATGTATATGTCACTATCAAACAGAAGGCCATTGCGGCATACCGGTAAACGGCAGGATTGATAATGACGTGTCTTTAGATATACATGCAAAAGTCGCCATATCTCAGGCTGAGGCAGGGACCGATATTCTGGCGCCCTCAAGCATGATGGATGGATTTGTGACGTATATACGACATGCGCTGAATGAATCGGGTTATAAAGACATACCGATCATGTCGTACGGTATTAAATATGCTTCAAGCTATTATGGGCCATTTCGCGATGCCGCGGATAATTCGCCCGCTTTCGGTGACCGCCGGACCTATCAGATGGACCCGGCAAACCGTTTGGAGGCTTTTCGTGAGGCTCAGTCCGATATTGAAGAGGGAGCGGATTTTATGATCATTAAACCTGGTCTGCCTTATTTAGACATCATCAGGGATATGCGAAATTCTCTCCAGATTCCGCTGGTTTCGTATCAAGTAAGCGGAGAATATGCCCAAATAAAAGCTGCATCCCAAAACGGCTGGATTGACGAAAAAAATACAGTGTTGGAAAGCATGCTTGCGATGAAGCGGGCCGGAGCGGATCTTATTGTTACATATTTTGCAAAAGATATAGCAAAATTTCTTCGGGAGGAATCATGAAACGGGCAGCGATCATATTCATTCGATTCTACCAAAAGGCGATATCACCTCTTTTCCCGCCGACTTGCAGATTTTATCCAACATGCTCCAACTATGGGCTTGAAGCGATTCAAAGGTTCGGGTTTATCAAAGGCAGTTGTCTGCTCATCAAACGATTACTGAAATGCCACCCTCTTCATCCGGGAGGCTTTGATCCTGTTCCGAGCCAAACAGATCAAAAAAAGGAAGGGGATTCAAATTAATATTGTAGGATGATCTTTTGATCGTTTTTTCTGCAGGGCAGGCAGGGGAAGTTGACCACTTTCCTGAAGAATTCCTGCACATTCAGAGCAGTAAATGAAAAGGCTGCATAAAGATGACCGGGTCTATGTTTCAGCAATACACCCGGTCATCTAATTGTGTATTTTTATACGAGAAATATCACGACCTAAATCAAAAAAAGTCATAAAAAATAAGGAGTTATATATATTTTACATGACTAATATGTATAACTCCTTTAGTTCTTGTTCAATAATCGCGCCCGATTGTGGAAGATCGTTATTAAACTAAAGCCCCCGATAGTTGAATAAAAAAAGCAAAAGAACTTGCTATTTCACAAATACATCCACCAAATTTTCAATGTTAGTTTGTTTTTCATACATACTGATAAAAAAATAAAACCTTGTTAAAACTTTACAAGACAAACTGAATTGACTATAGTCTAATTAGACCAAAATATTGATGTAAAGAAGTGGAAATTAGATGATAAAGTCTTTTTTAATGTTGGGGCAGTCGAATATGGCGGGCCGTGGATTTTTGAATGAAGTAGACCCTATCTATAATGAAAAAATAAAAATGCTGCGCAATGGACAGTGGCAGATGATGACAGAGCCGATTAATTACGACCGTCCGGTTTCCGGCGTTGGCCTGGCGGCATCTTTTGCAGATGCATGGTCGAAAGCTCATCCCGATGAAGAAATTGGCTTGATCCCTTGTGCGGAAGGTGGCAGTTCATTGAATGACTGGCATCCGGAAGGCATCCTTTTTCAGCATGCTTTGTCCGAAGCCCGCTTCGCCCTCCGGTCCAGTCAAATTTGTGGAATCCTTTGGCACCAGGGTGAGAGTGACAGTTATCGTTCGCTACATGAAACTTATTACGAGAAATTAACCCTTATCATCGAGACGCTAAGAAACGAGTTGAAACTTGATGAGGCACCGTTGATTATTGGAGGGCTTGGTGACTTTCTTGGGAAGACCGGTTTTGGACAGCACGCGACCGAATTTCGACAGGTTAATGAACAATTGCTGCGTTTTGCTAATGAACAACAGAATTGTTATTTTGTTACTGCAGCAGGTTTGACTGCGAATCCTGACGGCATTCATTTAGACGCAGCTTCACAACGCAAATTCGGTTACCGCTATTTCGAGGCTTTTTCGAAAAAGTACCATATCCTGAAACCCATTTCGGGAGAGGAGCAATCACTGAAAGTGAATGGTGACTATTCTAAAACAGAACAGATTTACCTTCATAGCATGGATTTGGCTTCGGGTAAAATCACGTACGCGGAATTTGAGGCGAGGATGGCGAAGGTGATGAAACCATAATTCCCTTACTTATCCTTGGCTTGCTAATCCAAAACCCCGGAGCTCACGGCTATGAACTGCTGGCCTGTTTGTTGGACAAGCAAATAATATACAATTATTTAACCGATTTATAAATGAAAAACTCCCCAATCTAAATTCTTTAATAGATTTGGAAATGATAGGACTTTTTCTCGCATCCTCTCCAACGATCGGTTTGGCAATGTGAGGGCCGATTAAACCAATAAAGCCAATTGCTCCAACAATCGAAACGGCTCTGCGGTTCCAGAGATGAAAAATAAAAGAGCATTTGTTTTCTTTAAAGAAAGGCCCAGGAGCACAGCTATTCTGTTCCCAGCCTTCAGGCATTTGCGATTCCCGCTGTCAACAATCCCGCAATGAGCGCAGGAACTGCAATTGGCCATAAAAGGTTCAAGTGAATCCAAACCCTTCCATTCAGTGATCCGATCGTCCACAATAAAATGCTTCCAAGCGCTTCTTGATGTCTTAGTAAAGTAAATGAAGTCACAGCTTGCAATACCGCTGAAATTAAAATGCCGTTTAACAAAAAGACAGACGACATCTTCTTGGTATAAGCGCTTAATACATAAACGAAAACAGCCGCCAAAATTCTGCCGAAGCATTCAAAAAATGGCAGAAAAAATGAAAGCTGCAAATGAGCAGGCCCAAATGTAATCCGCTCGAAGACGGACTTCCGTCTCTTAAGTTATCGTGAACACCGCTAAGCCCAATCACCAAATCCGGTTCATATTGATAAATGTTCTGAAGATTAGGTTCATAAAACGTGCCGCCGATTAATGGGATCTGATGGTCTTTCCCATAAAATTCGTCTTCATAGCGTACCATTCAACAAAGATAAAAAAGTCATTTAAAAGGAAGCAAAAAAATTAGGAAAAAAAGCTTCCCATGGATGTATCAGGCTTGCGATTCCAGATGCAAAATGGATGTATGAAAACATACCTGAAAAAACAAAAGTTGTGATCAGCTGATTTGGCTCGTTTTATTGGTCAAGTTAGGAGACTCTTTTTTAAGAGTCTTCTTTTTGCAAATATCGGTGGCATTCGAAATTGACGCATGAAGAGAAAAGGCGGTCAAAAACACCCCCTTTCTGCTTGTTAAAATGTTTCATATAATAAACATAAATGATATGCAGAGGAAGTTTAGTTTTGATCAGACATAGGAAACAAAACAACCGCAACTGATCTTTTCATGCTGATGTAGCCGTTTATGGAGAGCATTAAAACAAATAAAGTGGATTTGTAATGATTAGATGAAGTGAAAGAGCATGATAATGGAGTTAAAGTAATGAATTTAATTTAAGAAGGAAGTGAAAGCATGGATCTTGAAACGGTTATGAAAGAACTGGAAGCGTTGGGTACGGAAAACATGAAAAAAAGATACATAACGAATGGTGCACACGAACCGCTGTTTGGCGTGGCTACAGGCAAAATGAAGCCGCTCGCAAAGAAAATCAAGAAAAATCAGCCCTTGGCAGAGCAGCTTTACGCTACCGGGAACTACGATGCCATGTATTTTGCCGGCATTATTGCTGACCCAATGACAATGACTGAAGCGGATTTTGAGCGGTGGATCGATGCGGCGTATTTCTATATGCTATCTGATTATGTTGTTGCCGTAACTTTGGCAGAAACCGATTTTGCGCAGGCTGTTGCTGATAAATGGATCTCAAGCGGTGAAGAGCTTAAAATGTCGGCAGGCTGGAGCTGTTACTGCTGGCTTTTAGGTAATCGACCGGACGATGAATTTAATGTAACTAAAATTGCCAGTATGCTTGATCAGGTGGAACGTACGATTCACGATTCTCCAGATCGAACAAAATCGGCTATGAATCATTTTATCTACACAGTCGGGATTTCATATTTGCCGCTTCATGAAAAGGCGGTTGAAACCGCAAAAGCAGTAGGCCCGGTCGAACTCAGGCGAGGCAAGAAAAAAAGCAGTATCCTGAACGATTCCAAAAATATCCAAAAAGATATTGATAGAGGCCGTCTCGGTTTCAAACGGAAATATGTAAGGTGTTAGCATAGTTTACAGTAAACCATCTAAAAATAAATAGGAAGTGGAATATGGAAAATAACGTTTTTGAACAGATGGCAAAGCGATATGATACAGAAGAAAGAATTGAATTAGCTAAAGTGATCGTGAATGAAGTAAGACCGGAATTGAGAAATAGTCAATCAAAATCTTTAATCGACTATGGGAGCGGTACGGGTCTCATTAGTTTAGAATTATCAGATTTAGTACATTCTATTTTGTTGGTCGATTCATCAAAACAAATGTTGGAGGTGGCGAAAGCTAAAATTTCCCGCAAAGGAATTGCCAACGCAAAAGTGCTTTATTCAGATTTTACCCAAGAAACCCCTGAACTGAAGGCAGACATCGTTTTAATGTCACTAGTCCTTCTTCATATTCCGGATACGAATAAAATTTTACAGGAATTGTTCGGCATTTTAAATGATGGCGGTAAGCTTATCATTATTGATTTTGACAAAAATGATAAAATACAACATCCGAAAGTTCATAGTGGTTTTTCGCATGAAGAATTGAAAAAAAGATTATCCGATGTTGGATTTAAATCAACTGAAATTAAAACATTTTATCATGGTCATCGTATTTTTATGGATCAAGATGCCTCAATGTTTGTATCCAGCAGCATAAAGTGATTTCTTGTTTTTTATAGAGAAAGCCGGAAAATGAGACCCGGCTTCTTCCGCTTCTCCGCCCGATAAAACTCATGAAACATCTTCATCAGCACCCGTTTTTCAAGTCCGGACACGTGCTCCGAGAAAATCCCGAGCTCCTTCGCGATTTCGCATTCGCGCTTTTTCTTTAATCAATGCCGAAGCGGCCGACGATGACTTCTTTTTCTCTGCCGTCAAAGATATCGATGTATTTTTTGATTTTAAAGGAGCGCTTATTATATTTCCCTTTCTTTGCAGGAGCTGTAATTTGATTTATCCTCAGCAGTCCAGTATTATACACATAGGGGTATATGTATTGGGCAGGTGATATTCCATTAGGATAAAGCTTGTCTGGAAAAAAAGTTTTCAATGGTTAGATCCTTAACGAATGTGACAGAAATGCATGACAGTTCATATGTGCATAGTAGCCGTTTTGCGAAAAGTTGTTAAAAGGATATGTTATCATCATAAGGAAATGGGAGGTTATCTGATGGAATACGATGATCAATTAAAAAATAGGATCAAACGAGTTGAGGGTCAAATTCGAGGGATATTAAAAATGATGGATGAAGGAAAAGAGTGCAAAGAGCTTGTAAGCCAAATGTCAGCGGTTCGTTCTGCATTAGATCGCGCCATTGGTGTTGTTGTAAGCAGTAACTTGGAGAAATGCGTTCGCCTTCAAATCGAAAGAGGAGAAGATACCGAAGACCTCATTCAAGAAGCAGTTAATTTATTGGTTAAAAGCAGATAATGTTTTAGACGGCTGTTTATAATACAGCCTCTGTATACCCCTAGTTAAAAGAAAATCCCTTGAGGGTATAAAGAGCCGAAACTTATATTTTTTTATATTTTAATATACCCATACGGGTATAAGTATGTAAAAACAGGAGAGTTGATATATGTCAGACCAAAAAGAAAAAACGACCATTGTTTTATTTAGCGGTGACTTAGATAAGGCGATTGCCGCTTTTATTATTGCAAATGGCGCCGCTGCTTATGATCATGAGGTAACAATTTTTCATACATTTTGGGGGCTTAACGCTTTAAGAAAAGATGAACCGGTGCAAGTAAAGAAAGGACCGCTTGAAAAAGCATTTGGCTTTATGATGCCCCGTGGTTCAAAGAAATTCGGATTATCTAAAATGAATTTTGCCGGTATCGGGCCTAAAATGATCAAACATGTCATGAAAAAGCACGGCGTGCTATCTCTGCCTCAACTGATTGAAATGGCGCAAGAACAAGGAGTTAAGCTTGTTGCCTGTACAATGACAATGGACTTGTTAGGCTTGCAAAAAGAAGAGCTCATCGACGGCCTTGATTATGCAGGTGTTGCCGCTTATCTAGGCGATGCCAACGAAGCAAAAGTGAATTTATTTATATAATCTCCAAATTAAACGGTTGCTTCTTCGGGGCTGCAAAACAGGAAATCCTGAAGCAGCCAAATGGAACAGTGATATAAAAGAGAAAATGAATATGGAGGGATGATTGATGAACATCAAAACTGATCGCGTATTAGATGCAAAAGGGCTTGCTTGTCCAATGCCCGTCGTAAAAACGAAAAAAGCCATGAATGAGTTAAAACCGGGGCAGGTAATTGAAGTGCATGCTACTGATAAAGGGTCTCTTGCTGATATACAGGCATGGGCAAAGGGAAGCGGTCACCAGTATCTCGGTACAACAGAAGACGGAGATATATTAAAACATTATCTACGTAAAGCAGGTCACTCTAAAATAAAGAAAGAAAAAACGTTTCCATATACGATCCAAAATAAAGAGCTTCAAAAAAAGGTAGAGGCGGGAGAACGGATAACAGTGGTTGATGTTCGGGAACCTGCAGAATACCGTTTCAGCCATATTCCCGGAGCGATTTCAATCCCATTAGGTGAACTTGAAAAAAGAGCAAATGAACTGAATAGAGACGGGAAAATTTATGTTGTTTGCCGTACAGGTAATAGAAGCGATCTGGCGGCTAAACAGCTTGCAGCTAACGGTTTTAAAGACGTTGAAAATGTAGTGCAGGGAATGGCGGAGTGGTCAGGCCCTATTGAAAAAGACCAATAAAATAAAAATTGGAGGAATGATTTGAACGGCTGCAAAAGTTGCGATCATTGCAACAAGTTCTGATGCCAATTAGACTCTAACATTCTAAGGAGGTTTAAAAGTGAATTTTAGATTCATTTCACCAAAAGAAGTAACCGAAAAGATATTAAGAAAAGAATCGTTTTTTATTTTAGACGTACGAAATAAAGTTGCCTTTAGTGATTGGAAAATCGAGGGCAGTCGGGTTGAACATTTAAATGTTCCGTATTTTGATTTAATTGATGGTGTAGATAAAATTGCAGGCCAAGTTCCTAAAGATCAAGATGTTCTAGTTGTTTGCGCCAAACAAGGATCTTCAGAGATGGTTGCGCAGCATTTAGTGGATGCCGGTTTTGAAAGAGTCCTTGTACTTCAAGGCGGTATGAAGGCGTGGAGCGAATTTTTACATCCAGTAAAAATCGGAGACTTGAAAGAAGGAGGCTCGATCTATCAATTCGTAAGAATGGGGAAAGGCTGTTTATCCTATTTTATCGAGACTGACGGGGAAGCAATTGCAGTTGACCCTGCTCGTACTGTTGATGCATATATAGATTTTGCAAAAGAGAGAAACGTTACGATTAAACATGTGGTCGATACACACTTACATGCGGATCATATTTCTGGCGGACGTTTACTGCGTGAGCGTACAGGAGCTGCATACTACCTGCCGCCAAAAGATGCAGAGGAAGTGCAATTTTCATGTGAACCGCTAGTTGAAGGTGAAAATATTTCTGTAGGAAACGCAGGTATGAAAGCAGAACCTATTTACTCACCTGGACATACGATTGGGAGCACCTCTTTAATAATTGATAATCACTATTTGTTAACAGGAGATATTTTATTTGTTGAATCGATTGGCCGGCCAGACTTAGCTGGAAAAGCCGGGGATTGGGCAGTGGATTTACGCAACACATTATATGAAAAATACAAACAAATATCAGATGACCTGATTGTTCTTCCGGCTCACTTTGCGAATATCAGTGAATTAGGCGATCAAGGGCGAGTCCAAGCTAAGCTGAGTGATTTATATAAAAAGAATGCCGGTTTAAATCTGGATGAAAATGAATTCAGAGGTGCTGTATCAGAAAACCTGCCGCCACAGCCAAATGCATATCAGGAAATCCGTCAAACCAACATGGGCAAAATAACGCCGGATGCTGACAGGCAGAGTGAGATGGAAACTGGACCAAACCGCTGTGCGGTTCATGGATGAATATAGATTTGAAGTAGGGAGAGATAAAAAGTGAAATCAAATAAAGTAATAGATGCTAAAGGATTTGCGTGCCCGATGCCAATTGTGAAAACAAAAAAAGCGATGGATGAATTGCAATCCGGAGAAGTGTTAGAAGTACATGCCACTGATAAAGGGGCAAAAAGTGATCTAACAGCATGGGCGAAGTCAGGCGGCCATGAGTTGCTTAAAAATACAGAGGAAGATGGTGTATTAAAGTTTTGGCTTAAAAAAGGTTAAATGTGATAAAAGGGGGCTATTCCCCCTTTTTATTGATGGAAAGGAGGAAAGGTAGTGGACATATCTTTTATTCTTCTCATATTTTTCATCGGATTCGTTGGCTCTTTTATGTCCGGAATGCTTGGTGTCGGGGGAGCAATTATTAATTACCCGTTGTTATTATACATCCCTGTTTTATTAGGGTTTGAAGGCTTTAATGCTCATCAGGTTTCAGGTATTGTGGCAGTCCAAGTTTTTGTTGCAACATTTTCCGGTGTATGGGCTTACCGGAAAGGCGGTTATTTAAATAAAGAACTGATCTCCATCATGGGATTAAGTATTCTGATCGGTAGTCTAATCGGTGGTTATGGGTCACATTTTTTCTCTGAAGATGTCATAAACATGGTTTACGGAATATTGGCGATTATTGCCGCAGTCATAATGTTTATTCCGAAGACAGGCATAGAAGATCACCAAAATGATCACATTCGTTTTCCAAAGATATTAACGTCAATCATGGCTTTTGTGGTCGGTATTGCTTCAGGTATAGTCGGTGCCGGCGGCGCTTTTCTGCTCGTTCCGCTAATGTTAGTCGTTTTAAAAATACCTACACGAAGCACAATCGCAACATCACTTGCAGTTACATTTATTTCATCGATTGGAACAACAGTCACAAAGCTCGTCATTGGACAGGTGCCTATTATGCCGGCTTTGATTGTAATGGCTGCCAGTCTGATTGCATCCCCGATAGGTGTTTTCATTGGCAAAAAAGCGAATGCTAAAGTTCTTCAAGGTATTTTACTATTCGTTATTATGATTACAACAGTGAAAATTTGGTTTGATATCTTAAATTAATATTTAAGGTTTATGAGAAAATCATATTTAAAATGAATGTCTAACATAGGCAGTTCAGAGAAAATTTCATTTGAAGGAGGGATTGGATGAAAGAGGCTACAGAGCTTACTTCAATAGTGTCAATTGAGAAATTTATAACCGATCATAAATTAAGTTTTATATATATTTCAAGGCCTCAATGCACAGTATGTCACGCTGTTCTGTCGCAGCTTAGAGAACTGTTGGCCCGCTTTCCAAAGATCAAATTAGGACATATAAACGCTGACATAGTGGAGGAGGTTGCCGGCAGGTTTTCAGTTTTCACAGTTCCTGTGCTTCTTTTGTTTATTGAGGGAACCGAATGTCTACGAGAAGCGCGTTTTATTCATTTTGAACAGCTTGAACAGAAGTTAAAAAGAGTCTATCAGTTGTACGAGGAATAGATAGCTGAGGGAGGGTCCATGATGTGTCAAAACCCGGCTTTTTTTGAACGGTATAAAGAAGAAGGAAAGTCAATGGAAAGCGGCTATTTAAGGCAGATCTTCGACCATTTGCAGGATGGGATCATCATGATGGATCAGGAACGTAGAATTCTGGTGATGAATCCGTCCGCAGAGAAGATGACGGGATGGATATTAGGGGAAAAGGTTCCGTACTGTTCCTACTGCCAAACGAGAAAATTGGAAGCGGGAGAAGAGCGTTGTTATTTGCTGGCCAAACGGGAAATTCCTTATTTTCTTTCCGCGATGCCCACCTATGAGGGGCGATTCGTCGACATGGAGATGAGTACGGCTGTCATTTCTGAAAACGGCGATCAAATGGAAGTTCTTTTGGTCCTGAAAGATTTAACGATGAAGAAAAAGGAAGAGGAAGCCAGAATCTCCAAGCTGGTTCTGCAAAAAACGTTAGAAGCTCAGGAAAACGAACACAAGCGGCTGGCCCAGGAACTGCACGATGGTGTAGGGCAATCGCTTTATTCGGTCTCAGTTGGCATTCAAGCGATTCAATCGCGCATGGAGCAGGAAGAAACTTTTAAAGAGTACATGCAGGAAATCATCGATGAACTGGAAAAAGCGATCCAAGACGTCAAGCTTTACTCTCTCCAGCTGCGACCGCACAGTCTCGATCAACTGGGGCTCATCCCTGCTGTCAAGCACCTTGTTTCCAACTTAAACAAGACTCATCAGGATGTTTCAATTACGTTTGCCTCAAGCAATGTCAGCAATCGCTTGCTGCCGATTTTGGAAATCAATTTGTACCGCATCATTCAGGAGGCGCTGCATAATGCCCTGAAATATTCGCAGGCGACACTTATTGAAGTCATACTGTACAAAGAAGATGGTGAGCTCGTTTTGATGATTCAGGACAATGGCATTGGTTTTGAACGCGGCCTGACAGAAGAAGGCTTGGGGTTCAAACATATGAAAGAAAGAGTCGATCAGATGGAAGGAAGTCTTCGAATTCACTCCGCACTTCAGAGAGGTACGACGATTAAAGTGAAAGTACAGGATAAGGAGGGGAGGGGGAGTGATCAGGGTATTGCTGGTCGATGACCACATGATGATTCGCAAGGGCATCCGTGTCCTTTTGGAAGGTTTTTCTGAAATCGAGATTGCGGGAGAAAGCAACAATGGCAACGAAGCCGTTTTTAACACCGCACAGTTGAAACCGGATGTCGTGCTAATGGATTTGTCGATGCCAAACGGGTTGGACGGATTCACAGCGAGCAGTGAGATCAGAAAGTTGAACCCTTCTGTTAAAATCGTGATTTTGACAATGCATGATGAGGAAATTTTTGTCCAAAAAGCGATAGAAGCGGGGGCTCATGGATACGTCTTGAAAAACAGTCATTATCAGTTGCTTTATCAGGCGATTGTCGAAGTGTACAGGGGCAATCTCTTTTACAAGACATCTGTATCGCAAGACATCATTGATCAATGGCTGAATTCAGCGTCCCAAAAGCCGCCTTCTGTTTTAACTGTTCGCGAAAAGGAGATTCTCAGATTCATTGTGCTAGGTTATGCCAATAAGGAGATTGCCAATAAACTTTCAATCAGTGTCAAAACCGTCGAAAACCACAAAACGAATATGATGCAGAAATTAGAACTGGACTCGAAACACGAATTGATCCAATATGCGATCAAAAATAAATATCTCGATCTGTCGTTGTGACATACCTTGTCAGCTTGGGAAGACGGGGCTCACATAAAAGTAGGGGAGTTCCCCTATATAGAAAAAGGAAAATTGATGGTAACTTAAAAAAAGAGAGACGCATCTTTAAGAAAAACATCAACCTTTAAAAACAAAAGGTGGTTGACTATGGCAAGACAAGCTCGTTATTCCATTGTCATTGTAGGAGCTGGGACTGCTGGCATCTCTGTCGCCGCCCGTCTCGTCCGGATTTCTAAAAAACTCAAAGGACGAATTGCCATCATTGACCCGCAAACAAAGCACTACTACCAGCCATTGTGGACATTAGTTGGAGGCGGCGCAGCGAAGAAGGAAGAGTCCGAGCGCGATCTAGCTTCCTTAATTCCCGCTGGTGTCGACTTGATTGCCGATGCTGTAACAGAGTTTCGACCAAATCAGAACACACTTCTTACAAAACAAGGAACGATCGTTTCCTATGATTATCTCGTTGCAGCAGCCGGTTTGCAAATCGATTGGGACGGGGTCAAAGGCTTGAAAGATGCGGTTGGAAAAAACGGGGTTTGCAGCAACTATTCATATCATACGGTAGACAGCACTTGGGAAAATATCCGCAATTTTAAAGGCGGAACCGCCATTTTCACTCATCCTGATTCTCCCGTAAAATGCGGGGGAGCTCCACAGAAAATTATGTACTTAGCAGACGACTATTTTCGCAAGTCAAATGTTCGCGATCAGTCGGACATGATTTTTGCATCAGCGAAATCAACCATTTTTGATGTCACCAAATACGCAAATGCGCTCGAAAAAGTCGTCCGGCGCAAGGATATCCAAACGATGTACAAGAGAAACTTAATCGAAATTCGGCCTGATTCAAAAGAAGCCTTGTTCGAACATTTGGAGACGGGGGAGCAGGAAGTATTCACATATGATCTTCTTCATGTGACTCCACCGATGAAAGCACCTTCATGTATAAAAGAAAGCGCATTGGCGGATGCCGGCGGCTGGGTCGATGTTGATCCGTACACTCTGCAGCACAAAAAGTTTGCCAATGTTTTCGGAATTGGTGACTGTGCCAACTTGCCGACGTCCAAAACAGGGGCGGCAGTTCGTAAACAGGCTCCGGTTGTCGTGCGAAATCTGATGTCCTTGATAAAAGGCTCTTCATTAGATGCAAAGTACGATGGATATACCTCGTGCCCCTTGGTTACAGGGTACAACAAACTCGTGCTGGCCGAGTTTGACTATCACAAGGTGCCGCAAGAAACGTTTCCATTTGATCAGTCCAAGGAACGATTCAGCATGTACCTGTTAAAAAGAAGATTGCTTCCCATCATGTATTGGAATGGCATGTTAAAAGGACTGATGTAAGGCAGGACAAAGCATGATGCGAACTCAAAAAAGGATATATTACGATAAATGTTTCAAGAGGGGGAATACAACATGTTATTGCGCTATTTTTACGATAAAAAACTGGCCCATGCATCCTATCTGGTTGGCTGCCAAAAAACAGGGGAAGCCATTGTGATTGACCCCGGTCGCAATCTAAAACCATATTTGCAAGCAGCCAAGGAAGAAGGGCTAAACATCACAGCGGCCGCAGAAACCCATATTCACGCCGACTTTGTTTCCGGCGCTCGCGAACTCGGCGCTACACATCAAGCGAAGCTGTATCTTTCCGATGAAGGAGACGCAAATTGGAAATACCAATATGTCGATGAATTGAAACATCAACTTGTGAAAGGCGGCGATCGCTTTTCCATTGGTAACCTGATGTTTGAGGTTATGCATACTCCCGGCCATACCCCGGAAAGCATTTCTTTCCTGTTGACGGACGGCGGAGGAAATGCGGATCGTCCAATCGGCATCTTTACTGGAGATTTCGTCTTTGTAGGCGACATCGGCAGACCCGATTTACTCGAAAAAGCGGCGGGGATCAAGGGAACGTCAGAATCGGGGGCAAGAGAGATGTTCAAGTCCCTCATGAAGTTTAAACAACTCCCGGATTACTTGCAGGTTTGGCCGGCTCATGGCGCAGGCAGCGCTTGCGGCAAGGCATTGGGAGCGATTCCAACTTCGACTGTTGGTTACGAAAAGATGTTTAACTGGGCAATGGCTTACACCGATGAAGAGGAATTCGTAAAAGCCTTGCTTGATGGACAACCAGAACCGCCAAAGTATTTTGCTGAGATGAAACGAGTGAATAAAGAAGGCCCTGCATTGCTCAAAGATCTTTCTGCCGTTTTAGAGATTATGTCGATTGAACAAGTGAAAGATTTGCAGGGGAAAGAGCAAATTGTGGATACCCGCTGTTCCCGAGAATTTGCTGAAGGCCACATCAAAGGCACGATCAACATTCCATTCAACAAGGCGTTTACGAACTGGGCAGGCTGGCTCATCGACTACAATCGTCCTGTGTACTTCATAACGTATCCGGCTGAAGTGAACGAACTCGTGGAAGCGCTGCGCTCTGTAGGCATTGACAATATTGCAGGGTTTATGGATCGTGACAAAATTCTGGAAAGCGGTGCTTTTTCACTTGAATCGTACGCGGAGATCATACCACTGGAGATCGCAAAATTAGTGGAAGACGGATTCGTGCACGTGCTTGATGTTCGCAATCTGACTGAATGGCAGGAAGGTCATATTCCGAATGCGCAACACATCATGCTGGGAACGCTCCCAGAACGGCTCGATGAAATTAGAAGGGACTGTCCGATTCTTGTGCAATGCCATTCCGGAGCCCGATCTGCAATAGGGGCCAGCATCCTGCAAGCTAACGGCGGTTTCAAACAAGTATTGAGTTTAAGCGGCGGCATTGTCCAATGGCAGAAAGACGGGCTTGCCATTTCAACCCCTTGCAGCGAATTAAAATGAAAGAAAGTTTCTCTGCTCAAGCGCATGGAATAAAAAGTCAAGAGGCCGCTATGTCTTACTCCCGGCCTCTTGACTGATAGTATTTCCGCTTTTCCTTCTCCGTCTGATCACTCTTCTGAAACATATCCGCAGCGCCCGCTTCTTCGTTTTTCTCTTTCTTCGAATCAAGGCCGACGATGACTGTTTTTCCCGTCCGTCCACGATGAAATACATTTCGTTGCATACAAAAAGCGATTTGTTGACTTTAGGAAATTGACATTGACAAAAGTATTGTGCAAAATACCCCCTTTTTATAAAATGAAAAGTAATTATTTGGATATTGAAGGGGGAGAGTGTGTGAAAAAGAAAATGTGTTTTTTAATAGTGCTGCTTTTTGCAGGTGGTTGTTTTGTGACTCCATATGACTTTGTCTCGGCTGAAGAGTTTGTAGACCATCAAACTGACAGTGACGATCTATATTACTCAGGGAAAAAGACAAGGGAAATGGTAAAGGATGGGCCGATGCATTTTACGCTGGAAACAACATACCATGAAAATGGAATCGTTGAAGCCATTGTTATGGAAAATAAACATACGACTCATATTCAATATAACCCCGCAACGGGCATGACTATATTAAACGGTGTCACATTAGAAACAAAGAAAGAATTTGAAATGGGTTTGCCAGCGTACAAAGAAGTATACATGGGCACTGTAACAAATAATGTTCCGGCAGGCACTTTGGTTGGAGCGGCAATTTCTTTGACGAGTATATGGACCAGGGTTCCTGCGAACAGAGTAAAACAAACAGTTTTAACCCTAACTTCATTGGCTGTAGGAGAGACGCTTGATAAATTAATAAAGGTAAAAATCAAGCAATATAGAACTTCGAAGCCTGTGAAAGATGGAAGCATGTGTTACAAACAATATAAATATAAGCATAAGTCCACTTGGTACTATAAGAAAAAACAAAGTAAACAACAAAGCTCAAGCTGGTTTTTACAAAGTAAGCCCTGTTAAGGAGAGAGAAAATGAGCAAATGTCCGATATGCAGGAAACCGTTTACTTTTAGAGAAAAATATAAGCTTATTAGAACAAAAACGCCAACTTGCCCCAGATGTAAAAGTCCACTAAAGGAAACAACAGCTTCAAAATTGCTTTTTGGTTTAATTTTTATTTTGCCAATACTTTATTTTATGTCTTTTTGGAGCGGATGGGATTCAATAGTAAAGTGGTTCTCTCTTTTTATTTGGATTGTGTTTTGTTTATATATTTTGCAACCTGTACTTTATCGTTTTGATAAGACAAAAGCTTAAGTTATTAAACTAAAAGACTGAATTGGACAAGTATTTAGTCCTTTAATCTGTCATGGAACTATGAATGTGCAAAAAATCCTCAGCGTATTTTTTTCATGTAAGAGGCCGGGTTTATATCTCCCTGAGTCTCTTCACTAATATCACTTCCTCTTCACCCATTTCTCACATTCGGAGTCATCGCATTATCTCGAGCTCCTTTGCGTTTTCTCTTTCTTCTTTTTTCTGACGTCCAAGATGACGGTTTATTTTTTGCATTTTTCAAGTCCGTACCTGAGCTGGATGGTGTCGATGACGTCTTCGTTTTCCGATCCTTAGGACATCGATGAGCGAAATTTCGTTGCCGCCCGCAGGTTATCCGTTTTTGTTATTTTAATGCAGTAAACGATAAGTTATATCTCGTTGGTCGGTGATGCAATTAAAAAAGAGGTAAAACAAGAATTTTAAGGGGATTATAAAATGTCTTTGATGGAGATATAAATGAATGGAAAATAAGCTGCACAACTATGTGTCGGAGATTGAGAAGCGAGCGCTGTTGAAGATGTTTCATGTGTTTTATCAGGCTAAGGGGAAATGATTTGAGGCGGGAAATTCCCGCCCCTTGTGTTTATCTGAAAGTTCGATTTGCCTGTGTCCGCCCCCTTTGATTTCCTATGGATAGGAACTTTTATTATTGGTATTGAAAATCGGCAAATGACATACTGAACATGTAAGCGAAAACAATATTGTTAGGGGGAAATTGAGATGACACAAGTGTTATTAATCTGTGGTGCAGGTGCTTCCAGCGGTTTTATGGCAAACGCCATTCGTAAAGCAAGTAAGAAAAGAGGATTGGAAATGTCTGTGCAGGCTCGAAGTGAGTCCCAATTATCAGAGTACCTAAATGAAATCGATGTTTTATTAATTGGTCCTCATTTGAAATATATGGAGGATGAAATAAAGGAAAGAGTAAAAGAATATCAAATTAAAGTATCTGTTATCCCGCAAAGCATTTATGGCTCATTAGATGGCAATAAAGCGTGCGATCATATCGTAAACTTACTTGGCTCAGGTGAATAATATGATGGACAAAATCATGACATTTATGACAAACTCGTTCACTCCGCGAGTAAATAAAATTACGAAAAACCCTTGGATATCTTCGATTCAGGATTCTGTTATGACCATTCTGCCGCTCATCCTAGTAGGTTCGTTAATTACGATCGTCAGTTTATTGAATAATGTGGTTTCGTGGTTTCCTGATGTTTCACTTATTAATACTTTTACATTCGGTCTTCTCGGCATATTCGTTGCCTTCTTAATCCCATATTTCATTATGGAAAAAAAGAAACAGGATAATAAAAAATTAGTAGCAGGCGCAACGGGTCTGTCGCTCTATCTATTTTTGCTGTCACCCGTTATCTTAGAGGACGGAAAAATTCAATTTGTCCTTGATCGATTCGGAGCAACCGGTATGTTTCTCTCCCTGATTGTCGGTTTGTTTGTTGGATTTGTCCTCTTTTTATTCTCGAAATTTTCGTTTTTTTCAGAGGATTCTTCGTTGCCGGACTTTATCGCTGTGTGGTTTGACACGCTTATACCGATTACGTTGATTATGCTGTCTGGATGGCTGATTGGCGTTCAAGCAAATATTGATTTCTTTGAAGTCATCCTGGCTATTTTTAAACCATTATCAAATATTGTGCAAACCTACCCTGGTTTTGTTTTATCTATTTTCATTCCAGCATTTTTGTATACATTCGGTATCAGTGGCTGGGCAATGATACCAGTCGTTTATCCAGTTTATTTATCAGCTCTAGCAGAAAATGAGCAAGTTGCAGCAGCAGGAGGAGATCCATCCAATATAGGCGTTGTTGAAACTCTCTATGCATTTACAGATATGGGCGGTATCGGAACAACTTTGCCTCTTGTGATTATGATGTTCTTTTTAGCAAAGTCGATGCGCTTGAAGGCGATTGGACGAGCAACAGTTGTCCCATCCATCTTTAATATCAATGAACCTTTAATGTTTGGGGCTCCGGTTGTCTTTAATCCGTTTTTTATGATTCCGATGTGGATTGTATCTATTGTTATTCCAAGTATTACCTACTGGGCTCTCTATTTAGGTTGGGTAAGCATCCCTTCGAAGACATTTTTGCTTTGGTATGTACCGATGCCCATTTCATCATATTTGGCTACTCAAGATTGGAGAGCTATTATTTTAGCCATTATATTATTCGCCGTTGCGTTTATTATTTTCTTCCCATTTTTCAAAGCATACGATATTCAAGAAAAGAAGAAAGAATCAGAACTAAGCGAAGAGTGATTCTTATAGTTTATAAAAAACATTGAAGGAGATTGTATCATGGTTGATAGAGAAAAAGAACAAGAAGCACTGAATTTAGTTTCAATGCAAATGATTTTACATGCAGGTGATGCCCGCAATGATGTCATGGAAGCATTAAAATGTTGTGAAGAAGAAAACTATGACTGCGCTGAAGACCTATTAGAAAAAGCCAATAAAGATATCGTTGCATCTCATAAACTGCAAACAGAAACAGTACAAAAAGAGGCACGGGGAGAGGAACCTATTTTTTCATTGCTGTTTGCTCATGCCCAAGATACGTTAATGACAGTAAAGAGCGAGTATGAAATTGCTAAGCGGTTAGTTCGCGTTTTTAGAAGACTTGATGAAAAAATTGATGGAATGCAGGCATAACCTTGATTCGTATGAAGTCACTTTTCCAAATAAAGCGGTGTGGCTGCGGTTATGCACAAGTTATTAAATACTATGTAATAGGCATTTATAAAGCCGATTAAGGAGGCAATTAAATTGAGAAAAAATCCAAATACATTCCCTGAAAACTTTTTATGGGGAGGCGCCATTGCGGCAAACCAAGCAGAAGGCGCCTATCTGGAAGGCGGAAAAGGACTCTGTGTAGCAGATATCAATAAGTTTAATGATAGCGTGGATATTAAGAAAAAAGGCAATTTTGAACTGACAACTGAAGACATTCAATTTGCAATAGAAGATAAAGAAGGCCACTATCCAAAACGAACAGCGGTTGATTTCTATCACCGCTATAAAGAAGATTTAAAAATGCTGGCAGAAACGGGAATGAATTCGTTCCGTACATCTATCAATTGGGCCCGCATATTTCCGAAGGGAGATGAGTCAGAGCCGAATGAAGAAGGATTAAAATTCTACGATGAGCTAATTGATGAGATCATTAAAAATGGAATGGAGCCGCTCATTACGGTTTCCCATTATGAAATGCCATTACATTTAGCAACTGAATACAATGGATGGTATAACCGGAAAACGATTGATTTCTTTGTCCGTTATTGTGAAGTATTATTTAAACGTTATAAAGACAAAGTGAAATATTGGATTCTCGTCAATCAAATTAATTTAATTACGTTTGAGTCATTCAATCACCTCGGTATTCCGGCAGATCGCGTGGAAAACCTACTGGAAGCCAAATATCAGGGTGCACACAATGAGCTTGTTGCTTGTGCGAGAGCAACAAAGATAGCTAAAGAAATTAATCCAGAGATGCAAATCGGAATGATGCTCTTCGATGCAATTTCTCATCCTGCAACATGTAAGCCGGAAGATGTACTGGCAACGGTAAAACGCAACCAAATGGAATACTATTTCTCTGATATTCTCATGCGTGGCAAGTATCCAAATTACGCTTTCCGCTTCTTTGAAGAAAATAATCTTCATATTCAATTCGGAGAAAATGATGAGGAAGATTTCAAAAATACAGCAGATTTCTTTAGCTTCTCTTATTACTACACTCGAATTTCTGATGCAGAAAGCGTAAGGCAGGCTAACTCTGCAAAAATAAATCCGGAGCTTGAAGCGAGCGATTGGGGCTGGTCCATCGATCCAATCGGTTTAAGAACCGCTTTAAATCTGTATTATGATCGTTACCAAAAACCGATCATGATTACTGAAAACGGCATCGGTGCTTATGATAACGTTGATGAAAACGGCGAAATTCATGACCCGTACCGCATCGATTTCCTTAAACGCCACATTGAACAAATAAAAGAAGCAATTAAGGATGGTGTGGAAGTAATCGGCTACTATCCTTGGGGGCCAATTGATATTGTCAGTTGTTCATCATCCGAAATGTCCAAGCGCTATGGATTCATCTACGTTGATAAAGATGATTACGGCAATGGAACGCTCGAACGGAAGAAAAAAGACAGCTTCTATTGGTATCAAAAGGTCGTTGCAACAAATGGAGAGGATTTAGGATAACAAATGACAGTTTTGCTGATTGGATCTAGCGTTACTTGATGAAAGGTTAGTTAAAAATGAAGGAGTTAAGATATGATAAATAAAACATTTACAATCATTGATCAGGTTGGAATTCATGCACGTCCCTCAACAACATTAGTCCAGACCGCAAGCAAATTTAGCGCTGATATTTATTTGGAATACAACGGAAAAACCGTGAATCTAAAATCGATAATGGGAGTTATGTCCCTGGGCATTCCAAAAGATGCTGTTATTAAAATAACTGCTCAAGGTGCTGACGAAGAAGATGCAATCGCCACTTTAGAAAAAGTAATGACACAAGAAGGTTTGGCTGAACAAAAATAAAAAATGTCAGTCAGCTTGGTCATTTAGTCAACTGGTCAAACAAATTTCCGTAATATATTTTCCAAAACACAACAAACGATTTTTATTTTCTTTTTGTCAGATGGATTATAGTGTTTTTGGGTATTTCTAATTCGCTAAAATCAAGTTAGTATGTGTTAACATGGCGGGTTAAATGAACCCAACCTTATATAATTATGAAGATTTCACAAAATACTGGGAAGATACATCTACCGTACACGAATTATGACAGAAAAGATGGTGGAAAATGCTCTGCCGTCTTTTCTGGCGCTTATCCTTCCTTGAAGAAGGAATAAAGTCACGATTGTTTTTTCGTTTCCGGCACGTAAAACAATGCATTATGCCGAGAATTTTTGTTGGAAAGTGAAGTGTGGGGAACGGATTGCCGTAAGAAGGAAAATCGATGATCCCACACACAATGACAGGAAAATACAAGCCAACTGAAGCATTGTCACTCGAAAAAAATACCTTTGGACTGCTAATCAACTATAGGGAAGAATGACAGAAAGTGAGGGAATGCCGGAAACCCATCTCGATCTTTCTGCAAATACGCGGTCAGCTTGTTTTGGCTGCATGAATCGGAAAAAACAGGGGAAATTGACTTGGACAGCTCCCTCACTTAAATAAAGTAGGGCGGATTAAAGAGAACGACCTGTTTTGTCAAAGGTCTGAAAGTTCCTATTTGCAGGAACTTTTTTTATTCGAATATAGGTTATCGTTTTTCTATAATATAATCAGAAGTTCTATATTTTTATATAAAGGAGCCCGATGATGAGAAATGATCGTAGAGAGGCTTTTATTCAATACTTGGCAACTAAAAATGATTGGTGTACTGCGGCAAGTTTATCAAGTTATTTTAAAGTGTCCACAAGAACCATTAGAAAATATGTCAATGAAATTAACCGGGATCAAATGGTTATTACGTCTTCTGCACAAGGGTATCAGCTAATAAGCAGAGATAAAGTGAAAACGGACAATCATTACACTTCTCCAATAGACCGTATAAAAGTGATCTTGAAAGAATTAATTCTTCACACAGAAGGGCTAAATATATTTGATTTAGGTGAGAAGCTTTTTTTAAGTGTTTCATCAATCGAAAATGATATTGTTCAGGCTAATAAAATGATTAAGCCGTACAGCTTAAAAATCCGTCATAAGAAAGACACGCTTATTTTATTAGGTGAAGAGACGGATAAGCGGCGATTAATGAGCTTTATTATTTCACAAGAAACTTCCGAAGAATTTTTAAGTTTAAAGGCTGTTCAAGATTCTTTTCCGAATTACGATGTTTTTTCACTAAAAAATGAAATCGCTTCCATTCTTGAGGAGTTTAATTTGTATGTAAACGATTATATTATGAATAATCTTCTTCTCCACCTTGTGATTACATTGGATCGAATCAAAAACAACAACTCGGTCATTCAGTCATCTGACCTTAATAAATTAAAAAGTAATTTTGAAACCGAAGCAGCTAATAAAATTGCGGATTTATTGGAAGTGAAATATGGTATTGCCTTTAATGAATCGGAGCGATACAATTTTATATTGCTTTTATCAAGTAAAACGACATTGCTGAATTATCAGTCATTAACATCCAGCTCCTTAAATCGCTACGTCGCCGAACATTACGTAAACCTGTCAAAGAAACTGTTAGAGAAAGTACACGAATGCTATTTTATTGAAATTGTTGATGATGAGTTTTTTGTCAAGTTCACGCTCCATATACGCAATCTGCTTTTCCGGGCGAAGCATGGGCAAATGGTTAAGAATCCTTTAACCTATAAATTAAAGGATTCATACCCTCTAATTTATGAACTGGCTGTCTTTATCTCGAATCAAATTCAGCTGATGGAAAACATTCATATTAATGAAGATGAGATTTCTTATATTGCTTTTCATATTGGCTCCTATTTCGAGCGAAGAAAAAATTTGGAAAAGAAAATTATATGTGCAGTAATTTGTCCAAACTACTATGATATGCGACTGCAACTCATTCAAAAGCTCGAAAAGAAATTTCACAATTCTTTAGAGATTATAAAAGTTTTATCTGACTCAAGTGAGATTGTTTTACTTGAGGAAATAGATTTAATCATAAGCACATTACCACTAAAGGATGAACAAACCCCATCTGTATTCGTTCATCCTTATCTGACAGAAGAGGACTATGGATACATCCAAATTCAATTAAACAAATTAAGTAAACAAAAAAAGAATCGCAAAGTTAAACAATATCTTGATTTATATTTTGATGAAGATTTGTTTATGAAAAATGTTTATCTCGACAGCGCTGAATCTTATATTGCATACATGGCAAAGCTTCTGTATGAAAAAGGCTATGTCTCTATAGATTATGGAAAGTCTGTGCTTGAGAGAGAGCGCATGTCTTCAACTGCATTTAATAACAATGTAGCTGTCCCTCATTCCATGCATATGGATGCTGCAAAAACGGGTATTTGTATCAACATCTTGGATCGCCCTGTAGATTGGGGGAAAGAGAAAGTTCAAATCATTGTTATGATTTCAATTAATAAACAGCAGCGTGAGTTATTCAGTCCTTTCTTCGAAGGGGTGATTAACATTTTATCCGAGTGGAGAAATGTTCATGAGCTAATAAAAGCCAAAGACTATAATGATTTCATGGAAAAGATGATGAGACTTTTAAATGAAAACTAATGCAGCAGAAGCATATGGACGAGCTAGTGATAACCTGATAAGTAACCAGCTTGTATGTTGTCATTCGCTTATAGTAATAGAACTACATTTTGAATGAAACATCCCAAATTCTCAGTGGTTTTACTGAGAATTTGGGATTTTCTTTTTCGGACATTCCTTACAATTCATTGGGAGAATGATAGGGTTGTTAAAAACTTTTTGCTGGAGGCCGATCATCAAAATGAGGAAGCCTATTGGGTGATTATCGACTTTCTCGGTTGATGCTGTAAAGGTTAGGTATAGCATCTTGCATCACTAATGCTGGGATCATTGGTGTTTGCCGGCACCAATCGGAGCTAAGTTAAGTAACCGGATGAACGGGGCGTGTCTCCATGTTGCCATTTTGAAAATTTGGACTGATATTTCTCATGTAAAACGCTTGAACGTTCGTTTTTGTTTCGGCGCAAATCGGATTTGTGCCGGGGACCGAAGCGTAAGTAAACCCAGACGGCGTTTTTCAATCCGGGATACGTAGCTCCGTGAAATCCTGCGCTCTTTTGCGATTTCGGGCTGCGTTTTTTCTTTATTCAAATCAAGGCCGAACCTGACATAAGATTAAAGACGAACTGGGCGATGGCCGAATTGAATATGTACCATCTTTAAGAATGCCTCGCCTTGGTATAAATTGTCCAAGATTACATTAAAGATACCAATACGGCGGTACGCGATGGCATTTGAAGCAAATCATCACCATATCTGGATTTATGCCCTTTTCGAAGGGAAAAAGATCCTTCTTCCATCTGCGATAAGCAATACCTAAAAACTAAACGTCTGAAGGAAGTGCTCATACCCCGACAGACAAATTCCATATCAGCTATTCATGCTATTAGATACACTCTATCGACTGTGAAATTGCTATAATGTGGTTAATTCTCATTCGCGTTTGGTGGATTCTCTCATCATCTTGTGGCAGATACTCACCCCTTTCATCACCATTTTTAAAGTTGCATAACAAATCATAAACCTTGTAGTAACTATTTGGATATACAGGAAATATATTTTCTTAGTGGATATATTTAACAAAGAAAGCGAGGAAGATCGTCTTAAACAGGTTTTTCTCAAGGTCGTTCAGTTGAAGGTCATAGTATAGTCGAAGAAAGAATTCTTGGAACTAACAAAAAAAGAAAGGATGAGATTGATGAAGGAATATTTTTCAATCGGGGAAACAGCCCGTCTAAATAACATTTCAATTCAAACATTGCGCTATTATGATAAGATCGGAATTTTCAAGCCTCAATGTACAGACCGGGATAATGGCTATCGATATTACCATGTTAAACAGTTCTTTTATTTGGATATTATAAAATATCTCAAATACATTAAAACGCCTTTGGAAGAAATTAAGCGCATTATCTCACATACATGTACCCCTGAACTGATGCAAACCTTCCTTGAGGAGCAAGAAAACGTGATTGAGCGTGAAATGGAAAGACTCGAACGTGCCAGGCAATTGCTTCAAAGAAGAAAGAATCAGCTTCATGAACAATTGGAGATACGCACTAAAAAAGAAGAAGGTCTGGTTTATGTTCGGGATATAGAAGGCCAAACCATTTTAAAAGCAGCGACACCTCAAGTGAATCCTCATGACCAATCAGATTTGTATTACCGAAAATTGGCTGAAGTCCTTGAAGAAAGAGGAGATATAGTCGATAACCATTATGGACTGATTTATGATTTAAAGCCTTATAAAGATTCCGGTGATATTTATTGCAACAGTGTTTTTACGACAATTTATGATGGAGTAAAGATAGATACAGGAGAACAAAATATTGGGATAGATACGATCCCATCCGGTGAATATGTATGTATTTCATTTGATTGCACTGCAACAAATTATTTTTCATACTATCAAAAACTGTACGATTTTATTGTATCTCATGGCATTCAAACGGATGGAAAAGTATATCAAGTTTCTTTTCCAAACAGCTATAACTCATTAAAAGAAGAAGACTTCCTCACAGAATTCAGAGTGCTGAAAAAATAACGAACCCCTTGACCCTATAGTTGCTATAGGGTTTATGATTTATGCATCGTTCTGATGAATATTCGAAAGGGAGGATGTATAAAAACGGCAGAAAATAAGACGCTTCGGTTACTCATGCCGGCAATGGCAAGTCGGAAATAGCCTGCTGTGAGCCCATTTATTAAACTGGCTTGCAGCTAAAACGAACGGTCCATTTGAAGAAGAACATGTCGATTTAGATGTGAGCCTCTTAAATTCTAATAAAAAATGAATCTAAAACAAAAGGAGCGGTGAAGATGAGAGCACCGATAGATGAACCAATTTGGTACGCCTATCCCGGCATGGTAGCTGTCGTTACGGCACAATATGAAGGCGAAAAAAACGCAATGGCTTCCGGGTGGCATACCTACATTGGATCTTCTCCCGGAATGTATGGGATATCGATAAATAAAGAGACATATTCTTACAAATTGATTAAGAAAAGTGGCGTTTTCGGCGTGAATTTTCTTCCGGGGAGATGTTCGGAACTCATTCAAGCATTAGGCACCTATAGCGGTAGAGATATAAATAAGTTTGAAGCATTTCATATTCAATACGAAGAAGGACTAAAAGCTGAGATACCGATTTTAACTGATGCGTATTTTGCATATGAGTGTAAAGTACACAGTATTTCCACTTTGGGCGATCAAGAGTGGATTGCGGGGGAAGTTTTACAGAGATATCAAGATAAAGAGCTTTTCTTAAAAAATGGAATGCCAAATTTAGAGAAGCTGGATATTCCGCTTCATATTGGAGGGGCCAGCTATCGCATATTAAATAGTCAAGCAGAGGAGCGTCAACACGTATTTCAGCCCGAAACGGATTGAATACCATTCACTGAAAAAGGAATCCAATCAATGTATGTGCAGTGTATTCCGCGCTGGAAATCCATTGACTTATACGAAGCAAAAAAAGAAGACCCAAAGACCGTAACGCTTCTTTAGGAAAGCTTTGCGGTCTTTTTATTTTTCTAAGGCTCAATCATTTTACCATGAAAAGGTATTTAACTTTACATTCGCAGGCTATCTGTTTTTGTAGTAATAAAGAATTGACTGATTTTGTTGTCTTAATCTCATAGGCATGATAGAATACCAAATAACCAAACATCCTATGTTTGATAAAGACATTACAGGAGGATAGACACATGCTTCAGAAAACAAACCGGCAGACGCTGGTTGAGCAAGTCGCACTACAAATGGAAAGTATGATCGAATCTGGAAAGTGGGGTGTCGGGATGCGCATTCCTGCTGAGCCGGAATTGATGAACGAGCTGAATGTTAGCCGCAATACATTAAGGGAAGCCATTCGGGCATTGATACATGCGGGACTCTTGAAGACGAAACAAGGTGACGGAACTTATGTCTGTTCTTCAAGTGCCTTGGGGGCCGTGTTGAAAAAACGCATTTTGCGATCAGATACACTGCAAACATTAGAAGTTCGGTATGCACTAGAACGAGAGGGAGCTCATCTAGCTGCACAACGCAGAACCGACGACGAGGCGCGCGACCTTCTTCTCCAGCTGGAACGCTGCGAGGCAGCGGCAGAACTCGGTGACATTGATAGCTTTGTAGCGGCCGATATTGATCTGCATCAAAATATTGTTAAGGCGTCTCATAATGAAATATTGATTGAAATATACAGCCATATCGCCGAAGCGTTACAAGATTCGATCACAAGTCTGACCCGTTATGAAGTCGATGCGGATTTCTTGGAAATGCACCGGCAACTGGTCGAAGCGATTGTTGGTCAGGACGCCGCTCGTGCCGTGGAAGCAGTTCATCGCTATATCGAGGAATCCAAGAATGTTATTGCCGGTGAAGAGGGGGAGCGGCTATGAGCGTACAAAGTGGTACGAAGCCAACTGAGGCAAAGCTTTCGTTCTCATTGAGTTTGCCGATCATCATAGGCATTGTCCTTATTTCACTGACGATGCGGTCACCGCTAACATCGGTAGGCCCACTGGTAGGATCGATTCGCGAGTCCCTTGGATTATCAAATACTGCGGCAGGCTTGCTCACGACATTGCCGTTGCTTGCTTTCTCGCTTCTTTCCCCCTTCGCGCCTATCTTGGCGCGCCGCTTCGGGATGGAACGGATCATACTTTATGCATTGGTTCTGCTCATGATAGGTATCGCTGTCCGCTCTCTGACCGCAACAGTTCCTTTGTTTGCAGGCACCGTTTTGCTTGGACTCGCGATTGCAGTGTGCAACGTGCTAATTCCAAGTCTGGTTAAACGGGATTTTTCTCATAATGTCGGTTTTATGACAGGGCTGTATTCAGTATCGATGAATTTATGCGGTGCGATAGCCTCTGGTGTAAGCGTCCCGCTCGCCCGCAATCTCGGTTTTGGCTGGAATGGCGCACTTGGGATCTGGGGCCTGCTCGCTCTGATAGCCGCACTATTCTGGTTTCCTAAAGCGCGGGCGAGTCACGCGTCAGCCAGGATAACAACTAGCGGTGCGTCGACGCGGCGAAGTCTGTGGCGTTCACCGTTGGCATGGATTATTACACTTTTTATGGGATTGCAGTCTCTGCTTTTCTATGTATTGATCGCTTGGTTACCTGAAGTCATGACAAGCCGGGGCTTGAATGAAGACAGCGCTGGCTGGATGCTATCGCTATTTCAATTCGCTTCGCTTCCCGTATCATTCATCGTACCAATCGTTGCGGGACGCATGAAGAACCAGCGTTTGCTGGTTGTCATCATGACTGTCCTGTTTTTTGTTTCATTGGGTGGCCTTTATTTCGGCGATAATGCACTTATTTTGTTATGGACAATTTTACTCGGAATTGCTGGGGGATGTGCGTTCAGTTTGGCTATGATCTTTTTAAGCTTGCGGACGAAAGATGCCACCGATGCGGCTTCTTTGTCTGGTATGTCCCAATCTGTCGGATATTTGCTGGCTGCAACAGGACCGACCTTGTTTGGTTTGCTCCATGATGTCACGGCAAGCTGGAACCTCCCAATATTACTGTTGCTTATGGTCAGTATTTTGCTGTTCATATTCGGTCTGGGTGCGTCAAAAAATCAAACGGTATAAGGGGCTTTGTTTCAGTAAAGCTCTTGCTGAAAAAGCTCATGAACTGCCCAGAATAAATAAAAATGACTTGAATTGGTATAAGTCAAATAAATTGCAATAGAGATAGACTTTTTACTAGGTTGAGGGCCTGGTGAAATAAAAGAGAAGCCGGAACTTCTGGACCGGCTTCTTCTTCATTTCCCCTTCTACCGCTTCTCCTTCTCCGCCCGTTAAAACTCATAAAACATTTTCATCAGCGCACGCTTCTCAATCCGGGACACATAGCTCCGCGAAATCCCGAGTTCTTTCGCGATTTCGCGCTGTGTTTTTTCTTTTTTCAAATCAAGGCCGAAGCGGCCGACGATGACTTCTTTTTCTCTGCCGTCGAGGATGTCGATGTGTTTTTTCACTTTTTCAAGCTCTGTGCCTGAGCTGGACGGTGTCGATGACGTCTTCGTTTTCTGATTTGAGGACATCGATGAGGCTGTGCCACTTGGAGGTTATCTGTTTTTTACTGAGCCTACTTTCATTAATAAAAGTAATTATTGTTCGTTTTTGTTATAATTTTGGAATATGAGACTGTGTTAGTTAAAGGTTTGATATATTGAAAAGTGTTGTGTTGGAAGATAGACAGGAGGAAGGTTGAATGTTTCCTACTCTAGAAACAGAAAGACTAATTTTAAGAGAAATAACTTACGATGATGCAGAGGGGATTTTTGCTTGTTTTTCGAATGATAATGTCACACGTTTTTATGGCCAAGACTCGTTGGAAACTATTGATCAAGCAAGAGGTCTTGTGGATTTTTTCGCTAAAAACTTTGAAGAGAAAAAAGGAATTCATGGGGAATTGAAAGAAAAGGCGAAAGAGGGTTGATTGGGACAATTGGATTAAACGCGTGGTCTCCAAAACACAAACGTGCAGAAATAGGTTATGAAATTCACCCGAATCACTGGAGAAAGGGATATATGTCCGAGGCTTTATCCAAAATCCTTTCATATGCCTCTGAAACTTTAGGTTTAACAAGAATAGGTGCAGTTGTGTTTACTGAAAATACAGCTTCAAACAACTTATTGACAAAGATGGGATTTCAAAAAGAGGGTATTTTAAAAAGATATATGTATCAAAACGGAAAGGTATATGATACATATGTTTATTCTTTTCTTCCACAAAAGTAATTAACGTAGTTAAATAAGATGGTTTTTTGTATTGGTAATCGGATTTATTCGAAGATAGTATCTAGTTTCCGTTTGCTACATTAGATTTTTGAGGCTGCTTATAAAAGGTTTATTCACGTAAAGATCCATAAAAAGAGGCCGGATTTTATTCTCCGGCCTTTTCTTCGGCATCACTTCCCCTTCGCCTTCTTCCGCTTCTCCTTCTCCGCCCGGTAAAACTCATGAAACATCTTCATCAGCGCGCGTTTCTCAATCCGCGACACATAGCTCCGCGAGATCCCAAGCTCCTTCGCAATCTCCCGCTGCGTCTTTTCTTTCTTCAAATCAAGGCCGAAGCGGCCGACGATGACTTCTTTTTCTCTGCCGTCCAAGATGTCGATGTATTTTTTGACTTTTTCAAGCTCCATGTTGAGCTGGATGGTGTCGATGACGTCTTCGTTTTCCGATTTGAGGACATCGATGAGGCTGATTTCGTTGCCCTCTTTGTCCTGGCCGATCGGGTCATGGAGGGAGACGTCTTTTTTCGTTTTTTTCAATGCGCGCAAATGCATGAGGATCTCATTTTCTATACAACGCGCCGCATAAGTGGCGAGCTTCGTTCCTTTTCCGGCTGAATAGCTTTCGATCGCTTTGATCAGCCCGATCGTTCCGATGGAAATCAGGTCTTCTGCATCCTCGCCTGTGTTCTCGAATTTTTTGACGATGTGGGCGACAAGCCGGAGGTTATGCTCGATCAGCATGTTTCTCGCGTGTTCATCCCCCTGGGCCATCAGCTCCAAGTACTTTTTTTCGTCACTGCTTGACAGCGGTTGTGGAAAGGCATTGTTTTTCACATATGATACTAAAAAAACGAGTTCCTTGATGACATAACCGAGCGCTGCAAAAACACCTGTCATTATCGGCACCTCCACATAATGTATGTAGGCAGAAGCCTATATGTAAATGTATGTGGGAGGGGGGATGTCTGTGTCTGTACGCGGCAAAATTGCCGGACTGCCAAATCTTCCGGCGTTCTGTTCGGCATGAAGTAGCTTGTTTTCGCCGGTGATGACGATTCTAATGCAATCGCTTCCATTTTTTAAACATTTACAAAAGTTAACAAGAGCGCGATAATAAAGGTAAGGGGGTGAAGGTGCCGGACGGTTCACCATATGGTAAACGCTATCAATCAGTCAGTCCGGTGCGGCAGATGAAAAACAAACGTCTTTTCATACTTTCGTTGATTGTGCTGAGCGTGGTCATGATCGGGGTTCAGGAAACCTTCCCAAACCCGCTGACGACAGGTTTAATGACTGTCGTTATTGCGGTGGCAGTTTTTAATATTTTAAAAGAATCGCTGAATAAAAAAGATGAAACACACAGCAAATGAGGCGATAGAAAGCAAGTGCTTCTATCAAAAAAACCGGCTCAAATGATAAGCCGGTTTTCTTATTGGTTAGTCTTTCAGTGCTTTTCCCATGCCTTTTAAAAATTGCAGGCCGAAGCCGACGGCTCGGTTGATGTCCGGGTCGTTCATAGCTTTCAGCAGATCGAGGACCCCGGTTTTTTTATCGCTTTTTAAAAAGTCCTCTCCTTGTTTTGTGCCGGCGACGATGCTTTCTGTCAGTTTCCCCATGACTTCCGGTTCGGCTTTGGAGAGGGCGCCGCCCGCTGCAATGGCTGTATTCATCAGGTTTTTGGCCGGCTCTTTGGACAGCTGGCCGAGGACGATTTTGGCGATGTCTTCCTTCGCGCCGATCATGCTGTCTGCGGCATCAAGAACCCCGAGGCCGTTCAGTTCGCCGAGAAGCTTCATCGTTTTTGAAACGGCGGCTTCCTGTTCAGCCAAAAGGGATTTGAGTTCTTCAAGTTTTTCGAGCTTCATTTGCTCCTCAGATTTGTCTTCTTTGCGGATGGCGGTGATGGGAGCTGCCATGTGTGATGACCTCCTTTTGATTTAGTCTGTTAAATGAACGTATCCCGGACGTTTCCATTTCCGCTCGACTTCGGCTCCGTTTTGCGGATGGCGTTTCTTATTGCGCGGATTTGTTTTCGGAAGCGGCGGTTCTGCACATGCGCCGAGCACTTCCATACGCACTTTGGTCTGCTTGTAAGCAGGTGTATTGGTGCGCGCATCTACTGCGGGACCTGTCAAGAAATTGATCGCAGATTCTTTATCTGTCGAGTTCATCGGCAGATACAATTCGTTGGCTCTGACCCGGTCTGTCACAAGCGCGGTTAATTTTACGGCGCCAAACGGCGAGATCAGTCTGACCTGCGATCCGTCACAGACGCCCCGTTCTTTGGCGAGCTCAGGAGAGACTTCAACAAAGACGTCCGGCACTTTCGCCTGGATGCCTGCCGATTTGTTCGTCATATTGCCTTCGTGAAAATGCTCCAGCATTCTGCCGTTGTTAATGTGAAGGTCGTACTCTTCAGGAAATTCGGCAGGCTTTGTCCAGTCTGCGAGGGCAAAGCGGGCTTTCCGATCAGGGAAATTAAAGCCGTCTTCATACAAAAGAGGCGTGCTTTCTCCGGTCAGGCTGCCCCACAGGAAGCTGTTCCATCCTTCAATTGCGTCATAATCCGCCCTGGCGAACAGCGGAGACAGGCTTGCCATTTCTGAAAAAATGTCTCCCGGGTGGCTGTAATGCCAGTCAGCTCCAAGCCGGTTTGCGATGTTTTGAATGATGACCCAGTCGGGCTTTGCGTCTCCGAGCGGCGGAAGCGCCTGATACAATCGCTGGACGCGTCTTTCCGTGTTTGTAAAAGTTCCTTCTTTTTCAAGCGAAGCTGACGCAGGCAAAACAACGTCGGCGTATTGGGCTGTTTTCGAAAGGAACATATCCTGAACCACAAGGAAATCAAGGCTTGATAAAATGTCATGGACCCGGTTTGCGTTTGAATCGACTAAAGCCATATCTTCTCCGACGATATACATGGCTTTCATTTTACCTTCTTCAACGGCGTGAAGCATTTCGATGTTGTCAAGTCCAGGTTTATTGTCGATTGTTGTGCCGTAAGCTTGTTCGAACTTTTTCCGCGCTTTGTCATCTGTAATGTGCTGATATCCCGGAAGCCAGCCGGGAAGCGTTCCCATGTCACAGGCGCCCTGGACATTGTTGTGGCCGCGGAGCGGGTACGCCCCTGCGCCCGGGCGGCGGTAATTGCCGGTAGTTAAAAGCAGATTTGAAATCGCGGCGGACGTGTCGGAACCGCCTGTGTTTTGGGTGACCCCCATCCCCCAAAGAATGCATGTTCCGTCGGCGTCGCGGATCATCTCAGCGATTTGGATCAGCGTCTGTTTATGGATGCCTGTGATTTTTTCTGCAAATTCAAGGGTGTATGTTTCAAGCGATTGCTTATATTCTTCAAAGAAATTGACGTTTTCATCAATGAAAGCCTGATCGTGCCAGCCTTTGTCGATCATATACTTCGTCACGGCCATCAGCCATACTTGATCAGTTCCTTGCCGCGGTCTGATGAACAGATCCGAGCGTTCGGCCATTTCGTTTTTGCGAAGGTCGGCGACAATCAGCTTTTGTCCGTGAAGCTTATGGGCGCGCTTCACACGGGTTGCCAGTACCGGGTGGCCTTCGGCCGGATTGGCGCCGACGATGATGACGAGGCCTGCTTTCGCGATGTCTCGAATGGTGCCTGCATCGCCGCCCATGCCGACTGTGCGGAACAATCCGTCTGTTGCCGGAGACTGGCAGTACCGCGAGCAGTTGTCGACATTGTTAGTGCCAAATACTTGCCGCGCCAGCTTTTGCATCAAGTAGTTTTCTTCATTCGTGATCTTTGAAGACGAAATAAACCCGACGGCGTCTTTTCCGCTCTGCTCCCGAATCGAGCCTAATCTGCGGGCGACGTAGTCAAGCGCTTCTTCCCAAGTCGATTCGACAAATTCATCATTTTTGCGGATCAGCGGTTTGGTTAAACGTTCTTCCGCATTTACAAAATCCCATCCGAATTTCCCTTTCACGCACGTCGAGATGGCGTTGACGGGAGCTTCTGACACCGGCTGAATTTTTAAGATGTCACGGCCTTTTGTCCATACTTCAAATGAACAGCCGACACCGCAAAACGTACAGACGGTTTTTGTCTTTTTGATCCGCTGTGAGCGCATCGCCGCCTCGACTTCTGAAACGGCAAAGATGCTGCTGTATCCCGGCTCTACATCTTTGACAAGGTCGATCATCGGCTCCATGACATCCGGTTTGATGCCTGTCATGAAACCGGCTTTTCCAAGCATTGATTTTTCCATTAACGCATTGCACGGACAGACCGTGACACACTGCCCGCAGCTGACGCATGAGGACTCGTTGATTGAAACGCCTTCATCCCAGATCACCCGCGGCCGTTCACGCTCCCAGTCAATCGAGAGCGTCTCATTGACTTGCAGGTTTTGGCACACTTCAACACATTGTCCGCATGCGATGCACTGATTCGGATCATAGCGGTAAAAGGGGTGAGACATATCGACTGCGCAAGACGGGTCTTCTTTAGGCGTGTAAGGGTATTTCTGCTCTTCGATTCCCATCATTTCTGCCGTATTATGTAGCGTACAGTTGCCGTTGTTGTTGTCGCATACCGTACAATAAAGCAAATGGTTTTCGAGCAGGCGGTCCATTGCTTCTTTTTGTGCTGCTTTGACCCGTTCTCCAGACAGGCTGACCGTCATTCCGTCTTCTGCCCGCAGGGAGCATGCCCGTTTTAATTTTCCGTCTGCTTCCACAATACAGGTATCACACGTTTGAATAGGATCCGTCTCCGGAACATGGCATATTTGCGGGTGTTCAAACCCGTTTTTGTTCAATATGTCTAAA
Organism: Bacillus sp. FSL K6-0972; assembly: GCF_037976035.1. Classification (NCBI taxonomy): domain Bacteria; kingdom Bacillati; phylum Bacillota; class Bacilli; order Caryophanales; family Bacillaceae; genus Bacillus; species Bacillus sp. FSL K6-0972. Next base: position 2,815,354 of record NZ_CP150260.1, on the reverse strand, counting down.
ACGGTTGCCCCGGCCGCTGCTTTAATTTCTTTACCGTCTATCCGGACACTGATTGGCTTTCCGTCCATCTTTATTCCCCTCCATCATCTTTTCAAAATCAAAAAAGCCATGTATATATATACCGATCCCCGGCGCGGAAAGCGGTATAAACATACATGGCGGAATAGTTTACTAGCAAAGCTTACTAACAGACCAATCCTATATTGTCAGAATTCGATAGATTCATAACACGACAGTATTACAAATCCATCAGCCCGGCTTTTATTATAAAGTGATATTGATTATAATTCAATAGAATAGGAAAATTTTAACCAAGTGAAATGTCTAAGGGGACATCGAGACAGGTGCAAGGTTTAAACGGAAGGGGTATACATGATGTCTAAAAAAATCCACGAATTCAACGATATGATCCGCAAGCTTCGAAAAGAGCTGTTTGGCAAGGGGCCTGAACGGATTCGCACGGTCTTTGTCGACAATATGGCAGTTTCGACGCTTTACGGCAATTTGACGGCGAGCGAGCAATTTATTGCAAGCACGTCGGAGGGAAGGGAAATGGTCCATGCCGCAAGGACGACCTTGATTCAGAAACACTACTCCAATCACGTGCCGGAGGGAATGGAGCAGCTCATCGGAGCGAAGCTGGAGCACCTTTTTACAGACATCAAAATTCAGGAGGATATTGCGGTGTCTGTTTTTATCTTTGACCGCAATATTGAAGACGGCACCGAATCAGCGAGCGGGGCTTGACGATCGGTCTCAAGTTCGAGGGAGGGAGTCATGATGATTGAACTGAAATCGAGCGAAAAACGAAAAGCAAAGATTTTGTTAACAGAAGAAAGTCCGACATTCGCGCATGCGATAGCTGAAGGACTTATCGAAGGAAACGTCTATGTCGATGATTTCCTCACGCCGGCCACTGCTCTTTTTCGGACAGCTTCCGGGATTTATTATGTCGCTGGAAACATTCCGGACAGCGGAAGAAGCCAGTGGCTTCATTATTTGAATGAACAGAGGAACGGAGCGCGCTTTACTGTGTTTTCGGCTTCCGAAAAGTGGGATGACTTTTTAATCGAGGGGCTTGGCGATCCGCTGCAGCAAATGGAGCGCGTGTCATTTTTCCTTGGAAAAGAGGAACGTGATTGTGGCGCCGCATTTGACGGGGTTGAAAGATTTTCTGAAGATGACCTTCAAAAAAGCGCGAATTTTACTGAAAAATACGCTGATGAATATTGGGGAGGGACCGGCCGTTTTTTGAAGAACGGTTTCGGGTTTAAAGTGTTGCATGAAGGTGTGATCGCCAGTGAATGTGTCTCCATTTTTTGTTCGGAACGCTTTGCCGAAGTTGATATCGCAACACACCCGGATTACAGGGGACGGGGGTTTGCAGTCCGCTGCGCCAGCGCCTTTATCGCGCATGCAATAGAGAATCGTTTGAAACCGCGCTGGGATTGCGACCGGCAAAACGACGCATCGATTCGCCTCGCTGAAAAATTAGGCTTTCGACCTGTCAAAACATATTCATTGTTTGTCGGAAAACCGTGAACCAATACGAATGTTTTTAAACAGGGGGGACAGGTTAAAGGCATAGCAAGGACTAAACGCTTGCAGGATGACAGAGATTTCTCCCGTTGAAAGTGCGGCTTCTCTCCTATATGATCGTAGTATTGGCTTTTGGAGGTGGAACGAATGAAAAAAAGCTTGGTGATGGTCCTCGTCTTTCTGCTTCTGCTTGCAGGCTGCGGAGAGGACGATCCCAGAAAAGTCGTAGCATTTGGAGACAGCAATACACGCGGCTCAAATTGGCAATTTCGCGATTATCCAAAAGCGGAAAAGTGGGTCAATTTACTTCAGACTTCCCTTCAAGGGCAGTACAAAATAAATAATGCAGGAATAGGCGGAGAAACGACGGAAGACGCCAGGTTTCGGTTCAGGAAGGATGTGCTGGATAAGCAGCCGGCATATCTTTTTATCATGTTCGGAACAAATGATGCAGCAATTCTTGCGAAAGGGCTGCCGCGCGTATCCAAAAAAAGGTTTAAAGAAAATCTCTATTATTTTGTTAATGAAAGCCGCCGCCGCGGGATAGAGCCGATATTAATGACGTGCCTGCCGATCGTCGAAGGAAGCGGAGACAACATCTTTTATTATGCAAGATACCGTGCTGCTTCGTTTGAAAAATACGGAGGAGCGCGTAAATGGCACGATTCCTATAATGACGTCACAAGGGAAACGGCGCGTGAACTTGATGTTCCGCTAATCGACAACTGGAAAAACATCGTGAAAAAAGCAGGTGGAGCTACGGATGAGAAGCTGATCCATTCGGGGTTTATCGACCCATCGGGAAATCACTTAACCCCAAAAGGCGCGCGAATTATTTTTGAAGGAATTAATGAAAGTAAAGTCATAAAAACTTCTTGATTTAAGTAAAAGGCCTAGCCATTTCTCCTTTTTCTTCATAGGCTGTTACTATAACAGTCCAAAGGAGGAATGATGCGATGGGATATCCTTTTCCCGCTGGTCCGTGTTCGTACCCGGCTTATCCCGGATATGCAGGCGCCGCATACGGATATGCGTTCGTTGTCGTCCTTTTAGTCGTCCTGCTGGTCATCGGCGGGTTCTACTGGCTTAGTCCTCACGGATTCTTCAAATAGCACCTCTTTTAGAGAGGTGTTTTTTCATGAAAAACAGTAGTAAGCGTATTATTCAAGTGATATAATATCAACCTAAGTGAAAAAAAGCGGCAAGAGCGCCCGGGAGTGCTTGAGCTATGAAGAGACGGAAAGCAGATGACCGAGCGACCTTCTTTTGATTTCGGTTTCAATCAGCTCGATGAATTCGCGGTTCAAATTCATCTCATTTGCTTTAATGTATGATTCTATTAAAAGTTCATCAGACAGCTTTTTCATACTCGGTACCCATTTAATGGGGAAGACACCTCCTTATGAAAATTGGAATAACCTGTTTGGAATAAGCATAAAATGTTAAGTTATATGATCTTTGTTTGAAGTACCTATAATCTATCATGAATATTGGGCGAGAACAATCGTTCTGTTATCCACACCAAAAAGTGGATAACTTGTGGGTATCATGTTTATAATTTAATAAAAGGTCGATGAAATATGAGTGGATACTGTGTGTAATTTTATCCACACCTGTTGAAGAATCCTATTATATGTCGAAAACTTTTCGAACAGCCGATTTTTTAAGACACTTTTAGATTTGATTCGACACATTGAAAAAAGAAGCAGTAATTGAAAGGAAAGGGTGCGGCTTTGTGTTAAAAAAGTTTTTTTTGCCGGATGAATTTGTAAAAAATATTTTTCATATTACCCCTGAAAAACTAAAAGAGCGCAATGTAAAAGGGATTATTACGGATTTGGACAACACGCTTGTAGAATGGGACAGGCCGAGTGCGACACCGCGTCTTATCGAGTGGTTTGAAGAGATGAAAGAGCACGGCATTAAAGTGACAATTGTCTCTAATAATAATGAAAAACGCGTCAAAATATTTTCTGAACCGCTTAATATTCCGTTTATTTACAAAGCGAAAAAGCCGATGGGCAGAGCTTTCAGAAAAGCCGTCAAAAATATGGGTCTTAAAAAAGAAGACGTCGTTGTCATAGGAGATCAGCTCATGACAGATGTGCTGGGAGGGAACCGCAATGGGTTCCATACCATTCTTGTCGTGCCTGTGGCAGCTTCCGACGGCTTTTTTACGCGTTTCAACCGCCAGGTGGAACGCAGAATTCTCAGCGCTTTAAAACGGAAAGGCCATATTCAGTGGGAGGATTAAAGAATGGAAAAGGTAGTTTGTATCGGATGCGGAGTCGCCATTCAAACCGAAGATAAAAATAAACTGGGCTACGCGCCTGAAGCATCGCTGTTAAAAGATAACGTCATCTGCCAGCGCTGCTTCAGATTGAAAAATTATAACGAAATTCAGGATGTTTCACTGACGGACGATGATTTTTTGAAAATTCTGCACGGCATCGGAGAAACGGATTCGCTCATCGTGAAAATCGTCGACATCTTTGATTTCAACGGAAGCTGGATCAACGGACTCAACCGCTTTGTCGGAGGCAATCCGATCTTATTAATAGGAAATAAAGCAGATATTCTTCCTAAATCAGTCAAGCGCGAGCGTCTTGTGAACTGGATGAAGCGCGAAGCGAAAGAGCTTGGCTTAAGGCCTGTTGATGTGCTGCTCGTCAGCGCCGGGCGCGGGCAGGGGATGAAAGATGCGATCGACGCGATCGAACATTACAGACAAGGCAAAGATGTATATGTTGTCGGATGTACGAACGTAGGGAAATCCACATTTATCAACCGGATTATTAAAGAGGTTTCCGGAGAAGACGACATTATTACGACATCTCAATATCCGGGGACGACGCTTGATGCGATTGAAATTCCTCTGGATGACGGATCGGCGATGTATGATACGCCGGGAATCATCAACCATCATCAAATGGCGCACTATGTCGCAAAACGCGATCTGAAAATATTGACGCCGAAGAAGGAACTGAAGCCCCGCACCTTCCAGCTGAACGAAGAACAGACGCTGTTTTTCGGCGGATTGTCGCGGCTTGATTATGCAAGCGGAGGCAGATCTTCGTTTGTATGCTATATGCCGAATGAACTCAAGATTCACAGAACAAAGCTTGAAAATGCTGATCAGCTGTATGAAAAGCACGCTGGGGAAATGCTTGCTCCCCCTGCAAAAGAAGATCTTGACTCGTTTCCGGAGCTTGTCAAACATACGTTTACGATTAAAGAGCCGAAAACGGACGTTGTGTTCTCAGGCCTCGGCTGGGTAACCGTCCAAGAGGCAAACCAAAAAATTGTCGCCCACGCCCCTAAAGGCGTTCACGTGTTTTTGCGCAGATCTCTAATATAAGTGCTAAGGGGAGAGAGTTATGAAACCGATATACGGACTGATTGGCAATCCGGTGGCTCATTCCATGTCTCCGGACATCCATAATGCGGCTTTGGAGGATCTTTCTTTAAAAGGGCATTATCACGCTTTTCTCGTGGAAAATGAAGATCTTGAAGATGCTGTGAAAGGCATGCGGGCCCTTGGCATTCAAGGGTTTAATGTGACCGTCCCCCATAAAGTAGCGATCATGAAGTATCTCGACCGTATTGATGAAAGCGCCGAAGCTCTCGGGGCGGTAAACACTGTCAGAAGAGAAAAAGAAGGGCTGGTCGGATATAATACAGATGGAGCAGGGTTTCTTAAATCGCTGAAACCATCCCTTGATCGTCCGCTTTCTGAGCTCTCGATACTGTTGATCGGAGCCGGCGGTGCGGCGAGGGCGATATTTACCACTCTCGCAGCTGAGATGCCGAAGCGGCTGGACGTTGCCAATCGTACGCCTGAAAAGGCACTAGCATTCACTCAGCATTTTGATGGAGAGGCACGTGCCTTGTCGTTGCAGGAAGCGGAAGCAGACTTGTCAGCATATGATATCGTGATTCAAACGACGTCGGTCGGGATGCATCCGAACATCGAAGCTGCCCCGCTTTCATTGACGAATGCGAAAGAAACGTGCCTTGTATGCGATATTATCTACAATCCGCTGAAAACGGCCCTGCTGCAGGAGGCTGAAGCAAAAGGCTTGAAAACGTTGGACGGAGTCGGCATGTTCATCGGCCAGGCGGCCCTTGCCTTTGAGCTGTGGACTGGACATGAGCCGAATATGGAAAAAATGAAATCAATTGTATTGCAGCAACTAGGAGGAAAATCATGCTAACAGGAAAACAAAAACGCTATTTGCGCCGGGAAGCGCATCATCTGTCACCGATTTTTCAAGTCGGCAAAGGCGGAGTCAACGAAAATATGGTCAAACAAATCAGTGAAGCTCTTGAAGCCAGGGAATTGATCAAGGTGAGCGTGCTGCAAAACTGCGAGCAGCCTAAAGAGGAAGTAGCCGAAGCGCTGGCGGGAGGAGCTCGTGCCCAACTGGTGCAGACGATCGGAAACATTATTGTGCTGTATAAGGAGTCAAAAGAAAATAAAAAAATTGAGCTTCCTTAACGCTTAAAGGTGGTAATCATGAGGAAAATCGGGATTTTTGGAGGGACATTTGATCCTCCGCACAACGGGCATTTATTAATGGCAAATGAAGTCCTGTATAAACTGGATCTTGATGAAATTTGGTTCATGCCCAACCAAATTCCGCCGCATAAACAAAAAAACGCGTTTTCGCTAAGTATGCACAGGGTGGAAATGCTGAAGCTCGCCATTTCGGGGAAAGAGCAATTTAAACTGGAAACGATCGAACTCGAAAGGGAAGGCCCTTCTTATACTTTTGATACCGTTCGCCTGCTGAAAGACCGATACCCTGACCATGAGTTTTACTTTATTATCGGCGCGGATATGGTGGAATACCTGCCGAAATGGTCAAACATTGACAAGCTTGTCAACATGATTCAATTTGTCGGGGTGAAGCGGCCCGGCTTTCAAATTGAGACGCCGTATCCGCTCGTTTTTGTCGATGTGCCTATTTTTGAAGTGTCATCATCTTTACTCAGGGACCGCATTAAAAATCAGCAGCCGACAGATTACTTAATCCCTGACGAAGTGAAGGTCTATGTGAAGGAGAATCGTTTATATGAAACGTGAGGAAGCCTTAGCCTGCGTGCAAGAACAGCTGACAGAACAGCGCTACATCCATACGGTCGGCGTGATGGAGACGGCTGTAAAACTTGCCGAACGGTTTGGCGCAGATGTGAAAAAAGCTGAAACGGCCGCGATATTTCATGACTATGCCAAATTTCGCCCGAAAGAGGAGATGAAACAAATCATCCTCGACGGGGGCGGGCCGCTTGAAGTGCTCGATTTTCATCATGAACTTTGGCATGCGCCGGCAGGAGCAGCACTTGTCAAAACAGAGGTCGGGATTACGGATGAAGACATCCTGTCAGCCATTCGATTCCATACATCCGGAAGGCCGAATATGACTCTTCTTGAAAAAGTGATTTATGTAGCGGACTATATCGAGCCGGGCCGCCGTTTTCCAGGGGTTGAAGAGGTTCGGACTCTCGCTGAACAAGATTTGGATTTAGCGCTTATCCAGGCATTGAAAAATACGATTACCTTTTTAATTTCAAAAAATCAGGCCGTTTATCCGGAAACGGTCGCCACATATAATGCTTTAGTAAACGATAGACATTAGGAGGAATTACTGAATGGATCAAGCTTCAATTTTAAAAATTGCCGCAGAGGCCTGCGATGATAAACGGGCGGAAGATATTATCGCCTTGAATATGCAGGGGATTTCCCTCGTGGCTGATTATTTTCTGATTTGCCATGGGAACTCTGACAAACAAGTGCAGGCCATTGCCCGGGAAATTAAGGATCAGGCTGAAGAAAATGGAATTGATGTGAAGAAAATGGAAGGTTTTGACGAAGCCAGATGGGTTTTAATCGATTTGGGAGATGTCGTTGTCCACGTTTTCCACAAAGAGGAACGAGGCTATTACAACCTTGAAAAGCTGTGGGGAGACGCGCCGATTGAAGACCTTTCGTTCGGAGTTAATGAATGATCTATAAAGGGTTTTCCAGTATTTATGACAAGCTGATGTCTCACGCTCCTTACGATCAGTGGGTCAGCTGGATTGAAAAAACGATCGGTGCACAGCAGAAAGAACGTATACGGATACTTGATCTGGCGTGCGGAACGGGGGAAATATCGGTCCGCTTGGCTGAAAAAGGCTTTGATGTCACAGGAATCGATATCAGCGAAGACATGCTTGCCCAGGCCCAGTACAAAGCAGCCATCCGGCAGCTTGATATTCAGTTCTTTCAACAGGATATGCGCGAACTTTCCGGGCACGGGCAAGAGTTCGACGCTGTCGTGATCTGCTGTGACTCGCTGAATTATTTAAAGGACGAAAAAGACGTTTTCAATACTTTTAAAAACGTTTTTTCTCTATTAAAAGAAGGTGGCCTTCTTCTGTTTGATGTTCATTCCGTTTACAAAATGGATGTCATTTTTCCGGGAAGTACGTATGCCGATCAGGATGAAGAAGTGAGCGTCATCTGGCAAAGCTATGCGGGGGATGAGCTCCATTCAGCTGTTCACGATTTGACCTTCTTCGTAGAAAGCGGAGACGTGTACGAAAGGTTTGATGAATCGCATGAACAGCGGACTTTCCAGACGGAAAAGTACATCAGCTTATTGCAGCAAGCCGGATTTGAGGTGCAATGCGTCACTGCAGATTTTTCAAAATTGGAGCCAAGCGCAGAGTCGGAACGTCATTTTTATACAGCGAAAAAAACAAAAACCATCGTTTAATCGTAACGATGGTTTTTCATAATGCATTTTTCCTTTGTTGAGATCTCAGCACATTCGTGAAACAATGAATCAAACGGAAAATTGCTTCTTGACCAGAGCGATATCTTCTTCATACTTCAAATGGGTGTTTCGGAACATCTGGCGGAACATATCCTGAACGCCGCTTTCCAGCGCCTTAATTCCCTCACCGGTTACACCGCCTTTAACACAAACCTTTTCCTGCAGGGTGGGCAGTGTGTAGTGGCCTGTTTCGAGCAGCCTTCCCAAACCTACGAGCATTTCTTTCGTCATTAAAATAGCATCCTCTTTTGACACGGATGTTTCTTCGACAGCCGCCTGGATAAACTCCTGAACCAAATAGCTGATAAAGGCGGGGCCGCAGCTGACAATGTCTGAGGCGACCCTCGTAATCCCGCTTTCGATTTCGAGAGGGATTGAGATCTTGCTCACTAAAGACGTCAATTTTTCTTTTGCCTCAGCTGTGCAGCTTTCTCCGAAAGTCAATAATGACACGCCGGACAACGCTCTGTTCGTAATGCTCGGGATCACTCTTGCCGCCTGGCAGGAGACAATGGCTTCCAGCTGTTCGACCTGCACCGGACTCGTAATGGTGACCACAATCTGATCGCGAGTGAAGACGGGTGAGAGCCGTTTTAGCAAAGGATAAATATCCAACGGCTTTACACAGATAAACACGGCATCACTTTCCGTAATCACTTCTTCCGGCCGTTCTGCAACCTGAATGTCTGGGAATCGTTTTTTTATGTTTAACGCTTTGTCGATCGTTCGGTTAGTAATTGTTAAAGATGAGGGAATGACTGCTCTGGATTCAATCAACGCCTCAATTAAAATGGTCCCCATATTTCCCGTCCCGATAAAGCCGATATTCAATCGTTCTCCCCTCCTTTGAACCTGTATCTTTTAAACGATATGAAGGCTTCAGTCAAAATATGTATGAAAGCAGGTGAGCAGTTTGACAGATTGGCTAAAACAATATAAATGGCATGCCGCGGGAGGCGTTGCACTCGTCTTGATCATCAGCGCGGCCTTCATGCTGTTAAGCGGAAAGCGTGAAACTTCATCCGGCCTCTCTTTTCCTGAGGAGGCTTCTGCACAGACTTTTGACAAGAAAGAGGAGGCGAAGCGGGAAAAAAACGCGGGGAAAGAGGAGGTTATCATCGATTTGAAAGGCGCTGTGAAAAATCCGGGTGTCTATCAAATGAAGGAGGGAGACAGGGTGCACGATGCATTGAAAAAAGCAGGCGGCACCGTGAAAAAAGCGGACCAAAAACAAATTAATCTGGCAGCCGTTTTGCAGGACGGTATGGTTGTTTACATTCCATTTGAAGGGGAAGAGACAGCTGGTTCTCTTTCGGAAGCGGGCTCAAGAGCAGAAGGCAATTCCGGTGGTCTCGTCAATATTAATACGGCTTCCTCTGAGGAGCTTCAGGCGATTCCAGGCATCGGCCCTTCAAAAGCGGAAGCGGTTATCGAATACCGTGAGGAGAACGGACCGTTTCAGACGATCGAAGACATCACGAACGTTTCGGGAATTGGAGAAAAGTCTTTTGAAAGAATAAAATCTTCAATCACGGTAAAGTAAATTGACGTTTGCCGATAAACATATGTAAACTTAGGGAAGTCGACATCGTATTTTGGAGGGAAAACAAGTGGAACGGATTTCTTGGGATCAATATTTTATGGCGCAGAGCCATTTGCTGGCGCTTCGCAGCACGTGTACAAGGCTTGCTGTAGGAGCGACAATTGTCAGGGATAAACGAATTATCGCAGGAGGCTACAACGGATCGATCGCCGGAGGTGTTCACTGTGCGGATGAAGGCTGCTATATGGTGGACGGGCATTGCATCAGAACAATTCACGCCGAGATGAACGCGATTCTTCAGTGTGCAAAATTCGGAGTACCGACTGAAGGCGCTGAAATATATGTCACTCATTTTCCGTGCATTCAATGCTGTAAATCAATCATTCAGGCAGGTATTAAAACGATATATTATGCGAAGGATTACAAAAACCATCCTTACGCGGTTGAACTTTTCGATCAGGCTTCTGTTAAAGTGGAGCAGGTAGAGCTCGAGGAGATGATTATCGACTTGAAAAACCAGGAAAAGTTATCGTTTGTAGCCAATCTGATCAAACAGCTGGCTGATAAAGGTCTTGAGGAAGAGGAGATCAGGAAAATACACGAAGAGGCCAATAAACTGTTTACAAGCTACGTGTAATCAAATGAACAGACATCGTATCTTCCCGTGTGGAGCAATTTCAGCGGCAGCCGGAATTGCCTCCGCTCACTCTTCTCTTTATCTCTTCCTCGCCTTCAGTTTTTTTCTGTTCTTTATCCTCTGTTTCTTCAAGAAACAAATACTCCTTTTTATCATATGTGCAGCGATATGTATTTTATATTTCACTTCTTTTTCCATAATCGACCATTTCAATACAACGATTTATCATGAAGGCAAATTTCACACGCTCGCTTCTGTTCGGGATATCCCCATAATAGACGGAGACCGGCTTTCTTTCACAGCCGAAACAGATAAGGGAGAAGCTTTGAAAGCGGGCTATACGATCCGGTCTCCACAAGAAAAACGAGAACTCTCAGCTCTTCAGCCGGGAAGCAACTGTGTCATGCAAGGTGAATTAAAAGCACCGAAAAAAGAGACGGTTCCTGGAGCTTTTAATCAAAAAGAATCATTGTATCAAAAAGGGATTCACTGGATTTTTTCGGTTCAGTCCATTAAAAACTGCAAGCCGGGCGGCGGTCTTATGCCATTTCTATTGAATATCCGAAAAGCGGGCCTTGATTTTACAGAAGAAAATATGACGGACCCGGCTGCCGGTATTGCAAGAGCGCTTACTTTCGGAGACCGGTTCCTCATTGAACAAGATGTGCTGGACGGCTATCAGCGTCTTGGGATCATTCACCTTTTAGCGATTTCCGGGCTTCATGTCGGTCTGTTGTCAGCCGCTCTGTTCCACATATTGATTCGCTTCGGTGTCACGAGGGAATGCGCAAAATGGCTGCTCGTTTTCGGGCTGCCCGTTGCCGCAGTTTTGACCGGAGGCGCCCCGTCAGTGATGAGGGCAGTTTTCATGTCTGAAATCTATCTGTTAGCATCACTGTCTAAAAAGAACTTCAAAAGTGCCGATGTGATCAGCATCGCCTGCCTCGGGCTGCTGCTGTATCATCCTTATTTGCTATTTCAAGCCGGATTCCAGCTTTCTTTTGTCGTATCCTTCGTTTTCATTCTTTCAAAAGAGATTTTGATCAGGCCGAAAAGCCGAATCTCTCAGCTGCTATTGGGATCATTTTTGGCTCAGCTCGCTTCCCTCCCGATTCTGCTTTTTCATTTTCAAGAGTTTTCATTTCTCAGCACAGTGATGAATCTGGTTTTTATACCTCTCTATATTTTCATCATCATGCCGTTGTCTTTCGGAAGCCTGTTGGCTTTCATATGTCTTCGTCCCTTGGGGGAGGCGGCAGCCTGTGTGCTTGACCGTCTGCTTGTGTGGAGCCATCAGGCTGTTAAAGCGGTATCTGCTGCGGATATTTTGGTTTTTTCTGCGGTTAAACCGCCGGGTATTTTGTTGTTTTTCTACTTCGCAGCCATTTTTCTGTTTTTGCTATTTCTTGAAAAAGAGATGTCGTTTCGAGCGGTCATGATTCCGTCCTGCCTCCTTGCCGCTGTGTTTGTGATTCACATATGTCTGCCTCAGATTGCAGGAGAAGGAGAGGTCACAATGCTTGATATCGGCCAAGGGGACAGCATGTATGTCAGCGCTTCCGGTCGGAATGGCACGGTTTTCATCGATACGGGAGGAACCGTATCCTTCCGGAAAGAGCGGTGGAGAAAGCGGAAGAAGGATTTTTCACTGGGGGAGAGCGTATTAATGCCTTTTCTGGCATCCAAAGGAGTCAAGAAGCTCGATGCTCTGATTTTGACCCATGCCGATCAGGATCATATTGGCGAAGCACAGGTGCTGATCCAAAAACATAAAGTCAAGCAATTGATTGTGCCGAAAGGCTTCGCGGCCGAATCTTCTGATGAAAAGCTGCTTCGCCTTGCCTTGGAGGAAGGCGTCAAGGTGAATGTAGCCAAAAGAGGTGACATCCTTCATATTGGCAATCTTGAATTTTACGTTCTTTCACCGAAAGAGGCGGACAAAAACAGCAAAAACAATGGTTCCCTCGTATTGTGGATGAAAGCGGGCGGATTTTCGTGGCTGTTAACGGGCGATTTGGAGAAGGAAGGTGAAATGGAAATCATGAAAGAGTATCCGAATCTTAAAGCGGATATTTTAAAAGTCGGTCACCATGGAAGCAAAGGTTCAACGGGGGAAGAGCTGATCAAGCAAATTGAGCCGAAAGCCGCCATCATTTCGGCGGGGGAGCACAACCGCTACGGGCATCCCCACGGGGAAGTGCTGGATATCTTAAACGGCCACCATGTGAAGGTATTCAGAACAGATCGGCACGGTTCGATTCAGTACCTATTTCGAAGCGGGAACGGAACGTTTTTGCTTCATCCTCCATATGATAAAGTACATTCCCCGCAAGAAAAAAAGACTGCTGAAAAACAGCAGTCGTCAAAAAGCCGCTTCCCTGACGGAGAGTAAAGCGGTGTCCATGACTTGGCTTGGTTAAGCGGCCAGATGTATAACAGTAGCGATAATAAACATTGTAGCGAAAAAGCCAAAAGACACGATAAAACCGACACCCGAATCTACAAGATCGTTACGTTTGCTTTGCACGTCTTTTTCAAATTCATTCACAATTTACCCCTCCTATTGATATCCAGTATAATTCAATTCTTTGCAAAAATCTAGGAGCTTCATGCAACCGTTTTCTAAAATTTATGAACATCGTCTTCTATAAACTGACCCGGGGGTTTATGGAAGGCGTTTATTATAAATGAGAGAGCGGGTGACTCCGCTTCTCTCTTTACTAATTGCAAAACACGCTTTAGGATAGAAAGGAAGGATGAAAGAGGGGAAAGTGCAGATGACGGTATTTGATGTTTGGAAAAGCTTAAAAAAAGGCGACATTCATCCTGTTTATTGTTTATACGGGAAAGAGACGTATCTTCTGCAGGAGACGGTTCAAAGGATCAGACAAGCTGTCGTTGATGAAGAGACGAAGGATTTCAACCTTTCCGTATTTGATTTGGAAGAAGAGGCATTGGATCTCGCTGTTGAAGATGCTGAAACTTTTCCGTTTATGGGGGAGAAGCGTCTTGTTGTTGCTAAAAACCCGTCTTTTTTAACAGCTGAAAAAAAGAAAGACAAAATGGAGCATAACCTCGGGAGCCTGGAGGACTATATTGCGCAGCCGGCGCCTTATTCCGTTTTTGTTCTGCTCGCTCCTTATGAGAAGCTTGATGAGAGGAAAAAGCTGACCAAGCTGTTGAAAAAACATGCCCAAATGGTCGAAGCAAAAGAACTGAACGGCCGGGAAACGGCTGATTTTATCGCAGGGCTTGCAAAATCAGAAGGGAAGCTCATTGAACGAGAAGCGGCAGAGGAGCTTGTCATCCTGTGTAATGCCAGCCTGTCGGCTATTGCCCAAGAGGTGAAAAAGCTTAGTACATATATCGGCGAACGGGATTCGATCACGCTTGAAGACGTCAAAAAACTCGTTGCCAGAGGTCTCGAGCAAAACATTTTTGAATTGATCAACAAGATTGTGAACCGGAAGCGTACAGAAGCGCTGCAGATTTTCTATGATCTGTTAAAACAAAATGAAGAACCGATCAAAATGATGGCGCTGATCGCCAACCAGTTCAGGCTTTTGATGCAGACCAAATACTTTTCGCAGCAGGGGTACGGGCAAAAGCAGATCGCCTCAAACCTCAAAGTTCACCCGTTCAGGGTTAAGCTCGCGATCGACCAGGCGAGGTTGTTTTCTGAAGAAGAGCTGAAAAGCATCATCGAGCATCTCGCCGTTATGGATTATGAAATGAAAACAGGAAAAAAGGACAAGCAGCTTTTGCTTGAGCTGTTTTTACTCAAGCTTTTGCAGTCCGATTGAAAAAACGGCTCTCTAATCTAAGCGAGCCGTCAGGCTGTCGAGAAAATCCCGACAGCCTTTTCACTTGTTCATTTTTTTCCCGCTGCTCTTTTGTCAGCCGCCGTTTTCTTGCTTCCGTCTCTTGTTGTATATTTCATGCGCTTTGTGAGACACTCCGGCATTTTCTTTAGAAACTTGCCGTAGACGATCCTCAGTATACCTTTATAATCGGCAAGCTTCACCTTTAGGAGATAGAATATATTTTGCATACCGCTTCGCTTCGGCTTTGAGGATATGATCATTAGGATTGTGGGATGTAAAAGCTGGAAGAAACGTGCCGTGGCATCGAATAATAGTACCCTCAATCGGCCGTAAATACTCTTCTACAGTGAACATATTGCGGCCCCCAACGCGATATTCCTCTTCCGCTCCGCCTGTTGTCGTAACAACCATGAATTCTTTGCCTTTCAAGTTTTCGCCTCCGGGGCCGTGCGCCCAGCCGTATGTCAGCACATCATCAAACCATTTTTTCAAAAGAGGCGGACAGCTGAACCAATAAAATGGAAACTGAAGAACGATCCGGTCATATTCAAGTAATAATTGCTGTTCTTTTTCAACATCGATACTCCAATTCTGATATTCCTGATACAAATCACGAATAAAGATATCAGGGTGATTTTTTAATTCGCTCATTAGTGCCTTGTTCCACTTGGAGTCCTTCAGATTTGGATGTGCTATAATTACCATTATTTTCATAAACATCTTCCTTTACGTTTTTTGTTTTCCTTGAATCTTTCTTCGTCCCAATTATTACGATTATTGTTGACTTTGCAAAGTACGCTTTTTTTTCGTACATAGACCTTTAAACCGTACTATTGACGGTAAAAGAATTTTTTAAGTCAGTACGGTAAACCGTACTATGTATGTAAAATAAGAGTACTACCGCGAACCAGGATTATATGGTACCGTAACTGATATCATGAATACCGAATCGGGAGTTGATATAGATGAAGTCAAAAGTCCGGGAAATGAAGACGACGGAAGGTATCATCATAACATTGGCCGCCATAGGAGGAAAATGGAAGCCGCTGATCCTGTTTATATTACTTCATGAAGGCACCAAACGCTTCGGAGAGCTAAGGCGGATGCTCCCTGGGGTTACACAAGGGATGCTGACCAACCAGCTTCGGGAGCTCGAACATGATGGTCTCGTCAAACGGCAAGTTTATCAGGAAATCCCCCCGAAGGTTGAATATAGTTTAACCGAGCATGGAAATACGTTGGCGCCGGTGTTGACCGATATGTGCAGTTGGGGATATAAGCATCTCGACTTTGTGAAGAAATTAAGTGATGAAGAGGAATAAGAAAGGGCAGGAAAGATAAAACCGAAAACATTGAAAGTCTGCAGGCTGTAAAAAGGGTGAAAATAAATAATTGAGAAAGGGAGGAATGAAAAAATGACAACGTTAAAAAAGAATTTAAGGACTTGCAGCGAAGGACACGAGTATTATAAGAGCAGTGATTGTCCTGTTTGCCCGATTTGTGAGCAACAACGCAAACCTGACGACGGATTTCTTTCATTGCTTTCTGCACCTGCCAGACGAGCTTTGGAACACAATGGAATCACTTCTTTGCAGCTTCTATCAAAATACAGCGAAAAAGAGATTTTGAAATTTCACGGTATGGGACCGGCATCTTTGCCTAAATTACGGGGTGCTTTGAAGGAAAAAGGGTTATCTTTTAAAAGTTAAACTCCATGAATGATTATTCTTGTACATAGCAAGGGAACTTCCTTTTTCGGAAGTTCCCTCATTTTGTATAAAAATCAATAATTATATATTTGAATGAAAACAGCTGCCCGAAGACAGCCTCATTAAAACAAAAAATAGCTCCGTGCGAGTGGAACATGGCTGACAGGCTGGCATGAAAGCTTCTCCCTGTAGGCACACACCTGAATCGCGCTATTTTTGCGGTCTGACGGCTTCTCATCTAAGAGAGCCGTTTTTTATGATGGCAAGCAAAAAAGCTTGGCATGGCCAAGCTTTCTATTATGCAGAAAGTCCGTTCACTTTTTTCGCTAGGTTTGATTTGTAACGAGCTGCGGTGTTTTTGTGGACAAGACCTTTTTTAGCTGCTTTATCGATTTTCTTTGCTGCTGCAGATAGAGCTGCTTTCGCTTTGTCTGCTTCGTTGTTGCTTACGAAAGTTTCAACTTGTTTCATAGCAGTGCGCATTGCAGATTTGATTGTTGCGTTGTGCGCGCGGCGCTCGTTGTTTGTTTTTGTGCGTTTGATCGCTGATTTAATGTTTGGCAATGTGTTTCACCTCCTAAGACATAACCTCTGTTCCTTTTCTATAGGTTAGATCTCAACAATAGAACAAATTGTATTCTATCAAACACACCCTTAGATTGCAATATAAATGTAAAGTATTTTTATTTGAAAGCTCCGTTTCGCGGGAATGTTTGCAGACCTTGTGGGCACACTAACACCAGTTATGTTTTTGGAGGGAATGCAAATATGGAGAAAAAGAAGCTCGATTTAAGTCAATATTCAGTCCGGACAGACTTAGCCGTGGAAGCGAGGGATCTGGCGGAGGAAAAGGAAGCTTCTCCAAAGAAAGAGCTGAAAGGGTTTACAGTCAAAGAATACGAAAAAGACGGGATCAAAATTCAGACGATGGACATTGATGAAGAAGGAGCGAAGCTGTCGGGGAAAAAAGCCGGCCGCTATTTAACCTTTGAAACACAAGGGATCAGACAGCAGGATTCCGTATTGCAGGAAAAAGTCGTCGATGTCTTCGCAAAGGAATTTTCCGCGTTTCTCGATTATTTGGGCATTCCGCGGGATGCCAGCTGCTTAATCGTCGGGCTTGGCAACTGGAATGTCACGCCCGACTCGCTCGGCCCCCTGGTGACGGAGAACCTTCTCGTGACGAGGCACCTGTTTCAGCTGCAGCCCGAAAATGTAGAGGAAGGCTACCGTCCGGTGAGTGCGCTTTCCCCGGGAGTCATGGGCTTGACCGGAATTGAAACGAGCGACATTATCCAAGGGGTGATCGATCGCTCAAAGCCCGATTTTGTCATCGCCATTGATGCGCTGGCATCAAGAGGGATCGAGCGTGTGAATTCTACCATTCAAATTTCAGACAGCGGGATACATCCCGGGTCTGGCGTGGGGAATAAAAGAAAAGAGTTAAGCGAGGATACGCTCGGCATTCCGGTCATCGCCATCGGTGTTCCGACAGTGGTCGATGCCGTCACGATCACGAGCGATACGATTGATTACATGCTGAAGCATTTTGGAAGAGAGATGAGAGATGACAGTCCGTCCAGGTCGCTCGTTCCCGCGGGGATGAGCTTTGGGAAAAGAAAGGTCCTCACCGAAGAAGACCTTCCTGATGAAGAGCACTGCAAATCGTTTCTCGGTATAGTCGGAGGCCTCGGAGAGGATGAAAAAAGGCAGCTGATCCATGAAGTCCTCGCTCCGCTCGGCCATAACTTAATGGTGACCCCTAAAGAGGTCGATACATTTATCGATGATATGGCAAATGTGATTGCAAACGGTCTGAACACAGCGCTTCATGAAAATGTATCGCAGGACAATAAAGGAATGTACAACCACTAAGATCAAGGCGGCTGACCAGGCCGCTTTTTTTCATGACATTTAGCATTACCGGAACTTGTTCTACTTCCTCTATCTTGGACATAGTCTATTTACTAGACAAGCTCTGGAGGGATTTACAATGAGAAAAAGAGGCAGGAATCGTCAGTTTGTGCTGGCTGTAAATGGAAGAAGTGCGGTTAAGACAGTATTCTTATTTATCGTCAGCCTGCTGCTCGTTTTTATATTATCAGGCGTGCTGACATCGCTGCGTCCTGAGTTAAGGCCGTCTTCATCGTTGTACCGGGTGACTGATGAACTGGGGGGCGAGACCTTCGGGCTCATTTTGGGAATGGAAAACCACTACTTTGCATCAGAATTGCCGGAACCGAATAAGCGCTTTGAGCTTTCCCCCCTCGTTCTGAAGCTGGCGACCAGCATTAATTTGAAAGATCCGCGAAGTTTTCTCGGACGGGAGCTTCCGGGCTTCTCTCATTTTGACTCAGAAATCCTCATTGCCGGGCAAGGGACGGATTATACGAATATGCCGTCAGAATCTCCGCCGCCGACTGAGGTCTTAAAAGAGGAGAGAGAAGCGAATCTTGCAGAGCTTGAGGGGAAGCAGAAAAAGAAAACAGGGGAGGAAAAACCCCCTGAACAATCGACGGGCGGCCGCAAAGTCGTATTTATCTACAATACGCACAATACGGAATCGTATCTCCCCTTTTTAAAAGGTGAGACAAAACCTGATCGGGCGATTCATTCGAAAGCAAATGTTACGCTTGTCAGCGATATGCTCGCAAATGCGATGAAGTCGCAGGGTGTCGGGGCAATGGTTGATAAAACCGATTTTCAGGCGAATTTGCGGAAAAAAGGCTGGGCCTATGCCCGTTCCTATGATGAATCAAGGCCGGTCGTCAAAGAGGCGATGGCTCAAAACAAAGATTTGCAGTATTTTATCGATATTCACAGGGATTCGCAGCGGAAGAAAGCGACAACCGCAACAGTCAAAGGAAAGAGCTATGCACGCGTTGCATTTGTGCTCGGCAAAAAGAGCTCTAATTTCGAAGCGAACTTAAAGCTCGCAAAAGAGCTGCATGAACGGCTCGAAAAAAAATACCCGGGTTTGAGCCGCGGTGTTATATCTAAGGGAGCTGCCGGGGATAATGGCATATATAATCAGGATTTAAACGAAAGATCCGTCTTAATCGAATTTGGCGGCGTTGATAATAACCGCGAAGAGCTGGAGCGGGCTGCAGAAGCGATGGCGGATGTATTCAGCGAGATGTACTGGAATGCTGAAAAAGTTGATGCAGACTCCGGTGAAGACGATAAGAAAAAACAATAGGAGCAGGTGATCGAAGTGGCTTCTTTTATGGGAAAATGCATATTGGCTTGCGCTGTCATGTTTTTCGGCGTTCTTCTCGGCATGCAGCAGGCGAACAACGGAATGATTGAAATGAAAGGGTACGAGGACCCTGATTTAAAAGCAGCGCTCAGCATATCTGAAGGGGATGCGAAAGAGGCGTCAGTCCTCGGCCATCAAATCGATTTGAAGGAAAAACAAAAAGAGCTGGAACAGCTGGAAGCTTTCAACCTCTTTTCCTCGGCCGGCCGAGCCCTGGCCGATTCGGTCACAAACACAGCCCGTTCATTGTATGACTGGGTAAAGGAAAAAACGGAATAAGCAAAAGAAAAAACGAGCCGGATGCAGGACTCGTTTTTTCTGTTTCGGGTTTAGAAAGCATATGTGACTTAGCATTGAATCTTCACAACCCTATTGATATAATCTAAGCTAGCGCATATTGCGTTTCATAGTAGGAGTGATTAGTGTGACAGATAAAGAAAAACGATTACAAAGGCAGTCGAGAATCCGAAATTTCTCTATTATCGCCCATATCGACCACGGCAAGTCAACGCTTGCGGATCGAATCTTGGAAAAAACGGCGGCAATCACTCAAAGGGAAATGAAAGAACAGCTCCTCGACTCAATGGATTTGGAACGTGAAAGAGGAATCACCATTAAACTGAACTCCGTACAGCTGAAATATCAGGCGAAGGACGGAGAGGAATATATTTTTCATCTGATCGATACCCCGGGACACGTCGATTTTACGTATGAGGTTTCGAGAAGCCTTGCCGCATGCGAAGGCGCGATTCTCGTCGTCGACGCCGCACAGGGAATCGAGGCGCAAACGCTGGCGAACGTTTACCTTGCGCTTGACAACGACCTTGAAATCCTGCCGGTCATTAATAAAATCGACCTTCCGAGCGCAGAACCCGAACGCGTCCGCCAGGAAGTCGAGGATGTTATCGGTCTTGACGCTTCAGAAGCCGTCCTTGCTTCAGCAAAAGCAGGCATCGGAATTGAAGAAATATTGGAGCAGATCGTTGAAAAGGTTCCGGCACCAAGCGGAGATCCGGAAGCGCCGCTTCAAGCGCTGATCTTTGACTCTCTGTATGATGCATACCGCGGGGTTGTCGCTTATATCAGAGTCGTGCAAGGTACCGTAAAAGCCGGTCAAAAAATCAAGATGATGGCGACCGGAAAAGAATTTGAAGTCACTGAAGTCGGCGTTTTCACACCGAAGGCCGTCCCGGTTGACGAACTGACTGTCGGCGACGTCGGATTCCTGACGGCCGCAATCAAAAACGTCGGAGACACCCGTGTAGGGGATACGATTACGAGCGCGGAAAACCCTGCGCCCGAAGCCCTGCCAGGCTACAGAAAGCTGAATCCGATGGTCTATTGCGGTCTGTATCCGATTGATACAGCGAAATACAACGACTTGCGTGAAGCGCTTGAAAAACTTGAGCTGAACGATTCAGCCCTGCAGTACGAAGCGGAAACGTCCCAGGCTCTCGGATTCGGCTTCCGCTGCGGTTTCTTAGGGATGCTCCACATGGAAATCATCCAGGAGCGGATTGAACGCGAATTCAATATCGATTTGATTACGACGGCTCCGAGCGTTATCTACGACGTGTACATGACAGACGGTGAAAAAATCGTCGTCGATAACCCGTCAAATATGCCTGATCCGCAGAAGATCGACCGGGTGGAAGAACCGTTCGTCAAAGCGACGATGATGGTGCCGAACGACTTTGTCGGAGCGGTCATGGAACTGTGCCAGGGCAAGCGCGGTCAGTTTATCGATATGCAGTACCTTGATGCGAACCGCGTCAGCATTGTCTACGAAATTCCGCTTGCGGAAATCGTCTACGAGTTTTTCGATCAGCTTAAATCAAATACGAAAGGCTATGCATCATTTGATTACGAACTCATCGGATATAAACCGTCCAAGCTCGTGAAAATGGATATTATGCTGAACGGCGAAAAAATCGATGCCCTTTCCTTTATCGTTCACCGCGATTATGCTTATGAACGAGGAAAGGTTATCGTCGAAAAGCTGAAGGAGCTCATTCCGCGCCAGCAGTTTGAAGTGCCTGTCCAGGCAGCCATCGGCACCAAAATTGTCGCCCGTTCAACCATCAAAGCCATGCGCAAAAACGTTTTGGCGAAGTGCTACGGCGGGGATATTTCCAGAAAGCGCAAACTGCTTGAAAAGCAAAAGGAAGGAAAGCGAAGAATGAAACAGGTCGGCTCTGTCGAAGTTCCGCAGGAAGCCTTTATGGCAGTCCTGAAAATGGACGACAGCGGCCCGAAATCATAATCATGAGCTGCCGCAGCGTAACACACTGCGGCTTCTTCCTGTAAAAGAAGGTGAAAACAATGAAAGCAGCATATATCCACATTCCGTTTTGCGAGCACATTTGCCATTATTGCGACTTCAACAAGTTTTTTATTCAATCTCAGCCGGTTGATGAATATTTGCGTTCTTTAGAGAAGGAAATGGCCAATTCAATGGAAGCAGCCGGACATCCGGAGCTGAAAACGATCTTTATCGGGGGAGGAACGCCGACATCGTTGTCTGCAGCGCAGCTCGAACGGCTCCTCGATTCCATTCATCGCATTTTGAAACCGTCCGAAAGCCTTGCTGAATTTGCAGTGGAAGCCAATCCCGACGATTTATCGGCTGAAAAGCTGGACGCTTTAAAAGCTGCCGGTGTCGACAGGCTGAGCTTTGGCGTGCAGACGTTTGAAGACGAGCTGCTAAAAAAAATCGGCAGGGTCCACGAGCAAAAAGATGTGCTCGTTTCCTTTGAAAGAGCGCGAAAGGCGGGGTTTGATAATATCAGCCTTGATCTGATGTTCGGTCTGCCCGGACAAACCATCGGCCACCTCGCTTCATCACTCGATACGGCGCTTGCCCTCGGGGCTGAACACTATTCGGTCTATTCGCTGATCGTCGAACCGAAAACCGTTTTTTATAACTTGATGAAAAAAGGCCGGCTTCACCTGCCGCCGCAGGATCAGGAAGCTGAAATGTACGAACTCGTGATGCGGAAAATGGAAGAAGCGGGCATCGGCCAATACGAAATCAGCAACTACGCCAAAAAAGGATATGAGAGCAAACATAACCTCACATATTGGAACAATGAGGAATATTTCGGTTTTGGCGCGGGCGCACACGGCTATATTAATGGTGAAAGAACGGTAAATGCAGGCCCTGTCAAACACTATATCGACCTGATTGAGCAGTCAGGCTTTCCTTATAAGGAGCAACACAAGGTCACAAAAAATGAACAGATTGAAGAAGAAATGTTTCTCGGTCTTCGAAAAACCGCGGGAATAGACAAAGAGCGCTTTTTCGAAAAATACGGAAGATCTGTTGACGATCTCTTCCCGAAAGTGCTCTATTCGCTGGAAGAAACAGGGCTGATTGTGAACACGAACAAAAATGTGTTTTTAACACATAATGGAAAACTATTGGGGAATGAAGTGTTTCAGGCATTCCTGGGTGAGTTATAATTGACATTTTGATTTCGGTTTGGTAATTTTGATATACAATTAGCACTCAGTTGTGTCGAGTGCTAACAGGGGTGATATGGATGTTAACAAATCGTCAGCTGTTAATCTTGCAGGTTATCGTCAACGATTTCATTCGTTCAGCTCAGCCGGTAGGATCTAGAACGCTTTCCAAAAAGGAAGATATCACATTCAGCTCAGCAACGATCAGAAACGAAATGGCTGACTTGGAAGAGCTCGGTTTTATCGAAAAAACCCACTCATCTTCAGGCCGGATTCCTTCTGAAAAAGGCTATCGCTATTATGTCGATCATTTGCTTTCACCTGGAAAGCTGTCAAAAACGGACTTGAACATTATTCATTCGATTTTCAAAGAAAAAATCTTTGAACTCGAAAAAGCCGTGCAGAAGTCGGCTCAAGTGCTGTCCGACCTGACAAATTATACATCGATTGTCCTCGGTCCGAGACTGAGCGAAAACCATCTCAAACAAATCCAGATTGTACCGGTTCAGCCCAAGAAGGCCGTTGCCATTCTAGTAACGAATACCGGCCATGTCGAGAATAAAACGATTAATTTTCCGGCGGAGGTCAATCTTTCCGATCTCGAAAAGCTGGTGAATATATTAAATGAACGCCTTAGAGGCGTGCCGATCTCAGAGCTGAAAGACAGGATTTTCAAAGAGGTTGTCATCTTCTTAAAATCGCACATCCAAAATTACGATACGATTTTGCATGCGCTCGGCGCAACGCTGGATTCATCTGTTCAAACCGACCGGCTGTTTTTCGGCGGCAAGATTAATATGCTGAATCAGCCCGAATTTCACGATATTGACAGAGTGAAATCGCTATTGTCGCTCATTGAAAAAGAACAGGAGATTCTCCGGCTCTTTCAGTCGACTGAGTCTGGAATCACCATTAAAATCGGCAAAGAAAACGACTATGAAGAAATGGAAAACTGCAGCCTGATTACCGCAACATACACAGTCGGCTCTAAACAGATCGGCTCCATCGCGGTCATCGGGCCGACGCGCATGGACTACTCCCGCGTCGTCGGTTTGCTTCAGCACGTATCATCTGACTTGTCAAAAGCGCTGACAAGTTTGTATGATGGGTAAGGCAGTACCTAAAACAGAGACAGAAGGGAGAAATCCCTTCTTTATCATGAAACTCATCCTTTAAGGGAGGTGAACACAGATGGCAGAAGAAAAACAAACTGAAGAGCTAAACGAACAAGAGGAACTGAACGAGACAGAAGCGGAGACAGCCGAAGCTGAACAAACGGCTGCTGAAGCTGATGCCCCGGCAGAAGACACTCAAACAGAAATGCTTGAAAAACAACTAAAAGAACTTCAAGAACGTCTTGAAGAAAAAGAAAATAAACTTTTACGTGTTCAGGCGGACTTTGAAAACTACAAAAGACGCGCACGCCTTGACCTTGAGGCTGCTGAAAAGTACCGTTCCCAGCGCATCATCAGCGAATTGCTACCGGCGCTTGACAACTTTGAACGCGCACTTCAGATCGATCCTGACAACGAGCAGACGAAAAGCCTGCTTCAAGGGATGGAAATGGTGCACCGTCAAATTTTGGAGGCTCTTAAAAATGAAGGAGTTGAACAGATTCCATCAGTCGGAGAGCAATTTGACCCGAACATGCATCAGGCTGTTATGCAGGTTGAGGATGAAGCGTACGAATCAAACGCAGTCGTTGAGGAACTGCAAAAAGGCTATAAACTTAAGGACCGGGTGATCCGTCCTTCTATGGTAAAAGTCAATCAATAACTACATAGCAGGAGGTAAAAATCATGAGCAAAGTAATCGGAATCGACTTGGGAACAACGAACTCATGCGTTGCAGTGCTTGAAGGCGGAGAGCCGAAAGTCATCCCAAATCCAGAAGGAGCCCGCACGACTCCTTCAGTTGTTGCATTTAAAAACGGAGAGCGCCAGGTGGGTGAAGTGGCGAAACGCCAGTCCATCACGAATCCGAACACGATCATGTCGATCAAGCGCCACATGGGCACGGACTATACAGTTGAAATCGAAGGCAAAAAGTACACGCCGCAAGAAGTGTCTGCCATCGTCCTTCAGCATTTGAAATCATATGCTGAAAGCTATTTGGGCGAAACGGTATCTAAAGCCGTGATCACAGTTCCTGCATACTTCAACGATGCAGAGCGTCAAGCGACAAAAGATGCCGGTAAAATCGCCGGACTTGAAGTTGAGCGGATTATCAACGAGCCGACTGCAGCTGCGCTTGCATACGGCCTGGATAAAACGGAAGAAGATCAGACGATCCTCGTCTACGACCTTGGAGGCGGTACATTCGACGTTTCCATCCTTGAATTGGGAGACGGCGTATTCGAAGTTCGCTCTACAGCGGGTGACAACCGCCTTGGAGGAGACGACTTTGACCAAGTGATCATCGATCATCTCGTCTCAGAATTCAAAAAAGAAAACGGCATCGACCTTTCTAAAGACAAAATGGCGCTTCAGCGCTTAAAAGATGCGGCTGAGAAAGCGAAAAAAGACCTTTCCGGCGTATCTTCTACGCAAATTTCGCTGCCGTTTATCACAGCGGGTGAAGCAGGTCCGCTGCATCTTGAATTGACACTGACCCGCGCGAAATTTGAAGAGATATCTTCACATTTGGTAGAGCGCACAATGGGTCCTGTCCGTCAGGCTCTTCAAGATGCAGGACTTTCTGCAAGCGAAATCGACAAAGTGATCCTTGTCGGCGGATCAACACGTATTCCTGCCGTTCAGGAAGCGATCAAAAAAGAAACTGGAAAAGAAGCGCATAAAGGCGTCAACCCTGACGAAGTCGTAGCCCTTGGTGCAGCCATTCAAGGCGGCGTCATCACAGGCGATGTCAAAGATGTTGTCCTTCTTGACGTAACTCCGCTGTCACTTGGTATCGAAACGATGGGCGGCGTGTTCACGAAGCTGATTGAGCGCAACACGACAATCCCGACAAGCAAGTCCCAAGTGTTCTCAACAGCAGCCGACAACCAAACAGCGGTTGACATCCACGTGCTCCAAGGTGAGCGCCCAATGGCTGCCGACAACAAAACGCTCGGACGCTTCCAGCTTACAGATATCCCACCGGCTCCTCGCGGCGTACCGCAAATCGAAGTGTCATTTGACATCGATAAGAACGGTATCGTCAACGTCAGCGCGAAAGATCTTGGCACTGGCAAAGAGCAAAACATCACGATCAAATCTTCTTCAGGCCTTTCTGACGACGAGATCGAGCGTATGGTGAAAGAAGCTGAAGAAAACGCTGAAGCGGATGAGAAGAAAAAAGAAGAAATCGAACTTCGCAACGAAGCGGATCAGCTTGTCTTCACAACTGAAAAAACGCTGAAGGATCTTGAAGGCAAAGCCGATGAAGCACAAGTGAAAAAAGCGAATGAAGCAAAAGATGCGCTAAAAGCTGCGATCGAGAAAAATGACCTTGATGAAATCAAGGCGAAAAAAGATGAGCTGCAAGCGATCGTCCAAGAGCTTTCAATGAAGCTTTACGAAGAAGCTGCAAAACAAGCTCAAGCTCAGCAAGACGGCGGCGCCGGCGCTAAAAAAGCCGACGACAATGTCGTGGACGCTGAATATGAAGAAGTAAGCGACGACAAAGATCAAAAATAATTGAAATAAAATGTGCTGTGCTTACCCCGGTTTGCACAGCACATGACCTTACAGGCGATGAAAGTCAAAGTCAGGATCTCTTGACTTTGACTTTTTTCTTCCTAAAGGACAAAAGGAATTGAAAAAACATAATTTGAAATGATACAATCTAATTTATGTGAGAAAATCGGGAGTGTGAAGAGATGAGTAAGCGTGATTACTATGAGGTGCTTGGGGTAGGTAAGAGCGCTTCTAAAGATGAGATTAAAAAAGCTTACCGCAAGCTTTCTAAAAAATATCACCCGGACATCAACAAAGAAGCCGGAGCGGATGAAAAATTCAAAGAAGTCAAGGAAGCCTATGAAACACTTTCTGATGACCAAAAACGGGCTCATTACGACCAGTTTGGCCATACCGATCCAAATCAGGGATTCGGCGGCGGAGGTTTCGGCGGCGGCGACTTCGGCGGCTTTGGGTTTGACGATATTTTCTCAAGCATTTTCGGAGGCGGTGCAAGGCGGAGAGACCCGAATGCCCCGAGGCAGGGTGCCGATCTGCAGTATACGATGACACTGTCATTTGAAGAAGCAGCCTTCGGAAAAGAGACGACAATCGAAATTCCGCGTGAAGAAACGTGTGAAACATGCAGCGGCTCTGGTGCAAAACCGGGAACAAAGCCGGAAACATGTTCACACTGCGGCGGATCAGGCCAGCTGAACATGGAGCAGTCGACTCCGTTCGGAAAAGTTGTCAACAGAAGAGTATGTCATTACTGTAATGGAACGGGTAAGCAAATTAAGCACAAATGTTCAACTTGCGGCGGTACAGGAAAAGTGAAAAAACGCAAGAAAATCAATGTCACCATCCCGGCGGGTGTGGATGACGGCCAGCAGCTTCGAGTATCCGGACAGGGTGAACCGGGGATCAACGGCGGTCCGTCAGGTGACTTATTCGTCGTTTTCCGCGTCCAAGAACACGAATTTTTCGAGCGCGATGGAGACGATATTTACTGCGAAATGCCGCTGACATTTGCACAGGCTGCGCTCGGGGACGAAATCGAAGTGCCTACTCTTCACGGTAAAGTAAAATTAAAAGTGCCGGCGGGCACGCAGACAGGCACCAAGTTCCGCTTAAAAGGAAAAGGAGTTGCCAACGTACGCGGGTACGGTCAAGGCGATCAGCACATCGTCGTCCGCGTTGTGACACCGACGAATTTAACAGAAAACCAGAAAAATATTCTCCGCGAATTTGCAGAAGTGAGCGGAAATATGCCGGATGAACAAGAAATGAGTTTTTTCGATAAAGTAAAGCGCGCCTTTAAAGGCGATTAATGATTGGATGAGGAGTTGGTAGTATGAAATGGTCCGAAATCTGCATTCACACGACACATGAAGCGGTTGAGCCCATCTCGAATATTTTACATGAAGCTGGTGCGAGTGGAGTCGTGATTGAGGATCCGCTTGATTTAATTAAAGAGCGTGAGAATGTATACGGAGAAATCTACCAGCTCGATCCCAATGATTATCCTGATGAAGGAGTCATCATCAAAGCGTATCTCCCGATCAACAGCTTTTTGGGGGAGACTGTAGAAGGAATCAAGGAAACCATCAATAATCTGCTGCTGTATGATATTGACCTCGGACGCAACAAAATCACCATCAGCGAGGTTAACGAAGAAGAATGGGCGACAGCATGGAAAAAATATTATCATCCCGTAAAAATTTCTGAGAAATTTACGATTGTTCCGACATGGGAAGAGTACACACCGGTTCATACGGATGAACTCATCATCGAGATGGATCCGGGAATGGCGTTCGGAACAGGCACACACCCGACAACCGTACTTTGCATACAGGCACTCGAAAGGTATGTGAAAGAAGGGGATTCGGTTGTGGATGTCGGAACGGGAACAGGCATTTTAAGCATTGCATCAGCCATGCTTCGCGCCAAACAGGTTGAAGGATATGATCTCGATCCTGTAGCCGTTGAAAGCGCCCGCTTGAACTCCAAGCTCAATAAAGTCAGCGATCATATCGTGATCAAGCAAAATAATCTGCTCGACGGCGTCGAAGGGGAAAAAGACGTCATCGTCGCCAACATCCTGGCCGAGGTCATCTTGCGTTTTACGGATCAGGCATACAGCCTGTTGAAAGACGGCGGTTATTTCATTACTTCGGGGATCATCCAGCAGAAAAAACAGGAAGTCAAAGATGCACTGGTGAAAGAAGGCTTTACGATCGTCGAGGTTCTTTCAATGGAGGACTGGGTCAGCATCATCGCTAAAAAATAATCGTTAGTAGGTGTGACAAGCGTATGCAACGATATTTTATCGAACAATCAAAACAAGAGGTCACAGCCGCACCTTCGTTCTCGATCAAAGGTGAAGACGTACATCACATTGCGACTGTGATGAGGATGTCTCCCGGAGACGAGGTCATTTGCTGTGCAAAAGACGGCCATGAAGCGAAATGCCGGATCGAGTCCGTCACAAAAGAAGAGGTTTTATTGAGCGTAATCGAATGGACGGAGGAAACACGCGAACTGCCCGTCCAGATCCATATTGCAAACGGCCTCCCAAAAGGAGATAAGCTGGAATGGATCATTCAAAAAGGGACAGAGCTCGGTGCAAGCTCGTTTATTCCTTTTCAGGCATCGCGCTCCGTTGTTAAACTTGATGAAAAAAAGGCAAAGAAAAAGCGGGAAAGGTGGGCGAAAATCGCCAAGGAAGCCGCAGAACAGTCCCACAGAAACGCGATTCCCGAAGTGGCGCCGGTTCACACGTTTCAACGTTTGCTTGAGAGCCTTGAGGACTTCGATAAATGTGTCGTTGCATACGAAGAGTCATCAAAGCAAGGCGAGACGAGCCGGTTTCAATCCGTGCTCAAAAGCCTGCCGGAAGGATCATCCGTACTCATGGTGTTCGGTCCTGAAGGCGGATTTTCAGAAGATGAAATTGAGGCGCTTAAAGAAAAAGGAGCCCTCGCCTGCGGGCTTGGTCCGCGGATTTTAAGGGCGGAAACAGCTCCGCTGTACGCGTTGGCGGCAGTTTCTTATCATACAGAGTTATTAAGAGGTGAATAACAATGGCAACCGTTGCATTTCATACACTTGGCTGCAAGGTCAACCATTATGAAACAGAAGCAATCTGGCAGCTTTTCAAAGAAGCCGGCTACGAAAGAAAAGAATTTGAAAGTTCGGCGGACGTATACGTCATTAATACATGCACCGTCACGAATACAGGTGATAAAAAAAGCCGCCAGGTGATCAGACGGGCGATCCGCCAAAATCCTGACGCCGTCATTTGCGTGACAGGGTGCTACGCCCAGACTTCCCCGGCGGAAATCATGGCGATCCCGGGCGTTGATATCGTCGTCGGAACACAAGACCGCGAAAAAATGCTCGGCTATATTAAGCAGTACCAGGAAGAAAGACAGCCGATTAACGGCGTCAGCAATATTATGAAAGCAAGAGTGTTTGAGGAGCTTGATGTTCCTGCATTTACCGACAGAACGCGTGCTTCTTTGAAAATTCAAGAAGGCTGCAACAATTTCTGCACATTCTGCATCATTCCGTGGGCGCGCGGCCTGCTTCGTTCCCGCGACCCTGAGGAAGTCATCCGCCAGGCGCAGCAGCTCGTTGATGCCGGCTATAAAGAAATCGTTTTGACCGGTATCCATACCGGCGGTTATGGAGAAGATATGAAAGACTACAACTTTGCGCAGCTGTTGAAAGAATTGGACAGCCGTGTAAAAGGTCTGAAACGAATCCGTATCTCTTCAATCGAAGCGAGCCAAATTACAGACGAAGTAATCGAAGTGCTTGACCGCTCAGACAAGATCGTCAGACACCTTCACATCCCGCTTCAATCCGGCTCAAACAGCGTTTTAAAGCGGATGAGAAGAAAGTATACGATGGAGTTTTTCGCCGATCGGCTGACGAAACTCAAAAAAGCTCTTCCTGGGCTTGCAGTTACTTCTGATGTGATCGTCGGCTTCCCGGGTGAAACGGAAGAAGAATTTATGGAGACGTACAACTTTATTAAAGAACACAAGTTTTCCGAGCTCCACGTCTTCCCGTACAGCAAACGGACCGGAACCCCGGCAGCACGCATGGACGGCCAGGTTGACGAGAACGTGAAAAACGAAAGGGTTCATAAATTGATCGCTCTTTCAGATCAGCTTGCGAAAGAATACGCATCAGACTATGAAGGCGATGTTCTGGAGATCATTCCGGAAGAGCCGTTCACGGAAACGGGTGAAGACAACCTGTTTGTCGGTTACACGGACAACTATATGAAGGTCGTTTTCGAAGGCTCAGAGGACCTGATCGGCCAGCTTGTTAAAGTGAAGATTTTAGAAGCAGGCTATCCGTACAACAAAGGACAGTTCGTCCGCGTCGCAGAAGATGACGTCCATGAAAACATCCGCTTATCGTCATAAATGATCAATTCAGCCGGTTCACGAAAAAGGTGTTCCGGCTTTTTTTGCGAATATCATAAGCAGACAACCATCTAAAAAGGAGTCAGGACGATGACAAAACAAATTGCGCGAATGATCGATCACACTGTATTAAAGCCCGATACTGTCAAATCCGAAATTGAAACGCTTTGCAAAGAAGCGCGTGTTTACGGTTTTGCCTCCGTTTGCGTGAACCCATGCTGGGTAAAGCTGTGCGCCGAGCTTCTTAAAGATTCAGAGGTGAAAGTATGCACGGTTATCGGCTTTCCTTTAGGTGCAACATCTTCGGAAACAAAAGCTTTTGAAACCAAGCAGGCAATTGCAGACGGGGCCGGTGAAGTTGATATGGTGATCAACATCGGTGCATTAAAAGACTGCGATACTGGAACCGTGGAGCATGACATCAGAGCGGTGACAGACGCGGCCGACGGCAAAGCTCTCGTAAAAGTCATCATAGAGACGTCACTGTTGACGGATGAAGAAAAAAGGCAGGCTTGTGAACTGGCCGTAAAAGCAGGCGCCGACTTTGTCAAAACATCGACCGGTTTTTCCGGAGGCGGTGCGACAGTCCGGGATATTAAACTGATGCGGGACGCTGTCGGCCCTGATATCGGCGTTAAAGCTTCGGGGGGCGTCCGCGATAAGGAAAGCGCCCTTGCCATGATTGAAGCCGGAGCGACGAGAATCGGAGCGAGCGCAGGCGTGTCGATTGTCAAAGGCTTAACAGCGGATGAAGACTACTAATCAAACAAAAACCAGGCGTTTATCGGGCCTGGTTTTTGTTTGGAATAAGAAACATGATCAGCGAATGAAACAGATTTGTGAGCGGCAGAAACAATAGGGACGTGACGACGTTGAACAGCAGGCTGAAATGGGCAATCTGCTGAGCGGGGCTTTCGGACAGTCCGGAGATAAAGCCTGTTATTGATGAGAGCATGGGGTATACAGCTGCTACACCGATGACATTAAACAGCACATGGGCATAAGCCGTTTGCCTGGCTGCAGCTCCGCCTTTGAAAGATGCCATCACGGCTGTGATGCATGTCCCGATATTGGAGCCGAGAACAACACTCATCGCTTCGGTCAAACCGACGACACCTTGATCCATAAAGCTCATCAGGATGCCGACACACGCCGAACTGGAATGAATCATCGCGGTCAAAACGGTGCCGATAATCAAGGCGTAAAGCGGTGAATCTTCGGCAAGCTTCACGATATAAGAGCCCGAGTCTAGCTGTGACAAAGGCACGGCAAGCCGGCTGAAGCCGCTGATACAGAAAAAAATAACCCCCAAGCCGATCATGCTTACGCCCACTTGCCGAACAGAGGATTTTCCGGCAATAAAAAGAACAGCACCTGCGGCAAAAAGGGCAAAAATCAAAAATTCCAGCTTCACCGCTAAAAATTCCGTTGTGAAGGTCGACCCGATGTTTGTCCCCAAAATGAGCGGAATCGAACGTTTAAATGAAAGGGCGCCTACTGAGACAAAGCCAATGACGATTACCATAAATGCCGAGCTGCTTTGCAAAATCCCCGTAAAAACAATGCTGACCAAAAAGGCTTTCACCGGATGATCCGTGAACAGCAGCAGCCGCTTTTCAATTTTTTCAAATGTCAGTGAAATCAAGCCTTTTCTCAGCATGCTCATGCCTTTGAGAAAAAGAACGATCAATAATACGAATAAGATCAAGATCACCATCAGTTTTTCGAACAGCCTCCTTTATAAATATATACAGACAAGCTGCCGAAAACATGACTGAACAATAAAACGATTCTCCTTGGTTGACCTTACCGAAGGCTTATATTATAATGTCAAAGTACATGTTTATATGTATGTCTTTTTTTAAAGCAGTCGATTGGTGTATTCGGAGGGAGGGAAAGAGAATGTCAAAAACGGTCGTTAGAAAAAACGAATCGCTTGAAGATGCTCTTCGTCGCTTCAAACGCAGTGTATCAAAGACAGGTACTTTGCAGGAAGCAAGAAAGCGTGAATTTTATGAAAAACCTAGCGTAAGACGCAAGAAAAAGTCTGAAGCTGCAAGAAAGCGCAAATACTAAAAGAGGGTGGATTTATGAGTCTTCTTGAGCGGCTGAACCAAGATATGAAGCTCTATATGAAAAACCGTGAGAAAGACAAACTAACTGTCATTCGCATGGTCAAAGCTTCGCTTCAAAACGAAGCAATCAAGCTTAAGAAAGACAGGCTGACCGATGATGAAGAACTGACTGTTCTTTCTCGTGAATTAAAACAGCGTAAAGACTCCCTCCATGAATTTTCAAACGCTAATCGTTCAGATTTAGTAGATAAAGTTCAAAAAGAGTTAGACATTCTGGAAGCTTATATGCCTGAACAGCTGACGGAAGAAGAGCTGCTCGACATCGTCAATGAGACGATCGCCGAAGTCGGCGCCTCTTCAAAAGCGGATATGGGCAAGGTGATGAGCGCTGTCATGCCGAAAGTCAAAGGCAAGGCGGACGGCGGTCTCGTCAATAAGCTTGTCAGCAAACAACTGTCTTAAGAAAAAGACGCCTTTTAAGCAATTAAAGGCGTCTTTTTTTGTGCGTGTTCATACAATAGAAAAGTAGTAGAAAGATGAAACCTTTGCTACATGTATAACGTATATAATGTTAATGATAATAGGGGAAGGAGGCTTCAGACATCGTTGCTGCTGAAAAAATTTAGAATTTTTGTTGCTCTGGCCTGCGGTTTTGTTTTATTCTTATTACTAGGCGTTCATTTGACCGTGAAAGCGGATGGAGATACAGTGTATGTCATTCCGATCGAAGAAACGGTTGAAAAAGGGCTTTCAAAGTTTCTTGAGCGCTCTTTTCAAGAAGCGGAAGATATGAATGCCAAACATATCATACTCGATATCAATACCCCCGGCGGAGCGGTCGACGCAGTCCTTGACATGGCTGATACGATACATAACTCCGACATTCCGGTGACAGCTTATGTGAATAGAAGGGCTCTGTCCGCAGGCGCTTACCTCGCCTTGAATGCAGACGATATTTATATGGCGCCCGGCGGGAAAATGGGAGCTGCCGCGATCATTGACACACAGGGAAATGCCGCTGACAAAAAGTCGGAATCGCTGTGGCTGGCTGAAATGGAAGACGCAGCCAAAAAAAACGGACGTGATCCGAAATACGCTCTTGCGATGGCCGATGCAGACGTCGATGCTAAAGAAGTAGGGGCGCCGAAGGGTGAGCTGCTCACTTTAAGCCCTGACAAAGCGCTGGAAGTCGGCTATTCTGAAGGCACAGCATCGAGCCTTGATGATCTTTTGAAAAAGCTGAATTTGAAGGATGCCAAAATCGAGCGTGCCGAGGTAAGCTTTGCCGAAAAGGTGGCCAGGTTCATCACGCATCCGGTCGTGATTCCGATTCTCCTTTCAATCGGAAGCCTCGGGCTGATTGTGGAGCTTTATTCGCCTGGTTTTGGGATCCCCGGCTTTATGGGACTCTCCGCGCTGCTGCTCTTTTTCTACGGTCATCTCGTCGCCGGGCTTGCCGGAATGGAAACGATCCTTCTGTTTGCAGCAGGCATAATTTTAATCATTTTAGAGATTTTTCTGCCGGGCGGAATAGCAGGGATTGCCGGCCTGATCGCGATTGTTGCGAGCCTCTTTTTAGCTTCGGGAAGCTTTAAGGTCATGGCCGTCTCCATTTTGATTGCAACTGCTGTTTCGATAGCGGCATCCATTCTATTGACAAGGGTGTTGGGGAAGCGTATGAAATTTTTTAAAAAATTGATCTTAACCGACTCAACAAGCACGGAAAGCGGATACGTGTCAAATGAAAGCCGGCACGATTTAATTGGTAAAACCGGCGTCACGTATACACCGCTCAGACCGTCCGGAACGGTCATCATCGGCGATGAACGGCTTGATGTCGTATCTGAAGGCTCGTTCACCGCAAAGGACAAGAAAGTGAAAGTGGTTAAAGTGGAAGGCTCACGCATTGTTGTGAGAGAATTATAAATTACATTATTAGGAGGAATATTATGGATCCGTCAACACTGTTTCTTTTACTTATTATCGCAGCCGGAATCATCTTACTAGCTGTCTTCTTTACATTCGTTCCGGTCATGCTGTGGATCTCGGCTTTAGCCGCTGGTGTTAAAATCAGTATTTTCACACTGATCGGAATGAGGCTCCGCCGCGTCATTCCAAACCGCGTGGTGAACCCGCTGATCAAAGCGCATAAAGCGGGACTTGATGTTACCATCAATCAGCTTGAAAGCCACTATCTTGCAGGGGGTAATGTTGACCGGGTTGTCAACGCGCTCATCGCTGCCCAACGTGCAAACATTGAACTCACATTCGCCAGATGTGCGGCCATCGATTTAGCGGGCCGTGACGTGCTTGAAGCCGTTCAAATGAGCGTTAATCCGAAAGTTATCGAAACGCCGTTTATTGCCGGTGTAGCAATGGATGGTATCGAGGTCAAAGCAAAAGCGAGAATCACGGTTCGCGCAAACATCGACCGCCTTGTCGGGGGAGCGGGCGAAGAAACGATTATTGCCCGTGTCGGCGAAGGGATCGTTTCGACAATCGGTTCTTCCGATAATCATAAAAAAGTGCTCGAAAACCCGGATATGATTTCACAAACTGTATTGAGCAAAGGGTTGGATTCAGGCACAGCGTTTGAAATTCTATCGATCGATATTGCTGACGTTGATATCGGCAAAAACATCGGAGCGATTCTGCAGACCGACCAGGCTGAAGCCGATAAAAACATCGCCCAGGCGAAAGCGGAAGAACGCCGCGCCATGGCGGTTGCGCAAGAACAGGAAATGCGCGCCCGCGTCGAAGAAATGCGCGCCAAAGTCGTCGAAGCAGAAGCCGAAGTGCCACTTGCGATGTCTGAAGCTCTCCGCAGCGGAAAAATCGGTGTCATGGACTACCTCAATATGAAAAACATCGACGCCGACACAGACATGCGCGATTCTTTCGGAAAGATGACGAAAGACCAAAATGAAGAGGATCATAAATAAACAAGCCCCTGTAAAAAGGAGGGAGCTCATTGCTTGATATCCTGTTCGACAATCCAATTATCATGGCAGCCATTATCGCAGCCATTTCCTTCATTTTCAACAAACTCGGAAAAAATGATGAAAATGAAGAAACGAAGCGAAAACCGGCGCCAGAACGGCCGAAGACGCAGACGCCGAAACAGACGGCGCAGCGCCGGCCTGCAGAAAATAAAACTGAGCGGCCGGCGGCAGCTGCTGCTGCAAAAAGCGCAGATATGGCTGCAGAGCTCCGCAGAATCAAAGCGGATGCCGAGCGGTCCATGCCGGCCGTTGAACGGACCGTTAAAAAGCAGAGCAGCCGGGTGATCAACCGGAAGCGAGAACTGCTCGATATGAATAAAAACACGATTGTCCAAGGCATTGTCCTCAGCGAAGTATTCGGCCCTCCGCGGTCGAGAAAGCCGCATTACACAATGAGGCGCCGGCCTAAAATTTAAGTATTAGAACCCCCTTCTCATTCATACATATGAGATGAAAGGGGGTTCTTTTTTTATGGCGCAAAGAAAAAACCGCATCAAAGCGTGGCTGACAAGAACACTGGAAATTCCCCCTGATGTCATGATGGATCTTCCGAGAATTACGATGATAGGAAGACTTCACATATATATTGAAAACCACAGAGGGCTTTTGCTTTTCAGCGATACGGAAGTAAGGCTGATGCTCAAACAGGGGCAGTGCATCATTCAAGGCAAAGACTTTGTCATCAAAACGATTTTGCCTGAGGAAATTCTGCTTGAAGGCACGATTGAGCTCGTACGCTATATCGATTCATAAGTCGGGGGGAAAGAAGCGTGAAGAATAAATGGCTTTCTTTTTTTTCTGGAAAGATCCAGCTCGAGATAACGGGAAAGGGGATCGAACGGTTATTAAATGAATGCACCAGGCGCAGCATCCCGATGTTTAATGTGAAGAAAAAGAAAGACGCTGTCTTTCTTTATATTCCGCTTTCTGATGTACATGCCTTCCGGAAGGTCATCAGGGATTTCGACTGCAAGTGCCGGTTTATCAAACGAAAAGGTTTTCCTTTCCTCGTGCAGAAGTCTAAACGGAATAGCGGTTTCACTTTTGGAATTGCTGCATTTTTTATCATCATGTTCCTATTGTCCAACATGCTTTGGAAGATTGACATTACAGGAGCCAATCCGGAGACAGAACATCAAATCAGACAGCACTTGGATCAAATCGGCGTCAAAAAAGGCCGCTTGCAGTTTACAATGCTGACCCCGGAAAAAATTCAGCAGGCGCTCACAAAGCGCGTTGAAAACATCACATGGGTGGGCATCGAATTAAACGGCACTGCCCTTCACATGAAAGTGGTTGAAAAGAATGAACCTGACAAAGAAAAATATATCGGTCCGAGGCACATCATCGCCAAAAAAGGGGCGACCATCTCAAAAATGTTCGTGGAAAAAGGCGAACCGCTCGTCACGGTGAACCAGCACGTTGAAAAAGGACAAATGCTTGTTTCCGGGCTGATCGGAAGCGAAGAGGAAAAGCAAAAAGTCGGAGCCAAAGGGAAAATCTACGGTGAAACCTGGTACAAGTCAAAGGTAACGGTTCCGCTTGAGACATCATTTGACGTTTTTACGGGTAAAGTAAGGACAAGTCACAAGCTATCCCTCGGATCTTTTTCCGTGCCGATCTGGGGCTTTTCTTTTAAAAAAGAAGAGTTGTCGCGCCCGAAGACAGAAACCGAAAAAC
Source organism: Bacillus sp. FSL K6-0972 (assembly GCF_037976035.1). Taxonomy (NCBI): domain Bacteria; kingdom Bacillati; phylum Bacillota; class Bacilli; order Caryophanales; family Bacillaceae; genus Bacillus; species Bacillus sp. FSL K6-0972. Next base: position 2,777,747 of record NZ_CP150260.1, on the reverse strand, counting down.
ACTCGCTGCATTTTATGAATTTTACGCTTCCTGTCGCGTATGAAAAGGAACATACGAGGGAGAGCGAACAAATCAAAAGGGTGTACTCGAAAAAAGAAGCGGTCCTTGAAGGGATCGAAATGGGAAAAAGAGACATCAGGAAAAAAATCGGCAGCGACGGGAACATTATCAGTGAAAAAGTTTTGCACGAAACGAGCGAGAATGGTAAAGTTAAATTGATCATCCTTTACCAGGTTATTGAAGACATTGTTCAAACAACACCAATTGTTCAGGAGACTAAAGAATGACAGAACACTTACTTGCGATTCATCAGCAACTGGAAAGTCCGAACGAGGCTCAAGCGCTGTTTGGGAACCAGGATTCCCATTTGAAGTTGATGGAGGAAGAGCTGAACATTTCGATTGTCACGCGCGGTGAAACCGTGTATGTGACCGGAGACGAAGAAACATTTGAAATCGTGGACAGCCTGCTTGCGTCCCTCTTGAATCTAATCCGCAAAGGAATCGAGATATCTGAACGAGATGTCTTGTATGCGATCAAGATGGCGAAAAAGCAGAAGCTTGAGTTTTTTGAAAGCATGTATGAAGAGGAAATTACGAAAAACGCCAAAGGAAAACCGATCAGAGTCAAAACCATCGGTCAAAGAGAATACATCGCCGCCATGAAAAGGCACGACTTAATCTTCGGCATCGGCCCTGCAGGAACGGGGAAAACCTATTTGGCTGTCGTAAAGGCCGTTCATGAACTGAAAAACGGACGCATCAAAAAAATCATTTTGACAAGACCAGCTGTTGAAGCAGGGGAAAGCCTCGGATTTTTGCCAGGGGATTTAAAGGAGAAAGTCGACCCTTATTTAAGGCCGCTGTACGATGCGCTCCATGATGTGCTCGGAACGGACCATACGGCACGGCTGCTTGAAAGAGGAACGATTGAAATCGCGCCGCTTGCTTACATGAGGGGGCGGACGCTTGACGACGCATTTGTGATTTTGGATGAAGCGCAGAATACGACACCGGCACAAATGAAAATGTTTTTGACGAGATTGGGTTTTGGTTCTAAAATGGTCATTACAGGCGACATTACGCAAATCGATTTGCCAAAGGGCGTCACATCAGGGCTTGCCGTTGCAAAAAAGATGCTCCTTGATATCGAAGGCATTTCAATTGTTGAACTGGATCAGACGGACGTGGTCAGACACCCGCTTGTCGCCCGTATTATTGAAGCATACGAAAAGTCAAAATAACTCCGAATGGCCCGATCGCCCGTTATCGGGTCATTTTTTAGTTTCCCGCGGGAAAAGAGGTGCTTTTGTTGAAAAAGAAAAAAAGAGACGGAAAGTTTCGGCTCATCCGCTTGGAAAACGGCCGCTTCCTTCCCGTCATTCTTTATGCGGCTTTATCCGCGTTGATGTTCATCCTGCTGTTTTTCCATGTAAGGCCCGAGTCCCTCGACCTCGATTTATTTTCGATCAGCGAGAATACGATCTATGCGCCGGCGACAGTCGAAGACCAAAAGGCAACGGCTAATAAAAAGCAGGAAGCGAGAGAGGAAGTTCCCGACCAGTACACCTTGAAAAAAGAGTACTCTGACAACAGGGTCGACCTTGTCTCATCGATATTCGACATCATTAAAGAAGTGAAAAAAGAAAGCGCAGAACAAGAGAAAAAAGACAAGCAGGCCCCATCTGAAAAAGACCAGATCAAATCTGTTGAAGAAAAGCTGACTTCTGATGTAACGGACTCGCTGTCACAGGATTCAGTCAAACACCTGCTGAGGGCCAGCGACGGAGAGCTTTCCATGACACAGGATTCCGTCATCACCGCCGTCAATGATGTGATGAGCAAAGAAATCCGCGCCGGAAAGCTTGATGAAGCGAAAGAACATGTAACGAAAGAACTGAAGGGCAATTCGATACCTTCAAAATTAAAAAACGCCGCTGATGAAATCGGACGCTTTGCGATCATTCCCAACTATGTATACGATCCCGACAAGACGGAGCAGAAGCGTCAAGAAGCGGCTGACAGCGTGCAGCAGGTACAGATCAAGCAGGGGCAGATACTCGTTGAGGAAAATCAGCTGATCGACAGGGAAGTCTATCGAAAGCTTGAATTGACAGGACTCTTGAGCGGAGCCAACATCTTCAAGCCTGTCGGCGGTCTGCTGCTTTTAATCGCGCTTTTCATTTCAGCATTGGTTTACTATTTCGAAAAACAGTACAGCAGCCGGATTCCGAAAAACAAGTCGCTCATGCTGTTTTCATTGATTACAGGGATCGTTTTAATCGTCATGGAAGTGATCAGCCTGTTTCAGCAGCTTGAAATCGGCCATATCGGCTATCTCGTGCCGATTGCGATGGGCGTGATGCTCATTAAACTACTGATCAATGAAAGGCTGGCGATCCTGTCGAGCATGATCCTTTCCATTTGCGGAAGCATGATGTTTAACCAGGGTGTGACAGGCACGTTTAACTATGGAATCGGAACGTACTTCTTGATCAGCTCGATGGCGGGTATACTGTTTTTAGGGAAGCATAATGCGAGGGCGAAAATCCTCCAGGCCGGTTTGTTTGTCTCCCTGATCAACATCGTCGTCCTGTTTACCCTGCAGCTGATTCAAAACACGGCGCAAACCGGACTTGAGATGGGTACATACCTTGTCATGGGGGCGGTGTCCGGCATCGGATCGTCAGTTCTTGTTCTCGGGCTCATGCCGTTTTTTGAAAGCGGATTTGGCATCCTGTCCACGATGAAGCTTCTCGAGCTTTCAAACCCGAATCATCCGCTGCTCCGCAAAATTCTGACGGAAACACCCGGCACATATCATCACAGCGTTATGGTCGCGAACTTATCTGAGGCGGCATGCGAAGCGGTCGGGGCCAACGGGCTTCTGGCAAGAGTCGGCGCCTATTACCATGATATCGGCAAGACAAAGCGGCCCCAATACTTTATAGAAAACCAAATGAATATTGATAACCCGCATGACAAGCTTTCTCCGCAGCTGAGCAAAAACATTATCATTGCCCATGCGACAGACGGCGCCGATATGTTGAGGGATCATAAAATGCCAAAGGAGCTTGTCGACATCGCCGAACAGCATCACGGCACATCGCTGCTCAAGTTTTTTTACTATAAGGCGAAAGAAAAAGGCGATCAGACGACTGAGGAAGAGTTCCGCTATCCCGGTCCGAAGCCTCAGACAAAAGAAGCGGCAATCATCTCGGTGGCCGACAGCGTCGAAGCGGCCGTCCGCTCAATGCATAATCCGAACCCCGAAAGGATTGAAAAGCTGGTGCGCGGGATCATATCGGATAAGCTGCAGGACGGGCAGTTTGACGAATGCGATTTGACTTTAAAAGAGCTCAATACGATCGCGAAGACGCTCTGCGAAACGCTGAAAGGCATTTTTCATTCCCGGATCGAATATCCGGAAGCTAATCCTAAACAGAAGGTGAAACATACATGAGTTTAATTCTAGATATCACAGACGATACCGGACGCGTACCAGAAGACAGGCTTGCTGAAATTGAAAAGCTTCTTCAATTCGCAGCGGCAGAGGAAGGCGTCGCAGACGGCGCCGAAGTCTCGGTTACGATCGTCAACAATGAAGAGATACAAAAAATCAACAAAGAGTACAGAGGAAAAGATTATCCGACAGACGTCATTTCATTTGCCCTCGAAGAAGACGGCGAAGGAGAGATTGAAATTATCGGTGCTGACATGCCGCCCGTTCTCGGAGATATCATCATCAGCGTTGATAAAGCACAGGAACAGGCCGAAGAATACGGGCATTCACTGATGAGAGAGCTGGGTTTTCTGACGGTTCACGGCTTTTTACACCTCCTCGGCTATGACCATATGACAGAGGAAGAAGAAAAAGAGATGTTCACTAAGCAAAAGGAAATTTTGAATCGATATGGGCTCTCAAGATCCTCATAAACAAAACGAATGGCGCCGTCTGAAAATAAGTTTTTCAAACGCCTTTACAGGAATAATCAAGACGTTCATGTCAGAGCGCAATTTTAGAATTCACTGCGGAGCCGCCATCCTCGTGATCGCCTGCGGCTTTTTCTTCAGGCTGACTCTGATCGAATGGACCATCATCTTGATCCTGATCGGCGGAATGCTCGCCTTGGAGCTGATGAATACGGCTGTGGAGCATACGGTCGACCTTTTCACAAAGAAGAACCACCCGCTTGCAAAAGCGGCAAAGGACGCGGCAGCCGGGGCGGTTTGCGTATTTGCAGCCGTTTCGGGTATGATTGGGTTACTCATCTTTTTGTCAAAATTGTTTTGATGCCATGCCTTTCATTGTGCGCGATTCTTACAAAAATTTTACATTTGTGATTTGGGCGTGAAAAAGAAGCCATTTTTATGTAAAATAAAAGTGTTAGCGGTACCATAACCGCTATAGGAAGGAATACACACATTGACTAAACAAGAATTGATTGCAGAAGCTTTAAAAGCAAGGGAATTTGCATATGTTCCGTATTCGAAATTCCAAGTCGGCGCTGCCCTTTTGACTGAGGACGGCAAGGTGTACAAAGGCTGCAACATTGAAAATGCTGCATACAGCCTGTGCAACTGCGCCGAGCGGACAGCGTTGTTCAAGGCTTATTCAGAAGGGGAAAAGTCCTTTAAGATGCTTGCCGTCGCTGCGGATACGCCGGGTCCGGTGTCGCCGTGCGGAGCGTGCAGACAGGTGATTTCAGAACTTTGTTCACCAAACATGCCTGTCATCTTAACCAATCTGAATGGCCAAGTCAAAGAAATGACGGTTCAAGAATTACTGCCAGGAGCATTTTCATCGGAGGACTTACATGACACAGGAAAGCTTTAAATCAGGATTTGTCTCCATTATCGGACGACCGAACGTAGGAAAATCTACATTTTTGAATCGCGTGATCGGCCAAAAAATCGCCATCATGAGCGACAAACCACAAACAACAAGAAACAAAGTGCAAGGTGTGCTGACAACCGATACATCCCAGACGATTTTTATTGATACGCCGGGCATTCATAAACCGAAGCATAAGTTGGGCGACTTTATGATGAAGGTGGCGCAGAACACTTTAAAGGAAGTCGACTTGATCTTGTTCATGATCAATGCGGAGGAAGGCTACGGAAAAGGCGACGAATTTATCATCGAGCGCTTAAAAGGAGTCAAGACGCCGGTATTTTTGATCGTCAACAAAATCGACCGGATTCATCCGGATGAGCTTCTTGTGCTGATCGATGAGTACAGAACCAGGTATCCGTTTCAGGAAATCGTTCCGATCTCCGCCCTTGAGGGAAATAATATCGATACGCTTTTAAAGCAAATTGAGGATTATTTGCCGGAAGGTCCGCAGTTTTACCCGAGTGACCAGGTGACCGATCATCCGGAGCGATTTATCATTTCTGAGCTGATTCGGGAAAAAGTGCTGCATCTGACAAGGGAAGAGATCCCTCACAGCATTGCGGTCTCGATCGAGTCCATTCAAGAACGGGAAAACGGTTCTGTGTATGTGAGCGCGACCATCGTCGTCGAACGCGATTCGCAAAAAGGGATCGTCATCGGAAAAAGGGGCAGCCTGCTTAAAGAAATCGGCAAGCGGGCAAGAACCGATATCGAGGCGCTGCTCGGATCATCGGTGTTTCTAGAGCTGTGGGTTAAAGTGCAGAAAGACTGGCGCAACAAGATGTCTCAGCTTCGTGATTTTGGATTTAGAGAAGACGAGTATTAATTGGACAGAACTTGACCGCGCTTTAGTCGTGACAAAATCTCTCGAAATCAAAGATATATTAGAAAAAATTGTTTAACATGAAATGGAGGATACAAGGTCAAGATAATCTTAAGAATTTGGATGTTTAAAAAGCTAGTTATTAACAGAAAGGTGGGGCTTTTTATGTTGAATTTTACTTGGAATGTATTTTCACAAACAGGAAGCGTTGACACGTACCTCCTTTTTAAAGAATTGGAAAAGGAGAACCTGGAAAGACCCGAAGTACTTGAAGAAGAGCTAGCGCAAATTGACTTTCCAATTTTGTGATCATGCTTGACCCCTCCAATTTTTGGATGGTGCACATATGCTGACGAAATGTGAAGGTATCGTCCTTCGTACAAACGACTATGGTGAAACAAATAAAATCATTACGCTGTTGACGAGAGAACACGGGAAAATCGGTGTGCTGGCAAGGGGCGCTAAAAAGCCGAACAGCCGCTTGTCAGCGATTTCCCAGCCGTTCCTTTATGCTTCTTTTTTATTCCGTAAATCATCCGGTCTCGGCACATTGGAGCAGGGCGAGATGATCGAAAGCATGAGGAATATCCGCGAGGATCTGTTTTTAACAGCATACGCGGCCTACATCGCTGAATTAATTGACAAGGGAACGGAGGAAAAGAAACCGAATCCGTTTTTATTTGAGCTGCTTCTTCAGTCAATGAGGAGGCTGAATGACGGTACAGATCCCGACATTATCGCCAACCTCATCGAAGTCAAAATGCTCAACGTGATGGGGCTGTATCCGGAGCTGGATGAATGTGTGCACTGCAAAAGCAAAGACGGCACATTTCATTTTTCGATCCGCGACAACGGCTTTATCTGCCACCGCTGTTTTGCGAAAGATCCATACAGGATACCGCTGTCTCCCGCATCTGCCAGGCTGTTGAGACTGTTTTTTTATTTTGACCTGTCAAGGCTCGGAAATGTCTCGGTCAAACAGGAGACAAAGGATGAGCTGAAAAGAGTCATTCAGACGTACTATGAAGAGTATTCAGGGATCTACCTGAAATCGCGGCGCTTCATGGAACAAATGGACAATATGAAAAAGATGCTGGGTGATGAAAACAAAAGTTGACAACCTCTTCATCTTTTTATAAGATCATGACATGAAGATTGGATTCAATAATGACGTTGCGTTGACGGAAAGAAGTAATTGCGCACGGCCTCATTGAAGCGACTCCGGGGCGGTGAAAGCCGGGGATGAGAGCGTAATGAAAGGCATTCCCTGAGCAACTTTTAAAAAAGAGGCTGAGACATTTCCTCTCAGCAATTAGGGTGGAACCGCGGGAGAACTCTCGTCCCTATGTTTGTGGGTAAACAAGCATAGGGACGGGAGTTTTTTTCTGCCCAAACCAGCCCTATGCCAAAAATTAAACTTGAAAACACGTTTTGTGGAGGTGCTTCATTTGAATATTCAAGAAATGATTCTGACCCTGCAAAAGCATTGGTCCAATGAAGGATGCGTACTTTTGCAGTCTTATGATGTAGAGAAGGGTGCAGGAACGATGAGCCCATATACATTTTTGCGGAGCCTTGGGCCTGAGCCTTGGAAAGTCGCTTATGTGGAGCCGTCAAGACGCCCTGCGGACGGAAGATACGGGGACAACCCGAACAGGCTTTATCAGCACCATCAATTCCAGGTGATCATTAAGCCGTCTCCCGACAACATTCAAGAGCTTTATTTAGATTCATTAAAAGCCCTTGGAATCGACCCTCTGGAGCATGATATCCGCTTTGTCGAGGATAACTGGGAAAATCCGTCGCTCGGCTGCGCCGGGCTTGGCTGGGAAGTGTGGCTTGACGGCATGGAAATTACCCAGTTCACCTATTTCCAGCAGGTCGGCGGGCTTGAGTGCAAACCGGTCTCTGTGGAAATCACATACGGTATTGAACGCCTTGCTTCTTACATTCAAGACAAAGAAAACGTCTTTGACCTCGAATGGACGAACGGCTATACGATAAAAGACCTGTTCAAGATGGCTGAATACGAGCATTCCGTCTATACGTTTGAGACATCTGACGTCGACATGCTGTTCGAATTGTTTGCAACGTACGAAAAAGAAGCAAACCGCCAAATGGATCAGGGACTTGTCCATCCTGCTTATGATTATGTTCTGAAATGCTCGCATACGTTCAACTTGCTTGACGCAAAAGGAGCGATTTCCGTGACGGAGCGAACAGGATATATCGCAAGGGTGAGAAACCTGGCCAGGAAAGTGGCAAAAACGTATTATGATGAACGCGAAAAGTTGGGTTTCCCAATGCTGAAGGAGGAAGAGGCTTCACATGAGTAATCAAGATTTGCTTTTAGAAATCGGATTAGAAGAAATGCCGGCGCGCTTCATGCATGACAGCATGACTCAGCTTGGTGAAAAGCTGGAAAGCTGGCTCAAGGAAAAAAATATTGCCTTCGGTTCCGTCAAGCTGTATAACTCCCCTAGAAGACTGGCCGTTCTTGTCGAGAATGTGGCGGAGAAGCAGGATGATGTGAAAGAAGAAGCGAAAGGACCGGCAAAGAAAATCGCCCTTGATGAAAACGGCGAATGGACAAAGGCGGCCATCGGCTTTTCACGGGGTCAAGGAGCAAGTCCGGAAGATTTGTATTTTAAAGACATCAAAGGAACGGAATATGTATTTGTGCAAAAATTCCAAAAAGGTCAGGATACGTTTTCATTACTTCCTGAGCTCCGCGACTTGGTGACAAGCCTCCACTTTCCGAAAAACATGCGCTGGGGCAGCGAAGATTTGAAATATATCAGGCCGATTAAATGGATCGTCGCACTGTTCGGCAGTGAAGTCGTTCCGTTTTCAGTCGCTCATGTCGAAACCGGCCGCACAACACAGGGACACCGCTTCCTCGGAAAAGCAGCCGACTTGAGCGCACCTTCTGAATACGAAGCGGCACTTGAAAGCCAGTTTGTGATTGCTGATCCGGCCAAACGAAAGCAGATGATCGTTAAGCAGCTTGACGAACTGGCGTCTGAAAAGTCCTGGGACATTCCGAGAGACGAGGATCTGCTTGATGAGGTCAACCATCTGGTTGAATATCCAACGGTTCTGTTCGGTTCTTACGAAGAGGAATTTCTCGCAATTCCTGAAGAGGTGCTCGTGACAACGATGAAAGAGCATCAGCGTTATTTCCCTGTCAAAGATGAAAACGGCAGCTTGCTTCCTTACTTTGTGACCGTGCGCAACGGAGACAGCCGCGCCCTTGAAAACGTGGCGAGAGGGAACGAAAAAGTGCTGAGAGCAAGGCTTTCAGACGCCGCCTTCTTCTATAAAGAAGATCAAAAATTAAACATTGACGAGAATGTGAAAAAACTCGAAAAGATCGTTTTCCATGAAGAATTGGGATCGCTTGGAGACAAAGTGAGACGCACTGAGGCGGTTGCTGAACGGATCGCTGAAGTCATCGGAGCGGATCAAGAGACGGTGCAGCTGATCAAGCGCGCTTCACACATTTCAAAATTCGACCTTGTAACACACATGGTTTACGAATTTCCTGAGCTGCAGGGCATCATGGGTGAAAAATATGCGCGGATGCTCGGTGAGAAAGAGGAAGTGGCGCTCGCAGTCAATGAGCACTATATGCCGAGACAAGCCGGAGGGGAAACGCCTTCATCAATCGTCGGCGCCGTCGTCGCATTAGCGGATAAACTCGATACGGTCGCTTCATTCTTTAAAATCGGCGTTATTCCGACAGGATCTCAGGACCCGTATGGACTGAGAAGACAGGCGAGCGGTATCGTCCAAATCCTGCTTGACCGGAACTGGGGCATTTCATTCAAAGAACTGGCTGCGTTTGCCGGACAGGAAGCAAACAGCGAACTGCTCGAATTCTTTAAACAGCGCCTCAAATACGTATTAACAGCGGAAAACATCCGCTATGATGTTGTGGATGCCGTGCTCGAAAGCTCGAACCTTGAGCCGTATTCGGCTGTCAAAAAAGCCGCTGTCCTTGAAGCGGCTGCAGCCAAACCGGAATTTAAAGAAACGGCTGAAGCGCTGGCAAGGGTTATTTCGATCAGCAAAAAGAGTGAAACGAATGCCATCGACGCGTCACTGTTTGAAAACCCTCAAGAAGAGGAGCTTTACAAAGCTTATGAGGCATGCAGACAGCAAATAGAGACCCTTTACCAAGCAAAAGATTATGAGGGCGCCTTCAGTGAGCTGTCCAAGCTGAAAGAGCCGATTGAAGCTTATTTTGATCATACGATGGTACATGCCGAAGACGAAAGATTAAAAGCAAACCGCCTGGCGCAAATGGCAAGCTTGGCTGAGCTGATCCGATCTTTTGCAAACATCAATGCCATCATTGTAAAATAAACACCGCAGAAGACGGTTGCTGACAGGCTGGCAATCGTCTTTTTGCTCAAATCGATTTTTCACATCCTTGTCAAATTGTGCCTGTCTTTTTCATAGAATTCAATTGTAATTGCTGTTATTTTAGTCTTCATATGCGTTATAATATGTTATCGACTTTTATACATAACGAACGAATTGTGAGCTTCGGCTTAAAGGTGGTGAGTACGATCGAACTAAATAAACGTCAGGAGCATATTTTGCAGATTGTCAAAGAGAACGGGCCGATTACCGGAGAACATATCGCGGAAAAGCTGAATTTGACGAGGGCTACGCTTCGTCCGGATTTGGCGATATTGACGATGTCAGGATTTTTGGAAGCAAGGCCGCGGGTCGGTTATTTCTACACGGGAAAGACGGGCACGCAGCTGTTGGCTGATAAGCTGAAAAAGCTGCAGGTGAAAGACTTCCAGTCCATTCCGGTGGTCATTCATGAAAATGTCTCCGTTTATGATGCGATTTGCACGATGTTTTTAGAGGACGTAGGAACGCTTTTTGTCGTTGATGATAATGCCATCTTAGTCGGTGTACTTTCACGAAAAGACTTGCTCAGAGCCAGCATCGGCAAACAGGAGCTCCCTTCAATACCCGTCCATATCATTATGACGAGAATGCCGAACATTACGCTTTGCAGGCGCGAAGATTTCATTTTGGACATTGCCAAGATGCTCATCGAGAAACAAATTGACGCACTGCCTGTTGTAAAAGATACAGAAAAAGGCTATGAAGTTGTGGGAAGAATTACGAAAACGAACATGACAAAAATTTTAGTCGGCTTATCTGAAAATGAAATCATGTAGAGTGAACTTCAAATGGAGGGATATCATGAGTAATCGGACGATTTATGTTGTATCAGACTCTGTCGGCGAGACCGCTGAGCTCGTAGTCAAAGCGGCTATCAGCCAGTTTAACGGTTCATCCGAGCAGACAAATATCAGGCGGATTCCTTATGTCGAAGACCGCGGAACAATAAAAGAAGTGATCTCGCTGGCGCAAGCGGACGGCGGCATCATCTGTTTTACGCTTGTTGTCCCGGAGATTCGTGAATTTTTAATCGCCGAAGCCGAAAAGGCGAATGTCGTGTATTACGATATCATCGGCCCGCTGATTGAGAAAATGGAGTCGGTCTACGGCTTCAGCGCCAAATATGAGCCCGGCAGAGTCCGACAGCTGGACGAAGATTATTTTAAGAAGGTAGAGGCGATCGAATTTGCCGTGAAATATGATGACGGCAGAGATCCAAGGGGCATCTTAAAAGCGGATATCGTGCTGATCGGCGTGTCGAGAACGTCCAAAACTCCGTTATCCCAATACCTGGCTCACAAACGGTTAAAAGTGGCAAACGTTCCGATCGTTCCCGAGGTGGATCCTCCCGAAGAGCTCTTTACCGTTGATCCGGCTAAATGCATCGGATTAAAAATCAGCCCAGATAAGCTGAACCATATCCGCAAGGAGCGCCTGAAATCGCTCGGCCTCAACGACAAAGCCATTTACGCTAATATCAACCGCATCAAAGAAGAGCTTGAATTCTTTGAAAAGATCGTCGGCCGCATTGGCTGCAATGTTGTAGACGTATCAAATAAAGCAGTAGAGGAAACGGCCAACATTATTCACAACATGATGACAAAAAGGGTCTAAGAATAAACTCAGGACACCCCATCCTGGGTTTTTGCTTTGATGGTTTTGGGAAAAGTGAAAATGATAGCATCTTTAACCCATTTGTATTATAATAAAAAATTGTGATAAAATAATTAACTTTTAGGTTTAAGCTTAGTACAGAACGAATAAACTATTATGGGTATCGTGTCAAGAATTTCCCGAAAAAAACTTTCGACAAATTCTTATAGATCGATTAATTTTGAAACCTGTGTGATTTTGCCTGTATTTATAGCAGGAGATTGATGGAGGGATGGAGAATTAGTCTTCTTGAAAAAGAAAGGACGATTTTTGTCGATGCAGACGCATGCCCGGTGAAAGATGAAGTGCTCAAAACAGCGGCGGATTTCGACGTAAAGGTGGTATTCGTGGCTTCATTCGAGCATTTTCAAGTCACAAGGAAAGCAGAAGAGAATTGGACATATGTCGATCCGCACAAAGAAGCAGCGGATCTGTACATTGCCAACCATGTTCGACCAGGTGATGTCGTCGTTACACAAGATATCGGGCTGGCATCGCTTTTGCTTGGCAAAAAGGTCTATGTGATGTCGGAGAGAGGTTATCTTTTCGAAGAGAACTCCATCGATCATGCTCTTTTCCGCCGTCACGTCGCACAAAAATTGAGAAGAAGCGGACGTTACACGAAAGGCCCGAAAAAACTGGTCAAGGAAGACCGAGAGCGATTTGTCAAAGAGCTGCAAAAAATCTTGTCGAAAATTGAAGGATTTACGTACTAAGCAGCGAATTATGTACGACGGAGTGTTGGAACATGGGCAATCGTATACCAGACGAAATTGTAGAACAGGTGCAGAAATCAGCTGATATCGTAGAAGTTATCGGAGAGTACGTCCAGTTAAGAAAACAAGGGCGTAATTATTTTGGGCTTTGTCCTTTTCATGGTGAGAATACCCCATCTTTTTCCGTTTCCGGAGAAAAACAGATTTTTCATTGTTTTGGCTGCGGAGCGGGAGGGAATGTTTTTTCATTTTTAAGACAAATGGAAGGTTATTCATTTACCGAGGCCGTCTCTCACCTGGCGGACAAATATCAAATAGATCTGCCGGAGCAGGTTGCAGCTGTATCAGCATACAGCACAGGCAGTTCGGATGAACAGAAAATGGCAGAAGCTCATGATCTGTTAAAGAAATTTTATCATCATTTGCTCGTCAATACAAAGGAAGGCCAGGAAGCGCTCGATTATTTGCTTGAAAGAGGCTTTAAGATGGAGCAGATCGAGCAGTTTGAAATCGGATGCGCCCTTGATTCTTGGGATTTCATCACGAAATTTTTGGAACGGAGAGGTTTTGATCTTGCGCTGATGGAAAGAGCTGGACTCATCATCAGACGTGAGAATGGAGACGGATATTTTGACCGTTTCAGAAACAGGATTATGTTTCCGATTCATGATCATCACGGCGCAACGGTCGCTTTTTCCGGACGGACGTTCACCGGGGAGCAGCCAAAATACATGAACAGCCCGGAGACGCCGCTTTTTCGAAAAAGCAAGCTCCTCTATCATTTCCATCAGGCCCGCCTTCACATTCGAAAAGAAGAGAGGGTCGTCCTTTTTGAAGGATTTGCCGATGTTATTTCAGCAGTCAGCTCCGGTGTGAAAGAATCGATCGCCACGATGGGCACATCGCTGACGGAAGAACATGCGAAGATCATCAGGCGAAATGTCGGAGAGGTCATCTTGTGCTATGACTCGGATCATGCCGGTTATGAAGCCACGCTGAAAGCGGCGGAGATTCTTCAGAAAAAAGGCTGCAACGTCAAGGTTGCCATGATACCTGACGGGCTGGATCCCGATGACTACATCAAAAAATTCGGCAGCGAGAAATTTAAGAATGATGTAATAGGGGCCAGCGTTACGATGATGACGTTTAAAATGAACTATTTCCGCAAGGGCAGAAACCTGTCTGATGAAGGAGACCGTTTAGCCTATATCAATGATGTACTGAAGGCAGTCAGCCTTCTCAGCGGGCCTTTGGAACAGGAAATATACATCAAACAGCTGGCAAATGAATTTTCAATCTCATTTGAATCCTTGAAGGATCAGCTTTCCGTATTTGAAAAGCAGGCTGTAAGCCGCAGCAGGGAAAGCAGCCGCCAGGACTCAAAAGAGCGGCAGGCAGCAGTATTGCGCGCGCCGCGGAGAAAGGCGGGGCTTCGGCCGGCTCATGAAAATGCAGAGCGAATGCTCCTGGCCCACATGATTCATGACCGGGACGTCATTCGAAAGGTTTTGGACCGGGTGGGCTTTGAATTCAACCTTGATCAGCACCGCGCGATTGCCGCTTATTTGTACGCCATGTATGAAGAAGGAGCGGACATTTCTATCCAGGAGCTCTTTAAGAGAGTCGAGGATCAGGAACTCGGCCAGCTTCTGACAGATATCTTAATGCTTCAGGTAAGCGAAGAATTAAGTGAAGCGGAATTATCTGATTATGTAAAAAAAGTGTTGAATTATCGAAATTGGTCAATGATAAAAGAAAAAGAAGCTGCAAGGGCGGAAGCCGAGAGGCAAAAAGACTTCATCAAAGCGGCAACTTTGGCGCAGGAAATTGTTAAGCTGAACCGTTCGCTGAAATAAACCGTTATATATAATAGGAGAAGCTTTTGGCAATGAATCCTAACGGAGGAGCAAAAGCTGCTTGTCCTAATCATATATTGTCAATTTATGATTTGCTTTCCCGTGAAGCCCTAGATGAGAGAGAAGGCTTTACTTGTGAAATAGGAACAAAAAAGCGGGATGCTTTTAGAATTCGTCTGTAAGTTTTGGAAGGAGGGATCCATGAATGGCTGATAAACAAGCACACGAGACCGAAACTGAATTCACATTTGAACAGGTGAGGGATCAATTAACAGAAGCCGGAAAAAAGCGCGGAGTGCTCACATATGAAGAAATTGCAGAGCGCATGTCCAGCTTCGAAATCGAATCAGACCAAATGGATGAGTATTATGAATTTTTAGGAGAACAAGGCGTTGAATTAATTAGCGAGAACGAAGAAACTGAGGATCCTAATATTCAACAGCTGGCCAAGGCCGAGGAAGAATTTGACCTTAACGATTTAAGCGTGCCTCCGGGCGTTAAGATAAACGACCCTGTCCGCATGTACCTAAAAGAAATCGGACGGGTAAACCTTTTGTCTGCAAAAGAAGAAATTGAATACGCGAAAAAAATCGAAGAAGGCGACGAAGAGTCGAAGCGCCGTCTCGCTGAAGCCAACTTGAGACTTGTCGTCAGCATCGCAAAACGGTATGTCGGCCGCGGAATGCTTTTCCTTGACCTTATTCAGGAAGGAAACATGGGCCTGATGAAGGCGGTAGAAAAGTTTGACTACCGCAAAGGATACAAATTCAGCACATACGCGACATGGTGGATCAGACAGGCGATTACAAGGGCGATTGCCGACCAGGCGAGAACGATCAGGATTCCTGTTCATATGGTTGAAACCATCAACAAGCTGATTCGTGTTCAAAGGCAGCTCCTTCAGGATCTCGGCCGCGAACCAACGCCTGAAGAGATTGCGGAAGATATGGACCTGACGCCTGAAAAAGTCCGTGAAATCCTAAAGATCGCTCAGGAACCGGTTTCACTCGAAACTCCGATCGGTGAAGAGGACGATTCACATCTGGGAGACTTTATTGAGGATCAGGAAGCGACTTCTCCGTCAGATCATGCAGCATATGAATTGCTGAAAGAACAGCTTGAAGATGTACTGGATACATTGACAGACCGTGAAGAAAATGTGCTCCGCCTTCGCTTCGGCCTTGATGATGGTCGTACAAGAACATTAGAAGAAGTTGGTAAGGTGTTCGGGGTAACAAGAGAACGAATTCGCCAAATAGAAGCTAAAGCACTTCGTAAATTAAGACATCCAAGCAGAAGCAAACGCTTGAAAGATTTTCTCGAATAAACTTGAACGGGTCAGGAGATCCGTTCTTTTTTTCACGAAAGAAATGAAAGCGCTATTATTGGTAACCCGATTATATTTTACTTAATTTCTTTCGAATTTGCAAATACCCAAAAGTGTATTTTGAGTCATTATAACCTTGAGATCGAAGGAAAAGCCCTTTATAATTGTTGTTGTAACCGTATTCAAAAACTGGTTTTTAAATTGGGAATGAACAATCGCTTCATCGTCCATTATTTTGTCTAAAATGTGAACTTCATCAGCTTTTGTTTCATAACCGGTTTACTTTTTGTAAAATTAAAGTAGAATTAGAATTGTTTACATAAGGGGCAGGGGTAAATTAAAAAGGGGGATGTAAAATGAACCGCAATCCATTGATACCATTTTTGTTAATCGCCATTATGGGCATAGGACTGGTTTTTATCTTATCCATAAAAGGCCTTTATGACGCAAAAGAAATTGCAGGCGAAGGGAATAAAACAGCTCAAGAAGACAAAGCGGATGCCTCGCCTGAAGAAATTTACAAAGCGAACTGTGTAACCTGCCACGGCGAGAATTATGAAGGTGTATCAGGCCCTAAACTGAAAGGAGTCGGGGACCGGATGGATACAGGTGCGATTAAAGAAAAGATTGAAAAAGGCGGCAACGGAATGCCGGGAGGACTGGTTCCTGCGGAAAAGCTTGATGATATGGCTAAATGGGTGTCAGAAATTAAATAGCTTTTTCCAGATTGGCTAAAATCGTTTCATTACCAAAAGGATTCGCAATAAAAGCTTTGACAAGAGCTTTTGTGCGAATCCTTTTTCTGTTTTCGGTAAATGGGTGATGTTGCTTGACGAGGAGTCACCTCGAAAGGGTGATTTGAACTATTTCAGCATCCGTGATTCCGTCCTTTATGACGGTGCGGCGTTTGCGGCGTCTATCGGAAATAGGTCTTTATTACTTTTTCTGGAGGCTGCACTCATCTTTGCAAGGGAAAAAATAAGCAATCCACCCTATTTAAGTAAGATTGCATCTATTTTACTATTATATAAATGGAAAAAATGCAGCGGATGCACTGGTGTCATCCGTCTATTTGAGTATTTCCCTGAGGTGAATCATATGAGTCATGCGAGCATATTGAATCATATCCACAGCACGATTAACCAAAAGCTGGCTGATGTAGAAAGCCGGATTGAACGAGTCAAAACAGCCAAAAAGGAGATTGAGAAAGAACACGAAACCGGGATTGTCGAGATCAGACAAATCTTGCATCCTCATCTGAACAGCCACTGGACAGGGGACTTCGCCAACGATTTTGATGACGAACGGGATGAGGCCCATACTTCAATGTACAACATCGTAAACGGAAAGTACGAAGGCTATATTTCGCAGCTGGAAAGAAAAATTTTTGCGCTGGAAGTTGAAAAGCACAGCCTTGAATTGGCGGGAGCGGCAGCTAAAGAGGCGGATCATTTGCTCTCTCTCGGGGAAAAAGCAGTTGATCAATTAAGCGATAAAATCCGCTCAATCAAAAACAGTTGGAGCTGGTTTTAATGACGACAATCAAGCTGAAACATGAAGCGGTCATCAAAAAGCTGAAGGCCGTAAGAGAGGCGCTCGATGCCCTAGACCTGCCAAACCCTCCGCAAGTTGCAGGGAAAAATAAATTGACATATACGACAAAGTGCCACGAACGCGAGCAGAACATTCATCAGATGGTGGCTGATTACAAAAAAGCCGTACACAAAAACATAAGGGATACGAAGGAAAATGTCGATTTGCTTAAAGAACAGGACAAAGCAATCGCCAGAAAATAGCCTGAGGTTAGAGAGGACAATTCAATGAAAGTATTTGAAGCGCATTCTTTAATTGAAGCAGCGAATAACCGGAAAAAACAATATGAAACGTTTGAGGATCAACTGCAAACGCTCAAAAAAGCGTTTCTCGGAGTCGCTGATTTAGGTGATGATTTTCAGGGGAAAGGTGCCGACAACATTAAAGACTTCTACAAGGGACAGGCAGAGATCGTTGACAGCTGGTTAAAGCTTGTTGAAGCGCAGATTGCTTTTTTTAAAGGTGTATCAGGTGATATAAAAGACAAAAAGCTGTCCGATTCTTATGTTGAAGTCTCTTTTTTGGATCATGAACTGAAAAACGCGGATTTGAAAGCGACGGAAATCGTCTCTGGGCTCAAGCTGGAAATGGATAAAATCATCGCAAGCATCAGCGATATCGTTGACTTGGACAATTGGACGCTCGACGATTATATTGATAAAATGTCTAAAGCGCAAACAACCCGGCAAAACACCATCGACGCCGTTCGTGAGCTGGATGAATCGCTCAAGACAGAATACATGAATTTACAAGCGCTCGACAGCGCCGTGCTCGGCAAATATTCCGGGCTGATGGAAGCTACAAGCCACGGAAAAACCGCCTCGCCGATGTATTTTAGCTTGAAATCGTTCCACTCAAGCGAGATCTATAAAAATACGATAGAAGTTGAGACTCAAGCCGCCAATTATATTGAATTCAAAAACGAACAGGCAGAAGCGCGCAGGCTTCAGGAAAAACAAGAAGAAGAAGCGAACAAGCCTTGGTATTTAAAAGCGCTTGACGCTGCCGGAACATTTGTCGGAGAAGTCAGCGGGTATTATGATTATAAGAGAGCCGCTGAAGGCGTCGACCCGGTCACAGGAGAAAAGCTGACAAACGGCCAGCGTGTCGCCGCCGGAGCAATGGCGGCAGCAGGATTTATTCCGATCGTAGGGTGGGCAGGCCGTGCCTTCAAAGGCGGAAAAGCCATTTATAAAACAGGAAAAGGACTCATCGCCGCTGATCACGCGCTTGACGCCTACAAAGCCTCAAAAACGTTGAACGTCTTGAAAATGACGGAAATGGGCGCCTACGGCCTTGTCGCTTCAAATGGGTTTTCAGAAGCCGTCACGGGCAAGGACATGTTTGGAAACAAAGTTTCTGAAGAAAGGCGGAAACAAGGCCTGATCGAAGCCACCTTGAGCCTCGTAGGCGCAGGTGCTGTCGCAAAAACGGCAAATCACGGCGCTCAAACATTGGCCAAAACGGCCGGCAAAAACATTCCGCTCGCTAGATCGCCAAAAGCAGCGCTGGTGCAAAAAGGAAACAATATCCTTGAAAAGGTGAAATCCTTCCAAGTTCCGACAAACGTCCGCGTTTACGTCGAACAGCCGGCCACCGCAACAGGCCACCGCATCGGCACCCCAATTGTCCGCGTGAATGTTGAGAAAACGCCGGTGAAAGAGCTTGGGGTTGTGAAGATGGTGAGTGGTGGGGGGAACGTCAGTAAGGGAGCCAATAGGACTGGTAGTAAAATAGATGTTGGAAAAGCTGATTTAGATGTTCTACGCCAAAAATGGAATGTTCCTAAAACTGACACTGTTGCGGTTGGAAAGACAGATGTGGAAGGTTTGGAAAATTTAGTATTTGAGGGTGGGTCGCCTAAAGTTAGAAAAGAGGCCGGGCTTCCCGATTTAGACTCAGTAATGCCAGATAGACCTATAAAATCTCCAGGAAAAATCGCAAGTGCAACAAGACATGCTGAAGAAGGCGTGTTAAATGACTTTATAAGCAAAGTAGAAGCTTTAGGAAAAAATCCTGCTGAAATAACAGGAACATTAAAAATTCACCAATCTAATCCTAAAGGGGTTTGTCCAACCTGTATTCAAGGACTAAATAATCCAAATGTACCTGCTGGAGTATTTAAGCAATTTAGCAAGATTTTTCCTAACCTAACGATAGAAGTAACTTCTGAAACTATTCAAGGAATCAAGCCAAACGGAAGATTGAATTTTGTTATTAAAAATGGCGAATATATTTAATTGAGGAGTGTAGTAGATGTTTCAAGAGTGGGAAGAATTGAATGATGATTTAAAACCTGCATATTATTTAGGACTTTGTGAAGCAATAGTTCCTACATTAAAACAATCAAATGATTTCAATTATATAAAAGAAGCATTAGATGCCTGCTGGAAGTGGCTTGAACACAAGAATATAGAAGCAGACGATCTTTATACTTACCTGGAAAATTTAGATGACACAGGGATTTTAACTTTAATGCAGCTTGAATCAAATGAAGATGATCTAGATGCTTGGATATGTATTGCCGATGCAATATCTTATACAATTTACAAAGCATATAAATATCAGAAAGATGAGTATTTACCTGAAACCATCGAATCTATTGATTCTTACGAGTTATTTGAGGAATTTCATAGTCACTTTAGCTTATTATCTAAAAATCAAGGTCAAAAAGAAAAAGCTTTTTTGAAGTTTTTGAAAAAAGAGGGGGCAGAAAAAGTTTCCAGGGAGAGCATTCAAGATTTTTTACTTAATAGTGTAGAATAAAAATAAGAAAGTTGGGATATCCCAGCTTTCTTATTTTATTTAATAAATGGGAATATCTAAAGAATTTTAAAAAAGTGGAAAAAATAAAAAGCTCCCTATTTGGAACAGAGGCGGTGAAGCAACCGAAGAGTTATGGGAAAGGTGGTTATCTAAATGAATTTTGGTAAGAACACTCCATTAGTCGAAGAAGTAATGAGCTTTATTCGTAATAACAAGATGTTTTTCAATGAGAACTTTAATGTCCCTAATTTGCAAGTAATTAATAATTTTAGTGATGCACAAAATTTGGCCTGGTCACAAGATTTAAATGAAGTTGATACAGTGTGGGAGAATGTTAAGTCATTAGAAACTGGAAATATTGTAGAAAAGATATACGATCTAGATCTAGCTACTCAGCAAGATGATTTATACGAGTATTTCGGTGACTATGAAAATTACTCTGAAAATTTTCTTCCGTTTGATTATGTAGATATTCATGAGGAGATTGAAGGAGACCTCACAATGTGTGCTTTAAATCGGTTGGTCAATGGAAAAACAAATAATTTTTATGAAAAGGTTTTTGAGATATATAAAGAAGGCGGATGGCCTTGCGGTTGGAAGGGAACCTATCCTAAAGGGGAATTTATTGTGTTTGTCCCATCTAGTAGCAACGAATAAGAAAAATAAATATAATCGCTTTCAACCTTGATTAGCTGTATGTTTTTCAAGGTTTTTTGAATAATTGAGACAGTTTGGTGATGACAATCAGTTAATGTATACAAAGGTAAATGAATTACAATGAGAAAGTTCAGCCTATCTCTTCCTACAGTTAGAGCATAAAGAAAGCGTCTACGTAGAACAGACGATCACATCGGCACTCCAATTGTCCGCGTGAATAAGGGGGAAATCATGAATAATATATTTTTGGATATTTTACAAGATGAAGTTAAAGTAGGCTTTATTTTAACAGTTGCCGAAAGAGTATTTTCTATAATCAGCAAAGACGCTGAAAGGTATCCGGAAGGAAGAGAAACATTGAACAAATGTTGGTTATGGGTTGAATCTTATGCCGTTACTGGTGATGACTTATACGAGCTTATTGATAACGCATACTTTACAGGAATTTCAGAATTTGCTTAGGAAGAAGAAGACTTGAATATTGCTAGGCTGTGGTCACTATTTGTTGATGCAGTCGCTTTTACTTCTTGGGAAGCTTATAAAAAAGAAGAAGTGAAATATTTACCACAAGCGTTAGAGGGTATCAATAACGATAGTATTATCATCTTTTTAAACAGTGCAGTGGAAACAGGTTTTATCACATCGAAAGAGGTTGAAAAGATAAGAAAGGGCATTGAGGATTATCAGAGTACAAAAGAGGAGATCTCCACAAATAGAGAAGAGTTTATAAAGTTATTATAATTATGAAAGAACTCAATCGTAAGTTTAATATATGTTTATTAACCGCTCCTAAAGTTAAGAATAAAGCACTTGATTGCCAAGCAAAGGGGATCCGATTCTTATATGGGAGACCCTTTTTTGGATCATGAACTGAAAAACGCGGTTTTGAAAGGGGCGGAAATTGTCTCAGGGCTCAAGCTGGAAATAGATAAAATCACCGTAAGCATCAGTGCTATCGTTGCTTGGGACAATTGGACGCTGGACGATTATATTGATAAAATATCTAAAGCGCAAACAATCAGGCAAAACACCATCGACTCAAAGTAGAACTCATTTTGGTGTAAACTCAACTGTTATAAAGGAATCGCAAAAGGCCACTAGATAATTAAGGGGAAAATGGCTAAAGAAGTACAGTGGGTCTTGCCCAAAAGAGTCACCTAAACACTTAGGATATGCTCAACTAACTCATGCTGAATTTCACGCAGGGCTTATGAAAGACACGGAAGTTTATCTAAAAAAGTAACAAGCCAATAATACTTGAGGCTACGAAATAAGGTGGTATTAATATGATCACTTATAATGGACCGGTTGAAGAACCAATTGAAAACCCGAATGATGATTTTATAAGAAGTATTATATTTGAAAAAGGCGAGGATTATTGGAAGCAAGGAAGCGGGGATTCATGTTTTGAAGTAGAGGGCTGTGATGAATGGTTAATTTTCTTTTATGATGAACCATATGGTTTCTTTATAATGAGGCATCCAGACTACCTAGTTCCAATGAATAAAAATGTTGAAATAGAAACGGTGGAACATTTAGTAGGTGGGGAGCCAATGAAGGTTCCATCTTGCAGTTATGTAGATCGTGATTCAGCTTACCGTATAATTAATGAGTTTATTACCACTAAATCAATGCCGACTTTTATGGAATGGGTAAATTTGTATGAAATAGACTTTGACCATGGATTTTGATCTATATAGTTTTAAGGAGACAGTAATTCTCTTTTTTCGAAAGGAATTATTGTACGGATTATGAAGCGACAATAAAATATGATTTTATAGAAACTTTGATTGGCAATAGCTTTCAAGGTTTCTTAATGCTTGGACAGTTGATAAAAGAAATAAAATATATGATGATTTATATTTCATTTTGTTATACATAAAAGGCAAGAAAACGATCATGATCTATGCTCCAAGCAGGAGAGCTTGTGGACACAGTGTATTTTAGTGTCGGCAATTGATCTGTTGGTGAAATAGGATGATCTCCGTCAGTCATCTAATGCAAATAGTAAAGTACTGACACATTATTTGTATAAAACTTGGCAATAAAACAATTAAGAGGACAAGAACCGAACTCAAGAGACGAATACACAAATCAGGAGTGAACGATTTGTCTAATTCCAAAAAATCATTAGAACCTATAAATATACCGTGCGGCTGGTTCGTTAAATATAATGATTTAACCGACACACATGAAAAAGTTGAACCAAATACCAAATTATTAGAATTAGAAAAACAAAGATATCATGCTGCGGTCAAAATCATTAAAGGCCGTGATGAATATCTAATTCATATTAGTGACAATCATGGAGAAACGATTGACACAATCAATGTTAAAGATCGCCGCCAGCTAGTTAACGAGTTGGAACGGATCATTTGGAAAATAGAAGCGACGGCATTTGGAGGGAACATTTTCATTTTTGAAGGACCTCCCGACTATTTACGTCTTAGAATTCCTCAAGGATGGACCGTCTCTTATAATAAACTAATTGATATCGATCCAGATCAGTTAGAGGAAGACAGTGATGACTGGTTTAACTTCACGTCATCATTATTACAGTTGGAGCATAAAGAAAGCCGCTTGATTTTAGATGTCGGCTGGTACGTAGATATTGAGCCTTCAGGCACTTTTTATATGCTGTTATTAAAGGATCTGGACTGGGAAAACCCGTTAGAAGACATGGAAACGAGAAGACCGGAAAAATTAGTGGCCCACATAGAAGCCACCCTTCAAAAAGCAGCCGAACATAAATATAAATAGCCAGCCGATGATTTGTTTGACTTCAGCCCCTCATTATTAATCGATTTTAGTCTGAAAAAGTTGTATTCAATGTACCTGGAGCCAGCATGTACCAAATCATTGGATCGGAGTTTATGAGGACTTTACAAATCTAGTTCCTACAAATCAAACCTTTTGGATCAATCATAAAGGGAAAAAGTTTATTTTCAAAAAGATAGGAGAGTTTTTTATGAATAGTAATGACACGGTAACCATGTTGAATGAGGAATTTGAGAATGATCAGACAGGTGAAAAGGTCGAAGGCATTACGATTATCGTAGATGGACAATTTAAACAAGTTTTAGATATCAT
Source organism: Bacillus sp. FSL K6-0972 (assembly GCF_037976035.1). Lineage (NCBI taxonomy): Bacteria > Bacillati > Bacillota > Bacilli > Caryophanales > Bacillaceae > Bacillus > Bacillus sp. FSL K6-0972. Next base: position 2,753,942 of record NZ_CP150260.1, on the reverse strand, counting down.
TAAAGCCAAAAGCGACAGTTATGAGAATTACACTGAGATCATACGGGACGCTCTTTTTGAGGGTGTAAACAGTATGACCATGAAGCTGAGAAATAAAGAATAATAATGATGATTAAAACATACCCCGATTTACAAAAAGACAAACAGAGCTCCCAATTTTTTGCTTGTTGAGGGGTTCTTTTTTATATGCTGATCATTCTATAAGACATCTTGCTGTCCGATATTGGAGTGATGTTCCGACTAATCCCGGTATGTATTTAAAGTGCCTAATCAATAACTTTGAATGAACTGAACAATTTAGATATGATCTAGATAAAGGTGCTCAAAAAAATGGGATGATAGAAAGTTGGTTTTTAAAGATGAACATCAACAACATACACGATTTTAATTTAAACCAAGAAAATGACTTCTTAACGATACAAACAAAACTAAAAAAACATATCAATCTAGCAAACTCCATCAGCAAAGACGCTCTGCAAACCTGTGCGGGGGTTGATTTAGCTTATTGGGAGGAAGATGGTGAAGCGTTTGGTGTCTGCAGTATCATCGTGCTGGATTTTCATACGAAGCGTGTCATTGAAAAAGTACATAGTGCAGGGAAAATTGATGTGCCTTATATCGCAGGGTTTCTTGCTTTTAGGGAGCTGCCGCTTATTATTGAAGCGGCCAAGAAGCTGACGATTGAACCGGATGTTTTTTTATTTGACGGGAATGGCTACCTTCATTTTAACCATATGGGAATTGCGACACATGCGGCGTTTTTTCTCGAAAAGCCAACGATCGGCATTGCGAAAACTTACTTAAAAATAAAACAAACTGATTTTGTGATGCCTGATAATAAATTCGGCGCTTATACCGATATTGTAATTGATGGCGAAGTCTACGGACGAGCGGTGCGGACAAGGCAAGATGTCAAACCGATTTTTCTATCATGCGGACATTTGCTTGATTTAGACAGCAGTTATGACATCGCGATGAGCTTGATCAATCGAGAAAGCAGGCTGCCGATTCCGGTTCGGCTCGCGGATCTTGAGACACATGCTTTACGTGCGTACTATAGAGAAAATCAAAAATTGGCCGAGTAGAATGTTGATTTGCTGTTCCAGCTTGGAAACTACAGCGATTTTTTATATGATAGTAAAAGAAAAATGAATCTAGAAAAGTTGTGATGATTGTGAATGAATTGAAGTTATCGAAAAGGCTGCAGACTGTGGCGGAATACATAACAAAAGGGGCGGTTATGGCTGATATCGGGTCTGATCATGCGTATTTGCCTTGCTATTGTGTGCTGAATCGCCTGACAAGCGCGGCGATCGTCGGAGAAATCACAGATGGTCCGTTTCTTTCTGCGAAACAGCAGGTTGAGAAACTGCAGTTAAGTTCGCTCATATCCGTGAGGAAAGGAGACGGGCTTGAAGTGATTGAAAAGGGCGAAGCTGATGTGATCACGATTGCAGGAATGGGTGGTTCGCTCATTGCTCACATTCTAAAAGCGGGCAAGGATAAGCTCTCAGGTAAGGAACGTTTGATTTTACAGCCGAATATCCATGCTCACCATATTAGAGAGTGGCTCTATCAGGAAGGCTATGAACTGATCAATGAAGAGATCCTTGAAGAAGACGGCAAGTGCTATGAGGTTCTCGTGGCTGAAGCGGGCGATCGGGATGCGGCTTACGATGGGGTTTCCTTTACGGCAGGCATGCTTGTCGGCCCATTTTTGGCCAAACAACAAAATGCTGTTTTTATCAAAAAATGGTCGCAAGAGCTGAAACATACGGAAAACATCTATCAACAAATTGAAGCGGCTCCTCCGAGTGCAGAAAATCGACAAAAATTGCTTGAGCTGTCAAAACGGATAGAGATCTTAAAGGAGGTACTTAGAAGATGACAAAATCGATAAACGGAAATGAAATCATTCAATTGTTTGAACAGTTCTCGCCTAAGTCTTTAGCCGTTGAAGGAGATAAAATCGGCCTGCAAATCGGCACGCTGAACAAAACGGTGGCCAATGTCATGGTTACGCTTGATGTTCTCGAAGAAACGGTTGATGAAGCGATTGCAAAGAACGTTGACTTAATCATTGCGCACCATCCGCCTGTCTTCAGGCCGCTGAAACATGTCATCACAGATCAGCCCGGCGGAAGGCTGATCGAAAAGTGTATCAAGCATGATATCGCGGTTTATGCGGCTCATACAAATCTCGATGTCGCTGACGGCGGAGTCAATGACATGCTTGCGGAAGCCCTGGAATTAAAGAACACAAAAGTGCTCGTTCCGACCTATGAAGAGCCGCTGAAAAAACTTGCCGTCTATGTCCCGAAAGATTATGAAGAACAGGTGCGCGCAGCTCTTGGAGACGCTGGAGCCGGCCATATCGGCGCCTACAGCCACTGTGCGTTTTCATCAGAAGGAGTCGGCAGCTTCAAGCCGCTGTCTGAAGCTGATCCGTTTATCGGCAAGCAGGGCGAGCTTGAGCGGGTCGAAGAGGTAAGAATCGAGACCGTTTATCCGTCAGGTATTGAAAAATCCGTGATCAAAGCGATGAGTGAGGCCCATCCGTATGAAGAAGTGGCCTTTGATATTTATCCCGTCGAGCAGAATCCGCTTCAAAAAGGGTTGGGCCGTATCGGTGAATTGAATGAAGAGATGACACTCGGAGCGTTTGCCCGCTATGTGAAAGAAAAGCTGGAAGCGAACGGAGCGCGGATGGTGGGCAAGTCTGATGCGAAGGTGAGGAAGGTCGCCGTATTAGGCGGCGACGGCAACAAATACATCCATCATGCAAAACGTATGGGTGCCGATGTATATGTCACAGGAGACCTTTATTTCCATACAGCGCACGATGCCATGATGATCGGGCTGAATGTGGTCGACCCCGGACATTATGCCGAACAAATCATGAAAAACGGGGTTGCAAAAAAGCTGACAGCGATGTGCCAAGAGAAAAAATACGATGTCGCCGTCTTTCCATCAGATACAAATACGAACCCGTTTACGTTTGTATAAAAACAAAACCTGAAGCTGGAGAGCTTCAGGTTTTTGCTTTTACTTTAGGCAAGATTTTTTGCAGCGGTACTTCGTGACTGATCTTCCATGTTGACGGATCTTCATGATCGAATTGTTCTAAAAAGCGGATGACTTCTTTTGTAATCGGGGTCGGGGTCGATGCGCCGGCCGTTACAGCGACGGTTTCCACGCCGTCAAGCCATTCCAGCTTTAATTCGCTTAAATCGCCGATCCGGTATGCTCTCGTGCCCGCGATTTCTTCGGAGACCTGGGCGAGACGGTTCGAGTTATTGCTTTTCGGATCGCCGACAACGATCGTCAAATCGGCTTTTTTCGCCTGCTCGGAGACCGCTTCCTGACGCACCTGAGTGGCCAGGCAAATCTCCTGATGGAATTCAACATCCGGATATTTTTCTTTTACTTTTTCCATAATATCATGGACATCCCATTGGGACATCGTCGTTTGGTTCGTGACAATCAGTTTCTCCGCTTCAATGTCCAGCCTTTCCACATCTTCTTCGGTTTCAACAAGATGAACGATATCCGGGGCGACGCCGACTGCTCCTTCAGGCTCCGGGTGTCCTTTTTTTCCAATATAGATGACGTGATAGCCTTCCGCTTTCATTTTACGGATTAAATCATGAGTTTTTGTCACATCAGGGCAGGTGGCGTCAATCGCAACAAGACCTTTATCCTCAGCTATTTTGCGGACTTCGGGCGAAACGCCGTGAGCGGTGAAGATCACCGTTCCTTTGTCGACCTGATTCAAAATCTCGAGCCGGTTCGGGCCGTCAAGCGTATAAATGCCCTCTTTTTCAAATGCGTCCGTGACATGTTTGTTGTGAACGATCATTCCTAAAATATATATGGGTCTCGGCAGACTTTTATCGAGAGCCGCGTTTTTCGCGATGACCATGGCGTCGACGACACCGTAGCAATAGCCGCGCGGCGATATTTTAATTACGTTCATTCTTAGTCCTCCTATAAAGAAGTAAGAGCCGGGCATGATAAAAAGCCGTAAAAAACGGCTTATTTTTGCAGTCTCTATAGACCTCATTATATCTGATCCAGCAGGAGATATCAAAGAATGTTATACATACAGTTTAGGTTTTGATCCTCCGGTTTTTCTTTTTGCAGACGGAGGGGCTGAACGGCTCTGTTTTTTTCTGATTTCTTCCGTTTTGGATTTGTCGGGTTTTTTGGAAGACACTTTTATTTCTTCTTTCTTTTCACCGCTCGTTTCGGTCTTGTTTTCCGGTTCGTCTTTTTGTTGTTCGCTGTCATCTGCTTCAGTATCATCGGAATTCAGCTGTCTGAACATTTTCACCATTCCAGGGAGATTGCGGACGAGCGGTCCGTATTGCTGAATCATCGGTGTTACTTGCTGGGCTACACCGAGCGCTTTTTGAACATTGCCGAGCATATTTGAAATGGTAGACGGATTGGCCAGACCCTGAATGCCTCCAAGGCCGCTTCCGGTTCCACCGAGCCCCGCTCCTGTTCCCCCGGATGCGGCAGATCCGGGAAGAAATTTTGAGAGCAAACCCTGAATCCCTCCTCCTCGCGCGCCTGCTTGCTGCTGGGCGGCACCCATTGGTTGAAACATCTGCTGCAAGCCACGCTGCTGCGCTTGAGGGGGCTGCATTCCCATCCCCGGATGTCTCGGCATCAAGGCTCTGCCAGGCCTTTGCGGCACCTGCGGCCTTGGCTGATTTCTCATCGGCTGTTGCTGAAACATACTTGTACCTCCTTTCAAAATCCTTCTCTTGATAGGGTATGCACCAACGGTAGCAAAGTGCCTTTGCCCGCTGGCCCGAATAGGGCGGGGGTGATGGTTTTTTTCTGCAGGATCAGTTATAATTTAATGATGGACATGATATCAGCCTTTTTTTAAGCAGTGCGGCATAAAAAAGGATACATAAGCGCACAATTCAGCCATATAGGATAAAGCTTGGAGCGTCGGAATAACGGCTTTCCAAGAAGGAGTTGGGAAAATGAAGCAAACGAAATTTGAAATGTACGATTTAAAGCCGTTTATTATAGAGGCTGTTCACCACTTGGGTTTTTATGAGCCGACTGATATTCAAAAGCGGTTAATCCCTGCGGCGCTGAAAGGTGAGAGCGCGATCGGGCAGTCGCAGACAGGTACGGGAAAAACGCATGCCTATTTGCTCCCGCTTTTAAGCAGGATCGATTCTGAAAAAGAGTTCGTTCAAGTCGTAATTACGGCTCCGACAAGGGAGCTCGCCAACCAGATTCATCAGGAAGTCCTGAAAATCACCAAGTTTTTAGGGTCTGATGAAGCGATTCGTTCGAAATGTTTCATCGGCGGTACCGATAAACAAAAATCAATTGACAAATTAAAAACGCAGCCCCATCTGGTGGTAGGTACGCCGGGGCGAATTGCGGATCTGATCAGGGAACAGGCGCTCGATGTTCATAAAGCCGGTTCGCTCGTTATTGACGAGGCGGACTTAATGCTTGATATGGGATTTTTGGAAGATGTCGATTTTATCGGGTCGCATATGCCGGAAGGCTTGCAGATGCTTGTATTTTCCGCAACGATTCCCGAAAAATTAAAGCCTTTTCTGAAAAAATACATGGCCAATCCGAGGTATGCGCATGTTGAGCCGAAGCACATCACGGCCGAAAAAATAGAACACGTGCTGATACCTTCCAGGCACAGGGATAAAAATGAGCTGTTGCTCGAGGTTATGACCCATTTAAATCCGTATTTGGCGATTGTTTTTGCCAATACAAAAACAACGGCCGACGAGATCGCCGCTTATCTGACGGACAAAGGGATGAAAGTCGGACTTCTTCACGGGGGGCTTACGCCACGGGAACGAAAAAAAGTGATGAAGCAAATCGGCGATCTGGAATTCACCTATATCATAGCCACTGATTTGGCTGCAAGGGGAATCGATATTAAAGGCGTCAGCCATGTCATTAACTATGAACTGCCTGATGATCTTGATTTTTACGTCCACCGGGTCGGCCGTACAGCACGCGCCGGAACATCCGGAACAGCGATGACGTTTTATGATACATCTGACGAAGATGCACTTGTGAAGCTTGAACAAATGGGGATCGTGTTTGAAAACATGAGGATTGAAAAAGGCGAGTGGAAAAAGATCGATGACCGCAAGCGCCGGCAGAACCGAAAAAGAACGCCTGATGAAACGGATGAGGCCGCCAAGCGGTTTGTAAAAAAACCGAGAAAAGTCAAGCCTGGATATAAGAAGAAAATGCAGACGGAAATCAAAAAAATAAAAAGACAGCAAAAAAGAAAGCAATTTAGAAAAGGAAAGTAGGGGAAACAGTTTTGTTGAAAATCGGTTCACATGTCTCAATGAGCGGAAAACATATGCTGCTTGCGGCCAGTCAGGAGGCAAGCTCCTACGGCGCCAATACATTTATGATCTATACGGGAGCGCCGCAGAACACGCGCAGGAAAAAAATCGAGGATTTGAATATTGAAGCGGGAAGGGCTCACATGGAAGAGAACGGCATCTCTGATATCGTCGTTCATGCCCCGTATATTATTAATATCGCCAATACAACAAATCCGGCTACATTTGAGCTCGGTGTCGAATTCTTGCGTTCTGAAATTGAAAGGACGTCGGCGATCGGCGCCAGACAAATCGTTCTTCACCCGGGAGCTCATGTAGGAGCAGGCGCAGAAACGGGCATTCAAAAAATCATCGAAGGATTGAACGAGGTCATCGACCCGAATCAAAATGTGCAGATCGCTTTGGAAACGATGGCCGGCAAAGGTTCAGAATGCGGGCGGACGTTTGAGGAGCTGGCACAGATCATCGACGGCGTTACGCACAACGAGCATTTATCCGTCTGCTTCGATACATGCCATACCCATGACGCGGGTTACGATGTAGTATCTGACTTTGACGGCGTCTTAAACGAATTCGATAAAATCGTCGGAATCGACCGTTTAAAAGTGCTTCATATTAATGACAGCAAGAATGTCAGAGGCGCGAGAAAGGACCGCCACGAAAACATCGGATTCGGAGAAATCGGTTTTGATGCGCTTCAATACATCGTTCACCACGATCAGCTGAAAGATGTTCCAAAAATCCTTGAAACGCCTTATGTAGGAGAAGATAAAAAGAACAAAAAGCCGCCTTACCGGTTTGAAATTGAAATGCTCAAAAATAAACAGTTTGATGAAGGGCTGCTGGAAAAAATCAAGCAGCAATAAAAAGGGGGGCATATAAGCTCCCCTTTTTATGATACGTATTGAGCAAACAGCTGGTTCAAAAGCTGCACCGCTTCTTTTGAAGTGACCGCTTCCACCTGCTTGAGCAGTTTATTTCGTTCTTCTTCATTAAAAATATTGATGTTTTTTCCTTTCACAAGCTTTTCCACTTCAAGGGCCTGTGTTTTTGTTACTTGAATTCCGTATTGTTTAGCGTACTTTAGCACCTCGTCAGCCGTGACCTGATTTAAACGCTGCAGCACGATTTTTTGAAATAAAATCACGTCCATTCCTCCCCTCTGAACTAATGTATGGCGTAAAATTAAAAATGTGTCATTTTTTTATTTCAGTCTGTTAAATGATATGATTATGATAAGGGAAGGTTTGACCAGTTTGGGAAAAGGAGAGACAGCATGGCAAAGACCAAAAAACAGCATAAAAAAGAATCAGCGGTCAAAATGGCATTTCGGATCGTCATGATTCTCGTCGGAGCTGCCTGCGCAGCCGCCAGCATCGAATTATTTTTAGTGCCGAACAACATTATTGACGGGGGCATTATCGGCATTTCGCTAATATTGGACTACATTTTTAAAGATACTCCGTATATCAACTTCGCACTTCTCGTCGTCGTTCTCAACATTCCGTTTATGTTTTCAGGCTACAAGCACATCGGAAAGACGTTTTTAATTTCAACACTGATCGGAATCATCAGCTTGTCAATTATTGAAACACTGTTGCATCATGTAGAAGGGGTTACGACTCAGCCCATCCTGGCAGCCGTATTCGGCGGTCTTCTGCTCGGATTCGGCGTAGGGCTTGTTATTCGTAACGGCGGTTCTATGGATGGAACTGAGATACTCGGCATTTTGCTTACGAAAAAGCTGCCGTTTTCAGTCGGCGAATTTGTCATGTTCGTCAACGTCTTTATTTTTGCATGGGCGAGCTTTGTGTTCGGCCTTGAGCAGGCGATGTTTTCGGTTATGACGTATTATATTGCGATGAAGACGATTGATGCCGTCATTCAAGGGCTTGATGAGACGAAGGCGGTCATCATCGTTTCAGATCAATATGAGGAGATTTCCGATGCGCTGCTGCATCGCCTCGGCCGGGGAACGACCAAGCTCAAAGGGAAAGGCGGCTATTCCGATGAGGACACAGAAGTGATTTATGCCGTTGTGACCAGGCTTGAAGTGACGAAGCTGAAATCGATTGTTTTCGATATTGACCACAATGCTTTTATAACGATTATGGACACGCACGAAACGCGTGGAGGAAAGTTCAAAAACGCCATCCATTAGGCTTTTATTTACTTTTTTTTAGTTTATATGTATAATTTAAAGATGAACTGGTCAATCGTGAAAATGGCTTGCTGCTTTTCGGCTGCCATTTTCTTTTTGTGCGATAAATCGTAATGATTCTGGAGAATTTGAAGGTGAACGTATTGAAACAACCTATTATTGAAATGAAGCATGTATCATATTCCTATGATCATCGAAATGTGATAGAAGATATCAATTTGAAAATTGAAGAAGGGACTTTTCTCGGCTTGGTCGGTCCAAACGGATCGGGAAAGACGACATTGCTGAAATGCATCCTGGGGCTGATTAAGCCGCAGACAGGCGAACTTAAATTGTTCGGCGTCCCTCTCAGAAAATTTAAGGACTGGAGCAAAATCGGCTTCGTATCCCAAAAAGCAAACAGCTTTAACACCGGTTTTCCCGCTTCCGTTTATGAAGTGGTGGCAAGCGGTTTAACCGCAAAGCTTGGCTTATTCAGACGCATGTCCAAAGCCGATAAGCAGAAGGTGGATGATGCGATTGAAGCCGTCGGCATCACATCCCTGAAAGACAGAAACATCGGCGAGCTTTCGGGAGGACAGCAGCAGAGAACTTTCATCGCGAGAGCGCTTGTGAGCGAACCGAAGCTGCTCATTCTTGATGAGCCGACGGTTGGAGTTGATCAAAAAACAGTTGAAGGGTTTTACAAGCTGCTGGAGAAATTGAATCGTGAAAAAGGCATTACGCTCATTCTTGTCACCCATGATGTCGGCACGGTTTCCGATAAAGTCACACACGTTGCCTGCATGAATAAGCATCTTCATTTTCACGGCAATACAGAAGAGTTTGAGTCCATGACAGATCAAGACTTGTCTCAATTTTACGGGCATGATGTTCAAGCCATCAGCCACAATCACCATCATCATGGAGGACACGAATAATGCTGACACCTTTTTTTCATTATGAGTTTTTGCAAAACGCTTTTATTTCAGGAATATTAATCGGCCTCATCGCGCCCTTGCTCGGCGTATTCATCGTTGTCAGGCGCCTGTCGCTGATCGCAGATGCGCTCAGCCACGTCTCTTTAGCCGGCATAGCGGCGAGCCTGTATGCAGGCAAACAGTTTGCAGTGCTCGCCGGAGTCAGCCCGATCTATTTCGGAATGGCGTTTTCCGTTGCCGGCTCTTTAATCATCGAGAGGCTGAGAACGGTTTACAAACATTACCAGGAGCTGGCGATCCCGATTATCATGTCGGGGGGAATCGGCATTTCCGTTATTTTCATTTCGCTTGCGGACGGATTCAATACGGATCTGTTCAGCTATTTATTCGGCAGCGTCAGCGCTGTTTCGAGGGAAGACATGCTGGTGATCGTCGGAATTTCCGCAGCCGTTCTGATCGTGGTGTTTTCCCTTTTTAAAGAGCTGTTTCTTCTGTCGTTTGATGAAGAGCATGCTAAAGCTTCGGGGATTTCTGCAAAGTGGATTCATTTTATTTTTATTTTGATCGTTGCGCTTGTTATCGCCGCCTCAATGAGAATCGTCGGTACGCTTCTCGTTTCAGCGCTGATGACGCTCCCTGTCGCTGCGAGCATGCGCATTGCCAAAGGGTTTAAGCAGGCGATTTTCTTATCGATTCTATTCGGTGAACTTTCCGTCATCGTCGGCCTGGTGCTTGCCTATCATCTCGATCTGGCACCGGGGGGAACGATCGTGCTGCTGTCGATCTTTATCCTGATACTTTGTATCAGTTATAATAAAGTCAAAAGGAGGATTCGCCGTGAACGTACAGGAAGCGCTTGATTTACTGAAGGAAAAAGGATATAAATATACAAGCAAACGGGAGGATATGCTTCAGCTGTTTAGTGATTCTGATAAATATTTAACGGCGAAAAATGTCCTTTCCGCTTTAAATGATGATTATCCGGGGTTAAGCTTTGATACAATCTACAGAAATTTGTCGCTGTTTGAAGAACTTGGCATTTTGGAAACAACCGAGCTTTCCGGTGAAAAGCTGTTCCGCTTTAAATGTTCTGCTGCTCACCACCACCACCATTTTATTTGCATGGTGTGCGGCAAAACAAAGGAAATCGAGCTATGTCCGATGGAAAAGCTGACAGACGATCTTGACGGCTATCAGATCAGCGGCCATAAGTTTGAAATTTACGGGACCTGCCCGCGATGTGAAGAAAAAAGTGCGGAAGCGCAGTAAGAAAAGAGGCATATGGCGTTTTAAAGCCATATGCCTTTTTTAACGCAAAAAGCATGTAAGAGACTTTATCTTACATGCTTTTTGCGGCTTTAATCGTTTTCTCGTTCTTTTTCAGCCATTCGGCGGCTTCAAGCCAGCTGTTGACTCTGACGATGTTTGAATCGGTTGGAAGCTGATTGTACGGCGTATTAAACAACAGAACCGGAATGTCTGCTTCTTTTGCAATCATGGTCGCATTCCCGTGGTGGTCCTCAAAGAAAACATCGATCTCATGCCTGTGGACGGCTTCCAGTTTATCGTGACCGCCGACAAGTTCTATATGGTCATAATGAATGCCGCGTTTCTCGAACCAATCAAAGGTGATATCCTCCAGATGGTGTCTTCTTGCTGTAATGTATATCAGCTTATGCTGCTTTTTCAGCTCATCCAGCGTCTGTTTGGCATATTGAGCCAGCAATGCTTCCTGATAGATGCGGGGCTCGTTTTCGTTCATCCATTTCCAAAAATCTTCTTGAGATATATTCAGCAGCTTTGTTAAGTCATATTCCTTAATATCTTCCAATGTAATGGAGAGGCTGAACGACTCGTTCAAATAGGGAACAAAAGTATCCTGGGCAGTGATCGTTCCATCAATATCGATTCCTAAATGTAACATGTCCACACTCCTTATCATCCATTCCTCCAGTGTATCATAATCTTTTAACATTTACAGCAAAGTTTAGCAAACATGAATCGGGCTAAAATGCTTAAACTATAAATGCTCCTTTATGGATTAAAGAGGGGGGATATCGAATGGAAAAAGATCAAAATGTTCGCGATCGTGACCGAGCCGGTTATGATGCTGACCTAGTCGATGCGACTTTAGATAATGATGAATTTTTAGAAGAAACAGCAGCAGAAGTTGCCCCGACCTATCGTACGGATAACGGGGACAACGGAGAAGCGCGTAACGATGCCGATGCTGCCGGCGGACGTGTAACCGGGTATATTGCGCTTGCGCTTTCGATTATTTCCTTGTTTATGCTTCCAGTGCTGTTAGGAATTGCAGGGATCATTGTCGGTTATATAGCCAGAAGACAAGGAGCAGCTGGCTTAGGAGCATGGGCAATGGGTATCGGTGCAGTTTCCTTGGTGCTTGGCATATTCATCACCCCGTTTTTCTAACGGAAAAAGCTTGACGGATATCCGTCAAGCTTTTTTTATCATGTGTTTAATTTTTCTTTTTCTGCCGCTTGTTTGGCATAATGCTCTTCAGCGAGCTTGTCGATTTCTTTTTTCAATTCCTCGACCATCGTTTCCTCAGGCACTTTCCGGACGATTTCGCCTTTGCGGAACAGGAGGCCTTCACCGCGTGCACCGGCAATCCCGATATCGGCTTCGCGCGCTTCTCCGGGCCCGTTGACCGCACAGCCGAGTACGGCAACTTTGATCGGCGCCTTGATTTTAGCGATGTATTCTTCGACTTCATTGGCAATGCTGATCAAATCGATTTCGATCCGTCCGCAAGTCGGGCAGGAAATCAATGTTGCCGCATTGGAAGCGAGCCCGAAAGATTTCAGGAGCTCCCTGGCGACTTTTACTTCTTCGACCGGGTCCGCGCTTAAAGAAATTCGCAATGTATTGCCGATCCCTTTTGAAAGGATCGCGCCGAGACCGGCGGCGCTTTTCACTGTACCTGCAAACAGTGTTCCCGATTCGGTGATGCCTAAATGAAGCGGATAATCGAATGCTTTAGCCGCTTTTTCATACGCTTCAATCGCCAGATTTACATCAGACGCCTTCATGCTGACGATGATATCGTGGAAATCGAGATCCTCGAGAATTTTAATGTGGTGCAGTGCACTTTCGACCATGCCGTCTGCTGTCGGATAGCCGTATTTCTCAAGGATTCGTTTTTCCAGAGAGCCTGCATTGACGCCGATCCGGATCGGAATGCCCTTTTCCTTCGCTGCGTTGACAACCGCTTCAACCTTTTCGCGGCGGCCGATGTTTCCCGGATTGATGCGGATTTTATCGGCTCCGCCTTCGATCGCTTTTAAAGCCAGTTTATAGTTAAAATGAATATCCACGACAAGAGGGATGGATATCCGCTTTTTGATCTCTGGAATGGCGTCTGCAGCCCGTTCATCAGGACAGGCGACGCGGACGATTTGACATCCCGCTTCTGCGAGTCTGTTGATTTCGGCGACGGTTGCTTCAACGTCATGCGTTTTCGTTGTTGTCATGCTTTGAATGACGACTTCGTTATTGCCGCCTATTGTTAAAGGTCCCACTTTAACGGGACGCGTTTTTGTACGATGTGTGATTTCACTCACTTGAATTCGCTCCTTAAGTATAATTCGGAGACGGTTGCTCCTTTTCTTATACCAAATCGTTTACAAGTCTTATTGTAACAGCCCGTTCATGAAACTGACAAGAAATTAACGCTTAATCAGCATAAACGGGAAACTTGTAAGTGACTCCTGCTTGAATGCGGCTCGCCTTAACATTCGGGTTCAGCGCTTCAAAATCTTCGGCTATTTTGTCGGCCGGAACGGCGCTGTTCCCGATGATTGAAAATACCGTCTGTCCGGGTTTTACCGTAACGGTCTTATATTGCAGGCTTGCAGCCGAAGCTTCTGCTGCCATGGTTGAAGCCGGCAAGGCGTTTTGAGGGATGGTGCCTGATTTCAAATCATAATAAACTATGAACAGGGCGAGCAAAATCGAAAACAGCACAATTACACGTTTCATCTGATTTGTCCCCATTTCGTGCATTTTTTATTATGTTACGCTTGTCCCTCTTTCAACATGACAACAAATTTGCCCCTGTCCGCTTTACCTTGCTGCTTTAGAAGCCGGCGTTTCTTTAATGGCGAGAAACAGCATGATAAAGTTCACAAACCAGTTCAGGAGGAACTGACTTGGAACCACCGCCTCCAGCGCGTCCATAATTGCAAAAAACACGGTTGCGAGCGTGATGGAGTATGCAGACATCACCCAAAGCTGCTTATAGGAGAGCATTTTCTTCTGCCCGTTGCGAATGATCAGCCCGATGACGGCAAGAACCGAGACATCAATGAATTTTCCGGCTGCGGTCGCCAAAAACAGCAGCACGCACAGGACGGGAACAATCACCGCTTTATTTTGATCAACTAAAGAAAGGATATCATCCTTAGACATGTCCTCGGGAAGCATTGTGTACGGCATTTCCTGAACTTGGCCGTCAATGGCGATGACGAACTTATCTTTCAGGATGCCGACGGAATTCCGTTTGTCTTCGATCTGTTTTGTTTCATAAGAGCCGCTCGGATCAAAAACGATGACAAATCCGAATGACTGTGATTCAATCGCTTTCTTTGCATCTGTTTGCAGTGAGCCGTCTTTTATGGAGAAAGCGGGGAATTCTTTCACAGCTGACTGAAAGCTGTTCATCGTATTCACCACTCCGTTGCTGATATGGTAAAGGTTCGGGAGAGCGGCGATGATGCTGAGCAAAAATACGTATAAAATCGTTTTCCCTATGCCTTGGAAACGCAGTTTGCCAATAGCGTGAGGGGAATATGTACTTTTAAAAAATCGCTGAAATAAATTCATTCGTCTTCACTTCCTATTTCTATAATGTATCTGCATTATTGTATCGTCACAAAAGAACGAATACAAGAAAACTTATCAATCAACAGGGGCTGCGGAAGTTTCCTTTCAGAAAAATGGGTATAATATGAAGCATCACAATCGATTGGAGGGGATTCGGATGGACGTTTTATATTGGATCATCATTGCGGCGATGTTCGTCATTGCTTTCATCGGCCTTGTCTATCCCATTATTCCGAGCGTCGTTTTCATTGTAGCCGGATTTGTTCTATACGGGTTTTTATTTACATTCGGGCATTACTCCTACCTATTCTGGATCATTGAAGGCATTTTTACAGCCGTATTGTTTGCCGCTGACTATATTACAAATCTCCTCGGTATTAAGCGCTTCGGCGGCAGCAGGGCGGCGATATGGGGCAGTACGATCGGCCTTTTGATCGGACCGTTTGTGATACCGGTGGCAGGCATCATTTTGGGGCCGTTTATCGGGGCCTTGGCAGGTGAGATGATTGTCCATCAGAAGGACATCAAAACTGCCGCTAAAATTGGAATCGGTTCGCTGATCGGTTTTATTTCCGGGGTTTTAGCTAAAAGCGTGATCCAGTTAATCATGATCGGCTACTTTTTATATACCGTGCTCTAAAATTTCCCCTGGATGTTTAAAAACAAGGGGAAAAGGATAAAGTTTAGTGAGCGCTTGAAATGCACTTGTGATCATTTTGTGAGCATTTCCATTGAAACAAGCCTTTTCTTTTGATACATTGAAAGAGGAAAGGCTTGCTAAAGGCGGCATTTCAATACATACAATATTAAGGAGGAATTGATAATGGCTTACAAACTTCCAGAATTACCTTATGCTTACGATGCGTTAGAACCTCACATCGACAAAGAGACGATGAATATTCACCATACGAAGCACCATAACACATATGTTACAAAATTAAACGAAGCGGTGGCAGGCAAACAAGATCTTGAAAGCAAATCTGTTGAAGAGCTTGTTGCAAACCTTGATGCTGTACCGGAAAACATTCGTGCAGCTGTCCGCAACAATGGCGGAGGACATGCCAACCACTCATTGTTCTGGAAACTTCTTTCTCCAAACGGAGGAGGCGCTCCAACTGGTGAATTGGCAGAAGCCATCAACAGCAAATTCGGCAGCTTTGATCAATTCAAAGAAGACTTTGCCGCTGCAGCAGCTGGCCGTTTTGGCTCCGGCTGGGCATGGCTTGTTGTCAATAACGGCGAGCTTGAAATCACAAGCACGCCAAACCAAGATTCTCCTCTTTCAGAAGGCAAGACCCCTATCTTAGGTCTTGACGTATGGGAGCACGCATACTACCTGAATTACCAAAACCGCCGTCCAGATTACATTAAAGCATTCTGGAACGTCGTTAACTGGGATGAAGTTGCACGCCTTTACAGCGAAGCAAAATAATCCAGCTTGAGAAAAGAGGCCCGCGAGAAGCGGGCCTTTTTATGTTGTTCGCGAAGCGGAGCGTCTGTTTGTTTTTCGTTTCTTTTGCTCTGAAGTACATAACTGACTTTTGATGAGACAGACTAATGGTGATCAGTAAAGGGGAGTCAGTTATGAGCAGAATCAAAAACATAATAGGCGATGTTGAAGTAAACAGGGACCTCCTGCTGCTGCTTGCAGTCGGCGGCCTTTATTCTCTTAGCATTGCCCTTTCCAATACGTTTGTGAATGTATATCTGTGGAAGCAGTCCGGACAGTTTGTTGATTTGGCCATTTACAATTTGTCGATCGTCGTGATGCAGCCTATCATCTTTATGTTTGCCGGCCGCCTTGCCAAAAAAATCGACAGGGTGTTTATCCTCAGGTTTGGTGTTTCGTTTTTAGCTGTATTTTATTTAACTGTGCTGCTGGCGGGGGAGAATGCAGGATCACGGCTGGTGCTGCTCGGCAGTGTGCTCGGAATTGGCTACGGATTTTATTGGCTTGCGTTTAATGTCCTGACATTTGAAATCACTGAGCCGGACACGAGAGATTTTTTTAACGGGTTCCTCGGCATTTTAAATTCCGGCGCGGGAATGATCGGTCCGATTGTCGCCGGCTATGTCATTTCAAGGCTTGCTGACAACACGGGGTACACGGTGATTTTCAGCCTGTCCTTGGCTTTATTTTCAGTGGCTGTCATCACGAGCTTTTTTTTAAAGAGGCGTGAATCGCGCGGCCGCTACATTTTGAAAAAAATCTGGGCGGAACGAAATTCAGACCCGAATTGGCGCAGCATTACAAATGCTCATTTTTTTCAGGGGCTGAGAGAAGGGATTTTCGTTTTTTTAATCAATGTCTTTGTCTTTATCACGACAAAGAGCGAGTTGGCATTGGGGAAGTTCGGCTTGATTAATTCAGCTGTTTCTTTTTTTGCATACTATTTCGCAACGCGGCTTATTAAAAAAGGAGCGCGCAAAAAAGCGATTTTATTGGGCGGTCTCGTCCTGTTCGGCGCTCTCTTTCTGATTTTGTTTCATATGACGTACGTGACGCTGCTGCTGTATGCTGTTGCGATTGCGATCGGCTATCCGATTTTGCTCGTACCGTATTCATCGCTCACATATGACGTGATCGGGAAAGCAAGGTATGCCAGGAAAGCGCGGATCGAATACATCGTCGTTAGAGAAGTTTTTTTAAACATCGGACGGATTGTCTCGATTTTGGTTTTTTTACTGCTCGTGTCGCTGCTGAAGGAAGACTTGGGCATTCCGGTTTCCCTCGTTTTGCTGGGGGCAGGCCATACGCTGATTTACTATTTCGTTAAAGATATCCGTCTGACAGAGCCCGCCCGCGAAACGGTCGGAAAAGATGCGCATAAACAAACAGCTGAACCCAATTATTTAGAAGGAAAAAGGTAAGCCCCAAGGGAAAATAGTAGAAAAATGCCGAAAAAAACTTTACAATATATTTGGCACCTTTTCATAAGGTGTCTTTTCTTTATTTCAAAAAGGTGATGTTAATGATGAACAAAAAAATGAAAACTGAAAAACGCAAATCGCTCCCCATCAGATTGAACATATTGTTCCTTCTCGCTTTTATTATTTTCACCATCGTCGTCGTGCGCCTCGGTATGGTGCAGATCGTCTTTGGCGAAGACTATACGAACGAAGTGCAGAAGCAGGAAGAAGTCGATGTCTCGACAAGCGTTCCGCGGGGGAAAATATATGACCGGAACTTGAATACGATCGTGAAAAATAAACCGATGAATGCCATTACATACACAAGGACATCATCGACCTCTCAGGAAGACAGGCTCAAAATAGCAAAAAAACTTGCAGAAATGATCAAAATTGATACAGATAAAATAACGGAGCGCGATAAAAAGGACTACTGGATTTTAACGCGGCCGAAAAAAGCTGAGAAGCTCATCACCGATCAGGACCGGAAAAAAGTAAAGGACGGCAAGCTGAAAGAAGACGATTTATACCAGCTGCAGCTTGACAGGATCACGGAAGATAAACTGAATGAATTGACAGATCAAGATTTGAAAGTCTTGGCAATCAAGCGCCAGATGGATTCAGGATACGCGCTGTCTCCGCAGTATATTAAAAACAAAGACGTAACGGCAAAAGAAATGGCGGTTGTCAGCGAACACCTGGACGAGCTCCCGGGAGTCGACGTGACGTCAGATTGGAAGCGGGATTATCCTTATAACGGTCTGCTCAGAACGATGATCGGCAGCATATCCGATTCAAATGAAGGGCTTCCGAAAAGTCTGCTTGATCATTATTTGTCGCTCGGCTACAACCGGAATGACCGGGTCGGAAAAAGCTACCTCGAAGCCGAATATGAAAATGTGCTTCAGGGACAGAAAGAGAAAGTAAAAAATATTACCAACAAATCAGGGGATATCGTCGATAAGGAAGTCATTTCCGAGGGGAAAAGCGGAAAAGATTTAGTCTTGACGATCGATGTTGATATGCAAAAAGAGATTGAAAAAATTATCGAGGATGAACTGAAGTCTGCCAAAGCCCAGCATAGCGCTCCGCTTCTCGACCGCGCATTCGTCGTCATGATGGATCCGCGAAACGGGGAAGTGTTATCGATTGCCGGCAAGCAGCTTAAAAACGAAAGCGGCAAATTAAAGGTTGACGACTATGCGCTCGGCGCGATGACGTCTTCTTATGCGATGGGCTCGGCTGTCAAAGGGGCCACTGTTTTAACAGGTCTGCAGACAGGAGCCATTAATTTAAATACGACTTTTCGTGATGAACCGCTTTGGATCGGTGACTCGCCGAATGCGAAAAAGTCATGGAGATTAGGCTTGGGAACACTGGGTATCCAGGGAGCGCTTGAACAATCTTCAAACGTGTTCATGTTTAAAACGGCGATCGCCCTTGGTAAAGGCCAGTATAAGGCGCATCAGCCTCTCAACCTTCAAACAAAAGCATTTGACACATTCAGGTATTATTTCAGTCAGTTCGGCCTCGGCGTCAAAACCGGAATCGATCTGCCAAATGAAGCTTCAGGCTACAAAGGATCTCAAAGACTGCCTGGTTTCTTGCTTGACTTTTCCATCGGACAGTATGACACATACACACCGCTGCAGCTGGCTCAGTACGTGTCAACGATTGCCAATGGCGGGTACCGCATGAAGCCGCAGCTCGTGAAAGAGATCAGGGAGCCTGATTCGAAAAAAGGAATCGGGGCCGTTACACAGTCCGTACAGCCTGAAGTATTGAACAAATTAGACATGAGCGATCAATATATTAAAGAAGTCCAAAATGGATTCAGACGCGTAATGACAAAAGGTACGGCAGCGGGGCAATTTGCTTCTGCTTCATATAAACCAGCCGGAAAAACAGGAACGGCCCAGTCTTTCTATGACGGACCGGACAAATCGAAAACGGGAACATCGACATACAATACAACGCTTGTTGCGTACGCACCTTACGATAATCCGGAAGTCGCAATTTCCGTCGTCGTTCCTTGGGTTTATAATAACTATGGTCAGAGATATTCGATGACAAACGAAATCGGCCGAAAAGTGCTTGATAAGTATTTTGAACTGAAATCAAAACAATCGAAAGAAAATACTGCCGAAAAAAATAAAGACAAAATCGAAAAAGAAGCTACAGAATAGGACTTTTTCATTAAAACACCTGCATTGAACCATGCAGGTGTTTTTTTGTGCGCCCGTTCCTTTCGTGCGCAATCTATACAAAGTTCAAGCTTATTTTACAAAACCTTAATAATTCATTTAAACAAGATTAATACTGAAAAGTTACGCTATACCCGTAGGACAAATTACACATTTACGCGGGAGGATTAAGAAGTGAAACCATTTAAAAAAATCACACTGATGTTCATCATGTCCGTTTTAGTTGTCTTCGCAGCAGCTTGCGGAAGCAGCAGTACAAACAACAATGCAGACGAAGGCAAACAAAGCGATAAAACAGAGAATAAGGCTTCAGGTTCTTTGACGATTTCGGGTTCTTCGGCGATGCAGCCTCTTGTCTTAGCAGCGGCTGAAAAATTCATGGATGAAAATCCTGATGCCGATATTCAAGTTCAGGCTGGAGGTTCTGGTACAGGCCTTTCCCAAGTGTCTGAAGGCACAGTCCAAATCGGAAACTCCGATGTCTTTGCCGAAGAAAAAGAAGGCATTCCTGCCAAAGAACTTACCGATCATCAAGTTGCGGTTGTCGGAATGGCAGCTGCCATCAACCCTGAAGTAGGCATCGATGACATTTCGTTAGAGGATCTCAAAAAGGTATTCACAGGCAAAATCAAAAACTGGAAGGAACTAGGCGGGAAAGATCAAAAGATCACCCTTGTCAACCGTCCTGATTCTTCAGGAACCCGCGCGACTTTTGTCAAATATGCACTTGACGGAGAAACTCCAGCTGAAGGAATCACGGAAGATTCTTCAAACACCGTGAAAAAGTTAATCGCTGAAACGCCTGGAGCAATCGGATATCTTGCGTTTTCGTATATCAAGGATGACACTGTCACTCCGCTTTCAATCGACGGTGTGAAGCCGACAGCCGAAAATGTACAAAAAGGCAAATTCCCAATTTGGGCTTACCAGCATTCTTATACGAAAGGCGAACCTGAAGGCTTGGCGAAAGAATTCCTCGACTATTTGATGAGCGATGATATTCAAAAATCCATCGTGACGGAGCAGGGCTACATTCCGGTAACAGACATGGAAGTAAAACGCGACGCGGATGGAAAGCAAACTGATAAATAATGACAATAGAAGGCGGGAAAGTGTGCTCCTGACACTTTCCCTCTTATGACTTGTTCTTATAGGAGTGTAAAAAATGGTTCAAAAAATAGAGAAACTGTCCGCGAAAGAGCGGCTGATCAGCTCCAAGCATAATCGCAAAATGGATGAAATCCGCGGGAGGATTTTGGTTGCGTCGTGCGCGTTTATCATGATGGCGGCGGCGATTTCAATCACAATTTTTCTCGGAAATAAGGGGTTGCAATCTTTTCTGGCCAATGGTGTAAGTCCAATTGAGTTCTTAACCAGTCTAGATTGGAATCCAACGAACGAAAACCCTGAATACGGAGCCCTTCCGTTTATACTCGGATCTTTTGCAGTGACCCTTCTTGCATCTTTGATTGCTGCACCGCTTGGAATAGGAGGTGCGATTTTCATGACGGAAATCGCACCATCATGGGGTAGAAAAGTACTGCAGCCGGTTGTCGAATTGCTTGTTGGCATTCCTTCCGTCGTTTATGGATTCATAGGCCTTACAGTGTTAGTGCCGTTCATTTCACAGTTTAAGTCAAGCGGGTCGGGTCACAGCCTTCTGGCGGGAACGATCGTCCTGGCTGTCATGATTTTGCCGACGGTCACTTCTATTTCAACGGATGCGCTCATGTCGCTGCCGAAAAATCTGCGCGAAGGATCATACGCATTAGGCGCAACCCGCTGGCAGACGATCCGCAAAGTGCTGATACCGGCAGCGCTGCCTTCGCTTCTGACAGCCGTCGTCTTAGGAATGGCGAGGGCGTTCGGCGAAGCGCTGGCCGTGCAGATGGTCATCGGAAATTCCCGAAATCTGTTTGAGAGCCTTTTAGACCCTGCAGGCACATTGACAACGATCATTACGTTAAACATGGGTCATACAACATACGGGAGCGTGGAAAACAATACGCTTTGGTCAATGGGGCTTGTCCTTCTGATCATGTCGTTCTTGTTCATCCTGCTCATCCGCTATCTGTCATCCAGGAGGAAACTGTAATGAACAGCAAAGTCACAGATCGTTTAGCAACCGGTGTTTTTGGATTGATTGCCGCGGTAATCACCGCTATTCTTGTCGGTTTGTTCGCTTATATCATCATCAATGGTGTTTCACATATCAGCCTCAGCTTTTTAACTTCGCGTTCCAGTGCGCTTTCAAGCGGCGGCGGAATTCGCGATCAGCTGTTCAACTCGTTTTATATTCTCGTGCTGACAATGCTGATCACGGTTCCCCTTGGAGTCGGCGGGGGAATTTATATGGCAGAATATGCGCCCGCCAACAAATTGACCGATTTTATCCGTGTCTGTATTGAAGTTTTGTCATCCCTTCCTTCGATCGTCATGGGGATGTTCGGCATGTTGATGTTTGTTAATCTGACCGGATGGGGGTACAGCATTATCGGCGGAGCGCTTGCTTTGACGATTTTCAACCTTCCCGTCATGGTTAGGGTGACAGAGGATGCGATCCGCTCCGTACCTAAGGAGCAAAAAGAAGCTTCCCTTGCTTTAGGCGTGTCCAAATGGCATACGATTAAAACGGTATTGATCCCTGGTGCGGTCCCGTCCATCATCACAGGCGCGATTCTTGCGTCGGGCCGTGTATTTGGCGAAGCTGCCGCTTTGCTGTTTACAGCCGGACTAACCACGCCGAGACTGAATTTTGCCGATTGGAATCCGTTTTCTGAAACATCGCCGCTCAATATTTTCAGACCGGCTGAAACGCTGGCCGTTCATATTTGGAATGTAAACACGCAGGGGATCATCCCCGATGCTGAAGCAATCGCAAACGGCGCATCCGCCGTTCTCGTTCTGTCCGTCTTGATCTTTAATTTGGCAGCCCGATGGCTCGGCTCTTTTATTCATAAAAAGTTAACGGCAAACAAATAAGAAGGAAGGATGAAATCATATGGCTCAGGTCCAGATGCCGGTTTTGGAAACCGTGCGCGACAATATCGGAATCGCTCCGCTCCCTGAAGCGAAAGAACATATTTTAGAAGTGAAAAATTTAAATATTTACTATGGAGAAAAGCGGGCCGTCAACGACATTTCCATGCATGTTGACAAACATGCCGTTACGGCTTTGATCGGTCCGTCAGGCTGCGGAAAATCGACTTTTTTAAGAAGCATCAACCGGATGAACGATCTGATTCCATCAGCCAGAACATCCGGTGAAATACGATATGAAGGGCTTAATATCCTTGATTCCAATATCAATGTCGTTAATCTGAGAAGGGAAATCGGAATGGTATTTCAGAAGCCGAATCCCTTTCCAAAATCGATTTACAGCAACATTACCCACGCGTTAAAGTATGCGGGCGAACGGCGGAAATCCGTGCTTGATGAGATCGTGGAAGAAAGCTTGACAAAAGCCGCGCTGTGGGATGAAGTGAAAGACAGGCTGCATGAGTCGGCTCTTTCGCTGTCAGGCGGGCAGCAGCAGCGTCTCTGCATCGCCCGGACGCTCGCGATGAAGCCTGAAGTCCTGCTCTTGGATGAGCCTGCGTCAGCGCTCGACCCGATTTCAAACGCGAAAATAGAGGAATTAATCGTCGGTTTAAAAGAGGAATACTCGATCATCATTGTCACGCATAACATGCAGCAAGCTTCAAGAATTTCCGATCAAACGGCATTTTTCCTTAACGGAGATTTAGTCGAATACGATCGTACGGAAAAGATTTTTATGAATCCTTCAGAAAAAAAGACAGAGGATTATATCAACGGCAGGTTTGGATAAGGAGGGGCCGGTATGAGCGCTGTAACAGCTGTAAAGCCAAAAGATGTATACCAGATCAACGACTTGAATTTATGGTACGGCGAACATCACGCATTAAAGAACATTAACTTAACAATACCCGAGTACGAAATTACCGCCATCATCGGTCCGTCAGGCTGCGGAAAGTCGACCTTCATTAAAACGCTGAATCTCATGATCAATATGGTTCCGAATGTCAAAATGACCGGAGAGATCAGCTACAACGGAACGAACGTACTCAACAGCAAAGTCGACCTTGTTGAGTTGCGGAAAAAAGTCGGCATGGTGTTTCAAAAAGGAAATCCGTTTCCCCAGTCGATTTTTGATAATGTCGCATACGGACCAAGGATCCATGGATTGAAAAACAAAAAAGAACTGAATGAGAGAGTGGAAAAAGCGCTTGTGGATGTGGCGCTGTGGGATGAAGTGAAAGACCGCCTTCATTCCCAGGCGCTCGGACTTTCCGGGGGGCAGCAGCAGCGCCTCTGCATCGCAAGGGCGCTGGCCACCAATCCGGACGTTCTCTTGATGGATGAACCGACATCCGCTCTTGATCCCGTTTCAACTTTGAAAATCGAAGAGCTGATGCTCAAGCTGAAAGAGAAATATACGATTGCAATCGTCACGCACAATATGCAGCAGGCATCGAGAATTTCCGATCAAACGGCATTTTTCCTCATGGGCGAGCTTATTGAGTGCAATGATACGGTCAAAATGTTTTCAAGTCCTGACGATTATCGGACAAAAGATTATATTACAGGCCGGTTCGGATGAGCAAGAGGCTGCCGTTTTAAAGCGGCAGCCTTCTTTTGCACCGGCGGCAAGGCAATAAAAAAAGCAGGCCGGTACGAAGGGGACTGACCCCATAAGATGAGACAAATAAAAAACACCTTCAAGTTTGAACGGATAGTTGTTATCCGAAATAAGACATGGAGGTGTTTTTTCTATGGGGACAAGAGTGAGTTCCGGTTGAAGTCAAACGAAAGGCTGTAGAAATGAGATTGGCAGGCGTTCCTATGAAAGAGATCATGCAGAAATTGAATATCAAGAATAAGGAGCGGGTTCAGACATGGGTCAGGTGATATAAGGCTGCGGATAAACACCGATTCGAACAGCCTGTTGGAAAACAATATACTTATGGAAAGGATTCCGAGTATTCCTCTGAATTAGAGAGACTGCAGGCAGAAAGTCGTTAGCTGAAACAACAAAATGAAGTTTTAAAAAAGGGGGTTAGTCCCAGAGGCATTCTTTTCGATTTTTACGAAACAATTTAACCTTAAATTTACCTTATAAATAAAATTCCATATTGACCAAACATTGTAAAAGGTGATACATTATTTAATAGAATTAACAAAAAATACTTTTGTTTATATAAGGAGCATTTATGGATAACAAACACAACTTTATTACTCTCATACATCATTTCATATTTTCTCCTAAGGACTTTCTTTCAATCAAGTATTCTAGCGATAAGAATTATCGTCATTCTTGGTTTGTCTTCCTAGCTGTATTGTTTCTGTTCTTAGGCTTTTATTTAGCTATCTTCCCAACACTCTCTACCTTGATTAATCATTCATTTCAAGACAATGGAATTGATTATACAACTGATATGAATACACTCATTATGATTATTACATTAGTATTAGGTATTATTCAATTTACCTCGATGGTTCTTGTAAGCTTTTTTATTATACATATTATTGGGATATTAATTGGCGGGACCGCTACAGCCAAAGAATTTTTCCCTAGTTTTATTTATTCAATCATACCCATAGGCATCAAATTTACAATACTCATTATTTTTTCTTTCTTTTTAGGTAGTGATTTCGCCTTTTCAGTTATTTACCCAAATTCTCAACAGCCGCTAGATATTATCTTGAATATTATTATCGATCCTTTCTTTTGGTGGTCTACCATTCTAGGGTGTATTGCCTTAAAAGTAATACATCAAATTTCTTATAAAAAAACAATCATAATCATTAGCATTACAATGTCTTTAGGTATTATTTCTCTTTTTTCAACCAGTTTATTTTTATAAACTGAAAGGAGGTGAAATTTCAAGATGAAAAATAGCAATCTTTTTAAAATTGCAAGTATTACAGGTGTAGTTTCTCTCTTTGCCATTGCTACTTTCCTTATGGGCTCTTCAGAAGGTATTGCAGGTTTAGCTTCTATTGACTTTAGTTCAGGTCATCAGTTTGCTTTAGACCTTGCAACAAACCTAGGAATTAGTAAAAAAACAGCCTATGTAGCAATCGGTGTTATTATGACAACAGGCGATGTATTAACGATTCTCAGCCTATTGGCTGTTGTTTTGGGCGGAACGGGTCTAATTACAGCTGCAATGGTAGCTACAGCGAAAAAGCTAGCTAAAAAATACGGCAAAAAATATGCTGCTGAATGGTAAAATGATCAAATGGAAGAGGTTGAGGAGTATAATTATACTCCTCCTTATTTTCGTTCTAGGAGGAATATACACATGCTCAACAAAAGGGTTCTCATTGCAAACTTTAAACTAACCTATAGACGAACTTTAAATCGCTTGATTTATTTTTTTCCATCAAGCGAAAATTTACTTAAATCAAATAAAATTCTATTTGTCTTTGCGCCCTTTTTCTTGGTGTATTTATTTATTCTATATAAAGCCTCACAGATTCTTTTAACTGGAGTTCCAGAGCATATTCTAACTCTAGGTACAAACTTTATCATTCTCTTTTTTGTTTTGAATATATTAAAATCATCGACTGATATCATACATCGATATGTATATCCTGAAGATTTTCTTCTTCTCCATACTTTAAAAACGGATCCCAAAAAAATTTTATTATCAAGGTTCTTCACAACAATTTTTCTAAACATCCTGTTTAAATTAACAGTAGTGTTATTCCCTATACTCTTTTTTATAAATTTTTCTACACATAACCGTATATATCTTTTGTTATCATTTCCAACATTGCTAATGTTTATTGTTGGACTGACAAGTCTTTATTCATCGCTTTCATACATCGTTTATTCTAAATTTCTACATAACATTTTAAATTCACGATTAAAAAGCTTGTTATCCCTTATAGGAATTGCCTGTTTATCTGCCATTTCAACTACTTTTCTTGGTTGGATTGGACTTAATTATTTTTATCAAAATGATCTCCTTGAAGCTATTGGGAATTTCATATATCTATTCAAATTAGATACGATATTAACCACCAATTGGCTACCTACAAATTGGTTTTTACTTTCAACAAGTGATATACATTTATTTTTTATATGTTCTATAGGTTATATTGCTTTAGGTTGCCTTTTCGTCTTTATTACCTTTCATTTAATTTTGAAAGTATTGATTATAAAAGAAGCAGTACCTAATAATCTTTTGCCAAAATTAAAACCAATCAAATTGCCTTTTTTAAGTTTCTTACAAAAGGCTTTACCACGGCAAAATATTGCTATTCTAAAGAAAGACCTTACTGCATTATTAAGAGCTAATTTTACAATAAAAAAGCGACTGGTACTTTCCATTAATATGATTGCAATAGAACTAGGTGTATTGGTAGGTCTTAGTTTAAATCAAATGTGGTTTGATTTCTCAGATATCTTTGTTATCTACCCAATTTTATTTGCTGTGACTTATAACACATCTTTATTAGGAGAGGGATTGCTTGGCGTAACTTCAGCAGATGCAGAGCGTGAGAACCTTTATGTTTATAAGAGTTCGGGTGCTTCTATTTTTAAATTGATCGCAGGAAAATCTTTATTGCACTTATCTGTGATTCTTATTTTAATGAATACGTTATATCTATTTATCTTATTGTTATTTAACTTAGATTTTATGACGCAATTTATATTGTTCATCATGATTAACTCCATCAGTCTTATCATAGGTGCTGGGCAAATTATTGGAACATTTCTCTATCCTCGTTTGGATTGGGAGAACTTTGAAGACATTGGTTCATCTGTTAAAGCATCGTTTTTTGAACATACTATTCTTGGAGTGTTACTGGCATTTTACCTTCAGTTGTATGGTATCACAGGCGTTCTCGTTACATTTGATATTATAAATAGGGGAATATTCTTTTTAATCATTGTGACAGGTACCATTTTATTTGTTATAGGTATTGGATTCTTTTATTATTTTTGGATTAAACGAATAGGAACGAAAAATTGGGAGATGAAAACATGAACATTGAAAATGTGTCTTTCAAATATAAAGATAAACTGATCCTTAAATCTATTAATTTAAAGATAGAGAAAGGCCAAGTGTACGGCTTGCTTGGACCAAATGGAGCTGGTAAATCAACTCTTTTAAAATGTATCCTTGGTATAGTGAAACCTTATGAAGGTAAAATCACTATCAAAGGAGAAACCTTGGAATCTGAAAGATCCTCTTACCTTAAATATATAGGATACGTTCCAGACGCACCTTTTATCTATCATTATTTAACACCTAGAGAGTACCTTGAGTTTGTTGCTGATTTACAAGATGTCCCTTATGAGATTAAAAATGATAGAATAGATCTTTTGTTAAGTCAATTTAACTTAAAAGATAATGAAAATGACATGATATCTACATTTTCTTTTGGTATGAAACATAAGTTATCTGTTGCAGGAGCCATACTTCATGAACCAGAAATATTAATATTAGATGAACCATTAGGTGCATTTGATCCTCCAACTACAAAGATGATGAAAAGTTTTCTCAAACGTTATGCTGAACAGGGAAACACTGTCATCATGTCTACACACCTTGTAAACATAGCACAACAACTATGTGATAAGGTTGGAATACTGATTAATGGTACTTTAGTTAAAGAATATAATCACCTTACAGACATAAAGGATTTTGAAGATTTGATTATAAGGGATATGGATACGATACTAAAATGAAGGAATTATTAAAAAGAAATAAGCGTATACTCTATATAGCAAGCTCCTTTTACGTAGTGGGTTTAGTTCTTGGTGTGATTTTTAACAATATTCTACCTAGTCTTAGTCAAGATAATGTTCAAAATATCACAGTATTGGGTTATTTTACACATAATTTTGCAGCAAATTTATTTCTCATTTTTTCAATGTTTACATTTGGAATTTTGACATCTATCTTATTAATATTGAATGGCTTCTTAGTCGGTCTATCTTCTTTACATAGTATCACCGACCATGGAAACGATGTCTTATTTATATTAACTGCTTTGATTCCTCACGGTATTTTTGAGATTCCCGCAATGATTTTGTCGGGAGCACTTGGTTTCAAATTGTTAGATTACGTATATATGAAGATAAGGGGTATTAATTTTTCAAAAAAACAGTTTTTACTAGATTTTTTGTACTTTGTTATTATACTATTTTTATTGACATTACTTGCTGCTGTTACAGAAGCATTAATAACGCCTTATTTACTTAACAAATTAACATTAGGAGGCTCTTATGTTCTTTAATAAAAAGCAGATAGATAAATTACTGGATGATCATACAGAAGAAGAACAAAAAGAAACGAAAAGTAAAGTTAATACTTCATTTATAATAGTATTTTATTTTTCAATACTACTATCAATCTGTACTTTCTTTTTTGATTATAGGTACTTTTTGATTGCTTTGTTTGGCCCGACCATTTTAGTAACTTTTATATCCCCACCTTTCCAAACCAAAAAAGGTATTTATAGAATTTTTTCGGCCATATATTTAATGCTTTTAATTACAGTTACTTTCTTTTGGTTAAATTAAGTGCTTAATTCTCAATCAAAAAACGTCCTTAATGGATGTTTTTTTTATATCGTTTAAATTAATAATTCGAATTATTTTTTGACATGTTCCACCCCGCACTACGAATGGGTTCTCCATCCTTTTTTATCATTGTATAGGTATGTAAACGGTTTATTGTAGGGGGAGGGCTTATGTTAACGCTTATTGGTTTGCTGATTATTTTAACGATTGTCGTATTGCTGATTTTGAGAAAAGCAAGTCCGATTGTTGCCATGGTGCCTTTGATAGGGGCGCTCATTGCTGGATTTGGCATCAATGATATTTAAACCTTTTTTGAAGAAGGGATTATCAAAGTACTGCCAGTGGCGACCATGTTTATCTTCGCCATTTTATTTTTTGGCATTTTACAAGACACAGGATTCTTCGAACCTCTAATCAAAGCATTAAACAAGCTGACAAAGGGGAATGTTGCCACCGTTACCATGGGTACAGCTGCAATTGGGATGATCTCACACTTAGACGGTGCAGGAGCTACAACCATTTTATTAACTGTACCCGCACTGCTTCCGCTTTAAAAAATTACATATGAGTCCTTACTTACTGTACGACCAAGGTTTTAGTGTATACAACTTACGATTATCAGAAAGCTATTAATATAAAAGGCATTACCATGAGCATGTCCGGCAAAGGGACGCCCGCTGATAATGCCTCTTATCGGAACGTTTCATTCCTCGCTAAAGTCTGAAACGTTCTATCTTAACAGCATTGATCGAACTACGACTGCCATCGTAGAACGCACTGTCAAAGAATACATTGATTATTATAACAATATTCGTATTCAAACAAAATTAAACAACCAATCACCGGTAAACTATCGGCAATTGGCTGTATAAAGGTGTTTTTATCCCTGTCTCAAAAACAGGGGGCAGTCCCGTACGAAGCAGCCTGCTTTTTTATTTGGACAGTGTTTTGACAATGTTTTTCAAGCTGTCACCGCGCTTCAGTTCGTATTTACCTGCGCGGATTTTAGATTCGTTTCCGGTCTTTTTCACATAATCTTTGAAGTCATCGGCTGAAGAAATCACTTTTCCTTTTGCAAGGAGGTCTGCTATCTCAGCCGTGCTCATGCCGCTTTTGATTTCAAGTTTGTACTTGGAACCTTTTTTCGCATCATCCTGCTCTTTTTCTTTTTTGTTTTGAGACGCATCATCCTGTTTCAGAGCGGTCTCTTTATAGTGGAGCAGTTGCTGGTATTCATCGCGTTTCAGCGAAACCTGCTGATTGTCCTTTAAATATGTTTTGACATCGGCTTCGCTGATGTTTTGAGCATCCTTAGAAGCCTCAGCTTTTCCGTTATCCGTCAAATAAAATGCGCCTGCAAGAACGGCGGTAGCCAAAATCATTCCTCCGGCAAATGCTTGTACACTTTGTCTGGTCATACAAGCACCCTCTCATTGTCTTTAATGATCGCTTTGACATCTTCGACAGATACATGCTCAGCTTTTGCGATGGCATCTACAGACATGCCGTTTTGATATTTTGAAAGAATCTGTTTCGCAATATGCTGGCTGATTCCGGCATTCGGTCTGCGGACGACCACATTTGAATCGAGGAGCTCTTCCTCAAGCACGGTCATCTTCTTTTTCAGTTTATAGATTTCCTGCATGGCGGACAGCTGAAGGGTTTCCAACTCCTGTTCAACTTCCTTGATCGGTTCTCTTTGAAAATATGAGAATGCAATCAGCGCAATGCTGACAACGAGCAGCGCAATGATAGCAATTTCCACGTTCATCACCTTCAATTCTAATTTTCTCCTTCTTTTTTATACCATAAAAACGCTTGCTTCAAAAGGAGTTAATGCAAAAAATAAAAATTTTGTCGAAGAATTTTATTTTCGTTGCGCCTGCGGGGCCATTTCCAATAGGATAGATACATAACAGGGCTTAACGGGAGGGCGCACGGTGAAAAGGACAATCATCTCGAAAAAACCTTTTCAACATAGTATTCGAAGCGAGTCTTCGTTTTGTAACGATATTTTAAAAATAACTTCGCCGGATCATGAAACCGTTCGGCTGAGCTGGGAAATCTCAGATGCTGCGCTTTCGGCAGCTGAAGCGGTGCTGTTTGAAAATATAAGAGACGTCGAAAAGCAAATTCTTCTCTCTTGCGTAAAAAACGGGGAGCGCAGCGTACGGACGATCCATACCGGTGCATTTAAAGGGGAAGCTTCGGTTTTTCCCGCTGCAGGAAACGCGTTCTACAAAGCGGAATACCGAATATACAATTCGCTCAACATGTCACTAGCCGTTCTGACATCCGATTGCTTCTATCTTGGGGAAAACGGAATCCATTCAAACAGTTGTTTTCTGTATCAAGACAATCAGCAGGATTGGCCGACTCAATTTTCCGCATATACGAGTTATTCTTTAATAGAAGAAAAGGAGCGTCCTCGTTGATCAACGTATTGCTGCTGTCACTGGAAAATCCCCTTTCATTGAAAAGCGGAGCGGGGCGCTATGTGAGAAGTCACCTTGAACTATTGCGGAACGAAGTCAGCTTTACCGTCTGCACGACGGCTGCCGGGCACAACAGCCATACATGGGAAACGTTGGAGATTCCGCTTGATTTAAAAGCGTTCGCTTCTTTTGAAGAGGCGGTAGCCGCCATGAATTTTCAAATGATTAAAACCGTGCTGGAGCATAAAGGAAAATTTGATTTCATCCATGCAAACGATGATGTCACCGCGCCTGCCGCCGTTTATCTCAGCGAGGTGTTGGCGGTGCCGCTGATTTCCACGGTACACGGCCTTGAAAGCGACCGAAAAAAGGCAGCAGGCGGAAATGTCCACCCATACAGGGCAATCCTCGAACGGCTTCTGGCTGAAAAAAGCGATCAAATCCTCGTGCTGAGCAGTATGATGAAGTCAGACATGCAAAAGGCGTTTTCGCTTCCCTTCGAGCAAGTCCGGGTCATTCCCTATCCGTGCATAAAAAGCCGCACGGTGAAAAAACGAATGAAAAGCGCGCCGTACTTTTTTTCCTACGGAAGGTTTGTTCCGGAAAAAGGGTTTATCGAATTGCTGAACGTCTTTCAACAGCTACACAAACGGCGACCTGACCTTGAACTTGTCATTGCCGGGGAAGGACCGCTTCAAAGCGGGATCGAGACCAAGGCAAGAGAATTGGGCATTAAGGAAAGTGTGACAATTCTTCCTTTCCTTTGTGAAGAAGAAAGAGAGAGCTGGCTGGAATTTTGTGAAATGGCTGTTTTTCCAAGCTTTTATGAGCCGTTCGGCATTGCTGCTCAAGAAAGCATGGCTGCCGGCGCTGCCGTCGCCGTCGGAAACAACGGGGGATGGAACGATTTCGTCATCGATCGGGTGACCGGTTTTCAGGTTGATTTTAATGATCCGTATAAGGCTGCATATGCGCTCGCAGAAATTGTCCGCGATAAGGAGCAGCTGCTCAAAGTCGGACAATTGGCAGAGGCTTATATATTGGATTTGCATAATCCTGAATATATAAAAAATACGTTTTTGCATCATGTGTATCACACGTCTTTTTAACAAACCGTGACAAACTAAAAAAAACGCCTGGCATTCCTGCATCATAAGTGGTATTATAGATAAGTCTGAACAGAAATGATATATAGTTTGGAGGGAAAAATAAATGCGCGTTAATATTACTTTAGCTTGCACTGAATGCGGCGAGCGTAACTATATTTCTACAAAAAACAAGCGTAACAATCCAGATCGCGTTGAATTCAAAAAGTATTGCCCACGTGACAAAAAATCAACTTTACACCGCGAAACAAAGTAAGCAGCAGGGATTTTCCTGCTGTTTTTCTGTTTTTAAGGGGGAAAGAGATGTGAAGCGTTCTTTACGAAGCGAGGTCAGAAAGAGGCTTGCAAACATGCCGGAACAGGAGTTTCATTTAAAGGCGGAAGCGATTCACCGGAAGCTATTTCAATCAAAACAGTGGAAAAAAGCGTCTGTCATTGCCCTCACGATATCCAGAAATCGCGAAGTTCCGACAAAACCGATTATCGAACAGGCCCGGCTTGAAGGAAAAACGGTGTGCATTCCGAAATGTATGCCTGAAACAAAAGAGATGCACTTTCGCAGCTATCAGGATGAAAGCGATCTTGAAGTCGTGTATTTTGGCCTGCAGGAACCGATCGTGCACAAAACCGAGCGGATGGATCCAGAAGACATCGACTTCATCCTTGTACCGGGAATTTGCTATGACAGGACAGGATACAGAATCGGCTATGGAGGTGGCTATTATGACAGATATCTGGCCGATTTCACAAAAGATACCGCATCGCTGGCTTTCGAGTGCCAAGTGATCGATCATGTTCCAAAGGAGCCGCACGACATTCCGGTCAAGCAAGTTTTGACCGAAGACGCTGTTTACAACTGCAGCGGGCCTGTCCGCGACCCTGCTGAATAATTATTGAAAAATGAGACACGATACGGTTATAGGTTATAGGAGGGATCATATGAGAAAAGTTACGTTCATTGTAGTAGGCATCATTGCCGCCCTTGTGTTTTTTCAAAACCGTTATCGTGTCATCAATTTCATTCTCGGTCAAAACCAGATCCGCCACTATTTTATCCATTTGATGATGAGAATTCCGTTTTTTCGCAATAAGTTTATACAGCAGGCATTCTGAATCCCGTTTAAAAACGGGATTTTTTAAAGCGCTTAAAAGACGCAGAGTGACGCGTTTCCTGTTATAATGGACAAAAAACAATTGTGGAGCGTCGGTATGTATTCAATCGATTATTTGTATTGGAATTTCATCGGGAACCTCTTAGACAGAGATTTTGAGCTTGTGCAGGCACCCGCTTCATTCGGAGAAGCCTGGCTTGAAGCGAGGGGGAGCGCGCCGTATGATTTGGTTCGCGTTTTCCGGAACGATATCGATTTCAGACAGGATCTCGTCCGCGACTTGGAATCTCTTTATGAAAGGGCCGAGCGGCTGAGAGCAGCATCAGGGCAGCGAAAGCTCTCGATATTGAACGTCTATTTGTCGCAGGAAGCGCCTGTAGATGAGTGGGAAGATGTTGTCAGTCATCCGGTCGCAGATAAGCGGATCAGCATCGTGCCGGTTTTTATTGATCATGCTTCGGCTGAAGAAGGGTTACGCAAACTCGCCGTTGCTTTAAACATGGGGCCAGATGAGCTGACAGGCCAAATGCAGGATGCCGGATACGAAAATGTGGAAGAGAAGAGAGCCGAAGTATTAGCAGCGGCTAAAGCAAGAGAAGAAGAAAGGCGGCGGGAAGCGGCTGTATTTGAGAAGGGCAAACCGATGTTTACCTGGATTTTCGCAGTGCTTCAAGTCTTCATGTTTCTGCTTCTGGAAATGTCAGGCGGCAGCCAGAATACCGAAACGCTCATCCGGTTCGGGGCGAAGGAAAACAGCCTCCTGTTAGCCGGGGAATGGTGGCGGCTTGTCACGCCGATCGTTCTTCATATCGGATTGGTCCATCTCATGTTTAATACGTTTGCATTATTGTCTGTTGGAGCCGCAGCAGAAAGGGTGTTCGGATCATTCCGCTTTCTTGTCATATACATATCAGCCGGAATTTTTGGATCGATCGGCAGCTTTCTGTTCAGCCCGTATCCGTCTGCAGGGGCTTCGGGAGCCATCTTCGGTTGTTTGGGAGCACTTCTGTATCTGGCTTTTTCAAACCGGAAAGCTTTCTTAAAAACGATCGGAACAAATATCATTGTGATTATCATCCTGAACCTCGGCCTCGGTTTCACCATTTCAAATGTTGACAATGCTGGCCATATCGGCGGATTGATCGGCGGGCTCCTGACGGCCTTGGCTGTCGGAATCCCCGGGAAAAAAAGACCGCTCCAGCGGCTGGCAGGCTGGGTCCTCATCTTTGTCATCGGAGGAGGGGCCCTGTACTTCGGGACACATTCAGCTCCGGTGCAGGAAAATGCCATGCTGCATCAGGCAGCGAAATGGTATGAAGAGGGAGACTATGAAAAGGTTAAGGATGCCTTACAGGAAGCAGGCTCAAAGCCGGACGCTTCCAGCGACACTTTAAAGCTGCTCGCTTATACCGAGATTAAACTCGGCGAGTATGAAAACGCCGAGAAAAGGTTCGAGGCCGTCGTTGAAAAAGATCCATCAGACCACGCCTCCCTCTATAATCTCGCTTGGCTCTATGCCGAAAAAGGCGAGCTTGCCAAAGCCGAACAGTCTGTTGAAAGAGCGTTGGCTGAAAAGCCTGACGAAGAGATGTATAAAGCGCTCCAGGACGACATTAAGAAGAAAACTGCCCGGTAATCAAGTATGAAAAGCTTCCGTTATGTTAAAAATGGTCTTTAGTATAGACTCATTTGACGGGAGCTTTTAATATACAATGGAAAAAAAGCATGCGGTCCAGAAAAATTTAGCGAAAAATGTTGAATATTTAAATGAAAAGCTGGGTGTCGACAAAAGCTTCGACATGATCCGGCTTGATGTCGTTTATGCTGATAGAGACATGTCGCTTTATCTTGTCGACGGCTTTGTAAAAGATGATATTATGCACCACCTGCTTAAGAATCTCTCAAGGCTCACACCTGAAAGTCTGGAAGACGATCCGCTTGAAAAGCTGGTCAAAACATACATTCCTTATATCGAAATTGACACGGAGGATGACCTCGACAAAGCAGCCGCCCAGGTGCTGTCCGGTCCGGCCGTTCTTCTTGCCGACGGGGTTGATCATGCCATTATTATCGATGCGCGGACATATCCGGCAAGAAACCCGGAGGAACCCGACAATGAACGCGTCGTCAGGGGTTCAAGAGACGGCTTCGTCGAAACAATCGTGTTTAACACCGCACTGACGAGACGAAGAATCCGCGACCGTTCTCTCAGAATGGAGTTCCTGCAGGTCGGCAGAAGAAGCAAAACAGATGTCGTCATCTGTTATTTGGAAGATATCGCCGACTTGGAAAGTGTAAAAAAGCTGAAACAGTCGCTTGAAGCGATCGATACGGACGCTTTGACAATGGCGGAAAAGACACTGGAAGAATACATCGGCGGCCGTCATTGGAACCCTTATCCGACGGTTCGCTATACAGAAAGACCTGATACTGCGGCCGTTCATTTGTATGAAGGCCATATTCTCGTCTTTGTGGACGGCTCGCCAAGCGCGCTGATTACCCCAGTTACTTTTTGGCATCATATGCAGCATGCCGAAGAGTACAGAAACAAACCACTTGCAGGCGCTTATTTGCGAATGGTCCGCTTTATATCTGTTTTGGCATCGATCTTTTTGCTGCCGCTGTGGTTTCTGCTTTCCGTCCATCCCGACCATTTGCCGGACGCCCTTGAATATATAGGGCCTGAAAAAAAAGGAGCCATTCCGCTGCTTGCGCAATTCATCATTATTGAAATAGGCGTCGACATGATGCGGATGGCTGCAATCCACACCCCGTCGTCTCTGGCAACGGCTCTCGGACTCGTAGCTGCTTTAATGATCGGGGAAGTAGCGGTGCAGGTCGGGCTTTTCTCGCATGAAGTCGTCTTGTATCTCGCTGTCGCGGCCATCGGCACATTTGCTACGCCGAGCTATGAGCTGAGCATAGCGAACAGGCTTGCAAGAATCGTTCTCCTGATCGCGGCCGGTGCATTCGGACCGATCGGCTTTGTCATCGCGATATTCTGCTGGGTGATTTATCTGGTCAGAATGAAGTCGTTTCAAGTGCCGTATTTATGGCCGTTTATCCCCTTTGACTACAGAGCCTTCCGCGATATCGCGATTCGCACGCCGATGCCGCTGAAAAATAGAAGACCCGTATTTTTGGATCCTCAGGATCCCGACCGCTGAATGTCTGTTTTCCGGCCAGGAAAACAGGCTTTTTTTTTGCTTGACGCCGGACAGCTTTATGAATACGCTAATGTTAGACCTTTAAAGAATGGTGAAATAAGATGAAAACAGCCTATGATGTACAGCTTTTGCTGAAACAGTTTGGATGTTATGTTTATTTTGGGGATCGCGAGCTTGAACTTGAATATATGATGGACGAACTGAAAGAAATGTTTCTTTCGAATCTGATAGAAAAAGAACAATGGGTTCAAGGTGTTTCAATTTTGCAGAATGAACTCACAAAAGTAAAGAGAAAATAAAACAGGGATAAGAGGGGGAGCAGAATGAATGACAGCTGGCTGGTCGGGGTTGACCTTGGAGGAACAACAGTAAAACTCGCTTTTGTAAGCGCTTATGGCGAAATCCTGCACAAGTGGGAAATACCGACCGATAAATCGGGGAAAACGGTTACGGTAAGCATCGCAAAAGCCATCGACAGAAAATTGAAAGAGCTCGGCAAACCGAAGCACATCTTAAAATGGATCGGCATGGGCGCTCCAGGCCCCGTCAATACGGAGACAGGCATCGTTTATAAAACGACGAATATGGGCTGGGAAAACTACCCGTTGAAAGACCATCTGGAAGCAGAGACAGGGATCGCGGCGGTCATCGAAAATGACGCGAACATCGCGGCTCTCGGCGAAATGTGGAAAGGAGCGGGCGACGGCGCAAAGGATTTGATTCTCGTAACATTGGGGACGGGCGTCGGAGGCGGCATTATTGTAAACGGAGAAATCGTTCGCGGGCAAAACGGAGCAGGCGGTGAAATCGGCCACATCTGCTCGGTTCCTGAAGGCGGAGCGCCGTGCAACTGCGGAAAAAGCGGCTGTATCGAAACGATCGCTTCAGCTACGGGCATCGTCAGGATTGCCAAAGAAAAAATAGAATCAGACCATCGAGATACAAGCATGCGTGCATGTCCGGATTTAACGGCACGCGATATTTTTCAAGCAGCCCGAAAAAACGATCCTGTTGCTGGCGAAGTCGTCGATTATGTCGCCAACCATTTAGGAATGGTCCTCGGCAATTTGGCGAGCTCGCTTAATCCTTCAAAAATCGTAATTGGCGGAGGCGTGTCAAAAGCAGGAGAAATCCTGCGCTCCAAAGTTGAACAATCTTTCAACCGCTTCGTATTCCCGCGGGCCGGTGAGGCGGCTGAGATCGTAATCGCTTCACTTGGAAACGACGCAGGCGTGATCGGCGGCGCATGGATCGCAAAAAATCAATGGCTGAAAAGCCAGGCGCAGCCTGTTTTATAAAGCATTGTCGGACCACTTTGCAGCATTGTTAACACTTTTAAGCCAATGTGAAAAATAATTGATTTTTTTGTACAGACAGGTTAAGATATGATTTAGTAATTTTAGCGATTTTTCTAAAATAAACAATATGTGGAAATGTCGTTTTCTGAAACATGCGTCTTGCTGCATAGGGAGGTTTGGAATGCGAAAGTCATTTTTTTCAAAAATTTCGTTTTTGTTAATTGCGACATTGCTGATGTGGCTGAAAACGTATGTCGTCTACAAAACAAGCTTCAACATTAAAATTGAAAACTTCATGCAAGAGTTTATATTGTTCATCAATCCTTTAAGCTTTTTGCTGTTTATATTCGGAATCGGCCTGTTTTTCAAAGAAAAAAACAGGAACCGGTTTATTATCGGGGCAAGCATCGTTCTAACGTTTGTCTTGCTTGCCAACATGATCTTCTACCGTTTTTACAACGACTTTTTAACGATTCCTGTATTGTTCCAGACGAATAATATGGGCGATTTGGGAAGCAGCATCAACTCTTTGTTTATGCCGACCGATTTGCTTCTCATCGTCGACATTGCCATTTTAATTTGGCTGTACAAGCGCCAGCCTGCCAAAACAGGCGGAAAGGCGACAAGAAAGGAGCGCGCGGCTTACTATCTATTTGTCGCTGCCGTTTTCTTTTTCAATTTAGGGATTTCTGAAACAGAAAGACCTCAGCTTTTGACAAGATCGTTTGACAGGGAAGTTCTTGTGAAAAACATCAGCCTTTACAACTTTCATATCTATGACGGGCTGATCCAGTCGAAGCAGTCTGCACAGCGTGCGCTGGCCGACAGCAACAGCCTCACGGAGATTGAAAACTATGTCAGCGCAAACCGCACGGACACCAATAAGGACCTGGCCGGGATCGCCAAAGGACGGAATGTGATCCTCGTTTCTCTGGAATCCACCCAAAGCTTTGTCGTGAACCAAAAGTTAAACGGCAAAGAGATTACGCCTTATTTAAACGACCTGATTAAAAAAAGCTACAGCTTCGAGAACTTCTATCATCAGACAGGTCAAGGCAAAACGGCTGATTCCGAATTCATCGTCGACAACTCTCTCTACCCTCTTGGAAGAGGAGCGGTCTTCTTTACGAATGCAGGAAACGAATATACGGCAATGCCTGAAATAATGAAGAATCACGGCTACTATTCCTCGATTTTCCATGCGAACAACAAAAGCTTCTGGAATCGGGATATTATGTACGAAACGTTGAAATACGATAAGTTTTACGATATCAAATCCTATGATGTAAACGAAGAAAACTCAGTGGGATGGGGACTGAAAGATAAGGAATTTTTCGAACAAACATCAGAGCTGATGAAAGAAATGCCTCAGCCGTTTTATACCCGTCTGATCACGCTGACAAACCATTTTCCGTTTGAGCTTGATGAGGAAGATAAACTGATCGATGAATTCGATTCGAAAAGCCGTACGTTAAACAGATATTTCCCGACCGTCCGCTATCAGGATGAAGCGCTTAAACGTTTTATTG
Source organism: Bacillus sp. FSL K6-0972 (assembly GCF_037976035.1). Taxonomy (NCBI): domain Bacteria; kingdom Bacillati; phylum Bacillota; class Bacilli; order Caryophanales; family Bacillaceae; genus Bacillus; species Bacillus sp. FSL K6-0972. Next base: position 2,714,334 of record NZ_CP150260.1, on the reverse strand, counting down.
AAAAGCTGAAAGAAGACGGCCTCTACGATAATTCCGTTATCGTGTTATACGGTGACCATTACGGGATTTCCGAAAACCATAACGAAGCGATGAGCCAATTCCTCGGCAGAGAAGTAACCCCTTTTGAGGAAGTGCAGCTTCAAAGAGTTCCGCTTGTGATCCACATTCCGGGAGTGACGGATAAAGAGCCGAAAACCATTGACACGGTCGGCGGCCAAATCGACATTCGGCCAACTATACTGAATCTTCTCGGAATTGATTCAAGCGATCAGATCCAGTTCGGAAACGACCTGTTTGCCAAAGACAAAACAGAGTTCACAGTGCTTCGCGACGGCAGCTTTATTACGAAAGACAAAGTATACACGGACGGCATATGCTATGATAAATCGACAGGCGAGCCGTCTAAAGATAAAAAAGGCTGTGAGCCGTACATTGAAAAAGCGAAACAGGAGCTTTCATACTCAGATCAAATCATTTACGGCGACTTGCTGAGATTTTATGACAGCGAGCGCTTAAAAAAGCAATCTCGCCAAGCCAAAAGACAAGTAAGCTTCTCTTTTGGCGGAGAAAGTTGATGCAGCAGGCCGGATATCGTTCCGGCCTGTTTTTAATGACAAGAGTCCGTCATAAAAATCTTGATCCAAGCCAATGCCGGTTATGATATAATTGATAATGATTCTCTTTATCGATAATGAAACAAGAAAGAAGGTATGAAAAGTGAATATTAAAGGTAAAACGCTCGCGTCAGCGTGTTTTATACTATTTTTGATCGCAGCATTGACAGCATGCGGCAATCAAGCAGAGAGCAAAGATTCTTCTCAATCAAAAAGCGAAGAAACGATTACATACAAGGCTGAAAACGGAACGGTTAAAGTTCCGAAGCATCCGAAACGGGTGGTTGTCATGGCTGACGATTATTTCGGCTATTTCAAAACACTTGGTCTCAAAGTAGTGGGTGCCCCTGACAGGGTATTCAAAAATCCCTATTTCAAAGGGAAAACAGATGGTGTGACAAACATTGGTGAAGGAAATTCCGCTGAAAAGGTTATTCAATTAAAACCGGATCTGATTGTCGTATGGACGACCCAAGGCGCTGATATCGAAAAGCTGGAAAAAATCGCTCCGACGGTCGCTTTGAAATATGACAGTCTAAATAACACTGAACGGCTGAAGGATTTCGCAAAAATGACAGGCACTGAAGATCAAGCGGAAAAATGGCTGGCTGAATGGGACAAAAAAGTTGCGGCGGCCAAATCGAAAGTTCAAAAAGCTGTCGGGGACAAAACGGTTTCCATTATGCAAACAAACGGCAAAGAAATCTTTGTATTCGGCGATCAATTCGGAAGGGGAGGAAGCATTGTTTATCAAGATCTTGGCTTAAAGGCGACAAAGCTGACGAAGGAAAAAGCAATCGACGAAGGTCCGGGCTACACGAGCATTTCTTTAGAAAAGCTGCCTGATTTCGCTGGAGATTATATATTTATAGGACCTTGGGAATCAAGTGGAGACGACAGTGCTGTGCTTAATACCTCCATTTGGAATAACCTGGGCGCGGTCAAAAATCAACATGTCTATAAAATCGACCCTGTCGGCTTCTATTTTTCCGATCCGATTTCATTAGAGGGCCAGCTCGACTTTATTACAGAAAGCTTAACGAAATAGAAAAACTTCCGCCTTATTGGGCGGAAGTTTTTTTGCAGGCTGAAACCGGGCTTAACCCTCATTGAAAAAGCGATTTTCAAGTGCAAACCGGGAGAGTTTTTAAACGAGCATTCCTCATATGCTATTGTGGGAGGGATCATTGATGGCATTCATCTACATCAAACCGGAGTTAAAGCAGAATATGGAAAGACTGTCTGACATCCTGAACATACCTGAACCGCTTTTAATCAGCGCAAATGCAAATTCATCCGCGGACGAATTTTATTTTCCGGGAGCATCTTTTCAAGCAGGAAAAAACGTTCCAGCAGCCGAAACATATGAACAGCTGCAATTATTGGTGAATCAATACACACTTGAAGATGAACAGTGGCTGACAAAAACAGTCGTTTACGATTCAGCAGAACTGAAAAAGGAAATTGACAGATTGACGGAATGCTTTCCGTTTGTTACTTCCCGCATCATCGGCCGCTCAAGTATGGGCCAGCCTATATATGAACTGCTCCTTGGAGCTGAAAATGCCGGAAAAAGAACGCATATAAATGCCTCTTTTCATGCCAATGAATGGATCACCACTTCTGTTTTAATGAAATGGCTCAAAGAATACTGTTATCATTTATGTACAGGCCGATCCGCTTTAGGTTTTTCACCGCTCGATATTTTTTCATCAACAAAGCTTTCCGTCGTGCCGATCGTTAATCCCGACGGGGTTGACCTTGTGCTTAACGGCCCCGGTTATCTTGGGATAGCGCGGGAAGCACTGGATGAGATGAATGAGCATCAGCGGGATTTCCGGGAATGGAAAGCCAATATAAACGGAGTGGATTTAAATAATCAGTTTCCGTCTTTTTGGGAGATCGAAAAACAGAGAAAACCGCCCAAATCCCCTTCCTACAGAGACTACCCCGGAGATGAACCGCTGACAGAACCGGAAGCGGTATCGATGAGGGATTTAATCGCAAACGAGCCGCCTGATCGGCTTGTGGCGCTTCACACACAGGGAGAGGAAATTTATTGGGGATACAAGGGGCTCGAGCCGCCTGAATCGGCTGATATGATCAAAACATTTGAGCAACTGAGCGGTTATAAGGGCGTCAGATATATAGACAGCTATGCAGGATTTAGAGATTGGTTTATTCATTATTACGGAAGAGAAGGATATACTGTTGAACTTGGCAAAGGAAAAAATCCTTTACCGCTCAAACAATTTGACGATATATATTGTAAAAGCAGAGGAATACTTTGGGCATCCTGCTTTTTTGAAAGCTGAAACTTTTCACGGTGAAAATCGTAAATTAGACAGCCAATCATTTATGGAGGGAGAATGGCCGGTTTGAGAGTTTCATTATTGATTATTGCCGCTGTGATGACCATGGCTGCGGCTGGTTGCACGCCGCAGCATCAGGAAGGATCGAAAAGCGTTCATCACGAGGAGCCGGAAGGGAAAAGAGAAAGCAGTGCAGCAGTAAAAGATAAAAAAGTGATAGCGCTCAAGGACCGGCACTTTGATGAAGCGGCAGGATGGCTTGATAATGAAACCGTTATATACACCGCAACCGATCCGGTCGCAGGAAGTGAAGTCAAATCATATGATATATTTAAAGGGACGGGCGAAACGATCTACAAGACGGATGACAGGCTGATAGCGGCGGAAGTAAACAGGGAAAAAGGCATGATTCTCATCCAAACCGCCGGAAACGGCTCTGAAATGAAGTTAACTTTACTTAATTTACAAGGGAAACAGCTGTTCACAAAAAAATTTCGCACTCATGAACTGCAAGTGGACTGGAATCGGTTCGATCCTTATCTTTTATACGTGACAACATTTACGAAAGACTGGAATTATGAATCGCGCCTGATTGATGCAAAAGAAGAGCAAACGGAAAAAGACATCGCACAGGCTGCCTTTATTCATTGGACTTCCGCCGACACTTTTGAATATATCAAATGGAATGAACGGGATCGGGAAAAACCGGCTCCTGTTTATTCCTACAACACAGCGGACGGACGGGAAAAGAAGCTCGCTGGTGATGCCGTACTGCTAGATGTTGTGGGCGATTTGAGGCTGATCGTAACACCTTCATCCAATCATCGTCAGGGCACCTACATATTTTCAGACGTATCTTCGTCGGAAAAGAAAATTTCTTTCAAGTTGCCGCTGTTCTCGGAATATGGCAGCCTGTCACCGATGGAGTACAGTTATGATCCTCGGGATGAGCTGTTTTATACGTATCAGCCGAATGAGTCGGGCTCCTTGTATGATCTGATTTCCGTCAGCCTCAAATCAGGCAAACGGGAAGTCATTCGTGAAAAAGTGGAAATGCTTCCGATTACCATATCTCCTGACGGGGATTATGTCTTGTACGGCTATACTCAGGATCAAATCATTTCACTCAACTCAAAAACAGCAGCGCCCCTTGTAACCAAAGAATAGAAAGGAGAATGGACAGTGGCCATAGCAGACGTCACCATCATACCGATCGGTACTGAGACTCCGAGCGTAAGCGCGTATGTAGCGGAGATTCAAACTATTTTGGAAGGATTTAAAAAAGAAGGCAAAATCAATTATCAGCTGACACCGATGAATACTTTGATTGAAGGGGAATTAAGTGATTTATTTCAGGTGATTCAGACGATTCACGAAGCGCCTTTCCAAAAAGGCATCCACAGAGTAGCGACAAATATCAGGATTGACGACCGCCGTGACAAAAAAACGACGATGGAAGGCAAGCTTGCAAGCGTCCAGCGTCATTTCAGTCAATAAGAAAGACAGCCTTATTCCGAAATAGCGGAATAAGGCTGTCTTTGTCAAAAGGCACCGGGTTAGTGGACTGTCGGATACCCACTGTTAATAATTGTCATGACGGTAAACCATCCGAACACTAAAAAGGCCGCCCCGCCAAATAAGATGCCAAGAACGTTGATTTGTTTAAGAGAACGAAGAACCCCAAGAGCAGATAATATCGTGACTAGACCGAAAATGATCACGAGCAACATCAATATAAACCCCCTTCGCTTGGATCCCCTGCAGTATATTTCCAATTTTATTTTAACCGTTTTCATTAAGTTTGTCGAGGACAACATGATTCATTGAAAGTTTCTCACAAAACCTTCATAATGGAACAAAGAAAGATGAATCTGAGGTGAAAAAAATGAAATGGAGAAGAATGCCTTTAGGGCCTATCCAGACGAATGCTTATATTTTATCCAATGACGACGGTACCTGCTTAATATTTGATCCCGGCAGTGAATCAGGCAAGCTGAATGCATACATAAAAGAAAAAGGGCTGAAACCTCTTGCTGTATTGCTCACTCACGCTCATTTTGATCATATCGGAGCTGTGGACAATGTCAGAAAAGAATGGAACATTCCTGTATACGTACATAAAAATGAAGCTGAATGGCTGACCGATCCTTCATTAAACGGTTCAGCGCTGCTTACAGGACAGACGATCACAGCAGAAAAAGCAGATCATCTGATCGAAGAAGAGGGGGATCTTAAAATCGGCCCTTTTACGCTCCGCATGCTCTTTACGCCTGGGCATTCTCCGGGCAGTATCTCGTATTATGCGGAAGAGGAAAACCTGATCGTTTCCGGGGATGTTTTGTTTAAAGGAGGGATCGGGCGTACAGACCTGCCGGGAGGCAATCAAAAGGTGCTGATGGACAGTATTCATCAAAAACTGCTGACGCTTCCGGAAGAGACGCTTGTGTTAAGCGGTCACGGCCCAGAGACGGACATTGCAACAGAACAGGAGCAAAACCCGTTCATCAACGGATTTACTTTGTAAAACATAAAAAAGACGATCCAGATGGATCGTCTTTTTTAATGGCCTCCTTGTCCGGGAACCATAATGAACACAGAATAATATGTAAATGCGGCAAAAAAGACTGTCAAGTAAGCACCGAAAATATAAATGTACATCCGCTCGGTCAAGTTGAGATACGATAAGAACACAAAGAATACAGTTTGACCGAAGAACAGCAGTGATGCATCTTTCATATTTCCTAAATAAAACATGACCGCAAAGATACCTGTCCAGAAACCTAACACACGGAACATGCGATTCATTTATATCCCTCCCAAAAAGCCCCTTTGATTTTATTATAAGCCAATTTATCTTGAAATGTAAACATTTTCATTTTGGGAAAATCAATTCATTTTTTACAATTTTGTGATAAGCATTTTAAAAAAATCACCTGTCACGTGTTTAAACGGAAAACATCACGGGTACTAAAACATACAAAGACAAAGTCAGTACATTTTAAGGAGGAATCATTCATGGAAGAGCTGACCTTTTATTCATACCCGAGCTGCACATCATGCCGGAAAACGAAACATTGGCTGAAAGCGAATCAAGTTGACTTTACAGAGCGGCATCTTTTTAGGGAAACGCCAAATCAGGACGAGCTGAAACATATTTTGTCTCTCACGACCGAAGGAATCGATGAAATATTGGCGACAAGAAGCCAGGCATTTAAAGAGTTAAATCTTGATATTGAAGAATTAACGGTAAGCGAAGTGCTGGAATTGTTAATTCAAAAACCAAAGCTGCTGAGACGCCCGATTATCGTAAACGGTGATAAGCTGGTTGTCGGATACAATCCCGGCGAACTCTTAAAATTAAAAAAACACACCTTACACCGTTCTGTTTCCTGAAAAAAACGAAGATTGCTGACACATTGTATATGTTCAGCATATCTTCGTTTTTTCGCCTGTGTAACTGGGCTAGCTGGATTCGAACCAGCGCGTCACGGAGTCAAAGTCCGTTGCCTTACCGCTTGGCTATAGCCCAATGCGCTTACGTATAGTGTTGACAATCGATTTCGTTTTATACATAGTGATCAAAACGTTGGTCATGAAACCGATTAATTTTTAAAGGAAAACAATGAGGAGGATTGACATGGAAAACAAGCATGCAGCCCTTTATGAGCATCTGGTCAAACAGGCGGACAGAATCACCGATGAATGGCTGTCCCGAACAGCGTCTGAAAAAGAAAAAACGGCTCAGCAATATAATGACTTTATCCTGGCTGTTTCAAAGGTATTTGCCAAGGATGAACAGGCGCTGTGCTGGGATAAAGCTTCCGGATGCGCCAAGGAAATTGCCTACGACAGGGCTGTCAGCCAAATTCCGGTTATCGAAAGCATAAAGGGTTTTAAAGTGTGCCGTGAACTTTTAATGGATGAGATCAAGCAATTTTCAGATGAATATCAACCGGACAGTTCGAAAAAAGACTTTTTTATCTGGAATAAACAGCTTCACCTAATAATGGATGAGGTCATTGAGCAGTTTATTCTTGAATATGAGCATACGACAAAGAGCCAATTGAAGGCGCAGACTGAAATGATTCGCGAACTGAGCGCACCGGTCATCCCGGTATCAGAACACATCGGTGTGCTGCCGCTCATTGGTGAAATTGATACTCACAGGGCAACGGTGATCATTGAATCTGCGCTCAAGCAGTGTGCTGAGCTTCATCTCTCGCATCTGTTTATTGATATTTCCGGTGTTCCTGTCGTCGATACGATGGTTGCCTACCAGTTGTTCAAAGTCGTAGACAGCACAAAACTACTTGGCGTTGAAACGGTTCTTTCGGGTGTGAGACCGGAGATTGCCCAAACAGTTGTGAAGCTTGGCATGGATTTTTCACATATTAAAACAGAACAGAGTCTTGCTAAGGCGCTTTGCAATAAAGGCTTCTGCATCCATGAAGACGGTAAGGCCGGAGAGAAGGTCTAAATTTCATATTTCAGCGGCTTGAAGTCGAATAAAATAGTCAAATCGGTATTCGGAAATTCCCTTTTTTGTTTCGTATTCAGCTTGATTTGCGCTTTATAAGGATTTGATGATTCCGATGGTTTTCGTATAAACTGCGCTTAGAAAGGAGGCGCAAAGGTTTGTACACGATTGAATCATTAAGCGGAAGATTAATTGACGAGGCATATAGAATGAAGGCGTCAGACATTCATATTGTTCCCGGTGAAAAAGAGGCGGTGGTCCGCTTCAGGATTGATGATGAACTGTTTCAAAAAGACAGATTAACGAGAAATGAGTGCTCAAGGCTCATTTCTCACTTTAAATTCCTTTCTTCGATGGACATTGGTGAAAGACGGCTGCCGCAAAGCGGGGCTTTGACTCTTTATATCAACCGTCAGCCCGTTCATTTAAGAATGTCCACTCTGCCCACCATCCATGATGAAAGCCTGGTCATCAGGCTTCTTCCCAAGATGAGCAGCAAACCGCTCACAAAGCTCTCATTGTTTCCGAGTGCAACATTCAAGCTGCTGTCTTTTCTGAAGCATTCCCACGGATTAATGCTGTTCACCGGTCCCACAGGCTCTGGGAAAACAACAACACTCTATTCTTTAATTGAATACGCCAAGCGGCATTTTAAGCGAAATATCATTACGTTGGAAGACCCTGTCGAATCAAGAAGCGAAAACATTTTGCAAGTACAAGTGAACGAAAAAGCGGGCATGACTTATTCTGCGGGGTTGAAGGCGGTGCTGCGCCACGATCCGGACATGATCATCCTAGGGGAAATTCGCGATGCCGAAACAGCCCAAATCGCAGTCAGGGCAGCTTTGACTGGACACCTTGTTTTATCGAGCATGCATGCGAAAAATGCTAAAGGTGCGATATACAGACTGCTCGAGCTTGGCGTTGATATGACAGAAATTGAACAAACATTGGTCGCAATCAGCGCCCAGCGTCTTGTCGGTCTCGTCTGCCCGTTTTGCGGCGACAGCTGCTCTTTGTATTGTAAATTGTCGAGACCTGTGAGAAGAGCAAGCGTCTTCGAACTTTTGTACGGAAAAAGCCTCAATCTCTGCATCGAGGAAGCAAAAGGCAGATGCGGTGGCATTAAAACAGAAACTTTGAAAACGCTGATCCAGAAGGGAATAGCACTCGGATATCTGCCGTCGAATACGTATGAACGCTGGATAGGCCATGAAGATTAAAATGAAGTGGCCCGTCCGAGAACAGGCGGACTTTCTGAAAAAGCTCGGAGACATGATGCAGAGCGGATATACGATTTTGGATGCTTTAAGTATGCTGAAATTGCAATTGAATGAAAGGCGGAGAGCAGATCTGACATTTGCGATGGAGAAGCTGACAGAAGGGCGTCCTGTGTTTCAAGTGCTTGAAATGATTTCATTTCATAAGGATGCTGTCACCATTGTTTACTTTGCCGAACAGCACGGGAATTTGCCATTTGCCTTTCTGCAGAGCGGAGAGCTGCTTCACCGCAAGATCGCTCAAACCGAAAAATTAAAGAAAGCCGCCAGATATCCCTCGTTTTTAATTTTAACGGTCTGCGTCATCATCTCTATTATGAAATCAGCAATCGTCCCGCAATTTTCCGCCATCTATGAGTCGATGAACGTTGAAACGTCTTTTGCAACGACTCTCATCTTTTCTGTTTTCGATCATTTTTATCTTTTTTTCACGGGACTGGCGTTGATTGCCGCAGCTCTATCCCTCTATTATCTGTGTTCATTCCGCCATAAACCTCCAGAAGACAAAATGACCTTTCTCATAAGAATTCCCTTGCTGAGCCAAACCTTCAAACTATTCAACAGCTATTTTTTATCGCTCCAGCTGAGCAATCTTTTGCAAGCGGGTCTGTCTGTATATGACAGTTTAAAAGCATTTGAAAGTCAGCCGTTTTTATCATTTCATAAAAATGAAGCGAAGCGCCTGATCGAGCGGCTGAAACAGGGGGAGAGTCTCGAGCAGATGCTCGCCGGACATCCGTTTTATGAAAATGATTTGGCAAAGGCTGTGGCTCACGGCCAATTAAACGGACACTTATACAGAGAACTGTATTCATATAGTCAATTTTTAATTGAGCGCCTTGAAAGGAAAGCCGAAAAATGGACAGGCCTGATCCAGCCATTGATTTACGGGCTAACCGCGGCGATGATATTCATTCTTTATTTGTCTATGCTTTTGCCAATGTATCAAATGATGAACCAGCTATAAGGAGGACGGAACTGTGAATGAAAAGGGATTTACACTGATAGAAATAAATAGGGGTAATAACCCCTTATTTTTGTTTTGAATTACTTTTGGAGTAATGCCAGGGGAAAGGATCTTCATTAACTAACACTTTCACATCAAAGTTTAAGCCTCCCACGTTTGCTTTTAATATGATATGGTCTCTATAAACAATACCTTCAGGAAAGATTTTTCCCATTAGCATAGCCCTTTCGAGTGGAGAAAAATCACTATCAAAAAAATTGATTGATTCGAAAAGTTCGCTAAGAAAATCGTAACTCCAAGAATCACTTTTCAATGTTTCAAGCTTCGCTTTATCTCTCTTAAGTTGTGTTTGAAGATTTTCTGTTATGTTCTTGATTTCATGCTGCTTCTTATTTAATTGCTCTTTTGTTAGATGATTATCCAAGTATAAATCAATAAGCTTTTCATTTTTGGTGGTTTGCTTCTGGAGGTTTTGTTCATTGTTTTTTATGTTTTGTTCAAGTTGAGTAATTTCTTCCTTTTCATTTTCGAGATTTACGTATTGTTTAGCTAACTCTTTACTAGTGACAATATCTTTAATTGCTTGTACAATGTTACCCTCAACCCTAACTGTATTGATACTCACATCACAAATTGACCCATCAGCTAGTCTCAATTTTCGGCCATGCTTCAGATAATAACGGGGAGACTCTTTTGTTCCGTGAGCAGCAAGACTGATTTTTCTTCCACACTCACCACATACAAAATATGTTCTCCTTAAAAGGTGGAGATCATTTCTTTTCCTGCTGGTAACTTTATATTGATTTCCTCTTTTATTTCGTTCAATCTGAATTTTCTCCCAAGTTTCTTTGGTTCTTAACTTGGGAAAAATATTCTCTGCAGCAATCACTTCACCATTCGCAAATGTTTTTTCTTGAACACCATGATATGCTTTTGTGGTCAGCCTAGTATGTACTAAATGCTCATTCCACATAATACCGGAAGGCGTTTTTGAGATTTTATTAAGTTCATCTGTGATGCTTCTCATTCCTAGTTGTTCTTCCAGGTATAATCGATCAATGAATGAAATTACCCAAGCCCATTCTTTTTTTAATTTATATTGTTCTTCCTTCTTATCATAATAATATTCATATGGAGCTTGGCCCCAGCCTTTACCTTCACGCATTCTTTGGCGTTTTCCACGCATCATTCTTTTCACAAGAGCTTTCTTTTCTCTCTTGGCAATTAAATTTTTAATGTCACTAACAAATTCTTGATCTTCATCATCTAGATCTACTATAGTTCCAGGTTCAGCGATTTTCACTTTGTTTTCACGGAGAGTAGATTTTAAATATTCCCATGATATTGTATCCAGACGAGAAAGTCGATCTTGATCAATGCAGACAACGACGTCAATTTTACCTTCTTCAACAATGTCGAGAAGGGCATTTAAGCCCTTTTTGTGTAGCTTACCGCCAGATTCGATATCTTGAAATTCATCCACCAATCGCCATCTTTGTTGTTCTACATATCTACGTAATTCAGTAGTCTGTGCTCGTAAAGAATACTTTTCTTCTTGAAGTTTAGTTGAGACACGTATGTATATTGCTGCTCTCAACAAGAATCAGTCCTTTCAAAATGATAAATTCATTCTTAAGTTAAAATTATTTAGATTTTATCTCTTCAGTCTTAAAACTCTCATCTTTGATTCTAATTAACTTAAAATCATTCTTTGATGATATATATAGAATATTGTTTTGTTCAGAAACTAAAATACCCTCGACTTTTTTTTCGGGAAGACTTGGTGTTTCTATTTTTTCATATTTAAATGCATCGTTTGGAGTTACAACTCTTATTGTTTTTCCAGATAGCGATGATACCAGTGGAGTACCCACTAAAAAAATTATTATCGCTAAAATAATGATCATATTGCGAAGTGGCTGTTCCAATGGTGTTAAAAATTTGGTGATTCGGACCATTATTTCAACTCTTAAATTTTCATTATCATCGTTATTATTATTGTTGTCGTTTAACTCAGTATTTGCAGATGAGCGATCTTCAGGGAACAATAAATAACTGTATATAAAGCTTAAAATAAATGAAAGTGCATATAGAAAAATAAAAAGACCTTTGGAGTGTACATTTATAAATTTCTCTAAAAATACCTTAACTACAACACTACCTATAAAAAAATATGGTAATGATATAAGGAATTTAATAATTAATTTTTTTGGAGAGAGATATGAATAGATGGTACTTAATAAAAAACACATACACACGGTTATCATATAAAGTATCGTTTCGTCCAGGGTAAAGTTATACAAAAAAATGGCGCAAAAAATGAATGCAGTTAATGTCCCTGAAAACATATAGAAGAATCTAGAAGATTTAATTGTTCTATAAAAATAAAAGGTTACGATAACAATATATAAAGGAATAACCCATAAAATTGAAAAATATAATAGGTTTTGTAAAGTAACATCACCAATGAAAATCCAAGTTAAAGCCACATGCAACACTACAAAAAATATAAAAGATAAAGCAATATTGAGTATCTTGCCTGCCTTAATAAATAAGCCAATGTTAAATAAAAAGAAAACGGTACATAACACAAATAAACTGATTATCATGACAGAGTAAAAGTTAAATGGCACAATTTTAATTACCATTTCCAAGATTGAAGAAAAGTCTGTAACTCCTCCCCCAAAGTAATATCCGTACAAAAAGGTATAGCCTATCCCCCAGAAAAACATACCAAATGAAGTTAACAAGAAGGTTAAAGTCGAAATGACTTTAGCAATTGAGACGATAAGTGTCCAAAAATTCGTTTCCATAAGTTTTTTTAGCAATTCAAACATATTTAATTATCAACCCTTTTTCTGTTTTATTAATACATGTAGTGGTTTAAATTGAGCTACTCTTTTTGCAGCAAATTCATATGTGACATTAAAATGAGATGCAATTAATTTTGCTGTTTCTATGTATGGCTTTGAAAAGTCTAACTTCATCAGCATAAATGAAGGAATACAAAATTTATAAGCAAATGTTTTAGCTTGCATCTCTTGCAGTTGAGCGAAGAGTGGAGACATAGTCAATTGGTTTCCTTCGTGTCTTAGAGCATGACAAAGCTCATGACCAAAATCTTGCCACTGTTCTTGAGGTGAAAGTCGGTTATCAAGAATGATCATCCCATCATAATAACGACTACCTATGTTTAAAAATTCCACCTTCAATTTTAATCGATGCGAGATATCTAAGAGATCCAATTCATGAGGATTTGAAATTTTCATTTCCTTGTAAAATTCCTCAATCCAATCCTCGAGATGTGTATTATGGGGGACTATAGTTTTCATCTGTAGTTGCCTCCTTAAAAACTAAAGGAATATATGTTCGTATTTAAGATAAAAAGAAAAGCCCAAAGGCTTAGTAAAAGATGTAAACGATATACATAATAAACCAACGAAAGGATATTGTCTATATTCAGAGCGGAAATTTAAAAAAGTTCACACTCTAAAGCTCTATGAACAAAACAAAGTAATATATCATTATTAGTTAGTTTTATCGCGGTTTTTTATGAATTCCCAGAACTGGATTAACTCATCAATTTTTTCTTCTGGTGCATCTTTTAGATCTTTAAAGAGCACTTGAGTTTTAGGATTTAAAAGTTCTTTCCACATATCATCGCTTGAGCCTTCATGCTCTTTTCCTGTCAGCAGAAAATCAATTGAAACATCATAAAGGTCTGCTAATTTTTTTGTGGTCTCATAGTCAGGTTGTCGTTTCCCTGATTCATAGCTGGACAAAGTATTATTTTTTACTCCAATTTTTTGAGCAACAAATTTTTGCGTAAATCCAGCTTTTTGTCGTAAATACTTTAATCTATCTGCATAGTTCATATTTTTTCTCACTTCCCAATATTGTTTGCAAATCCCACAAATAATCGCTTTAACGTTATATCGATATTTTAACATTATTTATTTCTCTATTTGAGAAAAAATATTCACAATTCGAGAATTAAACACTTTACATTCTCAAATTGTGAATATATAATAAAGTGTAAGTTCACATATTGAGAATATCGGGGGGTGATACTGTTGAAAAATGTCCTAGGACTACGCATTAAAGAGCTAAGAAAAGAAAAAGGTCTTACTCAATTTTATCTTGCAAGTGAATTGGGATATAAACATTCTTCTATTATCAGTGAAATTGAAGCAGGTAAGAAAAAGCTTAGTGCTGAAAAGCTTCCCATCATTGCAAGAGTCTTAGGTGTAGAAATAAATGCGCTTTTTTTTGATTAAAAAGTTCACGAATTGTGAACATAGGAAGGGGTGATCCAATGAATCGACTCCCTATTGATCCAGAGTTTCTCAAAAAGAGAATGGCTATCCCGTCAAAAATTGCTCAGTTGTCTTACATCGACCCAGAGAAAGCAATTAAGTATATACGCATTTGGGGGGAACATAAAAAGCCCGTATCTGAGTTATACACTGAATTAAGAAATGTTCTCATTGAATCTAAAGCTGTTTAGTAATCCTTTCTGATAAATAGCTTATCAAAAAATTAAATATGACAAGGGTAGAAAAGGAGCGATTAGTAATGCAATTTGGTAGAGCTTCACAAGCTGCCAAAACCTCAAGAAAAGACGCAAAACTAACGCAGCAGCGAATGGCGATGGAAGACGATTTATTTATGTCAAGGGAGTCTATATCCCATCAAGAAAACGGCCGGCATCGGGTTCAACCAGAGGTGACCGAGTACTTTAGTGAAAAGCATAATGATCCGTGGTCAGCTATTGAGGCAGCTTCTGAGTATTCAGGGTGGGGGCCAATTAGATTAGATGGCCCTGCTGCTGAGGTTAATCGTATGACAGCTGCTGTACTATCAACTATTCAAATGACAGAAGCAATCGATTCTTTAAAAGAGCATATGGAAATTTTCACGATTAAGCCTGATTCTGTTTCAGATAAAACATCTATCGAAAAAACAATTCAAGAGTGTCTTGATGTTATAACTGCACTTACTCAATTTGTTGCAGTGATCTGCAAAGAATATTCGATTAACTGGTTAAAGATGTGGAGTAAACACAAGCTTAAGCTTTTAACACGAGGATTGATTACGAAATGACAGCTAAGCAACTTTTTAGGTCAGATTTGAAAAGAATGGTTGCTGAAGTAATTTGTATCGAAGAATTATCAAAAATGCTAATTAAAGCTGTACATGAAGGGGATTCAAACAAAGCGGAACGTTTTATTGGGGATATTCAAAAATCCCATAACGAGCTTAAGAGATTAAGAGAAAATAAGCGGAAATTTTCAGATGCTATGAAGATTATGGAACAATCTCAATCTCCTACAGAACTAATCGAAAAATTGGAAAGGATGTTTTAAATGAAATTTGTTTTTACTGTAAGCCAGTTAAAGAAAGGCTCAGAGATTCGCGAAGATTGCAAGAAAATGAAAGAAAATCCAGCTCTACTCTTACTTGTAGAAGCGGATATCAGAAGGGCTTTAGAAATGAAAAAGCAGCAAGCCGGCACGCTCACTGCTTCAACCAAAGACGTTGTGAATTCATTATAAAACTTTATCTGAAAATCGGCAAGCCAGCTTGTGCTTGTCGTCATGGCTGGGGACGTATCCATTCCATTTGTATACCCTCCATATACTGTCCCTGGCTGTGACGATGCGCGCAAGCATCAGAAAGAAGGTGAAAATATGGGAGCAACATTTGATTCTGTAGAGGAATTGGTACATGCCACAAAGGTTGTTGGAGAACTTCGTATGGCCATTTGTGCGGCGAAAACTAGAGCCGAGTTGTTTTCAAATGATCAAAGCAGCAAAGAGGTTCTTCAAGAAGCGTTAGACCAGATTGCTCTCGATCTTTCAGAAGCGTTAAGCAAACACAAATTGTAAGGAGGGAGACGAATGGATCATCCAATCATCACTCAAATTGTGCGTACGGGCTATCCCGCGTCTGTTCCAAAAGAGGATGAGAAAGTCAGGGATTTCTATGGTGAAGAGGTATCGCTGGCTCATGACGATTATGTCTTTGATAAAAATCAAGGCGAAATCATTTTTATCGATAACCTGCCGCGCTACTTAAAAGAGGAGCTTGAATTTGAATTTTATACGGGCAAATAAAAAAAGCCCACTCTGTACAAGTGGGTGGTGAAAGGGCTGATGAGGGCTCTTTCACAATACACACGATTCATGATGATAGTTTATCAAAATGCCTCGTGAAAAACAAGGAGGTCTCAATACATGGCAAAACCATATAGAATCATTAGTTTTAGTTCAGATCGATTTGATCAATGGCGTTTATCAGAAGTAAAGGGTGTAATCACTGTGAAAGGCCGTAAGCCTGCTTTTCAATTCGATACAAAGGAACAGTTTGAACGTTACCTTCAATTGAATAGCTTCCGTGGAAGGGTGGGTGTTTGATGCTGGCACAGGTTTACATGCCAACAGAGAACATGACAGAGGAACAATGGCTTGAAGCGCGGCGAGCGGGTATCGGTGGATCTGACGCCGCGGCTATTGCCGGGCTAAGTAAGTGGAAAACACCAATGTCTGTCTATTTGGATAAGGTTGGGCAGGCTCCGAAAGAGGATTCATCAGGCGAGGCAGCATATTGGGGCAATATTCTCGAGGAGACGGTTGCCAGGGAGTTTTCAAAGCGGACGGGTAAAAAGGTACGCCGTCGAAAGGCCATTCTGCAGCATCCTGATTATCCTTTTATGCTTGCCAATGTTGACAGGCTCATTGTTGGTGAACAAGTGGGTCTAGAATGTAAAACGGCGTCAGAATACCTCAAGAACGAGTGGGATGGTGAGGAAGTTCCGGACGCTTACCTGGTCCAATGCCAGCATTATATGGCGGTGACAGGTTTTAAAGCTTGGTGGATTGCTGTTTTAATCGGCGGTAATAAATTCGTTTATAAGAAGGTAGAACGGGACGAAGAGCTTATCAAATACCTCATTCAGGTTGAAAAGGAATTTTGGGAAAACCATGTCCTGAATGAGATTCCGCCTATGTTTGATGGTTCTGAGGCTTCCACAGATCTTTTAACCCATATGTACCCTGTTGGTCTTGAGGATGAAAAAGAACTTCCTCTTGCGGCGAATGGACTGATTGAGCGCTATAAAGAAGCCAAGGCCGAAGAGAATAAAGCAAAAGAACAGCTGAAAGAGGCAGAAAACCAATTAAAGGGGATGCTTGGAGAGTATGAGACGGGCAATGCCGGCAATGTCCGAGTTATCTGGAAAACTGTCACGGCTAACCGCTTTGATAAGAAAGCATTTGCTGCTGCACACCCTGAACTCTTTGAAAAATTCACTAAACCTTCAACTCATAGAAGATTCAGCGTAAAGGAGCTTAAAGAAAATGGCTAAAAACGCAGATATTCGTAATCAGTTAGCAAATAAAGTTAATGCTGTTCAAACACAATCAGAGGAAGAACCTAAAACTATTGCAGGTTATCTTAAGAAACTGCAGCCAGAGCTTCAAAAAGCTTTGCCGAAACACATTACACCAGAGCGAATAACAAGAATTGTTTTGACAACGATTAGGAACAATCCAGCATTGCAAGAGTGTTCACCAGCTTCATTACTTGGTGCAGTTATGCAGTCTGCCCAGTTAGGACTCGAACCCGGGATAGTAGGACACTGTTACCTTGTACCGTTCAATAGAAAAATTAAAGGTCAAAATGGAGCGCCAGATCAATGGGTAAAAGAGGTTCAGTTCATCATTGGTTATAAAGGCATGATTGATCTTGCTAGGCGATCAGGACATATACAAAGCATATATGCTCATACTGTCCATGAAGCCGATGATTTTGTCTATGAATTGGGGTTGCATCCCAAGCTGATCCATAAACCCGCGACAGGTAATAGAGGGGCTATGACTCATGTTTATGCAGTTGCCCACTTTAAAGACGGCGGTTATCAATTCGAAGTATTCAGCAAGCAAGATGTTGAAAACGTGCGTAAAAGGAGTAAATCGAAGGATAACGGCCCATGGAAAACTGACTATGAAGAAATGGCAAAGAAAACTGTCATTCGTCGTATGTGGAAGTACCTTCCGATAAGCATAGAAATTCAGCAACAAGTTTCTCAGGATGAGACGGTTCGTAAGGATATAACAGCAGAAGCACAGTCAGTCTATGATGATGAATTAGTTCACGGGAGTTCAGATGTCCCGGTTATCAATGCCCCTGAACCCGAACAGACAAAAGAAGAAAATCAAGAAGTAAAACCAAGCGTGCAGGACGACGCTGATCCATTCAATGGCGAGCCTATAAACATCAAGCAGGATGAGTTCCCATTCGATGATTAAGGTGGCAATTCCCTTCTGTTACAAGTGGATGACGGAAGGGGCTTCTAACCGGGCTGAATTGTTCCGCGCCTATGTTGAGGGATACTTAAGGGCAAATGAACCTAATTTATGTTTAGTCCGCATCAGCGGCATGACAGCTCTTTGTAAACAGAAAGGAGGAGATTGACATGCAGGGATGGATTAAGCTGCACCGGAAGATAGTTGATCATGAGATATGGAGTGATGTAACGACATTTCGGCTGTTCACCTTACTTCTGCTAAAGGCAAGTCATCAGGACGGAATAAAAATTAACGGTATCGAGCTAAAAAAAGGTCAGTACATAAGATCCTATTCAAAATTATGTGACGACCTTGAATTTAAAGAAGGACGGGCGTTTAAAAAAGTCTCAAAAAGCACCATTTTACGTTCTGTAAAAAAACTCGTGAAAAACGGAATGATCACCGTTAGCGAAACGGATAGCGGAACGCTGTTCACCATCGTTAAATATCAATTGTACCAAGGGTTTAGCCATACAGATGAATCGTTTCACGAAACGGATAATGAACCTTTAACGAAACGACCGCAGAACGATCACGGAACGATCGCGGAACAAAAACAAGAATTAAAGAATTTAAGAAGAGAAGAAGAGGAAGAGAAACTCTCAGCTTTTCAACAAATTGAAAACAAATTTCTGCAGCGGAAAGGCAGCTTGTTTTTATCGCCTATGGATGCTCAGTCGATCATTCGGCTTCTTAAAGACAAAATACCTTTGGAATGTATCTTGAAATGGATTGATGAAATATTCGACGAGTACAAGCCGAAACATCGTGCCGACACCATCAAATCTTTTGCTTACTGTGAAAAAGGCATTCTTGATCGATGGGCCAAGCTTAAGCAACAGCAATCGAATGTCAAAGAGTTCCCGAATAAGAAAATCAAGAACAGTTTTGATGCTTTGGCCGAATACGCCAGAGAGCGCGGTATTCAGATGGGGGGATAAACATGGAAGTGAACCAGGCAATGGAGATCCTGCAAAGAATAGCTGCTGCTTATACAAAATTTGATTTAACCGGCGATGTTGGTAAAAAGCGAATTGAACTCTGGATTGATCATCTTAGCAAATTGCCATATGAACCGGTTCTCGCGAAAGTGGACGAGCACATTTTAAATAACAGATTTCCACCATCTATTGCTGAGATTAAAGTCAGACAGCCAGAGAAAAACGAATTTTTAGCAAAACAGAAAGAGTGGGAACGCCATGCAAAATATTCTCCAAAACGTTGAGGCTGAACAGGCTCTGCTCGGCTGCATTCTCGTAGAAGGTGACCTGATTAAAGAATTGTCTCTGCAGCCCGAGCATTTTTCTGAAACGAGGCATCAAGTCATTTTTAAGGCCATGCGTGAGGTTGAAAAGCTCGGCAAGTCCGTTGATATGGTCACCACGGTTACAAAATTAGGCGATTCCGTTGAACAAGTAGGCGGCCTTCAATATTTAACGGACTTAGGCAGCGCAGTGGCCAGCACCGCCAATTTCTTGGCATATCAGACGTTGATTTATGAAGCTTATAGATTACGAGAAATGAAAAAGATCGCGATTGAGTTTGCGAACACTCCGACCGACGACGGGATAACTGAGCTGTACAAACGGGCAATGGAGCTTCAGGAGATTGGCATTGAAAAAACTCGAACGAAACAAGATGTCCTCATGGAAATTTACAACGACATGCATGAGGAGAAGGAGGACATCACAGGCATAAACACTGGCTTAATCGATCTGAACGCCATGACAGGCGGCTGGCAGGATGGTGACTTAATTGTGTTAGCCGCCCGCCCATCAATGGGGAAAACGGCCTTTGCTTTAAACATGGGAAAAGCAAATTGTGAAAAAGGCGGTGTGTCAGATATATTTTCGCTCGAAATGCCGGACAAGCAATTGACTCACCGCCTACTCAGCAATCTCGGGAACATCGAGGGATCGAAGTGGAAAAACCCACGAAAATTCTTTAGTGACCGCGATTATGAGAATGCAACGAAAGCCATTGGAGAATATGAAAAATGGAATATCAACATTCACGATCAACCTGCTCAAACACTGGCAGATATACGCTCGAAAATTCGTGAGACGAAAAAAGAAAATCCGGATAATAAAAAGCATTTGGTCATCATCGACTATCTGCAGCTCATCAGGGCGATTGGAAAATATGAAAGAAGGGACTTAGAAGTCGGAAGCATTACAGCGGAACTGAAGGAAATGGCCCGGGCATTCAAAATCCCGATCATCCTTCTTTCTCAGTTATCCAGGGCGGTTGAGCAGCGGCAAGATAAGCGGCCGATGATGTCCGATTTAAGGGAATCCGGAAGCATTGAACAGGATGCCGATGTCGTCATGTTTCTGTACCGCGATGATTACTACAACAAGAATTCTGAACTAAAAAACATTATTGAAATTGATCTTGCCAAGCAGCGGAACGGTCCAACTGGCATAATACAAGCATGCTTTATCAAGGAATATGGGAGATTCATAAACCTTGCCAGGCAGATGGATGCCGGTTTGGTTGGATAAGAAAGGAGAAATTGTATTGAGTGAAAAATCAACGACAGACACCTGCAGTGAGCGGCATGATTATTTGATAGATGAACTGATTCGATACGGTCAATATGAATCAGATGATGGCCGTCAACTCTATGAGTTATCGCTTGCCGAGCTTGAGCGACTTCACATTAAAGTGAAATGTGATTTTGGCCGTAAAATGTCATGCGAGGCGGGAGATTGATGAGAGTGTTTCAATCACTACGTTGTTTAGCATTTATTATCATTCACGCCAGAAGAGAAGAATCAAAGATTCATAGCTGGCTATCTGATGACGGGAGGTAGAGGAAATTGATTGAAGTTGGCGACTGGATTTATATAAATACACGTAAATTCAAAGGAAATGCATTTGTTATAGCTAAAGGGCCAAGAGAACTTTTAGTCCATATTCCCTCCAGCTCTGTATCGCACGTTTCAATTAATTCTATAACTAAACTCGATGATCGACTTAGTGACAAGGATTTTCAGATACTCATTGATCTTGCTTTAGATTTAGGGGATGAAAAATGGTTTGACGAACTGACAGAGCGACGCCGGGAGGTCATGAGATAATGCCGAGGTTTTTCCTTGCAATCGTGTTTCTGAATTGGAACATCGGCTTTGAAATTCATTTAGTCAAAGGAATGAGATTGGTCAGATTGACCTTTCTGCCACTCACATTATTTATCAGAATAGGAGATCCGAAAAATGATTAAATTTGCGATTTACGGAAAACCGGTTCCCCAAGGACGACCGCGTGCCACAGCCAAGAACGGGGTAGTCAGAATGTATGATCCTAAAAATTCTAGAGAGTTCAAAAAGTATGTAAAATTGGCCGCTTCTGATCATCGTCCTCCTAATCTCTTCAGAGGGCCATTGGAATTAGAAGTTAAGGTCTATAAATCGACGCTCAAAAGTTTTAGCAAAAAGCAGGCCGCTGCAGCTGAAAGAGGGGAGCTACGGCCCAGCAAAAAGCCGGATATTGATAACTATGTTAAGGCGATTAAAGACGGTCTAAACACTGTTATTTGGGAGGATGACAGTCAAATTGTTGATCTGCATGCAAGTAAATTTTATAGCTCAAATCCAAGAATTGAAATTAAAGTCACCCCATTATCCCAGGAGGAGGAACAATTATGTCTTTCATTGATTTCAAAGCAATCGTAAAAAAGGTGAATATGAAACCGAAGGGCTTAACAGAAATTACCTTGGAGGTCAATAGTGCGGATTTAGACGGGAAGATTCAACACCTCTCTGAAATGATTGATCAAAAAGTGGAATCCCAACTGGAATCAACACTGGTCAATTATAACGTTGAAATCAATCCTAACACGAACAAACCTACAACCAGCTATAAGGTTGATCAGCATGGAGTAGTATCAGAGGTTGAGCCGCAGCCAGAACAACTTGAGGCTGAGCTTGGGCTGCCTAAAGAAAACATTCCAACTAAAAAAGAAAAACGACAGATCGAACGGGCCATTATAGAGGAGTTTATCACCAGCGGAATGGCGCCAAATTTCGAGGAGTTTCCGAGCGATTTCCCTAATTTTGTGAAGCGCAAAATTGAAGGTGAATCCTATAGTAAAATGGCGTCTGAGCTTGACATCTCTTCGGGCAAAATTGTTGATCTAATGGATCAATATTTCGCCAAAGTTGCGCCGCTTGCAGAAACATGGTGGGACTGGAAGCAAGACCAGGATGCAGAAGCGGAACCGCTGTTCAAGCAAGAAAACGATGCGCCGGTTGAAGAAGACGCGTCAGCAGATAATGACAGCCAGGATGACCAGGAAGATGAGGAACACGGTGCTGCATGATCAACCGCTGCATAGAGGGGGACAAGCCGCCTCCTCTATATTCCTTAAATATCAGCAGCCTACCGGCTTTGAAAGGTGGAAAGTAAAATGCTGAAGAAAATCAAACGGATTTTCACATACAAGCATTTTCTCTGTTTTAACTGTAAATCAATTACGTCAGTAAAAAGAGGTTATTGGTATAAATTAGTCACAGAAAAATATAATGGACCTTTCTGTCCGAAATGTGGAAGGAGTTTTAAAAATGAGTGTGACGCATCATCTTAAAATTTTGCCACCATATTTTAAAGCTGTAGAAGATGGACGAAAGAACTTTGAAATTAGAAAAAATGACAGGGGTTTTCGAGAAGGAGACAGCTTGTGTCTGCATGAATGGGAAGACGGTGTTTTTACTGGGCAATCGGTGGATGTTTTGATCACGTACGTCACAGATTATATGCAGAAACCAGGTTATGTCGTTCTTGGAACCAAGAAAAAAGCAGAATGCGACATCATTGAAATTAACCAATAAAAAAACCGAAGCAAATTGCCCCGGCTGTGATACAAACTGGTATTTCTATCATAGCACAGGGAGCGATGCAGGTGAACCGTCCAATAGAGTTAGACATCAATCAAGATTTTTCGGTTAAAAGCAAAATTCAGCGTGGAAAAGTAACTGTCATCGTTTTAGATGGCGTAAACGGTGCAGCTTATGAAGCTGAGGCGCCGGAACACGGAAAAACGATCATTGAAACGGCAAAAGGTGATTTTTCCAAGATTCTGCTTGAGTCGTCTCACAAATTCAGATAAAAAGCAGGGGCTTTCCCCTGCGGAGGAGGAATAAAAGATGATCAGAGTAACAATTGTCCTCCTCACTGTCGAGTAGCTTATCACAAAGATGTTGGTAGTTATTGCGATAATTTCGTTGATATTTTTAGAGATGGCGGAACAGAATTCAGAAGGGGGAAAAACATAAAAAAAAGGGGGAGCCCCCCTTTATATTACCAACAACGCTCATAATTTCCATACCATTCGCCCTTCCACGAAGCAACACCTTTTAGATACCACTTATGAACGCCATCATCATAGACGTTTGGAATTGAATTTCTTGATGGATATGGACCGAATTGTTGTGATTCACAAGTTTTTTCCGCTTTTGTTTCAGTAATTGGGCTTGTAGCCGAAGCAGAAATTGCAGGCATAGAGGCTACCAATAATGTACCTGCCAATGCTGAACATGTTAAAACTTTTTTCAAATTCATTTTAAACACCCCTTGTTTAGATTTAATACACTTAATGAATTCGATTATTGTAAGAAAAAGCCTTGTTAATATATGTTAATTATTTGTGAACACTTGGCTAAAAGGAGGAATGATTGATGAAAAACCCATTCAAAATCATTGTTACACTGTCACTCTTGCTTTCTGGATCACTTTTATTCTCTCAATCCGCTGCAGCTGTTTGGTCGCCTTGGCAAACAGAGTTATTCGGCCATACAGCGAGGATTTTCACAGACGACACGAATTACTATTCGGGAGCAAAGACAGTTGACTGGCGAGCCGAAAAGAAAGGATCAAGCAAACTTTACTACACAGCGAGCGTCTATAAAAAACGTTCTGGCGGCGGCTTAACTGATACAAACCTGGTACAGCGGGGATACTTCAAGCACTCAACGCCGTTAAAGTCTTTCAGCTTCAGCGAGATTCGGAAGCGCACCGGGAAAGGGTCATATGTCATTCAGCTTGATTGCTACACGGATGCGAAGAAAAACAACTATATCGGGGCATTTGAGTCCAAACAGTTTTATATTAAATGAACCATAATACTTTAGTTACAGGTGCGGAGTGATGGAAATAAAATGTCTGAACATTATAAAAGGGGTTTTAATTTTTCATGTTTATGTTGGGATGTCAGGTTGCTCATCTCTATATTGTTAGTGGTAGCGCCGATGCCTTCTGCAGCACTCCTGCATCTAGCAGACCAAGCGTCAGAATAGGGGAAATTTGATAAAGGTAAGTATAAATTATATAATTGTTCCAAAAAAGGGAGTAACATATGAAAAACATTAACCTACCCCAAAAATTATATAAATTTATGAAACCTTGTTATCTAAAAAAAATACAAAAAACTAATAAAATTTATATTAATCACTTGAACAATTACCCAGAGAGTAAATATGGTAGCGTTATTGGAGACGATTTAGAAGGACAGGCATCTAAGAATATTAACCTTAATTCTTATGTATTTCATAGTAAGGATCGAAATACAGCCTTAGGAAAGGAAGTAAGCCACTTTTTTAATTTTGAAGGAGTAGAAAACTTCCAAATAACAGGTGGACAGTTAGTGCTTAAAGAAAAAGACGACAATTGTTATGTTTATTGTCTTTGTCAAGAATATGATGATTATGTTAAAAAAGAATTCGGTGAATCTTGTCTTATAATAGAAGATTTTCCGTCATTTTTAAATGAGTTAAACAAATCAATGTCAAAAAAGAAGAAGTCTTTATTTGCTGCTGATAAATGTTTGTATTTAACTGATCGTGAACGCCGATTTAATCCAAGAGATGCAGATTTCAATATTATTCCTGGTCTAATTAAAGATGTTAAATACAAAAACCAAAAAGAATACAGAATTCTATGGAAAAATGTTGATAGCTCCCGAATAAAAGAACCATTAGAAATTTACTGTCCGCAAGCCTTAAAGTATTGCAAATTTGAATATTGATTTAGAAAGTTCTAGATGAAAGTCTACGGACACTGAGAATATGTCAAAACAGCGGCCGGGAAGGGGAATGTAGGGTGAAATACGGTATTGAAATTATTGAAAATACAAAAGAAAGTCGAATGGAAGTTCTAAATCACAGTTGGAAAAGTACCGATCATATGGTAACAAAGAAAGAAGCGAAAGAATTATGTGATGCATTAATGAGTGGTAAAAAGGCTATCGCCATTTATGACGGAGAACACACGAACGTTATTTCTATCGGAGAGGATTCGGAATAATAAAACCGCCATACGGCGGCCGTCCCGGCTAACCCGGAACCATAATTTGAGATGTAACGAAAACAAAATAAACGTCCAAGATGGAGAGCCTGCGGACACCAAATCGACGTTGTATAAACGTTTATTTGGTGTCTAATTTGTTTTCAGGAGGGATTTATAATGTCAGCTACACAATTGGCTTTTCTGCCGCCTATAGACGAAAAAGAAGTCAGAAATACGATTATAAGGGAGCTAAAAAGATATAAGGCTTTGAAGGTTCAGATTGAAAACCGGAAAGAACGGGAAGCAGCCGGGATGAATAACCTTTTCCCGAAGCTCAGGGATCAGCACTCTTTAAATGAATTGAAAGTTTGTCAGATGGACAGGGCGCTTAAACAAAGTCTTGATGATGATGAATTAAAGATTATAAAGGCCAAGTATCTCTCTCCCCAAAAAATAAAGGACATTGAGATTTATATGGAGATGGGGTTGAAAAAGGACAAATACTATCAGGTCAAACGGCGGGCCATTTACAATCTTGCGACAGCTCTCGGGATTATCTGAGGGCTGTTAAGAACAAAAAAGCAGACTCTCATGAGTCCGCTATTTATTATTTGATTGCTTAAACCATGAGCCTTTCTGCAATGTGGTAACTGCTTGACACTACATTTATAAATCCAATTGATAGCAAAGCGGCTGTTACGGCCAAAGATGTTGTTAGTGCTTTAAACTTCAACTTCATACAAACAATCCCCCCGCTGTGTTTGTTTTCTTGCCTCCTCTACTTTTAAAAAGTAGAGAGATGACATTTCAAAACATTCATTCTCATGATAGTATTTAGCCACATCTAGTGACATATCCTCTACATCTGGAAACATTTTTTTTGATTCTAAGTGAAGTAAGCAATGATCAATTTTTTTGGTGTCAGGACCATCTAAATAAAGACCCTTTAAAAACTCAAATTTCAGGCTATAAATTGAGTCACCAACCTCATTCGAATGCTCGCAACCCTCATCAAAAAAGAGTTGCGCTTTCTTCTTGTTTTTTTGTTTGAAATGAATTTGTGTCATTAAAAAGTATGCTTGCGGGAGGGATTTAATGAAGCCCTCTTCTTTAAAAATTAAAATTGCTTTTTGAAAATGATCAACTGACTGCTCGTACAGATCCTGATTATAATAACAAACACCGATGTTATAAAGGGCTCGGGCAATCATTGGTTTATTTTTTTCTTCTTCAGCCATTTCTAAGGCTTTCTTTAAATGAAGCACTGCTTTTTCATATCTGTTTGCATCGATCCAGTTTCCGGCCATTATGGTGTGACACTGGATAATTCTCAAATTGTATGTTTCTTGTTCTCTATATCTCTCCAGAGCTTTTTGTGCATAGTGCATCGAAAAATATGTCTGTTTCATGTAGTAATAGACCTCTGCGATTTTAAAGAAAAATTCCGCTTTTTCCACTTCGTCTTCAACAAGAGCAAGTTTGTTCTCTGCCTGTTTGTAGTAAGTAATGGCGGATATGTACTCTCTTTTCTCGTTTTCATACATACCGCGGAAAAAATTATAATAGTATTCGAGGATGCCTTTTAAACGAGCCTGTTTGTTGTCTATATTGTGCAACAATTCTGAAATTGATGGATGTGAAGAAGAATTTTCGCTTGGTGCAATGTATTCAAGCATAATGCGATGCCTAAATTCCATTAAAGAGTAATATAAAAGCAAATCTTGGTCTTCTTCCATTTCTTGAATATCTCGTTCAATCTCTGCCTTTAAAATTTCGGCATCAGGCACACTAAAAATCCTTATATACCTATACCATTCATTTATCTTCACACCGACAGCCGCTGACGAAATTTTTTCAGTCAAATTGATAGCCCCTCCCTAGGATACCTTTTTCCATTTTCATACTTTCTTGTATTTTACAGAAAAGATGAGTTTTTGACAATCGTTTTATACTGATGACACAATTCGACACGAATAGTTTTTTTGACCTAATCACTTTGATTCATTTTCATGGGTGGTCAGGATTTATTCACCAATTCTTTTCTATAAAGTGGTAAAATATTTCGAGGTATGTCACTTTAGTATTAGAGGAGAATGCTATGAAGACTCTTGATGTTCAGGCGTTGCACAAAGCTATTGATCAAACGTTGGAACAATTAAAACAACAATCAGACGAATTTTCTAAAGTCAAAAAAACCGTTGAAGGCATCACATCACTTGATGATGCTTTAAAAGGAAAAGGCGGCGACGCGATCCGCGCGTTTTACGAGGAATGCCACACCCCTTTTCTACAGTTCTATGATACGTTTATAGAGGAATACAGTTCCACGCTAAAGAAAATGAAAAGCGCGTTGAATTCCCTGGAACCAAACCATAACGGGTTTATTTCGCAAAACTTTCTCGAACACGAGCTGGAACAAGGGGTGAATGCGGCTGACCGCACAACGAAGCGTTTGGTATCTAAAACAAATGCCACGATCGCAAAAGTCAGCCACATCGTCGATTTGCCTGATTTGAATGACAGCGATTTTCACGAACAGAACAGGAAAGCCTTAAAGGAAATCAATCAGACAATTGAAAAGCTGCATGCTTTTGACCGCGAACAGACAAGCGCTCTTAAAACTGCTGAACAAGACCTTGAAACGATGCAAAAATACATCAAAGAGCTTGAGAAAATGTACACAGGACCAAAAATCGAGATTACAAGCTATAAAAAAGGCTCAATTTTAAAACCGGATGAGAATACAAACATTAACGGTCCGGTCGGCGGTTTAAAGGGAGAGTTAGAAAATGCTGAGCCTTCGCCGATGGAAATCATGCTAAAAAAATTGTCCGATCAAGAAGAATCTGAAGTCGATTCACTTACCAAAGCAGATCATGCTAAAAAGATTGATACAGGTATTCGCATCATCAAAGGCAAAGTATATAATATGAAGGGATACAAAAAGCTCGGTTCTGTCGATGTCACCGATGAAATCGGTACAGGCAAGGACTTCGTTGGCGGTTCGTACATGCTTTATTCAAACGGTCAAATTGTCCGGAAATACATATCCGGCGGTGAAGTGAAATACGAACTTGTCAGTCGCATACCGGAAAGCAGAGTGAAGAAAAGCGACATTGAAAAAGCTCTTGATTGGGCTAAAGACACAGTTGGAGAGTTGTCCGGTGGATATGATGGTTATAGAGCGATAACAGGTGTTGACCCTGTGACTGGTGAAAAACTATCTGTCACTGACCGTATCCTGTCCGGTGTTTCTGTCATACCCGCTACTAAAGTAGTCAAGGTAGGAAAATATGTTTTTAAAGCGACTAAAGGCGCGAAGACGGTTGAAAAGGTTTCTGCTGTTGAAAAAAGTGCTAAGGGTACTGGTAAATCTCTGCTTCCTAACGAAGGAAAAGTTGGAACGTATAAAGAACTGGTTAAGCAAGGAACTGCCTTTGATAATATTACTCCTCATCACATGCCGTCTGCTGCGAAAATGAAACAGTCGGGTGTAAAAAGGAACAATGGTATTAGTATGAACATGGAACAACCACATCCGGGTACTGGGGGTAGACATCGTGAGACATATACTTATGGTTTATCTGGGCAAAAATTGAAGGATTATCTTAACCTTAGTAATCGCGATGCCTTAGCTCATGATATTTGGGATGCTCGGAAGATTTATATAAAAGATGGTTTATACAATTCTGAGATAAGACAAGGTTTAAAAAGCGTAATGAAAAAAAATAGAGAGCAGTACCCTAATTTATTCAATAAGTAAATATGGAAAGGATGAATTCCTTTGGATCTTAAGCAAGAATTAAAAAAATTATATGATAACCGCTTTTTAGAAAATGAAAATGAAATACAAGAGTTTGAAGAGTCCTTGGCAAAGGTCATTGATTATGGAGATGTTTCGGCTATTTCGGAATTATGTTTGGCTTTTGATGATGATACTGAACAATTCGAGGTTATGTTTGGCTTAGTTCACGGAATAGAAAGGTTATACAAAAATAATATAGAAGAAGGACTAACTTACATTGCTAAAGCTATTCCAAAGATTCTTAACCAAGGTGAAGAATGGATTGAAATCTTACATTACAGGATTCTTAACCATCCTGAAGTAAGATTAGCTTATCGCAATGTACTATCAAAACAGGATCCATCAATAGTAGATAATATTAAAGATTTATTAACTGAAATAAAAAATGAAGACCCTGATATGTTTAGTAAATCTGTAGATGAAGTAATTAGTTGTATCTAAAATGCTTTAAACCTTGAAATGCTTTTGCCTTTCAAGGTTTTTTTATCTTCAAATCCGAGAAAAATCCGACAAAAAGGGGGATAAAATGGGGGACTTTTTCTATTCCACTTTGTCATACGATAGAGACAAGAAAAACGAACGTGAATATCGAGTCCAAGAAGGAGAGCCTGCGGACACTGAACTTACAGCATTAGCTGTTTGTTTGGTGTCTGTTTTTTTATTTGAACGGAAGGACGACATGAAACAGGAAAAGAAAAAGCCCAATAAAAACGCCAGGAGCGTTCTGAGCGTTTTTGGCGGGAAATGATGGGCAAAGACAGCAGACACTGAGAAGAGGCAAAGGCAGCGCTTTTAAGCGTAAATAAGAGGGGGATAAACATGCAGGATTTAATCATTGAATACAAAAGAACGTTAAAAGAAGCGAGAAAGATGTACCGGACATTCTCGGAAACGCCAGAAATTGAAATGACGGCTGAACAAAAGAACGATAAGAAGATCATTGGCAGTATGATCAGTGATATTGAATTTACTCTAGAATGGCTGCAGAACGGAAGACAACCAGGCGCACGCCGGGGAGCTGACAGAAGGGACGTTTATCAAAGAACGATTCTTGCTGATCCTCGTATCATTGATGCAATGCCAGAAGAATATGCGATCAATCAGGAGCCAGAAGGAGAAGTAAGCGACTGGGAGAAAGAAAGGATTGCTGATGCCCTTTCTGTACTTACCGAAAGAGAGAAGGACATATTCATCATGCATACTGTGCAAAACATGTCTTTCGAGGAGATCGCCCAGCTGCTGAACATTAAAAAAGGAACAGTGCAGAAAAACATTGAGCGTTCTCGTTTGAAAATGAAAAATAGAGCAGAACACAGTATTTTGTGTTTGGCATAAGTTCCATTAAAAGTTATTTAACCCCTGTCGATGTTATACTTATATCGAAAGGGGAGATAAAATATGGCAAGAAAGTATGTTCGTTTTAATTATTTTGAAGTACAATTAGTCCCAGCTGACCTAGCGGTTAGAGCTGAGTTGAATCCAGAAGATGGGGTAATAAATCACGGTGCTGATTTATGGAATATGCAACCCTTTTTGGATTACCTAATGGTAAATGCGGAAACTTTTAGAACCACAGTTCCAGTAGGTGATGAATATGCTGAGATTGAAAAAGATACTTACACTTTTGATGAAAGAAGAAACATCTACAGTTTTCAACTATCAAAATTGAGGGAAAATAATATCCCCTCTAAAAAGAGGTTTGGGGAGATAAAAGAGAATATCCTTCTTGAACAGGATGAGTATATTGGAGAATTCATCAGTTTTATTTATGATAATCAATTAAATACTGCGATAGTACAGTCTAATTTATATGGACTAACAATTGCTCAGACAGAGAACGTGCTAACTCAATTAAGGTTCAGATATTTAGATACTCTTGGTAACACTGAAGATATTCCTTTGATTGTCAAACTTGTTCCAGTTATTGATGGCTCGAAAGTCAGAAGATTAATGGAAGCAGATTTTTACAAAAAAATTAGAATTAAGTGTGCAGATGTTATGTTGGATGCTGGTTTGGAGGAGAATAGTTTAATAAGCGAAACACGTCGTTTATTAGGAGAGAGCGCTGGAGTGATAGCTGAGTTAACTATTTCTTTGGGTAGAAGTGAAAAAACAGCATCTCTTGATGAAGATGTTATTAGAAGAACTTTAAGAGATTTTGAACAGACTGGCGAACGCAACCGTCCGACAATTGAGCTTACAGCACTACAAAATGAAGAAGCAGAAGTTGAGACAGTAAATTTAATTGAGCCAAGATTGTCAGATCGTATAAGTATAGAAGTACGTCCAAGGCAAACGGTAGCCCACGAATATTTATACCAATCCTTTATCGAAACTTATGATAGAAGGCGTGGTGATGTTAGACGTGTCTTGAGAAGATAACGAGGTGATGTATTTATGAGTGAGCAGCAAACCAGGTTAACTAATCTGTTGCATAAATTAGAGGATATTTGGGTTAAATATAACATTATAATTTGTATTATTTTAGGGATTTTGACTGGGGTACTCAGTTATCTAAACTGGATAGTAAATTTGAAAAGTAATGGCTCAAATATTATTACTTTTGCGTCTATTGTAATAGGGGTTATGGGTGTTTTTCTTAGCTTATTAATTTCTTTACAAGGAAGCCCGGTTTTTGCAAGGCTTAATGAATACTATCCTAACCTTCAGAAAAAGATATATACAAATTTGAGAACTCAAATATACTATGCTCTAATTGTGGTTATCTGTTCAATTATTGTAAATAGTTTACCTGATATTTGTAATCAAATTGTTAAAGCTGTAATTGATGGAGTATGGTTCATTTTTATTTGGTTGATGACCTTAGGTTCTTTCTATTCTGTGAAATTAATTACTGACCTAATTGTCAAAAACTTTAATAATCCTACCAGAAACAGAAGGCAGTAGGAATTTAAATATCTCTGGTTGATTACAAAACATTGATTCCGATTAAAACAACAAATAGAGATCGCCTATTCTTGAGAAAAGATATTGAAGGCTATAAAAAGAAACGTTGATTGATTGCACCTGCAGTTGAAGGGTGCTTTTTTTGTCTTACGACTGCCACCTATTTATGAAGGGTGCTTTCGTTCGACAAATTTTGCGAATTGTTAATCATAACATTTCATTCCCGATATTAAAAATGGGAGTGAATTGTAAAATGAATAAAAAGAAAAATAATAAAAAGAAGAATAATGGGGACTTAGAAGAACTGGAAAATGCTATTTATACTTATCACAAAAAGGAGCTACTCGCTTTCTTTTTTGAAAAAACTCGAATTGGTCATGATAAGAAAGAATACAAAAGGTTCCAATCTCTTCTTTATAAGTTGGATATTGAATGTTTAGAATTTGCTATATCGAGATTTTCTCATATAGATATTGTCCATGATCATTCAAAATATGTTCCTGCCTTTATCCCTTTATTTGCAGCATATCTCACCATGTTCTTTAATTTTTATGAAAAACATTGGGGGGCTTTAGCTTTTGCTGCTGGTACAATTGCTGCTATTGTTTGGATAATTGCAGTAGAAAGAAAACATAGAAATCAAGCAATTTCTATTATGAAAATATTTGAACAAATCAAAGAGAGAAAAGAGAAAGACAGATCTAAAGGCTGAAAGGAGAAAATATGAATAAGGATAAATTAAGGTATGCAATCTTAAAAGAAATTTTTGAAGGTAATACCCCTTTGTCAGAAAACGATATTGGAGTTACTGAAGATCAATTTGATGATGCTGTGAACTTTTTAAAACGCGAAGGGTATATAATTGGGGTCCATTATTCAGATAATAGACCTCATTTATACAAATTAGGACCTGAACTGACAGAGAAAGGCGAAAACTACTTGAAAGAGAATGGAACATGGTCTAAGGCGTATAAGACTATTAAAGAGATTAAAGATTGGATTAAATAACAAGAGCATCCTGCGGGGTGCTTTTTTTTGTTCCCTGTAAACCGGGTCCAGTGAATCTCAGGATATACAATCGACGGCTAAAGAAGGCCCCTGAGTGTGGGCTCGGTTTAGATAGAATAATAAAAAGCCTGCCCCTATTGGAGCAGACTAGCCACAAAATCAACACACACTAAAATCAACACCGGATCTATTTCGATCGACGTATCTTTATGCGTAAGCTTCATCGTGGCCACCACCTCTTTCCTTGCTTACTAGGCAGGAGTGACCGGCCCCCGGTCAGGGAAATTCCCACAACGAGCGCGTTGTCACGGGTGGTGTATTACTAATATAACAAATACATTAGTAAATTAATATAAAAATTTCAATGTAGTGAAGGTGATAGGCTATGAAACTAACAGAATAACAAAAGGTTGTAATCGTTCCAAATCAAACACAAATCAGAAGGGGGCGGCGGGTGAATGTAGATGGCCGAAAAGCACATTCAAGCACAGAAAGATTACGTCAAAGGAATGAAATACAAGGACCTCGCCGAAAAGTACGGGGTGTCAGTGAACACCATTAAGTCATGGAAAAGGCGGCATGGTTGGGAAAGAAAAAAGGGTGCACCCTCTGAAAAAAGTGTGCACACAAAAAAGGTAGGTGCGCCACCCGGCAATATGAATGCTTTGGGGAACAAAGGTGGCGCAGCACCAAAGGGAAATCAGAATGCTGTGACTCATGGCTTTTTCTCCAAGTTTCTCCCGGAGGAAACGCTTGAGATCATGGAAGAGATTCAGGAACGCAGCCCTGCCGATATGATATGGGATCAAATCCAGATTCAATACGCGGCCATTATCCGGGCGCAGCGAATCATGTTTGTAAAGGATAAGGATGACACAGCCAAGGAGCTGTCAAAAGTGAAAGGTCTGATCGTCGGCGACGACATCAAGTACGCCGAAGAAAAGCAGTACGAAGTACAATTCGCTTGGGATCGTCACGCAACCTTCCTGAACGCACAATCGCGGGCTATGGGTGAGCTGCGGAGCTTGATAAAGCAATTTGATCAGCTGGCGCATGAAGAAGATGAGCGGCGGCTTAAACTTGATCAAATGCGTTTGAACATCGAGAAAACGAAAGCCGAAGTCGAGCGACTGAACGACAATGAAAATGACTCAACATTTGAAATTATCATCAAGGATAAAGGTGAGCGATGATGGAAAAAGAAGTGAACCCCCGTTTCAGGGACTTTCTTTTTGATTGGTCGCAGAAATTTTATTTTCTCGTCGGTGGTTACGGATCATCCAAGAGCTATCATGTAGCCCTGAAATTGATTTTGAAGCTACTGCAGGAAAAGCGGACAGCCTTAGTCGTCCGGGAAGTTTATGATACGCACAGGGATTCGACTTTTTCCCTGCTTGAAGAGATCATCACAGACTTAGGGCTTGAAAGCAAAATCCGGTGCGTCAGCTCACCGATGCAAATACGATTCCCAAACGGCAGCAAGATCATTTTTAAAGGGATGGACAAACCGGCAAAGTTGAAATCGATCAATAATGTATCAATTGTATGGGTTGAGGAGTGTTCAGAAGTTAAATATGACGGATTTAAAGAGCTGTTGGGGCGTTTGCGGCACCCAAATTTAATGCTTCATATGATCCTATCAACAAACCCTGTAAGCAGAGGGAACTGGTCGTATAAACACTTTTTCAAAGATGACGTAAATCAGTTCTTTGTCTTGGATGACGAAGAGCTGTATAAAAAGAAAACGATCATAAAAAATAACACCTATTATCATCACTCGACAGCCGATGATAATTTATTTCTGCCTAAAAGCTATATTGACCAGCTGGAAGACTTGAAAACTCACGATCCAGACCTTTTCCGCATCGCCCGGAAAGGTCATTTTGGCGTGAATGGGGTTCGGGTTTTTCCTCAGTTTGAAGAGTGGCCACACGATGAAGTGATGCAGGCCATCTCAAACATTGATCGCCCCATCAAGCGGGTAGGAATGGACTTTGGTTTTGAGGAATCCTATAACGCCGTTGTCCGGCTTGCGGTGGACCATAAGAAAAAATATCTTTATGTCTACTGGGAGTATTACAAGCGAGGAATGACGGATGATCGAACGGCAGAGGAACTCCAAGAATTCAAGAAAACCCAGGAGCTGATCAAAGCTGATTCAGCGGAGCCTAAAACGATTCAGTATTTCCGGCAGCAGGGTTTCAATATGGTGGGAGCCCACAAGTACCAGGGTTCGCGCCTACAGTATACGAAAAAGATCAAGCGGTTTAAAAAGATCATTTGTTCCGGCCAATGCAAGAACACCATTTTTGAACTCAAGCCGCTGACTTATAAAAAGGACAAGCTGGGTAACCTCATTGAAGATGAATTCAAGATCGATCCCCACACTCTTTCAGCCATCTGGTATGCCCTCGATGATTACGAGGTCACCGATCTGAAGGAGAAACCGAAAGTCCGGCCGCGACCGAATAGAGAGAGGAGGTAAAGCATGGCTCAACAATCTGTTAAAGCCACCGTGTTCAAAGCGAATGCGCCGAGCGAAACGACCAAACAGATTTATGAAGATCAATTTTCGGAGATCTACGGCGATAACATCATCGAGCCGCCTTATAATTTGAAGGAATTGAAAAGCATCGCAGAGTATTCGACAATTCTGCAGCAGTGCATTCAGGCCTACAAAACGAATATTCTCGGCTTTGGTTTTGATGTGGAATACACCTTTGACATTAACGGGGATGATGTACAGTCTGAAAAAAAGCAGGCTGCAGAAAATGACTGGACACGGCTTGAGGAATTTATCCGATACCTTCATTTTGATGAATCGGCTGAAATTGTTGTCGGGTACGCTATAGAAGACCGGGAGAAAACCGGGAATGGATTTCTAGAAGTCCTCCGCAACGGGGCCGGGAAACCAGCGGGAGTTGAATATCTTGATGTTAAAAACATGAGGATATGCCACTATACGGAGCCGATTGAAGTAGAATTCACATTTCGCGAACACAATGAAATCAAAACGATGATGAGAAAGAAAAGTTTCCGGAAGTATGTGCAAATGGTTAATGGAAAACAGGTCTTCTTTAAGGAATACGGGGATCCGCGAATTATGAATTTGCGGACTGGCAAATACGAAGCTAACACTCCAGAGGAGCTTCAAGCTAACGAAGTCATTCACTTCAAGCTCGGTAGCGGTGCTTATGGCTTTCCCCGTTGGATTGGGCATATCGTAAATCTATACGGGGCCAGAAAAGCGGAAGAACTGAATTACATGTACTTTAAGCAAGGCAGGCATATCCCGGCAGCCATCACGGTGGAAAACGGGATGCTTTCTGAAGCCTCTTATCAACAGCTGCAGGAGTACATGAATGACCTTGAAGGCACAGAAAACGCTCATAAATTCCTCCTGCTTGAAGTAGAGGGAATACCAACTGAAAAGGGCATTACTGGGGAAGAGAATGTATCTTCCGTCAAAGTTGATATTAAGTCCCTGGGCGAAATTCTGCAGCAAGACGCCCTATTCCTTGAATATGACGAGAAAAGCAGAAGCAAGCTGCGTTCTGCCTTCCGTCTGCCGCCACTTTATACAGGGGAAGCACACGAGTATAATAAGGCGACCGCGGACACCGCTCGAAAAATCACAGAAGAACAAGTCTTTCAGCCGGAAAGGAAGATCATAACCGGAAAACTGAATAATTTGTTTCTGTCTGATTTGAATATTTATCATGCGCAGCTTACTTTAAAAGGTCCAGACTTCCGTGATCCGATGGAGATTGCCAAAGTGTTGGGGCCTTTTATTAATGCCGGCGCTGTATCTCCCAACGATCTACGGGATCTGGCTGGCCGTGTGCTTGGGAAAACACTTGAAGAATGGCCGGAGGATGAATACAGTCGGCCGCTTGGGAAAGCTCAAAACAATTCTTCTGATCCGCTGCAGGCTCTTTTTCAAAAATCAAAAGACAATCGTTCAGAGGATTTGATCATGTTGCTTAAGGATCTGAGGGATGTCCTCGAGGAGCTGAAGCAAAATGAATAAGACCGATCAGCTTTTAAACACTCTGAACGTCTTTATTCGAAAGGCCGAGGAAGATGATGAAAAATCACTCGTGGAGGTTATACCTGATTTCCCCGGCCTTTCTAAGATACCCGGTTATGTCGAGGGATATGAAAAAAAGGTCGCCAGATTGCTCAGAAGCCAGCGTAAGAAGTTTTTAAGTGGTGTGAATGATTTTGTAAGCAAAGACTCAAAAGAGACGTTAGAAGCCATTCTGGTGTATTTTACGCAGAACCTTTTTGCAGCGGATGACTTTGAGGAACATTTTCAGGAGCTGACAGAAGGTTTCCTGCAGCAGACCATTGAGGAGCTGGCTTCTGTCATCATGGATTCGTTGGATCCTGAAGTACCGTTTAAAATTCTTTCGAGTCGTTCAACAAATTGGATCAAAG
Source organism: Bacillus sp. FSL K6-0972 (assembly GCF_037976035.1). Classification (NCBI taxonomy): domain Bacteria; kingdom Bacillati; phylum Bacillota; class Bacilli; order Caryophanales; family Bacillaceae; genus Bacillus; species Bacillus sp. FSL K6-0972. The sequence goes on along the minus strand of NZ_CP150260.1, from coordinate 2,676,892 downwards.
GCTGGTCTGAAGAGCTGGCCGAGATCATGAAATTAAATACCCATGAAGCGGTAGAAAATGTTCTGACAGAAGCCATTGAGAACGGTTCTTCCATTCAGGATATCGAATTGACTCTCCGGAACCTGCCGCATTTTGATCGAGCACGGGCTCGAACAACAGCCATAACTGAAGTGCTTGCCGCTTCCTCTGCAGCGCAGCAAGAAGCTTATACTCAATCGCCGGCTGTCATCGGGAAAAAGTGGAGGCACAGCGGGGGAAAAAAGAACAATCCGCGGGAAAATCATATGGCTCTCGATGGAACGATCGTTGGAGTAGATGAAGAATTCACGATTCCAGGTAGTGGGGAAACCTGTATGCATCCAAGAGACTCAAAACTATCAGCAAAAGAGCGGGTGAATTGTCATTGTGTATTAAGCCCGGTTGTTGATGATAGTATATTAAACCTAAATATTTATTCTAAAGAAAGTATTAGAAATCAAGTGCTTATTGACCTAAATAAAATGGATTTCAAAAGAAAGGATAAAATTTCTAAGGGGATTATTGTATAATAAGGCATAAAGAGTTTCATTTCATATGAGGTGGTTCGAAATATATTGTTTCGAAATCACAAAATGAAATGAATCCTGACCATTAACTAGGAGAGTGTGTATTATGCCGGATGGGTTTACCTTAAGACATGCGATAAGAAAATCATCTGCCCCAGAGCTAAGTGGACTTGTTGAACGTTACAGACCTGATCAAAGAATTAATCCTAGAGAAAACAGAATAGAATTAGTTGAGGATTTAGCTAGACGTATTCCTGAAGAAGACATTGAAGAAATTGTTTTTAATAAATTTGGTGTCCCAAAAAGGCGTTATATTGCCCATATTGGAATTATAAATTTTAATTTAATTGATGAAGACGAGCTTAGGACAAATATCAATGATTTTAATATTTCTAAAGATTTCAATAGAGAGCTTCCTGAATATGAACCACAAATTAAACAACAATTAGAGCTGGTAAGATATAATGATCAGGAGATTGTAGTTTATTTTAGAAGAATCGTAAAAAAGCCAGAGTATGATTTTGAAGAGATGAACTCTAAAGTAATTAGGTATCCTAAAAGTGTGCGAATTTTAATAAAGCGTGAGTTAGGGATTGTTACTATTTTTACGGGAGATAGAGATTTATTTAATGAAGCATTAACTGCATTAACTCTTGTTTTCGATCATGCAGTGAGACCTCTTGATTCAAACCAAACTGGAATTACAGATGCTCTAAGAGGAAGCTTTTCAGCACGAACAGTTAAATTTTTAGATTATATTTATCACGGTTTATCTCAGGTGGGTACTGTTGGAACCATATATCAAATTGAATTAGAAACAATACAAGGCAGTAGAGAACCCCAACAAGTCACGGTAAAGGGAGGTAGTGACCTGATCGATGATCGGTCAATATGTGAATATCTTTTTTGGCACGGAAGAGATTTAGTTGGGATCAAAATGAATCTCCTTATGACTTACGGAGAAAATGAACATAGAGTTTCAGTCCAAATTGGAATAAGGAATGGAAAAACTAAAGTAGGCATTAAAAAAGAAAATTATTCAATGGAAAAAGTAAGGCATTTTTATGAAAGAATTGAAAGAAACATTGTCGACAACATAACCCAATATGGGTTAATCAATGAAGAACTAACTCATAATTTATTGGAAACAATTAGAGCTAGAGCACCTAGAGAAGCTTTAGAATAGTAATCAAAATTAAGAGGGTGTATAAAGTGGGTATCAAATATGGAGAATTTGATTTGTTAGAAGAGGCCGTCAATAACATGATCAACACCAATGCTCTCCTTATCCTTTTAAATGAAAAAGGGTTTATTACGGGGGATGAATTTACAAAAGCGAAAAAAGAAGCAATTGAAGATTTTAAATTGGATTTCCCAACACTATTTAAAATAGAGAATATTTAAGTAAGATGTTTGAATCAGTAAAGTCTTTTTTCGCTAATCCTATAACAGTTTCCATCTTAACTAGCTCGATTGTGACCATTATAATCGAAACAGTCTCAAAAAACTTAATTTCTAATTCTTTCAAAAAAAGGTTAGAAAAATATAAAGATGCTCTTAGTCAACATGCTGAAAATAGAAGGTTTGATATAGAGAGAAAAATGCATGATTTTAGTTTGTACTCTACTAAAAGACATGAACTATACCCAGAAATTTTCAAGCGTATTTTTTCTATAAATAAAAATTTGAATACCTATGAGCAAAAATCTTATCTTAGCAAAGAAATAATAAAGAAACCATCTGATATCTTTGATTACTATGAGTCAATTGGGGTTAATATTTCTGAAGAGGTAGCAACAAAAATTGACGAGAAATGTAATGAGAAATGGTCTCTTGATCAAGATTATTGCTTACAACAGGTAAGTAGAATAATAAAGAATGAACTAGCTGTAAGTTTAAGAAAGGATGTAGAGGAAGCTTTTGATTTTTTTTCACATAATATACTTTTCCTTTCTGAACCAATCTCTAACCTAATTGACAAGCTGTTAGAAAAATTTGCTCATGAGTTTGATAGGAGAGAGTCAGATAGTCGTCTTGAGGCCATTGACACCGTAGTAATAGATAATGATATTAGAGAATTGAAAAAATTAATGGTATCTGAGCTAAAAAGAGGAGATTATGAAAAAACGGATTTGAATCATGATGACAACAGAAGTTTTTGGACCAAGATTGTACATAATTTTAGAAGAAGGAGATGAGATTTTTCTTTATGAAAGGGGGTGAACAATATGCCAAGAGAATTGGTAAACGCAATAATCACATATGTTTCTTACGTTGACAAGGCTGCTAATCAAAAGCAGTTCTTTTTTATGAAATCAGAAAAACAGCCTGATTTTCAGAAGGAAATCAAAGTCCTGACAAAAGCGGAGGATGAAAAAAAGCTTGTATACGGAATCGTATATGAACCAGATACGCCCGACGCGCACGGGGACTTCATGACAGCTGCAGAAATTGAGAAAGCTGCCCACGGATTTCTGAAGGATGCCCGGGAGATTGATAAGCAACATGATTTTCAAGGCGGTGTCGGTGAAGTGGTGGAATCCTATGTCGCGCCGGGGGACTTTGAGGTCAATGGTGAAACCATAAAAAAGGGATCTTGGGTGCTTGTCACAAAAGCTTCGGATGAGGTCTGGGAACAGATCAAAAAAGGCGATATTACCGGTTATTCAATGGCCGGGATCGCCGAGACAATCGAAAAACAAAAAGAAAAGCCTTTTTCTCTTTCTGGCAATGAAGAGAAAGGGCTTTTTAATTTGCTGAAAAACTTCTTTCTAGGCAAAAACGAAGAACAAGAAGCCTCTATCGAAAAAGCTGGCCGCAAGTTTTCAGCATCCAATCTGAAGGAAATCAAAAATGCTCATGCCGCTCTCGGAAAATTACTGAGTCAGGCAGAGGACGATGAGGAGGAAGACGAGTTGAAAAAAGAAGATATTGAGAAATTGCTTGATGACAAATTAAACCCGATCACCAAGCGACTTGATGAAATAGAAAAGGAAGCGGAATCTGCAGAGGGGGACGGGCAGGAGGAAGAGCAAGAACAGTCCCTTGTTAAACAAATGGATGAGCTGCTTGAACAAAAGCTCTCACCTATTCAAGAACGCTTAGAAGCTGTTGAAAAGAGCCGCGGAATTTCAAAACAAGCTGGATCTGATCAGGAGTCAGACCACGAAGAAATCAAAAAGTCCGTTTGGGACGGCTTACTTTAAAGGAGGAATACGATGAGAAACCAGGAGATTATCAACAAGGCAGAAATGACGCTCGCATCACTGAAAAGCGGCGGGATGATGAATCCTACTCAGGCAAATACATTTATTCGTATGGTTCAAGATACGCCAACAATATTAAATGATGCCCGCGTCATTCCGATGGACCATGATACACAGAAATTTGAGAAGATCGGTTTTGGCCAGCGTATTCTCAGGGCAGCGGAGGAAGGAAAGTCGCTTTCTTCTGATGAAAGGGCTGTTCCAACTACAAGCACAATCAGCCTTAACACAAAAGAAGTTATCGCGGAAGCCCACATTACGTATGACACACTTGAAAACAACATCGAAAAAGATGGGCTGCAAAAAACGATTATGCAAATGCTGGCCGAGCGTGCAGCAGTAGATATAGAGGAATTAATCATTAACGGTGATTCGAAATCAGATGATTCATTCCTTGCACAAATTGATGGAATCCGTAAGCAGGCCCAATCTCACATTGTAGATGCTGCGGGGGGAGAGTTGTCACGGCAAATTTTCAAACGGGGTTATAAGGCTGTACCACCTAAATATTTGCGTGTGCCGCAGGAATTCCGTTTCTATACTTCACCTGGCATTGAAGTTGAATGGAAGGATAAAGTGGCTGACCGTCAAACCAACCTGGGGGACGCTGCCGTTCAAGGCGGGCTTTCTTCTGCTTTTGGTGTGCCGATCAAAGGAATCGCAAACATGCAGCCATATTCCACCGGCGAAGGAGAAAAAGCGATCGACGTATCAGACGTCATTTTGACTCATCCGAAAAATATCGTGCTCGGCTTCTCCCGAAATATCCGAATTGAAGTCGATAAAGATATCCGCCGCCGAAAATTCATTATTGTTTTGACTGCAAAACTGGACAGCGTGTTTGAGGAAGAGGACGCGGTAGCCAAAATCATCAAGGTCAAAGAGTAGGTGAAGACGCATGGCAGATACCTATAAAGCGCAACTGATCAAAGGGAAAACTTACGATGTCATGGACCATGTTTTTACCCTGGGTGCAGAGCGAGACGTCAAGAAATCGGTGTATCTCTATCTTAAAGACAATGAACAGTTTGATTGCAAATTGATCAAAGAAAAAGAAGAGAAAAAAGACCCCGAGACTGGTGGTGAGTCCAAGGAGGATGGCCCGGAAGACAGCGGCGAATCGAAGGAAGAGGAAGCGGCCGCTAAAACATCAGCGGCATCGCCTGATTCGAAAGTATACACAGAATCAGAATTGAGAGGCATGACGAAGGCAGGACAAGAGGACATTATCTCTGATCTTGGCGGCGATCCTGCAGCGTTAAAAAACGCAGATGAAAGGATTGCCTTCATCCTGCAGAAACAAGGGGAGTGACGCGGCATGTTGATCACTCCTGACGAAGTGATTGCCTATTCTGTTTTCGATACGGTCAAGGCTCGGCCTGATGACCTGCTTCAGCACGATATTTTAGAGGCAGAAACCGAAATTCAAAACATTGCCGGTCATGATTTCTCTGGTGAGAAATATCATCCACTGCCGGAAAAGGTTAAGCTTGCCTTATTAAAGATGGCGCAATATTTCGCTTTGATCAATTCTGATGAATCTATCGTCAAAGGCTATAAATCTGAAAAAATCGGAGACTATTCCTATACGCTCGGAGACGGTCAGACCATTCAAAAGCCAGATGTCGAAAATCTATTAAAAGATTTCGTTGAGGATCCAAATGTCCCACCTGATGGTAAAGGATCTGTTCTCCTTAGGGTGAGGGCATTATGAGCTACAGTCGGCTCTTAACACACCGCTGTGACATCTACCATCTAAAAGAGGAACGGCCGGCGGAATCCCGGTATGGTGTTCCGGTTCAGGATGGCCAGCCAGAATTCTCTTATCCCGATGAACCGGATATTTTGGACCAAGCTTGTTACTTTACGGAGAAAAATCAATCCGTTGTGCAGCAGGAGCCGAATACATTGATCGTTCACTCCTTTCTGGTTCATTTTCCAGCTTCAGCGGATATTCGACTGAATGACAAAGTGATTTGGGAAGGAACTTCTTATAAGCTGCAGAAGCCAAGAAAAATTAAAAATCATCACATTGAAGTGATGGCAATCAGGAGTGACGATCTATGAGAATTGACGGCTTGGATGAATTTATTCAGGCACTCGATGAAGCAATTGACGGAGGGCTTCAAAGTCAATATGAGCTCTGGCTTGAGGCGATGGGCTATGAGTTTTTGGATATTGTGCAAGATGAAATTATGAAAACTGAAACGGTTGAAACACGCCGCTTGCTCAATTCCTTTCAGAAAGGTGACGCAGACAATATTTTCTCTACGACTGCCGGCAATCTGACATTGGATGTAGGGACCAACTTGGAATACGCTTCTTTTGCAAACGATGGGCACTTTACAATTGATCCATCAAAGAATCTCGACCGCCGGTGGGTTCCTGGGCGATGGAAAGGTGACCGCTTTGAATATGATCCCGCTGCGGAAACCGGAATGCTGCTGAAGTTTCAATGGGTTGACGGATCCGGCTACTGGGACAATGCCCTGGCGATCTTTGAGCGAATGTTTGAAAAAAGTTTAGACCGCAAGCTTCAGGAATGGCTAGATGAATTCTAAAGGTGGTGATGGCTTGAACGATGAAGTCGGGTCCATTATGAGCTTCTTTTATCGGGTGTTTCCCGTCCAAATATATGACCGGGAGATCCCTATTCAAATTAAAACTCCGTCTCTCTATTTCCCGCCGCCATCCGTAGCGGATGGGAATGACACCGTATCAACGTATAAGAAAACGTACAGCCTCAATGTGAAGCTGTTTCATAAGGATTCACAACAGGCTCATGATGAAGCCGAGAAGATTGCTGAAGCTGTACGGGAAAGGCGCAGCACGATTCCTCTTGTTGATAATAAAGGAACGGAGACAGGGGAATCCTTGCGAATCAATCGGATAGAATCACGAATATCTGATAAAGGGGTCGCTGTGCTGGTTGTTCAATGGAACAGCCGATATTGGTACAAAAGAGATGAAAAGCCAGCTCTTCAAGATTTCGATTTTACAAGCGGGGTGAAATAAGTGGATACAAAGAAAGCAAAAAATGAAGAGGTTGAGGGACTGACTGCCACGCGCCGCCCTGAATCTCTTTTTCATATTCAAGACTTACGGGAGCACAGTAAAGAGCTATTCGGGGTTAAACCTGAAGTTCTGGATGGTGCTCTTTTTGGTTTAGGTCAGAAGCAAGTGACAAAAACAGAGACGAAGAAACGCATTCGCGAATTTCTTCGGAAGGAGGCTAACTAAATGAATGGCGGAACATTTACGCCCGGCAAGGAAAAGGAACGTGCCGGCATTTATTTTAATTTCAAAACGACAGCCCAGGAACGCGTTTCTCTTGGTGAGCGTGGGATTGCGGCTGTTCCTGTTAAAACAAGCTGGGGAGAAGCGAAAAAGTTCATTTCAATTTCAAGCATTGAGGACCTGAATAAGAAAGTCGGTTTGCCAATTAATGATCCAACCCTCCTCCTTTTCAGAGAGGCTAAGAAAAAAGCGCAGACAGTTCTTCTGTATCGCCTGAATGAAGGAAACCGGGCTACGGGTGATATTGGTGAAGGCGTAAAAGCTACAGCCAATTATGGCGGCACAAAGGGCAATGACATTATTATTCAAGTCAGCGAGAATGTCCTGGATTCTTCAAAATATGATGTCACTACATTCTTTAATCAGTCTGAAGTCGATAAACAAACGGTTTCTAAGGCAGAGGAACTCGAGTCAAACCAATATGTCACCTTCACTGGAAAAGGAGAACTGAACATTACAATTCCGCTTTCAGGGGCTGAAGGTGACAAGGAAGAAGGAAAATTAAACCCTTCTGCCGGAGTCCGGTTGTCTGGCGGTACAGACAAAAGTGTATCGAATGAAGACTATATGGACTTCTTGGATGCAGCTGAAACAGAATACTTCGATACCATCGCATTACCGGTGAAAAACAGTGAGCAGCTGAAAGCCACATTCGTTTCATTTATTCAGCGTTTACGCGATAAGCAGGGGCGAAAGGTTCAGGGTGTCCTTTCCGGTTATAAAGGCGATTATGAAGGCATTATCAATGTGACAGAAGGTGTGCTGTTGGATGACGGTACAGAGATTGCGCCGCATCAGGCTACAGCATGGGTTGCCGGGGCCAGCGCGGGAGCTTCTTTCAATCAATCCTTGACCTTTGTTGAATACGAAGGCGCGGTGGATGTCCTGAACCGCCTTGACGATGACACAGTCATTGAGAAGCTGAACAACGGAGAGTTTTTATTCACGTTTGACGCTCGTGATAAATCTGTCAGCGTTGAAAAGGATATTAATTCTCTCACGACCTTTACTGCCGAGAAAAATAAGAAGTTCTCAAAAAACAAAATCATCCGGGTTCTGGATGCGATCAACAACGATCTTACGCGGGAACTTAAAGCGCTCATTAAATCTAGAAAAGGAACCGGCAGTGACATCCCGGCTTCTGATGATGGCCTGCAGTATGTCAAAACGCTCATCATTCAATACCTGACGACACTGGAAGATGGAGACGGGATTATAGGCTTTGATTCAGAAAACGATCTGACTATCAAGCTGAATGAGGACCGTGACGGATTCTTGATTGACTTGGCCGTTCAGCCAGTTGACGCAGCTGAAAAATTCTACTTCAATGTGGAGGTGAAGTAAGATGGCTTTTAAAGCTCAAAACACGATTTCAGGAAAAGAAGGCCGTCTGTTTTTGGATGGTGAAGAACTGGCCTTTATTAAAACATTTGAAGCAAACGTTGAGAAAAACAAAGCAGAGGTCAATGTCATGGGCCGCCGTATGACGGGGCATAAAACAACAGGGGCAAATGGAACAGGAACAGCCACGTTCTACAAAGTTACATCACGATTTGTGCAGCTGATGCTGAACTATGTGAAAAAGGGAGAAGATCCATATTTCACATTGCAGGCTGTCCTCGATGACCAGTCTGCAGGTCGAGGAACTGAACGGGTCACACTGTTTGATGTGAACTTTGACTCCGCCAAAATCGCGGGACTCGATGTAGACTCAGAGGCGCTTGAAGAGGAAGTGCCGTTCACTTTCGAGGATTTTGATTTGCCTGAGAAGCTGAATGACTCTTTCTAGTGTTTTTTACCATCAATTAAAAGTATTGAGGATACAATTTTTATTGCATTATTAATTAGTTTTGTAGATAATGAATGTATACTGAATGTATATCAAAGTCTTCTGATGTCACCTAAAGTCACTATTTTATCGTTGAAGGACATCAGATGGTTTACATTCATCACATTTTGCATAAACTAAAAAAGACCCCGGCTGCGTCAACAGCCGGGCATACACAAAGCAGGCCCATCAAAAGGGGCTAGCTCGAAGGTGAAAAATACGGACCTCCCTATAAGTTTCGCACGCTCAAGGGAGGTCTACTTCTTACATCTTTTTAATGTATGTCAACAAAGCCAGGATAAACATCCCGAACATGAACATCAAAGATAAACTTTGAAACGTCGACATCATAGGCTTCACCCCCTTTCTCAGGGAGTGAGCCAGACCACCCTTGAGTGAGCCGAGCTTTATGTACAATGAATATTTTACCATAACACTCTCAAACAACGAGAGTGTTTTTTTATTGCCTAAAGACAAAATGAAAAGGAGCTAATAAACATGAGCGAAAAACAAAATGAAAAAGTATATGATCTTTCCTTCTTTATGCCGGGACAAACAGAGGAAGCTGAAGAAGTAAAGGTGCCTATCTCAAAGCGTTTTAAAGATAAAGAGGGGAACGTCATTCCTTTTGTGTTCAAAGCCATCACGACAGAGCGCATCGATGAGTTAGAAAAAGAGAACACAACTTATAAAAATGTGAAAGGTCGGGGCCGCGTGAAAGATCTGGATACTCAGCGATTCTATGCGCGAATTGCGGTTGAATCTACTGTTTACCCGGATTTCCGTTCAAAAGAGTTGAGAGAGGCATATAAAACCCCTGATCCAGTGGAAGTCGCCAAGCGCGTGCTATCTGTCGGTGGTGAATATGCGAACTGGCTCAACAAAGCAATCGAAATCAACGGCTTTGAAGACGATCCAGAAGATTTAGAAGCCGCTGTAAAAAACTAATCAAGGATGGGAATAAGGAGGCTGTGTATTTGTATTACTGCATGCACGAGCTTCATTATTCTCCATCCCAACTGCTAGAAGTCTATGAAGCGCCGCGACATTTTAAGGCGTTTTTATTTGGGCTTATCGGTCACAAGCTTGAAGTTTTAGAGAAAGAGGCAAAGAAGGGAGGTAAATAGAATATGGCCAAATTAACTGCACGCTTTGACCTGCAGGATCGCATGACCTCCCGTCTACGTGTTATTCGGGGTGAGATGGTCCGCATTGATAGACTCAGACAAAGGACTGAACAGCGTCCTTTTGTCATTCGGGTAAGAGATAGGGCCAGCCAAACATTGAGAAGAATTCATATGTTCATCCTTCGGGATATTGGCAAGTCTCATCAGCTTGTCCTGTCTGTGAAAGATTTGGCTACCCGATCCATGCAAAAGATGAATCGGTTTATCGCACGACGGATGCCGCGAACCCATGAAATCATGATGAAAGTGGTAGACCGGGCAACACCGCAGATTCTGCGACTGAGGCGATATTTGGATCGTCACTTATCTGGTCCTCGCAGAATCCTTATTGAGGCAAATGATAGGGCGACGGCCGTGATTCACCGTATTTCCAGGTATGCCAAAGATCAGCTGGGAAAAGGTTATCATGTTACAGTTCGGGCAGTAGACATGGTGACGAAAACCGTGAATCGTATCGTCTCAAGTGCCAGGCGTGAAATACCGGAATACTACAGATCAAGCATTCAAGCGATTGATCGGTTTACAGCACCTGCCCGTCGGGTTACGTCTTTTGCAAACCAACACTTGAATCGTACATGGACCGCCACTGTCAAAGTGTTAGACCTTGCGACTAAGCCCTTGAAGGCGATCGCTTCCGCGGCAACTTCAACACTCGGAATTCTCGGTGTAGGAGCCGGGGCAACTGGAGGGGTTGTTGTTCCTTTAAAGATGGTCGCCGATCGTCAGAATATGACGACTGCATTTGAAACCCTACTTGGGAGCCAAGCTAAAGCCAATCAAAGGCTGGACGAATTAACAACATTCGCTGGTCAAACTCCATTTACCCGGGATGAAATCTTTGAATCAAGCCGGGTGCTGCAGGTCTTTACAGGAAATGCCCTTTCTACTGCTGAAGGGATGAAGCTTGTCGGGGACGTGGCTGCAGGTGTGCAGCGGCCATTCTCGGAAGTCGCTCTTTGGATGGGACGCCTCTATGATGGGATCAAGTCTGGCCGTCCGATCGGGGATGCGACGGCAGCCCTGCAAGAAATGGGGGCGATATCGGGTGAGGCTCGCGGCAAACTGGAGAAATTGGCAGAGAGTGGACAGGACATTTCTAAAACTTGGCCACAGGTCACAAAAGAATTCAGCAAATACAATGACATGATGGTCAAGATGTCTGACAACCTCGCAAACTTATTTTTAGGGGTTAAGTCATTTATCAATAACTCCATTCTCATGCCATGGGGAAAAGGGCTGGCAGAAGCATTTCAGCCGGCTCTTGAAGCGTTTAGAGAATGGCGTGGTGAATACTCGTTTGTCCTGACGGACCTTACAAATAAAGCTCAGAAGGCAGGAAAGGCCTTTGCGGAAAGCTTCTTGAATCCGACGAAAAATGTATTTGGCTTCATCGGTGAACAGTTTAAAATCCTTTTTCCTGGAGAGCTCACGAAAAAACAAAAGAAAGAGCTGGAGCTTAAATTTAAAGAGGATCCTAAGCTGAAAAAACGGTTTGATCAGCTGCAGAAATACAGGGATATGGATTTTGAAACCCGCTGGCATATTGTTCTCGACAATACGAAGGATGTTTTCGGAGAATGGTGGAAAAAGACGGGGGAACCCGGCTTAATTAAAATGGCGGGTAATCTCGGCAGCACTTACGGCGGCATTATTAATGGGGTTATCAATGGTTTACTTGGGATCGATGATAAATCATCCGAAAATGGATTCGTCAATGCAGGAACAAAAGCCGGCCGCACATTTGTTGTCAGCTTTGTGGATGCTTTGGATCCGGTTGAGTTGTCGATGCGCATTGCGAAAAAGCTCGCTAAATTAAATTGGGATGCGGTTACCGGTCAAGGATCTGTTGGTGGTGCCCTTCTTGCTGATGCGTTCGCTTTAGCCTTTATCGGTAAGGTGGGACGTCTTCTCAAGCCTGTTGGGAAGCTTGTTTCTGGTGTTTTCGCAGGCTACAAGTGGCTAAAAAACAGACCGGGTTCCGGTGGGAGAACAGGAGGCCCTCTCACCCCAGGTGGTAGAAATAAAAGAGCTGGCGGAGGCCGTCGAGGACCAGAATACCGCAACCCTTGGTTTGGTCAAGGTGAAAGGGTTTCTCCGTCAAATCCAAATCAAACGAGAGGCGGCGGGTTCTGGAGCAAAGCAGGAAAAGGGGCCAAGTCAGTCGGTAAACGCGTTCCGATCTTAGGAACCGCGCTTGCTGCAACCGAACTCATTGGCATGAATAAAGACAATGCTGGTGAAAAATTAGGCGGATTTGGTGGCGGCTTGGGAGGTTCAGCTGCAGGAGCAAGTGCAGGGGCTGCCGTCGGAACCTTAATTGCACCAGGAGTCGGAACCGCGATCGGTGGTGTTATTGGTGGTGTCGCCGGCGGCATTGGCGGTTCAGACTTTGGGCAATCCATTGGAAAGTGGATTGATGATGGCGGCATCATGAAAACATGGGATACTATTGTGAAAAAATCGTCAGAAGCTTGGACCAACATTCAAAAGACTTGGGAAAAGGTGTCCGATTGGTTTGAGGAAAATGTATCCGACCCTGTCTCTAAAACGTTTGATGATGCGCTCACCTGGATTAAGAATACGTGGTCAACCGTCACAACGTGGTTCGAAGAAAATGTTTGGAATCCTTTTCTGAAACCTGTCGTCGATTTTGCCATTCAAGTGTGGGGTTGGTTAGAACAAGCGTGGTCATGGATCCAAGACACATGGAAAACTGTAAAGACGTGGTTTCAAGATAACGTTTGGACGCCTATATACAATATTGGAGTAAGAATTATAAACAATGTTGTGGGCTTTTTTGCGGTAGCGTGGTACTCCATTCAGTTAGTATGGGGAATTGCATCCTCATGGTTCATGGAATATGTCTGGGATCCAATATTGTCCCACGTTGTTCAGTTCGCAATAGACGTGTGGAACTGGCTCGTCCAAGCTTGGAACTGGATTTCTGAAACGTGGGAGACCGTCTCGACCTGGTTTGTCGAAAATGTTTGGGATCCAATATTGTCCCATGTTGTTCAATTTGCATTGGATGTGTGGGATTGGTTCGTTAAAGCATGGAACTGGATTTCTGAAACATGGGAGACTGTTTCAACTTGGTTTGTTGAAAATGTCTGGGATCCGATTTTGGAGCCTGCGATTCAGACCGCAACGGATATCTGGAACTCGCTCGTCCAAGCATGGAATTGGATCAAGGAAACGTGGGACACTGTTTCGACATGGTTCACTGAGAACGTCTGGGATCCGATCATTAAAAATATTATTATAGCAGCTATCCAAATTTACGGTCACTTTATGATGGCAAAAAATAAAGTGATCAAATACTGGACCAATATTTCTGATTGGTTTGATGAACATGTTAGAGAGCCGATTGTTGGGGTCGCAGATGACATTTCTGAAGCGTTTGAAAAAGCTTTTGGCTGGGTCGGCAACGTCTGGGATAAGGTAAAGGATTTTGGTGGCGGTATAAAACAAGGCTGGGACGATCTATGGCAGGGTAAAAATAAAACAACCTTTGAAAAAATAGGTGAAGAGAAAACTGGCTTTCATATTATAGAAAAGAAAACTGATAAAAAGGCCACAGGTGGCTACATCACAAAACCAACCATTTCATGGATTGGAGAAGCCGGTAATGAATTTGTTATCCCAACTCAAAACAACCGGGGCCGCGGAAAGATGCTGCTCTCACAAGCGGCAACTCAACTCGGTATGCGGGTTGTTGATGATATCGGTTCTGTTTCTACGGATGTCGGAACTGTTGCACCTATTTCTAGCGCTGTTTCCTATTCTGCTGCTTCTGTATCGCCATCAATGAATGCGGGAAACATGACGAATCAAGCATCGTCTTTTGGTCAGCAATTTACAGAAGGCTTTGATGAAGGTCTCAATTCAAACGTTGTCTCTATAGAAGACTGGAAGAAGAAAAACATTCAAACGCCTTTTAATAACCTGGTGACAAGCTCCCCATCCTTCGGGAAAAATGTTGTAGCCGGATATGCTTCAGGGCAGAATGCAACAGCTACCGGAACAGATGGATTCCTGCAGTCAAAAGTGAAGACGCCATTTCAAAACACCGTGAATACGGCTTCTTCCTGGGGCGTGAATACGGTCAGAGGGTTTGCGGCTGGTCAGAATGCTACGCCTACAGGTACAAACCAATATGTCAGCACCCATATCAATAAGCCGTTTCTTGATTCGAAACAGTCATCAAGAGACTGGGGATCTGGCATGATTAGTAATTTTGTATCCGGCATGAATTCAAAAGAGAATGAAGTAAAAGAAGCTGCCAAGGAATTGGCCAAGAAAGTGGAACAAGCTTTCCGCGATGAGCTGGATATTCACTCCCCATCCCGAGTCATGATGAGCCTCGGGCGTTTTGCGTCTGTTGGTATCGTGAAAGGTTTAAGCTCAGTCGATGTGAAGAGCTTCGCTGAAAAACAAGCCGGCTCTCTTGCTGCAGCCTTCTCGGGGATGGGAGCGGTCGGTGGCAACGTAAAAGAATGGCTGCAGAAGGCTCTTATGATCACAGGCACGTCGATGAATTGGCTTGGACCTCTATCTCAAATGGCCATGCATGAATCAGGCGGGAACCCGCGGGCCATTAACCTGTGGGACAGCAACGCGAAACGCGGCACGCCATCAAAAGGGTTAATGCAAACCATTGATCCAACCTTTAATGCCTATAAGATGAAAGGGTTAAATGATATTTGGAACCCGATTCATAATGCGGTGGCTGCTATCAATTACATCAAAGCTCGGTACGGTTCTGTTTTTAATACGCCGGGAATGAGAAGCAAGCGAAATGGCGGCGGCTATAAGGGTTACGCGAACGGCGGGTTAATCACAAATGAACAAATTGCTCGTGTCGGTGAAGGTGGAAAACGGGAATGGATTATTCCAGAAGAGCGCGGCATCCGCGGTCGTTATCTGCTTTCTCAGGCAGCACAGGCACTTGGTCTTGATGTGGTCGATCCATCGTCTCAACAATCTGGCGTGTCATCTGATCAAGTGGATATTGCCACATCTGGCCAAACTGGGGCTGCTACTGTCGTCCTGTCTGGAACCAAAGAAATCAACATCCATTTTAACGGCGATCAGCATTTTCACAATGATCAAGATGTGGAACGCTTAATTGATAAAATCAAACAGGCCTTAGTTGATGAGTTAGAAGAAGACATTAACATTGGAACGAAGGGAAGTGTAGCTTTTGACTAAATCTGTTTATGAATTTTGGCTATCCCAGGGGAAGGAAAAGCTGCGCTTCCCCGTGCTTCCTGAAAAAATAGACGTAACCAACAACACGGCAAATGAAACCGTTCAAGTGGCCAAATTTGGAGAGCTCACATTCATCAACGATCCGAATGCCAAAACCATTTCGTTTTCCTCTTATTTTCCGAAGAAGTATTCCCCTTTGGCTGAATATAAGGGATTCCCTTCGCCGGAAAATGCAATTGCCACGATCGAACGGTGGATGAAAAATAAAAAGCCGGTTCGTTTTCTCGTTACCGGAACGAAGATCAATTTAAACTGCAGCATCGATGCCTTTACTCACCATGAAGGCCAAAAAGACATTGGGGATCGTGATTTCGATATCACCTTAAAGGAATATAAAACAGCGTCTCCGCGAAAGATCAAACGAAAAAAGAAGACGAAAAAGAAACGGCCGTCAAAGGCAGCGCCGAAAGTATACACCGTAAAAAAGGGGGATACCCTCTGGCATATTGCTGGACGATTTTATGGAAACAGCCTGCAGTGGCGGAAAATCTGGAATGCAAATAAAACAGCCATGATCAAGCGGAGTAAACGAAACATCAGGCAGCCTGGTCATTGGATTTTTCCTGGCCAGAAACTAAAGATACCTCAATGAAAACAGGTGGGGTGAACGAATATGATTGAACTATTCGTGGTAAAAGAAACGGAATGGCGAGAGCTGGTGACAGAAAGTGTTTCCCTTGAAGGACAGCGGTACCAGGCTCCCCGTTCTATTCAAGCGACGATCGTTGTCAAACAAGGTGATCAAAAATATTACAGTGTCCAAGAAGGCGACACGGTTTTATTCAAGTGGAAAGGCAAAGAGCTGTTCCGCGGAATTGTGTTTTCCAGGATACCCGATGAACATACCTTAGTGTTCACTGCTTATGATATGCTGCAGTATCTTGTGAAAAATAAAGATGTCTATGTTTTTTCAAATAAGCGGGCGGATCAAATTGTCCACCGGATCGCCAACGATTTTCAAATCCCAAAGACTTCGATCGCCAATACAGGGTATACAATTAAATCCCTTGTCATTAAAGACGATACATCGCTTTATGACATCATTTTGAAGGCCTTAAAAGAGACCAAAAAGCAAACGGGGAAAAATTTTCAGCTCTATTCATCCAAAGGAAAGCTTGGTTTGCGGGCATGGCCGGACCCATCTGAAATTTGGGTATTAGAAACCGGCGTCAACATTATGGACTATCAGTACAGTACATCTATAAATGATACTGCGACACGCGTTAAAATGCGCCGACAGAAAGACAACAAAACTTATACGGCCGCCGCAAGCGACAGCACTGGCGTAAAAAAATATGGTGTTTTGCAGTATGTTGAAACGGTATCGGATAACATTAACCAGGCACAGCTCCAAGAGCGAGCCAAAGTTAGACAGTCACAGAAAAAGGGTGTCAAAAAGGAGCTGAAAAGCATTCAGGCGCTTGGGATTCCGGATCTTCAAAGCGGCATGCCAGTGTACATCTCGATCCCGGAGGTCGGCATTAAACAAAAGTATTGGGTCGATACAGACAAGCATGAATTTAAGGGTTCAAAACACACGATGACGATCGATGTTGTCCCTAAAAACCATATGCCAAGTGGAGCGTCGGCATCATGAGATTAAGTGATGCCATAAAGGAATTGGCTCTCGGAGCCGTGAATGCAGAATCTCCTGTCGATGTGATGCCCGCGGAAATCGTATCAGCCTCACCTCTCAGCATTAAAATTCGAGACAATGACAAATTGGTGATTCCCTCTGATTTGTTGGTTGTGGCTGAACATTTAAGGGAACATACAAGGGAAATAGAGCTTGACGGTGAGAAAAAAACCATCCGTTTATACAATCAATTGAATACAGGTGACCATGTGATGATTGCAGCCATGCCAGGCGGGCAATCTTTTTTTGTGATCGACAAGATATAGGAGGTGTCTGACATGGCGCTTTCCCCGGAAGTAGAATTTGAAGATATTGAGGATGACAGTGACGTCATTGAGACTTCGAAAACATACAAAATTGATTTTGATTCCGGCCGAATAACGAATGAAATCATATCAGGGCTGGATGCCATAAAACAAATGGTCTATATGGCCCTTCGAACAGAACGTTATGGTTATCCGATCTATAGCCATGATATCGGAAATGAACTACAGGAGGTTCTTTCTGACAATGAAACGACTGATGCCTATAAGGAAATGGAGATCCCGAGACTGATCGAGGAGGCTCTGATTTTTGACGAGAGAATCACGGCCGTCAAGGATTTTGAAATCAAGAAAATAGAGGGCGCATTTCATGTATCATTTACGGTTGAAACAGATGAAGGAACCTTGGAGATTGAGGAGGTGATTGGCGAAGATGTTTGAAGATCAGACGTTTGATGAGATTATGGAGCGCATGCTTGATCGTGTCCCCGCTGATATTGATAAACGGGAAAACAGTGTTATTTGGAATGCGTTGGCGCCAGCGGCTGCAGAACTCGCTCAATCCTATATCTGGCTGGACACGGTGTTGGAATTGGTCTTCGCCGACACCGCGCAAGGTGAAGTTTTAGACAGGCGGGCCGCTGAAGCCGGCTTGGAAAGGCAGCCAGCAACAAAAGCAGTCAGGGCCGCAAAATTTACAAAAGGCGTTAACATTCCCGTAGGCTCCCGCTTCTTTATTGACAATCTGTATTTCAAATATACGAGGGATGGATATTTGGAATGTGAAACTGCGGGAGAAGCCGGAAATGCAAATTTAGAAGGGCGTCCTCTTCTTTCTCTCGATACAATTCCAGGACTTGATTCAGCTGTCATGGGGAAACTCTTGATCCCAGGCAAAGAAGAGGAAACAGACGAAGAATTGTATGCGCGGTATTCCGTTCGGGTCCGGCGGGAAGCCGTAAGCGCAAATAAAATGCATTATAAGCAATGGGCGGAAGAAGTAGACGGAGTTGGCCGGGCGAAGGTATTTCCTCTTTGGGATGGAGGTGGAACGGTTAAAATCGTGATTACGAATGCCAAAATGGAACCTGCATCGGAAACCTTGGTCGATAAGGTAAAAGACTATATTGATCCTGAACCAGGCAAAGGGGAGGGACAGGCCCCAATTGGGGCGACGGTCACCGTAGAAAGCGCGGTATATAAAAAAGTTGATATTGAAGTCACCGTTGTTCCCGAACCTGATAACTCAATTGAGGATGTTCAAAAAGAAATCGAAGATAAAGTGAAAAGCTTTTTTAAAGAAATTGCATTTACAGAAAGCATTGTCCGACTATCCAAAATCAATAACATTGTGTTTAACGCGGACTCTGTCAGCGATTATGCTGATGTGAAAATCAATGGGGATACGAAAAATTTAGAGCTGAAGGATGAAGACATTCCAAGGCTTGGGACGGTGACGATCCTTGAGCAAGATTGAAGAAATGGAAAACTATTTGCCGCCGTTCCTCACAAAAGTCAGAGAAATGAGCGAGATTCTACAAGCGGAGGCTCCGGAGTTTGAGCAGCAGAACAATGATATTTTTGATCTGACAGATCAGCTGTTCATTACAACAGCGACATGGGGCCTTGATCGGTGGGAAGCTCTATTAAATGTGGCCAGAGAATCTGGAGATTCTATAGAGATAAGACGATTACGGCTGATTTCGAAGATATCAAATATTCCGCCGGCTACTTATCAGGCTATCGAACAAGCTCTAAACCGATTTTTAAAGAATCCTTCAGCTCACGTTCGGCTACTTCCGAAGGAGTACCGCTTTAATGTAGATATCAACATTGACGACCTGCAGAATGTCAGAGAGCTCATTGAAACACTTGAAAATATAAAGCCGGCTCATCTCGCATATACATTTCGGCCGGGCTTTAATGAACTGCTGAAGATTGAGGATACGTTAATCATGAATCATCGAAGGTATCGAAAAATAAAGGAACTCCGGGTCGGTTACTCTGTCACACTTGATAATAATGAGGTGGTTTTAACATGATCACAAAAAAATACAGGGCGCGCGTGGCTGCCGATCTGAAAAGCAGGATCAAAAAGGTTTTGTTAAATGGGAAAGAAACTGAGATTGCCGACATCACGATTAACGGCACGACTGTCACGGTACTGACCAAACGTGAGGAAGATGTCAGTCACATTGAAAGTGTCCAAATCATTGATGATCAAGACCACGTGATTACAGAACGAAGTCCCGACCTGGATGTCAGTACCAACCGCACGCTCGATTTTCGCTTTACATTTGAGGTGGTGAAATAAATGGCATACAAAGCAAAAACGGATTGGCTCCCGGATGACCTGATAAACGAAGATGACGTGAATCGTTGGGAAAAAGGCATAAAAGATGCACACCAAGATTTAGCTACTCATAAGAATGACCTGAATAATCCACATGGCACGACAAAAGCTCAAATTGGGCTTGGGAATGTAGAGGATGTTAGACAAGCATCTAAAAAAGAATTTCAGCAACATGCTGGCGATACAACGATTCATATTTCAAAAAAGGAGAGGACAGAATGGGATGCCAAGGAAACACCTGATGGCGCACAAGAAAAAGCAAATCGTGCTGAAGAAAATGCCAAGACATATGCAGACCAGACGTTTACAAACAAAAACTTAATCGTCTTGTCGGAGTCAGACTCAATCCTAGATGCCCGAGCAGCCGGAGATGAATACCCTTTTGGGATTACGATAATGGATATTGGTCAGGAAAATAAAACTGGTTATCCACTTGATTACGGATTTGTCAAAAATGAAAATCATTCAACCTATCGGTTCACTCAGTACTTTTATGGCATTGGTAATGGATACAAAAACATGGGCGTTTGGGTGCGGCATTGGTATATTTCATATGGCTGGACATCCTGGTTTAAAATTTCAGGATTTTCGTATGCAAAAGCTACGATAAGTCTCAAACAAAAATTAGATAAAGGCACATATAACAAAATAAAATTCAATCGTAAGATCACAGACAGCCATAATGCTTTTGACGCAAACAAAAACCGTTTTGTAGCGCCAAATGACGGCATGTTCTTAGTTGAATCCGGTTTATATATTGATAGTTTCCAAACTTATTCAAATTTTGAATTGACGATTTATTTGAATGGCAAACAGTATAAAAATATTGCCCAATATAGGCATAAACCTGAAGGTCCAACAACTTCTAAGGAGTTTGGAGTTGGCGTGTATGGCACAGGGAGGGTCCCAATGAAAAAAGGTGACTACCTTGAAATGTATATGTATGTTGGGTACGACGATGTGACAAGACATATATCTAACCGAAATCAAGCCTACAACTATTTTGAAATTTTCGAGACAGGTGGCATAGATCTATCACTGTTTTAGGGGGAGGTTTTCTTGATTTTATATGACGCGATTATGTGGGCGTATCCTGATGCTACACCCAATAAAGACTTTGTGCTAAGAAACGATGGGAATGGTCCATATATTGAAAAATGGAATTTGAGAGCGCCTATTCCGACGGAAGAGGAGCTGCAGTTGTGGTGGGAAGAATCAAAAAAGAGTCAACTTTATCCACCGCCGAGCTTAATAGAATCTCTCGGACGGCAGCTGACAGAGGAGAGGCTGGCGCGAAAAGCCCTCGAGGAGTCATACAAACTCATGGGTGAGGAACTAGCAAAGCTTAAAATTAAATCGCTTCAATTGAAAGGGGAGCAGAAACAATGAATTTTTGGGTGTGGGCACTTTACTATAATTGGGCCACAACAGACATGGTGAAACAAGCACTCTATTATAAAGACTGTACCGCAGAAGACTTCAAAGATGGGGTAGATAACAGGCTTGTGTCACCTGAGCAATATAAAGAAATCTTTAATAAAGAATACCCGCCGGAAGCCGTCATATAGGCTTTTTTATTTTGCCTTTTAGGGGGTGATCTATGGGCGCGTGCTTCATCCGTTTGATTAGCCAGATTAAAGAGATATACAAAAACAGAGGAGGATGAACATTGGCTAAACACAATTTTTTGTTTCCGTTGGATGCTGATTCAAGACCAGGTGCGGTGAAACCATTTCGGGAGGGGGATACGGATTTTACAGTTCCTAATATGGATGTCAGCGGCGGCGCAGAGCTGCTTACCAATCTGCCTCTTAAAGCTACAGAGGTTTATAACCAATATGGCCAAGACCGGCTGGGAGATGTACTTATTTCTAAAGTGAGGGGCCATGCTTTTGCAGATAAAGCTGGGTCATTATATGTTGAAGAAAGTGACGACGGGAATTCTTGGTCCACAGTGAAATCTATCGATGTAAAAGAACATGAGTTAGGTGACACAGGATGGGTTTATCTATCCAAAAGGTATTATCGTTTTCGATATGTTAACGGCAACTTGGAACAGTCTGATTTTGCCCTATATCAATCACTTGGATCAGGTGAACAGGATGTCCGGGTTTCAGGAGGATTTGAGGCGCCTTCTTTAGACATTCCAGCTGATGGTCTCCCTGTAAAAGCACTGAAAACTATTACTTCAGAAAGCTTTTTAGAAGAACAGGTAATCAAAGCAGGAGATTCTATCTATCTAAATATTGATGCGACAGGTCATCAGCTTGGACTCGCGATTTATCTTTATGAAAAGACGAATCTGAGTGTTCGAATGACTTACATTATCCCGGGAACAAGCAACTATACACTGAAGGGTTATGAAGATGTCATTGTATTAGAAAATAATGACCGAGACGCTCAGAAGGTTGATCTATTAGCCGCCTCTCCGAGGCTTATGTTGACCAATAACGGAGAAACAGACGTGAAAATTAAAAACCTTGTGGTTACTCATTTCTTGTAAGATCGCGCCGTAAAAAAACGGTATTTTTATTTGCCTCGGAGGAGGTGAAAACGATGTGAGAACGGGAGGATTAAGGGAGATGTCGCAAACAAACGAATACGAAGTTTTTCAGAAAGAGATTAAAGAGATCAAGGCGGATCAAAAAACGCTTGAGAAACGTGTCAGCACCCTGGAAAGAACTTCTGAACGCCATGATCAGCAGATTATCTCTATCAATGAAAAACTGAACAAGATCGAGGAAAACACAACTTGGATTAAGCGCAGTATCACTGGCGCAATCATTACAGCGGTCAGCACCGGCATCATCGGCGGCGCAATCGCTGTTTTTTATAATCTACTGCAGAAATAAGGAGGAAAGCACAATATGAAAAACTTAGACAAAGGCACGGTCATCAGGACGGTGCTTCTTTTTATTGCATTGGCAAACCAAACTTTGATCATGTTTGGAAAGTCAGCTTTGCCGATCAGCGAAGACCAGGTCAACACGTTGGCAGATGCTTTGTATTTAGCTGGCTCTACGATTTTTACAATCGTCACGACGTTGGTCGCTTGGTTTAAAAACAACTATGTTACCGGTAAAGGTAAGCAGCAAAAAGAACTTCTGAAACAAAAAGGATTAACAAAATGAGGTTGCCGGCAGGCAGCCTTTTTTATTTAAAACAAAATAGGAGGGGTTCAAATGGTTAAAGTCGTGAAAAACTTTGTGAAAGTCAATCAATATACTCGGCCAGGGTTGAAAATGTCAGGAGTAAAAGGAATCGTCATGCACTGGACGGCAACGCCTGGCGCGTCCGCACTGAATGAGCGTAACTATTTCAATGGCACGTGTATTGCGGACAAACGATACGCGTCAGCCCATTATTTTGTGGACCGTAAAGAAGCGCAGCACATCATCCCTGAAAATGAAGTTGCGTACCATGCACATGATAAAAACCGCTGTTATGTGAGTTTCCTTAAACCGAACGCTAACACAAAATCAATTAGCGTTGAAATGTGTGTTGAAAAAAACGGGCATATTCACAGTGAAACGGTTCAAAATGCTGCTGAATTGGTCGCCGATCTGTGCAAGCGTTACGGCCTTTCTACAGACAAGATCGTGCGGCATTATGATGTGACAAATAAAAGCTGCCCGACTCCCTGGGTGAGGGATTCAAGCCAGCTGGCGGTTTTTAGAAAAAAAGTCGATGCCTTGCTCGGAAATAAAACTGTATCAAAGGCAACATCATCCACGAGCCAGTCAAGCAAAACCACAGGGATTATCCTGAATAAAGGGTCGTCCGGTTCCAAGGTCAAGGCGCTGCAAAAGCGTTTGATTGCCACTGGCTTCTCACTGCCGAAATACGGGGCCGATGGGTCTTACGGAAATGAAACGGTGCAAGCTGTCAAAGCTCTGCAAAAGAAAGCAGGTATCGCGGTGGATGGAATTTACGGACCGGCTACAGAAAAGGCGCTTGCAGCTATTGAAGCGAAAAAGAAAAAGCCTTCCTCAAACGGCAAAAAATCATTCTGCCCGCTGCCGTCTGGCATCTATAAGGTAACAAGCCCGCTGATGAAAGGAACGGCTGTCCGGCAGATTCAGGAGGCTTTAGCTGCCCTCTATTTCTATCCGGACAAAGGCGCCAAAAATAACGGCATTGATGGTTATTACGGGCCGAAGACGGCGAATGCGGTCAAACGGTTCCAGCTGATGCATGGGCTGTCTGCTGACGGTATTTACGGGCCAAAAACGAAAGCAAAACTCGAATCATTATTGAAGTGAAGACAAGGTCTTCTATCTTGAGGACCTTCTTATACTAACCTTTTATCAGATAGAAAATTAAAAGTTTGTAAAATTCTTAAAAACAGTGGTTCCAAATAGTTGGTTTATATGTTAATATATTACTTGTAAATATAAACTATAGGAGGTTGTTTTTGGTATGAAAAGTATGAAGGCTAGGGTGTTAATGGTTCTTTCAGCATTTGCACTTCTAACCACAGTAGTATTGACTACGCCAGCGGCTACCGTACAAGCAAAAAATGCAACAGAAAGTTTGATCAATCATCAAGAAGTTAGCAATGTCGTGCAAAATGTTGATGAAAAAGACATGGAAAAAGCGAAAAAGTTTGTAGAAGAAGCATTGAAAACCAATGAGGATTTTACATATTCTGTAGACCGTCAAAAAGCACTCCAAATTGGTTTTTCTGTAGATCAGGTAACAAATATGGCGATGTTTTATGAAAACTTGCCAACAGAACAAGTGAAATTTTTAGAGGAAGGGAAACAGGTTGCGGTAAAAGGCGATAATCAAATCAAGCCTATGTTTGTGCCTGCGTTACCTTGGGTTGTTTACATTTCATTGCAAGAATTAATCGCACTTTTGACAGCACTTGGATTAGCGGGAGTGGCACAACAGTTTTTAAAAGATGTTTATACACATGGGATCAAACAAGCATGCAAAAAGTTTTCAAAGAAACATAAGAAGATTAAAGACTTCTGTAAAAATAATGGATATCCTACGAAGTAAGAAAAGCTCCTGGAAATATTCCAGGAGCCTTTTATAAATAAATCGTACAAAAACCCGCAAAAACACCCATTACGAAGTAATCGTTACCATCTAATTTCTTACCGTTTTTAACAAATACATTTAAAGCCCAATTCAATTTTGTACCATCAGCCGTTTTTGTAATCAATTTTTTGCTGATACTGTAGTACATTACTTTGAAGAGGGCGAATGCAATTGTACCGAACAAATAGAACAAGATAAACTTACCAAAAAACAAAAGCATTGCTGGTCACTCCCACTTTTTGAATTCTTCAACCAACAACTTGATTTTACCAAAAATGTTTATAATAGAAAAGGAGACGTTTGTAACATCTTCATCTGCGAAAGGAGGAATTTTTTCGTGACATCTGTATACTTAACTTGAAGCTGGCCGAAAAAAATATCGGCCATATGATGAGTAGAGTCCTTCAGTTGTGAGAAGGATCTATTTTATTTCCACGCCTACAACATCCTCAAATTTAATGATTCGTATCTCCTTTTGAATCCACGACATCGAAAGTTTTCTGCTACTGGTTTATGTAATGGATAGGGCCCTCTATTTGAACGATCTCCCCGGTTTACGGTCCGTCCAACAATGATAGCGGCTTAAATACAGAAAACAAAACCGGATTATTAAACATTCCCTCGCTCATGATGTTCATCTCCTTGAAATGATTAAACAGGAACTTTTGTTCCGTTTTCACTAAAAGATCGGTTACTTTATTCAATTGTTAAAGAGTTGGTGATCTACATTTTCTCAGCTAATTGTTGCTCTTGGTCATTCCGTAAAGCAAGACGAGAGATTAAGCTGGCACAAGTAATCAACGACTATTCTGTTTGCCATTGGTTAATCATAATGATATACAATCAATAGTATTTTATTTTGAATATATAAATTGAGCACGGCGTTTTAGTTGTTCAAATGCTTCTTCAAAAGTTTCGTTACTAGATAGCATTGTGAGTATAGACATACCACCGCTGCTTTGTATGTTGTGTTTTTTCATAGTAATATCTTCTCTTTTAAATCGAGCATCCCTTATACTATCAGAGTATCCTTCTTTTAAAATAGAGAGTATCTTACTCATATATTCAAATAGCTTCTTACTATAGTTGATTACTTCATCATATTTTGGTATTAGACCCTTATGAGTAACATCATTTCTGAATTTAACCAAATCATCATGTAATTTAGGAGGTGCTTGTTTAAACTCATTTAAATATAAAAAATAAAATGCTCCCAATTGTCTTTCCGATTGGACTTTAACCAATTTCCATGTTTTCTGAAATTCGTCGAAGTCTATTTGCTTATGTTCAATTATTACCCTAATAAAAAACTCATAAAAACGTTCTAACGATGCCGCAAAACTTGTAACGGCCTCTCTTGGATAACCATCTATAAGAGCCATTGCTCCCATTTCAAACAACAACTCAAATTTTTCCTGACCTAAAAGCATGGTTACTTCATGACCTTTACTGCAAGTATATTTATAAATACCTTCATCAGTAATTTCTTGAAATGAAACATTATGATTTTGAACGCCTTCAAATGCACATTGATTACAAAATCCAACCAATATCTTCAAGATTTAACCCCTCTTCCATATTTGTTTATTCTAATTTTATACTATAAACAAAGAATCTTCTTCACCTTTGTTTATAGTCGGCTTTTAACTCTGCTAACAATCATATTACGAAAAATCGTGAATTTGATTTTTTAAACCGGTGATGTAAGGAAGAAATTTTTGATCCTTACAATGTTTAAGCGTGAGACGTTAACTGTCTCACGCTTTTTGTTTGTAAAATCATCACGTGGGAATGTGCGATATGTGAAAATTGCTTATTGCGTTAATAAAGAGAAAGGAGGCATTAAACGAGTCTCTTTCTTTAATTTTAGAATGCAGAACATTTATTTGAATGAATTTTCAAGATTAGACATTGCTTTTTCAAATGCAGCTTTTCGTTTTTTATCTTCGTAATCTATACGTTCTAAAATTCTTGTCCAATAAATATTCCCGGTATCAGCGTATCTTTTTGCAGTTTCCCTCCAAAGAAAAGCTTCAGCTTCTTCTAAGACAATTATGTAGCGACTTCCCATACGAATATGAGGCATACCTTCCTCATGAATTAAATTGGTTATTGTGGATGGGCTTGTCCGAAAATACTTAGCAGCTTCTTTAATCGTTAAGTTAGTGCGTCCCATATAATTTTCTTTAGATGTCGCATTCTTTATATCTTGGACAAATACTTCTAACTCATCCCTGATAATTTTTCTAAGTGCTTCTTCAATCATGGTCGGCTCCTCCTTAGGGTTTCTTAAATTTTCAACGTCTTTAAAAGCTTTTGCAACGTCCCATTCATCATCAGGATCAGTCCAACCAAATTCTTTGTAATGCATAATTGTAGGCCTGATCTCTTCTTCAAGAAAAAGAACTTTACTTTTGACTCGAAGATGAGGCATGGCTCTTCTTCGCATTAAATCACCTAGAGTAGAAAGACCTAAACCGGTTTTTTTCGAAACCTCTTTCATGGTGAGATAAGATTTGAGTTGCTTTTTTTGATTCTCGACTGAAAACGATTTAACCATCATAGAAACTTCTTGGCGGAACATAGATCTTATCGAAGTTTCATACAAGCCTTCAACCGTCATACGAAATTCACTCCTTTCTTTTATAAAAATTCTTTTCGGAGTGTTTGACTCCTTGAATTCGTTAAATTCTTCACAAATTTTTTGTTTTTTCATTTGCGTAAAAGCAGGATTGATTGTTTTAAACAAATTAAAAACACTCACCCTTTAGAAATAGGGGAGTGTTTGTTGTTAATATTGAATTGAAGTTAATACACCGTCTTCGAAGTAGAGATATTTGTTTCCTTTGTAGACCCATTGCTCGCGTTTACTATTACTTGAGACAGTTGTGTTAATATCGATTGGCCGACCCCATCCTTCAGTTAACACTTCTTCAGTAGTCATACCAATTGAAACCTCTTTCGGATTGGCCGTTCGATCATTCATAGCGTCAAGCTTTTCGTTCTTTTCTTCTTCTTTTCTTTCTTTTTCATCAAGAATTTCCTGTTCTTTTTTCGCGGATTTCAACCTTTTGTCGTTCATCTCTTTGAATTGTTCTATTTTTAAATCATTATGATTTTCCATATAAACAACTTTATCTAACATGGCACTCATATAAGAATAGTCATCGTAAGTACCTGAATGTGTTTCTTTTAATTCTTTTTCCTTTTTATAAACAGATGCAATAAAATAATAATCTTTTTCAAAGACGTTCCTTAAATCGCTTGTTTCTTTAATGACTTTATCGTATTCACCATCTTTTATAAGCTGAATAAAACGTTTATCTTTATCAGTCAGCTTATGCGTTTTAATTTTCTTCTCTTTTTGATTCGATGTTGTCTTAGTTTGATGAACTGCTTTTTCTTCCTCAGGCTGTTTATTTGGGTTTGAACAAGCGGTTAATACCGTAACTACAAACATTAATGTCAATAACCTTTTCATTTTTCCCTCCATTAAATATCCTTTTATAATTATCGACAAAAATTCTTCAATACTTTAGACGTTTTGTGTGTTTTCTGGAAACCAGATTCATAATCATTTAAAGGTTATTACCCCTATTTATTGAAATGTTAGTCGTCATGCTTGTGATCTCCATCCTGCTGTTGATCACCATTCCGAATGTGACCAAGCATAATCAAAGTATTCAAAAGAAAGGATGCGAAGGATTAATCAATATGGTTCAAGCGCAAATTACAGCCTATCAGATGGATCATGACGGGAAAACGCCGAGCAGGGCGGAACTTGAATCTGAAGGTTACATGAAGAAGAACTTAAAGTGCCCGAATGGGAAAGCAATTAAAATTTCAAACGGGAAAGCACTGGCTGATTGACGGTTATGAATCAAAAAGGATTTACCCTTTTGGAAAGTTTAACTGTATTGATGATCGGTTCCATTATGCTCACTCTTCTTTTTGCTGTACTGCCTCCCATTTATGAAAAAAGAATCGTTCAGCACTTTGTCTCACAGCTTGAAGAGGATTTGCTTTACGCTCAGCAGACAGCTCTCGTCCGCCATACGACGGTTAAGGTGCAGTTTGACTTTACCGGCTGCCGTTATATCATTAAGCATTCGGACGATGGTTCTTCGCCTGAGCTGGTCAGGACATACAGTTGCAATATCGCATTCAAAAAATCGACGCTCAAACCAACTCTTACTTTTAATCCAAGCGGAGTTCCGAATCAAGGAGGAAAAATCGTGATCGATACACAGCACGCCTCTTTTACACTGACGATCTATTTAGGAAGCGGAAAGATTAATGTGCAAAAAGAATAGAGGCTTTACAACAGTTGAAGCTGTTTCCGCATTCGGCATATGGGTCATGATCACCATGTTATTAATTCCTATGGTTCATCAGATGTCATTGCAGCGTGAGGCGTCCGAAAAAGAAGAAGAGGCATATCGCATATTGGATGAAAAGATCAGCCGCTACACGCTGAACGGACAGTTTCAGCCTATAGAAACTGTGCTTTACCGGAATACATCTTACTTTATTGAATGGAAGGAGAAGGGAGATGATTATGAAGCATGCATCTCCATTAAAAAAAGAGACAGCCAAAGGTATTGTTTCACCATTTTGCGGGCAAAGGGGATTTACCCTTCTTAATGTTCTGGTTTCCTTAATGGTGTATATGTTCGTTGCAGGTACGATGGCCTCGATATTTCATCTGTTTTTATCCCCGGAAAGAAACGGTGCGGATATTCACCCGCGTGAATGGACGATTACGGCCGAGCAGATATTGAAGGAGTGCAGAAATTCGCTTGACATTAGAGCAGCCGGCGATCATCAGTCATTGGCAATGACAAACCGTCAAGGTGACATCGTTCGCTATGAACAATATCAGACAGTTATTCGAAAAAGAGTCAATAGAAAAGGTCATGTACCGCTTTTACAACATGTCAAACAAATGAGGTTTGTGATTGAAGATCACCTGCTGATCCTTGAAGTGACAAGTCTAAGCGGAAAGTCATACCGTACGTCCATTCCGCTCTATCATATGTAAAAGGTGATCATGTGAAAAATTCAAAAGGATTCATTTATCCCGCTGCTGTTTTCACAGCTGTGATTTGCATGCTCTGCGCGAGTCATTCAGCTACTTTATTAACGAATCAACAAACGTTTGCACAGCAAACAAAAGAATTTTACATTCAGCAAAACCTTCTCCAAAATGGAATTCTCCATGCCTTGTCCCATATTCACGAAGAGTCAAAAGAAAAAATTCAAAAACAGCATGGCTTGATATCGTATACTGTCAGCCCGGCTCATCAGCAGCTCAAACGAGTTAAGATAGAGGTAACGACAGCTTCCGGCACAGAAACGAGTGCTGAATTTCAATATGATTTGAGAAATCAGAAAATCACACAGTGGAAAGAATATTAAAAATTGTGTGTTGGAATCATGAAGAATGTATAAAAAAAGATTCGCGTGACAACACTTCAACTGACAGAACTCCCAAAGAGGTGATGCGATGAAAACGAACGATTATGTTAAATATATGACGGAACAGCTCGTAAAATATATGGACACGCCTAAGCAGGAAAGAAAAGAAATGAAAGAAAAACGTAAAGAGTCAAAGCCGCCGTCCAGGATATATCAATGGTTCGGCATTCTTCCCCTTGGCTGTATCATGTTTTTTAAACGGCATAAATAAAGACAAGCCGCTTTGCACTGCAAAGCGGCTTATTTATATTCTTCCACAACGACGACTTTATTAATTTTGTGTGTCGCAGGTTCAAATGAAATTGTGACAAACACTCCGAAATTTTTATTTCCTTCACTCAATGTGACATGGTATTGTTTGACCGCTTCATCGGCCCGCTTTCGATCCCATACTTTTTTCGTGAGGCGAACTTCTGCTTCCGGATATCTCTTTTTTGCTTCCTCAACCGCTTTTTCTTCCCACTTAGACATGCGGGCTGTTTCGTAAGCTGCCGCATGGGCATTGAGCGGCCCGATGCCGGCAAGCAGTAAAAAAGAGCATAACATGACGTTTTTCAGCACGGGTCATCATCCTTTCTATCCTATTTTTTCCTTGTCAACAGTGTTTATACAAAAATTAAGAAGAAATTGTGTACACTATAAAGAACTTCAAACATTTCAAAAAGATGAGAATTTGAGAGGTTTTTTGAGGAATTAAACGAAAATGTTCTGTAAAACGAACTTAATCGACTATTTTGACAGTTTTCAAACGGTACGCTTGTTCTATATACTCTAACTATAAAGTTCTTTAAAACGAACGAAACCGAAAGTTATTACATACTCGCTAGGAGGGTAGTCATGATCCGATTATCTCGAACTAGGAGATGCCGAAAAAGAGCCGGAAAAAACATCATCGTTTTTCAAACGCTGCTGATCATTTACCTTTTAATTGGATTGGGGAGTCAGCTGTCCCAGCATACAAACGCATCATTTCACGATGTGGAAACATACAGCATGACAATGAAAGCGGCCTCATCATTTCCTCAAGATGAGAAACAGTGGGACGGAAGCGATTTGAAGCTTCAAAAACAGACAAAGACGAAAGGAACGGTCTGTGCACCGCTGACATTGTTTGCAGAATATAAAAACCGCGGCAGTCAAATCGCCGACTCTGAATGGAAGTGGGAGCTTCATAAACTCGGTCATTCCAAAAAGCCGCTAGAGGACGGGACTGTCATCGATAAAGGCGTTTTCAAAAAAGAAGCCGAAAAGAGCATCTACCGGATTGAGTCGAACCGGGCAGCAAAAGGTGGGCTATACGCTTTTAAATTGATCAAGCCTGAAGGCCATCCCGATGTTAAAAAGGGCAAACCTTTCATTTGGTCAAATGTAATGGAGCTTCAAGACTGCAAAGAAGAAACACCGAAGCCTCCTAAAAAAGCTTCAGCAAAACCAAAGCAAACAGAACAGACTCAAACACCGCAAAAATCTAAACAGGATATAGAAGAAACACCAAAGGGCAGTGAATCCGTAGATAAAGAATATGGAAAAGAAGAAAATTCATTAGAAAGCGGGGAAGCGTCATGAAACATGTGATGAAATGGGTTAGCAATATCTTATATGTGATTATTTTCACACTCATCATCGCCGCGGTCATCGTCGTGATTTCGACAAAGTCGTCCGGCGGAGAGCCACAGCTCTTCGGCTATCAATTGAAAACGGTTTTATCCGGATCGATGGAGCCGGAGTTTAAAACAGGTTCTGTGATTGCCGTTCAAAAAGTTGAAAATCCCGGGTCTTTGAAAAAGGGAGATATCATTACATTCATGCAAGACGAAAACACCATGGTTACCCACCGAATTATCGGTATAACAAAAAATAAATCAAATCTCATGTTTAAGACAAAGGGTGACAATAACCAAAACCCTGATTCCGATCCGGTACTGGCGGAAAATGTTGTCGCTAAGTATTCGGGCATTACGGTTCCGTATGCCGGGTATTTGCTGGATTTTGCAAGTAAACCGATCGGCACAGCCATTTTGCTGATCGTGCCGGGACTCTTGTTGATTCTTTATGCAGTGATTACTGTATCCGCGGCTTTAAGAGAGATTGACCAAAAAGCTAAAGCAATTGAAGCCGCCGGCAAAGATCAATCAGTTTCCATGTAATCTTCGTTGGTCACCTGAACATTCAGGTCTCCATATATACAGATTTTCTTATTATAAAAGGAGGAGTTATCAATGGGTACAAAGAAAAAACTCGGATTAGGCGTCGCATCTGCTGCGCTTGGACTGGCATTAGTAGGAGGAGGAACTTGGGCTGCGTTTAACGACATCGAAACAACTCAAGCAACTTATGCAGCAGGTACGCTTGACTTAAATGCGAAAGATACATCTGCAAGAGTGAACTTGTCCAACTTAAAACCAGGCGACAAATTCACTAAAGATTTCGAATTCAAAAATGACGGATCACTTGCGATTAAAGAAGTGCTGATGCAGGTTGGCTACAGCAATTTCGTTGACGGAAACGCGAAAAACGGCGGAAAAAGCACAGCGGAAGACTTCCTGAAACAATTTAAAGTCAGCGTTCTGACTGTCGGAGTTGAAGGCGGAAACGGCTATCCTAAAAACATCATTTTAGATGAAGCCAACCTTTATGATCTGTACAATATGTCCGCGAAAAAAGATAAGAGCGCGTACGAAAAAGTGAAGAAAGCAATTGAGCCAGAGTTCCTGCATGACAATGGCAAAATCAATGTAGCAACAATCAACGGAAAAACTGCGCCTGAATACGACGGCATTCCGAAAGATCCATATGACTTTGACAGAGTTCAATTGGTGATTGAGTTCGTCAATGACAAAACAACAGACGCCAGCGGCAGAATGGTACAGAACAAATATCAAGGTGATTCTGTGCAGCTTGACTTCTCATTCGAAGCTACTCAATGGAACGGCTTGACAATCGACGGCAAAAAACATGCCGATGAAAAAGGTTATGTAAAAGAGAACGAAAGAGCGCACAGTGAAGATAAATAATGGTGCAATTTAAAAAACGGATCTTTATGATCCGTTTTTTTATGTTCATGAGGAATCGGCTTATTCAGCGTAAAAAATGCCAAAGGGAGTAAGATCTGTTTCCCTTACTCCTTTTCCTGTCTTTTCTTCCACTTTTGATAATCTAAAAATTCTCGAAATTGTTTTTTAGAAACCCCTGATGCCATAGCGTCACGAACTAGATTTTCCCATTCACTATCTAATTGACCATCGTATTCGGTTTCATCTTTCTCATCGAGCAGGGTATGAACCGAGACGTCCAGAACAGCGGAGACTTTTTCTAGAAATTGAATGGAGGGGTTTGTTTGCAAGTTTCTTTCTATTGAACTTAAATAAGACTTCGCTACCCCAGCCTTTTCAGCTAGTTCAGATAGTGAGTAGCCTTTTTCTTTTCGATATTGTTTAATACGCTGGCCAATCAATGTCATCACCTTCCTTTCGATATTATAGCACATTCAGAAAGGATTTATTGAATGACTTCTTTCAATTGATGCGGAAGGTTTTGCAGACTTCTTTCCCAAATTGAGAAAAATACGTATTTCCTCTGGACTAATGCCTTGTTCAAGAGCATGTTTAATCAGTTCTGTCCACTCCTCATCCAATTCTTCTTTCTCATTTTTATCTTTATTCATACATTTCCCCCCCCAAAATACTTGTTTATGTATTTCAGACAACCGTGTTGTGATAAACAAAGATAAACCCCGAGACTCAACACTTTTCCAAGCTTGTCCAAATGGTGTTACGAAAGTTTCTCTTATCTCTTTAGTTCTATTATAATTCCAGCTCTCTAAATAAAAACAAGAACGGTGTCGAATCGGAAAAATTATCCTAAATTTTTTTGTGCAGATAAAATAATCCGCCGTTTTGAACTTTAATATCGATTTTAGGCTCGTAAAGCGTTTGAAGAGCCTTTTTCTCAATTTCGTATTCCTCCGGTTTTTCTTCAGTATCCTCGTAAAATTGGTTTAAGAGTGACAGGTCGTTATTCCAACGTTTCAGGGATGCTTCAGCCCAATCAAGCGGTTCGCTTCTGGCGGCCTGTTCGATATAGCGCTCAAGCCGTTTAATGCCGCTTTCCGGCTTAATCAACGGCGACATCGTATAACAGTAGTCAGAGATCTGCGAAGAGAGCTTGCGGGCTTCCATTTGTTCTTGAAACGATTCGATCAGCTGACCGCTGATTAAATGAAGGCCGAGGGACAAAAGCTTATCTTTTTTCATGTCGGACTGGTACGAGATCGTCACGTTCATGCCGAGCCACGGTTCAAGGGGAATATGAGCTCCTTCGGAACGGATTCTCTCATAAAGGCGAATAAATTTGCCGTTCTTTTGCACTGCCTGGAAAATTTGAAAAAGTCTTGGTGATCCGAAATGAATAAACTCCCCTTCGATATCGGAAGGGGCCTCGTCTTCATTCGTGATCAGCGTGATTTTCATCGGATTCGGCACTCCGCCCGTCTTTTCAAGCCAGTGCCAGTAAAACGGCCTGTTCATGATCTGTTTATCGACCTCAACTGTCAGCTGCACGGTCATGTGGCCTGGACTTTTGTCGGTGATCGCGCAGCCGTTTGCGGTGAAAAAGCGTTCTAAAAACAGATATATTTCTTCCTGACGCATTTGATTTTAGCCTCCGATCTGTTTTTGGTTTGAAGCGGCTTCATTTCCGTAAGAAATAAAAGAGGTTAAGTTTTCCATTTTAATTTTCATTTCCTCGTCAGTCGCAGAGTAAAAGAGAATGTCGTGGAGGTGATCTTCAAAATTGCCGACCTCGATTTTTGTTAAAATATCATCCAAGTCTCCGACGACTTTTTCGAACAAATCGATCTTTTCATAGAGAAGCTTTAAAATATGCTCTTCTACGGTATGCTTTGTTGCCATGTTGTAAATGTAGACATCGCGTTCCTGGCCGAGCCGGTGAATCCGGCCGATCCTTTGCTCGAGACGCATCGGGTTCCACGGAAGGTCATAGTTGATGATTTTATTGCAAAATTGAAGGTTGATCCCTTCCCCGCCTGCTTCAGTTGCGATCAGAACCTGCACTTTGCCTCTGAACAAATCTTTCATCCAGTCTTTCTTTCCTCTTTTAAATCCGCCTCTGAACGGTACGGAACTGATGCCGTTCTGTTGGAGGAACCATTGCAGATAAATCTGTGTCGCCCTGTATTCAGTAAAGATGATGACTTTGTCATCGAGTTCTTGAATGAGTTCAACGACTTTCAGCGCTTTTGAATTTTGTGTGACCTCGTTGACTTTTTCGATCAAATGGTGGATGACAGGTTCAGCGATCACCGGCGCTTCGCGATCCTTTCGGTCAAGCATGTTTTTCAGCGTCATATAGACAGCCTCTCTGCTTGAACAGCATTCGCGCTCCAATGTCATGATTGAGAACATGCTTGATGAATGCTGATGATTTGTCTTCAGCTTTTTAATCTCGTCATACAAAGCCTGTTCTGTAGGAGAAAAGGAAATGGGCACGGTTTCGACATGGCGCTTTGTCCAGGTGATGCCGGTATCATGCCGTCTGTTTCTGATCATGACTTTATTGATAAGCGACTTCAAGCGCTCGTGTGCTTCAACTGAATTGATCTGTTTTGTATAATCTTTGTTGAAGTTGCTTTCATTTCCCAAGTGTCCGGGTTTTAGCAGGGAAACGAGATTGAATATTTCGTCGATCTTGTTTTGGATCGGCGTCGCCGTCAGCATCAGGCAATATTTTTTCTTTAAGCTGCGGACAAACTCGTAATTTTTTGTTTTATTGTTTTTCAGTTTGTGAGCTTCATCAATAATCACCACATCATACTGGATCGACAAAACCGTCTCCCTGTGCGGCGACCGCTTTGCCGTGTCAAGGGAGGAGACGACAACATCGCACTGCTCCCATACATAGCTTTTTTTCTGTTCCACAGCCGGAATTAAAAACTTTTCCCGCAGTTCCTTCACCCATTGCGAGACGAGCGAGGCGGGGACGAGGATTAATATTTTCTTGGCCAGCCCGCGAATCATGTATTCTTTTAATATCAGCCCTGCCTCGACCGTTTTGCCGAGGCCCACTTCATCCGCCAAGATAGCTTTTCCGTTCATCTGCTCGACCACCTTCCGGGCGACTTCGAGCTGGTGCGGTAGCGGTGTGAAGCCGGGGAGGTGGTAAGGGGCCTGCAAGCCTTCAAACGTCGGAATCGCAAGCCTTTTCTGCACTTCACAGGAAAGCTTGTAAAGCTCCCAATTCGCCCACGGTCCGTCTTCATCAAGGTGCTTTTTGAACTGTTCCGGCCACTCGTTGTCGAAATGAATGTCTGGTCTCATCGTCATGCCGCCTTTCTCTTCTGAGATTCAAATGTTCTTTTTTAAAAGAAAATCTTGCGTGATAAAAACGGATTTTACTAAGAAATAAACAAAACACGAACGTTCTTATTCTGAAATAATAAATTGTTAATGGTTTTTTCTGTTGCCCAATCGTTGTGATGATGGTAGGATATTTGTAGATCATCAGTAAAAAAACGTAAGCTTTATATAGTATGTCCACGAAAAGAAATGAATATGAGCGAATGACGGCAAGGGGAGAGACCGATAGCGGGAAACCTAAAAGCGGCGCCGAAGGAGCAAACTGGGGAAACAGTGAATCTCTCAGGCAAAAGAACTCTTGCTTGACGCAACTCTGGAGAGAGTTTGTATCATATTATGTTTAGCAAACCACCAAAGGGGACATCTTTGCTTTTGATGCAAAGTAAACTTTCAGGTGCCAGGACAGAGAGCCTCCGAACTGACAAAGGGGCTTCTCTGTCCTTTTTTGTGCCGTCCAAAGCGGCGCAGCCATCCGATTGATGTTGAAATCTTTCTTGTTTTCTGATGATTGGCAAACTTGTTTTTAGTTTGAAAAGCGAAGGGGGAAGCAGAATGCTTAAACGTACGCCTTTATATGACCTTTATAAGGAATATGGCGGGAAAACGATTGATTTTGGCGGCTGGGAACTGCCAGTTCAATTTTCTTCAATTAAAGAGGAGCATGAAGCCGTCAGGACGAAAGCGGGGCTTTTTGACGTCTCACACATGGGGGAGGTCGAAATCACGGGAACAGACAGCCTTCCGTTTTTGCAAAAGCTGTTGACAAACGATGTTTCGACGCTGAAAGAAGGCGGCGCCCAGTATACGGCCATGTGCTATGAAGACGGCGGAACGATTGACGATCTCCTCGTCTATAAAAAAGCGGCCAATGTCTACATGCTCGTCATTAACGCAGCCAATATCGACAAGGACGTCGATTGGATGAACAAGCACATAGAAGGAGATGTTTCGGTTCGAAACGTGTCTGACGAGATTGCGCTGCTTGCCCTTCAAGGGCCGAAGGCTGAAGCGATTTTAAAACAGGTCGCAGATAATGATCTTGCCGAATTAAAGCCGTTTACGTTCCGGGATGATGCAGCGATCGGCAGCGTGCAGGCGCTTGTGTCCAGAACGGGATATACGGGAGAGGACGGCTTTGAGATTTACTGCCGGAATGAAGATGCAGCCTACATTTGGAAGCTGCTCCTTGAAACAGGCAAGGATTCGGGATTGGTGCCGTGCGGCCTTGGGGCCAGGGATACGCTGAGGTTTGAAGCGAAGCTGCCGCTGTACGGACAGGAGCTCTCAAAGGACATTACGCCGATCGAAGCCGGCATCGGATTTGCCGTCAAAACAAACAAAGCCTCGGATTTCTTCGGAAAAGCCGTCCTGGCAAGCCAAAAGGAACATGGAGCGGACAGAAAGCTGGTCGGCCTTGAAATGATCGATAAAGGCATTCCAAGGCATGGATACGCCGTCTATTATCAAGGCGAACAAGCAGGCGAGGTGACAACCGGCACACAGTCGCCGACCTTAAAGAAAAACGTCGGCCTCGCATTGCTGAAAAAAGAAGCCTGCCCCCTCGATACCGTAGTTGAAGTGGAAATCAGAAATAAGCGTTTGAAAGCCAAAATCGTGAAAACCCCATTTTACAAAAGGCAGCCGTAAGTTTGCCAAGACCGTGAAAGGAGACTGAAGATGAAGCACCGTTACCTGCCAGCTACAGATCAGGATAAAAAGGAGATGCTTGAGGCAATTGGAGTCGAGAGAATCGACGAGCTATTCTCCGATATACCCGAAAGCGTCAGATTTAAAGGGGAATACCAAATTAAAAAGGCAAAGTCTGAGACTGAGCTCACAAAAGAACTGACGAAACTCGCGGCTAAAAATAAAGATACAGTGTCGTACGCCTCTTTTTTGGGAGCGGGCGTATACGATCATTACCAGCCCGTCATCGTAGACCACGTGATTTCGCGGTCAGAATTTTACACGGCTTACACACCGTATCAGCCTGAAATTTCTCAAGGGGAGCTCCAGGCGATTTTCGAATTTCAAACGATGATTTGCGAGCTGACGGGCATGGATATCAGCAACTCGTCGATGTATGACGGGGGAACGGCGTTAGCCGAAGCGGCCATGCTTGCTTCAGGACATACAAAAAAGAAAAAAATCGTCGTATCGGAAACCGTCCATCCCGAATCGCGCGAGGTTTTAAAAACGTATGCGAAAGGGCAGTACATCGACGTGGTTGAAGTCCCTTCCAAAAAAGGAATAACGGATCTTGCGGCTCTTGATGAAGCCGTCTGCGAAGATACAGCAGCAGTGATCGTCCAATACCCCAACTTTTTCGGGCGAATTGAGCCGCTGAAAGACATTGAACCGATCGCCCATAAAGGGAAAAGCATGTTCATCGTTTCCGCCAACCCGCTGGCTCTCGGGCTTTTAACACCGCCCGGTGCATTGGGGGCTGACATCGTTATCGGAGATGCCCAGCCATTCGGAATACCGGCTGCTTTCGGAGGGCCGCACTGCGGATTCTTTGCCGTCACGAAAAAATTGATGAGAAAAGTGCCGGGCCGTCTAGTCGGCCAGACGGAAGATGAAAATGGGAAAAGGGGATTCGTTCTCACCCTGCAGGCCCGCGAGCAGCATATCAGACGGGATAAAGCAACATCTAATATATGCTCCAACCAGGCGCTCAACGCGCTTGCCGCATCAGTCGCTATGACGGCGCTCGGCAAAAAAGGCGTCAAGGAAATCGCATGGCAGAACCTGCAAAAAGCGGCTTACGCAAAAGAAGCAGCTAAACGGGCCGGTCTTGAAGTCGCGTTTGAGGGGCCGATGTTCAACGAGTTTGTCATCAGACTCAATGAACCTGTCGAAAAAGCGAATGAACGCCTGCTTGAGAAAAATATGATCGGAGGCTACGATCTCGGCGCTTCATATTCGGATTTAAAACAGCACATGCTGATCGCCGTGACAGAGCTCAGAACAAAAGAGGAAATCGATACACTCATGAATGAATTGGGGGATCGCCATGAATAATCAGGATCAATCGCTTATTTTTGAAGTATCAAAAGAAGGGCGGGTCGGCTACAGCCTTCCTGAGCTTGACGTCCCTGAAACAGATGTGACAGACGTCATTGACGAAGCGTATATCAGAGATGAACCGGCAGATCTCCCCGAAGTGTCCGAGCTTGATATTATGCGCCATTATACGGCTTTATCTAGGCGCAACCACGGAGTGGATTCGGGATTTTATCCGCTCGGTTCGTGCACGATGAAGTACAATCCGAAGATTAACGAAAAAATCGCGAGAATCCCTGGCTTTTCTGCGATCCATCCGCTCCAGGATGAAGCGACCGTGCAGGGTGCGCTGGAACTTTTGTACGACTTGAGCGAGCATTTGGAAGAGATCACAGGAATGGATGAGGTCACCCTTCAGCCGGCTGCCGGCGCGCACGGCGAGTGGACCGGGCTGATGATGATCCGCGCGTTCCATGAGGCAAACGGCGATCATAAAAGGACGAAGGTCATTGTTCCTGATTCGGCCCACGGTACAAATCCGGCGTCTGCAACTGTTGCCGGATTTGAAACGGTCACCGTCAAATCGAATGACGACGGCCTTGTTGATCTGGAAGATTTAAAGCGTGTCGTAGACGAAGAAACTGCCGCGTTAATGCTGACCAATCCAAATACGCTCGGCCTTTTTGAGGAAAATATTTTAGAAATGGCTGAAATCGTCCATAATGCCGGAGGAAAGCTGTACTATGATGGAGCGAACCTGAACGCCGTACTCAGCAAAGCAAGACCGGGTGACATGGGGTTTGACGTCGTCCATTTGAACCTTCACAAAACCTTTACAGGGCCGCACGGAGGCGGGGGACCTGGATCAGGTCCTGTCGGTGTCAAGAAAGAATTAATTCCGTATTTGCCGAAGCCGGTGCTGGTGAAAAAAGACGGCCGCTATACCTTTGACTATGACCGTCCGCATTCGATCGGCAGGGTGAAACCATACTACGGAAACTTCGGCATCAATGTAAGAGCTTATACGTACATTCGTTCAATGGGGCCGGACGGGCTCAAAGAAGTGACGGAAAACGCTGTTTTAAATGCGAATTATATGATGAGAAAGCTTGCTCCTTACTACGATCTGCCGTTTGACCGCCACTCCAAGCACGAATTTGTGCTGTCGGGAAGGCGCCAGAAAAAGCTGGGAGTCAGAACGCTTGACATTGCAAAGCGCCTTTTGGACTTCGGCTTCCATCCGCCGACCATCTATTTCCCGCTCAATGTCGAGGAATGCATCATGATTGAACCGACAGAAACAGAGTCGAAAGAAACGCTCGATGCGTTTATCGATACGATGATCCAGATCGCAAAAGAAGCGGAGGAAACGCCTGAAGTCGTTCAGGAAGCACCGCATACAACCGTTGTGAAACGCATGGATGAAACAAAAGCTGCGCGGAAGCCCGTGCTGCGCTATGAAAAATGATAAGAAAGCCGGCGGATCGATTTCGCCGGCTTTTTTTATGAGAAAAATAACATCTTTATGTAAACGTTTTACTAATTGAATGAGAAGGATTTCCCCCTTATTAAATAGTAAATTCATCAAATTTAAAATTAAAAATAAAAATTACTTTGCAAAACGTGATAGTTTCAATGTTTTATTGAGAGATAATGGTTTAATTTACCTTGAAAGCACAGGATTATGGAGCATTTAGAAGGATTCGCAAGGGTAGAGAGTGACAACGATGAATATGAAGGTAATGATACAAAATGACAGCGAATATGCCGTTTGTCTCATATGTTACATAAATGTTACGGTATATTAGATTGCTTCATACGGGAGGAGAAATATGAATTCAGACGAAAAGCCAATCAAGATAAAAGTAGAAAAAGTGTCCAAGGTGTTTGGAAAAAACACAAAGAAAGCAACGCAGCTGCTTGCCGATGGCAAAACCAAAAAAGAAATTCTGAAAGAAACCGGGGCGACCGTCGGGGTGAACCAAGCAGATTTTAGCGTTTATGAAGGTGAGATATTTGTCATCATGGGTCTATCAGGGAGCGGTAAATCAACTTTGGTGCGGCTTTTAAACCGGCTGATTGAACCGACTGCAGGACATGTGTACATAGATGGTGACATGATAACAAATATGTCCAAAGACCAGCTGCGGGAAATCCGCCGGAAAAAAATCAGCATGGTCTTTCAAAAGTTCGCTCTGTTTCCGCACAAAACAATTCTTGAAAACACAGAGTACGGATTGGAACTGCAAAAAGTGGATAAAGGAAAACGCCGGCTAAAAGCGATGGAATCTTTAAAGCTTGTCGGGCTTGAAGGATATGAACAGCAATATCCGGATCAGCTGAGCGGCGGGATGCAGCAGCGCGTCGGGCTTGCCCGCGCATTGACGAATGATCCGGACATTCTGTTGATGGACGAAGCGTTCAGCGCGCTTGACCCGCTGATTCGCAAGGACATGCAGGATGAACTCCTCGATTTGCATGAATCAGTAGGAAAAACGATTATTTTCATCACCCACGATCTTGATGAGGCGCTGAGAATCGGCGATCGAATCG
Organism: Bacillus sp. FSL K6-0972; assembly: GCF_037976035.1. Lineage (NCBI taxonomy): Bacteria > Bacillati > Bacillota > Bacilli > Caryophanales > Bacillaceae > Bacillus > Bacillus sp. FSL K6-0972. The sequence continues at coordinate 2,634,786 of NZ_CP150260.1, read as the reverse complement.
CATTGATGAAAGACGGAAACATCGTTCAAATCGGTACGCCGGAAGAGATCTTAATGAACCCGTCGAACGAATATGTTGAAAAATTCGTTGAAGATGTCGACTTATCTAAAGTGCTGACGGCCGGTCACATTATGAAACGGGCTGAAACCGTGCGCGTAGACAAAGGGCCGCGCGTTGCACTGACGCTGATGAAAAACCTGGGGATTTCATCGATTTATGCCGTTGACAAACACAATAGGCTCCTCGGCTCCGTTGATGCTGAAACAGCTAAGAAAGCAGCCGAAAAAAGCCAGACGCTGGAGAGCGTCATCTCAAGAGACATCACAACCGTAGAAGAGAATGCTGTCCTGACGGATATTTTTGAATTGGTCTCTGATGCCAGCATTCCGATTGCTGTCGTCGATGAAAAACAGCGGATGAAAGGGATCATCGTCAAGGGTGCATTAATCGGAGCGCTTGCCGGAAATGACCGGTATATTAATGCAAATTCAGATCATGAACCAGATCATGAAGCTGTTATTCAGGAGGTGAGATAATGTTTACTTTATCATCGCTTCCCCGCATTCCTTTAGCCGATTGGATCGATCAGTTTGTTGACTGGCTGACGTTGTCGTTCGGCGGGGTATTTGACGGAATTGCCAGTGGAGTGGAATCGTTTGTTGATGCGATTGTCCAAGGCTTGGGTTTTGTGCCGCCGGTTATTTTGACTGTTATTTTTGCCGCGCTCGCCTGGCTGATCAGCAAAAAAGGCATTGCGCTGTTTACTTTGATCGGATTTTTTATCATTGATTATTTAGGATATTGGGACGCCATGCTTCAGACATTGGCGCTTGTCGTCACATCCGTTCTGATTTCTGTCATTATCGGCATTCCGGTCGGAATCTGGGGCTCCCAAAAGAAAACGGTTCGGAGAATCGTCACGCCCATCCTTGACTTAATGCAGACGATGCCGGCATTTGTTTATTTACTTCCAGCCATCTTCTTCTTCAATATCGGGGTTGTGCCGGGTGTTGTCGCTTCCGTTATCTTTGCGATGCCCCCGACAATCCGGATGACGATCTTAGGGATCCAGCAGGTGCCTGAAGATCTGATTGAAGCTACAGAAGCATTTGGTTCAACGACAAGCCAGCGGCTTTTTAAAGTGCAGTTGCCGCTCGCGACGAAAACCATTCTGGCCGGTATCAATCAAAGCATTATGCTTGCTTTGTCAATGGTCGTTATTGCATCAATGGTAGGTGCGCCTGGACTCGGAGAAGAAGTTTACCGGGCTGTTACACAGCTGCAAACGGGTACCGGTGTAGAAACCGGGCTTGCGATTGTGATTATAGCGATCGTACTTGACCGGGTTACACAAAATATAAAATTGAAAAAAAGCAGGGGGAATGCATAATGTGGAAAAAGATAGCGGGAATCGGCACCGCAGCAGTACTGACATTGGGTCTGGCTGCCTGCGGAAGCAGCAATAATAATGAAAATGCGTCAGCAGGCGATCAAGTCGATTATAAAATTACCGGCATTGATCCTGGAGCGGGCATTATGAATGCAACGGACCAGGCGCTCAAGGACTACGATCTCAGCAAATGGACTGTCACATCAGGATCAAGCTCAGCAATGACAGCCGCATTGAAAAAAGCTTACGATAAAAAAGAACCGATCATCATTACGGGCTGGACGCCGCATTGGATGTTTGCAAAATACGATCTGAAATACTTGAAAGATCCAAAAGGTTCCTATGGTGATGCCGAAGAAATCCATACTGTTACGCGCAAAGGATTCAAGGACGACCATCCGGGTGCAAACAAGCTGCTCAGCCAATTCAGCTGGACAGAGGATGATATGGGGGAAGTCATGCTTGCCATTCAGGAAGGCAAAAAACCGGAAGAAGCTGCAGCAGAATTCGTCAAAAAACATCAAGATCTTGTTAAGAAATGGACAAAAGGCGTCGATAAAGCAGACGGCGAAAAAATTAAGCTCGGCTATGTGGCATGGGACAGTGAAATTGCAAGCACCAATGTCGTTGCAAAAGTTCTTGAAGACTTAGGCTACAAAGTTACGCTCAGCCAAGTAGAAGCAGGCCCGATGTGGACTGGTATTGCAAAAGGAAGCGTTGATGCTTCACTTGCTGCATGGCTGCCGCAGACGCATAAAACATATGCTGAAAAATACAAAGGCAAATACGAAGATATCGGTACAAGCATGACAGGCGTAAAAATTGGCCTTGTCGTTCCGACATATATGAAAGATGTCAATTCAATCGAAGACTTGAAAAAATAACGAACAAAGCCGGCGAACCCATTTCGCCGGCTTATTTTTGTCTGAAAGGATAACCGCTCATCACCCGAATCATCTGACAAACTTTTCCTCCTGCCTGTTCTTGATTGTCTGTCGGATATGCTAAAAAAACATCCTAAAACGTTAAACCGTTTTAGGATGCTGGACTCAACTGAAGCCTTCTCATAGTAGAGACAGCTTCGGTTATTAATTTTTCGTTTTAATTTTTCCGCCCCATTTTTTGAACCCGCCTTTCAGGTTGTAAATCTCTTTACAGCCGTGTTTGCGGAGCGTTTGGGCGGCTCTTCCGCTTCTGACGTTGTTTTGGCAGTACAGGTAAACCGGTTTGTCAGGCCGGATTTCGCTTTTTCTTTGCTTAAGCTGTGAAAGCGGAATGTTTCTCGCACCCAAAATGTGGCCGCCTTCATACTCGTTCGGCTCGCGCACATCGATGAGCTGCGCTTTGCGATAGCCGGCCCTGAATTCTTCTTCTGTTAAGGTTTTCATAATGCGCTGCTGATAGATGTATGAAACGACCGCGTAGATGATGAGCGCGGCGCAAATCAAGAGAACGATAATGCTGCTGGTAGACAATCTGATCCGACTCCTTTTTGAATTCATCCCGCCTGATAAGCGGGAGATTTTTAACGATATGTTAAGACAAGTACTATTATAGTAAAGCCTCAGAAATCTGTCATCTGATTCGCCGAATTTATTTTCAATTTTAAGAGGGAATGGTAGACTTATTTTATACCAAAGAAAAAGAGGGTAGGTTATGGAAAAAGAAACATGGCGTTTTATCGATTCGGGACGACAGGATCCCGCTTTTAATATGGCGCTCGATGAGGCGCTCCTTTATTGGCACAGCGAAAATAAAATTCCGCCGACCATCCGCTTTTACGGCTGGAATCCGCCAACGCTTTCTGTCGGCTATTTCCAAAATATCGAAAAGGAAATCAATCTGGATGCCGTCAAAAAACACGGTTTGGGCTTTGTGAGAAGGCCGACCGGAGGAAGAGGTGTGCTTCATGATCAAGAGCTGACCTACAGCGTCATTGTGTCTGAAGAACACCCGGAAATGCCGAAGACGGTGACGGAAGCGTACCGCGTCATCTCTGAAGGTATTCTTGAAGGCTTCAGAGAGCTGGGACTTGATGCGTATTTCGCCATACCAAGAACGGAAAAAGAGAAACAGAGCCTGAAAAATCCGAGATCTTCCGTCTGTTTTGACGCGCCGTCGTGGTACGAGCTCGTTGTCGAAGGCAGAAAGGTTGCAGGAAGCGCCCAGACGAGGCAGAAAGGAGTCATTCTTCAGCACGGTTCGATCCTTCTTGATCTGGATGAGGACAAGCTCTTTGATTTGTTTATTTACAAAAATGACCGCCTCAGAGAGCGCATGCAGAGAAACTTCAAACAAAAAGCGGTCGCCATCAATGAGCTGACGAAAGAAAAAGTCACGATTGAAGAAGCGAGCGAAGCTTTTAAAAAAGGGTTCGAAAAAGGGCTTAACATTCATTTGGAGCCTTATGAACTGACGGAAGAGGAAACGGAATTTGTCACCGATCTTGCCAGGACGAAGTATGCGGCAGATGAATGGAATTATAGAAGGTAATCGGGTGAAAACGTTATCCCGTTGCTTGTTTTTTACATGCACATAGTGTAAACTTGTTATGATTTGAATAGGTGTGATTTGGAGGGATTTGATGACAACACCGAGTATGGAAGATTACATAGAACAAATTTATATGCTGATTGAAGAAAAAGGATATGCAAGAGTCTCAGATATAGCCGAAGCTCTGGCCGTCCATCCCTCCTCGGTTACAAAAATGGTTCAAAAACTCGATAAAGACGAATATTTGATTTATGAAAAGTATCGTGGCCTCGTGCTGACGCCCAAAGGGAAGAAAATAGGCAAGCGTTTAGTATACAGACATGAATTATTGGAGCAGTTTTTACGAATCATTGGTGTTGACGAAGAGAAAATTTATGATGATGTTGAAGGAATCGAACATCATTTAAGCTGGAACAGCATTGACCGTATCGGAGATCTTGTGCAGTATTTTGAAGACGACAGCAAAAGAATCGACGATTTAAGAAGCGTCCAAAAAAGAAACGAACAGGAAAATCAATAAAAGCCGCCGGGTATCGGCGGTTTTTTTCTTTACGTATCAGTTTTTCCGGCTGCCGCTTTGTCTCATGGTCTTTTTTTTCTGTCCGTTTCTTACAATGGTGTAGAGCCATCTTTTAAGGGAGGGAGACCGCGATGTACATCGACGGGGTTTTTTCAGGCGGCGGTATGAAAGGGATTGCGCTTGTAGGAGCATACGAAGCGCTTGAGAAACGGGGCTTCCGATTTAAAAGGCTGGCCGGAACGAGCGCCGGTTCAATTATTGCCTCGTTTATCGCGGCCGGCTATACAAGCGCGGAGATCCGCCAAATGATGGAAGAATTAAATGAAAGCGAGCTCCTTGACCCGAGGTTTTCACTCCTGCCTTTGAAAATGCTGCAATGGGCATCGATTTATTGGCGGCTCGGTTTATATAAAGGAGAGAAACTGGAAAACTGGATTTCCGAGAAGCTGAAAGCGAAAGGCATTTCAGTGTTCGGGGATCTTGAACAGGGAAAGCTGAAGTTGATCGCTTCCGACTTATCGAACGGCAAGATGCTTGTGCTGCCTGACGATTTAAACAGGTACGGCTTGAATCCAAGGCGTTTTTCCGTCGCCAGGGCGGTCCGGATGAGCTGCAGCATCCCTTATTTTTTTGAGCCGGTGAAGCTCAAGTCCTCCAGCGGCATCAGCGTCGTCGTAGACGGCGGAGTTCTAAGCAATTTTCCGATGTGGCTGTTTACAACAGAAAAAAAACGGCCGGTATTGGGCATCACGCTGATGCCCAATGAAAAAGAGAGGCCGAAGAAAACGATTAAAAATGCGTTCGAGCTGTTCGGGGCGCTGTTTGAGACGATGAAAGAGGCGCATGACGCCAGGCACATTGCCACGAAACATGAGCGGAACATTATTTTTTTGCCTGTTGAGGAAGTCCTGTCGACTGAATTCGCGATGTCGGCAGAAAAAAAACTAGCTCTAATCGAGCTAGGAAAAAAACGAACAGAATTATTTTTGAAACAGTGGACGTTTTAAAAGAAAGCCCTGTTTTTCTTTTTGCTTTTTTTGCCTTCAATCACTGTCAGCTGGGTCTGGCTTTTTTTCTTCACCAATACCGGCTTTGATTTATTGATAGACGGTACGCTTCTCAGATGATTAACCCTGCCTTTTATAGAGCGTTTTTTGTGATCCTGAAAACGCCTGTTGGATTGTTTGGCTGCTTTCTTAAAAGCGGCTCCCTCACTGCCCATATTGCGATTGGAAATGCGCCTGATCACGAAATAAATGATGGCGCCGGCCGCAGCAAAAACAAACAAGTATTGGAGCAGGCGGCCCGGACTTGTGACGGCGAAATAAACAAACCCAAAAATTCCAAACGCAATAATTAAAGCTGAGACAGGATGTACGCGTTGCTTCATAACTGTCCACCTCCCAAAAAATTAACCTATTCGTTACATTACATTACGATATTAGAAGGTTCCTTCTGTTCGTCCTCTGCTTTGGTCTCCATATGAAGAAGCTCATTGAAGCTTGCGATTGCCACTTCCACCTGATCGTCAGACGGCTCTTTCGTTGTTAAAAGCTGCAGCCATAAGCCCGGGTAGCCGAGCACCTTCAAGACGGGGATGTCTCTCAGTTTGTTTGTCAGCTGCAGAACTTCAAATGAAATGCCGAGAACGACCGGTATCAGTGCAAGTCTATTCAAAATACGGACCCAGAGAGGGTCAGTAGGAACAAGCAAGTAAACAAACATGCCCACGATGACGGTGAATAGAATAAAGCTGCTTCCGCATCGGTAGTGCAGTCTTGACTGCCGTTGAACGTTTTCAACCGTGACCGGCAGATTTTGCTCGTAACAGTTTATGACCTTGTGTTCTGCTCCGTGATATTGAAAAACTCTTTTAATAAAAGGAGTGCATGATATGGCGTAAATATAGCTTAAGAGAAGGAGCAGCTTAAAAAAGCTTTCGATCATAATCTGCGCGACGTCCGACTGAAAGACCGGACGGGTAAGCTCCGCTAAAAAAACGGGCACGAGCGTAAAAATAAACTTGCCGAACAAAAAAGACAGGACGCCGACTGCGGCAAGACCAAAAATCATTGTTAGCTTGGACGGCTTCTCTTCTTTCAATTGATCGTCTAAAGAAGGATCAAGGTCATAGCGTTCGCTCGAAAAATTCAAGTGCTGGGTGCCGTTCGCGCTCGCTTCAACAATCGCGATAATCCCTCTGAGAAAAGGAATTTTCTTTAATTTTTCAAGCGTCGGATTGGTTTTCCGAGGCAGCTTGAAAAATTCAATGCTTTCGTCTTTTCTGCGGATCGCAGTTACATAATGGCGCCTGCCGCCGAACATAACGCCTTCGACGACTGCCTGCCCTCCGTATGCGGGCTGTTTTGTTTGATTTGACATTTGCATCAACCTATCTGTATCAATCTATGAGTACATTAACCATTTCCTTACACCTATTGTACAGGAAAAATGCTGAAACCTCTAGATTGACGGGCTCAAAAATTTAAGAAATTCGAACCTCTTACAAAGCCAAATCTAATTAAAGTATACCCTTTTTCATGCTTTTTACACTCGGATCTTAAAAATCTGGGAAAGCTGATGTTGGCGAGGCTGTTTTTGGACATACTGGAAATGGAGGTGATCTGGACTGTATGGGTAATGAAGACAATCAAAAACAGCCGGAAGAGCTTGAACAAAATAAGCGTGAAACTCCGATGACTTTCATCGGAAGGGTGATCACGACTGGTTTTGTCGGCGGAGTGCTTTGGAGTGCACTCGGTGAACTGGCGTACCTTTTTAAATTCTCCGAAGTCAATGCAAACATGATTCTCCAGCCATTTGTCATCGGTGACTGGAAAAACGGATTTCTCGGGACGTTTATCAGCATTCTATTGATTGGAGTTATTTCTATCGGGGCTGCCCTGCTTTACTACGGCATTTTGAAGCAGGTTAGAGGCATGTGGGCAGGCGTTGTATATGGAGCCGTTTTGTGGGCTGTCGTGTTTTATCTGTTCAACCCGATGTTCCCCGATGTTCAGACTGTGGCTGAATTAAAGAGGGAAACGGTTGTGACGACGCTGTGCATTTATCTGCTTTACGGTTTATTCGTCGGCTATTCCATTTCGTTTGAATACAATGAACTCAATTCTGAAAAGCTGACGCGGGCCCTTGGAGAAACAAGAGAATAGTGCCTGATCAGGAAGCAATATGATAAAATGTTCACTGTAAGTGGACATTTTTTTGCGTGATGAGAAAGGGGAGGCAGAGTTGCCGCATATTTTAATTTTGAACGGACCGAATTTAAACCGGCTTGGAAAACGCGAACCCGATGTATACGGGACAGACACACTAACCGATTTGGAACAAAAACTTTTTCAATTTGCCGAAGGCATTCAGACTGAATTGACTTTTTTTCAATCAAACCACGAAGGAGACCTGATTGATGCGCTTCATGAGGCAGAGGAACAATACGATGGAATCGTTTTGAATCCGGGAGCTTTCTCCCATTACAGCTATGCCATCCGCGATGCGGTGGCTGCGATCAGCATACCGGTGATTGAGATTCATCTTTCAAACCCGCATGCAAGGGAAGAGTTCCGACACCGCTCTGTCATCGCTCCGGTTGCAAGAGGCCAGATCACCGGACTCGGCTTTGAAGGTTATAAGCTGGCCATCTGTTATTTTATGAACACAAATAACAAATAGGGGGACTAGTGGACAATGAAACTAAACAAATTGAGAGAGCTTTTCGGCGGTTTGGGCATTGACGGTATCTTGGTGACGAGCAGCGTTAATCTGCGGTACATCACCGGATTTACCGGATCTTCTGGGTTGGCGGTCATCTCCGGCGATCAAGCAGTCTTTATTACAGATTTCCGCTATACAGAACAGGCGAAAGATCAAATCAAAGGCTTTGACATTGTTCAGCATGCCGGCGGAATCGTTCAAAAGGCCGCCGAAGTGATCAAAGAGATGGGGATAAACAAAATCGGTTTTGAACAGGATAAAATGACATATGGAACGTATGCCGCCTACAAAGAGCAGCTTGGCGCAGCTGAACTCGTTCCTGTTTCTCAATCTGTGGAAAAGTTGCGCTTGATTAAGTCAAGTGAAGAGATTAAGATATTAAAGGAAGCTGCAAAGATTGCAGATGATGCATTCAGCCATATTCTGACGGTCATAAAGCCAGGCATCACCGAAATTGAAGTCGCCAATGAGCTCGAGTTTTATATGCGGAGCCAGGGAGCTGATCATTCGTCCTTCGATATGATTGTGGCGTCAGGCGTACGCTCAAGTCTGCCGCACGGAGTGGCAAGCAGCAAAGCGATCGAGAAAGGCGACCTTGTGACATTGGACTTCGGGGCTTACTATAAAGGTTACTGCTCGGACATTACGCGTACAGTCGCGGTAGGAGAGCCGGATGATGAGCTGAAACGCATTTATCAAACCGTGTTTGAGGCGCAGGCTATCGGCATGCGGAGCATCAAGCCGGGAATCACCGGGAAACAAGCTGACGCTTATACAAGGGACTACATATCTTCACAAGGCTACGGCGATTATTTCGGCCATTCAACAGGTCACGGCCTCGGCATGGAAGTTCATGAGAGTCCGGCGCTTTCAGCACGTTCGGACCAGATGCTTGAAAAAGGCATGGTTGTAACGGTTGAACCGGGAATTTACATACCGGGAAAAGGCGGGGTCAGGATAGAAGATGATATTGTCCTGACAGAGGAAGGAAACGAATCCCTTACCCATTCCGCGAAAGATTTAATTATTTTATAATCCGTTTGATTGGAGCAATAGGAGGATAATCATGATTTCAGTAAACGATTTTCGCACAGGTTTAACGATTGAAGTAGACGGAGGCATCTGGCGCGTTGTTGACTTCCAGCACGTTAAGCCGGGAAAAGGTGCGGCATTTGTCCGTTCCAAACTGAGAAATCTTCGCACAGGTGCGATTCAGGAAAAAACATTCCGCGCAGGTGAAAAAGTGGCGCGCGCCCAAATTGAAACAAAAACGATGCAGTACTTGTATGCCAACGGCGACCAGCACGTTTTTATGGATACGACATCTTACGAGCAGCTTGAGCTGAACGAGAAGCAAATCGAACACGAGCTCAAATTCCTGCTTGAAAATATGTCTGTCCACATCATGATGTATCAGACAGAGACGATCGGAATCGAACTTCCGAATACGGTTGAACTAAAAGTTGTTGAAACAGAACCGGGCATCAAAGGCGACACAGCCTCAGGCGGAACAAAACCAGCAAAAACAGAAACAGGCCTTGTTGTCAACGTGCCGTTCTTCGTAAACGAAGGAGATACGCTTGTTGTCAATACTTCTGACGGATCTTACGTATCAAGAGCATAAGGGTAACAGCGGGAAAGAGCCGGCTTCACTGAAGCCGGCTCTTTTTTTTGCTGTCTGAAATCTTTTACCTCTCACATGCCAAATAGAAAAATCGGAAGACTACTTTTTCAAGGGAGAGCATAGATTGTAAAAAAAGAGGAAGTGTTACTGGAGGTTTAAGATCATGAAGCTTTTCTTTGGACAAGTCAATCCGACGGTTTTGACAATGGCGGCGTTAAGGGTGGTATCATCTTTGATCGAACTGACGGCGGCTGTCGTGATGCTTTTGACAAACGACGTCAGAAAAGCCGTGGCGGTCAACAGCGTGCTGGCCATGGTCGGGCCGCTCATCTTTATTATTACAATGACAATCGGCATCTATCAGATTGCAGGGCAGCTTTCTTACGCAAAGCTGATTTTGATCTTTATGGGAGTGGTTTTGATCATCGCAGGGATCTATAAATAGTGAAACATGATAAGAGAGACCGACTTGTCATAATGTCTTCCTTTGATCATACATTTTTATAGAAGACAAGCAAAAAGAGGAGGGAGTGTTTTTGCATCACATCACAGAGATTCTCCCCGATACGATCAAACGCGCGCTCAGCGGTCTTGACGACCATGAAATCGATCAGATAGAAGAAATTCGGATTCGGACAAGTCGTCCGCTGGAACTGGTGAACAAAGGAAAGCCGCGCTTTCTCCCTTATGCGGCGACGCCTGAAGACTCGGCGCTTCTTTTAAACAGGCTGGGAAATTACAGCATGTATACACTGGAAGAGGAATTGAAAAAAGGATATGTCACGATCAGAGGCGGACACCGCGTGGGGCTTGCCGGCCGGGTTGTCGTCGAAAACGGGGCTGTCAAAGGAATCAGGGAAATATCATCATTTAATATCCGGATTGCCAAAGAAAAAATCGGCATTTCCAAACCGTATATCCCCCATTTATTTCAAAACTCGTGGCTGAACACGCTGATTATCGGTCCGCCGCAAACCGGAAAAACAACACTGCTCAGAGACCTCGCCAGGCTGATCAGCTCAGGAAGCGGCAACGTGCCTGCCAAAAAGGTGGGAATTGTTGACGAAAGGTCTGAAATCGCAGGTTGTGTAAACGGAATCCCGCAATATCGGCTCGGCGACAGGGCAGACATCCTTGACGCCTGTCCAAAAGCGGAAGGCCTGATGATGATGATCAGATCGATGAGTCCGGAGGTGATGATCGCCGATGAGATCGGGAGAATGGAAGACGCGGAAGCGCTCTTGGAAGCGGTCCATGCGGGGGTGTCTGTCATCGTTTCGGCACACGGCTACACATATGCCGATATCGCCAGGCGTCCATCATTGAAAATGCTTCAGGAGCACCGGGTTTTTGAGAGAATCGTGGAACTTTCCAGAAAGAACGGTCCCGGCAGCCTGAGCCGCATCTTAAACGGGAACGGAGAGCCTCTCTGCGCGGCGAAGAGGATGTTATCATGCTGAAGCTTTTAGGTGCCGTGCTTATTTTGGCAGCAGCCACATGGACAGGATTTGAAATGGCGAAGCCTTTCAGGGAAAGACCGAAGCAAATCCGCCAGCTGCTGGCCGCTTTGCAGTCTTTGGAGGCTGAAATCATGTACGGGCACACGCCGCTCCGTCAGGCATCAAAACAGATCGCACACCAGCTTTCCGAGCCGGTAGCCTCTTTGTTTCAGACATTTGCAGAACAGCTGGAAAAAGGCAGCGCTTCAGCAGGGACGGCATGGGAAGACAGCCTGGAGAAAGTATGGCCCGAAACGGCTCTCAAAAAGAAAGAATACGAGATTTTACGGCAATTCGGCGAAACGCTTGGCCGTCATGATCTGATTTCTCAGCAAAAACATATCAAACTGGCGTTAACCCATTTAGAGACAGAGGAAGCTGAAGCAAATCTCGCCCAGGCGAAAAATGAAAAGATGGTGAAGAGCCTTGGGTTTTTGTCGGGACTACTGCTGATTCTTCTATTGATGTAATGAAGAGGGGAGCATACACGAAATGGGAGTAGACGTAAATATTATTTTTCAAATTGCCGGCGTCGGGATCGTCGTCGCTTTTCTTCACACCATACTGGATCAAATGGGGAAGAAGGAATATGCCCAATGGGTCACACTTTTAGGATTCATTTATATTTTGTTCATGGTGGCTACTGTTGTCGATGATCTATTCCAAAAGATAAAAGCTGTCTTTCTATTTCAAGGATAGGGGGGCTCACTCATTGAAATCGTTCAAATCGTAGGATTGGGAATGATCGCCACCTTCCTCAGCTTGATTGTGAAAGAGCAAAAACCGACGTTTGCTTTTATGATTATCGTTTTTGCCGGCTGTACAATTTTTCTATTCTTAGTAGATCAGGTCTACGAAATCATTCGGATGATTGAAAAAATAGCTGCCAATGCCAACATCAACATGATGTATGTCGAAACGATTTTGAAAATTATCGGGATTGCTTATATTGCGGAGTTTGGCGCCCAGCTGACAAAGGATGCCGGACAGGGTGCGATTGCTTCGAAAATCGAATTGGCAGGCAAAATCCTCATTTTAGTCATGGCTGTGCCTATTTTAACCGTGATTATCGAAACGATCATCGGACTCATCCCTTCCATGTCTTAGTCAGAAAGGAGGATTTCCTGAGTGAAGCGTTTTCTATTCTGGCTGTTGATCATCGGAATCGTATGCTTTGGAGCGCGTGATGTACAAGCTTCGCCAAAAGAAGAGGAGCCGGCTGGGGAAACCGCCGCAGAAGAATCGGTTGAAGCAATGGCCAAACAGCAGGCTGAAGGATTGGAGCTTGACCGGGTCGGGGAGTTCTGGAACAACATTTTGACAGAGTATGGGGGACACCTTCCCGAAAGTCAAAAAGGAAGCCTGCTTGAATTTGTCAAAGGTGAAAAGCACTTTTCGCCTGAGGAATGGGGCAAAGCGCTGTTTTCTTACTTGTTCCATGAAGTGCTGGCTAACGGGAAGCTGCTGGGGACGCTGATCCTGTTGACCATCTTCTGCGTGCTGCTTCAGCTTTTGCAAAACGCGTTTCAGCAAAGCACCGTCAGCAAAGTGGCGTATGCAATTGTCTACATGGTGCTGATCATTCTTGCGCTTAACAGCTTTCGGGTTGCTGTTACATATGCGAATGAAGCGATCCAGACGATGACAAGCTTTATCCTGTCGCTCGTACCTCTGCTTCTAGCGCTGATGGCGACTTCGGGGGGAGCCGCCTCAGCCGCATTCTTTCATCCGGTCATTCTCTTTCTCATGAACACGAGCGGCTTGTTTATCCAATTTATCGTGATGCCGCTTTTATTTTTATCAGCGATTTTAAGCATTGTCAGCACGATGACGGACCAATATAAAGTCACACAGCTGGCCCAGCTCCTCAGAAATGCGGCGATCGGCACGCTGGCTGCATTTTTAACCGTATTCCTCGGTGTCATCTCGGTTCAGGGCGCCTCAGCCGCAGTGACGGACGGCATTACTTTGCGGACGGCAAAATTCATCACCGGTAACTTCATCCCCGTATTGGGCCGCATGTTTACCGAAGCGACGGACACGGTGATCAGCGCGTCTCTCCTGCTGAAAAACACCGTCGGGATACTCGGTGTGGCGATCTTGATTTGCATCGCAGCTTTTCCTGCGATTAAAATCCTCTCCCTCGCGCTCATATACAAAATTGCCGCAGCAGTTCTCCAGCCTCTCGGAGGCGGTCCGGTTATCAGCTGCCTGGATGTCATCAGCAAAAGCGTCATCTACATTTTCGCTGCCATGGCCATCGTTTCGCTGATGTTTTTCTTAAGCTTAACCGTGATCATTACAGCGGGGAATCTGACGATGATGATGAAGTAGGGAGGGATGAGATGGAATTTCTGACAGAGTGGCTCACGAATATTATTCTATTTATTCTGATGGCGATCGTCATCGATATGCTTCTGCCGAATTCGAGCATGCAAAAATACGCGAAAATGGTGATCAGCCTGCTCCTGATCGTTGTGATACTGAATCCGATCTTCTCTTTATTCAGGACCGATCCGGATGTGATTTTTGAGAAGCTTACAAAAAACGGACAAGTTCAATCAAACGAAATAAAAAATCAGCTGAATTCAGAAAAAAAAGAAATACAAGCCTCACAACAAGCATATATCTTAGAACAGATGGCTGTTCAACTGAAAAAGAACGCAGAGAGCAGTTTTGCCAGCGACAAATACAAGATAGACCGAGTCGCGGTTTCTTCTGACAGCCAGCTGAAAACAGAGAAAGATTTCAGTAAACATGCGGAAGTCTCAGTATTCTTGCAACCAGCATCGGAAAAAACGGTCCAAGCCGTCGCTCCTGTCGAGATCAATACGGATCGCGGCTACCAGTCCATGCGAGAAAGAGAAAAGAAAGAGACGGGGGAAGTCAGAGAACAGCTAGCAGGCATATGGGAAATAAGCCCCGACAAGATTACAGTTCATATCGAAGGGGGAGAACGAAGCGGCAATGAATAAAAGAACCTGGATCGAAAAGCTGATCGGCCACCTGCTGCCGAAAGAAGAGAAAGACGGAAAAAAGCTGACGAAATATCACTACTTTCTGCTGCTTTTTGTTCTCGGCGTTTCCTTCATGCTCGTCAGTCAGATCTTCTCTTCCGAACCTTCTCAAGATCGAGCGGCAGATCAGCCGACAGCTTCACAAAAGGCTCCGTCTGAAAGCGCTGGACAGAGCGGTGAAGGTGAAAAAGAAGTGTTTAAGCCCGCCTCAGATGACAAGCCGAAGGACTCGATCCAAGATTACGAACAGGAATATGAGAATCAGCTCAAAGACATATTGGAAACGATCATCGGCGTTGAGGACGTGTCAATCGTCGTCAATGTTGATGCAACATCATTGAAAATATTCGAGAAAAACAGAAAAACCCAGGAGACTTCAACGAATGAGACAGATAAACAGGGAGGCAAGCGGACGGTGTCTGAAATGTCGTCCGACGAAGAAATCGTCATCATTAAAAACGGAGATAAAGAGACGCCAGTTGTCGTTCAGACGAAAAAGCCCGATATCAGGGGTGTTCTCGTTGTCGCTCAGGGAGTCGACAACGTTCAAATAAAAAAAACCATCATTGAAGCAGTGACAAGAGTTCTTGATGTTCCGAGCCACCGCGTCGCTGTTGCCCCTAAAAAAATGAAGGAGGATTCATAAATGATGCTGAAAAAACAAACGGTTTGGCTTTTAACCATGTTAAGTCTCGTCGTTGTGCTGAGTGTCTACTACATTATGTCGCCTGAAGGAGAAAATGTCGTCACGGTGGATGACAAAGAACAAGTTGCCGCTGAAAAAGAAAAACCGATGAAAGAAGAGCCTGCCAAGGATGGCAAAGAAGACACCGCGCCTGCTAAAGACAAAACTGAAGGGAAAGACGCAAAAGATAAAGAAACGTCTGCGAGTGAGCAGAACGGAGAGGTTGTCACAGAAGAATCATCCGGTGGAGAAGATTTATTCACAACATACCGCATGGAAATGGACGATCAGCGCAGCAGGGAGAGGGAGGAATTAACTGAAATCGTCAGAAGTGATAAAGCGACGGCAAAGGAAAAAAGCGAAGCTTACGACAAGATGACAGAGCTCAGCGAAGCTGAAGGAACGGAAAAGACGCTTGAAACCCTGATCAAAACAAAAGGTTATAAAGACGCCTTGGTCAACGCCGACGGCGATAAAGTCAATATTACGGTGAAGGCGAAAGAGCACTCAAAAGCCGCTGCCACTGATATCATCGACATCGTCGCTAAAGAAGTGAAAAACTTAAACGATGTGGCTGTGACGTTCGAGCCAGCAGATTAAACATGTCCCGCTTGCAAAAAGCGGGATTTTTTTATGTCTAAGGCCCCTGTTGCTGCTGAGCGCTCATGATTGTAGTTGAATTCGGCATTCCTCTCCTGTAAGATGAATATAGTATGTACTTTTAGTACTAACTGATAAATGCGTAAAATCTTTTTCATTAGGAGTGCGATAGCATGTTAAACATTGATGAAATCAGACAGTTGATAAAATTAATTGATGAATCTTCGATAAATGAATTTACATACGAAAACGAAGGATCGAAGGTTGAACTGAAAAAACAAAGCGGAACCGTGCAAACCATTCAGCAAGTGGCTGCGGCGCCTGTTCAAACACCGGCTCCGGAAGCTCCAGCAAAGCAAGCGCCAGTTCAGGATGCGCCTGCAGCAGAAGAAGCGGCAAAAGACGGCGGGAACTTCCACAAAATCACCTCTCCGATGGTCGGAACGTTTTATGCGTCTTCTTCGCCTGAAGCCGATCCTTACGTAACAGTCGGTTCGAAGGTATCAGAATCCTCTGTCGTCTGCATTGTGGAAGCGATGAAGCTCTTCAATGAGATTGAAGCCGAAGTGAAAGGCGAGATCGTTGAAGTATTAGTTGAAAACGGCCAGCTGGTTGAATACGGACAACCTTTATTTTTAGTAAAAGCAGAGTAAGGAGCAATAAGATGATCAAAAAGCTATTAATTGCGAACAGGGGAGAAATTGCTGTCAGAATTATCAGAGCTTGTAAAGAACTGGGGATTGAAACGGTAGCCGTCTTTTCCGAGGCCGACAGAGAGGCGCTCCATGTTCAGATGGCTGATGAAGCATTTTGCATCGGACCTAAGCTTTCAAAAGACAGCTACTTGAATATAACGAACATCGTCAGCGTCGCTAAAATGACCGGTGCTGACGCGATTCACCCGGGCTACGGCTTCCTGGCGGAAAACGCCGATTTTGCCGAGCTTTGCGAAGAGGTAAACGTAACCTTCGTAGGTCCGACAGCAGACGCGATTTCTAAGATGGGAACAAAGGATGTTGCAAGGGAAACAATGCAGCAGGCTGGTGTTCCGATCGTACCGGGCTCCAAAGGAATTATTGAAGATATTGAAGATGCGGTTTCATTGGCACGCGATATAGGGTATCCTGTCATTATAAAGGCAACTGCCGGGGGCGGCGGAAAAGGAATCAGGGTCGCCCGTACGGAGGAAGAACTGATCAACGGCATTAAAATCACTCAGCAGGAAGCTGCCACCGCTTTCGGCAACCCGGGTGTGTACATTGAAAAATATATTGAAGACTTCAGACACGTGGAGATCCAAGTGCTTGCAGACACACACGGAAACACGATTCACTTGGGTGAACGCGACTGCTCAATCCAAAGAAGGCTCCAAAAACTGCTTGAAGAAACCCCTTCACCTGCTCTGGATGAAGGAATCAGGGAGCAGATGGGGCAGGCGGCTGTCAAAGCGGCTGAAGCCGTGAAATACACGGGCGCGGGAACGGTTGAATTTATCTACGATTACCGCGAGCAGAAGTTCTATTTTATGGAAATGAACACGCGCATTCAGGTTGAGCATCCGGTGACAGAGATGGTGACGGGGGTTGATTTGATTAAAGAGCAGATCAAAGTGGCGTCAGGCGAAAAATTAACCCTCACCCAAGATGAAGTCACCTTTAACGGCTGGGCAATCGAATGCCGGATTAATGCGGAAAACCCTGAGAAAAACTTCATGCCTTCTCCGGGAAAAATCGAGATGTATCTGCCTCCGGGCGGGCTCGGCGTCAGAGTGGACTCTGCGGCTTATCCAGGATACTCGATTCCCCCTTATTACGACAGCATGATTGCAAAAGTCATCACTTACGGGAAGACGAGGGAAGAAGCTGTTTCAAGAATGAAAAGAGCGTTGAGCGAATTCGTCATCGAAGGCGTTCATACGACGATACCGTTCCATCTGAAGCTGCTTGAGCACGAAACATTCGTAAGCGGAGAATTTAATACGAAGTTTTTAGAAATATATGATGTAATGGGGTCGTAATTTTAACGGAGGTGAACATATTGAAAGACGACAACAGCTTATTGGAAATGAGCCATGAAGACAATCATTTAGGAAAAGTGGAGATCGCTCCGGAAGTCATCGAAGTCATTGCCGGAATCGCAGCTTCCGAAGTTGAGGGCGTAGCTGAAATGCGCGGTAATTTCGCGACAGGTGTCGTTGAACGGTTTGGAAAAAAGAATCACGGAAAAGGCGTCAAAGTTGATTTGTCCGACGACGGAATTATCATTGATGTTTATTGCGTGATGATGTTTGGCGTTTCGATTCCTAAAGTTGCAAATGCCGTTCAGGATAATATCCGCCAGACGCTTCTCAATATGACAGCTCTTTCGATTAATGAAATCAATATTCACATCGTTGGCATTCAATTCGATTCAAAAACGCACGAGGTGGAAGTCGATCAAGAGATGTAGTGCGGTGAAGTGGAAGAACCAAGGGGAATGACGGCCCTTTGGTTTTTTCATGTTCCGTTTTAAAAAATAACGTTTAAAAGCATCTTTCCGCCGTTATCGATCAAAAATAAGAGAAACCGGAAAGTTTGTTAAGAAGTTCGAAAAACGAATGATAATAAATGATTGTTTCTTATTATTCGGTTATTGACGATAAAACCGCGATTTTTGCATGCGGAAAGACTAAAAATATGATATGATCTCTTTGTGGCTTAAACGGCAAGCAGCAAAGAGGGTTAAAGGAGAAAAAGAAAGAATGAAAAGAAGAACAGCAAGAGAAAAGGCTTTGCAGTCACTATTCCAGATTGATGTCAGTGATATTGAACCGAATGAAGCGATGCAGCATGCCTTGGACGGGCAGGAAAGCGACGCTTTTTTCGAGCAGCTTGTTTACGGGGTCTTAGAGAACAAAGAGAAAATCGATGAGATGATCAAACAGCATCTCGTCAATTGGAAGCTTGACAGGCTGGCGAATGTCGACCGCGCGATTTTGCGTTTGTCCGCCTATGAAATGATCTTTTTAGATGACATACCTGTCAACGTCTCTATGAATGAAGCGATTGAACTGGCAAAGCAATTTGGTGATGACAAGTCGGCGAAGTTTGTAAACGGTGTTCTTTCTAACATTAAATCCGATCTTGAATAATCTAGGAGGAGAGCAAATGACAGCAACCATCATCGACGGGAAAGAAACAGCAAAGGAAAAGCGCGGGCAGCTGGCCAAGGAAGTTGAAGAGCTGAAAAAACAAGGAGTTACCCCGGGACTGGCCGTTATTTTAATTGGTGATGATCCGGCGTCTCTTTCATATGTACGGGGAAAGAAAAAAGCAGCTGAAGCAATGGGGATTCGTTTTCAGCTGGATCATTTCGATGCAAGCTTCTCTGAACAGGAGCTGCTTGAAGTGATTGACCAGTACAACCAAAATGACGACTTTCACGGAATTCTTGTCCAGCTGCCTCTTCCGGATCATATTTCCGAACAAGCGGTGATCGAAAGAATATCCCCTGACAAAGATGTTGACGGTTTTCATCCATTAAACGTAGGGAAGATGCTGCTTGGCGAAGATACATTTCTGCCTTGCACACCTGCGGGCATCGTGGAGCTTTTAAAGAAAACCGAGATTGATCTGTCGGGAAAAGAGGTTGTTGTCGTCGGGCGAAGTAATATCGTCGGAAAGCCGGTAGGGCAGCTGCTCTTGAACGAAAACGCAACCGTTACGTACTGCCATTCAAGAACGGCCGACATTACGGCTCATACAAAAAAAGCCGACATTTTGATTGTCGCTGTCGGAAAGGCGAATTTCATTAAAGCGGATCAAATGAAAGAGGGAGCCGTTGTCATCGATGTCGGCGTCAACCGCCTTGACAACGGAAAGCTCGTCGGTGATGTTGATTTTGAAGAAGCGAAGGAAAAGGCTTCTTATATTACACCTGTACCGGGCGGTGTCGGTCCGATGACGATCACAATGCTGGCCCATAACACGGTTAAATCAGCGAAGCGTACAATTTAACTTTAATGTACAACCGTTCATCCGCCTGGTCTCGCGCCGGCGGATGAACGTTCTTGTGCCTTCTTAGAAAGGAGACTGTGCCATGAGTGAAATATCATTTGTCACGGTCACGGCTTTGACAAAATATATTAAGCGCAAATTTGACGTGGACCCCCATCTTGAAGATATTTGGATCAAGGGCGAGCTGTCAAATGTTAAAATACATAGCAGAGGCCATATTTATTTTACATTGAAAGATGATAATGCCCGCATTCAATCCGTCATGTTCGCCAGACAAAACAGAAATCTCGCCTTTACCCCTGAAAACGGGATGAAAGTATTGGTGAGAGGCGGCATTTCGGTATATGAACCGAGCGGCAACTATCAGCTTTATGCAAAAGAAATACAGCCGGACGGCATAGGTGCGCTTCATCTCGCGTATGAGGAACTTAAGAAAAAGCTATCGCAAGAAGGCTTGTTTGATGAAAAATACAAGAAACCCATCCCCGCGTTCCCATCCGTCGTCGGTGTTGTCACGTCTCCAACTGGAGCGGCTGTACGCGATGTGATCACCACCATTAAAAGAAGATACCCCCTTGTAAAAGTGATCGTCCTTCCTACGCTCGTTCAAGGAGTAAACGCGGGCGAGTCCATCGTAAGCAGCATCAAAGAGGCTAACCGCAGAGAGTTATGCGATGTATTAATCGTCGGACGCGGAGGAGGATCAATCGAAGAGCTGTGGGCATTTAACGAAGAGGCTGTCGCCAGGGCCATTTTTTCTTCTGACATTCCGATCATTTCCGCTGTCGGGCATGAAACGGATTTTACAATCAGCGATTTTGTCGCGGATTTGCGCGCGGCGACCCCGACAGGAGCGGCCGAACTGGCCGTACCTAATATGCTAGACTTGCTGGAGCGCCTGAAAACGCTCGAAGCGAGAATGACAAAATCGATGCAGCAGGAGTTGAAAAAGCGGCAGGAGCGGGTGAAAAACCTTCAGTCTTCCTATGCCTTCCGATACCCGAAACGGCTGTATGCCCAAAAGGAACAGGAATTCGATCTGATATTCGACCGCTTCCAAAAACAGCTGGCGATGACCGTCGACCGCAAAAAACAAAAACTGAACGAACAGACATACAAGCTGGAGATGCTTCACCCAGAGGAGCAGCTTAAACAAGCGAGAAAGAGGCATGAAGAGCAAACAGTCCGGCTGAAACGGAATATGAATGTGCAGCTTAAGCAGATTCACTCGCAGTTTCAAACGGTTCTTGGTAAACTGAATGCATTAAGCCCTCTCCAAGTGATGGAAAGAGGGTACAGTTTGACATATAAAGAAAACGAATTGATTAAAAGTATTGAACAGGTTCATGAAAAAGACGAGATCCGTGTCACATTAAACGATGGGACGCTGACCTGTGAGGTACTGCAAAAGAGAGGCGAAACAAATGGCTGAAGAAAACAAAACAAACCGGGAGGACCTGACATTTGAAGAGGCGATGAAAGGTCTGGAACAGATCGTATCAAAGCTTGAAGAGGGAGACGTGCCTTTGGAAAAGGCGATCGACTATTTCCAGGAAGGGATGGCTCTTTCGAAAATGTGCCACGAAAAACTGCAAAATGTCGAAAAGCAGATGGACTACATTTTGCGGGAAAATGGGGAATTAGCTCCTTTCAGTGTTCGGGAGGAGGAAAAAGGTGACCGGTAAACTTGACGGATTTTTAAATTCGAGAAAAACAGTAATCGAAGAGCGCCTTCCGATGTATATTAAAGACCTGCAAGCGCCGTCCATCCTCAAGGAATCCATGCTGTATTCATTGGAAGCCGGGGGGAAACGGCTGAGACCGATTTTGGTTCTTGCGCTTCTTCATGCGTACGGAAAAGACGAAGAAGCCGGAATTCCGGTCGGATGCGCGGTTGAAATGATCCATACGTATTCATTAATCCATGATGACCTCCCTTGTATGGATGACGATGACCTCAGAAGAGGAAAGCCGACAAACCATAAAATTTACGGGGAGGCGACGGCCATTCTCGCCGGAGATGCCTTATTAACCGAAAGCTTCAAAATGATCACTGCCAATATGCCTTCTCATGTATCCGCTGAAAAACGCATCAGGCTGGTGAATGAGCTGATTTCGGCAGCGGGGGCTGAAGGCATGGTCGGCGGCCAGATTTTAGATATGGAAGCGGAATCAAAGTCTGTATCTCTTGATGAACTGCAGCGGATTCACGAAGGGAAAACGGCTAAACTCCTCAGCTTCAGCGTCATCGCGGGGGCGATTCTTGCGGATGCATCTGAAAAAGAGATCGAAAAGCTCCGCGAATTCAGCCATCATATCGGCATCGGCTTCCAGATCAGAGATGACATTCTGGACCTTGAAGGCTCGGAGGATAAAATCGGCAAACGGATCGGATCTGACGCGACAAACGGAAAATCGACCTATCCGTCGCTCCTTTCGCTTGAGGGCGCCAACCAAAAGCTTGATGAACATATTGAAAAAGCAAAACAGCTGATTTCAGAGCTTCCGCTTGAAAAAGAGCTTCTTTACGAGTTCTGCGATATGATTGCCGCTAGGGATCATTGATACAGGGCTTCCATTTGAGCATCTAAGGCTTATTATGATAAAATGTAGAGAGTTGAACTCTAAAACGCCGCGCCGTTATCACGTTGTGTTAGCGGCTGTTTTTTCAAACGAAGCGTCCGCATATGCAAGTTTGCGCATGGGGATGAATTCATCATATAATAATTCAAGCTGAAAACCTAAAACGAAGCAAGGCGCATACTTGCAGAAATCATGCTGAAAGTGAGTTGATCCGATTGGATCTGTTATCGATAAAGGACCCTGCATTTTTGAAGAACCTTTCAAATGAAGAACTGGAAAGCTTGAGCGCTGAAATTCGCCGTTTTTTAATTGAAACGCTTTCCGAATCCGGAGGGCACATTGGTCCGAATCTCGGCGTTGTCGAGCTTACCATTGCATTGCATAAAGAATTTAACAGCCCGAAAGATAAGTTTTTGTGGGATGTGGGGCATCAATCGTATGTCCATAAACTGTTGACTGGCCGCGGAAAGGACTTCGCCACGCTGCGTCAGCATAAAGGACTGTGCGGTTTTCCAAAACGGAATGAAAGCGAACATGATGTCTGGGAAACGGGCCACAGCTCGACTTCTCTCTCCGGTGCGATGGGGATGGCGGCTGCGAGAGACTTAAAAGGGACAAACGAATATATCATCCCGATCATCGGAGACGGTGCGCTGACCGGTGGCATGGCACTTGAAGCGCTTAACCATATCGGCCATGAACAAAAAGACATGATTGTCATTTTGAATGACAACGAAATGAGCATCGCTCCAAACGTCGGAGCGATCCATTCCATGCTCGGACGGCTGCGCACAGCCGGAAAATACCAATGGGTCAAAGATGAGCTCGAGTATTTGTTCAAGCGGATTCCTGCTGTGGGCGGGAAGCTTGCCGCTACAGCCGAGCGGATCAAAGACAGCCTTAAATATCTGCTGGTATCCGGGATGTTCTTTGAAGAGCTTGGATTCACGTATTTAGGGCCTGTAGACGGTCATTCCTATGATGAACTGTTTGAGAACTTGCAGTATGCGAAGAAAACGAAAGGCCCGGTACTCCTTCACGTTATTACGAAAAAAGGAAAAGGCTATAAGCCTGCAGAAACCGATAAAACTGGCACATGGCACGGAACCGGCCCATATAAAATCGATACCGGTGACTTTGTCAAACCGAAAGCTGCTGCACCATCATGGAGCTCGCTCGTAAGCGAAACGGTCAGGAAGCTTGCCCGCGACGATGAACGGATTGTGGCGATTACTCCGGCCATGCCTGTCGGTTCAAAACTTGAAGGATTTGCAAGCGAGTTTCCGGAGCGCATGTTTGATGTCGGCATTGCGGAACAGCATGCGGCAACGATGGCGGCGGGTCTCGCGACTCAGAATATGAAGCCGTTTCTGGCGATCTATTCGACATTTCTTCAGCGCGCTTATGACCAGGTTGTCCATGATATCTGCCGGCAAAACTTAAATGTATTTATCGGCATTGACAGAGCAGGTCTCGTCGGCGCTGACGGGGAAACACACCAGGGCGTGTTTGACATTGCCTTTTTACGGCATATTCCAAATTTGGTTCTCATGATGCCGAAAGACGAAAACGAAGGCCAGCACATGGTCAACACGGCTGTCAAATACGACGACGGCCCGATTGCCATGCGCTTTCCGCGCGGAAACGGACTCGGCGTCAAAATGGATAAAGAATTGAAAACGATCCCGATCGGAACGTGGGAAGTGTTGAGGCCTGGAACAGACGCGGTCATTTTAACGTTTGGCACGACCATTCCGATGGCGCTTGCTGCCGCGGAGGAGCTGCAAAAAGAAGGCCGTTCGGTCAGAGTGGTTAACGCCCGTTTTATCAAGCCGCTTGACGAAAACATGCTGAAGGAAATCCTGAACGAGGGGCTTCCGATTTTAACGATCGAAGAGGCTGTGCTTCAAGGCGGATTCGGCAGCTCGATCCTTGAGTATGCCCATGAACATCAGTCATACAGTCCGATCATTGACAGAATGGGGATACCTGATCAATTTATTGAACACGGCAGCGTCGCCAAGCTTCTGGAAGAGATCGGAATGACAAAAGAAGACGTCATCAGACGAATAAGACTCTTGACGCCCGTAAAGACTCATAAAGGAATTGGATCATGACAGGAAAAAAAGAACGGCTCGATGTTTTATTAGTAGAAAGAGGGTTAATGGAAACGCGGGAAAAAGCGAAAAGGGCCATCATGGCCGGCATCGTCTATACGAATGAAAACAGACTGGACAAGCCGGGCGAAAAGGTCGACCGCACGATTCCGCTGACCGTTAAAGGAAACCCGTTAAAATACGTCTCAAGAGGCGGATTAAAACTTGAAAAAGCATTAAAAGAGTTTCAGCTCTCCGTTCAAGGCAAGCTGATGATTGACATCGGCTCGTCCACCGGCGGCTTTACAGACTGCGCGCTGCAAAACGGCGCTCTCCGCTCATATGCCGTTGATGTCGGTTATAATCAGCTCGCCTGGAAGCTGAGGCAGGATGAGCGGGTTGTTGTGATGGAACGCACCAATTTCCGGTATTGCACACCTGCCGATTTTACGGAAGGGCTGCCGGAGTTCGCAACGATCGATGTTTCTTTTATCTCGCTGAGAATCATCCTGCCCGTGCTTAAAAACATTTTAGTGCCGGGAAGCGACTGTATCGCGCTCGTCAAACCGCAGTTTGAAGCAGGGCGGGAATCTGTAGGGAAAAAAGGGATCGTCCGCGATCCTCTCGTCCATAAAGCTGTGCTTGATGACATCAGCCGGTTTGCGGCTCGAGAAGGATACGACTGCCGAAACGCTTCGTTTTCTCCGATTACCGGCGGCGACGGCAACATCGAATTTCTTCTCCATTTGCATTGGGGCGGAGAGGCGCAACCCGGAACGCCGCTAGCAGAAGAGATGATCAATCAAATTGTCGAAGAGGCTCACAAGACATTAAAAGCGAAAAAACCGGATCAGCGTGATTAAAAACCCTTGCAGGCCAGACGGGAATGCGAGGGTTTGGCCGGCACGCAAAAAGGAATAATAGTGAGCTATTATTCCTTTTTTACTGCAAACATGTACTTTTGCGACAAAATCATTTAACATAAATGTATAAACATACACAATTTGTGTATAAAACGAGGTGTGAAATGAACAAAGGTCAAAGGCATATTAAAATCAGGGAGATTATCACCGCCAATGAAATTGAAACGCAGGATGAGCTTGTCGATATTTTAAAGAAAGACGGCTATAATGTGACACAGGCCACCGTCTCGCGGGATATTAAAGAGCTTCATTTGGTTAAGGTGCCGACAAACAACGGTTCCTACAAATACAGCCTGCCTGCTGATCAGCGCTTTAATCCTCTTTCCAAATTAAAAAGATCATTGATGGACGCATTTGTCAAAATCGACTCCGCCAGCCATCTGATCGTTTTAAAAACAATGCCGGGCAACGCGCAGGCCATCGGGGCGCTGATGGACAATTTGGATTGGGAAGAAATCATGGGAACGATCTGCGGAGATGATACTATTTTGATCATCTGCCGGACGCATGATGATACCAAAGTCGTACAGAAGAAAATATTGGAGCTTTTATAAACGAAGGCCTGAAAAGAGGTGTCATGAAAGCTTGTTAGCTGAATTATCGATCAAAAACTTTGCCATTATCGAAGAATTAACCGTTTCCTTTGAAAAAGGGCTGACGGTTCTAACCGGTGAAACAGGGGCCGGAAAATCGATCATCATCGACGCCGTTTCTTTGCTTGTCGGAGGCCGCGGATCGTCCGAATATGTCAGGTATGGCGAAAAAAGGGCCGAATTGGAAGGGCTTTTCCTCCTTGACGGCGGCCATCCGGTTTTTGATTTGTGCACAGAACTGGGGATTGAGGCCTCAGATGATATGATCGTCATGAGGAGAGATATTAACGCAAACGGCAAGAGCATCTGCCGCGTCAATGGAAAACTTGTCACCATTGCCGCTTTGCGGGAAGTCGGCAGACTGCTGCTTGACATTCACGGACAGCACGACAATCAGCTGCTGATGGAGGACGAGCACCATCTTCAGCTTCTGGACAGGTTTGCGGGAGAAGAAATCGAGAATGCTTTAAAAGCGTATCAGGAAGTTTACAGCCGCTACATGGATGTCATGAAAAAGGTGAAAGAGCTTTCTGAAAGCGAGCAGGAAATGGCTCACAGGCTCGATTTAATACAGTTCCAGCTTGATGAAATCGAATCTGCAAACCTTGAGCCGAAAGAGGATGAACTTCTTCAGGAAGAGCGCCGTCAAATTGCAAATTTCGAAAAAATATATGAAGCGCTGCAAAATGCCTATAATGCGCTTCGCAACGAGCAGGCCGGGCTTGACTGGGTCGGCATGGCTTCAAGCGAGCTTGAAAACGTCTCAGGCATCAATGAAGGGCTCAATAAAGTATCTGAATCCGTAGCCAATGCGTACTACATTCTCGAAGATTCAACCTTTCAGATCAGAAATATGCTGGATGAGCTCGAATACGACCCCGAGCGCCTCGATTATATCGAATCGCGTTTAAACGAAATCAAACAGCTGAAACGCAAATATGGTGCTACTGTCGAAGATATCCAAGCCTATTCGGCTAAGATAGAGGAAGAAATCGACCGGATCGAAAACCGGGACAGCCATTTGCAGGCTTTAAAATCCCGCCTCGAATCAATCGGCAAGGATGTGGCGATTGAAGCCGCCAATGTGTCCGAAATCAGAAAAAAATGGGCGAAAAAACTGGCCAAACAGATTCAGCAGGAACTGAAAGATCTGTATATGGAAAAATCGACATTCGATACGGAATTTCATGTGAAAAAAGCGGAACGGGATGATGATGCACCCGTCGTCAACGGAATGCCGGTTCAGCTCACAAAGCACGGCATTGACAACGTCCGTTTCCTGATCTCTACAAACACGGGAGAACCGCTCAAATCTTTGTCAAAAGTTGCTTCGGGAGGAGAGCTGTCAAGAATCATGCTGGCGATGAAAAGCATTTTCTCCGCTCAGCAGGATGTCACATCGATCATTTTCGATGAAGTGGACACAGGTGTAAGCGGAAGAGTCGCGCAGGCGATCGCTGAAAAAATACACCGCGTCTCGATCGGCTCCCAAGTTTTATGCATTACCCACTTGCCGCAGGTGGCCGCGATGGCTGACACCCACCTTTTGATCACGAAACAGTCGAAAGACGGGAGAACGACGACAAGCGTCACACCTTTGTCAAAACAGGAAAAAATCACGGAAATCGGCCGGATGATCGCCGGCGTTGAAGTAACGGATTTGACGAAGCGCCATGCGAAAGAACTTTTGAATCAAGCTAAGCTCGTCAAAACCAGCGGATAAGCTGTTCATCTTGAACAGCTTATTTTTTTGTCGGCATTTTCTTATACAAACTCATTCTTATCATTTTATCCAATGTTTTTCTTCCGTTCACAGTTATAAATCGCTGTCCGGAAGGCAAAAGTAATGAATGTAGCGAAAGAAATTTATATGGTGTGGGTTAGGTGCGAGGAGAGTGAAAAGGTGGATGTTGAAAAAATCAGAAAAGCTGTGGGTATGATTCTCCTTGTTTCTTTAATAAGTGTAGGATTTTACAAACCGGTGAAAGAATACATTGTAATACCAAAAAACTTGAACATTTTTGAGACGGGTACCCGTGCGGTTGAAACGAGCTTATCCGTCAGTACTCCGAAAGATGTTTCATCGGAAGCATTCACATTGAAAGAAAATCAAAACGAAGTGGAAATAAAAGGTGAAAAGAATGGAAAGGCAGAACTCGTTTATGATTTTGCCGGATTTCCAGTTAAAAAAACGAAAGTAAATGTCCTGCCTGATTTGAAAGTGGTTCCCGGCGGGCAGTCTATTGGTGTAAAGCTTCATTCCGTTGGTGTCTTGGTCGTGGGTTTTCATCAAATCAATACCTCTGAAGGTAAAAAATCGCCCGGTGAAGCAGCCGGAATCGCGGTAGGCGACATTATCACCGAAATCAACGGCACGAAAATCGAAAAAATGAATGACATTACCCCTTTTATTCAAAAGGCCGGGAAAACAGGAGAAACCTTACATCTGTCGATTAAAAGAGATAAACAGGAAATCAAAACGAAGCTTGTTCCGAAAAAAGACCAGGCTGAAGACAAATACAGAATCGGTTTATATATCAGGGATTCTGCCGCGGGAATCGGCACAATGACTTTTTTCGAGCCGAAATCGAAAAAATACGGAGCGCTTGGTCACGTGATTTCAGACATGGATACGAAAAAACCGATCGTTGTTGAAAAAGGGCAAATCGTAAAATCGACCGTCACCTCGATTGAAAAAGGAACAGGCGGAAATCCCGGAGAGAAACTGGCCCGTTTCGCATCAGAACGAAAAGTGATCGGCGATATCAACAGAAACAGTCCATTCGGGATCTTCGGAACGCTTCACGAGTCAATCAAAAACCGCATCGCTGACAAAGCCATTCCGATTGCATTTTCAGATGAAGTAAAAGAAGGCCCTGCCCAAATTTTAACGGTTATTGAGAACGACAAAGTCGAGAAATTCGATATTCAAGTCGTCAGTACGACACCTCAGAAGTTTCCGGCCACAAAAGGCATGGTGCTGAAAATCACCGACCCGAGGCTGTTGAGTAAAACAGGAGGCATCGTTCAAGGGATGAGCGGAAGCCCGATCATCCAAAACGGAAAGATCATTGGCGCCGTAACCCACGTTTTCGTCAATGATCCGACGAGCGGATACGGCGTGCATATTGAATGGATGCTGTCTGAAGCGGGAATCGATATTTATAAAAAAGAAAAAGCAAGCTGACTGCCGGATTCCTCCGGCAGTTTTTGATTTCGCCTTTTTTTCTTGAGCGTTGTGCGTTAAAATGAAAGAAGAAAAGATTTTTCGACAAATTCACGTTCCCCGGTTTGTCAAGTCGCATTTTAAGTCGAAAAATCTAGAAAATCAGAAAAAAACGGAGAAAAAGCTAGACATACCACTATTATTGGAAAAATCCTTTTTAAAAAAAGGGAATAAAGTGGTGCTGTCGAATTAAACATATTAGAAAAAGAATGATGAAATTTATCAACATACACATTGGGGAGGAAGAAACGTGGAGAAAATTAAAGTATGTGTTGCTGATGATAACAGGGAGCTTGTTGGCCTATTAAGCGAATATATCGAGGGACAAAGCGACATGGAAGTGCTTGGTGTCGCATACAACGGACAGGAATGTCTTTCTTTGTTTAAAGACAAGGAGCCCGACGTGCTTGTGCTTGATATTATCATGCCTCATCTCGACGGATTGGCCGTTCTTGAAAGGCTGAGGGAATCGCAGCTTAAAAAACAGCCGAATGTCATCATGCTGACGGCGTTCGGCCAGGAAGACGTGACGAAAAAAGCTGTAGATTTGGGCGCGTCGTATTTTATTTTGAAACCTTTTGACATGGAGAACTTAGTCGGTCATATCCGCCAGGTCAGCGGAAACGGATCTCAATTGACACACCGTGCCCCGTCTTCTCAAAGCAGTGTGCTTCGGCCGCAGGCGGAATCGCCAAAGAAAAACCTGGACGCCAGCATCACGACCATCATCCACGAAATCGGCGTACCCGCTCATATAAAAGGCTATTTATACTTGAGAGAAGCCATCTCCATGGTGTATAACGACATCGAACTGCTCGGGAGCATTACAAAAGTGCTTTATCCGGATATCGCCAAAAAATTCAACACGACTGCAAGCCGCGTCGAACGGGCGATTCGCCACGCCATCGAAGTCGCATGGAGCAGAGGCAACATCGACTCGATTTCGTCACTTTTCGGCTACACAGTCAGCATGTCAAAAGCAAAGCCGACCAATTCAGAATTCATCGCGATGGTCGCAGACAAGCTGAGACTGGAGCATAAGGCTTCTTAACTTGCTTGTGACAAGGGTTTAATGGTGGTTATACGGCTTATACCGAATGGTGTTATTGAAGACCTCGTCTTATGCAGACGAGGTTATTTTTTTGCGAAAATGTTCTGGTTGCGCTGCAAAAACAGTGAATATTATGTAAAATCACCCCTCGCTTTGAGAGTGCCAATATATTGTAAAATAGACACTTTTTATACAAGATTAACTATTATATGATGAAATATAGGAAACGGAAGATTTAAGAGGCCTTCGAAGCCAATCTCGAGTTAAAAGTATGAAAAAAGCGGGTGGTATGATGATCTTTTCGAAAACAGATCTTCGCTATTATCTCGAACAAGACAAGAAAGCGTTAGGAATCTCAAGTCGAAAAAGGCCTAAATGGTTTGGCGATGATATTTGGAAGTATCAGATAGCCTTACGCAAACTTGAATATTACACCAATGTCAATTCCAAGGTGTTCAAGCATGTTTACCGGTATCTGCATAAAAAGAGAGGATTGAAGCTCGGGTTTGACATCCCGGTGAATGTTTTCGGTCCGGGGTTGAGAATCAACCATTACGGATTGCTCATCGTAAACAGCAATGCAAAAATAGGTGCAAACTGTGACATTCATCAAGGAGTTAACATCGGACAAAATCATGCTCACCACGATGTTCCCACAATCGGAGACAATGTCTGGATCGGGCCGGGAGCAAAGCTCTTTGGCAGCATTCACATTGCCGATGGCATTTCGATTGGCGCAAACGCCGTAGTCAACAAATCTTTCACTGAGGAAAACATTACAATAGCCGGTGTGCCTGCCAAAAAGATTAAAGAGGCGCCGTCAACAAGGGACCGGAAGCAGGCTGTGCAGCAGCAAATATAAGCATGAGAACTGCGGAAGGAGCAGGCTACTAATCATCCGCTATGAAGGACTAAATGCTTGTCATGAAGAAGGCGGGCTTTAAAAAATGTTTTAAATAAAAGAGTATTTGTTCTTGCCTTCCTGCAAGTTCTGACAAAAACTACATAGCACGGCACCAGTTGTGGTGCATCCGTCTATTTTTAAAAGTTTGTCTCACGCCCGGTGAATTGCTGTCATAGACTGACTCTATAAAGCGAAAGCCGCATGAAACGTCTTTTTTCTTATGAAAAAAGACGTTTTTTTATACAAAAAAATAAAAATGATGAAAAAGATCTGATTTCTTCCAGATTCTAACCACTTTTCGCCTTGGGTAGATCGTTTTTCACAGACGTTTTTGAGCGGATGGCTGCTAACAATTCGGAAATCCTTGGGGAATTGGACGGGGAAATCGGGCGAAAACCTGCTGCAGCGGCCTGCTTTACAGCCCCGGGTATTAAAGATAAGGTACGGGGTGTAAAAAATTCAGCGGGTGAGGTGGTCGACATGAAGAAAGGAGTCATCTTTGTTTTGTTCGCTATGCTGCTATTGGCAGGCTGCGGCACAACTCAACATAATGAGCAAAACGGCGATGAGAGCCGACAAGGAACAGGCGAGGAAACGCTCGTGAAAGAAGGCACCTTTGTCGGTTTGGCGGACCAGCATACCGTCGCCGTCAATATTGACGGCAAAGAAACGACGTTTCAGGTCCCTCCCGAAAAACGGGACAAATATAAAGGGATCAAGGATGGTACAAAGGTGGAAGTGAAGTACACGAAAGCAGAGGACGGAACATTACAGCTTGAAGATATGAAAAAGAAAAAATAATCGTTTGCAAAAAGGGATTGTAGGAGGAACAAATCGTGAAACTGTTAATGAGGAGTTTTGTTTTGCTGCTGTTTTCGTTTATTGCGGTTTTTCCAGCTGTTTTTGCGGCTGAGCCGCTTTCCGGGAAGACGGTATATGTTGACGCAGGTCACGGGGGCGAAGACAGCGGTGCGGTCGGAAACGGGCTGCTTGAGAAAGATGTCAACCTTGAAGTGGCAAAGCTGGTTGATGAAAAGCTGAAGGAAGACGGAGCCGACACGGTCGCCTCAAGAACGGATGATACGTTTTTGACACTGGAAGACCGGGTGGCCAAAGCGAGCAGGAATGCTTCAGACTTGTTGATCAGCATTCATGCAAACTCGGCCGTCCCTGAAGCGTCAGGTACAGAAACATATTTCGATTCTACGTATCAAGCCGCTGACAGCGAACGGCTGGCGTCTAACATTCAAGAACGGCTTCCGGATGCGCTGGGCACTCGGGACAGAGGTGTAAAAGAATCAGGGTTTTATGTCATCAAACATTCTCAAATGCCAAGTGTTTTAGTCGAACTGGGCTTTATTACAAATCAAACGGATGCAGATAAACTCGAAAGTCCGGAATATCAGGAAAAAGCTGCAGGCGCGATTGCTGACGCTGTCGTATCTTATTATGAATAACAGAAGGGCCCCGGTATATGACCGGGGTTCTTGTGTTATGTTTATGTTAAAAAAGGCCTTATATGTGGAAAGAAAACAGTAAGACCTTCATAATGAGATATAAACTTGCAATTCTTGTAGAGGTGAACTAGAAATGACGAAAATATTTGCACACAGAGGGGCTTCCGGAACTTTTCCCGAAAATACAATGGCGGCGTTTAAGCACGCGGCGGCCATCGGTGCAGACGGCATCGAATTGGATGTACAAATGGCAAAAGACGGACGTCTTGTTGTGATACATGATGAAAAGCTTGACAGGACGACTTCGCTGAAAGGATATGTGAAAGATCTTACATATGAGGAGATAAAGCGTGGAGACGCAAGCCACCGCTTTGCCGATAAGACCGGTTCTGTTCCGGTGCCGACCCTTGAAGAAGTGTTTGAGTGGGCGGCAGATGCTGAATTTCTTCTCAATGTGGAATTGAAAAACAGCATTATCCGCTATGAAGGAATGGAAGAAAAGGTGATGTCGATGATTGATGCGTACGGCCTTCAAGACCGGATCATTCTTTCATCATTCAATCATGAAAGCCTTGCGTTATGCAGCAAACTGAACCCAAGTATCGAATTGGCCGCGCTTTACATGGATGTCATTTACAAGCCAGAGGAGTACATTGAAATGATTCCGGCTTCAGGGTTTCATCCGTATCGCCGTTCAATGTCGGATGACACGATCAAAAACGCCCATTTAAAACAAAAAGCAGTCAGGCCGTTCACCATCAATCGTGAAGAGGAGATGAAAAAGCTGATTGCTGCGGGAATTGACGGTTTTTTCACCGATTTTCCCGAAAAAGCGTTAAAATTAAAGGCCGAGATGTGACATGAAAAAAGCCGCAGACAATATCTGCGGTTTTCAGCGTGTCGACAAACCCTCGCATTCGTTGTTAGGCCTGCGCGTCGGTGCTCACGAATTTCAACATTCGCTCCGCTCCGATGCTCGGCCTTCCTAGACTGCAAGGGTTTTCAATCACGCTGAAAGGATGACAAAATCCCAAAACTAAGAGCCGTTTTGGGATTTTGTCAACAATCTGAAAGCCGCAGACAATATCTGCGGCTTTTTGCTTTCCGTTCACAGAGATCACACCTCGCGGCCGCTCTGCTTTTTTCTGAAACGGGGGCTTACTTGGTTGCGTTTTCTGTCTCTGTATAGAATAAATCCGCCTAATAAATAAAGGCCGCCTCCGAAGCATATGAACCCCGCCAGCCCCTGAAGCCAAAGGATCTGAAACGGGCTGATCAAAACGCCGAAAACAGTGTCGCGCATCAATTTAATTCCGAGAGCAGCCAAGCCTCCCGGGATCAGCAAAACGAGCAGTGCGATCATTCTCCCCATACACGAATCCCCTTACCAATGATTTTCCTTTATTGTCTAATTGAAAAAAAAGTTTGTCAAGAAAGGAAAACATGATAACATAGATGTTGTGCAAATTGTTGCAAGTGAACGTGATAGTGTGCAAAATTTTTCATACAAAGGGGTAAAGGGATGATGCAAAAAGTACTGATCGTTGGTGCTGGCAAAGGGGGGACTGCTCTCTTGGATTTGCTGCTGAAAACAAAGACGATGCATATCGAGGCGGTCATCGATAAAAATCCGGAAGCGCCCGGGCTTTTCATCGCGCAAAAAAACGATATCGAAACGGCACTCGACTGGACGCCATACATCACAGAACAGATCGATATCATCATTGAAACGACCGGAGACGCCGGCGTGTTAAAGCAGCTGATGCGAAAAAAGCACGACAGAACGATCGTGGTGCCGGGATCGCTCGCTTATATCATCTCTCAGCTGATGAATGAAAAGCAGCAGCTCATCCAAATCTTAAAAGAGCAGACGTATAAACACGACCGTATTTTCAACTCTATGAATGACGGCATGATCTTTATCGACATTAACGAAGAGATCATTTTGTTTAACAAAATGGCTGAAGTTATGACCGGGACAAAGCGCAGCGAAGCGATCGGCCAGCATATTCAAAATGTGATCCCGACGACGAAGCTGCCGCGCATTCTTAATACGAGAGAGCCTGAGTATCATCAAAAACAATTTCTCCATCCGAACAGGCAGATCGTCACGACCCGAATTCCGATTATTGATGACGGAGGAACGCTGCTCGGGGCGCTCAGCATTTTTAAGGACATTACCGATGCGGTCGAGCTGGCTGAAGAGGTGACCAACCTGAAGGAAGTCAGAACGATGCTTGAAGCGATCATTCAATCTTCCGATGAAGCGATATCTGTCGTTGATGAAAACGGAAACGGGATGATGATCAACAGGGCGTATACGAAGATGACGGGTCTGACAAAAGACCAGGTGATCGGGAAGCCGGCTAATACCGACATCTCCGAAGGTGAAAGCATGCATTTGAAAGTGCTTGAAACGAGGCGCCCGGTCAGAGGTGTCAGAATGAAAGTCGGCCCCAATAAAAAAGAAGTGATCGTTAATGTCGCGCCGATTATCGTCGACGGCATTTTAAAAGGGAGCGTCGGCGTCATTCACGATGTATCTGAAATTCAATCGCTCACAAACGAGCTGAACAGAGCACGCCAGATTATCCGCACACTTGAGGCGAAATATACATTTGCCGACATCATCGGGTCAAGCGAGCAAATGCTCGTCGCGCTGGAACAGGCGAAATTGGGGGCGAAGACGCCTGCAACGATTTTGCTGAGAGGCGAATCAGGAACGGGGAAAGAGCTTTTTGCCCATGCCATACATAACGAAAGTGACCGAAAGTATAATAAGTTTGTCCGCGTCAATTGTGCGGCCATTTCGGAATCACTGCTCGAATCAGAGCTGTTCGGCTATGAAGAAGGCGCTTTTTCAGGTGCGCGCCGCGGCGGGAAAAAAGGATTCTTTGAAGAGGCGAACAACGGAAGCATTTTCTTGGATGAAATCGGCGAGCTCTCGCAAAACACACAAGCGAAGCTCCTCCGCGTTCTTCAGGAAAAAGAAATCGTCAGAGTCGGCGGGACCAAACCGATCCCTGTGAACGTCCGGGTCATCGCAGCGACAAACGTCAATATTGAAAAGGCGCTTGCTGAAGGCCGGTTTCGCGAAGACTTGTATTACCGGATCAATCGCTATCCGATATCGATTCCCCCGCTCAGGCAGCGGAAAGAGGATATCGAAGCCTTGAGCAGGCACTTAATTGGGAAGATCAACCAAGAATATGGACGCAATGTAAAGGGGCTTACGAACAACGCGCTCAAATCGTTAAAAGCGCGGAAGTGGCCGGGGAATGTCAGAGAGCTTGAAAATGTCCTCGAGCGGGCGATGATCTTTTTAAAACCGCAAATGGAATGGATTGATCTCGAACATCTGCCTGAAGCAGACCTTCCGAAAAAAAAGGTGGAAGCCGGAGCGGCTTTCCCTGAAGTTGAAGTTGAAAAGCTGTCTGATGCGGTCGAGCGGTTTGAAGCCCATGTCATTAAAGAAACGCTTGAAAAGCATCAATACAACAGAACGAAAACGGCAAAAGCGCTTGGAATCAGTATTCGCAATCTCTATTACAAAATGGATAAATACAATCTTGCAAAAGATAGCATGCAATAAATTGCAAAATGAGTGCAAAATCATGCAAACTGTAAACAGGTTCACAGTACCGAACCGCTTTTTTCATACTGGCACGAAACTTGCATGATATAGTGGGCGGATGTTTGCTTAGAAAGGTGGGTACTATGAAGCTGAAACAATTATTGCAAAAAGCGGCGGAGCTTGACAATAAAACGGTCGCCGTCGCACATGCAGAAGATGACGAAGTGCTGCAAGCGGTCAAACTTGCGGTCGACAAGCAATTTGCCCGGTTCTTGCTGATTGGGCACAGAGAAAAGATTAGACATATGATGACAGAACAGAACATTTCAAAACGGCACGTTGATATCATTCACTCGGAATCGCCGGCGGATTCGGCAAGAATTGCCGTTCAAGCTGTCAAAAGCGGAAATGCGGATGTTCTCATGAAGGGGAATGTCCCGACAGCTGTGCTATTAAAAGCCGTTTTGAACAAAGAGTACGGGCTCCGTTCCTCGAATGTGCTTTCACATGTAGCAGCATTTGAAGTCAGCGGGTTTGAGAGGCTGATTTATGTAACAGATGCGGCAATGAATATCAGCCCCAAGCTCGATGGGCTGAAGCAGATTTTAGAAAACGCAGTCGGCGTGGCGAGAGCGGTCGGCGTGCAAATGCCGAAAGTCGCTTGTCTCGCTGCGGTGGAAACGGTGAATCCCGCAATGGAAGCAACATTGAATGCAGCTGCCTTGACGCAGATGAATCATCGGGGCCAAATCAAAAACTGCATCGTTGACGGGCCTCTTGCGTTGGATAACGCGATATCACCGCTTGCCGCCCGGCATAAAAACATTTCCGGGATCGTAGCAGGCGAGGCCGATATCCTGCTTGTTCCTTCAATTGAAACAGGCAATGTCCTTTACAAATCATTGATTCATTTTGCGGGTGCGAAAGTGGGGGCCATTTTAGCAGGGGCAAAAGCGCCCATCGCCTTGACAAGCAGGGCCGATTCCGCAGAAAACAAGTTGTATTCGATTGCTTTGGCGCTGTGTACGTCTGAAGCACGACATGAGGAGGAATAAAAAATGGAACTATTTCGATATATGGAACAGTATGACTACGAGCAATTGGTATTTTGCCAAGATAAACAGTCCGGTTTAAAAGCGATCATCGCGATTCATGATACGACGCTCGGGCCAGCTCTCGGCGGCACGAGAATGTGGACATACGAAAGTGAAGAAGCCGCAATTGAAGATGCGCTGCGCCTTGCGCGGGGAATGACCTATAAAAATGCGGCGGCCGGACTGAACCTCGGAGGAGGCAAAACCGTTATTATCGGCGATCCGCGCAAAGATAAAAATGAAGAAATGTTCCGCGCTTTCGGCCGTTACATTCAAGGGTTGAACGGCAGATACATCACCGCGGAAGACGTCGGTACAACCGTTGAAGATATGGACATCATTCATGACGAAACTGATTTCGTTACAGGCATTTCACCTGCTTTCGGTTCATCGGGAAATCCTTCTCCGGTAACGGCTTATGGGGTATATAAAGGGATGAAGGCGGCGGCAAAAGCGGCCTTCGGGACAGATTCGCTTGAAGGAAAAACCGTTGCCGTCCAAGGCGTCGGAAACGTGGCCTACAACCTGTGCCGCCATCTCCACGAAGAAGGCGCGAAACTGATCGTGACCGACATCAATAAAGAAGCGGTCGAACGTGCAGTCGCCGAATTCGGCGCCCGTGCCGTCGATCCGGATGATATTTATTCACAAGAATGCGATATATATGCGCCATGTGCTCTCGGAGCGACAATCAATGATGATACGATTCCGCAGCTGAAAGCCAAAGTGATTGCCGGGGCAGCCAACAACCAGCTGAAAGAAACCCGCCACGGGGATCAAATCCACGACATGGGCATCGTTTATGCACCGGACTATGTCATCAATGCCGGCGGCGTCATCAATGTTGCTGACGAGCTTTACGGCTATAATTCGGAGCGCGCGCTGAAAAAAGTCGAAGGCATCTACGGAAACATTGAACGCGTTCTTGAAATTTCGAAACGCGACCGCATTCCGACATACTTGGCTGCAGACCGCCTGGCGGAAGAACGAATTGAGCGCATGCGCCAATCGAGAAGTCAATTTTTGCAAAACGGCCATCACATCTTAAGCAGACGTTAATATCATAACCCCTATTCACTATTGGAGGTTTTAAATCAATGCAGGTACAGGAAAAACGTATTCTCGTCATCAATCCGGGATCAACATCTACAAAGATCGGCGTTTTTCATGATGACCGTTCGATTTTCGAAAAATCAATCCGTCATGACGAGGCAGAGTTACAGCAATACGAGACCATTATTGATCAATATTCGTTCAGAAAACAGGCGATACTCGAAACCCTGCATGAACAGGGAATCAATATTTCTAAATTTGATGCCGTTTGTGCCCGGGGAGGGCTGCTCCGACCGATTGAAGGCGGGACTTACGAAGTCAATGATGCGATGATCGTCGATTTGAAAAACGGCTATGCGGGGCAGCATGCATCAAACCTCGGGGGCATCATCGCCAGGGAGATTGCCGACGGATTAAATATTCCCGCTTTTATCGTCGACCCCGTTGTTGTGGATGAAATGGCCCCTATCGCAAAAGTTTCCGGCACGCCGGCTATTGAAAGGCGCAGCATTTTTCACGCGCTCAACCAAAAAGCTGTCGCAAGGAAAGCGGCCTGGCAGTTCGGGAAGCGTTATGAAGATATGAAAATGATCATCACCCACATGGGAGGCGGCATCACGATCGGCGTCCATTGCCACGGACGGGTGATCGATGTCAACAACGGCCTTCACGGGGAAGGTCCGCTCAGTCCCGAGCGGGCCGGAACCATTCCTGCGGGCGATCTGATCGATATGTGCTTTTCCGGCGAATATACGAAAGACGAGCTGATGAAAATGCTTGTCGGCGGCGGCGGGCTTGCTGGCTATCTCGGCACGACGGACGCGGTAAAAGTTGAGAAAATGATCAAGGAAGGCGATCAAAAGGCTGCGCTCATCTATGAAGCGATGGCTTACCAAATCGCCAAAGAAATCGGGGCGGCCAGCGCCGTCTTAAAAGGCGAAGTTGATGTCATTATTTTGACAGGCGGACTGGCATACGGAAAATCGTTTGTTTCCTCGATCAGACAATACATAGACTGGATTTCGGATGTCTTCGTCTTTCCGGGAGAAAATGAGCTTCAAGCATTGGCTGAAGGTGCGTTTCGCGTATTGAACGGCGAAGAAGAGGCAAAACAGTATCCGAACCAGAGGAGGGAAAGTCATGGCAACTGAATACGATCTCGTGATTCTCGGAGGGGGCACAGGCGGCTATGTGGCCGCCATCAGAGCTTCGCAGCTGGGGCTGAAAACAGCCGTCGTTGAAAAGCGGAAACTCGGCGGCACGTGCCTTCATAAAGGCTGCATCCCGTCGAAGGCGCTCCTTAGAAGCGCGGAAGTTTACAGGACAGCAAAAAAGGCGGACGAATTCGGAGTGGTCATTCCTGAAGTCGGACTGCGGTTTTCTCAAGTTCAAAGCAGAAAACAAAAAATAATTGATCAGCTGCACAACGGAGTCAAACACTTGATGAAAAAAGGAAAGATCGATGTTTATGAAGGAATCGGCCGGATCCTCGGGCCGTCGATTTTTTCCCCGAACCCGGGGACGGTTTCCGTCGAGATGGCGAACGGGGATGAAAATGAGATGCTCATACCGAAAAACGTCATCATCGCCACAGGTTCAAGGCCCAGGTCGCTGCCAGGGCTTGAGCTTGACGGGGAAAGCGTTCTGTCATCCGACGAAGCGCTTGAACTTGAGCAGCTTCCGGCTTCCATGCTGATTGTCGGAGGAGGCGTCATCGGAATCGAGTGGGCTTCCATGCTGTGCGATTTCGGTGTTGATGTGACCGTTATTGAGTATGCAGACCGGATTTTGCCGACTGAGGATGCTGATATTTCTAAAGAAATGCAGACGCAGCTCGCGAAAAAAGGCATCACAATCATCACGGGAGCAAAAGTGCTGCCCGACACATTGGCGAAAGGCGATGCGGTCAGCATTCAAGCGGAAAAAGACGGGGAAAAACAGACCTATTCCGCTGAGAAAATGCTCGTATCGGTCGGAAGGCAGGCAAATGTTGAAGGTATCGGTCTGGAAAACACGGATATTCAGGTGGAAAACGGCTTTATCGTGACAAACAGCATGTACCAGACAAAAGAATCCCACATCTATGCGATAGGAGATGTGATCGGCGGCCTTCAGCTTGCACATGCAGCTTCCCACGAAGGGATTACGGCCGTTGAGCATATTGCTGATGAAAACCCGCACACCATCGATTATTCGCTTGTCTCAAAATGCATTTATTCAAGCCCTGAAGCCGCATCGGTCGGCTTGACAGAGGATGAGGCAAAGGCGCAGGGCAAGAGCGTCAAAGTAGGCAAATTTCCGTTTCAGGCGATTGGGAAAGCGCTCGTGTACGGTGAGACGGACGGCTTTGTCAAAATCGTCGCCGATCGCGAAACAGATGATATTTTGGGCGTTCACATGATCGGCCCGCATGTGACAGACATGATATCTGAAGCCGGTCTGGCAAAGGTGCTTGACGCCACTCCGTGGGAAGTCGGACAAACGATCCACCCGCATCCGACGCTGTCTGAGGCGATCGGAGAAGCCGCCCTTGCCGTAGATGGAAAAGCGATTCATTTTTAGAAAGCATGAAGGAGTGAAAAAAATGGGCAATAACCGTCATGAAGCAGTGGGATTAACAGATGAACAAGCAATCGACATGTACAAAACCATGCTTTTAGCCAGAAAACTCGATGAGCGGATGTGGCTCTTAAACCGTTCAGGCAAAATTCCTTTTGTCATCTCTTGTCAAGGACAGGAAGCAGCCCAAGTCGGAGCGGCTTTCGCTTTAGACCGGGAGAACGATTATGTGCTTCCGTATTACAGAGATATGGGTGTTGTGCTTGCTTTTGGAATGACGGCAAAAGATTTAATGCTGTCGGCGTTTGCAAAAGCCGAGGACCCGAATTCAGGAGGAAAGCAGATGCCGAGCCACTTCGGCCAAAAGAAAAACCGGATCGTCACGGGCTCTTCACCGGTGACAACGCAAGTTCCGCATGCGGTGGGGGTAGCGCTTGCCGGAAGGCTTGACAAGAAAGACATCGCGACTTTTGTGACGTTCGGCGAAGGTTCTTCAAACCAGGGGGACTTCCATGAAGGAGCGAACTTTGCCGCTGTGCATAAGCTTCCAGTCATTTTTATGTGTGAAAACAATAAATACGCCATCTCGGTTCCTTACGAAAAGCAGGTGGCTTGTGAAAACATTTCCGACCGTGCCGTCGGTTACGGCATGCCTGGCGTGACCGTTGATGGGAATGATCCGCTTGAAGTCTACAAAGCGGTTAAAGAAGCAAGAGAACGGGCCGGAAGAGGCGAAGGTCCGACATTAATCGAAACGATATCATACCGGCTGACCCCGCACTCCAGCGATGATGACGACCGAAGCTACAGAGAGCGCGAAGAGGTGGCGGAGGCGAAGAAAAATGATCCGCTTAACAAATTCGCACAATACTTAAGAGAAGCAGGACTTCTGGATGACCAGTCTGAGAAGCAAATGTCAGATGAGATCACAACCATCGTCAATGAAGCAACAGATTATGCTGAACATGCACCTTATGCAGATCCGGAAGATGCGCTGCGGCATGTTTATGCGGAGTAAGGGGGAAGAACAATGCCAGTTATGTCATATATAGATGCTGTCACTTTGGCTTTGAAAGAAGAAATGGAAAAGGATTCCCGCGTCTTTGTTTTAGGGGAGGATGTCGGCAAAAAAGGCGGTGTGTTCAAGGCGACAGCCGGTCTTTACGACCAGTTCGGCGAAGAGCGGGTGATGGATACGCCTTTGGCAGAATCCGCAATTGCCGGCGTCGGAATCGGGGCTGCCATGTACGGAATGAGACCGGTCGCCGAAATGCAGTTTGCTGATTTTATTATGCCGGCTGTCAACCAGATTATTTCGGAAGCGGCAAAAATCCGCTACCGCTCCAACAATGACTGGAACTGTCCGATCGTCATCCGCGCACCTTACGGCGGAGGCGTGCACGGCGCGCTGTACCATTCACAGTCGGTTGAAGCCGTGTTTGCCAACCAGCCCGGACTGAAAATCGTCATGCCTTCGACGCCTTATGATGTCAAAGGGCTCTTGAAAGCGGCCATCCGCGATGATGATCCTGTGCTGTTCTTTGAACATAAGCGTGCATACCGGCTGATCAAGGGCGAAGTGCCGAATGACGACTATGTACTGCCGATCGGAAAGGCGGACGTGAAGCGGGAAGGCGAAGACATTACTGTCATCACATACGGATTGTGCGTCCATTTCGCCCTTCAGGCTGCCGAGCGGCTTGCCAAAGACGGGATTTCCGCACATATCCTTGATTTAAGAACGGTATATCCGCTCGATCAGGAAGCGATTATTGAAGCGGCTTCCAAAACGGGCAAAGTGCTTCTGATGACCGAGGATACGAAGGAAGGCAGCATTATGAGTGAAGTAGCCGCGATCATTTCAGAGCATTGCCTGTTCGATTTGGACGCGCCGATTAAACGGTTGGCGGGCCCTGACGTCCCGGCAATGCCGTATGCTCCTACAATGGAAAAATTCTTTATGGTCAATCCGGATAAAGCAGAAGCAGCGATGAGAGAATTGGCCGAGTTTTAATATAGCGAAGGAGGACATATCGTATGGCAGTGGAACAAATGACAATGCCGCAGCTCGGAGAGAGCGTGACTGAGGGAACCATCAGCAAATGGCTCGTCAGCGTCGGAGATCACGTCAACAAATACGACCCGATTGCTGAAGTGATGACGGATAAGGTCAATGCTGAAGTCCCTTCATCGTTCACGGGAACGATTACCGAGCTTGTCGGGAAGGAAGGCGAAACTCTGCAAGTCGGAGACGTCATCTGCAAAGTCGAAACTAATGAAGATGCGAAACCGGAGGCTGAGGCTGTTTCCAAGCCAGATCAAGCGGAAGCGGAGCCGGCCAAACCGGAGGCGAAAGATACATCTCAGAAAAAACGTTATTCCCCGGCGGTGCTGAGACTTGCCGGAGAGCACAACATTGACTTGGAGCAGGTGGAAGGTACTGGTGCCGGCGGACGGATCACAAGAAAAGACATCCAGCGTATCATTGCTTCCGGAGCTGTTCCTCAAGCTGATGTAGCGCCGGAAAAACAGCCGGGTGCAAATGCAGCGGGAACGAGTGAACCTGTTCAAAAACCGGCGCAAGCCGCCCCTCAAGCTGCACCGCCTCAAAGTGCGGCTGGAGACGTCGAGATTCCTGTGACTGGAATCCGTCATGCAATTGCGACTAACATGGTCAGAAGCAAGCATGAAATCCCTCATGCCTGGACGATGATGGAAGTGGATGTCACAAGTCTTGTGAGCTACCGCAACAAAATAAAAGACGAATTCAAGAAGAAAGAGGGCTTCAGCCTGACCTTTTTCGCGTTCTTTGTCAAAGCGGTCGCACAGGCGCTAAAGGAATTCCCGCAAATGAACAGCATGTGGGCCGGAGATAAAATTATTCAGAAAAAAGACATCAACATCTCAATTGCAGTAGCGACTGACGATGCGTTATACGTTCCTGTCATCAAGCATGCCGATGAAAAAACGATTAAAGGCATCGCGAGAGAAATCTCCGAACTGGCTCATAAGGTCAGAAGCGGTAAGCTGACCAGCGGGGATATGAGCGGGGGTACGTTTACGGTCAACAATACTGGTTCGTTCGGATCGGTTCAGTCGATGGGGATCATCAACCATCCGCAGGCGGCCATTCTGCAGGTTGAATCGATCGTCAAGCGTCCCGTCGTCATGGAGCATGGCATGATCGCGGTCAGGGATATGGTGAACCTGTGCTTATCCCTCGATCACAGAGTGCTTGACGGCCTCATTTGCGGCAGATTCCTTGCCCGTGT
Organism: Bacillus sp. FSL K6-0972; assembly: GCF_037976035.1. Lineage (NCBI taxonomy): Bacteria > Bacillati > Bacillota > Bacilli > Caryophanales > Bacillaceae > Bacillus > Bacillus sp. FSL K6-0972. Next base: position 2,590,849 of record NZ_CP150260.1, on the reverse strand, counting down.
GAAAGAGATTCTGGAACAAATCGATGATCATACGTCTATCTATTAAAAAAGAAGAGCTGGCCCGTTAAGGGTCAGCTTTTTTCTTTTTCTAAGGGGGCGAGCATGCGGAGATGCCCGTTTAACACCTCGATTGAAGCCGGCGTTTTTGTGCAGATTTCGCCGTCTGTATCGGCGTCCATTGGAAGGGCGGTTTCAACTTGAACGGTTTGCCCCTGATAATAGGAGAGCTCGCCTTCAAAGGATTCCCATTCGGGATCATCCATTGCAAAAAGCTCTTTCAATGCAGCCAGGTTTGTATTCCGGCAGACGAGGATGTCCGCTTTGCCGTCGTTAATGCTCAGCTGCGGAAGGGGGATCTTGTTCGTTCCGATAAATGGCCCGTTCAGCACGACCACCATGACCGCTTCGTCAGTAAACTCTTCTCCGTCGATCGACAGTCGGAAAGAGAAGGGCTCAAGATTGGAGATTGTCCGCAGTGCGCTCGTAAAATAACTGATTCTCCCGAGCAGCGCTTTTTCCGTTTGATTGATATGGCTGGAAGCTTCCGTGATCAATCCGATGCCCCAAAAGTTGAGACAATAATGATCATTTGCTTTTAAAACATCGACCGGGACGGGATTTCCATTGACGAGCGCTTCCGCCGCTTTTTCAATGTTCTGGGGAATGCGGAGCGCCCTCGAAAAGTCGTTGCATGTACCGCCCGGGAGGATGCCGATATCAGGCTTGGTTTGAAGCCGACTGATGCCGTTAATGCATTCGTGTACAGTCCCGTCACCGCCTAATATAAACAATTGCCCGATATCCTCCCCGATCTCCCGGCAAAATTCGAACGCATCGCGTTTTTTTCTCGTCGGCTTCACGATGAGTTCGTCTATAGCTTGTGAAAGAATCGGTACGGCAGCACCGAGTGTTTTTTCAACATTTTTTTGCCCTGCATTTCCGTTGTATATCAGCATTGCTTTTTTTCGGTTCATAAAGTACTCCTTTATTTTATAGGGTCTTTACTTATTTTTCCCCGGGCTGCCCGTGCCATAAACCTGAAGGAACACGAATCGCCTGATTTGCGGTCCGGACGGTTTCAAAGTATCATTAGAACAGATGAGCAAACAGCGGCTTTAGCATTATGCTGAAAGCGGCTAAAAAGGAGAGATCTTAAAGTGAACATGGATTTTAATCTGTTTATGAACGATGTCGTGCGCCAGGCCAGACAGGAAATAACGGCTGCCGGCTACACCGAACTGAAAACGCCTGAAGAAGTCGATGAAGCGCTCGCGAAAAAAGGCACTACGCTTGTGATGGTCAACTCCGTCTGCGGCTGTGCAGGGGGGATTGCAAGACCTGCCGCGCATCATGCAGTTCATTACGATAAGCGCCCGGATCATCTCGTCACCGTTTTTGCCGGACAAGACAAAGAAGCGACGGCCAGAGCAAGGGAATATTTTGAAGGATATCCGCCTTCTTCTCCGTCATTCGCCCTTTTAAAAGACGGCAAGATTTTAAAAATGGTAGAACGCCATGAAATTGAAGGCTATGAGCCGATGGCTGTCATCACCAAGCTTCAAGGATTGTTTGAAGAATACTGTGAAGAAGTATAAGGGAAATACCGCCTGCCAAAACATATGGCAGGCTTTTTTTGTGTATAAAAATTCTTTTTATATGCAGTCGGAAAGATAAAAACACAGGTGTTTGATTGGTATTTAAAGGCTTACTTGAAGGTTTTTTAGTTATTTTTCAAAATGGTATTGCATCCGCCTCAGAAAATGTTTAAAATACATAACAACGAATAAATATTCAAACAGGTTCAGGGGGATACACAACATGAAAAAATGGATGTTACTGGTAGTGACAGCATGTGTCACATTTGCATTGGCTGCTTGCGGGACGAGCAGCAGCTCTGATGATAAAAAAACATTGGTGATGGGAACTTCTGCCGATTACCCGCCTTTTGAATCGAAAGACGGAGATCAGATTGTCGGTTTTGATGTTGATCTGGCCAATGCACTGGCTGAAAAAACGGGCCATGAAATCGAAGTGAAAGACATGGACTTCAACGGCCTGGTGACCGCTCTTAAAACAAACAAAGTCGACATTGTGCTTTCAGGAATGACGCCGACGCCTAAACGCAAAAAGCAGGTCGATTTTTCAAACGTCTACTATACGGCTCACAACACGATCGTTACGAAAAAATCAAGCGGCATCAAATCGCTTGATGACTTGAAAGGAAAAACGGTCGGTGTACAGCTTGGCTCCATCCAGGAAGAAAAAGCGAAGGAGCTCACACCGGATTACAATTTAAAAGTTGAAAACCGCAACCGTATTTCGGATTTAACCGAAGAAATCAAAGCGGGCCGCTTCGACGCAGCAATCATTGAAGATATCGTTGCCGAAAAATATATTGATAAAAATGAAGAACTGGTTGGCTACAATCTGCCGAAAGAACCGGATGAAAAAGCCGGTTCCGCGATCGCCTTCAAAAAGGGAAGCGATTTGACCGAGAAGTTCAACAAAGCGCTTGAAGAGATGGAGAAAAGCGGAGAACTTGATAAGCTGAAAGAAAAATGGTTCGGCGGAGAAACAAAAAAGTAAGCGTGAAAAGTTCAACTTTTTGTTGAACTTTTTTTTCTAAAGCGATGTACGCCTCTTTGATGATGAGGCGGGAGAGGGAGAGTCATCATGAATTTTCTTGATTTTTCTAGTACAATACCTGAGATGCCTTTCATCCTGGAAGGCTTGGGCGTTACCTTAAAGGTGGTCGCGGCTGCGGCTGTGCTTGGATTTTTGCTGGGGGTTTTGATTACGCTTTTAAAAATCAGTTCGATCAAGCCCCTCGCATGGATTGCCGACTTTTACACTTCCATATTCCGGGGGACACCGCTCGTTCTGCAGCTGATGATCGTCTATTACGGGCTGCCTCAGGTGCTTGGCTTTGATATTGATGCTTATTGGGCGGCTGTCATCGCATTCGGCTTAAATTCCGCTGCTTATGTATCAGAAATCATCAGAGCCGGAATCAATGCGATCGACAAAGGACAAAAAGAGGCGGCGATGGCCCTGGGCGTCCCATATGCAAAGATGATGAAGGATCTCTTGCTGCCGCAGGCCTTTAAAAATATCATGCCCGCGCTGATCAACGAATCGATTACATTGACAAAGGAATCGGCTGTTGTCACCGTCATCGGACTCGGCGATATTATGAGACGAAGCTATCAGGCTGGAGCTGCGATCTACAGCCCGCTTGAGCCGATGCTGTTTGCGGGTCTCATCTACTATGTGCTCGTTTTGATCCTGACGTTTGTCGGCAAAGCGATTGAAAGGAAGCTGAATGTCAATGATTAATGTTCGCAATCTCTCAAAATCTTTCGGAAAGCACGAGGTGCTTAAACATATCTCCGTTTCCTTTGAAAAAGGCGAAGTAGCCGCTGTCATCGGTCCGTCGGGCTCAGGCAAGTCAACGTTTCTGCGTTGCTTAAACCTGCTCGAAAAGCCGACGGAGGGCAGCATTTTCATTCAGGATCAAGAGATTACAAGCCCGAAAACAAATGTGCTGAAAATCAGAGAGAACATCGGCATGGTCTTTCAGCATTTTCATTTGTTTCCGCATAAAACGGTTCTTGAAAATATTACGTATGCACCTGTCCATGTCAAAAAAGAAAGCAAACAGGAAGCAGTGAAAAAAGCGGAAGAACTGCTTGAGAAAGTGGGGCTTATCGATAAAAAAGATGATTATCCGAACCGTTTATCAGGGGGGCAAAAGCAGCGCGTTGCGATTGCGAGGGCGCTGGCGATGAATCCGGACATCATGCTGTTTGACGAGCCGACATCAGCACTTGATCCCGAGATGGTCAAAGAAGTGCTTCAGGTGATGCAGGATTTGGCGAAAACCGGGATGACGATGGTGATCGTGACGCACGAAATGGGCTTTGCCAAAGAAGTCGCAGACAGGGTGCTTTTCATGGACGAAGGAACCATTGTTGAAGACGATGATCCTAAAGCGTTTTTTTCTTCTCCAAAATCGAAAAGAGCTCAAGACTTTTTAGAGAAAATACTATAAAATAAGCTGAAGAAGATGATGATCTTCTTCTTTTTTATTCACTAAGACTAGCAGAAAAGATTGGGGTTAACGATGTTTAAAATAGGTTATCGCACATTAAAAACAGCGCTTGGCACAGCATTGGCCATCTATATCGCACAGCTGCTCGGCCTTCATAATTTTGTGTCGACAGGGATCATCACGATCCTCTGTATTCAAGTGACGAAAAAGCGGTCCCTTCAGGCATCATGGGCCCGGTTTGCGGCATGCATTCTTGCGATCGTTTTTTCATACGCGTTTTTTGAACTGATCGGCTATCATCCGGCTGTCATCGGTCTGATGCTGCTGTTCTTTATTCCGACAACCGTTCTTCTGAAAATAAAAGAAGGAATCGTCACAAGTTCGGTCATCATTCTACATCTTTATATGTCAGAAGGGATCACCCTTTCTCTCATTTGGAACGAATGCCTCATCATCATTACGGGAATCGGCGTTGCCCTGCTGATGAATTTGTACATGCCGAGCCTCGATAAAGAGCTCAAACAGTATCAGCAGAAAATCGAAGATAACTTTGCCAAGATTTTTGAAGAAATCGAACGCTATTTGCTGACCGGGGAACAGGACTGGATGGGAAAAGAGATTCCTGAGACGCACCGTTTGATCAATGAAGCGAAGACCCTGGCATACCGCGATGTGGAAAATCATTTTCTCAGGCACGAAAACCTCTATTATCACTACTTTAAAATGAGAGAAAAGCAATTTGAAATTATCGAAAGGGTGCTGCCGAAAATCACGTCGATTTCGATGACGGTTGAACAGGGGCAGATGATCGCAGCGTTTCTTCATGATTTAAGAGGGGCCATTCATCCCGGAAATACGGCTCATAAGTTTTTGAAGCGGCTCGTGAAAATGAGAGAGGAGATTGATGAGATGGAGCTGCCGACGACACGGGAAGAATTTGAAGCGCGCGCTGCTCTTTTCAACTTTCTCGGCGAAATGGAACAGTATCTTGTGATTAAGAGCTACTTTAAAGGAATTAAATCTCCTGCATAACCGCATGAGTTTCTCCTTCATTGGTCAATCTAATGAGACAGGGGGAAACCCGTGCGGTTTTTTCTATTCTTGCGGAAGTCCCAGCCCGAAAAAAAGCAGGCGTTTCTCCGCAAAAAGAGCCGCCTGCTTTCATTATTTGTATTAAAAAATCATGCTGAGTCCGGTAAGCAGAGTGGTCAGCACCATGACGCCGATCATTAAAATAACCATGAATTTGATGAATTTTCGAGACAAGTTTTTCACCTCTGTTTTTTAATCTCCCATTATTTTATACTGCTTTTTTTCATCGGACAAGTTTCGTGTAAGAATCAAATAGAGAAGGGGCAGAACGCGATGAATATGTTTGAAAGAGTCGACGATTTAAACAACAGCCGCCAAAAAGCTTTACTTGGGGGCGGGCAGGAACGGATCGACAGGCAGAAGCAAAAAGGCAAGCTCACCGCCAGAGAGAGAATTGATCTTCTGCTTGATGAGGGAACGTTCACTGAACTGAATGCCTTTGCCAGAAGCCGGCAGTCCGGCGGCCCGTTAGGCGACGGGGTTGTCACGGGATTCGGAAAAATCGACGGGCGGCCCGTTTATCTGTTTTCCCAGGATTTTACCGTCACCGGCGGAGCACTCGGAGAAATGCACGCCAAAAAAATAGCGGCCGTCATGGATCTTGCCCTCAAAAATAAGGCCCCTTTCATCGGTCTGAACGACTCAGGTGGTGCGAGAATTCAAGAGGGTGTGCTATCATTAGATGGATACGGTCATATTTTTTACCGAAATGTCCTTTGCTCAGGCATCATTCCGCAAATCTCTGTCATTCTCGGGCCTTGTGCGGGCGGCGCGGTTTATTCTCCAGCTTTGACCGACTTCGTTTTCATGAGCGAAAAAACCGGACAGATGTTCATTACCGGTCCGAAAGTCATCAAAACGGCGACAGGCGAAGCTGTCAGCTCCGGAGAATTGGGGGGCGCCTATATACATAATTCAATCAGCGGGAATGCCCATTTTTCCGGGGATTCCGATGAGGCCGTCCTCAGTGAGGTGCGCAAGCTCTTGTCCTACATCCCCCAGAATTACGAAGAAAAGCCTCCAGCCAAGACGAGAAAGGCGAAAGATCATGATATAAGGCCTGCTTTAATGACGATCCTGCCTGAAGACGGTCAGCGGCCGTATGATGTCAAACAGATCATCGCGGAAATCGCAGACAGCGGAACGTTTTTTGAAGTGCAGTGCCATTTTGCCAAAAACGCGGTGATCGGTTTTGCAAGGATAGCGGGGGAAACGGCGGCGATCGTGGCCAACCAGCCGAAGTATTTAGCCGGAAGCCTCAGCATGGATGCGGCTGACAAAATCGCCCGGTTTATCCGTTTTTGCGATTCCTTTCAGATCCCGATTTTGACTTTGGTTGATTGTCCCGGTTTTCTTCCGGGAATACGCGAAGAGCACGGCGGGGTGATCAGGCACGGCGCCAAAATCCTTTACGCGTATGCGGAAGCCGCCGTCTGCAAGGTGACGGTCATTTTAAGAAAAGCATACGGCGGAGCATATGTCGCTTTAAACAGCAAGGCGCTTGGAGCGGATGCCGTGTTTGCTTGGCCGAATGCAGAAATTGCAGTGATGGGCGCCGGGGAAGCTGCAGACGTGCTGTTTGCGAAGGAAATCGAACGGTCAGAAGACCCGCGGGCCGCCCGCGAGGAAAAAATCCGGAAGTGCATGCAGGCTTCAAGCCCTTTTACCGCTGCAAGATACGGCATGGTTGACGATATCATCGATCCGAAAGAGACGCGGAAGAAGCTGATCCAAACGTTTGACATGCTGAAGAGCAAAAAAGAAATCCGGCCGGACAAAAAGCATGGAAATATACCGCTTTAAAAAATGGAGGGGAAACTAGCATGAATGAAAAACGTCTGTTAGAAGAGTTTTTAGAACTTGTGCAAATTGATTCCGAGACAAAACATGAAGCTGACATCTGCAAGGTGCTGAAAGAAAAATTTACGGCGCTTGGAATGGATGTCGTGGAGGATGACACAGCGCCAAAAACGGGGCACGGAGCGGGAAACCTCGTGTGCACGCTTCCGGGAACGAAAGAGGCGGACACGATTTACTTTACATCCCACATGGATACCGTCGTGCCCGGAAAAGGCGTGAAGCCGGTCATTGAAGACGGATATGTCAAAACAGACGGCACAACGATTTTGGGAGCTGACGACAAAACAGGCCTTGCAGCGATGCTTGAAGCCGTAAAAGTGCTGAAAGAAAAAAACATTCCGCACGGAACGATCCAGTTTATCATTACGGTCGGCGAAGAATCGGGGCTTGTCGGAGCGAAAGCTTTAGACCGATCGCTGATCAAAGCCGATTACGGATATGCGCTTGATTCCGACGGGAAGGTCGGCAATATTATCGTCGCAGCGCCGACACAGGCGAAAATTAGAGCAACTGTCTACGGAAAAACGGCTCATGCCGGAGTAGAGCCGGAAAAAGGAGTCTCCGCGATCACGATCGCTTCAAAAGCGATTGCCAAAATGCCGCTTGGCCGCATCGACGAGGAGACGACGGCTAATATCGGCCGCTTTGAGGGCGGAACGCAAACCAATATCGTCTGCGATCAGGTCGACATTCTCGCTGAAGCCCGTTCGCTTGTTCCGGAAAAAATGGAAAAGCAGACCGAAAAAATGAAGCAGGCGTTTGAAGCAGCCGCCGCTGAAATGGGTGGCAGAGCCGAGGTGGAAATCGAAGTCATGTATCCGGGCTTTAAATACAAAGACGGGGATCTCGTCGTTGAAATCGCCAAAAAAGCCGCCGGGAAAATCGGCCGTCCGTACGAGCTATTGACGAGCGGCGGAGGAAGCGATGCGAACGTCATCGCAGGACACGGCATTCCGACTGTCAACCTTGCAGTCGGATATGAACAAATCCATACGAAAAACGAAAAAATGCCGATTGAGGAACTTGTTAAAACTGCAGAAATGGTCGTTGCCATTATTGAGGAAGTAGCAAATCCTTCATAAAGGCGGGGTTTTTACAGGGAAAGTCACCGTTTCAGCTCCAGTCGATGGTTTCAGCGGAAACGGCCTCACCATTCCCGAAGTCACGATCGAGAAGATTGAAGGGAAATACAAAAAAGCTTGCGCCTTTAAAGGCGCAAGCTTTTTTATTTTGTAGCCGATTCAGCAGGCTGAATGGCTTTTTTGTTTTTTTGGTAAACTTGATGAAGAACGACGGATTGAATCGTCAGAAGCAGTCCGCTTGTCAGCCAGTACAGCGGCAGGGCTGCAGGGACATTGATCGAAAAGATCGTCATCATCACTGGGAAAAAGAAGCCCATGATTTTGGCGGACTGCTGAGCCGCCGGATTTGATTGAGCGTTCTGTGCGTTCAGCTTTTGAGACACATAGAACTGGATAAAGTACATGAACCCGGCGCATAAAGATACGATAATATCAGAATGCCCGAGGTTAAACCAGAGAAAAGAGTGCGAAGCAATTTCAGGCGTCGAGCGGATCGCATAATAAAAACCGATCAGAATCGGAAACTGAATCAGCATCGGCAGGCAGCCCATCGCCAGCGGGTTGATGTTGTGCTTTTGGTAAAGCTGCATCATCTCCTGCTGAATTTCCCTTTGCTTCACAGGATCTTTCGTCTTTTTTAACCTGCTTTGAATTGCATCCAGCTCAGGTTTGACAAGTGCCATTTTTTCCTGCATTGCCCGCTGTTTTTTATACTGGTTGGCAAACAGCGGAAAGACGAGAACCCGGACGATGATGGTCACAAAAATAATCGACAGTCCGTAGTTTCCGTGGAAAAATCCGGCGATACCTTTAATCAGCTCTGAAAAAGGTACCACGACATAATGGTGGAAGAAGTTGTCGCTTCCTCCGGTACTGCCAGTGGCTGCCGAAGCTTGTTCACCTATAAACATGGTCATGACCAAAAACATTGCAGTCGCAAACATTTGTTTTAATTTCGTGTTCAACACGTTCTCCTCCTTCTGAATAAAAGGGCCCGTATGCCGGACGCCTTTTCCCGTTTAAATTGAAAGAAGAAGGAAACGGTGGTCTTCATCGTCGTTCGATGAAGCTTTCATGCGAATGACTTTACTTATCCATACCGTAATGCGATGATATAGGATGATGAGAAAATCGATTGCAGAAACAAACTGTATTGCATGATATTCTTCAAACCGTTTCGTTTTCCAGCTGTCGCCTGTATTGCAATCCTTGAGGATGAGGGCGATACCGATCGCCGTCAGTGCGGGAAGGACGATTGTGAAAAACTCAAACAGAAAAAAAGCATCGTTGAAAGATTCAAGAATCATCTTTTATCACTTCCATTTCATTTAACATCTTACTATATGATAGCCGGGATGTCTAATCAGAGTACCAGGAGGGAGCCGTTTTGTCTGCTGATAAACAAAAGGGGAGAGTCATCTTTCATATCGATATGAACAGCTTTTACGCGTCTGTTGAAATGGCGTATGACCCTTCGCTGAAAGGCAGGCCGCTCGCCATCGCGGGAAATGCGAAGGAACGGAAAGGAATTGTCGTCACGTGCAGCTATGAGGCGAGAGCACGCGGCGTCAAACCGCCCATGCCGCTCTGGGAAGCGAAGCGGCTCTGTCCTGAGCTGATCGTCAAGCCGCCGAATTTCGACCGTTACAGAAGCTCTTCAAGAGAAATGTTTCAAGTGCTCAGGGAGTACACGGACCTTGTCGAGCCTGTTTCCATTGATGAAGGGTACATGGATTTAACGGACACGCCATACAGAAATCGGGCATATGAAACGGCAAAGGAAATTCAGGAGCGCCTTCAAGAAGAACTGCTGCTTCCGTCAAGCATCGGGATCGCTCCGAATAAATTCCTGGCCAAAATGGCTTCGGATATGAAAAAACCGCTCGGCATTACGATATTGAGAAAGCGCGAAGTGCCCCGGATTCTTTGGCCCATGGACATCAGCGAGATGTACGGAGTCGGGCGGAAAACCGCCGAAAAGCTCAAGACGCTCGAGATCGAAAAGATCGGCGATTTGGCTGCCGCAGATGAGTATGCTTTAAAGGGCCTCCTTGGCATCAACGGTCCCCGTTTAAAAAGGAGGGCAAACGGCATCGACACAGGAGAGGTGAATCCCGACAGAATATACGAATTCAAAAGTGTCGGCAATTCCTCGACCCTCCCGCATGACAGCACAGATGAGAAGGAGCTGTTCGGTCTGATTGACAAGCTTTCTGTTTCAGTAAGCGACAGGCTGAAGCGAAAAGAGGTCATGGCAGCAAAAGTTTTCATCATGATCCGCTTTGCGGACTGGACGAACATAACAAGAAGCAAGACCCTTCTGAATCCGACCGATTCAAGAGAGGACATTGCGAAGGAAGCGAAAGCCCTTTTCAGGCAGCATTGGCACGGAAGCCCTGTCAGGCTTTTGGGCGTGACGGGAACAGATCTCGTCAATCGAAAGGAAGCCGTCAAACAGCTTGATTTGTTTTCGTTTCATGAGGATGCCAAAGATGAGCCGATCCAAAAAGTGATGGCTGAACTGAATGAAAAATATGGAACAGACCTCATCAAAAAAGGGATCAGGATCGTGAAGAAAGAAAGCAAAACGAGCGGAACAAGCTTTAACAAAGATTTTTTCCAGGACGAGAGACAAGATCAATAGCTTGAAAATGTAGGTCGAAGTGTGGTAATTTCAATTTAAATAAAAATTAAACTATAATGCTAAACGCTTTAAGAAGGGACGTTAGACATGGCAAAACAACAAATAGGTGTAGTTGGTTTAGCAGTAATGGGAAAAAACTTGGCTTTAAACATTGAAAGCCGCGGGTTTTCGGTTTCTGTTTACAACAGATCAAGCGCGAAAACGGAAGAGTTTCTGAAAGAAGCTGCAGGTAAAAATGTTGTCGGTACATACAGCATTGAAGAGTTCGTTGCATCTCTTGAAAAACCGCGCAAAATTCTTTTGATGGTCAAAGCTGGAACACCGACAGACGCAACGATTCAATCGCTTCTGCCTCATCTTGAAAAAGGCGACATTTTGATTGACGGCGGAAATACATATTATAAAGATACGCAGAGAAGAAACAGAGAGCTTGCCGAAAGCGGCATTCACTTCATCGGCACCGGAGTTTCCGGCGGTGAAGAAGGGGCTCTGAAAGGACCTTCTATCATGCCAGGCGGACAAAAGGAAGCCCATGAGCTTGTCAAGCCGATTCTTGAAGCCATTTCTGCAAAAGTGGACGGCGAACCGTGTACGACATACATCGGTCCTGACGGCGCCGGCCATTATGTAAAAATGGTTCATAACGGCATCGAATACGGCGACATGCAGCTGATCTCAGAATCCTACTTTATTTTGAAACACATTGTCGGTCTGTCTTCAGATGAGCTTCACGAAGTCTTTTCCGAGTGGAATAAAGGAGAGCTTGACAGCTATCTGATCGAAATCACGGCTGACATTTTCACGAAAAAAGATGAGGAAACGGGCAAGCCGCTCGTTGACGTCATCCTCGATAAAGCAGGTCAAAAAGGCACAGGAAAATGGACGAGCCAAAGCGCTCTTGACCTGGGCGTTCCGCTTCCGATCATTACGGAATCTGTTTTCGCCCGCTTCATCTCTTCCATGAAAGAAGAGCGCGTTAAAGCGAGCAAGCTTCTGGCAGGACCTGAAGCGAAACCGGCCGCTGAGAACAAAGAAGAGCTGATCGAAGCGGTCAGAAAAGCGCTCTTCATGAGCAAAATCTGTTCTTACGCACAAGGCTTCGCTCAAATGAAAGCCGCATCAGAAGAATACGGCTGGGATTTGAAATACGGTGATATCGCGATGATTTTCCGCGGAGGATGCATCATCCGCGCAGCGTTCCTGCAAAAAATCAAAGAAGCGTATGACCGCGATCCTGAGCTTGACAACCTACTTCTTGACCCGTACTTCAAAAATATCGTTGAAAGCTATCAGGGAGCTCTCCGCAAAACGATTTCCCTTGCGGTTGAACAAGGAATTCCTGTACCTTGCTTCTCAAGCGCTCTCGCTTATTTTGACAGCTATCGCACTGCAACCCTGCCGGCCAACCTGATTCAGGCGCAGCGCGACTACTTTGGCGCCCATACGTATGAGCGTACAGATAAAGAAGGCATTTTCCACACTGAGTGGATGAAATAAGATGTAAAACCGCAAGCTGAAAAGCTTGCGGTTTTTTTGATTTTCGGAAGGATGCATGTTTAAGCGGTTCTGTGGAAACCTACTCAAAAGAGAGTTTCAATAAGGAGGAATCAACCCATGTATCCAAGTTTAGAGGGAAAAACGGTCGTTATCACAGGGGCGGGTACAGGTCTTGGAAAAGCGATGGCACTGCGCTTCGGTGCTGAAAAAGCCAATGTAGTGATCAATTATTTCAAGGAAGAAGAAAATCCCGAAGAGACGGTGAAGAAAATAGAAAGCAGCGGAGCGCGCGCGATTGCCGTTCAAGGGGATGTCTCAAAAGAAGACGATGTAAAAGCGCTGATCAGTCAGGCTGTTGATTCATTCGGTTCCGTTGATGTGATGGTGAACAACGCCGGGGTGGAAAATGAAGTACCTTCCGAGGATTTGTCTCTGGAAGATTGGAACCGCGTCATATCAACCAATTTGACGGGAATGTTTTTAGGGTGCCGGGAAGCGATCGGCTATATGCTCGACCATAATATTAAAGGCTCGGTCATCAATATGTCGAGCGTCCATCAGCAAATCCCATGGCCGCATTTTGTCCATTATGCGGCAAGTAAGGGCGGGGCAAAACTGCTGACAGAAACCCTAGCCCTTGAATATGCCCCGAAAGGAATTCGGGTAAACGCGATCGGACCCGGTGCGATCGATACGCCGATTAACGCCGAAAAATTCGCAGATCCCGAATTGAAAAAAGGCGTTGTTGAATTGATTCCGATGGGGTATATCGGAAAGCCTGAGGAAGTCGCAGCTTGCGCGGCCTGGCTTGCATCCGAAGAAGCAAGCTATGTGACGGGCCTGACGTTGTATGTGGACGGCGGGATGACGAAATACCCGGGATTCCAAGCGGGAAAAGGATGAAAAGAAGGCGGGATGCCTTCTTTTCATCATATGCCCAAAAAAATTTACATAAGATTAATAGAAAGCAAAAGTGCTGTTTACATAGCAATGATAGTGTAGGTTTGTCAACAAAAAGCGGTTATGGAGGGAGTACATAAGAATGGGTTTTTTACGCAACAGAATCGTCGGCATTACACTGGCAGGCGCAGTCGCTTTAGGATCAGCGGGAACAGGCAGTGCGGCAATGGAAACAGCGAAAAAAAAGGAAGAACCGAAAGTCAAAAACGTGATCATGATGGTCATGGATGGAACAAGCTCTTCTGCAACAACGTTGGCACGCTGGTATAAGGGTGAACCGCTCGCGATGGACCAGATTGTCAGCGGCGGTGTCCGGACGCATTCGGCAGAATCGGCGATCACTGATTCTGCACCTGCAGCAACTGCGATGGCAACAGGACGAAAATCAAATTCTTCCTATATCGGCGTGCTGCCTTCACAGGTGAATACACCAGGTGTCGAGAAGGTCAGTAAAAAAGATCATTACCGGCCTGTAGCAAACGTGCTGGAAGGCGCCAAACAGAAGGGAAAAGCAACCGGCATCATTGCCACATCTGAAATTCAGCATGCCACACCTGCCGGTTATTCCGGTCATCATAAAGATCGCAATAATTTTGAAGTGCTCGGTGAACAGCAGGTTTATCAAAACATGGACGTTGTCCTTGGCGGAGGAAAAGAATCGCTTCAACCGGGTACAAAGGATAAAAGCCGCAAAGACGGTGAAGACCTTGTAAAAGTGCTCAAAGATAAAAAGTACGATTTCGTTGAGACGAAAGATCAACTCCTCAAGTCAAAATCGAAAAAAATCTGGGGCGCCTTCTCACAGCGCGATCTCGCGTATGATATGGACCGCCGCGCAACGCATCCAGAGCAGCCAACTATTGCGGAGATGACGAAAAAATCGATTCAGACGCTTTCTAAAGACAAAGACGGTTTCTTTTTATTTGTGGAAGGAAGCAAGCCGGATTGGGCAGCGCACCAAAACGATCCGATCGGCATGATCAGCGATGTATTGGCGTTTGATAACGCGGTGAAAGAAGCGCTTGATTTCGCTAAAAAAGATAAACATACAATGGTTATTGCCGTCTCAGACCATGGCAACAGCGGCATCTCCATTGGCAACAGCAATACGACTAAAGGCTATGACACAACGCCGGTATCAGCCTATATCGATCCGTTGAAAAAGGCTAAAATGACGGTGGAAGGCGCAACTGGCAAATTAAAAGACGACTTATCGAATATCGAAGAAGCGGCAAAGCTTTACGGCCTTGATGATTTAACGCCGGCAGAGAAGGAACAGCTGAAAAGCGTGAAAAACAAAAAAGAAGCGGCTTCATTATTCACCAAGCTGCTTAGCAACCGGGCCAATATCGGATTCACTACAGGCGGTCATACGGGTGAAGACGTCTTTCTGTATTCGTACGGTCCTGAAAAGCCGCAGGGTCTCGTCAATAATACCGACATCGCCAAAACGATGGCAAAAGCAATGGGCTTCAACTTAGACAAATTAACAAACGAATTATTTATCGAAGCAAAACAGGCGTTTAAAAAAGCCGGAGCGAGCGTAACGATCGATCAAAAAGATCCGGCTAACCCAGTTCTTGTCGCATCGCGCAAAAAAGCAAAAGCTGAAATGCCGGTGAACAAAAACATCATCAGAATCAACGGGAAGGAATACGAATTAGACAGCGTCATTGTTGAAAGCAACGGATCCTTCTACGTGCCTAAAGAAGCAGTTCAGCTGTTCAAGAAATACGCTCGATAATTTGTTAGAGAACCCCTCTTGAAAGAAGAGGGGTTTTTTATTATTCGAAATAAATACATACATTTATTTTTAAATGTCTAGACATTTAAAAATAAAAAGATATAATAATAGTTGTGTGAAAGCGCTTTTAATAAAGGAGGAGATCACCATGAAGAAAATTTTACTCGCATGCAGCTCTGGAATGTCGACAAGTCTCCTGGTTACCAAGATGCTGGAATACGCGCATTCAATCGGTGACGAGGCAAAAATTTGGGCGGTCGGACAGGACCAGGCAAGAAAAGAGATGGCAGAGGCAAATGTTGTTCTCATCGGCCCGCAAATGAGCTTTTTAAAAGGCGAGCTGCAGAAGGAAGCCGAACAGTACGGTATTAAGGTTGATGTGATTGATATGATGGCTTACGGAATGGCTGATGGAAAGAAAGCTTATGAACAGGCGCTCAGCTTGATCGAGGATTGATTGATGATGATGGATAAATTAAAACTCGATGAATTAACAGGCGAACAAGTTTGCTTTCAGCTCATTCTTCACAGCGGAAACGCCCGCAGCAAAGTCATTCAGTCCATCAGGGAATACCGTGCCGGCAGCGTTCAGAAAGCAGAGGAGCTGCTACACCAGGCAGAAGGCGATTTGCAGCAGTCCCACGATATTCATTTTCAAATGATCCAAAAAGAAGCGGGCGGGGAAAAAAATGAGTTCTCTTTGCTGCTCTTGCATGCGGAGGACCATTTGATGTCGACGCTCACGATGAAGGAACTCGTTTCTGAATTATTGGAATTGTTCAAAGAGAAAAATCTATGATTCGCACTGCATGGCAAAATCGAAGGGGGATAAGAGACCATGTTTGAAAAATTGAGCAACCTCTTGGTGCCGATTGCCGGGAAGCTGAATAATAACCGGTATTTAGGCGTGCTGAGGGATGCATTTATGCTGGCTTTTCCGCTCACCATTTTCGGATCGATCATTGTCGTTTTAACCAATTTGCCGTTTCTCAATAAAATGATGAGCAAATCCGCGATTGAAACGTTCCAGTCGGCTTTAAGCATAGCGCCGAGCGCAACGATCAGCATCATGTCCGTTTTCGTCGTATTCGGGATCGGGTATTATTTGTCCAAAACTTATGAAGTCGAAGCGGTTTTTGGAGGAGTCGTCGCTTTGGCATCGTTCCTTCTGCTGACTCCGTTTGTATTAAACGGCGAAGGAGGGGAAGTGATTCCGAACGTCATCCCGATTGACAGGCTCGGTGCGAAAGGGATGTTCCTCGGAATGATTACCGCCTTTACATCCGCTGAGATTTTCAGATTTTTTGTCCAGAAAAACTATACGATTAAAATGCCTGCCGGCGTTCCGCCTGCTGTAGCAAAATCTTTTGCCGCGCTGATTCCGGCGGTGATGACCTTGTCCGTCTACTTGGTGATCAATATCCTTGTAACCCAAGCGTTCAATACGAATATGCACGATTTAATATACAACCTGGTGCAGGCTCCGCTTGTCGGTCTTGGAAGCGGTATCATTCCGACCTTGATTGCCATATTTTTTACTCAGCTTCTCTGGTTTTTCGGACTCCACGGACAAATTATCATCAACTCCGTTATGGATCCGATCTGGAATACGCTTTCGATCGAAAATTTGAATAGCTATACTGCAACAGGAGAAGTCCCGCATATTATCAATAAGCAGTTTATGGAAGTTTACACCGTCGGAATGGGCGGAACCGGTATGACCCTGGCCGTGATTATTGCCATCCTGCTGTTTATGAGGAGCAAGCAGATGAAGCAGGTCGCAAAACTCGGAGCGGCTCCGGGGATTTTCAACGTAAATGAACCGATCATTTTCGGCCTGCCGATCGTCATGAACCCGCTTATTTTCATTCCGTGGGTGATCTCGCCGATGATCGTCACTTTGATTACGTATTTCGCGATGGCATCCGGGCTTGTGCCGCCGCCGACCGGGGTCACGATTCCTTGGACTGTGCCGATTTTTATCAGCGGAATGATGGCGACCAATTCGCTTGCTGGCGGCATTCTTCAGATTGTGAATTTAGCCGTTGTCTTTATGATCTGGTTCCCGTTTTTGAAATTCATCGACCGGATGAATATGAAAAAAGAGCAGGAAATCAATGAAGCGAAACAAGATCAGACAACGCTAGGACTTTAAAAGGAGATTGATGACATGTCAAAAACAGAACTGCAGCTAGAACAAATTCAATACCGTTTTCCAAAAGGCTTCTGGTGGGGGTCGGCGGCTTCCGCGACTCAGACTGAAGGAGCGGCGGCCGAAGGAGGCAAAGGAAAGAACATTTGGGATCACTGGTACGAAAAAGAGCCAAACCGATTTTTTGACGGAGTAGGCCCTGAGAAGACCTCGCGTTTTTACGAGACTTACAGAGAAGATATTCAGCTGATGAAGGAGCTTGGCCACCACTCTTTTCGTTTCTCCATTTCGTGGGCCCGTCTGTTTCCTGAAGGAAAAGGCCGGCTGAACGAGGAAGGGGCCGCCTTTTATAACCGAGTCATCGATGATCTGCTGGCGGCTGGTATCGAGCCTTTTGTCAACCTTTATCATTTTGATATGCCACTTGCACTCCAGCAGATCGGCGGATGGGAAAACAGGCAAGTCGTCGATCACTTTGTTTCATACGCGGAAACGTGCTTCCGGCTGTACGGGGACCGCGTGAAAAAATGGTTTACCCACAATGAGCCGATCGTTCCTGCAGAAGGCGGCTATTTATACGATTTTCACTATCCGAACATCGTCGACTTTCAAAAGGCCGTCCAGGTCGCATACCATGAAATTCTTTCTAACGCCAAAGCGGTAGAAGCTTACCGCAGACTCGGAGGCGACGGTAAAATCGGCATTATTTTAAATTTAACGCCGTCCTACCCGCGAAGCCAGCACCCGGCAGATGTAAGAGCTTCTGAAATAGCCGACGCTTTCTTTAACCGATCGTTTCTTGATCCCGCCGTTAAGGGTGAGTTTCCGGAGCTTTTAACAGATATATTAAAAGAAGAAGGCTATTTGCCTGTCATGGAAGAAGGAGATTTGGAGCTGATCAGGAATCACACTGTCGATCTGCTCGGCATCAATTATTACCAACCGAGACGGGTGAAAGCGAAGGAGCACCTGCCTCATCCGGACGCGATTTTTATGCCGGAACGGTTTTTTGACCATTATGAAATGCCCGGACGAAAAATGAACCGCCACCGCGGCTGGGAGATATACGAAAAAGGAATCTATGATATTTTAATGAATGTTAAAGAAAACTACGGAAATATTGAATGCTTTATTTCTGAGAACGGAATGGGTGTTGAAGGAGAAGAGCGTTTCCGCGGCGAAGACGGCATGATCCGCGATGACTACAGAATTGCGTTTATTAAAGAACACTTAAAATGGGTGCACAGAGCCATTCAGGAAGGAGCGAATGTCAAAGGCTATCACCTTTGGACCTTTATGGACAACTGGTCATGGACGAATGCCTATAAAAACCGCTACGGATTTGTATCTGTCAACCTTGACAAAAACGGCGAACGAACGATTAAAAAAAGCGGATACTGGTTTAAGAAAGTTGCCGAGAACAACGGTTTTTAGAAAGGAATCGGGCTAAAAGATGGTCTGTTGGGCCATCTTTTTATTTCCGCTTCAAAACCGATATAATGATAAAGAAGGTGTTACAACATACAGAATCCTTAGTAATGGTGGTTAAAACATGAGAAAATACGAATATATTTCAAACGAAATGAGGAGGCGGATTCAGGAAGAATACTATCCGATTGATCAGCCCATACCTGATGAACTTTCTCTCGCCAAGGAATTTTCCTGCAGCAGAATGACGATGAAAAGAGCCCTCGATATTCTCGTGTCAGAAGGCATGCTGTACCGCAAGCGCGGACACGGCACCTTCATTGTAAAATCATCGATTCAGCAGCTTCCCGTCAGTGTGACAGACCGCGAAAACCTCGGGCTGACCAAGCTTCTCGCCAACAAACAAATCGAAAGCCGCATCATTCAATTTGATGTCGAATTCCCTTCAGATGAAGTGGCTAAGCAATTGTCAATCGAAAAGACCGTTCCGGTGTATCATATCATCAGGCTCAGAAAGGTTGAAGGCGAACCGTATGTCATTGAAGAAACGTATATGCCTTCCAATGTCATCTCTGAATTAAATGAAGACGTCCTTCACGGCTCTGTTTACCAGCACATCACCGAGACGCTGAAACTGACAATCGCCGGATCGCACCGGAAGATCAGGGCGGATAAGTCGAATGCACTTGACCGTCAACATTTGGAATGTGCCCCTGACGATCCGGTTCTTGAAGTCGAACAGGTCGCTTTTTTAAATACGGGCGAACCGTTTGAATATTCTTTTGCAAGGCATCGCTACGATAAGTTTGTGTTTTCCAGCGTTCATATTCGGAAATGAAAAACCTGCATAACCGCGGGTTTTTTTGTTTTGTCATGCAATCTTTCAGCACACTTGTCCCCCGAGGGGATCATGGACTACCATCGCTTTAGCGGACGGGAATTTCCGAGGCCGTGCGCATATTCAGAACCAACTGTTCATAAAATTAACTAAATAATTAGAAACGAAAGAATATATTGACAACTAATACATTTTTCGTGGTACGATAGGATTGTTATTTGTCCAACAAGCAAAGGGGGAGAATGAATGAAAAAATGGAAAAGCTTATCATGGATTGTATTGCTGCTGACGCTTGTCATGGGATTGGCTGCGTGCGGAAGCAACAATGCATCAGGAAATAAGGACGGCGGATCTGCGTCAAAAGGATCAGAAAGCTATAGTCTGCTGACAGGGGGAACCGGCGGTACATATTATCCGCTCGGCGGCCAATTTGCAAACCTTTGGGAGGATGCCACAGGGGACAAATTTACGACGCAGACTACAGGTGCTTCTGCTGAAAACATGGCAACTCTGCAAAAAGGGGAAGCTGAAGTCGCTTTTTCTCAGACGGACATTGCCACTTATGCCATAGAAGGCAAAGAGATGTTTAAAGAAAAAATTGACGGAATCAAGGCGATTGCCGCCCTGTATCCTGAAACTGTTCAGATTGTGACAACGGAAAAAAGCGGGATCCATTCGGTTGAGGATTTAAAAGGTAAAACGGTTTCCGTGGGTGCTGCTGGAGCAGGGGTTAACATTAATGCCAAGCAGATTTTGGAGGTTCACGGGATGTCTTTTGACGACATCAGACCGCAAAACCTGTCTTTTGAAGAGTCAACCGACGGCATTCAATCAGGCGCGATCGATGCCGCATTCATCACGGCTGGAACGCCTACAGGCGCTGTCGAAGGGCTTTCCGCACAAAATAAAATCAAAATTTTAAACATTGAAGAAGACAAGCAGAAAAAGCTGATGGAAAAGTATCCGTTCTATGCGGAGGATACGATCAAAAAAGGAACTTACGGCATCGGGAGCGATGTGAACACGGTCGCTGTCAAAGCGATGCTCGTCGCATCCGACAAGGTGGATGAGGACACCGTCTATAAAATGACGAAAGCGCTGTTTGAAGCCGATAAAATCAATCATGCTAAAGGAGAGTTTATCAAGCCAGAGACCGCGCTTGAAGGATTGGGGGATATCGAAATTCATCCGGGAGCGGCTAAATACTTCAAAGAAAAAGGGATAGAAAAATCGTAAAACCGCAGGCAGATGAGCGATGAATAAGCCCGGACAATCGATAGACCGTTGCAATGAAACCTCGGTCTATCGTTTTTCTATTCGGCAGGGGATATGGAAAAATGGGGAAATTTAAAATCGTAAAACGGCTCGTGCCGGTGCTGATCATTGCCGTTTTTGCAGCGGCATGCCTGATTCCTTATCAGACCGCCGTCGTGTTCGAGAAAGAGGACAGCGGTGAGATCATCGCTTTTCTTCCCCTCCAAAAGAAGAAAAGCTTTGACGTGGTCTATACGCATTCCATCCATCGGACAGAAGTGATCGAATCGTATGTGTGGGAAAAAGGGATGATTCGGCAGACCGCTCTAACCTATCATGATCCGGCCGTCGGAATGCCCGCAAACGCAGAACAAGGTGAGAGGCTCGTCATCAAAAACGGCGTCTACACCATTTCGAACATGAAGAGAACTTTTCCGTTCATTGATATGCGGATCGGCAGGGTGAGGGCGAATCACAGGATCAAGTATTCAGGCGCTGAACATGAGTTAAAGCGGTACATCCGTCCCGGCACATGGACAAGGATGAGTGTCCGAAAACTAAATGTCTTGCAACAACTGAGGGGAGTGAAGATCAATGACTGAGCAGCTTTCGGAAAAAGATCAGCAGGAACTGCTGGAGAAATACGATCCTGAAGCCGGAACGAGAAAGCTCAAAGGATTAACAGGGGTCATTGCATTTGCCGGCCTGCTCGCTTTTTCTTTGTTTCAATTATACACAGCCATTTTTGGTGTTTTTCCGGCTCAAATTCAAAGGTCCGTTCATTTAGGGTTTGCGCTCGGTCTGATTTTTTTACTGTTTCCGGCGACAAAAGGTTTGCGGAAGACCGGCAAATTCAAAGTCGCCTGGTATGACGCAATCTTAGCCGTGTTAGGAGCAGGTGTCGGCGCTTATTGGGTCGCCAATTATGAAACGATTGTAGGCGGGATCGGATTGATCACGGAAACTGACTTTTATGTCGGGCTGTTGGCTGTCCTGCTCGTATTGGAAGCGACGAGACGGGCTGTCGGACTGCCGATTACGATCATCGCCGGCCTGTTTCTTTTGTATGGCCTTTACGGTTCGTATCTGCCGGGCTTTTTGTCTCACAACGGCCTGACGCTGGAACGGCTCGTTCAGACGATGTATTTTACGACGGAAGGGATCCTGGGCACGCCGCTCGCTGTGTCCTCGACTTTCATCTTCCTGTTCATCCTGTTCGGTTCTTTTCTTGTCAGGACAGGAGTGGGGCAGTATTTTAATGACCTTGCTGTAGCGATCGCCGGACGAAGCACGGGCGGACCGGCAAAAGTCGCGATTTTTTCAAGCGCTCTTCAAGGTACGATCAGCGGCAGCTCTGTCGCCAATGTCGTCACTTCCGGATCGTTTACGATTCCGATGATGAAAAAACTGGGCTATAAAAAAGAATTTGCCGGTGCAGTCGAAGCTTCCGCATCTACCGGCGGACAGCTGATGCCTCCGATCATGGGAGCCGCCGCCTTTTTAATGGTTGAGTTCATCGGTGGAGGCATTACGTACTGGGATATCGCGAAAGCCGCGATGATCCCGGCTGTTTTGTACTTCACGGGCATCTGGATCATGACGCACTTTGAAGCGAAGCGCCTCGGCCTGCGCGGGTTAACGAAAGAAGAAATGCCGAACCGCAAGGAAGTATTCAAAAAAATATATTTGCTGCTTCCGATCGTTTCGGTCGTCGTTTTGTTAATGTCGGGCATCACGGTCATGCATGCCGCTTTGTATTCGATCGTTCTGGCGATCCTGGTCGGTTTGTTCAACAAGGAAACGCGAATGGGTGTTAAAGGGATTGTGCTGGCTCTCGCGGAAGGAGCGAGAATGGCGCTTTCCGTTGCGGCGGCAACGGCAGCTGCCGGCATCATCGTCGGAGTCGTCACAAAAACGGGTCTCGGCCTCAAACTTGCAAACGGCCTGCTCGATTTGGCAGGAGGCGCATTATTGCCTTCGCTCTTTTTAACAATGATCGCCGCTCTTGTTCTCGGAATGGGGTCACCGACGACGGCAAACTATGTGATTACGTCGACGATTGCAGCGCCAGCCTTGATTTTGCTGAATGTTCCTGATCTGTCGGCCCACTTGTTCGTCTTTTATTTCGGCATCGTAGCTGACATTACGCCGCCCGTTGCTTTGGCAGCATTTGCCGCTGCGGGGGTTGCGGGGGGAGAGCCGATTAGAACGGGGATCAATTCAGCAAAGCTTGCGATTGCCGCTTTTATCATCCCGTATATATTCGTCCTGTCTCCGGAGCTTCTCATGATTGACGCGCATTGGTATGAAATTCTCTGGGTGGTCTTAACCGCATTGTCCGGCATGATCGCCATCGGCGCGGGCATGATCGGATTCTGGATGAGAAAAGTGTTCTGGTTTGAAAGAATACTGGCGGCTGCCAGCGGTCTCCTGCTGATTTATCCGGAAGGCTATTCCGATATGATCGGTCTCGGCATATTCCTTTTGCTGTTTGTCCTTCAGCTGTTGTGGAAGCGGGACAAAAGCCATCCGGAAGAGATGCAGGTTTTAAAAGCATAAATAAAAACAGCCTTCAATTGTGAAGGCTGTTTCAGCGTGTCGACAAACCCTCGCATTCGTTGTCAGGCCTGCGCGTCGGTGCTCACGAATAGGAGAAGAATCGGCGGCTAACCGCTCAGGCGTCCTGCCTGAACGCCGCCATCATCACCTCCTGTGAAAGTCCGCTCCGATGCTCGGCCTTCCTAGACTTCAAGGGTTTTCAATCACGCTGAAAGGATGACAAAATCCCAAAACTATAAGCCGTTTTGGGATTTTGTCAACAATCTAAAACAGCCTTCAATTGTGAAGGCTGTTTTTTTATTAAAGCGGCCACCAATGAAAGCCGTCTTTTGCGAGCAGGTCATCAGAAGCTTTCGGCCCCATGGAGCCCGCCTGATAGTTAGGGGAAAGGGTTTTGTTTTCCTCCCAGTTTTGAGAAATCGCATCAACAAAACTCCAGGAAAGCGCAACTTCATCCCAGTGGGCAAAGTTTGTCGCGTCTCCGTGCAAACAGTCCAAAATCAGCTTTTCATAAGCTTCAGGCGTGTTGATGCCGTCCCCGCAGTTATGGCAGTAGTCGAGCTTGATCGGCTGGGCAAAAGTGCCGCCTCCAAGCTTCCTTGCGTTTAGATGAAGGGTGATGCCTTCATCCGGTTGAATATGAATCACCAGAAGGTTAGGGTGCATCGTGTTGCCGTTTCCGTAATACAGATTCATCGGAATGTCTTTAAATTGGACGACAATTTGCGTTGATTTTTTCTGCATCCGTTTGCCTGTCCGGATGTAGAACGGCACACCGGCCCATCTGAAGTTGTCGATCAGCAGTTTGCCGGCAACAAACGTTTCCGTATTCGAATCTTTTGCTACGTTTTGTTCATCGCGATAAGCCGGTACCTGTTTTTCGTCAACGACTCCCGCGTCATACTGGCCGCGCACAAAAAATTGATCGACTTCGTCTTTTTGAATCGGACGAAGGGCTCTGAGCACCTTTACTTTTTCACTGCGAATCTCTTCCGTGTTCAGCTTGATCGGCGGTTCCATCGCAAGCAGCGCCACCATTTGAAGAATGTGGTTTTGAACCATGTCTCTAAGCGCACCCGATTTTTCATAATATCTCGCTCTGTCTTCCACACCCAAATCTTCACTTGACGTAATTTGAATGTTCGAGATGTATCTGTTTGTCCAAAGCGGCTCAAAAATCGCGTTGGCAAAGCGGATGACTTCGATGTTCTGCACCATTTGCTTTCCTAGATAATGGTCAATCCGATAAATTTGATCTTCTGTAAAGGCTTCACGGATTTCCTGGTTCAAGTCTTTTGCGCTCGGCAGATCATGTCCGAAAGGCTTCTCGATCACGAGCCTTGACCAGCCTGTTGTTGAAGTGACGCCCTCTGATTTTAGGAACTTTGCAATCGTTCCGAAGAATTCAGGGGCCATCGCTAAGTAAAACATCCGGTTATTCGGAATATCATATGTACTTTCCAGCTTCTCTATAAGTTCGTTTAATTCCCGGTATGAGCCGGAATTTGTAACATCAAAAGGATGATAGTAGAAGTGAGATGTAAACTCGTCCACATCCTTTTCGTTTAACGGAAACTTCGAAACCGATTGCTGTACGGTACTGCGAAAGTCTTCATTTGTCCAAGGGCGTCTGCCGACTCCGACAACCGCGAATTCATTCCCGATTTGTCCGTTTTCGTAGAGCCTGTGGATAGAAGGATATAGTTTTCGTTTTGCCAAATCCCCTGTTGCGCCAAAAATTACGATAACTGCTTTTGGTTCCATTTGATCTTTTTTCAATTAAACGTACCTCACTTTATTCGAAGCTAAGTTTATTTTCTTCATTTTAAAGCTAATAATCCCTTAAAGCAAACATTTGAGATCGAATCGTATGAAAAGTTTACTGAAAACGGGCAGGGTATTTAGTTGCATAGCCTGGCGTGAAGCCGGCGTTTCTTTTTTCTCAGACTTCCTGTATGCTTGTGATAGATGAAGTTTTTAGCAGGAGGAAAGGATATTGGAGTTATTATTTTTAGGAACGGGAGCAGGCATCCCCGCAAAAACGAGGAATGTCACATCCGTTGCATTGAAGCTTTTAGAAGAAAGGCGGTCTGTTTGGCTGTTTGACTGCGGGGAGGCCACACAGCATCAAATTTTACATACATCGATCAAGCCTAGAAAAATTGAAAAGATTTTTATTACCCACCTTCACGGCGATCATGTATACGGGCTTCCGGGTCTTGTCAGCAGCCGCTCTTTCCAGGGAGGCGAAGGCCCGCTGACCGTATACGGACCGCAAGGAATCAAAACGTTTCTTGAAACGGCGCTTGACGTATCGGGGACGCATGTCACATATCCGCTTGTGATTAAGGAGATTGAAGAAGGAACAGTCTTTGAGGATGACCAGTTTATCGTGACGGCCAGAAGCGTATCTCACGGCATTCCCGCTTTTGGGTACCGCGTGCAGGAAAAAGATGTTCCAGGCGCACTTGACGCTGAAGCGCTGAAAGAGATCGGAGTCTCGCCGGGCCCTGTTTATCAAAAGCTGAAAAACGGGGAGACGGTCACATTGGAAGGCGGCCGGAAGATTCACGGGGCAGACTTTATCGGACCGCCAAAAAAAGGGCGGATAGTCGCCTTTTCCGGGGATACGAGGCCGTGCGAGAATGTGAAGAAGCTTGCTGAAAAAGCTGATGTCCTCATCCATGAAGCAACATTTGCGAAAGGCGACAGGGAGCTCGCCGGCGACTATTATCACAGCACTTCAGAACAAGCTGCCGAAACAGCGCGGGAAGCCTGTGCAAAAAAACTGATTTTAACCCATATCAGTGCAAGATATCAGGGGGAAAATGTGCTTGAACTGGTCAATGAAGCAAAAGCGGTCTTTCCTGATACCGTGGCAGCTTTTGACTTTTATGAGCATGAGATTAAAAGAACTTAATTGGCCGTTCGAAGCTTCTTTGTTCCGACAAATGCGGGACGAGAAGCTTTTTTGTTGACACAGTTCTAAAATGATGTATAATAAAGCGTAATGATTACGTTTTGATAAGGAGGACAACATGAGAGTAAAAATTACATTGGCGTGTACCGAAACAGGGGACCGCAATTATATTACGACAAAAAACAAACGTACAAATCCGGATCGCCTGGAATTGAAAAAATATTCTCCGCGTCTGAAAAGGCACACGATTCACCGTGAAACAAAATAACAAAAAACCAGCAGACTGTCTGCTGGTTTATTTGTTTAATTGGCGGCTTGATAGGTGTATGTTTGCTGCTGTGCGGCATACCAAACATCATAGATCGCAAGCTGAACGATGTGCGGCTCATCATGATGGATCAAATGCGAGCTGTTTTTCGCCTGAATCCAGCCGCTTTGATGCGAAAGAGACAGCAGTCTGCTGTGAAGCTTCAGCCACTCGTGATGAGCTTGTTTCGCCGCCTCCGTCCTTTTTCCCGCCGAGAGGACGAGCAAAGGAACCGAACCGAGGTGTTTCTTTTCCTGCTTCAGAATGTCAAGGCTTTGTTTAAAGTCCTCATGGGACCCTTCGATCGAAAACTGTTTGCTGTAGTCTTCTTTTAATGTGTCCGGAAGAAGAGGCAGCACTTTTTCCTCCTGATCTTCACAAGCGGGATCAAGCAGCACCATGCCGATGACTTCATCGCTGTACCGGCTTGCAAAAAGCCTTGCAATGACGGCGCCGAACGAATGGGCGACAAACAGGTAGGGCGGTTTAACGCCTGCTGCTGCAAGCAGCGCTTTTAGTTCCTCCACCATTTGATCCGCTGTTCTTTTGCTGCTGCTCGGCCCGCTGTTGCCAAGACCCGCACGGTCGTATGCAAACAAGCCTAGATCTTCGTCTATATCGGATAAAATGGGCTGCCAAGTCGTTGAAGAAGAACCGTAGCCCGCTTCAAAAATAATGGTTGCGTTCTTTTTTCCTTTTCTCTGCTTTGTATAAAACATGCACCCTTCAACTGTATATATTCTTTCCGTTATGGTCATAGAGGTCATCCTCTCTCTGTATATGGTGTTCTAATAGGAAAGACGCACAAACAAGGATGTTCGTTTCTCACGAGTTGAAAAAAAGAAATATCCCGCCTAGAGGCGGGATATCAGCAACTCACCAGGCTCTGTCGTACTGAACAGGCCCTTCAATTTTTGTGTTCAACTGTTTGGCAGCAGTTTTCGGCCAGTATGGATCTCTCAGCAGCTCTCGGGCAACGAAAATGAGATCAGCGCGTCCATTTTGGAGGATTTCCTCAGCTTGAAGGCCGCTTGTGATCAACCCGACAGCACCTGTCTGGATTTCGGCTTGAGCGCGAATTGTATCGGCGAAGCCGACTTGGTAGCCTGGGAAGACGTTGATATCGGCAGGCACGACAGCACCGGAGCTGACATCGATCAAATCAACGCCCTGTTCTTTCATCCATTTGGCGAAACCGACATAATCGGCGACATCAAGGCCTTTTGTTTTGTAGTCTGAAGCTGAAACGCGTACGAATAATGGTCCGTCCCAGACTTCTTTTACAGCGTCGATGACTTCTCGAAGCAGTCTGTAGCGGTTTTCCGGTGATCCTCCGTATTCATCCTCGCGTTTGTTGGAAAGCGGTGATAAAAATTCGTTGATCAAATATCCGTGGGCTCCATGAATCTCGATGATGTCAAAGCCGGCGGCTTTCGCGCGTTCAGCTCCTTTTTTGAAAGCCTGAACGGTTTCTTTGATGTCTTCTTTTGTCATTTCAACAGGTGTTCGCGAATTTTCGTCGAAAGGAATCGCTGAAGGCCCGTAGATTGTACCTTCGACCTCGGCTTTTCTTCCGGCGTGAGCCAATTGAATCGCCGTTTTGCTGCCGTACGGCTTGATTTGTGACGTTAATGCGGCAAGTCCGTCAATATGCGCGTCATCCCATATGCCCAGATCCTGATCTGAGATTCTTCCCTGCGGGGTGACCGCGGTAGCTTCTACCATGATCAATCCGACTTGTCCGACGGCGCGGGAGATGTAGTGGGTCATGTGGAACGGCTGCACTTTTCCATCCTTTTCATGGGAGGAATACATGCACATCGGCGACATGACAATCCGGTTTTTTAGTGTAACTCCTTTTAAACTCCATGGTGTGAACAGTTTTCGATTGCTCAAATTTTTTCGCCTCCCGTAAGTTTTCGACTCGATTATACCAATTCTGTCCATTCTCGTCATATAAACTGCTCAAGTCATTTCCATATATAAGAATGTTCAGTACAATAAAGTTGTTCACATTCTATTTTTTACTAAATACGATATCGCATACACCTGCGAAAACAGCGAAAGAGGGGGCTTGCTTTGTGAAGTGGCAGACAGTGGAAGAACTGAAACGGCTGCTCATTTCTCTTGTTCAATACGAAAGCATCTCAGGCACGGCCGGAGAAGTGGCGCTTGCGAAGTATATGCATGATGTCTTAAAGGACCGTTCGTACTTTCAAAAGAATCCTGAATTTTTAAAGCTTCATCCGATGGAGGACGGCCGTTATTTTCTAACCGCCCTCGTCAAAAAGGAAGAGAAGTCAAATACGGTCCTCCTGCTGAGCCATTTTGACGTGGTCGATACGGCAGACTACGGAGAATTCAAACATATGGCATGTAAAGTCCCGGAACTCATGGATTTATTAAATGATAAAAAAGAACTTTTGCCCGAACGGGTCAGAAGAGACTTGGAAAGCGGCGAATGGCTGTTTGGAAGGGGAAGCATGGACATGAAAGCGGGTCTTGCTGTTCAATTTTCGATGCTGGAACGGGCGATGAACGGAGAATTTGACGGAAACCTTCTATTAATTACGGTTCCGGACGAAGAAGTCAATTCACAGGGGATGCTTGAAGCAGTACCCGCACTGAAAGCTCTAGAAAAAGAATTTGGCCTTCATTATATATCGTGCTTAAATTGTGAGCCGATGTTTGAAAAACATCCGGGGGATCCGAAGCAGTACGTCTATTCAGGAAGCATCGGCAAAGCGCTTGCCGGATTTTTCTGCAAAGGGGTTGAGACGCATGTCGGCGAGCCGTTTGCAGGGGTGAATGCAAATTTAATGGTGTCTGAAATCAACAGGCTGCTCGAATTAAACGTCGACTATTGTGAAGAAGCCGACGGAGAGGTGACGCCTCCCCCGGCCAATCTGATGCAAAAAGATTTGAAGGAGGCCTACTCGGTTCAGACCCCTCACACAGCGGTGTCGCTCTTTAATGTGCTGATGATGCAGCGTTCCGCCGCCGAGCTCCATCGCATGCTGCTCGACACAGCCAAGGAAGCGGCCGCTAATATCCAAACAAATATTGAGCGTAAAACGGCCGAATATCAGCGTTTTGAAGCATTCACACCAATGAACACGACCGTTTCCGTGCTGACGTTTGAGGAGCTGTGGAACAAAGCACAGGAAAAGGCCGGGAAGCCCGAGGCGGAACGCATACTCAACTTTGCATTTGCCAACAGGGGGGAGCTTGGAGACCGCGACTTTTCAACGAAAATCGTCTCTGAATTGGCTTCACTCTGCAAAGAAGATGCTCCGATGATCGTTCTGTTTTACAGTCCGCCGTTTTATCCGGCTGTCTCTTCAAAGGACGATCCTCTGATCCGAAAGGTGATGAGAGAAGTGAAACAGTATGCGGCCGACAGGCACGGACTTGAATTTACAGAAGTCCAATATTTTCCCGGCCTGTCCGATTTAAGCTACCTTCAGCTGCAAAAACAGTCTGTCGATGCGTTCACATCCAATATGCCGCTGTTTCATCACGGCTATTCACTGCCAAAAGGACGCGAAAACGCACTGTTTGTGCCGGTCATCAATATCGGGCCGGCCGGCAAAGACCCTCATAAATGGACGGAACGTCTCCATGTGCCGTTTTCATTTGGAAAGCTGCCCGATATCCTCCGGCTGGCGATACACAAGCTTCTCTAAGTATACGGGACCGCTTGGTGAAAAATCGGGAACAAGCGAAACGCTGTTTCCCGGTTTTTTAAATTTTGGCCGCGAACATATCCCTGATTTCCGCAGAACGAATCGCCGCTTCTTTGACACAGGATATGACGGTCTGTTCAAATTGATGGTCGTCAAGCACCCGAAGGCCTGCTTCCGTTGTCCCCCCGGCGCTTGTGATCTCTTTTCTCATGACAGAAGGATCCCTGCCGGTTTCAAGCATTTGAGCCGCCCCTGACATCATATCGATAACCAGTTGTTTCGCCGTTTCTTCTGGAAGCCCCAATTCGGCAGCCGACACCTGCAGGGCTTCGACAAACCGATAAACAAAAGCGGGGCCGCTCCCTGCTACGGCTGTCACTGCATCAAGGGCAGATTCCTCAACGATTGTAACGCTTCCGACCGTCGCAAAAAGGCCAGCCGCTTCCTGCATCTGCTCTTTCGTCACGAGCGGGCTTGCCGCAAAGGCTGTGGCTGATTTTTGAATGGCGGCCGATGTATTCGGCATGGCCCTCACTACAGGCAGCTCAAGCCCAGCATAGTGCTGGATCGTATGAATCGGAATGCCTGCAAGGACGGAAATCAGCAGCTGTTCTTTTCGCAAATAGGGGCGGAGTGCCGCCATTCCGTCTGCCGCGTCCTTCGGCTTCATTGCCAAAACGAGTGTATCCGATCGGGCGGCGACTTTTGCCGTATCGGCTTCTCCACATACCCCGTATGTCTCGCTTAATTCACGAAGCCTGGCCGTATTCGACTGATTCGTAACGAATATCGCCTCAGGTTCCATTGCACCGCTTTTGACAAGTCCTTTAATCATCGCTTCAGCCATCGAACCGGCTCCGATAAATCCCATTCGTTTCATTTTGATTCCTCCTTCTAAAAAAACAAAAAAACCTTTCCGTCTTCACAAAGGACGAAAAGGTTTCGCGGTACCACCTTCATTAGCATATACATGCTCAGCTCTTGCCCCGTAACGCGGGATACGTTTAGGTTTGCCTAAGCGCTCAGAGGGCAGGTTCAACAGGCAAGCGGGCTGTGAAATCTTTCAGCCGTGGATTTCACTCTCTTTAGCCATTGCTCGTTTACTATTCCTCTTCATTGCGTCTTCGTTCATTCACCTTCATATATTTGTTGTTCATTATGCTATGAGGAATGATGAAATGTCAACAGGCATTTGAAGCAAAAATGACATGCGCGGGAGAAAAAGGTAAAATATGATCAACATCAATTCGCAGGATGAGGAGAATAAAACGATGAAAGACGCAAGAATCATTCCTATTTCTCTGCCGACTCCATTTGCAGTCGGGGATGTCAACATTTATTTGGTCAAAGGCGAGGCGCTCACTCTGGTGGATGCCGGGCCCAACACAAAGGAGGCGGCAGCCGTTTTGAAGAAAGAGCTGGCCGACCAGGGACTGTCATTAAACGATATCGACCAGGTCGTCCTGACCCACCATCACGCTGATCACGCCGGATTGCTGGACGAATTTCCCGCAGGGGTAAAAATCATCGGTCATCCGTTTAATGAACCGTATATCAGCCAAAATCCCGATTTTATTGAAAAACAAAAGTCCTTTTTTACATACCTGTTTCAGCGATTCGGTGTTCCCGGGGATATGAAGCCGCCAGGCCTTACAGTAAAAGCGTCGTACCGGTTTTCATGTAATCGGACATTGACAGAGACCGTTTCAGAAGGCGCGCAAATTGACGGGCTTGAAGGGTGGCGGGTTCTTGAGACGCCCGGACACGCCGCTTCACATATTGTCCTTTACCATGAGGAACTTGGAAGCATGCTCGGGGGAGACTTGCTGTTAAAGCCGTCTTCTTCAAATCCGCTTCTTGAAGTGCCGCAAAAAGGAGAAAAACGCCCGACTCCGCTGCTGGATTATCTGGAATCGCTCGGCAGACTGCAGGAACTTCCGCTCAACATCATTTATCCCGGCCACGGGGAGAAAATCACAACAGTGAATGAGCTTGTTGCCAAAAGGATGGAAAAGCAGCGGAACAGAGCCGAAGAGGTGTACCGCATCCTTTCTGAAAAACCGCATTCACCTTATCAGATATGTCAAAAACTGTTCCCTGCAGTCTATGAAAAAGAGCTGTTCTTAACGATGTCAGAAACGATTGGGCAGCTTGACGATCTGGAATCCCAGGGGAGGATCGGAGCAGAAACAGCCGATGGAATCGATTACTATTACGCAAAGTAGGTGACGAACATGCAGCAAAAGTTGAAAGAGCAAAAAGTGATGATTACAGGAGCTTCAGGAGGGCTTGGCGAACGGATCGCATATCATGCTGCCGGGGAAGGAGCGGAGATCATTCTGGCTGCGCGCAGAAGAGACCGCCTCGATGCTTTGAAACAAAACATCGCGGATGAAACCGGTGCAAAGTGCCGCATCATCGTATTGGACGTCAGCCGGACGGATGAAATTGAAGCGGCGTTTCAAGAGGCCGGTCCGGTTGATATTCTTGTCAATAATGCGGGATTCGGTATTTTCGAAAGCGCCCTTGACGCTTCCCTTGAAGATATGAAAGCGATGTTTGAGGTCAACGTATTCGGTCTGATCGCTTGCACGAAAATGGCACTTCCGTATATGATCAGACAAGACAAAGGCCATATTATCAACATCGCCTCACAAGCGGGCAAACTAGCGACGCCCAAGTCAAGCCTTTATGCGGCAACAAAGCATGCGGTGCTCGGATATTCAAACAGCTTGAGAATGGAGCTTGCCGAAACAGGGGTCAACGTGACAACGGTTAATCCTGGACCGATTCAAACCGACTTTTTCAAGACGGCAGATAAAAAAGGGGATTATGCCAAAAGCGTCGAGAGATGGATGCTTGATCCGGATCAGGTTGCTAAGAAAATCGTCTCGGCAATGATGACGAACAAGCGCGAAATCAACCTTCCGGGCTGGATGAACGGCGTCAGCAAACTCTACCAGCTCTTCCCTGCCCTTGTTGAACGAACAGGCCGAAGCGCTTTCTATAAAAAATGATCTTCTCTGAAAGGAACGGAAATGTCCGTTCCTAGACTCAAGAGAAAGCTAGAAAGTGTCATTGATTCTGATGAATTTGTTGAAATTGCAAAAGAGATTGGAATCGAGAATCTGACAGAACAGCAGCAAATTATTATTTATACTATAAATAGAAAAAAACAAAAACAAAGTGGAATCATGGGGCGCATCGATAGGGGCATTGAAGAAGGAATAAGCAGCGGATAAAGTTGTCAGGGATTTTAAAGATATTAAAAATCTTCTTGTCCAAATCGCTTCCCACCAACTAGCCTTGTCATTAACAACATAACTACTTTTATGCAGGGATTAATGAAGCATCACCCAGAAGTTAAAAAGCCATGTTTTGAAGACTCTCATAAGGTCGAAGAGAAGTCCTTTTAAAAGGGCTTTTTTTATGTGTAAATTTTTTTTGATTACATTTCGGATAGTGTATAATAGAACATACATTCGGAATGAGGTGAATAATTTGAAGCCTGTAATTTCGAACTTGAAACTGCCATTCATGAAAAAATTATAATTGACCTCTGTGTCCATGCGATGGAACAAGAATCTATAAAGCTGAAGCAAGTGGCAACAAGAAAATAGAGGAACATTATCAGCTCAAATTAAAAGAACTGTTTTTCCAAAGAAAATAAACGATTATTTGAGAAAAGAAAATGTCAAAATACAAGAGGTTGTTGTATGTGATGGCATGTTTGTAAAATATCCATATTACATCAGGAGCAAGGAAGGGGGCATAAAAGAAGGGGAGGCGATGTATTGGAAAGCTGCCTTAAAATTGCACATGATAAGGAAACTAAATCATCTTTGAGATGTGAGTAACTCATGTTCTAGGTAGCCAAAAAAGCAGAGATGTGGAAACACCTCTGCCATTCATTTTATGCAGCAGCAGTTTGATAATAAGCGATAATCCCTACCGCTAATAATACAATCATTACTGCCAGAATAGACCACAAGATGGTTTTTGCTTTTTTGGACATTGGTTTCACCTCACAGTTGTGGATTAATCAAGCCTGGTTTTTTTGTAAGTCCTCTTTCCATTTTTGTCGCCAACAGCTTTAAGATGCACATTCCCTAATTGCACCGCAAAATCTTTAAGTGGCCCAATCCGATAAAAGAAGCTTCCTGTAACAGCTGCCTTATTGTCACCTGTTACCCAAGCATTTTTGCCACCTGGGTTTAATTCTGTTCTGACGACAGGATTCCAGTTTCGAACTACATAAGCGCTACTAGAGTTAATTTTTTTCACTTTACCTTTAGTAACACTATAGTTTACTGAGACCCTATATGTAGTTACAGGTGCTCCAAAAAATTTAACTGAATCTGTGTAAGAAACTGACTTATTTGCTTGAGGCTTCGCAATCATATCCTCTTCTTCATTTACTTCTGTATTTACAGTTAAAGCATTTGTGTCAAACTTGGTAAGATTGTCAACAAACTTCTGTTGATCTTCTTTCGGCATCGCCTTAAATTGGTTTAATACATTTTGTGCATCAAACACTGCGGAAGAAACATATTCTGGTGAAACTCCACCATTTATGGCATCTTCTTCACTATAGTTGGCCAGGTAATTGATATAGTCCTCTATAGTGTATTTAAACGCTGTATCGTCGGCGTGGACCTCTGCGGCCGATATTTGACTTGGCACCATCAATCCAATTGTAGCAAAAACAGCAACAAAAAACAGAATCAATTTCCTCACTTTTCCTCTCTCTCTCAAGTTTCTATTTATCAAGGGGATACAATTGAAATGGAATGAGTTGAGCCATTTGATTATGTAATAGGGAATCCACCTTACGGACCAACGATTGACAATCGGGAGTTTGCAATTCCTTCGGAACGGAATCGTCCGTTCCTTTTTTATTTGCATTTTTTAAGCGGATTCCCCGGCAGAGAGGCTCAAAATATCATATAAAAACAGGGAGACTTTGTCCCTCTTCAAACCGCGGCAACGAACTTGTGCTTCCTTCTATAGGCTTTGCTTGATCTGAAGGCACCTGTCCTGTCTGAGGCAATCGATATAAAAATATTGCATGCCGAAAGATTCCGTGCTTCCGGGAACACGTGCCGGCTGCTGATGAAAAATAAGGTAAAGGTCGCTTTCGTTATGCTGTTCTTCTTATATAAAATGGCAACTGGGTGACGATTAGAAGTAATATTTTACCATTTATTGAAATTCTCTCATCCCGGCCGAAACATGATATCACGTGATACTCGCAACAAAATACACGATAAAAGGAGTTTCTTAACGGTGCAGGAAGAATGGAACCCATTGATGAAAAATCGTTGCATCATCTGGTTAGTCACGGGGATTTGCTTAACGGTCATCTTTCAATTTCCGCTGCAAAGCGTCGCTTCATCCGCAGACAAATACGTCAATTTTGCCGAGCTTGCCGAACATGAAACAGAAGGAGAAGATTATCAAATCGAATATACAGACATGGGCACCGAACTGTTGATTCTTTCGCCGCACGGCGGAGGAATCGAAGGAGGTGTCAGTGAACTTGTCCGCGCCTTCAGCGCCGATTATTCCACTTACTTATTTGAAGGAATCAAACCCTCGCAAAACTGGGATCTTCACATCACAAGCAATCATTTTGATGAACCGCAGGCCGTCAAAGCGGTCAAAGAGCACAGCTATGTG
This sequence comes from Bacillus sp. FSL K6-0972, assembly GCF_037976035.1. Taxonomy (NCBI): domain Bacteria; kingdom Bacillati; phylum Bacillota; class Bacilli; order Caryophanales; family Bacillaceae; genus Bacillus; species Bacillus sp. FSL K6-0972. The sequence goes on along the minus strand of NZ_CP150260.1, from coordinate 2,555,096 downwards.
CTGGCTTTTCATGGATATCATGACATCGTTGAACACACGCTTGTGGGGGGAACGGATACCGGAGGGGCGAAAGCGATTGTCAGAGCGCTGGTGAACAAAGGTTTTTCAGCGGAGCTGGTCAGCCCAAGCCACCGGCTTGCAGGGGGAAATCCCGAAAATATCAATAATCAATGCCAAACAGGTCAAAGTATTCAATTGGAAATCAGCACGCCTCAACGAGAGGCTTTTTTTTCGGAGTTCGGCCTGTGGACGCGGGCAAGTTCTAAAAATAAGACGTTCCGAGCGTATGTCTCAGCTGTGAAAGAAGTTCTGGATATGCGGTATAAATAAGCATTGTATATTTGGGCCACATTAAAACTAAAGATATGAAGAGGGTGAGCATGTTGATCTATATATACAACTGTTACGGAGGCACTCATTCATCTGCACTTGCCGCCGCCTATCATCTGAAAAAGCTCCCATTCAGCAGAAAACCGACGAAAAACGAAATTTTAAGCACCGACTGTTTTAATCAATTAAGTCCGAAGGAAATGGGAAAATTAATCTTTCACGGCCTTGATGAAGAAGGCAACCAGGTGTACACGATCGGCAGAGGGTCATCAAAAGCTGTCATTCCAGCTATGCGAGGCGTTCTCGAGCTGTTTGAAAAAAACGGGAAACTGCAGGAGAAAGTCATTTTTTCAAACACGTCTCCGACTGTGCCCATGGCGATGACATTCGGCGGTTTATTTTCAAGGAGGCTGAAAATCGATCTGATCGGAGTTCCTTTGCTGGTGCTTGGAGCGCAGCAGGCATACCGGGACATCATCAAGCTGGTGCAGCAAACAAAAGACCGTTCAAAAACGACTTCTTCGGTGATCGAAGTGCTGGATAATAATTTCATAAAAAAATAAACATCCAATCAGCTTCCAGTATGCTGAGCCTTTCGGCTTCCATATCGGAAGCGTTTTTTATTTTCTCTATATAGCAATTACTTTTCAAAAAGGACATTTTCTAAAAAATTGAATATAAGATAGAGGATATTGTTGAAATAGGACGAATCTATAACCTTAGAATTACTTTTCATAAATTTACTTCTTTGTAAATTTGAAGGGGGGGATCGGTGATTTCCCTTCCACTTTGCTAGAGAATACTATCTGAAAGAAGAAATGGGGGGGCTAAAAAGACGGCTGCAATCGTTATGATAAGCAGCGATTTTATATTAGGAAATTCAAGCTGCGACACTTTAAATGATAGAAGTGTAGCTTTGAAAATGAAAATCAAAGTGATTGGAGACGGAAAATTATAACAATATTATTTGTTTAGAATAATAAATGAAGTCGTCTGTCTCAATACAAATTAGGAGGCGCCTATGAAAAAAATGTTTTCTATCTTTCAAAATAAAAATTATGCGCTGCTTTTTTTTGCATCCTTTACCTCACAAATGGGCGGGATCATCGGACTCACTGCACTCTTGTTTTACCTTCTGGACCGTTTTTCCAATCAGCCTGCATATGCCACAATGACCGAGCTAATGCTGTCATTGCCTACATTGGCTGTATTTTTTCTTGTCGGTGTTTTCGCCGATAAGTTTGACCGGCAGAAAATCGCCAAAAACTGCGACTGGATCTGTACGGGACTATCCATTGTATTACTGCTGTCTCTCTATCTTGAATGGATGCCGTTTACATTTGCCGTTCTTTTTTTAAGAAACGCCGTTAAAAGTTTTTTCACCCCTGCCCAAACTTCTCTCATTCAAGGAATATTATCTGAAAACGAATATTCGCTGGCCGTTGGATTGAATCAAATGGTAGCCAGTTTATTCATGCTGTTCGGAAACGGGCTTGGCGTATTTTGTTATTGGACGCTTGGAGTTGAAGGAGCCGTTATGGTTGATGCAGCCAGCTTCGCACTGAGCGGGCTTTTGATTCAAGCCTGCCGGATCTCCGATGCCGTCCGCATGCCAAATGGAAAACATTCCATTAGACAGCTGAATATCGCTGGTATATGGAAGGATTTTACGCTTGGTTTCACTTATATTCTCAATCATAAATTGCTGCTTGCCCTCGTGTCCGGATTCGTCCTTTTCGGAGTTGTCAATGGGGGGCTCTCGGTCATGCAGGTGTTTATATTAAAATACAAGCTTGCACCTGAAAGCTATGAAGAAATGTCGATTGTACTCGGCATCGTTTTCGGTGCGGGGTTTTTGGCGGGAAGCATCGCTGCATCCTTGCTTTCTCAAAAATTGAAGCTTTATCAACTTTTGATCCTGGCGCTGTTTGTTTGCGGATGTGCCACGATTTCCGGCTCCCTGGTCAAAAGCATTTGGCTGTATATGGTCTGCTCCTGCTTTATCGCGGTTTCGCTTCCAAGCATCAATGTTGCCATCGGTGGATGGATACCAAGCATCGTCAATCCAAAAATGATGGGAAGGGTGCAGGGGTGGATTCATCCGCTTATGATGCTCTCACAGTCGCTGACCCTTCTGTTCATTGCGTGGCTTTACCCGGCATGGATCGCGCTTGAAAGCCTATATTGGCTCGTCGGCGGAAGCCTGATTGCTGTTGGGGTTTTCTACATGATCATTCTTCCGAAGTTTTTAACGCTGAACCGGACGGCTGACGTATCTGTCGATTAACGGCTTATTCACCAAAAAATATCTACAACGAAAGGGAATGATAGAAATGAAATTATTTTGCCTGCCTTATGCCGGCGGATCTGAATCCGTATTTTATTCCTGGAAAGGCCATATGCAGCCCGACATTGAGATTTGCCCGATTCAGCTGAAGGGAAGGGGGCGGCGCTTCAACGAGCCTTGTTACGAAAGCCTTGAAGAAGCAGTTCAAGACATCTTTGAGCAGGTTCAAGCTGAACGAAAAGGTGACGACTACGCTCTTTTCGGACACAGTATGGGAAGCCTTTTAGCATATGAACTTTACTATCAAATGAGCGGGGCGGGAGCTGAAAAACCGGTTCACATTTTTTTCTCGGGCTATAAAGCGCCAAACAGGATCAGGAAGAAAGAAAAACTGCATACCTTGCCCAATCCTATTTTTAAGAAAAAAGTTGTCGAGCTCGGGGGAACACCTGAGGAGCTCATCAATCATGAAGAACTATTTGAATTGTTTATCCCCATTCTCAAAAGCGACTTTAAAATGGTAGAAAACTATATCTATCAAGAAAGAAACAGCAAAATAGATTGCGACATCACCGTTCTTAACGGAAAAGAAGACGCCATGAGCAAGGAAGATGTATCCGATTGGAAACATCATACTTCAGGACACTTTACAGCCTATTACTTTGACGGGAATCATTTCTTTTTGAACCATCACGTTGAAAAGATCACCGATATCATCAATCATTCATTGGCGGCCAGCCGGACGTTTTAACCTACGATTTCGGCCAGATTCAAGCCCGGGTCTAATCTATTTTTCCTTCTTCCGCCGCTTCAAAAATTATATTTATTATAATCGGAGCGGTGTTTTTTTAGGTCTTTTGACCTGGTTGATGTTTATCTTGTCTCATAAATACGTGTGTCGACAATGTAAAATATAAAATATCCAATTCATAAAAAATTAACCATTATTAAACAATATTCCCATGGAAAATAATGATTATTTTTGATAATCTGTTTTCACAAGACGGAGGTTCAATAAAAAATCGGTAAAAGAGCAACTACAGACCAATATTACGGTGAATATTTTATCAAAAAGGAGAATTTTTATATGGTTGCTAAACATTCATTAAAAAATGGGGTATTTCACAAAATGACAGAGAATGAAAAAGAACTAATCCTACATTTTAACAACACAAAAACCGATTATCCAAAAAACAAGACGCTTCATGAGCTCTTTGAGGAACAGGCCATGAAGACGCCTGACCATACGGCTCTTGTGTTCGGTGTTCAGCGCATGACCTACAGAGAGCTGAATGAAAAAGCAAACCAAACCGCGAGACTTCTCAGGGAAAAAGGTATCGGCAGAGGCTCGATTGCGGCGATCATCGCGGACCGCTCCTTCGAAATGATCATCGGCATCATCGGTATTTTAAAAGCGGGAGGTGCGTATCTGCCGATCGACCCTGAAACGCCCAAAGATAGAATTGCCTTCATGCTCAGCGACACGAAAGCCGCGGTGCTGCTTACGCAAGGAAAAGCGGCAGACGGAATCGATTGTGAGGCTGACATGATACATCTGGACAAAGGGGCATCAGACAGATTCAGTAAAGAACCGCTCAACCCAGTCAATGATTCCGGCGATACCGCCTATATCATCTACACATCAGGTTCCACGGGAACGCCAAAAGGTGTCGTCACCCCGCACTACAGTGTCATAAGGGTCGTTCAAAATACCAATTATATCGATATCACAGAAGACGACGTGATCCTCCAGCTGTCCAATTATTCGTTTGACGGATCGGTGTTCGACATCTTCGGCGCTTTATTAAACGGAGCGTCGCTGGTCATGATTGAGAAGGAAGTGTTATTGAACATCAATAGACTTGGAAGCGCTATCAATGAGGAGAAGGTCAGTGTGATGTTCATTACGACGGCACTGTTCAACATGATTGCCGACATTCATGTTGACTGTTTGTCGAATTTGCGAAAAATCCTTTTCGGCGGGGAAAGAGCGTCGATTCCGCATGTGAGAAAAGTGCTGGATCATGTCGGCCGGGATAAATTGATTCATGTTTACGGCCCGACGGAAAGCACGGTGTATGCGACGTATTATTTCATCAACGAGATAGACGATGAAGCGGAAACGATTCCGATCGGCAGCCCGCTGGCGAATACGTCGGTCTTGATCATGGACGAAGCCGGCAAGCTCCTTCCGATCGGGGTTCCTGGAGAGCTGTGCATCGCAGGCGATGGGTTAAGCAAAGGGTATTTAAACCGCGAGGAGCTGACAGCTGAAAAGTTCATCCCGCATCCGTTTGTGGCTGGGGAAAGGCTGTACAAAACGGGCGATTTGGCGAAATGGCTGCCAGACGGCAACATCGAATTCATCGGCCGGATCGACCACCAGGTGAAAATCCGCGGCTTCAGGATCGAACTCGGCGAAATCGAAAGCCGGCTGGAGATGCATGAAGACATCAATGAGACGATCGTCATCGTCAGGGAAGACGAAGAGAACCGCCCGTACATTTGCGCCTATATGACGGCCAAACGCGAAATTCCTGTTGAAGAACTAAGAGGATTTTTGGAAAAAAAGCTTCCGGATTACATGATCCCTGCATATTTTGTCAAATTGGACAAGCTGCCGCTCACCAAAAACGGGAAAGTGGACAGAAAAGCCCTGCCTGAACCGGATAGAAGGATGGGGGCGGAAAGTGAGTATGAAGCGCCGCGAAATGAAACGGAAGAAAAGCTCGCAGCTGTTTGGCAGGATGTTTTGCACGTTGAAAAAGCGGGCATTCATGATCATTTTGCACAAATGGGCGGCCATTCATTGCATGCGATGGAGCTCATCGCAAAAATAAAGGAAAAAATGAATGTTGAAATTCCGCTGCATCAGCTATTTAAGCTTGCAACAATAAAGGAATTGAGCACTTTTATCGAAGCTAATCAACAAGAAGACAAGGAAGACGGCCTAGTGACAAGGGCTGCCGATCCGGAAAATATCCATGAAACATTTCCGCTTACAGGCATTCAGCTGGCTTATTTGGTTGGACGGGATGAGACGTTCGAAATCGGCGGAGTCGCTACGAATTTAACTGTCGAATTTGAAGCTGATGTTGATTTGAATCGATTTCAGCTGACGCTGCAAAAACTGATTGACAGGCATCCGATTCTCCGCACGATCGTATTTGAAAACGGAACGCAAAAAATTCTCGAAGCAACACAACGTTATACGATCGAAACTGAGGATTTAAGAGGTTTCACAGAAAAAGAAATCAACGCCAGAATATTAGAACAGCGGGAGAAGATGACATCAAAGATCATTGATCCAAGTGTATGGCCTCTGTTTGAACTCAAAACGTTTATGTTGCCTGGAGAGAAAAAATATTTTTTCCTCAATGTGGACCCGCTCATTTGCGATGACAGCAGTATGAAACGATTAATCAGAGAGTTTAAACAACTATATGAAAACCCCGGCCTCAAACTGCCTTCACTAGAATACAGCTTCAGAGATTATGTTTTGGCCTCGATCGATTTTAAGCAAACAAGCAGATATCAAAAAGACCAAAAATATTGGCTGGATAAACTGGATCATTTTCCAAGTGCGCCTGAGCTGCCTCTTAAATCTGATCCAGTCCATGTAGCGAAACCTTCGTTCAAGAAGTTTTCAACGTTTTTGGATGGGCATACATGGAATGAATTAAAAAAGAAAGCCCGGCATCATAATCTCACACCGACCGCCGTCCTTTGTGCTGCATATGCCTATATATTAGCTTATTGGAGCCGGCAAAATCATTTTGCTATCAATTTAACCGTATTTAACAGAATCCCGTTTCATCCGGATGTCAAGAACATGATCGGAGATTTTACCTCTTTAATGCTGCTGGACATCCATGCGGAAGAAAAAATGAACTCTTTCTGGAGATTTGCTTTAAATGTTCAGGATACGCTTTTGGAAGCACTGGAACACAGACATTATGACGGGGTTGATGTGATCAGAAACATCGCCAAAAAGAATGGCATGAATAAAAAAGCGGTCATGCCGATCGTATTCACAAGCGTGCTGAGCGAAAATCCTGACGACTCATTTGATAGTCTTGTCGATTTTGACAACATTCATTTCTTTAGCACGAGAACGTCACAAGTATACATCGACAACCAAGTTTATGAAATCAACGGCGGCCTTTATATTACATGGGACTATGTGGAGCAAATTTTTGAACATGACGTAATTGAATCGATGTTTGACCAGTATATCGCTGTCATCCAGCAAGTCGTATCCGGCGAGGACGTTTCAACCATCCAAATGAATGAAAAAAGCCGCCAGATGATCAGCGCATATAATGACACAGATCAATCTTTCGATACCGAGCCCTTGCATGAATTGTTTACCGGCCAGGTTAAACATGGACCTGACAGAATTGCTCTCAAGCATCATGATGAGGTGATGACCTATCAGGAGCTTGACGAAAAATCCAACCAGGTCGCAAGATTTCTCATCGGGAAAGGGGTTGAAAGGGGCGACTATATCGGTGTCATCGGCAAAAGAAGTCTGGGAACGATTGTCAATTTATTGGCTGTATTGAAGACTGGAGCAGCTTATATCCCTCTCGATCCGGATTATCCGGAAGAAAGAAAGGCGTATATCCAATCAAAAAGCAACTGCAAATTCTTCATCAGCTATGACGTGTATGACAAAGCACATATCGAGCGCTTCTCAAAAGCGCCGGTTGACCGAAAAGTCGATTTGGATGACATGGCATATGTCATCTTTACGTCAGGAAGCACAGGCAAGCCAAAAGGCGTTCAGATTACGCATGGTGCCGCAGCGAATACCATTCTCGATATCAATGAAAAATTCAACGTCACAGAACAAGATAACATAATGGGCATTTCCTCATTGTGCTTTGATTTATCTGTGTATGACGTGTTTGGCGCTTTAAGCAGCGGGGCATCACTTGTCATCATTGACGACCAAAGGGATGTATTCAGCCTGAAAGAGACAGTCGAAAAAGAACGGATTACAATTTGGAATTCGGTTCCGGCGATTATGGGAATGACGGCTGATGTATACCTGGACAATGAGCTCAATCATCATCTCAGACTCATCCTCCTAAGCGGAGACTGGATACCGCTTCAGTTACCTGCAACCATAAAGAAGACGTTTAAAAACGCTGAAGTGATTAGTTTGGGAGGCGCAACAGAAGGATCCATCTGGTCGATCTACTATCCGATTCAAAAAGTAGAGGAAGATTGGAAAAGCATCCCTTATGGAAAACCGCTGGCCAATCAAAAAATATACGTACTGAACCAGAATAAACAATTATGTCCCGTTGGTGTCGAAGGAGAGCTGTACATAGGCGGAGCGGGGGTAGCAAGCGGGTATATTCATGATCAAGAAAAAACGGATCATTCATTTATCCAGCATCAGGAATTAGGCTACATCTATAAAACAGGTGACTATGGCGTCTTGAAAGAGGACGGTTATGTAGAGTTTCTCGGAAGAAAAGACAGCCAGGTGAAGATCAGAGGCTACAGAGTGGAAATGGGGGAAATTGAAAATACTCTCTTAAGCCATCATGAGATCACGAAGGCATCGGTTATTGATTATACAAGTCCGGACGGAATCAAAAACTTATACGCTTTTGTTGTAGCAGAGAACGCGATCAGCCAATTAGATGTAAAGGAATTTTTGCAAAAAACGCTGCCTGACTATATGATTCCTGCGAAGTTCGTGCAAATTGACGAAATCCCGTTAACTGTAAACGGAAAAGTCGATAAGCGCACGCTCCATGACTTGGCTGAACAGCAAACCGCAGATGAAGGTCAACGAGGCGGATCGATGCTGCCGGAGAATGAAACACAAGCCATGCTTCTGGAAATTTGGAAAGATATATTTGGCCTAGACAGTGTCAATCTCGATGTCAGCTATTATGAAATCGGCGGAGATTCACTCAAAGCGATATCCATCATCACGGAAATCAACAAACGAATGAATGTTGAGATGCCGATCAGCGAAATCTTTAAAAATGATACAATCATCGCTTTGGACCACTATTTGAAAAACAGAGAAGAAAGCGATATGGAACATCCGATTCAAAAGGCTCGCGAAAAAGAGTATTATCGGACATCCCCTGCCCAACAAAGAATGTATATGCTGTCGATGCTGGAAAATGAAAGGGGAGCTTACCATATTCCGATGGCCCTTCTTGTCGAAGGCCGGATAAACGTCATACAGCTGGAAAACGCATTGAAGACATTTTTGCAAAGACATGAAATTTTGCGAACCGGGTTTGAAATCCAAAACAATGAACTCATCCAAAAAATTTATGAGAATGTCGAATTCCGCCTGGAATACGAGTGCTTAGACGCTTCGATTACAGATCAGCATGCTTTAATGGAGATCACAAGCAGGTACTGTAAAGAATCCATCAAGCCTTTTGATTTAAGCCGGCCGCCTCTTATGAGGGCCAAGCTGATCAAAATCGACGATATAAGGCATATACTGGTCATGAATTTCCACCACATCATCAGTGACGGGGTTTCTCAAGGCATCCTGATGAATGAAATATTGGAACTTTACAGCAATGAGCCATTGCCGGAAGTAAGTGTGCAATATAAAGATTATGTGGAATGGAATCATACATTTAATCAATCAGACGCGATGAAAAAGCAGGAAGCCTATTGGCTTGACGTTTATCGCGATATACCGTCAAAGCTGGACTTTCCTTATGACTATAAACGTCATCATATCGACACGTTTGAAGGAAGCAGCGTGTTTTTGGAAATGGGACAGGAGCTGTCAGATCATATAAGGAAGCTGGCGAAACATACCGGAACAACCCTTTACACGGTGATGCTGAGTGCATATTATGTGCTTTTAAATAAATATACAAATCAAACAGATATCGTTGTCGGAACCGCTGCTGCGGGAAGGCTGCATCCCGATCTGCAAGATGTATTCGGCGTTTTTGTGAATACACTCGCTTTGCGGAACGAGGTTGATACTTCCAACAGCTTTAAAGAATTTTTGCAGCAGACGAAAGAGCGTACGATAGCGGCCTTTGACAATTCCGAGTATCCGTTTGATGATTTGATCCGCAAACTCAATGGTGTACGCGAGTCTAACCGCAATCCTTTGTTCGACACGATGTTTGTTCTGGAAGATGCCAGGATGTTTACCAAACAGAAAGGCGATGTCAAGCTGAGTCCGATCATCTTTGAACTGGACAATGCAAAATTTGACATGATCTTTAATGTGTTGGATTTTGAACAAAAGATCGTATTGAACATTGAATATTCGACAAGCCTTTTCAAGGAAGAGACGATTCAAAAGATAGCGGAAGATTATTTCAGGATTTTAGAGGAAGTTTCAGAAAATCGTGATGTTGCTTTATATCAAATCGACATGATATCACGTCAAGAAAAACGGACACTTTTAGAGTCCTTTAACCATACAAAGACAGCATATCCAAAAGGAAAAGCAATCCACCAGCTGTTTGAGGAGCAGGCAAAGCGAATACCAGATCACACTGCGGTTGTTTTTGAAGATCAAAAACTGACGTACCGACAGTTGAATGAAAAAGCAAATCAAGTGGCAAGGCTTTTGAGAGAAAAAGGTGTCAAGCCGGATACGCTCGTCGGGATCATGATGGAGCGTTCGTCCGATATGATCACAGCGATTCTCGGTGTACTGAAAGCAGGCGGCGCCTATTTGCCGATTGATCCCGAGTATCCTCTGGAGCGGATGAGATACATGGCTTTTGACAGTCAAGTCAAAGTCATCATCTCTGATGTTCCGCTTGGCAAGGGGCTTACGGCGGAATCGATCGAGTTGATTCATATGGCTGATGAGAGGATTGCCGAGCAGGATCGGTCAGACATTGACAATGTCAATCAAAGCGGCGACCTTGCATATGTCATCTATACGTCGGGTTCAACAGGGAAGCCAAAAGGCGTGATGATTGAACATCAATCATTGATCAACTTGTGCCGCTGGCATCAATCCTGTTTTGAAGTCGGACAAAACGACAACAGCTCGATTTATGCGAGCATCAGCTTCGACGCTTTTGTCTGGGAGCTGTTCCCTTATATAACAGCGGGAGCCACAGTCCATGTCCTCAATCAGGAGACAAGGCTGGATGTTGAAAAGCTGAACCGGTATTTTCATGACCATCATATTACGATCAGTTTCTTACCGACACCAGTCTGTGAGCAGTTTACAGCACTTGACAATCATTCGTTAAGAACGCTGTTAACGGGTGGAGATAAATTAAACGTTTTTAAAGAAAAAAGCTATCAAATTGTAAACAATTACGGACCGACTGAGAATACAGTCGTTGCTACAAGCTTTCCAATAGACAAATCGTATCAAAATATTCCGATCGGAAAACCGATCGATAACGTCAAAGTGTATATATTGAACAAAGACCTTCAGCTTTGTCCGCTCGGAGCCAGCGGCGAGCTCTGCATCGCCGGAGAAGGGCTGGCCCGCGGGTATGTAAACAGACCGGAATTGACTCGGGAAAAATTCATTGAAAATCCGTTTGTACCTGGGGAAAGAATGTACCGCACAGGTGATCTTGCCAAAATGCTGCCAGATGGAAACATTCAGTTTTTGGGACGGGTTGACCAGCAGGTTAAGATTCGCGGTTATCGGATTGAACCCGGCGAGATCGAGAACCAGCTGCTTAAATATGAAAAGATTGAAGAAGCGGCGGTCATCGCAAGAGAAGACGGAGATCATGACCCGTATCTTTGCGCATATGTAAAGGCTAAAAAGGAAGTCGAACCGGAGAAGATCAGAGCGTTTTTAAAGAAAAGCCTTCCGGATTATATGATTCCTCAGCACTTTGTCCAGCTTGACCGGCTGCCGCTTACCGTGAATGGAAAAGTGGATAAGAAAAGCCTTCCGGTTCCGGAACGGAGCGCCGCAATGGATCGCCGCTATGAAGCGCCGCGGGATCAGATGGAAGAAAAACTTGTTTCCATATGGGAAGAGGCTTTAGGAATCAATAAAATCGGGATCAACAGTAATTTCTTTGAAGTCGGCGGGCATTCGCTTAAAGCCGCCGCTTTGGTATCAACTATTCATAAAGAACTGAATGTCAAGCTGCCTTTAAGGAAAATATTTGAAACCCCGACGATTAAAGGGCTGAGGGAATATATCGGTGCGGCGAAGGAAAGTGCTTTTACATCGATAGGAAAAACGGAAGAAAAACCATATTACCGGTTGTCTTCAGCGCAAAAAAGGCTCTATATCCTTTGTCAAGCCAGCAGTCATGTTGCATATAACATGCCTTTTGCTATGACGATCGAAGGCGATTTTGATATCCGCCGATTTGAGAATACATTAAAAAACATGGTCAAAAGACATGAATCATTTCGAACTTCATTTGTCATGATCGACGGTGAGGTGATGCAACAGATTGAAAAAGAGATCGATTTTCAAGTCGCATACAGTGACATCGGCAAAGAAAGCGCCGAAGAAAAAATCAAAAGCTTCATCAGGCCGTTTCATTTGGAAAAAGCACCGCTTTTAAGGGCGGAGGTCGTAAAAGTGAATGAACGTGAGCACTTGCTGATGTTCGATATGCACCATATCATTTCCGATGGCGTGTCCACCGACATCTTCGTTCAAGAGCTGGGAGCGCTGTATGAAGGGAAATCGCTGGAGCCATTCCATATTCAATATAAAGATTACGCAGAATGGGAAAAAAGCCATGCTCGCCGCGATGAGCTGAAAAGACAGGAAGAATACTGGCTGAAGACGTATAAAGGCGATATCCCGGTCCTTGATCTCCCGACAGATCATAAAAGGCCGCTGACAAAAAGCTCTGAAGGTGACACCGTCACTGCAGCAATTGAAAGTGAAACATTCCGCAAGCTTCAGCATATGGCGAAAGAAAACGGTGTTACGATGTACATGCTTCTGTTGGCCGGTTATACAGCACTGCTTTCCAAATATACAGGTCAGGAAGATATCATCGTCGGGACACCGGCTGCAGGTAGAAATCATGAGGATATTCAACATCTCATCGGCATGTTTGTCAATACCTTGGCGATCAGAAACCATCCGGAAGGGAAAAAGACTTTCAGACATTATTTGCAAGAGGTAAAAGAAAACACGCTTCAGGCTTATGAAAACCAGGATTATCCGTTTGAAGAGCTTGTAGAAAAAGTAAACATCAAACGGGACATGGCCCGAAACCCGCTCTTTGATACGATGCTCGTGTACCATAACACAGAAGTGAAGCCGTTTGCAGCAGAAGGGCTGAGAAGCAGGCTGGTGGAGATTAAGCGCGGCATTTCCAAGTTTGACATCACAGTGACTGCGAGTGAAGCGGCAGCCGGATTAAGATTGGAAGTTGAATATTCGACGACGCTGTTCAACAAGGAAAGAATGGAAAGACTATCTGAACACCTGATCAGCCTGTTGGAACAAGCGGCGGATCATCCGGACGTTGCCATCAATCAGATAGATGTCCTGACAAAGGATGAAAGACATCGGGTTCTGTATGATTTTAACCGAACAGACGGTATGTTCTGCAAAGAGAAGACGATACCTGAGCTTTTTGAAGAACAGGTGGAAAAAATGCCTGATCATCCGGCGGTTGTCTTCGGGGATGAAACGATTTCTTACAGGGAGCTGAATGAAAAAGCGAACAGCTTGGCTTTCACCTTGCGGCAAAAAGGAGTAGGCCCTGATGTGGTAGCAGGGATTCTCACAGAACGATCAATCGAAATGATCGTCGGGATTATGGGTATTTTGAAAGCTGGCGGAGCCTATCTGCCAATCGATCCGGCGTATCCGCAGGAAAGAATAAGCTACATGTTAAAAGACAGCAATGTCAGCGTATTATGCGCGGCAGGCGATGTGGATCCGGGTGAAGCATATGCCGGAGACATCATCCGGATTGATCAAACCGGACAACATGACCACGTGGAAAACCTTAAGCATGACATCAAGCCGCAGCATTTGGCATATGTCATCTATACATCAGGATCCACTGGAAAACCGAAAGGCGTCATGATCGAGCATCATAGTGTGAACAATCTTGTTCATGGATTATATGAAAGAATTTATCAGCACCTCGATGCTCATTTAAATGTAGCACTGGTTGCGCCTTATATATTTGATGCCTCTGTCAAACAAATATTTGCAGCGCTTCTTTTCGGGCATACCCTTTGCATCGTCCCGCGCGAGACAGCTTGGGATGCCATGAGTTTAATTGAGTATTATTCGAAAAACAACATCAATGTATCGGACATGACGCCTGCTCATTTAAACATACTGGCTTATGTAGACAAAACGGAACTCGAATTCGATCTGAAGGAATTGATTGTCGGCGGAGATGCATTAACACCTGATGTCATCAACAGCCTATTTCATAAATTCCCGAATCTGTCATGCAATATCACCAATGTATACGGCCCAACAGAGTGCTGTGTGGATGCTGCTTCATATCAAATCGAATGGGAAAAAGTGCCGCAAACACCGTCCATTCCGATCGGCAGACCGCTTCTCAATACAAGCATCTATATTGTGGACAAAGAACTCCGCCCTCAGCCGATTGGCATTGCCGGAGAACTATGCATAGCAGGTGAAGGGGTTGCCAGGGGTTATGTAAACAGACCTGAGCTTACGGCGGAAAAGTTTGTCGATCATCCATTTGAGCCGGGTAAAAAAATGTACAAAACCGGAGATTTGGCGATGTGGCTTCCGGATGGACAGATTGAGTTTTTAGGACGCGCCGATCATCAAGTGAAAATCCGCGGCTATCGGATAGAGCTTGGCGAAGTGGAACAGCAGCTCTTGACACATGAGAAGATTAAAGAAGCGGCGGTGATCGCAGGAAAGGATCAAAACGGCAGCAGCTATTTATGCGCCTATTTCGCGTCTGATCAGGAATTGCCTGCAGCTGATGTACGACAATTTCTGGAAAGGGAAATGCCTGATTATATGATTCCGTCCTATTTTGTTAAGCTTGACCGGCTCCCGCGCACCTCAAGCGGTAAAGTTGACAGAAACGCACTGCCTGAGGCGGACGGCAGTTTAATAGAAGGAACTCGGTACGATCCGCCCCGAAATGAAATCGAACGAAAACTCGTGCAAGTCTGGAGAGAGATTCTCGGTATCGAGGACATCGGGATCAGTCACCATTTCTTTGCGGCAGGGGGAGACTCGATCAAGGCGCTCCAGATCATATCCAGGCTGGCAAAGATGAACCTGAAACTTGAGATGAAGGCGTTGTTCGCCAATCCGAAAATAAAAGATCTCAGCCGATTGATCACAGAAGAAACGCGACATCGCAAACATAACAAACCCGTTACAGGTGAGACGGAACTGCTTCCTATCCAAAAGAGATATTTTGCGAACAACAAAGAGGAGCTTAACCACTTCAACCAGTCATTTATGCTCTTTAGAAAAGACGGCTATGACGAAAACATCGTCAGAACAGCCTTCAATAAAATACTGGAGCAGCATGACGCGTTAAGGATGATCTATGAAGAAAAAGACGGAGATATCATTCAATACAACAGAGGCTATCGTGAAAACTTGTTCGACTTGGATGTTTATGATGTAAGAGGCCTTGACTGTCAAGCGGAAAAGGTGTTTGAGCTGGCGACAGGCATTCAAAAAAAATCATCGATTAGAAAAGGAAAACTCGTTCATCTCGGCATCTTCCGGGCTGATGAGGGCGATCACCTGCTCATTGCGATCCATCATCTTGTCGTTGACGGTGTATCGTGGAGAATTTTGTTCGAGGATTTTGAAACATTGTACCTTCAGGCATTGAAAGACGAACCTCTCGACATCGGATACAAAACGGATTCATACCAAGAGTTCGCCCGTCAATTGAAGAAGTATGCCCAAAGCCGCAGGCTGTTAAAGGAAAGGGAGTATTGGCAAAAGGCCCTGGAAGCGGATGTTCCATTCATTCCTGCTGAAAAGCTTGAACGAGACACGTTTGAACACAGCACGACTTTGAGCATCAGAATCGGCCCAGACGTAACAGCGAACCTTTTGCGAAACGCAAACAAAGCCTACAACACGGAAATCAACGATATTTTGCTGACGGCATTAATCGCCGCAGTCAGGGATATCACCGGAGAAAACAAATTGAAGGTCATGATGGAAGGGCACGGCAGGGAGGACATCTTAGACGGTGTTGACATTACGAGAACGATCGGCTGGTTTACGACGGTTTATCCGGTCTTTATCGATTTGGGAGAAGAAAAAGAAATATCGCAAAATATCAAAATGGTCAAAGAAACGTTGAGAAAAATACCGAATAAAGGGATCGGCTACGGCGTTTTAAAATACATGACAGAAGAGCTTCAGAAAATACAAACACAGGCTCCGCTTTCTTTTAACTATTTTGGAGAAATGAACAATGACATGAATAGAAAAGTATTTTCCCAGTCGCCATTTTCACCGGGAGAAAGCATCGGCGGAAAAATCGTAAGGCACTGCGCCATCGAAATGAATGCGATCTCTTTAAATGGCGAATTGACGATCTATACAACGTTTAACCAGGACCAATACCAAACAAGCGCAATCGAACAACTCAATCAATCATTCAAAGAAAACCTGGAAAAGATCGTCAATCATTGCGTCGGTAAAGACGGATCGGACATGACGCCTTCCGATTATGGCGATGTCTCGCTTGGTCTTGAGGAGCTGGAGCGTATTCAAAATAAGTACAGTGCTTTTCAAATCGAAAAGATCTATCCGCTGGCCAACATGCAAAAAGGAATGCTATTTCATGACGCTATGGATCAGACATCAGGTGCATATTTCCAGCAAATTGTCATCGATTTAAAAGGACGTGTCCATCCGGACCTTTTAGAAAAGAGCTTTCACGAGATCGTGAAGAGGCATGAAATCTTAAGGGCGTCTTTTGAATATGAAATCACAGCCGAACCGAGACAAATCATAGCTAGAGACCGGAAAACGCCTTTCACATCAATAGATCTGACAGGCGAAAATCGGACCCGGCAGCATAGGTTCATAGAAACATATTTAAAAGAAGATCAAGAAAAGGGCTTTGATCTGAGCAGTGAAGCCCTCATGAGGGTTTGTTTGATCAGAATGAATGATGAATCGTATCGGCTGATTTGGAGTCATCACCACATACTGCTGGACGGCTGGTGTCTGGGTATTGTTTTGAGCGAGCTGTTCAGCATATATGGAAAAATAATAAAAGGAGAATCCCGTCGATTAAAAGAGCCGAAGCCATATGGAGACTATATCAAATGGCTGGAAAAACAGGATAAAGAGGAAGCGGCGGCATACTGGAAGGATTATCTAAAAGGGTATGAGACGCGGTCTGAACTCCCGGCGTTCAATCGCAGCGCAACGTCAGAAGAATATTGCGGCAAAGAAAAAGTCATATCGTTTTCAAAAGAACTGACAACGAAAATCACCCGGATCGCCAAGGAGCATCATGTCACCATCAATACGGTTCTTCAAGGAATTTGGGGCATAATTCTGGCCAAATACAACAATACCGATGAAGTCGTATTCGGAACCGTCGTCTCGGGACGGGAGGCTCCTGTTGAGGGCATCGAAGAGATGGTCGGCTTGTTTATTCATACAATACCGACCCGGGTCAGCTTTGGAGGCGCGAGAAGCTTTAAAGAGGTGTTAAAGAAAACACAAGCCGAGTCTATCGAAAGCAATCGATACAGCTATATGAATTTATCGGAAATTCAGGAACTGAGTGAATTGAAAAGAGAGCTGATCACCCATGTCATGGCATTTCAAAATTATGCATTTGATGAAGAGCTGTTCAGAAGCCAATCCGGGGAAACCGGTTTTGAACTGGGAGGTGTTCATGGAAAAGAACGAACCAACTATGATTTTAATCTGACCGGCGTTTTAGAAGATGAGCAGCTGAAGCTCAAATTAACGTTTAATGAAAATGTGTATGACAACACCATCATCGAAACACTAGAACAGCATATCATTACCGTCGCAGAACAAGTGGCGGAAGATGAGACACAAACATTACGAGACATCAATCTTGTATCTGAAGAAGAAAAACAAAGGATTTTACACACATTCAACGATACAAAAACGAGTTACCCGAAAGACAAGCCGCTTCATGAGCTCTTTGAAGAACAGGCCATGAAGACGCCTGACCATACGGCTCTTGTGTTCGGTGCTCAGCGCATGACCTACAGAGAGCTGAATGAGAAAGCAAACCAAGCCGCGAGACTTCTCAGAGAAAAAGGTATCGGCAGAGGCTCGATTGCCGCGATCATCGCGGACCGCTCCTTCGAAATGATCATCGGCATCATCGGTATTTTAAAAGCGGGAGGTGCGTATTTGCCGATCGATCCTGAAACACCTAAGGACAGAATCGATTTTATGTTGAAAAATAGCGGTGCGGCATTGTTAGTAACAACAGATTCGCTTCTTAAAGCTTTTGATATGAAGACCGTTGATTTGTGTTCGGACGAGTTGCACTTACTAAGCGGAGAGAATCTTCCACGTGTGAATCGCTCAAACGATACAGCGTACATCGTCTACACGTCCGGCTCAACCGGAACGCCAAAAGGAGTGGTCATCCCGCACTACAGTGCGGCAAGAGTCGTTAAAAATACCAATTATATCGACATCACAGGAAACGATGTCATCCTCCAGCTGTCCAATTATTCGTTTGACGGATCGGTGTTCGACATCTTCGGCGCTTTATTAAACGGAGCCTCACTCGTCCTGATCGAAAAAGAGACGGTCTTGAATACACATGAGCTGGCCGGAGTGATAAAAAAAGAACAAGTTAGCGTGATGTTCATTACAACGGCGCTGTTCAATACGCTCGCCGACATCAATATCGGCTGTCTTGCCAAGCTGCGGAAAATCCTCTTCGGCGGGGAAAGAGCGTCGATTCCGCATGTGAGAAAAGTGCTGGATCATGTCGGCCGTGATAAATTGATTCATGTTTACGGCCCGACGGAAAGCACGGTGTATGCGACATATTACTTCATCAACGAGATAGACGATGAAGCGGAAACGATTCCGATCGGCAGCCCGCTGGCGAATACGTCGGTTTTGATCATGGACGAAGCCGGCAAGCTCCTTCCGATCGGGGTTCCTGGAGAGCTGTGCATCGCAGGAGACGGGTTAAGCAAAGGATATTTAAACCGCGAGGAGCTGACAGCTGAAAAATTCATCCCGCACCCGTTTGTGGCTGGGGAAAGGCTGTACAAGACGGGCGATTTGGCGAAATGGCTGCCAGACGGCAACATCGAATTCATCGGCAGAATCGACCACCAGGTGAAAATCCGCGGCTTCAGGATCGAACTCGGCGAAATCGAAAGCCGGTTGGAGATGCATGAAGACATCAATGAGACGATCGTCATCGTCAGGGAAGACGAAGAGAACCGCCCGTACATTTGCGCCTATATCACGGCAAATCGCGAGATTTCCCTTGATGAGCTGAAAGGATTTTTAGGTGAAAAGCTTCCGGAATACATGATTCCCGCCTATTTCGTGAAAATGGACAAGCTGCCGCTTACCAAAAACGGGAAAGTGGACAGAAAAGCTTTGCCTGAGCCGGACAGAAGCGCAGGAACTGAAGCGGAGTACGAAGCGCCAAGAAACTATGTCGAACAGCGCATCATTTCCATCTTGGAGGACGTACTTGGAACAGAGCGGATGAGTATTTCCTGCCATTTCTTCGACAAGGGGGGGAATTCGCTAAAAGCGATGCAAGCTGTCCATTCCATTAATAAAACGTTTGGCATTGATATGAGGATCAGCACGTTCTTTAAACATCCGACTGCCAAATCATTAGCACGTTTTATATTAACTGCTGAAGCCGAATCGGCCGTTAGTGAGGAGTACGCGGAAGAGGAAGTGTGATGGAATTGCACTGTACAATCTATCATTTGAAATGATAGATTGTACAGCTGCCCCATTTTCCGCAAAAAAACGATTCTGATATTGGCCGCAAGTCTGACGAATGGAGTGAGATTAGGATGAGCATAATGGACTTCATAAATGATTTGAAAAAGAAAAATATCACCTTATACCATAACAAGGGAAAAATCAAAATCATAGGTCCTCAAGAATTATTGACAGCTAACTTAAAACAGCAAATCAAGCGGCATAAAGAAGACATCATCGCTGCGCTGGAAGCGGGCGAAACGGACATTGAGCGAAGCCTTCCGAAAGCGGCGCCGTCTAAAAGCGGAACCTATCCTTTGTCAAGGGAACAAAAAAGGATGTTCATTTTAAATCAGCTTGATGACAGCAAAACGGCCTATAACATGCCGCTGGCGGTAAAAATAAACGGTGAAGTTCAAATCAGCCGACTTGAACAGGCGTGGAAAGAGCTCATCAAAAGGCATGAATCGTTAAGAACTTCTTTTGTCATGCTCGATGGCGAACCGGTGCAGAAAATCGAACAGGAAGCCGAGTTCCGACTTGAATACAGCGAGTTGGGGGATCAAAGCATTCAGGAAAAAATCAGCCGTTTCATCAAACCTTTTCAATTAGAAAAAGCCCCGCTTTTAAGAGCGGAAATCGTAAAAGTGGATGAAGCTGAGCATATGATGATGGTTGATATGCATCATATCATTTCAGACGGCGTCTCTATCGGAATATTAATGAAGGAATTCGCCGACTGCTGTGAAGGCAAAGAATTGTCTCCGGTGGCGGTTCAGTATAAAGATTATTCAGAGTGGCAGAGAGACATCGAGCGGCAGGGCCGGTTGAAGAAGCAGGAAGCTTATTGGCTCAATACCTTCCGGGGAGACATTCCGGTTTTGAATATGCCGCTTGATTTTCCAAGGCCGAAAATCCGAAGCTTTCAAGGAAACAGAACGGTTGTTGAATTGGATCAGGACACCACAAAAAAACTGAAGACGATAGCCGCAAAAAACGGCGTTACGATGTACATGCTTCTTTTGGCAGGCTACACCATTCTGCTGTCAAAATACACCGGACAAGAGGATATCATTGTCGGCTCGCCGATTGCCGGAAGACCGCATGCCGATTTAAACGGGACAATCGGGATGTTTGTTGGCACCCTTGCACTGAGAAACCGGCCAAAGGGGAACATGACATTTAGCGAATATGTCCAAACGGTCAAAAACAATACGTTGAACGCCTATGAAAATCAAGATTATCAATTTGATGCATTGATCGAACATCTGGGCTTGACACAGGACATGAGCAGAAATCCGCTGTTTGACACGATGTTTGATCTGCAGCATGCGGATGATTTCGCGTCTGAAGCCGGCGGAGGGCATTTTGAAACGTATGATATTCCATTTCATGTCGCGAAATTCGATGTGAGCCTGACGGCATTTTTGCATGGAGACAACCTGACATTTGATTTCCAATATTGCACTGATCTGTATAAAAAAGAAACGATTGAAAGAATGGCCGGACACTTTTTGAATGTTTTAAAAGACGCTGCTCATCACCCTGAACTGGTGTTAAGCGAGATCAGGATGATGTCGGAAGATGAGAAAGACATCATCTTACATACATTCAATCATGAGAAGACAGATGGTCCGAAAAACAAGACAGTCAGCCGGCTATTTGAAGAGCGGGCTGAAAAAACACCCGATCACACCGCTGTTATATTCGAAGATCAGCAATTGACATATAGAGAGCTGAACGAAAAAGCCAACCAATTGGCCTGGCTTTTAAGAGAGAAGGGCGTAAAGCCGGATACAATCGTGGCGATCATGACAGACCGTTCACTCGAGATGATCATCGGGATTATCGGAATTTTAAAAGCCGGTGGAGCCTATCTGCCAATTGATCCTGATTATCCGGAGGACAGAGTCAAATATATGTTGGAAGACAGCGGAGCTGATATAGTCGTCATCCAGGAGCCCTTTAAATCGAAAATAGACGGGCGTCAACTGATCACCACCGAAGACACCCGATCTTTCAGCAAAGAAAACCTCTCAAATGTCAACAAGTCTTCTGATTTGGCATATGTGATTTATACTTCGGGTTCTTCAGGCAGGCCGAAAGGTGTCATGACGACTCACCGCAATGTCGTTCATTATGTTGATGCTTTTACGAAAAGGATCCCTTTGAGCGAAGATGATACAGTTTTGCAAGTCGTATCCTTTTCATTTGATGCATTTTCTGAAGAAGTCTACCCTATTTTAGCTTGCTCGGGGCGCTTGGTGATCAGCAGAAAAGTAAGCGAGCTGAACATTGATGAACTCGTGAAAACGATCGGGAAGCATCGTGTCACACTTGTCAGCTGCTCCCCGCTCTTATTAAATGAAATCGATAAAAATCAGCACTTAACCTTTCATCCGCAGATGAAATTTATCAGTGGAGGTGACGTATTAAAATTTGAATACGTCGAAAATATCATCAAAGGCGCCGACGTTTACAATTCCTACGGCCCAACGGAAGCGACAGTTTGCGCTACCTATTATCAACTAAGCAGCGCAGACCGAAAAAAAACGAGCATTCCCATCGGCAAACCTTTAAGCAATTATAAAGTATACATTGCAGATCAATACGGCCGGCCGCAGCCGGTTGGAATACCGGGGGAACTGCTGATCGGCGGCGAAGGGGTCGCAAGGGGATACTTGAATCAGGAAACATTGACAAAAGCGGCATTTGTGCTGGATGAATCAGGCGAGAGAGTATATCGTACAGGCGATTTAGCAAGATGGCTGCCAGACGGAAACATCGAGTTTTTAGGCAGAATCGATAACCAAGTCAAAATCCGCGGCTATCGGATCGAACTGGAAGAAATCGAACACCGGTTGTTGATGAACGACGATATCAATGAAGCCATCGTGGTGGCGAAGGAAGATCAGGAAAACAGCAAATATCTATGCGCCTACATCGCATTCAATAACAAAAACGAAGATATTGAGCAGGTTCAAGAACGTTTGGCGAAGGACCTTCCGGAGTATATGATTCCGTCCTGCTTTATCAAGCTTGATCAAATTCCCCGCACGATCAATGGAAAGGCTGATCTTAAGGCATTGCCGGAGCCGGATCGAAAAGCATTTGCCCAAGCCCGCTACGAAGCCCCGCGCAATCAAACGGAAGCCTTACTTCTATCGATCTGGCAGGATATCTTGCTAGCGGAAAAGATCGGGATTAACGACCATTTCTTTGACATCGGCGGACACTCGTTAAAAGCTTTTTCAATGGCCGCGAAAATTCAATCGGCATTAAAAGTCGAAGTGACGCTAAAGGAAATCTTCAGTCATCCGACGATAAAAGATATCGCAGCTTATATCGAACAAAAACAAAAACAAGTTCAATCCGACATTCAAAAAGCGGAAAATAAAGAATACTACCCGCTTTCTTCCGCTCAAAAAAGGCTGTACATCCTCAATCAGATCGAAGAAGGCCAAACCGCCTACAACATGCCTTTCGCGATGAAAATAAGAGGTGAGCTCCAAGCGGAAAAGGCCGAGAAGGCCTTCAGAATGCTAATCAAAAGACATGAGAGCTTAAGAACATCCTTTGTGACCATCAATGGCGAACCCGTTCAGGACATAAACGAGGAGGTCACATTTGAAATGAAATACCGCGGGCTTGACAATTGCAGCCTGCGGGAACAGATGAATCAATTTATCAGACCGTTTGACCTGGAAAAAGCTCCTCTTCTGAGAGTGGAGCTGGTGAGGGTGAACGCAGCCGAACACATTCTCCTACTTGATATGCACCATATCATTTCCGATGGCGTGTCAATCGGGATCTTGATGAAAGAATGGGCGGCTTTATATGAAGAAAAGGAACTTGCACCGTTAAAGATCCAGTATAAAGATTATTCCGAGTGGCAAAGAGAGTCCTGTCAAAAAGACCGGTTGAAAAAACAGGAAGAATACTGGCTATCCGTTTTTCAAGACGACATCCCTGTTCTGAACATGCCGACAGATTTTCCAAGGCCGCAAATGCAAAGCTATGAAGGAGATCGAATCGCATTTGCAATCGAAAGAGAGCTGACGGATAAGCTGAAAAGAACAGCGAAAGAAAACGGAGTCACGATGTATATGCTGCTGTTGGCCGGGTATACGATACTGCTTTCGAAATACACCGGACAGGAAGATATCATTGTCGGTTCGCCGATTGCCGGGCGAACCCGGGAGGAGTTGGAACATACGGTCGGGATGTTCGTCAACACCCTTGCGTTGAGAAACCATCCAAAAGGCGGCAGGTCATTCATTGAGTATTTGCAAGATGTAAAAGAAAATACGTTTAATGCCTATGAAAATCAAGATTATCCTTTCGATGAACTCGTAGACAAATTAGATTTGGAACGGGACATCAGCAGAAATGCCTTATTCGACACAATGTTTGATATGCAGGCGCTGGATGATGCAGAGCCTGATATAGCGGGATTGCATGTTGAACCCGTCGATTTGGAGTTTCAGATTTCAAAATTCGATTTGTCGCTGGCAGCAGCAGAGTCCGCAGGTGTCATTACGTTTCACCTGGAATTCTGCACAAGGCTGTTTAAAAAAGAAACCGCCGAAACGCTGGCGCAGCATTTCGTGAATATTCTAACAGATATTTCCGATCACCCGCAGAAGACATTAAACGAAATCAGCATGCTTTCAGAAGAACAAAGAAATACAGTGCTGTATCAATTTAATGATACGAGGGCCGAACACCCGACAGGGATTTTTTCTGAGTTGTTTGAACAACAGGCTGAGAAATCACCGAATCATCCTGCGGCGGTCTTCAAAGATCATATGTTGACATACCGCGAATTAAATGAAAAAGCGAATCAATTGGCCAGAACATTGCGGAAAAAAGGGGTTCAGCGGGAGTCAGTAGTTGGAATCATGGCGGAGCGTTCGTTGGAAATGGTGACAGGCATATTGGCGGTTCTAAAGGCCGGCGGAGCGTACATGCCGATCGATCCGGGGCTTCCGAAAGAGCGCATCCAATATCTCATCATGGATAGCGGAGCTGATCTATTGCTGACCCAGCATCATCTTATTGGCAGCATCAGCTTTGCCGGCGAAATCATCCAAATCGATGAGGCCGATGCTTACGACACGGATGGAAGCAATCTGGAGCATCTTAATACCCCCGGTGATTTGGCATACGTCATCTATACCTCGGGTACGACGGGAAACCCAAAAGGCGTGATGGTCGAGCACCGCAATATTATTCATGCCCACTATACTTGGAGAAAGCACTATGAATTAGCATCATTTTCAGTCAACCTGCTCCAGCTTGCCAGCATGTCGTTTGATGTATTCGCGGGAGATTTATGCCGCAGTCTTCTCAACGGCGGAACAATGTATATAGTCCCGGATGATGTCAAACTGGAAATGAATCTACTGTATGACATGATCAACAAATATGGCATTCATATGTTCGAATCGACGCCAAGTCTGATCATTCCTTTGATGAAATATATCGATCATCACAAGCTTGATCTTTCAAGCATGAAGCTGTTAATCATGGGTTCTGACACTTGTACGATCAAAGATTATAAGTGGCTCGTTGAACGGTTCGGACAAAGGATGAGAATCATCAACAGCTATGGCGTCACAGAAGCTTCTGTCGATTCCGGCTATTATGAGGAAGCTTTGGATCAGATTCCAGAGATTGCGAATACGCCGATAGGAAAGCCGCTGGACAACACAGCATTTTATATATTGGATCCCTCATTAAACCCGCAGCCGGTCGGCGTTTATGGTGAGTTGTACATCGGCGGTGAAGGGATCGCAAGGGGATACTTAAACAAACCGGAACTCACGAAGGAAAGGTTTGTTCCAAATCGTTTTGCCGCCGGGGGGAACATGTATAAAACGGGAGACTTGGCAAGATGGCTGCCTGATGGAAATGTCGAATTCCTCGGGAGAATCGATCACCAAGTCAAGATTCGCGGTTTCAGAATAGAAACCGGCGAAATTGAAACGAAGCTTTTGGAAAATCAAAACATCAGCGAAGCTGTCGTTATGGACCGGGAAGACAAGAAAGGACATAAGTACCTGTGCGCCTATATTGTCGCCCGAGCGAAAACAAACGCAAATGAACTGAGGGAATATTTGTCCGATCACTTACCGGACTATATGCTCCCTTCCTATTTTATTCAAATCAACAAGATGCCTCTCACACCAAACGGAAAGATCGATCGAAAAGCGCTTCCTGAACCTGCCGGAGACACCATAGCGGCAAGCGGATATGAAGCGCCGCGTAATGAAACGGAAGAAAAGCTGGCCGCTGTTTGGCAGGAAGTGCTGGACAGGGACAAAATCGGAATCAACGATAATTTTTTTGAAATCGGGGGAGATTCGATTAAGGCTCTGCAAATCGTTTCAAAATTATCAAGAGCCGATCTCAAGCTTCAGGTTAAAGATCTGTTTACCAATCCGTCCATCAGACACCTCAGTAAATATGTCAAAAAAGAGACGAAAGCACGCACTAGCGAAATCGTTCAAGGACACACGCCGCTGACTCCTGTCCAAAGATCGTTTTTTGCAGCCAACCAAAAGGAGCGTAACCATTATAATCAAGCGTTTATGCTGTACCGGAAAGACGGGTTTGCTGAAAAGATCGTCGAAAAGGTTTTCCGTAAACTCACAGAACACCATGATGCATTACGGATGGTCTATCAGGAGAAGAACGGTGAAATCATTCAGCATAACCGCGGCTTGGAAGACAGCGTCTTCGATCTGTATGTCTATGATTTGAAAACGGAAAAAAATCTCGAGGAAACCGTTTATCAGATAGCGACGAATATTCAAAAAGACATATCCATCAGCGAGGGCAAAATGATCAAGCTCTGCGTGTTCAAAACAACAGAGGGAGACCATCTGCTGATTGCGATCCATCACCTTGTGGTAGACGGCGTGTCCTGGAGAATATTGTTCGAGGATTTTGAAGCAGCATACGGTCAAGCCCTGCAAGGCAAACCGATAGAGCTCGGTTATAAAACGGATTCGTACAAGACGTTTTCCGAAAAGCTGGCTGAGTACGCAAGCAGCAAAAAGCTCCTGAAAGAACAAGAATATTGGCGGGAGATATCCAAAGGAAAGATGGCATTCCTCCCTAAACATCGTCAAGCGGCACATGATAACTATGAAAATAGCAGAACACTCAGAATATCCCTCAGCCAAATGGAGACGGAACAGCTCCTGAAAGAGGCGCATAAAGCATACAATACGCAGATCAATGATCTCCTTTTAACGGCTTTGTTGATTGCCTCAAGACAGCTGACAGGGGAAAACAGGCTGAAAATTCTCATGGAAGGCCATGGAAGAGATGATATTCTGCAAGATGTGGATATCACGAGAACGGTCGGCTGGTTCACCGCAATGTATCCGGTATTCATCGACTTAGAAGATGAAACAGACTTGTCTATGATGATTAAGATCGTGAAAGAAACATTGCGGAAAATACCGAATAACGGAATCGGATACGGCATCCTCAAGTATTTGAGAAAAGACGAAGTGCTTTTAAAGGATGAAAAGCCTCCGATCTTATTCAATTATCTTGGTGAGCTCGATCATGATCTGACGACTGAACAATTTTCATCGTCAAAGCTTTCGGCAGGTCAAAGCATCGGAGAAAAAAGTGCAAGGGATGCTTCTGTTGAAATCGATTCAGTCGTTGCCGGCCGGCAATTGATGATCAGTACGACATTTAACGAATACGAGTATTCTCCAGATACGATCAGCGAATTGAATCAAGCATTCAAAGAAAGTTTGCAAATGGTCATCAGCCATTGCACGGGCAAAAATGAAACCGAAAAAACGTCCTCTGACTACGGTTATGACAAACTCTCATTGGAAGATCTTGAAGAATTATTAAACGAATATGAATCTGTTGACAGCTAGACATCATGAAAAAAGCTAAAGAAGCCCCCTTGAAATGGTTAACCTGCTGCGTAAAAATGGGCGGCCCATGTGGATCTGAAAACAAAAGGAATTCTAGGAGATGAGATGACGATATGAAAACAAAAGTTGAGAAAATATATCCGTTATCAAACATGCAAAAAGGAATGCTGTTTCATGCCATGAAAGACGAAGCGTCACACGCATATTTTGAGCAGTTCATCATTGAATTAAAAGGTGATGTGGATGAGCGGATGTTTGAAGAAAGCCTAAATGAAGTCATGAAAAGGCATGAGATCCTAAGAGCATCATTTCATCACAGATTGGATGAGCCGCTGCACGTCATTATCAAAGATCGGCAGATGAAGTTTGACTATCTTGATATACGGAGCCGGCATGATCAAGACGGTGTTTTGGAGAGATATTTGGCAGAAGATAGACAAAAGGGTTTTGACTTAGCCAAAGATACGTTGATGAGAGCCTGCCTCATCAGAACGACTGACGATTCGTATCAATTTGTCTGGACATATCATCACATTTTGCTTGACGGATGGTGCCTTGGCATCATCCTGGATGAACTGTTGACGATATATGAAATGAAGCGGAAAGGCCAAAATCATCAATTAGAAGACCCGAGGCCGTACAGCGATTATATCAAATGGCTGGAGGATCAGGATAAAGAAGAAGCTCAGAGCTATTGGGAGCGCTATTTGAGCGGCTATGATCAAAAAAATTCGCTTCCAAAGCTCCGCACACCTTCTGAGACGGGTTTTAAAAGAAGAGAGAAAACGATTAAATGTTCCAAAGAATTGACAGATCGCCTGATCAAATTGGCCAACCAGAATCATGTGACGATCAATACCGTGCTGCAAAGCATTTGGGGCGTGATTTTGGCGAAATACAACAACAGCGAGGATGTGGTGTTCGGAACCGTTGTTTCCGGTAGAGATGCCGAAGTGGAAGGTATAGAAAAAATGGTCGGCGTCTTCATCAACACCATCCCGACCAGAATCAGGCTTGACAAAGACAAGCGTTTTCAAGATGTTCTGCGCCAAACCCAAACCGACGCTTTGGAAAGCAGTCGCTACAATTACATGAATTTAGCGGAGGTCCAAGCGCTAAGCGAGTTGAAAAACGATTTAGTCGACCATGTCATGGTGTTTGAAAACTATGCCGTTGACCAAAAAGCGTTTGAAGAAAAAAATGATGTAGGTTTTGAAATGGTGAATGTCAGCGGGGAAGAACAAACCAATTATCATTTCAGCATTTCCGCAGCTCTTGACGATCAATTAAAGCTACTCTTCATCTATGATGAAAATGTGTATGACAACACCATCATCGAAACACTAGAAAAGCATATCATCACCGTCGCAGAACAAGTGGCGGAAGATGAGACACAAACATTACGAGACATCAATCTTGTGTCTGAAGAAGAAAAACACAGGATTTTACACACATTCAACGATACAAAAACGGGTTACCCGAAAGACAGGCCGCTTCATGAGCTCTTTGAAGAACAGGCCATGAAGACGCCTGACCATACGGCTCTTGTGTTCGGTGCTCAGCGCATGACCTACAGAGAGCTGAATGAAAAAGCAAACCAAACCGCGAGACTTCTCAGGGAAAAAGGTATCGGCAGAGGCTCGATTGCGGCGATCATCGCGGACCGCTCCTTCGAAATGATCATCGGCATCATCGGTATTTTAAAAGCAGGAGGTGCGTATTTGCCGATCGACCCTGAAACGCCCAAAGACAGAATTGCCTTCATGCTCAGCGACACGAAAGCCGCGGTGCTGCTTACGCAAGGAAAAGCTGCAGACGGAATCAATTGTGCGGCTGACATGATACATCTGGACAAAGGGGCAACAGACGGATTCAGTAAAGAACCGCTCGGTTCTGTCAATGATTCCGGCGATACCGCCTATATCATCTACACATCAGGATCTACGGGAACGCCAAAAGGCGTCGTCACCCCGCACTACAGTGCGGCAAGAGTCGTTAAAAATACCAATTATATCGACATCACAGGAAACGATGTCATCCTCCAGCTGTCCAACTATTCGTTTGACGGATCGGTGTTCGACATCTTCGGCGCTTTATTAAACGGAGCCTCACTCGTCCTGATCGAAAAAGAGACGGTCTTGAATACACATGAGCTGGCCGGAGTGATAAAAAAAGAACAAGTTAGCGTGATGTTCATTACAACGGCGCTGTTCAATACGCTCGCCGACATCAATATCGGCTGTCTTGCCAAGCTGCGGAAAATCCTCTTCGGCGGGGAAAGAGCGTCGATTCCGCATGTGAGAAAAGTGCTGGATCATGTCGGCCGTGATAAATTGATTCATGTTTACGGCCCGACGGAAAGCACGGTGTATGCGACATATTACTTCATCAACGAGATAGACGATGAAGCGGAAACGATTCCGATCGGCAGCCCGCTGGCGAATACGTCGGTTTTGATCATGGACGAAGCCGGTAAGCTCCTTCCAATCGGGGTTCCTGGAGAGCTGTGCATCGCAGGAGACGGGTTAAGCAAAGGATATTTAAACCGCGAGGAGCTGACAGCTGAAAAATTCATCCCGCACCCGTTTGTGGCTAGGGAAAGGCTGTACAAGACGGGCGATTTGGCGAAATGGCTGACAGACGGCAACATCGAATTCATCGGCCGAATCGACCACCAGGTGAAAATCCGCGGCTTCAGAATCGAACTCGGCGAAATCGAAAGCCGGCTGGAGATGCATGAAGACATCAATGAGACGATCGTCACCGTCAGGGAAGACGAAGAGAACCGCCCGTACATTTGCGCCTATATCACGGCAAATCGCGAAATTTCCCTTGATGAGCTGAAAGGATTTTTAGGTGAAAAGCTTCCGGAATACATGATTCCCGCCTATTTCGTGAAAATGGACAAGCTGCCGCTTACCAAAAACGGGAAAGTGGACAGAAAAGCTCTGCCTGAGCCGGACAGAACGGCGGGGGCGGAAAGCGAATATGAAATGCCGCGAAATGAAACGGAAGAAAAGTTGGCGGCGATTTGGCGGGATATTTTAAAGGTGGAAAAATCCGGTATTAACGATCATTTTTTCGAGATGGGAGGACATTCTCTCAAAGCGGCCGCGATGGCGGCAAGAATCCGAAAGGAGCTCAAAGCTGAAATCCCTCTTGGGCAAATCTTTAAAACGCCGACAATCAAAGGATTGGGAGAATATATCAGATCGACAAAAGATAGTGTTTATTCATCTATCAAAAAAGTGGAAGAAAAAGAATACTATCGTCTTTCATCCGCACAAAAAAGACTGTACATTCTCAATCAAATCGAAGGGAGCGGATTGTCCTACAACATCCCTTTTACCATGAAAGTCAAGGGCTCCTTCGATATACGCCGGTTTGAGAACGCATTGCAAATTGTCATTCAAAGACATGAAGCGCTTAGAACGTCCTTCTTGATGGCGGATGGAGAGCCTGTTCAAAAGATTGAAAAAGAAGTAGATTTCAGCATCAAATGCAGCGAAATAGAGTCTCTATCCATTCAGGAGATCATCAAACAATTTGTCAGACCGTTTGATTTAAAAAAGGCCCCGCTTTTTAGAACAGAGGTGGTCAAGGTTAATGACGAGGAACATATCATTCTGTTTGATATGCACCATATCATTTCAGACGGCGCATCGATGGGGGTTTTGACAAAAGAAATTTGCGATTTGTACGGCGGAAAAGAACTGGCGCCGCTCAGCCTCCAATATAAAGATTATTCAGAATGGCAAAGGGATTTTTATCAAAAAGATGAGGTCAAAAGGCAAAAAGACTACTGGCTCAATATTTTCAAAGGCGAGATTCCAGTCCTCAACATGCCGACAGATTTCCCAAGGCCGCAAATGCACAGTGTTGAAGGCGATAGAATCGGTTTTGTAATCGACGGCGAATTGACGAAGAAGCTCGAGCGGATCGCCAAAGACAACGGAGCCACCATGTATATGCTTCTTCTGGCGGCGTATACGGTTTTGCTTCGAACATATTGCGGACAAGAAGATTTGATTATCGGAACGCCGATTCAAGGAAGAAAGCATCACGAGCTGAAACATGTGATCGGGATGTTTGTCAATACGCTGGCGATGAGAAATTATCCGAAAGGCGACAAGACATTCGCTGAATATTTGCAAGATGTAAAAGAGACGGCGCTGAAGGCGTATGAAAACCAAGATTATCAATTTGACGATCTTGTTGAACAGCTTAACCTTGACCGCGACATGAGCAGAAATCCGCTGTTTGATACGATGTTTGTCCTGCAAAACCTGGAAAAAGCGGATGCTGAAATAAAAGGGCTGACATTTGAACCGTTTGAAAGCGACGTCCATATTTCAAAGTTTGACCTCACTTTATCGGCAATCGAAAAAGACTCGAAGGTAGAATTTGATTTGGAATATTGTACGAAGCTGTTTAAAAGAGAAACGGTCGAAAGGATGGCGGCGCATTTCGTCCGTGTTTTGGAGGACATTTCCAATCGCCCGGACAAGCGGCTGAATCAAATAGAGGTCATGTCAGAAGACGAAAAAAACACATTGTTATATCAGTTTAATGATACGAAAACTGATGCTCCAACAGACAAAACCATTTGCCGGCTGTTTGCTGAGCGGGCGGAGACATCGCCTGACCAAACCGCGGTCGTTTTTGAAGATCAAAAACTGACATATCGACAATTGCATGAGAGGTCAAATCAGCTGGCTCGGTTTTTAAGAGACAAAGGGGTTAAACCGGACACAGCGGTCGGCATCATGGTGGACCGCTCTCCCGAGATGATCGTCGGCATTCTGGGGATTTTGAAGGCCGGAGGCGCGTACCTGCCGCTTGATCCGGCATATCCTGAAGACAGGATCAAATACATCCTGGACGACAGCCAAACAAAATTTCTCCTGTCGGAAGAGGCGCTCATCAAAAAACGGGCCTTTATCAAAGAGGCCGGCATGATCAACATAGATATTCACGACAAACAAATTGCCGCACAGGATGCGGGCCGATTGGAGCCCGTCAGCCGCTGCGGGGATCTGGCTTACATCATCTATACTTCAGGGTCCACAGGAAAACCGAAGGGTGTCTTAATCGAACAAAAAGGGCTGAGCAATCTCGTTTCAGCGGTTGTCAACTTGATGCATTTAAACACGGACAGCAGAGTGATTCAATTTGCTTCGCTATCATTTGATGCGTCAGCATTTGAGATCTTTTCAGCGCTGGCAGCCGGGGCGGCTTTGGTTTTGGGACGGCAGGAGGAAATGATGCCGGGGCAGCCGTTAACAAGCTTTTTAAGGCAGCATGACATTACTCATGCGACTTTGCCGCCGACCGTTCTGAATGTGTTGGATGAATCCAGGTTGGAAAACCTCAAAGTAATCGTTTCCGCGGGCTCTGCCTGCAGCGAAGAACTGGCAAAAAGATGGTCCGGAAATCGGTTGTTTATCAATGCCTACGGACCGACGGAAACGACGGTCTGTGCAACGGCGGGGGTTTACGGAGGATCCGGGCGTCCTCATATCGGCAGTCCGATTGCCAATACAAACGTATATGTATTGGATCAAAACCAGAAGCCTGTGCCGACAGGCGTTGTTGGAGAGCTGTGCGTCGGCGGAATCAGCCTTGCACGCGGGTATTTAAACCGGCCGGAACTGACAGCCGAAAAGTTTATTTCACATCCGTTTGTATCAGGAGAAAGATTGTACCGGACGGGTGATCTGGCCAGATGGCTTCCTGATGGACATCTCGAGTTTTTAGGAAGAATCGACCATCAGGTGAAAATTCGCGGATACCGGATTGAACTGGGGGAAATCGAGAATCAATTGCTCAAGCTTGACAAAATCGATGAAGCGGCGGTTATAGCCAGGAAAGACGACGACAACAGCCATTACTTGTGCGCTTATATCGTCTCCAAAGAAGATTGGACGTCAACCGAGATCAGTGAATGGCTCGAAAAAGAGCTCCCTCACTATATGATTCCGGCTTATTTTGTCAGACTTGATAAGCTGCCGCTCACATCAAACGATAAAGTCGATCGAAAAGCACTTCCTGCACCTGACAGACATGTCGCCACAGGAGCGGAATACGAAGCGCCGCGGAATGACACAGAAGCTAAGCTCGTTGACATCTGGAGGGATGTTCTCGGTGCCGGAGACATCGGTATCAGCCATCACTTCTTTGCGGCAGGAGGCGATTCGATCAAGGCGTTGCAAATCGTCTCAAGGCTGTCCAGGCTTGGCCTGAAGCTTGAAATGAAGGATTTGTTCGCCAATCCGAGAATCAAGGATCTTGCCAAGTATGTTAAAAAACAATCACAGAGGCAAAATGCCAATACAATCGTCAGAGGACATGCAGAACTCACTCCGATCCAAAAATGGTATTTTGCTAATAACAAAGAAGAGCTAGATCACTTTAACCAGTCATTTGTGCTCTTCAGAAAGGGCGGATTTGACGAAAGCTGTGTCAGAAAGGCTTTCAATAAAATAATGGAGCAACACGACGCGTTAAGGATGATCTATGAAGAAAAAGACGGGGACTTCATTCAGTACAACAGAAGCTTCCGGGAAGATCAGTTCGACCTCGATGTTTATGATATAAGAGGGCTTGATTGTCAAGCGGAAAAGGTGTTTGAGCTGGCGACAAGCATTCAAAAACAATCATCGATTAGAAAAGGAAAACTTGTTCATCTCGGCATCTTCCGGGCTGATGAGGGCGACCACCTGCTCATTGTGATCCATCATCTTGTCGTTGACGGTGTATCGTGGAGAATTCTGTTTGAGGATTTCGAAACATTGTACAGTCAGGCATTAAAGGGGCAAACGCTCGAGATCGGCTACAAAACGGATTCCTATCAAGAATTCGCCCGCAGGTTAAAAGCACACGCCCACAGCCGAACATTATCGAAGGAAGCCGAGTATTGGCGGGACATTGCCATGGCTCGTGTCCGGTTTATTCCGCCAAAGAACATATTAAAGGAAGATGTATACGAAAACAGCACGACTTTAAGCATCAAGCTCGGTAAAGAGGCAACAGCGGACCTTTTGCGAAACACGAACAGAGCCTACAACACCGAAATCAACGATATTTTGTTAACGGCATTACTGACCGGAGCAAGGGACATCACAGGGGAAAATAAACTGAAGGTCATGATGGAAGGCCACGGCAGGGAAGATATTTTAGAAGGCGTTGACATCACGAGAACAATCGGCTGGTTTACGACGATGTATCCGGTGCTTCTTGATGCAGGGGAAGAAAAAGATCTCTCCCAACATATCAAAATGGTCAAAGAAACGTTGAGAAAAATACCGAATAAAGGAATCGGCTACGGGATATTAAAGTATATGGCCGAAGACCCGGATTTTATCAACGAAGAAAAAGCCCGGATTTCATTTAACTATTTAGGCGAGATCGATGCCGACATGAACCGCGGCGAATTTTCCGGATCCAGCTTCTCCGAAGGGGAAAGCATCGGCGGAAAAATTGCGAGAAGTCATTCTATCGAAATCAACGCCATCGTGATCAATCATGAACTGGTGATTCATACCACCTTTAATCAATTGGAATACGAAAAAGATACGATCAGCCGGCTGAATAATCAATTGAAAGAAAGCCTGGAACAAATCATTAAGCACTGCACGCAACAGACGGAAAGCGAAAGAACACCGTCCGACTATGGAGATACTAATATCAGTTTAGCCGAACTTGAAGAAATCAAAGGAAAATACAGAAGCGCCATTGAAAAAATCTATCCGCTCGCCAACATGCAAAAAGGTATGCTGTTTCATGCCATCGAGGATCATACCTCAGATGCATATTTTCAGCAGACGGTCATGGATATTGAAGGATATGTCGATCCGGCGATTCTTGAGGCAAGCTTTAATGACATCATGAAACGGCATGAAATCTTAAGGGCCTCTTATGAATATGAAATCGTTGAAGAACCGAGGCAGATCATCATCGAAAACCGCAGCATCGACTTCACCTATTTCAATATCGCGAAAAGCTCCGCTCAGCAACAGGAAATCTTCATTGAAAGATTGATCAATGAAGATCGAAAAAAAGGCTTTGATTTAAGCAGAGATGTACTGATGAGGGCTTATTTGCTGAAAACAGCCGAGCGCTCGTACCGGCTTGTCTGGAGCCATCACCATATTTTACTCGATGGCTGGTGCCTTGGCATCATCATGCGCGAGCTGTTTGTCATCTATGAAAACCGGATGAACGGCAAAGCCAGTCCATTAAAGGAGACGAAGCCGTACAGCGATTATATCAAGTGGCTTGAAAGACAAGATCAAGAAGAGGGCCGTCAATATTGGCGCGAATATTTGAAAGGGTATGAGGAACAGGCGCAGCTGCCAACATTAACAAAACGCAAAAAAAGCAGCAGGTATGACCGCCAGGAGAAGGTCATCCATTTGTCAAAACAGCTGACAAAACAATTGAAGGAGCTCGCTGCCAAAAACAGCGTCACGCTTCATACGGTGATTCAAACGATTTGGGGCCTGATGCTAACGAGATATAATAAGATCGATGATGTCGTGTTTGGAACGGTCGTATCGGGCAGGGAAGCAAACGTAGACGGAATCGAAGACATGATCGGTCTGTTTATCAACACCATCCCGACAAGAATCAGATTCAATGAGCAGGCGCGTTTTAACGATTGTTTGCGAAAGGTTCAGGAAGATGCGATTCAAAGCAACCGCTACAACTATTTGAATCTCGCAGAAGTCCAGGCTTTGAGCAGCTTAAAGAAAGATCTGATCGATCATATTCTCGTATTCGAGAACTATGAAGCTGATGAACAGGACTTTGAAGAGAGCCAAATGAAGACAGGCTTTAAGGTGAATGAGATCAGCGCTGCGGAACAAAGCAATTACAGTTTTAGTATGTCGGTGACTCCTGGCGAAGAGCTCACCCTTGTTTTGACATATGACGGCAATGTCTATGACAGGGATATCATCAACAATATCGAAGGTCATATCAAAAGGGTCGCTGAGCAAGTGACGGCAAATGAGAACCGGAAAATCGCAGAGATTGACATGCTGGCGGAGGAAGAAAGAAAGACGCTTCTATATGAGTTCAACCGGACAAACGCAGATTATCCAAGAAATAAAACGATCCATCAATTATTTGAAGAACAGGCGGAACGGACGCCTGGGCATACTGCGGTTGTATTTGAAAAGGAGGAGCTCTCGTACAAAGCATTGAATGAAAGGTCAAATCAGCTGGCGGGACTGTTAAGGGAAAAAGGCGTCAAACCTGACATGATCATCGGCGTTATGGCGGAACGTTCTGTGGAGATGATCGTCGGAATGCTGGCGGTGATGAAGGCCGGAGGCGCTTACTTGCCGATCGATCCCGAGTATCCGGAAGACCGGATCAGGTACATGATCGAAGACAGCGGCATTAGCATCCTGCTGAAAAAGGCGGACAAACAGATTGACGTTGATTTCACCTGTATCGATATGAACGAAAAAGGGCTGGCAAAAGACATGGCCACAGAGAACTTAGGGGACACCAGCGGCTCTTCCGACATGGCTTATGTCATCTATACTTCAGGTTCGACCGGAAAGCCGAAGGGTGTCATGGTCAACCATCAATCAATTGTCAATACGCTTTATTGGAGGAAACAATCGTATGGCTACAGTACAGCCGATGCCACACTTCAAGTGCCGTCCTTTTCATTTGACAGTTCTGTTGAAGATATTTTCACGACGCTTATATCTGGGGCGAAGCTGGTTTTAATTAGAGATTTGCGGATGAGTCCGCGTGAGATCATCGGCACGATGCGAATGCATAAAGCGACAAACTTGCTGGCCGTTCCAAGCTTTTATCTAAGCCTGCTTGAAACGATTGAGCAGCCTTTAGAGGACTTAAGATTTGTCACGGTCGCAGGGGAAGGCTTCAATGAAAGTCTGATCCGGCTGCATTTTGAAAAGCTGCCGAACGTCAAATTGTTTAATGAATACGGACCGACGGAAAACAGCGTTTGCTCAACGCGGGGCGAGCTGCGAAAAGATGACGAAAAAGCCGTCATCGGCCGGCCGATCAGCAACCACAAGGCTTATATTTTAAATCACAACCAGCAGCTGCTGCCGTTGGGGACGCCCGGCGAACTTTGTTTGAGCGGGGAAGGCCTTGCTCGCGGATACTTAAACAGACCTGACCTCACGCTTGAAAAATTTGTTCCAAACCCGTTTGTTCCAGGAGAAAACATGTACCGGACGGGGGATCTCGCAAGATTTTTGCCTGATGGCCAAATCGAATATTTAGGAAGAATCGATCACCAAGTCAAAATCCGCGGATTCAGAATCGAACTGGGCGAAATCGAAAACCAATTGCTGAAAATAGAAGGCATTGACGCGGCGGCAGTTATGGCGCGGGAAGATCAAGCCGGCGGCAAATACCTATGCGCATATATCGTCGCGGACAAAACGGCCGGCATTGCAGACGTCAGAAAATGCTTGTTAAAAGAACTGCCGGATTACATGGTGCCGTCATACTTTGTCAAGCTAGATCAATTGCCGCTTACGGCAAACGGCAAAATCGACAGAAAAGCGCTCCCTGAACCTAGCGGCACAATCAGTGAAGCGACGTACGAAGCACCGAGGAACCGCACAGAGGAAAAGCTTGTCTCAATCTGGGAGAACGTTTTAGGGATCGAAAACATCGGAATCAGCCACAATTTCTTTGAACTTGGCGGCCATTCCTTAAAAGCTGCGGCATTGACTGCAAAATTGCATAAAGAAATGAAGATTGAAGTCCCTTTAAGACAAATATTCGAAACACCAACAATCAAAGACATCGGTGATTTTATCGAATCCATGAAAGAAAGCACTTATGCGTCCATCACACAAGCGGAAGAGAAAGAGTATTACGCATTGTCATCCGCACAAAGAAGGCTGTATATCCTTCATCAAATCGAACCAGGCGGCCTCTCTTACAACATGCCTTTCGCCATGAAAATTGCAGGAGATTTTGATGTCGACCGATTCGAGGACGCTTTTCGGCAGTTGATAGAAAGGCATGAATCCTTGAGAACGGCCTTTGTGATGGTTGACGGCGAGCCTGTACAAAAAATCGAAAAAGAAGTCGATTTTAAAGTGAAGTACGGACGACTCGGACAGGACCGGCTGGAAGAAAAAATCAAAGCGTTCATCAAGCCGTTTGCTTTGGAAAAAGCGCCGCTTTTAAGAGTGGAAGTATTAAAAGCGAGTGGCGATGAACATGTACTGATGTTCGACATGCACCATATCATTTCAGACGGGGTATCCATGGCCATTTTCACAAGAGAACTGGCCGAGTTGTATGAGGGGAAAACATTGCAGCCGTTAACGATTCAGTACAAAGACTTTTCAGAATGGCAAAAACTTTTTTATCAAAAAGATGAGATTAAACGCCAGGAAGACTACTGGCTCAACGTTTTTCAAGGTGAAGTGCCGGTGCTGAATTTGCCGGCGGATGAAAAACGTCCGCAAAAGCGTTCGATTGAAGGAGATATCGTTCAGTTTGAAATAGACGGCGAAACGTCCGCCATGCTGAACAAACTGGCGAAAGAGAACGGCGCGACGATGTATATGTTACTTTTGGCGGGATACACAACGCTCTTGGCAAAGTATACAGGCCAGGAGGATATCGTTGTCGGCTCACCGATCGCGGGAAGGCATCACACCGATTTGAAACATGTCATCGGACTGTTTATCAACACGCTGGCGATGAGGAACTATCCAAAAGGAGACATGCCATTTGCCGACTATTTAAAAGAGGTCAAAGAAACGGCGCTGAAAGCTTATGAAAATCAAGACTATCCATTTGATGAACTGGTTGAAAAACTTAATGTCAAACGGGATATGAGCAGACACCCGCTGTTTGATACCATGCTTGTTCTGCAAAACTTCGACGGCGATGAAGCGGACATCGACGGCTTGACATTCCAGCCGCTCCAAACCGAGGTGAACATCTCAAAATTTGATTTGACTCTGACAGCCGCTGAGACAAATGAAGGCATTCAATGTGTTTTCAACTACAGTACAAAATTGTTTAAGCGGTCCACGATTGAAAGAATGGCGGGCCATTTGATCAATATTCTGAAGGAAGCGGCAAACGATCCGCAAATGCCGTTGAGCGACGTGAACATGCTGTCAGATGAAGAAATGAGAGTGCTTCGGGATCAGAATCAAGGACAACAAACAGATTATCCTAAAGATCAAACGGTTCATCAGCTGTTTGAGCATCAGGCTGGCAAAACGCCGGAGCAAACAGCGGTGGTCTTTGCGGATGAAAAGCTGACGTACAGGGAACTGAACGAAAGAGCAAACCAATTGGCAAGGCTTTTGAGAGACAAAGGAGCAAGCGCCGGTGCACCTATAGCGATCATGATTGAACCATCGCTTGAGATGATCATTTCCATGCTGGCGGTACTGAAAGCCGGAGCGGCTTACGTGCCGATCGAGCCGGAGCAATTGGCCAAACGGACGAATGAGATTTTAAGTGACAGCAGAGCTGCAATATTGCTTATCAAAGGCTCTCTCAAAGAAAACGTCGCGTTCGCTGGAGAAATCGTCAATATTGCCGACGGTTTGATTGATGCGAAGGCCGCGTCAAACCTGTCTGCATCGGGTTCAGCCGATCAGAATGCATATATTATATACACATCAGGCTCCACCGGAAAGCCAAAAGGCGTATTTGTCAGACACGGGAACGTGGTGAACTATACAACATGGTTTATGAAGGAAGCGGGTCTTACAGAAAACGACAAAGCCATGCTTGTGTCCTCATATGCGTTCGATTTGGGCTATACGAGCATCTTTTCGGCTCTTTTAAGCGGAAGCGAACTGCATATCGCACGAAAAGAATGTTATACAAATGCGCACCGGGCTTTACAGTATATCAAAGAAAACGGCATCACCTATATCAAACTGACGCCGTCTCTGTTTAACATTTTTGTCAATGATCCGGGCTTTTCCGCCGAAAAATCTTGCGCCACTCTCAGGCTGGTCGTCTTGGGCGGAGAGATGATCAATACAAGGGATGTTGAGACATTTTACAACCAATATCCGGATCATGTGGTCATGAATCATTATGGCCCGACGGAAACGACAATCGGCTCAGTCTTTAAAGTGATCGACCCGGAACACCTCCATTCTTTCAAAGAATATCCGGTTATCGGAACTCCGATTCATAATACGAATGCGTATGTGCTGGATGAAAACATGAAGCTGCTTCCGGAAGGTGTGTACGGAGAGCTCTGCATCGCAGGAGCCGGAGTGACAGGCGGCTATGTAAACAAACCGGATATCACGAAAGAAAAATTCGTCGAAAATCCGTTTGCACCGCATACAAAAATGTTCAGGACCGGGGACCTTGCCAGAAGGCTGAGCGATGGAAATATCGAACTTGCAGGCCGGATGGACAGCCAAGTAAAGGTAAGGGGCTACAGAATAGAACCGGAAGAAATCAAAAACAGGCTGTTGGCTCATGATGATATCAAGGAAGCCTTCATTGTTGCAAGGGAAGACCATAAAGGTGCAAAACAGCTGTGCGCCTATTTCACAGCAGACACCGAATTGCCGTTCGAGGACATCAGGACGTATCTGATGCGTGAGCTTCCAGAATATATGATTCCGTCTTCGTTTGTCCAAATTGAGAAGGTGCCGCTTTCAGCCAACGGAAAGATCGATACGGCCGCATTGCCTGAACCGCAGCTGGGAAAAGAGACGGAATACGAACAGCCGCGGAACGAGACGGAAGAAAAGCTTGTTCAAATATGGGAAGAAGTGCTTGGCATTGACAAAATCGGAATCACTCATCACTTCTTTGCAGCAGGCGGCGATTCCATCAAAGCGCTGCAAATGATCTCAAGATTATCAAGAGAAGGCCTGTCGCTAGAAATGAAAGATCTGTTTACAAATCCGCAAATCAAGTCTTTGAGCCGATATGTCAAGGCCGAAACCGACAAATCAACATCCTATGAAACGGTAGAGGGCGAGATTCTCTTGACCCCGATTCAACAAGAGTATTTCTCGTTGAACAAAACGGACAGGAACCATTACAACCATGCGGTTATGCTGTATAGAAAAAACGGATTCGACGAGAGCATCGTTAAACGTGTATTTAGAGAAATCATCACACATCACGATGCACTCCGGACGGTGTTTAAAGAAGAAGACGGAAAGATCATTCAGTACAACCGGGGACCGGACAAAAAGCTGTTTGACCTATTTGTCTATGATGTCTCAAGCGAAAACGACAAGCCTCAGAAAGTGTACCAATTGGCAACGGAGCTTCAGCAAAGCATCGATATTAAAACCGGCCCTTTGGTCAAACTGGCGATCTTCAAAACGAATAATGGAGATCACCTGCTGATCATCATCCATCACCTTGTGATCGACGGTATCTCTTGGAGAATATTATTTGAAGATTTGGCGCTGGGGTACAGTCAGTTATCGAATGGGGAAAAAGTCGAGTTTTATCCAAAAACGGCTTCCTACCAGGAATATGCGCGGCACATCACGGAATATTCAAAAACTGAAAAACTGCTTGGTGAAAAACAGTATTGGCTGAAGGCCATTTGTGATGACGTCGAATTCCTGGAAATGAATGAAGATGCAGGGGTCTTCAAAGTTGAGGACAGCAAAACATTCAGCACAGAACTCGAAAAAGAGGAGACAGCGCGGCTATTAAGAGAAACAAACCAAGCTTACCGTACCGAAATCAACGATCTTCTGATCACAGCGCTTCTGGTGGCGGCAAGAGATATGACCGGGCAAAATAAATTAAGAATCACGCTGGAGGGGCATGGAAGAGAAAAGGTGGCAGATGGCATCGACATCAGCAGAACGGTCGGATGGTTTACCTCGAAATACCCGGTATTCATCGATTTGGGACAAGAAACAGACATGTCCAGGACGATTAAAATGGTGAAAGAGCACTTACGAAACGTGCCGAACAAAGGCATCGGCTACGGAATTTTAAAGTATCTCACTCGGGACAGTGAGATCGCAAAAGGCGCAACATCACCAATCTTGTTCAATTACCTGGGACAGCTTGATGAAGACATCAACAGCGGAGAATTTTCTTCATCACACCTGTCGCCGGGAGAAGCAGCCGGAAAGGGCATCACAAGAGAAAATCCACTCGAAATCAATGCGGTGGTCTTCAGGGGAAGACTGGCCATTCAAACGACCTATAACACAAGAGCATACAGTGAAGACGTCGTCAGCGCTTTTGCACAAAAATATAAAGAAGCCCTTAAAGCGGTCATTCGCCACTGTGCGGAACGAGAAGAGACGGAAAAAACGCCGTCTGATTACGGAGACAAAGGCATCAGCTTAGATCAGCTTGAGGAAATCAAACTGAAATATAAAGGGATGGAAATCGAAAAAATCTATCCGCTTGCCAATATGCAAAGGGGCATGCTGTTCCACGCGCTCGAAGACAAAGAATCACAGGCGTACTTTGAACAAATGGCCATCAATATGAAAGGATTGATCGATGAGCGCCTGTTTGCAGAAACGTTCGATGACATCATGGAAAGGCACGAGATTCTAAGGGCCTCTATTGAGTATGAAATAACGGATGAACCAAGAAATGTGATCATCAAGGACAGAAAGATCAATCTTGACTATCATGACTTGCGAAAGCAGCGTCCGGCGGAACAGGAGCAAGTGATTCAAGCGTATCGCAAAGCAGATCGGGAAAAAGGTTTTCGCTTCAACAGCGAACCATTGATCAGAGCCGCGCTGATGAGAACCGGGGATGACAGTTATACGTTCATATGGACAAACCACCATATTCTGCTTGACGGCTGGTCCCGGGGAATCATTATGGGAGAGCTGTTCCAAATGTATCATATGAAAGCAGCCG
This sequence comes from Bacillus sp. FSL K6-0972, assembly GCF_037976035.1. Lineage (NCBI taxonomy): Bacteria > Bacillati > Bacillota > Bacilli > Caryophanales > Bacillaceae > Bacillus > Bacillus sp. FSL K6-0972. The sequence goes on along the minus strand of NZ_CP150260.1, from coordinate 2,511,829 downwards.
GGCAAAAACACCGGCTTGAAGAGGCAAGACCGTACAGCGATTATATCGGGTGGCTAAAGCAACAGGATAAAGAAGCTGCAAAAGCGTACTGGAGAAACTATTTATCAGGCTTTACCGAAAAATCGCCGATTTCGGTTTTGGCAAGTTCATCCGGACATGCGAAATATAAGAGAAAAGAGGCCGTCATAGAATTCCCGGAACAATTGACCGGCCGGATCATAGAGCTTGCCAGCCGTAACAATGTCACCTTCCATACTGTTTTACAATGCATTTGGGGAATGCTTTTGGCAAGGTACAATCAAACGGATGATGTCGTATTCGGTACAGTCATTTCCGGAAGGGATGCACAAGTAGCCGGAATCGAAAAAATGGTCGGACTATTCATCAACACTGTACCGACGAGAATCAGGCTGGAAAAAAGCCAAAGCTTTAAGGAGCTCATCAAAAGCGTTCAGGAACAGGCTTTAGAAGGCAGGACATATCATGACATGAATTTGTCGGAAGTGCAGTCGCTCAGTGAATTAAAAAGAGAGCTGCTGGATCATATCCTGATTTTCGAAAATTACGCGGTTGATCAGAGTGCATTTGAGACAAGCGGCAAACGCGGTGCCGGTTTTGTCTTTGAAGAAATTCACGCCGAAGAACAAACAAATTACGGATTTAATATTGTGGCCGTCCCGGGCAAACGTTTGGTCATCAAATTGACTTATGACGGAAATATCTATCATGACCACATCATCGCCGGCATCAAAGGACACCTTCAACAAGTGATGGAACAGGTGGTCCAAAATGAAGATCAGTCATTAAACGACATCACAGTCCTTTCGGAAGCTGAAAGAAACAGGCTGTTGTACGAATGGAATGACACGAAAGCGGAATATCCGAATCAGACGATTCACCGGCTGTTTGAGGAACAAGCCGAAAAAACCCCTGAGCTTGCTGCGGTTGTCTCAGGAAATGACAAACTGACGTACCGCGAGCTCAATGAAAAATCAAATCAGCTTGCTAGATACCTCAGGGACAGAGGAGTCAAAGCGGATACGATTGTTGCCATCATGGCAGAACGCTCACCGGAAATGGTGGTCGGAATCATGGGGATTTTGAAAGCCGGAGGAGCCTATTTGCCGATTGATCCCGATTATCCGGAAGAAAGGATCAAGTATATGCTTGAAGACAGCGGCGCGGCCATCATCCTCGTGGATCACAAGCAGGACTTGGGTACACTTCATCAAGAAGCCGTCGAATTAACCGGAGATTTCAGCAGTTTTCCGGCTGACAATCTGGAACCGGCGGGTAACGCCGACAGCCTTGCATATATCATCTACACGTCAGGTTCTACAGGCAAACCGAAAGGGGTTATGATCAGGCAAAGAGGGCTGGTCAACTATATTACCTGGGCTGACCGTGTATATGTCCAAGGCGAACAGCTCGATTTTGCCCTCTACTCATCCATTGCCTTTGATTTAACGGTGACATCGATATTTACGCCATTAATCTCAGGCAATCGGGTGATTGTTTATCAGCATAGCGAAGACGGGGAACCGCTGATTCGAAAAGTATTCAGAGATAAAAAAGCCGGGATTGTCAAATTAACCCCGTCTCATTTAAGCCTTGTCAAAGACATGGATCAAAGCAAATCAAGCATCAAACGCCTGATCGTCGGCGGGGAAGATTTAAAAACGGAACTGGCCAAAGAAATCACGGAGAGATTTCATCACAAAATTGAAATCTACAATGAATACGGTCCGACTGAAACGGTTGTCGGCTGCATGATCTATCAATATGATGCCGACCGGGACCGCCAAGTTTCTGTCCCGATCGGCAAGCCGGCCTCAAATGTCCAGCTATATATTTTGGATGAGCGTCAGGAAGTGCAGCCGGTTGGAATTTCCGGAGAGCTGTATATCAGCGGAGACGGAGTCGCAAAAGGCTATTTGAACAAACCGGAGCTGACGTCTGAAAAATTCCTGTCAAATCCGTTTTTACCGGGTGAAAGAATGTACCGAACAGGAGATCTTGCGAGGATGAGGCCGGATGGACATATTGAGTATCTGGGCCGGATCGATCATCAAGTCAAGATTCGGGGCTACCGCATCGAACTTGGCGAAATCGAACATCAATTGTTAAGGCACAGTGATATAAAAGAAGCGGCGGTTGCCGCCAAAACAGATCAAAGCAACAATCAAGTTCTTTGCGCATACGTCGTTTCCGAAAGAGACATCACACAGGAAGACATTAAAGCGTTTTTGGCGAAGGGGCTTCCGGAATATATGGTGCCGTCCTATTTGCTGAAGCTTGATGAGCTGCCGCTGACACCAAACGGAAAAGTCGACTTGAAGGCCCTTCCAGAGCCAGATCGAAGCGCGGGCGCTTTACTGGAGTACGAGCCTCCAAGACATGAGCTGGAAGAAAAAATGGCCGCCATTTGGGAAGACATCTTAAATATCGAACAGATTGGCATCAACGCCAACTTATTTGATATCGGGGCGAATTCTTTAAACGTCATGTCATTTGTCTCTAAGCTATATGCAGAGCTTGGCTTCAGAGTGCCGTTTAAGGACATTTTCTCCAAGCCGACAATTAAAGAGCTGTCTGATTTTCTGAAGCATGCACAAGACTTGCTGAAAGACTACACAGATGATTGCATGCAGCTGACCAGGGCGGAAGAAGGCAGCAAAAACCTGTTCTGCTTCCCGCCGGCCGCGTCGATGGGCATTGCCTACATGGGATTGGCCAAGCATTTAAAGCAGCATTCGGTGTACAGCTTCAACTTCATTCCATCCGCAAACAGGATTCGAAAATACGCAGATATCATCAAAAACATTCAAGGTGAAGGGCCATATACATTAATCGGCTATTCATCCGGCGGAATCCTGGCATTTGATGTGGCAAAAGAATTGAACCGGCAAGGATATGAAGTCGAAGATTTGATCATCATCGATTCAAAATATCGGACAAAAGCCGAGAAACGTCAGTTCACAGAGGAAGAATACAGAGAAGAGATATCCAAAACATTTGAACTTGAGAAATACCGCGATGCAGAGAAATTAATGAGCGACTATTTAGTGGACTTGGTGATGAAGTCTTATGTATATATACAAAACACAGTCACAACCGGCACAATTGACGGACATATCAGCTATATCAAGTCAAGCGACAATCAGCGGGATGAAAATATGATGATGTGGGAAAAAGCGGTGTCCAAAACCTTTACAGTCGTTCAAGGAGCCGGAACCCATATGCAAATGATCTCCAAATCCCATCCCGACATTCTTGAAAGAAATGCAAGATTGATCCATGATATCATCAATAAGACTGTCAAAATATGAACAAAACGGCATCCTTTTCGGGATGCCTTTTGTTTGCCTCATCAACTCTCTGTTATAATGAAAGGCAAAGAAAAGAGAGGAAATATTTCAAAAAACAAGCAGCAGCGGGTGCTGCGGTGTTAACATCTATCAAGACAAAATAAAAGCGGGTGAACCAAGTGGAAGCCATTCGAGTGCTCATAGCGGATGATGAAAAAGAAATCAGAGATTTATTGAAAACCTATTTAAAAAGAGAGTGTTATGAGGTTGACGTGGCAGTTGACGGGGAAGATGCGTTAAGGCTGTTTGAACAAAACCATTACCACCTCGTGATATTGGATGTCATGATGCCGAAAATCGACGGCATCGAGGTCTGCAGAAGGATGAGGAATCATACGAATGTTCCGATCCTGATGCTGACCGCCAAAGACCTTGAAGGCGATAAAATTTTAGGACTGTCCATCGGTGCTGACGATTATATAACAAAGCCCTTCAGTGTGAACGAAGTGCTTGCGCGGATCAAAGCCATGCTGAGGCGCTTTTTGGTCCTCGGCAGCGAAAGCCGCTCCGATGAACAATCGCTGATTCAATTTAAAGGATTGACCATCGATTTGAAAACATATACGGTCACCGCAGGCGGACAGGAGATCTCCCTGACGGCGAAGGAGTTTGAACTGCTGAAGTTTTTCGCCTCAAATCCGGGGCAGGTATTTACGAAAACGCAGCTGTTTCGAAACGCTTGGAGCGACCAATACATAGAAGATGATAATACGGTCATGGTGCATATCAGAAGGCTGAGAAAAAAAATAGAGCCGGACCCTTCCGATCCACAATTTATTCAAACCGTTTGGGGAATTGGCTATAAGTTTGTAGGTGAGAAAGATGCTGACCGATAAAAAGCTGCTGCTTCTCATTCTGCAAAGTGCGGCGATTGCAGCACTTTTGTTCATCTATTTGAAAACGGCTTCCTTTGGGGTTTTCAGCACAACGTTGTTTATTTTTCTGTTTGCCGTTACCGCGCTGCTGTTTACGTTGAGGCTTCGCTTCATCGATCGCTTAAAGCTGATCGAAACCGAGCTGAAGCGTGTGGCGGATGGAAATTTAAGAAGAAGATTGCTGGCGAAAGGCGATCAGCCGTTTAATGAAATCATTTTTTCCATCAACGAATTGATAGAGCAGCTTGAAAAAATTCAAATCAACGCCGCAAAATCGGAAGCGGCTAGAAAACGGCTGCTGTCTAATATTTCCCACGATATCCGAACGCCGCTCACATCAATTATTGGCTATGTTGATGCATTAAAAGACGGGGTCGCGTCTTCGGAAGAAGAGAAACAGGAATATCTCAACATCCTTTCTAAAAAATCCAACAGTCTAAAGCAATTGATCGATGAAATATTCAACATGGCGAAATTGGATGCAAATGAAGTTCAGTTGAAAACAGAGTTCTTTGACCTTGCCGAAGTCGCCAGGGAAACACTGATCGACTTTTTGCCGGAACTGAAAAAACATGACATTGATTTGAATGTGCAGATTCCGGAAAAGAAATGCTTTGTTATCGCAGATCGGCTCAGCCTGATCCGCGTGATCGAAAACATCGTCAGAAACGGCATTCACTATGGAAAAGAGGGAAAAGTACTTGGAATCGAACTGACAGAATCAGAACATGAATATCAGCTTCTCATCTGGGATCAAGGTCCGGGGATTCCGGAAAACGATATTGAAAACGTATTTGATAGAATGTACCGCAGAGACCGGTCGAGAAGCCTTGATGACGGGAGCGGCCTGGGGCTTGCCATCGCCAAATCGCTCGTCGAAAAAAACCGCGGACGCATTTGGGCACAGAGCGTCCCGTGGGAAAAAACGACGTTTGGTTTTTCGCTGCCTAAACAAAACCATCTCCAATCATTTAAGAATTAATTAAGAATTGGTTAAGAAGAAGTTAAATCCTTCTGTTTATGATGTAGTTATAAGGCTAGTGAAAGAGAGAGGATCAACTTTGAGCACAATTATTAAAACGACGGATCTCACGAAAATGTACGGGCCGCAAAAGTCTGTAGATCATCTCAATATCAACGTAAAACAAGGAGATATATACGGCTTTTTGGGGCGGAACGGCGCCGGCAAGACGACGACGATCAGAATGCTGCTGGGTCTGATCAAACCGACCAGTGGGCAGATAGAAATTTTCGGAGAGAATTTTTTCAAGAATAAAAAAGAAATTTTAAGAAGAATCGGATCTATCGTGGAAGTGCCCGGCTTTTACGCGAACTTGACGGCAAGGGAAAACCTGCTGATCAACGCGAAAATCATAGGTATCCATAAAAAGAATGCGATCGATGAAGTATTGGAGATCGTGGGCCTGCAGCATGAAACGAAAAAGCTCGTCGGCAAGTATTCCTTGGGAATGAAACAAAGGCTGGGAATTGCAAGAGCCTTGCTTCACTATCCGGAGCTGTTGATACTGGACGAACCGACAAACGGCTTGGACCCGATCGGTATCAAAGAAATGAGAAGACTCATTCATTCTCTCGCCAAAGAAAGAAACATCACCATCTTTATATCAAGCCACATTTTGTCTGAAATCGAACAGCTTGTCGATCATGTCGGGATCATTCATGAAGGAAAACTGCTTGAGGAAATTCCGTTTGACCATCTCAAAAAAAGAAACCGCAAATATCTAGAATTTCAATTATCCGATCAAAATAAAGCGGTCGTTCTGATGGAACAGCATTTTGATATTCATGACTACGAAGTTCACCAGGACGGGATCATCCGGGTATACTCCCATTTGGGCCAGCAGGGAAAGCTCAATAAATTGTTTGTCGAAAACGGAATAGATGTATTGAAGATTACGATGAGCGAAGACAGTCTTGAAGACTACTTCGTGAAGTTGATAGGGGGCGGGACGATTGGCTAATTTGCTATATACCGAATTGCTGAAGCTTAAGCGTTCACAGATGTTTCTGGTCAGCATCTTAGGAGCGGCGGCAGCCCCTTTCATCTGTTTTATATCGTCTTTGGCTAAGAAAGCCAAGTACCCTGATGTACCGATTCGCTTCAGTGAGACCTTTTCCGACACCAACCTGTATATTGTGCTTTTGATCGGAGTCCCGTTGTACGGCGTGATTACATCATATTTATTCAATCGGGAATACGCTGAAAGCACGCTAAAGAATCTATTGACGATTCCTGTTTCAAGAATCAGCCTGATTGTCAGCAAATTGGTCTTGCTCCTCATTTGGATCATGATGCTGACGTTAATCGCCTGGGTGCTGACGCTACTGTTTGGGCTGATCGGTCAGTTTGAAGGGCTCAGTTCGGCGGTTTTAATAGAAGGGTTTAAACAATTTATGATAGGTGGGGCGCTTCTTTTTTTCCTGGTCAGTCCAATTATATTTGTGACATTGCTGTTTAAAAATTACGTGCCCACCATTATCTTTACGATCATTATATCAATGGTCAGCATTATGGTATACGGCACGGAGTACAGCGCTTTATTCCCTTGGTCGGCGGTATGGGTGATCGCTTCGGGTACGTTCTTTCCGGAATATCCGCCCGAATATTCTTTTATCAGTGTTGCCGCCACAACCGTTCTTGGATTAGCCGCGACAATCGTTTACTTTAAAAAGATTGACATTCATTAATGGGCGCACGGGGAATTTGCAGCAAAGAGACTGCAAGTTCCTCTGCTTTTGAATCCCGACGGCCGGAATATCTGAAATGCAAGGCCTTCCTTTATGCTGTTAATGGATATTTTTCCTATAAATGTTTTAAAAAGGAGATGTAGAAGTGTTTTTTTCAGAGCTAAATATTGATGTTTTTCGTTTCATTAATGATTTGGGGAAAGAGTATTCAATGCTGAACCCGGCCGTTTACTTTCTGGCCGAATATATGATGTACTTCCTCGGAGCTTGGCTTGTTATTTATTGGTTTACCCGGAAGACAAAAAACAGATTGATGGTCATTTATGCAGTCATCGCATTTGTGATTGCCGAAATTCTCGGGAAAATGATGGGCTCTCTGTATTCCAACTATCAACCATTTGCCACGCTTCCGAATGTCAACAAGCTGATAGAGCATGAAATTGACAATTCGTTTCCGAGCGACCATACGATTTTGTTTTTTTCAATTGGTTTTTTAATCTTCCTGTTTCACAAAAAGACGGGCTGGCTGTGGCTTGTACTTGCGTTTACCGTGGGTATTTCCCGCATTTGGTCGGGCGTTCACTATCCACTCGATGTTGCGGTGGGAGCCCTTCTTGGCGTGTTATCAGCTCTGTTTGTATTCTGGATAGCACCGAAGCTGTCATTTATTCATCAAATGCTGACCCTTTATGAAAAGGTGGAACAGCGGATTTTTCCTTCCAAAAGCAAATCGAACGATAAATCGAAGAACTTTTAAAGGATGAGGCTGCCTTGGTTTTAGGCAGCCTTTGCTATGTGCACTCACAACTAAACGATCAGCTGATCTGAAAGCCTCTTCATCCTCCAAATCGAAGGCGGTTCCCGGCAGCAAGAGTATATGACCGTCTCCATGAAGGAGGACGGTCTGTCGAGTACTTTGTAGTGATGAATTCTTTTGTACGATTAGGAATTTTCAGCTGTTGAATCGCTTTCCAGGTATATAGGTTCCTCTTTTTTCGCCTTTCCTCACGCTTCCTTTTTTCAGTCCCATTATAAAAGATGCGAGCTATTTATGATGAGAGTTCCAAATAATAGGAATTGATAATAAGTAAAAATATGGTATAGTATTAAATATATAGGAGGTGATAATTTCCAATAGGTAACGATAAAATGGTCCATTCTGCTAGGAATCTATTTTTTCATCCATTAAAATAAGAGAACTCGGACCTTAAATTGTTATGGATGTGGCAGTAGCTTATGGATGGCAGCTGAAGACATACATACAAATATTTTAGAAATACGGAGGGAAATGAAATGAAAAAAGCGATTTTAGGGTTTTCTTTGTCTGCGGTGCTCCTGGTTCCATCCTCATTCGCTGCGGCTGCTGGGAACGGGCAGCTGACAAGTGAGCAAAAGGAATTGCTTGAAGCCAAGACAGAATACGTTCAATCACTTCCTGAACAGGCATCTGTCCAAAGCGGTGTGACGGCATATGCAGGAAAAAGGCTCACAATTAAAAGAGGAAGCTTCCTCGCCTGGTCAAAAGATTATATCGACTGGTACTACAACGGCAAAAAAGTATCGAAAAGCAGCGGATCGCAGGATGTCGGCTACGTCTTTCCGAATGTCGTGAGGGCAAAGGGGATTAAAAGGTATTATAAGTCTTCAGGACTTCACAAATGGAGAGCGAAAAAAACGCTGAGCTTCGGTACCGTTACACCGTGGGGAGACGTTGAATTCGCCAGCTCAACCTTTACAGACAGAAGGTGGGTCAATAAAAAAGGAAAATACGGAAATGATTAATTTACCATAATCCATTTCATACAACGCTGCTAAAAGACTATTTTGAAATTAATGGCAGCGTTGTATAATGGAGAATGTTGCAACACCATCCTGATGCGAGAAAGGGTTTTTTAAATTGATCAAAATTGATGACCTGACGAAATCTTATGGAAACAAAACGGTATTCAACCGTCTCAACATGAATATTGAAAAAAACAAAGTCACCTTCCTGATGGGGGAAAACGGCGCCGGGAAAACGACACTCTTGAAATGCCTGCTCAAGCTGGAACCTTTCGAAGGCGGCATTCTGTACGACGGCGAGCCGCTTGAAGCCGTCAGGAGCAAAGTGCACGTCATCTATGACGATTCCCCATTTTATAATCATCTGAGCGGCTATCAAAATATCAAACTACTGATCAATAAACCTGCCGGCAAAGAAGAGCTTGAACAATTGTCGCAAAAGTTTCTCAGCCGGGCGCTGCTGAAAAAAAAGGTTAAGACCTATTCATACGGACAAAAGAAAAAGCTGGCTTTAATGATCGCTGCATTAAACAAACCGTCATACTTGTTTTTGGATGAGATATCAAACGGCCTTGACTACCGGTCCATGATGGAGCTTCAGGAGCTGATCAATGACTGGTCAAGCAGGATGACGATTGTTGCCGCCGGCCATCAGTTTGAGTTTTATTCCTCAATCGTCGATCAACTATACGTCTTGAAAGACGGTTCAGCTATCCACATTGACAATTTTAAAACGAATGGAGCAGAATTGGGCGATGTCTATAAAGAATATTTATAATATTTTCAAGAAAGAGCTTGCATTTCAATCGTATTCTAAAATGCTCATCATTTTATTGCTTCCTCTACTATTCATTTCATCCGGATACATATATGTTCATTATAAAAATACAATTGACAGCTATCAGCAGTTTAAAAAGACTGAAGGCGAATATAAAGAACTCGGCATCGATATTAAGCAGGCGCTGGAGTCGCCTGTCAAGGTGAAGGAAGGTGAGCTGAAAAGCAAGGATGGCGACGGAGAGATCGTCGAAAATATTTTAAGGTTTGACTATGAGAATTTCGTCTTGTCCCTCCACCATCTGGAGCCGAAGCAGTCGGTCATCATGACGCTTGAGCTGATGGGCTTCATCATTTTTCCCTTGGCTTTTACGCTGTATGCCATCTATATCTCCTCTTACGACATCAGATTCAAGACGGTGAAAGTGAAAGCGGTCAGCCATGATTGGAAATCCGTCCTGTTTGCCAAACAGTGTTCGGTTTACATGGTGATGGCTGCCGCCGTGATCGCCGTTGTATGTATGGCATATGTGTCAAGCCTCGTCTTTTATTCCCTGGCTTCAAGGGCCATACCGGTCAGCGAGTTCACAATACCCGCTGTTTCAAAAAGCAATATCCCGCTTCAGCTCGTTGTCGTTCTGGCGGTCAGCTTCATCTTTTCGACGATCGGATTTTATTTGGGCGTCCTCTTCAGAAGCTTTATTACACCTGCTTTGCTTTATGTCGTTTACAGCCTGCTTATCCCTGCTTTAGGCAGGTTCGATTTGAAAAACCTGCTGTCTAATCTCGGGCATGCGGTTTTCAGTTTCAGCGGCGGCTTTAAACTGTTTACACCGGTGAAGGTGGACATGATTCCGGTCATCATCATTTTAGCGGCATCCGTCGGTTTGCTGTCTGCGGTCACTTATTACATGGCACACAGGCAAAGCAAATATGTCGTTTGAAAAAAGAGCGCAGGCAGCTGCGCTCTTTTTTCTTTTACAAGCGAAGGATACCCGGTGGCTCAGGTTTGACAGGAAGGAGAGCCATCCGCATCCGCCATGCAAGGAAACCGGATCACCCGTCTCTGGAGGAGGCGGTTTTTTTGATTGAAACCTTGTTCCTCGTAAATATTCGAAAAATTCTATATAATAGTAAAGCGGTCTCAGGAATTCATGCACTTTTTTAGTAAACAGCGTTTGAACAGAGGGCAGGTGAGAATAATGGCGAATCAGGATTTGAATTTGCACACGTTATATACGAGTCATACCCGTGATGACTGGGCAAATCTCGGCGGGCATATGTCGGTAGAGATGACTGAAGAGGAAGTAAAGAAGCTTGAAGGTTTAAATGACTATCTGTCTTTGGAAGAAGTCGAAACCGTTTATGTTCCGCTGGCGAGGCTGCTTTATTTACACCGGACAACTCAATATGAACGGAACACCCGGGTGAACGGTTTTTTGAACCATCCTCACGCGGCTAAGATTCCGTTCATCATCGGGATTGCCGGAAGCGTCGCGGTTGGAAAAAGCACGACGGCCCGCATCATTCAGACTGTGCTCTCCCGTTTGCAGGAACGGCTGAAAGTCAGTCTGATCACAACCGACGGTTTTCTTTATCCCAATGCGGTTTTGACAGAAAAACAGATGATGTCGAGAAAAGGGTTTCCGGAAAGCTATGATGTCAGAGCATTGCTTGAGTTTTTAAACGACTTAAAATCCGGCAAGGAAATCGTTCGCGCACCCGTTTATTCCCATTTAACGTACGACAGATTGGAAGGGGTTTACGAAACGGTTGAACAAGCGGATATCGTGATCATCGAAGGCGTCAATGTGCTGCAGACACCGACGATCGAAGACGACCGGACAAAACCGCGGGTTTTCGTTTCCGATTTTTTTGACTTCTCGATTTATGTGGATGCCGAAGAAGACCTCATTATCAAATGGTATCTTGAACGCTTTCGCATGCTCAGGGAGACGGCTTTTCAAGATCCGACTTCTTATTTCCATAAATTCAAAGATCTTGCGGACGAAGAAGCGGACCATATGGCAAAGTCAATATGGGAGACTGTCAACCGTCCGAATTTGTATGAGAACATTCTGCCTACAAAATTCCGGTCTGATTTAATCTTGAGAAAAGGCGAAGGCCACAGGGTGGAAGAGATTCTGGTCAGACGGGTATAGAAGAGGAGGCTTGCATGATCCATCATATTGAACTGTACGTTTCAGATTTGGAAGCGTCGAAGCGCTTTTGGGGCTGGTTTCTAGGCGAGCTCGGCTATGAGGTTTTTCAACAATGGGAAGACGGGATCAGCTGGAAAGCGAACGGCGCCTATCTCGTGCTTGTGCAGGCGAAAGAACAGTTTATCAAAGCGGGCTATCACAGGTGCCGCGTCGGCTTAAACCATCTTGCTTTTTACGCGGCATCCAAAGAACAGGTCGACGAAATGACAATGAAACTGAGGGAGCGGGGATGCCGCATTTTATATGAAGACAGACATCCGTTTGCCGGCGGAAGCGGGCATTATGCCTTGTATACCGAAGATCCGGACCGCATCAAAGTTGAGCTTGCTGCGCCTTGAGGCGGGCGTTAGCCGGAAGGCCGGCCTTTGAGTGAGCCGGCCTGTTTTCAATTAATGCTGCATCGTTTTTTTCGAACTTAATTTGACTTTTGCCTCATCTATTTTGAGTTTCCGGAAGGCTGCTACCAAGAAAGGAACGCCGCAAATGGTGACAGCAGACAGAATTGCAAAAGTGAAAAACGGTTTTTCCGCTCCAAAGGCGTCCAGCAGCATTCCCCCCGCCCAAGGACCGACCACGCTTCCCAGCTGGGTGAAGCCCATAGCCCCGAAGTAAGTGCCTTTCAACTCAGGCCGGGCAATCCGGTCGACCAGTAAATCCATCATCGAAAAGAGAAGCACTTCCCCGATCGTAAACACGATAATGATCAAGACGATAGACCATAGATCATGGAAAAACGAGAGGCTGAACAGGCTTCCGCTAATCAGCACATTTCCTGCAATCAGCGATAAAATCGGTGAAAACCGTTTGGCGATATGTACGATCGGGTACTGTACGGCAAGCACGGCCAAGGCATTCAGCGTCAGCATCATGCCGAACACTTTCGTCCCGTCTTCGATGAAAGGGCTGGCCGCCATGTATTGTGCAAGCGTCGATGTGAAGTGGGAATAACCGAACAAACAAAGAATCGAACCGATTAGCGTAATCGTAAATACCCGGTCTGCTTTTGTCACCTCCAGCGCGTCCCGCACTTTTATACGCTTATTACGCTCAGTTGCCGGTACGGTATGGTGTTTAAATTGAATGACCAGCACCGCCGCATAAATAAAATAAATGAACGCTGCAATGAAAAACGGCAGCGTCGTTTTGGAAGATCCGAGATACAGGCCTAAAAGCGGACCGAAGACGACGCCGAGGTTGATCGCAGTATAGCGGAGATTAAAGACGAAAAGGCGCGTTTCGGGTTTGGATACGTCTGAAAGCAGCGCTCTTGAAGTCGGTTCAAACAAAGCGCGGCATAATCCGTTTAAGGCATTCATGACAAAGAATGTCCAGACATGATCGGCGAGTGCAAAACCGGCGAACACGAACGTCCAGCCGAAAATCGAAACGAGCATGATGGTTTTCCGGCCGAACCGGTCTGATAAGTACCCGCCGTAAAAGCTTGCCGCAATTCCGATCAAAGAGCTCGCTGCAATGACGGCGCCGGCAAAGCCGGAAGAGGCGCCTTTCACTTGTGTCAAATAAATTGCTAAAAAAGGGATGCTCATGGCTGTGCCCATACGACCAAAAATGGTTCCGACAATAATGGTCCAGCTGAGCGGGTGGATGTTCTGCCATTTTTGTTTCATGATAAACTCTCCGTTACGTTTTTATTTGTTATCATACATGAAACAGATGGCGGTGAATAGAGGAATTTCTAAATGCTGGGTGATAAAAGGCTTCCCGTATAAAGGAAGCCGAAAGGAAAAATCGATTTATGATGAGAACAAGCCTTGATTTGTGACATAATCATAGATGACATCCTCGATATGGGCATGCAGCCCTTCATTCGGTTCCTCGATCCGCCTTTCCTGCAAAGCCAGCTTCAGGATTTCTTTTTCACCGGGGCTGAGCGGATCGGTTGCAACATTGCGTCCGTACTGCTTCAGCGCCTGTCCGAGCATTTTTTCAATCAGTTTCTCATCCATTTGTTTTCTCCTTTAGGAGCGCTTTTTCTTTTATCTTACTAAGAAAAACAGATGTTCTCAAGGGAGCTTTCAATTTGAACCATCAAAACTGAATGCGGCAACATTCCGAACTGGAATGATCAACCATGTCATCTTCTTTCCAAAGAAGGTGTTTTTTATTGCTTTCATCCAGGATTTTCTTTGGATAAAATTACGCCTGGAAATCGAACGTATATTCGGAGTATAGTATTCATACACTAATTGTGCGAACATCAGTTCTTGCTGGAGGGAGAGATATGGATTACAGTCAATATCCGTCGCGTTCGGTTTTGTGCGTTGATATGCGGAGCTTTTATGCAAGCTGTGCCGCAGTCCTGCTCGGACTTGATCCGATGACTTGCTTCTTGGCGGTTGTCGGAAACACGGAGCGGCAGGGGAGCATCGTTCTTGCTGCTTCTCCGGCTCTGAAAAGAGAGTTCGGCGTTCAAACGGGAACAAGGCTTTATCAGCTGCCGGATGATCCGCGCATCAAGCTGGTCAATCCGAAGATGGGGCTGTTTGTCCGTGTTTCTACTGAGCTCACCCGGCTGTTCTGCCGCTATGTGCCGCCTGATGCCATTCATACGTACAGCGTGGATGAAAGCTTTATTCAGGTGGACGGTGTTGAGAGCATGTGGGGAGACGCCCGAACGATTGCGATGAAAATTCAAGATGATATGGAAAGGGAGTTTGGCCTTCCCTGTGCTGTCGGAATCGGACCGAATCTGCTGATGGCAAAGCTGTGCCTTGACCTTGAAGCGAAAAAATCAGCAGACGGGGTGGCCGTCTGGGGCTACGAAGACGTGAAAACGAAGCTGTGGCCGCTGTCTCCGCTGCGCCGCATGTGGGGAATCGGCTCAAGGCTGGAAAAGACGTTAAACCGGATGGGGATTTTTACAGTCGGCCAGCTGGCACACTATGATCTCAGGCGGCTCGAGAAAACATTCGGGGTGATGGGAAACCAGCTCTATTATCACGCCTGGGGCATCGATCTTTCCGCGATCGGAGCGCCGATCATGGAGGGGCAGGTCAGCTATGGAAAAAGCCAGATTCTGCTTCGCGATTATCCGAATCCGGATGAAGTCAAGCATGTCATTCTTGAAATGTGTGAGGAAGTGGCCAAAAGGGCGCGCGCGCGCCGCCAGGCAGGCCGGACCGTCAGTCTTGGCGTCGAATACAGCCGCGATGAGCTTGGCGGCGGATTTTACCGTTCAAAAACAATGGAAAGCCCTTCAAATATCACGCTTGATCTCTACCACACATGTCTGGCACTGTTCGAGCGGTTTTATGCCGGCAAAACGGTTCGAAAAATTTCCGTGTCTTTGTCCAATATTCAAGATGACACCAATATGCAGCTTGATCTTTTTCGCCCCGATCAGGAAAAGAAGCGGCAGCTCGGGTATGTGATGGACGGCATCAGAGAACGGTACGGCTCAACAGCGCTTTTGCGGGCCGTTTCCTATACAAACGCCGGGACGGCCCGGCTGCGGTCAAAATTGGTCGGAGGCCATCAGGCATAGAAAGGAGAATCATTTATGCTTCGCGACAGAGGCAGTATCAAATGGGTTTCGATGATGCTGCCTGAGCACGTGGAATTGCTCAGGGAATATCATGAAAGCTTTCAAAAACTCAAAAAACCGATCCTGGATGAACAAAAATATGAAGAATTCAATGAAATCATTTGTGAAGCGATGGCAGAAAACAGGTTTTTGCAATTTGCCTATTACCGGCAGGGGGAAGTGAAAACGCTCGCCGGCCGGATTCACTATGCTGACGCCCTGAAAAGGGAGCTGCGGATCGTAAGCCGAGCGGATGAAATTTGCATTTTAAAGATGGAGGATATCATTGAGATTGAATACGATTGTCGTTTATAATAGAATCAGTATTCGGAGGTGGATAAAATGGTAAATGACATTCATTTGCCGACTGCAGCGTCTCATGCAAAGCCTGTTATCTTGAAAGGCGATACTTTGCATGAGGCGGGGTTATAAACAAATCGCCTAAAAAAGCAAGGTATCATTTCTGATCATCCGGCTTTGCACCTTATTTTTAAATATAGATCTATAAATAAGGAGCTGGCAGAAATGAAGACACCTTTTATTAGAAATGACCAATATAATTTTATTAAATTTCAAACGGACAGCCTCGTCCAGGGACATGCGAACATCAATGACGAGAACGTACTTGATGCTTTGAAGTGCAATGCGCTGGATCAAGTGTTCAATCTGTTTCCTGATCTTAGCAGCGATCAAAAGTCTTTGCTGCAGAAGATGACAGAAGTGGAAGACAGCGGTGAAGCGATGCGCTTTTTAGCTGAATTAAAACTTCATGTGATTCCATTTCAGCGTGTAACGGTGAAAACTGCTAAAAAGCTGTTCTCTAAAGTGAAAAAGTTAAAGACGCCCGAATTTGAGCAGATGGATTTCAGCGGATATTCCTACTTGGGATGGAATGATGCAGGATCAGGCAGGAAATATATAATTGTGGATGCCGGCGGAAAACTGACCGGAATACACGGCACCATCAAATCCAGCAATAAAAAAGGAATCTGTTCGATATGCAACAGAACCGAAGAGATCGGACTGTTCATGGCCCGGGTGAAAAGCGGGAAAGAAACCTATACGGACAGAGGCAATTACATTTGCTGTGACAGTGAAAAATGCAATCAAAATTTGATGACGCTGGATCATCTGAACCATTTCGTCGCACAATTAACGAAAGAATAAACGTGAACACCCCGGCTAAGCTTTAGCCGGGGTGTTTTATGATTTGGCTTTTAGCCCGCCTCTCTCGCAGCACTCCGCTCTCCGAAAAGACGGGTGGTCAGCCCGGGAACAGCCATACATAAGAATACGGAACGCCCAAGGCTGAATAAAAGAAAAGCGAGCCACAGCCCATGGTTTCCGAAAGCAGGCACAGCGGAAAAAAAGGCGGCCAGGAAGACGAGAACAGCCAAAAACATTGAATTTCTGACCGGGCCTATTTCGGTGGCACCTGTGAAAATCCCGTAAAAAACGAGTCCGAAACTTGCGGCCAAAGGAAAGAGAGTGATCCAAATATCGTAAGTTTTCGCTGCTTCCAGAACGCTCTCAAGCGGTGTAAACAATGGAAGGATCGCATTTTTCAAGAGAAAGTAACCGACTGAAAGCAGCGCGGCTGAGATCAGCGACCACTGGATCGAAAGGGAAAGCGTACGGGAATAGAGATCCCGGTCCATTCTTCCAACGGCTTTTCCGGCAAAAATACTCGATGCATTGGCAAACCCGTCAAAAACATAAGCCATCAAATAATGAATTTGAATTAAGATCGCATTTGCGGCTAAAATTTCAGCGCCGAAGCCGGCTCCTTTAGCCGTAAACAAATTGAAAACCGTCAAAAGGCACAATGTCCGAATCAATAGATCGCGGTTGACAACCATCATTTTTTTAAACGGTTTCGGGTCGAACAAAAGCTGGACGGACGGCAGCTTAAACGGCATGGCGGCATTCGTTTTCACAAGCCAGCAGCCGATCAGGCAACCCGTCACTTCCGAAATCAAAGTGGCTAGAGCGATGCCGTATACTTCCATGTGAAAGACGTAGACAAAAACGATGTCAAGCACGATATTCAAGACGTTCATCGAAATCTGCAAAAGCAATGTCACTTTAATAAGAGACATTCCCATCAGCCAGCCGAGAATGCAATAGCTGATTAAGGCAAATGGAGCTCCCCAAATCCTCAGCGAAAAATACTGCGAGGCGAATTCAGCGGTATGGCGGTCGGGCTGGATGAGCGTCAGCGCTGCGTATTCAAGCGGTTTTTGCAAGATGATGAACATCAGTCCGGCAAAAACCGCGATGCAAACGGGCCGGGCAAGGGCCAAAACGCTCTCTGATCTGTTTTGGGAGCCGAGCGACTGAGCGGCGAATCCCGATGTGCTTACCCGCAAAAAACCGAGGAGCCAATACATCGTATTAAAAATCATCGTTCCGACTGCAACACCGCCGATGTAAGCAGGGGAGGAAAGCTGGCCGGCGACCGCCGTATCGACCGCACCCAATAAAGGAGTGGTGATCGTTGAAATGATCAGCGGAACGGCGAGTGCTAAAAAATGCTTGTGATTCATCTGTTAAGACCCCCCTTAAGATTCAAACACCTGAAGCAGCTTTTTGGCATATGGGTGCCTTTCGGCAGAAAAAAGCTCTTCTTTTTCAAATTGATCGGCAATCTGCCCGTCTTTCATGACCATGATGCGATGGCTCATGAAGTGGACAGCGGCCAGATCGTGGGAAATAAACAAATAGGAAAGGCCCATATCATCCTGCAAATCTTTGAGGAGGTCCAGGATCTTCGCCTGACTGGTGACATCCAGGCTTGCCGTAGGCTCATCAAAGATGATTAAAGACGGATGAGTGCTGATGGCTCTGGCGATCAAGGCCCGCTGGCGCTGCCCGCCGCTTAATTCGTGCGGATAGCGGTCAAGGAGGCGCGAGGGAAGACCGACCATTGAGAACAGACGCTCAGCCGTCAGACGGCGGCTGCCTCCGCAATCCCTTAAAAATGACGGCATGTCTTGTTTAGAAACATCAAGCGGCTCCATAACTGAATCGATAATATTGAGCTTTGGATTGAATGATGCGGCAGTGTTTTGGAAAACAGCCTGCAGCTTTCGGCGCAGTCTTCGGGTCTCTTTTTTGTTTATGCCGGTAAGCGGATGTTGATGAAGCCTAATCTCTCCGTGATCGATTTTTTCGAGCAGCAGAAGGCAGCGTGCGAGGGTGCTTTTCCCGCTGCCGCTCTCGCCGGCGAGCCCGAGGCATTCGCCTTTTCGAATGGAGAATGATACATTGTCAACCGCTTTGTGGCCGCAAGCGTAATGTTTTGTCAGATTGCTGACAAAAAGAACGGTCTCTGCTGAATGGGTCATCACGCACCTCCTGTTCCCGCCAGCGCCGTTTTCTTTGTTTCAGGCGCGGCTGTCAGCCTCAGCGGCGGATTTTTCAGCGGCGGGATGGCCGCGAATAAACACCTCGTATATTCATGTGCCGGCTGTCTGATTAAATCAGCGGTTAAGCCGCTTTCAACGATTTTTCCGTTTTGCATGACGGCGGTATGATCGGCGTATCTTTTGACAAGCCGCAGGTCATGAGTGATAAAAAGGATGGCGCAGTTTGTTTTGGCGCGCATCACGGCGAGCTGTTGTAAGACGTCCGCGGCCGTGATGCTGTCTAAAGCCGTCGTCGGTTCGTCTGCGATGAGAAGCTTCGGGCGGAGCACCATCGCTTGAGCGATCGCGGCCCTTTGCAGCTGCCCTCCGCTCAATTGAAACGGGTAGCTTTCATATACTCTGTTTTCCGGCAGAGAAACCTCCCGAAAAGCGCGGAGAATCGCTTCTCTTCGCTTATTCTTAGACCAATCCGTATGCGTTTTGACCATTTCGTCAATTTGTCTGCCGATCCGTATAAAAGGGGTGAATGCTCCGTGACAGTCCTGAAAAATACAGGCGATATCCTTTCCGCGCATGCGTCGGAGTGCTTTGCGGGCGGCTTGAAGCATCTGTTGGCCTTCAAATATCACGTCTCCGCCGGTCACCGTTAGTCCGTCCGGAAGCAGCCCGGCTATGGCCGAGGCGGTCAGGCTCTTTCCGCTGCCGCTTTCCCCGAGCAGCGCTAACCATTCCCCTTCATGGATCGAAAAGGAGGCATTTTTGACAATGGTGTGTTGTCGGGAGCTGATTGATAAGTCCTCAATGGATAACATCGGCATGCTAAGAAACTCCTTTCTTGTGTTTAACGTCAAACCTGTCCCTTAAACGATCACCGTACAGGTTGGACAACAGGACGATGAACATGATCGCAAGACCGGGAATCACCATAAGCTGAGGCGCATGCAAAAAGTAATGTTTTCCGTCGTTCAGCATGGCGCCCCATTCCGGGTATGGAGGCTGAGCACCCAGTCCGATATAGGACAGGGCAGCAATCATTAACACCGTTTTTCCGATATCGAGTGTCGCAAGTACGGAAACGTTGCCGAGAACATGGGGCAGCAAGTGCTTTTTTAAAATCGCCCCGGAGCCTAAGCCCGTAAGCTCGGCCAAGGCGATGTAATCTTTTTGTTTTTCCGAAAAAACCGTGCTGCGGACCAGCCTTGCATAGCCGACCCATTTGACAGCGACGACGGCCAATATTAAGTTCATCAGCCCCGGGCCAAGCAAACCGCTTAAAACAATCGCGACAATATAGTCCGGAAACGCCATAACCGCGTCAACAATTCTCATGATCATCCGGTCCAGCCATCCGCCGAAAAAGCCGGAGACAAGCCCGACGGGAACACCAATGAAAACGGAGATCAGAATCGCGGCCAAGGCGGTGCCGACCGTCGCTTTCGCACCGGCGATCATCCGGGAAAATATATCTCTGCCTAAATGGTCGGTCCCGAGCCAATGCTGCATGCTGATCGGCTGAAGACGGTTGGCCATATCTGTGCGGAGCGGATCGAACGGCAAAAAGAAGGGGACGGTGAACAGCGCCGCGGAAAACAGCAACACAAACCATAGTCCTGTTTTGGATCGAAATATATGTTTAACGTTTTTTCTCATCGGCGTCCAGCCTCCTTTAAGCGAATTTCCGGATTGAGGTACCGATAAGAGAGGTCGACTAAAAGATTGATCAGGACAACCGCGATCCCCATGAAAAGAATGTACCCCTGAATGATCGGATAATCACGCTGAACGATGGCATCAACGACAAGCTTGCCGACGCCGGGATATGCAAACAGGACTTCAATAATCACCGTGCCGCCGAGCAGGCTGCCGAGGCTGACCCCGAATATCGTGATGACAGGGACAAGACAGTGGCGAAACGCGTGAAAGAAGAAAATTCTCGCCTCGCTGATGCCGCGTGCCCTGGCTGATCTGATGAAATCCTGACCAAGGCTTTCGATCAGGCTTGACCGTACAAGACGGACATAAACGCCCGACATCGCAATCCCAAGCGTGAGAGAGGGAAGAATCAAATGTTTAAACGTTCCGGCTCCCATCGACGGCAGCCAATTCAGCCTGACGGAAAAGAGATCGATCAGTATCAATCCGAGCCAAAAGCTCGGGAGCGCGGCTCCCACTAAAGCGAGCAAGCGGCCGAGATGATCGATCCACTGATCCCGGTATAAAGCGGAAAGCGTTCCGACCGGCACGGCAATCAGCAGCATGACGAGAAGCGATGCGCCGGTCAGAAGCAATGTCGCCGGGAATTTCCGGCTGAGCTCGTCGATGACGGGTTCGTGTGTTGTATAGGATTTTCCCAAATCAAATTGGAAAAAGCGCTTGAACCAGTTCCAATATTGAATATAAACCGGTTTGTCCAAACCGAGTTCCTCTCTGAATGCCTCGATCTGCTCGTCCGTTACCGCAACATCATCTACGCGAAGCATCTGTTTCACCGGATCACCGGGAGCCGCTTTCATAAACACAAAGCTGATAAATGAAAGCAGGAATAAGAACAGAACCAGTTCAAACAGCCGCTTGGCGATCTGCTTCATTTCGTTTTCACATCCAAATCTTTCGTCAGCATATAATACTCACTTTTGCTCGTTTCCCAATTTAATACACCGTCTCGGTATGCTGTGATGTTTTCGGGAGTGACAATAAAAGAGTTCAATGTCTCCTTCTCGATCAATTCAGCTGCTTTTTTGGCAAGTCGGTTCCGCTTCTCTTCGTCGATCGTGCGGTTGAATTCCTCAATCCATTTGATCAGTGTTTGATTTTCGATGCCGCTGTAGTTTAAAGCGCCATTCGGCATATAGGCGGTGTTCAGCAAATAGCCGGCATCACCTCTGGGCGCGGTCATCGAGCTGTATGTCGCCAAATCCCAATCATCGTTCTTCGCCAAATACTCATCAATATTTTCGACTTGCTGAATCTTAATCGAAATGCCCAATTCCTTCGCATTTGATTCAAGAATTTGTGCGATTAAAGGCAATTCCGGACGAGACTGATAGGTTAGCAGTGTAAAAGATAAGGCTTTTCCGTCCTTTACGGCTTTGCCATTTTCAAGCTCGTAGCCGGCTTTTTTCAGCTCAGCTTTTGCCGCTTGAAGTCCGCTCGGCTTTTGAACCGTATCGGCGGAAAATGGGAAATCCGCTAAGAAGGGACCGTCTGCCGGCTGAGCATGTCCGTTCAAAATACTTTCAGCGATTTCTTTGCGGTCCAGTAATGCGTCGAAGGCGCGGCGCAGGTGACGGTCAGCGAGATGATCCTTCTTTGTATTGTAAAGAATCTGGTGAACGCGTAAGCTCGGCACCGAATCAACGGTAATCGACGAATCTTTTTGAATTTGGTCAATATCCTCCACGCTCGGTCTGTAAATGATGTCGGCATCTTTTGATTGGAGAGCCATAACGCGGGCGTTTGCGTCTTCATTAAACGAGAATGTGACGTGCTTCAGCTTCGGTTTGCCGTCCCAATAATCGTCATACCGTTCTAACTCTATTTTATGGCCGGCCTCAAAAGAGGAAACTTGAAAAGGTCCCGTTCCGACGGGCTGCTGAGAAATGTTTGCTGCGCTGACGTCAATGATCGATGTGTTTGGATGAACCAATTCTGAAGGGAATTCGGGAAACGGCTCCTTCGTTGTAATCGTCAATGTTTGGCCTGTAGCTTTTATTTCTTTGATTTTTAAGGCGTTCTTCATGGCTTTGCTCTCGCGTATCGTCCGTTCTAAAGACGCTTTTACCGCTTTGGCATCCGCTTTTTTGCCATTTTGAAACGTCAGATTGTCTTTAAGGGTGAAGACCCATGTTTGTCCGTCTTTACTCTCCCAATCCTTGGCGAGCCAAGGTTCGATGGAAAGGTCAGCGCTGATTTTGACGAGCGTTTCACTGATGCCGGCGCGGACAGCCGTATAATTGACATCAAGATTCGGGTCAAGGGTTTGACTTGGAATATTGAAAAGAAAGGTGAGTTTCTTCTCATCACCTTTCGCTGAGTCAGTGCCTCCGGCGGAGCAGGAAGCGAGAATGAAGAGAAAAACAATCGGTATGATCATGCGTTTTGCTATGTAAGCCATCGGTTATACCTCCAAGTAGTAATGATTTCGATTTACTTTCATTATCATAGGGGATATTCCCTTTGTTGTAAACGGGAATGTTTGCTCGTGTTTGACGAAAGTGCGGGGACGAATTTTTCGGAGCCCGGTCAGCTTTTCCATATAAAATAGGTCTGCAAAAAAGAAAGCCCGAATAATTTGAAACAAGGGAGTTAATGGAACGATTTACAGGGGGAAAAAATATGCTGTTAATGAGATGTTCAAACAGCAAGTGAAAGGAGCCAAAAGTGATGATGATTACAGTAAAAATACGCCATACCGCTGAAACCGAAGGCACAGACATAGGTGACTTCACTCCTGCTGAACTCGAAAGCATCGTCCAGACGATCAGAAAATACGGAGCTTGGCTTTCACCTGATGCCGACGCAGATGATTATAAATTTACATTCCAGGATGCTAAATACAATCTCGAACAAAGAGTCTTTGAAATCATTGTGGAGTAATAACATATTGAGGGGGTTGACGGACACTGAATGAACGGTCGGAAAAGGCGTTTATTTAGAGTCCTTTTTATTTTTGCCGGGCGGGAAGACAGTCTCGATAAATGAGGAGCCTTGAAGAGGTATAGCCCTTCAAGGTTCCTTCACTTTTTACTTTCCGCTGGCGGTCAGCCCGGCTTTAATCAAGGCATTCACTTTGCTGCTGAACAAAAGGCCGACATGGCTTACGCCTGAGATTTGCACATTGTTTGCACCATCAAGTTTGGAAAGGCTGTTTAAGACGATATAGTCGCTTGTGCTGTAAACCGAAGTGTATGAGATTTTGTCATTCTGAGGCGCCGTGTTTGTAACGAGACGATTAGCGCCCCCAAGGGTAACGACATGTCCGACTTTATCTGCGCCATCCAGATTTTTAATATAATAGAGCGTATTGGCCCTGCCCATGCTGTGGGCGACAATATCGACTTTTGATGCTCCTGTTTGATTCAGCACACGTTTGATGAATTCGGATAATCTCGGCGCATTGATTCTATTATTTCCTGTTTTATCGATAAAGTTGATGGCGTAAAGCTCACTGCTTGTCCAGCCTTGAGATTGTAAATACGATTTAATGCCGATGAAGTTATAATCGGCTCCGCCGATGCCGTGGACCATAACGACCGGATTGTGGGAAGCGGCGGAAGCTGTTGAAGGCCGGAACGAAAAAACGGATACAATAGACAGCATGCAAATCAATAGAATTGATAAAAATGAATGACGACGCATTGTTTCTCCTCCTAAAAAAGTAATAAGTTCACAACAACGACAATTCTATAAAACGAACATATGAAAACGAAGTGTAAATTTATCTATTTTTCACACTCGAAAAAAGAGCAGTATATGAAACGGTTTTTTGCCGCTGGGCGTGCCGGTTTCCTATGGGGCAAGGAGAGTGAAGCTTTTCTGGGAGATGGCAAATCGATTTGTACTGTTGAATTAGAACTAAGAATTTACTCCCATTAATCTACTGACGTATTAAAATGGTAAATTGGGAGCGGGAAACGGTATAATAAGGAAGTATATCCATTGCTTAGTTGCAGAACATTTGTGCCGATGGTCAGGTACAATGTTGAAAGGAGAGGTTAGATTTTGATGAAAACATGGGCATTGAAAAAAATGTGCCTGTGCTCTCATGTGCAGCGTTTTTCCGACTGCAAAGCGGTCCGCTGCATATCAACAAAGTGTTGATTGCTTATAAGCGGAAAATGGGATTTTCGATTAAAAAAAGAGACGTTTCAAATGATGACAGACCGGATCAGGATCAAGTCCTGTTGACAAAGGGGGATGAATATGATTTCAAAAACGCCGGAGCCGCCGTATTACGCGGTGATTTTCACATCGGTCAGAACGAACGGGGATAATGACTACAACGAGACGGCTGCGAACATGCTAAAGCTTGCCGCAGCACAGCCCGGCTTTTTAGGAGCAGAAAGCGCAAGGGACATAAACGGAAAGGGAATAACAGTTTCCTATTGGGAAAGCCTTGAAGCGATTGAAAAATGGAAGTTTCACAGCGAACACCGACAGGCGAAGGAAAAAGGCCGAACAGAATGGTATTCTGACTTTGCTGTGCGGGTTGCAAAAGTTGAAGACGCCAGGATTTCGGAGCGGCCTGGACGGCTCCCGTCAGATGGCACCAGCGGGGAGAAAATGCAATGATTCAATTGTTAAATCAAAAAGACCCGCACACGGCCCGCTGCATTGTAAATGTTCAAAGGCCGGCTTATGAAAGAGAAGCAGAGATCATTCAATTTCAGGGCATTCCGCAGCTGAATGAAACGGCTTTTGATGTAACGGCTTCCTGTGAAACTTTCATCGGCTGGTTTGAGGGGGAAGAATTAGCCGGAATCGCTTCCTTTATACATAAAGCCGAAAAGCTGACGATCTGCAGGCTGGCCGTTCATCCGGTTCATTTTCGAAAAGGGATTGCAATGGCACTGCTTCGTTATATGTTGATAGAGAAGGAAGCCGAATCGTTTGAAGTGACGACGGGAGCGGGGAATGAGCCGGCAAAAGCGCTGTATCAGAAATTGGGATTTTCCGAGATTGAGCAGTATGAACCTGAAAAAGGAATTGTTCTTTCAAGGCTTACGCTGCATGCGCCGAGAAAGGTCAAAGTCGTCTCCTATCAAAAGGAGTGGAAGGGCGAATTTTTCAAAGAAAAAAAGCAGCTAGAAGCGCTTTTCCAGAATGAAGTCTTGCATATTCACCACATCGGAAGCACGTCAATTCCGGGGATGAGCGCCAAGCCTATCATTGACATCCTGATCGAAGTGAAAGATCTCGGCTCCGCTGCCGGCTTCGAAAAGGGGATGAAAATGCTCGGCTATGAATCGAAGGGGGAAAACGGAATTCCGGGGAGAAGGTTCTTTCAAAAAGGGGGACGGAACCGTACACACCATGTCCATCTGTATGAAAGCGGGCACCCCGATATCAGACGGCATCTCGCGTTTCGGGATTATTTAATTTCCCATCCGGAGCGGGCCGAAGAATATGCTACTCTGAAGATGAAGCTGGCGGAGATGTTTCCGCTTGACATGGCGGGCTATGTTGAAGGCAAAAACGGCTGGATAAAAGAGGCTGAGCGCTTGGCTGAACAATGGGAAAAGGCAGGGGAGGACAGGTAAAGCCCCCTCCTGCTTCAGGCTCTGACACAAGAGTCAAACGTTCCTTTATGGCTTCCGTCACAGTAAGGCATTTTTAGCGATTTTCCGCATCTGCAGAGCGAAAAAGCGGGTTTTTCAGGAAACGGGTTTCCTTCCATGTCGATCAGTTCGACGTCTCCCGATACCCGGAAACCGCCGTTGTCCATCACTTTAATCTGCACTTTTTTGGGCATCATTCCACCTCCGAATCCCTTCATATTTATGCCTGACAGCCGGAAACGATGCGCTTTTTCCCGACCCGTGGTACAATGTCCGTAAACGAAATAAAGAAGGATGATATCATGCAGCTTGAAATCACTGCTCAGGCAAAACAAGCCATTCAACGGGCAACAGAGCCTTACCCTGATAAAAAGATCCAGCTCCGCTATGATTCCGAGGGCTGCGGATGCGCGGTCAGCGGCGTACCGGTCCTGTGGCTGACGGACGAATTATCGGGAAGTTGCGAGCCCCTTGAGACAAACGGGCTTCCGATTTATATTCAGTCATCGCAAAAAGTCTTTTTTGATGAAGCGATGACCATCGACTATTATGAGAAAGCGGGTGCGTTGATGCTGAAGAGTCCGGCACAGGTGCTTTCTCCCAGAATGAGTATTTTAGTGAAATAGGGTGGCGTTCGATTTGAATCAAAAGGTAAAATCTTTAAAGCAAACCGCTCAAAATAAAACATGGGCGTCCTTTTTACATCAAAATCATCCGTATACACTCCTTCATTGGTCAATCGGAGGGACAGAGTCCGTCAAAAAGGATGTCTGGCTTCTTCAGGATGAAATGACTTTTGAAACAAAGGAATTTGATACAATTGAGACGGCCATCTCCTGGATCGGCGATCATATGAGCGACATTACGGATATTCTGTAGCATCAAAAGAAGGCGGACGAGACTTATGCTCGTTCGCCTTCTTTGTGCCGGTTTGTGATCTCTTGAAGAAAGTCCCGCACCGTGTTTTTGTAGCTGTTTCTGTTTTGGGTGTAGCTCATCGCATGCGCTCCTTTTTCAGCGATATAAAGCCTTTTCTTCCCCGGTTTTTTCTCGTAAAGCATTTCGCTCGATTCAGCCGGGATATAGTCGTCGTGTTTGCTGTGAATGAACAGCACCGGTTTTTTGATCTTCCTGACGACGGATAAAGGGGAGACATCACGAATGCGGTAGCCGTCCCGCCATCTCAAAAAGAGGCTGGCAAGCGGCAAAATGAAAGCTCCTGGAAGATGAAAATCTTCTTTCAGCCGGTAAATGAGCTGATCCTCAAATGTGGCAAACGGACAGTCGGCCACATAAAAATCAGCATCGGCATCATCCATTCCCGCGTAAAGAAGCGTCGTGACAGCGCCCATCGATTCGCCGTGAATCCCGATCAGCGCGTGTTCGCCGTGTTTTTCCCTCAGCCAATTGACAACCGTTTTCAAATCGTTTTTCTCATAATATCCGTAACTCGTCGTTTTTCCGCCGCTTGTGCCGTGCCTTCGGTGGTCATATATGACGGCGTTCCAGCCGAGATCCAGAAACAGATTCATATATTTGATCGAATTTAGCAGATTCATCGTCACCCCGTGGCAGATAACCACGGTGTTTTTCGTTTTGTGCGGGTGGACGTAATACCCTTTAATATTGTAGCCGTAAGAAGAAGAGAGGGTGATTTCTTCTTTCGGGAGAGCGGCAAAAGCCTTCTCATCATAGTGGCCGTCGGCCGTTTCCCGCTCAATAATGTATTGGTCGGTCCGTTTTTTAATGTACATGATTTGATTCGTAAAATAGATTCCGAGCGCAGCAATAAACAGCAAAACCGCTCCGATAGCAGCCAGCCAAATCAACATCTGTTGTAATCTTCCTTTCTTAAATGCTTCTCTCTTTATCATACCACACAACGATTGACATTTGCCGAGAGGGGCGGCTTGCCTGAACTTTTAGGTTCCTGATAAACTATCATCACAAACAGGGAGAAACGGAGGACAGGATATGGGAAAGAAAAAGCAAGAGCCAAATGCCCGGCAGCTGCTGAAAGATGCACTCGCCGACGACTTGAAACATAAACTTCAACAAATGAAGAGCGAATTGAAAGAGGAGGACGAAAAAAGAAAAGAGCGTGAGAAAGAGCGTCTCATCAAGGAAAGACAGGAAAGGGAAAAAAATAAAAGCTTTGAAGAACTCCTCAACGAAAGCGGACTTGACGACTGGAGGAAGTATAAGTAAGAAAGCACCGTCTGCCCAAGAGACGGTGCTTTCTTATTGCTTTATTCGCGATGTGCAGTGTACACGCCACGTTTTGTATAAAAGCGGAGCGCTTTGATTTCCTGTTCTGTCAGACCGCGTCCGCCGACAGATTCAACGTTTTCCCGAAGCTGGGAGATTTTGCTCGCTCCGGGGATGACCGCGCCGACAGCCGGCTGGGCGAGAATATACTTCATGGCGGTTTCGGTCGCGGATAAATCAGGCGCTGTTTTTTCAATGTCCGTCTTTGTTTTGACGAGTTCATCATAAGAATATGCTAAATAGCCGTTTTCCTTGATTGCTGCGTTTGCATCTGACAGGGGTTTTTCTGTCAGTATCCCTTTTGCCAAAGGTCCTCTTGCAATCACGCTGATTCCATGTTCTTCAAGGAGTGAAAGCCATTCCTCAGGCCGTCTGTCCAACAAGCTGTATTGCATCATGACTGTGACGATGTTTGATTTTTTGACGTATTCCTTAATGACGTTTGGCCGAATCGAAGAAATGCCGTAATGGCGGATGATGCCTTCCTGTTTTAATTCTTCAAAGGCTTCGATTGTTTCGTCGATATTGTCTTCAATCGTTCCGCCGTGCAGCTGATAAAGATCGATGTAGTCGGTCTGCAGCCGCTTTAAGCTGCGCTTGACGGCTTCTTTTATGTACGCTTTCCGGGGATCCCAGAACCAGCCCGGTTTTCCTTCCTCCCAGCGGTTTCCCGCTTTTGTCGCGAGAATCACATCTTGGCGCCTTGATTTGATCGCTTCACCGACAATTTCTTCGTTGCGTCCAAAATCGTACAGGTCGGCAGTATCCAAATAATTGATGCCAAGCTCCAAAGCTTCATCCAAAATTGACAGTGCGTGCTTTTTGTCTGTTCCGAGAGACATGCAGCCGAGGCCGACTTCACTCACCTGTAAATCGGAATGTCCGAGCGTCCTTTTTTTCATAAGCTTCACTCCTTTTTTTCTTACTTTGAACGTAATACAAAGGAGCGAAGTTTTCAACCCATCGGCATCGGGATCAGAAGTACAGCTCGAAGATGATAATACTTAGGGCGCAAATCAAACAAACCGCGGCAGGGATGGCCGTAAAAAAAGGCTGCCGCGCCCGGAATAGGTGGGCATGAATGGCGCCTGTCATAAGCAGGGAGAACAACAGCCCCGAGCCGACAGCCAGATGCACATTCCAAATTCCGCCGATCATGCCAAGCGCTCCGGCGATTTCGAGAAATCCTGTAACTGAAAGAAACCACAGCGGGTATTCATAATGGCGCCAATGTTCCACTTGAAAAGGAACATGCAGCACCTTGATTACGCCTCCGATCAGCATAAATGCTGCCAGCCCTGCTTTTATGAAAATAAATGCCACCATGTTTACTCCGTTTCTGGATGCTGCGGATTAACGAGCATTCCGTGGATTAAAAGATCCGTGATTTGTTTCGCGAGACTTGAAGGGTCCTTTGATCCGTCAAGCAAATAGATATCGGCAAGGTGCTCAATCATGCCTGTCAGGCATTCAGCAACTGTTTTCATTTCCAGGCCGGACCGGAAGTAGCCAAGCTCCTGCTCTGCTTTCAAGTTCTCTTTCAAGGCCAGTGTTAAATCTTTTTTCATTTCGCATGCTTCCGGGCTGAGAAAAAAACCGATGCGGGTCAAATCCGGCTCTTCTGCCAAAAATCGAAATACAGCCTCTACAGCGGCCGTTACCCGTTTTGATACGTGTTTTTTCTCGATTCCTTTTTCTAAACGAAACGATTCGATCAGATTTTTTAAGTTCGCGTGAAAGCCATTGATCAGCTCGCTATAGATGGCGTCTTTGCTTGGAAAGTATAAGTAGAAAGACGGCTGAGTCAGCCCCGCTCTTTTGACAATCGTACTTACTTTCGTCTCATGGAATCCCCGGTTTGCAAATTCGTTTGCAGCGACTGCGAGCAGCCGCTTCCGGCTTTCTTTGCCTTTGCGGCCTTTTTCATTTCCCACATCGATCCGCCTCCAAATAATAATACTCATGAGTAACATTACTCATGAGTATTATTTCATGCAGTCCTTCTTGATGTCAATGAAAATCAAGCTTTCGGCAGGCGATTTTCTTTTTCAGAAAGCCAGTCTTTCACATAGTGATACATTCGTCCGTATTCCTTCAGCTTGGCGCGGATTTCCCATGCTTTCCCCGACATGACGATGCGGTTATTCAGCCGGTAGACCTTCATGGCGCGTCCCCCTTCCATGGTGTATGATAAAATGTATGGGATCAAAAGCCAGAGCAGAACTTAGGAGATGATCAAACTGAAGCATTTAGAGGAGAAAACCATATCAAAAGAAAAACTTTTTTCAGGCAAGGTGATCGATCTTTATCTTGAAGACGTCGAACTGCCGAACGGTAAAACGGGAAAGCGCGAAATCGTGAAGCATCCGGGCGCTGTAGCGGTGCTTGCTTTAACTGATGAAGAAAACATCATCTTAGTTAAGCAGTACAGAAAAGCGCTTGAACGGACGATCGTTGAAATACCGGCGGGCAAGCTTGAAAAAGGGGAGAAACCTGAATATACCGCGCTGCGGGAGCTTGAGGAAGAGACGGGATACACGGCTGCGAAGCTGGAGAAAATCACCGCTTTTTACACATCGCCGGGCTTCGCGGACGAATTGGTGCATCTGTATCTAGCTGAAGAGCTGACACCGCTTGAAGAAAAACGCGAACTTGATGAAGACGAATTTGTAGAAGTAATGGAGGTGCCGCTTACAGGCGCGCTGAAACTGATGGAAACTCAGGACATCTATGATGCGAAAACGGCTTATGCCGTACAGTATCTAGAGCTGAAAAAGGCCCTGCAAGCAAAAAAATGAAAGAAATATTCGCAGACATGCATATCCATATCGGGCGGACGGAATCAGGCCGCCCCGTTAAGATAACGGCTGCCAGAACGCTTACGCTCGACGACATTTTGATTGAAGCAAGCGAACATAAAGGAATGGAACTGATCGGCATTATAGATTGTCATTCACCCGAGGTGCTGGCCGAAATTGAAAAAGGAGTGTCTTCAGGCCGTTATACAGAGCTTGAAGACGGCGGAATCAAGTATAAAGATACCGTGCTTCTGTGCGGGTCTGAATTGGAAATCAATGATGACAGATGCCGCGGCCCGATTCATGTGCTGGCCTTTATGCCGACGATCTCCGCAATGAAGCAGTTTTCCGGCTGGCTCTCAGAAAGGGTGACGAATATCCATCTGAGCTCCCAGCGCATCTATGAGACGGGCATCGGTCTTCAGAAGAAAGTGAAAGAGCTCGGCGGCTTGTTCATTCCTGCGCACATTTTCACACCGCATAAGAGCCTGTATGGAAAAGGAGTCAAATTTTCGCTGCAAGAAGTGTTTGACCCGAAGATGATTGATGCAGTTGAACTCGGGCTGAGCAGCGACACTGATATGGCTTCACACGTATCCGAACTGAATCCTTTTGCATTTTTGACCAATTCGGACGCCCATTCACTTGGGAAAATCGGCAGGGAGTATAATAAGCTGCACATCAAACATGCCAGCTTTCAAGAGTTTTCGCTTGCTTTAAAAGGACAAGAGGGGCGTTGCATTGCCGCGAATTACGGGATGAATCCGCAGTTGGGCAAATATTTTCAAACCGCTTGTGAAACATGCGGCCGTCTGCAGGAGGCAGATGAAACGGTGTGTAAAGCGTGCGGAAGCCGAAAGTTTACAAAAGGCGTCAGCACGCGTCTAATGGAGCTTTACGATCAGGATGAAAGCCCGGTCAAGCGCCCGCCGTACGTTCACCAGGTTCCATTGCAGCTGATCCCCGGCATCGGCCCGAAAACGATTCAGAAGCTGAAAGAGGCTTTCGGCACTGAGATGAATATACTTCACCGGGTAAAAGAAGGCGAACTAAAAGAAACCATTCGTCCGCAGACGGCAGAGCTCGTGATCAAAGCAAGGAACGGGGATTTAGAGCTGAAAGCCGGAGGCGGCGGAACCTATGGAAAAGTGCAGAGCTAAAGGGGGCTTTAGAGAAAAGGGATGGAGTGGAAACTAAAATCGTATGAGGAATTGTCGAAGGAAGAGCTGTATCGCATCATCAAGCTCAGAATAGACGTCTTTATCGTTGAACAAAACTGCCCGTATCACGAGCTTGATCACTTAGATGAGCGGGCACACCATTTATTTCTGAGCCAAGAAGGAGAGATCGCTGCGTATTGCAGGCTGTTCCCGAGCGGCACGGCATACGCGGAGGCATCAATCGGCCGGGTGATCGTCCGCAAAGAAGACAGGGGAAAGGGATATGCGCAGACGCTTCTTGATAAAGCGCTCCGCTTTTTGGAAGGCGAGTGGGGAGAGACAAAGGTCAAGATCAGCGCCCAGAATCATTTGCGTTCCTTTTACGGCTCCTTCGGATTTAAAGCAATATCAGACGTCTATATGGAGGACGGCATTCCGCATGTGGATATGATCAGAACGGTAGAAACCGTATGACTTGCGTTCAGAACCCCGCCTTTCTATAATAGTAAGGTAAAAATTTGACAGGAGAGTGGGGAACATGGCCAAAAGCAAGGCAAGGAAAAAGCGCGAGCACATGTTGAGAAACGCAGGCAGAGATGCCGCCTTATCAAGAGGCAAGGCGCCTGACTTCAGCACGCACGTCAGAAAAACGAAAAGCAGGCGGGAAGAGCTTGCAAAGCTGCATATGAAACATAAACGAAAGAACCCTTATGATTTGCTACATGAAGATCATAAGGGTTCTTTTTTAGAAGATCCGCGAATAAATGCATGTGTCCCGATGTTCGCTCAAATCATTCGAAAGGTCATCGCTCTGTAAAACGGCTTCTAGCTGAAAACCGAGGCGCTCCGCCATTTTTCTGCTGTTCGTGTTCAAGCTGTCACAGCATATCTCAAGCCGCTTAGCTCTGACGTGTCTTCTCGCGAAATCAATCAGTCCGTTAAGCGCTTCTGTCATGTACCCTTGTCCGGAAAATTCGGAACTGCGCCAATAGCCGATTTCAAACCGTTTCGCTTTCCAGTTCATGCGGTGAAGACCGGTGCTGCCGACGAATTTCCCCGTTTCTTTATGGAAAATATGCATCCGCAAATCGTTGCGCAAAATAAAATCGGCCTGTGCCTGCCTGACGTTGATTTCTACATGTTCTTCCTCGGGCATTTCCCTTGCAAACGGCATCCACGGCTTTAGCTCAGGCAACGATTTTCGAATGGCGTCATGGACGGCCTCGCCGTCGCCTGCCCTTGGAGCTCTGACAAAAAGGCGCGGGGTTTCAAAACTGTCCGGAAAATCGAGCAGTATCGGATTCATACAGGTACCCTCCAGTTATTCTTTCTATTTTCGATCGTGCCATCTTCCCATCACAATCGTGTTGTCATATGTGCCGTCAGAAAGCCGCTTGTCTTTTTTAAAAATTCCTTCTATTTTAAAGCCATGCTTTTGATATAGGGCAGAAGCCCTCTCATTTGTTTCCGACACGCGCAGGGTCATTTTTTTAATGCCTGCGGTATCAGCCCAAACAATCGATTCGTTTAAAAGGCGTTTTCCAATGCCGTATCCCCAAAACTTTTTCAACACGCATACGCCAAACTCCACTTGATGAGAGAAGCGTTTTAAATCCTGTCCGGCACATCTTGAAAGCCGAGAATCCTGTTTCGAGCGACCGCCACTAAAAACAAGCAGCGGTCATGTTCGCTGTCTCTTTTGATCAGCTCTCTAAAACCCGCTTCATCAATAAAACCTTCACCCTTTTCCCTGTCCAAATATTCGGTTTCTCCATCGATCTGTACCCTTACAGCAGATAATTCCTTTGCATCTTGTTGAACGGCTGGCCTGACAATGTAGCTCAGCCCTTTACCATCAAAGCGTTTGTTCATGAGATACTCCAATCATTTTTTATATCCATTAGTCTATCACATTCCTTAGCTCGAATTTGTTTAAAATGACTGAATATAACAAAAAATGGACCGCGAATGGCGTTTTCGCGGTCCTTGAGCTGGTTCGGCCGTTACCTTGAGCCCGTGCTTATACATTGCTTTCGGCAGCGTAGTCAGCGGTTTTATCTCTAAGGACGTCGGGTGGATGGATGCGCATCAAAAAGATGTATGCGGCAAATGCGAGCAGCACGCCTGAAAACCATGAAATATCATAGAGGGGTTTCAGGGCCGGTAAGTATGTCCCGATCAAAGACATAAACGCTCCGAGCCCAACTGTGGCAAAGGCGCGGTAATTGTAGCCTTTATAGTACGTGTACCTTCCGGTTAGAGAGTAGAGATCTTCGATGTGAAGCGTGCGCTTTCGGATGATAAAATAATCGGCAAGCATAACGCCTGCGACCGGCCCCAATATTCCGCCGATTGTGCCGAGAAAGGAAAACACACTTGCTTCATTCTCCATCAGCTTCCATGGGAAAGTGAACAGGGCCAAAACAGCTGTTAAATAGCTGCCACGCTTAAAATTGATATATTTCGGCAAAAAATTGGCCAGATCATAGGCCGGCGAGACAATATTTGCCGCAACGTTTACCGAAATGGCGGCGATGCAAAGCGTCATGACCGAAAGAGCGATCACATACGGATTGTCAAAATAGGTGAGAATATCGACAACGTCCCAAATCGGCTCCCCGAAGGCAGCCTGCGAGCCGGAGGTGACGGTAATGCTTGCAAATGCAAACAGTACGAATGTGCCCGGCAAACCGTAAAACTGTCCTCTGATTTGTTCTTTTTGGGAGGCTGCAAACCTCGTAAAATCGGGAATGTTCAAAATGAGTGTCGCCCATATGCCGATAATCCCCGTCACACCGGTAAGAAATGGCCAAATCAATTCACCGAATGTCTGAAATTTTCCCGGCTGCGAATAAATCGGACCGAGTCCCCCCGCAATATCGACCGCCCACCACACCATCCCGCCAAAGACGAGATAAACGAGCGGGCCGGCCCAAACTTCAAACTTTCTAATCGACTCCATCCCGTGGTGGAGGACGAGAAGATGAATTCCCCAAAAGAAAACAAATGACAAAAGACCCGATAAATGCAATCCAAACAAGTTCCAATCGCCGCCGATGTCTTTCCAGCCGCTCCACACATTTAAGATCAGGATGTTGATCGCCGTGCTTCCCGCAAACGCTTGAATGCCGAACCACATCATCGCTACAAAACCCCTGAGGAGCGCCGGAATATTGGCCCCGTATATCCCGAAAGAAGATCTGATTAACACGGGAAAAGGCACGCCGTATTTTGCGCCGGCATGTCCATTTAAAGCGAGGGCTGCATAGAGCACGATCGAAGCGACAGCGATAATCCCAAGCACTTGCCACGGAGAAAGTCCGATCGCAATCAGCCCGCCAACCGTTGCGTAAGTCGGGATGTTATGGATGCAGCCCATCCAGATCGATGCGAAATTGACCGCTTTCCATGTGCGTTCCTCAGGCTTCAGAGGCTGCAGGTCGCTGTTTGAGAGCGTGCTGTCTGTTTGAACTTTTTCATGATGAACAGATTTCATGTAATCCCTCCGGTTATTTTTAAGGGGAAATATAACTTATTATCCTGAAAAATTCATTAGATAAACTAAACAAATATTTCAAGGCGTTTGTTGAGGTTGACTAAACGAGCCGTTTGGAGCAGATATAAAAATATTGATTTTTATGAAACAGTTGTCTATCTCGATCATAGGATAAAAGACCAGGTTGAAATATTACTCCGCATCATAATGAAAGCGTTTTCTGTACAGCGGAGGAAAAGGGGAATCCGAAGGGGGTTAACAAATGAAGAAAATTTTATTGGTTTGTGCGGCCGGCATGTCTACGAGCCTGCTTGTCAGCAGAATGAAAAAGCATGCAGAAGCGCTGAACGAAGAGGTCGACATCATTGCTCTTCCTGTATCCGAAGCCGGGACTGCCGCGTCAAGCGCGGACGTCGTATTGTTGGGGCCGCAAGTCAGGTACCAAAAGTCACAGGTTGAGGCGAGCGCAGGAGACACGCCGGTCCAGGTGATCGACATGCGAGACTACGGCACCATGAACGGCGAAGCTGTGCTGCAAAAAGCGCTGCAGCTGATGAAATAAAAGGAGGGGAGACAGGGATGAGCGGGTTTATGGAGAAGTTTGAGCGGAACGTGGAACGGTTTTTGGTTCCCGTTGCGGCTAAACTGAACTCACAGCGCCATATATGTGCAATAAGAGATGCTTTTATTCTATCATTTCCGATTATTATGGCAGGATCGATTATCATTTTATTAAATTTTGCTATTTTATCACCGGACGGGTTTATCGCCAAAATTTTATTCCTTGAAAAGGTGTTTCCGAACTTGGCTGATTATCAGTCGGTCTTTACGCCCGTACTGCGGGGATCGCTCGATATAATGTCGATATTTGTCGTGTTTCTCGTCGCACGCAATTTAGCCATCTCAATGAAAGCGGATGAACTGCTTGCCGGATTAACGGCTGTATCCTGTTATTTTATCATTTATTCACCGTACCGGCTGATCGAAAACGAGAGCTTTTTAACGACGAAGTGGCTCGGCGCCCAAGGACTGTTCGTCGCCTTAATCATCGGGATCATCGTCGGTGAAGTGTTCAGCAGGCTTTCAAATGCCAAGCGCCTGCAAATTCATATGCCTCCGCAGGTGCCGCCTGCGGTCGCCCGGACATTTAAAGTGCTGTTTCCGATCATCTTCATTACGATTGGTTTTGCGGTGTTAAGCTTTGCGCTGATGTCTCTGTCGAAAAACGGTCTGCATGAATTGGTGTATACTGTGCTGCAGGCGCCGTTGAGAGAGATGGGAACGAATATTTTCACCGTTGTTTTTCTTGGAGTCGTCGCCAACTTTTTATGGCTGTTCGGCATTCACGGTCCGAATACAATCGCGGCGATCAGAGAAACGATCTTTGCAGAAGCAAACCTTGAAAACCTCGCTTTTGCCGCCAAAACAGGCTCTGCCTGGAACGCCCCGTTTCCTGAAACATGGGCGCTGAATGACGCCTTTGCAAACTACGGGGGATCGGGCATGACGCTGGGGCTTTTGATCGCAATATTCATCGCTTCAAAGCGGCGGGATTATAAAGACATCGGCAAGCTCTCGATCGGGCCGGGAATATTTAATATTAATGAACCTGTCATTTTCGGACTTCCGGTCGTGCTCAATCCGATCTTCATGATTCCCTTTATCATCGTTCCGGCAGTCAATACTGTCATCGGCTATTTGTTCATCAAGTTTCAGCTGATCCCGCCAATCGCATACGCTGTTCCCTGGACAACGCCCGGGCCGTTAATTCCGTTTCTCGGGACCGGAGGAAACTGGCTTGCGCTCGGCGTCGGCTTTCTCTGCCTCGCCATTTCAACGATGATTTATCTGCCGTTTGTGATGGCTGCCAACAAAACCGTGAATACGGACAGGGAGCATTCTGCGGAAAACAGGGAGGAATCATAACTTTATCGGGGCGCCTTTTACTTACGGGCGCCTGTCTTTTTTCAAAAAAAGTCATGCGGCTCTCTTTTCTCTCATACAATCTATTAAAATCAAAAGCACGTCTGGGAGGAAGATACATGCGGAAGCCCACAATCAAAGAGCTCATCTTTCAACATATGAAGGATCATCTGTCGATCTATTTATTTGTTTCTGTGCTGTTTTTAATGGGTGTGATTTTCGGAGCGGTCATCGTCAACAGCATGACGATCGGTCAAAAAGAAGATTTGTTCTACTATTTGAATCAATTTTTTGGACAGCTTTCCGAAGGAAAAGCAGCCAGCTCAAAGGAAATGTTTTTGCAGAGCTTTCTTCATAATATGAAATATTTAGGCTTAATGTGGATTCTCGGGATTTCCATCATCGGCCTGCCCGTCATTTTTATCATGGTCTTCTTAAAAGGGATCGTCGTCGGATTTACAGTCGGCTTTTTGGTCAATCAAATGGGAATCAACGGCTTTTTCCTGTCTTTTGTCTCCGTGCTCCCGCAAAATATTCTGCTGATCCCGGCTTACTTGATCATGGGCACCTGTGCCATTGCCTTTTCGATGAGGCTCATCCGCCAGCTTTTTGTCAAACGCAGTCTTGCAGAAGCGCCTGTCCATTGGTTTGGCCGGTACGCTTTTGTGCTCGTCCTGATTCTCGCAATGTCTCTTATCTCCTCTTCCTTTGAAGCATATCTTTCGCCGCTGTTGATGGAAAAGCTGACGGAGTACGTCTTGCCGAAACAGCATTAATTTATAATGATTATTAAAAAATATTCATTTTGTTTCTCAATTTATAATGATTATAGTTGGCTCCCTGCGCTTGTTTTGTTATAATAAGCTAGGTAATGCGGCGTAGGAGGGAAAGTCAATGGAAACACGTATTGATCGGATTAAAAAGCAACTGCATTCTTCCAGCTATAAACTCACCCCTCAGCGCGAGGCTACTGTAAGGGTGCTGCTTGAGAATGAGGAAGACCATTTAAGCGCAGAAGATGTATACCTCCTCGTAAAAGAGAAATCTCCTGAGATTGGTCTTGCGACAGTATATCGTACTCTTGAACTGTTAACTGAATTAAAAGTAGTGGATAAAATCAATTTTGGCGACGGTGTGTCAAGATATGACCTCCGCAAAGAAGGTGCCGCCCATTTCCATCACCACCTGGTTTGCATGGAGTGCGGTTCGGTTGTTGAAATTGAAGAAGATTTGCTTGAAGACGTGGAAGAAATCATTGAAAAGGATTGGAAATTTAAAATAAAAGACCACAGGCTGACGTTCCACGGCATCTGTCATGACTGTCAGCAAAAGGAATCGGAATAGTCTAAACCGGAGAGAACCCTTTCAGCCATGAGCGGGTTCTTTTTTGATTCAGACGTATAAAACTTGTCTCATTTGGCATAAGTTTTAGTAATCGAATTAAAAGAAGGGACCTGAAACCGTATGAAAATGCTGAAAACGGCTGCCGATATGATCAAGGTGTTTGTGCTGTTTACCGGTTTTACCGTCTTGTTTTATTATGCTATGATATGGATAAATTCAGAGTATGAAAACTATCATCGGTATGATAAACCTGAAGGAGCAGCCCTCAAGGTCGCCTCGATGGAAGGGGACGAGCAGGGCAGCTGGTTTAACCGGTTAATCTTTTTTTATTTGAACGGGGAGTAGGATAGCGTGAAAGTTCATATTAAAGACTTTATACACTACGCCGTTGTTGAACGGGGGCTTTCCCACAACACGGTTGTGAGCTATGAACGGGATTTGAACAGCTACGCCGCCTATTTAGAGGAACAGGAGCAGCTGAGCTCTTTTGACCAGGTGACAAGGCTTTCCATCATCCAGTTTTTAAAGCATTTAAAAGACGCCGGAAAATCCGGTAAGACGGTTGCGAGGCATCTCGCTTCCATCCGCAGCTTTCACCAGTTTCTGCTGAGGGAAAAAGTGACGGCCCAGGACCCGTCCGTCCATATTGAGTCGCAAAAAACGGAACGGACGCTGCCGAAGGTGCTGTCATTACAGGAAGTCGAAACGCTTCTGGATACGCCGAAGCTGACGGGGCCGTTCGGCTACCGCGATAAAGCGATGCTGGAGTTATTGTATGCGACAGGGATCCGCGTCAGCGAGATGATCGCATTAAAGCTGTCCGATGTCCATTTATCGATGGGCTTTATCCGCTGCTTCGGTAAAGGAAGAAAGGAACGGATCGTTCCGCTCGGCGAAGCGGCGTCACATGCGGTCGGCGAATATCTGTCAAAAGCGAGGGGAAAGCTTTTGAAAAAAAATACCGAAGACGCCCTGTTCCTGAATCATCACGGCAGACAGATGAGCCGCCAGGGATTTTGGAAAAATTTAAAGAAAATTGCCTTGGAAGCGGGAATTAATAAAGAGTTGACGCCGCACACGCTGAGGCACTCTTTCGCCACACACCTGCTCGAAAACGGAGCCGATCTCCGGGCCGTTCAGGAAATGCTCGGACACGCCGACATTTCGACGACGCAAATTTATACGCACGTGACGAAAACAAGGTTGAAAGACGTGTATAAGCAATACCATCCCCGTGCATAGCCTAAAAGGACAGGCGAAGCACGGTTTTTCATGTTGAGTGAGCAGCGAATTGCGGGAAGTTTCTCACTATTCCCGTTCGTATTGTCAACTGTTGTGTAAACGGTTTATACTTGGCTAATAGCGGTATTTTGGTTTTTTTATGCCAAGCGTGACAGCCTATAGCTGACAGAAAGAAAAAAAGGAGGCCGACAAATGCCTGCATTTGATTACAACCGCGTATTTTTAATTGTGATGGATTCCGTTGGAATCGGCGAGGCGCCTGATGCCGAAAAATTTAATGACAAAGGCGCAGATACATTGGGCCACATTGCCGAACACATGGGAG
This sequence comes from Bacillus sp. FSL K6-0972, assembly GCF_037976035.1. NCBI lineage: Bacteria > Bacillati > Bacillota > Bacilli > Caryophanales > Bacillaceae > Bacillus > Bacillus sp. FSL K6-0972. The sequence goes on along the minus strand of NZ_CP150260.1, from coordinate 2,471,351 downwards.
GCATCAGCCTGCCGAACATGGCGAAGCTCGGGCTCAGCAACATCCGTGAAATCAAAGGGGTTGAAAAGGCAGAAGAGCCGCTTGCCTATTACGGCAAAATGAAAGAAGCCTCAAACGGAAAAGATACGATGACTGGACATTGGGAGATTATGGGGCTTTACATAGACAAACCTTTCCGGGTGTTTCCCGAAGGTTTTCCGGACGAATTGATCCATGAACTTGAACAGAAGTCCGGAAGAAAAGTGATTGGAAACAAGCCTGCATCAGGCACTGCGATTTTGGATGAACTCGGTGCGGAGCATATGGAAACCGGCGCGCTGATCGTCTACACCTCAGCAGACTCCGTTCTGCAGATTGCCGCACACGAAGAAGTCGTGCCTCTCGAGGAATTGTACAAGATCTGCGAGATCGCGCGCGAGCTTACGCTTGACGAAAAATATATGGTCGGACGCGTCATTGCCAGACCGTTTGTCGGCAAGCCGGGCGAATTTAAACGGACGCCGAACCGCCATGATTATGCGCTGAAGCCGTTCGACAGAACCGTGATGAATGAATTGAAAGATGACAGCTTTGATGTGATTGCGATCGGCAAAATCTCCGATATTTACGACGGCGAGGGCATTACGGAATCGCTTAGAACGAAGTCGAATATGGACGGGATGGACAAGCTGGTGCAAACGCTTGACAAAGATTTTACAGGGATCAGCTTTGTAAACCTCGTGGACTTTGATGCGCTGTTCGGACACCGCCGTGATCCTGAAGGATACGGAAAAGCGCTTGAAGAGTTCGACGCGCGCCTTCCTGAAGTGTTTGAAAAAATGCGCGAAGACGATCTGCTCATCATTACCGCCGACCACGGCAATGATCCGGTTCACCATGGCACAGATCATACAAGGGAGTACGTGCCGCTTCTTGTATACAGCAAAAAACACGAAAAGCCCGGGGCGCTTCCGCTCGCAGATACATTCGCGGACATCGGCGCGACGATCGCCGACAACTTTAAAACGAATATGCCAAAGTACGGAAAAAGCTTTTTATCCCTGCTGAAATAGGAGGAAACGACGTGAAACAGATGATTGCAAATGCCGCAGACTATATTAAAAGCAAAACGGAAATCAAACCGGCAGTCGGCCTGATTTTGGGATCCGGCCTTGGCGTGCTTGCTGATGAGATAGAAGACGCCGTTCGCATTAAATATGAAGACATCCCCGACTTTCCTGTTTCCACTGTTGAAGGACATGCCGGACAGCTTGTCATCGGCAGACTTGAAAATATACAAGTCGTCGCGATGCAAGGGCGTTTTCATTTTTACGAAGGGTATTCAATGGACAAGGTAACCTTTCCAGTCCGTGTTATGAAAGAGCTCGGGATCGAGACTTTAATCGTGACCAATGCCGCAGGCGGCGTCAATGAATCGTTCCGTCCTGGCGATTTGATGATCATATCCGATCATATCAATTATATGGGAACGAACCCGCTGATCGGTCCAAACGATTCCTCGCTGGGCGTCAGATTCCCTGATATGTCGTCCGCATATGATAAGGAACTGCGCCTCTTAGCGAAAAAAACAGCCGAAGAATTGAACATCAGTGTACAAGAAGGGGTTTATACAGCCGTTACAGGGCCTACATACGAAACGCCTGCCGAAGTGCGCTTCCTCAGAACGATCGGATCGGATGCCGTCGGCATGTCGACGGTTCCGGAAGTCATCGTGGCGAAACATTCGGGCCTTCGCGTGCTCGGCATTTCGTGTATATCAAACGCGGCAGCAGGGATCCTTGATCAGCCGCTTTCCCATGATGAAGTGATCGAAGTCACCGAAAAAGTAAAAGCCGACTTTTTGCGGTTTGTTAAAGCGGCCGTTGCCAAAATCGGCTAAAACTACAGAGAAGTTGAAATGTGAGCCAATGCAAGTTCAAATGAGAACCTGCATTGGCTCTTTCTTTTTGATCTCCGAGAAATTTTTTCCAACCGATCCGTATAAATCCAACCGGATTGGAAAAAATAGAGAGGATTACGAAATGGAGGTCTGGGTGATGAAACGTCATTTATCCAAATTGCTGATTTTTACGATAATCCTGATGACAGCGCCATCGGCGTTTGCAAAAGAGAGCGCAAAGAAACCGTCGGAGCTTGCTGATGACGCAAAATCTGCCGTTTTAATCGAGCGGGATACCGGTAAGGTGATGTATGACAAGAACAGCCGTGAAAAGCTTCCCCCGGCCAGCATGACAAAAGTGATGACCATGCTGCTGATCATGGAAGCTCTTGATGAAGGTAAGATTAAAATGAAAGACAAAGTCAGAACAAGCGAGTATGCCGCTTCAATGGGGGGTTCGCAAATTTTTCTTGAACCCGGTGAAGAAATGACGGTTGAAGATATGCTGAAAGGGATCGCCATCGGATCGGGTAATGATGCCTCTGTTGCAATGGCAGAGCATATTGCCGGGTCTGAAGAGGAATTTGTCAAAAGAATGAATGAAAAAGCTGCTGAGCTCGGCCTCAAGGATACGTCTTTTCAAAATACGACAGGTCTGCCTGAAGAAGGCCATTACAGCACAGCCTATGACATGGCCCTCATGGCGAAAGAGCTTTTAAAATATGAAAACATCACGAAATTTACGGGAACGTATGAAGACTATCTGAGAGAAAACACTGATAAAAAATTCTGGCTCGTCAACACAAACCGCCTCATCAAATTTTATCCCGGCGTTGACGGAGTCAAGACCGGCTTTACAAATGAAGCAAAGTACTGCCTGACAGCTTCAGCGAAAAAAGGAAACATGCGCGTCATCGCTGTCGTTTTTGGAGCCAGCACGCCGAAAGAACGAAATGCCCAAATTACAAAAATGCTTGACTTTGCGTTCAGCCAATATGAAACGCATCCGATGTATAAACGCAATGAAATCATTTCCGATTTGAAGGTCAATAAAGGCCGTGAGCAAAAAATAAACCTTGTCACATCGGAACCGATTTCCCTTTTGACGAAAAAAGGCGAAAATATCGAATCTGTTAAAAAAGAAATCAAACAGAAGGAAGATATCCAGGCCCCTGTCAAAAAAGGCACAGAGCTTGGGACGCTCGTATTGAGAAAGGACGGAAAGGTTCTCGCTGAAAGTCCTCTTGTCGCAGAAAAAGACATGGATAAAGCGGGGATGTGGACGATGTTCAAGCGGACGATGACCCACTGGACGAAGTGGAGTGAATAATGCCGAACGGTCACTAGTTTTGTCACGGTGAAGGAATTTATAAAGTCTGAAGCGAAACACTCATTATCCGATTTAAACCAAGGAGGAATGAGGATGAGCCTCGGAATCGATATTCACGTCAAAGAATCCGTACTATGCATTCGGTTGACAGGTGAACTCGATCACCATACAGCAGAAACCTTGAGAAAACAAGTCAGTGACCATCTGGAACAATCCGACATTCGCCATATTGTCATGAATCTTGCAGACCTTTCGTTTATGGACAGTTCAGGGCTTGGCGTTGTGCTCGGCAGATATAAGGAGATTAAGCAGCTCGGCGGAGAAATGATCGTCTGCGCCATTTCTCCTGCTGTCAAACGTTTATTTGATATGTCCGGGCTGTTTAAAATCATTCGCCTTGAGCAATCAGAGCAGCGTGCACTTGAAACGTTGGGGGTGGCGTCATGAAAAATGAAATGAATATCCAGTTTACGGCACTCAGCCAAAACGAATCGTTTGCACGGGTGACAGTCGCTGCTTTTATCGCTCAGCTTGACCCGACGATGGATGAACTGACCGAAATTAAAACGGTCGTATCTGAAGCGGTCACAAACGCGATCATACACGGTTATGAAAACTCAGGGCAGGGAAACGTATACATTTCCGTCACCCTTCATGACCATATCGTCTATTTAACGATCCGTGACGAAGGAGTCGGTATCCCTGATCTTGAAGAAGCGCGCCAGCCCCTGTTCACGACAAAGCCCGAACTCGAACGGTCGGGAATGGGCTTTACGATCATGGAAAATTTCATGGATGATATTTCGATCGACTCCTCACCTGAGATGGGAACCACAATACACTTAACAAAGCACTTATCAAAAAGCAAAGCGCTTTGCAATTAAGGGAGATTTGTTATGGATGTGGAGGTTAAAAAAGAAAACCAGAACACTCAGCTTAAAGACCATGAAGTGAAAGAACTGATTAAAAACAGCCAGAACGGCGATCAAAAAGCAAGGGACCTCCTCATAGAAAAAAACATGCGTCTTGTTTGGTCTGTCGTTCAGCGTTTTTTGAACAGAGGCTATGAGCCTGATGACCTCTTTCAAATCGGCTGCATCGGCCTCTTAAAGTCGGTGGACAAATTCGATCTTTCCTATGACGTTCGGTTTTCCACCTACGCCGTCCCGATGATTATCGGGGAGATTCAGCGGTTTATCAGAGATGACGGAACCGTCAAAGTGAGCCGCTCGCTGAAAGAGCTCGGCAACAAAATCCGGCGGGCGAAAGACGAGCTTTCCAAATCAAACGGCCGGATTCCGACCGTTCAGGAAATCGCCGATTATCTCGAAATCAGTTCGGAAGAGGTCGTGATGGCTCAGGAAGCGGTCCGCTCTCCTTCGTCCATTCATGAAACGGTTTACGAAAACGACGGAGACCCGATTACACTTCTGGATCAAATCGCCGATCAGTCGGAAGAGAAGTGGTTCGATAAAATCGCTTTAAAGGAAGCTATCAAGGATTTGGATGAACGGGAAAAGCTGATTGTTTATTTAAGGTATTACAAAGACAAGACGCAATCTGAAGTTGCCGACCGCCTCGGCATATCCCAGGTGCAAGTGTCGAGACTTGAGAAAAAGATTTTAAAGCAAATCAAAAACCAGATGGATCATTTTGAAAGCTGAGTCTGCTCCTGTTACAGGCAGCCTCGGATGTCTGATGAAAAACCGGACGCTCTTTTGGAGCGCTCCGGTTTTTTTTTGTGGTAATTTATGGTCTTTTGCTGCTTGCTGAATGATAAATGAGATGTACTTCATACTACAACTATAACCATCATATAGGAAGTGACCCAGATGGAACGTCAAGTTTTTATCAGACTCCGCCACCGGCTTAAGGCAGATCCCGATGAATTGATTCTGCTCGGCCATATCGCACAGGTAGCGGGTGACCGCCGATACAAAGAAAAGCTTGAACGACTGCCTATTTATCAGGTCAGCAAAGCGGATCAAAGCATGGTGGTCTTGGACGTGATGAAGGTGATTGAAGCTGTACATAAATCGTTTCCTGACCTTGATGTCCAAACCGTCGGCGGTTCTGAAACCATCGTGGAGATCCAATATCCGAAAAGGGATCTGTCGCCCGTGTTGTTCATCGCCGTCTGGCTGCTCCTGTTCGTCGGTGCCGGCCTTGCCGTCATGAACTTTCATGAAGATGTCAGCATGAGGGAAGTGCACATCCTGCTTTACGAAATGGTGACGGGCAAGGTGAACCGCTATCCATACCTTTTGCAGGTTCCGTACAGCATCGGTCTCGGGCTCGGCATGATCTTGTTTTTTAATCATTTATTTAAGAAACGATTTAACGAGGAGCCCAGCCCTCTGGAGGTCGAGATGTTTAAATATCAGCTTGATTTGGACCATTATGTGGCCTTGCACGAAAACAAAGAAACGACAAAGGATATTCATGATCATTAGCGTGATATTTATCATCTTTCTCGGACTTGCAGGAGGGGTCGCAGTTGGATCCGGCTTTGTCGCTTTTCTCACCGTGCTTGGCATTATCCCGAGGCTGACTCAGCTGACGAAAACGAAAGGGTTTATCCAGGCGTATGAATGGGCTGTCATTCTGGGCGCGGTTTTTGGAGGATGGGAATCGCTGAACATGTCCCGCTTTTTTTTATCCAAATGGCTGCTTGTTCCGATCGGTCTTTTTGCGGGCGTTTTCATCGGAATGCTTGCAGCGGCGCTTACAGAAGTATTGAATGTGCTGCCGATATTGGCGAAACGAATCGGCATGGGGGACAGGATTTTGATTCTTTTAATGGCCATTGTTTTCGGGAAGATTCTTGGCTCGATGTTCCAATGGCTCATATTTGTTCATCTGTCATAAAAGGAGGATTATGATGTCAAGTTTGAAAGATAATTATCAATCGAAAGTCAAAGCGTATCAGCCAACACCGCCTTATGTACTGAACTGTATCAAGGCTTTTCTCGTCGGAGGCCTGATCTGTGCGATCGGCCAGGCGTTCCAGAATTTTTATATGGCCGTGTTCAACTTTGATGAAAAAACGGCAGGGAATCCGACGGTTGCCACGCTAATCTTAATCTCCGCTCTGTTAACGGGTCTTGGCGTCTACGACAGAATCGGCCAGTTTGCCGGTGCGGGTTCTGCTGTTCCGATTACAGGATTTGCTAACAGTATGACGAGCGCCGCGCTTGAGCACAAAAGCGAAGGATACGTCCTCGGCGTGGGAACCAATATGTTTAAGCTGGCGGGAAATGTCATCGTCTTCGGCGTTGCGGCCGCTTATATTGTGGGGATGATCCGCTTTGCTTTTGATAAGCTGTTTTAGGAGGAAAACAACATGAAATTAACAGGAAAACAAACATGGGAGTTCGAGAACCCGCTGTTTGTTAACTCGAGCGGAACAGCGGTCGGTCCCAAGGAAAAAGAAGGGCCTCTTGGACACTTATTTGACAAAACGTATGATGAAATGCACTGCAACCAGAAAAACTGGGAGATGGCAGAGCGCAAGCTGATGGAGGATGCGGTTCAGTCCGCGTTATCAAAACAAAATCTTAAAAAGGAAGACATCGATATCTTTTTGGCGGGTGACCTGCTCAACCAAAACGTGACTGCCAACTATGTGGCGAGGCATTTGAAAATTCCTTTTCTCTGCTTATTTGGAGCATGCTCGACATCAATGGAATCGATCGCGATCAGTTCGGCATTGATTGACGGAGGTTTCGCAAAGCGTGCCCTGGCGGCAACCAGCAGCCATAATGCGACGGCTGAAAGGCAGTTTCGCTACCCGACGGAATACGGGGGCCAAAAGCCGGGAACCGCGACATCCACAGTGACCGGAAGCGGAGCAGTCGTCCTCAGCCAGCAGCCCGGCGGAATCAAAATCACCAGCGCAACCGTCGGAAGGGTTATCGACTTGGGGATTACCGATTCGCAAGATATGGGGTCAGCGATGGCACCCGCTGCTGCGGATACGATCAAGCAGCATTTGGAGGATCTGGGACGCACACCTGATGATTACGATCTGATTTTAACCGGCGATCTTTCAGGTGTCGGCAGCCCGATTTTAAAGGATCTGTTAAAAGAGGAAGGAATCAATGTCGGGACAAAGCATAATGACTGCGGGCTGATGATCTATACGCCTGACCAGCAGGTTTTTGCAGGCGGAAGCGGATGTGCTTGTTCTGCAGTCGTCACTTTTGCCCACATTTTCAAAGAAATTGAAGCGGGCAGGCTGAACAGAGTGCTTGTTGTAGCGACAGGCGCCCTTTTGAGCCCGACGATCATTCAGCAAAAAGAATCGATTCCTTGCATTGCCCATGGCGTCGTATTTGAACGAGCCGAAAGGGGGAACGCCTAAGATGGAGTATGTCATTGCTTTTATTGCAGGCGGGCTGATTTGCGTAATCGGCCAGCTCTTGCTTGATGTCTTTAAAATGACGCCGGCCCATGTCATGACAACTTTTGTCGTATCAGGAGCCATTCTGGACGGATTCGGCATTTACGACCGTTTTATCGAATTTGCCGGTGCCGGGGCTACGGTTCCGATTGTCAGTTTCGGCCACTCCCTTTTGCACGGTGCAATGCACCAAGCCGAGGAACACGGCTTTATCGGGATTGCCATGGGGATATTCGAACTGACGTCTGCCGGTATATCCTCCGCTATTTTGTTTGCTTTTCTTGTTGCCGTGATTTTTAAACCGAAAGGATAAAGGATAATGCCAGCAAAACGCAAGGTCATTTTGGTCACAGACGGCGATATTTACGCTGCAAAAGCAATCGAATATGCAGCAAGAAAAACGGGTGGCCGTTGCATTTCCCAATCGGCGGGGAATCCAAGCGTTAAAACAGGACCGGAGCTTGTATCCATGATCCTGCAAACCCCTCATGATCCTGTATTCGTCATGTTTGATGATTCCGGACTTCAAGGCGAAGGGCCGGGAGAGACAGCTATGAAATATGTGGCGGTGCATCCCGGTATCGAGGTGCTCGGGGTCATCGCCGTCGCTTCAAAAACTCATTATGCAGAGTGGACGAGGGTCGATGTATCAATCGATGCAGAAGGCGAACTGACAGAGTACGGCGTCGATAAACACGGGGTCAAAGAGCTTGATGTCAAACGAATGAACGGTGATACGGTCTATTGCCTTGACCAGCTGGATGTTCCGATCATTGTCGGAATCGGTGATATCGGTAAGATGAACAGAAAAGACGATGTGGAAAAAGGTTCGCCGATTACAATGAAAGCGGTCGAGCTCATTTTAGAAAGGAGCGGGTATCATGAGTGCTCAAAAGCAGGAGAAGACGAACGTATTCCTTGATCCTTCTAAGAATGAAGCGTATTTTAAGAAGCGGGTCGGCATGGGAGAAAGCTTTGACCTTGGCGTACGCAAGGTCTTTATTCTCGGCCATGAAGTTCAACTTTATTATGTCAACGGATTGTGCGACACACAATACATCATTCACCTGTTAAGGGAACTCGTGCATCTGAATGATAAAGAAAAAGAGTCGGGCGAGGTTGAAGAGATTGTCGAAAACAGGCTTTTGAACCAGCAGGTTTCAAAAGCAGAAACGCTTGATGAAGCGGTCGACCAAGTGTTGTCAGGACTGGTTGCCATCATCGTCGAAGATGCGGGGTTTGCTTTTATCATCGATGTCAGAAGCTATCCGGGCAGAACGCCGGAAGAGCCTGATACAGAAAAAGTCGTACGCGGTGCAAGGGACGGATTCGTCGAGAACATTATCGTCAACACAGCCCTGATCAGACGCCGGATCAGAGATGAGCGCCTGCGCTATAAAATGCTTCATATCGGTGAACGCTCCAAAACAGACATCTGTCTCTGCTATTTGGAAGATGTCGCAGATCCCGATCTTGTTGAAGTATTAAAAAAAGAGATTGAAGATGTGAAGATCGACGGGCTGCCGATGTCGGATAAATCGGTAGAGGAATTCCTTGTCGGCCAAGGCTTCAACCCGTTTCCGCTCGTCAGGTTTACGGAAAGGGCGGATGTAGCCGCAAGCCATATTTTAGAGGGGCATGTCATCGTGATCGTCGATACGTCGCCAAGCGTCATCATTACGCCGACCACTTTGTTTCATCATGTACAGCATGCTGAGGAATACAGACAGACGCCGGCTGTTGGAACGTTTTTAAGGTGGGTGCGGTTTTTCGGTATTTTGGCCTCCACCTTTTTGCTGCCGCTTTGGCTGCTGTTTGTCATTCAGCCGTCACTGTTGCCTGATAATTTATCGTTTATCGGTTTAAACAAAGACACTCATATTCCGATTATCATGCAGATTTTCCTGGCGGATCTCGGCGTCGAATTTTTAAGAATGGCCGCCATTCATACGCCGACGGCGCTTTCGACTGCAATGGGCCTGATCGCTGCCGTATTGATCGGTGATATCGCGATCAATGTCGGCTTGTTTTCTCCTGAAGTCATTTTATACGTTTCCCTCTCGGCAATCGGAGCTTATACGACACCAAGCTACGAGCTGAGTCTGGCGAATAAAATGGTGAAGCTGTTTATGCTGATATTGGTAGCGCTCTTTAAAGTAGAGGGATTTGTCATCGGATTAACGATCTTAACTATAGTGATGACTTCGATCAGGTCATTGCGGACTCCTTACTTATGGCCGCTCCTCCCGTTCAATGGAAAAGCGTTTTGGCATGTTCTCGTGCGCACTTCTGTTCCCGGGGGAAAAGTCAGGCCGAGCATCGTTCATCCGAGAAACCGGTCCAGACAGCCGTGAACCCGGCATTCCAAGAGGCTTTTCCCCAGGGAAAAGCCTCTTTTTCAGTAATCGAATTCCGGTCTTTGAGTCCCGATGCCTCTGTATTCGTTGGCAGAAATCGCGACTGCCCGGAGGCTGCAAATGTTGTTCTGTCTTCTGATCGGATAGACGACATACAACATTTCGCGGCCGAACGGGTCAATCGTTGACGAATGCAGGAAAACCTCAGTTCCTCTCCGCCAAAATCTCGTATTCGCCGGAGCTGTAATAATCTGCCCTTCATAAGGCTCATAAATTCTCTGCTCATCATGTGCAGCCGGCTGATAAGGGTCGTATGCATTTTCCGGTGTATAGCCGGGAGCCGGAGTGTAGGGGTAACGATTTGGATACATATGATAACCTCTTTCCCACTTCGTTTTTTGGGTTTCATCTTTAAGATTATATTCAGGTAAATGCCTATTTGTATGGGCGAAAATCTCGGTTTTTCGGTTCTTTTTTTAATTGAATGGACGTTGTGTATGCCTATTTCTATCAAGTGCTGTTTTCTGTTATTCTAGAATCAATAGAATGGATTAGTTTTTCAGGGAATTATTCCCTTTGTAAATCAAGAAAATTTGGACAAATGGTGGTTTAGTTTTTAAAATGAAATGTTATAATACAACATAAGAATCGCACTATCATGAAGCCGGAAGATGCATCGGGCAGCAACCGGACCGCCCCTTGCACCTTTGTAGATAGAGAAAGAGGGAATGACAATTGTTTTTACATGGTACTAGCAGACAAAATGAAAGAGGACACCTCGAAATCGGCGGTGTCGATGTTCTATCATTGGCAGAAAGATACGGAACACCTCTTTATGTATACGATGTTGCGCTGATTAGAGAGCGCGCCCGAAAATTCCAGAAGGCATTCACGGAAGCCGGTTTAAAAGCGCAGGTAGCGTATGCAAGCAAGGCGTTTTCATCGGTTGCCATGATTCAGCTTGCCGAACAAGAGGGGCTGTCACTGGATGTGGTATCGGGAGGAGAGCTTTTCACTGCGATCAAAGCAGGGTTCCCAGCTGAGCGGATTCATTTTCACGGAAACAATAAGAGCCCTGAAGAACTAGCCATGGCTCTGGAGCATCAAATCGGCTGCATCGTGCTCGATAACTTTCACGAGATCGCCATTACAGAAGAGCTTTGCAACCGATCAGGACAAACTGTAGACGTTTTGCTCAGAATCACGCCGGGAGTTGAAGCGCACACGCACGATTATATTACGACGGGACAGGAAGATTCGAAATTCGGTTTTGATCTGCACAATGGACAGGTCGAACAAGCCATCGAACAAGTTCTTCGCTCATCTGCGTTTAAGCTCCTCGGTGTGCACTGTCACATCGGTTCGCAAATTTTTGATACGGCAGGATTTGTCCTTGCAGCAGACAAGATTTTTGAAAAGCTGGCTGAATGGAGGGAGACTTACTCATTCATCCCGGAAGTGCTCAATCTTGGCGGGGGCTTCGGCATCCGCTATACAAAAGACGACGAGCCGCTCGCAGCTGATGTTTATGTTGAAAAAATCATCGAGGCGGTCAAAGCAAATGCCGAGCATTTTGGCTTTGACATCCCTGAGATTTGGATCGAACCAGGCAGGTCTCTCGTCGGAGATGCGGGGACTACTCTGTACACTATCGGTTCGCAAAAAGAGGTGCCGGGGATTCGCAAATATGTAGCCATCGACGGCGGCATGAGCGATAATATCAGACCGGCGCTTTATGAGGCAAAATACGAAGCGGCCGTCGCCAACAGGATGAATGATGCTTGTCATGATACCGCATCGATCGCAGGAAAATGCTGTGAAAGCGGAGATATGCTGATTTGGGATTTGGAAATCCCCGAAGTCCGTGATGGAGATGTGCTAGCCGTTTTTTGCACAGGTGCATACGGCTACAGCATGGCCAACAACTACAACCGCATTCCGCGCCCGGCCGTCGTCTTTGTCGAGGATGGAGAAGCGCAGCTCGTCATTCAAAGAGAGACGTATGAGGATATCGTCAAGCTGGATCTGCCGCTGAAATCGAAAGTAAAACAATAAAAAAATGGAGATTCCCTCAAGGGGAGTCTCCATTTTTTATTCAAGCTTGAAAACACTTCCCGGCCATCGGGAGGTGTTTTTTTGTAAAAAAGATTATGACATGCATAGAACAGCGACCGGGCTAATTGTATATAATATTGAGAATTTAACAAAAATTTAACAAAGGAGATGATAAAGGCAATGATCAAGGTGAAAAGGATGAGTTTTGCTGATTTCGTGGATTTAGAGGCGGAGTAGATGAAACCGGCCAAAGTATCCCTACTCCACCGCATGCTCCAGTGCCTGAAGCAATGTGTTGATTGTAACACAGTGAAGCGTTTTACAGCAATAAACAGTTTTGTGAATATTTTATTAATTTCTGCTGTGATCTCATTCCCATATTCTGCTGCGGCCCATAGTGTAACACAGTCCGGTGATAAATATTCAAGCTTTGAAGAATTGGAGCGGAATGAAGATCCGGCGTCTTACCGAATGACGGAGAAGGACGCAAGAGTGCCGATGCTTATCATGGCCATCCATGGAGGCGGCATCGAACCCGGAACAAGTGAGATCGCCAATGAAGTGTCCAAAAACTATTCCCTATACTTGTTTGAAGGGCTGAAATCATCAGGCAATACGGACCTTCACATTACAAGCACGCGTTTTGACGAGCCAGCGGCTCTCGCAATCACTGCAAGCCACCTGTACGTCATGTCGCTTCACGGCTATTACAGTGAAGACCGCCATATTAAAGTGGGCGGGACAGACCGCGCTAAAATCAGAATATTGGTTGATGAGCTGAACCGCTCGGGGTTTGCCGCTGAAATGCTGGCGACAGACGACAAGTATGCCGGAACCCATCCGAATAACATCGCCAACAAGTCGCTTTCCGGGCTGAGCATTCAGCTTGAAATGAGCACAGGTTTTCGCAAATCTTTATTCGATCGGTTCACACTAAAAGACAGGGCAGCGACGCAAAACGAAACGTTTTACCGATTTACAAAACTGCTGACAGATTTTATTCATGAAAACTATGAAGAAGACGGAGGGGACTTCCCCTCTGCAAAAATAAAACACCTCCTTCAATTGAAAAAGGAGGTGTTTTGGCAGTTGTGTTAACCGTTGGACTCTGAGGTGCCGCCGCTGGTGAATACGGAAACGATGGCGTTCCACAGAGACACAAAGAAGTCGATCAGTTTTTGAAGGAAATTTTGTCCTTCTTCAGAATCCAGGAATTTCGTGATTTTATCCTTTGCTTTGTCAAGCTGGTCTCCAACCTGGTTCCAGTCGATATTAATATTTTTCATGTTATTAAATAAAGAAATGAGAGATTGTTTCTGATCCTCTGTGAGCGTCACGCCCAATTCGGAGGCAGCCGAATCAATCGTTTTCTCCAATTCCTCTTTCGATTCAGGAACCCCGTTTTTCGAGATTTCTTCCTTGACTTTGGCCATCAGCGCCGACGCGTTTTCACTGCCGATTTTCTCGCCAAGCTCTGAAGTGGTGACAAGCTCTTCATTCGCGACCTTTTTCACATCTTCGGAAATTTTTTCGCCCGAAGTCGTTTCATACGCTTTCATCAATCCGGTTAAAGCGGCTGTGCCTGACACTTCAAACGGAGCGGTGACATAAATTTTGGCGTCTTTTACACCGGCTGTCATCAGCGCGTTCAAATACATTTCATCTGTAATTGTGCTGATATTGTGTGTCTGAACTTCCAAACCGGTGCCTTTTTTCGCTACGGTAATTGAAGAAGAAGAAATCGCTCTTGATCCGATTTGTGATTTCGGTATATAATTCCCTAAATATTTATGCTCTTCATCATTTGTCACCTCGATGATGGTCGCATTTTCAGGCGCATTCATTTCTTTTAATACTTTTTGTCTGTCCTGGCTTGACAAGTCTTTCCCCAGCGTGACGATGACATCACCCACTGCGGCGTCAGCAAAGCTGACCTGCGGGAAAATGAGCAGACACAATGCTGTAAAGATTCCTAGTATCGATTTTTTCAAGCTCAATGCCCTCCTTAAAAATGCAGGCTTCAGGCAGAATTGCTGTACTTTTAAAGAAGCCTGCCGGAACGGAAATAATGCGTTCCGAAATATAGACGGATGAAAGATGAGGGAGGTTTCAAAGAAAAGAAGAGAGAAATTTCTCTTCAAGTCAAATGCCCTCCCGGTATCGTATCACACCGCTCTTTTATCATTCATGATTTTCACAGGCGATTCAACCTTTTTTTAAAATCTTTTACAAAAGCGATACAAGAGCGGCGTTTATTTCAGGTCGATTGGCTCTGTGCTTCTTCTATATGATATAATGACCCTTGTGAAATGAAAGGAGAGAATCAAGATGGCTAAAAAAGGATACATACAACTGACAAACGGCAAAAAAATCGAGTTTGAACTATATCCGGATGCGGCGCCGGGAACTGTCGCCAACTTTGAAAAACTTGCAAACGAAGGGTTTTATGACGGGCTGAAGTTCCACCGCGTCATTCCGGGCTTCGTCAGCCAGGGAGGTTGCCCGCACGGCACCGGAACAGGCGGGCCTGGATATACGATTAAATGCGAGACAGAAGGGAATCCGCATAAACACGAAGCCGGTTCTCTCTCAATGGCTCACGCAGGAAAAGATACCGGAGGCAGCCAATTCTTTATCGTCCATGAGCCTCAGCCGCACTTGAACGGCGTTCATACCGTTTTCGGAAAGGTCACATCAGGTCTTGATGCCGTCACTTCAATGGAGCAGGGACAAGGCATGGAAAAAGTCGAAGTATTTGACGCATAGAAAGTACAAAAACAGCCCGTTTAGCCGGGCTGTTTTTTTGTCTGAAACGGTGTTCATTTTCCAGGTGCAACAGGACCAGGGACCGATTCTTCGTCCACATTCTACTAGGAAATTACGATGCTAATAAATAAAATAATTGTGAAAAAATGACCCTTTATGTAAAATATATTCAAGTGAAGAGCTAGATAGAGAACGCAATCTGTAAAAAAGGAAGGGGCGTAAGGGGTGAGCGTAAAAATCCCATCGACGGCAGTCGGCGTAAAAATTAATGACTGGTATAACGCGATACGCAAATTCAATGTCACGGACGCCGAAATGCTGAAGGCAGAAATTGAGCGCGAAATTTCTCAAATGGAAGAGGATCAAGACTTATTATTGTATTACGCCTTAATGGAATTCAGACACAGAATCATGCTTGATTACGTAAAACCTTTGGAAGAAGGCGAAACCCCGCCTGACTTTTCTGAAATATTAAAAGATATCGAAGATGAACAAGGAAAACTGACAGGCCTGCTTGAATATTATTTTAACTTTTTTAGAGGGATGTATGAATATAAAAACCATGATTATATTAAAGCGATCTCTTTTTACAGGCGCGCCGAAAAAAAGCTGCTGCACGTCGAGGACGAAATAGAGAGAGCCGAGTTTCATTTTAAAATGGCTGAAGTGTTTTATCATATGAAACAGAGCCATGTATCGATGAACTATGCGCTTCAAGCGATTGAAACCTATCAGGCGCATGAAACTTACAAGGTTCGGAGAATCCAATGCGAGTTCGTCATCGCAGGGAACTATGACGATCTGGAGTCGAATGAAAAAGCGCTGTCACATCTTGAAAAGGCGCTGAAGCTGTCACAGCAAGAAGGCCAGCTCATATTGGAAGGACACACCTATTATAATTTGGGAAACTGCTATTATAAGATGGGGGATTTCGATCAGGCAGCCGTATACTTCAACAGGGCTGCTGCGATTTATCAAGAAGAGTCATCAGATATTCTTCCAAAAGCGTTTTTCAGTCTTGCGCTTGCATATTTCAAGCTGAAGCAGCTCGAACAGGCGGATGACGCGTTAAACAAAGGAATTGACATCGCCCGCCGATCGGACGATTCGATCTATCTATCAAAATTTCATTTTTTAAAAGCCTTGTATGTTGATGATGACGGCAGGGCTCCAATGCTCGAAACTTTTCAGCTGCTCGGGTCAAAAAAGATGTATCCCGATATTGAGGACTTGGCATTGGAAGCAGCTGAATACTATAATGAAATTGGGCGCTTGAGCGACTCTGTTTATTTCTATCAAACGGTATTCAGTGCTCGAAAACAAATGAAAAAAGGGGACTGGTCGTATGAAATCTAAACTGTTGTTAACCGCCGCTGCTTCAGTAGCAGGACTTTCTTTGGCAAGTGCTGTGCTGATGACGCAAACAGATGGTATGAAAGTCGCCGAGAGAAATGTAACGTCCGCACCGGTGCAAATCGCCGAGAGAAATGTAACGTCCGCACCAGTGCAAATCGCCGAGAGAAACGTAACATCCGCACCGGTGCAAATCGCCGAGAGAAACGTAACATCCGCACCGGTGCAAATCGCCGAGAGAAACGTAACATCCGCACCGGTACAAGTTGCCGAGAGAAACGTAACATCTGTCAAAACGTCACCGATTCATATCGGAGAACGAAATGTAACATAATATTTCCGTAAAAGGGCAGTGCTTGGTCTATATCAGCACTGCTCTTTTTATGTCCGATAAAAAGCCGCTTCCGCCCTGAGCTTGGTCTCATACAGGCATGCATAAATCAAAGCGTACAGAAATCATAAGCTTATGAAAACATGAAGGAGGAAAGAAAATGCCGTTAGTACCTTATGAACCATTTAAACATTTGAAATACGATCAGAAGAGAGTTTGATCGGGTGTTTGCCGATTTTCCGGCGAACTTTGGAGGGGAGCATGGCATTGGCGATATCAGGGTTGATGTGCATGAAGCCGGGAATGAAATCGTCGCGTCCTGTGATCTCCCCGGCTTTGAAAGCAAAGAAGATGTTCATATCGAGGTTGAAAACAATATGCTTCATATTAGCGGATCCATCAACAGATCAAACGAAGTAAAAGAAGAAAACATGCACCGGAAAAAACGATTTACAGGACGGTTTCACAGATCAGTCGCGCTTCCGGCTCCAGTCAGCCATGAAGAGATAAAAGCTCCTTATAAGAACGGCGTGCTTGAAGTGAGAATGCCGAAAGACAAGCAGGACGATAAAAAGAGGATAGATGTGGAATTTCATTAAGGACACGAAAAAGGTCCCCTTTAGGGGACTTTTTTTTTTATTTTTTGAAACAAATAGCAAAAAAGTACGTATATTCTTGGAAGGAATGCTAAAATTTTTTATAATAAAACTCATCAGAACTAAAATAAGGAGATCAACAATGAGGACTTTAGTACTGCTTAGAGGCTGCCCTGGCACCGGGAAATCGACCTGGATCAGGGATCATCAATTGAATCAATATACGCTGTCTGCTGATCAGCTGAGGCTGATCCATCAGACACCCGTGTTAAATTTGGAAGGGAAATACGACATCTCCCAAAAAAATGACGGCAAGGTATGGAAGCTTTTGTTCAGCCTGCTTGAAGAAAGGATGGAAAGGGGAGAATTCACCATCGTTGATGCCACACATGCGAAACAAAGCATGATTTCAGGCTATAAAGCTCTTGTTTTAAAGTATCGCTACAGAGCGTATGTGGTTGATTTTTCCGATATTCCGCTTGAGACCGCTCTGTTGAGAAACCGGGAGAGGATAGAGCATAAACGGGTGCCCGACAGCGTGGTTCACGCCATGCACGAGCGGATTTTATCTGAACCGGCGCCTTCCTGGACAACGGTCATCAAGCCGGAAGAATTTGACGATGTGATGCAGTATAAGCCGAGGCGGCTTGACAGCTATAAAAAAATACATGTCATCGGGGATGTGCACGGCTGTTTTACGGTGCTTGATTCCTATTTGAAAGGCAGACTTGAAGATGACGAGTTATATATTTTTACAGGCGATATGCTTGATAGAGGAATAGAAAACGCAAAAGTCGTTCAATTTCTGCTCAGTATCAAAGACCGCAAAAATGTGGTTTTGCTCGAAGGAAATCATGATAAATACTTAAAGCAATACGGGCATGATGAAGAGACAAGAAGCAGCGTGTTCAACAAGAAGACCAAACCGGAATTAGACGAAGCAGGCTTTGATAAAAAGGATATCAGGGAATTGGCCAGGCGCTTCCACCAAATTGTCTACTTCACGTATGGAGAAGACACTTACATCATCACGCACGGAGGCATTTCCGCGCTCCCTGACAACCTTCTGTTTACGGCTACCAGCCAGCTGATCAACGGTGTCGGCGGATATGAGACAGATATCGACCATGTCTTTACGAAAAATATGGAAGGGCGGAACATCATTCAAATCCACGGGCACAGAAACATGTTCCGGCTTCCAGTGCATGCAGCCGCAAAATCATATAACCTGGAAGGGCAGGTGGAGCACGGTGGGCATTTAAGAGTTGTCACCATCGATCGGTCGGGAATTCAAACACATGAAATTAAAAATGATGTGTTTAAAACTTCCGCTCCTCCGCTTACTTCTCATCACGAACACGAGGAGCTGACGGTCGAACATTTTCTAAAGCATTTGGACGAACACGATTATGTGTCTGAGCAAAAATTAGCTGGCGGCATTTCCTCTTTTAACTTTACGAGGAAGGCTTTTCAGGAGAGAAAATGGGACAGCGTCAGCATGAAGGCAAGAGGGCTGTTTATCAACAGAAACACCAATGAAATTGTCAGCAGAAGCTACAACAAATTTTTCAACATCGATGAGCGCCTGACGACGAAAATGCATGTTCTCGTTAACACGCTGCGCTTTCCGGTCACCGTTTATGATAAGGCGAATGGATTTTTGGGAACGGTCGGCTACAATTCTGAAACCGATGAGCTCGTCTTCACCTCAAAATCCTATACATCGGCAAGCGGACAAAAAGACGGTCATGCAAAATGGGTGGAAGAACTGTTTCACAAAACGTTTGACGCATCACAGATAGAGGATATAAAAGAATATGTAAAAAAACGCAATGTTTCATTAGTGTTTGAAGTCGTGCTGCCAGAAAAAGATCCGCACATTATCGAGTACAAATCGGACAAGCTTGTCCTTCTCGACATTGTCAAAAGGCAAATGAAATATGAAAAGTTGCCGTATGAAGACGTCGTCCGTTTTGCCGAGACATATCGCGTAGAATGTAAGCAAAAAGTCATTGCTTTTCACCAGTGGACCGATTTTTATAAATGGTACCTATCTGTGTCAAATAACCCGTCGATTGAAGAGGAAGGATATGTGATTGAAGACTCGGCAGGATTTATGACAAAATTGAAACTGCCTTTCTATCAATATTGGAAGTTCGTACGCAAAATCAAACACAGACTCGGCGCGGCTGCTGCTCGCTCGTCCCAGCACGATGCGCTGTTCCATTCCGAGCATGTAAAGTTTCTCGCCTGGGCAAAAACGAAAGACAGCGAGTATTTTAAAAATCAGTCCGTTATCGCCATCCGAAACGACTTTTACAGTGAAACCTAAAGCGAAGAAAACACAGTAAACGGTTTTTTGAAAATAGTTATTTAGACTCAATTTCTAAGCTTGTTTTTCATACACACCCCTAAATCAGAATGTATATTCGTAGGTTATAAGTAGTATTTCGTCTGAATATGAAACGATTTCCCTTCATTTTGCGTTATACTTAAAAACCACATATTTTCCGTCTGAATCGAATGTGTTTTATTTCATCATTCACAGGAAATAAACATAGGATAGTTCAGAACGTGTTCTGGAGGTTTTGATCATGGGGAAAATAAAATTCAAGCTCACGGTTCTGCTCGTTTTGGCTGCCGTACTGGCCGGAGGCTTTTATTATTTAAAAAACGGAAGCGTTCAGGATGTCTCAACGGCGCTCAGCCAAACCGTCTCATCTGAGGAAAAGAACTATACCATTTATCAATATAAGATCACCAAAATTGACGGCACTGAATACCACGGGGTATCAGATAACGGAACGAAGATCATTTTTAATGCGAAAAATCTCAACCAGGATCTGTCCGACATTAAAGAAGGAGACAAAGTAAAGGCCTACTTCTCTAATGCCAACAGAATCGACGGATTAATCAAAGTCGTCAAGGTGGCAGATTAAAAACCCTCTGTTTTTCAGAGGGTTTTTCTGTGCAAGCAGTTTTCATTGCAATTTTAATATACGGCCGCTATAATTACGCATAAGGACAAGTAAATATCGATTGTATCCTTCGGGGCTGGGTGAAAATCCCGACCGGCGGTAATAAAGCGAGAGACAGCTTTAGAGCCCGTGACCCGCTGTGCTTCGTGCAAAGCGGTGGATTCAGTGAAAAGCTGAAGCCGACAGTGAAAGTCTGGATGGGAGAAGGATGAAGAGACTATGTAAAAATAATGAATAAGCATAGTTTTATTTCTCATGCACAAAAACAAACCCCCGGATCGACATCCGGGGTTATTTTTTTGGAAGAAGGGAGGAAAATTCATGACAGATGCGCATTATATGAATCTTGCATTGGAGCTTGCGAAGCAGGGCGAAGGTCAGACCGGGGCCAATCCGCTTGTCGGAGCCGTTGTCGTCAAAGACGGCGAAGTGGTCGGAATGGGAGCCCATTTAAAATACGGCGAAGCGCATGCAGAAGTGCATGCCATTCAAATGGCAGGCCGCCATGCGGAAGGAGCCGACATTTATGTGACGCTTGAACCGTGTAGCCATTACGGTAAAACGCCTCCTTGCGCGGAATTGATTATTCGTTCCGGTTTGAAGCGGGTGGTCGTGGCAGCGGAAGATCCAAATCCACTCGTTTCCGGAAGAGGAATCGAGATGCTGAGAAGCGCCGGGATCGAGGTGGAAACAGGCGTTCTCAAAGAACAGGCGGAAGAGCTGAACGAAAAGTTCATGCATTATATGCAGACTGGCCTTCCGTATGTGACATTAAAAGCCGCTGCCAGCCTTGACGGCAAAACCGCTACCACAACAGGCGACAGCAAGTGGATTACTTCTGAAGAAGCGCGAATGGACGCTCACCAATACCGAAAAAATCACCAGAGTATTTTAGTCGGATCGGGCACAATAAAAGCAGACGACCCGAGTTTAACATGCCGTCTCCCTGGTGCGGTGAATCAGCCCGTGCGTGTTGTTCTGGATACGACGCTGTCAATCCCGCTTCAGTCAAAAGTGATTCAGGATAAAGAAGCGCCAACTTGGATTTACACGACGTCCAAGGCAGATCCCGAAAAGGTTCGGAACCTGGAAAAAGAAGGCGTACAGGTAACCGTGCTGGATGCGGATGAACTTCCGGTGCGCGACGTGCTTCTGCACCTTGCAGATCGCGGCATCGCTTCAGTCTTTGTCGAAGGAGGCGCAACGGTCCACGCAAGCTTCGTCAAAGAAGGACTCTATCAGCAAATGATCTTCTATCTTGCCCCTAAATTAATCGGAGGGCTGCAATCTCCCAGCATCCTCTCCGGTGAAGGCTTTCAATCGATGAAAGATGTCCCCTTACTGCATTTCACAACCATTACCAAGATCGGCCAGGATATAAAGCTGGCGGCAAAACCGATAAAAGAATAAGGCGGTGGCATATGTTTACAGGCATCATTGAAGAAGTCGGAACGATTTTGGACATGAAAAAGGCGGGAAGCGCCATGTCTTTAGTCATTCAATCCAACAAAGTGATCGAAGATGTCAAGCTCGGCGACAGCATTGCTGTCAACGGAGTCTGCCTGACCGTAAATGAGTTCGGTTCCGGCAGTTTCACGGCGGATGTCATGCTTGAAACGCTGAAAGCAACATCACTCGGCACATTAAAAAAAGGAAGCCGCGTCAATCTTGAAAGGGCGATGGCGGCAAACGGCCGCTTCGGCGGGCATATGGTGTCAGGGCATGTCGACGGCACTGCATCGATCGTGCGCATAGAAAAAGCGGCTAACGCCGTATACTATGATTTAAAACTTGACCCTTCACTAGCCAAAATGCTTGTGTTAAAAGGTTCGATCGCCGTAGACGGCGTCAGCCTCACCATTTTTGGACTGACGGAGGATCAAGTAACAGTCTCGCTTATCCCGCACACATTGGATGAAACAATTTTTCCGGAAAAAAAGGCCGGAAGCATCGTCAACATTGAGTGCGATATGATCGGCAAATACATTTACCGCTTTCTCCACCAAGGAAAACAAGAAAAACAGACAAAACCATTGACTGAATCATTTTTTAAAGACAACGGGTTTTAAATGAAAGGAGGCTGCGTGCCTGATGTTTCACACAATTGAAGAAGCGATACGTGATTTGAAGCAAGGGAAAGTCATCATCGTGGTCGATGACGAGGATAGGGAAAACGAAGGCGATTTCGTTGCGCTCGCAGAATACGCAACACCTGAAGTGATCAACTTTATGGCTTCGCACGGAAGGGGGTTGATCTGCACGCCGCTCAATGAAGAGATCGCTTCACGGCTTGACCTCCATCCGATGGTAGACGAAAATACCGATTCTCATCACACGGCATTTACAGTCAGTGTGGATCACCGCGATACAAAGACGGGGATCAGCGCTCAGGAGCGGTCGTTGACCGTCATGTCGCTGATCGATGATCACGCGCTTCCGGGCGATTTTAAAAGACCGGGGCACATTTTCCCCCTGATTGCGAAACAAGGCGGCGTTTTAAAAAGAGCCGGACATACGGAGGCGGCCGTTGACCTTGCAGAAGCGTGCGGTTCCGCGCCGGCCGGCGTCATCTGCGAAATCATGAATGAAGACGGCACGATGGCAAGGGTGCCTGAACTCAAAAAAATAGCCGATCAGCACGGCTTGAAAATGATTACGATTAAAGATTTGATCGAATACCGCTACAGCAAGGGAACGCTGATCAACCGAGAAGTGAAGATTACGCTGCCTTCCGAATTCGGTACATTCAAGGTTTACGGCTATACAAACGAAATCGATGACAAAGAACATATAGCCCTCGTCAAAGGCGACATACCTTTCGGGGACGAGCCTGTGCTTGTCCGCGTACACTCGGAATGCCTGACGGGCGATGTTTTCGGCTCTTACCGCTGCGACTGCGGCCCGCAGCTTGCCGCTGCGCTCGCGCAAATCGAACAAGCGGGCCGGGGCGTGCTCCTGTATTTGAGACAGGAAGGAAGAGGAATCGGCTTAATCAATAAACTGAAAGCTTACAAGCTGCAGGAAGAAGGATATGACACCGTGCAGGCTAACGAAAAACTCGGCTTTCTCCCAGATCTTCGCAACTACGGGATCGGCGCCCAAATTTTAAGAGACCTCGGCGTGAAGCAAATGAAGCTGTTAACGAACAACCCGCGAAAAATTGCCGGTCTCGAAGGCTACGGGTTGACGATCGCAGACAGGGTGCCGCTGCAGATGGAGACAAAAAAAGATAATGAAAAGTATCTAAAAACGAAAAAATCAAAATTGGGGCATATGCTTCATTTTTAAACTAAAATCAATCACAAAAAAGGACGGGATTCATATGAATAAAATAGAAGGTCATGTAATTGGAACAGATTTGAAAATTGGGATCGTTGTGGCAAGATTCAACGATTTTATTACAAGCAAACTTCTAAGCGGTGCAGAAGATACGCTGCTGAGACATGGGGTCAAAGCTGATGATATTGATGTCGCCTGGGTTCCCGGGGCATTCGAGATTCCGCTGATCGCCAAAAAAATGGCTGAAACGAAAAAATACGACGCCGTGATTACACTGGGCACAGTCATCAGAGGGGCAACAAGCCACTATGACTATGTCTGCAATGAAGCGGCAAAGGGGATTGCAGCGAGCAGCATGTCAACAGGTGTTCCGGTGATCTTCGGTGTATTGACGACAGACACGATCGAGCAGGCGGTAGAACGCGCCGGAACAAAAGCAGGAAATAAAGGTGCAGAAGCTGCCGCGGCAGCGATTGAAATGGCGAACCTGACCCGGTCGCTTCAATAATTACCGAAAAAGAGTTTAAAAAGGTTATAAAAATGTTTATAATGTGATGTGAAGCGACTAGCCTTCGTTAGATCCACATTTTGATATATTGAGGGGTATTTATGTTAATTCGTTATAAAAAGTCATTCGAAAAGATTGCGATGGGGCTCCTTTCGTTTATGCCGAATGAGAAGGACGTCAAGCAGCTTCAGCAGACAATTAAAGACTATGAAACGGACACTGAAAGGCAACTGTTCCTATGGAAAGAAGGCGAGGATATTGTCGGCTGTGTAGGAGTAGAGAAAAGAGAAGAAGAAGTCGAGATCAAGCATATCAGTGTAAACCCGTCTCACCGTCATCAGGGAATCGGTAAAAAAATGGTGTCGGCCATTTCGCAAATGTTTGCACCTAAACCGCTGGTTCCGAATGAATTAACTAAAGGATTCTTTGCGCGCTGTCAGGATCACGAAAATGAAGACATCACATATAACCAATGAGCAGAGGCTTCTAGCCTCTGCTCTTTTTTCGCCGTTCGATTTGTTTTTCCCTCTCGGCAACCACTTCAGTCCGGTCTCTCAGCCGGTGTTTCTCAATGATAAAGGCGTCTGGTGCAGCGTTTGCTCCCCATTCATATGACCTTTTTTCGCATTGTTTCCGGCATGCATTAATCAATGCTTCATCTGCGATCGGAAGCATGATGCTTTCATAAGGAGAATGGGCTTCGATTTTTTGGTAAGTCTGCCTTAACAGTTCGATGAAGCGGCTGTAATCCAATCCGAGTGATTCGACTGCGTCTTTTTCGGACGCCAGGATGCGGATGCTGTTCGCCATTAATCTCTCTGCACCGGCAAAATTGTTTCTCCGCTGATGGTAGAGCGCGACAGCCAGCTGAATCAACCCGACCCAGTATAATTTCCGTTCGCCGGGAGGGTCCTTTTTCCAATGGTCTTCTAGAATTTCGTGGCACTCAAAATAATCCCTTGCCCCATGAAATTCGGCCAGGTAATCGATATAAGCTTGGGGATACATCTGACATCCTCCTTTAAGTTTCCGTTAAAGTGTATCATAAGAACGGAACGGAGGAAAAACGGCTGATATATCCAAGCAGTGAAAAAAGCGCCCGGCAACGGACGCTTCTCATCTTTTATGTTAATAGATCCATGCCGCTCCTACAATAATCAACAAAATAAACAGAACGACAATCAAAGCAAATCCTCCGCCGTAGCCGAAGCCTTTACCTCCCATGTTGTTCCCTCCTCAGATTTAAGATTTTACACAGTATTCTATGCAGGATACGCTCAAACCGTATAGGCGGATGCCAAAGCTTCTTAAATTATATTGGACTTCATGCAGACGCGTAATTTATACTAAAGGGTAGCCAGTTTTAGCCGGCTTAGAAGCGATTTTGAAAATGGTGAGAAATGACATGGAATATCAGGTGAAAATCGAGGCGTTTGAAGGACCCCTGGATCTGCTGCTGCACTTAATCAACCGCCTTGAAATAGACATTTATGACATACCTGTTGCGAAGATAACCGAGCAGTATTTATTATATGTGCACACGATGCGCGAACTTGAGCTCGACGTGGCCAGCGAGTATTTGGTGATGGCTGCGACCCTTCTCAGCATCAAAAGCCGAATGCTCCTTCCAAAGCAGGAAGAAGAGCTGTTTGACGAAGAGTTTCTCGAGGAGGAAGAGGACCCGAGAGAAGAATTGATTGAAAAATTAATAGAGTACAGAAAGTACAAAAGTGCTGCACAAAATTTAAAGGAGCGCGAGGAAGAGCGGCAAAAAGCATTCGCAAAGCCGCCGAGCGACTTAAGCGACTACGCCAAGGAAATCAAACTCAGCGAGCAAAAGCTGTCCGTCACCGTTTACGACATGCTCGGGGCGTTTCAAAAGGTGCTGAACCGTAAAAAAATCAACCGGCCGTCTGAAACAAGAATTTCAAGACAGGAAATACCGATAGAAGAACGAATGACGCAAATCGTCGACTGTTTGAAAACGTCCCGCAAAAGGATGCATTTTATGGAACTGTTCCCGTACGAGCAGAAAGAGCATCTCGTTGTGACGTTTTTGGCGATTTTGGAGCTGATGAAAAACCAGCTGATCATCATTGAACAGGAACACAACTTTTCAGACATTTACATAACAGGGAGTGAAGCGATTCATGACGCTTGATATCGTGAATTGGAAAGCCATTGTCGAAGCGCTTTTGTATGCCGCCGGCGACGAGGGCCTGACAAAAAAACAGCTATTATCGGTCTTAGAGGTCGATGAAGCCGAGCTACAGGATATTATGCTTGATGTCAAAGAAACCTATGAAAAAGAAGACAGGGGCATCGAGCTTGTCGAGTACGCGGATACGTACATGCTTTCGACTAAAAAAGAATTCGCCGTCTATTTGAAAAAGCTGATTGAAGCCCCTTCAAAAGGGCTTTCTCAGGCTGCCCTCGAGGTATTGGCCATCGTCTCATATAAGCAGCCGATTACGAGAGCGGAAGTCGAGGAGATCAGAGGGGTCAAATCTGAACGGATTCTCCAGAGCCTTGTCGCAAAAGCGCTGTTGTGCGAAGTAGGCCGGGCGGACGGACCGGGCAGGGCGATCTTGTACGGTACAACAGAAACATTTCTTGAACAATTCGGCTTAAAGACGCTAGAAGAGCTTCCGCCGCTGCCCGAAAATGTAGAAGAAGACGGGGTTCAGGAGGAAGCCGATCTGTTCTTTGAGAACTTTAACCAGACGTTCGAAGATTTAAAATAGATTCACCTTAAGGACCGAAGTATGATAATATATATTATCGTATTTTTTATGTTTAATTTCATTCATGAAAGAATACGATTGTAACAAAGCGATGAGGAGAGGGTGCCGACACCAATGGGAAAATCTATGGCAAGAGCCCAAACCGAGCAGGCAGGCGAATTTTTAGCACAGACCGTTCAGACGCTGAGCGATTATTTAAACGAAACAACGCTCTCATCCCTTGAAGCTGAAGAGCCCGGGAGAAGAGATTATTATCGCGATGTCCTCAGCAACTTGAGGAAACTGGCGGTTTACTGTGAAGAAGGGCTTGCGGCCTGCCGAATCAGGCTGCAGCAGGATCCTTTTCAGGACGCTGCCGCTGAAAGGACGCTCTATCAGATCTATCATCGATGCATAGAAGAATTTTTCACACCGAAAAAAGATACTTGGTACGAAGACAGCAGAGCGGCCTACACGGGAAAAAACGCCATTTGCTTTCACGAACCAGCGCCGGCCTCATTAAAAAATTTGATGGCTTCGCTTGAAACAGAATATCAATCGATGAGAGAAGAATTGGAATACTATGCGACTGACTATCGGATGAAGATGGTTCAGCCGAGATCATAGCTTAAATGAACCGTGTGCCGGAACTCCCCCTTTCATGAAAGGGGGAGTTTTTATGTTGCTTGAGATTTTTCTCGGGGAATCATCCAATTGGTGTTCATAACGGAAAGACAAGCGCATAAACTTGTACAAACAACCACAAGGACGTGAGAAAAAATGCGCTTTTTTCTAAAACAAGCTGCAGCAGCCATCATCATATGCTCTCTTTTATGCTCTTCATACCAAACCGCTGAAGCACAGCCTTCCCTTCATGTCAGCGCAAGAAGCGCGATTGTCATGGACGGGCAATCCGGACGGGTTTTGTTTGCGAAGGATGAGCATGAAAAACGGCGCATTGCAAGCATTACGAAGATTATGACAGCCATTTTGGCCGTGGAATCGGGCAAATTGGATGAGACGGTCACGGTCAGCGACAGAGCGGTCAGGACGGAGGGATCATCGATCTATTTGACAAGCGGACAAAAGGTGAAGCTGAAGGACCTTGTTTACGGTTTGATGCTGAGATCGGGAAATGACGCAGCCGTTGCGATTGCCGAGCATGTGGGCGGAAGCCTGGAAGGCTTTGTCTACATGATGAATCAAAAAGCGGCCGACCTCGGCATGGAAAACACCCTGTTCCGCAATCCGCACGGACTCGATGACCACCCTGATCACTATTCCTCGGCCTATGATATGGCGCTTTTGACGAAATATGCGATGAACAATGAAACATACCGAAAAATCGCCGGAACGAAGCACTATAAGGCAGAAACGATGCAAGGCATCTGGAGAAATAAAAACAAGCTTTTAACAGGGCTTTACAAATACAGTACAGGCGGGAAGACGGGATATACAAAGCTGGCAAAGCGTACACTCGTCTCCACTTCATCGAAAGACGGAACCGATTTGATCGCCGTCACAATCAATGCCTCTGACGACTGGAATGATCATATGAACATGTTCAACTATGTATACGGCCACTACAAAACATATATCATCGCAAAAAAAGGCGAGATTCCAAAATTAAAAGACTCTTTTTACGGAAATAAAGCTTTTATTAAACGGGATGTCACATATCTGTTAAACGAAGATGAAAAAGAAGACGTGAAGGTTGACATCGAGCTTCTTGAACCGAAAAAATCATGGCGTAAAAACAAAAAAGAAATCCCGGACATCATCGGGGAAATGAACGTCATATTCAACGAAAAAACGATTGCAAGCGTCCCGATTTATTATGAAAACGAACGCAACAAAAAGCCGAAAAAATCGTTTTTTGAGACCTTTCAATCCGTATTCCAAAGAGCGGCAGGCGGTTCATCATGGTCAATATAATCTGGGTCGGCTTAACGGTGATCGGTCTGGTGTTTGCGCTTTTCAACGGAACGGTTCAGGAAGTCAATGAAGCCGTATTTAAAGGATCGAAGGAAGCCGTCACGATTGCGATCGGACTGATGAGCGTCCTTGTTTTTTGGCTAGGGCTGATGAAAATCGCTGAACAATCCGGGCTGCTCGAAAAATTCAGCAGGTTGTGCCGTCCGTTCATTTCAAAGCTGTTTCCCGAGATCCCTCCGGATCATCCGGCGATGGGGTATATTTTATCCAATTTAATGGCCAACTTTTTCGGATTGGGCAATGCGGCGACACCGCTCGGCATTAAAGCGATGGAACAGATGAAGGTGCTCAACCGGAACCGCAGGGAAGCGAGCCGCTCAATGATCACCTTTCTGGCGGTCAATACGTCAAGCATTACCTTGATTCCGACGACCGTCATCGCGGTCAGGATGACATATGATGCAAAGGCGCCGACAGACATCGTCGGTCCGACCATTTTGGCGACTTTAATATCGGGGATCTTTGCGATCTTCATCGACCGATACTTTTATTATAGAAGAAAAAAGAAGGGGTGAGCATTTGGAATTCATCAATTGGCTTTCTCTGGCCCTTATCCCGTTTATCATCGCCACGATTCTGCTATACGGTACATTCAAAAAGGTTCCGACTTATGAAGCATTTGTTGAGGGAGGGAAGGAAGGAATCCAAATTGCATTTTCCATTATCCCTTATTTGGTCGGTATGCTTGTCGCGATCACCGTTTTCCGTGCTTCAGGGGCGCTCGATTTTTTTATGAATCTTTTAAAGCCCGTGTTTTCCGCCGTGGGAATTCCGACGGAAGTGGTTCCGCTGGCTCTGATCCGGCCGATTTCAGGAACGGCAGCGCTAGGCATGACGACCGATTTGATCGCTGTTTACGGGCCCGATTCATTCATTGGCCGGCTGGCCTCTGTCATGCAGGGATCGACAGACACGACCCTGTATGTTTTGACCGTCTATTTCGGAGCGGTCGGAATTAAGAAAATGGGAGATGCTTTAAAGGTGGGACTGCTTGCTGATTTAGCGGGGATTATCGCGTCTGTGATTATTGTAACATTGCTGTTTGGAAGCGCCTGATCAACAGGCGCTTTTTTGCTTTTCTACCAAAACTGTTTTACTTTTGACGTGAGAAAGGATACATTTAAGGGCGGAGTGCTTCTTTCCTAAGGAAGAAGGCGCCTGCAAACTTGTTTGTTGGTCTGGAAAAAAGTAAGATAATACATGAGGTGAAAGATATGGAACGACTTCAAAAAGTAATCGCCCACGCCGGTATTGCATCGAGGCGGAAGGCGGAGGAACTTATAAAAGAAGGGAGAGTCACGGTCAACGGCAAAACCGTCAGAGAGCTCGGCGTTAAAGTGTCAAGCTCCGACCGGATCGAGGTAAACGGCGTCCAGCTTGAAAGCGAAGAACCCGTTTACTTTCTCCTGTATAAACCGAGAGGGGTTATATCAGCAGTCAAAGACGACAAAGGCCGGAAAGTTGTGACCGACTTTTTCACCGAGGTGGAGGAGCGGATTTATCCGATCGGAAGGCTTGATTATGATACGAGCGGCCTCTTATTGTTGACGAATGATGGGGACTTCGCCAATAAATTGATGCACCCGAAATACGAAATTAACAAAACGTATGTAGCAAAGCTGAAAGGCATTCCTTTAAAGGAGAATTTAAAAAAACTTGAGCGGGGCGTACGCCTTGAGGAAGGAAAGACAGCTCCGGCAAAAGTGAAGCTTTTGTCACTCGATAAGAAAAAGCAGACAAGCATCGTCCAAATCACGATCCATGAGGGGCGAAACCGCCAGGTCAGGAGAATGTTTGAAGCCATCGGACACGAGGTGCTCAAGCTGAAAAGGGAAGAGTACGCTTTTTTGAATCTGGCGGGCTTGAAAACCGGGGAAAAAAGAGAGCTCACGCCTCATGAAGTCAAAAGGCTCAGGGCATTGGCCGAACACGGTAAAGCGGCTTTCTAAATTTTCACACAACCTTCAAAAAAGGCAAATGGCTATCAGTCTTGAGATGATATAATGAAACTGAATGTCTAAATGAGGGGGCGGATTATGAAAAAAAAGCGTTTTTACATTCGGACAGGCATCCTCCTTGTGCTGCTTGCAGCGCTTGGCTACACGCTGTACAGCGCCGTGTTTCAAAATACGGAAAGTGTGGCGGTGGGGGAAAAAGCTCCCAATTTTTCGCTGGAGGATGTTGACGGCAACCGTCTCAAACTGGACGAACTAAAAGGCAAAGGGGTATTTTTAAACTTTTGGGGAACATGGTGTGAACCATGCAAAAGAGAATTTCCTTATATGGCGAATCAATACAAGGTGTTTAAGGATCAAGGGGTCGAAATCGTCGCCGTCAATGTCGGCGAATCAAACCTTGCCGTCCGAAACTTTATGAAAGACCACGGCGTCAATTTTCCGGTTGTGCTTGATAAAGACAGGCAGGTGCTGAACGCCTACGATGTCACACCGCTGCCGACCACGTTTCTCATCAACCCTGACGGAGAGATTGTCAAGGTCGTGTCGGGCACGATGACAGAACGGATGATCCATGATTATATGAATATGATCAAACCAGAGGGATCGTCATCATGAAAGAAATCAAATGCGAATGCGGCCATGTGAATCCGGCAGGTACCGTTTTGTGTGAATCGTGCGGAAAGCCGCTTGTCAAACAGGAGGCCAAACTCCTTGACATGCGGTATGATGGAAGTGCGAGACGCTCTCAAACATATAACAAAACAATCGTAGATAAAATATGGAATTTCTTTTCGTCTGTAAAGGTCGGCGTCTGGCTGATCGTCATTACGCTGACAGCATCTGCTTTTGGAACGATTTTTCCGCAGGAAATGTTCCTGCCGCCGGGTGCGCAGGCTGATACATACTACAGCGAACAATACGGGCTTCTCGGACAAATCTATTATGCTCTCGGTTTTCACAATCTTTACGGTTCATGGTGGTTTATTATTTTGGTTGCCTCAATCGGCATTTCGCTTGTCATCTGCAGCCTTGACCGGGTCGTTCCTTTGTACAGGGCGTTGAAAAATCAAGGCGTCACGCGAAATCCGAACTTTATGGAGAGGCAGCGCCTTTTCAGCCGGACGGAAGCGGATTTGTCCGAAGACACAAGAACGCAAATCATCGGTAAACTGAAGAAAAAACGGTACCGCGTCAAGGAAGAAAACGGCAACCTGTTTGCAGAAAAAGGCCGTTTTTCAAGGTGGGGCCCTTATGTTAACCATATCGGGCTGATTATATTTCTCATCGGGGTCATGCTCAGATTTGTTCCGGGCATGTATGTCGACGAAACCCTTTGGATCAGGGAAGGGGAGACCGTGCCCATCCCGGGAACTGACGGCCATTACTACTTGAAAAACAACCGGTTTACAAAAGAAATGTACGACAGTGAAAAAGAAAAAGAAGTATTTTCAGAGGCGATCACCAAAGCCGGTGACGGGACTGTCGCAAAAACATATCAAACCGATGTTGAACTGTATGAAAGAAAAAATGACAGCCTGCCGGGTGAAGCGCCTGAATTGAAGAAAGTGAAAAACGGCAAGATCAGGGTCAATGATCCCTTGAAATTCGGTTCATATGCACTCTATCAGCTGACTTACAAGGAAGGCGAGCTCGACAAAATGGTGTTTCAGCTGATTGAAAAAGACAGCGGGAAATCTTTCGGCAAAGTGGCAATCGACCTCTTGGAGCCGAAACCGGAATATGATCTTGGCAACGGTTACAAAGTTCATATTGCAAGCTACCTGCCGGACTTTTATTTTAACAAAGACGGGGAACCGAGCACGAAAACGAGGAATCCGAACAATCCGGCTTTTGTGTTCCAGATCACCGCTCCGGATAAGCCTAAAGGAGAAAAGAGTTTCGTGGCGATTCAGGAAACAATCGAAGGTTCTGACGACAATAAATACAAAATGAAGTTTGACCACGTCGAAACGAAGAATCTCTCAGGCCTCACAATTAGAAAAGATTTGACTTTGTGGGTGCTCATGGTCGGCGGCGCCATCTTTATGATCGGCGTCATCCAAGGGATGTACTGGCACCACAGAAGGATCTGGCTCAGAAAGCTGGACGGGCATGTGCTCGTCGCCGGACATACGAACAAAAACTGGTACGGGCTGAAGCAGGACTTGAAGGCCGTACTCGAGGATACGGGGATATCCGAACCGGCCGATCAAAAAGAACTGTCAAAGGAAAAAAATAAACGGCCAGCATAGGGAGGGGTTTTCATGGCAGAGTTAAGCGGCAATTTATTGTACGCGGCATTTCTTTTGTATCTCTCAGCGGTCTTCTTTTTTGGCGGCTCCATCAGGAGCAAGGCTTCAGACCGGAAGAAGAAGAACCGCTGGGCATCGATCGCAGTGTTGATCACGATCATCGGATTTGTATGCCAGTTTGGATATTTTATTGCGAGATGGATCGTTTCCGGACACGCACCGGTCAGCAATCTCTTTGAATTTACAACTGCTTTCAGCATGATGCTCGTCCTGGCGTTCATCATCATCTACTTTATTTACAAGCTGTCTGCTTTGGGACTGTTTACACTGCCCGTTGTTCTGCTTTTAATCGCATATGCCAGCATGTTTCCGACCGATATCACACCGCTGATTCCGTCGCTTCAAAGCAACTGGCTTTATATTCATGTCACGACTGCAGCTCTCGGGCAGGCGATTCTCGCCATCAGCTTTGTCGCCGGCGTGATCTTTCTGCTCAAGCATGTGGATCAGTCAAAGCCGGGCAAAAAAACATTCTGGCTCGAATTTGTCATGTTTATGCTTGTGACAACGCTCGCGTTTATCCTTGTGACGACCTCATTCCGCATCGGGGGCTATGAGGCGCAGTTTAAGTGGATTGATAAAGACAACCAGGAAGACGTCATGATTTACGAGCTTCCCGCTCTTATCGGCCCGAACAAGGGCGAACTTTTAACGGAGGAGAGGATGGAGCCGCTTGTCAATGTGCCGCCTATTTTTTCAGGCCGAAAGCTGAATACCGTTCTCTGGTCGTTTGGAACCGGAGCCTTGCTTTACGGTGTCATCAGGCTGATCATCAGAAAACGCATCAGTCAGCTTCTTCAGCCGCTCGTGAAAAATGTGAACCTTGACCTTGTCGATGAAATCGGCTATCGCTCCGTTTCGATCGGCTTTCCGGTTTTTACGCTTGGCGCGCTTATTTTCGCGATGATATGGGCACAGCTGGCATGGAGCAGATTCTGGGGCTGGGATCCGAAAGAAGTCTGGGCGCTGATTACATTTTTGTTTTATGCAGCTTATCTGCATCTCAGGCTTTCAAGAGGCTGGCACGGCGAAAAATCGGCGTGGCTCGCCGTCATCGGTTTTGCCATTATTATGTTTAATCTTATTTTTGTAAACCTTGTCATCGCCGGACTTCATTCTTATGCATGATCCGTGCGGTGCAGGAAGGTCCGGGCTTTTCACCGGGCCTTCCGCAGCTTTTTGTTTTAAACTGCGGAAAGGCCATTCTTAGCTTGGCTTACGATCGCTTTTCTAATAAAATGAATGTAAGAAGATTCAAATCAGGAGGTTTACGATGGAACAGACGAAAGAGACAAAAATATTAGTAGTAGATGATGAGGCAAGAATCAGACGACTTTTAAAAATGTACCTGGAAAGGGAAAACTATAAGATCGAAGAAGCCGAGAATGGCGATGAAGCCATCGATAAAGCCCTCGGCAACGATTACGATTTAATCCTGCTCGATTTGATGATGCCCGGAACCGACGGCATTGAAGTATGCCGCCAAGTACGCGATAAAAAAGCCACTCCGATCATCATGCTGACGGCGAAAGGCGAGGAAGCGAACCGGGTGCAGGGCTTTGAAGTCGGAACCGATGATTACATTGTAAAACCTTTCAGTCCGAGGGAAGTGGTGCTGAGAGTCAAAGCGCTCTTGAGAAGATCATCGCAAACCTCTTACCTGAATACAGATACAACGGCAAAAAATGTTCTTGTTTTTTCTCACTTATCCATTGATCACGATGCTCACAGAGTCATGGCGGACGGGACCGAAGTCAGCCTGACGCCGAAAGAATACGAACTGCTTTACTTCCTGGCCAAAACCCCTGATAAAGTATACGATCGTGAAAAGCTGCTGAAGGAAGTATGGCAATACGAGTTTTTCGGCGATTTGAGAA
Organism: Bacillus sp. FSL K6-0972; assembly: GCF_037976035.1. NCBI lineage: Bacteria > Bacillati > Bacillota > Bacilli > Caryophanales > Bacillaceae > Bacillus > Bacillus sp. FSL K6-0972. The sequence continues at coordinate 2,436,652 of NZ_CP150260.1, read as the reverse complement.
CGGTCGATACCCATGTTAAACGTTTACGTGAAAAACTGAACAAAGTCTCGCCGAAAGCTGCGAAAAAAATCGTAACAGTATGGGGTGTCGGGTATAAATTTGAGGTCGGAACCGAATGAAGTTTTGGAAGAGCGTAGTCGGTAAACTGTGGTTTACCATACTGCTTTTGGTTTCATTTGTCTTATTTATCCTTACGTTCTTTCTGCTTGAGTTTATTGAAAACTACCATGTTGATGAAGCGGAAGCTGATTTGACAAAGCTCGCCAGCAAGGTGGCCGTCATCATGGAAAACCATAAAGACCAGGAGACAGCGAGGTCGATCACATGGGAGCTTGCCGATGAACTGACGAGCATCACGGTCATTAAAAACGAGAATGAATATTGGTATTCGCCGCGGGAACATCAAAAAGTGGCTTCCATCACATTAAAAGATATTAAAAACGATCCCGATCTGAACGAAGCCCTTCGCAAGCATCAAAAAGTGCAGAAAAGGACGGTTATCTCCAATCAAAAGAACGATCAGCTGATTGTCGGTGTACCGTACGGGAAAGGCGAAGATGAAGGCATGGTGTTTCTTTCTCAATCGCTTCTTGCCGTGAAGGATACGACACAGCATACGACGAGATACATCCTCTTTGCCGCTGCAATTGCGATTGTGTTAACGACGATTTTCGCTTTCTTCCTGTCAAGCCGGATTACTTACCCGCTCAGAAAAATGCGGCAGGGTGCCCAGGACTTGGCAAAAGGGAAGTTTGATACGAAGATTCCGATCCTGACCCAGGATGAAATCGGTGAGCTGGCGATTGCCTTTAATCAAATGGGGCGTCAGCTGAAGTTTCATATTACGGCACTCAATCAGGAAAAGGAGCATTTGTCGAATATCTTAAGCAGTATGGCCGACGGCGTGATCACCATCAATATCGACGGGACGATCCTTGTGACAAATCCCCCGGCTGAACGCTTTTTACAGGCTTGGTATTATGAGCAGAACATGAATGTAAAAGAAGGCCATGAACTGCCCCCTGAAGCCCGCGAGCTTTTTCAAAACACGGTCAGCACGGAGAAAGAGCAGATGATTGAAATGACCCTGCAAGGCAGAACATGGGTGCTGCTCATGAGTCCGCTGTACAATCAGTCCCATGTACGCGGAGCGGTCGCCGTGTTGAGGGATATGACGGAGGAAAGACGGCTTGATAAGCTGAGAAAAGACTTTATCGCAAATGTCAGCCATGAGCTGAGAACACCGATTTCGATGCTTCAAGGGTACAGTGAAGCGATCGTTGACGACATCGCAAGCTCTGAGGAAGAAAAAAAGGAAATCGCACAGGTCATCTATGACGAGTCTTTAAGAATGGGAAGGCTTGTGAATGATTTGCTGGACCTTGCCAGAATGGAGGCGGGGCATATTTCCTTAAACGTTGAACCGGTGGAGCTCCGTGAATTTTTTGAGAGGGTGTTCAGAAAGTTTTACGGAGTGGCCGGAGACAAAGATATTACGCTTTCTCACAATCTTGATCTGAACGAAACCAAATTTGTGTTTGATCCGGACAAAATGGAGCAGGTATTAACAAACCTGATTGACAACGCGATCCGCCATACAAATGCCGGTGGCACCGTACATGTCGATGTGCAGTCAGCGCAAAGCGGACTGAAAATCGCCGTGAAAGACTCGGGCAGCGGCATTCCCGAAGAGGACCTGCCGTTTATTTTTGAACGCTTTTACAAAGCTGATAAAGCAAGGACGAGAGGAAAAGGCGGGACGGGCCTCGGACTTGCGATCGTCAAAAACATCGTCGATGCACACAACGGATCGATCACCGTCCACAGCATGCTGAACGAAGGTACTTCCTTCACGTTTTACATTCCAAGAAATAAGCAGGATGATGGCCAAATTTGACGAAGAATCTTGTTCCATAAGAAACAAAGAGCACCTGTTCATGCAGAACAGGTGCTCAGTTATTTGAGGGCAAGATGTATCCAATTTGTAAAATTTCTGCTTATCCTGAAACGTTTAAGCCTTTGTTGCCGATAAAAAAGTGAGAATTTCAAAAAACAGATGAACGTCGAAGAGGAAATGGATGAAGTATTTGGGACAACCGGAAACTTTATGATAGTGAAAACCGCATATGGAAATGATCGCTCCCGTTCTGATAATCTATAAAAGGCAGTTCATTTTTTTCTGTGCCTTAAAGTCCGCCAGCGATCCAATTGCGGACTGTCAAATGAAGACTTTGGTTTGGATTTATGTATAATCTCTATAGAAGGATGCGAGAAACAAAAGAGATTTTTTTAGATAAAATAAGCATGAAACAGGGAATGAGTGATGACTTTATGGATAAAACCAAAATACTGATTATTGAAGATGATGAAGCAATTGCTGATTTGCTTTCATACGGGCTGACGTCCGAAGGTTTTGAAACGTGTACGGTCAATAACGGTTCTTCAGGAATGAGGAAATTAGATCAGTTCAAACCTGATTTTCTGCTACTCGATTGGATGCTGCCGGACTGCAGCGGTTTGGATATTTGCAAAAAAGTGACCGAAAGCTATAATATTCCGATCCTGATGATCACCGCCAAATCAGATATTACGGATAAAATACTTGGACTGGAATTCGGAGCCGATGACTATATTACAAAGCCATTTGATCTGCGCGAAGTTGTCGCGAGAATCCGCACGATCCTTCGGCGTCTGGAACAAGCCCATCACGTGAACGAACGGGAAACGGAAAAAGTGGATGAGATCCGGTTTAAAAATATCGTGATCGTTCCGGGGGAAAGACTGGTGAAAAAAGACGGGGCAGCCGTCGAATTAACTCCGAAAGAATATGATCTGCTTATGACTTTGGTTGACCATCGGGGAAAAGTTTTTACGCGTTCAGAGCTTTTGGAATTCATCTGGGGATACGATTTTTTCGGTGACACCCGTACAGTCGATACCCATATTCAAAGACTCCGCAAAAAGCTTGATGCAAGCGACTCGATTAAAACAGTGTTCGGCATCGGATATAAATTCGAGAAGCAGGAGGAGTAGAGAGTGTTACGGACCATCAAGGGCAAGTTTATTGTTGGCTTTTTTCTGATTTTTTCTCTCTCTTTCCTTGTGCTCAATCACACGGTTAAGAATGTTATTTGGTCGAGTAATGAAAAAATTGTAACATCGGATTTAGTCGAACTGAAAAAAAACAGTATCGTCTATGTAAACCAAGCATTTTTAATCAATCACTATAAAAACAATGAACTTTATTTCGGTGATATGGCCGATGAAATAGTAGATAATTTAAATCACTCCACAGGAAGCAATGTCGGTGTTTATACCGTGAATGGCGCATTGTTGGCTTCTTCTGATCAAAAGGTGTTTTCCCGAGGGAGTGATGAAGATCTTAAACAGGCGATCAAAGGAAAGACTGCCTATCATATCACCTATAACCGCAATAAAGCAGAAGTGTTTTTTTCATATCCGGTTGTCGTTGAAGGCACAAAAGTAGGCATATTACGCTTTTCGAAAAATTTCGACCTGCAGTATAAGCAAAGCGGAGAGATTCTGGATATTGTTTTTTACATCGCACTTGCCATATTTGTGGCGGCGTTTCTTTTCTCCTATATCCTGTCCAGACATATCACGATTCCTCTCGTCAAGCTGACAGATGCCACCTCACAAGTCAAGAAGGGAAAACTGGATATGGATATCCACTTTAATAGAAAAGATGAAATTGGGCAGCTTGCCGTCAACTTTAACGACATGATCAGCAGAATTCGAGAACAAATTTTAACTATCGAAAGGGATCGCGATCGTTTAAAGGAACTTAACGAACAAGAAAAACGATTTTTTGACAATATGACGCATGAGCTGAAAACACCTCTGACTTCCATCCAAGGATATGCAGAGATTATAAAAGATAAAGGGGAATCGGATCGGGCATTTTTTGATAAAGGAATGAACCACATTGTTGAAGAAAGCAGGCGCCTGCATCATTTGGTGATCAAGCTTCTTGAAGTATCCCGGGAAACGTCCAAGGGTGCTCAATTTGACAGGATCGACGCAGGGGAAATTTTAAATGACGTTTGCGAATCGATGAAGTTTCGGGCAGAACGGTATAAGAAAAGGATCGCCTGTGACATTGAGGATGGCCTGTACGTTCACGGTCAGGTGAGCAGGCTGCGCCAGCTTTTTATCAATCTGCTGGACAACGCCATCAAATACAGCTTATCTCATTCGGAAATCTTCATTAAGGCCGAAATCGTTGGAGAAAACATTCTTTTTACATTCAAGAATCCAAGTGCTCCATTGGAAAATGACCAACACTCCAAAATGTTCCAGCCTTTTTATTCAGTCAATCAGAAGATTAAGGAAGAGGGAAGTGTAGGTTTGGGATTAAGCATTGTGAAAACAATTGTTGACGAACACGGAGGAACAATCGAGATGTTCTACGAGGAAAACCATACAGTGATTCATGTTGAATTAGCTTACGCAAAGGTTGAGAAATGATGAAAAACAAACCGTTTATCATATGGGCAGGAGTGCTGTTGTTTCTGGTCATTATCGTGTCCAGTTATAATGTCGGAAAAAGGTCGGAAACGATTATTATCCCAAGCGGGGAAGAAAATCATAGCGATAACCAGAAGAAGACCCGCCCTTTTCAAGTCAATACGATCTATCGCCTTCCAAAAGCAGGGCAGCTGCTTGGGTGGTCTTCACCGGATTCCGTTGTCGGTTTTTTCAAGGGAGATGGGACATCCGAACGTACAGCGCTCAGCCTTCAGCGTCTTTCCTCCCCCTATGAAAAAGCTGAAATCGTAAAAGGCATTGAAAGCAACATGTCCAACCTAAAAATGTCTCCAGACGGAAAGCACATCGCCGGAGTCACTTTGGGATTAAGTAAGGCATCAATGCAGCTGCTTTCGACAGCGAACGGGAAAAAAACAGAAATCGCCAGCATCTCCGCCAGCAATGAGGTCTATGTTCAAGATGTTTCATGGTCAAATAATAGCAGATACGTTTGTTATCTCGTTTTAGATGTCGGGCAGGGGAATCAGACCAGCCTTCGTGTTTATGATACGGATTCCGGAACGCTCAAAACGTATACATTGAATGATTTCGCGGAAAAAAATTCGCTTACGGGAGTTAACATCTCCGATAATGGACGAGATTTGCTGCTTACCGTGTTACAGCGTTCCGACGAGTACGGGATCAGAATGGGAACCATTGACGGCAACCGCATTAAAATCCACGACAAGCGTCTGGACAGCCGTGGCGCCCCTGTTTGGTTAAACAATGATCAATTTGTATTCCTGGACACAGGGGAAACCCTGTACGAATATGATCGCAGAAACGGCGAGTTGTCTGCTCTGCTCGAAAAAGTAACTGTTTTTAAATTCTCAAACGACTTAAAGAAAATCGCTTACTCTTTGAAGGATGAAGACAATATCTATGCAGGCAAGCTTCAAGGGAAAAATATCCTGTATGAAGAACCGATATACCACGGCACCATCCCTTCGGAAATATATTGGAGCCCGGACGGCAACAGCCTGCTCGTTAACGCTCAATACCAGTATCCTGCCATAGAGAGTGCATCCGCGCGATTTTTAGAAGAACAAGCTTATATTATCACATTTAAATAACCGATCATTGTCCACTTTAATATCAGGCGAAAAAACCTTATTTCAGTTAAAAACTGAAATAAGGTTTTTCTTTTGTAAAGACCTCATGTTTTCCACCCGTTTATTCCCTTCTTACTATTTTCTACAGGGTAATCAGTCCGATTATTTACTCCTCAAAAAATGATGTTTTTCTTCTTTTTGTGACATTTTGTTTACAAGTTGGTCGAACTTCTGCGATATCTTCCCCTTATATTTAAAGAGCATCCTTCTTATAGAACATTGTCTTCAAAATAGCAGCTTAAAAATTGTCATTTGTATGTGACGAGTTTAAAAGAAACCTAGTGATTGATAATTATAGCCTAAGGAGTTGGAAAAAGTGTCAAATTCACCAAAAGAAGATCATAAATTGAGCGCACTAGGAAAATTAGTGTTGGGTATGTTGATTGTACTGGGTGTCACTTTGTTATGCATATCTTGGAATGCACTTGCCGGCCCAAAGCAGGAACCAATAAAAGAAAATTCCGCCGCGTCAGCGCCGGGAGGCAAACATAAAGCAGAGAAAAAAGAAAACAAGCAAACAGCGCCGGAGATCGGAAAGGTCGTCTACTTGTCATTTGACGACGGACCGAATCCTGCAGCTTCAGATAAAATCTTAAGTTTGCTCGATAAGTATCATGCAAAAGCTACATTTTTCATGTTAAAACCGAATATTGAACAAAATCCCGATATTGTGAAGAAAATGGTTGAAAACGGCCATTCTGTCGGCTCTCACGGAGTGACGCATCAAGTATCGAAAATCTATAAATCTCCTGAAAGCTTTGCAGCAGAAATGAACGATACGCTGAAAACGATCAAAGAAACGACCAACGTTGACACACATTTGATCAGATCGCCTTACGGATCAAAACCTTACATTACCGGTCCATTTCAAGAAGTCATTAAGCGCGACCACTTTAACCTTTGGGATTGGACTGTTGATTCAGAGGACTGGAAATCTGCAAATACAAACGGTCAATTTGTGAATAATGTGATTCAGCAAGTCAATAACCTTTCGGGTGTTGAGCCGCTTGTCGTATTAATGCATGAAAAACCGACGACTGCCGCCCATTTGGAAAAACTGTTGAAATATTTCCAAGAAAACGGATATGAAATGAAACCAATGCATGATTCGATCAAACCGGTTCATTTCAGATGGAATTAAAAATATGAGATGCATCAACAAGGAAGGGATAGTATAGTGAAAATGAGAAAAAGAAAACTAAAGATGAAAAATTTGATATTGTTTGCCCTCGCGCTAGTGATAACGATTGGCAGTGTGGTGTCATACGGGATTTACCGTACCGTCGCAAAATCAATTAATGGAATGTACGAGCCTCTTCATCGGGATGCCGAGCAGAAGGATGCTGCTCCGCACGATCCTATATCCATTCTTTTATTAGGGATAGATGAGCGCCCTGGTGATAAAGGACGCCCGGATTCTATGATTGTTATGACTGTTAACCCGGACACAAAGAAAACGACCATGACAAGTATTCCTCGTGATACAAGGGTGTTTATCAAATCAAAGAATACCTTTTCGAAAATGAATTCGGCCTACACATATGGGGGAATTGAAGGGACCGTTGAAACTGTAGAACAATTTTTGAACATTCCAATCAATTACTATATCAAAATCAATATGGATGGGTTTAAAGATATTGTAGATGCAATTGGCGGCGTAACGGTAGATAACCAGATTGATTTCACCCTTGAAGGCGTGCATCTGTCAAAAGGGAAGCAGCATCTTGATGGCAAAACTGCTTTGACATATGCCCGGATGAGAAAAGACGATCCCCGCGGTGATTTTGGACGTCAAGAGCGTCAGCGTGAGATCATCAACGAAATTGTTCATGAAGGTGCACAATTAAAATCATTAACAAACTATCAAGAGATTTTGTCAGCGTTAGAAAAAAACATCAAAACAAACTTAACACTAGACAAAATGATCGATATTCAACATTCTTATAAAGAAGCTGCTAAGGATATTAAACAGATAGAAATTGAAGGTGAAGATAAAAAAGTTGACGGCTTATGGTATCACCTAGTGACTGATGAAAAGAGAAAGGAGATTTCCAAAAAGCTTCGCCAACAATTGGACTTAAAGTCATAAACGGATGGACATCATCCATCTCAAAGGATCCGCTTTATTTGCCTGACGAGGCCAAAAACGTTCCGATCGGAGGAACGAAAGCCTTATGCGGGCTCATCTTAGTGAAAACGGGGGTTCCTATAAGTTTGGCACCTGTTCATTTAGAACGGGTGCTTTTATGTTTGTTAAGTTAAAATTAAGCTTAACTTTAGTTAAACCCCCTTTCCATTTTCATATATTCGTAATATAGTTGTAATAGTTGTAATGTAACCTTTTAAGATTGACAAACGACAATAAATTGAACGGAGGGGTTTCAGGTGGAAGAAACCTTTCAGAAAATATATGATCAGTATCATCAGGATTTATTTCAGTTTTTATTTTATATGGTAAAAGACAAAAACCAGGCGGAAGACTTAGTTCAGGAAGTATACATCCGCGTCCTGCATTCTTATGAAACATTTGAAGGCAGGAGCAGCGAAAAAACCTGGCTTCTTTCGATTGCGCGGCACGTTGCGATCGACTGGTTCAGAAAGCAGCAGACGATCCGCCAACGGATTTTGGGGACGTTTGACTGGGAGAAACAAGATGTAAAAGACCGCAAGCCTCTGCCTGAGGACATCGTGATGCAAAATGAAAACCTTAAGGAAATTTTCGAGGCCCTTGACAAGTGTACGCTTGACCAAAGATCCGTCATCGTATTGCGGTTTATCCAAGGGTATTCGATCAGTGAAACAGCAAAAGCCTTGAATTTTTCCGAAAGCAAGGTAAAAACCACTCAGCACCGCGGTCTGAAAGTGCTTCGTAAACAGATGGAGCTTTTGAAGGAGGATCCAAAGAATGAAGAAGTCAGAATGGAACGAAGAACGGCTGAAGGCGTTACTAAGCCAACTTCCAACGGTTAAGGATAATCGTTCGGCAAATCAGATCTATCAAAAGCTGATTTTCGCACCAAAGCGTAAATCACCGAAAAAACGGGTCGGCGCATTTGCTGCTACAGTTTTGGTTCTCTTTCTTCTGATGCTGATCACTCCTCAATTAATCGAACAGATCAGATCTCAAAACAGCGCCGATGCCAACATTTCTTCTGACGGAAAATTGGTGCAGACGGAGGCTGATGCTGCCAAGTCTGAACCGGCAAATACGTTTGTCGTCTCCCAGAATCAAAAAGACGACTATATCACCTTTGCCTTCCTTGACGAGTCCAAGTCTGTCGTTGTCCCGATAAGCCTTAAGAAAAGTATAAGAATGACGAACCTTGAAGATGCGCTTCACGCGTACAGCCGGCTTGGAGTGGACCAATTTACATCATTTGATACAGCTTATCTTGATCAGGTGAAGTTCAAAGAACAGAAAAACAGTAAAAAACTGACGATTCAAGTGAATGAGAAAATACCGGGGCTTTCAGTCGATGATTTCGAACGGCTGAAAAATGTGATCAACGAAACCTTTAAATGGGGTTCGTATGATTCTGTTCTGTTTATTTCCAATGATAAATCAGGTGTTGAATTTGAAACATTCGGAATGCTCGCCGATATGGCGATTATGCATCAAACGCAAAAAGGCTATTATTTATATGAAAGCTCTGATGGACGCCGGTTCCTTGCACCTTCAAGCGAACCTTACGAAACGGTGCAGGAAGCGATAAAGATGATGAAAAATGAAGAAAGCAGCACTCATTTACAACCTATTCTATCTGATGATACGCAGATTGAAGATATACAAAAGAATGGAAAAGAACTGATCATTCAATTTTCTTCCTCCGCGAATATTGAAAATAAACCTGAAGACGTCTTGATGGTGGAAGGCCTTCTATTGACCGCCAAAGATTTCGGGTTCACAAAAGTGAAATTTAAAAATGCATCTACAAACAAGGTCGGCGCCTATGACTTGTCGAAATCTGTACAGGTTCCGTACGCACCGAATCCGATGACGATAGAAAGCTAAAAGACTCCACGTACGGAGTCTTTTTTTAATGTATAAAATGTATTGATTTGGAAGTATACTAAGCTGTCTCCGAATGGGGGGAATTTTACCGAAGATGCATGTAATAGGAGGATATGGAAAACTTTGAAGAAACTCAGACATCAAAACTTCCTGTTCGCGATCGCATGGCTTTCGGGGCTTGCGCTTTTCGTCACCGCGCCGGGGGCGGCAGCCTCAGAGTGGATAGAACCGATTAAAGGGGAGATCACAGATCAATTCGGGACGAGAGGCGGAAAGCATAAGGGGCTTGACATCGCTGCTCCCGAAGGGGAGGCTGTAGCGGCAGCCGCAGACGGAACGGTAAGTAAATCGTATCAATCCGACTCCTACGGCCAAGTGATATTTATCAAACATGACAACGGGTATGAAACCGTTTATGCCCACTTAAGCAAACGCTTGAAAAAGGAAAAAGAACGGGTGAAAAAAGGCGAGCAAATCGGAATCATCGGCAATACGGGAATATCGACCGGAACCCACCTGCATTTTGAAATGCATTACGGTTCATGGACTGAAGATAAAAGATATGCAATCAATCCGCTGACGGTGTTTCGTGAAGAGGCGTTCCGGCAAAATTCTGTCCACGTTCATCAAAACGCCGGGACAATGAGCGGTGCAGTAACCGTTCAAAAAGGGGACACGCTCTGGAAAATCAGCAGGGATAGCGGTATATCAATCGAGGAGATCATGAGAATAAACGGGTTGAAACATTCGAATCTTAAGACTGGCCAAACACTCCGCCTTCATGCCGATGAATCGAAGACCGGCACATATGTGGTGCGGAAAGGGGATACGCTTCATCATATCGCCGAAAAAATGGGCGTTACTGTACAGCACCTCATCGAATGGAACGATTTGAAAGGAGAGCAGATTTATCCCCGCCAGCTGCTTGAGATCAGGGAGAATTCCTGAAAAAACGGAACCCGAAAGGAATTCCTTTCAGGTTCCGCGGTTTCTTATTAAGGAAGGTCGATGACTTTAACAGACACGATATCCGGGATGTTTTTCAGCTCATCTAAAATGTCGTCCTCAAGGTGGCGGTCAAATGAAAGCATCATGATCGCTTCTCCGCCTTTTTCTTTTCGGCCCACCTGCATAGTCGCGATGTTGATGTCATGGTCTCCTAAAATTCGTCCGACATGGCCGATAGCCCCTGGTTTATCCTGATGGTGAATATACACAAGGTGTCCAGCCGGATAAAAATCGATATCAAAGCCGTTTAAGGCAACAATACGTCCGCCGAAGTGCGGAATGTACGTCGCTCTTAAAGAGAATGTCGTCACATCTCCGGTAACAGTCACAGAAATGCAGTTTTCATAGCCTGACTCATTGGAAGAAATTTTTTCGCTGAAGCTGATGCCGCGCTCTTTCGCAACGGTGCCGGCATTCACTTCGTTAACGGTAGCCGCGACCCGCGGCTTCAGGAATCCGGCCAAAAGGCTTTTCGTAATAAATGACGTTTCAAGCTTGGCGATGGAGCCTTCATATTGAATGGCTACATCTTGAACAGGCTCATTCATGCACTGGGACACAAGGTTTCCGATCGTATTGGCAAACTGATGATAAGGCTGGATTTTTTCGAATGAATCCTTTGTCATGGCCGGAAGGTTGATCGCGGACATCACAGGATTTCCTTGCGCATACTGAAGGACTTCTTCGGAAACTTGTGCAGCAACATTCAGCTGGGCTTCTTTTGTTGAAGCGCCCAAGTGAGGAGTCGCGACCACAAGCGGATGATCGATCAGTTTTGAATCGATCGGAGGCTCGACTTCAAATACGTCCAGGGCAGCGCCTGCGACATGTCCGCTTTCCAGAGCTTCCAAAAGCGCCGCTTCATCGATGATGCCGCCTCTTGCACAGTTAACGAGACGAACGCCTTTTTTCGTCTTTGCAATGGTTTCTTTGTTCAAAAGTCCCTTCGTTTCTTTTGTGAGCGGGGTATGAACCGTAATGATGTCGGCGTATGCCAGAACTTCTTCAAAGCTGTTCGCATTAACGCCGAGCTTGCTTGCCCTTTCTTGAGTCAGGAACGGGTCAAATACATGAACGGTCATGCCGAACGCTTTTGCGCGGCTCGCGATTTCGCTTCCAATGCGGCCCATTCCGATGATGCCGAGCGTTTTTCCGTAAAGCTCTGAACCGACGTAAGCCGACCGATTCCACTCCCTTGATTTAACGGAGATGTTTGCCTGCGGAATATGTCTCATTAACGCTGAAAACATTGCAAAGGTATGTTCAGCAGTTGAAATTGTATTTCCGTTTGGCGCGTTTACGACGATGACACCGTGTTTTGTCGCCTCGTCAATATCAATATTGTCGACTCCGACACCTGCTCTGGCGACGATTTTCAGCGAAGTCATCTTTTTAAACAGCTCTTCGGTCACCTTCGTGGCGCTCCGCACCAAGAGAGCGTCAAACGTATGAAGCTCGTCTTCCGCTTCCGCAACATTCTTTTCTACAATTTCAATAAAATCTGCTTCCATTAATGGTTTGAGGCCGTCGCTGGACATTTTATCTGAGACCAATACTCGAAACATGTAAGATTTCCTCCTAAATAAGCGTCATAAATATCTGATAATTTACCATATTCCATAAAGGGTGTCAATGAGTTTCGTGCGGAAAGACGAAAATTAAAAATGAAATAACTGTGAATGTGCGGTTTTTAGCGTGTGGAAAAAGTGAGTTTGCCGAAATATCCTGCCGCACGTCCCAAAACAGCGCAATAAGCTTTGAATCTGTACATTTTTTCACAATTAATTTATAATAATATCAGTATTAAAAATAAATAAGATCAATCTTCGGGGCAGGGTGAAATTCCCTACCGGCGGTGATGAGCAAGCGCTCTAAGCCCGCGAGCCTCTTTAGGGGCAGGATTCGGTGCGATTCCGAAGCCGACAGTATAGTCTGGATGGGAGAAGATGGAGGTTCCGTGCGTTTTGAAATGATATTTTCAAACGTTTATTTGACCTGTCTGTAAAACAGCCCCGCTTTTTCAATAAAGCGGGTTTTTTGTTTAGGGCAGGGGAAAGAACCATTCCTCTTTTCGTGAGATGTGATCGAAAAGGAGAGAGTGACAAAATGAAACACAACAAGGTGAGACGTCTCGTCTCAATCAGCATGCTGAGCAGCATCGCATTTATTTTAATGATGCTGAGCTTTCCAATCTTGGGAGCATTCCCGTATTTAAAAATCGATTTCAGTGATATCCCGGCACTGCTCGCTGTTATTTTGTATGGTCCGGGAGCCGGAATTGCCGTTGAAGCGATCAAAAACGTGCTGAATTACTTTATTGCAGGAAGCGCCTCAGGCGTTCCGATTGATCAGGCGGCTAACTTCATTGCCGGAACATTGTTTATCCTGCCGGCAGCTGTACTGCTTAAAAAATCAAGTTCTGCCAAAGGGTTTGTCACAGCTCTTTTCGCAGGGACGCTTGTGATGGCCGTTTCGATGAGCATTTTAAATTATCTATTGTTTCTGCCTGCCTATACTTGGTTTTTAAATGCTCCAGTGCTATCGGGAGAAGCGCTCAAGACTACAGTTCTGGCCGGAATCCTGCCTTTTAATTTCATCAAAGGCATCGCCGTGGCTCTCGTGACCACGCCGATTTTCCTTTCGCTGAAACCGCGGTTGAAGGAAAACGTCCGCATGGCCAAATAAATAGACATGAAAATACCAGGCACATGTGCCCGGATATTTTCAGCTGCAGAAGAAGCCGGATGTCTTTAGCCGGCTTCTTTTTGCTTGTTGGTAAAGCCATGCTTATCTGATAAAAAAACATCCGGCACCTTGTGCACCGGATGTTTTTTTGGCTTTATTCGTGTTTAAGCGGGTCGCCTTCGAACGGCTCATCCGCAACTTTGATCGAATCTGTAGGACAGCCTTCAAACGCGTCCATCATGTCTTCTTCTAAGACGTCAGGGACTTCGACGACACCCTGATTATCGTCAAGGGTCACAAATGCGATGCCCTCATCGTCGTAATCATAAATATCAGGAGCCGCAGCACCACAAGCTCCGCATGCGATGCACGTATCTTTGTCTACAATTGTATATTTTGGCATGAATAAAAAACCTCCCAGATTGTTCTTCGTTGGAACAAATGGTTTAACCCTCTATCTATCCGATATGAAACCTATTCCCATTCCTTATTGTAATGGTGTTAATCTTACATTTCAACTCAAAAATATTGAGAATGCTTATCACACAAGGGTTCTACTGCTAACATACCCCTTTTATATGAGTTTAAACGTCGATTTCTCCGCAAAATCTGTTAAAATAAAAGGAAGAAATGATCGAATGTTGCCGGAAGATTGTAGGTGATGATATGCCGGTTCATTTTTTTGACGCTATTGTGCTTGACATTCTGTCATCCATGAAGGGTGAGCGTTCTCCAAGCGCCGTCTATCATTTATTAAAAGGAAAAAGGTCGTCACAGACGATACAGGACGCCGGTTTATTTGCCGTTTCAAAATACTTCGGCTTTTGTTCGACTCTGTCGAGAGAGCAGGTGTCAGTCAGCGTTCAACAATTGAAGCAGGAGTCTTTGATCAGAGAAAAAGCGGAAAGCGGCGCCTACACCGTCACCGAAAAAGGGGAAGCGGAACTTGCCGGCTTTTTTGCCCTTTACCCGTGGCCCAGCCATTTTCACGGCGGCTTTTATCAGGCGGCAGCCAAAATGATGTGGGCAAGGATGTCGCTTTTGATTCAAGTGCTCTCCAACAAGCTTTACAGCGAACGCGTGTATATCCCGATCGTAAAAGATTATCAGATTCAGAACTGGGTTAAACAGTATTTAAGAAATCGGAATGCCGCTGAAACAGCAGTCCAGTTTCACCAAGAGCTGAAAGAGAAGCTGTCTGTTTTGAATCATGATGAACAGGCCGCTATTTTTGTTCACTCCCTGACATCCGGGGCAAAAGCGGGCTATACATTTAGACAGCTTTCCGAAAAGATGGACCTTGATGAGTGGTACATATATGCACTGTTTTGGGATGTTCTGCATCATTTTATTCAATCCGCCCAAAATGGTGAAAGTCCGCTTTTTCAAACGCTCATTCAGGACATTCCTTTGAAGGATGGTCTGACACAATCGACGAGAAAAACGCTTTATCTTGTAAAAGAAGGGCATACAATAGAACGGATCGCAGACATTCGAAAGCTGAAATCGGCGACGATCGAGGATCACATTGTGGAAATTGCCATTCATGATCCGTCTTTTTCCATCGATCAGTACGTGTCGAAAGAGGAGCAGAAAATCATTGCCGATTATGCGAAAGCGAACCAAACCAATAAAATCAGACAAATTAAAGAGGGGCTCGGCGGCCGATACAGTTATTTTAAAATCCGCCTCGCCTTGTCGAAAACGGTGATCAGGAATGGATAAACTTCATCAGGCACTCCGCCGGTATTTTGGTTATCATACTTTTAAAAAAGGCCAGGAAACGATCATCAAAAGCGTCCTGGAGGGGCGGGACACGGTGGCGATGCTTCCGACAGGAGGGGGGAAATCGCTATGCTATCAGCTTCCAGGGCTGTTGAAAGACGGAACCGTCCTGATCGTCTCACCGCTTTTGTCTTTAATGGAAGACCAGGTGCAGCAATTGAAGATGCGTGGAGAGAAGAGAGCTGCCGCTTTGAACAGCGCATTGACATACCAAGAAAAAAATGACGTGTTCAATCGGCTTCACCGCCTCAAATATCTGTATATTTCACCAGAAGCACTCCAGTCCGGCCAAATGCTGAAAAAGCTTCAGTTGCTCAATGTCAGCCTTTTTGTCGTTGATGAAGCCCACTGCATCTCACAATGGGGGCATGATTTCAGGCCTGATTATTCGAAGCTTGGAGACATCAAGGCGCTCCTCGGTCATCCCGTCACTCTGGCGCTTACAGCGACGGCAACCGAAGCGACATTGAAGGACATTTCAGATATGCTGGGGCTTAAAGACACCAATTATTTGATCCATTCAGTCGATCGTCCGAACATTGCGCTTCATATTGAAAAGCTGCGGGATACCGCTGAGAAGACGGAGCGGCTGACAGAGCTGGTTCAAAAGCTGCAAGGTCCGGGCCTTGTTTATTGCCCGACGAGAAAATGGGCTGAAGAACTGGCTGACAAGCTTCGTGAAGAAACAAAATTGAGAACGGGATTTTATCATGGCGGGATGGAGGCAGGCGACAGGATGCTGATCCAGCAGCAGTTCATCCGCAATCAGCTTGATGTGGTCTGCTGTACAAACGCCTTCGGCATGGGAGTGGACAAGCCTGATATCAGATATGTGATCCATTTCAGCCTCCCGCAGACGATAGAGGCGTATTTGCAGGAAATCGGACGTGCGGGCAGGGATGGAAAGCAGAGCGTCAGCATTTTGCTGAAAGCTCCGGGAGACGAGGAAATCCAGGAGCAGCTCATTCAAATGGAAGCCCTCTCCCAAAGTGATATCGGCTTTTTATACGAAAAGCTTGCCGGAGTGAAAGATGAACGCAGCCGGCGAGAAGTTCTGCAGCTGGCCGGTTTATCGGAAACGCAAGCCCGTCATTTTCTCCATCTATATCAGAAGGTGCATCATCTGGGCGGCGATGGCCAGGCGGTCATTCATAGGGAGATGGACAGCCGCAGGGAGCTCAAATTGAAAAAAGCGGCGGGATTCGCCGCCATTACTGAACGCGAAGGGTGTTTCAGGGAAAGCTTGCTCGCTTATTTTAATGAACAAAAAAAACCGCCTCAAACGGATGAACCGTGCTGTACATCCTGCGGTTTAAGTCTTGAAGCATACGAAGTCAAAGGAGACCGTCCGTCCATGAACAAATTGACAGCGTGGGAAGAAGAATTGGATACCATATTTGCCGCCAGCTGTGATCGTGTATGCTGAAAAAACAGTCGGAAATCATACGGCGCCTGTCAGACAGGGAAATGCTGAAACAGCTCTATTTTTCCCAAATGCTGATGCTTTTTACCGCATTATTGATGGGCATCTTTTTATTTGATGATGCAGACGCTTTTCTATCGCTTTGGAATCCATTGGACTTGAGCATTCTAAAGTACGGGGCGCCGCTCGCGGCCCTCGTGATCATTGCCGACCTGATGGTGATGAAATGGGCTCCGAAGCATATGTATGACGATGAAGGGATAAATGAAAAGCTCTTTCGTGAACGCTCGTATCCGCATATCGTGATTCTTACCCTTTTCATTGCATTTGCAGAGGAAATATTGTTCAGGGGCGTTATCCAGACGCATTTCGGCCTCTGGGCGGCGAGCATTATTTTCGCGATTTTGCATTTTCGTTATTTAAAAAAATGGCTGCTGTTTGTAATGGTTGTGTCCATCAGCTTTTTGCTCGGATTGAGCTTTGAATGGACAGGGAATTTATTCGTTCCTGTCACGGCACATTTTTTGATCGATGTTGTATTTGCGTGCCAGATTCGTTTTCAACACGTAAGGAGGAGTTCACATGACGGAGATGTCAAGAATAGAGAGGAAGAAGAGGGAGCAGGAGAAGGCCCGCGCTGAAATGAGCCGGGAGGCGGCCGCGGCTGTTGAACTGAAGACACCTGACGATGAGATTCCTTCCAGACAGACTTATCATAAAAAAAAGAAGCACGGCAAAAAAAAGAATAAAGACAGAAATCCACTATTCACGTCTCTTGCAGTCATGTTTGTTTTCATTCCGATCATCGTCTTCGTGGTGTTCATGTACATGCTGAATCAAGGCGGCGATTCCAACCCTGATCAGTATGATGATGTGTTTTATGAAAACAAGTCAAGTGAAACAGGAATGACCAATGAAAATCAAAACGGTGAACAAGAGGCAGATCAAAAGGCGGCTTCGCAGCATACAGCCGCCGCCCTTCAAGAAGAAAAGCTGAAAGAGAACAACCAATCGGAAAATAAAGAGGATGAACCGTCAAAAAAAGACGAGCAAAAGCAAAAAGAGCAGTCTAAAGAGGCAAAAAAAGCTGAGGAGCAGCCTGTTGCTGCAAAGAAGCCCGTACCGAAGCAGCCTGCGGAACAAGAGAAGAAAACGGCAAGCGCAGCTCAAACGCCGCCAGTTCAGCAAACACCGCAGCCCAAAAAGGTGCTGAAGCACACGGTTGGTAAAAAAGAGACGCTTTTCCGGATTTCGATGAAATATTATAAGAACCGGTCAGGAGAGGAAAAAATCCGCAATTACAATCAATTATCAGGCAACAATGTCTACGCCGGCCAGATCCTGGATATCCCGATTTATTAACAGTGGCATGATTTTGCCCGCGAATACATATACATTGTACTAACAAATAGGACAAGGTGTGAGGACTGTGGGAAGCGAGCTTGAAGAGCTGGACCGTTTTACGGACGAACCGACGAAACAAATGCTCCGCGCCTTAATTAAAAGGAAGAAAAAGTACGAAAACTATGCCAGACAGACATTCAGGTGGCAGGTGCTGGCGGCGATATGCGCGTTTTCGTTTTGTTTGTTTGCAGCGTCAAAAGGGATCGGGCAAAACGGCTTCCTTTCCGGCTTGCTGAATGACTCCGTCTATCTGCTTTGGATTTTATCGGCCGCTTTTGCATACAGCACCGCTTACTATTTTAAAAAGAAGGAAGAAAAAGCAGAAGGGGAATATCATAAGCTGAGATGCGAGATTATTCAGAAAAGCACGGATTTATGGCCCCAGCCTGAAGAGTGGAAATCAAGGGAAACGGTTTTTAAGATCATGAAACAGCAGTATGACATTAATCTTTATTTCGAAAGCAAATAAAAAAGACGTTTTCTTGTTAAAAGAAACGTCTTTTTGCATCAGGCCGTCTTATCATAAACAAAACAGATTGGAGAATGCACATGATCTATTGGCTCAGTCTGGCTTCGGCCGCTTTCATCGGTCTTGCTGCTTTAGTGTGGAAAATGTCAGCCATCGCGCGCGAAAACCGGCTGTTGAAGGCTGAATTTTCACTCAGACGCCTGGATAGGGAATTGAATGTCTTTTTTATTTCAGATATTCATAGGCGGACAGTCAGCGAAGACATTATTCGTGAAGTGAAAGAACGCGGGGTTCAGCTCGTCATCATCGGCGGCGACTTAGCGGAGGACGGCGTCCCTTATACGAGAATTGAAGAAAATATCAAAAGGCTTTCAAGTTTGGGAAAACCGTATTTTGTATGGGGAAATAACGATTATGAAGTTGATCAGGAAAGGCTCCGTGAAATATTCAAGACACACGGCGTAACAGCTTTGCGCAATGCTTCGGTATTGCATGACCATCAAGGACAAGCCGTCAATATTTGCGGAGTGGATGACATCAGACTCGAATTGGATGATTACCCGGCAGCTCTCGGCGGCGTGCAGCCGGGCTTTCCGACTATCCTTGTGTCACATAATCCGGAGATTCATCATCAAATACAGGAGGCGGACGGTATTGACCTGATATTGAGCGGTCATACCCACGGAGGACAAATTCGCTTCGGCAGATTCGGGCTCTGTGAAATCGGAGGAACCGGTACCGTTTACAAGGCTCCGTACTTGATCAGCAACGGCTATGGAACATCGAAGCTTCCTCTGCGGCTGGGAGCGAGGCCGGAAACACATCTGATCAAGCTGGTTCCGGGACCCCACATGGAAGGAAACTAATGCTTTTTCACTGAAAAGAAACGAAAAGGCGGCATTGTGCTTGTCTTCCGCCCAAACACAGTGTAAACTGGTATCAAAATTAAGAACCTATGACTCATCATCTCCATATAATAAGATATATGATGTGTGCAAGAAGAGGCAGGAGGGAACGTTATGCGGCTTGAGCGTCTAAATTATAATAAGATCAAAATCTTTCTGACACTTGACGATCTGACAGACCGGGGGCTGACGAAAGAAGACCTTTGGAAAGACTCATTTAAGGTTCAGCAGCTGTTTAAAGACATGATGAACGAAGCGAATACAGAGCTCGGGTTCGAAGCAAATGGCCCAATCGCTGTTGAAGTGTATTCTCTTCAAGCACAAGGAATGGTCATCATTGTCACAAAAAATCAGGAAACAGATGAAGACGATAATGAGTATGATGAGGACTATATTGAAATGCAAGTCAAACTTGGCGAAAGTGTTGACATTATATATGAATTTCAAACATTCGAGCATCTGATTGAACTTTCCAAAAACCTGGACCGCATCGGTATTCAAGGCGGGACAGTCTACCACTACGAGGGCAGGTATTTCTTAAGTCTCGACGATTTTGACTCCCATGAGGTTGACGGCGTGATTTCGATTTTAGCCGAATATGGAAATCCGACGACTTTAACGATTTACAGGCTTCAGGAATACGGAAAGAAAATCATGGAAAACAATGCCGTTCAGACCATTCAGACATACTTCAAATAGCCCGCATTCAAAAAAGATATTCTGCTGTGCTAAACAGCAGTTTTTTTCTGCCGAAAATAAGAATATAACAAAAAAGATTTTTCTTGAATATTTTCACGAAAAATGGTTGATTGTTCTTTGCATGATTAGTGCAAGGGTGTATACTATTCTCTGAAAGGACAACATGCCAGAAAGACTTTAGGAGGTTAACTTATAATGGTAGCCGATCAAAACACCGGTCATACTGAAGAAAACACACATGACGTTTTGAAATCAACGCAAACGGTGATACATAAGGCGCTTGAAAAATTGGGGTATCCTGAAGAGGTGTATGAATTACTAAAAGAACCGATCCGTTTTTTAACGGTGAAAATTCCGGTTCGCATGGACGATGGATCTGTTAAGATTTTCACGGGCTACCGAGCCCAGCACAATGATGCAGTAGGGCCGACAAAAGGCGGCATCCGTTTTCATCCGGGAGTTACAGAAAAAGAAGTTAAAGCGCTTTCTATTTGGATGAGTCTGAAATGCGGCATCATCGACCTTCCATATGGAGGCGGAAAGGGCGGGATCATCTGTGATCCGCGGGATATGTCCTTTCCTGAACTGGAACGTTTAAGCAGAGGGTACGTTCGGGCGATCAGCCAAATTGTCGGACCGACAAAAGATGTACCGGCTCCCGATGTATTTACCAATTCTCAAATCATGGCATGGATGATGGACGAATATTCAAGAATCGACGAATTCAACTCGCCGGGCTTCATTACCGGCAAACCGCTCGTTTTAGGTGGTTCTCACGGCAGAGAATCTGCGACAGCAAAAGGGGTTACAATCTGCATTAAAGAGGCGGCGAAAAAGAAAGACATCGACATTGAGGGAGCTTCTGTCGTCGTGCAGGGGTTCGGAAATGCGGGAAGCTACCTTGCGAAATTCATGTATGACGCAGGCGCAAAGATTGTCGGCATTTCTGATGCATATGGCGGCCTGTATGATCCTGAAGGGCTTGACATCGATTACCTGCTTGACCGCCGGGACAGCTTCGGAACGGTCACAAAGCTGTTTAATGACACCATTACAAACAAAGAACTGCTGGAGCTGGAATGCGACATTCTGGTGCCGGCTGCAATAGAAAATCAAATTACCGCGGAAAACGCCCATAACATCAAGGCGAAGATCGTTGTCGAAGCAGCCAACGGCCCGACGACGCTCGAAGCGACGAAAATTCTTTCCGACCGCGACATTCTTCTTGTACCTGACGTGCTGGCAAGCGCCGGCGGTGTAACCGTATCCTATTTCGAGTGGGTGCAAAACAACCAGGGATTCTACTGGACTGAAGAAGAAGTTGAAGAACGTTTGGAAAAAATGATGGTCAAATCGTTCAACAATATTTACGAAATGGCGCACAACCGCAGAATTGACATGAGGCTTGCTGCCTATATGGTCGGCGTCCGCAAGATGGCGGAAGCATCCCGCTTCAGAGGCTGGATATAGGCTCAAACATTTGCAACAACCCAAAAAATCTCCTATCATAAAATAGGAGATTTTTTGATTTGCCGGATATGACAGGAGATGAACGGAACATGAAAGAAGAAAAAGTGATCATTATCGGCGGCGGCCCCTGCGGGCTTTCAGCAGCTATTCACATGCAAGAGATCGGAATAGATGCACTCGTCATTGAAAAAGGAAATATCGTCAACAGCATTTATCAATATCCTACACACCAAACCTTTTTCAGCTCAAGCGAAAAACTGGAGATTGGCGATGTGGCTTTTATTACTGAAAATCACAAGCCGGTCAGAAATCAGGCGCTTTCTTATTACAGGGAAGTCGCCAAACGGAAAAATCTGCGGATCAACGCGTTTGAGAAAGTTCAATCCGTAACAAAAACAGAGAATAACCAATTTATCGTGGAAACATCAAAGGATACGTATTTGTCTTCATTTTGCATTGTCGCAACGGGATATTATGACAACCCGAATTATATGAATGTACCGGGAGAAGACCTGCCGAAAGTATTTCATTATTTTAAAGAGGCTCATCCGTATTTTGATAAAGATGTTGCGGTTATCGGCGGCAAAAATTCAAGCGTCGACGCGGCGATGGAGCTCGTTAAAGCGGGCGCAAGAGTCACCGTGCTGTACAGAGGGAACGAATATTCCTCCAGCATCAAACCGTGGATCCTTCCGGAATTCCTTTCGCTTGTCAAGCATGGAAAAATCAGAATGGAATTCCGGGCAGTCGTCAAAGAAATTACGGAAGACGGGCTGATTTTTTCTGTCGACGGAAAAGAGACCAGGATCAAAAATGATTTTGTATTCGCCATGACAGGCTATCACCCTGATCACAGCTTTCTTCAAAAAATGGGAGTCAAAATTGACGCAGAGTCGGGCCGTCCTTTCTTTAATGAAGAAACGATGGAGACGAACGAAGAAGGCATCTTCATCGCCGGCGTTATTGCGGCCGGGAACAACGCAAATGAAATCTTTATTGAAAACGGCCGTTTTCACGGCGGCTTAATTGCAGCTGAAATTGCAAAACGGATATAAAAACCGGATATTTTTATGATTTGGATCAGGCAAAAGAGAGCATATTCTATATATAGATGTGCTCTCTTTTTTATCGGCACACAGATCAACAGAAAAGGGGCATCCTGATATGAAAAAGAAAGTAGCTCTTATTACAACAGGAGGCACGATCGCCAGCCGGAAAACTGAAAGCGGCCGGCTTGCGGCAGGGGCGATCAGCGGTCCTGAATTAGCCGAAATGTGCAGCTTGCCGGAAGATGTACAGATCGATGTCTATCCGGCGTTTCAGCTTCCGAGTATGCATATTACATTTCAGCATTTATTAGAGCTCAAACAAACCGTCGAACGCGTGTTTCAGGACGGCAGCTATGACGGCGCAGTTGTGACGCATGGTACGGACACGCTTGAAGAAACCGCTTATTTTTTGGATTTAACCTTGCATGATGAAAGGCCGGTCGTTGTGACAGGTTCACAGCGGGCCCCTGAGCAGCAAGGCACAGATGCATATACAAATATCAGGCACGCCGTTTATACTGCGTGCAGCCCAGATATAAAAGGAGCCGGCACGGTCGTTGTTTTTAACGAAAGGATCTTTAACGCGCGCTACGTTAAAAAAGTGCACGCTTCGAATCTGCAGGGGTTTGACGTATTCGGCTTCGGTTACTTAGGGATCATTGACAATGATAAAGTATACGTCTATCAAAAGCCGTTAAAGCGGGATGTTCATCAGCTGCAAAGACCGCTTCCTGAAGTGGATATCGTCAAATGCTATCTAGATGGAGACGGCAAGTTTATCAGAGCCGCCGTCCGCGAGGGTGTCGCAGGAATTGTCCTTGAGGGAGTCGGAAGGGGACAGGTGCCGCCGAATATGATGGGCGATATCGAACAAGCATTAAATCAGGGAGTATATATCGTCATCACGACGAGCGCAGAGGAAGGCGAAGTTTATACGACCTATGACTATGCAGGCAGCAGCTATGACCTCGCGAAAAAAGGGGTCATCTTAGGCAAGGATTATGACAGCAAAAAAGCGAGAATGAAACTTGCCGTCCTTCTTGCAAGCTATAAAGAAGGCATAAAAGACAAATTCTGCTACTAGGCGGCCTGTTCTTTTTCAATTTCAAAACAATCCGAATCATGGTAGGATAGAATGAGATGAAAAGGAAAGAGGTTTCCTCATGTTCGGAATTATCTCAGCAGGCTTAGCTCCCGGAATCGCACTGTTAATGTATTTTTACTTAAAGGAAAAATATGAATCCGAGCCCATTCATATGGTCATCCGCCTTTTTATACTGGGGGTTTTGCTCGTTTTTCCGACGATGTTTATCCAGTATGTATTGGAAAAAGAACACATTTCTGAGGGCAGTTTTGTCGTTTCATTTTTAACTTCCGGCTTTTTGGAAGAATTTTTAAAATGGTTTTTGCTGATGGTCAGCACTTTTCAGCATATTGATTTTGATGAACACTATGACGGAATCGTATACGGGACAAGCCTTTCATTGGGGTTTGCGACGCTTGAAAATATATTGTATCTCATCGGAAACGGGGTGGAGTACGCCTTTATGCGCGCTTTGCTTCCGGTTTCCAGCCATGCCCTATTCGGAGTGATCATGGGCTTTTACATCGGCAAAGCCCGGTTTTCGGCAAGCAAAACAAAGATGAAATGGCTGCTATGCTCGCTTTTTATTCCGGCTTTGCTTCACGGTCTCTACGATTATATTCTGCTCGCCTTAAAAAACTGGATCTATTTTATGCTGCCCTTTATGGCGTTTCTTTGGTGGTTCGGCTTGCGCAAAGCAAAAAAAGCCCGTTCCGTCAAAACCGATGGACAGCCCCTTCAGCAATAACCGCCCTGTAAAAGGGCGGTTTCAGCGTGTCGACAAACCCTCGCATTCGTTGTCAGGCCTGCGCGTCGGTGCTCACGAATTCCAACATTCGCTGCGCTCCGATGCTCGGTCTTCCTAGACTGCAAGGGTTTTCAATCACGCTGAAAGGATGACAAAATCCCAAAACAAAAGCCGTTTTGGGATTTTGTCAACAATCTGTAACCGCCCTGTAAAAGGGCGGTTTTTTTATTTTTGTAGACAGGCATATTTGCCTAAAGATGAAACAGAAAGGAAAGCGTGTATAAAATCTGCCTCGCTACAAAAGATATGGTTACAAAAATGCTGGAGGAGGCTTAAAACATGAAGTCGAAAGGTTCTTTTTGTTTGAATGTCATTTTATGTACCATTATGGCAACCAGTCTTTCACTTCCATTCAGTCAAAAAAGCGCTGCCTTTTCTGAACAGGTAATACAGCGGGGGGCGACAGGGGATGATGTGATTGAACTGCAGGCAAGGCTTCAATATAACGGCTATTACAATGGCAGAATTGACGGAGTATACGGGTGGGCGACATACTGGGCCGTCCGCAATTTCCAAAATCAGTTCGGCTTAAAGGATACAGACGGCCTGGTCGGGCCGAAAACAAAACGATTTTTAATCAATCATACTAAATATTACAGCGACTACGTGCACAGACAGCTTCGAAAAGGAAACCAATTTACACATTACGGCGGACTGCCGCTGAAGTATCAGACGAAGCCTTCTAAAGAAGTGCAGCAGCAGGCGCGAAAAAAGGCGGAAGCAAGACAGCGGCAGGGCGCACAACAGCAGGGCACTGCCCAGAAACAGCCGCAGCAACAGCAGCAGGCCGCTCCTGCACAGCCGAAAAAACAAACGCAGCAAAAGGCTGCACCTAAACAGCAGGCGCCTAAAAAACAGGATGCCGTTGCAGCCAACATGCCGGGCGGCTTCTCGAACAACGACATCAACCTGTTGGCCCAAGCGGTTTACGGTGAAGCGCGCGGAGAACCGTATGACGGCCAGGTCGCCGTTGCAGCTGTTATATTAAACAGGCTTAACAGCCCTACGTTCCCGAATACGGTGGCGGGCGTTATCTTTGAGCCGCTTGCATTTACAGCTGTTGCGGACGGCCAGATTTATATGACGCCGGATGAAACGGCGAAAAAAGCCGTTCTTGACGCCATCAACGGCTGGGACCCATCAGAAAATGCCACTTACTATTTTAACCCTGACACGGCCACTAGCTCATGGATTTGGGGCAGACCTCAAATTAAAAGGATCGGTAAACACATTTTCTGTGAATAAAAGCGAGGTGCTATAAATGATCAGAGGAATTTTAATCGCCCTTTTAGGTGTCGCCATCGTCGGAACAAGCTATTGGGGCTATAAAGAACATCAGGAGAAAGACGCCGTTTTGCTTCATGCCGAAAACAACTATCAAAGGGCATTTCACGACTTAACTTATCAGGTGGATCAGCTGCATGATAAAATCGGGAGCACGCTTGCGATGAACAGCAAAAAAACGCTGTCTCCCGCTTTGGCGGAAGTGTGGAAAACGACTTCTGAGGCGCATAACAATGTCAGCCAGCTGCCGCTAACCTTAATGCCGTTTAACAAGACCGAAGAGTTTTTGGCAAAGGTCGGAGATTTCAGCTACAAAGCAGCCGTGCGCGACCTTGACAAAGAGCCGCTCAATAAAAAAGAGTACGCATCTTTAAATCAGCTTTATGAAAATTCAAAGGATATACAAAATGAACTGCGTAATGTCCAGCATTTGATTATTGACAAAAATTTGAGATGGATGGATGTAGAGCTTGCGCTCGCGTCCGGCCAAAAACAAAGCGACAATACGATTATTAATGGATTTAAAACCGTTGAAAAAAGCGCAAGTGCATTTTCGGATACGGACTTAGGCGCGACAGAGATGACGAACACGAAAAAAGAGCAGCAAGGGTACGACCATTTACAAGGCAAAAGAATAACCGAAAAAGAAGCACGCAAGATTGCCCAAAAATTCGCTCAGGACAAAAATTACAATATCAAAGTGTCGAAAAGCGGCAAGAAAACGAACAGGGATGTATACAGCATCAGCATGAAGGACCCTGATCAAAAAGCGGATATATATATGGACATTACCGAAAAAGGCGGATATCCGATTTATCTGATCCAAAACAAAAAAATTAAAGATGAAAAAATCAGCCTAAACGATGCGTCGAACAAAGCCCTTCAATTTTTGAAAAAAAACGGCTATAAAACCGAAGACTTGAAGATGGATGAAAGCTCGCAATACGACGGCGTCGGCGTATTTTCATTTGTTCCGGTTCAGGACGATGTCTGGCTCTATCCGGACAGCATCCGCATCAAGGTCGCGCTTGACGACGGCGAGATTACCGGGTTTAATGCAAAGGATTTCTTAATCTCCCATAAAAAAAGAGACTTGCCGAAGCCGAAATTAACGCTTGAAAAAGCGAAAGCAAGCCTGAATCCCAACGTAAAAGTTCAGGAGACGCGCCTTGCTTTAGTCACGAACGAGCTTTCACAAGAAGTGCTCTGCTACGAAATTCTCGGCACAATTGAGAACGATACATTCCGCATGTTTATCAATACCGAAGACGGCACGGAAGAGAAGGTCCAAAAAATGAAAAGTGCAGAACCGATATATAACGACTTGTAAAACGATAGATCAGAGGGAAAAGGCGTCAACATGCCTTTTCCTTTTTAGCATTCGGAATAATTCGCTGTAAACATTTCCATACTGAACGTATGGGCGGTACGTCCGCCGGTGAAAATTTATACATGCCCGGAGCCATAAACTTTCCGGGCAGCGGAGGAAAGATATGAAAACAATCGAACGGTTATTATTTAAGATTCTTGTCGTACAGGCGGTCATTTTAATCAGCGTGCAGCTTCTTTTTCATTTCTCCAAGGCTGAACCTTATCTGTCAAAGGTCGTGCAGTATGAAGGCGTGAACAACATGAAAATCGGCGAATG
Source organism: Bacillus sp. FSL K6-0972 (assembly GCF_037976035.1). NCBI lineage: Bacteria > Bacillati > Bacillota > Bacilli > Caryophanales > Bacillaceae > Bacillus > Bacillus sp. FSL K6-0972. The sequence goes on along the minus strand of NZ_CP150260.1, from coordinate 2,409,259 downwards.
GATCGAGACATTTAAGCCGTAATTCACGCTAAAATCTCCCCTTTTTCGCCTAATACATGATACAATCCTATAAGGAGTACCAGATAGCAAGGAGAGGAATTATGGAAAAGAAATTATGCATTGCAATAGACGGCCCTGCGGCAGCCGGAAAAAGCACCGTGGCGAAAATCGTGGCCAGAAAAAAGTCGTATATTTATATTGATACGGGTGCCATGTACAGGGCGATTACGTATTTAGCGCTGGAAAAGGGCGTTGATTTAACCGACGAAGCGGCGCTGACGGCCCTGTTAAAAAAATCTGCCATCGATCTCACGGTTTCGCCTGAAGGAGAACAGAAGGTTTATATCGCAGGCGAAGATGTAACAGAGGCGATCCGCACGGATGACGTGAGCAACCAAGTCTCAATCGTCGCCAAACACGCCGGGATCCGCGAAGAAATGACGAAAAGGCAGCAGCAGCTAGCTGAAAAAGGCGGCGTCGTCATGGACGGCCGCGACATCGGAACCCACGTTCTCCCGAATGCGGAAGTGAAAATATTTCTCTTGGCCTCCGTTGAAGAGCGGGCAAAACGCCGCTTTGAAGAAAACGTCAAAAAAGGGTACAATGTAAATTATGAAACGCTTGCAGAAGAAATCAGGCGCCGTGACAAACTCGATTCAGAACGCGAGATTTCGCCGTTGAAAAAAGCGGACGATGCGCTTGAAATCGACACGACTTCATTGACAATCGATGAAGTGGCCGAAAAAATCCTGCAGGTTGTAGACAAAAAGGCTCAAAAATAAAAAATCCGGGCAAATTACTTATTGTCTGCATGTTTTGACTTGACAAACACAGGCTTTTATTAGAAGTTAGTAATAATAAATCATGTTTTAGAACATTCAAATATCCATTTTTGAATGGTTCTTTAATACATATCGGCTGTCCGGATCGGATATCATTTCATCCGGAATAACCGTTTTTACAAAAGCTGTGTAGGTTTGGACCAAGGAGGTTATTGAAATGACAGAGGAAATGAATCAAATTGATGTTCAAGTACCAGAGGTTGGAGATGTGGTGAAAGGTATTGTAACGAAAGTTGAGGACAAGCATGTCGATGTTGACATCCCCAACTGCAAGCAAACCGGAATTATCCCAATCAGTGAATTATCAAGTCTTCATGTTGAAAAAGCATCAGATGTCGTCAATGTAGACGATGAGCTTGAATTAAAAGTGACAAAAGTGGAAGACGATGCATTGATTTTATCAAAACGTGCTGTTGATGCAGACCGCGCTTGGGAAGACCTAGAGAAAAAGTTTGAGTCAAAAGAAGTGTTTGAAGCCGAAGTAAAAGACGTCGTCAAAGGCGGTCTGGTCGTCGATATCGGCGTGCGCGGATTCATTCCCGCATCGCTTGTAGAGGCGCATTTTGTTGAAGATTTTACAGATTATAAAGGAAAGACGCTGACTTTAATCGTCGTTGAGCTTGACAGAGATAAAAACCGCGTGATTTTATCACACCGTGCGGTTGTTGAAAAAGAGCAGTCAGAAAGAAAACAGGAATTTCTTCAAACGCTGGAAGCTGGACAGGTGCTTGAAGGAAAAGTACAGCGCCTGACAGACTTCGGTGCTTTCGTTGACATCGGCGGTATTGACGGTCTTGTTCACATTTCCCAGCTTTCGCATTCACACGTTGAAAAACCGTCAGACGTAGTCGAAGAAGGCCAGGATGTCAAAGTCAAAGTGCTGTCCGTCGACCGCGACAATGAACGAATTTCGCTATCAATCAAAGAAACGCTTCCTGGACCTTGGTCCAACATCGGTGAAAAAGTGAAGCCTGGAGACGTATTGGACGGAAAGGTTCAGCGCTTGGTGAGCTTCGGCGCATTTGTCGAAGTGCTTCCTGGAGTTGAAGGCCTCGTTCACATTTCGCAAATCTCCAACAAACACATCGGAACGCCTCATGAAGTGCTTGAGGAAGGCCAGGACGTAAAAGTGAAAGTTCTTGACGTCAATGAAGAGGAAGAACGCATTTCTTTAAGCATGAAAGAGCTTGAAGAAAACGCAGATAAAGCAGAGCAGGAAGATTACCGTCAGTACCAGGCGAAGGAAGAGTCTTCAGGATTCCAGCTTGGTGAAATGATCGGAGACAAACTGAATAAATTAAAGTAAAATTTGGTGATGATGGTGACGCGAGCAAAAAGAAAAAAAGAACACATTGATCATGCCCTGTCAACCGGACAGAAACGTCAGACCGGGCTTGATGATATCACGTTTGTTCACGTCAGCCTTCCGGAAACGGAATTGTCACAAGTTGATACTTCAACCAAAATAGGCGAACTGTTTTTAAGTTCGCCTATTTTTATCAATGCGATGACAGGCGGGGGCGGGAAGGCGACGTTTGAGATCAACAGGGCTTTGGCGAGGGCGGCTGCACAAACAGGCATACCGGTCGCTGTCGGCTCGCAAATGTCCGCTTTGAAAGACCCTGATGAGCGTCCTTCATACGAGATTGTCAGAAAAGAAAATCAGAAGGGGCTTGTATTCGCCAATTTGGGGAGCGAAGCGACAGTGGAACAGGCAAAGCGGGCGGTCGACATGATTGAAGCTGACATGCTTCAAATTCATCTTAATGTGATTCAGGAAATCGTCATGCCTGAAGGCGACCGCAGTTTTACAGGACGCCTGCGCCGGATTGAAGACATTTGCCGAAATGTCAGCGTACCGGTCGCCGTAAAAGAAGTGGGCTTTGGGATGAGCAGGGATACCGCAGCCCGGCTTTTTAACGCCGGTGTTCAGGCGGTCGATGTCGGCGGTTTCGGGGGAACGAATTTTTCGAAAATCGAAAATTTGCGCAGGGATAAAGCAGTTGAGTTTTTCGATCAATGGGGCATATCGACAGCTGCCAGCCTGGCCGAAGTCAGCTCTCTGTTCGGCGATCAGCCGATTATCGCATCCGGAGGCATTCAAGATGCCCTTGATTTGGCCAAGTCGATAGCGCTGGGAGCGTCTGCGGCAGGGATGGCGGGCTATTTTCTCCAAGTGCTGACAGCTTCGGGAGAAGAGGCGTTAGCCGCCGAAATCGAGAGCCTGATCGAAGATTTCAAAAGGATCATGACCGTCTTGGGATGCAGGACGAATGAACAGTTGAAAAAAGCACCGCTCGTCATCAAGGGCGATACATATCATTGGCTGAAAGCGAGGGGTGTTGACCCCTTTGTTTACAGCAAGCGTTAAAAAAACCGGCTGCTCATGAGCCGGTTTTTTTACGGGTTTCGCTTCCGGGCGTCCTCCGCGCTTTCGAGAGAGGCGGCACCATTGTAGCTGATGGATTGGTCACGGTCGGATTCGGTTCGCTTCTGCTGCTTCAGCTTCTTTTCCTGTCTGTCTTTTCCCACGCTGTTCCCTCCTTATCACACGTTTAAAAAATCTCAAGTCACTCCATACTGAAAATGGAGGACGAAAACATATGGAAGAATTCTATTATTATTGGTCATTGTGGTTTTTATGGGTGTTGACGACTTTTATCCTTGAGAAAAACAGCTTTCGTTTTTATGCGTCAGCATTTATTCTGCTCAACATCATTTTAAGTATGTATCAGGTACAGCTCTTTCTGTATTTTAATGCCGCCTATTTGTCGTTTTATATGGGAGCCTTCATGCTGTGCGGTTATTTGAAGCTTCATAAAAGCTTCAAGCGGCTGCTGCTTCATCTCTCGATGGTGTCTGCCTACGGTTTTTTGTTTCTGTTTGCATTATATGACCCTGTTTGGTTTATCCTAAAGCCTGAATGGCTGATCATCATCCTGTTTGTCATCATGACAGCAGCTTTTGAAAGAAGCTTCGCCGCCCGTCTCGGGCTGTTTGTACTCGGGATGTGCCAAGGGGAGCTCTTGTACACATTCGTCATCAGAAAGCTTTATGGAGACATTGCAGCGGGCGGTTATTCCTGGCTGTCAATGTGCGCTGCGGGGATCGTTCTCGTCTACGGAATATCCCAGTATGAACGGCTGATGCATCAGGTCTATCATAAATGGAAGCGATTGAATAAAGGAGCAGCAAAAATGTCATGAGCCAATATACTTATCCGATCATCTTGGGAATTATCGCCGGTATTGTTGTCAGAGTGTACATGCTCCGAACAGACTACCGCCAGTACCCCACTTATCTTCATGGGAAAACGATACATATTGCGCTGGCTTTGATCGCTGCTAGCATTGGAGCGATCATTATTCCGTCGATCTTGAAATCGGATTATACAGCGATTACGTTTTTAACGCTGGCTGCAACCCAATTCAGGGATGTCCGGAATATGGAACGGGAAACACTGACGCAGCTTGACGGCTATGAACTCGTTTCAAGAGGCAGCACGTATATCGAAGGAATTGCGATCGCCTTTGAAAGCAGAAATTACATTGTCATTTTCACATCGCTCCTGACGACCCTCGCATACATTCTGTTTTCATCGGTATGGGCAGGTCTTGCTGCTGCTTTCATCTGTTTAATTTCGGGCAGGATTTTAATGTCCGGAAGCTTTATTAAGGATATCGTCGATATAGAGTATAAAAAGCCTCATTTTGAAGGGGCCGGACTTTATGTCGACAATATTTACATTATGAATATCGGACTTCCCGAAAAGCAGAAGCTGATTTTGGAACACGGCATGGGTTTTATTTTGAAACCGAAAAATTTTAATTCCGCAGTGACAATTGCCAATCTCGGGCAAAGGCAAGCAATTTTATTTGACGTTTCCAATGTGCTCGGCGTGTATCGAGATTCTGGAGAACCCTCTCTTTCGCCGTTGGCGAAAAGAGATTTGAATGACGGGCGGGTCGCGGTTTTTGTCCTTCCGGTCATCAAGGATAAGGAGACGGCGATCAGGGTGATCGGCGATGTTCCGACGCTGGAAAACGCCATTCGCGTACCGATGGAATTCATTAAAGAAAAGCACAGCAAGGTGATAAAATGAGCGAATCAATCGAAAAATTCATTCTCGCCGTCGTCACAACAAGGCGAGACCGGGTGATCGGCGGAACGGCTGCATTTTTCTGCGACACCCCCGAGGAAATGAACACGTACGCGAAAAACCTTGAAGCCATTCTCGACGGAATCGCCCACGGAATAGGAGATGACCTTTATTTGATTGTGAAACATTTTTAATTACAGTTGTGATCTCTTTAGAAATTGATATAATATATGAGTTAAGCCCTTCTGCATGGAATAAGAAGGGTTTCTTTCTTCAAACTGATTTTTTGAAAAGAGAAGCAAATGATCATTCATTTAAAGATGGAAAAGCTTTACTGAATTGAAAGGAAGGGTACTATGGGAAAACCTGTCGTAGCCATAGTTGGAAGACCCAATGTGGGAAAGTCCACGATCTTTAACAGGATCGCGGGCGAAAGAATTTCGATTGTGGAAGATACACCAGGCGTGACGCGGGATCGAATATACAGTTCTGCTGAGTGGCTGAATCACGACTTCAACCTGATTGATACAGGCGGAATCGAAGTCGGCGATGAGCCGTTTTTGGCGCAGATTCGCCATCAGGCCGAGATCGCCATGGAAGAAGCAGATGTGATTATTTTCATGACGAACGGCCGCGAAGGCGTCACAGCTGCTGATGAAGAAGTGGCAAAAATTTTATACCGTACAAAAAAACCCGTCGTTCTGGCGGTTAATAAAGTGGATAATCCGGAAATGAGAGCAGACATTTACGATTTTTATGCCCTCGGCTTTGGCGAGCCGTACCCGATTTCAGGGACGCACGGCCTCGGTCTCGGCGATCTGCTTGACGCGGTCAGCGAACATTTTAAAAACATACCTGAGACGAAGTATGAGGACGAGGTCGTTCAATTTTGCCTCATCGGCCGGCCGAACGTCGGAAAATCCTCTCTTGTAAACGCCATGCTTGGAGAAGAGCGCGTTATCGTCAGCAATATTGCGGGAACGACGCGCGACGCCATTGACACAAGGTTTACATATAACCAAAGAGACTTTGTCATCGTTGATACAGCAGGGATGAGAAAAAAGGGAAAAGTGTATGAGGCAACTGAAAAATACAGCGTCCTCCGAGCTTTAAAGGCGATCGACCGTTCAGAAGTCGTCTGCGTCGTCTTGGACGGCGAAGAAGGCATCATTGAGCAGGACAAGCGGATTGCCGGCTATGCGCATGAAGCAGGGAAAGCCGTTGTTATCGTCGTAAACAAATGGGATGCAGTCGAAAAAGACGAGCGGACGATGAAAGAATTTGAAGAAAAAGTTAGAGATCACTTTCAATTTTTGGACTACGCGCCTGTTTTGTTTATGTCCGCTTTGACGAAAAAGCGCATCCATACGCTGATGCCTGCAGTCATGACGGCAAGCGAAAACCATTCGATGAGGGTGCAGACCAATATTCTTAATGATATCATTATGGATGCAGTGGCTATGAACCCGACGCCGACGCACAATGGAAACCGCTTAAAAATTTATTATGCGACACAAGTGGCTGTGAAGCCGCCGACATTTGTCGTATTTGTCAATGACCCTGAGCTGATGCATTTTTCTTACGAACGCTTTTTGGAAAACCGGATACGCGACGCCTTCGGATTTGAAGGAACACCAATCAAGATTTTCGCAAGAGCAAGAAAATAAAGAGGTGTAGTAAAAATGACAAAAGTATCGATTTTGGGAGCCGGAAGCTGGGGAACAGCCTTGGCGCTCGTTTTGGCGGACAACCAGTACGATGTGTGCATATGGGGCCATCGTGAAGAACTGATTCAGCAAATCAATGAACATCATGAAAACAAAGATTATCTGCCGGGTGTCAAACTTTCTGAAAACGTGCGTGCCACAACAGATCTTGAAGCTGCAGTGACAGATGTCAAGACGATCATTGTCGCCGTTCCGACAAAAGCGATCCGCGAAGTTTTGGCACAGGCTGTTTCCTCCATCAACCAAAAGGCGATTTTTGTACATGTTTCAAAAGGAATTGAGCCTGACACACTGCTTCGCATTTCTGAAATGATGAAAGAAGAAATTCCGGCTGAATTAAGGGAGGACATCGTCGTTTTGTCTGGACCGAGCCATGCGGAAGAAGTTGGTTTAAGGCACCCGACGACGGTAACCGTTTCTGCCGACAGCAGCATTGAATCGGCACAGGCGATCCAGGATATGTTTATGAATCAGAATTTCCGCGTGTATACAAATCCGGATATGATCGGCGTAGAGATCGGCGGCGCCCTGAAAAACGTCATCGCGCTTGCTGCGGGCATTACAGACGGTTTGGGATACGGAGATAACGCGAAAGCCGCGCTGATTACAAGGGGCTTGGCAGAAATCGCCCGACTCGGCACAAAAATGGGCGGAAACCCGCTGACATTCTCGGGGCTTACGGGAATCGGTGATTTGATCGTCACCTGCACAAGCGTCCATTCACGAAATTGGCGGGCCGGTAATATGCTGGGTAAAGGCTTCAAACTGGATGAAGTTCTGGAAGAAATGGGGATGGTCGTTGAGGGGGTCCGCACGACAAAAGCCGCTTATCAGCTTTCAAAGAAATTTGATGTGAAAATGCCGATCACAGAAGCATTGCACAAAGTATTGTTTGACGGCGAAAAAGTTGAGACAGCAGTCGAATCATTGATGGCAAGAGTCAAAACACACGAGATGGAAGATCTTGTAAACACATTCGAAAATCAAATGAAATGACCACCCCATCACCAACTGTTTTAATACTCTCCTCTAAGTTCGTTTAAAAAAACCGAAACATTTTGGAGACTTAGGCAAGAGAGGATACATTTGTCCGAAGACTTGCATAAAATAGAATCGAAGTCTGGAAGAGCTGTATCTTACCAATTGGGTTATATAGTCACAATCGTTATGCCTGAAGCAAAGCCCCCCTCTTTGCTTCAGGCTTTTTTTGCGGCTTTTTCCGTTTCGAAATATTGGAAAAGCTGTTGAACTTCTGGTTTTTCTTATATAAAATGAAATATAACGCTTACATCACAAGAAAAGGTAGAAGGAGGGCTTCAATGTGAATGTCGGTCTGTTAAAAATGTGGTTTGCCTTAGGATCAATGGGCCTGATGTTCTTAGCGGTGATTGCGATATACATAAGCAGATATAAATTTAAAAACCGTTTTTTAAAAATTATCACGTCGTTTGTCGCCTACACATGTATGCTTATCTCCGGCGTGATCGTCTTTTTTGTCGTCTTCAGCGGTCCCGTCAACGAATAATGCATAAAAAAGGAAGATTCATATGAAAATCGTAAACGTTCTGCTCGCTACTTTATTAACCGCAATCATGTTAAGCGGTTGTTTGTACCCTGAAGAAAGAAAGGCGAAAAACAGCGCACCTTATCAGCACCAGCTCAAAGAAGTGCAGTCGGCCGTTGATGAATTCAGGGAGGCGACGGGAGGGCTTCTGCCGATTAAGACAAGGGATATGAGCGTGCCAATCTATCAAAAATACCCTATCGATTTTAACAGGCTGTCCCCCCGGTATATGGCTGAGCCGCCGGGCACTTCCTATGAAAACGGCGGAGAGTACTTGTACGTTCTTGTCGATGTAGAAAAAAAGCCGACGGTCAAGCTCATTGATGTAAAAATGTCGGAAATGATCAGGGAGTTAAAGCTTCGGGTCGAAATGTATAAAGATCAGCACAAGTATCCGCCGTATAAAAAAGTCGTATCCAAGAACTTATTCATGCTTGACCATGAAAAGCTCGGACTGAAAGAGGCGCCTTCTGTCACGAGTCCGCTATCAGGCACCTCGCTGCCGCTTCTCGTCGATGAAAAAGGCGACATTCAAGTGGATTACCGGATGGATTTGGCCAAACTGATGAAGCAGTCGAAAAAAACGGTAAAGCCGGGCGAGGAAGTCCAGGATTTGATGTGGGAAGAGACGCCTTTTGTTCCGGCGTTTTCGGTCAAGTATTCGGTGAATGACAAACAGGAACCTGTTTTTCTCGAATAGAATATCGGTCAAAATGCAAGTATCAGTCATGAACCTTTCTCCTCGGCATACAATGAGGAGAAAGGTTTTTTCACGTATGCCGAAAAAATTTCCCTAAGCTGTCATATTGAAATAGGACAACGTCATACACTATAGTGTCCTGTTTTTGATTGATGAAGAAGTAAAAAATTGAAAAGGATTGGAAGTCCGGGAGGGGATCACTTGGAAAAGGTCGATATTTTCAAGGATATCGCTGAACGAACAGGAGGCGATATATACTTAGGTGTCGTAGGAGCTGTACGTACAGGAAAATCTACGTTTATCAAAAAATTTATGGAGCTAGTGGTGCTCCCGAATATCAACAATGAAGCAGACCGGGCGCGCGCACAAGATGAGCTCCCCCAAAGTGCCGCTGGCAAAACTATTATGACAACTGAACCGAAGTTTGTTCCGAATCAGGCGATGTCAGTTCATGTCAGTGACGGACTCGATGTGAATATAAGGCTTGTCGACTGTGTCGGCTATACTGTACCCGGGGCAAAGGGATACGAGGATGAAAACGGGCCGAGAATGATCAATACTCCTTGGTATGAAGAGCCGATTCCGTTTCACGAAGCTGCCGAAATCGGCACGAGAAAAGTCATCCAAGAGCACTCCACTATCGGTGTTGTGATTACGACTGACGGCACGATTGGAGAAATCGCCAGACAGGATTATATCGAGGCTGAAGAACGGGTGATCGATGAGTTAAAAGAGGTTGGAAAACCGTTTATCATGGTCATCAATTCCGTAAGGCCGTATCATCCGGAAACGGAAGCGCTCAGGCAAGAATTGATGGAAAAGTACGACATTCCGGTGCTGGCGATGAGCGTTGAAAGCATGAGGGAAGCGGACGTTCTGAGCGTTCTCAGAGAAGCGCTTTACGAATTCCCTGTACTCGAAGTCAACGTCAACCTTCCAAGCTGGGTCATGGTATTAAAAGAGAATCATTGGCTCAGGGAAAACTATCAAGATTCCGTTAAAGAAACCGTCAAAGATATTAAAAGACTGAGAGATGTCGACCGCGTCGTCGGCCACTTCAGCGAATTTGATTTTATCGAGCGCGCCAGCCTCGCCGGAATTGAAATGGGCCAGGGGATCGCGGAAATCGATTTGTATGCGCCGGATTACCTGTACGATGAAATTTTAAGGGAAGTCGTCGGCGTTGAAATCAGAGGAAAGGATCACCTCCTTCAGCTCATGCAGGATTTTGCCCATGCCAAGACCGAATATGATCAAGTATCAGATGCGTTGAAAATGGTGAAACAAACCGGCTATGGAATCGCTGCTCCCGCGTTAACCGATATGAGCCTGGATGAACCGGAAATCATCAGACAGGGTTCAAGATTCGGAGTCCGGCTGAAAGCGGTGGCGCCGTCGATTCATATGATCAAAGTCGACGTGGAAAGCGAGTTTGCGCCGATCATCGGAACAGAGAAGCAGAGCGAAGAGCTTGTCCGCTATTTAATGCAGGACTTTGAGGACGATCCGCTGTCAATCTGGAATTCCGATATATTCGGAAGGAGCCTGAGCTCGATCGTCAGAGAAGGGATTCAGGCGAAGCTGTCACTCATGCCTGAAAATGCAAGATATAAGCTGAAGGAAACGCTGGAGCGCATCATCAATGAAGGCTCAGGCGGATTGATTGCGATCATCTTATAAAAGGGAAGGCCTCTTATCATACGGGAGGTCTTTTTTTTATGTCTGAAACAGGCAGAACGGGCGCGGTGAAAGGGATTGGGGCGGCAAGTGCTTGCCGCTGGAAATAGAGGAAAGATTATGATTAAAAAAGGAAAAACAGGAATATTTGTTCGTTTCATTCTGCTTAAACCTTGACGAATAAGGGATCATCGCTTTAAAATGCTTGATATGGCTATTCAGATGTGTTAATCTACATACAGAAAATCTTCACTTTACTGGACAAACGTTCCTCTCAAAGTGAAATTTTCGCTGAAAGCCGTGAAATGCCTTTTCTATATTTATTTGAAATTTCTGTTCAAACAGGTATAGAAACAGGTTGAACTGTGAAGAAATGATGATAATCTATTGATTGATACCTTTTGGGAGGAGGTGAAAGGCATGAACAAGACAGAACTAATCAATGCGGTTGCAGAAGCAAGCGAATTATCTAAAAAAGACGCTACTAAAGCAGTTGATTCTGTTTTTGATACAATTTTAGATGCACTTAAAAACGGTGAAAAAATTCAATTGATCGGTTTTGGTAACTTTGAGGTTCGTGAGCGCTCAGCTCGTAAAGGACGCAATCCTCAAACAGGTGAAGAAATCGAAATCCCTGCAAGCAAAGTACCTGCTTTCAAACCAGGTAAAGCGCTTAAAGACGCTGTAGCAGGAAAATAATTGTATGTATATGCCGTTTTCGCGCGTAATACATACCAATGTTGTTTCTTCACAGGAAAGCCCCTTTTCAAAGGGGCTTTTCATAATTTTAGGGCTTTTTTTCAGACAGAAAACATTTTGCCGGTAAAGAACCTTTCATTTTGCTTTTATAAGCTGAAGTGTGCTAGAATCTGAATTAAATGTATGCGTTTCTGGAGGATATAAAACAATGAGAGAAATCAACAAAGAACAAATTGAACAAGCTGTCCGGCAAATACTGGAGGCGATCGGAGAAGATCCGAACCGTGAAGGCCTTCTTGACACACCGAAAAGAGTCGCAAAAATGTACGCTGAAGTATTTGCGGGTTTAAACGAAGATCCGAAAGAGCATTTCAAAACGATTTTTGGCGAGGATCACGAAGAGCTTGTTCTTGTTAAAGATATTCCTTTTTATTCAATGTGTGAGCACCATTTAGTTCCTTTCTACGGGAAAGCCCATGTAGCCTATATCCCTAAAGGGGGAAAAGTGACAGGGCTCAGCAAATTGGCGAGAGCCGTTGAAGCGGTGGCAAAGCGTCCGCAGCTGCAGGAGCGGATTACGTCAACAATTGCCGACAGCATTGTTGAAACCCTGACTCCGCACGGTGTAATGGTTGTTGTTGAAGCCGAGCATATGTGCATGACGATGCGTGGCGTGAAAAAGCCGGGTTCAAAAACTGTCACTTCAGCTGTAAGAGGAACGTTTAGACAGGATGTAGCCGCTCGCTCTGAGGTGTTGGAGCTTATCAAAACATCATGATTAAAAATGAGAAGGTGTGCGATAAACATGACCAATAATCAATCGAATGATTTTGTCGTTATCAAAGCCGTTGAAGACGGCGTCAATGTGATCGGCCTGACAAGGGGTACGGACACGAGATTTCATCATTCAGAAAAGCTTGATAAAGGAGAAGTGATGATCTGCCAGTTTACCGAGCATACCTCTGCGATCAAGGTCCGGGGCGAGGCCTTAATTCAGACGGCAAACGGCGAGATGAAAAGCGAATCGAAAAAATAGAAAGCCGGGCTTTTTATGCCCGTTCTCATGGCATAAAACAATATCTTTCAACATATTATGGTATAATTAAACTTTCTCCGCTCAAAAAAGATACATAATCAATCAAAAGAAAAAACTGCGAATTTTGGGACAAGGGTGATATCTTTGCAAGACATCTACGGACAATTATCTTATTTGAAAATCAAGCTGAATCAAAAGCTTTCACATCCATATTTGGCGAAGCATTTGACTGCGCCGAAAGTTGATGAGGATAAGCTGTTTCTTTTCTACGCTCTGTTTGAGGAAACAGATTTAAAAGAAGCTGACAAGGAAAGTTACATCTTAACGGCGATGCTTGTTCAAACAGCCCTTGATACCCATGATGAAGTCACGACCGCAGCTTCAATTAAGCAGGACGACTATAAAAACCGCCAGCTGACCGTATTGGCCGGTGATTATTTCAGTGGCATGTACTACTCGCTGTTATCGGGTATGAAGGATATTTATATGATTCGGACGCTCGCTGCGGCCATCAAAGAGATAAACGAACATAAAATCAGGCTTTACGACCATTCCGCAAAAGATGCAGACAGCCTGAAAAAAAGCGTCAGCATAGTGGAAGCTGCACTTTTTCACCATCTCGCCGACCACTTTTATCTGCCTCACTGGAAAACAGCCGCCAATGACTTTCTTGTGTTTAAAAGGTTTGCGGCCGAAGAAAAAACTTCAGATTCCCGGCTGCTGGAGACGATCATACAGAAAGAGTTTCCGGAAGGCCAGGCTTCATGCGGACAGCTGGCTGCTGCGGCTTATGAAGAAGCCAAGCTTGCGATCAACCAGTTGCTTGCCAAAAAGCCCGCCGTTCAAAAATGGCTTCTGAAACGCCTGCAGGAAATTCGGCCTGAAAAACGAACTTATCATCAGAAAGTGGAAGAAGGGTAATCATGGTGCAGTCAAAAGAACAGCGCGTACACGGCGTGTTTGAAAAGATCTATAAAAATTACGACCAGATGAACTCCGTCATCAGCTTTAAACAGCATAAAAAATGGCGCGACAAAACGATGGAGCTCATGAACGTTCCAAAAGGAGCCAAAGCGCTTGACGTCTGCTGCGGGACGGGAGACTGGACGATCGCGCTCGCAGATGCGGCTGGAGAGACAGGGGAAATCAAGGGCCTTGATTTCAGCAAAAACATGCTGAGCATCGCCGAACAAAAGACCGACAGCTACAGCCAGATCGAATTGATCCACGGCAATGCGATGGAACTGCCCTTCCCGGACAATACGTTCGACTATGTCACCATCGGCTTCGGGCTTCGCAATGTTCCCGACTATTTAACCGTATTAAAAGAGATGGCGCGCGTAGTAAAACCCGGCGGCCAGGTTGTATGCCTTGAGACGTCCCAGCCTGAAATGTTCGGGTTCAAACAGCTATACTTCCTGTACTTTCGTTTTATTATGCCCATGTTTGGAAAGCTCTTTGCCAAAAGCTTTAAGGAGTATTCATGGCTTCAGGAATCAGCCAGGGAATTTCCTGGTATGAAAGAGCTTGCCGCGTTGTTTGAAGAGGCTGGATTAGAAAATGTTCAATATCATCCGTTCACAGGCGGTGTAGCAGCTACACATGTCGGCTGGAAGCGATGATGACTACAGAAATACTCGGGTGAATCGATATGAAATTGACAACGTTTTATTCTTTTTTGAATGACGATATTGAATTAATAGAAAAAGAGCTTGAAAAGACCGTACACTCAGACTATCCATTGCTCAGTGAAGCGAGCCTGCATTTGCTGCAGGCCGGAGGCAAGCGGATACGTCCTGTGTTTGTCCTGCTTTCCGGCATGTTCGGTGAATACGACATCAACAAAATTAAAAATGTTGCCGTTTCACTGGAATTGATACATATGGCTTCGCTCGTACACGACGATGTCATCGATGATGCGGAGCTGAGAAGGGGACAGCCGACAATCAAAGCAAAGTGGGATAACCGGATTGCAATGTATACAGGTGATTATTTGTTCGCTCGCTCCCTTGAAGCGATGACAAAAATAAACGAACCGAAGGCCCATGAAATCTTGTCCAAGGCGATTGTCGAAGTCTGTCTTGGAGAAATTGAACAAATTAAAGATAAATATAATATGGAGCAAAATCTCAGAACCTATTTGAGGAGAATCAGGCGCAAGACGGCCCTTCTGATCGCGTCGAGCTGCCAGCTTGGCGCCATTGCTGCTGGTGCGGGTGAAAACATTCATAAAACGTTGTACTGGTTTGGCTATTATGTCGGCATGTCCTATCAAATTATTGATGACATCCTCGATTTCACCTCAAGCGAAAAAGAGCTTGGCAAGCCTGTGGGCAGTGATCTGCTTCAGGGGAATGTCACGCTTCCCGTATTATATGCACGGAAATCGCCTGAATTAAAAGCGCGCCTGATGCTGATCAACAGTGAAACGACTCCGGAACAGATCAAACCAGTGATCGAAGAGCTGAAGAAAACGGATGCCATTGAACAATCGTTCAAAGTCAGCGAAATGTATTTGAACAAGGCTTTCGAACTGCTTGAAACGCTCCCGAAAAACCGGGCACGGACGGCACTGGGCCAAATTGCGAAATACATCGGTAAACGAAAGTTCTAAAAAACGTCAAATGAGTCGAAAGTATGAATATTCTCCACCCTTTATTGATTAATTGTTTGAAAAATGCTATATTTCTGTTGTAGTGTTGAAAGCCTATACATATTAGCGGGGTGGAGAATCGACTATGGAAAAAACCTTTGTGATGGTAAAACCTGACGGCGTTCAGCGTCAGCTGATCGGCGAAATTTTGTTAAGATTCGAACGTAAGGGCTTACAATTAATCGGAGCCAAGCTGATGAAGGTCTCAGAAGAGACGGCAGGCGAGCATTATAAAGAACATAACGGGAAACCGTTTTTCGGTGAGCTTGTCGACTTTATTACTTCAGGCCCGGTATTCGCCATGGTGTGGGAAGGCGAGGACGCAATCGCGGTCGCCAGACAGCTGATCGGGAAGACGAACCCTAAGGAAGCGCTCCCAGGTACAATCCGCGGAGACTTCGGCATGTTTGTCGGAAAAAATATCATTCACGGTTCAGATTCTCCTGAAAGTGCAGCACGCGAAATCAACTTGTTTTTTAAAGAGGACGAACTTGTTGAAGACGAGAAGTTAATGAATCAATGGATTTACTAAAAATCAGCTGAAAAGCTGATTTTTTATATGGAACAGAATCGCGGCCGGCGAGGCGGGCTTTTTCTTTTTAAAGATACAAATTTAAAAGAAAACAAGCTATAATTGTACTCATATCAGCACGACGATTAGGAGAGAAAACATGGACAATTACAGTTTCTTTGTTGATAAATGGAAAAAAATGACTGGTGTGGATTTGGCATTGTACAAAGAGGCGCAAATGAAAAGAAGGCTGACGTCTCTTTATGAGAAAAAAGGATATGGCGATTTCAGCGAGTTTGCGCTCGCTTTAGAAAAGAATGAGGCTCTTCTGCAGGAAACGCTGGACAGGATGACAATTAATGTTTCAGAATTTTACAGAAACTATAAGAGGTGGGAGGTTCTCGAAAAAACCATTTTGCCGCTTTTAAAGCCTGCGAAAACGCTGAAAGTTTGGAGTGCGGCGTGTTCAACCGGGGAAGAGCCCTACACATTATCGATGATTTTAAGCAGACAGAAAGGCCTCTCAGACTATCAGATCATCGCAACAGATATCGATGACAAAGTCCTTGCGAAGGCGAAAGAAGGCGTATATCAGGAAAGATCCCTGCAGGAAGTGCCGAAAGAGATGAAGGAACTTTATTTTACGCAAGACGGAAGCCGATTTGCCGTCAAAGACGAGATCAGGAAAAACATCCGCTTTCAAAAGCACAATTTACTGGCTGATCCGTATGAGAAAGATTTTGATATCATCGTATGCCGCAATGTGCTCATTTATTTTACGGAGGAAGCAAAAGAGAAGATCTATCATAAGTTCAGCGGCAGCCTGAAGAATAAGGGAGTTTTGTTTGTCGGAAGCACGGAACAGATCTTCAATCCGGAAAAATACGGTTTTCAATCGACAGATACGTTTTTCTATCAAAAAAGTTAGCTGACTTTTTATAAAGGGTTATGTTATAGTTTTACTTAAAAGCGTTAATGTGATGAAGGGAGAACGAAAGCATGAGGTATTTAACAGCCGGTGAATCTCACGGTCCGCAGCTTACGACAATTATCGAAGGAGTCCCAGCAGGGCTTTATATCACAAAAGAAGACATCGATTACGAGCTTCAAAGACGTCAAAAAGGCCACGGCCGCGGACGCCGGATGCAAATCGAAAAAGATCAGGCGCGGATCACAAGCGGTGTAAGGCACGGGCGTTCTCTGGGGTCGCCGATCGCTCTCGTCGTCGAAAACAATGACTGGAAACACTGGACGAAAATCATGGGTTCAGAGCCGATCACAGCTGAAGAAGAAAGCGAAATGAAACGACAGATTTCAAGGCCGAGACCGGGTCACGCCGATTTGAACGGCGCGATCAAATACGGGCACAGAGATATGCGCAACGTGCTTGAACGTTCATCTGCCAGAGAAACGACCGTCCGGGTGGCGGCAGGAGCCGTCGCCAAAAAGATCCTTTCCCAGCTCGGCATTCAAGTGGCCGGCCACGTGCTGGAGATCGGCGGAGTAAAAGCTGAAAAAACAAATTATGAATCTATCGAAGACTTGAAAAAAGTAACCGAAGAGTCCCCTGTCAGATGCTATGACGAAGATGCGGGCAAGAAAATGATGGACGCGATCGATGAAGCAAAAGCAAATGGGGATTCCATCGGCGGAATCGTCGAGGTGATTGTTGAAGGGGTGCCGGTAGGAGTCGGCAGCTATGTCCATTACGACCGCAAACTCGACAGCAAGCTGGCTGCCGCCGTACTGAGCATTAATGCTTTTAAAGGTGTTGAATTTGGCATCGGCTTTGAAGCTGCACGCAAAAACGGCAGTGAAGTCCATGACGAAATCATTTGGGACGAAGAAAAAGGCTACACGCGCGCAACAAACCGTCTCGGCGGTCTTGAAGGCGGGATGACAACGGGAATGCCGATTGTCGTCAGAGGTGTGATGAAGCCGATTCCAACGTTATACAAACCGCTCAAAAGCGTTGATATCGAGACGAAAGAGCCGTTTACAGCGAGCATCGAGCGTTCTGATTCGTGCGCTGTCCCTGCCGCAAGCGTGGTGGCGGAAGCGGTTGTTGCATGGGAAATCGCAAATGCGATCGTCGAGCAGTTTGGCGTTGACCAAATGGACCGGATCGCTGAAAATGTTGAGAAAATGAGACAGCTTGCGAGGGAGTTTTAATGAAATCACTTCAAATCGAAACCGCTTCTTTGTCCTACCCGGTGTTCATCGGGGGAGGCATTAGAAAAAACGCGGCAGAGCTTTTGTCATCCTTGAATCTTCCGATGACGAAACTGCTTTTGATCACCGACGAAGAAGTTGATAAACGCTATGGAGAAGAGCTGTTCAGTCTTCTCCACAGCAAATGGCCTGTTAAAAAGGTTGCGGTGCCAAGCGGCGAGCAGGCCAAATCATTCGACATGTTTATGAAGCTTCAGACGGAAGCCATTCAATTTCGCCTTGACCGTTCGTCATGCATTGTGGCGCTGGGCGGCGGTGTTGTCGGCGATCTTGCAGGGTTCGTCGCTTCAACTTTTATGAGGGGCATCGATTATGTGCAATTCCCGACGACTCTGCTGTCTCATGACAGCGCAGTCGGAGGGAAAGTTGCCATTAATCATCCGCTCGGAAAAAACTTAATCGGCGCTTTTCATCAGCCGAAGGCGGTGGTATATGATACCGAATGCCTGAGTACGCTTCCGGAAAAAGAAATGCGTTCAGGTCTTGCGGAAGTCATTAAGCACGCATTTATCCGTGATGAATCTTTCTTGAACGAATTGCTTAAAATTGATTCAGTAGAAGCGATTACGACCGGCCAGCTCAGTGAAATGGTGTACAAAGGCATTTCGATTAAAGCGGAAGTTGTCTCACAAGACGAGCGCGAACAGGGAATCAGGGCCTATTTGAACTTCGGGCATACGCTTGGCCACGCCGTTGAAGCCGAATACGGCTACGGAGAGATCACCCATGGCGATGCCGTCGCTTTAGGCATGCAATTTGCTTTATTTGTCAGCGAGAAGGTGCTGAATTGTCCTGTTGACCGCACAAAAATCGCCGCCTGGCTGAAAAGTCTCGGCTATCCGGAAAGAGTGAAACGCGAAGTGTCAACAGAAGCACTTATCAACCGAATGATGAACGATAAAAAAACACGCGGAGGCATCATTCAGTTTGTCCTGCTGGATAAGATCGGCAGTGTGCGGCTGCACTCCTTTAAAGCCGAAGAAATCGAACGATGGCTGAATATGTGGAGATTGGAGGGAGACAAATGATGATGCGCGGAATTCGGGGAGCGACGACAGTTGACCGGGATACAGAAAAAGACATTACGGAGCGGACGAAGCAGCTGATCGGAAAAATGATCGATGAAAATCAGCTCAAACCTGAACAAGTCGTGCAGATCTTAATTTCTGCTACTTCTGATATTCACGCTGCTTTTCCCGCGAAGGTCGTCAGAACGTTTGAAGGCTGGCAGCATGTGCCCGTCATGTGCATGCAGGAAATGGATGTTGAACACGGCCTCAAAAAATGCATCAGAGTGATGATGACGGTTCAGACGAATATGCGGCAGGATGAAGTCCGCCACGTTTATTTGGAAAATGCGGTAACGCTCAGACCTGATTTATCATTGACAAAAAATACTGAATTGTAATACGATTGTAGAAACCTTGGAATACACAGGAGTGTGTATGGGGTTTTAGTTTAGATAAGCTGAGTATGAGACTAGGGTAGATTGAGAATGAGCTGAGATGAGCTGAGTTGAGACAAAACGTTTATTCATTCTACCCAAAAGACGTGTTCTTTTGGGTTTGTTTCGTTTTCCCCGCGTCAATTCAATCATTTGTCCTCTAAAGGCCTTCTTCTCATTCTCTCCGCCTGAATAAGGAGTGAGAGATTGTTGAGTCTGCAAACCGATTTTGCCTCTTTTTCAGAGGATACTTCACACTTTAAAACGATACCAATTATTGAGAGTTTTTCCGTCGATACGTTGACGCCCGTTCAACTGGTCGAGAAGCTGCAAGAAGACATCGTGTATTTGCTGGAAAGCCAGGATGAAACCTCCGCATGGTCAAGATATTCTTTCATCGGCTTAGACCCCTTTTTGACGATCAAAGAAGAACGCGGCCGGTTTCACGCCTGCGATCAAAAGCAGAAAAAGCTTTATTCAGCTTCACAGTTAAAAGAAGTTCTCGAATGGATGTCAGAGACGTATTCGATCAAAGCGCCTGAGCTCGACATCCCGTTTACAGGGGGAGCGGTCGGCTATTTAAGCTACGATCTAATGCCGCTCATTGAACCGTCGATCAAAGGGCACAGCAAAGAAACGGAGATGGAAAAATGCCTCCTGTTTGTCTGCCGGACGATGATCGCCTATGATCACGAGCTGAAAAAGCTGCATTTCATCCACTATGCAAGGCTTGAAGGCAGTGAAACAAGGGAGGAAAAAAACCGCATTTTCAAAAAAGGGAAAGAAGAGCTCAAACAGCTTACACACAGGCTGTCAGACCGGAAAGCGCCGAAAGAGCTGTTTCTCCCGCAAGGACGGCACACAGCCCCCAGCTTTGAAGGGATTCAATCAACATATGAGAAATCCCGGTTTTTGGCCGATGTCGATCGCTTGAAAGAGTACATTAAAGCGGGAGACATTTTTCAAGGCGTCCTTTCGCAAAGGTTCGATATTCCGGTGAAGGTCAGTTCTTTTGAGTTATACAGAGTGCTGAGAATGGTCAACCCGTCCCCGTACATGTACTACATGAGGCTTCCTGACCGCGATCTCGTTGGAAGCTCGCCTGAACGTCTGATCCATGTTCAAAACGGCCATCTTGAAATCCATCCGATCGCCGGCACGAGGAAAAGGGGCGGTGATCAGGCTGAGGATAAGCGGCTCGAAAAAGAGCTTTTGGCTGATGAGAAAGAAAAAGCGGAACATTACATGCTCGTCGATTTGGCGAGAAATGATATCGGCAGAGTAGCTGAATACGGGTCTGTCCAAGTGCCCGAGTTTACGAAAATCGTTTCCTTTTCGCACGTCATGCACATCATTTCGATCGTAACCGGCTCTTTAAAAGCGGGCGTCCACCCGGTTGACGCTTTAATGAGCGCATTTCCGGCCGGAACTTTGACCGGCGCTCCGAAAATCCGCGCGATTCAGCTTTTAAATGAGCTTGAGCCCGAACCGAGGGAAACATACGGAGGGTGCATTGCTTATATCGGATTTGACGGAAATATCGATTCGTGCATCACGATCCGGACGATGAGCGTGAAAAACGGAGTGGCGTCCATCCAGGCTGGAGCAGGCATCGTAGCCGACTCCGTGCCTGAAAAAGAATGGGAAGAGACCTGCAATAAAGCAGGGGCTCTGTTAAAAACGATTCAAATCGCGGAAGAAATGTTTCTTGAAAAGGGGGAGGACGGCAATGAACGAACTGCTGAAATCATGCGTTAACGGAGGGACAATGAATGAAACCGAGGCACACAGCATCATGCGTGACATGATGACCGGCTCGCTGAGCGCCGCGGAAATCGGAGGCCTCCTGTCCGTTCTCGCTTACAGGGGAGAAACGGCTGAAGAGATTACGGGATTTGTCAGAGCCATGCGGGAGCAGGCACATACAATAGATGGACCGGAACATGTTGTCGATACGTGCGGAACCGGAGGAGACGGAAGCTCCACCTTCAACATTTCTACAGCGGCCGCGATCATCGCTTCATCAGCCGGGGCAAAAATCGCAAAACACGGTAATCGTTCCGTTTCATCGAAAAGCGGGAGCGCTGATGTTCTCGAATATCTCGGCGTTTCAATTCAGACGTCGCCTGAAGAAACGATTCAGAGCATTAGACGCCGCAATATGGGATTCCTGTATGCGCCAAGCTATCACTCTTCCATGAAGCACGTGGCAGGCGCAAGGAAGGATCTGGCTTTTAGAACCGTCTTCAATCTGCTCGGCCCGCTCAGCAACCCGATGAAAGCTAAACGCCAGGTGATCGGCGTCTACTCGATCGAAAAAGCAAAGCTCATGGCCCGCGCTCTTGAAGCGTTTGAAACGGAACACGTATTGTTTGTTTCGAGCCGGGACGGTCTTGATGAACTGTCGATCACATCGCCGACAGATGTGATTGAACTGAAAGGCGGCAAAACATACGAATACACCGTTGAGCCAGGTGATGTTGGTCTGCCGCTCGGCAGGCTGAGCGACATTCAGGTGGCGACGCCTGAAGAAAGCGGCCGTCTCATCGTCGATATTTTGAAAAACCGCGCTCCGGACTCGGCTGTTCATATCGCAGCGTTTAACGCCGGAGCCGCTTTATACGCCGCAGAGCAGGCAGCGGATTTAAAAGAGGGCGTTGCGCTCGCTTTAGAAGCTGTTGCAAGCGGAGAGGCGCTCAATCAGCTGGAGCGATTAAAACAGAAAGAGGAAGAGTTATATGCTTAATCAAATTATTGATAGAAAACGAGAAGACATTCTAAAGATCGAACTGCCGGAAGATTTAAAGCTGCCAAAGCGGTCATTTAAAAAGGCGCTCCTTTCTCCGAACCGGTTTGTCGCTTTAATTGCGGAGGTGAAAAAAGCTTCTCCGTCAAAAGGCGTGATTCAGGAAGATTTTGAGCCCGTTAAGATCGCTAAACAGTACGAACAGGCTAAAGCCGATTGTTTGTCTGTTCTGACAGATACACCTTTTTTTCAAGGGAGGAACAGTTATTTGTCAGATGTGAAACGCTCGGTTTCCCTGCCTGTACTGCGCAAGGATTTTATCATTGATTCCATTCAGGTTGAAGAAGCGGACCGCATCGGAGCGGATGCGATCCTGCTGATCGGAGAGGCGCTTGAACCGCAAAAGCTGTTTGAGCTCTACCGGCAAGCCGCTGAAAAAGGCATGGATGTGCTCGTCGAAGTTCATGGCGAAGAGACGCTTGAGGGCATTTTAAATGTCTTTACACCCGAAATCATCGGGGTAAACAATCGAAATCTAAAAAACTTTGAAACGTCCGTCGGGCAAACAGAGCGTATGGCAAAACTCGTTCCGTCAGGGACCGTTCTCATCAGCGAAAGCGGCATCGGAAAATCGGAAGATCTCGCATTTGTAAAAACGTGTGGAGCCCAGGCCGTGCTTGTCGGCGAATCGCTGATGAGAGAGCCGTCACAGCTGAAGGCTGTCCATGCGTTATTCGGTGAGAACGGATGATCGAGAAAACGAGCTTAAAATATTGCGGGATTCATTCATTGGAAGATTTAAAGGTGACAGCCCGCTCGAAAGCCGATTATCTCGGATTTATTTTCGCCGAAAGCAAACGGTCGGTAGACCCGGCGGATGTGAAACGCTGGTGTAGCGAAACGGATACAACAGGTAAAAAGCTGGTCGGCGTTTTTGTTAATGAAAACATGAGTCGGATGGCTGAAATCGCAAAAGAAGCCGGTTTGGACGTGATCCAGCTTCATGGAGATGAAACGGCGGCAGACATCAAGCGGCTGAAAAGCATGACAGACTGCGAGATTTGGAAGGCGCTCCATCACGGGAATGATACCGTTCAGAGCATGGCATCTTTCGCACCTTACATCGACGGGTATGTTATCGACTCGTCTGTTAAAGGGATGAGAGGAGGAACGGGCGTTTCGTTTTCGTGGGACAGCGTCCCAAAGTATAAAGATGTAGCACAAAGAGAAGGAAAACGTCTGTTTATCGCCGGGGGCGTGAACCCGGATACAATCGCAGATCTTTTAAAGCGGTGTCCGCCGGGAATCGACCTGGCAAGCGGAATTGAAGAAAGAGGCAGGAAAAGCGAAAAGCTGATCAGCCTTTTAGAAGAAAGGATGTTCGAACATGTATTCATATCCGAATGAACAAGGCAGGTTTGGTGATTTTGGCGGGAAATTCGTCCCGGAAACACTCATGCAGCCTTTGGAAGAAATCGAAAAAGCGTTTCTTGAACTGAAAGACGACCCTACATTTCAAAAGGATTATCAAAAGCTTTTAAATGACTATTCAGGCAGGCCGACGGCTTTGACGTTCGCAGACCAGCTCACAAAGCAGCTGGGCGGAGCGAAGATTTACTTAAAAAGAGAAGATTTAAACCATACAGGCGCCCACAAAATCAACAATGCCCTCGGCCAGGCGCTCCTGGCCAAGAAAATGGGGAAAACAAAGCTCATCGCTGAAACCGGCGCAGGCCAGCACGGCGTGGCGGCGGCGACTGTCGCTGCAAAGTTCGGCTTGTCATGCATTGTCTTTATGGGTGAAGAAGATGTTGCCAGACAATCGCTGAACGTGTTCCGGATGAAGCTCTTGGGAGCGGAGGTCGTTCCGGTGTCAAGCGGAAACGGGACATTAAAAGATGCTACAAACGAAGCGATCCGCTACTGGGTTCAGCATTGCCAGGACCATTTTTACATGATCGGTTCCGTCGTCGGGCCGCATCCGTATCCTTATATCGTCCGCGAATTTCAACGGATGATCGGCGAAGAGGCGAAAGCGCAGTTTTATCAATTGGAGCAAAGCCTCCCCGATAAAGTTGTCGCCTGTGTCGGAGGCGGCAGCAATGCGATCGGGATGTTCAGCGCGTTCATTGAAGAAACTGTTGAACTGATCGGAGTCGAAGCTGCGGGAAAAGGTGTCGACACCCCTCTTCATGCGGCAACGATCACAAAGGGGACAAAAGGCGTCATCCACGGTTCTTTGACCTACTTGATTCAAGACGAGTACGGACAGATCATCGAGCCTTATTCCATCTCAGCCGGACTTGATTATCCGGGGGTCGGCCCCGAGCACGCCCATCTTCATCAAACAGGGCGCGTCACGTACGAATCTGTCACAGATGATGAAGCGGTCTCGGCATTAAGGCTGCTGACGGAGACTGAGGGCATTTTGCCGGCTATTGAATCCGCCCATGCATTGGCAAAAGCATTTGACATCGCTAAAGAACTGCCGAGGGAGAAAAGTGTTCTCGTCTGCCTTTCAGGCAGGGGAGACAAAGACGTCCATACCTTGATGAAGGTGTTGGAAGAAGAGGTGAATCAAGATGTTCAATCTGAAAAAACAGCCGTCCGATAAGTTATTTGTTCCGTTTATTACAGCTGGAGACCCGCTGCCTGAAATCTCGATCGAGCTGGCGAAATCCCTTCAAGAGGCGGGGGCGTCCGCCCTTGAACTCGGGGTTCCGTATTCTGATCCGCTCGCTGACGGCCCTGTGATTCAACGCGCATCAAAAAGGGCGCTTGACAACGACATGAACATCGTAAAAGCGATCAGGCTTGGCGGTGAAATGAAAAAAAACGGCGTCCATATTCCGATTATTCTCTTTACGTATTATAATCCTGTGTTACAATTAGATACAGATCACTTTTTCGCTTTACTGCGACAAAATCGGCTAGACGGACTCCTTGTACCGGACCTTCCTTTTGAGGAAAGCGTATATTTGCAGCAACAGTGTAAAAAACACGGGATTACCTATATTTCGCTGGTCGCGCCGACAAGCGAATCGCGCATTCAAAAAATAACGCAGCAGGCGGAAGGTTTTGTGTATTGCGTTTCTTCGCTCGGTGTGACAGGTGTGCGCAATGAATTCGAAGATTCTGTTTCTTCATTTATCAGGTCAGTTAAAGGAATGAGCTCCGTCCCGGTAGCCGTCGGGTTTGGGATTTCCAGCTCCAAACAAGTGGAGATGATGAATGAACTGGCGGACGGTGTTGTCGTGGGAAGCGCCCTTGTCAGAAAGATCGAGGAGCTGAAAGACGAACTCATCGCCCCTGAGACAAGGGAACAAGCCTTAAAGGCGTTTGAGGCATACGCTAAGACATTTAGCGGATCGTACATGGTAAAATGAGGTGACAGAATGTTGCAAATTAAAGAACAGTTAAAACAATTAACGCCTTACCAGCCGGGCAAACCGATTGAAGAGGTCAAAAAAGAATTCAACCTCGACCGGGTCATTAAGCTCGCTTCAAATGAAAATCCTTACGGCTGTTCGGAAGCGGCAAAAGAAGCCCTCCAGACCGAAGTGCAGCAAATGGCTCTCTATCCTGACGGCTATAGTGCGGCATTGAGAACTAAGCTTGCCTCCCATCTCGGCGTAAACGAAACGAACATCATCCTGGGAAACGGAACAGACGAAGTCATTCAAATTATTTCCCGCTCTTTGTTGGATCCTGCCTCAAATACTGTAATGGCGAATCCGACATTTTCACAATACAAACACAATGCTGTCATCGAAGGAGCGGAAGTCAGGGAAGTCGGCCTGCTTGAAAACGGCTGCCACGACCTTGATGCAATGCTGGAGGCGATCGATGAACAGACGAAGGTGGTCTGGGTTTGCAGCCCGAACAATCCGACCGGAACGTATGAATCCGGCCGCAACCTAATCCGTTTTCTTGAAAAAGTTCCGGAACATGTCCTTGCTGTCGTCGATGAAGCTTATTACGAATACGTAACGGCTGAAGACTACCCTGAGACCATTCCGCTTCTGGAACGCTTTCCGAACCTGATGATTCTCAGGACGTTTTCAAAAGCTTACGGGTTGGCGTCCTTAAGAGTCGGCTACGGGATTGCCTCTGAACAGCTGATTCGGGCGATTGAGCCTGCGCGACAGCCGTTTAATACAAACCGGCTCGGCCAGGCTGCCGCGCTTGCGGCCCTCGGCGATCAGGCATTTATCGACGATTGCGTGAGAAAAAACAATGAAGGGCTCAAACAGTACTACGATTTCTGTGATGAGCACGGGCTAACTTACTATCCTTCACAAACGAACTTTGTGCTGATCGATTTTAAACGGGATGCAGACGAACTTTTCCTCAAGCTGCTGAAAAAAGGCTATATCGTCAGATCGGGGAATGCGCTCGGCTTTCCGACATTCCTTAGAATATCGGTCGGTACGAAGGAACAGAACGAAGGCTTTTTGAAAACGTTAGCCGGCATGTTGTAAGAGGTGATGATTCAGTCACCTCTTTAGTCTATTGATGAACTAGGTGATAAAAAATGACTCAACCAAATGAAACGATTTTATTGGCCGGTTTGGGCTTAATCGGCGGTTCAATCGCCCTTGCCATCAAAAAGGAACACCCCGGCAAACGGATCATCGGGTTTGACGTGTCAGAAGAGCAGGCAAGAGCTGCACAAAAGCTTGGCGTTATTGATACTCCGGCTGCTTCTTTTTTAGAAGGGGTGAAGGAAGCGTCGACCGTTTTTTTAGCGGCGCCGGTCGAACAGACGCTTCACATGCTCGATGAACTTGCCGCTTCAGGCATCAAGAAAAAGCTGCTTATTACAGATGTCGGCAGCACGAAACAAAAGGTCGTCAGCCATGCCGAAAAAGTTTTGCCGAATGAATACAGGTTTATCGGGGGCCATCCGATGGCCGGCTCTCATAAATCGGGCGTCGCAGCCGCCAAAGACTTCCTTTTCGAGAACGCGTTCTATATTTTGACGCCTTCCGGATCCGCCGGCAAAGAAGCGGTTGCTTCTTTAAAAGACCTGCTCAAAGGAACAAACGCAAAGTTTGTGGAAATGTCTCCGGCTGAACACGACGCCGTTACAAGCGTGATCAGCCATTTTCCGCATGTCGTGGCGGCGAGTCTCGTCCATCAGACCGTCAAATTCGAAGATCAGTACCCGCTCGTCAAGCGTTTTGCCGCAGGGGGCTTCCGCGATATCACGAGGATTGCCTCAAGCAGCCCGGCGATGTGGCGCGATATTCTTTTGCACAATAAAGATAAAATATTGGAGCGGTTTGACGAATGGAAACAAGAGCTGGACAGAATTCAGTCTTTTGTCGAAAATGAAGATGCAGACGGACTGTTTGAATTTTTTCGGCAAGCCAAGGAATACCGTGACGGTCTGCCTTTACGGCAAAAAGGCGCGATCCCTTCCTTTTACGATCTTTATGTCGATGTTCCGGACCATCCCGGGGTCATCTCGGAAATTACGGCGATCCTCGCCGACGAGCAAATCAGCATTACGAACATCCGGATTATTGAAACAAGGGAAGACATAAACGGTGTTCTCAGAATCAGCTTTCAATCCGATGAAGATCGAAAACGTGCCGAAAAATGCATTCAAATCCGCGCAAAATATGAAACATTTTATGCTGATTGAGGTGGAATACATGAAAAGAGGAAAAATCAGTTCACTAAAAGGAGAGCTTCATATTCCGGGAGATAAATCCATCTCTCATCGTTCTGTTATGTTCGGAGCCATGGCAGAAGGGAAAACGGTCATCAAAAACTTTTTGCCAGGAGCCGACTGCTTGAGCACGATCGCCTGCTTTCGGAAAATGGGCGTGGAAATCGAACAGAATGGCAGTGATGTCACCGTCCTCGGCAAAGGGCTCGATCAGCTGACTGAGCCTGCTGAACTCCTCGATGTAGGGAATTCCGGAACGACGATCAGGCTGATGCTCGGCATTTTGGCGGGACGCCCGTTTCACAGTACGGTCGCCGGCGATGAGAGCATCGCCAAAAGGCCGATGAAGCGTGTCACAGAACCGCTTCGAAAAATGGGAGCGAAAATCGACGGCCGCGCCGGAGGGGAATACACACCGCTTTCTGTCCGTGGCGGACATCTGACCGCGATCGATTTTGAGTCGCCTGTTGCAAGTGCGCAAATCAAATCGGCCGTTCTGCTTGCGGGTCTGCAGGCCGAAGGCACCACAACGGTGACGGAGCCTCATAAATCAAGAGACCATACGGAACGGATGCTGTCGATGTTCGGCGTCAGCCTTCAGGAAGATGAAACAAGCGTATCGATTGAGGGCGGGCAGCAGCTGAAAGCAGCCGAAGTCTTTGTGCCGGGTGATATTTCATCAGCTGCGTTTTTCCTGGCAGCGGGATCGCTTGTTCCTGACAGTGAAGTCGTGCTTCGCAATGTCGGACTCAACCCGACCAGGACGGGAATCATCGATGTCTTGAAAGAAATGGGCGCCGATCTTGAAATCGAAGAAAAAGACACCGGAAACGCTGAGCCGTACGGCGATCTGAGAATCAAAACGTCCTCTTTGAAAGCCGCCGAAATTTCGGGCGATTTGATTCCGCGCCTCATCGACGAAATACCGATCATCGCCCTTCTAGCTACACAGGCTGAAGGAACGACGGTCATCAAAGACGCGGCTGAGCTCAAAGTAAAAGAAACGAACCGAATCGATACCGTCGCCTCAGAGCTGAAAAAAATCGGTGCGAACATCGAGCCGACGGAAGACGGGATGAAGATTCACGGCAGGACGCCTCTTACAGGCGGCGCGAAGGTCTCAAGCCATGGGGACCACCGGATCGGAATGATGCTGGGGATCGCCGCCTGCATCTGCGAGCAGCCGATCGACATTTTACAGCCAGAAGCTGTGAGCGTCTCATATCCTTCATTTTTTGAACATATTGAAAAGCTTGCTGAAAAAGCCTGAAGCATTGTGCTCCAGGCTTTTTCAGCCCGGAAAATCATGAAAGCCGGGCGTTTGATCATAAAACGAATGTCTTTGGCATAGCTTGTCTTAACAGAATCAATCTGCTTCCATACAGCTGTGCGGGCAACATATTTGCCGGAAACCGCCGCGTGAATTATGATAGTAAGTAACTCACCGCGTTATCCCGGCTGATACGGCCGGCGATGAATTGACGAAAGAAAGGGACGTTTAGATTTGAATACTTCGATTCAAGAAGCCATAAAATTAGTTGAAGCAGGCCACCCGGAAAGCGGATTGAAAAAGCTTGCTGATATCGAGTCTGACCTTCATGATGAAGACAAAGCCATAGTAGCCCAGCTGTATTACGAATGGGGAATTGTCGATAAGGCTATCGCCATCGTGAATGACCTTCATGAACTGTATCCGGATGAAACGGAACTGACATGCTTTTATGCCGAACTCCTCATCGAAACCGACCAGGAAGAAAAAGCGCTCAGCGTGCTCGAAACGATTCCGGAAACAGACGAAGCATACCCGCAGTGCCTGCTTTTAATGGCTGACCTCTATCAGATGCAGGGTCTGTTTGAAGTCAGCGAGCAAAAGCTGTTGAAGGCGCGAGCCATTTTGCCTGATGAGCCGGTCATCGATTTTGCTTTGGGAGAGCTGTATTTCACTCAGGGAGCTTACGGAAAAGCGGTCCGTCAATTCAAAAAAGCGGCCGAAGAAGAAGCCGTCATCGGTGGCGTGAATGTGTACCAAAGGCTGGCGGAATCATTGAGTTCATCCGGAGCGTTTGAAGAAGCGCTTGAATGGTATGAAAAAGCCGTCAAGGAGAACCCGGAGCCCAACACACTGTTCGGGTTTGGTTTTACGGCACTGAAAGCGGGGTATCCTAAAACTGCGATTAAACAGCTGACAGAGCTGAAGGAAATGGACCCTGCTTATTCTTCGCTTTACAAGCCTCTGGCAAACAGCTATGAAGCAGAAGGGCTTTATGAGGAGGCATTCGAAACGGCAAAAGAAGGAATCCGCGTCGATGAGTTCAACAAAGAGCTTTATCTTTCTGCTGCAAAAGCAGCTTTAAAAACGAAAAGGCATTCGGAAGCGAAAGAACTGCTTCGTGAAGCGCTGGCGCTGGACCCCGGATATCTGGAAGCCGTCCATACCCTGCTTGCCCTGTTTCTTGAAGAAGATGATGATGAGAGCATCATTGAACTCGTTCAGGAAGTGCGCAAATACGGAGAGGATGATCCGAAGTTCAGCTGGCATGTGGCATCAGCATTCGCCCGGACCGAAGCGTACGACAAAGCCCGTGAGGAATATGAGAACGCATTTTTGCACTACCGGGATGACGCCGATTTCCTTTACGAATATTCCATGTTTCTGCTTGAAGAAGGACGGCAGAAAGAAGCGCTGCCTCTGCTGAAAAAACTGGCAGAGCTCGACCCGGCAAACGAGGAAGTCCAGGAGACGATTTTCAGAATCGAAGATGAAAATTCCTTTGAATAAGCAGGATATGATCGGTTTGTGTGGAATTTATAAAGTAATACACAAGATGCGATAGAGGAGGGAATAACATGCAGACCCCTGTTTCTGTCAATGAAAAAAAAGATTTTATCCGCTGGTTTCTCAACCATTATCAGCTGAAACGAAGAGAGTGTGTATGGATTCTGAATTATTTAATGAGCCATGACTCGCTGATGGAAAAAGTGCATTTTGTCGAGCAGGCCGAATTTTGTCCGAGGGGCATTATCATGTCTACCCACTGCGTTGAGGAAGTGCCTTTTCGTTTTTATAAAGAAAATGTCATGACGACCGATGCAGAAAAATCATTTCATGATATCAGGCTGAATAAGCAGCAGGATCTTTTTATCCAGCTGAACTTCCGCTCAGCCTATAATTCTCCGGAATATGCGGCTGTACTCGAAGCCAATCCGCATATTCCGAAAGACCTATATGAAAATGAAAAAGATAAAATTGTCGCTGAACAGATTTTGGAGCATTCCATTTCCACTTTTCAGAGACAAAAGCTGCTGCGGGAAATCGATGAAGCGCTTGACCGCCAGGATAAAGAAAGCTTCGAAAAACTAGCTAAACAACTGAGCCAGCTGCGATAATCCGCTGCCAATCAAGCCTTGCCGAGAGCAAGGCTTGTTCAGCTCCGGAGAAAGCGCTGTCATAACGAGGAGGCCGGGAGCCGTGAAATGGAATACGCACGATGCGGATGTTTACTTGAATGCGAAAGAATACATCGATACAGCTGTCATCCCTTTAATATCGGTTGATTTGGGAGATCAGTTTAAATCTGCCGTATCAAAAGGGGAATTTACGTCTATACTTGCAGAGGAACTCGAAAGGCAGCTGAAGGGCAGAATCTATCTGTTTCCGCCCTGTACATATTTGCAAGCGGATGAGAAATCGGCGCAGCATATCGCCGATTTAAAAGAAATGGCCGAAAAACATTTTCGCCACATCGTTTTTTTAACGACGGATGAACGCTGGAAGCAGGTGCTCGAAAGCGAGCAAAAGCTGCTGTGGGTTCCGGCGATTCCTCTCGAACATATGAAGGATTCGTTAAAGCAGAAGCTGCTTGAAGATCAAATCGAGCAAATATTGAACATTTTGTTACAATATTGGAACTCTTAATAAAAACACTTACATTTCCTTTGTATAATGATTTTGGGAATGTTGACCTTCCTAAAATATTGATATATTATGAGGGTGTCCTAGTTTCATGAATTTTTTTCTATTTCAGTTATATTGTAGCTGGGGACTTGAGGGGGGATATGAAGATGAGCGAAAAAAGACATCGGGTATCCAGACGTCAGTTTTTAAACTATACGCTGACCGGAGTCGGCGGCTTTATGGCGGCGGGGATGCTCATGCCTATGGTTCGCTTCGCGCTCGATCCGGTTTTAAGGCCGACTGAAGATCAGGACATGGTTCAGGTTGTCAGCGTTGATGAATTGACAAATGAACCGCAGCGCTTCGATTTTAAAATCAAACAAGTGGATGCCTGGTACGAATCGGAAGAATCGAGATCAGCGTGGGTTTTCAAAAGTGGGGACGAAATTGTAGCTTTATCACCGGTTTGTAAACATTTGGGGTGTACGGTCAACTGGAACAGCGATCCTAAAAATCCGAATAAGTTCTTTTGTCCGTGCCATTACGGACTTTATGAAAAGGATGGTACCAACGTGCCCGGAACTCCGCCGCTTGCTCCTTTGGACCACTATGAGCAAGAGGTTAAAGACGGCTACCTTTACTTAGGGAAAGCCAAGCCGAGGAAGGATGGGTGATCATGCTAAACAAAATTTATGACTGGGTGGATGAAAGACTTGACATTACGCCGCTCTGGCGGGACATCGCCGACCATGAAGTTCCTGAACACGTAAACCCGGCTCACCATTTTTCAGCTTTCGTGTACTGCTTCGGGGGGTTGACGTTTTTCGTAACGGTGATTCAGGTGCTGTCCGGCATGTTTTTGACGATGTATTACGTTCCGGATATTAAAAATGCCTGGGAATCTGTTTATTATTTGCAAAATGAAGTGGCGTTCGGACAGATTGTAAGGGGAATGCACCACTGGGGTGCGAGTTTGGTCATCGTGATGATGTTTCTTCATACGCTCAGGGTTTTCTTCCAGGGAGCTTATAAGAAACCTAGAGAGCTGAACTGGATTGTCGGCGTTTTGATTTTCTTTGTCATGCTCGGTTTAGGTTTTACAGGCTACCTTTTGCCTTGGGATATGAAAGCTCTGTTTGCGACAAAAGTAGGTTTGCAGATTGCTGAGGCGACGCCGCTGATCGGCTCGGAAATTAAAACATTGCTTGCCGGTCATCCGGATATTGTCGGCGCTCAGACGTTGACGCGCTTTTTTGCCATACACGTCTTTTTCCTGCCAGCCGCTCTGTTTGGACTGATGGCAGCACACTTTATCATGATTCGCAAGCAAGGAATTTCTGGGCCGCTGTAAACGAGCGACTCAATTGAGAAGGAGGGGATGGCATGAAAAGGGGAAAAGGGATGAAGTTTGTCGGTGATTCACGGATCCCGGCGGAAAGAAAACCGAATATTCCAAAAGATTATTCCGAATTTCCAGGGAAAACGGAAGCGTTCTGGCCGAATTTCCTGCTGAAAGAATGGATGGTCGGAGCGGTTTTCCTTGTCGGTTTTCTCGTGCTGACCATCGTCCATGAGCCTCCGCTCGAGCGGATGGCAGATCCGACTGATACCGGCTACATACCTTTGCCAGACTGGTATTTTCTATTTCTTTACCAATTGTTGAAATACGAATATGCTGCCGGACCGTATACGGTGGTCGGCGCGATTATTATCCCGACAATTGCATTCGGAGCGCTTTTATTGGCGCCGTTTCTTGACAGAGGCCCTGAGAGAAGGCCGTTTAAACGTCCGGTTGCCGTAGGGTTGATGCTTTTGGCAATTGCAGCGACTGTTTTCTTAACATGGCAGTCCGTTGCAACTCACGACTGGGCCGCTGCTGAAGAGCAGGGTAAAATCAAGGAAGAGGCCGATATTGATACGAGTGCAGCAGGGTATAAGATTTATCAGGAACAGGGCTGTATCTCGTGCCATGGAGACAACATGCAGGGAGGAGCGGCAGGCCCGTCTCTCGTTGACAACGGCTTGTCTCCGGAAGAGATTGCGAAAATCGCTAAAGAAGGAAAAGGCGAAATGCCTGCTGGCGTTTTTAAAGGATCTGACAAAGAGCTTAAAGAACTGTCTAAATTCATCTCTGAAACAACGGCGAAATAAAACGGTTGTCAAGTTGATGAAGGCAGGCTATACTCTTGATAGAGCTGAAGCTGACGCCAAGTCAGCCTCTCGGGCTGTCGACGATGTCGATGGCCTTTTCAATTTTGACCGCTGCTGATCGTGAACCGGCACGGAAGCTGGAAAGGCGCCGCTTCTTGGCATGCGTTTTGCGGTTAATCTATGAAGCTGACCCGGCGGCGGCTTTTTATTTAAAGAGACTGTGAGTTGATTGCTTTGAAACTGATTTGCTACATGCTCGCTCAAAAGCCGATGCTTCTGCTGCTTTTGATCATTAATTTCTTCGGTACGGTTTACGGGTATTACTGGTATCTTCCGCAGCTGATGAATACGCCTGCAAAATTTATGATTTTCGTACCCGACAGCCCGACGGCGACATTGTTCTTTTTATTTGTTCTCATCGGACTTTTATTGGGAAGGAATGCTCCTCTCTTTGAAGCGCTTGCGCTTGTTACGCTTGTCAAATACGGGCTGTGGGCGGTTGTGATGAATATTCTTGTGCTTGTAGTGAGTGGAAGCCTTCATTGGACGGGGTATATGCTGATCGCGTCGCACTTCGCAATGGCTGTGCAAGGCGTGCTGTACGCCCCCCATTACCGGTTTAAAGGGTGGCATTTGGCGCTTGCGGCTGTTTGGACGCTGCATAACGATGTCATTGATTACTTGTTTGGAATGATGCCGAATTATTCAATGCTCGATCAATATATGCCGCAGATCGGCTATTTTACATTTTGGCTCAGCATCGCTTCGATCGGTCTGGCCTATTACCTGGTCTTGTCCCGAAAAGCTTTTAAGCTGTAACACTGCTTCACAATCTTGGTCTAACCTTGTCCCTCTCTTCATACGCTTTAATAGAAGGAGTGGGAGGGACCGTAATGATACGAAAGGTGATCCTTTGCATGATGCTTGCGCTTGTTTTTCCTGCGGCCGGTTTGAAAGCGAAAGAATCATCGGCTTTGCAGGAATTGACGGAACTGTCAGATACGGTATTCCAGCTAACAAGGCAGTCTCAATATGAGGAAGCGGTACAAATTCTTCAATACTTTGAAAAACGGCTGAAAGCAGCAGAGAAAGACGGAACAGAAGAGATGATGACGGGCTCGGAAATCCGCCAGGTCAGTCTGGCCTACCATGATACGCTGAAAAGGCTGGAAAGCGAAGAGGTCGCACAGCAGGAGAAATTTAAAGCCGCTGCCCAGTTTAGAATGCTGATGGACGCCATTGAATCTGACCATGATCCGCTGTGGAGCAGTTTGAAAAAACCGATCATGGATTCTTTCAGCGCTTTGAAGGCCGGGATTCAGAAGGAAGACAACTTGACATTCAGGGAAAAGTGGAATCATTTTTTATCCTTGTATGATACGATTTATCCAAGCTTAACGATTGATGTTTCGCAAAAGCAGTTAAAAAGCGTCTCCAACCATATTGCAGTCGTGGAAAACGGGGGCTTTCAGCAAATGACGGAAAGCAGCAAGCTGGAAAGGCTGACGCTTTTGGAAAAAGATTTGGAAGATGTGTTTGATCAAGTAGAAGAAGATGATGCAGACCCTTCCCTGTTATGGGTCATCCTGACGACGGGGAGCATTATCCTATCGACGCTGACATATGTCGGTTTCAGAAAGTATAAAGCCGAAGAGGACAGGCGCAGAAAAAGAGAAAAAGATTGGCCGAAATAAGAAGCTCCGCTGATCGCGAGCTTCTTTTTTGCTGATCTTCAATCAGCGTGTGATGGGATTTTTGTTCTCATCAAGCGTAAAACCTTCTCCAAGAACGTCGTGTACGTCGCTGACGGCTACAAAAGCGTGCGGATCGACCGAGGTAATCACGTTTTTCAGCTGGAAAACCTCATTTTTCGGAACGACGCAGTATAAAACGTCCCGCTCGGTTTTCGTATAAGACCCCTGACCTTTTAAAACCGTGACGCCTCTTTCCATTTCTTCAATGATTTTTCGCTGAATCTGGTCGTTCTTTTCAGAAATGATGGTTGCGCCTTTTGCGGCATAACCGCCTTCCTGCATAAAGTCGATGACCTTTGAGGCGACAAATACGGCAACAAGCGTGTACATCGCTTCCTTATAGGAAAGGTAAAAAATAAGGGATAATGTAATGACGCAGGCGTCAAACACAAACATGGCTTTGCCCATCGGCACTTGAAAATATTTGTTGATCAGCCGCACAATAATATCGACGCCGCCCGTTGTTCCGCCGTATCTGAAAATAATGCCCAATCCGGTGCCGATAAACACGCCTGCAAAAAGAGCCGCGAGCGCAAGATCGTTTTGAAGCGGCATATGAATCTGGAAGCGCTGAAAAATCCATAAAAACACCGACAGACTGACTGTGCCGAGAATGGTATATGAGAAGACTGTTCTGCCGAGGAGTTTCCAGCCGATGAAGAAGACCGGGATGTTCAGCACCAGATTGGATATGGAAGGATCGATGTTAAACAGGAAATAAAGCAGCAGGGTAATGCCGGTAAAACCGCCTTCCGACAAGTTGTTCTGCATATTAAAATGAACGAGTCCAAAGGAAAAAACAGCAGCGCCTGCTAAAATAAACAGGACGTTCTTCATTCTGATGTCTCCGAACATAAAAAAACTCCTTTCCTTCCATAAGCTGGCGTTAATATTATAGTGTATCCGTTTTAAAACAGCAAACCCGTCTTAAACATTTGTCAAACTTGTTTGAATTCGCTAACATGTAAGAGATGACAGGAGGTTTTGTCAGCATGACGAAAGAAAAAACGATGAAAGATATACAGCGTGAGGTTGACGAATATATCGGCCAGTTTAAAGAAGGCTATTTCAGTCCGCTTGCCATGATGGCCAGGCTGACGGAAGAGCTTGGCGAACTGGCGAGGGAGATCAACCATCATTACGGCGAAAAACCGAAGAAAAAAACCGAATCGGAAAAAAAGATCGATGAAGAAATCGGCGATGTATTGTTCGTTTTAGTTTGTCTTGCGAATTCGCTTCATATATCATTGGATGAAGCGCATGATATGGTCATGGAGAAGTTCAACACCCGTGACAAAGACCGCTGGACAAGAAAAGAAGAAGGAAAGTAGAGGAGAATCAAGATGCAAAAGGAGACCATTAAAATCGCAATAGCTGGACCGCGCGGAAGAATGGGAAGCGAAGCGGTCAAACTTGTTGAAGAAACCACACATTTTGAGCTTGTCGGTGCAATCGACCGTACATATAACCGTGAAAAGCTGTCAGATGTGATGATGTCAAGTTCAGATGCCGTCATTTACACCGACATCACCGAATGCTTTTCAGAAACGGCTCCGGACGTTCTGATTGATTTGACAACGCCGGAAATCGGCAAGCTACATACAAAAATCGCATTGGAGCACGGCGTCCGTCCTGTTGTGGGAACGACAGGATTTTCTGAGAGCGACTTGAACGAGCTTACGGAACTGACCGATGATAAGGGAATCGGAGCCATTATCGCACCAAACTTCGCGCTTGGAGCCGTGCTGATGATGAAGTTTTCACAAATGGCTGCCAACTATTTTACCGATGTCGAAATCATTGAACAGCACCATGATCAAAAACTTGACGCACCAAGCGGAACGGCCTTGAAAACGGCGGAAATGATTTCGGCTGTTCGCGAAGCGAAAACGCAGGGGCACCCGGATGAAAAGGAAATTCTGCCGGGAGCAAGAGGCGCCGATCAAAACGGAATCCGTCTCCACAGCGTTCGTCTGCCGGGATTGATCGCCCATCAGGAAGTGATGTTCGGCGGAGACGGCCAAACCCTGAAAATCCGTCATGATTCATACAATCGCACATCTTTTATGTCTGGTGTGAAACTGGCTGTTGAACAAGTAATGAAAATCGATCAGCTTGTCTACGGCCTTGAAAATATCATAGAGTAACAAAAAGGGGGAAATCGCTTTGAAAATCGCCTTAATTGCCCATGACCGAAAAAAACAGGATATGATTCAGCTGACGACCGCTTATAAAGACATTTTAAAAAAGCATGAGCTGTTTGCGACAGGAACGACAGGTTTAAAAATCACCGAAGCGACAGGGCTGCCTGTCGAGCGCTTTCAATCGGGGCCGCTTGGCGGAGACCAGCAGATCGGCGCTTTGATCGCGAAAAATGACATCGACCTTGTGATTTTTCTGAGAGACCCGCTGACGGCCCAGCCGCACGAACCTGACGTGTCAGCTCTTATCCGCTTGTCTGACGTTTATGCCATTCCGCTCGCCACCAACATGGGAACGGCGGAAATCTTAATCCGATCTGTCGAGGAAGGCGCGTTTGAATTCAGAAACATTATCCACGGCGGGGATCGCGATGCTTGATATACTGGCTTTCGGTGCGCACAGCGATGATGTAGAAATCGGCATGGGAGGAACCATTGCCAAATATACTAAAAAAGGCTTTCAAATTGGAATCTGCGATTTAACCCAAGCTGAACTGTCTTCAAACGGAACAGTCGAAACGAGAAAAAGCGAAGCGGCGCTGGCGGCCGAAATTCTCGGCGCCAGTCCGCGGATTTCCCTCACGCTGCCGGACAGGGGCCTGTTTCCCAGCCAGGCGGCGATCAGGGAAGCGGTTGCCGTCATTCGGAAACATAAGCCGAAGCTTGTCTTTGTTCCTTATCCAAAGGACCGGCATCCCGATCACGGGCACGCAGCGGAAATCGTCGAAGAAGCGGTCTTTTCCGCTGGAATACATAAATACGAAGATGCAGAAAAACAGCCGGCCCATAAAGTCCAAAACGTGTACTACTATATGATCAACGGTTTTCACAAACCTGAATTTGTCATCGACATTTCCGAAACGATCAATCAAAAAAAGGAAAGCCTTGCTGCTTATCAGAGCCAGTTCACCCGTTCCCGGCAGTCGGTTGAAACACCGCTGACGAACGGATATATTGAAACGGTCGAAGCCAGGGAAAAGCTATTGGGAAAAGAGGTCGGCGTCGCATACGCGGAAGGGTTTTTTTCAAAGCGGACTCTTCTGTTAAACAACGATTTATTTGGGGGCGGATGATGAAACAGTTAAAAATCGGAATCACGTGTTATCCGAGTGTCGGCGGATCAGGAATTATCGCCACCGAGCTCGGCAAACTGCTTGCGGAAAAAGGACATGAAATTCATTTTATTACATCGAGTGTTCCGTACAGGCTCAATAAAGTGTATTCCAACATCTATTTTCACGAAGTCGAAGTCAATCAATATGCCGTGTTTAAGTACCCGCCGTATGATTTGGCTTTGGCCAGCAAAATGGCGGAGGTGGCAAAGCGGGAACAGCTTGATGTTCTGCATGCCCACTACGCGGTGCCTCACGCGATTTCCGCTTTTTTAGCGAAGCAAATGCTGAACGGAAACATTAAAACAGTCACAACGCTGCATGGCACAGATATAACCGTTCTCGGCTATGATCCGTCATTAAAAGACCTGATCAAGTTTGCGATCGAATCGTCTGACCGCGTTACCGCAGTCTCTTCGGCTCTTGCCGCGCAAACGTATGATCTGATCAAACCGAACAAAAAAATCGAAACGATCTATAATTTTGTGGATGAGCGCGTGTATTTAAAAAAACAGGAGTATCATTCGTTGAAAGAGCAGTACGGCATTGCCCCTGATGAAAAAGTGATCATCCACGTATCCAATTTCAGACAGGTAAAGCGCGTACAGGACGTCATCCATGTATTCAGCCGCATTGTCAAACGAATGAAATCGAAGCTGATTCTCGTCGGTGACGGGCCGGAAATGACCGTCATCTGTCAGCTTGTCAGACAGCTCGGATTAAAAGACGACGTTCTTTTCCTGGGCAAACAGGACAGCGTGGAAGAGCTTTACGCCATCAGCGATTTAAAGCTGCTTTTGTCCGAGAAGGAAAGCTTCGGTTTAGTGCTGCTGGAAGCGATGGCCTGCGGCGTTCCGTGCATCGGCACAAATATCGGGGGGATTCCTGAGGTGATCAAAAATGGTATATCCGGTTATTTGGTCGATGTAGGAGATATTGAAGGCGCGGCTAGTAAGGCGCTCCATTTGCTGACTGATGAAAGCCTGCAGCGCCGTTTTGCGGAAGCGGCTCTGCAAAGCATCAAGGAGCGCTTTTCTTCCGACAAAATCATCGCGCAATATGAGGAAATTTATCAACAATTAACAGACTGGGAGTGTGACAATGGAGGATCTCTTTTTGAAGGCTCTTCCTCTCCTTCGTGAGCTGAAAAAACACGGCCGGCAGGCCTACTTTGTAGGCGGAGCCGTCAGGGATGCCCAAATGAACCGGGATGTCGGTGATATTGACATCGCTACAGATGCATCCCCGGAAGAAATTGAAGCCATTTTTCCGAAAACCGTTGATGTCGGAAAGGAACACGGAACCATCATCGTCCTCTTTGAGGGAGAATCCTATGAGGTGACAACCTTTCGCGCTGAGCTTGAGTACGAGGATTACAGAAGGCCGAGCGGCGTTCAGTTTATCAAATCGCTGAAGGAAGACCTGAAGAGGCGGGACCTGACGATTAATGCCATGGCGATGGATGAACAAGGCAGACTGATCGACTATTTCGGCGGACTCCGCGACATACGGGAAAAATTGATTCAAACGGTCGGCGACCCGGCGGAGCGTTTTCACGAAGATGCGCTTCGCATGTTGCGGGCGCTTCGTTTTATGAGTCAGCTCGAGTTTGAGCTTTCTCCAAATACAAAAAAAGCGATTTGCGAAAACCGTCTGCTATTGGCCCATATTTCTACAGAGCGGAAAACGGTTGAATTCGAAAAGCTTTTAAAAGGAAAAGCAGCGGACCGGGCTCTGGAAGCAGCGGCCGAAACAGGGCTTTACAAGGAGCTTCCGGGGCTGGACGGCAAAAAGGAGCGCGTTCTGGCTGCCCGAGCTTTTCCTTTTCATCAACTTCAAAAAAGAGCTGATATATGGGCGGCTTTCATTCACATGATATCGATCGATTCCGCTGAAGCGCACCGATTTTTAAAAGGGTGGAAGCTACCGGGGAAAGTCATAAAACAGGCGCTCCTGACGGCTGAACGGATCGATCAAAAATGGGATGCCGTCTCGATGTATGAGGCGGGGGAAGAGACGCTGCTGTCCGCTTTCG
Source organism: Bacillus sp. FSL K6-0972 (assembly GCF_037976035.1). Lineage (NCBI taxonomy): Bacteria > Bacillati > Bacillota > Bacilli > Caryophanales > Bacillaceae > Bacillus > Bacillus sp. FSL K6-0972. The sequence goes on along the minus strand of NZ_CP150260.1, from coordinate 2,368,504 downwards.
CCATTCGCAGCTTGAGGGACAAGCAGGCAATCGATCAACAGCGGCTGGCTGAAATCAGACAGTCGTACCGCGCGCTTCCGATTAAAAGCCTGAAAGACCTGGCGGTGTCTGGAAGCGATTTGCTGAATTTCAGAAACAAGCCGGCCGGGAAATGGGTCTCCGATGATTTGAAACGGATTGAGCGGGCCGTGTTAAACGGGGAGCTTGCCAATCAAAAAAAAGCCATAGAGGAGTGGCTGGATTCATGCAGTCAAATTTAAGAAAGAAACTCATTCAATTGTTTACAGAGGCCGACGGCGAATTCATTTCAGGCCAGAAAATCAGCGAAGAGCTCGGATGCTCGAGAACCGCCGTTTGGAAGCATATCGAAGATCTGAGAAAATCGGGATATGAACTTGAAGCGGTCCGAAAGCTCGGCTATAAAATGATAAAAAAACCTGACAAAATCACCGAAGATGAAATCAGGCTCGGGTTAAAAACGAAAAAAATGGGACAAACCATCCATTTTCAGGATGTCGTTTCATCAACACAAAAAATCGCTCATGAACTAGCAAACAACGGTGCGCCGGAAGGAACGATCATCGTTGCCGACAAGCAGACAGAAGGAAGAGGAAGAATGGCGAGAGCATGGCATTCACCGGAAGGAAACGGCATTTGGATGAGCATCATTTTAAGGCCTGAAATGCCCGTGCAAAAAACGCCGCAGCTGACGCTTTTAGCCGCTGTCGCGATCGTTCAGGCAATCGAAGAGCAAACCGGCATCGCAGCCGAAATTAAATGGCCGAACGATATTTTGATCAACGGCAAAAAAGTGGTCGGGATCTTAACCGAACTGCAGGCGGAAGCCGATCAGGTCCATTCCGTCATTGTCGGAACGGGGATCAACGTCAATCAGCTTGCTGGCGACTTTCCTGAAGAATTAAAAGAAACAGCGACAAGCCTTCGTCTCACAAGCGGTGAAAAAATCGACAGAGCGGCTTTGATTCAAACAATAATGGCAATTTTCGAAAAAAGGTATGAAGACTATCTCGCCTACGGTTTCGAACCGATCAAGCTTTTATGGGAGAGCTACGCTTTGTCCCTGAACCGCGAATTGACGGCCAGGACGCTGAACGGAACGTTTCACGGAAAAGCGCTGGGAATAGACGAAGAAGGCGTCTTGATCCTGGAAACGAGTGACGGCATCAAAAAAATATACTCTGCCGATATCGATATTAATCCGTCATAGTTGGAAGGACCCGAGCGTTTTTGGTATACTTCGGATGGGCAGTATCCTCTGGGAACTGCACCTGGAAAACATGCAACTCATAAAAAAAACAGTCTGCCTTGATCCAAAAAGGACTGGGACAGAGGGATGATTCTTGCCGAACACGGACGATTTAAAATCCTTCTCCTTACCGGAAGGTTTTTTTGCTGTCCGAAAAGATGCAGATGCAAATACGGCAGCTCATCTCCTCTGAAAAAGAGGAGGAGAAAACATGAAGACAAAAATTGATTTTCTAAAAATGAAACAAGAGGGAGAGCCGATCGTCATGCTGACGGCCTACGACTATCCGGCGGCAAAGCTTGCCGAACAGGCCGGCGTCGATATGATCCTTGTCGGCGATTCGCTCGGCATGGTGGTGCTCGGCCTTGACTCGACCGTATCTGTGACGGTCGCTGATATGATCCACCATACAAAAGCCGTCAAACGCGGTGCAAAAGATACGTTTGTTGTAACAGATATGCCATTTATGTCTTACCACTGCTCTTTGGAAAGCGCACTGAATAATGCTGCGGCGATCGTTCAGGAAAGCGGTGCCGATGCTTTGAAGCTTGAAGGCGGCGACGGTGTGTTTGAGACGATCACGGCTTTAACACGCGGCGGTATACCTGTTGTCAGCCACTTAGGCTTGACTCCTCAATCCGTCGGTGTCCTGGGAGGCTATAAAGTTCAGGGGAAAGACGAAGAAAGCGCCCGCAAGCTGATTGAAGACAGCAGGCGCTGTGAAGAAGCAGGTGCGATTGCGCTTGTTCTCGAATGCGTCCCGGCAGCGCTTGCTGAACGCATTTCAAAGGAGCTCACGATTCCTGTCATCGGCATTGGAGCAGGAGCGGGTACGGACGGACAGGTTCTCGTTTACCACGATGTTGTCGGACACGGAGTGGGACGTACGCCTAAATTTGTAAAACAATATGCGCAAATCGATCAGCCGCTTGAAAGAGCGCTTCGGGGATATGTTGAGGATGTCAGAAGCCGTGTGTTTCCTGAAGATGCTCATTCGTTCCGTATCGATCATCAAGTTCTCGAAGGATTATACGGAGGGAAATAGGCATGATTCAGATCCATACAGCAAAAGATATACAAAATGTAACGAAAAATTACCGCAAAGAAGGCAAAACTATCGGTTTTGTGCCGACAATGGGCTTCCTTCATGAAGGCCATATGTCGCTTGTGGAAAAAGCGCGAAAAGACAACGATATTGTCGTGATGAGCATTTTTGTCAATCCTATGCAGTTCGGTCCGGGAGAAGACTATGAAGCGTACCCGAGAGATATTGAAAGAGACCGGCAGCTTGCGGCCGACGGCGGAGTGGACGTTTTGTTCACCCCTGAGCCTGAAGAAATGTACGGCCAGGAGCCGACGGTTACCGCAAGCGTGAAAAAGAGGACGGATGTCCTTTGCGGCCGTTCAAGGGAAGGGCATTTCGACGGTGTTGCAACAGTGCTCACAAAGCTGTTCAATCTCACGTCTCCGACAAGGGTTTATTTCGGCATGAAGGATGCGCAGCAGGTTGCCGTTGTCGACGGGCTGATCAACGACTTTTTTATGGATATTGAGCTGATCCCGGTCGAAACAAAACGGGAAGAAGACGGGCTTGCCAAAAGCTCAAGAAATGTCAACCTGCGAGCTGAAGAACGGCAGGAAGCACCCGCTCTCTATCAGGCCCTTCAGCGCGGCGCCGAGCTGATCCGCGATGGAGAGAGGGACCCAGAGGCCGTTAAGCGAGAGGTTCGGAGCATTCTTGAAAAAACGAGCGGTGTCATTGATTATGCGGATATTTATTCATATCCCGATCTGGTGATCAGGGAACCATTGACTGGAAAGGTCATCATAGCGGTTGCCGTTCAGTTTTCCAAAGCCCGCTTAATTGATAATATCATCGTCGATATCCCGGCAGATCAAAAGGAGGATTTGTGATGTACCGTACGTTAATGAGCGCAAAACTTCACAGAGCGAGAGTGACGGAGGCCAATTTGAACTATGTCGGCAGCGTGACAATTGATGAAGATTTGCTGGATGCCGTCGGAATGATGGCAAATGAAAAAGTGCAAATTGTAAATAATAATAACGGGGCCCGGCTGGAAACGTACATTATTCCCGGTGAAAGGGGGAGCGGCGTCGTTTGTTTAAACGGAGCTGCCGCCCGCCTTGTCCAGGTAGGAGATGTCGTCATCATCGTTTCTTATGCCATGATGTCTGAAGAGGAAGCAAAGACCCATAAGCCGAAGGTTGCCGTTTTGAACGAGAGAAACGAAATCGAGGAAATGCTGGGTCAGGAGCCAGCCCGTACCATTCTGTAGCCCCCTTGCCTTTAGGGGGCTTTCATATCGTTTAGAAAGAGTAAAAGGTGAAGCTTTTCCCCCGCACCTTTCTAAAACGTGTTACACTTTTGTCGAAGGTATCGAAATTGAGGTGTCCATTGAATGAACAATCAACGATATGTGGTCATTGATGTGGAAACGACAGGGAATTCGCCGAAAAAAGGCGACAGAATCATTCAAATTGCAGCGGTTGTGATTGAAAATGGACAAATGACCGAACGTTTCTCCAAATATGTGAATCCCAATCAGCCGATTCCCGCTTTTATCGAGCAGCTGACGGGAATTTCGAATGAAATGGTTGAAAATGAAGAACCATTTTCGGCGATTGCCGAAGATATTTTTGAGCTGCTTCATGACAGCTGTTTTATCGCTCATAACATTCATTTTGATCTTGCTTTTGTAAAACATGAGCTGCAGCTGGCCGGCTTTGGTGAGCTTGAATGCAGCGTTCTCGATACGGTTGAGCTTTCGAGAATCGTTTTTCCGGGTTTTGACGGCTATAAATTAACTGAACTGAGCGAAGAGCTTCAGATTCGCCATGAAAACCCGCACAGGGCTGACAGCGATGCAGAAGTGACCGCTTTGATCTTTTTACATATGATGGACAGACTGAAAAGGCTGCCGATTCCTGTTTTGAAATCAATCAGACGTCTGTCTTGGCATTTGATCAGCGACGCGCAGGAGCTTTTTGACGGTTTGATTGCTGAAAAGGGCGCCGATGCTGAACTTGAGGCCGGCTTTATGAAGGTCGGTTCCTTTGTGATCAGGACCCCTGAAGGCGAGGATGAAGAGGCCGGTCATAAGAGCCCGGTCTCACAGACAGAGCCGCTCATTTGGGAAAAAGACGGTGGGCTTTCTTCATTGGACGACCGGTTTGACAAGAGAGAAGGACAGACAAAAATGATGCGGGAGGTCTGGACCGCTTTTCAAAATCATGAGCATGCTCTGATTGAAGCCGCTACTGGAATCGGAAAAACGCTCGGATATCTCGTGCCGGCTGCAATCCACGCCAAGCAAACAGGCAAGCCGGTCGTGATCAGCACATATACGACATTGCTTCAGCAGCAGATGATAAACCGCGATATCCAGCTTTTGGAAAAGATTTTTCCTTTCCCGATAAAAGCCGCGGTTTTAAAGGGCCGTTCCCATTATTTATCCATTCGTAAGTTCAAACATATTTTACAGGAAGATGATGACAATTATGATAGCGTCCTTGCAAAAGCGCAAATTCTCGTCTGGCTGACAGATACGGAAACGGGCGATTTATCCGAAATTAACCTTCCGTCAGGCGGAAAGCTTCTCTGGGACAGACTGGCATATGATTCGCATTCATATGCAGAAAACAGCAGCATAAGGAAATTGTGTTTTTATGAGAGAGCCAAAGCGCGGGCGCAGAAGGCTGATATCATCATTACCAATCATGCGCTTCTGTTGACTGACGAAGCCAATCAGCGAATCCATACCGGAGATGCCGATACGTTCGTTATTGATGAAGCTCATCATTTTGAACGTGCGGCGGGCGAACAATATGGAGCAAGAGCAGACTATGTCTTTCTCCATAAAAGATTGATGCGGCTCGGCACCCTCAAGCAAAGGGGGATTTTGAAAAAAGCCGAACGGCTCTACCGGTCCGCTGGCATTTCATCAGAATCCTTTTTCCAAATGGACGAATGGCTCGCTCAGCTTCTTGAAGAAAGTGATCTATTCTTTACGGCTGTTCATTCTTTTGTCAAGCGGAGGAAACCAAGAAACGATCTAAACCGTCTCTTATATAAGATCGGCGAAACCGGTGAAAGCAGAGCATGGAACAGGCTTGAAGAAGGAGCAAGAAGACTGTGTTCCATGCTGTATGACATGCATCGGCTGTTTACAGATCAAAAGAAAAGCCTCGCTGAAAAACAGGCTTCTTTCACCAGCCGCCAGGCGTTTTTGTTAGACGAATACGATTCGTGCATGAACGAACTTGAAGAATATCGAAAGACGCTCGGCCGCTTGATGTTTGACCCTGTCGAAGATGAGGTCGTCTGGATCGAAATTGACGCGAAGGGCGCAAAAAACGCCGCTGCCATTTACGCTCAACCGCTTGATACCGGCGAAATTCTGGCCGACCGGTTTTTCACCGAGAAAAAAAGCGTTGTGCTCACATCGGGGACGCTTGTCGTCGAAAACTCATTTGGCTATATGATCAAAAAGCTCGGTTTAAGCGATTTCTATCCGAGGACCTTGCAAATCGAGTCGCCTTTTTCTTATGATAAGCATATGAACATCATGATTCCGACGGATGTCAGCCCGATTCAAAACGATCCGGGAGACTATATTCAGGATGTCACGCGTTACGTCAAGGCGCTTGCAAAACAGAAAAACGCTAAAGTGCTCGTCCTGTTTACGTCTCACGATATGCTGCGAGACGTCTACCATACAATAAAAAATGAGGAAGACTTTCCTTGTCAGCTCCTTGCTCAGGGGATTTCCGGCGGAAGTCCCGTCAAGGTCATGAAATTGTTTAAATCTTATCCCCATGCGGTTCTTCTCGGAACGAACCATTTTTGGGAGGGCGTTGACTTTCCGGGTGACGAGCTGACGACGCTGATCATCGCAAGACTGCCGTTCAGACCGCCTGACCATCCGGTTGAATCAGCCAAATGCGATCGGGCAAAGAGAAGGGGAGAAAGCCCGTTTCAAGCGGTATCTCTGCCGGAAGCTGTCTTGGCTTTCAGGCAGGGGATCGGCAGGCTGCTCCGCTCAGAGAAAGACAGCGGAACGGTCGTTATTCTTGACCGCCGCATCCGAACCTCTTCCTACGGCAAGGTGTTTATGAAGGCTCTGCCCCCTGCAAAAGTCATGGAGCCTACATTCCTTGAGCTTGAAGCCTACATAGCCGGGAAAAATAGCTAAAAGCCGCATAAAGCGGCTCTTAAATGGTGTGGATTAAGGTTTTATTTTTTGGCTGTTTATTTAAACGGTTATCCCGTTGTAACAACTAGTATGGCTTTTGGCACAAAGAGTATGAATTACAATTATTGTTTCGTTCGGAGGTATTTGAAAAATGGAAAACAAAATCGAAATTCTATCTACCGTAAGCGTCGAGCATTCAGAAGACCTGTATAAAATCGTTGATCTTTTGAACCGTACGCTCAAACGTGATGATCTCATGTTCGGCCTTGCTCTCGATGAAGAAGATCAAAAACAGGCCATTTTTACGATTTATCGTACTTAGGAGCAGAAAATGGGCAAAAAAACATTAATTTTCATACTGATATTTGGTATTATCATTTTAACAGCACTTCTTGCGGGAGCGAATGTCTACCGTACGGCAATGGATCAGAAAGAAAGCGGCCACGAGCAGGCTGCCGAAACAGCCAAGCAGGAAGCAGGCTTAAAACAAGTTGACAGCGTGGAGACGTTTGTCGGAAAAGAAAAGCAGTACATTGTCACAGGGGCAGACAAAAAAGGCGGCAAAATGTATGTTTGGGTGCCTGCTGACAAAAAGCAGAAAACGATTTACAAAAAAGCATCAGACGGCATTACCGGCAGCAAAGCTGCAAAAGCGGTTCAGGATGAAGGCCTGATGTCTGAGCTTAAAGAGGTGCACCTTGCAAGGGAAGGCAATGTTCTATTGTGGGAAGTTACATACTTAAATAAAGACGGGCAGTACAGTTTAAGCTATGTGGACTTTATAAACGGAAAAATTCACAAAAATATTACGCCTTAGACGAAACAGGGGGAAATCGAGTTGAATCTAGCTAAAAGAGTATCAGCGTTAACACCATCTGCAACATTGGCAATCACTGCAAAAGCAAAAGATTTAAAAGCGGCAGGGCACGACGTCATCGGTCTTGGTGCAGGAGAGCCGGATTTTAATACGCCTGAGCACATCATTGAAGCAGCAGTCCGTTCGATGAATGAAGGACATACCAAATACACGCCTTCCGGCGGTCTTGCGGCGCTGAAAGACAGCATCCGCGAAAAATTTAAGCGCGATCAGGGAATCGAATACCGCCAATCTGAAGTTATTGTGTGCACAGGTGCAAAGCATGCTCTTTACACCCTATTTCAAGTGCTCCTCGACGAAGGGGACGAAGTGATTATTCCGACTCCGTACTGGGTCAGCTATCCTGAACAAGTCAAGCTTGCAGGCGGCAAACCCGTGTTTGTTGAAGGCCTTGAGGAAAACAACTTTAAGATTTCTCCGGAACAGCTTGAAAAAGCCGTCACGGAAAAAACGAAGGCTGTGATCATCAATTCCCCAAGCAATCCGACAGGCATGATGTATACGGAAGAAGAGTTTAAAGCTCTTGGTGAAGTATGCCTTCGCCGCAACATTTTAATCGTATCTGATGAAATATATGAAAAGCTGATTTACGGCGGAAAAAAACATGTATCCATTGCACAGCTTTCTCCAGAACTTAAAAACCAAACCGTGATCATCAACGGGGTTTCCAAGTCACACAGCATGACCGGCTGGAGAATCGGGTATGCAGCAGGCAGCGAACCGATCATTAAAGCGATGACGAACCTTGCCAGCCACAGTACATCAAATCCGACATCTGTCGCTCAATATGGAGCCATTGCCGCTTACAATGGGCCAAACGAGCCTGTTGAAGAGATGAGAAGAGCTTTTGAAGAACGGCTGAACAAAGTGTATGAACTGCTTGTTGACATTCCGGGATTGACATGCCTGAAGCCTGAAGGGGCCTTCTACTTGTTCCCGAATGCAAAAAAAGCGGCAGAATTGTGCGGCTTTTCAAGCGTTGATGAATTCGCTGAAGCGCTTTTGGAAGAAGAAAAAGTTGCGATCGTTCCTGGTTCAGGGTTCGGTGCACCGGACAACATCCGTCTGTCGTACGCGACATCCCTGTCACTTTTGGAAGAAGCGGTCGAACGCATCCGCCGCTTTGTCGTGAATCGCAGCCGCTAGTTACAAAAAGCGTCCGCAGGCGGGCGCTTTTTTCATGCACGTCAGCTGCATTGACCTGATCGATTTAAAAAAGGTATAATATACGTTATGGACGTCAGAAAGAATGAGGTCTTAACCGAATTCTTTCGTGTTTTGGAGGGAAACGATAGTGAAAACAACAATAAACCAAGTGTACAAGCATGTTGGTGAAGAAGTAACAATCGGCGCTTGGATCGCCAACAAACGTTCAAGCGGCAAAATTGCGTTTTTGCAGCTTAGAGACGGGACAGGCTTTATCCAAGGAGTCGTCGTCAAAGCGGAAGTGGATGAAGAAACATTTCAAACCGCTAAATCTGTCACACAGGAAACATCATTATATGTAAAAGGCATCGTCAAAGAAGACGAGCGTTCGCCTCTCGGCTACGAGCTTGCTGTTACATCGCTTGAAGTCATTCATGAAGCGACAGATTATCCGATTACACCAAAAGAACACGGAACAGAATTTTTGATGGATCACAGACATTTGTGGCTCCGTTCAAAACGGCAGCATGCAACGATGAAAATCCGCAATGAGATCATTCGCGCTACATACGAATTTTTCAATAAGGAAGGCTTTGTTAAAGTCGATCCTCCGATTTTGACGGGAAGCGCACCTGAAGGAACGACAGAGCTTTTTGCGACAAAGTATTTTGACGAGGATGCCTATCTTTCACAAAGCGGCCAGCTGTACATGGAAGCTGCTGCAATGGCTTTGGGAAAAGTCTTTTCATTTGGACCGACTTTCAGAGCTGAGAAATCAAAAACGAAGCGCCATCTGATTGAATTCTGGATGATCGAACCGGAAATGGCGTTTGTCGAATTCAATGAAAACCTTGAAGTTCAAGAGAACTATGTTTCTTTTGTCGTCCAAAGCGTGCTTGAAAACTGCAAAATCGAACTGAATACGCTCGGCAGAGACACTTCCAAACTCGAGCTTATCAAAGCGCCTTTCCCAAGAATCACGTATGATGAAGCGCTTCAGTTCTTAAAAGAGAAAGGCTTTGACGATATTGAATGGGGCGATGATTTCGGCGCTCCTCACGAAACGGCGATCGCCGAAAGCTATGACAAGCCGGTATTTATTACACACTATCCGACTTCATTAAAGCCGTTTTATATGCAGCCTGCACCTGACAGGGAAGATGTCGTATTGTGTGCCGACTTGATTGCGCCCGAAGGCTACGGTGAAATTATCGGCGGATCTGAACGGATCCATGATCTTGAGCTTCTCGAAGCGCGCCTGAAAGAGCACGGTTTAGAATCCGATGCTTATCAATGGTATGCAGAGCTGAGAAAATACGGCTCAGTTCCGCATTCAGGATTCGGGCTCGGACTCGAACGGACGGTTGCCTGGATCTGCGGCTCTCCGCACGTCCGCGAAACGATTCCGTTCCCAAGGCTTTTAAATCGTTTATATCCTTAAGAAAAAAGTCTCCTGATTGCAGGAGACTTTTTCACAGTCATCCATGATATACTGGAAGGTAAGAGGTGTATCGAATGAAAAAACAGCACTTTATTAAGATGCAGGATATGGGATCTGTCACCATTCCGAATCTGCTTTTTTTGAACTATCGGGAGCTAGGCTTAAATGAGACAGAATTCATGCTGCTCTTAAACATTAAAATGCATGTTGAAAGAGGTTCATTTTTTCCGACGCCGGAGGAATTAAGCAAGACGATGTCGATTGAAACCGAACAATGTATGAACATGCTGAGAATGTTCATTCAAAAAGGCTTCATCTATATAGAAGAATGCGAAGACCAGAACGGCATTAAGTTTGAAAAATATTCGCTCGAACCTCTCTGGGGCAAGCTGTTTGAGCATCTTGAAATGGCCGAGCAGAAGACGCTCGCCGAACAAAATGAAGGCGAACAGAAAAGCCTTTATACGATCTTTGAAGAGGAATTTGCACGGCCGCTGTCACCATTGGAATGCGAGACGCTCAGCATCTGGCTTGACCAGGATCATCACGATGCACAACTGATCAAACAGGCTCTCAAAGAAGCTGTCATATCAGGAAAACTAAATTTCCGCTACATTGACCGGATTCTGTTTGAGTGGAAGAAAAACGGCGTTTCAACAGTCGAACAAGCCGTCAACTACAGCCAAAGATTCAGGCGGAAGACTGCTCCGCGGCAAAATGAGCAAAAGGAGTATACAAGACAAGTTCCTTTTTACAATTGGCTTGAACAATAAAGTGAAAGGTGAAGACATGCTAACAAAAAAACAGATCGAGTTTTGTTTAGAAACAATCGGTGAAATGTTTCCGGATGCAGAATGCGAATTAGTCCATGACAATCCGTTTGAACTTGTCATCGCCGTCGCTTTATCGGCCCAGTGCACAGACGCGCTTGTCAATAAAGTGACGAAAACGCTTTTCAAAAAATATAAAAAGCCTGAAGATTATCTTGCTGTTCCGCTTGAAGAGTTGCAGCAGGACATCAAATCGATCGGCTTATACCGCAACAAAGCAAAAAATATTCAAAAGCTCTGCAAAATGCTGCTGGAAGAATACGGCGGTGAAGTGCCGAAAGACCGCGATGAGCTGGTGAAACTTCCGGGCGTCGGGAGAAAAACCGCCAATGTCGTCGTTTCCGTAGCATTCGGCGTTCCTGCCATTGCCGTCGACACCCATGTAGAAAGGGTTTCAAAAAGGCTCGGTATTTGCAGATGGAAGGATTCGGTCACGGAAGTCGAGAAGACGCTGATGAAAAAAGTGCCTGAATCAGAGTGGTCCGTCACTCATCACCGCTTGATCTTTTTCGGACGCTATCATTGCAAGGCGCAAAGGCCGAAATGTGAAGAATGCCCGTTGTTTTCTCTGTGCAGGGAAGGGCAAAAACGATATAAAAAAGGGCTGGTGAAGCTGCCGTGACAAGCGTTTCACTGTTGGACGAATACGAAATAACGCTGCGGAAGAGAAGGCCGGAATCCGGCGAAAGGCTTGACGTTCTTTCGGAAAATCCGCTCTGCTATGATTTTTTTCAGGACGCTGAAGAGGACAAGCCGTGGGAGCATGCGGAAGAATGGGTCCCGCTTTTGTTTGCAGCATGGGAACGCACAAAAGAAAAGCTTCTGCCCGTCTTTAAAACGAGAAAGTCAAGGTGCAGCCAGGATGATATGCTGCACGGGGTGTGCTGCTTGATCGCAAGCTTCCACTGGACGATGGGGGAGCCTGTCAAAAGTCTCAACTGGGAGCTCATCACCCGTAAGGATTTTGGAGCCAAGCCGATGAACTGGACGGAACGCCTTGAGTTTATCCTGCTGAAACCGACGCAGTACCATTGTTTTATTCAGCTTGACGAATTGTTTACGGAAATGAAAAAGCAATTTTATAAATATATTGCCATCAATCATAAAAAAGCCACTCACTAAACTGTGAGTGGCTTTTTAGATTAATTGTTGCCGGTTGATTGACCGTTGGAATTTGTTTGATCACCTGTATTGCTGCCTGGATCCGGGTTTTTGTCTTTGTCTTTATTCTGATCTTTGTCTTGATCATCGGCGTCATCATCTTTTCTGCCGTTGTTTTGGTCTGTATTTCCCGGATTTTTATTGTTTTGATCCGTATTGCCTGAATTTTGATCATCCGGCTGATTTGAATTGCCGTTATTTTGTTTGTCTTTGTCTTGAGCATCATCAGCATCCTGTTTCTTCTCGTCATCCTCGTTTTTCTTTTCATCGTCCGCTTTTGACTCATCCTCTTCAGCCGCGTTGACTTTAAGCGTCACAGAAGCTGGATCGCTTTCACCATCTTCGGTAACGGCCGTAACTTGGAATCTGTAGACGGATCCTTCTTTTGCATTCGGTATGACGGCTTCTTTCGCGCTGCTGTTTTGAATTTCGCTGTATCCGCCTCCGTCAACAGACTGTTTGACTTTAAATGATACATCATCGTCTCCGGAGTATGACCATGAAAGTTTAATACTCTTAGATGCTTCATCATACTCTGCGCTCAAACCTGACGGCTTGTCGGCATCTTCTTTTTCCTCATATTTTTTCGAAACGGTCGTCGGCTGTGTGCCTTTTACAAAGTACTCAGTGACTTTTTTATCGCTAGGCGTGTTGCTGCTCGCGAGCACCGGCGGGTTCGAGCCTTTTAGAACAGTCGCTTCAACGACGCTGTCAGGCTTTTCAAATGAGCCGCTGCCGTTGTCAACCTTGGCAATCAGCTTTTTAAACAGGAGCTTGGCGACTTGCTGTTCGCTCATGCTCAGCGAATTAAAGCCTTCTTTACCGGTCCAGACCGCTGCGGTATATTGCGGCGTATAGCCGACGAACCATGAATCTCTCGCTCCGTTTCGATTTATGCCGTGTTTTCTAATGTCGTCCTCGGTAAAGTTCGTCGTACCCGTTTTACCTGCTACAGTAACGCCATTGACTTGTGCGGCTGTTCCTGTTCCTCGCTGAACAGCACTTTTCAACATATCCGTTATCATAAATGCGGTATAATCGCTCATGGCTGCCTTTGATTCAGGCGTCAAATCAAGCTTTGTGCCATCATTGAATTCCACCGCGGTAACGGTATGAGGCTCATTGTAGTAGCCGTTGTTGCCGAAGGCGCTGTACGCTCCGGCCATTTGCAGAGGCGACACACCGTTTCCGAAACCGCCGATTGCATAAGCTTCCACTAAATCATCTGAATTTATGTTAAGACCAAGGTTGCCTGCGAATTTTACAATATTGTCTTTGCCGGCTGCCTGGAACGCTTTTAAAGCCGGGATGTTTCGAGAATCGACCAGCGCCTCTCTCATCGATATCCAGCCTCTGTATTTTCTGTCATAGTTATTAATCGGATCTCCAGTTGAATACGTGTATGCTTCATCTTTAATCTGTTCATACGTCGACCATTTCTTGTTCTCAATGACAGGGCCGTAGTCAAGGATTGGCTTGATCGTTGAACCAGGTTGACGCTTCGTATCTACTGCATAATTAAAGTCGCCTGCTTTCCGGTCGCGTCCGCCGCCGAGCGCGCGGATTTCTCCGGTTTTTGTATCGAGCAGGGTGAGGCCAGCTTGCATTTTTTCGGTATACTGAATCGAATCGCCGTCCATCAGCTCATCAACATAATCCTGTGCGTCTGTATCAATCGTCGTGTAAATCTTCAGTCCGTCCGTTCCCGGAGTGACGTTCGCTTTTTCTTTCACTTCGGCGACGGCCTGCTCGATAAACGCGCTGTATTTGTTGGACGTTGATTTTGCGTACTCCTTCGGAGAGACAAGGCCTTTTGTGACGGCTACTTTTTTCGCTTTGTTGTATTCTGCGTCTGAGATAAAGCCGTGTTTATTCATCAGGCTCAACACGACGTTGCGCCGTTTCTCGGCTTTTTCCGGATGTTTGATCGGGTTGTAGTTATTCGGGCTTTGCGGCATGCCGGCAAGCGTTGCGGCCTGCTCGACCGTCAAGTCGTTTAGATCTGTAACCCCGTAGAACTGCTCAGCCGCTTTTCCGACACCGTAGGCCTGCGGCGAGAAGTAAATCCGGTTTAAATACATTTCAAGAATTTCGTCTTTTGAATATTTTCTTTCCAACTGGAACGACAGCCAGACTTCCTGGACTTTCCGTTTCAGCGTTTTTTCATGTGACAGAAGGGAGTTTTTGACGACCTGCTGTGTGATCGTACTTCCGCCTTCAGAACCGAATCCGCCTTCGAAGTTTGCCAGAAGCGCTCCTCCGATCCGGATCGGGTCCACGCCGTGGTGGTCATAGAAACGCGCGTCTTCCGTTGCAAGAAATGCGTTTTTAACGGAATCCGGGATGTCTTTAATCGACACGTATGTCCGTTTTTCCGAACCGATTTCGGCGATTTCTTTTCCGTTTTTGTCATAGATGGTAGAAGAGTACGGTGTTTTCAGTTTTGCTTCATCAAGGGACGGAGAGTCCGCTACCATCACCGCAAAAGTGACGCCCCCGGCAATCAAGCCGATAACACCGATGATTAAAATGGATAAAAGAATTTTCTTGAACAATCCTGCTTTTTTCTTTTTCTTGGGTTTAGAATGAGTATTAGACCTGCTTTTGCCCTGCTGGGCTTTTCGCCGTTCCTGGCGGCTGTTAAATTGATCTGACATAACATCTCAACCTTTCGTAGTTAAACCTTTCCGCTCACATGACTTTAAAATCATAATTTATGATGGCGAAAAATACAACTGATCAATAATCTTAATATAATCAATTCTTGGCGAGTATCCAAGTGAAATGGGGTGAGCGGCTTCCTGAAGCTCGTCTTTTCGGATCGATTTTCTTCCGTTTTGCTTTTTCCGCTCCCAGAAATAAAATAATTTTTCTGCTTCCAAAAAATAAATTTCTTCAAAAGCGGATATGATAACAAAACAAATGCCGTCTTGCGCCACAACCTGCTTCATATGCTCGATCTGATGATCGTGGAAATTCTGAAGCGGGAAGGAGGTCCGGCTCTTTGTTTCTTTCGCTTCAAAATCGATGTAGCGGCCTTTATAAACCCCATTATAATCAGTAGTTGATGACTGCTTGAAATATGCTTCCTTGATAACCGCAGCGCTTCGCTTCGGATAATCGACCTGGACAATCTGTACAGGTGTCGGTTTTTTATGGATGACCGCAATCGAATGAGATTGATAATACATATTCGTTTCATTCAGGTCATCTTCGAGGGTCATGCCGCGATTGGAATACGACGGCTTCTTTTGCAAGGATGAGGCAGCTGTTTTCGGCTGATAGGATTTGCCGTTCGGGTAACGAATCACTTTCTTCATCCTCCTTTTACAAAAAAATCTAGATACTAACGGAAGTGGCTGATCTTGCACAACACTTTTTCCGCGGCGGAGCTGACGAGCCGCATTCAAGAGCTGACCGCAAAACTGAACAAGGACAATATCTCACGGACAAATGCCTACAAACGCTACTTTGACCGCCATCCTGAAATCAAGTGGTCGCTTTTAGCTTCATTTGTTTCCCGGAATGCCGGCTGGTCGATGACCGATTTAAAAGGGCGCTTATTCGAGCTCGGACTTACGGCTTTTCAGCAGAAATGGCTGTTTTTAACGTATGAAAGAGCGAACTGGCTGATTTTTTCGGACGCCTATCCGCAGCTCCTGTTATACCATTGGTCCAAGCAGCTTGGCCAGCCGCTGTTTCATTTGCTCTCCTCATTTGGCGTGTCTTCATTTATGAAAACGGAGTGGGAGCGGTTCTGGCATGAGCGCGATCAAAAGCGGCTCATGTACGCTCTCATTATAAATGAACAAAACACTATCCAAACTCCTATTATACAAAATCCTTTGTTTAAAAAGAATGTTTTTCAGACGATTCCTTTTCAGCTATGTGAATGGTTTCACTTCAACACGGTCATTTTTCCGACGGTTGAAGGCGTTTTTTACGGCGTGTCTGTTAAACGCTTCACTAGTTTAAAGGAAAGGATCAAGCTCGGCAAGCAATTAAGCGAGCTGCTATTTTCGCCCGAGCTTTTCCCCGGTTTTTTTCATTTTACATCATGTGTTCCGCATACCGGGTCGCGCTTTGATATGGAGCGCTGGGCAGGGGTTAAAATCAGAACCTCACCGTTTTTGAGAACGTGTTATCCCGTTGTTGCCCATTCATTAGACGGATTAAAATACGATTGGTTTCGCGGAGGAAAGAGAGAGGCGATGTTCAAGGATGAAAAACTCCCGAAAACGATTGAAATCACCGATTGGTATTTTCAAAAAAGAAGGCAGCTGCAGGCATTGTTTTCGCTGGAGCATTGGCTGAATAAGAGGTAAAACAGAAAAAAGCAAGGGTTCTCCTTGCTTTTTAAGTGGACGGGCGGTTAGGTCCGCCTAATTTCTTATCCAGTGTGTCTGTTTGTTTGGCATCAGGTTTCGTTTTCGCAGGTGATTTCTTTTTGTTGTTTTCCACAGCGGGCACCTCCTTACCCTTTTAGATTTTGCAAAAAAGCGCTGATCATACCATTTTTCGCAAGATCACTTGTCGAAAGCGGCGCGTTTGGCTGGAAAATGGGTTTCTTTGGCGGTTTGCTTCTAGTTTTGTCAGCTGTGGAGGAGAGGGGGCGCATAGAGGAGAATCCATAGAAGGGGATCAAAAAGGAGGGAAGCAAATGAATGGATTTGCAAGCAAAGACTCTGTCCTTCAAATGCTTTTGGAAACGGAATCAGACATGTCGTCTGCGGAGAAGGCTTTGACAGAAGCTGTACGCCGGACGGAGCATGAAAAGCAGGCTGCCTGGAACGAACGGCTAGATCTGATTGAAAAAGAACTGGCAGAGCTCTTGGCTTGTTTAAACAGCACGTTAATGGGAGTGGAGCCCGGGGTAGAGACGGCTTAAGCCGGATTCATTGTAACGGTCGTCTTCCTTTGGTACGATAAACCCGAGGTGAAAAAATTGGATACACAGACTCTTCTTGTACAGACACGGGAATTAATCCGCCTTGTAAAAGAAGCGGAAGAACGATACAGTAAGGGAAAAGAGGAAGGGACGGAATACGATTTTTTCGAAGTTGTCAAACCTTCTGTCGAGAGTTTCGAACAAACAGTGAAAAGCTGGCTGGCGGAAAGCCTGCCTTATATCAAGGCCAATCGGCCAAAATACATTTACGAAGAACAGCTCAACTCGGTTGAGGAAAATGCGAATGAAATTTTCATGCAGTCCTATTTCTGCAAAATTCATAAAAAACGCTTTAAAGATCTGACGGAATCCGTCCTCTACACGCTGAAAAACGTAGAAGACGATATATTAAAAGAAGACCGGGCCTAATTCCCGGTCTCTTTTTTATGAGGGCTGTTTGTTTAGCTGGCGTCCGTATTCATATCATAAGCAGGGTGCTGTGCGCCATTCGCTTCAAGAACTTTCATACTTGTGCGAAATTCGTTTAATGTCAGATGTCCTTGGATATACAAAAACTTGGCGAAATCCATCAGTTTGTTCATGCAGTCTGTCTCATACTGTTTCATCTCGGCAAAACAATTTCTTAAGTATGATACGTTCATATGGTGCATCCCCTCTCCTTTATATTAATAATATAGTACCATAACAATTCGACTTTTTTCTGTTTTTCAAATATTAAAATTTTCGACACTTTTTGACAAACTTGTGACAAAACCGTTGGAACGAGAAATGTTGCTATATCATACACTTATAAAAAAAGGGCTTTAGGAGGAGAGGAAAGATGGAAGAGAGGAGAGCCGCCGTATATCCTTATTCCGGCCCTGGTGCGTATGCTCAAGCCTATCAGCAAAATCATCAGGCCTATCATCCCGTTCAGCCGTACTACAGCCAGGAAACCGTCCCGTACGCCCATCCCGCTCAGCGGCCGCAGGCATATCAACAGCCGATTGAACAGAATTTGGACCCGTTTTCAGTCTATCATCAGCCTGTTCAGCAGCAAATGCAGCCGCTTCCGCCGTTTCAGGCATTTCCTTATCAGCATCCATATCCTTCGCCGCGGCCGAATCTTCACCAGCCATCACAATTTCAAAGCTTTCTGTCGCAATTCAAAAAAAAGAACGGGCAGTTTGATTTCAGCAAAATGATGGACACCGCAGGCCAGATGGTGAGCACGGTCAACCAGGTCGGAGCGCTGGCCAAAGGGTTTATGGGATTCTTCAAATAAAAAAAGCATGGATGAAGGTCATTCATGCTTTTTTTGCTCCGGAAATGAGACCGTGAGGACATTTCGGTTCCACGACGTCTTCATTGTTTCTTCACGGACGGGATATGGGAGCAGAACGGTTCTGGACAGGCTTGTAAATGATGAAGAACCGCCGCTTTCTTGTTTTTCCTTCAAGGCGACATGAAGATACCTCGATTTCGCTTCAATCATGATATCTCCGTTTTGAAACGATTCAGGAACGGCGATATCGATGTGAAGCGCCCCATCCTCCTCTCTGATGTGCATGGAAATGGTGGAGTTCTGAAGCTGATCTGATATCAGCTTTTGGAATGAATTTAAAATATCGTGAAAAGGTGAGTTGTAAAATAACTGTTCAACCGATTCTTGAATTTCGTCTTTCTTGTTGAGTGAGTGATTATCGTTTTCCTTGAAATCCATTCTTCATCACCCCCGATTTTTTTATTTTCAGCTTATGCAGGGGCTCTTGATATGGTTATTCATTGATGGGAATTTGAAAGTGTGGTTAAATAATGGGGAATCCAAAGATTTGATATTTAACCTGTTCCTCTTTTAATAGCCATCATAAAGAGGCGTTTTGAAAGGAGCCCAACTGTATTGCTGAAAAAATTATTCGGTATTGGTCAGAAACAAAATGAAGTGAAAGAAGAAACCGTTTTTTCACCGGTTGACGGACAAGTTTTAGAACTTTCAAAAGTCCCTGACCCCGTTTTCTCCCAAAAGATGATGGGCGACGGAATGGCTGTCGAGCCTTCCGCGGGCGAGATCGTGTCACCTGTCGACGGGGAAGTGATCCAGCTGTTCCACACAAAACATGCCATCGGCATTCGTTCATTGTCCGGTGTGGAGCTCTTGATTCACATCGGTCTGGAAACAGTAGCGATGGAAGGCGAAGGTTTCACAGCCCATGTCAAAGAAGGAGACAAAGTAAAAGTCGGCGATCCTTTAATAACGTGCGATTTGGAACTGATCAAGGAAAAAGCGAGCAGCACAATTACACCGATCGTCATTATGAACGGCGATGTGTTGGAGCGCGTCACAAAACATGAAGAGGCAGAAGCGAAAAAAAGCGAGACAAAGCTTATGGAGCTTAAAGTTAAGTAACAGCAAAAAGCAGAGAGCGATTCTCTGCTTTTTCATTTTGTCAGAAAATCACCTCTTTCAGAACGAACGGACATTCGCTAAAATAGAAAGGAGAGGTGACAGCGTTGTTTCAAAAACGAAATTTGATAGATATGATTCAGCTTCTGAAAGAAGACCAAGCTTTCAGCAGGCAAATTGTTCATTGGCATACAATCGAGGAAAAAGAAGCGGATTACCGCGATTTTCCTGAAGGTTTAGATAAGAGAATCGTGCATGCTTTACATCAAAGAGGGATAGAAAAGCTGTATTCCCATCAGGCTGACGCATTTCTGCACAGCACCGCCGGCAAAAACGTGACGCTTGTGACGCCGACGGCATCAGGCAAGACGCTTTGCTACAATCTGCCCGTCATTCAGCGGATCACAGAAGACCAAGATGCACGCAGCTTATACCTTTTTCCGACAAAGGCATTGTCGCAGGACCAAAAAAGCGAACTGAATGAATTAATCGATGAAATCGGTGCGTCGATCAACTGTTATACATATGACGGAGATACGTCGCCTTCGATCAGGCAGAAAGTCAGAAAAGCAGGCCATATCGTCATTACAAATCCAGATATGCTGCATTCGGCGATCTTGCCCCATCATACAAAATGGGTGTCATTGTTCGAAAACCTGAAATATATCGTCATCGATGAACTTCACGTATACAGGGGAGTCTTTGGCAGCCATGTAGCCAATGTCATCAGACGGCTGATGCGGATCGCTGAATTTTATGGAAGCAAGCCGCAGTTTATCTGTACATCCGCGACGATCGCCAATCCATTGGAGCTCGCTGAGACGCTCACGGGGCAGCCGATGCACCTGATTTCAAACAACGGCGCCCCGTCGGGAAGAAAGCACTTTTTATTTTACAACCCGCCGATGGTCAACCGTTCGCTTAACATCAGGAAAAGCGCGACCCTTGAAGTGAGAAAGCTCGCATCCGAATTTCTGAAAAACGGCATTCAGACGATTGTGTTTGCGAGAAGCAGAGTCCGGGTTGAAATTATATTGACATACTTGCAGGAAGTGATGAAACCGATTGTCGGCCCTCATTCGATTCAGGGATACAGGGGCGGCTATCTGCCGAACGAGCGGCGCGTCATTGAAAAAGGCCTTCGCAGCGGGGACATTAAAGGCGTTGTCAGCACGAATGCACTCGAACTGGGCGTTGACATCGGACAGCTGCAGACATGCATCATGACCGGATATCCGGGAACGATCTCGAGCGCCTGGCAGCAGGCCGGCCGCGCCGGAAGAAGGCACAACGAAGCGCTGATTGTCATGGTGGCAAGTTCAGCCCCGCTCGATCAGTACATCGTACAGAATCCGGATTATTTCTTTAAACAAAATCCCGAGACTGCCGTCATTAATCCGGACAACCTGGTCATTCTCGTCGATCATATCAAATGCGCAGCCTTTGAACTGCCCTTCAAAAGAACGGACACATTCGGCGGTGCCGAAATCGAGGATATTCTTGACTACTTGGCAGAAGAAAGGGTTCTCCACTTAACCGGGAACACGTATCACTGGATGAATGACGCTTTTCCGGCGCACGGCATCAGCTTGAGGTCGGCTTCTCAGGAAAATGTTGTCATTATTGATCAGTCAAGACGAGAGAAGGCGCTAGTGATTGGGGAAATGGACAGGTTCAGTGCCATGACACTTCTTCACGATGAAGCCATTTATTTGCATCAAGGCATCCAATACCAGGTGGAAAAGCTTGACTGGGAGGAGAAAAAGGCGTTTGTCCGCGAGGTTCAAGTTGATTACTATACGGATGCCAATCTTGCCGTCCTATTGAGAGTTCTCGAAGTTGACAAGGAGAAAAAGACGGAAACCGCAGCGTTCGGTTTTGGGGATGTGACCGTTCAGGCAAAAGCGACAATTTTTAAGAAAATAAAATTTGAAACGCATGAAAATATTGGTTCAGGACCGATTCATCTGCCGGAAGAGGAGCTGCATACCAATGCCGCTTGGGTGCAGGTGAACGATGATGAGCGGCAAAATTGGAACGACATCAAATTGGAAGAGGCTTTGCTTGGGACTGCAAACGTCCTGGGACATGTCGCTGCCTTAAAAGTGATGTGCGATCCATCTGACCTGCATGTTTTTCCGCAAATCAAAGCCGTTCATAACGAAAAGCCGACGATCTTTTTGTATGATCGCTATCCCGGCGGAGTGGGTCTGTCTCAGAAAGTGTATGAACAAATGCCCGAGATCATCAGTGAAGCGCACCGGCTGATTTCAAGATGTCCGTGTGAGTCAGGATGCCCTTCCTGCATAGGAGTGGGCGGCAGCGGCGAACAGACAAAAAACAATGCTCTGCGCCTTTTAAAAGGCTGGAAAGGTTGAGCGGCATGTCTTTAAAACGAAAACTTAATCGCTATAAGCATCACCTGGGAAATCAAGCGAAAGAAGAAAAAACGGAACCTCCGGCAGAAAAGCGGACTTCCATGTCCGTCGGTTTTGAGAAAGAATGGACCGAACTCGGTGTTAAACCATATGTGTTTGAGGAATGCTATTGCCTGATCAGGGAAGTCGTTTATCCGTTGACGTATGTTCATGGCCATTACGCGTTTTCTGAGCTTCATGAGACGGTTAGGCGATGGAACAATAGC
The DNA here is from genome assembly GCF_037976035.1 of Bacillus sp. FSL K6-0972. Lineage (NCBI taxonomy): Bacteria > Bacillati > Bacillota > Bacilli > Caryophanales > Bacillaceae > Bacillus > Bacillus sp. FSL K6-0972. Next base: position 2,346,633 of record NZ_CP150260.1, on the reverse strand, counting down.
ACCGTTTCCCACTCGCTTTCAAGCAAAGGGTATACACCGAGCCAGCTTTTTTTCTTTGATACGGAAACGACCGGTCTCGGAGGAGGGGCTGGCAATGCGATCTTCTTGCTCGGCCATGCAAGGGTGTATGACGACCGCGTAGTCGTCAAACAGCATCTCCTGCCAAAGCCGGGGCACGAAGCGGCCCTTTATCACAGTTTTCTGAGTGAAGTCGATATTCAGTCTCTTGTCACCTATAACGGCAAAGCGTTCGACTGGCCCCAGGTGAAAACGAGGCACACGCTGATTCGCGACAGGGTCCCAAAGCTGCCGGATTTCGGCCACTTTGACCTGCTGCACGGATCCCGCCGCCTTTGGAAGCATAAATTTGACCGCGTCTCCTTGGGGACAGTGGAAAAGGAAGAGCTGGGCGTTGTAAGAACTGAAGATACGCCGGGCTACCTGGCGCCGATGATGTATTTTCATTTTTTAAAGGAGGAACGTCCGGAAATCATTGAAGGCGTTTTGCACCACAATGAGCTTGACGTGCTTTCTTTAATCTCTCTTTACATCCATTTATCGAAAAAAATCCTCACTCCGGAGCAGACAGCAGAAGCAAATGAAAAGTATGCGATGGCAAAATGGCTCCTCGCCAACCGGGAGACAGAGCTTGCGACAGCGCAATTGCAGGAGCTTGAAAAAAAGCCTTTTGAGCAGTCTGAACGCGCATCATTCGATTTATCCATGCAGTACAAAAAACAAGGCATGCTAAAAGAAGCCGCAGCTCTTTGGCTGAAGCTCCAAAATGGAGAAGACGGAAAAACCGCCTGGCGCGCAGGCATCGAACTCGCCAAATACCTTGAACATCGAAAGCGGGATATTCAGGCCGCTCTCGAAGTAACGGATAACCTGCTCAAACAGCACGGTTCACAAAAGTTTGAGTTGACCGAAAAAGAAATGGCCGGCCTCTTGAGACGGCGCGAGCGGCTGGAGAGGAAATACGGACGAAATATTCCCCGGGCAAGCGCAGAAAACGACGATCTTCGAAAGCCAAACATTTCAAGCACGTTATGAATTGTAGAAACCGATCGCTTCTTGTAAAATAACGTTAGAATGGTTTGAAGGGAGCGTCGATATGTATAAGGGGCTGTTTTATCTGTTTTTTGTCGTCGTATTGTTTATCGTATTGATCATGACGAATTTCAAGGAAAGCTTTATGGCTTACTTTTAAAATAGGTTTTTATATTAGTACATGTTTACCCCTTGCTTCATAGTTTAATAGTGTATATAGAAGCTTAAAGAAAGGGGAATTTTCATGCACTGTAAACCGCATGTAATGGCGCCGATTGTTCATCCTACTCAATGCTGCTACAATCATACGCAAAGCAAAACCGTCGTACCGCACATTCACCCGCAGCACACAACAAATGTCAACCATCAGCATTTTCAGCATGTTCATTACTACCCGCAAACTCAATCAGCTGTCAACCAGGCATCACACCAGCACTTCGTGAGCCCTGGAGCAGGAATGATGCCTGGGCCTGGAGGGATGCCAGGACCTGGAATGGGCATGGGACCTTACTAAAAAGGGTTTTCGGAAGTTTTGTCAGGATGAACGAGCGCCGGATTGAACGTGAGCAACAGAATATCTTTAAAAAAATGGGGCGGAATACGGCCCCATTTTTTAGCAGGTGATCATAATGAAAGTATTGGCCGTTACAGGGTACAAGCCGTTTGAACTCGGGATTTTCAAACAGGATGACAAGGCTCTGTTCTACATAAAAAAAGCGCTTGAAAACCGGATGATCGCCCTCCTTGAGGAAGGCCTGGAATGGATCCTTATCTCAGGCCAGCTTGGCACTGAACTATGGGCGGCTGAAGTCGCGTTTTCGCTGCAGGAAGAATATCCCGACTTGAAAGTGGCGGTTATCACTCCGTTTTTGGAACAGGAAAAGAAGTGGAATGAGAAAAACCAAGAGCAGTATGAAGCTGTGCTCGCAGCCAGCGATTTCACTGAAAGCTTGACACACAGGCCGTACGAAAGCCCGGTGCAATTTAAACAAAAAAACCGGTTCTTCATCGAAAAGGCGGATGGCTTATTGATTCTGTACGACGAAGAAATCGAAGGCTCGCCTGTGTATATGCTGAATGAAGCAAAAAAGGCTCAGGAAAAGCGCGATTTTCCGATCTACACGATTACGATGGATGACCTGAGAGTCACCGTTGAAGAATGCAGCTTTTACGAAGAGTAAAAAGTGCAAGAGAAAATTTGACATTGCACACGTTTTCTGAAAAAATATAAGATGATGATTCACGATATGAGGTGAAAAAGATGCTTGCTGATAAAGTGAAGCTTTCTGCTAAAGAAATTTTGGAAAAAGAATTCAAAACAGGAGTCAGAGGCTACAAGCAGGAAGACGTTGACAAATTCTTGGACATGGTCATTAAAGACTATGAAGCCTTCCATCAGGAGATCGAAGAATTGCAGCAGGAAAACCTGCAGTTGAAAAAACAGCTTGAAGAAGCCAACAAGAGACAGCCGGCTCAATCAAATACGACCAATTTTGATATTCTAAAACGACTTTCCAATTTGGAAAAACATGTGTTTGGAAGCAAATTATACGATTGATGAAAACCGCTTGCCCTTTAGAACAAACTAAGCTATAATAGTGGATGTCTTAACGTTCGGGTAATCGCTGCAGATTTTACATCTGTAGAGGAAAGTCCATGCTCGCACGGTGCTGAGATGCCCGTAGTGTTCGTGCCTAGCGAAGTCATAAGCTAGGGCAGCCTTGCAGAAGGCTGACGGCAGGAAAAAAGCCTACGTCCTTTATGGATATGGCTGAGTATCCTTGAAAGTGCCACAGTGACGAAGTCTCACTAGAAATGGTGAGAGTGGAACGCGGTAAACCCCTCGAGCGAGAAACCCAAATTTTGGTAGGGGAACCTTCTGGACGGAAATGAACGGAAGGAAGGACAGAGTTGACTCTGTAGATAGATGATTACCACCCGAGTACGAGGCTTCGCAGCCGACGGCAGTACGACGGAACAAAACATGGCTTACAGAACGTTACACACTATTATGATGATGACAATGTATAAGCTCTCCGCAGGTAGGAGAGCTTTTATCATGTAAAAAACATACATAAAAACAGGTGATATGATGAAAACCTATACACTAATCGCAACAGCGCCGATGGGAATTGAAGCGATCGTCGCCAAAGAGGTACGCGACCTTGGATATGATTGTACAGTTGACAACGGCAAAGTCGTGTTTGAAGGCGATGCCCTCGCCATCTGCAGAGCCAATCTGTGGCTGAGAACAGCTGACAGGGTGAAAGTTCAGGTTGCCGAATTTACAGCCAAGACTTTTGACGAATTATTCGAGAAGACAAAAGCGATCGACTGGAGCGCCTATCTTCCTGAACACGCGTCATTCCCTGTGACGGGAAAGTCTGTTAAATCAGTGCTAGCAAGCGTGCCGGACTGCCAGCGCATCGTCAAAAAAGCGATCGCCGAAAAGTTGAAATCAGAGTATCGAACACAAGGCGAGTGGCTTGAGGAAACAGGCCCGGAATACAAAATTGAGGTCTCTCTTTTAAAAGACAAAGCGGTCATAACGCTTGATTCATCCGGAGCCGGGCTCCATAAACGGGGATACCGAACCGGCCAAGGGGAAGCGCCGCTGAAAGAAACCCTTGCTGCAGCTTTGATTCTATTGACAAATTGGACGCCTGACAGGCCTTTTGTCGATCCGTTTTGCGGTTCGGGTACGATACCGATTGAAGCCGCTTTGATCGGCCAAAATATCGCGCCGGGTTTCAACAGGGATTTTGCATCTGAAAGATGGGAATGGATCGGCAAAGAAGTGTGGGATCAAGCGAGGCTGGAAGTCGAAGACAAAGCGAATTATGATCAGCCGCTTTTAATTTCGGGGTATGACCTCGATCATCGGATGATCGAGATCGCCAAGGCAAATGCCGAGGAAGCGGGACTCGCCGATTTCATCGAATTTAAGCAAATGCAGGTAAAGGATTTTCGGACGAAAGAGGAATACGGCGTGATCGTCGGAAATCCGCCGTACGGGGAACGCCTCGGTGAAAAGAAAGCAGTCGAAGCCATGTATAAAGATATGGGCAAAGCATTTGCCGAACTTGATACGTGGTCTGTTTACATCCTGACATCTAACGAGCGTTTTGAAGAGTGCTACGGGAAAAAAGCAACAAAAAAACGGAAACTCTTTAACGGTTTTATTAAGACGGACTATTACCAGTATTGGGGGAAAAGGCCGCCAAAACCGAATAAAGAGAAGTAAAGTTTAAAGGCTGCCATGTAAAACGGCAGCCTTTTTTTCTTTCCATAGCTGGAAAGCCGCCGAACGGCGTTTATAAATTCGCGCCCCTCGAGGTTACCTTAGCCCCTTAAAAGCGCATGGCAAAACATCGACTCACTAATAAATCCATGAATCATTTTTCTTTTTATAAGACGAATCATAGCATTTTTTGCGCGGCTCATAGTAGCAGTCTTTTTTGCAAGGCTTGTGGTAATCATAATCTTTTTTACAAGGCTCATGGTAGTAGAAGTCCTTTTTACAGTAATCGTAATCCTTCTTGCAAGGCTTGTGGTAATCGTAGTCTTTTTTGTAATCCTCATGGTAGTAATAATCCTTTTTGCAATAATCGTAATCCTTCTTGCAAGGTTCATGGTAATAGAAGTCTTTTTTGCAAGGCTCATGATAATAATAATCCTTCTTGCAAGGCTCATGATAGTAGAAGTCCTTTTTGCAATAATCGTGATCCTTCTTGTAAGGATCATAATCATAATCCCAATAATCTTTCTTTGCCGGTTCATAATAGTACATAAACTCTCCACCTTTAGTCTATAAATTTTTAAGTCCCTACAGGATATGATAGAAAAACAGAATAGACTGGGTTTTTATGATGGATAAAGAGCACATTGTCTAACACAGTCCTTGTTATCTGATGTTAAGCTTTTATATGAATGAAAAAAGGGTGTTTGACCGCTGCGAAAACGGTCCGCCCCAAGAGTAAAGAAAGAAAAAACATAAAATCAGCCTGTATAAAAACGATTCATCCTGCATATACTCGGGATTATTCGATTTGAAAAGGGGTGATTTCATGTTGAACAGCGATCACATTCAAATGATTCAAAAAGCGCTGGAGACGTCAGAAAACCAGCTCGAGGACATTGGCGGAGAGCGCCTTACATATGCAAAGGAAGAATTGAAAAACGCGATCAGCCATATGGAATCGACAGATCATCCGTTTTTGACGCATTCGATTTACCGGAAATAGTTGAGAGAGGCTTCCTGCTCCTTTTTTCAAATCTTTCTTGTTGAATTTCCCGAATCATAGTGATAGGATAGAAGTTCTGAAAACTCGATAGTTGGGGGTTGGAGCAGGGTGACAGCATCTCGTCTGCCTTTTTCATTAACAAAAACAAAAAACTTTTATGAAGAACTGAACAATTGGATCGGTGATGTATTTTACGATATTCTTCCTGAAAAAGGCTTTGATTTGCGCGATGAGCAAATATTCATGGCTTTTCAATTAGAACGTGCATTTAAGGAAAAGAAGGTCATGTTTGCTGAAGCCGGAGTCGGAACCGGAAAAACGCTCGTCTATCTTCTGTTTGCCTTGAGCTATGCCAGGTATACGGGCAAGCCGGCGGTCATCGCTTGTGCGGATGAGACGCTGATCGAACAGCTCGTCAAAAAAGAAGGCGATATTTACAAAATTTCCGAGCATTTAGGCTTGACGATTGACGCAAGGCTCAGCAAGTCGCATGATCAATATTTATGTTTGAAAAAACTGGAGAAAACGATGCAGCGCTCTGATGATGAGAAATGGCTTGACCTTTACGAAAGTCTGCCGTCTTTCGTTCATGAATCGCAGGGCATGCAGACTTTTTATCCATACGGAGATAGAAAAGAGTATTCGTCTTTATCAAATGATGAATGGTCTGAAATCGGTTACGATTCTTTTCAAGACTGCCTCACATGTGATATGAGGCACCGCTGCGGGCTCACACTGTCAAGAGACCATTATCGAAAATCAACCGATTTCATCATCTGTTCCCATGATTTCTATATGGAGCATGTTTGGACAGAAGAGGCGAGAAAACGGGAAGGTCAGCTTCCGCTTTTGCCGGATCACAGCGCAGTGGTTTTCGATGAAGGACATTTGCTCGAGTTTGCCGCTCAAAAAGCGCTGACGTACAGGGTGAAGCAATCGACGCTCGAAATGTTTCTCGAGCGCCTGCTCGGCAATGACATCAGAGAAGAATTTGCAGAGCTAGTCGAAGAAGCGCTTCGCGCCAACGACGAATTTTTCGGTTTGCTTTCGGAAAACGCCGAAAAAGCAGAAGGCTCTGAGCGCATGCGCATCAAAGATCATACCAATCTAAAAAAAGCAGCCGCCGAGCTGTATGATTTGCTTGAAAAAATCGGGGAGGCGCTCGTTTTTGAAGGCGAGCTGTACACGATCGATCAGTACGCTTTAACTGTTGTCGAAGAGTATCTCGAACAGATGGCTTACTCCCTTTCCCTCTACAGGAAAAATGCGATCAGCTGGCTTGAGCAAAAAGAGCTTGAGTCTACATTCGTCGTCATGCCGAGAACCGTTTCCGAAGTTCTCGGAGAAAAGGTGTTCTCCAAGCAGATTCCGTTTATTTTCTCATCGGCGACATTATCGGAAAACGGATCGTTCGATTATTTGGCGACAAGCCTAGGGATCCGCGACTACTTATCATTTACCGTTGATTCGCCGTACGATTATGAAGAGCAGATGAAAGTGTACATCCATCGAAACGAGGAAAGAGAAGCGAAAGAAAAAGTGGCAATCCGTGCGATCAAAGAATCGGGCGGGAAGACGCTGATCCTGTTTCCGTCTTTTGAGGAGCTTCTGTCCTTCAAGCGCCGGATTGCACAGGAATCATTTTCGTTTCCCGTTTACTTTGAAGGGGATGAAGAAATCAGTACAATCGTTGAAAAGTTTCAAACGGTAGAAGAATCCGTATTGTGCTCTGTACATCTATGGGAAGGGCTCGATATTCCCGGAGACCCGCTTCAAAATGTCATCATCTGGTCGCTTCCTTTTCCGCCGCATGATCCTGTGTTTGAAGCGAAGCGGGGCGGCATGGAAAACGCCTTTCGCGAAGTTGACCTTCCTTACATGCTGCTAAGGTTGCGCCAAGGCATCGGACGTCTGATCAGATCAAACAGCGACTCCGGCACGATCAGCATTTTTGCGGGCGATGAAAAAGAATGGAATGTGATAAAAGAAGTCGAATCTGTGCTTCCTGTTCAGCCAGTCTATGTATAAAGAAAAGCGGAAATCCCGCTTTTCTTTTTTTTGGTCGCATAAAAGTTGACTTTCGTAAATATTTCCATTAGTCTGATTACAATTCGCATCATATACGGGAAGAGGAGGATGAATGATGTCGATCAATACATATGAAAAAGAGTTTTTAGAAACATTAAAGAAAATCAGCCGGTATGAGCAAGCGATTAACGTCATGTACTGGGATATGAGGACGGGCGCGCCGATAAAAGGGGAAGAAAGCCGCGCTGAAGCCATCGGCCAATTGTCGGCAGACGTCTTTCAGATGAGAACGTCCCCGCGGATGAAAGAACTATTGGATGCCCTCACCGAGCAAAAACAAGATCTGCCTTCCGATACACGGAAAGCGGTTGAGGAAGCGAAAAAAGAGTACGATTTAAACAGCAAGATTCCGGAAGAGGAGTTCAAAGAATATACGACGCTGACATCCAGAGCGGAATCCGCCTGGGAAAAAGCAAAAAAGGCGTCCGATTTTTCTCTCTTTGCTCCGTATTTAGAAAAAATCATCGACTTTAAAAAACGGTTTATCTCATACTGGGGATATGAAGGCCACCCTTATAATACGCTTCTGGATCAATACGAACCAGGCGTTACAGTCGAAAAGCTCGACGGCCTTTTTTCTGAATTGCGGGAGGCGATCGTTCCGCTTGTGCAAAAGATTGCCGCCAGTGATCAAAAGCCTGATACGGGCTTTGTGCATGAACGTTTCCCGAAAGAGCGGCAGCGCGATGTATGCCACTTCTTCTTAAAAGAACTGGGCTATGATTTTGAGGCGGGGCGCCTGGATGAGACGGTTCATCCTTTCCAGGTGACGATCAGCCAAGGAGATGCTCGGGTGACCACAGCATACAATGAAGACGATTTTCGCTCGGCTGTTTTCGGAACGATTCATGAATGCGGCCATGCCATTTATGAACAGAACATTGATGAAGCGCTGGGTGGAACCAATTTAGCAGACGGCGCATCAATGGGCATTCATGAATCCCAATCCCTTTTCTATGAGAATTTTATCGGCAGGCATCAAGGCTTTTGGACGCGGTATTTTGAGAAAATAAAAGAAGCAAGTCCTGACCAGTTTGCAGGCGTTACTGCCGAAGGGTTCTACAGGGCCGTTAATGAATCAAAGCCGTCGCTGATTCGGATTGAGGCTGATGAGCTGACATATCCACTGCATATTATGATTCGCTACGAAATTGAAAAAGCGATTTTCAGCGGCGAAGTATCGGTCGGAGACCTTCCGAAACTATGGAATGACAAATATGAAGCATATCTGGGCATTACGCCTCCTGACGATGCTAAAGGGATTCTGCAGGATGTCCATTGGTCCGGGGGCGATTTCGGTTATTTCCCTTCATATGCGCTCGGATATATGTATGCAGCTCAACTGAAATCAAGCATGCTGAAAGACCTTCCGGAGTTTAACCGCCTGATTGAAAACGGAGATTTTCAACCGATTAGAAAGTGGCTGACAGAGCATGTTCACGTCCACGGCAAAAGAAAAAAACCGCTGGAAATCATCAAATCTGCAACAGGCGAAGAATTAAACGTCCGTCATTTAATCCGCTACCTGGAAGAAAAATATACAACACTCTATTTATAAAAGAACCCCCTCCCGTGTGCCTGGGAGGGGTTTTTGGGTCAGAATTTTCTGTTAAATACGAACATTTTAACTGAAAAAATGTGTGCAGGTTCGTCTTTTTTTGTTTTAACCCTTTTCATTCGTGCCGAAAGTTGATATAATTTGATACATTATATCACTCATATAATCGCGTGGATATGGCACGCAAGTTTCTACCGGACACCGTAAATGTCCGACTATGAGTGGGCGATAAGAAAACGAACGTCTTTTAGTGAAACAGACGGAATTCGTCTTTTTAAGCATTGCCCGCTCGCATTCAATATCCGAGCGGACAATGCTTTTTTTAATGAAGGGCAATTGATGAACGGAGGGGTTTAATGGAAAAGCTAAAACGAAAAATTGCAGAGCAGGGCACGGTGTTGTCTGATGAAGTGCTGAAAGTTGATTCATTTTTAAATCATCAAATCGATCCGGAATTAATGCTTGCTGTCGGTGAAGAGTTTGCCACGCTTTTCCGGGAGGAAGGCGTCACGAAGATTGTGACGATTGAATCCTCGGGCATCGCACCTGCCGTGATGGCAGGCTTGAAGCTGGGCGTGCCGGTAGTATTTGCAAGAAAGCGTCAATCGCTTACCTTAACGGAAAATCTGTTGACGGCTTCTGTCTATTCATTTACAAAGAAAACGGAAAGTGCGATTGCCGTATCAGCCAGCCACCTTTCAAAGGATGACAAAGTTCTGATCATCGACGACTTTTTGGCAAACGGACAAGCAGCGAAAGGACTCGTTTCCATCATTGAACAGGCCGGCGCAAAGGTGTGCGGAATCGGGATTGTCATCGAAAAATCATTCCAGACGGGCAGGGAGGAGCTTGACAATCTTGGAATCAGAGTCGAATCCCTTGCGCGTATTGCATCTCTTGCCGACGGAAAAGTTACCTTTTTACAGGAGGTTGGGTCATGAAACTTACGGCCGGTAAAACCGTTTCATTAAGCATTCAGCACGTCCTGGCCATGTATGCAGGAGCCGTTGTCGTACCGCTGATCGTCGGCGGCGCTCTCGGTCTGACGCCGGCTCAGCTGACATACCTTGTGTCTGCCGACATTTTAATGTGCGGTGTGGCGACGCTGCTGCAAGTTTGGAAAAACCGCTTTTTCGGAATCGGCTTGCCTGTTGTATTGGGATGTACGTTCACAGCCGTGTCCCCGATGATTTCGATCGCCGCGAAATACGGTATTCCAGCGATCTACGGAAGCATCATAGCAGGCGGTGTGATTGTCGTCATCGTTTCTTTTTTCTTCGGAAAGCTTGTTAAGTTTTTCCCTCCCGTTGTCACAGGATCGGTCGTCACGGTGATCGGTATCACCTTGATTCCGGTTGCGATGAACAACATGGCCGGCGGTGAAGGCAGCAGCGATTTCGGCGAGCTGTCCAATCTTGCTTTAGCTTTTTCCGTTTTACTGGTCATCGTTCTTTTATATCGTTTTACAACAGGATTTATCAAATCGATTTCCATTTTAATCGGCCTGATCGCAGGAACAGCCGGCGCCGCACTGATGGGAAAAGTTGATTTTACAGAAGTGGCAAACGCGGGCTGGGTGCAGATGATCCATCCGTTTTACTTCGGTGCCCCTGTTTTTGAGGTCACACCGATCTTGACGATGTCCCTCGTGCTGATCGTCAGCCTTGTCGAGTCTACAGGCGTCTACTTTGCATTGGGTGATTTGACGGATCGCCGGCTGACAGAAAAAGATTTAGCAAAAGGATATCGCGCCGAAGGGATTGCCGTGCTGCTGGGCGGGGTTTTCAATGCCTTCCCTTATACGGCCTATTCGCAAAACGTCGGTCTTGTTCAGCTGACAGGGGTTAAGAAAAACAGCGTGATCGCGCTTGCTGGAGCTTTTCTTATTCTGTTGGGGCTGTTTCCGAAAGCCGCTGCTTTAACGACGATCATTCCTAAACCTGTTCTCGGCGGCGCTATGGTAGCGATGTTCGGCATGGTGATCGCCTACGGGATCAAAATGCTGAGCAGGGTTGATTTCGGAAAGCAGGAGAACTTATTGATCGTAGCATGTTCAATCGGAATCGGCCTCGGCGTGACGGTTGTACCACAAATGTTTCAAAACCTTCCTGACGCCGTCAAACTTTTGACAGAGAACGGAATTGTCGCGGGAAGCTTTACCGCCATTCTCTTGAATGCGATCTTTCACATCCATCCGTTTTCGCGTCATGCTGAACAGCCTGAAGCAGTTCCAACTGAAAAATCTGCCGTTTAAAACCTCACAGATTGTGAGGTTTTTTTGTTGTGTTTTCTCATTGCGGATAAGCCATACTACCGGTATGAAGAGGAGGCGTAATCAATGGAAACTGTGAATGAGCTTGTCGAACGCATCAGTACGAAAGACGGCGGTGAAGCTGTCATCCGTCCCGTCAAAATGGAGGATGCGCCTGAAATCATTGAAGCGGTGAAAGATGTGATTCAAACGGGTGTTTACATCCAAAAAGAACAGCCGCGCACACTTGAGGAAGAGCGTCAATTCATCAGCGATATGATGGAAAAAGACAACATGTATGCGGCGATTGAAATCGATGGTAAGGTGTACGGAATTGCCCGGGTCATTCGCGGCGAACTCAAAATGAAGCGGCACACGGGGCTGTTCAGAACTTGGCTCCACAGCAAGGCGCAGGGGCTTGGGATCGGCAGGGAAATCATGTCCTACACTCTGAACTGGTGCAGGCTGCATCGTCTGCATAAGCTTTGCCTGACCGTATTTTCCGCAAATAAAGCAGCGCTGTCGCTCTATGAGAAAAGCGGCTTTATCATTGAAGGGGTTCAAAAGGAACAGGTTTTGACGGACGGGAAATATGAAGATGAAGTGCTGATGGCCTATTTTTTCGAGAGGTCCACATAAGGCCGCGCGATTCGGGAGACGCTGTAAATAGAGGTGGTGTTATGGCCTATGTCATTTCGGCGGGGACAAGCATTCCCCGCTGCCATGTCGATCAGAAGGAAGCAGCCGTTTTTGCGAAGGAGATGTTCAAAGATTCATTTAAAGACATTGACCGTCTGCTGGCAGCTTTTCAAAATGGAGAAATCTCTTCAAGACAATTTGTCATGCCTTTGGATTGGTATAAAGAAGCCAAGAGCTTCAAGGAAAAAAATCATGCGTACATTGATATGGCTGTCAGACACAGTGCTGAAGCCGTTTCGAATTGCCTGTCAGACGAACGGTTTTTGAAAAAAGAAATCCCTCTCGAAAAAATTGAAGCGATTTTTTTTATTTCTTCTACAGGTATTTCGACTCCCAGCATTGAAGCGAGGCTCATGAACATTCTGCCTTTTTCAAAACGGACGAAGCGGATTCCGATTTGGGGGCTCGGCTGTGCAGGAGGGGCTTCAGGTATAGCGCGGGCATTCGAATACTGCAAAGCTTTTCCGGAAGCCCATGTCCTTGTGATCGCGGCGGAACTGTGCAGTTTAACATTTCAAAAGGATGATCAATCGAAAAGCAACCTTATCGGCACATCTTTATTTGGCGATGGAATCGCCGCACTCTTAATGTGCGGCAAGGAAGCGGATATTTCATCAGCCAGATTGGAAGTTCTTCCGGAAGTATTGAGCTCACAATCTGCCATCTTGGAAGATTCTGAAGATGTCATGGGCTGGGAAATCAATGACAACGGTTTTCGAGTCGTCTTCTCCAGAGACATTCCGACATTGATCAAAACACATTTAAAGAACGATGTCGAAGCATTCCTCCATAAGGAACAGATCGCTTTGGAGAACATCCAAGTATTTCTGGCCCACCCGGGCGGAAAAAAAGTTCTCGACGCTTATATTGAAAGCCTCGGCTTTTCTGAAGCGCACATCGACTGTTCACGAAAAATTTTAGCCAGGCACGGCAATATGTCATCGGCCACTGTGATGTATGTTTTAAAAGAATATTGCTTGCATCGCAGTCCCGTGCCGGAAAAATACGGTCTCTTAGGGGCACTCGGTCCGGGCTTTTCATCGGAGCTGCTGCTCTTGAGATGGACAAAAAGAGAGTGACTGACACATGTTTTGGACGATCTTAAGCATTTTTGCTGCCCAGCGCCTGCTTGAGCTGGCAGTCGCAAAGTTCAATGAAAAAAACGCTTTGAAAGAGGGAGCGGTCGAATACGGGAAACGCCATTACCCTTACATCGTCGCGCTGCATGTTTTATTTTTCGGATCTTTGATTTGGGAAACGATCGCTTTCCAACGCGGACCCCTTCCGATGGCGTTTGTCGTAGTAACAGGCCTCATCTTCACTCAGGCCCTCCGGTATTGGGCGCTCTTTTCACTGGGGAGATGCTGGAACACGAAAATCCTTGTCATTCCTGGAACGAACCTTGTCCGAAAGGGGCCCTATCAATGGTTCAAACATCCGAATTATGTGGCGGTGGCTCTTGAATTTCTGCTTTTGCCCTTGCTTTTCCAGGCATATGCCACCGCACTTTTATTTACGGTGCTCAACGCTGCTGTCATGTACATCCGCATTCGTACAGAAGAACAGGCATTAGAAAAATTACACCATTGAAAATGATTATCATTTCATTTATAATGATGATAAACATTCTCATTATAGGATGGTGAGTCGCGTATGACGATGTTTTTTTTACTGGCGGCCGTCAGTACATACAGTTTATTGATCGGATATGTTTTAAAAGGAATCGCTGGAGCGAATCCGCAAAAATAAATAGATACACGTGCTGAAGCTGCCGAAACCGGCAGCTTTTTCTCGTTTTTTTCTTTCAGATTGTGAAGAAAAATACAGCAAGGTTGTGTAAAATGGGAGAAAGGGCTAAGATGGCAAACAACAACGCATAAAAGGGGTAGGAAACATGGCACAAATAAACACGAAAGACGATCTGATGAAAAGAGCCGGAGCGGTTTTCGGGGAGCTCAGGAAAAACGGGGATGACAAGCGGTCGGCGCAGCTTGCGGGAATCATCCGAAAGTGGCTGAGAAAAGAAGTGTACATCGCGTTAACCGGACATTATTCAGCAGGAAAATCATCGCTCCTGAACGCGCTGCTTCAGGAAGACGTCCTGCCGACAAGTCCGATACCGACGAGCGCCAACCTCGTGCTGGTCCGCCGGGGAGAAATGAAAACAACACTCCATACGATCGATGGAAGGTACGCAGAGATGGATGGCTCTTATGATAAAGAAAAAGTGCAGGCGTACTGCAGGGACGGCAGCCAGATTGAAATGGTGGAAATCGAGGGGCCTTTTTCTGGAATTGCGCCTCAGGCTGTCTTAATCGACACGCCCGGAATTGATTCTACGGACGATGCCCATTTTCTATCGGCGTCTTCGATTCTTCACCAGGCAGATGCCTTGTTTTATGTCGTGCATTACAATCATGTCCATTCCGAAGAAAATGTGAAATTTCTTCGATCAATAAAAGATAAGATACCCAATATTTTTTTCATCGTGAATCAGATTGACCGCCATGACGAAGCAGAAACAGGCTTCCATGACTATAAAAAACAAGTGCTCGATATGCTGCTGAAAGAAGGGATCAATGAAGATCATCTCTTTTTTACATCGGTCACTGCAGCCGATCATCCGCTGAACGAATTCAACCGGCTTCGCGCTGCGCTGGAAAGGCTGCAGCATCAATCCGAACAGCAGCTAAAGGTATACACGGAGCAAAAAATCAGCAGCCTGATTCACGAACATATCAAAATGCTGATCAGTGACGAAGATACGGCTCTGTCGGAAGAAACCGCTTCCTTAAGAGAAAACGTCGAGACTTTAAAAGCACAGCTTGCCGATTTGGCAGAACAGGAAAAACGGGCGGAGGAACACATTAAAAAAGACATCCAAACGATTGCCCAAAACGCAAATATAACGCCGTTTGAGATGAGAGAGCTGGCCAAATCGTATTTGGAATCAATCGAAAAGGGCTTTAAAAAAGGATTTCTATTCAGTAAGGCCAAAACGCTTGAAGAAAAACAAAAACGAAAAGAAGCTTTTCTTGCCGATGTCCAAAAAAGGGTTCAAGCCGAAATCGATTGGCATGTCATTGAAGCAATCAAGGCATTCATGAACCGCTTTAACGTCCAGAGTGATGAAATGCTTCGGGAAGTTCTTCAATTTCGGACGATGATCGATGAAAAGGAACTGCTTCGTTCCCAGAAAAAAGGGGCTGAGCTTACACCGGAATACGTGCTGAACTATACGAAAGAACTGGCTGAAAACATCAGAAGAAAGGCGAAGAGACAAGCACAGCCGCTTATCGACCAGCTCAAAACCTTCATCAAAGAAAGAAGCGACCTGCAGGCGGAAGCGATGAAAGCCGAATATGAAGCGGAACAAGCGAAGCTCGCCGAGCGCGAAAGCCGGTTGATCGAGCAGCAGAAGTCATATGAAAAAGCAAACCGTCTCTGGGATCAATGGGAACACGGCAATTTGAACGAGCTGCCAGCGAATTGGTATGCCGCCGAAAAAAAGCCTCTTGAAAAACCGCTTGATGCGGGACGGGCGGAACCGGTCCGTGCGCAAGGGGAGAACAGCAGCCGTAAAGACGAGGCGCTCCATCCGAAAAAGGGCGTTTCTGCTTATATTGAGCACTTTTTCGAACTTGCCCGGTTTTTGGCGGATATCCCGGTTTTGGAAAAGCAGCGAAAAGCATTCCTGAACAAAACGGAGCGCCTTCATACAAGGCGGTTTACCCTCGCGCTCTTCGGCGCATTCAGTTCCGGCAAATCGTCTTTTGCAAATGCGCTTTGCGGGAGGAAAGTGTTGCCGTCATCTCCGACGCCGACAACGGCAACGATTAATAAAATAACCAAACCGTCGGGAACCAAAAGGGACGGGACAGCAGAAGTCGCTTTTAAAACGGAAGGGGAAATCACAGCGGAACTGGATCAGCTTTTGGATGGGAAAATGGCTGCGACAAAAGGCTCCGTTTTTGGCGAAAAACTTGGAAACCTCTTGAAAAAAAGAGAACTGCACGATGATGAACGGCTGCTGATCAGGAACTTCCTCAAGGCTTATGAGCGCTATGGTTCATATATCAACGATCAGGAAATCCTGACGATTTCCGCTGACGATCTGCATCCGTATGTCGCTGAAGAACAAACGGCCTGTGCCGTCCGCGAAGTCACCGTTTATTTGAGCACGCCGGTCACGGAGAAAGGAATTACGATCGTCGACACACCGGGCGCCAGCAGCATGAATAAACGGCATACAGAACTTGCGTTTCAATACATGAAAGATGCCGATGCCCTGCTTTACCTAACATACTACCAGCATGCATTTTCCAAAGCGGACCGGTCGTTTTTGCGCAAGCTCGGGCTCATTAAAGACGCTTTCAGCATGGATAAAATGTTTTTTATTTTAAATGCGGCTGACCTCGCGGAAAGCCCGGTCGAATTACAGACGGTTGAAGACTATGTAAGGGGAGAGCTCTTGAAAGAAGGCATTCAAAATCCGCACTTGTACCATGTATCGAGCAAACAGGAGCTCAGCCAAAAAGCTTCGCCGTACAACGACTTCAGCAGATTAAAGCGTGAGCTTGACGATTTTATCGAACACGGTTTGGCCAGAACAGCTGTCGAAGAACTGCTTGATGAAGGCAAAAAACTGTGTGAAACCGTCTTTCAGCTCCGCCGTTCACTGCACCGGTCCGCTGAAGAAAAGGAAGCGGAGCAAAAGCGGATCGCCAAAGCTTATCAAGAGGCATTGGCTGCCATTGAAGAAGCAGAGAAGGGATCAACAATCCTTCAAATGACGGAAAAGGATGTGGAAGAGCAATTTTACCACATGAGGCAGCGCCTGGCCTTTTATGCACACGATTTATTTAAAGCTGCGATACATCCCGGGCTTCAGAACGGAGATTGGCGCGCCAATCTGCAAACGGCTTTGAAAAGCTGCTTAAAAGAGTATGAATTCGAATTTTTGCAGGAACTAAAAGCGCTTGATATCAGAATGGAAAACATGATGCTAAAATTTGCCGGCGAACAGTGGGCAAATGCCGTAAAAGAGCGGCTTGCCGGTAATTCTTATTTTTCGGTTCATATCCAAGCTGAACGGCCTGAGAACGACAATTGGGAAACGGCTGAAGCGTCAGCGGATGAAGGGGAGTTTACAGATGAACTGAAAATGTTCAAAACGCCTAAAACGTTTTTTCAGCAAAATGGCAAAGCCCGGCTTGTCGAGGCGTTTACTGCAAAGCTTTCGGCTATCACGGACAAATGGATTCAACGTGAAAAGCAGACATTTTTAAACCGCTGCAAAACGAGCGCCGGACAATTACAGAAAGCGGCTGTCATGTCCGCAAAAGCTCAACTCGAAGAACAAAAAGAAGCATATTTTCATGAGCCGTTGGAAAGCGCAGAGCGTGAAAATATTGAAAAAGCGCATGCCTTGGCAGGCGAATGGCTCCGCTCATGTTGAATCAGATTGATATGGGTCTGGATATCTGGCTGGCAGGCATGATAGACTGAATAAAAAAGAAGGGAATTAGACGATGACAAACGTTCATGAAGCTATTACAGCACATTCGAAAAAACAGCACCAGCATATCAAGCAGTTCGTGCGTCTCGAACAGGAGAGGGAAAAAGCGATCGATGAAGCGGTCGATAAGTGCCGGCGAAACGAAGCATTTTCAACCGACCTCATCAACCACATTACAGTGCAGATGAACGAATTGGCCAAAAAAGGAATCGTTCCCACAAGACGGCTCGTTTCGAAAGAAATGGTCGCCGAATACGTCAGCCGAAAATATCCACAGGCCTAGCTGGTGGATCCTTCCGCGTGTGGTGTCATGTTTTTTTGCAAAACATAAACCTGACCCGCCCGCTGGAGGTGAAGTGTAATGGGAAGAACAAAGCTTGGCAACGCTAATGCACAGCGGAACAACAACGCTAAAAAGAAGAACGGCTTTAACACTGAATTTGCGACTGAATCCTATTCGCAAATGGAAGCCGCAAAATTAATTTCAAGCAAAAAACAGCACCAAAAATAGAAACAGCGTCGCTAGACGCTGTTTTCATCATTTTTGCTCCTGTGGTACAATAAGTGCATTGTATGATGAAAGGAAGTTTCCATAATGAACAAGAAGCTGCTGCTTATAGACGGGATGGCTTTATTATTCCGGTCTTTTTTTGCGACTGCGGTGCACCGCAATTTTATGCTGAATGACAAAGGCGTACCGACAAACGGGGTTCACGGCTTTTTAAAACACCTGTTAACCGCGGTGTCTGCGTTTGAACCGAGCCATATCGTCTGCTGTTGGGACATGGGAAGCAAAACGTACCGCAACGATTTATTTAAGGACTATAAAGCGAACCGGAGCGAGCCGCCTCTAGAATTGATTCCGCAATTTGACATGGCAAAGGAAGCGGCGGAAGAGCTCGGGATTTTAAATATCGGCCTTGCGGGCTATGAAGCCGATGACTGCATCGGCACGCTGTCAGCGATGTTCAGCAAAGAAGCGGAGATCACGATCGTCACCGGTGATAAAGATTTGCTTCAGCTTTTAACAGTCAATGTTAAAGTTGCTCTGCTTCAAAAAGGAATCGGCAATTATAAAGTATACACGGAAGAATCATTCAGTGAAGAGACCGGTGTCGAACCGAAGGCTTTGATTGACATCAAAGCGCTGATGGGTGATACAAGCGATAATTACCCGGGGGTAAAAGGCATCGGCGAAAAAACGGCCTACAAGCTGATCAAGGAATATTCAACTGTTGACCGGCTGCTGGAAAACATCGGTCAGTTGACGAAGGGCCAGCAGACGAAAATAACCGAATGTCTTGAAGACCTGAAGCTGTCCAGAATCCTTGCAGAAATCAAATGCGATGTACCGCTTTCCTGCTCATTGGACGATGCGGACTTCACCTTGATGCATGACAGGGCGAAGGAGATGCTGAGACTTCATCAAATACGGGGAATCGAACCGCTGCTGATGAAATTCGAAAAAAGAGAGATCGGATAAACCGATCTCTCTAATGTTTTGTATTGCTTTTTTTCGCCCGATTTTCAAGCTCAGTTTTTGGGTCTGTATGCCGATTATCCCGGTTCAATACAATATCTCCCTGGGGCGTGACACCGCCTGTCAGGCGGCCTCTTCCTGCTGAATGCTGTTTTTCCACATGAACCACCTCACTCGTTATGATGTGCAGCGGGAATGGATTTTACTCGGGGGCGTTCAGCAATATCGCTTTTTTCGCAAGCTTGTCAGCCGCCTGATTTGACTTCGAAGGAATCCACTTGATAAAAAATAAATCAAAATCCTTTTTTAAGCGGATGATTTCATCCAGATAAGGCTTAAAATCTTGATTTTTGACAAACTCCGAATCCGCCGTGCGCTCGACGATCTGCGAATCGGTCCGAAACGAAACGATCCGGTAGTTTCGTTCGGCGCACAGCTTCATTCCTTCGATCAGCGCCTTGAATTCTGCTTCATGGTTGCTCAGTGGGCCGGCGGGAAGGGAGAAGGACTCAGTCTTCTGACCGTCTTTGATGAAAATGCCAAGTCCGGACGGTCCGGGATCACCGGCGCTTGCCCCGTCGATATAGACCTCAACCGGCATTGTTTTCGCTCCTTTCATCCAAAGGGGTGATTCTTTTAGCCGCATAAGCGTACGGTGCTGCGAAAACAGCGACAACGAATTTCAAGACGTATGTCGTGATAAAAATCTGAATCCATACATCCAGCGGATAAGCGCCCATAAACGCGACGCTTGTAAAAATCAACGTATCGAGCAGCTGGCTTAGGGCTGTACTGCCGCTGTTGCGAAGCCATAGTGCCCGATCGGAAGGAAATAACCTTCTGATTCCCGAATATACATAAACATCAAGCGTTTGGCTGATGATATAGGCGAGCAGGCTGCCGAGCGCCACGCGGGGCAAGAAGCCGAAGATCGTCTCCAGCGCAGGCTGTGCGATGTCTTCAGGATGCGGCTTGAATAGGAGCGCTCCCTGCATGACGAGCGTCAAGGTAATCAGAATGAAAAAACCGATTGAAACGGCTTTTTTCGCTTCTTCCTTTCCGTATCTTTCATTGATGACGTCGGTCGCAAAAAATACGCTTCCGTACAGGATGTTGCCGAGTGTCGCAGTCAAACCGAACAGCTCGACCGTTTTGACCACCTCTATATTGGCGGCGGCTGTCGCAAAACCGATCCAGACAAATAAACCGGTTTTGCCAAATCGTTTAAAAAAGAAGAGAACAATGATAAAATTAATGATCGCAAAACTAATCCATAATAATTCGTTAAACAAGAACGGGTACTTCCTTTCTGAATAAACTGTTTTGATTATAGCATAACAAGCCATAATTTGAATAAAGGTGATTTTGTGAAACTGAGAGCAGGCATGAAAATTAAGATTAAAGGGTCTTCACCCATTCATTTTACAGCTGATGAATGGATCGAGGTGAAAGAGGCAGTGGCGTCCGGGCGTCAGCTTACTCAAAGTCCGTATGTCACTGAACTCGAGTTCGAAGATGAGAAGGGCAGCTTTTGGACCCTGAAAGAGCTGGAAAAGCTGAAAGAAGAACTTGCGGCTGAACCGGATGAGATCACCGTGTATTTTGACGGCAGCTATGATAAAGAAAGTCAGCTCGCCGGTTTAGGCATTGTGATATATTACTCCCTCGGCGGGGAGCGGTATCGATTGAGAAAGAACAAGAGCTTTCGGCTGACAACGAATAACGAGGCGGAATATGCGGCTCTCTCCGAAGCCGTTAAAGAGCTTAGAGATCTCGGGGCAAGCAGGAACTCCGTCGTCATTAAAGGAGATTCGCTTGTCGTGCTGAACCAGCTCGAAGGAAACTGGCCATGCTATGATCCTGTTCATTCGAAATGGCTGGACAGAATTGAAAGCCAGCTTCAAAAATTAAAACTCACGCCTACCTATATTCAAATCAGCCGCAAAGACAACAAGGAAGCGGATCAGCTCGCAAAAAAAATGCTTGAGCATACCATTGTGGAAAGCAAAATCAAACTAGATGAATAACGGAGATGAACGTTTTGGATAAGAAAGAGATCTTTAAGGAACTGACACATTTGCAGGACACATACTGTGAAGGGTGCTTCATCAAAAAACACTTCAGAAAAGAATACGGAAAAACGTATGCCCACGCATTTTGCATTTCAAAATGTACGGTCGGAGAAAAGCTCCGCACCTATGGAGACGTGCTGACAAACAAAAATTGATCCCTTAAAATTCCCCAATAGGCCATCATCCATGAAAACCGGGTTTTCGGGCCACGCTAAAAAACCGCTGAACGCGGTTTTTTTAATGCTGTGATTCGTCAAGCTGGTGCTGGCAATCATTTAATATGTTGAGCTGTTCGTTTAAAAAGGCTTCATCCAGTGCTGATAATTCCTCAGCCTGTGACAGCTGTCTGGCATCTTCAATGGATTGATACGCCGATTTCAGCAAAGTGGAGCTTTTTTGCCTCGTTGCCATTCCCGTCGTTTTTTGGGCTGTTTCTACGGCTATTTCAAGCTGCTTGCGCTGATTAAATCCCGTTTCGAGATCATCGCGATGTTCTGATGTCATGATCATACACCTCCGACAAGTATTTTTTCTAAAAAAGGCATTTTTATGTGTAAAATAGAAAAAATAAAGTAAAATTAATCCGATATAACTATTGAACCTAAAATATATAAGTCTTTATTACTAATTTAGGTAATCATAAAAAAAGGAGTCTGAGGAACAGTGGAAAGCAATGAACTGCAAACCGTTCTTCACAAGACATTTGTGGAGGTATATAAAGATCTTGAACAGCTCGTTGATATTGCGAAAAAGGGGCGTCCATCTCTCGAGAAGAACATTGAGGAAATCGAGCAAAGGCTGAAGCAAAATATACTGGCGATCGAAATTCAGCTGAAAATTAAATAGGAGAGGCAAAAAATGCCTCTCCTCTTATTTGAAGTCTCAATTTGTTCTGATTTTGTTAAAGCTTTACAACGTTAGATGCTTGAGGTCCACGATTACCTTCAACAATTTCGAAAGAAACTTCTTGTCCTTCTTCTAGAGATTTGTATCCGTCACCTTCGATTGCAGTGAAATGAACGAACACATCGTCTCCGCCTTCAACTTCGATGAAGCCGAAGCCTTTTTCATTGTTAAACCATTTTACTTTACCGTTTTGCATATTGCTTAATCCTCCTAGTACTGTAGCACAATGTGCTAAAAAAAATTTTCATCATTTAACGGTGTTCTGCTAAATGATGGTTTCACTATACACTATCTATGGAGGCTTCGTCAAGCTGTCAAGAGAAAAAAATGAACTTTAATGCTTTTTTAAGGAATTTCTTTGAAATCGTTTTCAATTTATGGTTATTCATCATCATTTTTCGCAAAGCGGATGAAACATTTTAAGCGTCAGTCCGTATATAATAAAACCAATATCAGGAATGTGAACAGGAGTGTTAATAGATGAGCCGTTATTCGGTTGATGAGTTTGTATCCAAAACCCAGCAGGAAGACAAAGGGGAGGGGCTGTTTGAAATGGAAACGCCCCGTCTCCTGGAAGTCAATCTTGACGGAAAAGTGTGGGCAAAGGCCGGTTCGATGGTTTCCTACAGAGGAAGAGTCAAATTTAAGCGTGAAGGGGTATTTGAACACGGAATTGGACGGATGATGAAAAAAGTGTTCAGCGGTGAAGGGGCTGCACTGATGAAAGCGGAAGGAAATGGAAAGGTGTACCTTGCGGATCAAGGAAAGAAGATATCCATTTTAAACTTAAATGAAGACTCCATATTTGTGAATGGGCACGATCTGCTCGCATTTGAGCCGTCGATTCATTGGGACATCAAACTGATGAAAAGAATTTCCGGCATGCTTGCCGGCGGACTGTTTAACATTAAGCTTGAGGGAACAGGAATGGCTGCAATCACAAGCCATTATGAGCCACTCACTTTGATCGTAACCCCGGAAAGCCCCGTCTATACCGATCCAAACGCAACGGTTGCCTGGTCTGGAAGCCTGCAGCCCGAATTTGTGACAGATGTCTCTTTTAAGACGTTCATCGGCAGGGGAAGCGGGGAATCGATCCAAATGAAGTTTTCAGGGAACGGGTTTGTCGTTGTGCAGCCGTTTGAAGAAGTTTATTACTCGGAATCTTAATATCAAACAAAAAAACACTTGCAGAGCAAGTGTTTTTTTCTGAATCGAACTTTTTTAGGACAGCGCCCGGACAGTCTGTTTTTTGTTCATGATGATTTCAGACTGCTCGATAATGTCCGTCAGGATGACTTCTGATGAATTGGATAAATGCAGACTTTTAATGTTTTTCTTCATTTCGTTTAATTTTTTCTCATCAGCCAACAGGGAAGAGACTGATTCAAGAATCTCCTCATGCCTGTTGACGACGATGGCAGCCCCTCTGTCTTCGAAGAACAGGGCATTTTCCTTTTCCTGCCCGGGAACAGGCTTGTAAAGGATGACGGGAACGCCGATTGCCGTGGCCTCTGTCAAGGTAATTCCGCCCGGCTTTGTGATCATGCAGTCAGCCACCCTGAACAGCTCGTCAATTCTTTCGATATAGCCGAGCGTTTTCAGCTTGTTTGGATAAAGGGTTTCAATTTCTTCCAATGAGGATTTCAGCATCGTATTTTTTCCGCACACAACGACGACTTGAACATCTTCTTCCGTCACCAGAGATTCGCACAGTTCTTTTACGTTTTTAAGAACCCCGTGTGCGCCTGCCATGATCAGCAATATCTTCTTGTCGGGAGACAGCTGATACTTCTCGTAGATCTTATCTTTGTCCATTTCTTCTTCAAACTGCCTGCGGATCGGAATGCCCGTAATCTTGACGTTGCTCGGGTGAGTGCCGATTTCGAGCAGTTTTTCTTTCACGTAATCAGTTGCTACGTAATATTTATCAATATGTTCGTGGACCCAAATTTTATGAAGACAGAAATCCGTCATGACGTTAAAAGTCGGAATGACTTTTCCCACTCTCCGTCTGTATTCGGGCACGACAATCATTGGAAACGTATTGATGATGATATCTGGCTGATGTTTTTTAACCAGTTGGTCCAGCCGTTTATTTCCCATTTTGAAATAAATATTAAACTTTCTTTTATTGTAAATTTTATCGACCCCATAGTAGAAAAGGCGATAAAACTGTTTACCGATTGAGAAGCTTTTCAGGTAGAGATACTGAGTGATCTCTGACACAATCGGATTTGATTCTTGATACAAATTCGAAACAGTTACATTCTTAAAACCGAGCCGTTCGCACTCTTGGTAGAGCGTTTTGGCTACTTGAACATGGCCATTTCCGTAATTTGCAGTCAAAATTAATATATTTTTATTGGTATTCAAGCATATTCACCTCAATTAATTCAAACAGCAAGAGCTAAAATGGTAAAAAAACAGGAGTCAATGTCCACACATACCATACCATAGATATTATTTTAATTATAAATGAAGAACAAAAATTAAGGTATTTTTAAAGTATGGATCGGCAGGAAAGCACTGGGTTCCTTATAATTCCTGCTTTCGCGGCAAAGCCGAAACCCCTTATGGAAGACTAACCCAACTGTATTTTAACACATTTTGAATGTCTTGCATCAGACCAGGGCATGAGAATTTCATTTCCACTCATATGGTGTTTCCTGGTAAACGTAGTAGTTCAGCCAGTTCATGAACAAAAGAGTCGCATGGGCTTTCCAGCGGTTTACAGGCACCGCACCGTCCGGCCCGTCTTTAAAATAATTCACCGGCGAATCAATGTCCATGTTCCTGGCTAAATCTCTTTCATACTCTTCTTTAAGAGTATCTGTATCATACTCAGGATGTCCAGTTAAAAAAACTTGTTTTTCATCTTTTGAAGCAATTAAACAGACGCCCGCTTCATCGGATATGCTGAGCACTTTTAAGTGGGAAACGGCTTTTAAGTCATCCATATTTATATCTGTATGCCTCGAATGCGGGACATAGTAGAACTCTTCAAAGCCTCTGACCAGTCTTTCATTTTTCTCCATTATTCTGTGTTCAAAAACGCCAAATGTTTTTTTCGGCAGTTTGACTTTGCGAATCCCGTAGTGATGATACAGTCCTGCCTGCGCTCCCCAGCAGATGTGAAGCGTTGATGTGACATGCGTTTTGCTCCAGTCTAAAATCTCCTGGAGTTCTTCCCAATAGGATACCTCTTCGAACTCCAGGTGCTCGATCGGTGCACCGGTAATAATCATGCCGTCGAATTTTCGGTCCCTGATTGAAGAAAAAGTTGTATAAAACTGTTCCAAATGCTGCCTTGGTGTATGTTTTGGCGTGTGTGTAGACGGTATTAAAAAAGTGAAATATACCTGTAAAGGAGAATTTCCGAGCATCCTGAGCAGCTGTGTCTCGGTCTTAATTTTCTGCGGCATCAGATTAAGAATCACAATATTTAATGGTCTGATGTCCTGATGAAAAGCCCGTTTTTCATCCATGACAAAAATATTTTCACTTTCAAGAATCTGCTTAGCTGGCAAATTGATAGGTATGTTGATAGGCAACACGCCACCTCCGGTTTTCTCCGCTGATTTTTCTTCATTATAGGAACTTTTTGGCGATATTTCAATGTGTGAATTGTGTTACAATGAAAGAAGTGTGTGAAAAATATGGAAAATCATCGTGTGATGAACCAAAAGGAGGCTCCTCTTGCAAATGAAATCCCATTTATCAGACATAGAAATCGCCCAAAGTACGGAATTAAAACCGATTACCGAAATTGCACGGAAACTCAATATAAATGACGAAGAAATAGAGTGTTTAGGTTGCACAAAAGCGAAAATTTCTTTAAAAATTTTTGAGCGTTTAAAAGAAAAACCCGATGGACAGGTAATCTTGGTAACCTCCATCAACCCGACCCCGGCCGGCGAGGGGAAGTCGACTGTCACCGTCGGATTGAGCCAGGCGCTCTGGCAGATTGGCAAAAAATCGATCGTGGCGCTGAGGGAACCTTCACTCGGTCCGACAATGGGCCTGAAAGGCGGGGCTGCCGGAGGAGGATATTCCCAGGTTCTTCCGATGGAGGATATCAACCTTCACTTTACGGGAGATATGCATGCAATCACAGCTGCAAACAACGCTTTGGCGGCTTTTATAGACAATCATATTCATCAGGGAAACGAATTAAACATCGATATCAGAAAAATCGTCTGGAAAAGGACGCTTGATCTCAATGACAGGGCGCTGCGCGAAACCGTTGTCGGCTTGGGCGGAAAAGCGAACGGATTTCCCCGGGAAGACGGCTTTGACATTACCGTCGCCTCGGAAATCATGGCCGTTTTATGCCTGGCCAGCGATTTGGCCGATTTAAAAAAGCGCCTGGCTGCAATGATCGTTGCCTACACCGTTGACGGACAGCCGGTGACGGCCGGCATGCTCGGTGTACAGGGAGCGCTTGCCCTCCTGTTAAAAGATGCAATCAAACCAAACCTTGTTCAAACTGTTGAAGGAACACCGGCGCTCGTCCACGGAGGCCCGTTTGCAAACATCGCTCACGGGGCAAACAGTCTGATCGCGACTAAAACGGCTGCGAAACTGGCTGATTATGTTGTGACTGAAGCGGGCTTTGGCGCTGATTTGGGTGCGGAAAAATTCATGCACATCAAAACGAGAGCCGGCGGGTTTACCCCGGGAGCGGTTGTGATCGTCGCCACCGTCAGAGCGCTGAAAATGCATGGCGGAACGCCTCTCGCCGATTTGAAGCAAATAGACGTAAAAGCATTAAAAAGCGGAATTGCAAACCTTGCGAAGCATATCGAAACGATAGACGCGTTCGGTCTTCCATACGTTGTGGCCGTCAACAGATTCGTACAGGATACGGAGGACGAGCTTGAGACGGTTCTTGGCTGGTGCAGGGACAACGGGCATCCGGCTGCACTGTGCAATGTTTGGGAAGAGGGCGGAAAAGGCGGGATAGACCTGGCAAGGGAAGTCATTCATGTCATGGAACAAAAGGACAATCGTTTTTCTTATTTATACGAATTAACCGACTCGATCGAAGACAAATTAACCAAGGTTTCCCGCACCGTTTATGGAGCCGAAGGGGTAGAGTTTACCGAAAAGGCGAAAAAGCAGCTGCTTGAATTGAAAAAGAACGGGTTGGACGGACTGCCTGTCTGCGTGGCGAAAACTCAGTATTCTTTATCAGATGACCCGGGGAAAACCGGCAGGCCGCAAGGGTTTATCATCACCGTCCGCGAATTAAAACCATCGAGGGGCGCAGGATTTATCGTCGCTTTGACAGGCAGTATTTTAACAATGCCCGGACTGCCGAAACATCCTGCTGCACTTAAGATGGATGTCGACGAAAACGGCAAGGCTAAAGGTTTATTCTAAAAAGGAGGGACCGTCATGTCCATTTACGATATCAGCGTCAAGACGATTAAAGGCGAGGACACGACACTGAGGCCGTATAAAGGCAAAGTGCTTCTCATCGTCAACACGGCCTCAAAGTGCGGATTTACACCTCAATATCAACAGCTTCAAGACTTGTATGAAGCATATAAAGACCGGGGACTTGAGATTCTTGGCTTTCCCAGCAACCAATTCATGAATCAGGAGCCGGGCGATGAAAAAAGCATTGAAGAATTTTGCAGCGTCAATTACGGTGTCACGTTTCCGATGTTTTCGAAGGTGAATGTAAAAGGGGATCAAATCCACCCGCTGTTCCGTCACTTGACGAACAAGGCGAAGGGCATGCTTGGAACAAAAGCGGTCAAATGGAATTTCACAAAATTTCTCGTCGATCAAACCGGCGAGAACGTCGAGCGTTTTTCACCGCAAACCAATCCAAAGGAGATAGAGGAGACCATTCAGAAATGGCTGGGCTGAATCAGGAACAAACAGAACAGATCCGCTTGATGTCCGAATGGGTTAAAGAGAAGCTCGCAGCCGAAGGTACAGGACATGACTGGCTGCATATCGAAAGGGTGCGGAACGTAAGCCTTCAGATCGCAAAAGAAGAGGGTGCAGACCTTTTTATGACCGAAGCTTGCGCACTTCTCCATGATGTGATTGATGAAAAGCTGTCCGATGAACACCGGGTTCCGCTTCAGGAGCTGAAAAGGCGCCTGTCAGAAGACTGGAAGGTCGATCCGGAAGCGGTTGACGGGATTCTTGCCATCATCACAAGAATTTCATTCAGAGACAGAGAGAAATATAAAGACGACCCCCTTTCAAAAGAAGGAATGGCTGTCCAGGATGCCGATCGGCTTGATGCGATCGGCGCCGTCGGGATCGCCAGGGCTTTGATGTATGCAGGGGCAAAGGGCCATCTCCTCTACGGGATCGCCAATGCACCTACTGCGGTCGGCCACTTTTACGAGAAGCTTCTCCTATTAAAAGATTTGATGAATACGAAAACGGGACGGATGCTCGCGGAAAAAAGGCATAAGCTGATGCTCGAATTCCTCGGAGAACTGGAAAATGAATGCGCCTTCTCTAGAGAAAGCCGCCTTGATAGATCAGGGCTGGGGGTTATGGTAGAATAGGACCGGATCTTTAAACAGAGGGGGACAATGATGAAAATTAAATCGATAGAACCGACACCGAGTCCGAATACAATGAAGGTGATTTTGACCGAAGAACTGCCGGGCGGTAAAAGCAATAATTATAAAAAGGATCATGCGGAAGGCGCGCCTCCCGTCATTCAAGAGGTTTTAAACATAGACGGAGTAAAAGGCGTCTACCATGTGGCCGATTTTATTGCTGTCGAGCGCAATGCGAGATTTGACTGGAAAGACATCCTCCCTGCGGTGCGCGCTGCATTCGGAATGGGCGAAGCCGAAGAGGCGGGGGGCCGTTCCGAAGAAAAAGAATCGTTTGGCGAGGTTAAAGTCTTCGTGCAAATGTTCAGCGGGATACCGATGCAGGTGAAATTGACCGACGGCGAGCGCGAGGAGCGCTTTGGCCTTCCGGAACGTTTCCAGGAAGCGATCTTGAAGCTTAAAACAGCGTCTTCCAACGTCGTGCTCGAACGGTCATGGAAAGAGCAAGGCGTCAGATTCGGCGATTTTTCAGAAATCGGCCGCGAAGTAACGGAAGAGCTTGAGGCGGCTTACGATGAAGAGCGCCTGCGGAAGCTGACGGAATCAGCCGCCTCAAGCGATGCTGAGGATAAACGCGCGGCTGTGCAGCGAAAGTCTTACCGGGTAACGCTTGAAATGATGGATGAGGAAGATTGGCAAAAACGCTATGCCCATCTTGAACAAATGGATCCGGCTGAAGAGGATATTCCCGTCCTCGAAAAAGCGCTCAATGACCCGAAAACATCGATCAGAAGGCTTGCTGTCGTTTATTTAGGCATGATCGAGACGCCTGCGGTGCTTCCTATTTTATATAAAGCGCTCGAAGACAAAACGATCACGGTCAGAAGAACGGCCGGTGATTGTCTGTCAGATATCGGAAACCCGGAAGCGATTCCGGCGATGATCAAAGCGCTGAAGGACTCGAGCAAGCTTGTGCGCTGGAGAGCCGCCATGTTTCTGTACGAAGTCGGCGATGAAAGCGCGCTTCCCGCTTTAAAAGAAGCTGAAAACGATCCGGAATTTGAAGTCAGCCTTCAGGTCAAAATGGCGATCGAACGGATCGAATACGGTGAAGAAGCTAAAGGCTCCGTTTGGAAGCAAATGACGGAAAGCCGCAAAAAAGACAGCTGACAAGGACGCTGGAAACAGCGTCTTTTTTTTATACCTCAAGCCCTCTGCTCCGAAGCTGCCAATCCTGGTATTTTGAAAAAAGTCACGCGCCTTGTTATAAAATATCACTTTTTCTATAAAAATATTTCGAATATTGTTGAAAAACACTCTGAAAATATATATAGTAGTTAGCAATCATATTGAATGTGGAGGTTCTGATTCATGGGGAATGATTTACAGATGAAGATCAAAACAGCCGTCATCTTGCGGATCAGTCCGGCAAGCGGTTAACAGACAGTTTTTAAAACTGAATATTCAGAAAATACAGAATGTAAATACAAAGATGTTTAGGAGGATCACGATGACAGGTTTACGCAGTGACATGATTACAAAAGGGATCGACAGAGCACCGCACCGCAGTTTGCTGCGAGCGGCTGGGGTAAAAGAAGAGGACTTCGGCAAACCGTTTATTGCCGTTTGCAACTCATACATCGATATCGTACCGGGTCATGTCCATTTGCAGGAGTTTGGAAAAATCGTCAAAGAGGCGATCAGAGAGGCCGGCGGTGTTCCGTTTGAATTTAATACAATCGGGGTTGACGACGGAATTGCGATGGGGCACATCGGAATGAGATATTCTCTCCCGAGCCGTGAAATCATCGCAGATTCAGTAGAAACGGTTGTATCGGCGCACTGGTTTGACGGAATGGTATGTATTCCAAACTGTGATAAAATCACACCGGGCATGATCATGGCGGCAATGCGGATCAACATTCCCACCGTGTTTGTCAGCGGAGGACCGATGGAAGCGGGAAGAACGAGCGACGGACGAAAAATCTCGCTTTCCTCTGTATTTGAAGGCGTTGGCGCTTATCAATCCGGCAAAATCGATGAGAAAGGACTCGAGGAGCTTGAACAGTTCGGCTGTCCGACTTGCGGATCATGCTCGGGTATGTTCACGGCCAACTCGATGAACTGTCTTTCTGAAGCTCTTGGCATCGCCATGCCGGGCAACGGTACCATTTTGGCGACATCACCCGACCGCAGGGAATTTGCCAAACAGTCGGCCCGCCAGCTGATGGAGCTGATCAAGGCGGATATCAAACCGCGCGACATCGTGACCGAAAAAGCGATCGACAACGCTTTCGCGTTAGACATGGCGCTCGGCGGATCAACGAATACGATCCTTCATACGCTTGCGATCGCCAATGAAGCGGGTGTAGACTATTCGCTTGAACGGATCAATGAGGTAGCAGCAAGGGTTCCGCATTTATCAAAGCTTGCACCGGCTTCCGATGTGTTTATTGAAGATTTGCATGAAGCAGGAGGCGTATCGGCAGTCTTAAACGAGCTGTCGAAAAAAGAAGGCGCGCTTCACTTGGATACACTGACTGTAACGGGAAAAACGCTTGGCGAAAATATTGCCGGGCGCGAAGTGAAAGATTACGAGGTCATTCATCCGATCGATCAGCCGTTTTCAGAGCAAGGCGGACTCGCCGTCCTGTTCGGCAACCTGGCGCCTGACGGTGCAATCATTAAAACGGGCGGCGTTCAAGACGGGATTACCCGCCATGAAGGACCTGCGGTTGTCTTTGATTCACAGGAAGAAGCGCTTGACGGTATCATCAACCGTAAAGTAAAAGCGGGAGATGTCGTCATCATCCGCTATGAAGGTCCTAAAGGCGGACCGGGAATGCCTGAAATGCTTGCTCCGACTTCGCAGATCGTTGGAATGGGACTCGGTCCGAAAGTCGCCTTGATTACCGACGGACGCTTTTCTGGAGCCTCCCGCGGTCTTTCGATCGGCCACGTCTCGCCAGAAGCAGCCGAAGGCGGCCCTCTTGCTTTTGTAGAAAACGGCGACCATATCGTTGTCGATATTGAAAAGCGGATTTTAAACATCGAAATCTCCGATGAAGAATGGGAAAAAAGAAAAGCAAACTGGCCCGGATTTGAACCGAAAGTGAAAACAGGCTATCTCGCCCGATATTCAAAGCTTGTGACTTCTGCCAATACCGGCGGCATTATGAAAATCTAGCGGTTTTTTCGCCCGGTGTTTGAAATTCAGCCCCCTCTGTAGTATCCTTGACATCAGTAGTCAAGGTTTATAGAGGGGGCTTTTTAATATGTCAACAGCTTATGAAGAATACATGCGCCAGCTCGTTCTTCCGATGCGTCAGGAATTGGTGCAGGCCGGCTTTAAAGAGTTAACGACCGCGGAAGAAGTTGAGACATTCATGGAAGGTGCAGAAGGCACGACTTTCGTCGTCGTCAACTCAGTCTGCGGATGTGCCGCCGGGCTGGCGAGACCGGCAGCCGTTCAAGCCGTCTCCGGAAGCGAAAACGGGCCTGACGAGACCGTTACAGTCTTTGCTGGACAGGACCGTGAAGCAACGGCGAAAATGAGGGAATACTTCGAAGGATATGAACCGTCTTCACCTTCAATGGCACTGCTGAAAGGCAAAGAAGTCGTTCATTTCATTCCGCGTGAACAGATTGAAGGCCGTGAAATGACGGAGATTATGAAAAACATCACGGACGCTTTTGAAAAACATTGCTAAAATGCCCTTTGAAGGGCATTTTTTACGGAGAAAAACATGATTGTCACAACAAGCTACAGACCGACTGAAAGCACGATTTTAACGGCAGAAAAAATCAGCCGGACGCTCGGCGCCCGCTTTTCCGAACGGAGAAAACGGCCGATTCGTCAAATCCGGCAAACAGAGCAGGATGATGTTCTCGTGGTTGGAAAAGAGCGCTTCGAGCTGTATCATTCAGAAGGTGAAAAGTTTTTTTTTCACCCGAACTCTGCGATGTTCCGGGCCAAGCGCATGTTAAAAGGCGAACCGGACCCTTTTGTCGAAGCTGCACAAGTTGAACCGGGGGACAAGCTGCTCGATTGTACGCTCGGCCTTGGTTCAGACGCGATCATTGCGAGTCTTGCCGCAGGCGAACAAGGCGAAGTGCGCGGAATTGAAAAAAGTCAGCTCCTCGCTTTTCTTGTCGAGGCGGGGCTTCAATCGTGGGAGACAGGCCTTGACGCTTTGGATCAGGCGATGAAAAGGATTCGGGTTCATTCAGGCGACAGCATTGATTACCTGCTGGAACTTGATGATGATTCAGCAGATATCGTCTACTTCGACCCGATGTTTGATGATGGAATCAAAGAATCAGACGGCATCGCCCCTTTAAGAAAGTGGGCGCATTCCGAGTTTACGCTTGACGGTGCTTTACATGAAGCCCTTCGGGTCGCCAAAAAAAGAGTGGTCCTGAAAGACCACTGGAAGAGTCCACGCTTCGAAAAATACGGATTTCGCGTAAAAAAACGCAAAACGGCCCTGTTTCATTACGGTGTCCTCGAAAAATGAAAACCCAAGGTATATACCTTGGGTTTTTTTAATCTGCGATTTCCATGACGATAAAATAAGCGAGGGTAATCAATGAAGCGGCTATAAAAAGACCTTCAACCATGAACGATCACTCCCAGTTTTGGAATTTTCATCTTTGATTGTAAACGTTTTATCGCTAAAAGAAAAGGCGTTTTGTGTTTCTGCACATCCACTTTATGAATGACTGAAAATTCAACCTATGATAGAATAAGAGAAAACGAAAAAGCGATCAGAAGGGAACAAATCAGTCATGAAGATGTGGATGAGAAAAGCGCTTGTCGCATTATTTACAATTGCAACGTTCGGCCTTGTATCTCCTCCTGCGGCATTGATGGCGGACAAGCCGCAGGAGCATCAGAGCGTGAAAGAATCCGGGTATACAGCTGTTTATCTAAAGGATGAAGAGCCCGAGCTTGACGAAGACGGCGAATCCCAATCTTCATTTGACACCTACAAGGATGAACTGCTTAATGAAGCGGAAGATCTTTCATTCGTAAAATTCGGCAGCAGGATATCGCCGGTCATTGAAGACGAGTACAGGGAAGAAGTGCTTCCTAAGATCGAGGAGATCATCGTCAGCCATCTCATGACAATGCAGGACAATGACGCTTACCAGGATCTTGTCATTTCTAAAACGCCGACGGCGGGGAAGTCGGAGAAAATCTTCCACGTTTACAACCGGAAAACGGGGGAAGATGTGCTAAGGTTCCATGTGCGCAGGGACAAGCCGCCTCATAAAGGCTACTGGTTTAACTTTCATTACCATACTGCCGAAGACGGCTTTCAAAAACATCACGATCTCGGAAGCATTTACTGGGATCGCAATACACCGCCTAACTGGATGAGTCACTAAAGGAGATTGATGCAGATGAAGAAGTATACGATGAATGAAATGGTGCACTTAACGAAAAATATGTTGAATGAGCGCGGGGTTACGATTGAGGATATCGCGCTGATCGTCCAAAAACTGCAGGAAAAATACCATCCTGATCTCCCGCTTGATGTATGCGTTGAGAATGTCGAAAAGGTCTTAAACAAAAGGGAAATCGTTCATGCCGTTCTAACGGGGATAGCGCTTGACCAGCTGGCCGAGAAAAAACTGTTGCCTGAACCGCTTCAATATTTGGTCGAAACGGATGAACCCCTTTATGGGATCGACGAGATTATTCCGCTTTCTATCGTAAACGTCTACGGTTCGATCGGCTTGACGAACTTCGGCTATCTGGATAAAGAAAAATTCGGCATCATTAAAGAACTGGACGACTGTCCGGACGATGAGGTTCATACGTTCCTTGATGATATCGTCGCTGCCTTGGCGGCAGCTGCGGCAAGCCGAATTGCCCATTCGCATCAGGATCTTGAGGATGAAGTGCAGGAAGAGAGAACAGACGGACAGAGCGTTGCGAAAAGCCGCTGAAAGGCTCAGCCGTTCCCGCCATCAGGCGGGGTTTTTTTATGCCGCATATTTTATGCCTTTTCTCGAAAAATATCTTGTTTTCGAAAGGTTAAACAAGATACACTACAAAAGGATGAAAAAAATGAAACATCATGCGGATATGTGCCGTCATATGTAAGAAAACCGGAAAAGAATAAAACGGGGAATGAGACCAATGCATTCGGGCGGTCTGATCAGAATGAAAACCTCGAAGAAAGGTTTCCTCTCATCACAGCTTTAACCTCCATCTTCATCATCATGTTCACAGATGATCACACAAAGAGATGAGTATCATCCGGCATTATTTCACTACAAACATCATAAGGGGGCTTTAAACAATGATTTCATTGATTGCTGCCATGGACAGAAACCGCCTGATCGGAAAAGACAATGATCTGCCATGGCATCTGCCGCAAGATTTGAAGTATTTTAAAGAAGTAACGAAAGGGCACGCCGTGATCATGGGGAGAAAGACGTTTGAATCCATCGGCAGACCTTTGCCCCACCGGGAGAACATCATCGTCACATCCAATAAAGAACTGGATATCCCGAATTGTCAGGTGATGCATTCGACAGAGGAAGCGGTGCGGTTTGCGAAAAACCGAAATGAAGAATGTTTTGTCATCGGCGGTTCAACACTATACACGGAGATTCTGCCTTTTGCGGACAAGCTGTATGTGACAAAAATCGATGAAACCTTTGAAGGGGACCGGTATTTTCCTGAATTCAACGAAGCTGAGTGGGAAATCGTTTCGAGGCGGAAAGGCCTGAAAGATGACAAAAATCCTTATGACTACGAATTCCTCGTTTATCAAAGAAAAGGATAGGGGAGAGGTTTTTCATGTTTCGCTATTGTTTTTTATGGATTTATTCGGCCTATATGCTTATCAAGCATATCAAGCTCCTGCAGGCACTGCAGACACTTGACCCGCGCCTTTCGTATGCCAATCAGATGGAAGCTGTCTTTGATAAGCCAAAAGCTTTTTTGCGGGGGTGCATCGGCTTAACCGGTTCGACTGTTTCCATCCATCAGAATGGGGGATCGCCGGCGGGCCCCGTGCTTTACGTACACCCAAAGCTCGGCCTGTCAGAGCTCGCTGTGCTGCTTGGACACCTT
Organism: Bacillus sp. FSL K6-0972; assembly: GCF_037976035.1. Lineage (NCBI taxonomy): Bacteria > Bacillati > Bacillota > Bacilli > Caryophanales > Bacillaceae > Bacillus > Bacillus sp. FSL K6-0972. The sequence goes on along the minus strand of NZ_CP150260.1, from coordinate 2,311,141 downwards.
GACAAAACCGCCTCGTTTTTTGCTGATCCGCGCGCCTTTCGTTATCCGCTGATCAACGGCTGGCTCAATAAAATGGCCGCGGTCAGAAAAAGCGCCGACAAGGAAGCAGCGCTTGAAGACGTGGAAGAAATCGTCCGGAGAGGGCAAAGCTTTATTCTGTCTGAAGATGACGGACTCGATTACAAAGCTTTATCCAAAAGGCTCGGCATTCCGATCGTTGCAGTCGAAACAGCCGGTACGGAAGACATGAAGAAAGGCACGTTGTTCAAGCGGCTGAGACCTGCTGATATCGATTTGACGATCCACCCGGCATACGTCATGACTGAAAACAAACAGCTTCGGGCATAAAAAAACCAGGCTCCCATATAGGAAGCCTGGTTTTCGCCATTTATGATACAAACGGCACCTTTGCCACGTAGAAAAGCACGCAGAAAAACATTGAGGCGCTGCCGCCGAGCACGAAAGTGTGCCAAATCGCATGATGATACGGGATCTTTCTCCATAAATAAAAGATGGTTCCGACGGAATACAAGATTCCTCCTAAGAGCAGCAGGGCGAATCCTTCTCCGGTCAAGGCCGTATAAAGCGGCTTGATCGCAATGATCGCCATCCATCCCATCACAAGATACACCAGCGTGCTGACCACGATAAATCGTTTCACAAAAAAGATTTTAAACACAACCCCGCCAATCGCAAGTCCCCAGACGACCGCCAGCATCGTATAGCCAAGCGCGCCTTTCAAAGGTCCGAGGAGCAGCGGTGTATATGTTCCCGCAATCAATACGTAGATGGCTGAGTGATCAATGATCTCAAGAATATCTTTCGTTTTTTGGTGCTGAATGCTGTGCAGAAGGGTCGAACTTAAATACAGGAACAGCATGGAAGCGCCGAAAATTGAAAAGCTGACAACATCCACCGGACTTCCGTAGCGGATCGCAAATATCACCAAAAATACGATGGCGGGAATTGACAGGAGGACGCCGAGTCCATGGGTTATTGCATTTGCAATTTCTTCTTTAATCGTGTACATACCAAGACACCCTTTCTAATCTTGAATAATGTGATGCTTTAAAGAGCTTAAAAAGCGGAGGCCTTCAAGCGTGATTTTTGTCCCGGCTCTTCCGCGGCCCTTTGTAATAAACTCTCTTTTTTCCAAATAATCCAATCTGCTTCGCACTTGCTGGGGTGTAAGCTCCGACTTGCCGTTTTTGCTCAGCTCGGACAGAACCCTGCGGCTGGCAGGCTCCCCTTTTTCATTTAATTGCTTGATTGCATCGAGCAAAAACGCAAACTCCTCTTTTTCCATTAAGGTAAGTGATGTTGAAGCCGTTTTTTTGTCTTTTGGCTTCTTCTTTTCGATTTGTTCTCTTAACGCCGGCGGTGTGTCGTAAAGCTGAATCGTTTTTCCGTCTGAGACGGTTTTCATATAATCCGTCATGTTTTTGAGTTCTCTGACGTTCCCCTCAAACTCATGCTGCTCTAAAGCCTTCCAAACGACCGGTTCGACATATATGTCATGATCCCCGCTTTTTAAAAAATGATGCACGAGAAGGGGGATGTCGCTTCGCCGTTCAGCAAGGGAGGGAAGCGGAAGGTCGAGCACATTGAGCCTGTAGTACAGATCCTTGCGGAATTCGCTGCTTTCAATCCGTTCACCGAGAGGCACGCTTGAAGAGGTGATCAGTCTTTTGGGCATCCCTTTTTCAATCGCTGCCAAAAGCTTGCCCTGAAGAGGCAAGGAAAGGCCCCACACTTCGTCGAGAAACAGGGTTCCGGGTTCATTCATCTCTGAAAGAAAAAAGTCTTCAGGCGTTTCATCTTCATCCAGCGTGCTGCAGCTTACGCGTGTGAAGGGATCATGCTTGAAAGATGATCCGGAGTGAATGGCTTTGGCGAACAGCTCTTTGCCTGTGCCTGTTTCCCCATGAATCAGAATCGGATGGGAAGAGGCTGCGAATTGTATCGCTCTGTTTTTCGTTTGCAAAAAGGAATCGCATTCCCCGATCAGCTCCGAGAAGCCTACGGACGGATACGTGTGTTTAATCATGGCGGTTCTCCTTTTGGTTCTAATTGGTTCTATTATAACACCCAATTAGAACAAATAAAGAGTTTTTTGAAAAAAAGTGTATTTGGCTGCACATTAAGAATCGAAAAGAACTCGTATATATTGAGAAAGTGTATAATATTCTGTAAATAACAAAGAATTGCTCTTTAAATTTTGAATATTCATGATATAATGGCGTATTAAATAAAGCTTTAAAAAGAAAGGATCTTATACATGAAACCGTTGCTTAAAGAAAACTCTCTCATCCAAGTCAAAGACATTTTAAAAGCCCACCAAAATGTAAAAGATGTTGTTATTCATACCCCTCTCCAAAAAAATGAGAGGCTGTCCGAGAGGTACGATTGCAACGTATATTTAAAAAGAGAAGACCTGCAGGTTGTCCGCTCTTTTAAACTGAGAGGCGCCTATTATAAAATGAAGCAGCTTTCAAAAGAAACGACGAAAAACGGGGTGGTCTGCGCCAGTGCAGGAAACCATGCACAGGGGGTCGCTTTTTCCTGTAAACATCTCGGTATTCACGGAAAGATTTTTATGCCGTCGACGACCCCGAGGCAAAAAATTTCCCAAGTCGAATTGTTCGGCAAGGAATACGTCGAGATCATCCTGACAGGCGACACGTTCGATGATGCGTATCAAAGCGCAGTCGCCTGCTGCGAGGAAGAAAAACGCGCATTTATCCACCCGTTTGACGACCCTGCCGTCATGGCTGGCCAGGGAACGGTCGCGGTCGAAATCTTAAACGATATCGAAACTGAACCCCATTATTTATTCGCAAGCGTAGGCGGAGGCGGCCTGCTTTCAGGAGTGGGAACCTACATGAAAAACGTGTCCCCGGATACAAAGCTGATCGCGGTTGAACCTAAAGGCGCACCGGCTCTTTTTGAATCAAACAAAAAAGGCGAAGTCGTCACCCTCGAGAAAATCGATAAATTTGTAGACGGAGCCGCTGTCCAGAAAATTGGCGAAGAGACATTTAAAACGCTTGAAACCGTTGTAGATGATATTTTGCTCGTTCCTGAAGGAAAGGTATGCACCGCGATTCTGGAACTGTACAACCAATGCGCGATTGTCGCCGAACCTGCGGGAGCACTGCCGATCGCCGCTTTAGACCTTTACAGGGATGAAATTAAAGGGAAAAATGTCGTATGCATCGTGAGCGGAGGAAACAACGATATCGGCAGAATGCAGGAAATCAAAGACAGATCGATGATGTATGAAGGACTCCAGCATTATTTCATCGTGAACTTCCCGCAAAGGGCGGGAGCTTTGCGCGAATTTTTAGATGAAGTGCTCGGGCCGACCGACGATATCACCCGGTTTGAATATACGAAGAAAAATAATAAGAGCAGCGGCCCTGCGCTCGTCGGCATTGAATTAAAGCAGCGCGATGACTACGAGCCGCTGATCGCGAGGATGGACCGGAAAGGCTTCCGCTATGTCGAAGTCAATAAAGATGAAGGGCTCTTTCATTTGCTGATTTAAGAAATTTTTTTGAAAACACGCATAAATCACAGACAACGGCTCCTGAGATTATGTATAATAAAGAAAATATCTCATAAATGAGGATTGATAGCTTGTTACTTAAAAGCCTAGAGTTCAAACGTTCGGATGGACAGAAGGTGAAGGTGACGGAAATACCCCTGCTGAAGGAGGACGACCCGCATTTTTTCATGGCCAATCTGAGGCTCGAAATCTTTTTAAAGACGCTCTATTGCTCAAAGCGGAAAAAAAACGTCTACTCCTTTAGGGACTACTTAAAGAGAGCATTGAAATGGCAGGATTACCTGGCCATTTATCAACAGGAAGAATTGAAGCATAATGCATAAGAATTCATAGCATTCTTTGCCGGTCCATGAAGAGAGCCAAATCCGCTTTGAAAAGGGCGGAAGATGGCATTCGGCCGGCAAAGAATTTTTCATGCCGATTTGGCCTCACTAGGAAATACACCATTTGAACCGACAGGATGTGAAGGAGATTGACAAAGATTAAAATTGTAACGGACTCAACCGCTGACTTGAGCGAAGAACTGCTGAGAGAATATCATATTTCCGTTCTCCCGCTCTCGATATCGATCGACGGCACTGTATACAGAGACAGATTCGATATTCAGCCGGACGAATTTATTGAGAAAATGGAGAGAGCCGCAGAACTCCCGAAAAGTTCACAGCCGCCTTTAGGCGCTTTTATCGAACTGTATGAAGAGCTGACCGCTGACGGAAGCGAAGTGATCAGCATCCATCTCTCAAGCCAATTGAGCGGGACATACCAGACGGCTGTAAGCGCTTCAAATATGGTCGACGGGAAAATTACGGTGATTGATTCCATGTATATTTCAAAAGGCCTCGGTTTTCAGGTCGTGCGGGCCGCCTTGCTGGCCGAAGAGGGCATGACGGCCGAAGCGATTGTAAAAGACTTGGAGAACTTACGCAACCGGACATCCCTCTATGTGACAATTGATCATTTTGACAACTTGATAAAAGGCGGCCGCATCGGGAGGGGAAAAGCGCTGATCGGCTCGTTGCTCAAGGTTAAGCCGATCGCGAGGCTTGAGGACGGAATCTATACGCCTGAAAAAAATGTCCGGAGCAGCGGTCAGCTTATCCGTTATTTAACTGGTCAATTTCTTTCCACGGTTAAGGGAAGGACGGTGCAGGCGATCGGAATCGCCCATGCCGATGCACTTGACCTCGCCCATAGGCTGAAAGACTCTTTGCTTGAACATATCCCGGGAATCGATATTGATATTTCATACACAACGCCGATTATCTCGGTTCATACCGGAAAAGGAGCAATCGGTTTTACCTTTTACACCGATTGAAAAAGGGGATGGAAGGATTGAAAAACGTTTTTGGCATTTTCCTTGCAGGTATTCTCACAGTGTTTCTTTCGTCCTGCGGAACTAGCAAGATTGAAAATCCTTTAAACTATGATGTACAGTCTTTTTCTTTTCAAAATCAAGACGGGAAAGCGGTGTCTCTTGAAAGTTTAAAAGGCCAGGTCTGGGTGGCTGACTTTATATTTACGAACTGTGAAACGATCTGTCCGCCAATGACTTCACATATGGCTGAACTGCAAAAACAAATGGAAGAGGAAAACCTGCAGGCCCGGATCGTCTCATTCAGCGTTGATCCCGAAAATGATACGCCTGAAAAATTGAAGAAATTTGCAGCCAACTATCCGCTCAGTTTTCAAAATTGGGATTTTTTAACGGGATACTCGCAGAAGGAAATCGAAAAGTTTGCGCTGAAAAGCTTCAAATCAATCGTAAAAAAACCTGAAGATGAAGATCAGGTGATACACCAATCGTCATTTTATCTAGTCGATCAAAACGGCAAAGTCGTCAAGGATTATGACGGTGCAAGAAATACGCCGTACGATGAAATCATCGCCGATATTAAGACGCTGGAAAACCGTTGATAAGAACGGGCGACCTGCAGCGAAAGCCTGTTTCCTGACCACCGGAAAACAGGCTTTTTTTTACACCGGCCAAATGATTTTCAAAAGAATCAAAACATGGTACACTTTTTTTTAGGTTATCTAGAAGGAAGGGGCATCATTATTGAACATACGGTTTATAACAGTCATGATGACCCTCGTCTGTCTGCTTTCAGCCTGTACGGAATGGAATGCGGGCGTTGAAAAAACATCGGTCTCCCCTAAGCGCGATATCGTGATTGCAGCAGTGGGCGATTCTCTGACAGAGGGGGTAGGCGATCAAGAGAAGAAAGGCTATGTCGGCATTGTAGCCGCCGAGCTTGAAAGCCGGAACGATGTGAAGTCCGTAACGGTCAAAAATTATGCCGTTAAAGGCTCCCGGACTGATCAGCTGCTTGAAAGATTAAAAGAAAAAGAAGTACAAGAGGGCCTAAAAGATGCAGACTACATTTTGTTTACAATCGGGGGCAACGACCTGATGAAAGTCGTCCGCCAAAACTTCGCGCACTTAACGCTCACACCTTTCCGTGCCGAACAAAAACTGTTTGAAAAGCGGTTTTCGAATATTTTAGCGGAAATCAGAGAGCAAAACGCCAGCGCTGAATTGATTTATGTCAGCATGTATAATCCGTTTAAGTTTACGCTGTCTGAACTGAGGGAAGTTGACCAAGTCGTAGACGAATGGAATGAAGGCGCAGAAAAAAGCCTGAAAAAGGTATCCAATACGAAAATGGCGGATATCGCTGATATTTTTGAGGAATACAGCGATGAAAAGAAGATTTCAGAAGATGAGTTTCATCCTAATCAATATGGGTATTCTTTAATAGCGAAACGCGTTTACGAACAAATTAAAAACGAAGACCTCCCAGCAGAATAAGGTGAAAAAAATGAAGAAATGGAAGAGCTTATTTTTAATTTTAGCAGCAGTCAACGTCATCATACTTGCCGGGATTTTCATTCTCATATTCCTGCCCGGCGGTCAAAAGGAACCGCCGCGGCCGACTCCGAGTGAATACCAACTGAACGTGACGAGCACGAAAGAGTCATTGGCCGCATTCATCAACACGTATTTGGCGAAGGAGTCTTCGCCGGATCTTGACTATCAAATCGAAATCGATGATGAATTCCACATCGTCGGTGCGATCCGTGCCTTTTCCTCGACAGTCGATGCGAGGGTGTCCTTTCGGCCGACGGTGGAAAAAAACGGAGATGTGGTCCTTGACGTGACGAGATTTTCGATTGGCAAGTTAAATGTTCCGATATCGATGGTGCTGAACTACATGGATCAATTTTATGATCTTCCTGATTTTGTACACGTTCGTTCGGACGCTAAAGAAATTCAAGTTCGTCTGTCAGAGATGCCGCTTAAAAACGGAATGTATGTGAAAGCAAAAGACATTGATTTAGAAAAAGATCAAATCGAATTTGTTTATTATCAGCCTGCACAAAAAGATTCATAGATCGTGCAGCGGGATTTACAGGGGTGAACATATGGAACGTATCTACACATATTTCAGCTTGCTGTCTATGTTGTTTTCATTGTACTTCGGCGGTCTCGCCGCCTTCAGTTTCGTCGATGAAAACATGGACAAGATGTATTTGAACATCGGGTATTGTGCGTTGTTTTTAAGCATTATGATCTTTACGCTTGATGCGAAAAAACATAAAAAAACTGACCATCACAATCAATAATTGCCGGCAAAATCCTAAAACATGAGACCGTTTTAGGATTTTGTCGTCCCTGCATTCAGCAGACTGTAAAAGAGACATCGGGTCTCTTTTTTTTCGCTATGAAGGCGGAGCTTTGACAGGAAACGGCGCTGCTTTTATTTCGAGAGCAGGAGAGCCGTTGACGAAACCGAGGCCATACAAAGTTGCGGATTCGCCGGCATGAAGCGTGATTTTCGGGGATTTCAGCAGGACTGCTGTTGAACCGGCGGCCCTTAGCTCGACGTCGATTTTCTGTGAACGCACCGGGAGATACCGGGTAACCGCTTGAAAGGGGACGCCGGAAAACAGGACAGGTCCGTTTTGCACTGCAAAGTCAAGAGCTGGGGAGTCCGGCGAGAGATGGACGCATCGGATGCTGCGGCTTTCCGGATCAGCCGCAGGCTGGTCATACATTCCGACGGGAACGAGCTTTGCGGCTGTGCCTGTGACGGCAACCGTACAGTACCCGCCGTGGATCAGGTGATACCGTACCGTCAGCAGGGGACTATGCGCCCTGCCTCTCCGGAAAACATCGATTTGAATACGGCCGGCAGGAAACCGGACATAGGAAGATAAATCTGTATAGGAGACGTTTTGAAAAACGGATATCCCGTTTACGAATACGTCGAGATTGTCGGTGTGAGGAGCCGCGTGGAGCAGTCTGATCATCGCTGCTTTTCCGCTGTTTCGAAAATAATAGGGCGCCTCGGCAGGCGGAACATGATAGCAGCTCCTCCGAAAGCCTCCCGCCATTTGACGGGCATCATGAACTGTAGAGAACATCTTGTCACGCCCCTTTGCATGCTTTCTGACATCATATGAGGCTGCGAAGCCATCGGTCACATCGTGATCAAGACGACAGATTAAAGGAGAAAACAATGAAAACGGATTTTACATACGGAAATGTGTTTAAACAGCTGGTCTTTTTTTCTGCCCCGATCATTTTAGCCAACCTTTTACAGATTTCATTTCAATTCGTTGACAGCTTGTGGGTCGGAAATCTGCTCGGAGCAAAAGCTCTCGGTGCTGCGGCCGTCTCAGGGACGGTTTTCTTTACGGTGCTGTCGTTCGTATTGGGCGTTAACAATGCGGCGCTGACGATTCTTGCGCAGCAAAAAGGAAAAGGGGATAAAAAGGGACTTGCTTCATATGTCAACGCGTTTGTCGTTCTGATGACGGCGATGAGCGTATTGCTCGGGGTTATCGGCTATTTTTTCACAGAGCCTTTGCTTTCGCTTCTTCAAACGCCCGGCAATATGATGGATTTGGCTGCAAGCTATTTGAGCATTCATTTTATCGGGATTATATTTTTATTCGGCTATAATTTCATCAGTACAGTGTTAAGAGCGGTCGGCGACAGTCAAACACCTTTGCGTTTCGTCCTGTTGGCCGTCATCCTGAACCTGTTCATGGATCCGCTGTTTATCTCGGTATTCAACCTCGGAATTGCCGGAGCGGCCTATGCAACCGTCGTTTCCCAAGGGATTGCTTTCATTTACGGAGTGGTCTATACGGTGAGAAAGCGGCTTGTTCCATTTTCAAAGCCGGCGCTTCCGTCGCTGGAAGAGACGTCCGTCATTTTGAAACTCGGAGTGCCTGCCGGCTTGCAAATGATGGTGATTTCAGGCGGCTCGATGGCGATTATGAGCGTTGTCAATTCATTTGGAGAAAGTGTTGTGTCAGGGTTTGGCGCGGTACAGCGGCTTGACAGCCTGCTGATTCTCCCGGCGATGGCCATCGGCACGGCTGTTAACAGTATGGCTGGCCAAACCGTCGGCAGCGGCGACATGGAGCGTACGAAAAAAATCGCTCATTACGGCGTCATTTATGTCTTGCTGTTTATGGCTGCCGTCAGTACCGCGATATTTCTGACAGGCTATCATGCGGTCAGGCTGTTTATTTCGGAAGCCGATTCAGCCGCATTCGGGGAAGAGTATTTAAAAACAATTGCTTTTTTCTATCCGTTTATCGGGATTAACTTTGTGTTAAACGGTGTTGTAAGGGCAGCCGGAGCGATGTTTCAAATTTTGGTGCTGAACGTGATTTCTTTTTGGGTTTTGCGCTATCCGTTTACATACCTATTTTCAAAGTGGCTTGGCGAGAACGGCATAGCGCTTGGCATCGGAATGAGCTTTATGCTGAGCAGCCTGACTGCATTTTTATATTACCGCTACGGGAAGTGGAAGCACCTCGTTCTATTTGAAAAATGAAAGCAAGCTCCTGCGGCAAGCCCACAAAGCCAGCTCCCGCCGGGCGTCAGAAGCAAAGGAACAAAAATGCTTTTAACGTCTTAATAATTGACGATATATACAATATAAAATGAGTTTGGTGCTGGGGGCTTGTCATGTTTTTAATCGATTTATTTTTGAATTTGTGCATTTTAATTACTTCGCTCTTTATTTACACTCAGCTAAAGTGGAATATTTTTTCCCGAAAAGCTACAAGCAAACAACTTGATTGGATTGACGGCATTTTGGGCGGGTTGCTCGGAAATGTGCTCATGTTCTTTTCGATCCAGGCAACCGAGGAGACGATCGTTGATTTGCGTTATGTGCCCGTCATGATTTTGTTTTTATTTACAGGCGCCTTTCCGGCATTCATCTGTTCTCTGCTGATTATAGGAGGAAGGTTTGTTTACGGGGGGAGTACATCTTCGATTGCTGCGCTCATAGGAATGATCGTTATATTCATGGGATATTATCTCATCCTCCGAATCATGGATAAAGACGCTGACACTTATCGAAAGACATTTGCATTAGTCATTTTTGCCAATGTGGCGATTTCAATTGTGATCTTGATGCTCCTCCACGATTTCTTCTTAGTGAAAATTTTATTGACTTGGTTCTGGATTTTATCTACTATCGGCGGCTTTACGTCAGTATACGTTGTCTCATATTTAAGAAAATCTCATTTTCTGTTAAAAAAGTATGAAGAGGAATCGTCGATTGATTATTTAACGGGATTGAATAATGTCCGCCATTTTGATGCGATATGGAATGCTCATATTTCAAACGCAAAGGAGAAGAACGAGAAACTGTCTTTGCTTATGATCGATATCGATTATTTCAAAACGATTAATGATACGTACGGACATTCAAATGGAGACGTGATTTTAAAAGAATTAGGAACGATTTTAAAAAAGTCAACACGTACGGAGGATATTGTATCAAGAAACGGCGGAGAAGAGTTTTCAGTCATATTGCCAAACAGTTCCCATTCGCAGGCCGCAGAGATTGCTGAAAGGATACGCAAGGAAGTAGAGACACACACTTTTTTCATTTCTCATTCTAAAAAGATTCATATTACGGTTTCGATTGGAGTTGCGGCCTTTCCGGAGGTCATTCACAGTACGGACGAGTTGATTGAAAAAGCGGATCAATGTTTGTACAGGGCTAAACACCTTGGGAGAAACCGGGTGTGCACCTTCGTTTGAATGCACGTTAAGCTGAACGAAAAAGGATAGATGGAACGATGTCCATCTATCCTGTCTTTTTTATGTTCGTTTATCGAATTCCGCAAGTTTGATAAAAGTCTTCTCATCTTCAATTAATCCGCACGCGCCGCACTGCACTTTTATGGCAGGGCCGCTGTACGGCAGGTGAAATGGAGAAAGCTCGTCATCTGAATACGTTTCCATGATCTCCCCTGTTGCCGGATCAATCTTAACGGATGTCGGGGACTGTTCGATTAAGTTGAACCGTGTTCGGTTTGTTTTGCAGTTTGGACAAAGATAAGGAGCTGTCATAAAGTCAGAACACCTCTTTTTTATTTTAAGGTGCACGAATTCAGGCCCATTTATGTAAAATCCGGGTCAGCGCTGTTCCCGTTTCTTGTCCAATTTGCTGAACAGTTCAATCAGCGTTTTCAGCTCTTCATCACTGTAGCTGCTGAACCGCTTGAAATAATATTCCGTTTTCTTTTCTTCGAAATATCTGATAATTTCTTTTCCTGCGTCTGTCAGATGGATTTTGATGATCCGTCTGTCTTCTTTTGACCGGACTCTCGTAATCCAGCCTTTTTCAACCAATGCATCGGTTACAGCTGTGATATGGCTCGCAGAAACGCCTAGAATCGTTGCAAACTCCGTGACTTTCTTCGGACCTTGCTCGCTCAGCAGGCGGAGAATCATGAATTCATTGCGGGACATCTCTTTTTCGAGCAGCTCATTTATTTCATCACGTATCTGTTTAAATACTGTGCGAAGCAGTGCTTCCATATCATACATCATTTGTTCTCTAACTTTCAAAATTTCGCCCCTCCATATAAGTAGCAAGTTTCAGCTTTTTTAAAAAAGGAATGACCGAATCAGCATGAATATTATTTTTCATGAACATGATATCACTATGATACCATAATTTTTGCTTTTCAAGTGTATGTTTCAGAAGATTTTTAGTTCATTTGACCATCAATTGAACAACGGTCCATAGGCAATGATAGATGAATCCTGCTGTTTCTTAAAATACGGTGATGGCAATGACATATTATTGTCATTTTTTCTTTTTAGGCAGCAGCTGATTTTACGATGAGCGGGAGCTGCTTAAAAATGAGCATGCTGTGATATAATGGTTCCCAACAAGTGTTGAAGAGAAGGAGGCAGAACAGATGGCTGAAAAACGAGAACTCGCCACATTTGCCGGAGGCTGCTTTTGGTGTATGGTCAAGCCTTTTGACGAACAGCCGGGCATTATCAAAGTCGAATCCGGCTATACCGGCGGCCATACGGAAAATCCGACCTATGAAGAGGTTTGCAGCAATACAACGGGACACAGGGAAGCGGTGCAAATCACGTTTGATCCCGATGTCTTTCCATACGAAAAACTGCTTGAACTCTACTGGCAGCAAATCGACCCTACTGACAGTGGAGGACAATTCGCAGACCGCGGTGAGTCTTACCGGACAGCGATTTTTTACCATCATGACAAGCAGCGGAAACTCGCTGAGGAATCGAAGAAAAAGCTTGAAGAAAGCGGCATCTTTAAAGATCCGATCGCGACCGACATTCTGGAAGCCGGGCCATTTTATCCGGCTGAAGAGTATCACCAGGATTATCATAAAAAGCATCCTCAACGCTACACACAGTATCGGATCGGAAGCGGAAGAGAAGGATTTTTACAACAGCATTGGGGGCGAAAGCATGACGAACAATAAAGAAGAACGGCTGAAACAACTGACCCGGATGCAGTATGAAGTGACGCAAAAAAACGGAACGGAGCCTCCATTCCAAAACGAATACTGGGATCTGCGCGAAGACGGAATCTATGTCGATATCGTTTCGGGGAAACCGCTGTTTTCGTCGCTTGACAAATTCGACGCACATTGCGGCTGGCCAAGCTTTACAAAACCGGTAGATGCCGGGGAGATCGAAGAAAAACTTGATACTTCACACGGCATGATTCGGACTGAGGTGAGAAGCAAGTCTGCCGATTCCCATCTTGGACACGTTTTCCCAGACGGACCCGGACCGGACGGCCTGCGCTATTGCATCAATTCAGCGGCCCTCCGGTTTGTGCCGAAGGACGACCTTGAGAAAGAAGGGTACGGCGAATATATCAAGCTGTTTGAACGTGAAAAATAGGTCTTAAAGGCGCTCGTCGTGTACCTCAGCATACCATGAGTTTGCCCTCTTTGCTCTCATGAAGCAGAGAGGGCTTTTTTATGGCCAAATTTGGAATGGGATACTCCGAGCTAAAAGTCGAGTAGTCTCTATTGATAAAGTAAGTGCGGGCACACAAGCATCCAACAAACCAACAACCAGCGTTGTGGTTCTTCTATCAAGTATCCTACCTGATGATTATCTGCAACTGATCCATCATAGGTTTGAATAGTTTGCGCTATAATCTTCATCTTTGAATACCCTTTACGAAAAATCCGTTAACATCCGACGAAATACAAACAGGGAAAAATGTTGATTTAAAGCGGTTTATGAACTTCCATATCATGTGGAAGAAACTTGTCTATAAAAGAACGCAAGAAATCCGGAGAAGAAAGCTGAGAAGAAAGGCATGTTCAGATGATCTTTTTTTCAAAGGGTCATCTTTTTTTAGAGGATTTTCTGCTCTGAAAGCGAAAAAACATTATAATAGAACATCTTGAGAAAAGAGGCAACTGTTGTGACCCCCATTACAAACACAGAAGACCGTTATTTAATGCTGACATGCAGCAAAAAAATTGAATCGCATTATCATATATACACAGATGACCAGATCCCGCAGATGTTTTCCTCTCATTTTCTGCAGCTGCAGGACGATTTTCCGCTGACAGAGCTGTATTCCCTGCTTGTTCGGGTACCCGAAATTTTAAAACGAAATTATGTTCATGTGAAAAGCTCTTTTAAGCGCGATCTCCCTTTTACGATGAAAAAGTCGCTCTTTGACCTTGGATATATTCTAGATGAAGAATTGTTTTATTCCATTAGGCTTGCAGATTGGAAAGGAGATTCCCCTGGTGTGCGGGCAGAGTGGGGGACGGAGAAATCGCTCATTGACGGCTGCCGGATGATGCAGGCTTATGATACATTGTCGATCAGTGAAGCGTTTGCGAAGGAAAAGCTGCTGCGCAAATATCCTTTTTACGAGGAAGGCATCATTCAGCTGTGTGTCTGCTACTCGGAAGAAGGAGAACCGATTGGATGTGCTGAGCTTTACCTCGATCAGAACGAAAACATTGCTAAAATCGAAGAAGTCGCCATTTTGGAGCCTTACCAGCGGAAAGGCTATGGATCGGGCCTTATCAAGCAGATGCTCAACGCTGCCAAACAATCGGGCATGGAATCGTGCTATCTTGTAACTACGGGAAGCGATCAGGTGAAAACGTTTTATGAAAAGCTGGGTTTTAAGCAGGAGGAAAAGCTCACAACGATATTTAAGTATTTGTTTGAATAAAGTAGGCAGGTGCACATACCAATTGGGACTTGGCCTGCATAGGCTGGGGTGTAGACTTTATACGAAAGGATGATCGCCTGTGCATTACTCCCATTATTGCTGTCCTACTGGAGGATACGGCTACGGGTTTCACGGCAGAAACACATTTGTGCTCATCGTTGTCCTCTTTATTTTGCTCATCATTGTCGGTGCGGCTTTCATTTGTTAGCTAAAAGCCCAACGCCCGGCGCTTGACATGCTCACAAAGCCTTCCATCCGGAAGGTTTTTGTTTTTGTTGTAAAATTTTACATATATATGTAATATAATCATGAGGTGAAAATATCGGACAAGCGGGGGAGAAACTTTGAAATATGCTTGGGTCATAAAAGGGGATTTTTTCAGACTGTGGTCTGGAACATTTTTATCGCTCTTTAGTTCGGTTCTTTTCTATTATTCATTGGTATGGTGGTCCTTATCGGAAACCGGAAGCGCCCTTTCTGGAAGCGTCGTGATCGGCATCGGGCTGACTGTCTCGATTTTGATATCTCCGTTTACAGGCTGGCTTTCCGACAGGTTTCACAGGGGGAAGCTGATTGCGGCTTCAGATATGATCATTTCAGCTGTATTTTTAATGATCGGATTTTTGGCGCTGTCAGGCATGAGTTCGGTTATTTTACTGGCGGCTGCAAGGGTGATTGTATCGGCATGTTTGACCGCAATCGAACCCGCGGCAAGATCACTCTTGCCAGATACACTGAGAAAACAACAAATTGAAAAAGGAATCGCATTTCAAGAAGTGATCACACAGCTCATCCAAGTGATTGTTCCGCTTGTCACAGGGGTTCTGTTTTCCTTTTTGCATTTCGGCTGGTTATGGGTGCTGTGCGGAAGCCTCTCCTTCTTATCCATCTTTTTGGAGTGGAGAATCAAAGATAAAAGGGGCAGCCAAAAGCGTATTCTTTTTACGAATAAACAATTGTTCAGCGGCTTTGCAAGCTTGTTTCAAAATAAGCCGCTCAAGTATTTGTTGTATGGGACAAGCATACAGCAGCTTGTATTCAGCGGTTTTCCGATATATATCGTCATTTGGACTTCGCTGCTTTTAAAAGATCAGGCTTGGCTGGGCGGCGCTTTTCAATCATTTTGGGCGTGCGGGACGCTGTGTGCGGCGCTTTTCTTGTCCTTTATCGCAAAACCGGAGCACGCTAAAGCAGCTGTGCCCGCTTTAATGCTGATTTTTGGCATGCTTTTGTCTCCTCTCGGCTGGATTGATCATGTCGTGCTCGGCGCCGTAATTTTGATCGTCATCGGAATGATCAGCGGCGTAGTCAACATCTATATTGAAGGTTACTTACAAAGGGTAACGGAAGGTGAAAACAGAGGCAGGTCGCTGGGCGCTTTTTTTGCGGTCAACAGCTCTTTTATGCCGCTCGGCTATGCGGCCGCAGGAGTGTTGTCGGATGCCGTCAGTCCGGAATATTTATTCCTCATCGTCGCACTGCCCGCGCCGTTCGCTGCGTTTTCGATGATGAGATCATTTTATTTATGGGAAAAACAGACGAAAGAAACAGTTGCTTTGCAGGATAAAACGTCAATGTGAATAAGCGCGATTCGAGAAAAATAAAAGGACATGTCCTTTTATTTTTTTGTTTGCACTTACGGCGTTCGCTCCGAAATCAACCATTTCCGCTTGAAAAGAGAATGCCGCCTTTTCCCGCTTCATATAATGTAAAGAAAAACCTCTCATTGGGGAAGGGGGGATGTTTTCATGTCATTTTTGATTAAGCCGGATCTGCACGCAAGCTATCCGGTCGTTCAGTCTGCAAAAGGAAGCTGGATTGTCGACAATTCCGGAAAGCGATACCTTGACGGATGTTCGGGGGCTGTTACCTGCAATCTTGGGCATGGTGTACAAGAAGTGATTGAGCCTCTTAAAGAGCAGCTTGATGCTGTTTCATTTGTCTACCGTTCACAGTTTACGAGTGAGCCGGCTGAACAGCTAGCCGAACTCCTTGCTGAATGGCTGCCGGGTGATCTGAATTGGTCTTTTTTTGTCAACAGCGGGTCGGAAGCTGTTGAAACCGCCATGAAAATCGCCGTTCAATACTGGCAGGAAAAAGGACAAAACGACAAAACGATTTTCCTTTCGAGATGGAACAGCTATCACGGAATTACAAACGGAGCCCTGTCGCTGTCGGGATTTTATGAGCGCCGCTACAGGTTTACGCACATGCTGCACAGGTATCCTGCTGCTTCAGCGCCAAACTGTTACAGATGCCGGCTTTCTCATCCCGAATGCCAAGAAGCGTGCGTGAAAGAAATCGAGCTCGCCGTTAAAAGGATCGGCAAACAATTCATCGCGGGCTTCGTTGCCGAACCCGTTATTGGGGCAGCTGGAGCAGCCATAACGGCACCTGATGGTTATTACAAAAAAGTAAAAGAGATTTGCGAAAAAAATGAAATTCTTTTTATCGCGGATGAAGTCATGAGCGGGATGGGCCGAACCGGACGGATGCTGGCGATTGAACATTGGGGTGTGACCCCGGATATTGCCGTACTCGGCAAGGGGATGAGCGCAGGATATTCACCGATTGCCGCAGCGGTCATATCCGACGGCATGATGGAAACGGTCAAAAACGGCTCAGGGGTCATCATGAGCGGGCATACGTACAGCGCAAACCCTTTTTCAGCCCGTGCGGCGCTCGCCGTTCTCCGCTACATCCTGAAACACGATCTTGTCAAACAAGCCGGGATAAAAGGGGAAAAGCTGAAAAAAATGCTGAAAGAAGTCATGAAACAGTCGAGCATCATTGGCGACGTTCGAGGCAAGGGGCTTCTTCTCGGGATTGAATTTGTCGCCGATCAAAAAAGCAAAAAGACATTTCCTTCATCAATGCCGGTGTCGTCTCTCGTCATTTCCGAAGCGAAAAAAAGAGGTCTGCTTCTTTATCCGTCCCAGGCGGGTATTGACGGCGGCGGGGGAGATGCTGTCATCATTGCGCCGCCCCTTACGATATCGGACAACGAGCTGGAAGAGCTCATTCATATATTTAAACATGCGGTATACGAGATTGAAAAACAAGCAGAAAAGGTGATGCACGAAAGATGACGGTGCTGAACAAACGTATTGCTGTTGAAGATGCAATTGCCGATTTGAAAGACGAAGCAACCGTCATGTTTGGCGGATTTGGGGGAGTCGGTTCACCGCCTTCTTTCATCAGTGCGATTTTGAAAAAAGGCGTAAAAAATTTAACGGTCATATGCAATGATGCAGGATTTCCCGGCATCGGCATCGGCCCTTTAATCGTCAATAACCGCGTAAGGCGGCTGATCGCTTCCCATATCGGTTCAAATCCCGTTGCGGGAAAACAAATGACTGACGGTTTTCTCGCCGTTGAATTTTCACCGCAAGGTACGCTGGCGGAAAGAATCCGTGCGGGCGGCACAGGTCTTGGCGGTATTTTGACCGATATCGGGATCGATAATGACATGGTGCGCCAAGGAAAGAAGATCGTTTCATTAAATGGACGCGCATACCTTGCCGAAGAAGCGCTGAGTGCGGAATACGCTTTTATTTATGGAAAAACCGCCGATGAATTCGGCAATATCATCTATGACAAAACGGCGCGTAACATGAACCCGCTTATGGCGATGGCGGCTGATCGGACATTTGCCGAAGTGGAGCGGATCGTTCCCCTTGGAGAGCTCGATGAAGAAGAAATTGTAACACCCGGTGTTTTTGTCGAAGGTGTCGCTGAAACGGAAGGGGTGAACTGGAAATGGGTTTGGGAGTCATAGAGCGGAAGAGAATTGCAAAACGGGCGGCCCGCGAAATCAAAAGCGGAATGATTGTCAACCTGGGCATCGGCATTCCGTCTTTAGTTCCCAATTTTTTAGATCCAGGCACTTCCGTCATGATCCAATCTGAAAACGGGCTTCTCGGCATCGGCGAGTCGCCTGAAAAAGGAAGGGAAGATGAGAATCTTTGCAATGCGGCAGGCTGGCCTGTCACCGTAGTAAAAGGCGCTTCTTATTTTGATTCAGCTCTGTCGTTCGGCATGATCAGAAAGGGCGCGATTGATGTCACGATTCTTGGTTCTCTGCAGGTCAGCCAGTCAGGGGATCTGGCCAACTGGATTGTCCCCGGCAAAAAGGTTCCTGGAATGGGAGGGGCGATGGAGCTTGCCCAAAAGGCGAAAAAAGTCATTGTTGTGATGAGCCATACCGATAAAAACGGCGCACCCAAACTTGTCGCCGACTGTACGCTGCCATTGACAGCAAAAGGCTGCGTCGACATGGTGATTACAGAAAAAGCCGTGATCACCATTGACAGCGGCGGTTTTGTATTAAAAGAGCTGATGAGTGAAGAGGATCTTGATGATGTGCTGCGGCTGACGGATGGAAAGATCCGGATCGACCTGCCGGTTTCGTAAGAGGAGGAATTGGATGGAGAACATAGAGAGAAAAGTGTGCGATTGGATCGATTCGCACGAGAAAAAAGCGGTTCGCCTTTTGAAAAAACTCGTCGGAGAAAAAAGCACAATGGGCAGTGAATTTAACGCCCAAGCCGTCGTCCTGGAGAAACTGAGGCAATTTGAAGCTGAAATCGATGTCTGGGAGCCGAGCATGAAACAATTGGAACAGCATCCGCTGTTTAAATCAGACAGAACAAGCTTTAAAGAAAGCCCGAATATCGCGGCTGTCAAAAGAGGAAAGGGCGGCGGGAAATCGCTGATCTTAAACGGACACATCGATGTTGTGCCTGAAGGAAACAAAAAAGACTGGGAGACGGAGCCTTTTCAGCCGGTCGTGAAGCAGGGACGGATATACGGCCGAGGCACAACTGACATGAAAGGCGGCAATACGGCTCTTTTATTTGCGATGGAAGCGCTGGAGCAATGCGGTGTTCAATTAAAAGGAGATCTTATTTTTCAAAGTGTCGTAGACGAGGAGTGTGGCGGGGCCGGGACGCTCGCGGCGGTCATGAGGGGCTACAAGGCAGACGGCGCTTTGATTCCCGAGCCGACAAACATGAAAATGTTTATTAAACAGCAGGGCTCGATGTGGTTCAGAATCACGGTCAAAGGGCTTTCTGCACACGGCGGCACAAGATATGAAGGCGTCAGCGCCATCGAAAAAAGCATGCTCGTCATCCAGTCGCTCCGCCAGCTTGAACAGGTCAGGAATAAGAGAATAACAGATTCTTTGTATAACAATATCCCGATTCCGGTCCCGATTAACATCGGCACGATCAACGGAGGCGCATGGCCTTCATCGGTTGCCGACACGGTGACACTGGAAGGAAGGTGCGGAATCGCTCCGAACGAAACCCCTGAAGCCGTCCAATCCGAGCTTGAAAACTGGCTCAATGATCTTCAATACCATGATGAATGGTTTAAACACTACCCTGTTGACTTGGAATGGTTCGGCGCCATGTGGCTCCCGAACGATTTAGCAGAAGACCATGAACTGACAAAAGTGCTGAAATCCGCCTATCAAACCATCATGGCAAAAGATCCCCTAATCGAAGCTTCCCCGTGGGCGACAGATGGCGGAATATTGTCGCACGCCGGAGGCACCCCTGTCATCGTCTTCGGACCGGGAGAGACGAAAATGGCCCACCAGGCAAACGAATACATTGAAAAGGACGCCCTGATCCAGTCAGCCAAAATCATCAGCCTGTTTATTATGAACTGGTGCGGCTATGCAGGTGAAAAGACCAGCCGTTTCGGAGGTTAAATCATGGAGAAAAAATGGAGCAATGACAGCTGCACGCTTGAAGCGGATGTCGACTTGTTCAGTAAAAGAATCAGAATCATCAATTATGAAGGCGATGTATGTTCATTTTTTCCCGCCATACTGAAAGAAGCAAAAAAACATGATATAGGGAAAATGATCGTTTTCACCAAAACAACTGACAGAGACGCTTTGCTTGAGCGGACGTTTGAACCGGAAGGGAAAATCGACGGATACTTTAACGGGCATGATGCTGACGTGTTCGTAAAATATGTAAAAGAAGACAGGCGAAAAACCGCTGACTGGCTTGCGCAGGACCAAATGCTGTCAGAGTTGTTCAGCACTCCCCGCATCGCGGAGGCCCAAAACGCTTCCTTTAAAATCAGGCGGGCCGCCTCAGTTGATGCGCCTGTTCTCGCCGATCTCTACAACTGCGTCTTTCCTGTATATCCCGCACCTGTTTCAGATCCGGCGTATCTTAAGGAAGCGATGGGAAAAGGGGCTGTTTATTACCTCGCTTTTGACGGGGAAAAAGTGATTGCATCAGCAGGTGCAGATGTTAACCCCGTTTTGGGGAATGCGGAAATAACCGACTGCGCTGTCCTGCCGGAATACAGGGGCTTTTCATTGACGAGGCGGCTGATTGCGGCACTCGAAACCGATTTGAAACAAGCGGGTATCTTTTACGTTTTTTCAATCGCAAGAGCGGCTTCTTTCGGAATGAACGCCAGTCTTTATCATTTATCATACTCATACAGGGGCCGGCTTTTGAACAATTGCCTCATTTACAAAAGCATTGAGAACATGAACATCTGGTGCAAAAATTTAAGCCAGTTTTAAAAAGCGGTCTTTCGCGGGTTTTACATTTGAAGAGACACTTTTCATGCCGGTCACATAACCTGAAAAGTATAGGGAAAATGCTGATAGGGGGATGAAAGATGGAAAACGGTCTGTTTAAGCCGAAAAGGCATTGGAAGGATATTGAGCTTTGGAAAGATGTTCCCGAAGAAAAATGGAACGACTGGATATGGCAGCTGACAAACACCGTCAGAACGCTTGACGATTTGAAAAAAGTCGTCAATCTTACGAAAGAGGAAGAAGAAGGAGTGCGAATCTCCACAAAGACGATCCCTTTAAATATTACACCGTATTACGCTTCACTGATGGATCCGGATGATCCGCGCTGTCCGATCAGAATGCAGTCGGTGCCGCTCGCAGAAGAAATGCACAAAACAAAATACGACCTTGAAGATCCCCTTCATGAGGATGAAGATTCGCCTGTCCCCGGCTTAACCCACCGCTATCCGGACCGGGTCTTGTTTCTCGTCACTAATCAATGCTCGATGTACTGCAGATACTGTACAAGGCGGCGTTTTTCCGGGCAAATCGGCATGGGCGTGCCGAAAAAGCAGCTCGATCAGGCGATCGGCTATATCCGGGATACGCCTGATGTCAGGGATGTGCTGATATCAGGCGGGGACGGCCTTCTCATTAACGACCAGATTCTTGAATATATTTTGAAAAACCTCCGCGCCATCCCGCACGTGGAAATCATCCGGATCGGCACGAGAGCCCCGGTCGTCTTCCCGCAGCGGATCACCGACAAGCTTTGCAGTATTTTGAAAAAGTATCATCCCGTTTGGCTGAATACGCATTTCAACACGAGCATCGAAATCACGAAGGAAGCGAAGGAAGCCTGTGAAAAGCTGGTCAATGCCGGGGTGCCGGTCGGCAATCAGGCCGTTATTTTGGCGGGTATAAATGACAGCGTTTCCATTATGAAAAAGCTGATGCATGATTTAGTAAAAATCAGAGTCCGGCCGTATTATATTTATCAATGCGATTTGTCTGAAGGAATCGGCCATTTCAGAGCGCCTGTATCAAAAGGTCTTGAAATCATTGAAGGCTTGCGCGGACACACGAGCGGCTATGCGGTGCCGACATTTGTGGTTGACGCGCCGGGCGGAGGCGGAAAAATCGCCATACAGCCGAATTACTTGATTTCGCAAAGCCACGATAAAGTCGTGCTCCGCAATTTTGAAGGCGTCATTACGTCGTATCCTGAGCCTGAAAACTACATTCCGGGAAGAGCGGACGACTATTTTGCCGAAATCTTCCCTGATGTGATGAAGGAAAAAGAGGAGATCGGCATATCGGCAATCTTTGCGGATCAAACGCTTTCATACACACCGGACGGCTTAAAACGGCTCGAGAGAAGGGAAAGCTATTCCACGAGGCCCGATCATGAAACATTGAAAAGCCGCCGGGCAAAGCGTGACGAATTGAAAGAAAAGAAATTCCTTGCTCAGCAAAAAAAAGAAGGCGAAGCTGAGGGGCGTGTGCAATGAAGAGGTGTGAATGGTGCAGTGAAGAAAAAGCCGGGGAAGCCCGCACGGCGGTTTATTGGGAGCTTCCTGACGGGACGAAAGCGATCGAAATCACTGATACACCTGCGGTGGAATGCGAAGGCTGCGGGATGGTCTATCAGGAGGACAGCGTCACCTGGGAAATTGAAAATCAACTGCTCTTGATCGATACAAAAAAACTGCCATCGTCCGTTTCGTATGATGCGCTGATGAAAACAGAGCGCATATTGAAGCGCAATTACTTTGATTTTTCTTCATAAAGCCGGCTTCTGCCGGTTTTTTTGCGTGTTTCAACGGGTTTTTTATTTGTATTTTTTCAGACGGCCTGTATAATAGAACATCAAAAGAGGACAGGAGGGGAGACCGTGAAGTCTTTTTATCATTATTTAATGAAATACCGCCATCCGAAACCGAAGGACGCAATCAGCGAATTCGCGAACCATGCTTATCTTGATCACGGATTTCCCAAGGCGTCAACTCATTACGATGAAATCAGCTCTTACCTTGAGCTTAATGGGGATTATTTATCGTCAATGACGACATTTGATGAGGCTTGGGAACAATATATTTCGGAAACAAAGCGATAAAAAATCCGCAGTTATTCAGAACTGCGGATTTTTTTACGTTCGCCCGAGCCGGCTGGGCTTTTCGGAAAACTCATCGGGCTTTGTAACCTTAGCCCATGCGAATTGACAGCACTCAGCATACGATAAGCGTAACACGGAAGCTTCAAGGCAAGGGGGAATCCAAATGAAGTCAAACGCGCCTAAATTCAAAGTCGGGGATGTTGTCGTCGTCGTGATGTACGGGACGGTCGGAACGATTACAAAAGTTCATAAAATCGATAAGCATTTTTTGTATGAAGTCAATCATAATGAAGTGCTTTATTTTGAGACTTCTCTTCAACTTTACAAAGATTATGACGGGGTCATTGTCGATACGGAAAAGCTTGACATCGAATATGAATTTTTAATCGGGGATGTCGTCTATGTAAAAGATTACGGCAAAGAATTGTTTAAAATCACCGGGCACAGAACGGAAATTTGGAGATATGTGGAGGATGGCTGGGAAGATATCATTTACGAGCTGACCCGTTTAAAAGACGGAGAATGGCTTGAAACCGAAGAAGAGGATTTAACGCTCGTGCTCAGAACTTACGAAATGGACCAGTTCGTCCATCAGCTTCTGTTTGTTCATTATGTCGGCGAAGCCGGACAAGAGCTTGATGAACCGATATCTGAAAAGGTATTTTTGCCGTTTTCTGGGGATTTCGAGGAGCAGGAACATGAGCACAACATGGCAGTTGCTGTCGTGGATGAGCTGCTTGATATCTACAATGACTATAAAGTATTGTATGAAATGTTTCAGGATGCGGAATATAAAGAAATGATGGAGTTTGTGTTAAGCAGCCTGAAAGAATATTTCAAATGATAAACAACAAATATAAGAAATAAGGAAAACAGCCGAACACAATAAGAGCGAACATGGCTTTCAAGACCTTCCCCAAAACCAGGTCAAACCCTTCTCCGTCAAGTGCTTCAAGCGTTTTTTGGATCATTTTCTTTTCCCCTTCCGGCTTTTGTCTTGTTACGACATGTATATGACAGAGGACAAACATTATGACAAACCGGTTATAAAACCGAATGCCAGCTCATACATCAGAATAAGGAGGCGATCACAATGAAAGAAATTGAACTGATGATAGATACAGAAGAAATCGCTGATTTTTTTTATCTAGAGCTGACAAGAAGAGGCTACATACCGAGCGAGGACGAACTGTTCGAAATTGCCGATATCACCTTTGATTATCTGATTGCAAAATGTATGATAGATGAGCATATAGAGGATTGAAAAAAAGGGGACCGGGGCGCACCTGCTCCGGTTTTTCCTATATATTTGCCCGGCAGGGGAGCCGGGTGTAAAATGTTTAAAAACAATATCAAGGAGGAACTGACTTTTTCAATGTATAAAGCACTATTTTCAGCCGCTGTCTTTGTCATCATGGCCATTCTTATCCGCATCCCGGCGGTTCAATCATTTGATGTGAGCGTGATACAGGCTCTCGAGTCAGTCAGACACCCGGTTCTCACAGCATTTTTTAAGGGGCTGACAGAGCTGGGGTCAAGCGGCTTCATGCTGCCGCTAATGCTGGCTATCACCCTGGTTCTTGCCGTCTATAAAAAAGCAGCGGCATCACTGTATCTTTATTTGCTGTTTTTTGTTGAAAGAACGGCCAATGAAGCTTTAAAAGACTGGATTGCCAGAGAGCGCCCTGCGATAAACCCGCTCGTGCATGAACCGTCACACAGCTTTCCAAGCGGCCATTCAATGAATGCGGCGAGCATATACCCGTTTATCGCATTTCTCCTTTTGCTCTGCATTCCTTTTTTTCAAAAACACAGCCGAGCGGTTTACATGTGGACGGGCCTTCTCGTCGGACTCATCGGAATCAGCCGCATGTATCTCGGCGTTCATTACATGACAGATGTCATCTCAGGATTTTCTCTCGGTCTGGCGCTGTTTTTCATCTTCAAAAAAATTGGCGAAAAGTACCCGCTTGTTCGACAAAAGTAGTCAAAGGGATTGAGCCGCGAAACGCCAATTGTATAAAAAAAGGAGGGATCTGTATTGCCGTTAATGTTTCAACTGTTTAAAAAAAAGCTGACACCTTATGATGTGACGATTTTTCAAACGCCTTGCTTTGGTGAAGATAAGGGATATGAGATGGTTTACAGAACGGAAATAAACGGCAGAACCCATGAAGATGTGCTGGAACGGACGTTTTCCACTTTCAATGTTTATGACACGGTGCCGAATGATTATAAGGCGAGATTTCTTGCAACAGGCGACATCGTTTTAATTGATGAAGGAAGAAAGGGAAAAACCTATTATAAACTGCTGTCTACGGGATGGAGCAAAATCAACCGCATTTTGCTGCAATCATCGTAAGACTGAAAAACTGCGGAAGCGCTGTCCGCAGTTTTTTTTATGTTGTATTCTTTCGTTTTCTGGCGCTGAATTCCTTTTCGTGCGCATCCTCTGCCGCAATGACGTCCTTTGTCGGGATGTGGTTGTTCTTTTTCAGTCCGGTGACTCTGTTTCGCTGTTTTTTGCCCATCATTTATGACCTCCTTCCTAAAAAATAGGATGACTAAACGCCCCGCTATTTATCCAGGAGAAAGTCGTCTTTATTCTGTCATATTGATTGCAGCCGGGTAGACATACGGCTGCTCAGGTTCGCTGATCTCCTTCCATCTCTTCGCGCGGATGATGGGGATGACAGCGCCGTTATAAGATGCTTTGCCAAGCGTTCCTTCCAATTCAATCCATGTATCAGGCTGCAATTGCTCAGCGCCGTTCCATTCGGCAAGAAACCCGATCAGGCTGGCGTCTGCGATGCAGTGCGTGATCATAAATCGGGACAGCACGAGCTGGTGTGTGCTCAGCCCGGCTTCCTTATGGACGAAGCCTTTGACCGTGATCTCTTTTCCAATGTAATGATCAAGACTGCTTGTCACTTCATCATAGTAGTCTGCAAACATATCGTCATTCATGACAATCCGCTTTTCATGCTTAAATTGATCCATCTTCCGATCATAAGCCGACTTCGGCATCGCTGAATCGGCAAGCCCTTGCTGAATCTCCGGTGTCATGACATGTTCCTTTTCGCCTTCAGTTTGAGGGGCGATCTCCGTTTTGGTGAGCATAGTCCCTTTGTTGGCAGCGACAGACGAATTCAGTACAGCCGGGGAAAGGGTGAATCCGGTGATGAGGGGAAGAGCGATGACGGCATAATGCATCAGCCTGATAAAAAAAGGCTTTGACTCGCCATGATCATGTCCGCAGCCGCAATCTCCAGTGTGGTCATCCTTCACCGTCCAGATCCTTGTCAGCTGAATGATAAACAGAAACGCGAACACACCTGCGGCGATGAGGCTTGTGTAATCGTATTTCGGATTGATCAGCTTATCAATTTCCCCTGTGTAATGGAGCTTGAAAATAAAGACGGAAAAGGCAGCCAACACAAGTGCGCGCAAAAATTGCCGAAGCTGAAAAACCATTGGTAAAACCTCCTTTCTACAGCAAACTGACAACTTTGATACAAACATAGACAACAACGGTGATCAGGACAGACAAACAAATGACGAACTTTGGCTTAAACGCATGCAGCATCATGACCGTATTTTTTAAATCGAGCATCGGCCCGTAAACGAGAAAAGCAAGGATGGATGAGGAAGGAAACAAATTGGTGAAGGAAGCGCCGATAAATGCATCCGCTTCAGAGCACAGCGATAAAAAGTAAGCCAGCCCCATCATGACCAATGCCGAGTCAAGCATGCCCCCTCCGAACAGAAACAGCGATTTTAACGGGAGATAGGTTTGCACAAGTGCAGCAACTAAAGCGCCGATAATCAGAAACCTCCCCATATCAAAGAATTCGTCAACAGCATGTTTCAACATATCAAATAGCTTTTCCGAAAAAGGGGATCGTCTGCCGGAATGGGTGCAGTGTGCAGCTGTCTGCCGGCTTTCCGTGTTCAGCTGGCTTGAGCGGAACATCATGCTAATCGCAAAAGCGATGACGACCGCTGCGGCAAAACCGACAGCAACCCTTAAAACGGCCATTCGCAAGTCATTGCCAAATGCCATATAAGTGGATAAGATGACAATCGGATTGATCAGCGGTCCTGTCAACAGAAAGCCGACGCCGGCATAGATGGGAACGCCTTTTGACACGAGCCTTCTCACGATCGGGACAATCCCGCATTCGCAAGCCGGAAAACAAGCGCCGAGCAAACAGCTGACAATCACTCCTGAAAACCTGTTTTTCGGAAAAAGGGAGCGAATGTGCTCTTCAGTCACAAAGATCTGGATGAAACCGGCGATTAATACCCCGATTAACACAAAGGGAAGGGCTTCGATTAAAATGCTGATGAAAATCGTATTCAGCTGCTGAACGGAAGCCGGAATCTGGAAGGGGAGGCCTGCGGCGAGCGATCCGCCGGCTGACACAAGGCATACTAAAACACCGATGACAACAAGCCCGGTAAAGTCGATTAAATAACTGTTAAGTGAACGAAACATCGCTTTTCCTCCATCCTGAAATAGCTAATCGTAATGATTCTTTTTTAAAGGTATGCCTGTCCTTTTTTAAACATGACAAGAAAAGAATGATGCCGAAGCGGAGCAGGGCTTTGTTTTCTTTTTCCGCGATGTTGGTTTATAATACATATGCGAGTGGATGCTGCAATCATCATCACAAATCAGCTTTAAAAAGGCAGGAGGAATATTCATGAGCGTACATATTGGCGCAGAAAAAGGACAAATTGCAGAAACGGTGCTGCTTCCAGGAGACCCGCTGCGTGCAAAATATATCGCTGATACATATTTGGAAAACGTTGAATGTTATAACGAAGTACGGGGAATGTACGGCTTTACGGGCACTTATAAAGGAAAGCGTGTTTCCGTACAGGGGACGGGCATGGGTGTGCCGTCTATTTCAATTTATGTCAATGAACTGATCAGAAGCTATGATGTGAAAAACCTGATCCGCGTCGGATCATGCGGTGCGATCAGAAAAGACGTCAATGTAAGAGATGTCATTCTTGCGATGACTTCATCAACCGATTCGCAAATCAACAGAGTGGCATTCGGTTCGATCGACTTTGCGCCTTGCGCAGACTTTGGCCTGTTAAAAGCTGCTTATGACGCTGCAAGTGAGCGGAACATCCCGGTTACGGCAGGGAATGTGTTTACAGCGGATCAATTCTATAATGACGACAGCCAAATTGAGAAGCTTGCCAAACACGGAGTGCTTGCGGTCGAGATGGAAACAACGGCGCTTTATACATTAGCTGCGAAATTCGGCCGAAAAGCCCTCTCGATTTTAACGGTCAGCGATCACGTCATTACCGGCGAGGAAACAACAGCAGAAGAGAGGCAGACGACCTTTAATGATATGATTCTGCTGGCTCTGGATGCCGCTTTGTAAAAGCATACATGCACTGAAAAAGGATGGATTCGAATGAACGGAAAGTACAAATACGTGACGATTGCTTCATTGCTGAGTGCAGCGGTCCTGCTTGGCACAGGATGTACCATGACCGAACAGAAGCAAAATGACACGGCTAAAACACAGAACACTGCAAACGCAAGCAAGGATGCAAAAGACCAAAAGGCCGACAGCAATCTGGAAGATCAGGAATTCATACTCGAAAGCAAGTACTTTAATCAAATAAAAGATGTAGACGGGCTGCCGACGATTCAAAATCCGGAAAATATAATGGCGCTTGTAAATAAAGAATACGCGCTTCCCGGCAACTATGCACCGAGCGACCTGACAGTGCCTGATGTCGCGTTTTCTTTTACCGAGGATATCGACAAGCGTTATATCAGAAAAGAAGCTGCCAAAGCGCTTGAAGAGATGTTCAGCGCCGCTAAGAAAGAAGGCTATGAACTCGTTGCGGTATCCGGCTACAGATCCTATGACAGACAAAAAGCGATCTATAACAACGAAGTCAGCCAAAAGGGAGAAAAAAAGGCGAAAGAAGCTGTGGCATATCCGGGCCAAAGCGAGCATCAGACAGGACTTGCGATGGATATTTCCAGCAAAAGCAACGGCTTCGCCTTATCAGAGGAGTTCGGCAATACGAAAGACGGACAATGGGTCGAGAAGAACGCTTACAAATACGGCTATATCATCCGTTATCCGAAAAATAAAGAAGACATCACGAAATATAAGTATGAACCTTGGCACCTGCGCTATGTAGGAAAAAAAGCGGCTAAAGTCATCCAAGAACACGACTTGACGCTTGAAGAGTATTTTAAACAAGTGAAAAAGATATAAAAAGGGAAAGGGCCGATATCAATCGGCCTTTTCATGTTACCAAAAAAACAAGCCTGCAAGAGCCACACCGGCAATTAGACCGAGACCAAGTCCGTATACAGGGCCCCAACCCCACCCGCCTCCGTAATATCCGTAGGCGAATCCGCGGCCTCCCCGTCTGATCATCGGGGCGATATAAACTTTGCTTGGTGAAACACGGACGATTCTTCCGACATGGACGCGGCCTCCTTTGTCGGTGATTCTCGCAACTCTGCCAACATTTTGGTGGCAAAACCTATAATATCGGTCCACTTGAATGCTCCTTCCATCATCTTATATATTCCTAATCAGCTTATGACGAATTTAATAGAAAAGGTTGGACGAAAGAAGGAGGACAAAAGATGGTTTATAGATGTGATATAAAAATAATATGATCAAGAGAATCCCGGTATTTTTCCAGGTAATACAGGTGTTTTTCCATCGTTTCATAGTCTTTGTCGGAAATCGCAGGCGACAGTTCCATTTCAACGGCGTCATCAGGGTCTGCTGCATCTGCCAATACGACAGGGATGATGTCAATCTTTGAAAATCCTTCTTCTCGAAGGACATTGACCCACTCATCCTCAGCATATAAAGCGGTGAATCCATAAAAGTCCGTGATTTCCTTTTTTGCTTCGTCTGTCAGAGCGTTTCCTTCCTTAAGGCAGACTTCGATCGCGATCAGTATCCCTTCGGGTTTTAAAATCCGCCGGATTTCCTGTAAAGCTGACCGGATATCTGTGAAGCTCAGCACAGATTCAGTTAATACACAGGCAAAGCTTTCAGACTGAAACGGCATTTCCTCGAGGGGAGAGTGGACAACCGGAATGGAAAGCTGTTCTTTTTTAAAACGCTGTTGGGCTTTATCGATCATGACCGGGTCGGCATCAAGAGCAGTGACAGAAAACAGAAGCTGCCCCAAATAAGCGGCGGTCTGGCCGGTTCCGCAGCCTGCATCAAGAATCGGCTGCTCAGGGTCGATGCCGGCTTTGGCGAGCACTGCCTTTGACAGGGACATCCCGCCGGGATGAGCGGATGAGACGCCGAAGCTGGCGAGCATGTCTAAATAATCGCTCAAATTGAGATCCCTCCTTTTTTGTATGCATATGCCAAAGCGGAATAATGGTTGAAAAACGATCAAATGCCAGCAGCCCGGAAAAATCGGTATTTAAGTGATTCGAGTTGACGAATAAAGATTCGTCCATGATAATATGGTAAGAAGAAAAGGTGGTGTTCGTTTGAAACAGCAGTTAAAACTCTTTTTGGCTGTATTGATTACGGCCGTCGCCGCCTCCGCACTGACGCTTTATCTGGTGGGCAAAGGCAGCGGCGGTTCAGTATATTCCGCTTCAGATTCCGAGAAATTCGAAAAGCTGATGGCGGCGTACGACAAAATCAAGAGCGACTATTATCAAAATGCAGACGATGAAAAGCTGACTGACGGGGCGATTAAAGGTATGCTTGGAGCTTTGGATGACCCATATTCAACATACATGGATAAGAAAGAAGCTAAAAGCTTTGAAGAAAGCATTACCTCTTCTTTTGAAGGAATCGGCGCCCAAGTAGAAGAAAAAAATGGACAAATTCTAATCGTCGCGCCTATTAAAGGATCTCCCGCAGAAAAAGCCGGCTTAAAGCCGCATGATGAAATTCAGAAAGTGGACGGCAAAAGCGTAAAAGGCAAGAACGTCAACGAAGCGACAGCAATGATCCGCGGCAAAAAAGGCACGAATGTCAAGCTTGTTCTCAACAGGGAAGGCGTCGGCCAAATCGATGTTACGATTAAGCGCGATACGATTCCGATTGAAACGGTTTATTCCAAAATGATCGACGGCAACATCGGTGAAATCCAAATTACGTCTTTCTCTGAAAATACCGCAAAGGAACTGACGAAAGCCATTGATGACTTGTCTGAAAAAGGTGCGGAACGATTCGTGCTAGATCTCAGAGGAAACCCCGGCGGCCTGATGGACCAAGCGATTATGATGAGCAACCTGTTTGTCGATAAAGGCAAAACCATTATGCAGGTTGAATCCAAAAACGGGAAAAAAGAAGTGTATAAAGCCGAGAAGGAACGAAAAGTGACCAAGCCGACCGTCGTTCTTGTCAACGGAGGAACGGCAAGCGCGGCTGAGATCATGGCCGCAGCACTTCACCAGTCCTCAGGCATCCCGATCGTCGGTGAAAATACGTTTGGAAAAGGAACGGTTCAAAATGCGGAGAGCTTCTCCGACGGATCGACCGTCAAGCTGACGATTGCCAAGTGGCTGACGCCAAATGGGGACTGGATTCACGAAAAAGGAATCAAACCTCAATATAAAGCGGAGCTCCCAAGCTATGCCAAACTGCCGTACCTGGATTCCAAAAAAGAGTATAAGGCAGGCAGCACCGGAGACGAAGTGAAAGCCGCCCAGCAAATGCTCCAAGCGCTCGGTTATAAGCTGGATGCGACGGGGGCATTCGACGCACAGACGGAGGCTGCCGTTAAGGCTTTTCAAAAAGACCAAAAGCTGAAAACGACAGGCGTCCTAACGGGCGAGACAACAATCAGCATGACAAGCAAGCTGCAGGAAAAGCTTTCCGACAATGATACGCAGTTGGATAAAGCGATTGAGATCTTAAAAAAAGAGAAATAAAAGAAACCCTTGCGCTCACTCAGAGCGTAAGGGTTTTTTGGTGATCAGGCGCTTTTTTGCACATTTTTCTTAGCATGAAACAAATAGTTGATCACAGAATTGCGCTTTACATTTTTTACAAAAAACGGATTCAACACGACAACAGTCAAAAGGTTGGCGGCAAGCCCCCAGAATCCTTCGTAAATGCCGAAAGTGGATCCTGTCAAATAAACGGTAAATGTAACGGCAAGGCCGATGAGGAGACCGATGACCGTCGCTTCTTTCGTCTGGTTTTTCCAGAACAGGCTGATGACGATGGCAGGGAATATCTGCACCATGCCTGATACGCCGAGAAGCTGAAGCGTTACAAGCGCTGCCGGGAACAGCATTCCGAATAAAAGGGCCAGACCGATGACGACAAATACCATCGAGCGCGTGATGATCGTCAGTTTTTGTCCCGAAACACGGGGGTTGATCAAATCGCGGTATAAATTGTTGGCGAACAAGTTCGACGCCCCGATCGCCATGATCGAACACGGGATCAGACTTGCGAGGGCGATCGTTGAATAGGCGAATCCTTGCGTGACGCCGCCGTAGGAACTTTGAATTAAATGCAGCAATGCAAATCTCGGATTAATGTCATCGGGAAGAACGAGAAATGCGATAAACCCTAAGAAAATGACTAAAATTAATACGATATTGTACAGCGGCAGAAACATGCTGTTCTTTCTGAGCGCATCCGCGCTGTTCGCCGTAAAAACGCCTGTCGCCGCATGGGCCCACATGAACAGGGCAAACGCGGAAACAATCGATGCCGTGATGAACCAGGCGATCCCGCGCGGTCCGTCAGAAGGGATCGTCAGCATATGCGGCGCTTCATTTGCCAGCTTGTCAATCATCGGCGCCCAGCCGTTAAAATGGATGAGCGGCAACGAAACGACCATAAACAGCATCATCACCCAAACTAAAATGTCTTTAATAATGGCGGTATATGTAGGACCTTTGATGCCGCTGAAAAACGTATAAAGCGCGACAAGGATGAACGAAATGATCACGACGACATTGACATTAATAAACCCTGTACCTGCGACTTGAAGCGTATCCTGGATTCCGCTGAGCTGCAGGCAGATATACGGGATCAGCATCAAGACACCGACAATGGCAACAAGCGAAGACAGCAGCTTGCTGCTGAAGCGTTCCCTTGCGTAATCGGCCAGCGTCGTCAGCTGATGTACTTTCGCCACCTTCCAAATTTTCGGCAGAAAAAAGTACGCGATAAAATAGGCCAAAACTGAATATGGAATCGCGAAAAAAGCGACGCTTCCGCTTGTAAAAGCGGTGCTTGTCAACCCTAAAAACGTGTAGGCTGTATATAAGTCGGCACCGACGAGAAACCAGACGAGCAGCCCGCCGAACCGCCTTCCGCCGACGGACCATTCTTCAACCGATTTCCGCGACTGTTTATTGCTGCCGGCGATAAATCCGATACAAACCACGGCCAAAATGATGCCGGCGGTAATGAGGAGCGCTGTTAAATTTCCCTGCATCACTCATAACCTCCGTTTCTTTTCTCAAATCTGTAAATCGCAAATGTAATCAGCGGCGTCAGCACAATCCACAGCACCAGCCAAAAATGAAAAAATGGAAGTCCGAAAACGATCGGATCGATCCGGTTTACAAACGGCAGCAAGGCAAGCTGTCCGATAAAAGGGATGATGAACAGAACCCATTTAAAAATCTGTTGATTCACCTTTTTTCCTCCTTAGCCATTTTAATGTTCATAATCATAGCAGTTGTCAGATTTAATCACAAGATAATTATTAGAAAAAAGTGATTTTTAAAATTATTTAAACAATGGTTCTGCCTTGCATATTCGAAAACATAACTTTACAATAATTAATATCTTGAATTCAAGATAAAACGGAAGGGGGGTCACCATGTTTGCAGGAGACCCTAAAGTAAATGTATGGTTAAGAGATGGGCGGACCGGGCTTTTTGATTGATGATCCGCTGGAAGTCTCGGCGCGGAATTGAAGCTTCCAGAATGGCTTGACAGCATCGCGTGCAAATTGAAGGCATTCTTCTAAAATGGGAAAAGGAGTGAATGAAAATGAATCATATATATGAAAAAGGGAACTCTGATCTCACCCTGTTGTTATTGCATGGAACAGGGGGAAACGAACACGATCTTCTGCCGATCGGCAGGATGATTGATCCCGATGCAAATTTGCTCGGGGTCAGGGGGAATGTGCTGGAAAACGGAATGCCCCGTTTTTTCAAACGGCTGAGAGAAGGGGTGTTTGACGAGAAAGATTTGATCGAACGGACAGATGAATTAAAAACGTTTCTAGATGAAGCTGCAAAAGAACTTCACTTTGACAGGAACCGGGTGGTCGCAATCGGCTATTCAAACGGCGCCAATATCGCGGGAAGTCTCCTGTTCCGACATGAACATGTACTGAAAGGGGCAATTTTGCATCATCCGATGGTTCCGTTTAGAAATCGCAAGCTCCCTGATATGACAGATTTGCCTGTGTTTATCGGGGCCGGCAAAACAGATCCGCTCTGTCCACCGGAGGAATCAAGCGAGCTTGCCGGCTATTTCACAAACGCCGGCGCCCAAGTGCTCCTTCACTGGGAAGGCGGCGGCCATCAGCTGACACACAGCGAGATCGAACAGGCGAAAATCTGGTATGAAAAGCATATAAAAGCATAAAAATAAACCTTAGTCCTTTTTTTGGGACTAAGGTTTTTTAACATGTTTACAACCATGTAGATACGTCAGACACATCAAAACGATTGCTTTTGTGCGCAGGTTTGACCGGTTTTCCGATCGAAATCAGCATGACCGGTACATAGCGTTCATCGATGTTGAATTCTTTCACGAACGCTTGCTTGTCAAAGCCGCCCATCGCGCATGTGTCATAGCCCATTGCTTTAGCTGCAATCATCAGCTGCATGGCAGCGAGCGATGCGTTTGTAAAAGCGGCATCTCTTGCAAACCCGCTGTTTTGATAAGCGCCGTTGATTTGTCCGAGCAGCGTGTTTTTGATGTCTTCGGTCATGTAACCTGCTTCTGTCAGAGGGCCGTATACGGCTTCACCGTTCAGGTTCGCTTGTAAGTCCCCGAGCACGGCTACGACCGCAGAGGCCTGACTGACTTGTTTTTGGTTGAATGCGATCGGAAGGAGCTTATCTTTTGATTCCTGGCTGTGAAAGACTGTAAAATGCCAGTGCTGCAGATTCCAGGCTGACGGAGCCTTTGTGGTGATGCTCAGCAGCTTTGTCAGCTCTTCTTTGGAAATGGAAACGCTTGTGTCATATTCTTTAATCGATGTACGCTCTTCCAGAATGTTAAGAGTAGTGTTTTCTTGTGAAGACATGTGACTTCCTCCTTTGGGCTAAACGTGTTATGATAGAGTCAGATAAAAAGTTAGAAACTTACTTTTTGTAACTTTATTGAGTATTTTAATGGTACACATTATATTTGTCAACTGGATATGGAGGGGTGAGAGAATTGGGGTTTACAATGTGTCCTAGAATGGAAGCCGCCTTTTCTTTACTCGGCAAACGATGGAATGGACTGATCATCCATGTATTATTGGATGGACCTAAACGATTTAAAGACTTGACTGAAATGATACCGATGATCAGCCAAAAAATGCTGGCTGAACGTTTAAAAGAGCTCGAACACTGCAAAATAGTCGAGCGTCAAGTGCTCCCGGAAACGCCGGTAAAAGTAATCTATCAATTGACAGACAAGGGGACGGCGCTAGAGCCTGTCCTCAAGGAGATACAAACCTGGGCCGAACATCATTGTGATCCGGAAGGGAGCTGACCGGATTGAACAGTAAAGAAACAGTCGTCATTACAGGCGGGGCCAAAGGCATCGGAAGAGACCTTGTGGCCGCCTATGCTCAAAAAGGTTTTATCGTTGTATTCGCCGACGTACTAAAGGAAGAGGGTGAACAGCTTGAAAAAGAGCTGACCGCTTCCGGAGCGCAGGTTCAGTTTGCAGCTTGTGATGTAGGTTCTGAAGAAGATGTGAAACGGCTGATGCAGGAAGCTTCCCGAAACGGCCGCTCAATATCGGCACTCATTAATAATGCGGGCAGATCAGTTTGGAAGTCCCCTTATGACTTGACCGCGGAAGAATGGGACAACGTCCTGAATACCAATTTGAAAGGCGCGTTTCTTTGCGCAAGAGAAGCGGCCCAAAAAATGAAAGAGGCGAAAACAGGCGGGGCCATCGTCAATATCGCTTCGACAAGGGCGTTTATGTCCGAGCCGGACTCAGAAGCTTATGCCGCGTCAAAAGGGGGCTTAATTGCTTTGACTCACGCATTGGCCGCGTCTTTAAGCAAAGATTCCATCGTGGTCAACAGCATTTCTCCGGGATGGATCGAAACCGGTGATTATACTGCCCTGCGGCCTATTGACCACGGGCAGCATTTGTCAAACAGGGTCGGGCGCCCTCAGGATATCGTCAAAGCATGCTTTTACTTGACCGATCCTGACAATCGCTTCGTCACCGGTACAAACATAACGGTGGACGGCGGAATGACAAAAAAAATGATTTATGAAGAATAGCCCAAACGTTTCCCGACTTTATGAATACCTTTACTATAGGCAGACATAAAGGAGGATAAAAGCCAATGAACCCTCATATGCTTTATTCGAGATCAGGTCCTGCCGGATACCCGGCCAGATTCCCGTTATTCTGGGGTTTTGGAGCGCCGCTTGTCGGCGGATTGCTGGGCGGATTTCTCGGAAGCGCGATTTTTAACTACCCAAGACCTTACGCTTACCCGCCGCCATACCCGGGACCTTACGGCGGTGCGCCTTATTACGGCTACGGAGCAGCTCCTGGGGCCGTTCCGTACGGGGGTGTTCCGGGCGCAGCTCCATACAGAGGGGCAGGACTGGGCTACTGATCAATAAGCCAATTGTTGCTGGCGTCTAAATGCCGGATGTCAATATGAAGCGGCGGCCAAAGCTTGCGAATCTTTTCGCCTTTGGCCGCCGTCTCATTCTTTCCGGATCGATCAGTCAGGGAACTGTACTTTTCCCGGTACGGTATATGCGCTTGATGTCCCGTTTTCCGGGAGTTTTTTTATCGTGTCTTTTACGACTTTTCCTCGGATATCTGTAATTCTGACTTTAAGCGGACTTGTCCCGAGATTGGTGCTGACGAAATGGTTGTAATCCGTTTTCTCCATGTTGATCCACTTTCCGTCTTTGTAATATTCCATTTTCATGACGGGATATTTGTGATTTCTGACTTGGATCGCCGCCCACCACTGGCTGCTGCCTTCTTTGATCCGGTAAGTGAAATTGCCGGTAATCGGAGCTTTGACTACACGCCATTTAATATCGATTTTGCCGTCTTTCATATCGCCGATCTCGCGAAAAGCGTTCGGAGAAAGGTCAAGGGCTCCCGGCGCTCCTTCAGGATACAGATCGGTAACATAGACAGTCGTTTTTCCTTTCGGCCCTTCAACTCGCAGATAGGCGCCGGCAAGAGCCGCTTTCACACCGCGGTAATTCATATCTGTCGGATTTAAAGCGGTGATCTTCATATTGGACGGAATCGGATCCAAAAGCAATGCACCGCCGGAGTAACCTGACCCAGTATAAGTGGCGTAGCCCGTATGCAGTGAGTTGTATGCAGCAGAAGCTTGAGGTGAAAAACAAAGGATCGTCAAAAACATTGCTGTGATCAATAGGCTGATTTTCTTTTTCATATACATCCTCCTGTTTTATAAATTGAGAACCATTATCATTATAAGGACAAACTGATAACAGCCGAAAGAGGAAATAGTTACAGAGACTTTTTAAGGAATAATGACTAACACTGTCAAAATTTAAAGGCGCAGGCAAATGAGATGATCATCCATGAGGACTAGTGTTAAGATGGTACAGGAAGAAAAAAAACAGCCTGCTTTTCCAAGCTGGCCGTTTTCAAAACGTGATGTCGATTTCAGACAGGTTAAAGTCCTCATTTTTTAAGAACATCACTTCCAAAATGCCGTCTTTAAATATTGCTTTCGTACCCTTTCTGCGCACTAGAGAGGGGAGAACGACTTTTTCCTGCCGCCCTTTTTCAGGGTAGTTTTCTATGATCAGGGTTTGTGAAGTATGTTTAATTTTCAGAAGGTTAAGCTGTTCTTTGGTGAGCGGTATTTTAACAAATACATGGCTTGTCGTTTCAAAAATATCAATCGGATCAAATTCATCTGCCGCCGGTGTTTCTTTTGAGAGAGGGTCACGAAAAGGAAATTGAACTGCATACCCCGGTCCGAAAACGCTTTTCATCATGTGGTGAATATATTGCTCCACATCTTTCGGGTCAGCGTTTTTTAATCCGTCCTTGGAAAACTGCTGAAATGGAAAAAAGCGTTGCCAATCAAACACGATCACACTTCCTTTCACATAGACGGTACAGTATATGCAAAAAAGTGCGGAAAGTGATGAAGAAGAAAGGAAAGAAACAGTCATGAATCATTCATCTCAAACGAAAGGAATCATTTACACGGCGCTTTCTTATTTGCTGTGGGGGCTCCTTCCTTTATATTGGAAAGTGCTCGATCAGACGGCCGCGCTCGATATACTGGCGCACCGGATTATTTGGTCATTTGTTTTCATGTGCGGCGTGCTTCTCGTTTTGCGGCAGTGGAAAAACGGAGTCAAAGCATTTCGCTCGCTTTCGGGAAACCGAAAGGAATTTGTTCCGCTCATTTTGTCGTCCGTTCTAATTTCGATCAATTGGTATGTCTACATATGGGCCGTCAGCAACGGCTATATTCTTGAAGCAAGCCTGGGCTACTACATCAATCCGCTCGTATCGATCGTGCTCGGAATTGTCTTTTTAAAGGAAAAACTAACGCGGATGCAGGGAGCGGCAGTTCTTCTCGCTGCCCTCGGCGTGCTTATTTCCGCTTTTCAGTACGGTTCCGTGCCGTACATCGCCCTGATGCTCGCATTCAGCTTCGGGCTCTACGGACTGGCGAAAAAGCGCACATCGCTCTCAAGCGCCATAGGACTTACTTTGGAAACGATGATGATCGCTCCGGTTGCAGCGATTTACCTGCTGTTCTTCAGCCATCCGGAAAAGGCTCAGGCCGCTTCAGGGAGCATCGACATGATGGTGCTGCTGTTTTTAGCGGGAGTGTTAACCGCGATTCCGCTGCTTTTATTTGCGGAAGGTGCGAAAAAACTTCCGCTTTATCAAGTCGGCATTTTGCAATATATCGCTCCGACCATTACATTATGCTTAGGCGTTTTCGTCTACCATGAACCGTTCAACAGCAGCAAGGGCTTTACGTTTGCCTGCATATGGGCGGCGCTGATATTGTTTACACTTTCGCAATTTAAATGGAAGAAACCGGAGAAGGTATTTTTAAAAAGAAAAAATTCCTTTCATCCGTAAGCCCTTTTTCTTTTCAAGAAACACCGATTATGTATAATTAAACATTATTGAAGCAATTCGGAGGTTGTTCCGTCATGGCAGACGAACTAGAGCTTTTCCGGGCGTATAAAACCCTTTGGAAAAACCGGACGATGGACAGGGAAGGAAGTGAGGCGCTTCATCAGGCGATTGATGATGAGTTGAACGACCTCGGCACCCATCCAAGGCTCAGAAAGACTAAGCACGAAAAATACTATCAGTCAATCCGGCGCATTGTGAATTCACAATTGCAATCAGATATGAAGCTCAAGCTGATTGAATGTCATACGGAACGATTGGAGTTATTAACAAACGAAGAAAGCAGGGAGTAACATGAAAGCAATAAAAAAAGAAGATGTGCAGGCTTCTTTGGAAACATTTTTAAAGCAGCCTGTTTACATTCATTTGGAGACGACAACCGGATCATATTCCGCGCATAAAGATGAGCAGAACATGACCGTGGTGGCGTATATCAGAAACGCGAAGGTGACCTGCTCCCGGGCTAAAATCACGGGTGAGGGACCATTTCGCGCCG
This sequence comes from Bacillus sp. FSL K6-0972, assembly GCF_037976035.1. Classification (NCBI taxonomy): domain Bacteria; kingdom Bacillati; phylum Bacillota; class Bacilli; order Caryophanales; family Bacillaceae; genus Bacillus; species Bacillus sp. FSL K6-0972. Next base: position 2,271,506 of record NZ_CP150260.1, on the reverse strand, counting down.
GTTTGAAAACCGAAGATGGCTGGATCTACGCGGAAGGCCTGACGGATTATACGGTTGATGATGAAGGAAGGTTGCTTCTTGCCGGCTATTTGCCGGGCGGCAAACTCGCCATTTCGCTTCAAATCAGCAAAAAGCCATTTGCAGTCTAAAAAGAAGGTGTTATAAGATGAAAAAACATTTACTCGTGATCCTGCCGCACCCTGATGATGAATCTTTCGGAGTTGCCGGCTTGATTGCCTTAAACCGAAAAGAAGACATACCTGTAACATACGCGTGCCTCACGTTGGGCGAGATGGGAAGAAATATGGGAGACCCGCTTTTTGCCAACAGGGAAACCCTGCCGCTGCTCAGAAAGCAAGAGCTGATCGACGCCTGCAAGGAAATGGATGTACAGGATTTGCGCATGCTCGGATACCGCGACAAAACGCTCGAATTCGAGGATGAAGAAAAACTGGCCGATCAAATAGAGGCTGTCATCGATGATGTAAACCCGAGCCTTATTGTGACGTTCTACCCCGGACACGGTGTTCATCCAGACCACGATGCATGCGGTGCCGCGGTCATCAGTGCATTATCTCGGAAAAAGAAAGAAGACCGGCCGCGCGTCTTATGCATGGCAATCACTCACCATAGGGAAGAGATTCTTGGCAAGCCTGACGTCGTTCTTGATATCAAAGAAGTCGCAGATATTAAATTGAACGCGTTAAAAGCGCATAAATCCCAAACAGGCGGCCTTTTGAAAGAAATAGAGAAAAAACTTGCCAATGGCGAGCCGGTTGTTGAGACATGGTTTGAAAAAGAAACGTTTTGGACCTATCAATGGAATGATTAAAATGATCAAAAAAGGTGTCGGGAATATGAGCCCGGCACCTTTTTACATGCTTTGAGTGTGAATATAGCGGCTTTGAATGCGTTTGAGCCTGAAGAACAGCCCGACTGCACCGGCTGCGAGCCCCGTGATGAGCCCGATCCAGTATCCGAAAGCTCCGAATGAAGTATACGTTCCAATCACAAAACCGACCGGAAGTCCGATAATCCAATACGATACGAGAGCTGTGACAAGCGTGTAGTTGACATCCTTATATCCTCTGAGCGCTCCTTGAATCGGCGCGGCGATGGCATCTGACAGCTGAAAAAACAACGCATACAGCAGGAAATCCTTGGTCAGAAGCAGTACATCCCGGTCAGCCGCGTACAAACCGGCGATTTGCTCTCTGAACAGTAAAATGATGAGTGCCGTGAATAATGAAAAACCGACCGCTATTGAAATCCCGAGATAGCTGTAGGCTCTCGAGTCTTTAAACCGTTTGGCCCCGGCTTCAAAGCCGACGACAATCGTCAGCGTCATCGATACGCTCAATGGAAGCATGTAAAGAAGCGAAGCGAAATTCATTGCCGCCTGATGGGAAGCGATCGTGACCGTGTCAAAGTGGCTCATCAGCAAAGTGACAGCTGCGAATATACTCGTCTCAAAGAAGATGGCAAAACCGATCGGAATGCCGATCTTCAGCAGTTTCATACTTTCAGCAAAAGAAAATGAATAGAATGTTCCAAAAATCCTAAACTGGTGAAACGGCGTCTTCTTATGGACGATGTATAAAGAGATTAGACAAATGCACCAATATGTGATGGCGGAAGCCATACCGGCTCCTGCTCCTCCAAGCTTTGGAAACCCGAAGTTCCCGAAAATAAACAAATAATTCAAGACAAAATTTATGGGCAAAGAACAAAGCGTAATCAGCATCGTCACCCGCGTTTTTCCGAGTGAATCAATAAAGCAGCGCATTACATTGTAAACAAACAGCGGCAATATGCCGAGCCCGATGCAGATTAAATATTGCTTTGCGATGACCGCTACCTTCTGTTCAAGATCGAGGTTCTTCAGCACAGGATCAATCAGAAAATACCCGGAAACGATGACGGCAATGCCGATGATCCCGGCCACATAGATCGATTGAATAACAGTATAAGGGACATCCTTTTGCCGTTTAGCCCCCATCAGCTGGGCGACCATCGGTGTTACAGCCGTCAAAATGCCGGCAAGCCCTGTATAAACGGGGGTCCACAAACTCGAGCCGATTGCGACGCCGGCGAGGTCTGCGGCACTGACTTTGCCTGACATCACCGTGTCGAGAACCGTAATGAGCGACAGTCCCGCTTGCGTAATCAAAATCGGAATTAAAATCGTTAAAAACTGTCTTGTTTTCTCCCGCAAATCCTTTGTTTCCCTCATATCAGTTCCCCGTTTCTTTTGGATAACGAGAGAAATTATAACACGTTATGTATAAAATGCAATAAATGTCTGTTCAATCTTTTTTCGTCTGTTTTGTTTTTTTAAACATTTGCACATAAATAAAGGAAAGAGAAAGGATCCCTAAACACGTACATAAATATTGACATATTTTTTGAATAGCCAAGAAGATTCACCTCCATCTCTTAAAATGCGCCATAAAAGGAGGAAACATGCATGAAAGCGGCGGTAATAAATCAGAAGCTTTTTTATGTGTTTTCTAATAGTCTATTAAGACTATTAATATACAAAAATGAATGAGTATTAAGTTTTACGTTTCTATTTATCGTTATACTAAGATAGGAAATAAGAATCTATTGATGAAATAGTAAAACGTCGTTCGATCTAAAAAAAAGATACTCCCAATTCCGGATGTTGGCAAAAAAAATGTATGATATAGTCAATTTATGGTTTCGTGGAGGAATTTGTGCTGAAATGTAGAAATGTATAAGTCATCCTGATCTTTGCTTTTCGATTAGGCAATAGATGAGGATTGATCGGCGATTTCCGGAAAACTAAAGAATATCAATACGCAGTTTTTACACCCTCAACTTGAACGCTGGCTTGCCCATCTGTTGACCGTTTGATCCGAGAGAAAGGGAAATCGGCTGTAAAACGGCACGGAAATCCGCATGTTACGGCGTCTATACAGGCTGTTTCGGCACATGCAGCATATCCAGTCAACTCCTTCTCGCTGTTTTTCACCATGAACCTCTGATTTTAGAGCAACTGATCATCGTATTTCCAAAAAATTGAAACGCAAACCTTACGAAAAAAAGCATCCGGCATCTAGAGCACGTGAAAAAAAGTATTGATTTTTGTCAATATGTCTATCAGTCTGTATTTTTAACGGGGGATTTGTAAAAAAACAAAAAAACTATTAAAAAAATATAGAATAGGCCGATACAAATCATGAATTGCATTTTTTGCTTAAGAATATAAAAGGGGGCTTTCAGCCAAAGACCATACATATGGTGATCAGATCACCTGCCTGGTCGGCTGGATAAAGTCTTAAGCAATGGCAAATGTAATGGCATACATAGAGAGAACGAAAATGAAACGGGAGGTTAAGAGGTTATGAAGAAGAAGATAGCAGTAGGTTTGGCGGCCTCTGCAGTAGTTGGAACTTCATTGGCGGCGTCACCGGTAGAAGCCCAAACCATCAAGGTGAAAAGCGGAGACTCACTGTGGAAGCTTTCAACTGAGTACAATACCAGTGTTTCGGCACTTCAATCAGCCAACAATCTTTCATCTACGATTATTTATGTCGGACAAACTTTAAAAGTTCCGGACGGCAAGTCAAAAAGCAGCAGCTCACAGGCAAAATCCGCAAGTTCCAGCTCAAGCTCAAGCTCAAGCTCAAGCACTGCCAAATCAACTTACACGGTAAAATTGGGAGATTCCTTGTGGCTGATTGCCAAAGACCACAAAACAACCGTAAAAGAGATCAAAAACTTAAACGGGCTGAGCAGCGATATGATTTATCCGGGACAAAAACTGGTCATTAAAGGAAGCGCGAAAAGCACCGGTTCCAGCTCTGGCTCAAGTTCAAGCTCCAGTTCGAAATCATCAAGCTCAAGCTCGCAAAATGCAAGCAGTTCAAGCAGCACATACAAAGTCAAATTGGGCGATTCTTTATGGAAAATTGCCAATAATTTGAATATGACAGTTGCCGAACTCAAAACGCTGAACAACTTGAAGTCTGACACGATCTACCCGAACCAGGTTCTTAAAGTGAAAGGAACGGTTTCCAGCGGAAGCAAACCATCTTCTGGTTCGTCTTCAAGTTCTTCATCAAGTAAAACGAACACAAGCAGCAGTTCAAAAACGACCACTTACACGGTTAAACCGGGCGATTCTCTGTGGAAAATCGCGAATTCGATGAAGGTGACGGTACAGAGCATCAGAGAGGCTAATCAATTAAAAACAGATGTTTTGCAAGTCGGCCAGAAGCTTAAAATCTCCGGTGCATCGACTTCAGGATCATCTAGCAGCCCATCCTCCAGCTCGCCGAACTCTTCAGTTTCAACCGGCACTTCGACAAGCGCAAAAGTCGAGCGGATGATCGCGGAAGCAGAAAAGCATATCGGCGTGCCTTATAGATGGGGAGGCAACAATCCTTCCGGTTTTGACTGCAGCGGATACATCTATTATGTATTAAACAAAGTCACATCAGTCTCAAGATTGAGCGCAGCAGGGTACTGGAACATCATGTCGCCAGTCAGCCAGCCTTCAAGAGGTGATTTTGTTTTCTTCTCAACATATAAAGCAGGCCCTTCACACGTTGGTATTTATTTAGGAAACAACAAGTTTATCAATGCCAACGATTCCGGCGTCACCGTCAGCGACATGAACAATTCCTACTGGAAACAGCGCTATCTCGGCGCAAAACGATATTCATTTTAAAAAAGCCATTTTAAATGGCTTTTTTTTGCGTGATTTCAGGATGGGAAGGACAGGTTTAATGCCCCTTTTCGTTGTCTAAACTGAAAAGAAAAGCGAAGGGGGAAGCCATTTGAGAACATTACATTACATATTGCTCACATGTATGGCTGTTTGTTTGACAGCTGCATGCACACAGCAGAAAGAAATCGAGCAGAAAAATGCCGAACAGGAACATAAAGAAACCTTTGAAGCGATGACACAGCCAATAAAGGTACCGCTGATCAAACGCGACGGTACGGAGACCGGTTTTATAGAAGTGTCTGAATCTGCTGCAGAAGGCCTTGATATCAGAGTCAGCGCCCATGATCTGCCGCCTGGCATGCTTGCTTTTCATATTCATGAAACCGGCGTGTGCAAAAAACCTGATTTTGAGAGTGCGGGTGCTCATTTCAATCCTGATCAGAAGGAGCACGGCTTTCACAATCCGAAAGGGCCGCATGCCGGTGATTTGCCGAATATTGAAGTCGGAGCCGATGGCAAAGTCGACGTCATCGTAAATGCGCCGGCAGTTACCCTCGATCAGAAAAGCAAGTTCAGTCTGCTGGATCATGACGGAAGTGCTTTTATCATTCACGAGCATCAGGATGACGATTTGACAAATCCATCCGGAAACTCCGGAGCCCGGATGGTTTGCGGAGCGCTGACGAACAGTGGAAAAAAGTGAATCGGCGCCTGGAAGCCGTTTATATTGAGGGCAGTGCATCTTTTCTAGTATACTTAAATACAGAAGACGCTTTTAGAAAGGAATTTTACAACACATGAAATATGATCTGCACGAACTAGAGCTGCCTGAAAAGATAAAAGAGCGGCTGATTCAGTCTGCCGCTAAACCTGCTGACGCGGAATACCATTCATTGATTGGAAAGCCCGGCTATGAAGCGGAAGACAGCGCCATTCTCTATGACGCGATGATCGCGCTGTCACTCGGAAAAAACGTTTTGTTAAAAGGCCCGACAGGCTCAGGAAAAACAAAACTTGCCGAAACGCTCTCCGCTTATTTTCAAAAACCTATGCACAGTGTCAACTGTTCTGTGGACCTTGATGCAGAGGCGCTTGTCGGTTACAAAACGATTGAAAACACCGACGGGAACGCCTCTATTGAATTTATTGAAGGTCCCGTAACAAAAGCAATGAACAACGGCCATTTTCTATATATTGACGAAATCAACATGGCGAAACCGGAAACGCTGCCGATCTTAAACGGGGTGCTGGATTACCGGAAAATGATGACCAATCCGTTTACAGGGGAAGTCATCAAAGCGAAAGAGGGATTCGGCGTGATTGCGGCGATAAACGAAGGCTATGTCGGAACGGTTCCATTGAACGAAGCGCTGAAAAACCGGTTTGTCATTATCGACGTGCCATACATTAAAGGTGACCTGCTGAAACGGGTGCTTGAAACACAATCCGAACTGAAAGATCAGAAGCTGCTGGACCGGTTTGTCACCCTGTCATCGGACTTAATGACGCAAGCGCATAACGGTCAGGTATCTGAAGAGGCCGCTTCCATCAGAGCGCTTCTCGATACTTGCGACCTGTCGACGTATATTCCGCCGCTGCGAGCGATCGAACGAGGCATCGTTGAAAAGCTTGATGATGAACGCGAAAAAGCGGCGGTCCGAAATATTGCCCAAACTTTGTTCGAATGAGGGTTTTTTTATGAAGTTTATTAAATTCAATGACAGCAAGATTGACTCTTTGCTTTTTATGGAGCTGACAGATCTGGCAAAAACGCTCGCGAAAAGCGATCAGGTTGAAGTGGAGTACGGGGTTCAGTCTTATTACAATCCTTTTGAGAAAACGATCTACATGAGCCACTTTTGGAAAGACCGGAACCACCGTGATATGGTAGACGGTTTGAAGAGCGATGTGTACTTGCGGTCAATCGGCTCCCGCTACAGCTCGATGAAAGACTTTTCCCGCATGCTGGACTCGGCTCGGGAATATCAGTTTAAGAGTTTGGCAAAACAGTTGTTTATGCTTTTTGAGGATATCAGAATCGAAGAGTCCATCAAGAGGGAGCGTCCCGGCACAAAACCGGTATTTTCAAGCCGGAAATCGATGTACCGCAAACACTTTGCGACCCAGCTGACGCTGAATCTGGAGCGGAGCATTTTTACAGATGCTTTGTTTTGCGCTGTATATCTTAAGCTGACCGCAGAGTCACCGCTTGAAGAGATACCGGCTATCCATGAATCAATCGACCCGATGAAGGGGTTTATAGAAGCCGAGCTCGCCCGCGTATTCGAAGCGCGTTCAACTGCTGACATCGTTTCGATTGTAAATGGGTTAATGGAAGGTTTTGAAGAGGTGCTCGAAAAAGATATGCTGAATACGTACTTCTTTTTTCCGGAACTGGAATATGAACAAGTTGACGAAGAAGCGCTTTTTCAAGATTTGAAAGCAAAACCGAAGCTGAGCGAGGATCTGACGCTTGAAGAGAAAAGTGCGGGTGACGAGGAAGTTCATGAAGAAGAAATGCCGACTTGGCACAGAGAAACGGAAGCCCCGGCCAAAAGCTTTCTCCAGTTTGATTTGGAGCACGGCGCAAAAACCGATATTTCCGGCGGCGCTTTAAGAGAAGGAGAAGACGGCGACCAAGCGCTCGGGTCTGTTCAAGGTACGGCGAAGCAGACGAAAAGGAAAGACTATTCAAAACTTGAATCGCTTGAATCTGTTCAAGATGAACCGAACGCCGGAGCTGCCCAAGCCGGCAAAGAAAACCGCTATGCATTTTCGGTGATGAAGCTTCCGGAAAAACCTTCGAATGAAGACATATTAGACTACCAGGCTCAAGCCAAAACCATCGAATCATATCAAAAACGGCTCAAACAGATGATTCAAAAAACACTCGAGCATAAAAAAACGCTTCCGAGAACCGATTTGCATGCAGGCAGATTGAACAATAAACTGCTCCGTTACTTTACGGAGCGCAATCCGCGCCTGTTCTATAAAAAACAAGAGCCGTCTACAGAAATCGACGCCGTTTTTACATTGCTCGTCGACTGTTCAGCAAGCATGCATGACAAAATGGCAGAGACGAAACGGGGCATTGTGCTGTTTCATGAAGCGCTTAAATCTGTTGCTGTCCCACATCAAATCGTCGGTTTTTGGGAAGATACAAACGATGCGACAGAGATGAGCCAGCCCAACTATTTTCATACGGTCGTCTCTTTTACGGATTCCTTAAAAGCAGGCGCCGGACCGCATGTCATGCAGCTTGAACCGGAGGAAGACAACCGGGACGGATATGCGATCAGGCAGATGACGAAGATGCTTGTTCAAAGAAGCGAAGCTCAGAAGTTCCTGATCGTCTTTTCAGATGGGGAGCCGGCCGCATTCGATTATGAACAAAACGGGATTGTCGATACACATGAAGCGGTTATGGAAGCGCGGAAACGAAATATCGAAGTCATCAATGTATTTTTATCAAACAGCGAAATCGAAGAATCGCAAATGAAGACGATACAGGACATGTATGGAAAGTACAGCCTTTTCGTCCCGGATGTCGATCAGCTTCCCGATGTTCTGTACCCGCTTTTAAAAAAGCTGTTGAACAAAAGTATAAGATAGATGTGACAGATGGCAGCAATACTCGCGGCCATCTGTTTCTTATCGTAGAAATACAGTGAAATATTGAAATTTTTATTATTTTTATCAACTTAATTTTTTACGGAGCACATCCGGATGTTAAAAAATAGACGGTCAGGGGAAATATGTGAATAAATAAAGAGCCGGTTTAAGAGTAGACAATCTGAAAGTTCAAAATTATAAATTTTTTTATTTTTCAAGATGATTTTTTAATTTTATTTGAACAATCTGTGTAGAAACAAATGAGAAACAGTGGTAAAATATACGTGGAAGCGTTTTTATTACATATTTCTGGGCGCAAGGTTCAGAAGATATATTAAGATAGTGAATCATTCACTTGATTATTAGGTTGGGGGTAATGTTCAAATGTTTCAAAATAGTATGAAACAAAGAATGACTTGGGAAGAATTTCACGGTCCGAACCTCGGCTATGTGCTGGAGCTATACGATCAGTACGTCAAGGATCCAGAAAGCTTGGATGCTGATTTAAAAGAGATGTTTGACGAACTTGGAGCTCCCCCGGGCGATATAAGGGCCGCCTCTCTAAAAAACGAAGAGGCAGATTTCACGGCTGGATCTATTCAAAAAATCGCATCAGCGATAAAACTTGCAGAAGATATTAGAACCTATGGCCATTTAAACGCTTCCGTCAATCCACTAAGAAAAACACAAGAAAAACAGGAGCTTTTTCCTCTTGCTGAGTACGGGTTAACTGAGCAGGATGTGAAAAAAATCCCGGCGTCTGTCCTATGCAAAGATGCCCCTAAAGAAGTAACGAACGGTTTAGAAGCCATCCAGTACTTAAAAAACACATACAAAAAATCGATTTCTTTTGAATTTGACCATGTGCACATTTTTGAAGAGCGCAACTGGCTGATGAAAAAGATTGAATCCGGGGAATTATTCGCTCCGAAATCGAAAGAAAAGCTGGTGGAAGTTTTAAGAAGGCTGACAGAAGTTGAAAGCCTTGAACAGTTTCTCCACAAAACATTTGTCGGGCAAAAACGCTTTTCAATAGAAGGACTTGATGCGCTTGTGCCGATGCTGGATGATATTATCGCCAAGTCCGTTTCGGCAGGTACGACAAACGTTAATATCGGAATGGCGCACAGGGGCCGCCTGAACGTTCTTGCGCATGTGCTCGGAAAACCTTATGAAATCATTTTTTCTGAATTCCAGCATGCGCCGAACAAAGATCTCGTTCCGTCGGAAGGTTCGACAGGGATCAATTACGGCTGGACGGGTGACGTAAAATACCACCTCGGCGCCAACCGTCAGATTCAGGATGAGCATACGAAAACGGCGCGCATTGCGCTCGCGAACAATCCGAGCCACCTGGAGTTCATCGATCCGATCGTTGAGGGATCGACAAGAGCCGCCCAGGAAACGAGAACAGAGAGCGGCTATCCGGTTCAAGACGTCAAAAAATCGCTGGCGATTCTGATTCACGGCGATGCGGCATTCCCAGGGGAAGGCATTGTCGCGGAAACGCTGAATTTAAGCCAGCTTAAAGGCTATCAGGTGGGCGGAGCGATTCACATTATCGCCAATAACATGATCGGCTTTACGACGGAAAGCAATGAGTCGAGATCGACGAAATATGCAAGCGACCTTGCAAAAGGCTTTGAAATTCCGATCGTCCACGTTAATGCGGATGATCCTGAAGCATGCCTTTCAGCGGTTCAGCTCGCTGTTGAATACCGCATGACTTTCAACAAAGACTTTTTAATCGATCTGATCGGCTACCGCCGTTTTGGCCACAACGAAATGGATGAGCCGTCTGCAACGCAGCCGATGCTGTATGATGCGGTCAGAAAGCATCCGACCGTCAAAAACATCTTTGCTGAAAAGCTGATTCATACCGGGATCGTCGATAAAGAAACCGTCGACAAAATCAAGGACGCTGTCCTGAAGCGTTTAGAAGAAGCCTATCGCAAAGTGCCGGCCAAAAAGGAAGACATGACGCATGAAATCGTTCTTCCGGAGCCTGTTTCCAACGGTTTTCCTGATGTTGACACATCGGTTGATGTTGAAACTTTGCACAAAATCAATCAGGAGCTTGTTTCATGGCCTGAAAACTTCAACGTTTTCGATAAGCTAAAGCGAATCCTCGAAAGGCGCGCCAAAGCGTTCGACGATGACCGAAAAGTCGACTGGTCGCTTGCAGAGGCGATGGCGTTTGCATCCATTTTGAAAGACGGCACGCCTCTAAGGCTGACCGGGCAGGATTCAGAACGCGGCACATTCGCACACCGCAACCTTGTCCTTCACGACAGCAAGACAGGGGACGAATTCATCGCACTGCATCACCTTGCAGATACGAAAGCGTCATTTGCGGTTCACAACAGCCCGCTTTCTGAAGGGTCCGTCCTTGGCTTCGAATACGGATATAACGTGTCTTCGCCGGAAACGATGGTGATCTGGGAAGCGCAGTTTGGAGATTTTGCAAACGCGGCGCAAGTTTACTTTGATCAGTTCATTTCTGCAGGAAGAGCGAAGTGGGGACAAAAATCAGGGCTGGTTGTTCTCTTGCCGCACGGCTATGAAGGGCAGGGGCCTGAGCATTCAAGCGGAAGAACGGAACGCTTCCTTCAGCTGGCGGCGGAAAACAACTGGACTGTCGCCAACCTGACGAGCGCTGCCCAGTACTTCCATATTTTAAGAAGGCAGGCGAAGATGCTCCTTCGCGAGGAGATCCGCCCGCTGATCATCATGACGCCGAAAAGCCTGCTGAGAAATCCGAATACCGTGTCAGAAGTGCAGGAGCTCAGCGACAGCAGCTTTAAGCCGGTCTATGAAATGTCAGGACTTTCCCATCAGTATGACAAAGTGACGCGCCTCGTCCTTTCAAGCGGTAAAGTTTCGATTGACATCAGCGACCATTTCAATAAAATGGAAGTTGAAAAAGATTGGCTGCACATTGCACGGGTTGAAGAGCTGTATCCTTTCCCTGCAAAGCATATTAAAGCGATCTTCAGCAAACTCCCGAATTTGGAGGAGATTGTCTGGGTACAGGAAGAACCGCAAAATATGGGCGCATGGAACTATATCGAGCCTTATTTAAGAGAGGTTGCTCCAAAGGACGTGAAGGTCCGCTATATTGGCAGAAGAAGACGTTCAAGTCCGGCAGAAGGGGATCCGACGGTTCATAAAAAGGAACAGGAACGCATTGTATCTGATAGCTTGACTCGCAAAAATTAAGGGGGAACTAAAAAATGGCGGAAATTAAAGTACCTGAATTAGCGGAATCAATTTCAGAAGGAACGATAGCCCAATGGCTGAAACAACCGGGAGATTATGTAGAACAAGGGGAATTCCTGCTTGAGCTGGAGACTGATAAAGTCAACGTGGAATTGACGGCAGAAGAGTCCGGCGTTCTTCAGGAAGTGCTGAAAGATTCCGGTGACACAGTTCAGGTCGGCGAAGTAATCGGAACGATTTCAGAAGGCGAAGGAAAAGGAGGCAAATCAACGGCTCCTCAAGCTGACGCTCAAGAAAGCGGCGGCACTTCGGAAGAGAAGGCAGCTTCATCTGAAAAGACAGCCGAACCTCGCGAAAGCGCGAACGATGAGGCGGATGCAGCCAAAACAAGAACAATCGCTTCTCCGGCTGCCCGAAAGCTCGCCCGTGAAAAAGGCATCGATTTATCGGAAATTCCTACTGGTGATCCGCTCGGAAGGGTCAGAAAACAAGATGTTGAATCTTATCAGAAAAACGAGCAGCCGCCAAAAGCTCAGCCTGAACCAAAACGCGAAACACAGGCGCCGGCCGCTAAACAAACCGAAGATGCAGGTAAACCGGTAGAGCGTCAAAGAATGTCCCGCCGGAGACAGACGATTGCCAAACGCCTCGTTGAAGTTCAGCACACCGCCGCTATGCTGACGACATTCAACGAAGTGGACATGACGGCGGTCATGAACCTAAGGAAACGCCGAAAAGATCAATTCCTTGAGCAGCATGACGTGAAGCTCGGATTCATGTCATTCTTTACAAAAGCTGTTGTCGCCGCGCTGAAAAAATATCCGCTCCTCAACGCGGAAATTCAAGGCGACGAGCTTGTGATCAAAAAATTCTATGACATCGGAATCGCTGTTGCTGCGCCGGATGGCCTCGTCGTACCGGTCGTGCGCGATGCAGACCGCAAAACCTTTGCTGATATTGAAAGAGATATCGGAGAGCTTGCGAAGAAAGCGAGAAACAATAAACTGTCGCTCAACGAGCTTCAAGGCGGTTCCTTTACGATCACAAACGGAGGAACGTTCGGATCACTATTATCGACTCCGATTTTGAACAGCCCGCAAGTTGGTATTTTGGGCATGCATAAAATCCAGCTGCGTCCTGTAGCAATTGATGAAGAGCGCTTCGAAAACCGCCCGATGATGTACATTGCATTATCGTATGACCACCGGATCGTCGACGGTAAAGAGGCGGTCGGCTTCCTGGTCACGATAAAAAATCTGCTTGAAGATCCTGAACAGCTTCTGTTGGAAGGTTAAATCAAGAAAAAAGCTTTGGCCGCATGTACGGTCAAAGCTTTTTGTTTATCATCTGCGGGGCAGGAGAATGATTGTCATTCTTCTGCTTCTTTGTTTTTTTGCCCCAATATGTCGCAAGCCATGAGCCTGAAAGGTTATGCCAGACGCTGAAAACAGCGCTCGGAACAGCGGAAAGAGGGGAGAAGTGCGCCGTCGCCAATGCCGCGCCGAGACCCGAATTCTGCATGCCGACCTCAATAGCCACGGCTTTTTGAGATGCATAATCCATTTTAAAGCACTTTGCCAAGATAAAGCCGAAGAAAAGTCCGAGGCCATTATGAAGAACAACAACCGCAAAAATCAACAGCCCCGATTGAATAATGTTTTCCCGATTGCCCCCGACGACCGCTGAGACGATGGCGACGATGCCGAGAACGGAGACGAGCGGAAGCACCTGAACAGCTTTTTTCACTTGTTTTTTAAAGAAAAATTGAACGATCAGACCGGCAATAATCGGAAGCAGCACGGCCTGCAAAATCGACACGAACAGCGAGTCCGGAGATACCGGAAGCCATTCTTTTGCGAAAAATAAAATGAGAAACGGCGTTAAAAAAGGCGCAAGCAATGTGGAAACCGTTGTGATCGCCACAGACAGGGCGATGTTTCCCTTCGCAAAAAATGTCATGACATTTGATGCCGTTCCCCCGGGGCAGCATCCCACTAAAATGACCCCTACCGCTATTTCGGGGGGAAGACCGAGGCCATAGGCCAGTCCAAAAGCGAGCAACGGCATGACCGTATATTGAATCAGCACACCGATCAGCACATGCAGGGGACGTCTCAGCAGCTCTTTAAAATCGTCCGCTGACAATGTCAATCCCATCCCAAACATAATCACGCCAAGCAGGATCGTAATGTAAGGGATGATCCAAGTGAACTGCGACGGAAAGGCAAAGCCGAGAACCGCAAATAGAATCACCCAAATGGCGAACGTTTTTCCTGCAAATTGACTGATTTTGATCAAATAACTCATAAGTCCAGCTCCTCACATCTGTAGAAAATGTAACATCCTCTTATTATAATTAATATTCTGAATAATTCAATACTAGTAAAATAAAGAATTGTTTAAAATAATATTATTATGTAAACTGAAAGAAATGTTTGAAAACCTTGACGAATTCGTTTATGCTTTTTAAAATGATAGTTTGTAGCCATGTGCAATTAGACCGAGAAGAAGAGGTGCTTAAGTGGAAAATAAACAAAATATATGGTCATCAAAGCTTGGATTTATCTTAGCTTCGGCCGGCTCGGCAATCGGGCTCGGCGCGATATGGAAGTTTCCTTATGTTGCCGGAACAAGCGGCGGCGGAGCATTTTTACTTATGTTTATTCTTTTTACTTTATTGATTGGGCTTCCTTTATTAATGGCGGAGTTCATTATCGGCAGAAAGACTCAAAAAGATGCCGTTGAATCCTACAAGGAGCTGGCTCCCGGCTCGCTTTGGCACTGGATTGGACGCCTCGGCATTATCACGTGTTTTATTCTGCTGTCTTTCTATAGTGTTGTCGGCGGCTGGATCATCATTTATATTGTCAAAGGGCTGACCGGTGAACTGTCAAGAAGTACGGATTATGCCGGGCTTTTCGGGGAGACGATTGCAAATCCGTATCTCGTTCTTGCGAGCCAATTTGCATTTATCATGCTAACGATCCTTGTCGTTGCAAAAGGAGTCAGAAGCGGAATTGAAAAAGCGAGCAAGTTTATGATGCCTGCTCTGTTCATTATTTTTCTGCTTTTGATCATCCGTTCGCTCACACTTCCCGGTTCAATGGAAGGCTTGGAGTTTTTCTTAAAACCTGATCTTTCCCATATCACAGCCAAAACGGTGCTGTTTGCGCTTGGACAATCCTTTTTCTCGCTGAGTGTCGGTGTTTCCGTTATGGTAACGTACAGCTCTTATTTATCGAAAAAAGAAAACCTTGTACAATCAGCCGTTTCAGTGACATTGCTCAATGTATCTGTAGCGATTCTTGCCGGGTTTGCAATTTTTCCGGCCGTTTTTTCATTCGGATTATCTCCTGATGCCGGCCCGATGCTGTTATTTAATGTGCTGCCGTCAGTCTTTCACAAGATGCCTTTAGGAATCATCTTTTTATTGGCGTTTCTGCTCTTATTTTTATTTGCTACACTGACGTCTGCATTTTCAATGCTTGAAATTCTTGTTTCTTCCTTGTCAAAAGGGGACCCTAAAAAAAGACAGGCTTTCGCTTGGGCGGGAGGAATTGCGATTTTCCTATTCGGAATCCCTTCAGCATTATCATACGGCGTGCTTCAGGATGTATCGATTTTTAATCTATCGATTTTTGATGCGGCGGATTATCTTGTCAGCAATATTTTAATGCCGCTCGGCGCTTTGCTCATCGCCGTTTTTGTGCCGCTTAAAATTCCGAAAGACGAGCTGTTTGCCGAATTGAAAGAGGGCTCTAAAATCAGCAGAAAATGGTTTGCAGCCTGGCTTCTGTTGATTCGCTACGCAGCTCCAATCGTCATTATTGTTGTCTTTTTGGACGTCATCGGCGTATTCTAAGATTGAATTGTTTATAAGGCCGGATAAATCCGGCCTTTTTTTCATGCAGACGGTTGCGTGCCGGTAAAGATAAGCATCGCTTAGGTGAGCAGTGCAGTCTTTTTGGTCGGCTTTATGATCGGCAAGGCAAGTGTTTGATAAAAGGGGAGGAAGGGAAAAAGCGGCTGTTTTTCTGGGGCAGAAATATTAAAAAAGCCTGCCGGTGAATTCGCTTATACGATTTTACCGGCAAGCAGAAGAGGGGGATACCTTGACTTTGATTAAGGCTTACGGAATGTTACAGTTTGGCCGTTTCGATCAAACCAGCCTTTAAATGCCCAGTTAATCCAGCCGCCGTCTCCTTGGTTTGTAAATTGTCCGCTTTCAAATACCCAAATGCCGTAAATCACGCCATGATAGTTGGCAGATCCATAAAATTTAACTCCTCTTAAACCATTATGATAGCCTTGGCTTAAGTTGAACACCATGACATTGTATCTTTGGCCTGCAGAATAAAAAGCGGTTTCCATGCAGTTTTTGACGAAACCGCTGCGGTTATTGCTTTGAACGATAGCATCCCTAATCGAGTTTCCGATTCCTAAGAGATCGAGGCTGATGCTTAGATCAATAGCAGAAGTTTTAAACTGTTTTTCCTGGTTCAATGACTGATTGAGAGGTGTGGGTATAGACATAGAAGGTAAGGTTGTTACAGAACTGTCCGTATGTTTTGATTCTTTCGCTTCTGATAAGTACGGCAGACAAGTCAACCCGAGCATTAAGGCTGTAAAGAAAGCAAACATTTTTTTCATAATTAACCCTCCTAAAATAAATTGCCATTTTTCGAAAAACTGACCAGCTGAATCAGACAAACATCGACAGTTTGAACATTTATTCCCTCCCTTCTTGTAGAATAGCTTAACGATTTTTGAAATTAGAAGAATGAGGAAAAACGACTATTTTCCAAATAAATCAAAAAATGTTCACATTTCATACTTAAGGCACAAATTTGGGATATATTGATAGAATGCTGCAGATTCGATATTCCATAAAGGCATGATCAAAATAGCGGATTCGGAAGGGTGCATGGTTGTGGGATTTCTCTCCCGACGCCGCCTCAGCGATCTCCGTGTTATCAGTTCTAACAATCCTCAAGATAAAATGGAATATTTAAACTTTTACTTGGAATCTTATTACATACGATAGAGGGTTTAAGAGAAATAGATACTTGTATGACAGTGATAAGGTATCGGCACTTTAGCTCGATTCGGCCAGTGTCGACGGTTGCCTGGCACCGAGAAGAGAAAGGTGTGAGAGGAAAGGCTCGTCCGCTTTTTGAGGCAAGTCTTTTTCATCTCTGATGACGGGGAGGCCGATGTCCGGCGCAACTATCGAAACAAATCAGGACTTCAATAGTTGAAGTCCCGCCATTGAATTTGAATCAGAACGGCTCCCATAGAACGCGCTTTGCTGTCGCAAATCGCCTTTCAGGTTCTCTCCAGTCAACGACATTCCACCAATTATCGACGTATTTTGCCTTTTCATTTTTATATTGAAGGTAATATGCGTGCTCCCATACATCGAGCGGGAGCAGGGGGATCACATCCCATTGGCTCATCAGCTGATGTTTTTCTGCGATCAGAATTTCCAAGCGGTGCGAGCGCGGCGCCCAGACGAGGATCGCCCAGCCGACGCCTTCCACTTTTTTCGCCGCTTCGGAAAATTGTTCTTTAAAGGCCGAATAGCTCCCGAAAGAACGGTTGATCATCTCCAGCAATTCGCCTGTCGGCCGCCTTTTTCCTTTTGGGTGCATCGCATACCAAAATATCGTGTGCAAATAGTGCCCGGCTCCGTGGAAGGCGAGCTCTCTTTCCCAATGGTTTACGAGGTCGAACTGTTTGGTTTGCCTCGCTTTCTGCAGTTCTTTTTCAGCTTTGTTTAAGCCGTCGACATAGCTTTGGTGATGTTTTGTATGATGAAGAAACATAATTTCCTTTGAAATATAAGGCTCAAGGGCTGAATACGAGTAGGGCAGGCTTGGCAGGCGATGGCCTCCGATCGGCACTGTTCTGAATGGCTGCCGGCCTGCTTGAGACGCATCACTGCGGGAGATGGCTTGATACACGGCTTCTGCCTGCTCATACCATTCCTGTTCGGGCGCACGAGGATCATCCAATGATTGAAAAAGTTTTTCTAAATGGCTTTCTAAAGAAGGATCATCTTTCATCTGGTCTTTCAGGTCTTTGGCCCACGACGATATTTTTTCTTTGTAAGCATCTCTGTTCAATATGTCTCCCTCATTTCCGCTTTTTTAATAAATGCGCTTGAAGCGAGCAATGAAAACACAAAAGGATAGCTGTGATAGCGGATGTAGAATTGTTTCGGCAGCCCGATTCCCGTCGGGTATTCGAGTCGCTCACGCGAGGTTTCGTGATCATCGATGAGAAAACGAATCCCTTTTATGATCTGTGGATCATCCGGACGCTCATATTGCAAAAGCGCCTCCAGCGCCCATGAAGATTGAACAACTGTTCCAAAGTGAAGAGGGACAAAACGCTTCGCTTCACAGCTTTTGCAAGATTCTCCCCAGCTTCCGTCTTCACGCTGGATCGATTTAAGCCAGGAGATCGCTGTTTTGACAGACGCGTGGTTGCCGGAAACCCCGACAGCTTTCATACCGGTGAGTGCGGCCCATGTACCGTAAATAAAGCAGACGCCCCATCTGCCATACCAAGAGCCGTCCGCTTTCTGATGATGATCAAGCCACCCGAGGGCGCGCCGGACCGCAGGATGGTTATCTGTGAACCGCCCTTTAAGCCCGAGCAGATGAAGAACGCGTCCAGTCAAGTCTGCCGTTGACGGATCGACTGCTGCGTCAGCTGCTGATTCGAGCGGCAGATTTCGGATGAGCGGATGGTCAACGTTTTTTTCAAATGCCGCAAACCCTCCGTCCTTGTTTTGCATGGATAAAAGCCAGGCGAGCCCCCGGTTCCATGCAGCCGGACGCCGTTGAAAAGGAATTGCTTTTAATGCCGCAGCGGTATCGTCCAAATCGGGATTGTTTGTATTGATGTGTGAAAAACCCCACCCGCCAGGGACCGCTTGAGGATTTGAGACAGCCCAGTCCGCTTTTTTCACATGCTGTCTTTTGAGAAGGTAGTCGGCTGCCGATGAGATGGAAGAATGTTGTTCAGGCATTCCGGATTCCTGCATGGCATAGCTGATGAGGGCCGTATCCCAGACGGTGGAAGTTGAGTTTTCCAGATGGGCGCCGTCTCCTCCGCATGATGAAATGAGACTTTTGATTCCGCTGACTGCTTTTTTGACAATGGGGGCGTTTTTTGCTATTCCCATCGCCAGCAGGCTGTAAATCATGAACATGGTCGCGCTCGCATAGCTGTATAGTGTTCCGTCATCTTCGATTCTGTCCAGCATATATTTTTTGCCCGCTTCAAATCCGAGCTGATGGACGTAAGCCGGCCATTGAAAGAGCTGTTTCCATTGCAGATTGAAAGAATAGAAGGTTCTCTCGTCAAAAGAGCGGATGTTCAGCCAGTCGAGAGGGTTTTTTGACATGGCTTCATCCAGGTGCCGAAGCGAGCCGATTTGGCTGTTTTTTAAAGAGAATCGCCGATTAAACGTAATCGCCATCGGGACAAAATGAATTCTTGCATATGTGCTGAAATGGTAAAAATGCAGCGGGAAATAGGACGGGATCAGTAAAAATGAGAGCGGAATATAGGCTCTCGGCCATGGATACAGACCGTTGGCGGCGAGCATCCACTTCGTCATAAAGTGGACGTCCTTCAATCCGCCTGCGTCCTTAATAAAAGCCTCGGCTTTCTGCATATGCGCATCTCTCCGGTCATAGAGCCCCGAAGCCAGCATCCCGGTATAGCCCTGGACTGTCGCTGTTAAATTGCCCGCTTTTTCATCCGGGTGATTGCGAAACGCGCCGTCTTCGCTCTGCCTTGAACGGATTCGTTCAGCAAGACTTGTGATGAGAGAAGAGTCCTGATCGCCAAGTGAAGTCAGCATCAGAATGAAAAAACTGTCTGTCATCACGGGCCCTTCAAAACAAAAACGCCACGAACCATCTGGCTTCTGTCTATTTTGAAGCTCTGCGAGCGTTTTTTGTCTGAAAGCTTTCACGTCTTCTAGTAAAGAACGCAATCTTCTCATCTCCTTCATATTACTGTATTCATTTGGGAAATGTGTCATGCCAATCGGGTGAAAACAGAAGAACAGCGATTTTGAACAGGCGATGAAGATACAGGCATACGTCAGCAGGGGCTTGCCGGCTTTTGTTAGGCGGTGAGCATCATTAGGAAATCGTGAGCCTTCCGATTTTGTCTTTGAATATCTTCATTTACCTCCGTTCCAATTTCAGGTATTGTAAAAAGAGAGACATTAGTAACAATGTTTGGGGGATGGTGCTGAATGAATATTGAACAGATGCTGTATGATACAGCAGTCGACTTGATCAAAAAGAGGTATCCGACCGGATGGGGCGGGGCAGCCGCCATGTATACCGAAGACGGGAGAATCTTGACGAGCGTAGCCCCGGAAGTAATCAACGCTTCAACCGATTTATGCATCGAAACGGGCGCCATTCTCGAAGCCCATAAGTATCAGGCAAAAATTACGCACTCTGTTTGTGTTGCGAGAGACGATGAACATTCCGAATGCAAGGTATTAACGCCGTGCGGGGTATGCCAGGAAAGGCTTTTTTATTGGGGTCCGGATCTTAAAGCGGCTGTAACTGTACCGGATGGGCGTCTGATTTATAAATCTTTAAAGGAAATACAGCCATACCATTGGTTTGCTGCGTATCAAAAGTAACAGGGGAGGCGCGTTCGATGTTCGAGAGCCGTAAAGTTTATCTCAGGACTGTTGAAAAAGGCGATATGGAGAGCTTTTATAAAGCCGCTCAAAATGAAGACATCAGGTATATGACGGGCACGACACGTGAATTTACGATGGAAGACCTTTATGAGCACTACGAGAGAATCACAAGCGATGAGACGCGCTATGATTTTGCCGTCTGCTTAAAGGAGGACGATCGTTTGATAGGCGATCTGTCCATCATTGACATCGACCGGACGAATCGAAAAGCAGGGTTTAGAATCGCTTTGCACAGCCCCGCTTATTTGAACAAAGGCTATGGTCCTGAAGCGGTGCGGCTGGCCATGCAGTTTGCATTCGAAAGGCTCGATCTTAACCGCCTTCAGCTCGAAGTTTTTTCACACAATAAGCGTGCGCTGAAAGCATATGAAAAAGCCGGATTTAAAAGGGAAGGTACGGTCAGGGAGGCTCTTTATATGAATAAACAGTACTCAGATGAAATCATTATGGGGATATTGAAGCGGGAATACGAAGAGCTGATATCCCGCTGAATCAGAGGGCGCGCAGCATGTTATTCTGCTGAGCGCCGCTTTGTTCATTTTTATTTTTCAATCTTTGCTGAACAGCTGTAAATGCCGCCGGCAATCAGCGCCATTGTCATCGAATAAGCTTTTTTTATTTCTCAAACGATCACTCCAAATATACCGTTGATGAAAAAATCCACAGCAGCTTCATCGTTCTATTTGCCTTGCAGACTGGCTGTACGTTCTCACATCCCGCACGAAAAATGTGACAGCGGCTGTTCCGGCATATAATACAGCGGCAGCGATAAATACGCTTTGCACCCCGATCAAGTCCGCCAAAGCCCCCATAATGGCGATTGTTAAGACAGACCATGCAGTCAAAATAGTATTTTTGGCGGCGGTGACCGGTGCACGCTCTTCATCTGTCAACGTATCTTGAAGGATAACCGTCTGGCTGACGTCTCTTACTTGATAAAGCGGACCCATCATGATACAGAGGATGACCGAAAGGAGGGGATTTGACGAATAGGCGAATAAAAGCGTTGTGATTCCCATTGAAACAGAACCCAAGACAATCATGAGGCCAAGCCTTTTTTTGAGCTGGTTGGAAAAGAGCACAGCGAGAATGCCGCCCAAAATCGCTCCCAAAAAATAACCGGCATTGATGAATCCCCACCAAGCCTCTCCTTTATTTAACACCTCTTTTGTAAAAGCCAGCAAAACGGCGGAAGTCCAGACCGCATTTGCTAAACCTTCTGACATGTCCATCATCGTAAGCAACAAAACAGTTTTCTTCCTGTATACAGTGCGCCAGACTGATTGTATACGGGTTTTTTGACGAGGGGGAACCGCTTTTTTGAAATCAGGCAATTTGATTAAAAGCCCTGATACGAAAAAGAGTCCTGCTGTAAACACTGTCAACGTATGAGTCTGGGCCAAAACAGTTAAATAGCCGCCGAGACCCCAGCCTGCTGCCTGAACAAACTGGTTGACCGTCACGATGCTTCCCGATGCCGCCACGTAATCGCGCTTTTTAATCGCTTGATACAGTAAACCTAATTGTGCGGGGGAATACCACGAGCCGACAAAGCTTTGCAAAAATAGCAGCATATAAATGATATAAGAGGGTAAGCCCAGCGATTGGCATAAGCCGATGCATAATGCGCAGACCGCTCTGAACCATGTTGAATAAGCGGCTGTTTGCAGCAGGTCGAGGCGCTGAATAGCAAAAGCAGCCATCGCTCCGCCTATTACACTGCCGAACGAGGATAAAGCCAAAACCAGACCGGATCCGAATACAGAGTTCGTTTCCTTAAACACATCGACCATGACGATGATCGTCATCAAAATCGACCCGACAGCCTGTGCTGTTTGTGACGCCCATATGTATCTAAAACTTTTTTGATTCCAGAGGGTTTTGCCAAGAGAGGAAGAATACACGGTTTTATCATTCCAGTCGACTTAAACTATCATCTATTTTACCATATGTATCTATAAATGTTTACTTCTATAAAAAAGAAAACCGCCCTGATCGACAGGGCGGCTGCAGAAACTCATGTCTTGCGTTATTCGCCTGTATGAATCCAGACGCTTTTTACTTCTGTATAGTTATCCAGAGCGTATGAGCCCATTTCACGTCCGAGTCCCGACTGTTTGTAGCCGCCGAATGGGGATGCGGCGTCAAAGGCATTATAGCAGTTGACCCAAACGGTACCGGCTTGCAGACGGTCGGCGATATAGTGGGCGTTTTTCAAATTTTCCGTCCATACGCCAGCAGCAAGGCCGTATTCGCTGCGATTGGCCCGTTCGATGACTTCATCTACCGTTTCATAAGGGATCGCCGCCAAAACAGGACCGAAGATTTCTTCTTTTGCTATTGTCATCTCGTCTTCGACATTGGTGAATACAGTCGGAGAAACAAAGTATCCCTGTTCATAAGGGCATGTTCCGCCGGCTGCGATTTTCGCACCTTCCTGGCGTCCTTTTTCAATATACGAGAGGACGCGTTCGTGCTGCTCTTTGCTGACAAGCGGTCCCATTTGCGTGTCTTCATGAAGGCCCGCACCTTGGCGGAGTGATTTGGAATAAGCGGCCATTTCTTCAACGACTTTGTCATATTGGTCTTTATGGATGAAAACGCGCGATCCCGCACAGCATACTTGACCCTGATTGAACATGACGCCGGTTAGTGCGCCTGGAATCGCTTTCTTCAGATCGGCGTCAGGGAGGATGATATTCGGCGACTTTCCGCCGAGCTCAAGGGTAACCCGTTTGACCGATTTGGCCGCTTTCTCCATAATCTTTTTGCCGATTTCCGTTGACCCTGTGAATGCCAGTTTGTCAACAAGGGCGTGATCGGTCAGAGCTTCTCCGGCCGTCTCACCGAAGCCAGGAATGATGTTGATGACGCCTTTCGGGAAGCCTGCCTTATCGATCAGCTCCGCTAAATACAGAGCGGAAAGCGGCGTTTGTTCCGCCGGTTTTAAGACAACCGTACATCCGGCTGCAAGCGCGGCTCCCATTTTCCACATGGCCATCAGAAGCGGGAAGTTCCAAGGGATAATTTGCCCGACAACTCCGACAGGCTCATGTCGTGTATAGTTGAAATAAGGTCCGTTAACAGGTATCGTCTGCCCGGTTATTTTCGTCGCCCAGCCCGCATAATAGCGCATATGTTCAATTGACAGCGGAATATCGCCGGCGGTCGTTTCGCTGATCGGCTTCCCGTTATCCAGCGTTTCAAGCTGAGCCAGTTCCGTTTTGTGTTCCTCCATCAGATCGGCGAGTTTGTACATCAGCCGGCTTCTTTCGGCCGGGTTCATCGTCCGCCACTCACCGCGGTCAAAGGCTTCCCGCGCAGCTTTTACCGCTTTGTCGACATCCTCGGGACCTGCTTCATACAAGGTGGCGAGCGTTTCACCAGTCGCCGGGTTTGGGGTCTCAAACGTTTTGTTTGAGGCGCTGGCTACAAATTCCCCGTTAATATAGAGCTTCTTTGTTCCCTGCAAAAATGACTCCAGCTTCTTACTGACCTGCATCGTTAATGAACTCATGTTTGTCAAACAAACCTCCTTTAAGATTTTGGTCTGTCTTCAGGTGAGTTGTCTTGGTGCTGGTTTGTCTTTTGATTCGGTCATTACGCGGATGAAAGAGGGATATATTTCTGATTTTGGAACTATACACCACCATTCTATAACAGGGAATGAAACCAAATCAATATTCATGCTTGGCAAAATCACATTCGCCAGCAGAGCGCATTGCATTTCGGCGAAAAAACGCTACAATGGAAACTATACACGTATGAAAAAGGAGACATCCACATGATTCACGAAAAATGGCAGAACAATAAAACCATTAAAAAAGTAAAGTGCATACATACCGATGCCAAAAAGTACATCGTCAACAGAGCGCTGACCGTCGGTAACGTTTACGAGGTCAAAAACGAAACGGAAGAGTTTCTGTTTATTATCGATAATACAAGCAAAGTCGGCGGCTATTACAAAGAATACTTTGAAGAAGTAAAAGCCTGAATTCATTCGCCTGGATCATCAAATCACACATGAAGGGTTGTTGAAGAAAAAAACACAGGCCTTCCTAAAAAATCGGCTGACTGAATCGGAAGCAGGAGCAAGTGCCTGATACGTACACAAAAGGCATGATAAAATCGTCAGAAGAGAACCGCAGAGAAGAAGAACATCTTGCTGCGGTTTTTTGTTATAACCGTTATGCACCTTTTGATTGATAGCAAACGAAAAATAAGCTGAAAAAACTGATAAAAAAGTTGAAACCTCACGCGTCCGCCGGGCGTATTAATTGATAGTAAAAACAAACATATAGAGTTAAAGAAATGTAATCTGCTCGTAATTGTTTATAAATCAGGGTTATCGTATCCTTATTAGTAACTGACAGCATACTTTGCCTTGTGCATAAACATAAATTGGACACATAGAAAGAGGGGTTTTGATTGGGCGTTTTTTCAGCAAGCAAAACAGCAGACGGCAAAAAATTTGAACCGCTGCTTATAGAAGGAGAAAAAATAGAATCGGTTTGCAGACTAAGAATAGATCAAATATGTTTTACGAACAAGCGGATTATTTTTTTTGATAATAAACTGTTTTCCAAAAAGAAAGTCCGCGTTTTCCTGCCGTACAGATCGATTGAAGGCTTTGCAATCAGAGAAGTCAGCATGTTCAATCCAGACAGTTCTCTTTCTCTGATGACCAGCAGCAAAATCTTTGACCTGGAATTTACGAAGGATACCGACATGCTTGAAATTCAAGCGCTGTTATCAAAATACTTATGTGCATAAACCGTAAAGGCTGTTCACCGCTTGTCCGCGTCTGAACGGCCTTTTTATTTTGGAAAGGCGGGTTTTTCTCCCACGAAATCGGGAAAGGAAGAAGAAAGGAGGAGGATCAGCCATGCCATTAACACAAAAACAAAAAGACCATCTCTACCATAAATTAATTGACTTAAAACAAAGCCTTTCCCCTGCAGAAGGAACAGATCAGTCGATGGCGGAAGAAACGGGCGAGCTTTCAAACGGAGTTGACAATCATCAGGCTGACCATGCCGGCGTTTATTTTGAACGAATGAGAGAGCAGACCTTCCGGCAGACGGACAGAAATTTATTAAAAGAAGTGGAAGACGCCCTCAAGCGATTGGAAGACGGCACATACGGAATATGTGAAGCAACAGGTCAAGAAATACCATATGAGCGCCTCGAAGCCGTTCCATATGCAAGAAAAACCGCGGAGACTCAAGCTGAAACAGAAAAAAGAAATCAAGAGGGGGAAGGATATGACGAGCAATTTACACGGCAAATGAAGGATTTGACAAACAGAGAAACGATGGATCAAAAGCGTTCATATGCTTACGAACGTCTTGATGAGGAGCAGGATTCAAAATAAGCACCCGCAAAAACAGGGTGCTTTTTTCTATGGCTCTGTTTGTTAAAAGAGATGTCCTACAACTGTCGACGGGGAGTCAAGTACTCGACACAATAAAACATTTATCAGTTATCGGAGGTTTAATTGCAGCTATTGATATTCTAGAGAAAAATCCGGACATCCAGGAAAAGTTACACGAAAACGAAAAGTACTTACTTAAGAGACGGCATTCAACAAATAGGTCTTAATGTATTACATAGTGAATCACCTATTATTCCAATTATTCTTCCAGATCGCGACACAACTTTACGTTTTGCAGACTCACTTCATCAAGAAGGTGTCTACGTTAACCCAATTCTCCTCTTCGCATACCTGTTTCTAAAGCTACTAAGACGAGCACATGAAATTCTTCCTCTGTGTGTGCTAGTAGATATGTTCTTAGCTTTTGGAAGTCCGTAATGGATAACGCTTTGTTTCGTTTCGTTTCGATAACTCTTTCACACGAGGTTTGACAAGTTCTGCGAAATCATTCGTGAGATAACCACGAGCGTAAGCGTCACGAAGTGCCATTTTGACTTTTATTAACAAGCTGCGAGTGGTACTGTGAGAACGCTTCTTTGCGTATTCATCAATTTTTCTTTGCACAACAATGTCATTCATATCTTTTAACTGAATATTTCCGAATAACTTTCTAATAATTCCTGACGCTTCTAGGTATCTTTGAAACGTAGCTTTTTGTATATCATTTTTCTTCACAAGATATATCCAGTGTTAGTTGTTTGAAAGAATCTATGCCTAAGTCAAATCTCTTTGTTTCTTCCATCAATCTGATATAAAAGTCTTTTTTTATCACCTTTTTTATCCAATTACTTGATATATCTCAAATTTCCGCCACAAAATTCCAGCACAGGACATCATTTCCCTTACCGTATCAACGGATTCCATACTATTATTCTCTATTTCCTACCTCCCTGTTAGATATGGGGAGGTAGAATGGTGTCGTTGCTACGCAACGACAAGCACACCGCTTTCACTTGCTCGCTTTTGCTGCCGCTTGCGGAAGCGGTGTGCTTCGGCTGTTTTTCATAATTTCTCCATGCACTCACTTCCATTGTGAAGAATGAAGCACTATTTCTATTTATCTCGCTAACCGTTCGTATTCGGTATCTCGGCGCTTATCAATCGCTCTGGAATAGGCTTCCATCATGGCGATATATAGTAGATTGTTTTTACAATCATTAGTCCACATAACAGCTTTTACGGTCAATACTGCTCGCTGTTTTATCAACTACAATGTTTAGAGACTGCTTGTATGTCTCGCTTGAAACAAGTCATCTTAGGTTTCCATTCATGAATGTAGTAGTTTCAAACTTCTGTATTTAGTTGTATGGGAGTATTTTTAAATAATTTCTTTCAAAGACAGCTTATGAAGTGATTTTTCGCGTGTAGAAAGGTTTTAGTATGACTATTCTCACAAAATAAATATCACGATATGCAATGTTGTTTTTCAAAAAAATAGCTCTTCATACATCGCTCTTTCTCATTTTTATTTTCTCGCTTGCTAAGTTTCTGTCTATTTCTTTGTTACGGTTAATATCATATTACGATTTGTATTGGAGTTGTAGGGGGGCAAAATAAATCTTTATTTGTTCAATGTTATTATCGCATGATGAGTTGTGATATTGTGTAATATCCTTATCATATCAACTATTAGAGAGGGAGAAAAAAGTATCAAATTCTGCAATGAAATTCTTGCTGCAATAAAATTCTTGCGGACATATTGTCATAGGGGCATAATCGATGTTGAGTGAGAGACAGAACGCCGATAAAGTATAATATCTGGATATAAAACGAAGAAACAATTGCTTGATGGATTGTAGACATTAAAAATCATGTGAAAGCATTGAATATACACCTATCAAAATCTTTTACATTAGCAGAAAAATAAGGAGATTTACATATAATCATGTTTAATATGTAAATTTCTCTATTATGTTTATCAAAGATAAGGTAATAGTTTTTACGTACTGCGCCATAACTCAATCTATCTTTTTCCATTTTATTAATCTCATTACATATTCAGAAATAACCTTTTCCCCTGTATAATCGGTATAATGTGTCTGCTTTGAAATGAAAAAATATAGTGGCATCATGATCACAGATAGCGAGTCAATATTTTATTACTGGGGGCTGTCTCATGAGAAGTAAGATGATAATTATAACAATAATCACAGTATTTATGTTGTTTGTTGGATTTAACACCTCAGCCTATGCATTGACAGAGGAAGAGTCTGTTGCAATCCAATCATTATTAGAAGATGCTAGGCGTATATCTGGCACACCGGGCATGTCAGTTTCAATACAATCAAGGGATGATACCTATTTCTTTTCATCCGGCTATGCAAACTCTGAGGAAGGGATTTTGACCAATGAAAACACCATATGGGAGTTAGCCTCCGTCAGCAAAGCTTTTACTGCTTTAGGAATTTTACTTTTGGAAGAGCAGGGATTTTTGTCTATGGACGATTCGGTTGTAGAGTATTTACCTTGGTTCTCATTGCGATATCAGGGACAGCCCGTTGACATGCAGAGTGTTACTTTGAATCATTTCCTTCATCATACTACAGGGTTAATCAATAGGTATCATACTCAGCATATCCCAGAGGGAAATACACCAGATATGTTGCAAAAGACCGTTGAAATGTTAATAGATGCCGAAGTGGTATTTCCACCTGGCGAAAGATATGAATATGGGACGGTAAATTATGATGTGCTGGGCTTGGTGATAGAAACCGTATCGGGACAAAGCTTTGAGGATTTTATGGAAGAACAAGTATTTCGACCACTGGGGTTGTATGAAACTTATGCGAATAGAGGTAAGGTACAAGCGACAGGTCAGTTGGCACAGGGCTATCGTTCCGCTTTTTTCATGACGCTGCCATATGATGCACCGGAATTTAGAGGAAACACACCTGCTGGGTATCTGTTTTCGTCCTCTCAAGACATAGCCCGTTGGATGGGAATTCAATTGGGAATTGTTGAAGATATTCCGGAAATCTTTCAAGGGCTGATTGCAAAATCACATGAGGGCAATAGGTCTGTTGCGGCTGTGGATGAACTGTACTATGGGGCGGGGTGGGTCGTGAATGCAGATCAGACATTCAGCCAACACGCAGGTGGTAATCCAACGTTTGCAACAAATATATTCTTATTCCCAGAAGAACAGCTAGGTATCTCTCTATTATCCAATAGTGCCAGTACAAATATTGACATGTTATATAATATTAAGGATATTTTAGACGGAAATATCTCCCAAAGCTATCAAATGAGTTTGATGCAGATTTCCGATATCGCTCTATCTTCCGCTACAATTGCTCTAACATTACTAGCAATTCTATTTTTCTTTTTAGGGGTGCGTAGAAAGAAACAGAATAGGAAATTACCGTTAACGAAAAAGAGATTGACACTCATAGCTTTTTGGCTTGTGACTACAATTTTTATAGGTATCCTATGCCTAATCCTCCCCACAATATTTGGGGCTAGTTGGAGGTCATTTCTAGTTTGGCAAACGTATAGTTATCTAACCGCACTGATTGCGTTGTCTTTACTAAGTGCAAGTATCACTTGGTTTGTATATTGTTATCGCTATAAATGTTCCTAATGAGATGTGCCATTGTAACCTAAACGAAAACTTTTTTATTTGCTTCGCAGCATATTCCGACCACGCATAAATATGCTACATAATATAATATTTTATGCTTGAACTTAAATAATGTTGTATTATCCGAACGAAAGTTCTTGCTGATATGAGCAATCGTTTGTTTTTTATCAAATATGAACAGGGCTTTTTTGATAGAAACATATTTTGGCATCAAAATAAATGAGTTGACTTTCTATTTAAATGAAAGTAACATACTATTTGTAAGTAAATATTAAAACGTTAGCAACGGGAGGAAAATAGAATGTCTAAAGTATTGTTTGTTAAAGCTAATGACCGTACAGTTGAAGAAGCTGTATCTGTTAAACTTTATGAAGTGTTTCTTAACAGCTATAAAGAAAATCATCCAAACGATGAAATTGTAGAGCTTGATCTTTACAAAGAAAACCCGCCGTACCTGGGCAGAAATGCCATTAACGGGACATTTAAAGCAGGAAAAGGCATGGAATTGAACGAGGATGAAAAAGCTGCTGCAGCTGTAGCGGATCGTTACTTGGACGAATTCGTCAAAGCCGATAAAGTTGTTTTTGCATTCCCTTTGTGGAACTTCGCCGTTCCAGCTGTACTTCACACTTATGTGGACTACTTGTCCCGCGCAGGAGTGACATTTACATATACTCCTGAAGGACCTAAAGGCCTGATGGGAGACAAGAAGGTTGCTCTGTTAAATGCAAGAGGCGGCTTCTATTCTGAAGGACCGATGGCTGCAATGGAAATGTCATTGAACTACATGAAAACCGTCATGGGCTTCTTCGGTGTTCAAGACCTGCATACCGTTGTCATCGAAGGACACAACGCTGTTCCTGACGACGCTCAAAAGATTATTGAAAACGGCTTGGCAGAAGCTAAAAAGCTTGCAGCATCATTTTAATTACGAAACCCTTGTTCCAAAAGCGGAACAAGGGTTTTTTTACTTATGTCGTTTGCTTCATGCTTAATAAATAATAAACATAGTCCGTCGGCACACCTGCTTCACCCATTTGTCTCAACATCGCTGAAATGTTGCCTCTGTGATAAGTGCCGTGGTTGACCACGTGATGAAGGAGTTCGCTAATAGGCGTTTTGATTTCGCCGAATGCTGGATGTGCAATCGTGATTTCATCATCGGGGTCTTCAAGATTTTCAAAAAACGTTTCATATTGAAGCGCCGTGTCATGAAAGATGGAAACGAAGTCATCGATCTTTTTTTCCTTTAATTCTTCTTTCAGCCGCATGCCTGTTTCCTTTGCTTCCTCGTAAGGGGCTCCGGATATAACCTTAAGCCATAAGGCGTCAGCAAAGCACATATGGGTAACAACCTCAGATACAGATTGAAAAACGCTTTTGATTTCCCGGGTAAACAGCTCTTCAGGCAGGCTTTTCAGGTGGCTGAGAACCCTTTGATTCGCCCAATTGTGATAGTCTAAATGCTTTAGTGCGTTATGTGTCATACTTTTTGTCCTCCTCACTTTTTTAATATCAATTCGTGAAAAAGACGCATATTCCTTTAATTAAGAAAAATACCCCGGGGCATAAAGAGTAAAAAACCTGCCAATCGGCAGGTTTTCGTGCTCATTCTTTGTCCTGTTTTTTGGATGGGGTAACCGGATAAAGCTCCTCAGATGCTTCGCTTTGATACTGCAATGAGCCTCGCTTTTCCCTGTTTTCCCGGTTTCCGTTTTTCGTTTCGTCCAAAACGTTGGCTTCCATATAGCGGTGGAAGAAATATTCGAACACGGTGACGCCGATCGCTGCTACGATTGAAGCTGCAGCAAGCGTACCATACGGCGGATTATTTTGCATCGCGAGAATCGCCCAGATCAATACGAGTGAAAGGCCAAAATCTCCCATTGTCGCAGTTGTATTGTTTGTTCGCGGCAGCAGCAGAAGATCTCCGATCAAATAGGATATCACACCCAAAAACAATGTCAAAACAAACATTTCGCCGAATGGAACGCCAAAAAACAGAGTTAGGACCACATATAAAAGGACAAGGCTCACAATGAATTTTAAACACAACGCTCTTACATGCTTCATTTCGTTTCCTCACCTTTCAGCTTATTTTAAAGCATTCCTGTTTTGTTGCTGTTTATTGCTTTTGTCATCCTGCTGGAATGCACTTTCTGTTTCGTGATCGTTTTTCAGCTGCTCGAGGCTGCTGTTTTGAATACCTTTCTTCTGCATGGTCTCACCACCTTTTTCACTATATTTTGGATTGTTTTTGATTTCTTATACATTTCACGAAAAAAGCAAAAAAGAGGGTACATCCCTCTTTTGAAGCCAGTCATTTATTTCTCAGTCCTGCCGCATATGCAGGGCCCATTCCGGTTATTTTTGATAAGATGAGCGCCATATCATGTGGCGACTCTTTCATGCCGTTTTCCAGCCATTGCTGCATGACGCTGATATGAGCGCCGGTTATGTAGGAAATCAAGTAGTCCTCCGGCACAATCGGATTCGTTCTGATCGCTGCTTTCAGCCGTTTTAAATTGATGCTCAAAACCGATTTAAATTTTAAACGGAAAGAACCCGGGCCTTTAGGGCCTAAAATGGCTTTCATAAAAACCTCGTTTTCTCTTATGTATTGAAAAATGTCGACGACGAATGTCAGCGGATGGTCAATCACATCCTGTTTTAATATGTCCATTGAGTGAATCGAGCGTTTAGCAATGTTATTGATCTCCTGGATGATTTCCTCCTCGCTTTGTTCCAGCAAATCGTATTTATCTTCGTAGTGCAAGTAAAACGTGCCGCGGTTAATATCGGCTTTCTTCGTAATGTCTGTGACGGATATCTCTTCAAACGTTTTATTTTTCATCAGTTCAGAGAGTGCGTCTCTGATCATTTTTTTCGTGCGTTTTACCCTGCGGTCCTGTTTTTGTTCAGTCATTCAAATCCTCCTGACGGTTCATGAAAATCAACAATTTCCATAATTGTGTTGAGAACTTAACATTTGCTGATTGATTGTTCATTGCGTTCTCCTTTTGCGCAATTATAATAAACATGATGAATATTAATCAACATAGTGTTCATTTTATACGTATAAAAAAAGGCATGCCGCGAAAGACAAAGTGTGTTGAAAGTCCTGGCCGGGGAAAAATAAATCGTCCAAACAGTCAAAACAGCTTATACAACCCGGAAAATGCGGCGTCAAATTGCTGCAAAAAGCGGTGTAAGGAGAGGATAGAATGGAGAAATACGTGCTGTATTTCAATGAAATCGATCAATTTGATTTGCCCGATGTCGGCGGAAAAGGGGCGAACCTCGGGGAAATGACAAAAGCGGGCTTTCCCGTTCCTCAGGGATTTTGCATATCAACTGCAGCCTACCGTGCGTTCATAAAAACAAGCGGCATCATCGACAGCCTGCTCGATCAGCTTGAACAGCTCAAGCATGATGATCTTGAACAGATTCGGACTGCGGGGAAACAGATTCGTGAACATCTTGCTCAGGTCCCCGTGCCTGACGAGATCAAATCGGCGATATTGGAGGGCATAGATACCACCGGCAAAGATAAAGCCTATGCCGTCCGCTCCAGTGCAACGGCTGAAGACCTGCCGACGGCTTCATTTGCGGGGCAACAGGACACCTTTTTGAACGTCTGCGGGAAAGATCAGCTTCTTGATGCGGTGAAACAATGCTGGTCCTCGCTGTTTACGGACAGGGCGATTTCCTACCGCGCGAAAAACGGTTTCGACCACCGCTCTGTCTTTCTGGCAGTCGTCGTTCAAGAGATGGTTTTTCCCGAGGTTTCCGGAATTATGTTCACGGCGGATCCGATCACGGGGCACCGCAAAACGATTTCCATCGATGCAAGCTTTGGCTTGGGTGAAGCGTTGGTGTCCGGAGTCGTCAGCGCTGATCTGTATCAGGTTCGGTCAGGTGAAATCGTCAAAAAACAACTCTCGAAGAAAGAATCGGCTATCTACTCAGTACCTGAAGGAGGA
This sequence comes from Bacillus sp. FSL K6-0972, assembly GCF_037976035.1. Classification (NCBI taxonomy): domain Bacteria; kingdom Bacillati; phylum Bacillota; class Bacilli; order Caryophanales; family Bacillaceae; genus Bacillus; species Bacillus sp. FSL K6-0972. Next base: position 2,238,239 of record NZ_CP150260.1, on the reverse strand, counting down.
ACCGTCCAGAAAACTCTCTCTCCGGAAAAACAACAAACACAGGCTTTGACGGATCCAAAAATCTTCGAATTGGCAGAACTGGGGCGCAAAATCGAGGCCCACTACGGCAAGGAACAGGATATCGAGTGGGCTTTTGCCGGCGGTAGCTTTTACATTCTTCAAAGCCGGCCGATCACATCCCTATACCCGGTCATCCGCGTTTTTGATGATAAGCCGCACGTATTGATTAATTTTGGCTATATCCAAATGATGACCGATCCGTTGAAACCGCTGGGCGTATCGGTTATCAGTCAGGTCCTCCGATTTTTAAAAAAAGATCCTTCGGCACAGCCGATTCTTCGCGAAGCGGGAGGAAGGGTGTTCGCCGATATTACGGGTGCTCTCTCCCTCAGATTCGTCCGAAGCCGGCTGCTTAAAGTATTAAGCGGCATGGATCAGTTGATGGCATCAGCTGTATCGGACGCAGTCAAGCGCAAAGAACATCAGCATTATTCCATCTCGAGAAAAGGTATGTTTCATATTGCCGGGAGTTTGGCGCCGATTTTGATTCCGGCAGCATTAAAAGTTGCCGGAATCCTGCTGATGAGAAACCCCGATAAAGCCGAGAAAAAAGCGGAATTGATCATTGAAGCCATCGTGACGGACACCGAGGAGAAGCTTAGCCGGACTTCCGGTGCCGAGACGATCCACTTCATCCAAAAGGGAATGGGAAATATGCTCCAAGACGTGCTTTCAAAGGTCGCTGTATATGTCTTGAGCGGAATGATTGCAGCCGGATTGCTCGAAAAAAAGCTGAAAAAGAAGCTGGGGGACGAGAAGAGCGCTATTTTGCTGGCGAAATTGTATAAATCCCTGCCTCATAATGTTACAACGGAAATGGGTCTTGAGTTAGGAGATCTTTCCGATCAGGCGAGAAAGCATCCTGATGTCATTGACTATTTCAAGCGTGCAAACAGCGAAAACTTTATGGAAGAACTGCTCAAAATCCCCGGCGGCGCCGAATTGAAGCACGGTTTAGACGATTTTCTGAAAAAGTACGGGATGCGGTGCGTGGGAGAAATCGATTTGACAAGGCCGAGATGGGCCGAGGCTCCGGTTCAGCTCGTTCCGTCCATACTCAGCCATATTCGGACGGCTGTTGCCGGGGAACACAGGAGGAAATTTAAACAAGGCGAAATGGAAGCTGAAGAGGCAAAAAAGGAGATCATCTCTCAATTTCGTTTTCCAGAAAAAAAGAGAATCTCCCGGCTCGTTCATATGTACCGAAGCCTGATGGGCATGCGGGAGCATCATAAATTTACACTTGTAAAACTAATGTTTTTATACAAAAAAGCCATTCTTAAAGAAGCCCACACCCTCGTTGAAAAAGGGATTCTCAATTGTGAAGAGGATGTCTTTTACTTTACGCTTGAGGAGCTTATCGCGCTATTGGAGAATCGCGGTATCGGGGATATTCCGGAATTGTTAACAGACAGAAAACGGCAGCATATGTTCAATCAAAAGCTCAAATCCCCCCGCGTGATGACGAGTGAAGGGGAGATCATTACAGGGAAGCTGCGAAACGCAAAAAGTCCTGAAGGAGCTCTCACAGGGACACCGGTTTCTGCGGGAATCATCGAAGGGACCGCCAGAGTTGTGAAGAGCCCTGAAGACGCGAAGCTGAATCAAGGGGACATTTTAGTGGCGCCGTATACTGATCCGGGCTGGACTCCGCTTTTTACTTCAGCGGTCGGACTGATTACGGAAGTGGGCGGTATGATGACTCATGGTTCAGTAGTAGCAAGGGAATACGGCATTCCTGCTGTCGTCGGGATCGACAAAGCGACAGAAATCATAGAAGACGGCGCTTACATCCGAGTCGACGGAACAAACGGGTTTGTTCAAATATTGGACGGTGACGGCTCGTGAGCTACTTAAATAAAGGCTCTGTTATAGGAAATGTTGATATTTGATACCTACTCGAATCCTTGATATAATCAAAATAGAAACAAGTGTTCGATTGAGTTGTCAAGGCGAGCAAGGTGTTTAGCAACTTTTAATGAACAAGGCAGGATATAATAGAGATAAATATCATTTCCAAAGGGAATTGAGGAGAAATGGATGTCGCAAAATGGAATTGTTTTAGTAGCCAGTGTATCAATCTTTAGCGATGATAAAGTCTTGATGATAAAAGAGAATAAACCTGCTGCTATTAATAAATGGAACTTTCCGAGTGGACGTATCGAATATGGAGAGGACATTCTCTATTCAGCTCGAAGGGAAGTTAAAGAGGAAACAGGATTGGACGTAAACCTGATTGCCGCTACTGGTGTATATAATTTTATCAGTAGTACAAAGAATCAAGTTATTTTATTTCATTTTATTGGTGAAGTTACTGGAGGTTCTTTAAATCTCGAAGAAGATGAAATTGTAGACAGCAAGTGGATAAAAGTAAATGACCTTGTAACATTTAAAAACGAAGACTTACGAGAACCAAATGTAATAAAGCAAATCATTGATAACTTATTAAAAGAGAATTTACACTCAACTAGTGTGTATAATGAGCAACTGATTAAATAGTTCTTATTGAGCTAGGGGATGTTAGTTGAACAAACGTATCAACATTAAAATTTAACAGAGCCTAAATAAAAAAAGCCAGCCTTTTGGAAAGGCTGACGAAATCGTTCTTACCAGCTTGCTTTTTTAACGCCAGGGATATGCCCTTTGTAAGCAAGCTCACGGAAGCAGATGCGGCACAACTTAAACTTCCGAATCACGGAATGCGGTCTGCCGCAGCGTTCACAGCGGGTGTACTCTCTGACTTTGAACTTTTGTTCCCGTTTTTGTTTGACAATCATTGAAGTCTTGGCCATCTTTTTTACCTCCTTTTAGCTATATTGATTTATATAAATAAAAATAGATTTTTATTTCTGTAAACAATTTATTATAACATTTAAAATATCATTTGTAAATAAATTGAAAAGACTCGATGTTCGAGTCTTTTTTACTGATGAAAAGTGAAAATGAATCTCATTTTTTAAGCGAAACTTTGTAGCAGATATGCGACTCAAACGATCCCGTTTTACCTCAGGTAAACGGCAAATTCTATCAATAAAGACCCATGCTGATCGATTGACTGATCTGCCGTCCCTAAGATCGATGAGTCTGCTTCATTTAATCTGATCATTTGGATTGAGCGGAAAATAACCGATTTGCATCAATACGAAGCAGCGGGAAATTTGTATACTGGCTTCAAAGAAAGGGGGGAGTATAGAGAACAATAACACTTTAGATTTTTGTCTCATTGTCTGGCACTCCACTATGCAATGAAACGAAGGAGAAATCAAACACAGCAAGAAAGCTCTGTAGAATTTGACAGCCTTGTGATCTACTCCAGCTAAAGAAACAAATCACTTCGCTTCCACAACACCGGCTCCCACTCAAAGATCAAGCTTGAAAACGAAAAATGGAATGCAGGGCTGTTCATTTTCACATGAACCTCGATGTTTTAGGGATGAAATTGCCGCCGTGTCCATGAAAGCGGCGCCGACGGCGGAAATGGTAAATGCGTCAAATGTTATAAGCGGCAAAATTGGAAAAAGGTGTGCAAGCTGCACACCTTTTTTTCAGCGGCGCTACCTTTGGCTGACCGCTATTTTAAGCCCGATTAAAGCGAATAAAGACCCTTCAAGCAAATGAACTTTTTTAGCGGCTTGCGGACTTCTGCGCAGCCGGTCTCCGACTTTTTCCGCAAACAGGCTGATCATCACAAAAATAACGAACGCTTGAATTAAAAAGAACATGCCGTAAACGAGCATTTGCGTTGTCACATTGAAGGTGCCGGGGTGAGTAAATTGCGGAAGAAAGGCAATGAAGAACAATGAGACCTTCGGGTTTAACAGATTCATCACAACGCCTTTTTGATATAAAGCCCTGCGGTTCAATGAGTCTTTGGCTTCAAGGTTGAAGCCAGTGCTTTTTTGCCGAAAAGACTGGTAAGCTAAAAACAGCAGATAGGCTGCACCTGCATATTTCACGATCGAGAAGGCGACAGCTGATTGATAGATCGCAGCAGAAATGCCTGCTGCAGCCGCGATGATGTGGCCGATTAACCCTGTGCATAGTCCGCAAGCGGTTGCTACACCTGCCGATTTTCCCTTTGAGATGCTCTGTGCCAAAACGAACAGGTTGTCAGGGCCCGGCATAAGTGTAAGCAGTACGGCCGCACCCAAAAAAGAAACGATCGATATCACGTCCATCTGTCCAACTCCATTTTTATCAATATTTTCTATTATATCATCTGAGAAACTTTTTTTAGCGAAAAGGCGTGGAAAATGGACGGATTTTTAGTTTCTTGTATTAGTACAAGTTTGTGCTAATCAACATACTTTGATAGTGAAGAATGAAACTCAAGGAAGGGAGAAGTGCTTATGTCTTACTGCAAACCGCGCGTTCTGCCGCCAGTTGTGCATCCTACTAGATACTGTGAGGATCACAGATACTCTAAAACGATCGTTCCTCACATCCATCCGCAGCATATTAAAAAAGTGGATCATCACAAATACGATCATGTTCACTATTATCCGCACTCTTATTCAAGCTATAAGCCGGTTTATCATGACCACTCTTACTGCGGTAAACCTTGCGAACGCTACAAAAAATACTAACCTTTCCGGAAGAAAAAATTCTTCTCATGAAAAAAGGCCGTAAGGAGCGTCCTGATGGAGCTTTTACGGCCTTTTTTTGAGTTAGCCCCTGCATCCTTGCAACGTCCCCTGCAAAACAGCTTGGCCGGCTTTTTTCGTCTTTGAATTGAAAGGGCGCACTTCGACTCGGGTATTCACAGTCAGCTCCGACGATATTTCGTCAAACTTGCCCGCCCAAGGACTTCCGCCAAACCAGCTCGGCGCGTCTTCCTGGACTTGATGCATGGTAAAGCGCCAGCTGATCTGGCCCGGTATCCGGGCAATTCCTTCAAATTGATCATAATCTCCAAATGAAGCAGGGGCCGGAAGCCAATCAGCGTAGATGCCGACGCTCTGCCGTTCCCTGACAGGACTCGCGGGGTCTTCGGTATACGGTTTCTTCACTTTCGCAATTAAAGCCGTTCCGCGGGCATTGGGAATATCCTGGGCTGGATGAAGAACAACGCTGCATGGATAAGGTACTTGTCCGGCCGGCTGTGCTTGGATCGCTGCCGCAGGCAGCATAAGGACAAGCGATATCGCCAGACTTCTCAGCAGTGCCACCATTGAACCACCTCCGTATCTTGAAATAGTCTAACCAGTCAGCCTTTTCACATTCTTCACATTCAGCCATCGGAGACATTCACCTATTTATATCTTGGGAGTATCTTATGGTAAAGACATGATCGGGGGCGACGGCGTGGGATACTTTATTCAGGCAGAAACAGGCGTTAATCTGTACGTTGAAGACATCAATCCTCAAAGCGGCAAAGCAATTGTATTTTTGCACGGCTGGCCATTAAGCCATCTGCAGTTTGAATATCAATTTGACGATCTTTCGCGAAAGGGATACCGCTGTATCGGCATTGACTGGCGGGGATTCGGGCGTTCGGATAAGCCGGCGACGGGCTACAATTACAACCGTTTGGCTGATGATATCCGTGCTGTTGTTGAGGCGCTTCAATTAAACAACTTCACGCTCGCCGGTCATTCAACCGGCGGCGCCATAGCACTCCGCTATATGTCCCGATACAGGGGCTCTGGGGTTTCAAAGCTGGTTTTGATCGATGCGGCGGCACCTGTGGGATTTACTGAAGAGACGGCAGCCAAATTGCTTCAGCAAGCGTCTAACGATCGTCCTAAGATGATGCGTGAAGTGACCGACACATTTTTCTTTCAATATATTACACAACCGTTCTCGGACTGGTTTTTTCAATTGGGATTGCAGGCCGCAGGCTGGTCGACAAAAGCGGTCATCGAAATGCTGAGAGATGAGAAACTGTATGAAGATCTTGGAAAAGTCGCTGCTCCGACCTTAATTATTCACGGTATTCAAGACAAGGTGATTCCGTTTGCACAAGCAAAGGAACTCAGCCGTAAAATAAGAAATTCATATCTTGTTCCGTTTCAATACAGCGGACACGGCCCGTTCTGGGAGGAACGCGAAATGTTCAATCGGATTTTAACGCAATTTATCGGTTGATTTTATATGGAGGAGCTGCCGCCACATAATGTTCAAAAAGCGGAAAGGAATATTTTGGATAATCATGTTATCATGATAATCACCGGGACTGCTTCTACAGCCTGAAGCGTGAAAAATACCCGAAGTGCAAGTTTTTTACCGGGGTGAATTTCCGTTTAGCGCAGAAGCAGAGGGGTGAATGACGTTTCTGAGGGGGAATGGGATTAAATGAAGTCAATTCAAGCAATCACCGTTCATTCAAAGCATTATGTTGTAGGTGAGCCATGCCATCCGCCAGGATTTAGAGACGAAGCGACCGTTATGAAAATTACCGAAAAAAACAAGTTCTATGGATTAATCAGGGGTTTTGTTGTTCATTTTGATACGAAAACAGAGCTGCATATTCATACAGAGCCCGTCAAGGTTCATTGGAGGTGAAGGACTTTAAGCGAACATTAAAGTATGTTCGTTTAATGTCTTTTTTTACTCCGGAAATAAGGGTATTCAACTGGCCGATGCTTCAGTGTAATAAAACAGATTTTCCAAAAATGGTCTTCAGAAAATGAACGGGCGAAAATAGGGACAAAGTATAGGTACTTATGCAGTCGGGCTTTAGCTTTTCAGCATAATGTACTAGTGAATCTATAAAATGAAGGGAAAGGAGAATGTACAAATGTATTGCAAACGTCATGAGCCGCATGTTTATCCTACGAAATATTGTGAGGATCATAACTACTCAAAATCTGTCGTTCCTCATATTCATCCACAGCATACAAAAAAAATAGACCACCACAAATATGAACATGTTCATTACTATCCGCACACTTACTCACATCATAAGGATGTTTCGCATGAACACTATCATTGCAGAAAACCTTGCAAAGGCTATGAAAAAAAGTCGGACTATGGCCATTGCTATTAATAAAACCTTGATTGTACCTTATTCTGATCGCAGTTAACGTTTCACTTATTTCCAGACCGTAGAAAATACCCGGAAGGGGCTTTTTATGGTCTGTTCCCATTTTGAGAGGTAGTAACCGTGTATATCAACATATTTAACATAGGCTATAGCGAACACATGAGAATTGAATATAGCAAAACGAAAGAATGCAGGCGGAGTTCCAAGTTGCGGAATGCTTATTAATATCATTTATACCTTTTTTATATTAAACTGGTACATATAGGATGATGTTTTCTGAGTTGGCTGGGAAGAAAGGAGAACCATTATGCAAAAAACACTTTTTCAAAACGCAACGATTGTGACGCTTGATCCGCAGCTTCAAACGATCGAAAAAGGGGACATGCTGATTGAAGGCTCCGTCATTCTGGACGTTGCCGAGTCGATTGAATCGGGAGACGCAGAGATTGTTGATGCCTCCAATATGCTGATCATGCCTGGATTTGTTGATACGCACCGCCACGTATGGGAATCTGTGATTCGCGGAATCGGAGCCGACTGGTCCCTGCAAACCTATTTAAACCGGATTTATTATGGGAATTATGGATCGATGAGAAGACCTGAGGATGATTGGGTCGCGAACTATTTAGGAGCGCTTGAGGCGCTCGATGCAGGCGTCACGACTTTGCTGGACTGGACGATGATTGAATCGCCTGATCATACGGACCAGCTGATTGCGGGACTAAAAGACGCCGGCATTCGCGCAGTATTCGCTTTCGGAACATCTGGTGACGCCGAATATTGGGACAGAGACAGCGATCTTTCGAATATGGACGAAGCGAAACGGGTAAAAAAAGCATATTTTCAATCGAAGGATCAGCTTCTGACGATGGGACTTGCAATTCGCGGTCCGGAGTTTTCTTCATGGAAGACATCTGTCTTTGAAATCGAAACGGCACGGGAACTGGATGCCTTATGCAGCATGCATATTGCGTTTGGCAACTGGGGAGCGAAAGATCGTTCGATTGAGAAGCTGAATCAAGCCGGGCTGCTCGGTCCCGATTTAAACATGGTGCATGCCAATGCGATGAGTGAAGAAGAAATGAAAATGCTTGCGGCTCACGGAAGCTCTATTTCTGTGACACCAGAAATAGAGATGATGATGGGGCACGGTTATCCTGTTACAGGGCTCGCCCTGAAAAACGGGGTTCGTCCCGCACTTGGGGTTGATGTTGTGACATCGACGGGAGGAGACCTTTTCGCACAGATGAAATTTGCCCTTCAAGCAGAACGCGCAAAGCACAATGAAGAACTGCTGAGAGAAGGGATCATGCCGGGTCCTGAATTGAGCATTTCGGCCGAACAAATCCTGAAAGCGGCCACCATTGACGGGGCGAGGGCCTTAAGGCTCGATCATAAAATCGGCTCGCTTTCGCCCGGCAAAGAAGCTGACTTTATCATGGTGAAAACGGACAGCGTCAATTTGCTCCCTTTCACTGATGCGGTGGGGGCAATCGTCCAAAGCACGCACACCGGAAACGTAGATTCCGTATATGTCGCAGGAAAAGCGCTGAAACGAAACGGCCGATTGGTTGATGCAGATCTTGAAAAGGTGAGACAAAAAGCACTGGAAGCAAGAGATCATATTTTATCCCGATCCCCTGAGGGCGCCTTTTAATCTTTCCTTTGAAATTTTCAGTGATAAACTTGCCCTTGCTGGACTTCAGAAAGCCGCTCCTTAGGAATTGTTTCTGTTTGAAGACCAGCTTTTTAGTTTAGTTTTCAGAGAAGAGTATGTATGGAAAAGGTTGTGATGATGTTATAACCTTTTCCTGTCGCTCATAAGTTTTGATTAAAAAGGGACATAACTCACGCCATTAAGCATTTCTCTCCACAAATGATCATTAGACTGCCAGATTTCACGATCTGGAAGTGTAACCGCGCATATTCTTTTTAATGGCCAATTCTGCTCGACGATTCCTTTAACTTTTGCGTGATTGATAAGGAGAACCCTGAAGTCTTTTTGTACTAAATCCGATAATACGGACTCCAGTTCTTCAGCTTCCTTGTAGGTTCCGTTCGTTCTGACAAAAAGGACCCGATTAGCGGTTGACATCTTCTCATAAAATCTGTTGATTCTTCTATTGAATTTTTCCATCACTTCATCGTATGTGGCAAGATGTTCGAGTGTGTTTTTATCTGCTTTAAAATCATGTGCTGAATCGACATGATAATAATCATCTGTTAAAGAGATATAACGGTCAGTGGTATAAACACCTGTTGAGTAGCCTGTTACCCTTAGATTTAGAGGTGCCATAAAATTTGAAAAACGATTCTTTAAAAGGCGGTTCAGTTCGGTCAGGGAAGAGGTACCGACCCAGTCTAAAGGGCCTGCGTACGGCCTTAAGTTGTTTTTTCTAAGCTGAAGAGCAGTTAAACAAAGGTGGCCTAATCCGAAAATGGCATTATAGTCTCCTTTTATATCATTCAAATTCATAATCTAAACTCCTTTTATGGATTATTTCTATTTAGTATTCTATGTTTCATAAAAGGGTTGAGTAACAACAGTTGCCTACATTGAGGTCTCGGAACAGGAGAGTTTATAGAATGGGGCGGAACATAAATAAAAAAACAACATAAAAGTTGTTTTTTTAAAGGGAATCTTTTATCTGTAATAAAAGTATGTCGATATCAGAGTCATTCAAATTCTTTAGAATAGCTGCAATGTCTAAGACCAGCCTTCTTGTTTGTTCATTATCAAGCGTTAAATCTTTATGGTAGGAAATAATGGATTCCAAAACAATGGCAAGTTCGACACCATTGTCAATATTTGCTGTCAAAGAGCTTTCTTTTATTTTTGTCAGGAGCCAATTTAAATCATTCAAACCTTCAATAGGGTAGTAAAGAATCTGATGCAGATCGGCTGCCGAATTTTCAGTCAGAATTTGTTCAGCTTCTTCTTTTGTGATGGCATCTTCCGGATAGACATAGGGAATATCTGCATTCTCAGGATGTATGCCTTCGATATGTTCGCAGCCGTCATCATCAATGGAGTCATCTGTATAAAGTTTAGAGAGAAATTCTCCAAATGAATCGGCTAATTTAAAATTTTCTTCAAATTCTGAGTCAAAATAGTGAACGGGCGGATTTTCTTTCGTCTCCCTGTAGTCAAGCGCTATCCACGTATGGCCGTCACCATGAATAAGGATTAGGTTGTCGGGCAGTCCCCATTCTTTAATAAAGGCTTTACTCTCGAGAATTCCTTCCTTTTTCCCTAAGCCTAATAAGTAGTCAAACTGGACATGATCTTTAGCCCAGGAGGTGGGCCGTTCAGAAGGGAAAGCATTAAAATTGATATAGCCGCCGTTTTGTTCAAGTATAAGCGCTTTGTATTCCTCGGGAAGTTTCACACCTAACTTTTTTTCAGCTTTCAGAATGCCTCTCTTTGAGACGCTTTTTAAAGTGTACGGATCTTCGTCTTCATATTTCCAAAAGTTTTTCAAATGATTCCCCCTCATCCGTTTGTTGTCAGTAACAATAATGCAAAATTGTACTGATCAGGCCTTTTAGCTTGTATTGCCGTCTTGTAGTCTTTTATAACGGCTATCTTTGGCTGAAGGCCGAGAAATAATCATAAGTTTGCGGAATAGCTCCGTATGTTCCTTTAATGCGGATATCCTTACATTCACCTTCGGTATTCTCAAAGTAAAGCCTGTAGGTCCGAGGCATTAACGTGATGACATCCTGAGCAGTTCGGTCAGGCCAGTCCCCTTCAAAATCTTTAATGCTTAAGCTCATAAATCTGCCGGAAAGGTGCATCATCTGAATTTTAATCGTTGTTTTGCAGTTTTCTGCATTAAAAATCGTAAACTTGTAGCCAATATGCCAGTGAGAAACGTTAGAGTCGCTATAGGGAATGTCCTCCACATGAGTTCCCGTAAACGTAAGATTCAGCTTGTGCGGGAACGAATAAGCTTCAGCGCTGCTTCCAAAACTGAAAAATCCACAAACCAACACCGTGATCAGCAAAAAGCGTTTCATTCAATACCCCCTCCTTTTTCCATTTTATTGTAGCATAGATGGATTAAAAAAACGGAAAATTGTGTGAAGGAAAAGCACAAACCGAAAACTAAATCACTCTGCACGTTTGTTCGGTTTCGTATCGTTCAGCTTTTGCTCGTTTCGATGATTCACCAGACAGAAGCTCTCAAAGCAATAAACATAACTCTTTATAAATAAATCGCAAACAAAACTGCTAAACAGTCTTCATAATGTAATCGTTGCTAGCCACTTTGTTACCATTTTGTGTAAACGTCTGCCGAGAAGAAGTAGATGGAGCCGGAATCACGGCCTCTTAAATATATGGTTTTAATTACCGTATATATATAAATTGATCCAAGGAAAAAATAGGATCAGACCTTGTTGAAGCCAGGCAAATTTCCTTGATTTTTTCATGTGAGGAGCGGAAACATGAAACAGAGCACTTATAAGATCTGCTTTTTATTCCCAATAATGATTCTTTTTTTAACTGGATGCTGGAGCAGCCATGAAATTGAAGATCTCGGTTTGACTTTTGCTATGGGATTTGATGAAGGCCGAGAGACGGCACTTGAAAAAAAATTTGATAAAATGGGTGGAGATTACCCCAAAAAAGACCAAATAACCTTGACATACCAATATGTCAATCCGTACACAGCAGGGACCCAGATTGCGGGGGGAAGCGGCAGCAGTCAAAAACCGTACATTAACATATATGAAACAGGCGATTCCTTTCAGCAAATAGGCACTGAAGTAGCACTCAGGCAGGACAGGCCGGTCTTCAGCTCCCACTTAAAGGTGATCGTCATTGCTGCGGATTTGCTTCGTCCATATTCACTGAAGGAATTGCTTGATCAGGCTCTTAGGGACAATGAAATCAGACTGAGCACGCTTGTCCTTGTAACAAGAGGAAGAGCAAGCGATGCACTTGAACTGAAAGACGGCACCGGTAAAATACCCGCGTTTCACCTTAGCAGAATTATTCACAATGACTTTAGGGCGAAAAAAATTCTGCCTCCGATCACTCTTGCCAAACTGCCGGGCATGATGAATGCCGGAACCAGCTATTTGCTTCAAAACATCATCGGTGTCAACGGGGAAATCAAATATGCAGGAGCTGTAGCCATTAACGGAAAAACAAATAAGCTCCTTGGTTTTTTAGATGAAAAAGATTTAGACGGGATCATGTGGATCAAAGGACAAGGGGTAGGTGGTACTGTCAAAAACTATGATCAAAAAACAAAAAAATTGACGGCCATGGCAGTAGATCATCTTAAGAGTGAGATCAAGCCAGTCGTCAAAGGAAACCGCCTTTCATTTAAAGTCAATATTAATTCAGAGGCACACCTGGCTGAAAACTGGAATACAGCCGACGCAGAAATTGACAAAAATTATTTAAAAAGAAAGGAAGCAAGTGCGTCACAAACAGTGAAACAGCTGGTTGAGCAGATCACAGAAAAAATGCAGAGGGAATATAAAGCTGACCTTGCAGGCTTCGGTGATGAAGTGAGGATTCAATATCCCTCTCTTTGGAGAAAGCTGAAGAAAAATTGGGATGAAGTATTCACGGAGATTCCCATTCAATATGATGTGAACATCACGATTGAAGAATTTGGATCACAAAGTAGACATTAGCTTTAACATGACTTTATAAAGGTGCACTAATGACAGTGAGGGGATAGAGGGAATGGGTGAGAACGCTAGGGGGGATGAATAAACTTTTTTTGCAGACGAATGATATATAGAAATGGGCTGTAAAAAGACATTCGTCATCTGATCAAACAGACGCATTTTTATAATCCGGCTATAGATTTTGGCGTTGAACGAATCATTGATTAGAGGACAGTCATTTTTTATTCATTTCAAACGGAACTAACTTTAAAGAGTTAGTTCCGTTTGAATGGCTAGTCCAAATTTTGATCGATCGTTCCTTCAAAATAGTCATCACTGACCTGTTCATGAGTTTCAGCTAATCCTTTTTCCAATTGAGTAGTCCCTTCATAATCCGAGGGATCGAAATATTTTCCGGCCACATCCGTGGTGTCATTTATGTTTTCTTTGTTATCAGTTTCAGTGTTTACGTTTTCTGTCTTAGCATTGCTGTCTAAAGATTGCTGAGAATCATATTTCTTGTCTAGTGAAGAAAATCTTTTGTAATCATCCGGTCTGTCTGCTCCATTTTTTTGCGTCACATTAACCACTCCATATCCGAATTTTAAAGTGAAAAACTTGTAACCGCGGTATTTAGGGTCATCTCTTCGATGTGCTTAGGTTCATGATCTTTGCTTTTTTATTCACTACCTAAATGTTGAATTAATTTTATTTCGTTCACTCCTTTACGAAATAAATTGAAATATTAACTCGTCTTATTCTGTCTAGTAAGAAGTTATTCAATTCGTTTTTTTGCACGGTTTTTTTCCATTAGTGAAGAAAGGGCTACACGTTAGTATCAAGTTGTCTATATTATCCATGAATGATAGACGGAAATTCATGTCATATGAGGTTGATAAGGGATTAAAGCTTGAGAAAATCAATAATTTAGTGAACATCTAATACAAGGGGAAAAGTATCTAGGTATCAAAATAAAAGGAGTATTTAGAATTACTTAATAATTAAGATTGCAGTGGAATCTAATGAGCCTTTTTGATCATCACTGACTTCTTATGCATAATTTTATGAATTTTTCTTGAATAAAATGTCCCTTTTTCACCATAATGTGATAAAATAAATCATATTAGATAAGATAGTAGGTGTTGCATATGAAGGGTTTTTTATATCTAAATGAAAAACGAACCAAACATGTAAAAGCAGATTCCAATATAAAGAAAATTAAAGAGATTTTTTCACGTTTTTTTGGAAGAAATCATGTTAATGTAAATGAATTTATCAATGACAATATTGCTTTTTATAATTTCTCTAACGAATCTGTACCTATAAAATACAATTTTCCTCCATATCACTTCGGAATATCAGGAGACTTTTTAGGGGATGAATCTGAAGTTTTTAAAGGATTTTTGTCTAGCAATAATAAAGATGAATACCTATCAAATACAGGAGGCATTTTTGCATTTTCGGCATTTCGGGAGCAGGATAAGCGATTTATAGCTTGGAATAACGTAACAAGAGCTGAGCCAATTTATTGGTGTGATACTCCTGAAAGAATTGTGGTTGGAACTAAAGCACTCATAGTGCATTTAATTGCATATGAAATAAACAAACCTCAGTATGACATCAGTTCTTTTACTTCTTTTATAAATAATGGGTTTTATTGTGATGAAGCAACACCATTTAAAGGCGTAAATGTGTTGGAACGAAACAGTCGTATAGAGGTAAAGGAACACAAAATAACTATAAAGCAAATAGATGACTTTGATGATCAAATGTATTCGGTAGAGCCGAGTAAAGAGTATTACGACGAGATTACAGAACTTTTTCTTGAAAGCTTTACTTTTTTAAAAAAACAAAATACAACTTATAAAATTGGTTTAACGGGAGGGAAAGATAGTCGTTTAGTAGTAGCAGCAATGAATAGATTAGGACTTGATTTAGAAGCGACTACTAATGGATTTGAAGATACTCCGGATGTTGTTATCGCTAAACAAATATCTGATAGTTTAGGAATTCCCCACCATACGAAACTCCCTTCGTACAAGCAAAATATTATGAATGTGGATTTATATACAAGGGCCGTAAATGTGATAAAAAATACCGAAGGTATGATATTTTCATATGAAAATATTAATGGGCTTAAAGACGGTTTTGATACAGACAAAATTATTTTAGGAGGACAAGGGGGGGAACTCTTAAGAGGTGGCTATGCGAAAAATGCAAACATCACATCTAAAGAATCTCTTCAAAACTACCTTTTGTCAAACTTTTTCAAATACGAAAATATAATAACAGAAGAAGCATCCTTACGATATAAGGAATTTTTATTTAATTTTATTGATAAACATCAAACCCATTTAAATTACCACGATATATTAAACAGTTTTTACTTAAGCTATAGGTGTGGAAGGTGGTCTGCAACATCAAGATCAGCATATGCAATGGGAATGAAAAACTACCCTCCATTGTTTGAAGCAAGATTAGTCAAAAAAGCGCAGATGCTAAAAACACAATATTGTAGAGACGAGTATTTAATATATAATATTTTAATGAGAATTGCACCTGAGTTAGTGAATATCCCGTTTGCGGAGGATCGGTGGTATTTTGAAAAGCATCATCCCTATAGTAAACGGGATCTTACAAAATGGATCAGCCGAAAGCCTATATATGCAACAACTAAAAGAAGCGGATTCAATTGGAGAACAAATGTTTTAAGTAATCATAAAAAACAATTTCAAGAAATTATATTTTCCAATGAAAGCTCTCCTTTATTTGATATAGTAAATAAAAACGAGTTGAAGAAACTTTTTAACAAAGAAGGTAATTTTCTTGGTAAGTATGACATACTTTTGTGGAGTCTTTATACTGCAAGTGTATTGTTGTCTGATCATTGGTTTACAGGAGAAAAAGAAAATTCTAGAATGAGAATTAACATTCCGGAAAGTTCTAAAGTTGTTAAAAAAGGTGTTTTAAACGACATCAAACACATACCAGCAGACGTTTTAACATCATTGCATAAAAAGGTTAGCATATTCCAGATTGATAAAGTTACAAATTATATACAATGGGTAGATGGGCAAGAAGAGGATCGGCTTTATTTTGAATTATTCGACAAGCCTTTTGCTGTTCCTCCTTCGAAAAAATTTGAAAATGTATCATCAACCAAGGGATCCCAGATGGAGTTTTATTTCGAACTAGAAAAATATTGTCCGAATGACTTTTCTCTCGACATTTATTTTATCCAGTATGATAATGAAAAACGAATTTTTTCAGAAAAGACCACATTTAGAATCTTAGATCGTCAGAAATTCTATAGTTATAAAGTGAATCGTCATTCAAAAGCAAAATTTTTTAAGATTGCTTTCAAAATAGCTGGTGCAGAAAAAGACGGCGACTTTTGTATAAATCAAATGAGGATGCATTTTTACAGTTAAAGATTTTGCTGAACTTTATTTTTGAATTAAGAAGGTTATAAATTATATTCCGAGTCTTACCGTCAAGAAAATCTTATTAACTTTTTATATCTGAAAAGAAACCCTTAGGTTAGCCTGACGTCAGGCAGAAGAAATAAAAAAGTTGTTGCATTTTGGAGGGGGGGTTTACAGATGGAAAATGTTGCTCAAACATGCTTTCACAATAAATTCAGGAAAATGCTACGGTAAAAGAGGACCAAAAAATAAGATGTTCACTCATAGAAACAACATATTTTACATGAGACCGCTAAAGGCCACAAATTATTTGAAAAGAAATGAAAACAAAAAATAAATGTCATTCCTAAAAGATTTATTTGGTACATAAAACGACTGAAAATTTGATCATGAAATAATGTTTTTAAACGCAGGGGTGGATTAAAAAATCCGCAACCCTGGTATCAGGACTGTGTTTATCGCCTTTTTCCTAAGTTATTAAATGTGTAGCAGTTTATATTATATATGCTTCTCATAAAACATGCCCATAAATATTCCTAGTTGTAAAAATGTCAGCTTGCCCTAAACGTTAGTGATGAATTTTGGATTTACTCATTCATTTATCACTAAAGTTACAGAAGTATGTCATAATTCATGAAATTCGTTTTTTAGTAAACTCAACAACCATTGATAAACACTTGTAAAGAAGAAGAAATGGTCTTGCCATTCTAACTGATCTCGAAAACAAAGGATAGTCTCATCATTGATCTATGCTCAAAAGCAAATTAAGGGCTATTTGTATGAAGTTTAAAATGAAGATCGGTTTAGGGATTATGATAATAGGACTCGGCTTTCTCAGTCATTTTTCGAACAACGATGAGATGAACACAGCTTCAAGAAACATCACAAGCGCACCCAGTCATGATTTTGTTGTTTAGCTTAAAAATAAGTTTTGAATTATCTTTTTGCAGCCGTTTAATTAGCGGCTTTTTTTCATGCGCTTCAAACTTTCAATTAAAGAATAGGTTTATTGACCTGATCTTTAAGATTCATTTTGTTGGATTGAAAGGATTTATTCACCAATTTCTTTCCGTATAGTGGTAAACTCTTAGTTGGTCATTACTTTTGTCATGCATTTTTCGGGAAGCGAGGTGTTGCAAATGATTGGTTCAATCCTGGGAGAAACGCTGGCTTTAGATATCATGAAAGTTGATTTATCGATGAAGAAAGAATTTTTGGCAGAGCTGAAAGCCTGCCGCAAAGAGCTAGAAAAAGACAAAACAGAGTTCTCTGACTCCAAAAAGACGATCACAGAACCACAGTTGTCGTCTCATACGTGGCAAGGCAGCCTTGCTGACTCCTTTGACCGTATTCGAGACCTAATGAAGACTGCCTACAATGACATCAGCGGAAAACAGCTTTCTGATGTTTTAAGTAAAATCGATGAACGAATCAAATCTTTACAAGAAGATATTCATTCGCTCAGCCAAGAAGTCCGTTCTTTAGAGAAAAAGATAGAGAACGCGAAGCGAGAAGCGCGAAATAAGGAGTAAATGAAAAATGGGTCAAGAAATAAAAGTAAATACCGGAGAAGCCAAACAAGCGCTTTCTAAATTGAAGCACTCCAGCCATTCAATGAATGCGTCGGTTCCGACAGATATCAAGGGCCGGAATCACCTTGATACGACGAAGAAGATAGAGGAATTGAATCAGACGATCAATATGATCGCTTCTTCCTATGCCTCTGCCTTCTCAAAACAAGTCGCCCAAACGGAATCGGCAGTTGACGCAATGATGGACACCGACAAACAGCTGGCTTCATCGATGAAAACAAAATAGAGGAGAATGCCATGAAGACTCTGGATGTTCAGGCGTTGCACAAAGCCATTGATCAAACGCTGGAACAATTAAAACACCAATCAGACGAAATCGTCACAGTCAAAAAAAGCGTTGAAGCCATCACATCGCTTAATGATGCTTTAAAAGGAAAAGGCGGCGATGCGATCCGCAACTTTTATAAAGAGTGCCACACCCCGTTCCTTCAGTTTTACGAAACTTTTATTGAGGAATATCAGTCAGCATTGAAAAAAATCAAACAAGCACTGAATTCCTTGGAACCGAATCACAACGGATTTATATCGCAAACCTTTCTCGAACACGAGCTGGAACAAGGGGTGAATGCAGCCGACCGCACAACGAAGCGTTTGGTATCTAAAACAAACGCCACGATCGCGAAGGTCAGTCATATTGTCGATTTGCCTGATTTGAATGACAGCGATTTTCACGAACAGAACAGGAAAGCCTTAAAGGAAATCAATCAGACAATTGAAAAGCTGCATGCTTTTGACCGCGAACAGACAAGCGCTCTTAAAACCGCTGAAAACGACCTGGAAACGATGCAAAGATACATAAGCCGGCTTGAAAAAATGTACACAGGGCCTAAAATTGAAATTACCGGCTATCAAAAAGGTTCGATTTTAAAACCGGATGAGATGGATGCTTTGCGCGGGGGCCAAGACACAGCGATGGGCGTCATGTTGGATAAGCTGGATAAGAGATCAAAGCTTGAAAAAGAAGTTAGCGAGGTTAGCAAACAGGATAATAAAATCGCTAAACTAAAGAAGAAGCTTGATGATTACAATTTTTCAACAGCTTCAGAGTTTTATGAGATGGCCACGGAAATTGGCTACGAAAACCTTTCCCCTCGGCAACAGCGGTATTTCAATCAAATTGAAGGCGCTCGAAATTTTGGCAACGCAATTAAAGGAAGCGCTGAAGGACTCAAAAATGCAGTTGTCGACACTGCTGTAGGCCTATGGGACATGGTCGTTCACGCAGACGAAACGATTGAGGGCATTAACTTTACGCTTCATCATCCTGATGTCACATTCAATATTATGAAAAAAGGAATTGAAGACTCGTATCAACGAGATGTCGTCAATGGTGATTCTTACACCCAAGCCAGATGGTTTAGCTATGCCATTGGAATGGTCGGTACATCGATTGTTGGCTCTAAAGGCGTTGACAAAGCAGCAAAAGCTGCCAAAGCGGGGAAGGTAGGGCAAGTCGCTGCCAAAGCAACTAAAGCTTCTAAAAAAGTATCGAAACAAGCTTTGGAAAAAAGCCTAGCGTCTTTCAAGAAATCGATGCAAAGGGTTGCTTCAAACATAAAAGGGATTCAAATACACAACCCTTTTGCGCAGCAAATTCAGCTTGCAGGCGGGGGTAAAGTTCCTTATCATGCGCTTAATGGGGAGCATATAAAAGACAGTCTTATTCAGTTTGCGAAGAAAGTTTCTGATATAAGCAGAAAACCGTTTTCAGGAAAAAATATAAATGTACCTTGGTTAAATAAAGAAAGATTTGGCGCAGTAGAAATAGAAGGGGAAGTAAATGCAGCCGGAAAAAACAAGAATATTAACCGAAGAGTTTATACACTTAAGGATATTGACATAAACCAAAAGGACCGAAAAGGGAAAACCAACCTTCAGCGAATGAAAAAAGGAAATGCCCCTTATGCTAAAGATGGAACACTAGTCAACCTTCATCATTTAATTCAAGAAGAGCCAGGTCCAATGGTTGAAATCCCTTCCTCAGTACATCAGAACAATTTTAAAGTTCTACACGGTTTGAAAAAAGGTGGCGAGAGTTTTAGGAACGATAAAGAACTCCGGCTACAATATAACAACTTTAGAAAAAGGTATTGGAAATGGAGAGCAGAACAGTTTGAAAATTAAATTTGGTAGGTGTATAAAATGGATTACTCAAAAGTTCAAAATTTCATTGAAAAATATGCAGAAGAGGATGATTTTACAGGTGGCGTGAGTGAAGCTAAGATAGCTGATATCGAGCATCACCTCAATGTTGTTCTTCCCGAAAGTTATAAATGGTTTTTAAAAAACTATGGCTCAGGTGGAATTTTCGGTGTGGAAATAATCGGATATGACCTTGAGGGGGCCTATGTTGTAGAGCAAACTGAGGACTATAGGAAATATTATGATTTACCCGATGGGATAGTTGTAATAGAGTATGTTGATGAGTTCTCCTATTGCCTCGATACAAATAAAATGGAAGACGGAGAGTGTCCTGTAATTGTATGGGCTAATGACGCAGGTTACGGAGATGTTGTTGCAAATAATTTTCTAGAGTTTTTCATGGAAGACCTGAAGGAGTCTAAAGAAAACTGGGAAGAAGACGAAGAGTGGGACGATGAAGAATAATTTAATATATTCAAGCACTTAATCTCTGATTGAGTGCTTTTTTATGTTCCAATCCGATAAAAATCCGACAAAAAGGGGGATAAAATGGGGGACTTTTTCTATTCCACTTTGTCATATGATAGAGACAAGAAAAACGAACGTGAATATTGAGTCCAAGAAGGAGGGCCTGCGGTCGCTTTTTTAACGCCGGAATGGGAGACACACCTATCCCTGATCAAATGATGTATCGAATGATGATGAAGGTCATCATGGTCACAGGAGAAGCGAATGGATTCTATGCAGTATTGCACGTGATCGTCATCACAGGGCGGTAAGATCCCGTTGATATTATAAGTCTTTGAATGCCTTCTTCTTTTCTTTTTTTAAATTATGTGTCATAGTACCGATATAATGATTAAGTAGAATTGAAAGAGTGATGTCCATTGTTATCTTTAGGAAATATTATAACAATAGAATTTGAAAACGAAATTCAGGAATATGTCCTTGCGAAAAGCAAAGTATTATCCATTGAAGAAAATGTTTTAAGAGTGCATTATCCTGTGGATGAAGAAACGGGGAGAACTGTTATTATTCCAACAAATACAGTAGCAACAGTTCATTTTATAAATGAGCAACAAGTCCCTTATAAATTTAATAGTGTAATACAAGGCCGAGAGATCTATCAGGATATACCTGTATTAAATATGTATTTACCTGAAGAAGATCAAATGACAAAAATTCAAAGACGGCAATTTTTTAGAGTAAATACAACGATTCCTGTCACTGTTCGCCCATATGGATCTGGCTCAATGTTTAAAACATATACAGCAAATATCAGTGCTGGAGGCGCTGCGTTAATCATTGAAGAGACGCAAAAACACGAACCAGAAGAGGACTTGAATCTAAGTATCCATCTACCAAGTGAGGGGCATGATGAAACTGTGATTGACGCTCATGCTCAAGTCAAACGCACTTTCATAGATCGCAGAACAAACAAACAGATCATGACAGTTGAATTTATCAAGATGAGTGAACATGATGAACAAGCACTTGTACATTATTGTATAAAATTGCAATTGACAGAAAGAAGAAAATTGAAAACTGAATAAATGGAATTCGAGGAAGACAGTGATCTGCCTAAAATCCCTTAATTAATTCAGAAGAGATGTTTCTTCCCCGCCATATACATTTATGAAAACCTGTTGGCGAGTTGGTGTCATCAACTGCACTGAAGTGTAGTGACCCTTCACATGTAATAGATATTCTGCATGAAAACGGCAGATCGACAAGCAACATCGTCGGTGAAGCAGTGGAATCCTAGGTCGCGCCGGCCGATTTCAAAGTCAAAAAAGAAGCATGAGTTCTCGTCGCATAAGCCTTGAATGAGCTGTCAAAAAAGGTGACATTACCGGGTATTCAATGGCCGCGACCGCTGAAAAAAAGAGAAGCCTTTTTCCTTCTGCCAATGAAGAAAAAAGGCTTTTTAATTTACTGAAAAACTTCTTTTTTTAAGCAAAGTACAAAACACCAGTAGAAAAAGACGGTCGTAAGATTTCTGTGTCTAATTTAAATCAAAATACAACGGCTCATGCAGCTCTCGTCTGGCAGAAGCCAATGAGAGGAATATGAATTGAAAAGATTGAGAATTTGCTTAATAACAAATTGAACCCGATCGAGACTTATTGAAAAAGAATCAGAATCGACGCCAGACGAGTCACAGGAGATATAATTATTGATTTCGAGAAACCAAGAATTGAAATTATATTTTGGCCAAATACGGCAGCGCGAGCGCGGTATTCCAATGGGGGATAGTCATGAAAGTGAACCAGGCAAATCTAAATTAGATAATTCTTTTTTGATATGGGCGCGGAAATTAGAGTCTTTTAGAAATTTCAACAGGAACCCATTCAAATTTCGAGAAAGTTTTGCTTTCTCGAATGCAGTTAAATCATCTGCAAAAAATGCAATTTCTGTATGGTTTCGATCTTTATCTGTCGCATATATTGCAATTGTAAGAATAAACGCAGTAGATCCTCCCTTTTGTCCCGCATGAACAAGCCATTCACGATTGTTTTGATTTCTCATTATTTGTTCCATAACAGGATCGAGATATTGATATACATCTGCACTAAAATATACTTTGCTGTTTAGTTTTTTCATAATGGATACATAGTCTCTAGTCGTTGATCGAGGCAAACGGTCGGACCAAATTTTTTGAAAATCCTTGTCCAAAGCTTTTCTTAATTGTTTTTTTTCTTGATCAGTTAGTGGCTGGCTCAGCCATCTATTATGAATTTCAACCGCTTTATTACGGTATTCATGCATGTCCATGTTTTTCATTACTTCTAGGACTTCTTTTTTCGATAAGTTCTTTTCATTCATCAGTTGGGCAGGTATATAGAGTGCACTTACAATGGGATACATAGGCTCATGCTTCAACATATCTAAGCTCTTTGGGACTTGATTGATGTTTTGAAGCCCCAACACCTCAATTAAGTATTCAGTATTTGCATTAGAACTGTAAGCAATCATCCCGTTGACTACCTCACATAATGGAACACGATCTATCTCTGTGCCTTTTTTCAATTGAGTAATCCAAGCCCTATGTGCACCGCCGTCTGTTTTCGGAATATAGAAATTCTCTAATTCCTTTAACCTTACTTCTTTTTGCGGATCGACTTTTCCTGCTGCTGCTTGTTGAGCATATTCAATGGCTAAGATGATTTTTACAGTACTTGCCAGAGGGAGTTGCTCGTTTACGTTAACATCAATCCAATTCTCATCATTGTGCTTTATGGATAATGAGACATTTCCGCTACCTGATTTTGCTTTAACAAACTGTACAATATACTCAGGATTTAACTTTTTTATTTCCCTCCGAAACATGAGAATACCGATTGCTATTACTAAACCAAGAGAAATTATTATACCGGCGATAATCCATAGTGCAATCTTCAATTTAACACTCCCTATAATGTTCAAATTACTATAGATACGAATTAAATAATGTTAGGTTTCAATTTCCTTCAGACCAGCTCTTATGATACACAGTCCAGAAACCTCTTCTCAGGATTTCTGAGCTTGATTACTTTGATACTTGAGCCGGAATCATAAGACCAGCGCTTTTAAGCAAGAGCAAACGTCATTTCTGCCTTTTTGATAATCTCCAGGTTTCTCATCGTAATCTTCCTTTTAAAATAAGCCGTCCCAAAAGGGGTTTAGAAGGGCTCACCAGGCATTATGATAAAAGAGCCGCCCCCTCCCGGATAATCGATATGAAACTGGGGCAAGAAAAGCTCATCAAAAACAGGAAGATCTTGCGAGCTGGCAATTGTAATGAAAAAGTGCTGGATGCCGGTAGCACATTTGTAAAAAAATCAGAGGAAGTATCAAATGGGTGTCAATGATTTTACCGGAACACGCGGTGGCTGATTGGTTTGTGTTTTCAGAGAGCGAGGTTGTTTGAGTTACGGCGTTTGCCGGTGTTGAAAAGGACGCCGCCCCAAAGCAGGAAAGAGAGCCTGTCAGTGCTGCTGCCGCGGTTAGAACAGACATTGTTTTTTTCATGCTGAACCCTCCATTTTCATCTACCCTCTCGTTTCCCGGTGATGATGCAATACAACATGTGAGTGCGCTTTGTATGTTTTATTGATCCCTTGTAAGGGAAGAGAAATGGGTAATTCGGTATATACACAAGCAAGAAAGGGGAATGGAGATGGCTGAACAGAAAAAAATCACAATAAACGGCGTTGAAATGGAAGCGTCTGAGGAACAGACGGTGCTGCAGCTTTTGAATAACAGTTCAATTGAAGTGCCGCAAGTTTGCTATCATCCAAGCTTAGGGCCGATTGAAACATGCGATACGTGCATCGTCAGCATCAATGGCGAGCTGAAGAGGTCGTGCTCCGCTGAATTAAAGGATGGCGACGTCATTGATACGCTTTCGTCTGATGTGAAAAAAGCGCAGGTCATCGGGATGGACAAGATTTTATATAATCATGAGCTTTATTGTACAGTATGCGATTACAACAACGGGGGATGCGAAATACATAATACGGTGAAAGAAATGAAAGTCAATCACCAAAGCATCCCGTTTGACCAGAAGCCTTACCATAAGGATGAATCTCATCCGTTTTACCGGTATGATCCAGATCAATGTATTTTGTGCGGCCGTTGTGTCGAAGCGTGCCAGGACGTTCAGGTGACTGAAACGCTGACCATTGACTGGGAGCGAAAACGCCCGCGCGTCATTTGGGATAATGATGTGCCGATCAATGAGTCATCTTGTGTATCATGCGGCCACTGTTCTACCGTCTGTCCATGTAACGCGATGATGGAAAAAGGAATGGAGGGGGAAGCCGGATATTTAACAGGCATCAATAACGAAACACTGCGTCCGATGATTGAGATCACGAAAGGTGTAGAGACAGGTTACGGCTCGATTCTCGCCATTTCTGATATGGAATCCGCCATGCGTGATGAGCGAATCAAAAAAACGAAAACCGTCTGCACCTATTGCGGCGTCGGCTGCAGCTTTGATGTCTGGACAAAGGGCAGAGACATTCTGAAAGTTGAGCCGCAGGAGGAAGCACCGGCCAACGGCATTTCTACTTGTGTAAAAGGAAAGTTCGGCTGGGATTTCGTCAATAGCGAGGAGCGCTTGACAAAGCCGCTGATCCGCGAAGGAGACCATTTCCGTGAAGCGGAATGGGAGGAGGCGTTAACGCTGATCGCCAGCAAGTTCACGGATTTAAAAGAGGAGTTTGGCCCGGATTCACTTGCCTTTATTACATCTTCTAAATGTACAAACGAAGAATCCTACCTCATGCAAAAGCTGGCGAGAGGGATCATTGGCACAAATAATGTCGACAACTGTTCGCGCTATTGCCAATCTCCTGCAACTGCCGGCCTGTTCCGGACAGTCGGCTATGGCGGTGACTCAGGGTCGATTACAGATATCGCGGAAGCGGACCTTGTGTTGATTATCGGTTCGAACACTTCTGAGTCGCATCCGGTCTTGTCCACTCGCATTAAACGGGCTCATAAGCTGAGAGGGCAGAAAGTGATCGTAGCGGATATCAGAAAACACGAAATGGCAGAGCGCTCTGATTTATTTGTCCAGCCGCGTGCCGGATCAGATATCGTCTGGCTGAATGCGATCGCCAAATATTTAATTGAAAACGGCAAGGCCGATGAACGCTTTTTGCAGGAAAGAGTGAACGGACGGGACGAATATGTGAAAAGCCTCACGCCGTATACCCTTGAATATGCCGAGGAGAAAACCGGAATTGATCAAGAAACCCTCATCCAAATGGCAGAGATGATTGGTCAGGCTGACAGTGTATGCGCATTGTGGGCAATGGGGGTGACACAGCATATTGGCGGAAGTGACACGAGCACAGCAATTTCTAATCTGCTGCTTGTGACAGGAAACTACGGAAAACCGGGAGCAGGCTCTTACCCATTGCGCGGCCATAACAACGTGCAGGGAGCAAGTGACTTCGGAAGCATGCCTGACAGAATGCCGGGGTATGAAAAAGTGACGGACGAACAAGTCCGCCAAAAATACGAGCGGGCGTGGGGTGTGCCGCTGCCGAAGGAGCCGGGCATGACCAACCACGAAATGATCGAAAAAATCCATTCCGGCCAGCTGAAAGCGATGTATGTAAAAGGCGAAGAAATGGGTCTGGTCGATTCCAATATCAATCATGTACACGCCGCATATGAAAAGCTTGATTTCTTTGTGGTGCAGGATATTTTCCTTTCACGTACAGCCGAGTTTGCTGATGTTGTTCTTCCTGCGAGCCCGAGCCTTGAAAAAGAGGGAACCTTTACAAACACAGAACGCCGGATTCAGCGGCTATATCAGGTGTTTGAACCGCTGGGTGAATCAAAGCCGGACTGGCAGATTATTATGGAGGTTGCCAATAAGCTCGGTGCTGACTGGCACTATGAGCACCCTGGGGACATTATGGAGGAAGCAGCCATGCTGTCGCCGATTTATGCCGGCGTCACCTATGAGCGCCTTGAAGGCTACAACTCCCTGCAATGGCCTGTAAGCGCTGATGGAAAGGATTCGCCTTTACTTTTTACTGAGCGCTTCCTATTCCCAGACGGCAAAGCCATTCTCTATCCTGTTCAGTGGACAGAACCTGAAGAGTTCGGTGAGGAATATGATATACACGTCAACAATGGGCGGCTTTTGGAGCATTTCCACGAAGGGAACCTGACCTACAAATCAAAAGGCATTTCGAAGAAAACACCGGAAGTGTTCTTAGAAATTTCTCCTGAACTCGCGGCAGAAAGAGGGATTCAGGACGGAACCCTTGTCAGACTCACATCGCCTTTCGGAAATGTCAAAGTGAAGTGCTTGATCACTGATCGTGTCAAAGGGAAGGAAGTGTATCTGCCAATGAACGATTCAGGGGCAGCAGCGATCAACCTGTTAACAGGCAGCCATGCTGATAAGGATACCGATACGCCTGCATACAAAGAAACATCAGCCAAGATGGAAATTTTGAAGCACGACGGAAGCAATCCGCTGCCTAAGATCAATCACCGCAACGGCAATCCGCAGCCGCAAATCGGTGTGCAGGTACAAAAGAAATGGGCGCGGAAGGATTATATTTTCCCTGGCGACGCTGTGAAAAGGGGGATTGGGCATAATGGCTAAAGCGATTAAACGAATTCAGAAAATCGAGATAACCGAAGAGGATCAGAGAAAGCGTGATATGAAAGAAATAGAAGATGCATTAGTCGAAAATAAGGAAGCCATTCTTGAAACGCTGCATATGATTGGCCACATGAACGAGCGTGGTGTTTTGCCATTGCTCCGCGGCCTTTTTGGCCAAGGAGATAAAGTTCTTGACATCTTAGTGAAAAAGGCAGATACAGAGGAAACGGCCAATACACTGAAAAATCTGCTTCTTCTGTTCGGTACGCTTGGCATGCTGGATGTAAAGAAGCTGGAACCTCTCATTTTGAAAGTGAATGCGGGTGTGGCAAACGCGGTGGAACAGAAGGACAGCGAAGAGAAAACAGGTTATTTTGATATCATTCGTTCGCTCAAAGACCCGGAAATCAACAAAGCAGTTACACTGCTTTTCTCCTTTTTAAAAGGAATGGGACAAGATACAAAGGAGCTGGAACGCACGACTCAGCCTCCAGAGCATCAAAAACATCATCAGGAACCCCGAGAGAAAAGGGGAATGAATAAGAGGGATTGACCACCCGCCCGAGCCGGCTGCTGCCAGCTCGGGTTTTTTGGTGAAAAGGTTTAATGAACTATTTAAAAATGTTCAAATACTAGGAAGAAGTAAGTTTGTGATGAATGAGATAGAAATAATCGTTGCTTTCTTACCTGTTAAGAAAAGGGGAAATATAAAAATCGATTACTTTAGATGGGGGAACAGCCTTGAAAAAAGTCTTATTCTATTGTTTGTCTTGATGATCGGGTTTGCGCATTCTGCGTGCAGCCAATCGAGTGATGCGTCAGAAAAGGAAAAACCGAAAGAGAAAAAATCGCAAGAAGAGCTTGAAAAGGAACTTGGTTAGGAATTGAAAGAAGGTAATGTACCGAAGGCTAAGATGGATGATAAAATACATAAAATAGAGAAACATTTACAGGAGGACATACGAATTTAACAGTGAATTAAATTCACCATTGTTCCATCTGGATCGGCAAATGCCGAAAATCTATTTAAGTTGTTGGAGGAATGATTCAGTATGTTAACAAGAGAAGATATCTTTAAGCACGTCAAAGAAAAATTCGGGACATCGCCAGATTACCCATTTCAAAAATATCCAAACTATGCCGCTTTAAGACATGAATCTAACGAAAAATGGTTTGGTCTTGTAATGAATGTTTTTCCAGAAAAGTTAGGATTAGATGGAAATGACGAAATAGATATTCTGAATTTAAAATGCCCTCCCGAAATAAGTGGCAGTTTAAGAAATGGAAAGAGTATTTTACCTGGATATCATATGGATAAGGAAAATTGGATATCACTTGTTTTAGAACGTATAGATTCAGAAGAAGAAGTTTATAACTTAATTGAGCAAAGCTTTAATTTAACCAAGTAAATCGTGAAATTATCTTTCGCAAAAGTAACCAGAAAATGTTCAAACTTTTTTATAAAACCGAAACTTAAATTCGTTGGATAAGAATCCGTTTTGATTAATCTTTTTTTCAAAACGGGTTCTTTCTATAATATGTGGGTTCCAATGATGTTTTTGATCAACTTTATTTTAAAGGAACAACAACACGGAAATTAACAAAAGAGGCAAACCCTTACGTACCAAGGGTTTGCCTCTTTACATTTAAAACGTCCCAGGAGAGATTCGAACTCCCGACACACAGCTTAGGAGGCTGTTGCTCTATCCACCTGAGCTACTGGGACACAGAACAATATTATAGTACAAAAACCTGAAAAAATAAAGAGGTTGCAGCGGTTTTTTCGAAAATTTCTTCGGGAAAACATACATCCGGCAGACTTCGCAGCCTGCTGAATGTATGTTTCGGCCTTAACCTTTCAGGTCAATATGATGTCCTGAAACGGGATGTGGGGCCTGCACCATGTCTACGAGCTGCTGTGCGCTTTGTTCGGCGGTGTCCAAAGCCGTCTTTGTCAGCGACATTTGCACGTTTTGATAAAGAGCGGCCTGACTCATGGCCATTGATAAAACAGCAATATCCAACATAACCACCTCCTTAACATGTGTATCGGTTAGAGAGGTGAGGACTTTACTCATATTTACTAATCTGACTATTCAATTTAATATAGTTGTAAACCGATCCAGCGGCATCTTAAACCACATAAAAAAGAAGCCGTCTCTCAATACGGCCAATGATCGGTTCCTTGTTTGTCTCCGAATAAGGAAGATAGGTTGTTTTTCAGTTCGTTTGTATCTTCTGTGATTTCTCCACTTCCTGAGCATTTGTCTAATGTTTTTTGTTGATTTCATTCTCAAAGAGGCTGATGATTCTATCATTCTGCTTGACAAGCGTTCGCAACATGGCAACGATGTTTCCTGCAAATCCGATCAATATGATCATCAGTATGATGATGATCCACATGGTAAACCACACCCCTTAATGCACAAAATTTTCCTTTCGATTCAACATTACCACCTGGTCTTTCACAAAACAACTTTCCTTTTGAAACGGAGGCTGATTTTATGGATTGGCTTGAATTTGTTTCTGCGATGGTTCAATCATTGGCATGGCCAGCTACCTTGATGATTTGCGTTTTGCTGCTAAAGGAGCCTTTGTCCGAACGGATGAAGGAATTGATCAAACTGAAATACAAGGATTTTGAATTGGAGTTTGACAAAAGGCTTCAGGAACTCGTCTCCGTACGGGAAAAAAGGTTATCGGGACTAACATCTGTACGGTCAGCATCGGCAGGGGAAAACATGATCGAAAGCGCTTGGTCTGATGTTCACAATGTTCTGCGGGAAACAGCCTCAACATTTGATCAAGATGCGATCCGCCTTGAAGGCGATGAGTTGATTCAAATGCTGCATGACCGCGGAGTTATAAAAGATGACGCGGCATCTGTGCTATCAGAGCTTTCCGCTCTGCGCCGGGATGCATCGGACGGAGCGAGCATTACCGGAGCCTTGGCATACAAAACGCTTTGCCTGGAGGAAGCGAAGCGCTTGCGGTTATTAGCTGAACAACAGACCGGGATTTAATGAACGGCGAACCTATTCATTTGATACTCTGACGCTTTACATCAGCGCCGGAGTTTTTTGCATTTGAGCTAAAAATGAATTTTCTTTATCGATTAGACGATTTTACGGGGAGAGACTGATTGCCGGTTGAAATATGATATCATGGGGGACAGGAAGAAGTTTATGATAAGAGAGGGTTTCATTTATATGCTAGAGAAAGCTGAAGCATTATTGCAGCACTATTATGGCTATCCTTCACTGCGTCCGGGGCAGAAGAAAGCCATTCAATCGGTCGTTTCTGAAAAACGAGATACAGCTTGCATTATGCCGACGGGCGGAGGCAAATCAATCTGCTACCAAATTCCCGCGCTCCTTATGGAGGGGACAACCATTGTGATCTCTCCTTTAATTTCCTTGATGAAGGACCAGGTGGATGCTTTAAATCAGCTTGGAATTCAAGCTGCGTACGTGAACAGTTCTTTAGGCCATGGCGAAATCGCTGAGCGGCTTTCCGTTTTAAAGGAAGGCGGCTACAAGCTGTTTTATGTCACACCTGAGCGGCTGACGTCTCCCGAATTTATTCGCGTGATTTCCCACCTTCATATCCCGCTGGCAGCGATTGATGAAGCTCATTGCATTTCACAGTGGGGCCACGATTTCAGGCCGAGCTACAGACATATTGAAGGCTTTTTAAATAGCCTCGGCACCCGTCCGGTCGTATTGGCTTTGACGGCTACCGCAACGCCCGAGGTTCATGAGGATATTTGCACACAGCTCGGGATCGAAAAAGAGAACACGGTTTTCACCGGTTTTTCACGGGATAATTTGACGTTTAAAATTTTAAAAGGCGAAAACAAGGATCGTTTTATTGAATCATATGTGGAGAAAAACCGCTCAGAGGCGGGAATTATCTATACAGCGACAAGAAAGGAAGCCGAAAGAATATCAAGCCGCCTCTCTCAAAAAGGAATAGCGGCCGGGTGCTATCACGGCGGGATGAATGATGAAGAAAGGGACCGGCAGCAGGATCTCTTTTTAAATGACGAGATCAGTGTGATGACAGCGACCTCAGCGTTCGGAATGGGCATCGATAAATCCAATATCCGTTATGTGATTCATGCTCAACTTCCAAAGAACATGGAGAGCTACTATCAGGAGGCAGGACGAGCCGGACGCGACGGTCTTGACAGCGAGTGCATCCTGCTATTTTCTCCTCAGGACATCCGGCTTCAGCGGTTTTTAATCGAACAGTCGACAGAAGATGAAGACATTCGGGCACAAGACGTGAAAAAGCTGAGGCAAATGGTTGACTTTTGCCATACTGAGGGCTGTCTTGAACGGTTTATTCTTTCTTATTTTGGCGAAGTTCCGACTGAAGACTGCGGCAGGTGCGGCAGCTGTCTCGACACCCGCAGCATCAACGATGTGACGAAGGAAGCACAGATGGTACTGTCCTGCATCATCCGCATGGGAGAAAGATTCGGGAAAACCATGGTGGCGCAAGTTTTGGCAGGTTCGAAAAATAAGAAAGTGGTCGAAAACGGCTTCCAGCAATTATCGACTTACGGAATTTTAAAGAACCGGTCTATTGCCGACATCAGCGATTTTATAGAGTTTTTAATCGCAGATGAGTACATCCAGATGTCCGACGGAACATATCCTGTTCTTTTTGTCGCCAACAAGGGGCGAAACGTTTTGCTCGGCCGGGAAGCGGTGATGCGCAAAGAAAAAATGCAAACAAATCAAATCGTTAAAGATGACGAATTGTTTGAACGGTTAAGGGTGCTGCGCAGAAAGCTTGCCCAGGAACAAGGCGTGCCTCCTTTTGTTGTATTCTCTGACGAAACGCTGCGGGAAATGAGCGGGAAAGTCCCTCTGACAGACGAAGAACTATTGTCAGTCAAAGGAGTGGGAGAACAAAAAAGAGTAAAATACGGAGCTGTATTTCTACAGGAGCTTCAAGCCTATAAAACTGAGAAAGAAGCATAAAAACCCAAAATCATCATATGTAAAAAAAATTTTTAGTAAATCTCCTATTGCAGTAAGAAAAAGATTGAAACCCTTGATACATCTGAATTTCGGCCGATTTTCGGGCGGCTGAAAATCGTTCTCGTAAAATAACTGTAATCAAAAACAAATTGTTTTGTTATTGATTTGACATTTTCATATGTTACGATTGCTCCTGTTAGCCGGACAATAAAAAGCTAACAAGGGAGGATTTACTTATGAAGAAGACGTTTATGTCCTTTGTTGCAGTTGCAGCATTATCTTCAACTGCATTCGGAGCGAGTGCCTCTGCAAAAGAAGTAACAGTCCAAAAAGGTGACACCCTTTGGGGAATCTCGCAAAAACAAGGGGTAAATCTGCAGGACTTAAAAGAATGGAATCAGCTTTCCTCAGACTTGATTATTCCAGGACAAAAGCTGAACGTTTCTGAAAAACAGACAGAAGAAAAGAAACAATATACCATTAAAAAGGGAGACACTCTCTGGAAAATCGCCCAACAATTCGGCGTTTCCGTGAACGACCTTAAAAATTGGAACAACATAAAATCAGATATCATTTACCCGAATACATCCATAACTGTTGACGGACAGGCGACGGTTCAAGCTGCTGCTGCGCAGCCTGCAGAAACAAAGCCTGCCGTACAGAAAGAAGCAAAAGTTGAGCAAGCTGCGCCTGCACCTAAGCAGGAAAAAGAAACGGCTTCCCGTTCAAACGATTCTCAAAGCGCTGCCAAAGAACTGACGGTTACCGCGACGGCATACACTGCCAATGACGGTGGAATGACAGGCGTGACAGCTACGGGTTTTGATCTGAACGCCAATAAAAACGCCAAGATTATTGCGGTTGATCCAAACGTGATCCCGCTTGGATCCAAGGTGTATGTTGAAGGCTACGGAGAAGCGACTGCTGCCGACACCGGCGGTGCGATCAAAGGGAACAAAATCGACGTGTTTGTTCCGAGCAAATCCGCAGCAAAAAACTGGGGCGTTAAAACGGTTAAAGTAAAAGTTTTAAAATAATAGGTTTACCATTGATGGACACTGACCATGGAAGATGATCAGTGTCTTTTTTCTGTTTTCTGCATCTTTTTTTCTATTTTGATGTTTTTTTAGATCGGCAAATGGGTAGTTCAATAGATAAATACATATCAGCTGATCTAAAAAGGAGATGTAGAAGTATTGCTTTGGATTATCATGACATTTTTATTGATTAATGCAGGGATTTTTATTTTTTCTTATCTGAGGACAAAAGATATTAATTTGAAAACGTCAGACGGTTATTTTCTCGGCGGGCGCAGCCTCACTGCTCTCTATATCGGAAGTTCGCTGCTTTTAACCAATTTGTCGACGGAACAAATGGTTGGGTTAAACGGACAAAGTTATTCGGGAACGATGAGTGCCATGGCTTGGGAAGTTACAGCACCGCTTGCGCTCATTATGCTGGCATTTGTCTTTTTACCGAGGTATCTCAGTTCCGGAGTCACGACAATACCCGACTTTCTTGAAAAGCGCTATGATCAAAGAACGCGGCAAATCGTCTCGATCCTTCTGCTTCTGGGATATGCGACCTCGTTTCTGCCAACCGTTTTGTACTCCGGGGCGCTCGTTCTCGATCAAGTGTTCAACATTTCATCTGCGCTCGGAATCAATACGTTTACGACTGTTTTTTTAATCTCGCTTGTGATCGGGGCCGCAAGCTGCTGCTACATATTTTTCGGGGGACTCAAAGCTGCGGCCTCGGCTGATGCCATTTATGGCGTCGGTTTAATTGTTGGCGGTCTGTTCATCTTTGTGCTCGGAATCATGGCAATAGGCGATGGCAGCCTCTTGAACGGCTATACGGAGCTGACGAGTGTACATAAGGAAAAGCTGAATGCCATTACAGCGGACAACGCCGCAGAAGTCCCGTGGCCGACGATTTTTACGGGACTGCTTGTGAACAACTTATTTTATTGGGCTGTTAATCAGTCGATCGTTCAGCGGGCGCTCGGGGCCAAAAACTTGGCTGAAGGGCAGAAAGGCGCATTGCTGGCCGGTGTATTTAAAACGATCGGTGTGTTTTATCTCGTTCTTCCCGGCGTTATTGCTTATCATCTTTACGGAGGCCATATTCAAAACGCTGACACCGTTTATCCTAAGCTGATCGTTGATTTGCTGCCGACTGCACTTATCGGCGTCTTTGCCGCGATTTTATTCGGAGCGATTCTCAGCTCATTTAACGGTTCGTTGAACAGCACGATCACCTTGTTTACATTGGATTTGTACAAACCGCTCTTCAAGCCTGAGGCAAAAGAGGAAGAGCTTGTGAAAACGGGAAGGGTCTTTGTGGTGATCCTGGCCGCGGTATCGATTATCATCGCACCTTTTATTCTGTTTGCACCGTCTGGCCTTTACAATTATCTGCAGGAAATGTTCGGATTTTTCAATGTCCCTGTATTGGCTGCCGTCGTCGTTGGATTCTTTACAAAAAAAGTGCCGGCGCTTGCCGTGAAATGGGCGATATTTGCACACATTGTGTTGTATACCATCTCAAAATTC
This sequence comes from Bacillus sp. FSL K6-0972, assembly GCF_037976035.1. Taxonomy (NCBI): domain Bacteria; kingdom Bacillati; phylum Bacillota; class Bacilli; order Caryophanales; family Bacillaceae; genus Bacillus; species Bacillus sp. FSL K6-0972. The sequence continues at coordinate 2,203,744 of NZ_CP150260.1, read as the reverse complement.
TATTTCGGCCATATTCATTTTCTCTATATATTGGCCGTTCTGTTTCCGTTTTCCGTCCTCTTGATGCTTTTCATCGGAAAATTAAAGCCAAGGCGGTCGGAATTCAAGCTTGAGAAAAATGCAAAAGTTGATTTGCAGCCATGGAAGTATGCCAAACTTGCTTCTGTTCTTGTAATTTGCCTGATGGCCTGCATTTATCTGTTATTTTCGCCTTGGGGTCTTGCCAAATAAAAAAGGCAGGGGATGTGCATTCATCCTCTGCCTTAATATGTTTTGTCCTTTTGCGTTATTTGCCTCTATTTTACCTTAAAGATCCTGCCACTGAATTTCGCCGGATTTTGAACTGGGATCGATCGTTACTTCAAAATGGTGCTTTTCATAAAAATGGATCAGCCGGTCCACATGGTCCCAATCCCTTTCAGCGATGTCCCCAGTGATGACCGGAATGTTATGCTCGCGGGCTTTTTCTTTTAAATACTTCATACAGATTGAACCATACCCGTAGCCTGCCGGTCCTTTAATATCCCCGATATGGATCGCGCGTTTTTCTTCTGTGTAGGAAGCGACAAGAGAAAAATCACACCTCCCGCGGTACGGCGACTGGCAATCGCTTAACATGATCTTGCATGTCCGGCCATCATCAATCGAATGGACAATCATCCATTCATCGTCTTTCGATTGATCAATACCGAGCACTCGCGAATCTTTGGAGATACCCTTCATATTTTCACGCATCCGAAACAGTTGAAATTGCAGGTCGTTCAATTCCTTCTGCAAGCCGGAGCTGTCTTTTTGCAGTTCTTCATCCGTTATCATATAACTTGCTCCTTTCTATTAAAACATACAGTTTTCGATTATAGTAAAAAGAACGGCAATTTGCAAATGGGTTGCTAGAATTAAATTTTAATGTAATTTTAAACAAATTTTTCACATTCTCCGATTTTTTTGTGATAGAATTCTTATGACTTCTGGTACATTTACCTAGGATACGAGACAATTGATCCTCTTAAATCCCAGAAAAATCATGACAAAAGGAGCGTACGATTTTGAAGAAAAGAATTTTTTCTCTATTGATGCTGATGTCAGCTTTTGTTCTTGTATTAGCTGCATGTCAGCAGGCTGATCCAAAAGGATCTTACGCAGCAGCTTATAAAAAGCTGATTTCTGCGAAATCATACGAATTTTCAAGTGATATCGGCTTGAAAGTTGACGCATCCAACCTTGGAGCGGAAGATAAGCAAGTCGCTGATATGCTGAACGATGCAACATTAACGATCAGCGGAAAAACAAATGCTGAAACGAAGCAGTCTGAGGCTGTCATTAAAGCGAAGCTGAAAGTCCAAAACATGTCGCTTGATTTCGATATCCCGGTTTATATGGACGAAAAGAAACAAGTCGGCTACATCAAAATTGACAGCGTTCTCGACAGCTTCGGCTTGTTCCTTGGAACAGCCGGCATGAATTTTGACAGCGTCAAAGGCAAATACCTAGAATTCCCGCTTGAAGATGACAAAACTTCATCTCAAGACACGGATGAACTTCAAAAACAATTGATGGAATCCATCAAAGAAGCTGCGGACAATCTGCCTGCAGATAAGTTTGAAAAAGCTGATCTGACGGATAAAGAAAAAGAGCAGGGTGCTTCTCAAAAAGTCGCTTTCAGCTTTAGTGACAAAGAAATTAAAGCTGCGGTCGTCAAGTTCATCGAAATCGCCGGAAAAGCGAGCGGAGAAGCTGTTCCGAAGAGCGAGCTGAACAAGATTAAAGACGGACTGAAAGACGTTACATTCAAAAAATTTGATGTGACATCGACAATTGATGATAAAGAAAATCTTCTGACTGAAAATGCGGATATCTCTTTGTCTGTTGACAGCAAAAAAGCCCCTCAATCTTTCGGCATCACGGCATCTACGACTTACAAAAATATCGATGGTGACGTAAAGTTTGAGCATAAACCGAATAAAGAAGATATCGTAACTGAAGAAGAATTCGAAAAATTAATGGCTCAAGATGCTATGAATTTCTAAGGCATCCGCCTGTGTTCCCTTCCTCGTTTAAGAGGAGGGGAATTTTTGTATATTCTGTGACTAAATTCTGACGAAAAGCCGAAAACGTTGACATTCCTCCTGAATTTGAATACGATTTTGATAGCTTGCACAAATAGGAGAGATTGCCCGATATGACTCATAAACAAAAAAATAAAAACTACACAGGCATTGTGGTTGCTCTGACGATTATGATAAACGGCGTCATTGCCCTCTTGTTTTTCATGCCGAAAAGCGACAAATTCGCTCATTTGGATTTGACTTTTCTGCCGCTTTTGAACGCTGTCTGCAACAGCTTCACATTCATTTTTCTAGTGGCTGCACTGATCATGATTAAACAGAAAAACATTAAAGCGCACAAACGGTTTATTTTTGCCGCTTTTACGACAACGTTCATCTTTCTCGTTTCATACTTAACTTATCATTCCTTGATGCCTGACACTCATTTTGGCGGGGAAGGGATCATAAGACCAATCTACTTTTTTATTTTGATCACACACATTGTCTTGTCGGCATTAATCGTTCCCTTGGCACTGTTTACGCTGTTCAGAGGCCTGAGCATGCAGGTGGAACGCCACCGCAAAATCGCCCGCTGGACGATGCCGCTTTGGCTGTATGTCAGCCTGACAGGTGTTCTCGTCTATATGATGATTTCCCCATACTATTAAAAGCCGGAGAATCCGGCTTTTTTTTGTTCCCGCAACATTCTTCTCTTTTAAAAGCGATTTTCCTCTGGTACAAAAATATATCCTGAAATAGATGATCGTCTACACAAGATATGGAAATAGGAATATAAATAATTAGAGCTTTTTATAGAAATGAAAAAGGGAGATGGATATGAAAATTTTGCTTGCCACTTATTGGAATATACCCCATGTAGGTGGTGTATGGACATATATGGAGCAATTAAAAGAAAAGCTGGAGTCCTTAGGACATGAAGTGGATTTGCTCGGATATGGAGAAGAGAGCAGTATCGTTCATATCGTAGATGAAAACCGCAGCGTCAAAAAAGATGAGCTGCTTCCATTAGTTAAAGCGATGATGAGCGAAGAGAAGTATCCGGAAATATACGCAAATCAATTGGTCAGCTATACTGAGCTTCAGCGTTATGTCTATGAGCTGGGCGCTGCCTATTTGGGACTTGACAAATATGATCTAATTCATGCGCAGGATATCATTTCAAGTACATGTATCAAGCGTGTTATGCCTAAAGATCAATTGCTTGTCACGTCGCTTCACGGCAGTGTCGCATATGAAATCAGAGATCAGCTCAACACCATCCACAGATCGTCGACTTCCTATGTTGCAAAGGCATATTTTGACCACCTAGAAACAATAGGTGCGATGTCTGGCGATACGGCGATTGTTGCAAACAACTGGCTTAAAGATATTTTGACAGAAGAATTTGAAGTGCCGGAAGAAAAAATCCTTGTTTCTCAGTACGGCTATGATATTGACGGATTTCTGGGACGGATGAACACAAAGGCAGCTGATATGCCTTTAACAGATAAGAAAGTGATCCTTTTTACCGGAAGAATGATTGAAAATAAAGGTATACATCACTTAATTGAATCACTAGCTCTATTAAAAAACCGTCGAGACGATTGGGTATGCTGGCTGGCAGGAGAAGGGGAAAAGCTCGCTGGACTCAGAATTCAAAGCGAGCAGCAGGGGCTTGATGATAGCGTCGAATTTCTGAGAAATCGGAAAGATGTGCCTTACTTGTTATCCCTCGCTGATATATATGTTCTTCCAAGTCTTTTGGATAACCAGCCTTTATCTTTAATTGAAGCTCAAATTGCCGGGGTTCCTGCAATTGTCAGTGATGCGGGAGGTTTGCCGGAAATGGTAGAGCATGAAGTGACCGGCCTTATCGTGTCAAAGGGAGATGTGAATGCACTGGCAAATAGTTTAGAACGATTGCTGGAAGACGATGATTTTAGAAATCAATTGGGGAATAACGCCAGGGAGTTTGCTAGGAAGCATTGGGATATGGATGAAGCCGTCACTAGGGTCCTTGATATTTATCAAAATGAGAAATAAGGAGTGAAATTGAATGAAATCTTTAATTATTAATCACTTGTTTGAGGGTTTAAATAAAGAAATAGATGCTGAATGGTGGGCAAAATATGTGGATCTGCTGGTCGAATTCACCGAAGAGCGGAATAGTCAGACGCAAGATAGCTCAACGGCATCCTCAGAATCAGATACAGATGTGAGTGAATCAGTCGATGAGAGCCTTAAACCTTTAATAGCAGAGCTAAAAGATATTTTTGAAGATATGAATAGCAGCATTTTGGAGAATAATAATAAAGTTTTAAAAGATATTCTAGGGGCTGCAGCTCAAGGAATTGATCGCAATGTTTTAGAGGAAATCATCGAGTCAGTGCGTAAAGAAGTCAGAGTGTCTGATCCCGAAACGACAGAGTCTTTAGAAACGTTTAAAGAGTCGACTGACAATAATACGGTTACTAGCTCTACTGAAAGTTTGGAACGGTCAGTTGTAGAAACACTTACAGAATCACTGCCCGAAGACCACACAATCCCAAGCCCCGAAACTGTAAAGGTGCTTAAAGCAGTTCAAGAAAATCGTAATGAAAGTGAAAACAATTAAAAATAAAAAGCCTTCGCAATCCGAAGGCTTTTTATTTTTTTGTATTCTTATTATTTCAAATTGAAATTAAATGCAGTAGGTAGCTGTCTTTTACCTTTTTCCGTTACGAGGCATACAATACTATCAGCAGTATATCTTTTTCCTATTAATGAAGAACATAAAATAGGAGGGGAACGATGAGGTGTTAGATAGATGAATTTAAAAGACATTAAAGGTCAATATGATGCCGTCTTTAGTCTGGGACATCTTTGTTTAGCGGCCATTCAGCTGAGAAATAATGATTTAAGGCCGTTTGCAGGCCCTCTGGACTGGGTTACCACGAATTCTCTCTCAGATCTCAATCGGCTTCTTAGAAATCGCTTTACCGGCTTTATGGATTCTAAAAATATCAGAGTCATTGGCTATAATACAGGTGAAAAAAAAGAAGAGGGATCTACTATCTATGTTTCAGATGACTTTTATAACATTGGCTCTGTTCACGATTTTGACGCGGATCAAAATACGCTTGATCAATTGATCACTTATCCTGAAGTGATGGAGAAGTACAACAGAAGGATTAACCGCTTTCTGAAGAAAGTTTCAACAGGCAATCGCATCCTATTTGTCAGGACAGAAGGAGAAGGCAGCTTTGAAGAAGCACAGGAACTTGAACTTGTTTTGTCAGATTTGGTTCAGCATGACTTTAACGTACTTCTGGTGAGGCACTCGAAGGTGGATGGGATTGTAGAGAAAAATTGGCCATTAGAAAAGACTTGCACTGTTGAACTGCCGGACAAAGAGATATGGGAGTCAAACAATGATCTATGGGCATCGTTGTTTCAAGGAATCACTCTCGTTTAAACCGGATTTTTTTGGAGTTTACCAGAGGAGGAAAAGAAATGTTTGAAAATAAAACGATATTCATTACTGGAGGAACAGGCTCATGGGGCCAGGAACTCATACTTCAGCTGCTATCCTTAAACCCTAAAAAGCTCATTATATTTTCCAGAAATGAAGAAAGACAAGTTCAAATGAGAAGGCAGATTGAAGATCCGAGATTGACGTTTTTCATCGGGGATATCAGAGATCGGAAAGCGCTGAATACAGGATTAAAAGGTGTCGACTATGTCTTCCATTTAGCAGCGCTGAAGCATGTGCCGGTTTGTGAAGAACAGCCGCTCGAAGCATTAAAAACGAATGTCACGGGGACGGAAAACGTCATTGAAGCAGCGATCGAAAACGGCGTAAAAAAAGTCATCAACGTCTCGACTGACAAAGCGGCTGACCCTGCCAACTTCTACGGAATGACGAAAGCGATCGGCGAGAAGCTGATCGTATACGCAAACCATCTGTATTCAGACACGGGTTTTATTTGTGTAAGGGGAGGAAATGTGCTCGGAAGCAGCGGAAGCGTTCTTCAGCTTTTTAAAGACCAGATCAGGGAAAAGAACCAGGTCGCCATCACAGACAAAAGAATGACCCGTTTCTTCCTCACGAAGGAAAAAACGATCCAGCTTTTATTAAAAGCGGCTGAAAGCGGTCAAGGCGGGGAAATTTTCATTATGAATTCGCCGGCCTGCAGAATTTTAGACATGGCTGAAGTGCTGATCGAAGCTTACGGAAACGACAAAACGGCCATCGCAGAAACAGGGGCAAGGCCGGGGGAAAAGCTTCATGAACTGCTGATTTCACCTCATGAACGGCAGCATGCTGTTTCATTTACAGATGACCTCGCGGTGGTGCTTCCTGCAATCAAAATGCCTGAACTTCATAAAAAGTATGCGGGTTGTCAGCGTTTAGAAACAGATCACTTGAGCTCAAAAGACTTTTTAATCTCAAAAGAGGAAGTAAAAGAAATGCTGAAAGAAGGCGGTTTTTTGGAGTAGAAGGATTGACCAAAGCGTTAAGAGGAATACGCGAACTGATGACAAGCATGGCATGCGGCTGCAGGCGATGCTTACGTTCGCTCCTCTAAAACAGGACAAGCCGGGCGAAAAATCACCCGGCCTGCCGTTTTGTCAATGTTCAAGTGTTAATCCTTCGATATGTTCTTCGACTTTTTTTGTGCGTTCCATTACTTTTTCCGAGTAAGAGTAATCCCCGTAGCAATAAGGGTAGCGGAAATTGTTTGTATCTCCGCCGCAATTATACAGGTCGGGGTTCTTTTTGACTTGTTCTTCGGAAAATGCCTTTGCCAGCTTCTCTGAGTGCTTTCCGCCGTGTTTTGAGACATAGTCGATATAACCCGATCCCATGTTATAGCTTTGGATGATCGTTTCAATATCGACACCTTTTTTCTGTCCCTTTTTATACATTGCTGTAAAATGGCGCACACCTTGCTTAATGCTTGCTTTTGGATCGTCAATCTCATTTCGCTTCATACCGAGAGATTCCGACGACTGCATCGGATCACCGCCTCTGCCTTTTGACTCTTGATACATCATGCCCAATAAAAGAGCGGTGTATTGTGAAAGACCCTGTTCATCGAGTTCTTCTTCAACAAGAGGCTTGTAATCTTTTAATCTTTCAAGAATATTAGATTCAGTGTCAAGAGGAAGCCATTTTAATTGTTCCAGACCGGAGATGGCAAAGAAAATGATCAAGGGAACAAACACAAAAAAAGACAAACAGCCAGCTCCGGCTAAACATCCTGATTTCTTTTTCTTCAATGGTTTCACCTCTGTAGCGCCCTGATGCAAAACAGTATACAGCCTCATTTATTATGACATATATCTTCAAGAAGACCAAGCGATATATCTATCTTGGATCGCGGTCAAAGCCGAATGTGACGTCAGGAAGAGAACGGATCCTGAACAAAAAGTATATAAAACCGGCGATCAGCCAGCCGGCTCCAATCATGAGCGCATTTTTGCTGATGCTAAGCAGCAGCCAGCCGCAGAAAGAGGCCCCCAAAAAGGGCAGAACCAAATAGCGAAGCGTTTTTAAAAATCCTCTTTCCTGTTTTCGAATGTAGTAATGGCCGATGACAGACAGGTGGACAAAAATAAATCCGATCAGCGCGCCGAAACTGATGAATGAATAGATGACCTCTAATTCCCCGATCATGGCCGTCAAAGAAATCAGCCCGATGAACATAATATTAAACACCGGCGTCTTTAAAGTTGGATGCACATAGCCGAAAAAGCGTTTCGGAAGAGAGCTGTCCCGCCCCATTGCATACAAAAGCCGCGAAGCGCTCGCATGCGAAGAGAGCGAGGATGAAATGACCGCGACCATCGTTCCGGCCAGAAAGAAGGACTTTAAAAAAGCGCCTCCTGTATATAGGGCTATTTCCAGCGATGCCGAATCTGCATGCCGGAAGTTATCATAGGACGGATAAATTTGCTGCATCAAATAAGAAATCACCGTAAACAGCGTTCCGCCGACCGCCACTGTTAAAAAGATTGCTAACGGAATATTTTTCTTCGGGTTGACCGTTTCTTCAGACATTGTGGAGATCGCATCAAAGCCAAGAAACGAAAAACACAAAATCGTCGCACCTGATACAATCAGGGAAGGTTCGATGTCAGAACGGAAAAACGGATCGGCTGAAATCAGCTCGCCCGTCCCGAGGCCGTCTGCCAGCCCGGCGATCATAAATCCGGCAAAAGTCAGGGCGACGATTACTTGAAAAGCGACGAACAGCCCTGTAATATTAGCGGTTAGTCTGATGCCTAAAATATTGACGACGGTAATGGATAAAGCGAGCAGAACGACCCAAAAACCATGCGGCACTTCAGGAAAAGCCGCCGTCAAATAAGCGCTCCCGATCGCAAAGTTGACCATCGGCAAAAATAAATAGTCCAGCATGATCGTCCAGCCGGCTAAAAATCCCGCATGCGGATGAATGCTTTCATATGCATATGTATAAACCGATCCCGCTTTTGGATAAGCCTTGACCATGCTGCCGTAGCTCAAAGCGGTCAAAAGGAGTGCGGCAACAGTGAATACGTATGCCGCCGGAACGTGCCCCTTTGTCAGTTGTGCGACCACTCCGTATGAATCAAATACGACGAGCGGGTCCATATATGCAAGGCCGATCACAACGAGCGGGCCGAGTGTAAGACTTCGTTTAAGCGCAGTTTCGTTTTTCAATGACTTCTAAATCTCCTTATGTAAAAAATACAGAAATTAAGACATATTTTATATGTTTTTTTGCGCTTGAGCAACCGTATAAAACCTCTTTTTTACGTATAAAAATAACAAATGTTGCAAACCCTTTGAAAAAAGGCAAGGAGTATGAAGACATGGATATATTGAGAGGCTATGTTGAAGCCGTCAAAAGAAATATGGAAACGATGAATGCATCTGATTATGATGGAAAAGAAGAGGATTTAAGAAGACAGCAGGAAGAGCTCGAACGCTATGAACAACGGTTAAAAGAGAAAAGCGCTTCGGCCGATCGCTTTGATCAGGTAGTCGATGCCGCTGTAGATTGTGCGGCCGGCGACATTTCATTTTCACAGCTTGAACATATGTATCAACAAAAAGGCAACTAGCGTCCGGATCACCGGACGCTTTTTTATTCGCGTTTCTGCACAAAAGTTGCCGGATACAGATCGGATAGCGCAAAGGTGCGTTCAGGAATAATAGACTGCGCGTTTTTAAGAAAAGAAGAAGATGGTAAAATATAGTTTGAAAGGGGAGGAACAACTTTGACTAACTATATTTGCACGACGTGCGGCGTTCAATATGACGCTGCTCCGAAAGAGCCGGCGGAATGCATCATTTGCGATGAAGAAAGACAGTATGTCAGTCTCTCAGGGCAAGCTTGGACAACGCTGGAAGAAATGAAGCAAAGCGGGAGGTTTCAAAACGAGATCACCTTTGAAGAAGAGCGCCTATACAGTTTGACGACAACGCCCACATTCGGCATCGGTCAATCGGCATACCTGATACAGGAGCCCGGCTTTAACTTGCTGTGGGATTGTATTACATACCTGGATCAGCATACGATTGAGAACATCGAGCGGCTGGGCGGAATCGAGGCGATTGCTTTATCACATCCGCATTATTATTCTGCACAGGTGGAATGGGCAGAAATGTTTGATGCTCCGATCTATATTCATGAAGATGACAAACAATGGGTGCAGCGGCCGAGCAGCCGGATTGTTTTTTGGTCCGGCGATTCCCTCAAGCTATCAAGCGGATTGACCTTGCACAGGCTCGGCGGCCATTTTAAAGGGGGAGCGGTCTGCCATTGGGCAAACGGAAACAAAGGCAAGGGAATCCTCCTTTCAGGAGACATTATCCAAGTCGTTCAAGATCGCAGGTGGGTGAGTTTTATGTACAGCTATCCGAATTTGATTCCTCTTCCCGCCGGCAAAGTGCAGCAAATGGCTGATCAAATAAAAAATGTTCCATTCAACAGGCTTTATAACGCTTTTCGTCGCTCAGTGGAAACAAGCGCCGGAGAGCGTGTGCAGCTGTCTGCCGCAAGGTATGTAGAAGCGCTTCAGGGGACGCTGTTTTCAACTTGATCCTTACCTGGTGATAAAACTTTTCAACCGGTATGTTTTGGTATATGATATGAAGGTAAAAGTCGCGCGGAAAAGGTGAAAAGCATGAGTGAGCACAATCAGGAAACAACAGAAAAACAGGTGCGGGCCGAGTTAGATGAAGAAACTTTATTTCTCGTTTCACAGACGTTTAAAGCGCTCTCAGACCCAACGAGAATCAAAATTCTTCATCTGCTCTCACAAGGCGAGCATTCGGTCAATGAAATAGCAGAGAAGCTGAGTCTTCTGCAGTCAACCGTTTCTCACCAGCTCAGGTTTTTAAAAAACCTTCGTCTCGTCAAATCAAGAAGGGCCGGGACTTCCATTTTTTATTCTCCTGAAGACCAGCATGTCCTCGATGTACTTCAGCAGATGATCGATCATACACAGCATGACTAAAGCTTATGAAAAGGCAAACTCCACTTCCCGAGTTTGCCTTTTACGCTGAGCGTTTTTCTTCGCTCCTGCCCTTTTTTAAAACAAAAAAAGAGAAACCGACATAATAAACGGCCAGTACAAAAAAACCGATCATCGTCGCCGGGTCCTGCGCAAAAAGGGCGCCGTACGCTGCTGAACCCCCGTCTGAAACCGCAGTCTGGAGCTGGCCGATCTCGGCGATCCGGTAGAGAAACCGGTATAAAAATAACAAGAGTACGAGCAATTCAATCCATAAATGTGTTCTGAAATAAAGGACGCCGTCCCGATTTTCGATCGACACATGCTTCAGCGCATAGGCGGTCAAGATGAGCCCGAGCGCGATCCCAATCAGATCATAAAAGTATGATAAAGGGTGAAGTGCGCTCATCGTCAGCAGAAACACGAAAATTCCCGAAAAGAGGAAGATCCGGAACAACATGCGTGCCGGCTTTAAAGGCTGAAAGCCGACCGATCGTTTGAACTTGATATAGACGATGGACACAATGGCGAAAAACTGTAAAAAATAAAATATGATGTTTTCAAAACCTCCTTTTTTAAGGAGTATATGTCCAAACTGTATAAATCGTAACCTGAAAAGTGATTTTCTAGATAAATGGGTGAAGGGTTCCTCTTTTTTGTCATGATATTCCAAAATGGTGTGTGCTATAGAATGAAAATAGCCGAAAAAGAGGCTGCGCAAAATGAATGTGAGGGATCTGCGGTGAAAATTGACCGGCTATTGGCCATCGTGATTTTATTGATTAATAAACGCCAGGTGCAGGCAAAGGAGCTTGCCGCCATGTTCGAAGTCTCTGTCAGAACGATTTACCGGGATATCGAGGCGATCAACCAGGCGGGCATTCCGATTGTCACCTCACAGGGAGCAGGAGGCGGGATCAGTATCATGGAGCGGTTTCGGCTCGAAAATAAACTGCTTTCTGCAGACGAACTGGCTGCCATTACGACGGCTTTGGAAAGCGTTTCTTCGACGTATGAAGTGCTCCATCACGGCTCTGCTCTTGAAAAAATCCGGTTTCTCGTTTCCGAAGAAGAAATGCCGGAATTCCGCAAGAAAACGGAAAAATGGTTTGTTGACATCTCTTCTTGGGGAGAAAGTCCTGTTATCAAAGAAAAGATCCGCTTGTTAGATGAAGCGGCAGACAGCACGCGGACGGTCTCCTTTACATATGTGAACAGAGAGGGGCAAACCGGAACAAGAAAAGCGGAGCCGCATACCCTCGTCTTAAAGGGAAGGCACTGGTATTTGTATGCGTTCTGCCTGAAGAGACAGGCGTTTCGCTTCTTTAAACTGTTGCGTATGAAAGACGTGCGGATGCTTGAAGAAAAATTTGAAAGAAAGGAAGTCGATCTGTCTTCACTTCCTTGGGAGACATCATGGTACAAACCGGAAAATATGACCGAGTTAACCCTTCTCATTAAGCCGTCGGGAGAGTCTTTGGCGAGAGAATGGTTTGGCTCAGAATCTCTCACTTATGAAAACGGACAATGCGCGGCAACCGTTTCTTATCCGGAAGATCAATGGCTGTACGGATTTCTGCTCCAATTTGGAACACATATCGAAGTTCTTGATCCTCCCCGCATCCGTCAAAAAATAAAAGACTTGGCAAAACAAATTGTACATTTATACGAAACCTGACACGATGCTGTCAGGTTTCTTTTTGTATGATGAAGAAAAAAGGAGGAATGAAACATGGAACATCATTTTTGCCAAAGCTGCGGCATGCCGATGACAAGCGAACTTTTCGGCACAGAAAAAGACGGGGGGAATAATCGAAACTACTGCATTTACTGCTATGAAAACGGAGCATATACACATCCAGATGCGACATTGAAAGATATGATCGAGATCTGTGTGCCTTACATACAAGAAGAGGGAAAAACCGAGACCGAAGCGAGAGCGCTCTTAGAGCGGACGCTCCCTCATTTAAAACGATGGGCGTCGGTAACGCAAACGGAAGGCGGGCAGGGAAGATGAACTTTTCTCATTTCGAAAAACAGAAGGCAAAGTTATTCAGCGGGATATCGACCGTGACTAGCAACCGGGATGAAGCATCCGAAAAAGGTAAAATTCCTTCCATGTGGAGTTTATACCGTGAAAAATTCCCGCATAAGGAACGCCAGGACACGAAGAGAGATACGATTGCCCTTTATTCAGATTATGAGACGGACGAACATGGGGCGTATACATTTTCAATCGGAACGTTTGTTGATCAGCATGAAAAAGTGGCCAATCTCATTTCGCTCCCTGCATCCGAATATGCCGTTTTTGTTTCAAGGCGGGGGAGGATCGAAGAGGTCGTGCTTGAGACTTGGCAGGAGATTTGGACATGGGATGAAAAAAATCTCCGTACTTACACCGGAGATTTTGAAGTTTATGATGAACAAGCAGAGAATCCGGAAAACGCTCAAGTTACCGTCTATGTTGCTGTCGATCGAAAAAAATAAAGCTTGCAAAACTAATACCATTAGTTTTAAAATGAAAACTAACGGTATTAGTTTTTTATTTGGATGGAAGAGGTGAAAGCAATGAGGATTACCCGGTTTGAATCGGTCTACCAGCTGACTTTTTTTCCACACATATTTCCTGTCAACTGTTATTTAGCTGATGAAGAAGACGGCCTAACATTAATTGATACAGGGATTCCAATCAGCAAAACAGGGATTTTAAAGGCTGCGGATCATCTCCGCAAGCCGATTAAACGGATTTCGTTGACCCATGCCCACAGCGACCATGTCGGTTCGCTTGACGCGCTGTACCACAGCCTTCCCGGTGTGAAGGTGTCAATATCTGAACGGGATGCACGTTTGTTAAAAGGTGATACAGAGATGCTGGAAGGGGAGCGCGGAACAATCAAAGGAGGCGTTCCGAAAAACATCAAGACACATCCTGATATCCTTTTAAAGGAAGGAGACAGGATCGGTTCATTGCTGACCGTTTCATCACCCGGGCATACGCCTGGCAGCATTTCGTTTTTTGATGAAAGAAGCGGCCTCCTCATAGTCGGTGACGCGTACCATACGCGAAGCGGCATGACGGTATCGGGGCATTTAAAGCTTTCATTTCCTTTTCCGGCTTTGGCCACATGGGACAAAGAAATCGCTTTAGAAAGCGCGCAAAAGCTGTTAGATTTAAAACCAAAGGCGCTTGCCGCCGGCCACGGCGATCTTGTCCATGATCCGGCTCAAGCGATGAAAATAGCGGTAAACGAAGCACACATCAAATTAAACAGGAAAGGATGAAGGAATCGTGTCTCCGCGAATCGGTTTGAATAAAGATGCAGTATTGGAAGCTGCGGCATCTCTTGCTGATGAGCAAGGCATTCATGAAGTGACGCTTGCTTCTCTTTCCAAAAGGCTGAATGTCAAATCTCCGTCTCTGTACAATCATATAAAAGGATTGAACGACTTACGGAAAGAACTCGCACTTTACGGCTTGACGATTCTTTATGAAAACATGGCTTCGGCTATCCAGGGAGCCGAAGAGAATCAGGCTGTCAGCAGAATGGCTCATGCATATGTCGCTTTTGCCAAAAACAGACCGGGGCTTTATGAAGCAACTTTTATTGCAATGCCTGATGAAGATGGACGGCTTGACGAAGCAGGAGACAGAATCCTCGCCTTGGTACTTTCCGTTATGAAAGACTATCGTTTAGATGACGACTCCGCGATTCATGCGGTCAGAGGCTTGAGAAGCATCCTGCATGGATTTGCTGCACTCAGGCAACACGATGCGTTCGGTCTTCCTTATGATGTAGAAGAAAGTCTTGATCTGACAATCCGCGTCTTCTTAAAAGGCATTGCTGTCTATCAGGCCGAATGAACAAGGGGATTTCCTCTTAATTGTTTACATTTTTTCGAAAATTTAGTATGATTGTCGTATGGCTCTTCCATTTTTTGAGTCATAGGTATGAGAAGGCTTAACCAGCCACTAATTGCCTTGGCCTAACAGCCGAGGATTTTTTTATGTCGGCAAAGAGAAACTTCATATGCAAAAATTGGTTCACACATGGTGTGTTCCATGTTATGCTATCATTGTGAATATATTCACAAAAGGGCGTGCGCAATGAAAAAAACTCCGATTTATGTAGAAATATCTATCCAGACAGAAATGGGGCGGCTATGGCGCTATACCCAAGACCCAACCCTCCATCGGCAATGGGACTTGCGATTTACGGACATTACCTATTTAAAACGCAGACCGGGTGAACCGCAAAGGTTTCTATACGAAACGAGAATCGGCTTCGGCTTAAAAATTTCCGGCACAGGAGAGTCTGCCGGGAACGTATATCAAGACACGGGAGACAGAGTCTCGTCACTCAAGTTCGCTACAAACCACCCGCTTTCTGTCATTCGCGAAGGAAGAGGATATTGGAAGTACAGCGAGAGCGAAACCGGGATCAAGTTTATGACACAATACGATTATGACACCCGTTACGGCAAGCTGGGCCGGCTTGCAGATATGGCATTCAGGCCGCTCCTCGGCTGGGCGACGGCCTGGAGTTTTGATGCACTGAAGATTTGGCTTGAAAAAGGGCTCCATCCAAGGCTGCTTTTTCAAAAAACATTGATTTATTGGCTCGTTTGTCTGTTGTTTTCTTTCGTCTGGATTTACCAAGGGCTTGTTCCAAAGCTCATCATGGCTCACCCTGAGGAAATCAGCATGCTTTCGGCTTTCACGGGCGGCCGTTTTCATCCCGAAACGCTCCTGAAGCTTATCGGTTTGGTCGAGGTGATGGTCGGTGTGTTATGGCTTTATCCCGTTCGGAAAAGGAAGTGGTTCCTTCTGCATATTGCCCTGCTTGTGCTGCTTGCGGCATCCGCGGGAATGGCTGATATCGCATCTTTTGCCCAACCTTTTAACCCGATCGTGCTTAATGCCGCGCTTATCATCTTGTCCGTTATCGGCTATGTGAGCGCTTGCGGCATTCCAAACGCGGGAAATACGATCAGAAAGAGGCGTTGATTTGATTTCGATGTATGAACGGGTGATCGAGGATTTTCACCTTCTTCACCCAAAACTCAAGGAACGGTATCACTTCACTCAAGAAAACGCGTTCAGAGGAAAAGGAGTGATGACGGAAATTTCCGGCGGTTCGTACTGGATCAGGCTGTTGTTTCAAGCGGGAACGGTGTTCCGCTGTTTTTTTCCCGAAAGAGGGAGGAACGTTCCGTTCACGATTGAAAATCACATTCGGCTGACGAAAAATGATACACCGGCAGCCGTTTGGAACAGGACTTTCTTTTTTCATGATAAACAAAGGCATTTCGATGCTGTCATGGTCTATGATGAAAGCCGTGCTGAAATCATCGACTATTTCGGGCGTCCACCAATCTTAATCTCCAGTCTGCGGTTTAAGGCGGAAGCCGACGGATCATTGTCGATTACTTCTGCCAAACAATGGCTGCCTTTATTCAGTAGAAAGCTGCCCCTTCCAAAGTGCTTATACGGGATTTCCAGCGTGAATGAATCGTATGACGAAGAAAAAGGCTGTTTTACGATTGATGTTCATGTGAAAAACCCGCTGTTCGGAACGCTGTTTGCCTACAGAGGAACATTTAGCAGGGAGGGGGAGACGATATGAAAGCCTGCCGCTTTTTTGTAAGTGTTCTTTGCTATGCGGTTTTTTTCATCGGCAAAGCGCCGGACATCCCGGCGGCAGAGGCGCTTCTTTTATTATCGATACTGTTTTTTGTTCCGGCTGCGCTCGATCTCATTCAGCATGAAAATGGGATGTTTCGGCTGATCAGCGTCTGTTTTCCTTATGCGGCTTGTTCGGCTTCGTTATCCCTGTTGTTCCATTCCCCGCTTTTTTCATCGGTTTGGCTATGCTATACGGGGATGATCGCGTTATACGGGGCCCTTCGCCTCTGGGAAAGAGGAGGAAGAGGCCTTGAAGAGGCATCGATTGACAGCGGCCTGCTATACCTTCCTTTCGGAGGGGGTTGGCTTTTTGCTTATACGCTGAATCTACAGGTCATGGATTTCAGCCCGCTGATCGTGCTGCTGACAGCGGTACATTTTCATTATTCTGCATTTCTCATTCCGATTTTTAATGGAATGCTCGGAAGGAAGCTGAAAAAGAAAGGCCTCCTTTATGCGGCGGTGACATGGCTCATCATGCTGTCTCCGCTTTTCATTGCGGTCGGCATATCGTTTTCGAAAACCATTGATGTCTTCGCCGTTGCGCTGTATTTGGCGGCCATATACGGCAGCGGCTTTCTCGTCTCGATTACGGCCTTCAAAAACAGCGCGGCTCGGCGCTTTGTCATCTTTTCGTCGTTTACATTGATGATCACCATTGCTTTTTCACTCATTTACTCATACGGCGTGTTTCGCGGCCGGCCGACTTTTACAATCCAGGAAATGATTTGGATTCACGGGCTTGTCAACGCTTTAGGCGTCATCATTCCAGCGCTGACCGGCTGGCGTCTTGAATCTCCTGAGCCAGACTGCAAAAGAAGGCAAGACGAAACGATGAGCAACATTTACGGGACATGGAGGATCGGAGCTGATTTTTTACACCGGCACCGATTACAGACCGATTCGTCTTACCAAGGACTTGCCGATGATATGAGCGCATTTCAGAGAAACGGATTTCAGCCTGAGGCGGTTTCTCCTCTTATTCTCGATTTCTATGAACATACTTCCGATTATTCGTTAACAGCGGAGATCGCCTGGCGTCCATGGTTTAAGCCGCTCGCGCACATGTACCAGCTGATTTCAAAAAAGACAGGTCAAATTCATTTGGGAACAAAGTCCGGTCGGCAAACGATGGACGGCGAGATTATCGGTGTTGATTCAGCAAAAGACGGAAGGAAGAATGTGCGCGCCTGGGTCAGAACGAACGAGGAAGGCGAGACTGTGTTCTTGGCGCTTTATTCTGCTCATACACATGATCACATCACATATATGAATATTGCGCTGCCATTGCCGTTTTCCAATATGACAGGCATTTTAAAGCCGAAAGCAGAGAACGGCTGCCTGATTTTGACGAGCAGTGACAAAGGATCTGACCGAGGTGATGAAGGTATTTTCCTTTCCACCGGAATAGGAACGTTTAAACTGCCGCTTGCCGAACGCTTTATAATCAAAGAGCAGGAACGAAAGAGGCTCTGCGCCTATCACCGCATGTGGCTGTTCGGCATACGATTTCTCGACATTCAATATCATATTGAAAAAAAGGATTCTGCCATGAAAAGGGCGAAAATAGCAAATGAAAGCTAGGCAAAAATCGAATCGAACTGGAGGGTATTTATGCTAAAAAACGTTTTGCTTGAACAGTTTAAAGCATGTTATAACGAAACGACTTGGTTTGTTTGTTTTCAAACGGCTGCCGCTGATCTCACGGAAAGCCAGGCAAGGCAAAAAGGGGAAGGTTCGGAAAATTCGATTTTAGAAATTGCCAACCACTTGATTTTTTACAACGAGCGCTATTTAAAGCGGTTTAAAGGAATTCCCGTCCCGGCTTTTGATTATACGATCGATGATACGTTTTTAAACAAAAGCGGACTTGGCTGGGAAGAAAGCCGGCAGGAACTGAATACGATCTATGACGAATGGATCGATGCGCTTTCGGCATGCGAAGAGGAGATGCTGAAACAGCCGGCGCAGCACGATCCGCATTCCACCTGGGCGGAGATTTTGTCCTGCCTCATTCTTCATAATGCTTATCATCTGGGGCAAATCGTCCATATGAGAAAGCAGTTGAAAACTTGGGATGCTTCAAAAGGCGTGAACTAACGGAGTACAAGTAAGATTGCGGCTTGAGGCGGTCACCTCGCCAAGCCGTAATCTTGCCTGAGGTCAAGCTTCGATTTTCGCTTTTAGGTGATAATAGGCATCTTTTAGCCAGGGATGGACAACTTTCAGTTTATCTTTTTGTTTCCACAAATACTGAATATAAACAAACGCCCCATGCTCCAGAGAAACTTCAAGCGCTTCATGAAGCTCCAAGATGTAAGGAGGAGTTCCCGTCTGATCCCATTCTATTTTGTCCGCCGAAAACAGGACAAGGTCGAGCTGTGAGGGATTTTTTTAAGCGTTGTATGGCATTCTATTGCATTTGAAATATCTTGATCCGCCACCTGAAACAGGTCTCGCGCCATCACTTTCGACAGTTTTTGACGGATGATCATCGGGAATATCCGTTCTTCGGACAGAATATCAATACCGAGCGCTTCAGCAGCCGCAATTCTTTTTTCATTAGGGATGACACCGCTGATGTCATGCATAATCCCGGCTATTCCAGCTTTTTGTGCAGGAACATGAAAACGATTTGCCAATCTTTCTGCCGCTTTTTTCACCCTTATCGAATGTTCGGCTGTTTTTTCGTGGTTATGGCGTCTCAAAGATTCAAGGGCATCTGAACATACATCGCCTGTGCAGCAAACTTCCATCTCTATTCCTTCAATATTCATCAGCGATTCTCCTTTTTGATGTTGTTTCATGATAAACAAAACACATTTCTTATCTGATTTTACCTTATCATAACATTGACAAACCCTAAAACAGACAATTAAAATATTTTGTTAACCGGAAAACAAAAAGAAGGGACTGTCCATTGACTATGTCTGAACTGACAAAACAGCTGATCTATGATATGTATGTTAAACTCCTGCACTTGAACGAACAAAAAGCAGATACAGATCTCAAGGCATTTTTAAAGCAGGCGGCAGAATCTGATGTTAAAAGGCTCCCGGGGAATATGACAACCATCCATGTCATCAGTTGTATCGGTCATGATGAACCGATCAATAACACCGGCATCGCAAAAAAAATGAATTTATCAAAAGCAAATATTACAAAAATCAGTTCAAAGCTGTTAAAAGAAGGCCTCATCAAAAGGTTTCAATTGACGGACAACAAAAAAGAGATATACTTCAGACTGACGCCCAGCGGAAAACAAGTGTTTGAGCTTCATGAAAAGCTTCATCAGCAAAAAGCGGAACAGTTTGGCAGGTTTCTCGATTCGTTTTCAACAGCAGAACAGGGAGCTATTTTGAAATTCCTTCAAGGGCTGACGCTTATGACAGAAACGGACAAGAAGCAATAATTCAAGTTAACAATAATAACATTATGTCAACTTGAAGTTACTATGGCTAGAATGAGAAAACCGATTGATTAGAAAACCTTCCCAGATTATAGTTAAACTTTGAGTTAGTTATTCAAGTAACTAAGAGGTGAAGTGAATGGCAAGGCCGAATGTGACATCAAAAGAAACGTTGATTGAGGCGGCTAAGCGCCGCATTGCCGGACATGGTCTTGACAAACTGACATTAAAGGCGGTTGCTGAAGAAGCAAAGGTCACACAGGGAACAGTTTACTATCATTTTCGGACAAAAGAGCAGCTTGTTTTTGAAGTGGTCCGTGACCTTTGCCGCGCGTCGTGGGAGCAATTGAAAGCAAATGAAAAGCCCGCTGTCGAAAGGATAAAAGACGGATTGTCATCCGCGAAATCGAGAACGCAGAAAGATGCGTATTATCATCAGCTTTTTTTAGAATTGGCCGTTTTAGGTTTTCGAAATGAAAAGATAAGCGAACAGCTTGGAGAACTTCTCGAAGAGGAAAATGCGGTGTTGGCAAAAGAGCTTTCCGAGATGTGGAAGCGTTCTCCTATTGATGGGGTTTCTTTCAGCACGTGGGGCATTCTTTTAAACGCACTAATCGACGGTCTTGCACTTCAGTCGCTTATGTCTTCGGGATTTGCCTCTGAAAAGGTCTACGGGGAATTAGAGGCGGTGCTGCAGATGCTGACGGAAACCGCTGTAAAACAGCATGGAGGGGAGTAAAAGGGGATGGATATGTTGACTGAAAAACTGGGTTTGTCTCTTGTCTTTTCGATCGTCGTCTGGCTAGGTGCGACCGTGTTTTTTATGTTGTTCGGCAGTGCGGTTCTTGCCGAACCCGGCCAAGATGCTTTTATGCTCCGCTTTTTGCTTCTTGAAGCCGGAACCTTTGCCCTTTTATATGCCGTGATGCTTGTTTACCAGCGCGTTGACAAATCGAGGTTTGCGGCAGTTAAGCTTGGCATTGTGGGCTCGGTAGTCGGTTTGTTTCTCGACGCTTTTTCTTTATGGAATCGTTCGCTGATCTTCCCGGCGCTTTCAGATGGCCAGGTGATTGGATTTGCGGTTTGGATGGTCTTCGCGTATGCCATGTATTTGACGATCCCGCTCATGCTTGTAAAAAGAAGGTCTGCAGTTTAAATATTTTATGTAAGATTCGCCCGCTTTTTGCAAAACGGGCGAACGGTCTTTAATCTTGTGGGACCGATTGTTCTGCGTTGATGTACCCTGCACCGTAAACATTTGGATCGCGATCTTTCCATAAATCGGTTCCGTCGATTAGCAGCCGTTTGACTTCATCAGGTTCTGTGCCTGGGGCTTGCTGAAGGATAAGTGCTGCAATTCCTGCACAGATCGGCGTAGCCATCGAGGTTCCTGACAAGATCATATAATTCGTGCCGACTCTGTTTGCTTTTTGCAGCTTATCGAGAAAAGATCCGGGTGAACGAAGCGACGTAATATTTGTGCCCGGTGCCAGCAAGTCCGGTTTGACTTGACCGTAGATCGTCGGCCCTCTGCTTGAATAAGAGGCGACATCGTCATCCTCCCGGCTGACTGTATCCCGGTCATCCAAGGCTCCGACTGTAATAATCTTGCTGCTGATGCCCGGGCTGGCAATCGTTTGCGCATCAGGACCCGAATTTCCGGCTGCCGCACATACAACAATGCCTGCGTCCCATGCTGCATGAACAGCTTTAACGACTGGATCTTCTTCTTCATTCTCGTAGCGTAACGCTTCTGCGCCTAATGACATTGAAATAATGTCGATCGGATCATCAGGGTTTTCCTCATTGAATTGAATGCACCAATCTACTCCTTGAATGACGGTTTCCAGCGTACCGGATCCCATTTTGTCCAATACTTTTACACCGACAAGGTCTGCTTCAGGAGCAGGTCCGCGGTACTGACCCGATGAGGCTGCTCCGTTTCCGCAAGCATCGCCGGCGCAGTGTGTGCCATGGCCATTGTCATCATACGGTTCTGTTCTCTGGTTGATAAAGTCTTGAAAAGCCCTGATCCTGCCTTCAAGATCTTCGTGAGGGTATATGCCCGTATCAATGACAGCGACTGTCACTCCTTTGCCTGTCAGCGTCTGATTGTTTCTGATTACTTCTATGGCATTGCTTGATTCAACCGCTACGTCGAGGAGCGCTTTTACTTTGCGATTTAAATAAATTTTGCGAATGTCGCCGCACTGAGATAGAAGCGATTGCAAAGAAGAAGGGGTGACTTCAGCGCTGCAGCAGTTAACGCTGGAGAAGCGATGCTTGATTTTGTTTCTTCTTTTGCTGTCAATCATTTCATTGACTAATTGATAGCCTTTATGCTGACAGTCTTTTTCAAATTCGATAATGACTGGTATTTTTTTATTTTTCATTAATATTTTTTCGAAAAACCCGTGTAAAAAGCAAGGCGTCCATTTAAAAGGTTTATAGAGTTTCAGCACGCTTTCTCTCAGCGGCCGGTCCAGCTTATGGGCGTTGGACCTTACCATTTGAACCATAAAGGAACCGAACATCCTAGCTCCACCTCATCTCTTATAGTTTATTCTTCCTCTTAATCTATGAATGAGAGGCGTTTCCCGTAAAGTTGGCTGTCCTAAAACGGCGGCAAAAGAGGCCTGTTTACTACTCGGTTCTATAAAAGGCAAGGGAAGTCCAGGCTTTAAACAAATCAAAATACATGATATTCTAGTCATGTCAATAACACCCTTTAGAAAGCGGCCAAAGGAGCTGAATTCATGGCAACAATCGAAGATTTTTTAAAGCTTGACATTCGGGTTGGAACGGTTTTAAAAGCAGAAGAGTTTCCGGAAGCGAAAGTGCCGGCCATTAAGCTTGAGATCGATTTTGGAGAAGAGATTGGCGTCAAGCGTTCGAGCGCGCAAATTACAAAGCGTTATACGCCTGAAAAGCTTGTAGGCCGGCAGGTGACGGCAGTCGTCAATTTTCCGCCGCGGCGGATTGCCGGGTTTAAATCGGAAGTTCTTGTTCTTGGAGGCGTGCCGGAAAAAGGCGACGTTATATTGCTGGCCCCTGATCAGGAAGCGCCAAATGGAACGAAGATCAGCTGATACATAAAAGAGAGGCTCCCTCTAAAAGAAGGAAGCCTCTTTTTTTATTTCACCTTGAATTTTTTCGTCAATTCTCGCAGATCTTCCGCCATCTGCTCAAGCGTGGCAGAGGATGTGCTGATTTCTTCCATTGAAGCGAGCTGTTCTTCCGCTGATGCTGCAATATCCTGAATTCCAGCTGTACTTTCCCTTGAAACATCGGCGATTTCCTGAACGGCACCCGAGACTTTCTGCGAGCCTTTCGACAATTGTTCAACCGCAGCATTGAGCGTTTGCAGCTTGCCTGCGATCTCATTCGTCATGCCGCTGATTTCGTGAAAGCTCGATTCTGTTTTCTCGGTAATTTTGAGTCCGGACTGCACTTCATGGTTGACCGATTGAAACATGTTGAGAGAATGTTCGATTTCTTTGACGATTTCCTGAATCAACGCTTCGATTTCTTTTGCCGAGTCCGCTGATTGGGCAGCAAGTTTTCGCACTTCTTCGGCGACGACGGAAAATCCTCTGCCTGACTCGCCGGCGCGGGCTGCTTCAATCGCAGCGTTCAATGCCAATAGATTCGTTTGATCGGCAATTCCGTTAATCACCCTGAGGATTGACGTGATATCCTTTGATTTGCCTTCGAGACCTTTGACGACGCTCTCAGCTTGCTTGACGGATTGGTCGATGGAGTTCATCTGACCGACCGTTTTCTGAACAAGTTCCCCGCCGGTTTCGGCGATTTCTGTCGATTTGATCGATGATTCAGTGATCGATTCTGACACCTCGGTCATTTCGCTCAAATGATCATTCATTTGGCTGAGCTGTTGCGAGCTGGTTTCGACTTTTTCATTCTGGCTTTCAGCTCCGTTAGAGAACTGTTCGATCGCAGATGTAATATGTTCTGTCGCTTGGCTCGTCTGTTCTGCGCTTGCTGTCAGCTGCTCAGAGGAGGAGGCGACATTCTCAACCGATTCCTGAATGGTGCCGATCAGTGTGCGGAGCGATTCCGCCATGTCATTGAAGCTTTTGCCGAGCTGCCCGAATTCGTCATTTGAACGCACTTCGATTTGCTGTGTCAAATCGCCGCTGCTGATGTTCTTTGCAGATAGAACGAGTTGATTCAATGGTTTGCTAATCGCGCGGACAATAAAGAAAATGAGAATTCCGCCAAGCACCAAAGCCCCTGAAAAGACGATGAGTGCCATATAAAAGACGGGCTTTGTTGCGTTTGTTATCTCATCGGAAAACATTGTCCCGGCGATTTTCCAGCCTGTTAATTGATTTGTGGCAAACGCCATTTGCTTTTCTTTTCCTTCAAAAGTATATTTGAATTCGCCTTTTTCTTTGCCGTAAACTTGGTCAACCCAGCCGCCATCGCCTTCAGTTCCAGCTTTAATCTTCGGATGGGCGATATATTTTTTTGATGCACTTGAAATAAAAGCAAAGCCGTCTTTTCCGACTTTGATATCGTTTGTTGCTTTAATCAGCTCGTCGATATTCAAGCTGAGCGCCGCGACGCCCGACCCGTCTTTATTTTGTTTGGCGATGGTAATGACCGTGTTGCCGGTGGCGGCAGATGTGTATGGATCAGTGACGATGATTTCGCCTTTTTTCTCAACCGCTTCTTTAAACCAGGGCCTTTCCGCCGGATTATAGCCGTCAGGCATTTTCGTATAAGGATGCTGCACGTATACACCGTCTTCAGAGCCTGTGAACACGGCTTCTACATCCTTGTTTTGTCTGGAGTATTGTTCAAACTTCTGTTTTAACGAAGTCTGGCCTTTTTCCTTGTATGTTTTTTCTTTGATCTCTTCACTGAAATATGTAACAGCATCCGCTTTTTTCTCAATGTTTTGATCGATCATTTCGTTTAATTGATCCACGCTGTTTCTTGCGCTTCTCATGATTTCATCTTCAATCGACCCGCCTGCCGTATAATAGGAAACACCTGAAAGGATTAAAACAGGGAGCGTTAAAATCAATAAAAATGAGACCGCTAATCTTTTTGAAAGAGATGGATGCTTGAACCAGTCCAATATTTTTTTCATTCGCCAAAACTCCTTTTTCTAGGTTACGAGATTAATATCGGACAATTTTCACACTTTTGCATTAAATTTTAAAATTTTGGATTCGAAACAAAATCCTCAACTAAGTCGAAAGGCAACCGTTTTTCGGTATCGGCCGAAAAACGGGCTGCATAACTGTTGACAAAGTTTCCCTCCGTTTATATACTAATCGGTAAATACAGTGAAAGGAATAGGTATAGGGGACATGAAGCAGTAATCTTATTTTCCATCGTTTTTTTAATATGAAAAAACGGAAACTTGGAGAATAGGATGAGTATGCCCTTTTATACCTTGCATCAATTTCTGAATTTGCATGTTTTTTGTCGTGCAAAGGAATGGGATCGGTTTATACCGCTTTCACGATGCATATTTTGGCATGATATCCTCTCCGGGTTTCCGCGAGAGGTTTTTTGTTGTCAGCCAAAACAAAAACAGAGGTGAGCGGTATGACGATTTTAATGAAAATAAGAGGCTTGCAAAAAAGCTTTGGAGAACAAACGATTTTAAAAAACATCGACTTTGACATTTCCAATCAAGAGCGGATTGGTTTGGTCGGATACAATGGAGCGGGGAAAACAACGCTTGCAAATATATTGAGCGGTCATATAGAAGCCGACAAAGGCACTGTTCAAACAGACCGGACGCTTAAGATCGGCTATCTGCTCCAGTCGATTGAGTACTCCGTTCATGATTTTAACAGCATCTTAACAGGCGATGAGGGCGGGAAATTATATCAGTTGACCAGCAGTCTTGGCTTATCAAAGGTTCAAAGCTGGAATTCCGAGCGGCTCAGCCATTTGAGCGGGGGAGAAAAACTGAAGCTTGCACTGGCACACGTCTGGAAAACGATGCCTGACCTCCTCATCTTAGATGAGCCGACCAATCACTTGGATTTAAAAGGGATCAGCTGGCTCCTTGAAGAACTGCAACAATATCAAGGGGCTGTATTGATTATTTCTCATGACCGCTATTTCCTGGATCAATCCGTCTCCAAAATACTTGAACTGGAAGATGGGAAATTACACACCTATCAAGGAAACTATAGTGCATACCGGCGGGAGAAAAAACGGTTATATGAAGAACGCCTGCACCAATATGAAGTTCAGCAGAAGCAAAAAGATAGGATCGAGTCACAAATTGCGACTCTTCAAAATTGGTCGCAGAAAGCCCACCGTGACTCAACAAAACAGGGATCACAGTCAGAACGAAGGCAGCTCGGTTTTAAAGAATACCACCGGGTAAAAGCCAAAAAGCTCGACAACCAAGTCAAATCAAAACTTAAACGCCTTGAACAAGAGCTCGAAAAAAACAAAGCGGAAAAGCCAAAGGAATCAGCATCTGTCAATTTTCAATTTTCATCGGGAGAAAAAAGGGGCAAGCGGATTATCGAAGCAAAAGACCTGACAAAAGCGTTTGACGGACGTACTTTATTCAAAGACAGCCACTTTTACGTCAAACATGGCGAGAGAATAGCGCTTATCGGAGACAATGGCTGCGGCAAAACGACCCTTGTCAAGATGATGTTGGATGCTGAACCTGCGACAGCCGGAACGCTGTGGAAAAGCCGTTCTGTAAAGGCCGCATATTTAAGCCAGGATGTCAGTGATTTAAGGGTTGATCAAACAGTGGCTGAAGTGCTGAATTTGTCTGACAGAGCCGAAATCGCAAATGTGCGGACTATTTTGGCCAATATGGGGATCAAAGAAAACCGCTTTCATGATGAAATAAAGACGTTCAGTCTCGGGGAGCGGACCCGGATCAAACTGGCAGGCATGATTTTAAAGGATTATGATCTGCTGATATTGGATGAACCGACCAATCACCTTGATTTGCCAAGCAGAGAGCAGCTTGAGCAGACATTGCTTGAGTTTCAAGGCACGATTATCATTGTGTCGCATGACCTGTACTTTACAGATCAATTGTGTAACAAACTCCTGGTGTTTGAAAATGATCGTATCATCCGCGTCGAAACCGGATTGAAAGATTATCGGAACAGAAAAAAACAGCGCCATCCAAAACGAGATGAAGAGGAGCGGCTTCGCATCGAAAATCGGATGACTGCCGTTCTTGGAGAATTGGCCGGACTCACGCCCCAAGACCCGAGATATCATGAATTGGATCAGGAATTTTCAGAGCTTGTCAAACGCAAACGGGCGTTTTTAGAAAAAGAATAAATGAAAAGAACCATCTGTGTTTTTAACGCAGATGGTTCTTTTTTGTTGGTCGTGGTTTAAATTACCACCAATTATAGATGTCACCCAAGGTAATAATAGGATAAAAATGATGACTTTACTACAGCAATGAAAAAGGGTGATCAACATGTGGAAAACCATTGTTTCCTATTTTCCGGACTGGCTGGTCCTGATGCAGGCCTTTTTTGTCTTTTTCGTCCCGTTTGCCATATCAAAAGTCTTTCTGTGGCTTCGCACGGCAGGGGATGAGTGAGTGACATGAGATGGTGGAAAGCGAAGACGCGAAGAATGATACAGTCATCCAACAAGCCGGAAAAACCTAAAAATGAAGTGCCGTCAGTGGAGTCAACGGGGTATTTTACCGGCGATTTTGATCACGATCTGAAAATGGCCAAAACAGCCTTGGAGAATAACTCAGACGTTCATTTTCGAGAATTCAACTTAGGGCGCGCCGGCATCCGCGCGGCGATTGTATTTGTCGAAACGCTTGCGGATAAAGATTTGATTGACAAGCATATTATGAAATCCCTTATGGATGATTTTTCCAAAGAATATAACATTGAGCTTTCTTCATTAAGCAGCAATGTACCTGACTTAATCAAAAAGCAGATTTTATCAATCAGCGAAGTATCAGAGGCAAAGCATGTCAGCGAAGTGGTGCCGGAAGTGTTGATGGGTACGGCCATGCTGCTGATCGACGGTGCAGCGGAAGTTTTATTGCTGGGAACCGTTAAAAGAAATACAAGGAACATTGAAGAGCCCGTATCAGAATCCTTGGTCAGAGGGGCGCGCGTCGGCTTTACGGAAACGATCGGCACAAATACAGCACTTTTGCGGCAGCACGGCAAAAATCAAAATTTGTCCATGCTTCAATTTCAAGTTGGGAATCGAGCAGTCAAGAATCTTGTCGTCGCCTATATCAAAGACGTTGCTGAACCAGGGCTTGTGGAAGAAGTCAAAAAAAGAATCGAAAAGATTGATATAGATGATGTGCTCGAATCCGGTTTTGTCGAGCAGCTGATCGAAGACAATTATCTCAGTCCATTTCCTCAGGTGCAAAGCACTGAACGCCTTGACAGAGTGATGAGTGCGTTAATGGAGGGAAGAGTGGCCATTTTATTGGACGGGACGCCTTTTGTTTTAATCGTTCCGGTTACATTCAGCATGCTCCTGCAATCGCCCGAGGATTATTATGAACGCTGGCTCCCGAGTTCACTGATCCGAATCATGCGGATCGGCGCAGCCATGATCTCGCTGCTTGGGCCTGCTTTATATATTTCCTTTATATCGTTTCATCCCGGGCTGATTCCGAGTGAACTGGCAATTTCCATTACCGGAACGAGGGTAGGCGTACCTTTTCCATCACTGATCGAAGCGCTCATTATGGAAGTGGCAATCGAAATTTTGCGCGAGGCCGGCCTGCGGCTTCCAAAACCAATCGGTCCGGCAATGGGAATCGTCGGCGGTATCATCATCGGGGAGGCCGCCGTGCAGGCTGGCATCGTCAGCCCGATTATGGTCATCGTCGTTGCTGTTACCGCGATTTCTTCATTCGCCATTCCGCAATACAGCGCTGGTATTTCGCTGCGCATGCTGAGGTTTGTGGCGATGTTTTGCGCCGCTGTATTCGGATTGTACGGGGTGATTATGTTTTTCCTCATGCTTGCCAGCCATGCGGTGAAGCTGAAAAGCTTTGGCGTTCCATATGCGAGCCCTGCTGTTCCTTATCGTTTGCGCGATTGGAAAGATTTCATTGTTCGCATGCCGATACAGATCATGAAAAAACGGCCGAAGATGTTAAAAACAGACGATTCGACACGCCAATAGCATAGAAAGGAGGGAGACGCTCATGATGGTCAGTCACGAAGAGCGCATCACCACCTCGCAAACAGCAGTTATCATCACCAATTTCCTGCTTGGAACAGGGATTCTGACGCTCCCGCGAACGTCTGTTGACGAGGTGGGAACGCCTGATGTTTGGATCACGCTTGTAATAGGCGGCTTGGTCGCTCTGACGGCCGCGATCATTATGGTAAAGCTCAACCATCAATATCCTGATAAAACCTTTTATGAGTACAGTCAGGACATCATCGGCAAATGGATCGGCAGCTTGATCAGCCTGTTTTTCATTTGTTATCTATTGGCCCATTCCGGTTTTCAGGTCCGCTCAACGCTTGAAATCATCCGCTTTTTTTTACTGGAAGGGACCCCGCGCTGGGCAATTGCGATGGTTTTTTTGTGGGTGGGATTATACTTGATCGTTGGCGGCTTAAGTTCGATCGCCCGATTGTTCCAAATCGTTTTCCCGATCACATTCATTCTTTTTCTGCTGGTCGTGTTTATGAGCGTCGGTATTTTTGATGTGGACAACTTGCGTCCTGTAATGGGAGAGGGAATAGGACCAGTCTTAAAAGGAATAAAGGTGACCGCATTGTCTTTTTCAGGTATTGAAATCATTTTGATCCTGATGCCCTTCATGAATCAGCCTCGCAAGGCCATTCAAACGGTTACGATCGGGATCGCCATCCCTCTGCTTTTCTATATGATCACCGTCGTTATGGTGATCGGCGCCCTTTCTATAGACGGAGTGGTTTCACGGACATGGCCGACAATTGATTTGATGCGAAGCTTTGAGATACCGGGTCTGATCTTTGAACGGTTTGAATCTTTGCTGCTGGTCATCTGGATCATGCAGCTGTTCAATACCTTTGCAATTTCTTTTTACGGCGCGGCATTAGGCCTGGCCCAGCTCTTTAAAACAAATATTCGGCCGATGCTGTTTGCTTTGCTTCCGGTGATTTATCTCATGGCCATGATCCCGAAAAATATCAACGCCATGTTTGAATTTGGAGACTTTATTGGAAACAGCGGCGTTTATTTAGGCGGCTTGACCCCGCTCGTGCTGCTGGTGATTTCAAAAATAAGAAGGAGGAAACAGGGAACTGATAGAGGCTGATGATTGAAAAAGGAAAGGGGGGATTTCTCCATGATGGTGAGTCAGCAAGACAAAATTACCGTTTCACAAACCGGCATCGTCATCACGAATTTTCTGTTGGGAACCGGTATTTTGACGCTGCCGCGGACCTCTGTGGAAGCGGTCAAGACGCCGGATGTCTGGCTGTCTGTTGCATTCGGAGGGCTGGTTGCCATCTTAGCAGGTTTCATCATGGTGAAATTAAGCATGAAGTACCCCGAAAAAACGTTATATCAATACAGCCGGGATCTCATTGGCAAGTGGCCGGGAGGACTTTTCAGCCTGCTTTTGATTTGTTACTTTCTTGCCACGTCAGGTTTCCAAGTCCGCTCTGTTACAGAGGTTATGGGATTTTACTTACTGGAAGACACGCCGCTTTGGGCGATGGCGATGGTTTTTTTATGGAGCGGGATCTATTTATTAACCGGCGGTATCAATCCGATTGCCCGACTCTATGAAATCATCTTTCCGATTACAGTTCTCATTTTTCTGATCGTCATTTTTATGAGCGCAAGCATATTCGATATGGACAATTTGCGTCCGCTTCTCGGGAAAGGGATCGTGCCGGTGCTGCAAGGAGTCAAGACAACGTCGTTTGCTTATACAGGCATAGAAGTCATGCTGATCATCGTTCCTTTTATGAGAATGCCCGAGCAAGCGTTAAAAGCTACTTTGATTGGGATTTCTTTTCCGATTGTCTTTTATATGATCACCGTTGTTATGGTCATCGGTGCACTGTCGATCGATGGAGTGACATCACTGACATGGCCGACGATTGATTTGATGCGAAGCTTTGAAATACCGGGGTTGATTTTTGAACGTTTTGAGTCCTTGCTGCTAGTCATCTGGATCATGCAAATGTTCTCCAGTTTTACGATCAGCTATTTTGCTGCTGCTTTAGGTCTGTCGCAACTCTTGAAGAAGAGGATGGAACCGATATTATTCAGCTTGCTTCCGGTCATTTATCTCATTGCGATGGCACCTAAAAATATCAATCAGCTTTTTCAACTGGGAGATCTAATCGGCAACAGCGCCATCTATTTGGTCGGTCTCATCCCGCTAATGCTTCTGGTCATATCGAAAGTGAGGAGGAAAAAGTTTGAAAAAAACTAACACCATCCGTTATTTAACGAGTGGTTTACTATTGTTTCTATTAACCGGATGCTGGAGCAGCCACGAAATTGAAGAGCTCGGCTTAACATTTGCAATGGGGATTGACAAAGGAGAGGAAACCGAACTTGAAAAAAAGTTTGACGAAGCGGGGGGGGATTTCCCGAAAAAAGACCGGATCACGATGGTCTATCAATACGTGAACGAACAAGCTGCCGGTTCAAAATCGACCGGAGGAAGCACTGATCAAAAATCGTATATCAATGTTTATGAAACTGGAGACTCGCTTCAGCAAATTAACTCTGAAGTAGCATTGAGACAGGACAGGCCTGTATTCAGTCCTCATTTAAAGGTGATTGTCATCGCCGCTGAGCTTCTTCGCACCTATTCGCTGGCTGAACTGCTTGATCAGCCTCTCCGCGATAATGAAATCAGACCGAGCAGTATGGTGCTGGTCACAAGAGGGCGTGCGAGAGACACGCTTGAGCTGAAGGAAACCGGCGAGATGCCGGCGTTTCGTCTGCGCAAAATCGTCGAAAATGAGTATAAGGCGAAAAAAATTCTTCCTCCCGTAACGCTTGCCAAACTGACAGGCAAAATGAGGTCAGGAACAAGCTATCTGCTTCAAAATGTTATCGGTACCGATGGAGAAGTCAAATATGCGGGAGCAGCCGCGATCAATGGAAAAACCAATAAGCTGATCGGCTATTTGGACGAAAAAGATTTAGAAGGTGTGATGTGGATCACCGGAAAGGGAATTGGAGGCACGGTTAAAAGTTATGATCCAAAAGAAAAGAAGGTGACCGCATTTGGCGTTGAATCCATTAAAAGCAACATCAAGCCCATCGTCAAAGGAAACCGCCTTTCTTTTGAAGTTAATGTAAAATCAGACGGATATCTGGCAGAAAACTGGAACACAAAGGAAAAAGCGTTTGATGACAAATTTTTAGAAAAAGTCGAGAAAACAACCGCGAAAACGGTGAAAAAATCGATGGAGGACATTACAAAAAAAATGAAAACCGAATACAAAGCAGATCTTGCCGGATTCGGAAACGAGCTGAGGATCAAGCATCCGAGGCTTTGGGAAAAACTAAAGAAAAATTGGGATGAGACCTTTACAGATATACCGATTACATTTCATGTTCAAATCGCGATTAAAGAATACGGAACCGTTGGGGATCAGTAACAGAAGAACTTCTAATCACGAAAGGCGGAGAAACGCGCAATGATCCGTTCCGAAGATAAAATCACGACTTCTCAGGCAATCGTTGTCATAGTCAGTTATATTATGGCGGCGGGGATTCTCATCCTGCCAAGAACTGCTGTAGAGGAAGCAGGCACGCCGGATGTATGGATTTCCGTCCTATTAGGCGGAATTGTCACAACGGCAGCCGGAGTGGTTATGACAAAATTAAGCCAGGATTATCCCGGGCAAACATTTTTTCAATATGGGAAAGACATTGTCGGAAAGTGGCTCAGTATTGTGATCAGCTTACTTTTCATTGAGCATTTCGTAGCGATTGCAGCTTTTGAAGCCAGAATCATGGCAGAAGTCATCACCTTTTTTTTGCTGCAGCAAACGCCGATTTGGGCGATCGTCATGTCGATGATGTGGGTCGGATTTTATTCGATAAAAGACGGAATGGGGTCGCTTGCCCGTTTGTTTGAAATCATCTTTCCGATTACAATCCTTTTCTTTTTAACCGTGGTATTTATGAGTTTTGGCATATTTGAACTGGATAACCTGCGGCCTGTCCTTGGGAAAGGCATCATGCCGGCATTAAAGGGGACAAAAGCGACAACGCTTTCGTTTATTAGCGCAGAAGTGATGGTGTTCCTTTTGGCGTTTATGAAAAAGCCGAAAGATGGTGTCAAAGTCGTTGTCATGGGAATCGGCATTGCGATGCTCTTTTACTTAACAACGGTCGTATTCGTGATCGGAGGGCTGTCAGTTGACGGGGTGACCGCGATGACATGGCCGTCGCTCGACCTGATCCGCAGTTTTGAAATGCCCGGTTTGATATTTGAACGTTTTGAATCGCTGCTCCTTGTCATCTGGATTATGCAGCTGTTTGCGACTTTTTCCGTCTCATTTTACGCTGCATCCCTGGGGCTTTCGCAAATTTTTAAGAAAAAGAGCAGACCGATCATGTTCGGCCTGCTTCCGGTGATGTATTTGCTCGCGATGACGCCCAAAAATGTCGAAGATGTATTTTCTCTCGGCGACATGATCGGCTATCATGCGGCCGTTTTATTCGGCATTGTGCCGATTCCGCTTTTATTGATTTCAAAATTGAGAAAAAAGAAAGCTCTGCAAAGTTAGATATTCAGCCCGCTTTGTTCACTTGCTTATTTGCTCTCGCTTTCACCCTGTCATTCGGCATGAAAAACACCAGCAAAAAGGCGGCCGCTGCAGGGAAAATCGCCCAAGTAAACGTATGAACAATCGAATTTGACAGCGCATCTGTAATGCGATTTAAAACATCCGGCGGCATGGATGCCCGGGCACTTGATAAAATCTGGTTGGCATCATTCGGTGAAACGGGATTTGAAGCGCCGGTGTTTTTAAACATATTTTCCATCTGTTCTGAAAAGTGGTTTTTTTGAATCATCCCGAACATACTGGCGCCGATCGTCATGCCGAGAGAGCGCATAAAGTTGCTCGTAGAAGTCGCTGAGCCGCGCTGCTCCGGACCGAAATGATGGATAGCTGCCATGCTTAATACAGAGAAAGAAAAACCGACTCCCAAGCCGACGACGATCATATAAATGGTTAATAATAAACGCGGAGTGTCCATGTTAAGCGTGCTTAATAAAGAAAATCCGCTGACGAGAACCAGTCCGGAGATAAGCATAATGTTCCGATAGCTCATTTTTGTCGTTAAAAATCCGCCAAGCTGGGCTGATACGACAGAGCCGAGCATCATCGGCAAAAGAACCAGTCCGGAGTTTGTCGCCGAATCTCCGTAAACACCTTGAACAAAGATCGGAATCTGGATGGTCGCCGAAATAAATGTCCCTCCGTAAAATAAGGCGACAAGCGTGCTGCCAGCAAACAATCGGTTTTTAAACATATGAAACGAAATGATCGGTTCACTGGCCTTGCGTTCGATCATGAGGAAGCAAACCAATAAGACGGCTGCACTTCCGAAAAGGGTAAGGATGACATTCGAATCCCAGGCGTATTTCTCGCCGCCAAGCTCCAACGCAAACATGAGGCATACGACCGCCCCTATGAGTGTGATCGCCCCGAGCCAATCAATACGATGCTTTTCATGCTGTTTCGTCTCTTTGTAAAATAGAAGAATGAAAACAAAAGAAACCATACCGAGCGGCAGATTCATATAAAAAATCCAGTGCCAGCTGATGTAGTCAGTGACATAGGCGCCGATGAGCGGTCCGAAAATGCTTGAGAGGCCAAAGACTGCGCCGAAAAGTCCTGTGATCTTACCGCGCTTTTCCAGCGGGAAAATGTCAAAGATGATCGTAAAAGCAATCGGAATAAGCGCCCCTCCGCCAATTCCCTGGATCGCGCGGTAAATGCTGAGCTGCTCAATGGTTGTAGCCGTTCCGCACAATGCTGATCCCGCCATGAAAACGATGCTGCCAAAGAGAAAAAAACGTTTTCTGCCATACATATCCGACAGCTTGCCGAATATCTGCATACCGGCCATTTCAGCGACCATAAAGGCAGATACAACCCAGACAAAGCTGTCGAGTCCGCCTAGATCGCCGACGATTGTTCCCATTGCCGTGACAACGATGGTATTGTCCATCGAGGCCATCAGAATGGCAAGCAAAAGTCCTGCTACAACAAATCCTAATTTTTGATTTTGAGTTTGTGACAAATCAATCTATTCTCCTTTAAATAAATTCGTTCTAAAGCAGCGTTTGGCATAGACGCTTCATCCTGTTATGATTATTTATATCAGGAAATAAATATCTTAGCTGCTAAGACATAATGATTTTATAGAAGGGTGTTACCAATGTCAAGAACAAATCATATTGAAGGAGAAGGGCTGGTCAACGAGCTGATACAGCAGTTGAGATTTCACAGCACCGCAACCATTTTTCTGCACCAGGCGATCGGAGAGAAAATCGGGCTGAACGGAACGGATCATAAATGCCTTGAGATCATCTCGCGGGAAGGTAAAGTAACAGCGGGGGAGCTTGCCGCAAAAAGCGGACTGACAACGGGAGCGATCACAGGAGTGATCGACCGTCTTGAGAAAGCGGGCTATGTCAGACGCACCAGGGATTCGTCTGACAGAAGGCGTCTTCTAGTCGAACTGATCCCGGAAAATCAGGAGAAGATCTCCTATATATTTCAAGACTTGGCGCAAGAATCTGCCGGATTTTTAAGTCGATATTCAGAGGAAGAACTGCAAACCATTATCAAGTTTTTGAAAAACAGCACGGCGTTTGCCGCCGATTATGCCAAAACTTTAAAGAAGACAAAGTGAAAAAAGACCGGTTTGTTACAACCGGTCTTTTGTACACGTTCATATTTTTTCAATTTGAACTCTTCCAGAAAAGAAAGTTGCACCACCGCCCATATCAGCTAAACGATCGGGCGTCAGCGCATTGACGAGATAATGTTTCCCTTCTGCATCCGCCCATAACCCTTGGCTGACAGCCACGCCCGGAAGGACGTTTTCTCCGACGGCAGCGGGCAGGATGCATGATCCGCGGTCATTCCAAACTTTCACCAAATCTCCATTTTCGATGCCTTTTTCTTCGGCATCCTTTATATTTAAGTGAAGTTTCGGCTCCTTTTCTAATTTGATATGCTTTTCATTGTTTGAAAAGGTCGAATTTAAAAAATTGTGATTCGGTCCGGGCACAAATAAAAATGGATACTCGTCTGTTTCAACAAGCGGGGTATGAGTCGGCAGACCCGGATAGCCGTGCTGCTCCAACATTTTTGAATACAATTCAATTTTTCCGCTAGGCGTTGGCAGTTTATCAGGAAAAATCGTTTTCCGATTTGCTTTGACAAAATGCTTTTCAGTCAGGCTGTCGTAGTCAATGCCATCGAGCCACGGATTATCAGGGTAATCAAGCGCCTGTCTGATCATCTCCTCGTCGGAATCTTTCAGCGGCTCATCATCAAAGCCCATCGCCTCAGCCAAAAGCCTGAATACTTCTGTATTTGACTTGCTCTCACCGTATTTCTCAATAACAGGCTGCTGAATTTGTGCATAATGGTGCCAATATGATGTATAGAAATCCGTATTTTCGAAAGCGGAAGAAGCCGGAAGAACGATATCGGCATAACGTGCCGTTTCCGTCAGGAATAAATCGTGAACAACCGTGAATAAATCTTCGCGCTCAAGCCCTTTTCTGACTTTGTTTGCCTCAGGCGCGACAACGGCCGGATTGCTGCTGTACACAAACAGCGAACGGATCGGAGGTTCGGTTTCTAAGAGAGCTTTGCCGAGCTGATTCATGTTGATGACTCTCGGCGTTCTGCCTTTTAATAAATCGGGGCGCTGCAAAGCTTTTGTATTATAGGCCAAAAATGCCGTGTTGCCTTTGATCGCTCCGCCTCCTTTTTTCGTCCATTGGCCCGTGATCGCGGGCAGGCACGCGATGGTGCGAACAATCATTCCTCCATTGTCATGATGCTGAAGACCGTTGCCGATCCGGATCAGTGAAGGGGAGGTGCGGCCGTACAGGCGGGCGAGCTCGATGATATCATTCCGGGATACGCCGGTGACCGCCTCTACTGTGGCGGGGTCGTATTGCCGCACATGACGGCGTAGTTCTTCATGGCCGACTGTAAATTCTTTCAGAAATGATTCATCAGCCAAATTTTCCTCGAATAAGACATGCATGATGCCAAGCGCAAGCGCGCTGTCCGTGCCGGGGCGAATCGGAATAAACCAGTCTGCCATCCGGCCGGTCTGATTTTTATGAACGTCGATCACAACGATTTTTGCACCGTTTTTACGGGCTTTTTGAGCAATGGTAATTTGATGCATGTTAGTTGAGACCGCATTGATCCCCCAAAAGATAAACAGTTTTGTCTCCGTTGTATCTTCAGGGTCGGTGCCGATGCTTCCGCCCATCGTGTATTTATAGCCGACAGAACCGGCAGGGGTGCAAATCGCCCGGTCAAGCTGGCTCGATCCGAGGCGGTGAAAAAAGCGCCTGTCCATTCCTTCAGCCGTCAAGTTCCCCATATTGCCGTAAAAGCTGTAGGGCAGAATGCTTTCGGGCCCTTCCTGTTCAATGAGCGACTGCCAGCGGGTGCGAATCGTTTCAATCGCTTCATCCCAGCTGATCGGTTCAAATATCCCGTCTCCTTTTGGACCCGTCCGTTTCAGCGGGGTTTCCAGCCGTTTGGGGTCATAAATACGCTCCGTCATATTGCGGACTTTATTGCAAATATTGCCCTGTGTGACCGGATGGTCCGGGTCGCCCTGTATTTTAACGATTTTTCCGTCTTTTTTATGAACGAGCAGCCCGCATTGATCCGGGCAGTCGAGCGAACATACGGATTTGAAAATCCCGTCTTTTTGATGAACATATGACTCCATGGAATCCGTTCCTTTCCGATAAAATGAATATGATTCTAGCATTATATCACAAAATCTCGTCAATTCTGAAAATAAGAGCCGGAAGAATCGCGGCAGAAAAAACGATAAAAAAGGATGCCCCTAGAAAGGACATCCTTTAAGTTTCTGTTTATTCTTGATCAAAATCAGGCGCGACCGCTTTTTTAATAAATAAAGCGGTAAAGAAAGCGATACAGCATAAAGCGAGCGCAAACCAGTAGGCATGGTGAACACCGTGAGTCATCGCTTCATGCACGACTTGTTTGCTGACGGCTTCTTGCCCGGCAAGATAGCTTTTCTGGCCCTGGCTCATGATGCTGACGAACACCGAAACACCGAGTGCGCCTGCAACAGGCTGAAGTGTATTGGAAATTGCTGTTCCGTGAGGATATAAATGCTTCGGCAATTCGTTTAATGCATTCGTCTGCGCGGGCATCATGATGGCTGAGATGGACAGCATCAAGATGATGTACACAATAATGAACGCCCAAACCGGCACCGAAGGATTGATCCTGCTGAAGAAAAACATCACGCCGACGAGAACGATCGTACCCGGAATGATGAGTTTTCTCGGCCCGAACTTATCGAATAAAGCGCCCATGGCTGGTGACATGAGACCGTTTAGCAAGGCCCCAGGCAAAAGCAAAAGACCTGCTGCTTTTGCTGAAAAGCCAAGCGGTCCTTGCAAATACATCGGCATCACAATTTCGGAAGCGAACATCGCCATAATGACAATTACAAAAAGGCAGACCCCGCGCGTATAATTTTTATAGGTGAACACACGCACATCCAGCAATGGTTCTTCAAGCTTCAACTGACGAAGCACGAACAACACGATACTGATCAGGCTGATGATGATCACACCGATGATCAGAGGGGACTGAAATCCTTCCGGAGCCTCCCCGGCACTGCTGAATCCGTATACGATTCCGCCGATCCCGATGGTTGAGAGAACGATCGATAAAAAATCAGCCCGCGGACGCGTCGTTTCTCCGACATTTTGCAAATACTTCATCGCAAACAGGATTGAAAATACTGCAAAAGGAATGACGATGATAAACAGCCAGCGCCAGCCGAGGATGTCAACAATAACGCCCGAAAGAGTGGGTCCGATCGCCGGAGCAAACATGATGACCAGCCCGAACGTTCCCATGATTTTCCCGCGGACTTCAGGCCGATAAATCAGCAAGAGGGCGTTCATAATAATGGGAATCAAGAGCCCCGTACCGACTGCCTGAATCATGCGCCCAGTCAAGAGCATCGGAAAATTCACTGCACAAGCGGCGATGACGGTTCCCACTAAAAAGGTCGACATAACACCGATAAACATTTGTCTTGTCGTGAACCATTGAATCAGTAAAGCGGAAATAGGCATTAAAACACCCATGACAAGCATAAATCCGGTTGCCAGCCATTGAACAGTCGGGGC
This sequence comes from Bacillus sp. FSL K6-0972, assembly GCF_037976035.1. Classification (NCBI taxonomy): domain Bacteria; kingdom Bacillati; phylum Bacillota; class Bacilli; order Caryophanales; family Bacillaceae; genus Bacillus; species Bacillus sp. FSL K6-0972. The sequence goes on along the minus strand of NZ_CP150260.1, from coordinate 2,164,718 downwards.
ATCAACGTGAAAGACTTCCATCAGCTCTGTTAATGCTATGTTCAACAGCGTTTCGTTTAATATTGCAAAAAATGCACCAATCATGAAGGTGACTAATATTGCTTTTGAATTAAACTTTTTCTCCATATCAAACCTCCTGTAATACAATTTACCCAAAAACATGACGACAAATTATATGTAGGACTCCCGAATATCCGGGGTCCTAATTTGCTTCTCTCGTTTTTCATCTTATATAATAACGTGTCTCCACCGCCGTTCATCGTTTTTCTTCATGATTGGCAACTATATGAGTATACTCGGTTTCACCCATATTTACAATAAAATTGTCAGGTTCATCTTTTCAAGTTAACGTATGGATGATTATGAAATGGCAGGGAAGTGCCGTGAGAAAAGGGGGAGAGGGGAGGGAAGGGGATTGATGATCCTTTCGGTCAAGCCATTCCGTTATTACAGGTATATTTCACCTGTTTCGCCGGCGGATGTACTGACTGAAAAGAATCATGCCCGAATCCTTTCCCTGATGGATAAAAAGGTAAGAACTCTCCAAATCTGAAGAGTTCTTTTAATGCATCGTCGACTCCCGTTTTTTTATGGGCAGCGGACAGCATTACAATATTTCGATATACCCTTCTGTGCCATGCACGCGAATTTGCTGCCCATCTTTTATCAGCCCAGTAGCATTCTCCACTCCGACAACTGCCGGCAGGCCATATTCGCGTGCGATAACTGCTCCGTGGGTCATCAGTCCGCCAACTTCGGTGACCAGGCCTTTTATGGATACAAATAATGGTGTCCAGCCAGGGTCGGTAAAGGAGGTGACTAATATATCTCCATCTTCCAGATTGGCATTTTCCATGTTTAAAATAACACGCGCTCTTCCTTCTATCACTCCGGAAGAAACAGGTAGACCTACAATCGCATTAGCCGGCAAATTTTCTCGTTTGTACTCACCTGTAATGATTTCACCATCAGACGTAATGACACGTGGCGGAGTTAGTTTTTCATATAGTTTGTACTCGTCTTTTCGTATGCTGATGATCTGGTCATCTATTTTTTTTGTGCGTGCGGCTTCGTGAAGTTCTTCAAAAGTGAGGTAGTATATATCTTCTTTTTCATGAATAACGCCCGCTTGTACGAGTTGTTCGGCTTCTTTCAGCAAAGCCTGCTTATAAACGAAGTAGCGACTTACTATGCCGTATTTTGGATATTCCCGGTAGCCGATGAAATTCCGGATGAGGCCGATCATTCGTTTTGTTTCTTTGGCTTTTTGTTCACCATCCGGTAATAGTTTCAATCGCTCTATTAACTCTTGTTCTTTTTCCAAAGCAACACGCCGCCCTTGCTCAAACTTTCGATTGCCGGCATTGGGCTCAAAGTTCTTGATGTTTTTAAGAATCACGGGAACAAGTGTCATTGGTTTTTCACTCCAACGAGTTCTTGTAATATCGATTTCTCCGGTACATCGCATTCCGTATTTGCTGAGAAAATCATAGATAGCGTCTCGGGTTTCCCTTCCTCCATCAAACTTAACTAGTTCATCCAGAAAGTTATCTTCTTTTGTATGCTCCAAATAATCAATCACTTCTGGGTAAGGGCGAATCACATCCGCGACATCCATTAGCGCCAGACCCATTTCCGAAGTAATATTGTTGGGTACAGATAGAGAAAGAGTATCTGCTGCATTTTTTTCACCTAACCACTCGTTCATGTTTTCATTGATCCATGATGTAGCATTTATAGCAGCCATAAATACTGCCGTACTTTGCGGGTCAAATAAGATTTTCTTTAATTGCTGGATATCTTCCAGAATAAAATCAAACAAATCCAATCCCGATTTTGCTTGGATGTTTTGTTTTAACTCTTCTATCGATGTTTGACTGCGCTTAATCAAATCTGAAACGATTGTCGGATCGTTCTCGAATTGTGCCAGGATATCCGTATTCCTTCTGTCCGGAATCGGTGCTGTTTGATCATTTGGTAACAATTTTATAAAATCTCGCTCTATTACGGTCATGAGTGCGCCTTTTATGAGCGGATCGGATCCCAGGCTATTTAATAAAGTTTCACGGCCGACACGTGTAGTCAGCCTAGGTGCAACATCAACAAACAACCTCCCACCGGCCTTACGCATAGGTGCAGGAGTAATTAACAGGTAAAAAGACAATCCCAATGGTTTTATGGGATCAGTCATCATTTGTTGATGACCAACAGATAGATAGACGTGATTTTCTTGATCATTCGCTTCAGGGATCGGGTATAAAGTCGTGATCGGCCGGCTCTGAACAATATAAAATGTATCATCAGCCAAACACCATTCGATATCTTGCGGCTGGCCGAAATGAGTTTCGATCTGTCTTCCGATGCGTTCCAGTTGTAAAATTTGCCCGTCAGTGAGTGTTTGAGACGTCTGCTGATCAGGATCGATCTGCTTTGTCTCTGTTCCGCCTTGTTTTCGCCCATAGATCGCCAATTTCTTGGCTGCTATTCTCTTATCGATGATTTGCCCGTTTTGCACTTTATAACAATCGGCAGAGACCAAGCCGGAGACCAGTGCTTCCCCAAGTCGAAAACCGGCATCGATTGAAAGCAGTTTTCGGTTGGAAGTGATCGGATCAGCGGTAAATAAAATCCCTGAAGCCTGCGGGAAAACCATTCTTTGAATGATAACGGATGAATAAACTTGACGATGGTCAAATCCATTTTGCATGCGGTAGATGACCGCGCGCTCCGTGAACAGGGAAGCCCAACATTTGCTGATATGCTGCAAGATTGCTTCTTTTCCGATGATATTTAAATAGGTGTCTTGTTGACCGGCAAAAGAGGCATATGGTAAATCTTCAGCAGTCGCACTAGATCGTACGGCATAAGCATGTTCATCGCCAAACCGGGAGAGATAGCGAGTCACTTCTTTCACAACATTGGAAGGAATTTCGACTTCCATAATGGTATGTCGAATCTTCCTGCTGATTTCACCAATTTGATCTCGATCCTCAACTTTAAGCATTGCCAGTTGATCCAACAAGGCTTGAAACGTTTCGTTTTGTTTGATGGCTTTTTGAAATCCTGCTGTTGTGACACAAAATCCTTCTGGTACTTGTATTCCTTGAATTTTTGCTAATTCTCCTAAATTTAACCCTTTTCCCCCGACAAGCAAAAGCTGTGTTTTTTCCATTTCGTGAAAACCGAGAACCAAATGACTCATTCTGCATCTCTCCTTCGAAAAAAATTTGACAAGAGCTTTTCGATATGGTAGACTTAAAATGTAAGATGGGATATCTATGACATTTAAATCAAAACATACGTGATCTGATTATATCATCGCGTCTGTTTTTGTGCAATATTAAAAGATCCTGGTAAAACCATCCAGGTTCTTTTTTCATTTCCTCATGCGAGCAGAGAATCCCTCGATGTTGGCTGTAACAGATGCACAATTCGAATATAACGAGGGGCAATTTAATCCGTACGGTTTGCGGATGGTGCCAGCTGCGCCGGCCAGTCATTCTTCGCAAGTCGTAATATTTGCAAAAGCGTATTTTATTTTCCTATAATTTAAAATGTGTGATACATAGAGAAAGGAAGTTTTTCATATGCAATCTTTACAAAACAAAACCGCTCTGATTACAGGAGGGGGTAGAGGGATCGGCCGCGCAACAGCGATTGCCCTTGCAAAAGAAGGCGTACATATCGGCCTGATCGGCCGTACAGCTGCAAATCTTGAAAAAGCGGCAGAGGAATTGAAGGCGTTCGGAGTAAAAGTATCTGTAGCCGCAGCTGACGTAAAGGATTTATCAGCTGTAGAACGTGCAGTCCAATCCGTAAAAGAAGAGCTTGGACAAATTGACATTCTCATTAACAATGCCGGGATCGGCGGGTTTGCAGGATTTCTTGAGCAATCTCCTGAAGAGTGGGAAAATATTATCCAGGTTAATCTGATGGGGGTTTACAATGTAACACGCGCCGTTCTTCCTGAAATGATCGAAAGAAAAGCCGGCGATATTATTAATATTTCTTCTACAGCAGGCCAAAGGGGAGCAGCCGGCACAAGCGCCTACAGCGCGTCTAAGTTCGCTGTACTGGGGCTGACCGAATCGCTGATGCAGGAAGTCAGAAAGCACAATATCCGCGTGAGCGCCCTTACACCAAGCACGGTTGCGACGGATCTAGCAATCGATTCCAAATTAACAGACGGCAATCCGGAACGCGTCATGCAGCCTGAAGATCTGGCGGAATATATGGTTGCCCAGCTCAAACTGCATCCGCGCATTTTCATTAAATCAGCGGGCATGTGGTCTACAAATCCTTAAACAATAGGGAAAGGACAGGTTTGAAACAGCCTGTCCTTTTTTCGTGCTATTTTTGTGAAAGGCGTACGGGGAGATGGCGGACGCCGAAGACAAACGGACTTTGAATCGCTTCAAGCTCCTCTGAGCTTTCCCTTTCCATGTATGCATGCCGCAGCAAGTAATCGAGTGCGACTTTCGCTTCAAGCCGGGCAAGGGGAGCGCCGAGGCAAAAATGGATGCCGAAGCCGAAGCTCATATGAGGGTTTGATTTACGATCGAGCTTAAAGCTGTCAGGATTGTCAAACTTAAGTTCGTCACGATTCGCTGAAGCGACCCAGTTGATTACCGTGGAACCTTTTTCAATCCGAACGCCTCTGATGTCAATGTCTTCAGCTGCCGTGCGGCCGATCGCTTGCACGGGCGGATAATAACGCAGTGTTTCTTCAACAAAGACAGGAACGAGGGACAGATTTTGTCTTACGGCTTCCTGTGCGGCTTTATCTTCAGTGAGATAGCGGACGCTGTTTGCGATCAGATTGGTTGTCGTTTCGTTGCCTGCGACCAAAAGAATGATGCAAAAATGCAGCAGCTCTTCTTCTGTCAGCGACTTGCCGTCAACTTCCGCCTGCAGCAAAAGCGAAATCAGGTCGTCTTTCGGCTCTTTTTTGCGCTGCTTGATAATGTTTTTAAAATAATCCGCTAAAAACCGATTGCCTTCTTCACGTCGTTTGTACATCTGTTCGGCGGCTTCAGCCGAGCGGTCTTCCGCACCTGCGACAAGGATGTCTGAATAATGTTTAAACATGAGGCGGTCTTCAGACGGAACGCCTAAAAGTTCAGCAATGATAATGACGGGAAGAGGAGCAGCCAAGTCATCCACCACATCAAACAAATCTTTCTGTTTCGCTTCGTTAAATAAAAAAGCCGTCACTTCTTCGATATGCGGCTCAAGCTCTTTCACCGCTTTCGGCGTAAAAGCTTTATTAATGATGGCCCTCATTTTTGTGTGCCTCGGCGGGTCCATTGTTAATATACTTTTTCCTTCCATATTACCGCCGCGTTTTGAAGAGAAAAGCTTCGGGTTTTTTAACACGAATTGAACGTCTTCATACGAAAAGATATCCCAGCATTTTCGCTCATCATCGTAACGCACAGGAGACGTCTTTCTGATCCGGTTATAAATCGGGAACGGAAACAGCCGGTCATTACTGGAGCTGATTTCTTTCATCGGAATCCAATTGGCATAGTGCTTGCTTGATTGAAGTGAATTTGAATTTGCCACAGTCAACTCTCTCCTTTAAATGAATCGTAGATATATGATGAACCGGTTCAATCTTTACGTTATCACTATTTTTATAACGGTTTCAACGGACACATAATGAAAAAATTGTCAATTGGCCGAAAGTATCGGATCTAAAAAAGGAAAAAAGGCGAGGTATGCTGAAAAACTGCGGGAACATCAGCTCAGAGATGGATGAAAAAAATGAGGCCGCACCTGATCAGGTACGGCCTCAATCTTTTAGCTGACGGCTTCTTCCCGGGAGAACTGGCTGTTATACAAATCGGCGTAAAATCCGTTCTCGCGGAGAAGCTCTTCATGGCTGCCTTTTTCAATAATATTTCCGTTTTTCATCACAAGAATCAGGTCGGCATCTTTAATGGTAGAAAGGCGGTGGGCGATGACAAAGCTTGTACGGTTAGCCATCAGTTTGCTCATCGCTTTTTGAATATTCATTTCCGTCCGGGTGTCGACACTGCTTGTCGCTTCATCCAATATTAAAATCTTCGGATCAGCTAAAATGGCTCTCGCGATCGTCAAGAGCTGCCGTTGCCCTTGCGAGATGTTTTGGGCATCTTCGCCCAGTACCGTATCATAGCCGTCCGGCAAGGTGCGGATAAAATCGTCGGCATAGGCGGCTTTTGCCGCTCTGATGATGTCTTCATCTGTCGCGCCTTCACGCCCGTAAGCGATGTTTTCGCGGATGGTGCCGTTGAACAGCCATGTGTCCTGCAAAACCATCGCAAACATGCTTCTTGCCTGTTCGCGCGACAGCTCGCTGATATCTGTGCCGCCGACCTTGATGCTGCCTTTGTTTAATTCATAAAACCGCATCAGCAAATTGATGATCGTCGTTTTTCCTGCGCCAGTCGGTCCGACGATCGCAATCGTTTGGCCTTCTTTGGCATGGAGGCTTAAATCACGGATGACCGGAACGTTTTCATCATAACCGAAGGCGACACGTTCAAACGATACATCGCCTTTTAATATGCCGGTATCGATGGAAGCCGGCGTCTCCTCAGTTTCCTCTTCTTCGTCTAAAAGACTGAACACCCTTTCGGCGGATGCGATTGCCGATTGGATTGTATTCGCAATTCCGGCAGCTTGAACGAGCGGCTGTGAAAATTGCTGCGTGTATTGGATAAAAGCCTGCACGCCTCCGATCAAAAGGGTGCCGTTAAGAACAAAAATACCGCCGGTAATGCTGACAAACACATAGCCGAGGTTGCCGATGAATGTCATCATCGGCATCATCAGACCGGAAATAAACTGCGCTTTCCAGCCTGACTGGTAAAGACGCTCATTCACTTCATCGAATTGCTGAATCGCTTTTTCTTCATGCCCGAATGCCTTTACTTCCTGATGTCCTGTAAACATCTCTTCAACATGTCCGTTGATGTCGCCGAGTTCTTTTTGCTGCGCGCCGAAGTGTTTCTGCGAAAATGAGGCTATAAACCGGACAGCAAGCATGCTGAGCGGAACCGTGATGAAGACGACGAGCGTCAGCACAGGGCTGATCAGGAGCATCATGACGATGATTCCGACTATCGTAATGACGGATGTAATCATTTGCGTCAGCGCCTGCTGCAATGACGTATTGATATTGTCAATATCATTGACGGCGCGGCTGAGCGTGTCGCCGTGCGAATGCTTGTCATAATATTTTAAAGGGAGCCGTGTCAGCTTTTCATTCACTTCCTGGCGCATTTCGTATATCGTTTTCTGGGCTACGCCGGCCATCAGGTAATGCTGCAAGAACGTAAAGAGAGCAGAAAGCAGATACAGCCCTGCCAGGATCATCGTAATCCGGCCGAGAAAACCGAATTGAACACCGGTGCCTTCTGTAAAGCTTGCGAAAAGGGAAGAGGTCGCATCCCCGAGAAGTTTTGGACTAATGACATTAAACAACGTCGCAAATATTGCAGCAAAAACAACGAGCACCAGCTGGAAGGTCCGCGGTTTTAAATAGCGGGCCAATCTCAAGAGGGTCTTTTTAAATTCTTTCGGCTTTGTCTTATGCATTCCTTTGGGTATAGAGCCGTGATGCTTTTGTTGTTGGCTCATGCGCTTTCCTCCTCAGCCTGCTGTGATGCCACGATTTCCTGGTAAATGCCGTTTTCAGCAAGCAATTGTTGATGGGTGCCGATGCCGGCTATTTTTCCTTCATTTAATACGATGATTTGATCTGCATCCGTAATCGTGCTTACCCTTTGGGCAACGATGATGACAGCGGCATCAGCGGTTGTTTTCTTCAGGGCTTTTCTCAGCTTTTGATCCGTTTTGTAATCAAGCGCCGAAAAGCTGTCGTCAAATAAATAAATTTCCGGTTTTCTGACTAATGCCCGGGCGATGGAAAGCCGCTGTTTCTGGCCGCCTGAAAGATTGGCTCCGGCCTGCTCGATATCTGATTCAATTCCGTTTTCCTTGCCTTCCACAAATTCGGCAGCCTGTGCCGTTTCAAGTGCTTCCAAAATTTCTTCATCTGTTGCATCTTCTTTACCAAATCGGATATTGTCCTTAATCGTCCCGCTGAATATTGAAGCTTTTTGCGGGACATAGCCGATTTTCGCGCGAAGTTCCTTTTGCGCCATCTTTCTGACATCTGTTCCGTTGACAAGCACTGTCCCTTTTTCAATATCGAAAAATCTCGGGATCAATTGAAGAATCGTTGTTTTTCCCGCTCCTGTGCTACCGATGATCGCAGTCGTTTCACCCGGCTTTGCTTTGAACGTGATATCTTCGAGAACGGGCTTTTCGGCTCCGGCATAACGAAAAGTCACATTCTGAAATTCAACATAACCGTGCAAGCCGCTGTCTTTCTGCGGCTCTTTCGGATCGGTAATCGAAGGCAATGTTAACAGCACTTCGTTAATGCGGTCGGCAGATGCCTGAGCCCTTGGGATCATCACGAATGTCATCGCAAGCATGATCAGCGCGATTAAAATCATGGATGCATATTGAAGGAAAGCCATTAAGTTCCCGACCTGCATGCTGCCTTGATCGATGCGAATGCCTCCGAACCAGATAATCGCGATGTTCGTGAAATTCATCATAATCATCATGACAGGGAATAGAAAAGCCATGATTCTGTTGACAGCGATGCCTGTATCGCGAAATTCTTCGTTCGCCTTTTGAAACCGGGCTTTTTCTTGATCAACGCGGTTAAACGCGCGAATGACGCGAACGCCCGTTAAACCTTCCCTGAGAACAAGGTTGAGACGATCCGTCTTTTTTTGAAGGACGCCGAATAAGGGGACAGCTTTTCTTGTAATGAGAAAAATCAGCCCCGCAAGTATCGGGAGAGCGGCCAGAAATATAATCGACAGCTTGGCATCTCTGGAAACGGCAAGCACAATACCGCCGACCAGCATTAACGGCGCTCTCGTCATCAACGAAAGCATCATGTTGAGCACATCTTGGACTTGCTTGACATCATTTGTGGTACGGGTAATGAGAGAAGCAGAACCGATTTTTCCGAATTCATCCATTGAATAGTGTTCAACTTTGACAAACAGCTTGCGCCTGATATCTCTTCCAAAGCCGAGGGCTGTTTTCGAAGCGAAAAACGCTTTTCCGACAGTCATAATAATAGCCAGAAGGGAGCAGGCGATCATCCAGCCGCCGGTTCTCATAATGAATGACATGTCGCCGTTCACGATTCCGACATCAACGACATCAGCCATTAACGTCGGCAAATAAAGCTCAAGCACACTGCTCAGCAAAGTGAAAACAGCGACAAGAATCACTTGCAGCTTATAGGGCTTTAAATATTTTAAGAGTGAGATCATTTTTCAACCTTCTTTTCACTTGTTTTTTCTCCGTGTTCGATAAACTCGGATAACTTATAAATCAAATCGGCGAACTGCCTGCTTTCCTCCTCGCCCAGAAATCGAGTGAGCTGCAAGAACCATCGGTTCAGCCCTTTAAGCGCATCGTCCGCCGCTTTTTTTCCTTCATCGGTTAGAAAAATCCGGACGATCCGCCTGTCATCCTCATCCATGCGCCGCGAAACGAGTCCTTTTTTCTCCATTCTGTTCAACAGCTGCGTGACGAAGGGAGAGGTAACATGCAGAGCGCGGCTGATTTCAGATGCCATTTTTCCTTCACCGTTTGCTTCATTTAAAAACATCAGCGCTTTTGCCTCAGTCTTTTTCCATTCAACTGAAGGAAAAGACTGTTTCATTTCCGCATACCGCAGCCGGCTGAAAGCTTCGATCAACTGCTCAACGGTCTCGCGGCCGACTTTATCTTGTTTCATAAAAGCACCTGCTTCTCCATTTTAATTAATTAAGTAAATAAACTAAAACACGATATTATCATACATAGAACAATAAAAGAATGTCAAAGAAGAAACTTAGGAAAAAGAAAAAACCCGATCATTGATGACATGACCGGGTCATTGTACGAGCTTCATAAAAAAATCCTTCAATTCAAGGTGGCGAAGATGTGCTGGAACCTCTTCCGAACCGACGATGATCATCGGAGCCAAGCTATCCGTTTTATAAAGTGAGCCATGGCCGCCTCCGCCAAAATGGAGGGGAGACTTTTCGCCGGCAAATTGGAATCCGGGTTTCGCATCGGCAATCACAAACCGTCCGCGATGCGAATGCATGGCGCTGTACAGGCGGGCAAGAGCATCCGGGTAATCGCCATACCGGATCGATGTGCCGTCTGCTTTAAGGTCCAATAAAGAAAAATCTCCGCTGATCGTCCATGACTGCCCGTAAGGATCTTGATAACCGCCTTCTGGACGAAACCGCAGCGGTTTTAAGGAACGCTTCGAATCGACGTATATCCAGCCGTCTTTTTTCCATGCTGTGAAAGCGATCCGTTCGTCTTTTTTCAATTCATTGACGGCATCCTGCAGCTGCCTGTTTCGGTCCGTTACATAAATGTATGCCATTCTGTCGTTTACCGCAAAAAGAAGCTGGTCTTTTCGATCGGGGCCTTCGTTTATTTTAGCGATCCGGTATCCTTTAAAAAGCGAATGGAGCCGGATGGCTGCCTTGTCTTTATCGCGTCCGATCAGTGTCTGCCCACCGTCTCCCATGACGACCCATACCGCTTTTTCGGCCGCATCACGCCAAGAATCATATGCACTCAATATACGCTGCAACTGCTGGTCCATTTTTTCGAGGCCTTTCATATCCATCGGCCCTTTTTTGTGTGCATCGTGGTCGAAATTGGGCAAGTAGGCGACAGTCAGCGCAGGAAGCTTCTTCTTTTTAATTAAATAGGCCATTTCCTGTGCCGTGAACTTGTCGTTAACCCCATAACCCTGCCAAATATGGTGGTAAGGGTTGTCAGGATCAAGCTGGGCAAAGCGCCCAAACGAAAAAAGAGCCGGCCCGCTTACCGTCATTTGTTCGGGCATCAATTTAAGCTTCTTGAGCGGGGGCGGGATGTTTAATTCGCGGCGGTCAGGTCCCCTGTATATGAGCCCGTTGATGGATGCCGACTGTTTTCCTTGCTTTTGCAAATCTTCATGTACCGTTGTCACCTTTCGGTTTAAATGGCGGTGATTGAGAGAATATATCCCGTCTTCGATCGTTTGTTTTATGCCGAGCGCAGCGATTTCTTTTTTATCGCTCCCGTAATTTACAATTCTCTTTTCGCCTTGGTTATACCAGACGAGCCCGGGAACGCGGTGGATATTCGGATAAGTTCCGGTGAGCAACGTGCTGTCAATCGTGACAGACATGGTCGGATACGCGCTCACCACTTCAGGTTCATAATGACCGTTTTCAAGAAAGAATTTCAATGCCGGGGCGCGGCCTTCTTGAATCGCTTTTTTCAAAGGCTGATCCATCAAAGAGTCGATGATGAGGACAATGACCGGTTTTTTGGAGGGTTTGACGGCCTCCGCTTCTTCATCCGAGAGCCCCAATTTTTCATCCCCGGCATTCAGCCATATGATGAATGAAACCAGCGCACATATGAAAATGACAAATACAATGCTTAGCTTTTTCAAAATGGCCTCATTCCTTTAATTCCATCGTATGCATATTCTGGCATGGGGCGCCTGAAGTTATAGCTGGTAATACGTTCTAAATGAATCCCGCCTGTTCTTGGGAAGCCTATTCAATTAGAAAGGGGGAAAATGATGAAGAAACATAAATGGTTAGCCGCATTTGCTATCATCGCAATTTTAGCCGTTATTGGCTATATCACGGTCAGACACCTTCAACCGGAATATGCATATATGCCTCCTAAAGAAAAAGTTATCTCAAAAGAAAAACGATTTCACGGATACGATCTATGGGGGACATTTACTTCGGACAAGCCCGCGTCCGCAGGGAAGGGGGCTGTAAAGGTTGATGACCGTCTTCTCGACTTGGGACGGGAGACATTTTATAAAGAAACATTCGGTAATGAAATGTTTTTAACAGATATCGTCGGACTGCTTGATGGTCCCATTACAGCTGCCAACATGACAAAAGCCATTGCTGGATTGAAAGGCAAAGGGACGACGAACTTGCGCATCGAATTGGCGGAAACCGTTAAGGTCGGCGGGAAAACCTTTAAAAAAGGCGAGAAGATCGACACCGGCATTGATGTTGCAAAAGGGGCTTATGCACCCCTCGGCATGCCTTTCAAATACGCTGACGGAAAAATCAAAGCCGGCATCAGCTGTGCGGCCTGCCACGCCACAGTCGATCCAAAAACGATGAAGGTGATGGAAGGCGTGACAAACCCAGATTTAAATACAGGACTGATGCTGGCGCTGGCGACGAATTCAGCGGCATATTTTACACATGCCGAAATTGATAACATTAAACAATTTATGAATGATAAAAGCCCTGTGATCACCGCGAGAAACGGCAAAAAAGAACGCCTTCCCGATCCGGACCGCCTCGAAGATGCAGTCGATCGTATCTTCCTGAAGTGGCCGAGAGGTTTTTTCGACTCGACGATCGATATGAAAAGCAATCCCACGCAGATTCCGGATGCCTATACATTGGGCGACCATCCGTACAGCTGGAGCGGTGCGGCAATGGCCGGTCCGTTTAAAGGCTTGACTGTGTTCAGCAATAATGTTCATGCGCAAAATTCGGACAGCCTCTCACAAGCCCCGGCAAGCCGGGCGCTTTTCGGCATGAGCGAAGATGTTTATATCGGGACGATCCTGCAAAGGGCTCCCGCCTCAACATACAGGTATCAGCCGAAAAAAGGGGAAAGTCCGACTGCTTTTTTCAAAAAAGCCGATCCCACTCCCGGAGTGCCGGGCGTCAACCAAATGGTCAAGCCTCCGAGCTTTCCTAACATCACATTGGCGGCGCCCGACGGCGTGCTTGTGAGCTCGTCCGGACGCAAAGTAAATGAAGAAAACAACGCTGTGTCTGCCTGGCAAAATACACTTAGACCACCTGATCCGCAGCAAAAAACCGACAGCCAAACCGTCAGGCGCGGCAGGCGAGTTTTTGAACAAGCGGGCTGCATATCCTGCCATGCCGGCCGGTATTTGACGAACAACAAGGTCATCTCGGTTGAAAAAGTCGGAACCGAGCCAACAAGAGCGCAGTCTTTTAAGAAAACGGAAAACATTTTTGGGGAAAGCCTCATTCATTCGCCTGACACACCGGTGCCTCTGCCGCGCAAGCCGAAGATTCTGAAAGTCCCGACAGCCGGGTTTGCCCCCGAACAGATCAAGCTTTCGTGGGCGCAGGGAGATTCCAAAGGCGGGTACAAAGTGCCGAGTCTGATCGGCGTTTACTGGCGCGCTCCTTATTTGCACGACGGAGGGGTTGCAGTGGGAAGCTCATTGAAAGAGACAGGCATACCAAAGACGATCATGAAAGGCAAGCAGGCGGACCCTTATAACAGCTTGCTGGCGATGATCGACAGAGACTTAAGACAGCAGGTTGTTAAAAGCAATTCAGAATCGCCCGACTTAAAAGCGGTCAGAGTAACCGGCAAAGGGCATGAATTCTGGATCGACGCCAAAAGCGGCTTTTCCGAACAGGAGCAAAAAGCGTTGATTCATTATTTAATCCATGCCGATATGCCGAAAAATAAGGAATAAAATGAAACGAAAAGCCGCCTGACAGGCGGCCTTTTTTAACCCTCGTCACCGCGACGGCGCTTGGACGCGGAATATGATCGCCTTTTCGGTCCTTTGTGACGGAGCGATAGGGAAGACCCGGCTGATGAAACATACTTTTCGCCTCAGCGATTCAGGACAATCAATTTGAAAATCAACATAAAAAAGGGGATGAACATACATATGTAAGATGCGCTTTTTATAATAGAAGAGACGCGGTCGCAGGTTTAAAGTACAGAAAATTCAGACATTTATCTGTATTTATGATAAAATAAAATCAGCCAAGCTTTTGCGCCCGGCTGGATTCGTTGTAAAACTGCTATTGATATTGCTGAAGGCGAGAAAAAAACTTCTTTACGAACTGATAAAAGACTTTTGCGGAAGGGGAAAGCTCCCTGTTTTTAGGGGTGATGATACCGACCGTGCGCTTTACCTGCGGATAATCAATCGGAATCTTCTTTGTAAAACGTGGAGCCGTTTCATTAAAGGCGCTTTCCGGCAAAAGCGTCACTCCCATATCAGCAGAAACCAGCCCTTTGATCGCATCCAAATCTTCGCCCTCTGAAGAAATTTTAGGCGTATATCCCACTTGCTTGCATGCATCAACAGCCATTTTTCGAAGGATGTATCCGTCTGGAAACAGCACATACTGATCATTTCTGAGATCGCCGAGATGAAGGCTTTTCTGGCCTGATAGCGGATGATTGACCGGCACGAGTGCCAAAAGGCTTTCCGAAAACAAAATGTCTCCTTTAATCTCGGCAATATTTGACGGAACGGGACCGAGAAAAGCCAAATCGATATCCCTGTTTTTCACCGCTTCGATCAAAAATTTATAAGATCCCTGCCTTAAAAGAAAAGCGACATGAGGATGCTCCTCTTTAAAAGCGGAAATGACTGTCGGGAGGAACTGGCCCGCAAGGCTTGTCGGGAAACCGATTTTAACGGTCCCGCGATTCGGGTCCAAATACTCGTCGATTTGTTCCTTCGCGAAATCGATCGCTTTCATCGCCGTTTTAATATGATCTAAAAACTGTCTCCCGATCGGAGTCAGCTTCACATTCCGGCCTTCGCGCTCAAACAAATCAACGCCGAGCTCTTCCTCGAGATTGGCGATCTGCCTGCTGATCGCCGACTGAGCGACATGAAGGTGCAGGGCCGCTTCCGATACGTGCTCTCTTTCTGCAACTTCCATAAAGTAATGCAATTGGCGTAATTCCATCGTTGTTTCACCTGCTCATCTCAAAATGAGATAGTTTTAATCTAAATTATATATTGTTTGTATAGATTTGAAAACCTACAATAGGATTAGAGTTTGTAAGATTTTATGACCGGGGACAAACGGGAAAAATGAACGGGGGAGAGGAACAATGACTTATAATCAATTACCAAAGGCACAAGGTCTCTACCGTCCTGAATTTGAACATGATGCATGCGGAATCGGCCTTTACGCTCATTTGAAGGGCCTTCCTACTCATGATATTGTCAAAAAAGGATTGCAAATGCTTTGCCAATTAGACCACCGGGGCGGTCAGGGCAGTGACCCGCATACCGGAGACGGGGCAGGCATCATGATGCAGATTCCGGATGCGTTTTTCAAAAAAGTCTGCGCCGGTTTCAACTTGCCTGAAAAAGGACGCTACGGCGTCGGGATGATCTTCTTTTCGAAAGATGACAGCGGGCGCGAGAAAACCGAAGCGCGCATTAACGAGCTGATCGAACAGGAAGGGCAGGCGGTGCTCGGCTGGCGAACTGTACCTGTAAATGTCGGAAAAATCGGAACAGTCGCACAGGAAAGCGCACCAGTCGTCCGCCAGGTATTCATCGGAGCAAATGAAGCGCTGAAAGACAATCTGGCATTCGAACGCAAGTTGTACATCATTCGCAAACAGGCCGAAAATTGGGCAAAAGAACACGAAAAAACGTTCTATTTCGTCAGCCTCTCAAGCAATACCATCGTATATAAAGGACTTTTAACGCCCGAGCAGGTTGATGCTTTCTATGAAGATTTACAAGACGAGGACTTCGTCTCAGCTTTTGCATTGGTTCACTCCCGTTTCAGCACAAACACGTTTCCGAGCTGGGAAAGGGCGCATCCGAACCGCTATCTGATCCACAACGGGGAAATCAATACGCTGCGCGGCAATATGAACTGGATGAAAGCGAGGGAACAGCAGTTTGTTTCTGAAGCGTTTGGTGAAGACTTGCCGAAGGTTTTGCCGATTCTCGATGAAAACGGAAGCGACTCCTCGATACTGGATAACGCTTTTGAATTCTTTGTACTGGCTGGAAGGAAGCCGGCCCATGCTGCAATGATGCTGATTCCGGAGCCGTGGAACGAGAACCCGTACATGTCAAAAGAAAAGAAGGCATTTTACGAATATCACAGCTCTTTAATGGAGCCGTGGGACGGCCCGACTGCGATTTCTTTTACAAACGGAAAACAGATCGGAGCCATTTTAGACCGGAACGGGCTCAGACCCGCTCGCTATTATGTCACTAAAGACGACTACCTTATTTTTTCCTCCGAAGTCGGCGTGATTGAAGTCGAACAGGAAAACATTTTATATAAAGACCGGCTGGATCCCGGAAAAATGCTGCTTGTTGATCTTGAAGAAGGACGGATTATCTCCGATGAAGAAGTCAAATCCGAAATCGCCGGAGAGTTTCCGTACCAGGAATGGCTCAGTAAAGAACTGGTTCATGTCTCAAACGACATTGAGGAAACCGAAGAAAAATCTGTGCCTGACCTGCTGACACGCCAAAAAGCATTCGGTTTTACGTACGAAGATATTCACAAGTATTTAATTCCTGTCATTACAGAAGGCAAAGACCCGCTCGGTTCAATGGGCCACGATGTCCCGCTGGCGGTGTTGTCAGACCGTCCGCAATCGCTGTTCAACTATTTTAAACAGCTGTTTGCACAGGTTACCAACCCGCCGATTGATGCAATCCGCGAGCAGATTGTGACATCGACATTAACATGGCTCGGAGCGGAAGGCGATATTCTCCATCCGAACGAAAGCAGCTGCCGCCGGATCAAATTGTATACACCGGTCTTGACGAACGCACAGTTCAATTCTTTAAAAGGACTTGTTCACAAGGATTTCAAAAGCAAGACGATTCATACGCTCTTTACAGACGATTTGAAGAGCGGACTCGAAGATATGTTTAAAGAAGTGGACAGAGCGATCGCCGAAGGCGTGACACTCCTTATTTTATCCGACCGCAAAATGGACGGTCAGAAAGCGCCGATTCCTGCGCTGTTAGCCGTCAGTGCCTTGCATCAGTATTTGGTCCGTGCAGGAAAACGTACAAAAGTCAGCATTATCGCCCAATCCGGTGAAGCGCGCGAAGTCCATCATTTTGCCGCCTTGATCGGCTACGGAGCGGATGCCATTCATCCGTACCTCACGTATGCGACATACAAACAGGCGATTGAAGACGGAGCGCTCTCCATCAGCTATGAAGAAGCCGTTACAAAATACAGCAAAAGCGTGACAGAGGGCGTCGTAAAAGTGATGTCCAAAATGGGTATTTCCACTGTCCAAAGCTACAGGGGCGCACAGATTTTTGAAGCGGTCGGGATCAGCAAAGACGTCATAGACAGCTATTTCACAGGAACAGCATCACAGCTCGGCGGAATCGGCTTGGACACGATTGCCGAAGAAGCGAAGCGCCGCCACAGGGAAGCTTATGAAGATACATTCAGTGAAACGCTTGATTCGGGAAGCGATTTTCAATGGAGAAAAGGCGGGGAACACCACGCTTTTAACCCGAAAACGATTCACACGCTGCAATGGGCATGCCGCAAAGGTGATTACAGCCTGTTTAAACAATATTCGAAAGCAGCTGATGAAGAAAGAATCGGTTTTCTACGCAATCTCTTCTCGTTTGATGAAAACCGGAAGCCGCTGCCGCTTGAAGAAGTCGAATCTGCTGAATCGATTGTGCGCCGCTTTAAAACAGGGGCGATGTCATTCGGCTCTCTAAGCAAGGAAGCCCATGAAGCGCTGGCGATTGCAATGAACCGTCTCGGCGGAAAAAGCAACAGCGGGGAAGGCGGAGAAGA
The DNA here is from genome assembly GCF_037976035.1 of Bacillus sp. FSL K6-0972. Taxonomy (NCBI): domain Bacteria; kingdom Bacillati; phylum Bacillota; class Bacilli; order Caryophanales; family Bacillaceae; genus Bacillus; species Bacillus sp. FSL K6-0972. The sequence goes on along the minus strand of NZ_CP150260.1, from coordinate 2,147,043 downwards.
TCCGGCGCGCTTTACGCCTGACGCGAATGGTGATAACCGCCGCAGCGCGATCAAGCAAATTGCTTCAGGCCGTTTCGGTGTGAAAAGCCACTATCTCGTCAATGCCGACGAGCTGCAAATTAAAATGGCGCAGGGTGCAAAACCTGGGGAAGGCGGACAGCTCCCTGGCAATAAAGTGTATCCATGGGTTGCCAACGTTCGCGGATCTACGCCTGGGGTCGGCTTGATTTCACCGCCGCCGCACCACGATATCTACTCGATTGAAGATTTGGCGCAGTTGATCCATGACTTGAAAAACGCCAACCGCGATGCACGGATCAGCGTAAAGCTTGTCGCTAAAGCCGGTGTCGGCACGATTGCAGCCGGTGTCGCCAAAGCGACTGCCGATGTCATCGTCATCAGCGGCTATGATGGAGGCACTGGAGCATCACCGAAAACAAGTATTAAGCATACCGGCCTCCCATGGGAGCTTGGACTCGCTGAAGCTCATCAAACACTGATGATGAACGGTTTGCGCGAACGCGTTGTATTGGAAACAGACGGCAAATTAATGACTGGCAGAGACGTTGTCATGGCTGCGCTTTTAGGAGCTGAAGAATTCGGTTTTGCCACAGCACCGCTCGTTGTTCTCGGCTGCGTCATGATGAGAGCCTGCCATTTGGATACGTGCCCTGTCGGGGTAGCGACGCAAAACCCTGAGCTTCGCAAAAAGTTCATGGGCGATCCGGATCACATCGTGAATTACATGCTCTTTGTCGCAGAAGAAGTACGCGAATTGATGGCCCAGCTTGGTTTTAGAACAGTTGATGAAATGGTGGGCCGCACGGATGTCCTTCGTGTCAGCGAACGGGCCAAAGCGCATTGGAAAGCGGGGCAGCTCGATTTATCAAACCTGCTTTATCAGCCGGAAGGCGCACGTACATTCCGTACGCCGCAAAACCATAAAATCGATGAATCGCTCGATATTACGCAAATCTTACCGACCGTCCAGTCAGCTGTTGAAAACGGCACGCCTGCGGAAGCATCTTTTGAAATCCGAAACATCAACCGTGTCACAGGAGCCATAACCGGAAGCGAAATTTCTAAGCGCTACGGTGAAGAAGGTCTCCCTGAAGATACGATTACGCTCCGATTCACAGGTTCGGCGGGGCAAAGCTTTGGAGCGTTCGTACCAAAAGGAATGACGATGTATTTGACAGGAGATGCCAATGATTACATCGGCAAAGGTCTTTCAGGCGGAAAAATCGCCGTCAAAGCGCCTGACGGATTCAATCCTGCATTCCGTGAAAATGTTATTGTCGGAAACGTCGCATTTTACGGTGCTACAAGCGGAGAAGCTTATATTAACGGACTCGCCGGCGAACGGTTTGCCGTCAGAAACAGCGGAGTCAGCGTTGTCGTTGAAGGCATCGGTGACCATGGATGCGAATACATGACCGGCGGACGCGTCGCCATTCTCGGCGACGTCGGCAAAAACTTTGCCGCGGGCATGTCAGGAGGAATCGCCTACGTGTACGCCGAAGACAAAAAAGCCTTTAAACGGAAATGCAATCCTGAAATGATCGAGTTTGAAACACTTGAAGCACCTGAGGAAATCGCGGAACTGAAAACGATGATCGAAAACCATTACAGATATACTGAAAGCTCAAAAGCAGCTTCGATACTCGATCATTGGGAAGAGGCCGTCGGTCGATTTGTGAAAGTGATTCCGAAAGACTTCAAACAAATGATAGAGCGGATTAAAGAGCAGAAAGAAGCCGGCTTGTCTGATGAAGAGGCGTTGATGTACGCGTTTGAAGCCGGTACGAAGCAAAAGATTGAACCATCTGCGGCTGCTTCATCAAAAGAAGCGGTGGCACAGTAAGAAAGGGGAGGGGAAAATGGGCAAAGCAACAGGATTTATGGAATTCAAGCGGGAAAAGCCTGCTGAACGCGATCCTCTCACACGGATAAACGACTGGAACGAATATTCGTCTCCATTTTCTGAGGAAGCATCAAAAAGACAGGGAGCACGCTGCATGGACTGCGGCACCCCCTTTTGCCAAATCGGCATGGATATAGGCGGTTATACGTCAGGATGTCCGATTCACAATTTAATCCCTGAATGGAACGACCTCGTTTACAAGGGAAGGTGGAAAGAAGCGCTTGACCGCCTTCTAAAAACAAATAACTTCCCTGAATTTACGGGACGGGTTTGTCCGGCGCCTTGTGAGGGTTCTTGTACGGTGGCGATTTCCGATCCGGCCGTATCCATCAAAGGGATCGAACGGACGATTATTGACAAAGGGTTTGAAAACGGATGGATTCAGCCGCGAATTCCGAAAAAACGGAGCGGCAAGAAAATTGCGATAGTCGGCTCAGGGCCTGCCGGTCTCGCAAGCGCCGATCAATTGAATCAAGCGGGGCATTCGGTCACCGTTTATGAGCGGAGCGACCGCCCGGGCGGCCTGTTAATGTACGGCATTCCAAGCATGAAGCTTGAAAAAAGCGTTGTCGAACGCCGCATCAAGCTATTGACGCAGGAAGGCATCGACTTTGTCATAAATACGGAAATCGGCAAAGATATTACAGCCGACGAACTTAAAGAACAGTACGATGCGGTTATCCTTTGCACAGGGGCCCAAAAACAGCGCGATCTCTTGATTGAAGGCCGTGAAGCAAAAGGTGTCCACTTTGCCATGGACTATTTAACAGGCACCATTAAAAGCATGCTCGATTCGAATTTTAAAGATAAGCAGTTTATCAATACGAAAAATAAAGACGTCATCGTCATCGGCGGCGGGGACACGGGGGCAGACTGCGTTGCAACGGCTCTGCGCCAAAAAGCGCGAAGCGTCGTCCAGTTCGGCAAACATCCGAAGCTGCCCGATACAAGAACAGCCGAAAATATGTGGCCGGAATTGCCGCATGTCCATTCGCTGGACTATGCTTATGAAGAGGCGCAAGCAGCATTCGGCAGCGATCCGAGGCAATATTCGATCCAAACGAAAAAGCTTGTCGCAGACAAAAACGGCCATTTGAAAGAACTGCATACGATTCAAATGAAAAAAGTAAAGAATGACCAAGGAAAATTTGAGTTTCACGAAATTCCGGGAACGGAAAAAGTATGGCCTGCTCAATACGTCTTTATCGCCATCGGCTTTGAAGGAACGGAACAGCCGCTACTTGAGCAATTCGGGGTAAATACGGTGAGAAATAAAGTTGACGCAGCATACGGGGAATATAGAACGAATGTCGATGGAGTCTTCGCAGCAGGGGATGCGAGAAGAGGGCAAAGCCTGATCGTTTGGGCGATTCACGAGGGACGCGAAGTCGCCCGTGAAGTTGACAAATATTTAATGGGGAGTTCTGTACTGCCGTAAAACAAAGGGGTATTTACATTATATAAATGAAAGCCTGTCTCGCGACCTTCTTTTAGGTTGATGGGGCAGGCTGTTTTTCTTTTGATTCACTGTTTTTAGCTTGCTGACTAGACTTGCCTTATATTATTGTTCGGATTGATATACAAAGGTATTTTATAAAAAAATTGTGTACGTACTCCATTTTATGGGATACAGCATAACCTAAAGTATGCAAAGCAATCAAAGGAGGCTATAACAGTGGAAGAGACTTATCAATATCAAGATGACTGGGAGGATGCGAATAGACAGCAGCCTTTTACTTATGGCGGTTACCCTTATCCGAGGCCGAGACCTCGCCCTAGACCGAGGCCGCCGTTTTATCCGTATCCATTCTTCTATCCATTCTTTCCTTTTTATCCATATTACCCTTACTACCCGTACCCTTGGTAATGGGTAAAGCGAAGCTGTCTGGTGAAACAGACAGCTTTTTTCATTTTGATGAATTTTTCAAAACGCTTCCACGAATAATAACAGCGATATGATAAAAGCTCTATATTTCTAAAAGAGAACAAATTGGATGTGGTATTCGTGTCGTTATTCGTCAAAAAGTTGAGCAGAGAAAAGCGATATTTGATTTTCGCATTCAGTGTCATTCTTCTCTATGTCCTTCCGCTTTACATATTAAATGAAAACGCTCATATCCGCGTGCATGACAACCTGGATTCCAACATCGCCTGGTATAAGGTGCTGGCCGAAAGCGGACAACTGCTCGGCGGCGTTAAAGCGGTCATTCCGCAAATCATCAACGGACTGCCGCGGGATGCTTACGGAACGGAATGGAGCGGCATTGTCTGGCTTCATGCCTTGTTTCCCTCGATGACCGCATATGCTTTAAGCCAGACGATCACGAGGGTGTTTGCCTTTGTCGGGATGTACCTGCTGCTGAAAAGCCATGTGATTCGCGATGAAAAAGCGTATTTCATCAGAATCGCGGTATCGCTTGCTTTTGCCCTGACACCCTTTTGGCCTTCGGGAATGCTCAGCACGCTTGGTCATCCTTTGGCTTTATGGGCTTTTTTAAACATCAGGGCAGGGAACGACTCATGGAAAGAGTGGGCAACCCTTGCACTTTTGCCGCTTTACTCAAGCTTTGTGCTCGGTTTCTTCTTTTTCCTTGCCGCCGTTTCGCTGATTTGGTTTTATGATGTGGTCACAAAGCGTAGCTTTAACCTTCGCTTTCTCGGAAGTATCGCCCTTATGACAGGCATTTTTCTGGCGATAGAATACCGGCTTGTTTATTCGGTTTTTGCTTCAGGTGAAACGATGCATCGCGTTGAATTTATTTCGTCGAGGCATGACATCCTTCATTCGTTCCGGTTGTCCTTTAAAAATTTCGTGCTCGGCCACAATCATGTTATGACCGTTCATACGGCAGTGATACTGCCTTTGATTGTGCTCACTTTCGGGCTCGTCGTTGCAAGACAACGCGAAAAGCGACCAAGAGAAGAAAAGCTGTTTATCTTTTTATTCATTTTAAATTATGTGCTTTCTTTATGGTATGCCTTCTGGTTCAACAAGCTGTGGGCGCTTCCAAAGGAAAAGATCAGCCTGCTTTCGGCATTCAATTTCGCGCGTTTTCACTTTTTGCGCCCTCTTGTGATATACGCAAGCTTTGCAGTTGCATGCTACATATTGTGGAAAATGGGGAAGAGGTGGCGGCGCTTCGTGCATGCCGCGCTGGTCGCCCAGCTGCTCGTGCTTATTCCGTTTCACGAAGAGCTGACTTACGGCGCATACCACCACGCCCCGACATTTCGGGAATTTTATGCATCAGATCAGTTTAAACAAATCAAACGATTCATCGGTCAGCCGCCCGACTCCTACCGGGTGGCGAGTATCGGCCTGCATCCTGCGATTGCGCAGTATAACGGCTTCTACACACTTGATACGTATGCCAATATTTATCCGCTCAAATACAAGTATCAATTCCGGAAAATCATCGCCAAAGAGCTTGATAAAAATCCGGCCTTGAAGCGCTATTTCGATGAGTGGGGGAGCCGCTGCTACTTGTTTGTTGACGAGCTTGGAAAACATTACGCGTTCAAAAAGAACACGAAGAAAAAAATCACGAACCTGGAATTAAACACTGAAGCGTTCAAAAAAATGGGGGGACGATATATTTTTTCTTCCGTTCCGATTATGAATGCAGAACAAAACAAGCTTGCTTTTTTAAAGCGGTTCAGCCACCCGCAGTCCGCTTGGAACATCTATGTATATGAAGCCAAATAAGCATCGATAAGGAGGAAGCAAATTGAATCTTCAACAGCCTTTGCTGACGATCGTCGTACCCTGTTATAACGAAGAAGACGTGTTTGCCGAAACCGCAAAACAGCTGACTGCGGTATTGGATGATCTCACAGCAGACAAACTGATCTCTTCAGAGAGCAAGCTTTTATTTGTCGATGACGGATCGACGGACCGCACATGGCCGCTGATTGCCATGGAAAGCACAAAAAACCGCTATGTGACAGGCTTGAAGCTGGCCCGTAATTCAGGACATCAAAAAGCCCTCTTAGCCGGACTCGATAAAGCGAAGCAAAAATCGGATTGCGTGATTTCAATCGATGCCGACCTTCAGGATGACATTTCGGCGATTCGCCGGTTTATCGAAAAATATCATGAGGGCTATGAAATCGTCTACGGTGTACGCCGAAGCCGAAAAACAGATACATGGTTTAAACGAACGACAGCCGCATGGTTTTACCGGATCATGAATAAGCTTGGCATCCAGCTGGTCGATAACCATGCCGATTTTCGGCTTTTGAATAAACGGGCGCTTGAGGAGCTCAGCCGCTATGCAGAAGCAAATGTTTTCCTGCGCGGTCTGGTGCCCCTGATCGGCCTTCGGTCGGCCAAAGTGTTCTATGATCGAAAAGAGCGGCTGGCTGGAGAAACGAAATATCCGCTGAAAAAAATGCTTTCTTTCGCTTTTCATGGGATTACGTCTTTCAGTGTCGCTCCGATCCGTTTTTTTACCCTGATTGGCTTCTTCTTATTTTTCCTAAGCTGCATCGCGGGTATATATGCAATGATACAAAAACTGCTCGGCTACACGAATGCAGGCTGGGCTTCGCTGATCATTTCGATATGGTTTTTAGGCGGTCTGCAATTGATGGGGATCGGCATTATCGGCGAATATATCGGAACGATTTTCACCGAAGTGAAAAGAAGGCCGAGGTATGCGGTGGATATCGATTTGTATACTGAACGGCTCGGCCGGCGCGAACCTGAAAAACGGTCAGGAACGAAGCTAAGCTGATGACGGATGTTAACGGATCACTTAACTCAAATTTTACAGTTCATCATGAATAGGAAGGATGTACAAACTTATGGCAGAAAAACAAACCTCTGGCATGACGGTTGTCGCTATCGGGTCGATCCCGTTGATTATGACGTTGGGAAATTCGATGCTGATTCCGATTTTGCCGAAGATGAAATCCGAACTCAATTTATCGCAATTTCAAGTCAGCCTTGTCATTACCGTGTTTTCGATCACTGCAGCGCTCTTTATTCCGCTGCTGGGTTACTTGGCGGACCGCTTCTCAAGGAAAGTGGTGATTATTCCGTGCCTGTTCCTTTACGGGGCAGGCGGGATTCTTGCAGGCTTTGCATCGACGACCTTTGAGAACGCCTTCCCGTGGGTGCTTTTCGGGAGAGGACTGCAGGGGCTCGGGGCAGCCGGTACAGCGCCGATCGCAATGGCGCTGACAGGAGACCTTTTTAAAGGGTCTGACGAAAGCCGGGTGCTCGGTCTTGTTGAAGCCTCGAACGGCTTCGGAAAAGTGCTGTCTCCGATTTTAGGATCGTTGATTGCATTGATCGCTTGGTTTTGGGTGTTTTTTGCATTTCCGGCTTTCTGTATTGCACCGATCATTTTGACTTGGATTTTTATCAAAGAAAAAGACAAGAAAAAAGATCCGCCGCCTCTTGGAAAATATGTAAAAGGGCTGACAAGCGTTTTTAAACATGAGGGCAGATGGCTTTTCACCGCATATCTCGCAGGAGCCGTCTGTTTGTTTACTCTGTTTGGCATCCTCTTTTACTTATCTGATATTTTGGAAAAAGAATTTCATACAGACGGTGTAAAGAAAGGTCTGATTTTGGCGATTCCTCTGCTTGTGATGTGTACAACATCATATATTACGGGTAGCAAAATCGGACAAAATCAGCAGCTGATGAAAAAAATGATGGTCATCGGGCTCGCTCTGATTACGATTTCCTATGGCACACTGTCTTTTTTCTCCGCGCTCATTCCTTTTATTTCGATCCTTGTCATCAGCAGCATCGGTACAGGCTTTGTTCTGCCGTGTGTTAACAGCTTCATAACCGGGGCTGTCGGAAAAGAGAGGCGCGGCTTTGTGACATCTCTGTACGGATCGGTCAGGTTTTTAGGAGTCGCCATCGGTCCGCCGATTTTCGGGAGACTGATGGAATGGTCGAAACTCGGCATGTTTATGTCCATTGCGGGCCTGACATTAGTCGTTGGTGTGCTTGTGCTGACCATGATTCATGTCAAAAAGGAAGACACCAAAAAAGGGGACAAAGGGCTGCAGCCGGCTGACGCTAGATAGGAGGAAAGGAAAAAAACATGCGCATAGAAAAGGTTGACACATTTCCGCTGTTCCACAAGCTTTCCTCCCCTTACGGCGATGCGAACGGATTGAAAAGCTACAGAACGTGCTATCTGATTCGGATCACGACAGCTTCAGGACTGACGGGATGGGGAGAATGCGCGGATTGGCTGCCTGCTTTGGATACAGGCTTTAAAAAACGAATCATTCCTTATTTAATTGGAAAAGAAGCGAGCAATCGCACGGAGCTTCTCACCGTCATCAAAAAGTGGCATCAGCGGGCCGCATCTGCCGTAAGCATGGCTTTAACGGACATCACGGCGAAAAAAGCAGGTCTTTCTGTATGCGAATTATGGGGAGGAAAACTGAGGGAGCAGATCCCGGTATATGCATCATTCCAATCGTATTCAAACAGACCGGATTGGAGCCGTCATTCCCTCCGACTCATCGAAAAGGCTGTACGGGACGGATTTAAAACCGTCAAGCTGAAAGCGGGAGGCAAGGTGTTTTCAGAAGACTTGGCACATATTCAGGCGTTCCAGGAGATGACAGGGCAAAATACCGGACTGATTCTCGATGCAAACCAGAGTTATGATCAGGCCGCCGCGCGCAAATGGGAAACGTGGTTTTCCGGCTGGCGCAATGTGCTTTGGTTTGAAGAGCCCATGCCGTTTGACGACCCCGCTGAATACCGGATGCTGCGCTCAGCGCTTTCTGTTCCGGTTGCCGGAGGAGAAAACGTAAAAGGCGCAAAACCGTTTTTGCCGATTTTTCTGGAGAACGCAGTCGATATTGCTCAGCCCGATGTTATGCACTGTGACGGCACAGACGATTTTCAAACCGTTCTGAAGCTCGCCAGGCATTTCGGAAAAAGGGTCTCTCCTCACAGCTATGACGGCGGACTTTCAAGAATATACGCCATTTTCGGACAAGCCTGTTTACCGCCTTGGACCAAAATGGACGGAGAAGATATCGAACCGCTCGAATGGGATGCGATGGAGAATCCATTCACACAACTCGTGCCCGCCAGCATAAAAGACGGCTGCATCCAAGTCCCCGACAAAATCGAAATCGATACAGAGCTCGTAGAAGCGTATGTGTGGGACGGATCGACTTACATCTGATCAGCGCCACCCCGAAAAAATGTGATATTTTTCATTTCCCCTTACATATAGTAGGAAAGAGGACAAGTTTCTTTAAAGGGGATTATATCCGTATGGGAAGAAAACTCAAAATCGTACATGCTATTGTGTTGGGCAGCGTGTTACAAGGTCTCGGTATGGCGCTGTTTTTGTTTCCAAACCATATTCCTTCAGGGGGCGCAGCCGGCATCGCTGTTTTACTCAATTTTTGGTTTCAGGTTCCGCACGGATTAACCGTCTGGGCTGTCAACTTCTCGCTGCTTTTGACGGCCGTTAAATGGCTGGAACCCGTGACAGTCTTCGGGACGATGGGGGCGATTACCATGACGTCCGTTTCGGTGCAGATCTTCGAATCCTGCATGCCCGTCATGACGACGAACAATATCTGGCTGGATTTATTTTACGGCTCCGTCCTTTTGGGAACGGGGGTTGGACTGCTATATAAATACAATATTTCTAACGGCGGTTTTGGCGCCTTGGCTTTAATGATATCGATTTACCGCGGCGGAAAACCGGGAACTGCGCTGTTTATAATGAACGCTTTCATTTTCCTTTTGACGGCGTCTGTCATCGCCTGGGGAATCGTTATCCAAGCCCTGATCTGCCAATGGATTTCGACGAGGATCATCGATGCGATTTATCAGATTCGCTTCCGTCCGTTATTGATGCCTATCGCCGGTTTCCGCAACAAAAAATAGGCCGCTTTTTAAGCGAACCTAATCAAATAAATAAAATGTATCTGATCGAAGTCCCAGTCTTAGCGTTTCAAGCGGAATGGCATCCTGAAACGGAATATTAGCCAAATTGGCGTCAGGACCGATTTTTTCAATGAAACACGTCTGCAGCTGTTTTGTCGGCGCTTCAAAAATTAAATCCCCAGAAGCGATACCGGAATGAAGAATCTCCTCAATAAGCTGGGACCGCATTTCTCCATCGCTTTTGCACAGCCCGCTCGTGCCGCTTTCCCTCGTTTCCGTGATCACTTTCTCGGCTCCAGCTTCAAGATCTTCGAGGATGTAATCGATCCATTCGGCTGACTCCAGCTCACTGCTGAGGGTGCTGTCTTTGCTGCCGACTTCGCTGAACACGTGAAACTCTTTCGAAAAATCGGAAATAAAGCTTGCTTTATCTTTATTAGAGAGACGGATCGTCCCGTTTGATATTTCCACATAACGACATCCATATAATTTGCAGTAGCGGTAGTAATCTTCAATTTTATCCTGGCTTAAAAACTTCTCAAACAACGTTCCTCCAAAAAAGAATTGAACGTCATTCTGCTTCAGACAATCGATTTTTTCCTCCAAATACTTCGTAATTAAAGACGTTCCCCATCCAAATTTCACAAAATCTATATAATCTGCCGCTCCGTGAATCGTATCTTTAAAAAAGCTCAAGGGAACCCCGTTATCGATCAGGATGGTGATCCCTTTCATTCTTGGTTTAAGCTGCCTGTCGGGCAGTATCAGTTCAGAAGAAATCATTGATTACCCCTCACAATCTACTGTATCTTTCATATTTTTAGGTAAATGTCTGTTGGCCATTATTCAGCTGTCACGATAAGAATTCACCTTTCCCCGTTTATCGTTTTTCCCATTCATGTGTTGCCGTTCGGCAAGGAGTGATCTTCGCCCACCTCCCCATTAGGCAGCATGTTAGCCCCTCAACCTAGGTATCTATCCATTTTTTGAAGTCAAAGTAAGTATATTCGCCGTCCTTTCATATGGTTCCTCACTAGTTCTTTCCAATGAACACTGACGTAAACAGAAGGCCCGCAACAGATTTGTGAAACACTTACTTAGCAGCTGAAAATATATCAGCATATTAGATCCGGCTCTTTTCCCGTCAATTTTAACCGGTTTGTTTCAGTTATATTGTACGCTGATCATTCGGATATTCACAAAATTGCTGAAATCATAACATTTTCCAGATCACATTTAGTTTGAAAAGTGAATAATCTGCCTATATGTTCTTTCAGTTCATGTTTCGTATCACTTTAGGACGTATTGGGGGAAAATCGATGAACGATGTTTTAACGTATAACAGATGGGATGAAAAAGCTTCTGAAGAGGTGATGGATACCTTCAGCGGCGAGATGGATGTTTTGAAATGGGCGTACAGCACGTATCAGAAAATCGTTTATGCCTGCAGTTTCGGTGCGGAAGGAATCGTTTTGATCGACTTGATTTCAAAGGTAGTGAAAGAAGCGGATATCGTGTTTTTAGATACTGGACTGCATTTTCCGGAAACGTATGAGCTGATCAATGAAGTGAAAGATCGCTACCCAGGTCTGTCGATCCGCTTTTTGAAACCCGGCCTCTCGCTTGAAGAGCAGGAAAAACGCTATGGCAGCGAACTTTGGAAGCACCGACCGGACCATTGTTGCCGCCTTCGCAAAATCGAGCCGCTCAGGGAGCATCTATCAGGCATGGAGGCCTGGATTACCGGGCTGAGGCGGGAGCAGTCGGAAACACGGAAACATGTCCGATATCTCAACAAGGACGACAATTTTAAACTGATTAAAATCTGCCCCCTTATTCACTGGACATGGGAAGATGTCTGGACTTACATTAAGCTGAATCAGCTGACGTATCACAAGCTACATGATCAAGATTATCCGAGCATCGGGTGTGAGGTGTGTACGCTTCCCGTGGCAGACGGCGGCAATTTAAGAGCGGGAAGGTGGGCCCACCAGGAAAAAACAGAATGCGGGCTGCATCAATTCCGGTAGGAGCTGGGTAAAAAATGACGATTACCATTTTGGCATTCATTATCGCTTTGTTTTTTGCCATGAACATAGGAGCGAGCGGAGCAGCAGCGTCGATGGGAATAGCATATGGCGCAGGTGCCGTCCGGAAAAGGCAGGCGGCCTTGTGGATCAGCGGAATTGGCGTATTTCTGGGCGCCATGATAGGCGGAGGAGAGGTTGTGAAAACAATCGGTTCAGGCATCATTCCCACGTCTATTCTCAATGTGCATATTGTCGTAATTATACTTGGGGCATCTGCGATCTCGCTGTTTATCGCGAACATCGCGGGAATTCCCCTTTCAACGAGCGAGGTGACGGTCGGCTCGATTGTTGGGGTCGGCGTCGCGTTTCAGGCGGTATTTACCGATAAGCTGTTGGTGATTGTTATGTATTGGCTGATCATTCCGATTGCCGCTTTTTTTCTCGCTTTTTTAATTGGACAATTGCTGAAAAAAGCTGAGGCGAAGCTGCGGTGGCTCAAACAGCAAAAATGGGCGCGGCTGCTCACCGCACTGGTGATTTTAACCGGTTTTTTAGAAGCCTTTTCGGCGGGAATGAACAATGTCGCCAATTCCGTTGGACCTCTCGTTGGAGCAGGCCTCTTGTCAGTCAGCAGCGGAACGTTTCTTGGGGGGCTGTTCGTGGCTATCGGAGCCATTTGCCTTGGCAGCAGAGTCATTGAGACGAACGGAAAAAAAATCACCGAGTTTTCGCTTTTGCAAGGGTCATTTGTTTCCGGACTCGGTGCTTCCCTGGTCATCGGCGCTTCGCTATTCGGCATTCCCGTGCCGCAAACCCAGATTACGACTTGCAGCATTATCGGGATTGGCCTTTCTGAAAAGGGAAGGGCAATCTTTCGTAAAAGTGTCATTTTAAAATTAATGAAAGTATGGGTTGTTTCGCCGGTTTTTTCACTTGTCATTTCGTATAGTCTCGTGAAAATCTTTCTTGATTTTGATTTATATTCAGTGACAGTTGTTTTATGTGTTTTTCTTGCCACTCTTGGATCAGTAAGCCTCATGAAACATGCCAGGCAGAAACAATCAGATACCCGAAGAAGCAGGGATCATGTAAAATCAATCGTTGGAGGAAGAGGACGTAAAAGAGAACCTGCCGCATGGAGGGACTTTAGTTAACCTGGCCGCCATATGGAGCTAGCGTTCAGACGGATACAAGTCTGTCACTGTAATGCACCTTTCCACCAGGGTATGCCGTTCACATTGAGAAAAGGCGCCCGTGCCGCTGTATCTTTTCATTGCCGGGCGTGATCACGGCACTTAACAGCGGTTTGACCGAAGAAGAACACGGCAGATGCCGCTCTTTTTTGGGCTGATCCCGTTCCGGTGGCGCAGCAGACGGTCCTTTTTCTCAGGAAAAGTATTCCTCTGGTTTAAACTGCATCCCGATTGTTAACAATGAAGAGAGAGATTCGGGAGGGAACCTTGATGGAATATGTACACTTGGTAGTCGAACTGACGATAGGGTTTGCAGCCTTGTTTCTGATGACGAAAATTCTGGGAAAAACCCAATTTGCCCAAATTACGCCGTTTGATTTTATTTCCGCTTTAATATTGGGGGAGATGGTTGGAAACGCGATTTTCGATGAGGATGTGACCATCTGGAAAGTCCTTTTCGCCATCCTCGTTTGGGCCATCCTGATCTATTCAATAGAAGTTTTATCACAAAAAGTGCAAAACACGAGAGGTTTTCTCGAAGGCAGGCCGAGCATTGTCATCAATAAAGGAAAAATCGATTACAACGCCCTTAAAAAGAACAAATTGGATCTGAACCAGCTGCAGACATTGGCACGTGAGAAAGGCTGTTTTTCCTTAAATGAGATTCAATATGCCATCCTGGAAACAGACGGTTCGATCAGCGTCCTCCCAAAACACAAATACGGGATGCCGACAAAAGAAGACTTAAACATCCCTTACAAACCGGTTCAGCTCCCGGTGCCGGTAATCCTCGACGGCCAGCTCGAAAAGAACAATCTGCATGAAGCCGGCTTTGATGAGCTTTGGTTGCAAAATCAATTATCAAGTCAGGGTATCACTCAGTATCAAGATGTACTGTATGCGGAATGGCGCGGTGATGAAGGGCAGCTTTACATTACAACATATTGATATTGGCAAGCGCGGGTTCGACAAGCTTCGAGCCCGCGCTTTTCCAGTTGCATTCACACGGCTTGAGGATCATACTTTTTTACCGGTCCGAAAGGCTGTTGTTCTCCAAAAAATTCCGTTAAATCATTCAAACGACCTTCAAATGGATGGAAGACAAACGACAAAAGGTGCAAATGAAGATGAAGAATCTGCCTTCAGCCTCCTTTTCTTTTCCTTTTTTCTTCAAAAATCTCCATTTTTCACATACCCTGCGCCGTCCAATCAAAACATGCAAACTTGACATAAATATCTAAAGTGTTAATATACTAACCGTGTTCGAAAAATACGAACAGAAATGCGAACAAAGGGAGATGTTAAAGATCTTTAATCAAAAAAACGTAGCTTTTATAGGAGCAGGATCAATGGCAGAGGGAATGATCTCAGGCATCGTTCAATCCAAAAAACTGCCTGCTTCGCAAATTTATGTTACAAACCACACGAATCACCGGCGTTTAGAAGAACTCCAGCAGAAATATGGAATACAAGGTGTCAGAAAAGAAGAAATTGACTATCAGAACATCGATTGCTTCATCTTGGCGATGAAGCCGAAAGATGCAGAAAGTGCTCTTATTTCCATGAAACCGCATATTCAACCCCATCAACTTATCGTGTCAGTTTTAGCTGGCATATCAATTTCATTTATTGAAAACGCGCTGCACGACATGCAGCCGGTCATCAGAATCATGCCTAACACCTCAAGTGCAATCGGCGCATCTGCAACCGCCATGGCCGAAGGAAGCCATGTAACAGCCGATCTGTCAAAAACCGCGAAACAACTGCTTCAATGCATGGGAGAAGTCTATTCCATTGAAGAAAGCAAAATGGACATTTTCACCGGTATTGCCGGCAGCGGGCCTGCTTACTTTTATTATTTAATGGAGCACATCGAAAAAGCGGGAGCCGAAGCTGGATTAAGCCAAAAATTAACGAGGGAAATCGGCGCACAGACATTGTTAGGCGCCGCCAAAATGCTGTTGGAAAGCCCTGAAGATACAGCTGTTCTCAAAGACAACATCACTTCCCCTAACGGTACGACAGCCGCCGGTTTAAAGGCCTTGAAAGAAAGCGGCGGAGGCGAAGCGATCGAACAGGCGGTCAAACAAGCCGCAAAACGATCCAAAACCATCAGTCTGGAACTTGAACAATTAGTCGCAGCAAAGTAAATACCCGTTACGAAGAAAAAGACTACAGGAGTGATAAAATGACCTCTAATCAACAGAGGGTAGTTGTCAAAGTGGGAAGCAGTTCTCTAACAAGTCTTCACGGCGAAATAAGCAGCAAAAAGCTCGAAAAGCTCGTTGAGCAGATCGTCCGCCTCAAAGATGAAGGACACGAAGTGCTCCTTGTTTCATCAGGCGCTGTAGCCGCCGGTTACCGGAAGCTGGGCTTCATCAACAGGCCGGATACATTGCCTGAAAAACAAGCATCCGCTTCTGTCGGCCAAGGCTTATTAATCGAAGCGTATTCCAAGCTTTTTTTATCCCACGGCTATATCGCTTCACAAATTTTAATCACAAAAAGCGATTTTTCAGATGAAAAACGGTACAACAATGTGAGAAATACGATGAACGTGCTGCTGAAACGCGGCATTATTCCGATCATCAATGAAAATGATACGGTTACCGTCAACCGGCTCAAATTCGGAGACAATGACACGCTTTCTGCTAAAGTGGCGGGTCTGATCGACGCCGACCTGCTGACCATCCTCTCTGATATAGACGGCCTTTATGACGCGAATCCGCGAAAAACGCCGGACGCCGCACTCGTCCGGGAAGTAAACGAAATCACGCCGGAGATAGAAGCTTCAGCAGGGGATGCCGGAAGCGAAGTCGGAACCGGCGGCATGAAATCCAAACTGGACGCTTTTAAAATTACAATGGCTTCAGGCATCAAAGGATTTTTAGGGCGCGCTGACACACCCGGCCTTTTGCACGAAGCAATCAGCGGGACTGCCAAGGGAACCTATTTTATTCCGAATGCGGATTCACACACCCTCAACCATAAAGAGCAATGGATAGCATTTAACTCTGGACCCGAAGGAGATATCGTCGTCCACAACGAAAGCAAAGAGTTTATTATCGACCGTAAAAAAAGCCTGTATCCTTCTAGTATTTACGAAATCAACGGCCGTTTCAGCAACGGTTCCGTCGTTCGAATCCTTGATCAGGAAGGAGAGGAAATCGGCCTCGGCGTCGTCAACTTTTCCTCATCCCAGCTTCGTAAATGGAAGAAGGATACGAATCAGGAAACAGCCGCTTCCTCACAGGCTGTCGTTGACAGAGAAGCGTTTGTCTGTCATTTAGAGCTATCCGTTCCGCTTTAAAACAAATCAAAGGAGGAATTGACATGACTGTGACGAGCGAGGGCATCAGGGCACAAATCGAAGAAAAAGCGATAAAGGCAAAAAAGGCCGCAAAATCTTTGCGGCTGACAACTGAAAAAGAAAAGAACGAGGCGCTTGCTGCATTGGCCGAACACCTGAAACAAAACATGAGCTATATCCTCACTGAAAATGCCAAAGATATCGAAGCGGGACGAAAAAAAGGCTATGATGCAGCATACATCGACCGCCTGTCGCTCAATGAAGACAGGGTTCTGGATTTTGCCGATGGGCTGCTGGAAGTCGCGGAACTGGATGATCCGGTCGGAGAAACGCTATCAAGCTGGACGCTCGACAACGGGCTAAAGGCGGAAAAAATCAGCGTTCCTCTCGGCGTCATCGGCATGATCTATGAAGCGCGTCCGAACGTAACGGTCGATGCGACCGGGCTCGCCTTAAAGTCAGGCAATGCGATCGTTTTAAAAGGCGGCTCTTCCGCCATTCATTCGAATACAGCGATCGTCTCTGTCATGCATCAAGCGCTGGAGACTACAAACATCTCCCGCGATGCCGTACAATTTATCGAAAGCACGGACCGAAGCGCCACGAAGCAGCTCTTCAAGATGAAAGAACATATCGATGTACTCATACCCCGGGGAGGCGGCGCCCTCATTCAGGAAGTCGTTGAGAACGCAACCGTTCCGGTCCTTGAAACGGGAGTCGGCAACTGCCACATCTATATTGACCGGGAAGCAGACCCTGAAAAAGCGATCAATGTCATGATCAATGCGAAAACAGACCGCCCCGCCGTCTGCAATGCGCTTGAAACGCTGATCGTTCACGAAAAATGGCTTGAGGAAAACAGCGCCGCGCTCATCAATGCTTTAAACGAACACGGGATTCAAGTTCACGGGGACGAAAAGGCGGTTCAATGGATTCCAGGCGCAAAACCAGCGGGGGAAGCCGATTGGCAGAACGAATATTTAAGCCTTGATCTCGCGGTTAAAGTCGCAGGAAGTCTTGAAGAAGCCTGCGATCATATCGAAACATACGGAACAAAGCATTCAGAAGCGATTATCACCGAAAATCCGGAAACAGCCAAGGCTTTTCTGAATGCAGTTGATGCGGCTGCATTGTATCACAATGCCTCAACCCGATTCACCGACGGCGGCGCACTCGGCTTCGGCGCGGAAATCGGGATTTCTACACAGAAGCTTCACGCCCGCGGACCTATGGGTCTGAAAGAATTGACCACATGCAAATATATCATGAGAGGCGACGGCCATATCAGAAAATAAATAAAGAAGCCTGCATTGAAACTGCACCTGCATTGTCAGACTTAGGGTGCAGTTTTTTCTTCCGGCAAAATATACATCCCCGGAAACATACAGGCGCAGAGGTTTTTCACAAAGCATTCTTCAACATCCTCCCTTTACATCCTTTCAATCAGATTACATAATGATCTATGATATAGGAGTCAGAAGGAGAGTGTACGTTATGCAAACCCCATCCGGAAAAACCTGCGTTCCGACCGGTGTGGAACTTAAAGATACCGGCTTTGGATATACGTTGTCATTGATAAGCGGCAAATATAAAATCGTCATTCTATATTGGCTGTCTGAACGTGAAGTGATGCGGCATAATGAGCTGAAGCGAAGTATCGGCACCATTTCCTTCAAAACGCTAAGCATCATGTTAAAAGAGCTGGAGGCAGACGGCCTTATCATTCGCAAGGAATTTCCCCAAATCCCCCCAAAGGTGGAGTATTCATTATCTGAACGCGGACGTTCCCTCCTACCTTTGTTCAATATGATGTGTGAGTGGGGAGAGAAAAACAGGCTGGGCTGACAGCCTGCTCCCTGCTACAGATGATCAATAAAATGCAAATAATCTCGTGCGCTTTTTTCCAATTCTCCTGCACCCGGCTCAGTTTCTTCTTCCTCGTTTCCGCCGGGCGCATTTTCCTTGCCGTAAAATGCAAAAAATGAACGATAATCCGCATGACAATACCGGAATGTCGTTTCAAATGGAACTAATATTTGTTCAAGCGTATAGCGGTACCTTCCGTCTTCACGATAATCTTCTTCTTTAATTCCAGCGGATACACCTAATCCCACTTTACGATTGTTTAATTGATCTCCTCCTGAACCATAAGCCCATCCGTAAGCTAATACATCATCAAGCCATTTTTTAAGAAGAGGCGGACAGTTAAACCAATAGATAGGGAATTGCAAAACAAGATTGCCGTGCGATTCCACCAATTTTTGTTCTTTTACCGCGTCTATGTTTCCATCCGGGTAAACGTCGGACAATTCGTGAACCGTATACTTTTCCGGATATTTCCTGAGTTCCTCTACCCAGCGCTTATTAATAACTGATGTTTCTAAACTTGGGTGTGCAACGATAACTAGCGTTTTCAAAGATTTGTCCTCCTTTAGCATGTTTTCATCCTGAGTATAAAGTTCACACTTCAAATTTGTAAGTATGCACTTTTAGTTCAGGTACTTACGTAAAGGTAAGTATCAGTTGGTCATCAAACGGTGCAATTTTGCCTGTCCAAAATACTCTGGCATGAAAAATGCACTTTTTTAATATAATGTTACAAAGCTCTGCTGCCTAAGGAATTTGAGATCCAAAAAGGGGGTCACTTTATGAATTTTGAACTAACCAGAGAACAGCAAATGGTACGCGAACTCGCAAGAGATTTTGCGAAACAGGAAATTGCACCGCATGCCGAACATGTTGACAGAACGGGAGAATTTCCGATTGAGACATTTAAAAAAATGGGGGAGCTCGGCCTCTTGGGGATTCCGTTTCCGGAAAGCTACGGCGGTTCAGGGGGGGATACGATTTCCTATGCGCTTAGCGTCGAAGAAATCGGCAAAGTGTGCGGAAGCACCGGTCTAAGCTATGCTGCTGCTGTATCGCTCGGGGCTGCACCGATTTATTATTTCGGCACTGAAGAACAAAAACAAGAGTACCTCGTGCCGCTTGCGACGGGCCGGGCGCTCGGAGCGTTTGGGCTAACCGAACCGAATGCGGGTTCCGATGCGGGCGGCACCCGGACAAAAGCCCGCTCGGAAGGGGACAGCTATGTGATCAGCGGTGAGAAATGCTGGATCACAAATGCCGGATATGCCCGGACCGTCATCGTCACCGCCGTCACCGGAAAAGATGACAGCGGAAAAAACATCATCTCCGCCATCATCGTTCCGACAGATTCGGAAGGCTTCACCATTAAAAGCGAATATGACAAAATGGGTGTCCGCGGCTCCAATACATCACAGCTTATATTGGACAATGTCCGCGTTCCAAAACAGAATCTATTGGGGAGCCCGGAAAAAGGGTTTAAACAATTTCTCAATACACTTGACGGCGGCAGAATTTCGATCGCCGCGCTGGCTGTTGGTATTGCCCAAGGTGCATTTGATGCGGCGCTTGCATACGCCAGCGAACGAAAACAATTCGGCCGGCCGATCTCCTATTTCCAGGCGATTCAGTTCAAGCTTGCCGACATGGCCATGGAAATTGAGCTCGCCCGCAATATGGTGCTGAAGGCCGCCTGGCTGAAAGATCAAGGCCGGCCGTTTACAAAAGAAGCGGCTTTTGCCAAGCTTTATGCCTCAGAAATGGCGTTCAGGACATGCAATCAGTCCATTCAAATACACGGAGGATACGGGTATATGAAAGAGTATGGAGTCGAGCGCATGCTACGGGATGCAAAATTAATGGAAATCGGTGAAGGGACTTCAGAAATTCAACGGCTCGTCATCGCAAGGCAACTCGGCATAGGCAAACAAGCGCTGGAATGAAAACGCTTTCCATCAGGAGGGAGGGACAACGTTGGCAGATCTGCTCCATTTGACAATTGGAAAGTTGTTGGAGAAAACCGCGGTAAACACACCTGATCACGAGGCTGTCGTCTATCCGGACCGCGGCCTCCGCTATACGTACAGGCAGTTTGACCAGTTGTGCAGAAAAGTCGCAAAAGGACTGATGGCGCTCGGTATTGATAAAGGTGAACATGTCGCAATTTGGGCTTCCAATACTCCGGAATGGCTCACCGCCCAGTTTGCGTCGGCAAAAACGGGAGCGGTGCTTGTCACAGTCAACACGAACTATCAATTATCAGAGCTTGAATATGTGCTGAAACAGTCAGATGCCACAACCCTCATTTTAATGGAATCATACCGGGGCACTTCATACATTGATATCCTTTACAAGCTGATTCCTGAATTGAAGGAGTCCGAACCGGGCAAGCTTGCATCTGAAAGGCTGCCTTTCTTAAAAAATATTATTTTGATGGGAGATAAAAGGCATCCAGGCATGTATCTTTGGGATGACCTATTAAAACTCTCCGGATCGGTAAGCGAAAAAGCGCTTGATCGCAGGATGGAACGACTCGAAGAGCATGATGTCATCAATATGCAATATACATCAGGTACGACCGGTTTTCCGAAAGGCGTGATGCTCACCCATTCCAATTTGGCAAACAATGCGGCTAATATTGCAGAATGCATGAATTTATCGAAAAAAGACAGAATGTGCATCCCTGTTCCTTTTTTCCACTGCTTTGGCTGTGTGCTGGGAAACCTGGCTTGTGTCACGGCCGGCGCGACGATGGTGCCGGTACAAGAATTTAGTCCGAAAGAAGTGCTTTCCGCCGTCGAAACGGAAAAATGCACGGCGCTTCATGGTGTACCGACCATGTTTATTGCTGAACTGAACGATCAAGATTTCGCATCATATGACCTGTCTTCTTTAAGAACGGGTATCATGGCCGGTTCAAACTGTCCGATTGAAGTCATGAAAAAAGTGATCGATAACATGGGAATGTCTGAAATAACGATTGCATACGGACAGACGGAAGCATCACCGGTCATTACCCAGACGAGGGCCAACGATTCGCTCAAAAGAAGGGTCGAAACCGTAGGTCGCGCCTTGCCGAATGTAGAAGTCAAAATAACTGAACCGGGCACGAACCAGGAGGTTGCAAGAGGCGGTCAAGGCGAGTTGTGCACACGCGGCTATCATGTTATGAAAGGCTATTACAAAAACCCTGAGGCCACGGCAGCGGTGATCGATGAGGAAGGATTTTTGCATACGGGTGATTTAGCCGTAATGGATGAAGAAGGCTACTGCCGGATTACCGGGAGATTAAAAGACATGATCATCAGAGGCGGTGAAAACATATATCCGCGGGAAATAGAAGAGTTTTTATACAAGCATCCCAACATTCTCGACGTCCAAATTGTCGGAGTACCTGACGAAACATTCGGCGAAGAGGTATCGGCCTGGATCAAACTGAAAAGCGGAGTATCCATGACGGCTGAAGAATTAAAAGCATACTGCAAAGGTAAAATCGCCCGCTATAAGATTCCGCGCTATATCGCATTTGTAGAAGAGTTCCCGATGACGGCATCAGGAAAAGTGCAAAAATTCAAGTTAAGGGAGCAGGCGCTTGAGCATTTTCAATTGTAATTTTCACTTTCAAGCGCGACTAACATAAAAAGGGGCGTAATTGCTTATCGCCAACCGGGGAGAAATCGCCCTCCGGATCATCCGAACTTGTCAACGGCTCGGTATTCAGACGGCTGTCGTGTAGCCAGAAGCTCAAATCAGACAAAATGAGGCAAGAAACTGTATCTTACCAATCAAGATACAGTTTTTTTATGAGGTTTTTCAAAAAAACACATGAGACGATATCTTTTTTTATGAATAAATGATGACAATTTTCCATTTCGATCACGGTGCTTTGGATCGTTATCACTGTTTTTTGAATAAAATGGTATAAACAACAGTAGAGACAAGGATTCTGCAAATGAGATAAAATAACCATTTTCTAAAAAATTATTGAATTTATTGTAAACATTGTTGTATTTTATCGAATTTGTATTACAATGATTCTCATACGTATGATTTAGCCATATATTGTCATATAAACTGTAATTATTTTACTTATTTATTCTCTTATATTTGAAATGGAGGGGTTCCATTGAACACAACCTACACTTTGACCCATGCTCAAAGGAGAGTATGGTTTACCGAGTTGCTAGATCCGGGTACAAGTATCTGCAATCTTGCAGCCTGTGTCAAATTCAGGGGAGCTATCGACCTTGATGTGCTGCGGCGGGCTTTGGACTTTTCAGTTTCCCTGCATGATTCACTTCATTTTCAGCTGACAGAAGGGAAAGGGGAAGAGCCTGATCTTTATCTCGTTGAACATCGCCCACTTTCTATAGAGACAATTGATTTTACAAAGGCCGGCAAGTCCGAACGGAACAAGTGGATTGACGATCAGACTTCGATTCCGTTTAAGCTGTTTCATTCACCGCTTTATCAATTCACTCTGCTGGCGATTTCGAGCGAAGAAGTTTGGCTCTATGCAAAATTCCATCATATCATAATGGACGGTATTTCTCTTAATCTGCTAGGCAATCAGCTGATTGAGATGTATCAAAAAATGATTCGGAATGAACCCTTACCTCAACATCATGAACCTTCCTACCTCACCTATATCGAAAAAGAGAAGCAGTACTTGCAATCTTCCAGGTTTGAAAAAGACCGCTTATTTTGGACAAACACCTACCACACCATTCCAGAACATTTCCCACTAACAGAAAAAGCCTTGCCTCAACAACAAAGCACCGCCGCTATAAGAGAAACCCTGACTCTTTCACATCCCTTGGCAGAATCAATCCGACACTTTTGCGAAAAGAACCAAATCAGCATTCTTTCTCTGTTTATGGCTTCGTTTTACATATGCATCAGCAGGCTGACCTCCAGCAAAGATATTGTGATTGGAACCTATTACGGAAACCGCACCTCTAGGCTGGAAAAAGACATGCTCGGTATGTTTGTGAGCACACTGCCAATCAGAATGGAAGTTGATCCTGATTGTGATTTTCTTTCCTTTGTCACAAGCATCGGGAAAGAACAGCTGTCAGTCATGCGTCATCAAAGATATCCCTACAATCTGCTGATGAACGAATTAAGGCATCAGCATGGTGATCTGCAAAATTTAATCATCACTTCCATACAGTATCAGCCGCTTCAATGGCAACAAGCGGATGGCTTTGAGTATGAAACGGCCATGTATTTCAGCGGGCGCACTGCAAATCAGCTGTCTGTTTCGATTAAAGAGCGCCTTGACACCGGTATCATACAGTTAAATTTTGATTATCAAACCGCTTTGTTTACTGAACATGATATTAAACGGATTCAATCCCATCTTTTAACCGTTGTAGAGAAGGCGCTCGAGAAGCCGGATCAGCTGATTAAAAATATCGATATGGTAGAGTCCAACGAAAAGGAGCGGATTTTGTTTGCTTTTAACCAAACAGATTCTGTCAAACCTTTGGCGCCGACGCTGCATGGTTTTTTTAACCGCCGCGCGGCTCTTTCGCCGCACCTGCCGGCGCTTCGTTTTTCCGGCGGTATCTTGACGTACCGAGAGCTTGATCAGTACACAAATCAGCTTGCTGTCCGTCTGAAGAAAAAAGGCGTCGCCGAAGAAAGCGTCATCGGCGTGCTCGCCGATCGTTCACCGGAGATGGTGATCGCGGTGCTGGCTGTTTTGAAAGCCGGCGGTGCTTACGTGCCGCTTGATCCGGACTATCCTGAAGAACGGCTCAGGTACATGCTCGCTGACAGCGGCGCCACGCTCCTCATCACAGGGCCGGGGTTATCCGTCTCCGGCTTTTCCGGTGAGGCACTTGAGGTCAATCTGTTATCGCTTCAAGCGGGACCAAAGGAGACAGAACCGGTTTGCGCTCATACGGATGGCGGCTCACTCGCCTATGTCATCTATACATCCGGTTCAACCGGGACACCGAAGGGGGTCGCGGTTGAACACCGCCAGGCTGTCGCCTTTTTGTCCGGCATGCAGCGGCAGTTCCCATTAACTGAAGATGATGTCATCGTGATGAAGTCATCGTTTTCATTTGATGCTTCGATCTGGCAGTTATTTTGGTGGATGATACCCGGTGCCTCCATGTATTTGCTTCCGCCGGGCTGGGAGAAAGATCCCGCTTTGATGACAGAAGCATTCGTCAATGAAGGGGTGACGACGGCTCATTTTATCCCGGCGATGGCGAACAGCTTTTTAGACCAGGTGGAGATGGAAACAGATGAGAAAAGGACAAGCCTTGCGAAAACCTTGAAACGTGTATTCGCCGGAGGTGAAGCGCTCGCTCCCCAGACAGCCGCGCGATTTGCCCGCTCTTTGCCGGAGACTGCGGTCATTCACGGCTACGGGCCGACAGAAGCTACGGTGGATGCCGCATTTTATCTGTACGACCATGAAAAAGACAAGGAACGGATGCGGCTTCCGATCGGAAAACCTGTACCAGGGGCGCGCCTTTATATTTTAGACAGTGAGAAAGCCGTCCAGCCAGCCGGAGTAGCCGGAGAACTGTATATCGCAGGCGCGGGGGTCGCGAGGGGCTACTTGAACCGTCCGGAACTGACGAAAGAACGGTTTCTCGATGACCCGTTTTTTCCAGGCGAACGCATGTATCAAACAGGCGATCTGGCAAGATGGCTTCCGGACGGCACCGTTGAATGGCTGGGCCGCACGGACGGCCAAGTGAAAATCCGCGGCTACCGGATCGAACCGGGTGAAGTCGAAGCGGCGCTTCGACAGATCGACGGTGTGCGGGAAGCGGCGGTTATCGCCCGGACAGAAGGGGAGGAAACCGAGCTTTGCGCCTATATTGAAGGTCAGGATCAACAGACCGTAAGGACAGAGCTGGGCAAACGCCTGCCGGCCTATATGATGCCTTCTTCCTTCATCGAGATGAAAGAGTGGCCTGTCACTCCGAGCGGAAAGCTTGACCGCAAGGCGCTGCCCGCTCCCGCCGGAGCGGCTGAACGACGCGCTTACACCGCGCCGCGAACCATCACGGAAATGAAGCTAGCCAAGCTTTGGGAAGAGGTGCTGAAATACGGCCCTGCCGGCATTCGCGACCACTTTTTCGAACAAGGCGGCCACTCGCTGAAGGCGACTGCGCTCGTCTCCCGCATCGCCAAAGCGTTTGGCGTACAGGTGCCGCTGAAGGAGATTTTCGCCAAGCCGACACTGGAAGAGCTCGCTGCCGTGATTCAGGAATTGGATGAAAGCCCGCATGCGGCGATTGAACCGGCGGAAAAACAGGACACCTACCCGGTGTCCTCAGCGCAAAAGCGGATGTATGTGCTTCAGCAGCTGGAAGACGGCGGTGTCGGCTACAATATGCCGGCGGCGCTTAAGCTGACAGGTCCGCTCGACCGCGCCCGGCTTGATGAGGTTTTCAGGCAGCTGATCCGCCGCCACGAATCGCTCAGGACGTCGTTTGAAACCGGGGCAGATGGCGAGCCTGTCCAGCGCATCCATGACGTTGTCCCGTTTCAGCTCATGGAGTTGGCGGCGGCTGAAGACTTTGTCCGTCCGTTCCGCCTTCAAGAAGCGCCGCTTTTCCGCGCCGCTCTTGTGAAGGAAGCGGGGGAGAGCCATCTGTTGTTGGTTGACATGCATCACATCATTTCCGACGGGGTATCTGTCGGCACCTTGATCCATGAATTCAGCGAGCTGTACGCCAACCGGACGCTGGCCCCGCTGCGGATTCAATATAAAGACTACGCCGTCTGGCAACAGGCCTTCAAACAAGGGGGGGTGTACAAAAGACAGGAGGCCTATTGGCTGAAGCAGCTCGACGGCGAGCTGCCGGTTCTGGATCTGCCGGCCGACAACGCCCGCCCGGCGGTGCGAAGCTTTGCGGGTGATACAGTGTCCTGCACGCTTGATGCGGAAACGACGGCTGGCCTTTACAAGATCGCCCGTGACAACGGCTGCACCCTGTATATGGTTCTTCTCGCCGCGTACAGCACGCTTCTTGCCCGTCTCAGCGGACAGGAGGATATCATCATCGGTTCGCCGATCGCAGGAAGGCCGCACAAAGACTTAGAACCTGTCATCGGCATGTTTGTCAACACGCTGGCGATCAGATCGCAGCCGGCAGAAAACAAACGTTTCCCTGATTTCTTAAGGGAGGTACGCCAAACGGCGCTTGAGGCATTCGAGCATCAGGATTATCCGTTTGAAGAGCTTGTCGACCGGCTCGGCGTCGTCCGTGATATGAGCCGCAATCCGCTGTTTGACGCCATGTTTATTTTGCAAAACACGGAACAGCACGATATGCAATTAGCCGGTCTTCAAGTCAATCGCGTTCAAACATTTGCCCATCAAGTATCTATTTTTGACCTTACATTGACCGCTTGCGAATCTAACGGAAACATCCATTTCGACATGGAATTTAGCACTGATCTTTTCTTGAAAACAACCATTGAGCGCTGGATGAAACATTTGCTTGTACTTTTGCGCCATATCGCCCATCAGCCCGAGACAGAGCTTGCGCGCTTCAATCTTCTGAACGATGAAGATCAACACCAAATTCTTGTTGAATTTAATCACAAACACCTTCAACTTCCAGAACGATCAGGAGTGTTTCACGAACTGTTTGAAGAAACAACAGTGAATAATCCTCAGCAAATCGCAGTCATTGAGGGCTCGAAACAGATCAGCTATCACCGGTTGAATGGTCGCGCCAATCGACTGGCGCGGACGCTTCAAACAGCCGGAATCGGTCCTGGAAAACGAGTTGCGATTTTGGCCAATCGTTCGATTGAAGCCATCATAGGTGTTTTGGCCGTGCTGAAAGCGGGAGGAGCGTATATCCCGATAGATTCCCATTATCCAGAAGAAAGAATTCGGTTTTTATTAAAAGACAGCGAAGCATCTGCGCTGCTGGCCCAGGCTGATTATATAGACACCGCTTCACTTTTGACAGATGGCAGTATGCCTTGCATCCATCTTGACCATGAACATAATGGCCTACTCGAAGAGAATATTGTTTCAACCGCAACTCCAAAAGATACTGCCTATGTCATCTATACTTCAGGAACAACAGGAGCGCCAAAAGGAGTTGAAGTCAGACATCGCAATTTCACACATGCAGCGTTTGCTTGGCGAAGCATCTATGAGCTTGACCGCACACCAGCGCGAGTGCTGCAAATGGCCAGTTTCTCGTTTGATGTCTTTTCAGGAGACATGGCCCGGGCATTCTTAAACGGGGGAACGCTTGTGATTTGCCCGGATGATGTCCGAATTGAGCCTGAACTGTTATGTAAGCTGATGAATCAACAGCAGATTACATTAATGGAATCAACACCAGCCCTAATTA
Organism: Bacillus sp. FSL K6-0972; assembly: GCF_037976035.1. Classification (NCBI taxonomy): domain Bacteria; kingdom Bacillati; phylum Bacillota; class Bacilli; order Caryophanales; family Bacillaceae; genus Bacillus; species Bacillus sp. FSL K6-0972. Next base: position 2,119,482 of record NZ_CP150260.1, on the reverse strand, counting down.
TTCCCTTTATGGAATATGTTTATCGGCGAAAATATCGATTACCGAGCCTAAAGGTGCTGATCCTAGGTTCAGATATTGTCAGTGCCCAGGATTTTTATGCACTCAATGAACGGTTCGGGAAAGAGATGCGGATCATCAACAGCTATGGTGTAACAGAAGCAACCATTGATTCAAGCTATTATGAAATCACGATGAGTAAAGAGCCTTATCGTGATTTTGTACCGATCGGCATGCCGCTCCCAAATGTACAAATGTATGTTCTTAATAAGGACAATCAAGTTCAGCCCATCGGTGTTCCAGGGGAACTTTTTATTGGGGGAGAAGGCGTGGCCAAAGGTTATTGGCGAAAAGCTGAATTAACAAAAGCCAAATTCAGCGATCCTTTAGGGCAAGGTCAGCCGCTGTATCAAACCGGAGATCAGGCCTGCTGGCTTCCGGACGGCACCCTTCGTCTTTATGGGCGTCTTGATCAACAAGTCAAAATAAAGGGCTACAGAATTGAGCTCGAAGAAATAGAAAATGCGCTTTTGAAGAACGAGCATGTCAAAGAAGCGGCAGTCGCTATTCAAAAAGATATCGAAGGGAAAACCTATTTGGCGGCATACGTCGTTCCTAAAGAAGCAGACATCATCGATCTGCGTTTAGACTTGGCGAAAAGGCTTCCGGCTTACATGATTCCGGCTCATTTTGTCGGTTTAGAGAAAATGCCGCTTACATTTAACGGAAAGCTGAATAAAGATGCCTTGCCTGCTGCACATGTTCAGCGCTCGCAAACCTACCATGCCCCGAAAAATGAAAAACAAGCATTGCTATGCCGGATTTGGGAGGATGTGCTCCATGTCCGGCAAGCCGGCATTTCCGACTCTTTCTTTCAGCTTGGAGGAGACTCCATAAAAGCGCTGCAAGTGTCGGCTCGTCTTGCCGCTGAAGGATGGGATATGACGATTCGGGATTTATTTCAATTTCCAACCATTGAAGAACTGGCAAGTCATCTGACTCCGACCGTATCAATTGCCGATCAGGGACCTGTTGAAGGAAATGCCAGCCTAACACCTGTCCAGCGAAGGTTTTTCGCCTATCCTGGCGCTTTTGAACATCATTATAATCAAGCAGTCATGCTCACGAGTGAAAAAAGATTGAACGAGACTGCACTGCGCCGGGCCGTTACCGCCTTAATCAAGCATCATGACACACTGCGGATGATGTTTAAGAAAGACGATAGCGGACGTGTCCTTCAATATAACCGCGGAATCAGTCAAACGGATGGGGATGGATTTAGCTTTAAGACCATAGACCTCGCCGACGAGACGCAGATTGCCGACCGCATAGAAGCGGAAGAAAAACGAATACAACGGGCTATGCGTTTGGACGAAGGACTCCTTTTTCACATCGGATTGTTCAGATTGCGGGATGCAGATCATCTGCTGATCGCGATTCATCATCTGATTGTGGATGGTGTATCATGGAGAATTTTGCTTGAGGATTTACAAACAGCTTATCAGCAAGCTTTAGCAGACAAAAAAATCAAATTGCCGCAGAAAAGCGACTCTTACGTAACATATGCAAACAGGCTGCATCCATTGTCAACAAGTAACGAACTGCTTGAGGAAGCGGCATATTGGGAGCATGTGATATCTTTTGAAACGGCCGCATTGCCAAAAGACGGTCACAGGAATGCGGAAAGGCTGCAAAAAAAGACGCTCACCGCCTCTCGCATGTTAAGCGTGAAACTGACAAACCAGCTGCTGTTTCAAACAAAACAGGCATACGGCACAGAGGTGAATGAACTGATGCTGGCGGCCTTAGGAATGGCGCTTGCCGATTGGACGAAACATGAGCAATTCCTTGTCAGTGTTGAGGGGCATGGCAGGGAAGGGCATGTTCCAGACATCGATATTTCCAGAACCGTAGGATGGTTCACCGCGATTTATCCGGTTCTTCTGAATATGAGCGCGCCGGGGAATTCAAGCGAAAAAACCGCTTGTCGTATAAAAACTGTGAAAGACATGATGAGACGCGTGCCGAACCATGGAACAGGATACGGGCTCTTGCAATCGTCCCAACGACTTCAGCATCGTGATCCTGAAGTCTGCTTTAATTATCTCGGACAGTTCGACGGTCTTGAGGGAATGATGCGGATGTCTCCTTATCAGCCGCGCCATAACATTGCAGAAGAGCGGCCCAGGGAATTTGATTTGGACATCAATGCCATGGTCATCAATCATCAGCTTGATATTCAGGCTGTCTATACCGACGTCTTTTCCCGGCATACGATTGAAACATTTATGGATGGCTTCCGTGACCGCCTTTGTGAGGTGATCGAGCATTGTTCCACTAAGAAAAAACGCGAAAAAACTTTGAGCGATTTCAGCAATAAACAATTGACTTCCGCTTCATTATCAAGCATTGCCAATCTCGTAAAAGATCTTTAATTTCACCGGAAAGGTGTGTGGCATTCATGGCGCAAGAGACAGAAATTCAAGATATTTATCCATTGTCATATATGCAGGAAGGAATGCTGTTTCATTCACTGCTTCATCCCGATTCAAACGCCTATGTTGAACAAATTTCCTTCACCATTAGTGGTGATTTGTGTCTGGATTCATTTCAGAAGAGTCTGGATCTATTGATTGACCGGTATGACATTTTCAGAACGATTTATATAAAAGAGGTGCCTGATCTGGACGGGCCGCAGCAAGTCGTTCTGTCACACCGAAAAGTACCGGTTCAGACGGAGGATATTTCCGCCTTGACGGCTGAACAGCAGCAAACGTTGATAAAGAGCCGCAAACGAGCAGATCGGCTTCGAGGATTCGACCTGCAAAAAGGCCCATTAATGCGACTGACACTTTATCAAACAGGAGAAAGGCGACACACATGCGTCTGGACCCACCACCACATCATGATGGATGGATGGAGCTTAGGTATTGTGCTGCAAGATTTTTTCCACATGTACTACGCTCTTAGAGACGGCCGGGCTATCCGTCTTGGGAAGCCGGCGCCTTACAGCACATATATGACATGGCTTCGCAGTCAGAATAGAGAAAAAACAGCAGCCTTCTGGTCCGATTATCTGGAAGGGTACGGGGAGTCTGTCTCAGTCCCCGGCACAAAAAGCAAAACAACAGAAGGCGTTTATACGCCGAAGCACCTTCAATTTTCACTAAAGCCGGAAACCACTGAAAAACTTTCCGATTTAGCAAGGCGATTGGGTGTAACGTTAAACACGTTGTTTACAAGTATATGGGGCTTGCTTCTGCACCGCTACAACGCGACTGATGATGCTGTATTCGGCGCGGTTGTTTCAGGGAGGCCTTCCGCCATTGACGGAATTGAATCAATGGCCGGACTGTTCATTAACACGGTGCCTGTCCGGATTCGTTCTTCCGCAGACATGTCATTTTCTTCGCTCGCCAAACAGGTGCAAAAAGACATCCTGACTTGTGAAGATCACGGCTATTATCCACTCTATGAGATTCAAAACGAAAGCGGCTTAAATAAGGACCTGATCAATCATATCCTTGTATTTGAGAATTATCCCGTCCAAATGCAGAAAGCGGTAAACGGCTGGCAGGAATCAGAGAAAAACGCGCTTGATCTTGACCATTTTTCCATGTCCGAGGAAACCAATTACGACTTGAACGTCGTCATTGTGCCGGGTGAGACGTTCTATATGAAATTCAGCTACAATGCCGAGGTCTATGATACAAAAGACATACTTCGGGTTCAAGGTCATGTAAACGAAGTGATCAAATGTGTACTGTCAGATCCCGATCGATTGATCACAAGCATTGATCCCGTTCCATTTGATGAAAAAAAACTGATTCATTCCTTTCACGGCAAACAGCGATCTTACCCGGATCAAACAGTTTATGAGCTGTTTGAAGAGCAAGCTGCCAAAACGCCGGAACAAGAGGCGCTCAGATTGAATGAAACAAGCTGGAGCTACCGTCAATTAGATGAACGAGCCAATCAAATCGCTCGTACGCTAAGGGAAAAAGGTGCCCGTCCAAATCAAGTTGCAGCTGTCATGCTGCGCCGCTCAAAAGAAACAGTCGCAGCTCTTCTCGGCATTTGGAAGTCAGGCAGCGCGTATATGCCGCTTGATCCGGATCATCCGCCTGAGCGGCTTTCATTTCTCTTACATGACAGCCAATCCTCTTTGCTGGTTACGGAACAAGAACTGCTGCCGTTCGTTCCTGCGGATTACAAGGGGATGATTGTCACAATGGAAGAAACAACTGTTCAACCGACAGATTCTCTTTCAATACAGCCGGGCAGCGGACATTGGGCTTACATCATTTATACATCGGGGACAACGGGGCGGCCGAAAGGTGTGCTCGTCAGCCATGAAAGCATTTCCAATACATTGCAATGGAGACGGGAAGAATACAGCATGACGGACCGTGATATCGCGCTCCATCTCTTTTCATATGTGTTTGACGGGTCTGTAACAAGTCTGTTCACACCGCTTCTGTCAGGTGCCTGCGTCTTGCTGACCGATGAAAATGACGCAAAAGATACCCTGGCGATTCAACAAATCATCGCCCGGCACGGCGTCAGCCATCTGCTCATCGTTCCTTCCTTATACCGCGTACTGCTGGAGACCTTGACAAAAAAGGACGCAGAAACACTCCGGGCTGTGACATTCGCCGGGGAAGCCGTGACACCTGATTTAATCACCTTAAGCCGTGACATTTGCAGCAACGCCGAACTGATAAACGAATACGGACCGACAGAAAACAGCGTGTCGACGACGGTGCTGCGAGATCTTCAGAAAAGTGAGCGATTGACAATCGGCCGTCCGGTTGATAATACATCTGTCTATATTATGCACGGGAACCTCCTTCAGCCGATCGGCGCTGTCGGTGAATTATGCATCTCAGGAAAAGGCCTGGCTGAAGGGTACTTTCAGCAAAAGGAATTGACAGATCAAGCCTTTACCGCCCACCCCTTTCATGTAGGAGAACGGCTGTACAGGACAGGGGATAAGGCGCGCTTTTTGCCGGATGGAACGATCGAATACCTTGGGCGCTTGGATCACCAAGTGAAAGTCAGAGGATTCAGAATAGAACTAGGAGAAATTGAATCTGCGCTCCGCAGCATCTCCGGGGTGAAAGACGCGGCGGCAATCGTACGCACCACAGCCGATGGAGAACAGGAGCTAGCGGCTTATGTTGTATTGCAAAAGGAAACAGGGCGCTTGGACCTGCATAGAACCCTTGCCGGTAAATTGCCGGCCTATATGATGCCTGACAGCTTTACAATACTGCCCAACATGCCGCTTACAACGAGCGGAAAGCTGGATCGCTCCGGTCTTCCAGAGCCGGCACATTCAGGCAGGGCAGACGTCACGCCGAAAGCTCCCCGCACATTGCTTGAAACAGAGCTTGTTTTGATTTGGCAGGAAGTGTTGAAACGGGAGCGGATCGGCATACGAGATGATTTCTTTCAATTGGGCGGACAGTCTCTTAAAGCGGCGGCGCTTGTCTCAAAAATCTATCAGCGGCTGCATGTTCAGCTGCCCATTCGCGATGTCTTTTCATATCCGACGATTGAAAGCATGGCTGGTGCAATAGAGCAGATGACAAGGGATATCTGTCCAGAGATACAGCCAGCGCCGGAAAAAGATCTGTATCCTTTATCTTTCGCGCAAAAAAGGCTTTATGCCCTTCATCAGCTGGCAAAAGACAATACAAGCTACAACATGCCCGCTGCTTTGGAACTGCGCGGAAAACTGTGCCGGAAGCGTTTAAAAGAAGCTTTTGCAACATTAATCGACAGACATGAGGCACTGCGCACTTCGTTTGTTTTACAGAACGGGGAGCCGATGCAAAGAATCGCATCAGCTGCCGAAGTGAAATGGACAGAGCTGCACATCCAATCCGAGGACTCGCTTAATGAAGTGATGGAATCGTTCGTTCAGCCGTTTGATCTTGAAAGAGCTCCGCTGATCAGAGTCTGCTTAGCCGCGTTGAACAAAGACCGGCATTTCTTCCTGCTTGATATGCATCATCTTATTGCTGACGGAATGTCAATGAGCACGTTTATTCGTGATTTCACGGACATTTACAGCGGGAAAGAGCCGCCTCCATTGACACTGCAATATAAAGATTTCGCTGTATGGCAAAATGAACAGTTTTCAGCCGGGGCATTCGGCAGCCAAAAACAGTACTGGCTGGAAGTGCTGAAGGGAACGCTGCCGGTGCTGGACTTGCCGCTTGATCAAAAACGGCCGCTTCTTCCCGATTTTAGCGGAGACACTTTGACCACGCATATTGAGAGGGAAACAGGGGCAAAGCTGCGCCAGTTAATGGATGAGACCGGTTCAACGTTATATATGGTGTTGCTGGCTGGCTTCTCAATCTTTCTTTCTAAACTGAGCGGCCAAGAGGATATTGTCATCGGTTCGCCCGCACATGGCCGAGAACGCGCAGAACTTGATAGCGTGATCGGGATGTTTGTGAATACAATGGCGATGCGAAGCAAGCCTGAAGGGAATAAAACAGTCCGTACATATTTGAAAGAGATCAAAACGCTGACACTTGAGGCTGTTGATAACCAATATTATCCGTTTGAGGAGCTCGTCCAACACCTTGACGCCCCACGAGAAGTGAACCGCAACCCGCTTTTTGACGCTATGCTGGTGCTTGAAAACAGCGATGATTTCAAGATGGAATTACCGGAACTGACGCTTTTATCACATAAACTGCCGCATCACTCGTCAAAGTTTGATTTGACTTTGCATGCCGAAGAACAAGATGACGGTACGATCAGCTGTCATTTCGAGTACAGTACCGCCTTATTTGAAAAGGCAACGGTCGCGCGCTGGTCTGATCATTTTAAAGCGCTAATCGGCAGCATGTCGGCCAATCATGACATGAAACTGTCCGACATGCAAATGCTGACTGCGAAAGAACAGGACATGCTAGTAGATGCTGCCGGGCAGACGGCTGAATACCCGAGACACGAGAACATCGCGAGTCTATTTGAAAAACAGGCAATAGCCACTCCGGATCAAATAGCCGCCGTGATGAACGAACGGCAGCTGTCTTACCGGGAACTTGATGAAAAGGCTGAACAGACAGCGGCAATGCTAAATGAAAACGGAATCGGTTCAGGGCAAGTGGTTGGTTTAATGACAGAGCGTTCACTAGATATGTTGGTTGGCATTCTCGGCATTTTAAAAGCGGGAGGCGCTTATTTGCCGATTGACCCTGATTACCCAGCTGAGCGGATCCGCTTTATGCTCGATGACAGCGGGGCCAAACTGCTACTTATCCAATCAGGACAACAATGGGACGAAACCATTGACCTGCCTGTTTTATATATTGACGAGGCAGAAAAAGGCGCGGCGGAAAGGCGGCACCAGCCGATATCAGCCGAACAGCCGGCATATGTGATCTATACATCAGGAACAACAGGAAAGCCGAAAGGTGTAGTGATTGAACACCGCAATGTGGTCAGCCTGATCAAACATGATGACCTGCCTTTTTCATTCGGATCTCAGGACGTCTGGACGCTGTTCCACTCCTATTGTTTTGACTTCTCGGTGTGGGAGATATTCGGCGCTCTCTTACACGGCGGAAAAATTGTCATTGTACCAAAAGAAACCGCCCGCGATCCCCATGCCTACCGGCTGCTTTTACAAAAAGAAGGCGTGACTGTGCTAAACCAGACGCCTACAGCTTTTCACGGGCTTATCGATGAAGATTTACGGCATCCGGACCGCTTACAGCTCCGCTATGTCATCTTCGGCGGAGAAGCCCTGCAGCCCGGGATGCTGATGAACTGGAATGAGAAATATCCAGAAACGGATCTCATCAATATGTACGGCATTACCGAAATAACGGTGCACGCCACGTATAAAAAGCTGACTCGAACCGACATGAAACACAATAAAAGCAATATCGGAAAACCTCTGGCAACCCTTCAAGCCTATGTCGCGGACGCCTATATGAACCTGCAGCCCGTCGGTGTGCCGGGGGAATTGTATATCGCAGGAGCCGGAGTCGCAAGAGGATATATCAACAGAGATGAGCTGACTGCTTCCCGGTTCATCACAAATCCATATGTTCGGGGACAACGCCTTTATCGTACGGGAGACATCGTCAAAAGACTGCCTAACGGCGAGCTGGAGTATGTCGGCAGAAAAGATGCCCAAGTGAAAATCAGGGGATACCGGATTGAATTGGGGGAAATCAGGAGTGCCCTTCAAGAACTGCCTCTAATCAAGGAAGCAGCAGTTATAACAAGACATGACAAAGCCGGACGGCAATCGATCTATGGGTATGCGATAACGGCGCAAAACCTGAATGAAAACGACATTCGCGCCTCTCTCAGAACGATCCTTCCAGAATATATGATACCCGCGCGAATCATACAGGTCGACGAACTGCCGCTGACGGCTAACGGCAAGCTCGACGAAAATGCGCTGCCAGAACCGGCTGTGAATGAGAGCGCTGGCGAAGGTATAAATCCAAGAAACGAGATTGAACAGATGATGGCTGAGATTTGGGAAGAGCTCTTAGGAATGGAGGGGCTCGGTGTGGACGCTCACTTCTTTAACCTTGGCGGAGATTCTATTAAAGCGCTGCAAGTATGTGCAAGACTAAAGCAGCAAGGCTATGAAACTACAGTTCGCGAGCTGTTTCAGTATCAGACGCTTGGCGAGTTGTCAAAGCGGGTAACGAAAGTCCGGCGCGAGATTGATCAAGCTCCCGTCAGCGGCGAAGTGCCGCTGACGCCTGTGCAGCACTGGTTTTTCTCACAATCTTTGTCACATGATCACTTTCATCAATCTGTCATGCTGTACAGCACAACGCGATTTGATGAAACAGCTCTGCAAACAGCGCTCGCCCATATCGTGATCCATCATGACGCATTGCGGATGGTATGCGGATATCAAGACGGAGCTTTAGTACAGTACAACAGAGCCGAAGAGCTTGCCAAAGAGGAGCTGTTTTCGTTTGAACTGCTTGATGTAAGAGGAGCAGGATCATTAGCTCAAGAGCATGTGATGATTGAAAGGGCGGCGGAACATATTCAGAAATCGATTCAGCTTCAGACAGGGCCGCTTGTTGCAGCCGGCGTTTTTCGCGCATCGGACGGCGATCATTTGCTGCTTGTCATTCATCACCTTGTCATCGACGGAGTATCATGGCGTATCCTCTTCGAAGATTTGACCGCCGGATACAAACAGGCGCTGGCGGGAAAAGAAATCGTGTTTCCGGAAAAGACAGATTCCTATCAAAACTATGCCAAGCAGCTGACTGATTATGCAACAAGCCAACAGCTATTACGGGAAATAGATTACTGGATTGAAAGGGAACAAGCGATAGTTGAACCGCTTCCGAAAGATGCCGAAACCCTTACGAATCTGCTGCAAGATACAGACGCCATAGACATTCGGCTGACAAAACAAGAAACAGAGCGTCTGTTAACGGCCGTAAACAAGCCGTATACGACAGATACAAATGACATATTACTCGCCGCGTTAGGCCTTGCGCTTCACAAATGGACCGGCAATGATCGATTCAAAATCAGCTTGGAAGGCCACGGAAGAGAAGCGCATTTGGAGGATATCGATATCAGCCGGACGGTCGGCTGGTTTACCTCGATTTATCCTGTTTTACTCGATACAAGCCTTCCAGAGTCCACAGATGATCATGAGCGTTTCGGCTACCACATCAAACGGACAAAAGACATGCTGCGCCGTATTCCGTATAAGGGCGTTGGCTACGGGGTGCTGAAATACATCAGCGGCATGTGGGAACCTGCAGATTCCCAGTGTCCCGACATCAGCTTTAACTATTTGGGACAGTTTGACGAAGAGATCAAATCGAGCGGGTTTCGCGTTTCCCCGGTCAAAGCGGGGCATGAGATCAGTCCAGATTGGGAGCGGCCTCATCTCATCGATATCAGCGGCGCCGTATCTTCAGAATGTCTCGTCATGCACTTTGTCTATAACCGGCTTCAATATAAAAAAGAAACAGTACAAGCTCTGGCAGACCATGTTCAATTTTTTCTTAAAACGATCATCAAGCATTGCACAGAAAAAGAAACCCATGAAAGAAGTGCAACAGACTTCACTGATGAAGATTTAACATTGGAGGAGTTAAGCGACATTATGGGAGCCGTCAATAAACTATAGAAAAGGAGAGTCGCTGATGGTGCAGCAACCGGAAATACAAGATATCTATCCTTTATCTTTCATGCAGGAGGGCATGCTGTTTCATTCGCTGTTGGATCAGGAGTCTAGAGCCTACTTTGAACAGGCATCGTTTACGATAAACGGCTCGCTCGATACAGAACGGTTTCAAAAAAGTTTAGACGCGCTGATTGAACGCTATGATATTTTCCGCACTGCGTTTATACACAAAAATGTGGCAAAGCCGCGTCAAGTCGTTTTGAAAAGACGGCCAATCCGCCTTCAATTTGTTGATATTTCTCATCTAGACGAGGCGGCTAAAGAAGCATTTGTCGATCAATTCAAACAAGACGACAAGAAAAAAGGATTTGATTTGCAAACAGACCCTCTTATGAGAGTATCCATCTTAAAAAGGGCACATGAGCAATATAATTGTATTTGGAGCCATCACCACATTTTAATGGATGGCTGGTGCTTCGGAATTGTGATGAAAGAATTTTTGGCCATTTACAAGGCTTTAGGAAAGGGACAGCTTCCTTATTTAGAACCGGTTCAACCGTTCAGCAAGTATATTAAATGGCTGATGCGCCAAGATCGAAAAGAAGCAGAGACATTCTGGAAAACAAGACTTTCAAGCGTCAAACAAACGACATCACTGCCCAAAAAATCGACATCCTCAAAAGGAACGCTGCAACAGATGGCATTTACAGTATCTAAAGAGCAGACTGATGGGCTGCGTAAATTGGCCACGAACGCAGGCGCGACGCTGAACACGGTTTTTCAGGCATTATGGGGAATCGTGCTGCAAAAGATCAACCGCTGTGATGACGCAGTCTTCGGCTCAGTTATTTCCGGGAGGCCGTCTGATCTTGATGACGTAGAAAAAATGGTCGGTCTTTTTATTAACACCATTCCCGTCCGGGTCAAAAGCGGGTCGAATTCCTTTTCGGAACTGGTCAGCTGCTTACAGCAGGAAACACTGAAAGCAGAAGCGTACAATTATTATCCTTTATATGATATTCAGGCGCAAAGCACGCTGAAACAGGAGCTGTTTGACCATATTGTCGTATTTGAAAACATACCGACCCAGCGCGAGATTGAAAGCCTGAATCAAGCCGATGCGTTCGATTTCACAGTCGAAGATTTTCAAATGGAGGAAGTCACCAACTATGGATGCAGCATTAAAATCATTCCGGGAAGCTCGCTTTATATTCGCATAAATTTTGATATCGGACAGTATGATCCAGCCATGATGAAAAAAATCGAACTGTATTTGCGCCATATCATCGGCTCTGTCATCGCTGATCCCAATCAGCAAATCGCGCAAATTTCATTGCTTGGCGAAGAGACCGCCAAAGAGATGCTGTACAAATTCAATCAAACAGAGTCCGCCGCACCTTTGGCGCCGACGCTGAACGGTCTATTCACCCGCCGTGTCGCCCTTTCGCCGCACCTGCCGGCGCTTCGTTTTTCCGGCGGTATCTTAACGTACCGAGAGCTTGATCAGTACACAAATCAGCTTGCTGTCCGTCTGAAGAAAAAAGGCGTCGCCGAAGAAAGCGTCATCGGTGTGCTCGCCGATCGTTCACCAGAGATGGTGATCGCGGTGCTGGCTGTTTTGAAAGCCGGCGGCGCTTACGTGCCGCTTGATCCGGACTATCCTGAAGAACGGCTCAGGTACATGTTGAGCGACAGCGGTGCCAAGCTTCTCGTCACAGGACCGGGGTTATCCGTCTCCGGTTTTTCCGGTGAGGCACTTGAGGTCAATCTGTCATCTCTTCAAGCTGAACCAGCGGAGACAGAACCGGTTCGTGCTCATACAGATGGCGGCTCACTCGCCTATGTCATCTATACATCCGGTTCAACCGGGACACCGAAGGGGGTTGCGGTTGAACATCGCCAGGCTGTCGCCTTTTTGTCCGGCATGCAGCGGCAGTTCCCATTAACTGAAGATGATGTCATCGTGCTGAAGTCGTCGTTTTCATTTGATGCTTCGATCTGGCAGTTGTTTTGGTGGATGATACCCGGCGCCTCCATGTATCTGCTTCCGCCGGGCTGGGAGAAAGATCCCGCTTTGATGACAGAAGCCTTCGTCAATGAAGGGGTGACGACGGCTCATTTTATCCCGGCGATGGCGAACAGCTTTTTAGACCAGGTGGAAATGGAAACAGATGAGAAAATGACAACCCTTGCGAAAACCTTGAAACGTGTATTCGCCGGAGGTGAAGCGCTCGCTCCCCAGACAGCCGCGCGATTTGCCCGCTCTTTGCCGGAGACTGCGGTCATTCACGGCTACGGGCCGACAGAAGCTACGGTGGATGCCGCATTTTATCTGTACGACCATGAAAAAGACAAGGAACGGATGCGGCTTCCGATCGGAAAACCTGTACCAGGGGCGCGCCTTTATATTTTAGACAGTGAGAAAGCCGTCCAGCCAGCCGGAGTAGCTGGAGAACTGTATATCGCAGGCGCGGGGGTCGCGAGGGGCTACTTGAACCGTCCGGAACTGACAAAAGAACGGTTTCTCGATGACCCGTTTTTTCCAGGCGAACGCATGTATCAAACAGGCGATCTGGCAAGATGGCTTCCGGACGGCACCGTTGAATGGCTGGGCCGCACGGACGGCCAAGTGAAAATCCGCGGCTACCGGATCGAACCAGGTGAAGTCGAAGCGGCGCTTCGACAAATCGACGGTGTGCGGGAATCGGCGGTTGTCGCTCGGACAGAAGGGGAGGAAACAAAGCTTTATGCCTATATTGAAGGTCACGATCAACAGACCGTGAGGACAGAACTGACTAAGCGCCTGCCGGCCTATATGATGCCTTCATCATTCATCGAGATGCGTGACTGGCCTGTCACCCCGAGCGGAAAGCTCGACCGCAAGGCGCTGCCCGCTCCCGCTGAAGCGGCCGAATGCCGCGCTTACACCGCGCCGCGAACCATCACGGAAATGAAGCTCGCCCAGCTATGGGAAGAGGTGCTGAAAAACGGCCCTGCCGGCATTCGCGACCACTTTTTCGAACAAGGCGGCCACTCCCTGAAGGCGACAGCGCTCGTCTCCCGCATTTCCAAGGAGTTTGGCGTGCAGGTGCCGCTGAAGGAGATCTTTGCCAAGCCGACACTGGAAGAGATCGCAGCCGTGATTCAGGAACTGGATGAAAGCCCATATGCGGCGATTGAACCGGCGGGCAAACAGGACACCTATCCGGTGTCCTCGGCGCAAAAGCGAATGTACGTGCTTCAGCAGCTGGAAGACGGCGGTGTCGGCTACAATATGCCGGCAGCGCTTAAGCTGACAGGACCGCTCGACCGCGCGCGGCTTGATGAGGTATTCAGACAGCTGATCCGCCGCCACGATTCGCTCAGGACATCATTTGAAACCGGGGCTGACGGTGAGCCCGTTCAGCGCATCCATGACGATGTCCCATTTCAGCTCATGGAGTTGGCATCGGCTGAAGACTTTGTCCGTCCGTTCCGCCTTCAAGAAGCGCCGCTTTTCCGCGCCGCTCTTGTGAAGGAAGCAGAGGACCGCCACCTGTTGTTGGTGGACATGCATCACATCATTTCCGACGGGGTGTCTGTCGGCACCTTGATCCATGAATTCAGCGAGGTGTCCGCCAGCCGGACGCTTGACCCGCTGCGGATTCAATATAAAGACTACGCCGTCTGGCAACAGGCATTCAAACAAGGGGAGGTGTACAAAAGACAGGAGGCCTATTGGCTGAAGCAGCTCGACGGCGAGCTGCCGGTTCTGGATCTGCCGGCCGACAACGCCCGCCCGGCGGTGCGGAGCTTTACCGGAGATCATGTGTCCTGCACGCTTGATGCGGAAACGACGGCCGGCCTTTACAAGATCGCCCGCGAAAACGGGTGTACTCTGTATATGGTTCTTATCGCCGCATACAGCACACTTCTTGCCCGTCTCAGCAGGCAGGAAGACATCATCATCGGTTCGCCGATCGCCGGGCGGCCGCACAAAGACTTAGAACCTGTCATCGGGATGTTTGTCAACACATTGGCGATCAGATCGCAGCCGGCAGAAAACAAACGTTTCCCTGATTTCTTAAGGGAGGTCCGCCAAACGGCGCTTGAGGCATTCGAGCATCAGGATTATCCGTTTGAGGAGCTTGTCGACCGGCTCGGCGTCGTCCGTGATATGAGCCGCAATCCGCTATTTGACGTCATGTTCGTTCTGCAAAATATGGAACGGGAATCACTCACTCTGCATGACTTGCATTTGGCGACTGTAGCTCATAACGCCCATAAAGTCTCTAAGTTTGATATGACTCTTTATGCAGCTGAAGAAGATCAAGGGACAATCCGTTTTGATGTTGAATTCAATACAGACATCTATCAAAAACAGACGATCAAGAAATGGGTTTCCTACTATATTCGTATTCTCAAACTTGTGATCGAACATCAGAACATTCATCTCGGTGACATCCATGTATTGGATAAACATGAGACAAACGTATTGATTCACACATTTAATCAGACAAATCAAGACTATCCAAAACACGAAACGATCAGCCGTTTATTTGAACATCAAGCTGCCAAAACACCTCATGCATTGGCTGTTATACATGATAGACAAACCTTGACTTACCGGGAATTAAACGAACGGGCCAACAGAATAGCCGTTGCGCTTCGAGCAAATGGCGTCGGTTCAGAAAGTGTTGTCGCACTATTAACAAATCGCACGCCTGAACTTGCAGTCGGAATTCTCGGCATTTTAAAAGCCGGCGGAGCCTATCTTCCCGTCACTGAAGACATGCCGACAGAACGGCTGGAATGGATGCTGTCTGACAGCAAAGCAGATATTCTCCTTCAATCAGATCAATTAGAATGTCCTGTTGCTGGAAAACGGTTATTCATAGAAAACATCCAGCTTGAGACTGGAATTTCAGCAAGCAATCCCGAACAGCAGGGCGGTCCTGATTCTCTCGCTTATATCATGTATACATCCGGATCAACCGGCACGCCAAAAGGCGTAATGGTTGAACAGCGCGGTATCGTCCGCCTCGTGAAAAACACCGATATGGCGTTTACACCTGAAGACAGGCTTTTATTGACAGCCTCGTTAGGATTTGACGCGATGACATTTGAAATATTCGGACCGCTTTTAAACGGTGCTCGTTTATACATCAGTGATAAAGAAACCTATTTAGATTCCGATCAGCTCAAAGCATTCATACAGCATAACGGAATCACGACCTTATGGCTGACATCATCCTTATTTAATCAATTATCAGAACAAAATGAGCGAACATTTTCCGACCTGTCCAGATTGATTATCGGCGGAGAAGCACTGTCGCCAAACCATGTCAACCGCGTACACAACGCGTCGCCGGATCTCGCGCTATGGAATGGTTACGGTCCAACGGAAAATACAACATTCTCAACGTGCTTCCGGATCGAACACGAGTATAGGCATTCCATTCCGATCGGCCGTCCAATCGCTAATTCAACCGCCTATATTGTCAACAGCCGCGGGACATTGCAGCCCATTGGTGTAATCGGAGAATTATGCGTTGGCGGGGATGGACTAGCCAGAGGCTACTTCGGAAGACCTGAACTGACGAAAGAAAAATTTGTGCCAAATCCCTTCGCACCTGGTGAACGAATGTACCGGACCGGTGATTTGGCCCGCTGGCTGCCGGATGGGACGATTGAATATATCGGCCGGATGGACGATCAAGTAAAAATTCGCGGCTACCGGATTGAGCTGGGAGAAATTGAAGCAGCATTGCGGCAGATTGACGGTGTCAAAGAAGCCGCCGTTATCGTGAGAACCGGTCCCTCGGGACACAAAGAACTCCTTGCCTATATGAGTCTGCAAGTGGAAATGGATATCGAGAAAGTCAGATCTCTTCTTTCTCAACAATTGCCTGGGTTTATGGTTCCGGCGCATTTGGTTGAGCTTGCCGCCTTGCCTCTGACACAAAACGGAAAGCTCGACAGAAGAGCGCTGCCTGAACCGGAGACCACAACGATCAACACAGCATATGCCCCTCCGCGCAATCAGCTGGAGGAACAGCTTGCCATGATCTGGCAAGAGGTTCTCGGCGTTGAGAAAGTCGGTATAGAAGATTCGTTTTTTGAACTGGGAGGCGATTCGATTAAAGCCCTCCAAGTATCTGCTCGTCTTGGACGTTTTGACTTGAAAATCACGGCAAGCGACTTATTCCGCCATCCAACTATTAAAGAAACAGCACCTTTCATCCGCAAGACTGAGAGAAGTATAGATCAGCGGCCGATTGAAGGAGAAGTTCCTTGGACGCCCGTTCAGCGCTGGTTCCTCGCGCAGCATATCGAAGAGCGGCAGCATTTCAACCAATCTGTCATGCTTCACAGCTCAGAAGGATTTCAGGAACAGCCGCTGCGGACGGCTTTACAGCATCTTGTTATCCATCATGATGCCCTCCGCATGACAATCAGCGATGACGGCGGACGACTGCAGCAATTTAACAGAGGGATTCATGGAGAACTTTACAGTCTGAACATAAGAGACCTTTCTAAAACAGCACAATGGGAGAACATGATTGAAGACGAAGTCGCTGGTTTGCAGCGCAGTATCCATTTGCAAAAAGGCCCACTGCTAAAAGCAGGCTTGTTCAACACAAGGTCGGGAGCTTATTTATTTCTCACCATTCATCACCTGGTCGTCGACGGGGTCTCATGGCGGATTTTGCTTGAGGATTTATCGGCAGCATACAGTCAGGCGGTCGCAGGACAACCGGTCCAGCTTCCGCGGAAAACGGACTCATACCAATATTTCGCAAATCGGCTTTCGGAATACGCAGAGAGCAGCAAGATCATTCGTGAACAATCGTATTGGCGCACTGTTGAAGAAGAAAAAGCGGCTTTGCTTCCTTGTGAAAAACCGCAAAGCGCTGCGGACAACATTCGGAAAACGGTAAGCTTTACCCTTTCAGAAGAAGACACGCACGTTTTAATCCACAAGGTCAACAGCGCCTACAGCACAGACACCCAGGATATTCTGCTGACGGCCGTATCATTAGCTCTGTGTGATTGGCTGGGAGAAAGAAAACTGCGCATTGCGATGGAAGGACACGGAAGGGAACAGATCCTTCCTGAATTGGACATCAGCCGGACGGTCGGCTGGTTCACTTCAATGTATCCTGTATTGATTGATTTACACGCAGCTGAAGGCGAACTGGGGCTGGCGATAAAAACAGTCAAAGATACGCTTGGCAGAATACCGGACAAAGGAATTGGATACGGCATTTTAAAATATTTAACAGCACCTGAAAACAAAACAATTCAGTTTGGCAAAGCGCCTGAAATCGGTTTTAACTATTTAGGGCAATTCAATGATACAGAACGCCAACAAATGTTCAGCTTTTCGGGGCTTGCAAGCGGGAAAGACATTACACCTACATGGCAGCGCGAACAAACGCTGGAGATGAGCGCCATGGTAAGGCAAAATCAGCTGTATTTCAATTTGAGCTATCCGCCAAGCCGCTTCCAAACAACAACAATGAAACAGCTGTTGCATACGTTGAAACAATATTTGCACCAAATCATCAACCATTGCGCCGGGAAACAAGAAACAGAAAAAACGGTCAGCGATTTTAGCAGCCAATCGTTAACAGCGGAAGATTTGGGCAGTATTGCGAGCTTTGTCGAAGAACTGTAGAAACAGGAGGCAGGGAGAAAATATGACAAAAAAGCATGAGATTCAGGATATTTATCCGCTTTCTTATATGCAGGAAGGCATGCTATTTCACAACCTTCTCAAAAAGGACTCACAGGCATACGTCGAACAAGCCTCATTTTCAATGACAGGAAAGGTTGACACAGACATTTTTCAGAAAAGCATCGCTGTTCTGTGCGCCCGGCACGACATTTTCAGAACGATTTTTGTCAGTCAAAATGTATCCGTTCCACAGCAGGTTGTCTTAAAAGAACGGACGATCACCATTGAAGAAAAAGATCTGACTTTTTTGGACCGATCCAGCCAGCTCGCATTGATCGATGAGGTCAAAAAAACAGACAGGGCTAAAGGGTTTCATTTGCAAAAAGATGGACTGATGCGCGTCATTCTTTTCAAAACAGGGGAACGCGAATTCACATGCATTTGGAGCTTCCATCACATCATTATGGACGGCTGGTGCCTCGGGATTGTCCTGAAGGAGTTTTTCCATATATACGCTTCCCTTTTGCACCAAGCACCATTAAAGCTTGAGCCTGCTGTGCCTTACGGGACTTATATTCAATGGCTGATGGAGCAGGACAAAGAAGCAGCCGCCCGATACTGGGAGCAATATCTTGAAGGATATGACCAGCAGAGCGGGCTGCCAAAGCTAAAAAAAGCGGGCGCCAAAAACAGACAAGAAGAAGTCACCTTTTCCCTTTCTAAAACAGTTACGGCCAAGCTGAAAGAGCTGGCCGCAAAGGAAGAAGTCACACTGAGCACCATTTTTCACACGCTTTGGGGAATTTTGCTGCAAGCTTATAATCAGACGGATGATGCGGTTTTCGGTTCAGTTATTTCCGGCAGGCCGTCTGAAATTGCAGGAATAGAGCGGATGATCGGCCTTTTCATTAACACGGTGCCGGTGCGGGTTACCGGTACAAAAGTGCCTTTTGTGAAACTGATCAAACAAGTGCAAAAAGATGCGCTCAATGGGCAGCCGTACAGCTACCACCCACTCTATGAGATACAGGCGGAATCCGCCGTCAAACAAGGCTTAATCGACCATATTCTTGTTTTTGAAAATTATCCTGTTGAAAAAGAAATCGCACTGCTGAACAACGGACAAAATGCAGATGATCTGTTTCACATTCATGATTTCAACATGGAAGACGAGACCAACTACAGCTTTTATCTGATGGTGGCACCGGGAGAAGACATTCATCTCAAAATGAGATTTGATTCCGGCATCCATGAACGTTCTTTCATCGAAAGCGTCAAAGGCCACTTGCAGCATATTATCGCACAAGTGCTGCAAAATCCGAATTTGCCCCCGGAGGAATTGACAATCACAACAAAGCAGGAACATGAAAACCTGCTCAGCACATTGAAAATAGAGACGAAGCCGCGCAAATATGAAACGATCCAGTCGATGTTCGAACTTCAGGTGGCACAATCACCTGATGAAAAAGCCATTCACTACGAAGGGCAGTCGATCACCTATCAAGAGCTGAATGAAACGGCCAACAAACTTGCGCGCCTTCTCCGTAAACGGGGTGTCAAACACCAGGAGCCGGTGGCGATCATGGTCGAACGATCTCCCGCTTTAGCGGCGGGAGTCCTCGGCATTATAAAAGCGGGTGCGGCTTTTGTTCCGATTGACCTGAACCATCCTGCTGAACGCATTCGCTATTGTATAGAAAACAGCGGCTGTCAGCACATTGTATCGCAGCGCAATTTGGCGGCTGTTGCAAAATCAGTCGGAACAGAGTGCAGTGTGACATTTATAGAAGAAGCAGATGCAGAAAGAGACGGAAGCAATGTCGAGACGGTAAACACAGCGGAGGATTTGCTTTACATCATGTATACATCAGGGACAACGGGAAAACCGAAGGGCGTTTTATTTGAACATCGAAATATGGCCAACTTGCTTGAAGACCAATTTAAAAACTCACGTATTGATTTCAAAACAAATGTGCTGCAGTATGCATCTTGTGCGTTTGACGTCTGCTATCAAGAACTGTTTACCACCTTGCTTAGCGGCGGCACGCTTTGCATCGCGCCTGAATCAATCAAACGTGACCCAGCTCAGTTGTTTTTGTTGATCAATACGCAGCAAACAGAAGTCGTCTTTTTCCCGACGGCTTTTGTGAAAATGCTTTTTAACGAAGAACACTATGCGAACAATTTTCCAAGCTGTGTCAAGCATGTCATTACAGCGGGAGAGCAATTGACGGTCTCGCATATTTTTAAGGCTCTGCTAAAGCAGCGAGACATACGCTTGCATAATCATTACGGGCCGGCGGAAACCCATGTCGTCTCGACATGCACCATTCATCCTGAGGACGACATCCCGGATGCTCCGCCGATCGGTAAACCGATCAGCCATACCGCCATGAATATTCTTGACAAACACAAACGGCTTCAGCCCCGCGGTGTAGCAGGGGAGCTTTATATATCCGGCGCGAGCGTCGGGAGAGGATATGTCAACAATCCAGACTTGACAAAACAGAAGTTTTTGCCCGATCCGTTTAGAGCGGGAGCCGTCATGTATCGAACAGGAGATATCGCAAGGCTTCGCACAGACGGACAAATCGACTATATCGGCCGGACTGATGATCAAGTGAAAATCAGGGGTTACCGGGTCGAACCGAAGGAAATTGAGGTGACATTGGCGAATCATCCTGCTGTTAAGGAAGCGGTTGTCCTTGTTCAGAAAGACAGTGAAGGGGAACATGAATTGTGCGCATACTACAGCACGCGAAAACCGATCGACCCTTCTGCATTACGTCACGATTTGGCCGACGTCATCCCTGACTACATGATGCCTGTAAAATGGACTGACGTGCAAACGATTCCGCTTACCGCAAATGGAAAAGTCGACAAAAGCGCCCTCCCAGAACCAACATCATCTGCTTCACTTCAGTCATATGCCGCACCTCGCAATTTGAATGAGCTCAGGCTTTCACTGCTTTGGGAAGATGTACTGAAAAGGGGGCCAGTCGGCATCCGCGACAACTTTTTTGAACTGGGCGGCCATTCTTTAAAAGCAACATCGCTCATCTCTCGCATCGCCAAAGAATGGAACGTTCAGATTCCATTAAGCGATGTCTTTGCTCATCCGACCGTAGAAGGGTTGGCAGCTGTCATCAGTGAAGCGGAGGAAAACCCGTTTGCCTCGATTCAGCAAGTACGGACAAAGGAGACATATCCGGTTTCTTCCGCACAAAAACGGATGTATGTTCTGCACCAGCTTGATAGCGGAGGAGTCAGCTACAACATTCCGGCCGTTTTGGAGCTGACAGGCGAGCTCGACCGACTGAGGGTAGAAGCTGTATTTCGAGAACTGATCCGCCGGCATGAGCCCCTTAGGACATCATTCGAGGCAGGAGAAGACGGCGAGCCGGTGCAGCGGATTCATGAAAAGGTGCCGTTTGAATTTCTGAGCGAATCTTCATCTGAATCATTTATCCGGCCGTTTGATCTTGGAAAAGCTCCGCTTTTCAGGGCAGGCTTTGTGACTATTGAAAAAGGACGATATCTGCTTTTAGTGGACATGCACCA
The DNA here is from genome assembly GCF_037976035.1 of Bacillus sp. FSL K6-0972. Taxonomy (NCBI): domain Bacteria; kingdom Bacillati; phylum Bacillota; class Bacilli; order Caryophanales; family Bacillaceae; genus Bacillus; species Bacillus sp. FSL K6-0972. The sequence continues at coordinate 2,098,111 of NZ_CP150260.1, read as the reverse complement.
TATTATTTCAGACGGTGTCTCCATCCAATTGCTCATGCGGGAATTTAGCGAGCTGTATAAAGGACATGAACTGGCCCCGTTACGCATTCAATATAAAGACTATGCCGCATGGCAGGAAACATTCAAAACAAGTGACATATACAAGCGGCAAGAATCATATTGGCTCAAACAACTGGCCGGGGAGCTGCCAGTGCTCGAATTGCCAACGGATAAACCGCGTCCCGCGGCAAAAAGCTTTGCAGGTGACAGGGTACCGTTTGTAATCAGTCAAGAGCTTACATCACGTTTAAAACAGCTCGCAGGAGAAAACAGGTGCACGCTGTATATGACGCTTCTTGGAATATACAACGTTTTATTATCACGGCTAAGCGGTCAGGAAGAGATCATCGTCGGTTCGCCGATCGCGGGCAGACCGCATGCTGATCTTGAATCCGTGCTCGGAATGTTTGTGAACACATTGGCTTTTCGAACACGTCCGGTGAGCGGAATATCTTTCAAAAAATATTTACAGGACATTCGAGGAACAGCTCTTGAAGCCTATGAACATCAAGATTATCCGTTAGAGGAGCTGGTTGACCGTCTCGCTGTTCAGCGGGAGATGAGCCGAAACCCGCTTTTTGACACAACGTTTGCACTGCAAAATATGGAGCGGCAAGAGCTGTTGATGGATGGCATTGAGCTTCGACAGAAAGATATCAGCCATCCAATTTCTAAATTCGACCTGTCACTGTATATGGCCGAAAGCGGCGGACAATTATACTGTCAGTTTGAATACAGTACAGATTTGTTTGAACGGGAAACGATCCAAAAATGGGCCGACTTTTTTAAAACTTTGGCCCAAAACGCAGCACAGCATCCTGAGTTGGAACTGGATCAGTTATCAATACTATCGAAAAAGGAACAAAGCGCACTTCTGCAAAACTTCAGCCCGATGAAAAAAATCGATTTCCCACTGGATCAGCCGCTTTATTATCAGCTCGAACAGCAGGCGGAAAAGACGCCTGATCGTCCGGCCGTTTTGGCAGATGGCGTCTCCATCTCCTATAGAGAACTGAATGAACGAGCCAATCAAATCGCTTGGAAGCTGATAGACCGCGGTATTCAACAGGAAGATGTGATTGCCATAATGGGGAGACGTTCACCAGAGATGCTGATTGGGATTTATGGCATTTTAAAAGCGGGAGCTGCCTATTTGCCGATCGACCCGGACTATCCTAAAGAACGGATCCATTTTTTAATAGAGGACAGCGGCGCAAAGATCCTGCTTGCAGAATCTAATCTTGCCGAAGCATCGATGTTTGAGGGAACCATTTTGCCGCTTGATGACGGCCGCGTGAATCACAGAGAAGCGGTAGCCAATCCGAAACTCCCGGTGCCGCCCGATGCCTTAGCCTATATCATCTATACATCCGGCTCAACGGGACGCCCAAAAGGCGTCATGGTTGAACACAGGTCCGCGGTCAACTTTTTATACTCACTGCAAACCCGCTACCGGCTGAACGACTCGGACATGATTCTGCATAAAACGTCTTACTCGTTTGACGCTTCAATATGGGAGCTGTTCTGGTGGCCGTTTGCCGGGGCTTCTGTTTATCTGCTTCCTCAAGGAGGGGAAAAAGATCCTGAAATCATCTTAAAAGCGCTGGAGGAAAAGCGAATGACAGCGGCTCATTTTGTCCCTTCTATGCTCCACTCATTCTTGGAATATATGAATCATAGAAAAAAACCGGCCGACATCGGACATTTAAAAAGAGTCTTTGCAGGCGGAGAGCAGCTGGGAGCGCACCTCGTCTCCCGTTTTCATGAGCTTCTGCCGGGGGTGGAATTGACAAATTCCTATGGACCGACGGAAGCGACGGTAGAAGCAGCATACTTTGATGTTCCTAAAAGGAAAGTGCTTCACCATGTTCCGATCGGCCGATCAGGACACAATATGAGACTCTATATTTTAAATAAAAAGCGGCAGCTTCTGCCGTTCGGATGTCGAGGAGAATTGTATATCGCAGGCGCTGGCGTCGCAAGGGGCTACTTGAATCGGCCGGAACTGACAAAAGAACGGTTTCTCGAAGATCCGTTTTATCCAGGGGAACGCATGTATCAAACAGGGGATCTAGCAAGATGGCTACCGGACGGCACCGTTGAATGGCTGGGCCGCACGGACGGCCAAGTGAAAATCCGCGGCTACCGGATCGAACCGGGAGAAATCGAAGCGGTAATTCGACAAATCGACGGTGTGCGGGAAGCGGCGGTTGTCGCCCGGACAGAAGAGGAGGAAACCGCGCTTTATGCCTATATTGAAGGGCAAGATCAACAGACTGTAAAGGCAGAGCTGGCCAAGCGACTGCCAACCTACATGATGCCTTCGTCCTTCATCGAGATGCGTGACTGGCCTGTCACGCCGAGCGGAAAGCTTGACCGTAAGGCATTGCCTGCTCCCGCCGGAGCGGCTGAACGACGCGCTTACACCGCGCCGCGAACCATCACGGAAATGAAGCTCGCCAAGCTTTGGGAAGAGGTGCTGAAATACGGCCCTGCCGGCATTCGCGACCACTTTTTCGAACAAGGCGGCCACTCCCTGAAGGCGACTGCGCTTGTCTCCCGCATTGCCAAAGAGTTTGGCGTGCAGGTGCCGCTGAAGGAGATCTTTGCCAAGCCGACACTGGAAGAGCTCGCAGCCGTGATTCAGGAATTGGATGAGAGCCCATATGCGGCGATTGAACCGGCGGACAAACAGGACACCTATCCGGTGTCCTCGGCGCAAAAGCGAATGTACGTGCTTCAGCAGCTTGACGAAGACGGCACAGGCTACAATATGCCTGCAGCGCTTAAGTTGACAGGTCCGCTCGTCCACGCCCGGCTTGCTGAGGTTTTCAGGCAGCTGATCAGCCGCCACGAATCGCTCAGGACGTCGTTTGAAACCGGGGCAGACGGTGAGCCCGTTCAGCTCATCCATGACGATGTCCCATTTCAGCTCATGGAGTTGGCATCGGCTAAAGACTTTATTCGTCCGTTCCAGCTTCAAGAAGCGCCGCTTTTCCGCGCCGCTCTTGTGAAGGAAGCGGAGGACCGCCACCTGTTGTTGGTGGACATGCATCACATCATTTCCGACGGGGTGTCTGTCGGCACTTTGATCCGCGAATTCAGCGAGTTGTACGCCAACCGGACGCTTGACCCGCTGCGGATTCAATATAAAGACTACGCCGTCTGGCAACAGGCATTCAAACAAGGGGAGGTGTACAAAAGACAGCAGGCCTATTGGCTGAAGCAGTTTGACGGTGAGCTGCCGGTGCTGGATCTGCCGGCTGACAACGCCCGCCCGGCGGTGCGGAGCTTTACCGGAGACCACGTGTCATTTTCACTTGATGCGGACACTTCAGCCGGCCTTTACAAGATCGCCCGCGACAACGGGTGCACCCTTTATATGGTTCTTCTTGCCGCATACAGCACACTTCTTGCCCGTCTCAGCGGACAGGAAGACATCATCATCGGTTCGCCGATCGCCGGGCGGCCGCACAAAGACTTAGAGCCAGTCATGGGGATGTTTGTCAACACAATGGCGATGAGAACCTATCCGACAGAAAACAAACGTTTCACTGATTTCTTAAGAGAGATCCGCCAAACGGCACTCGAGGCATTCGAGCATCAGGATTATCCGTTTGAGGAGCTTGTCGACCGGATCGACGTCGTCCGTGATATGAGCCGCAATCCGCTGTTTGACGCTATGCTTGTCGTACAAAATATGGAGCATCAAGAGTTTCTCCTGGATGGACTGCATATTCAGCCTGCCGATATGTCTCAGACCGTGTCAAAGTTTGATCTGACACTGCAAGTTTCAGAAGGGGATGAACGCATACATTTTCGGTTTGAATATGCATCATCCTTGTTTAAACAAGAAACGATCGAGCGCTGGACATCGCATTTCATGACAATGCTTCAGCACATTGTCCATGCGCCGCATACAGCACTGCAAGCGATCAGCATGCTGACAGCTAATGAACAACAGCTGCTGATGACGAGCTTCAACAGGATCACAGAACGACACCGCCCTAACACAACCGTTCATGAATTGTTCGCCCGCCAGGCGGCAAAATCGCCGAGGGCAACAGCTCTCATCACTCGGGAAGGCGCGCTCACTTATCAAGAATTAGACGAATGGTCAAATAAAATAGCGAGAACTTTGCAAGACCGCGGGATTGGTCCGGATCTCGCTGTAGGTATCATGATTCCCAAATCAACGGGCTTAATCGCGGCCATCCTCGGGACTTGGAAATCCGGAGGCGCCTATGTCCCAATTGACCTTGCATATCCGGACGAACGCAAACGGTATGTATTGGCCGACAGCGGAGCAAAACTGCTGATCACCGATCGCAAGGCATATCATCAAGTACCTGATGGTTTTAAAGGTGAAGTACTGCTGATTGAAGATGTACGGGAACAGGACACCACACCTATTCTATCTGCTGCTGAACCTGAACATTTGGCCTATATCATCTATACATCCGGTACGACGGGCGAGCCAAAAGGCGTCATGGTGGAACACAGGGGAGTTGCTCATACACTCCAGTGGCGAAGCGCTTTTTATGAATTTCATGACAATGATATCGCACTTCAGCTTTCCTCTTTTTCCTTTGACGCATTTGTCACAAGTATGTTTGCACCGCTTATATCAGGAGCGCAAATCGTCATCCCGACTGAAGAAGAAGCGAAAGACATTCTTGCCATTAAACAATACCTGGCCCATTACGGCATTACACATATGAATCTCATTCCGATTCTGTATCGGACACTGCTTGACGTATTGCAGCCAGAAGATACACAAACACTGCAAGTTGTCGCATTAGGGGGAGAAGCGATTGACCGGAATTTGCTGGATCGAAGCTTCTCGATCTGCCCCGGCACAGAAATTGCCAATGAATACGGACCGACAGAAAACAGCATCACGACCACTGCGGCCAGACAGTTAAAACGTCAGGAAAACGTCACGATCGGCAGGCCGATTGATCATACACATGTTTATATTTTAAAAGGAAATCACTTGCAGCCTATCGGTGTGACCGGAGAACTTTGCATTACAGGTCCGGGGCTTGCAAGAGGCTATATCAATCTTCCTAAGCAAACGGCTCAAGCTTTCGTTCAAGATCCGTTCCATCCAGATCAGCGTATGTATCGGACGGGGGATTTGGCGAAATGGCTGCCGGACGGCACATTGCAGTATGTCGGCAGGATGGATGAACAAGTCAAAATCAGAGGCCACCGGATAGAGATAAAAGAAGTGGAGGCGGCTCTCTCCGGCCTTGCCGGAGTAAAAAAAGCAGCTGTGGTCGATTCTGTTACCGCAGCGGGGTATAAGGAACTCTGCGCTTATCTTGTTGTTGAAGGCGGCACAGATTGTGGTATGCTGCGCAAAGCGTTGGCAAAAAAAGTGCCGGCTTACATGGTTCCGGCGTTTTTCCAAACGCTTGATGCATTGCCTACCATGCCAAACGGGAAGCTGGATAAGCGCGCACTAGCAAAGATCCCGCACAAGGCACAGATTAGACAAACATTTACTGCTCCGTCCACTGATATTGAAAAAGAATTGGCTGCCATCTGGTGCGGGGTGCTTGGTGTTGACAAGATCGGAATTGATGAGTCATTTTTTGAGCTTGGCGGAGATTCCATTAAGGCATTGCAAGTCTCAGCGAGATTGCATCAATCAGGAAAACAATTGGCCGTAAAAGATATCTTCAGCCATTCGACAATCCAAGAATTGGCGCCATATGTCCGTTCATCGCAACAACCGATCAGCCAAGCATCTGTTGAAGGCGAGGTTAAGTGGTCACCGGTGCAAAAATGGTTCCTGTCTCAAGATATGAAAGAAGCGCACCATTTTAATCAGTCGGTTATGCTGCATCGGGCAAATCCGTTAGATGAAGATGCATTGAGAAAAACGCTAAAAGCGATAACCGTCCATCACGATGTACTGCGGCTGATATTTGCCAAAGATGAACGAGGGGACTTGTGCCTGTACAATCGTCCGGCGAGCATCGGGGAGGATCAGCTTTACAACCTGCGAATCATCAATCTGACTGGCGCGTCAACAGACAATGAACACATCATCAAACACCAAGTTCGTGAACTGCAAAAAGCAATGGACTTGGAAAACGGACCGCTGGTGCAAGCTGGGCTTTTCCGCTCGAGTGAAGGAGATGACTTATTTCTTTCTATCCATCACCTGGCCGTCGACGGCATATCATGGCGAATTATCCTGGAAGACTTGGCATCCGGCTATGAGCAGGCGATTCGCGGAGATGACATAGCACTCCCGCCAAAAACCGCATCATTCCAAACATATACCGAACAATTAGCCAAGTATGCTGAAAGCCGGCGACTATTACAGCAAGCAGACTATTGGCGCGCCATCGAACAACATGAAACAGTTGCACTGCCAAAAGAGCAGACACATATCGACAAATCCGCTTTGAAAAAACGAAACACCGTATCATTTACTTTGGCTCAACAAGAAACAGACGCGCTCCTAAAAGATGTGCACAATGCTTACAATACGGATACCCAGGACTTGCTTTTGGCGTCAGCCGTACTCGCTATTCAGCAATGGGCGCCGCAGCAGGCGCTAAAAATCGCGCTTGAAGGGCACGGTCGTCAATCTGAGGCGGGACATCACGATATCAGCAGAACCGTAGGGTGGTTTACCGCCATATATCCAGTCTTGCTTCAACTTGAACCCAATACATGGGATGACCATCATGAAGAATATATGATCCGCACATTAAAAATAACAAAAGACACATTAAGACGGATACCTGACAAAGGATTTGGATACGGGGTTCTCAAATATATGACACCGCCCGAAAAAGCAAAGATCGAATTCGGCAAAGCACCTGATATCACCTTTAACTATCTAGGGCAATTTGAAATCGCAAACCGGGTGCAAACCGAAACAGAACAGCTTGATGCGTTTACATTTTCTCCTTTGGGGGGCGGCGAGGATATCACCGGCACTTGGAAGCGAGAACAGTCGCTTGACATCAGCGCACTCGTAGCTGAAGGCAAACTGACCGTAAACATGACATATGAAACCAATCGTTTTCAAAAAGAAACCATTGAACGGCTTTCCCAAGATTGCCAGTACTTTCTCAGAAAGCTGATGAACCATTGTCTCAGCAAGACTGAAACAGAGAAAACCGTCAGCGACTTTGATGATCGCGAGCTGACCGAGGAAGCTTTAAAAAATATAACCGACTTACTCGGATTCCATTAAACGAGCGGAGGGAAACAATGGGTCATACACAAAAAATCCAAAACATTTATCCTTTAAGCCACATGCAGGAAGGAATGCTTTTTCATTCTTTCCTGCAAGACGAAGGAGCCGCATATATAGAACAGTCCGTCTTCACAATAAGAGGTCAGCTTCATTTAGACTGGTTCCAACAAAGTGTACAATCGATCATCGACCGCCACGACATTTTCAGAACGGTTTTTTTGCCCCATGTTGCTGGGCTGAAAGAGCCGCGCCAGGTCGTTTTACGCGATCGATCCTTTCAGTTGCATGCTGAAGACTTGACCGGAATGCCGGAAACTGATCAAACCGCATATATCAGCCAGTTTAAAGAGCGGGACAGACGGAAAGGCTTCGATCTGCAAAAAGATATGCTGATGCGGATTTCTCTGTTCAAAACGGCGCCGGAAAAACATGTGTGTGTATGGAGCCATCACCACATCTTAATGGACGGCTGGTGTCTCGGGATCGTGCTGCAAGAATTTATGCAGTTGTACGAATCCATCTATAAGGGTGAATCTGTGCCTTTAGAACCTGTCCAGCCATACAGCGCATATATTTCCTGGTTGTATGATCAGGACAAAGACAAAGCCAAGGAATACTGGAAAAACTACTTAACAGACTTCAATGCGCCAACAGGGCTTCCGAGAGTGTCAGCAAAACCTGTGGAAAAGGGATATCGGCAAAAAGAGCTGATGTTTTCATTAGACCGAAAGTTGACGACGAGACTCAAAACAATCGCCAAACAGCATGAAGCCACACTCGCCACTCTCATACAAACCGTGTGGGGCTTGATGCTTCAGCGCTATAACCGGACAGATGATGTCGTCTTCGGCTCTGTCGTTTCCGGCCGTCCTTCCGTGATTCCGGGTGTTGAGAAAATGATCGGATTATTTATCAATACTGTTCCGGTGCGTATCAAGGCCGAGAGCGAAAATGAAACCTTCTCAGAGCTGCTTCGCCGCTCCCAGAAAGAAAGGCTTGCTCAAGACATGTTCAGTTTTTATCCATTGGCTGACATTCAGTCGCATACCGCATTCAAACAGAATGTCATCGACCATATTTTCGTTTTTGAAAACTACCCTTTGCAGCAGCAAATGCAAGACTCGGCAAACCGCGCCGAATCACCGCTTCAGATCGAAAATGTCAAAGTTTCGGAGCAATCAGGCTACAACTTCAACCTCATGATTGTGCCGGATGATGAACTCGTCATCAAGTTCAGCTACAATGCAAACGTTTATGATGAATCATGGATTGACTGTGTGAGGGGCCACTTGCTAGAAGCCTTGCGAAGAGCGGCGGAGGACACCGATATCCCCGCTTCCAGGCTGCCGATGCTCGCGCCTGACGAAAAAGCCCGGATCATCGGGGAATTCAACGATACAAAAACAGATTACGACACGAACAAAACAATCGCTGACTTGTTTTCCAATCAAGTTGAGAAAACGCCGGAGCATATCGCACTACATGCCGGCGGCTTGACGATGACATACAGGGAGCTGGATCAAACATCTACTGCATGGGCCCGCATCTTCCAAGAACAAGGCTTAAAGAAAAACGGAATTGCCGGAATTTTAGCAGAGCATTCACCTGAATTCATCATCGGTGTTCTTGCCGTTTTAAAAGCAGGCGGCGCCTATCTCCCGCTTGATGCCGAACTGCCCCCTGAACGGATCAGCTACATGCTGAAAGAAAGCGGAGCGGACGTATTGGCCGTTCAGAAAGGACTCAAGACTGACATCGATTTTCCGAAAAAAGTGGTGATATCCAAGAAAGCGCAATTGGCATCCAGCCGGAATTTAAACATCGATACCCGCCCGGATGATTTGGCCTATATCATGTATACATCGGGTTCGACAGGGAAGCCAAAGGGCGTGATGATCTCGCACCGCAATGTCGTATCACTTATCTCAAACAGCAATTACACATCAGCCAATACAAATGACAGATTAATCCTAACCGGTTCACTCGGCTTTGACGCCATCACGTTTGAAATATTCGGAGCGCTCCTGAAAGGAGCTTGCCTCCATGTTATTGACCGCTCGACGATGTTGACTCCTGCCCGTTTTGGCAATTATTTGCTTAGTCATGATATCACAGTGCTGTTTTTAACAACGGCGCTCTTTAACCAGCTGGCACAAGCCCAGCCGGACATGTTTTCAGGACTTACCACTTTATATGTCGGCGGGGAAGCTTTGACACCTGCACTGATGAATACGGTCAGACATCGGTGTCCAAACTTGAAGCTTTATAACATATATGGTCCGACGGAAAATACAACATTCTCTACATTTTATGAAATCAAGCAAGATTTTTCACAAGCGATTCCAATCGGGAAACCAATCAGCAATTCAAATGCCTTTATTGTTGACGAGAGCGGGCAGCTCGCGCCGATCGGCGTTCCTGGCGAACTTTGCGTCGGCGGCGATGGGGTTGCAAAAGGATATTTGCACAGACCAGATTTGACGAGTGAAGCATTTGTACAGCATCCGTTTCAACCAGGGGAAAAAATGTACAAAACCGGCGATCTGGTACGATGGTTGCCAGACGGCAACTTAGAATATATCAGCCGGATGGACCGGCAAATCAAAATTCGCGGCAAACGAACAGAACCGGCTGAAATAGAAGCGCGGCTCATCGAGATTGAAGGCGTTCAAGAAGCAGCTGTCATCATTGAAGAAAAAAACGAAGAAGCGCTCCTTATCGCATACTATGTAAGCGATGATCAAACAGAGGAAAAAACGATCCGTTCATTACTATCAAGGCAGCTTCCCGACTATATGATTCCCCATGATTGGGTTAAACTGGACCGCATGCCTCTCACGGCAAACGGCAAAATCGACCGCCGTGCGCTTCCCGCACCTGATCAAAAAACGGTTTTGAAACAGATCGTTCCGCCAAGAAATTGGGTCGAAACGGAACTGATTGACATCTGGAAACCTATCCTCGGCGTGAAGGAACTCGGTATTGAAGATGACTTTTTCGAACTTGGCGGTCATTCGCTAAAGGCTCTGCAAGTCATTCACCAGCTGAAAAACAGCCAGGGGATCGATATTCCGATTGAATTATTATTCGAGAATCCGACAATTGAACAATTGGCCGAAAAGCTGTTTTCACATGAGCTGCGCGCATCAGCCGTGCAGCATGTCAGCAGACTGAATCCGCCGACCGGAGTGAACCTTTTCTGTTTTCCTCCCATTTCGGGCTTCGGCATATTTTATAAAGATCTCGCAGCAAAGCTAAACGGCAAAGCGACCGTGTACGGATTTAACTTTATTGAAGAAGACAGCCGAATAGAACAGTACATGAACAACATCATTGAAATCCAGCCTCAAGGTCCATATATCCTGCTGGGATATTCAGCGGGAGGCAACACGGCATTTGAGATTGTAAAAGAAATGGAAAATCGCGATTTAGAGGTCAGCGATCTTATTATTGTCGATGCGTATCAAAAGAAACAAGCATTGCCGCCTCAGCCAAGCAGCGCCTTGGCAGAAAATGTTCCCGCTCATCTCAGGGAAGCAGTCATCAAAAAGACGACAAACTATCAAAAATATTGGGCACAAATAATCAATGACGGCCATATCAACGCAAACATTCATTTTATTGAAGCCGGCGTTCAAACGGATCAAATTGACAGATTCACATTGCAAAAATGGGCTGACGCCACAACAAGAAACTATCAAGAGTATAAGGGAGGCGGGCCTCATCAAGATATGTTCGAAACTGCCTTTCTGTCAAAAAACGCCGAGATCATTCAACATATCCTCACAAACAGCGGCAAACATGCAGAGCATTCTCGGTAAAAGCCGTCCAAACGCCAACAGGCCTGAGCCAAAACATTGAGAGTTCTAAAGCGATTTCTTCAGCTTTAGGACTTTTTTCTTTTGAATCATCATAAGCTGTAAAGAACAGACAAGACCCGGCTGAACCTATGGCAGGAAACAGGATAAGCTGCTACTTAACTTTCGGATTCACAAAAAAATAAATGAAGACGCTTTCAAATTCCATTTCAGACGCTGATGAATATGAAAGGGGGCATTTTTTTGTTTCAAAAATTGCTTATCGCCAATCGCGGCGAAATCGCACTTCGGATCATCCGCACTTGTCAACGGCTCGGTATTCAGACAGTTGCCGTCTACTCTGAAGCCGATGCGGACTCCCTGCATGTTAAAGCTGCAGATGAAGCCTGGCTGATCGGCAAACCGCGGGTCAGTGAAAGCTATTTAAATATCGAAAAAATCATCGAAACCGCTAAAAAAGCGGGGGTCTGTGCCATCCATCCGGGATACGGCCTGCTTTCCGAGAACAGCCGTTTTGCCGAAAGGTGCCGAGAGGAAAATATCACGTTTATCGGTCCGCCGCCTGATGTGATCGCCAAAATGGGAAGCAAAATTGAAGCGAGACAAGCGATGGAACAAGCCGGGGTTCCTGTCGTTCCCGGCGTGACAAAAAGCTTGTCCGGTCTGAATGAGGCCCTGGCTCTTGCCGAATCCATCGGCTATCCCGTGATGCTCAAAGCTTCTTTTGGAGGCGGCGGCATCGGAATGCAGCTGATCCGTAATGAAAGCGAATTAGAAAAAGCATATGAAGGCAGCCAAAAACGAGCCGCCGATTTTTTCGGAGACGGGGCTATGTACATCGAGAAATATATCGAGCATGCAAGACATATCGAGATTCAAATTTTAACAGACGAATACGGAAATGCCGTCTATCTTTGGGAACGGGACTGTTCGATTCAGAGACGTCAGCAAAAAATCATCGAAGAAGCACCCGCTCCGTTATTCGATGAAAACATGCGCGCGAAGCTCGGTGAAGCGGCCGTCAAAGCCGCGCTGTCGATCGGCTATGCCAACGCCGGGACAATCGAGTTTTTAGTAGACAAGGAGAACCATTTTTATTTTCTCGAGATGAATACCCGCCTGCAAGTCGAACACCCGGTAACAGAGGAAATTACAGGGCTCGACCTTGTCGAAGAACAGCTCAATATCGCAGCAGGAAAACCAATTTCGCATAAGCAGAAAGACATTCGGCGGGACGGACATGCGATCGAAGTCAGAATCTGTGCAGAAGATCCGAAAACATTTTTCCCTTCGCCGGGGCGGATCACTGACCTTAAGCTGCCTGAGCAACCGAATGTCCGTCATGAATGCGCAGCAGCCCCAGGTATGAACATCACACCGTATTACGACCCGATGATCGCCAAGATGATCGTCAAAGGAAGTAGCAGAGACGAAGCTATCCGCACTTTGACCGAAGCGCTCTCACAATATCAAGTGAAAGGCATTAAAACAAATATTCCGCTGCTTGAAGACATCGTACGTTCTGACGAATTCCGAAAAGGCGGGGTCCAAACCGATTTTATCAATCGCTATCAGTCAAAATGAAATCAAGGAGGCGTGCCATGAATACTGTTGTCACCAATATGGCGGGAAACGTATGGAAAATATTAGTGAAAGCAGGAGACAAAATCGAAAAGGGGCAGGAAGTCGCCATTTTAGAATCGATGAAGATGGAGATTCCGATTGTCGCCGAAACGGCCGGCACCGTCAAAACCGTCAGAAAGAACGAAGGGGATTTTGCCGATGAAGGGGACGTCTTATTGGAGCTTCAATAAGGTCTGGAGGATGGCAAATGAACGTACCGAAGAAAATTTTCATTAAAGAAGTCGGACCGCGCGACGGTCTGCAAAATGAACAAACCGCACTCTCGACAGCCGATAAAATAACCTGGATTGACATGCTATCCCAAACAGGGATTTCATATATCGAAATCACTTCATTCGTCCATCCTAAGTGGATTCCTACACTGTCTGATGCCCTTGATGTTGCCAAAGGAATCAACCGAAAGCCGGGCGTCACCTACGCAGCACTCATTCCGAACCGAAAAGGGCTGGAACGGGCTCTTGATGGAGGGATCGATGAAGCTTCTGTTTTCATGTCGGCAAGCGAGACACACAACCAGAAAAACATTAACAAATCGATCGGTGAAACGCTTCCCGTCTTACAGGAAGTCACCGGGGCAGCGAAACAAGCAGGCCTCACCGCCAGAGCCTACCTGTCCACCGTATTTGGCTGTCCTTATGAGCATCAAGTGCCATTGGAGCAAATCGTACGCATCTCTGAAGCGCTGTTCGACATGGGGATCGACGAACTTTCTCTCGGAGATACGATCGGCGCAGCAAATCCCGTACAGGTTCAAAGGGTGCTTGACGTACTCTTAAAGCGCTTTCCGAAAGAGAATATCGCCCTTCATTTTCATGATACGAGGGGGATGGCGCTCGCCAACATGATCGCAGCGATGGATATGGGAATCACCGTATTTGACGCATCATGCGGCGGGCTGGGCGGCTGTCCTTATGCACCGGGAGCCACGGGAAATGCGGCAACTGATGATTTGATTTACATGTGCGCCCAGATGGGCATCGAAACCGGAGTTGATCTCAGCAAGCTGCTTTCAGCTGCCAAATGGATCGAAGACAAAACCGGAAGAGAGCTGCCAAGCCGAAATTTGCAGGCGGCTAAATCAAAGAACTGTTTTTCATAGATAAAGAGGAGGAAGATCGAATGGAGCCCAATGTTCTTTATTCCATCAACGAGCAGGCTGTTGCCGTGTTGACGTTGAACAGACCGCAGGCTGCCAATGCCCTCTCGCTCGGGCTTCTCGACGACTTTCAGCGCATCCTTTGCGCTATCCGTTCAAACCCGGCCATCCGCTGTGTCATTATAACAGGAGTAGGGGACAGGACGTTTTGTGCAGGTGCCGATTTAAAGGAAAGAGCCCGCATGAGCCGTACAGAAGCGAAGCAGGCCGTTTCCCTGATTCAACAAGTGGTCAGCGAAACGGAAAAACTGCCGCAGCCCGTCATCGCTGCATTAAACGGAAGCGCTTTGGGAGGGGGGCTGGAGCTTGCATTGGCGTGCGATATCAGGATTGCAGCCGAACATATTGAACTCGGCCTCCCCGAAACAACGCTCGCGATCATTCCCGGGGCAGGGGGAACACAGCGGCTGCCCCGCTTAATCGGCAGGGGAAAGGCGAAAGAAATGATCTATACCGGCGGCCGCATCAGCGCCGAAGAAGCGCAAAAGATCAGCCTAGTTGAACATGTCGTTCCGCTTTCGAAGTTAAAGGAAACAACCGAAAGTATCGCAGCGAACATCGCAGCGAACGGACCGGTTGCCGTCAGACAGGCGAAGTTCGCCATCAATCAAGGGCTTGAGACAGATATCGAAACTGGACTTGCGATTGAACAAAAAGCCTATGAACTGACGATCCCGACGAAAGACAGGACAGAAGGGCTGAAAGCTTTTACAGAAAAGCGGAAGCCGTATTATACGGGAGAATAAAATGAACGGGGGGACAGCCGATGCCGGCCGAAAAGGAATTGTATGAACGCATCCGCCGGATTCAGGAAGGCGGAGCGCAAAAATACCATGAAGCCAATGAGAAAAAAGGGAAATTATTTGTCAGAGACCGATTAAAGCTGCTGCTTGACGAAGGCCTCGACCTTGAGGACGCGTTTTTTGCCAATTGCATGGCTGACGGGCTTCCGGCAGATGGAGTCGTCACGGGAATCGGAAAAATCGACGGCCGAACCGTTTGCGTCATGGCTAATGATTCAACTGTCAAAGCAGGATCATGGGGAGCGAGAACCGTCGAAAAAATCATCCGCATCCAAGAAACAGCCGAAAAACTGAATTGCCCGCTTCTATATTTGGTCGATTCGGCAGGCGCAAGGATTACGGATCAAGTTGACATGTTTCCGGGGCGAAGAGGAGCAGGGCGGATTTTTTATCAGCAAGTCAAATTATCCGGGCGCATTCCGCAAATCTGTCTCTTGTTCGGCCCTTCAGCGGCTGGAGGCGCCTACATACCGGCTTTTTGCGACATCGTCATCATGGTCGAAGGTAACGCCTCGATGTATTTAGGCTCACCGCGCATGGCGGAAATGGTGATCGGCGAAAAAGTGTCGCTTGAAGAAATGGGCGGCGCGCGAATGCACTGTTCTGTTTCAGGCTGCGGAGACATTCTTGCCGAAACGGAAGAGGAGGCAATCAAGTCGGCGCGCCGGTATCTTTCCTACTTTCCGCCGAACTACACCGAAAAAGCGCCTGTCATTGAAGCAAAATCCGCCCGTCCGTTTGACCGGTCATTGGAGGAGATCATTCCGAAAAACCAAAACGCACCGTTTCAAATGATGGATTTAATCGATCGGATCATTGATGAAGCGTCTTTTTATGAGATTAAGAAATTGTTTGCTCCAGAGCTGATTACCGGTTTGGCAAGGATTCACGGACAGCCTGTCGGCATCATCGCCAATCAGCCGCGGGTCAAAGGCGGTGTTCTGTTTCACGATTCGGCAGACAAAGCAGCAAAGTTTATCAATTTGTGCGATGCCTATCATATCCCGCTGCTGTTTCTGGCTGATATCCCCGGCTTTATGATTGGAACGAAAGTCGAGAGGGCGGGTATTATCAGACACGGTGCGAAAATGATTTCAGCGATGGCCGAAGCAACCGTACCGAAAATATCCGTCATTGTCAGGAAAGCTTATGGCGCAGGCTTGTATGCGATGGCGGGGCCGGCCTTTGAGCCTGACTGCTGTCTGGCGCTGCCGACGGCGCAAATTGCCGTCATGGGTCCGGAAGCAGCGGTAAATGCCGTTTATGCCAAAAAAATCGCAGAATTGCCTGAAGAAGAGCGGTCCGCCTTCATCGCCGAAAAACGGGAAGCGTACCAAAAAGATATCGACATTTACCGGCTTGCTTCAGAAATGATTGTCGACGGGATCATTCCGGCCGATTCGCTGCGTACAGAACTCATCAAACGTCTGAATGCATATATGACCAAATACATGACATTTACGGAACGGAAGCATCCTGTTTATCCCGTCTAAAGGCCAATGAAACGAAAAGGGGGAAACGGTATGGCCGAAAAAGCGGTTTGGCAGCCTGATCCGGAATTTGTAAAAACGACCCGGCTGTTTCAATGGATGACAGCCCTCGGTTTTTCCGACTATGATGATTTTTTGAAAGCAAGTACAGACGATATCGCATGGTTCTGGGAAGAGGCCGAAAAAGCGCTCGGCATCAGCTGGTACAAGCGGTACAGCCAAACATTGAATCTCGGTAAAGGCATAAAATGGCCGAAATGGTTTTCCGACGGACGCTTAAATGCCGTTTACAACGCCGTGGAAAAATGGTCCCGCCGGCCTGATACGGCCGACAGGACAGCCCTCATCTGGGAAAGTGAAGACGGAAAAACAGAACGGATCACCTATTCTTCTTTACATCAAAAAGTCGCCCGTGCGGCGGCGGGCTTTAAAAAGCAAGGCATAGCAAAAGGGGATGTCATTGCGATTTACATGCCGATGATCCCGGAAACGGTCATCGCCATGCTGGCCGCCGCTAAAATCGGCGCGGTATTTTTACCGGTTTTTTCAGGCTACGGCGCCCATGCGGCAGCCGCGAGACTTAGCGCCGCCGAAGCAAAAATCCTTGTCACAGCAGATGGCTTTTTGCGAAGGGGAAAGAAGGTCTGCATGAAGAAAGAAGCTGACAAAGCCGCGGACCGTTCCCCCTCCGTCCAAAAAGTCGTCGTCTGCAGGCTTCACGATGGCGATCAAACTTGGAATCATAAGAGAGATATAGACTGGAATGAATTAATGAAAAGCGATCCCCTGCAGAACACAGAAGAAATGGACAGTTCAGATCCGCTCATGCTGCTTTACACATCGGGTACGACAGGACAGCCGAAGGGAGCGGTTCATACCCATGCCGGTTTTCCGCTGAAAGCTGCATTTGATGCGGGCTTCGGGATGGATGTCAAACAGGGGGACACGTTTTTCTGGTTTACAGACATGGGCTGGATGATGGGGCCGTTTTTAATATTCGGGGGCCTCATAAACGGAGCGGCTGTTTTGCTGTATGACGGAGCACCGGACTTCCCGGCCCCGGATCGGCTGTGGGAGCTTGTCAACAGACATCGGGTGACACATCTCGGCGTCTCTCCGACGCTCATTCGCTCACTGATGCAGCACGGCGAAGATTTTCTCTATCAATACGACCTGAGCAGTCTGAAGGCAATCGGCTCAACGGGCGAACCATGGAATTATGAACCGTGGATGTGGCTGTTCCGACATGCTGGAAAAGAACGGATTCCTATATTTAATTATTCAGGAGGAACGGAGATCTCAGGCGGTATTTTGGGCAATGTGCTCCTGCGGCCGATCACGCCGATGACATTTAATTCGCCTCTTCCCGGCATGGCGGCCAATGTCTTCAACGAAAAAGGGGAGGAAGTCGTCAATGAAGTCGGGGAGCTTGTCCTGACAAAGCCGTGGGTCGGCATGACGAACGGTTTTTGGAAGGAGCCGTCCAGATACGAAAAAGCATATTGGAGCCGCTGGACTGACGTCTGGGTGCACGGCGATTGGGCAAAACGGGATGAAAACGGCTACTGGACGATCAGCGGACGTTCTGATGATGTGATCAATGCTGCCGGGAAAAGAATCGGCCCCGCCGAAATAGAGTCCGTACTGGTCGGCCATCCAGCGGTGGCAGAAGCAGGCGTCATCGGCGTTCCGGATAAGCTCAAAGGTCAGGCAGCCGTCTGCTTCGTCGTCCTCAGACAGTCGGAAAAGCCGTCAGAAGAACTAAAAGATGATTTGCTGAACCTTGCATCTGATGCGATCGGTAAAGCAATCAAGCCAAAAGCGGTTTACTTTGTCAGCGGTTTGCCGAAGACGAGAAATGCAAAAGTGATGAGACGGTTGATCAGAGCTGCCTATTTGAACGAACCGGCAGGCGATTTGTCAACATTAGAAAACCGTGAAACATACGATGAAATTGCCGGCCTTTCAGCGCGAAAAAATCTGTAGTATACTGGATAAGACTTTCAAACAAAGAAGAAGGACGCGTCCTTCCTCTTTTTATTTTGATGAAGTTCGATTGATCAAAACTCACATTCTGACGATGACCGAACCGCCGCCGGCCGTGCAGACGCGATTCTGCTGCTCTTCAATCGAACGCAGCAGCTGATTGTTGCTTTCCATGAGCTTGATTAGCAATTCCATTTGATCTTCGAGATTTTTCAGCCTTTGATTCATCTGCTGCGAAGATTGACCGGTATGCATTTGCGGGGCTGAAGGCGGATAAAACGTTTCAGAGTTCCATTTTGAATACATAGAATAGGCCTCCATCATCTAAACTGATATATCTTATCGTATGATCCTAAAAACGCAACGTTCGCCTAAATCAAAACGAGAGGAAGCAAAACATGTACTTGACGATAAAGGAAACCGCAGAATATTTAACGATTTCAGAAGCATATGTTGAACAGCTTGTCAGAGAAAAGAAAATCCGCACCGTCTTTGACGGACAGCAGCATTTAATTAACAAAGAGCAATTCAATACGCATATGGAACAGATGGAAAAGTATAAAGCGTGGGCGGAATCCGTTCTGAACGAACCCATCCCCGAAGATCCGGATGTCAAAGATGAAGATTAACCAGAGGTAGCGATAACTTTATTATGTAAACTAAATGCGATTCTATGAAATGTTCGCACGACTCTATCATGACGTGTGAACGGGGCGTTTCGTAAAAAAAGACACAATATAGGAAATGAAAGGGATGAAAGAAGCCCTATATATAAAGTTTTCTATGATTTTATTTCATTTCCGAAACAATCACGTTCATTTTTTGTTCAAAAAGTGTTATCATTTAGTAGTAAAAAATACAGCGTGTTTTGAGATTGCGGGTTTTCGGGAATTCCAGACTGAAAACAGCAAAACAAACACAAAGGGGAGAACCTTTTTGCGGACTAGTTTGTGCATAAATTCACAAACTATAGAAAAAGGGCTTCCTTCAAAAAACAGCACATCGCTTATTGAAAAGGAGAATTGGTTATGCCGGAAACAATCGATCAAACAGCTGATCAAACAAACGAATCTGTAAGCCAAAGCCAACGCGATCTTATCGATCAACTGCTAAAACCTGAAGTACAGGAGTCTTTGACTACTTTAGTCGACCAGCTTCCAAAGCTGACAGAACTGGTCAACATTTTGACAAAGTCTTACGATTTCGCACAATCTGTTGCAACTGATGAAGTATTAAAAAATGATACGGTCGGTGCCATTACAGAAATTCTTGAGCCTGTCAAAGATACGGCAAAAGAAATCGCGGCTACCGCCATTGAAGCAAAAGACCGCGCTGACGAAAGCAATGAAGTCATCGGACTTTTCGGTTTGCTGAAAATGCTTAAAGATCCGCAGGCCCAAAAGCTGTTCCGCTTTGTTCAAAGCTACCTGCAAATCATGTCAGAACGCGAAAAACAAAAATAATCACTATACATTCAGAATAAGGACGGAGGATTCACGATGTCAAAACATATCGTCATTTTAGGCGCTGGTTACGGCGGATTACTGTCTGCTTTAACAGTTCGCAAACACTACACAAAAGAAGAAGCAAAAGTCACAGTGGTTAACCAATACCCGACACACCAAATCATCACAGAATTGCATCGCCTTGCTGCGGGCAACGTGTCAGAACAGGCAGTTGCGATGCCGCTTGCAAAGCTTTTCAAAGGAAAAGACATCGATCTTAAAATCGCCAAAGTCAACTCTTTCTCAGTTGATAAAAAAGAAGTCGCTCTTTCTGACGGCTCTACCCTAACGTATGACGCGCTTGTCGTCGGTCTTGGTTCTGTTACTGCTTACTTCGGCATTCCGGGACTTGCAGAAAACAGCATGGTGCTTAAATCAGCAAACGATGCAAACAAAATCTTCAAGCATGTTGAAGAGCGCGTGCGCGAATATGCTAAAACGAAAAACGAAGCTGATGCTACAATCTTAATCGGCGGCGGCGGACTCACAGGCGTCGAGCTTGTCGGTGAACTTGCCGATATCATGCCGAACCTTGCGAGAAGCTACGGTGTCGATCCGAAAGAAATCAAGCTGAAGCTTGTTGAAGCCGGTCCGAAAATCCTGCCGGTTCTTCCAGATGAGCTGATCGAACGTGCGACAAAGAGCCTTGAAAAACGCGGCGTTGAATTCTTGACAGGACTGCCTGTCACAAATGTAGAAGGAAACGTTGTTGATTTAAAAGACGGGCAAAAAATCGTCACAAATACATTTGTCTGGACCGGCGGTGTTCAAGGCAATCCGCTTATCGGCGAATCAGGTCTTGAAGTCAACCGCGGACGCGCAACTGTAAATGACTTCCTTCAATCTACATCACATGAAGACGTATTTGTTGCAGGAGACAGCGCCGTTGTCTTCGGTCCGGATGGCCGTCCGTACCCTCCGACAGCTCAAATCGCATGGCAAATGGGCGAGCTGATCGGCTACAACCTGTATGCATACTTAGAAAACAAATCAATGGAAACGTTCAGCCCTGTCAACTCAGGTACGCTTGCAAGCCTTGGCCGCAAAGACGCAGTTGCCGTAATCGGCGCGAACAGCACATCTCTTAAAGGCCTGCCTGCTTCATTGATGAAAGAAGCGAGCAACGTCCGCTACCTGAGCCATATTAAAGGTCTGTTCAGCCTGGCTTATTAATGGAAAATGAAGCGCTACTTATAGTTTAAACTATAAGTGGTGCTTTTTTTTGCTTTAAATTTGACGGGCAAATGAAAATATTGTGGTAAATTTGAACCAAAATACATTGACAACAGGGAAGTCGTAGCTCATTATATGAATATAAAATAAAATTATTCATATATTTATGAATGGAGGAGAGATGTCTATGCCGAAATTTACCGAAAAAGAAAAGGAAGCAATCCGTTCAGCATTAGTGCAAAGCGGAAGAAAGCTTTTTGCGCAACTTGGATTGAAGAAAACGAGCGTCGGTGAATTAACAGCGTCGGCAGGGATTGCCCAAGGCTCATTTTATACATTTTTCGATTCGAAAGAGGAGCTTTATTTTGAGATTTTGCAGCAGGAAGAACAAAAGATCCGCTCTCAGCTTGAAGCCTCATTTTCTGAAAGCGGGAAAACATTTGGACAGTTTTTGCGTGAAGCACTGGCGGTGATGGAACATAACCCGTACATTCGCCAAGTTTATGATGAAAACTTAATGGAGACGCTCTTCCGCAAACTCCCCGAAGAAAAGCTGCAGGCGCATTTCGCCAGCGACGAAGATTTTTTCAAGCCTTTAATTGAAATGGGTCAGGAAAAAGGCTGGCTTGTCAGAAAAAAACCGGAGACGATCATCAGCGTGATTCGCGCCGTTGTTCTTTTATCCTTTCAAAAAACAAACATTGGGGAAGACCGCTACGAAGAAACGATGGATTTGCTTATCGAATTGATCGGACAGGGGCTTTCGGCCAAGGAGGATGCAGCTCATGATTGAAGTCAGCGGGCTTCGCTTCACATATCCCGGACAAAAAACGCCTGTATTGAAAGGGATCAATTTTTCGATTCAAAAGGGGGAAATTTTTGGGTTTCTCGGGCCGTCCGGCGCCGGAAAAAGCACGATTCAAAAAATATTAATCGGTATTTTAAAGCAATATGAAGGCCGGGTCTCTGTGATGGGAAAAGAACTGAACCAAGCCGGCAGCTCCTTTTATGAGAAAATCGGCGTCGCCTTTGAATTTCCGAATTTTTATCAACGATTGACTGCACTGGAAAATTTAAGTTTATTCCGTTCCTTGTATGCATCTGAAACCGAGGAGCCGGAAGCGCTGCTCGCTTTAACGGGTCTTGAAGATTACGGCCGGACAAAAGTATCCGCTTACTCAAAAGGCATGAAAATGAGGCTGAATTTTTCGAGAGCCCTGATCAATCAGCCTGATCTTTTATTTCTAGACGAACCGACCTCAGGGCTCGATCCCGTTCATGCCAAAAAATTAAAACAGCTCATCCTGAACAAAAAGGCGGAGGGGAAGACGATCCTGATCACGACGCACCACATGCAAACAGCTGAAGAAATCTGCGACCGCGTTGCTTTCATCGTTGACGGCAAGGTGGCTTTGATTGATTCTCCACGCGCTTTGAAAGTGCAAAAAGGAAAAAAGCATGTAAAAGTGGAGTACCGCAGTCATGGACAGTTGGAAACCGCTCAATTCGACCTTGATCAAATCGGCAGCAGCCCGGAATTTTTGAACTTGATTAAGGAGCACCCTGTGGAAACAATCCATTCCCAAGAAGCGTCGCTTGAAGACATATTTATCGAGGTGACGGGGAGGCGTTTAAGTTGAGGATCTTATCAGCGATTTCCCACGATATCAAACTTCAGTTCAAACACGGTTTTTATTATGCCTATTTGCTGATCAGCACGGTGTATATCGCGGTATTGCAGTTTCTTCCGGTTGAATACAGGGAGGCGGCCAACATTGCCTTGACATTTACAGATCCGAGCGTTCTGGGGTTTTTCTTCATCGGGGGCCTTGTTTTACTGGAGAAAGGGCAAAATATCCATGACAGCCTGTTTGTCACGCCGCTAAGTGCAAGTGAGTATATTCTTTCCAAAACAGCGTCCTTGTCCGTTTTGTCTCTCGGATCGAGCATTTTCATCCACAGCAGCGTATTTGGCTTTGGAACACATTCCGGTTTGTTCGCTTGCGGCGTGCTTTTCACTTCATTTTTCTTCACGATGATCGGCTTAGGTTTGGCGGTGCGGTGCGAAACCTTAAACGGATTTTTCTTTTTGTCTTCTTTGAGCACCTTTGTGTTCGTTCTGCCTCTGTTTGAAGCAGCGGGCATTTGGAGCAACCCGCTGTTTTACGCTCTCCCGTCAAAGGCCTCATTAATGCTGTTAGGTTCGGCGTTTACCGGTCTTCAGCAGCGGGATCTCATCTACGCGATTTCCATCCTCTTGTTATGGAACGGAGCCGCGTATTTGTGGGCGAGGCATTCACTCCAAACATTCATCACTTTAAAGCTTGGCGGAGGTGATTCACGATGATGAAAATCATTCAGCTGATACGCGGGGATATGAAACAGATCAGGCGTGATTCAATGCTCGCTTTTTACGGGCTGGCGCCTTTTCTGCTCATCATCGTAACTACAGCAGTCGTTCCTTTGTCAGCGGAATTGACGGAATTCAATATCATCCCATACCGTCATTTGATCATGAGCCTTGCCATGCTTTTCATCCCCCTGATTCTCGGTGTCATGTCGGGGTTCATCCTGCTTGACGAGCGCGACGAAAATATGATTCAGTATTTTGCCGTGACGCCCATGTCGAAGCGCGGATATGTCATGGTCCGTCTCATCCTGCCGATGGCGCTCACTTTATGCTACAGCACTTTGTTGTTTGCGTCCGGCGGTTTAATGGCGCCTGGTGCTGCGCACCTTTTGTTCGTCCTGATCATGGTCATGCTTGAAGCCCCGATTTATACGCTGCTTTTGGCCGCCTATGCTTCGAACAAAGTGGAAGGGCTTGCTTTAATGAAAGGATTCAGCCTGCTTACTCTCATGCCGGCCGCGGTTTATTTTATTCCTTTGCCGTGGCAGCTTTTCGGCGTTTTCACGCCAACTTATTGGACAGCGAAAACGTACTTGGCGGGAACTTCTCATGAAGGGTTTGTTCTCGTTTTCGGGATCATCGGAGTTGTGCTACACATGATGATACTGCTATTTTTATACCGCAGGTTTTTGGTGAAAACCGACCAATAGGAGTATAACCCGCCGCGCTTTGCAATAAAGTATTAAAACATAAGCGGGAGGCGGGATATCCGATGAAGAAAAATATGAAGCTTTGCCTGTGTATGATGATGATCTTTGTATTGACTTTGGCCGGCAGCATGGACGGCTTAGCCGTCGAGGAAAAAGGCGGGCTCAAAGAGCAAATCGATCAGCTGTTAAAGACCGAACCTGATTTAAAAGGAGCACTCGCAGGCATCAGCGTCAGGTCTGCGAAAAGCGGAAAAATGATATACGGCCATATGGGCGATACACGGATGAGGCCGGCGTCCAATCTGAAGCTTTTAACGGCAGCAGCTGCCTTTTCCGTCCTGGGCGAAGACTATACCTTTCCTACAGAGGTGTTGGCAAACGGCGCGCGAGCCGGCAGCACACTCAAAGGCAGCCTTTATATAAAAGGAAAAGGCGATCCGACGCTTTTGACAGCGGACTTTCAGCAAATGGCCGAAGCACTCCGAAAACAAGGGATCACAGTTATCAAGGGAGACTTGGTCGGTGACGATTCCTGGTACGATGAGATCCGCTACTCTCCAGACCTTTCCTGGACCGATGAAGACGCATACTACGGAGCGCAGATCTCAGCTTTAACGGCTTCGCCAAATGAAGACTATGATGCCGGAACGGTCATAATCGACGTGAATCCTGACGGCATAGCCGGAAAAAAACCAGCTGTATCACTCACCCCGCAAACAAACCATGTCAAAATCGAAAACGATGCCAAGACCGTTGCTGCAGACGGAAAAAAAGATATTACGATTAAAAGGGAACACGGCGGAAATACGATCCAAATCAAAGGGACGATTCCACAAGGCGCTTCAAGGGTCAGACAATGGGTTGCGGTTTGGGAACCGTCAGAATATGCAATGGATTTATTTAAACAGGCTCTACATCAACAAGGCATTCGAATCATAGGAAAGACTAAAACCGGCAAAGCGCCAAAAAAAGCGCGCCGCATCACCGCACATCAATCCATGCCGCTGTCAGAGCTGATGATTCCCTTTATGAAGCTCAGCAACAACGGCCATGGCGAAACACTGCTCAAGGAAATGGGAAAGGCCGTGAGACGTGAAGGAAGCTGGGATCAAGGTCTGGAAGTGTTAAATACAGAACTGCAGGGATTTGGAATGGACACAGAAAAAATCGTTCTTAGAGACGGCTCAGGAATCTCGCATATCAATTTGATTTCTGCCGACCAGATCACAAAGCTATTGTATTCCGTTCAAGACGAGAAATGGTTTCCGTCGTTTGCCCGTTCACTCCCGGTTGCAGGGGAAAGCGACAGAATGGTCGGCGGCACATTAAGAAACCGGCTGAAAGACCCGGCTTTAAAAGGCAAAGTCAGGGCGAAAACAGGTTCACTTTCAACCGTCAGTTCATTGTCGGGCTATGTTGATACTGCAAGCGGAAAGACATTGATTTTCTCCATTCTCCTCAATCAGCTCGTGGATGATGAGAAAGGAAAGGATATTGAAGACAAAATCGTTCAAATATTAGCTTCTTCATGACATCTCCCATTGCGACAGGCAATGGGTTTTCTTATTGATAAGGCTTCCATTCACTGCGTACTTTTTTCAGCTTTGGCCATATAATGCTAAGAGATTCATTTTCTATAAGTTTAACAGCAGGCAGGGGGAAATATATGAACATTTTGCTGGCTTATTATCGATACTCTCCACATACAAACGGCCCGTCTACCTATATTGATATACTTCGAAAAAGCTTGGAAGGAAAAGGGCATTCTGTCGATTTAATGTCGCACGATACCCGGTGGCTCAACATTCAGGTCGCTGATCAGCAGCCAGCCGATAAACACCGGTTAAAAAATGAGCTGATATACCGTCTTCAAACGGCTTACACCGCAAAATATCCCCTGTGGATATATTGGCGTGAAATAGAGCGCTACAGTTTGGAACAAGCTGTTAAACAGTTTGATCTAGAAAAGTATGACTTGATCCACTGCCACGATTTTATGACGGCAAGAGCACTGGCCCGTTCCAAACCTCAGCACACGCCTTTAATCGTTTCCCTCCATAACTTTAAATATCACGAAGCAAAGATTACCGGGGAATATGGCGAGAAAAGCGGCCAGGAACAACAATATATGAAAATCGAAGAATGTTTGGGCGCAATGTCTGGAGACGTTGTGGCCGTTCCGTGCGAATGGCTGAAACACGAGCTGACTCAAATTGGTGTGACGCCTTCGAACATCCGAGTCATCCCGTATGGAATTGTAAAAGCACCCTTTATCGAAAAGAAAAGTCATCTCCCAAAAAGCCGTCGGCATCAAGGAAAAAAGATCATTCTCTGTCCGGCGCGGCTCGTGCCGGTGAAAGGACACCGCTACTTGATCGAAGCGCTTTATAAACTGCGGTTCGAAAGGGATGATTTTCACTGCCTTCTCGCAGGCGAGGGTCCGGAGCTCGAAACTTTGCAAAGCCTGTCCGAAAAGCTTGGTATCGCGTCGGCGGTCTCTTTTCTCGGAAAGCGAAAAGATATGCCCCGCTTAATGAAAATTAGTGATGTCATTGTTTTGCCGTCGCTTCACGATACATTTCCGCTCGTCATCCTGGAAGGGCAGTTCTCCGCAAAACCTGTTCTGGCGGCAAGCGTAGGCGGGATAAAAGAAATCATTGACGACGGTGCGGACGGATTGCTTGTTCCTCCGGCAGACAGCGAAGCGCTTGCTGAAAAGCTGAGCCTGCTGCTCGACGATGACAGAACCCGGCAAAAATTGGGCCGCCAAGCGTTTCAAAAAGCTATGAAACTTTGGGATATCAGCGTTCACATGAGGTCGATCGAAAACCTGTATCAAACATTTGAAACACAAAAACGCGGAGAGCGAACCCGCAAAAATCATCGAAAAGAACAGGGACTGGACCTGGAAATCCTCGATCAAATCGGTGAAAGGAAAACGTCAGAAGCGGAGTACACGATAGCCGGGGAAATCCCTGAACACCTCAAAAGCCAACTTGAAAAAGAGGTACATTACATTCATGTTTATGATATGTCAGGCGTTTTGCTGCAGACAAAAGCGGTCGATTCGAAAGGGTGCTATGAATTTCACCAGCTCCCCCGAGGCCGCTACGTCTTGAAAAGCACCATCGAAGCATTCGGCAATCAGACCGTATCCATCGGCTGATGATAAATACTTTGTGAAAGCCGGCTATTTTGCCGGCTTTTTTATATAACAGTTTTCATTTTATTTGATTTTATTATAATACAGATTTAAATAAGAAAAATTGCTTCAAACAACATCCTATATTAGGAAAAACGCAATGTTCAAAGAACTTCCTTAAATTTGTTAACTATTTCACAAAATATGTGATATTTATCACATTCAAACCTGTTATATTCAACATAAGATATAAATGCAACAACTGTTATATCATTTCAACTTGAAAAAGAGGGGGATTTAAATGGAACAATGGAAAGGTTTCACCACAAACGTTTGGCAAAAAGAAGTCAATGTCCGCGATTTTATTCTCTCGAACTTTGAGCCATATCAAGGTGACGAATCGTTTCTCGAACCTCCGACGGAAGCTACATCGGCATTATGGGATCATGTAATGGATTTGACAAAAAAAGAGCGTGAAAACGGAGGCGTCCTTGATATGGATACAGAGATCGTCTCAACGATCACCTCGCACGGTCCCGGATATTTGGATAAAGGCTTGGAAAAAGTCGTCGGCGTTCAAACTGATGAGCCGTTTAAACGGTCGCTTCAGCCTTTCGGCGGCATTCGCATGGCAAAACAGGCATGTGAATCCTATGGTTTTGAACTGAATGACGAAGTGGAAAGGATCTTTACCGATTACCGCAAAACCCATAATCAAGGCGTGTTTGACGCGTATACGGACGAAATGAAGCTCGCCCGAAAAGTCGGAATCATTACCGGTCTGCCTGATGCTTACGGGCGCGGACGCATCATCGGTGATTACCGGAGAGTGGCACTTTACGGCGTGGATTTTTTGATCGATGAAAAGAAAAAAGATGCGGCCGGCGCCTCTCGGGTGATGTCTGAAGAAAACATCCGCCTTCGTGAAGAACTGTCAGAACAAATCCGAGCATTGGACGAACTTAAAGCGCTTGCAGCAAGCTATGGATTTGACATTTCCGAGCCTGCGGCAAATGCAAGAGAAGCATTTCAATGGCTGTATTTCGCCTATTTGGCTGCCATTAAAGAGCAAAACGGAGCAGCAATGAGCCTTGGCCGCGTATCCACGTTCCTTGATATTTACATCGAAAGAGATTTAAAAACGGGCGTATTAACAGAACGGGAAGCCCAAGAGCTTGTCGACCATTTCGTCATGAAGCTGCGCTTGGTCAAATTTGCGCGCACACCTGACTACAATGAACTGTTCAGCGGCGATCCGACATGGGTGACAGAATCAATCGGCGGAATGGCGCACGACGGACGCGCCCTAGTCACGAAAAATTCGTTCCGCTTCCTGCATACGCTTGACAATTTAGGTCCGGCGCCTGAACCAAATTTAACCGTTCTTTGGTCTGTCAGACTGCCGCAAAAGTTTAAAAACTACTGTGCCAAAATGTCGATTAAATCAAGCTCGATCCAGTACGAAAATGACGATATCATGCGTCCTGAATACGGAGATGACTACGGAATCGCCTGCTGTGTATCAGCAATGACAATCGGCAAACAAATGCAGTTCTTCGGAGCACGCGCCAACTTGGCGAAAGCGCTTCTTTATGCGATTAACGGCGGAAAAGACGAAAAGCATAAAATTCAAGTCGGTCCGGAAACGCCGCCGGTGGCTTCCGAAGTACTGGACTATGACGAGGTCATGCATAAATTCGATCAGACGATGGAATGGCTCGCAGGCTTGTACATCAATACGCTCAATGTCATTCACTACATGCATGATAAATATTGCTATGAAAGAATTGAAATGGCTCTGCACGACACGGAAATTTTGCGGACGATGGCCACCGGGATCGCCGGCTTGAGCGTTGTGGCCGATTCGTTAAGCGCTGTCAAATATGCCAAAGTCAACGTGATCCGCGATGAAAACGGCATTGCGGTCGATTTTGAAACAGAAGGCGATTTTCCTAAGTACGGAAATAATGATGACCGCGTCGACGCGATCGCCGTTGACATTGTCAAGCGCTTTATGAAAAAACTGCGCAAGCACCAGACATATCGTCAGTCCGTTCATACAATGTCAATTTTAACGATCACGTCAAACGTCGTTTACGGCAAGAAAACCGGAAATACGCCGGATGGACGCCGCGCGGGAGAACCGTTTGCTCCAGGCGCGAATCCGATGCACGGCCGCGATACTAAAGGGACGCTTGCATCGCTGTCTTCAGTGGCAAAGCTGCCTTACAGCTACGCGCTCGACGGCATATCCAACACCTTTTCCATCGTCCCGAAAGCGCTTGGCAAAGATGAAGAGAGCCGCGCCGCCAATTTATCAAGCATCCTTGACGGATATGCCGCAAAAACAGGGCATCACTTAAATGTTAACGTATTTAACAGGGAGACATTGCTCGACGCCATGGAACATCCAGAGGAATATCCGCAGTTAACGATTCGCGTCTCAGGCTATGCGGTCAACTTTATTAAGCTGACGAAAGAACAGCAGTTAGACGTCATCAGCCGAACCTTCCATGAATCGATGTAACGAGTAAAAAGCGGAGCGCGACCGAGGCGCTCCGCCTCCATAAAAAGAGGTGATCTTCATCATGGATGGAAATATTCATTCGATCGAAACATTCGGTACTGTCGACGGCCCAGGCATCAGATATGTCGTCTTCACACAAGGCTGCCTGATGCGCTGTCAATTTTGCCATAACGCTGATACTTGGGAAATCGGAACCGGAAAACAAATGACGGTTTCCGAAATCGTTCAGGATGTTCAGCACTATCTCCCGTTTATTCAATCATCAGGCGGAGGCATTACCGTGAGCGGAGGGGAGCCGCTTTTACAACTGCCATTTTTAATCGAGCTGTTCAAAGCATGCAAAAGCCTAGGCATTCACACGGCACTCGATTCGTCCGGCGGTTGCTATTCGGCTGCGCCGGCATTTCAAGAGCAGATCAAAGAGCTGATCCAGTATACAGACCTTGTTTTGCTTGATCTCAAGCATATCAACAG
The DNA here is from genome assembly GCF_037976035.1 of Bacillus sp. FSL K6-0972. Lineage (NCBI taxonomy): Bacteria > Bacillati > Bacillota > Bacilli > Caryophanales > Bacillaceae > Bacillus > Bacillus sp. FSL K6-0972. Next base: position 2,068,069 of record NZ_CP150260.1, on the reverse strand, counting down.
AAAAAAACATATCAACCTGACAGGAATGCCGAATGACCACATATTGGATTTTGCCCGGTTTCTCGCTGATCATCAAGTTCCCGTCTGGATCCGTCACGTACTGGTTCCGGGTATCTCCGATATCGATGACGATTTAACAGCCCTCGGCACGTTTATCGGCACGCTGGCAAACGTTCAGAAGGTGGAGGTTCTTCCTTATCACAAGCTCGGCGTCTACAAATGGGAAGCGCTCGGCCTGGATTATCCGTTAAATGGGGTTGAACCGCCAAGTGCCGACAGGGTCGAAAATGCATACAGACTGCTCACCGCACACTTGCAATGCGGAGCCTTGCTGCAAGAGACATAACCGCTTTTAACCGGACAGACTTTTTCTAACAAGAAGCTGTCCTTTTTGTCTTACCACACAACTGTATAAAAAATCCGCTTTTTTACAATAGTAAAATGAGAAAGATGCGCCTGCTGCGGCAGGCGGACAATAAAACAGCAAGGTGGGCGGGAAGCATGTATCATTTGTATTCTCACAACGACTTGGACGGAGTCGGCTGCGGAATCCTCGCAAAGGTGGCTTTTGGCGAACGGGTCGAGGTCCGCTACAATTCGGTCACCGGACTTGACATGCAAGTCGGACGTTTTTTGGAGCGGACAAAAGGCAAAGAAAAACAGCATGAAGGCCTGTTTATCACAGACTTGTCCGTTCATCAAGAAAATGAAGAAAGGCTGAACCAATATGCGGAAGCGGGCGGAAAGGTCAAACTCATCGACCACCATAAAACTGCGCTTCATTTGAATGAACGCCCTTGGGGCATGGTAAAAGTTCAATATGAGGACGGCAGGCTCGCTTCAGCGACTTCTCTTTTTTATGAATACTTAATAGACAACGGCCACATTCGAGAGACAAACGCGATGGATCAGTTCGTCGAACTCATACGCCTCTATGATACATGGGAATGGGAACAGACGGGCGCGCTCGAAGCGAAACGCCTGAATGACCTGTTTTTTATGGTATCAATCGACGAATTTGAGGAAAAAATGGTCCGGCGCCTTAAAGAAAGCGACGCGTTTTCATTTGACGAATTCGAAGAAAAAATCTTGGATATGGAAGAAGAAAAAATTGAACGGTATATTCGCAGGAAACGGCGGGAAATCGTTCAGACCTTCATCAATGCACACTGCGTCGGCATCGTGCATGCGGAATCCTATCATTCGGAGGTGGGGAACGAACTTGGGAAAACATATCCGCACCTTGACTATATCGCCATCTTAAATATGGGCGGCAAAAAAGTGAGCCTGCGCACCATCCATGATGAAACAGATGTATCAGAAATCGCCGGCACGTTCGGCGGAGGCGGCCATGCCAAAGCAGCGGGGTGCCCGCTGACAGATGAAGCGTTCAAGCTGTATGTAACTGAACCGTTTCCGCTGGAGCCCTTGAGAGCGGATGCCTTTAAAAATGTCTATAATATAAAAGAGTCCGACTACGGCAGCCTTTATATCAACAGGGATGAAGACCAGTTTTTTCTCTTTCCTGGCGAACACGGCTGGAACATTCAATTAAACGGCGTAACTCAGCATGAGACATTTACTTCATTCGAAGAGGCAGAGCGGTTTATTAAAAGGAATTACGCTGCATGGCTCGCAAGGGATGAAGCATTTGTCCAATATTTGATGCAGCAGGTGAAACAGGCGATACAGACGACAGGCTAAAGACAGCAACATGTCTTGGCCTGTTTTTTCATATACAAAAAAGAATAACCGGCATATAATAACAGAAAGTTCTGATTTTTCCAAAGGGGAGATGTTCATGAAAGAAAAGAGCGCAAATTGCGAAACAAAAGAATTTCGGGCAGTGTGGATCGCCACCGTCACAAACATTGACTGGCCTTCGAAAAAAGGACTGACAATCGAAGAGCAAAAAACAGAGTATGTGAAGCTTTTGGATGATGTGACAGCAATGGGGATGAACGCGGTTGTCGTTCAAATTAAGCCGGCGGCGGATGCGTTTTATCCTTCCGCATACGGGCCGTGGTCGGAATACTTAACAGGTGTTCAAGGAAAAGACCCTGGATATGATCCGCTGTCATTTTTGCTCGAAGAAACCCACCGGAGAAAACTTGAATTTCATGCATGGTTCAACCCTTATCGGATCACGATGAATCATACCGATTTGAACAGGCTGTCACACGATCACCCGGCCAGAACGCACCCCGACTGGGTCGTTGCCTACGGCAGACAGCTGTATTACAATCCCGGCATCCCTGAGGCTCAGGAATTCATTGTCCAAGGCATAGCGGAAGTCGTCAAGAATTACCCAGTCGACGCCGTTCATATGGATGACTATTTTTATCCATATAAAATTGCGGGCGTCGAATTTCCCGACTTGAGCACGTATGAACAATATGGAAAGGACCGGTTTTCAAATATTGAAGATTGGCGGAGGGACAACGTCAACCAGCTTGTCAAACAGATCAACGCTGCCGTCAAAAAAGAGAGAGCATCGGTCAAATTTGGAATCAGCCCCTTCGGTGTATGGCGAAATATAGCAGATGATCCGACGGGATCGAATACAGCCGCCGGAATGACAAACTATGACGACCTTTACGCTGACACGAGGGAATGGATCAGACAGGGATACATCGATTACATCGCCCCGCAAATCTACTGGAGCATCGGCTTTGCCCCGGCTTCCTACGACATTTTAGTGGACTGGTGGAAAAATGAAGTCAGCCAACGCCCCGTTCATTTATACATCGGACAAGCAGCCTATAAAATCAATCAAAACTCAGATCCCGCCTGGTCAGATCCTGAAGAATATCCGCGACAGATCGCCTTAAACCGCGCCTCAAGTGTGTTGGGAAGCATCCATTTCAGCCTGAAAGATTTAAACCGGAACCCGCTTGGCATAAAAGACAGGCTGATTCAGGACTTGTACAAAAAACCGGCAGTTATACCAGGTATGCCTTGGCTTGGCAGTGTAAACAGCAAACAGTGAAAACTGATATTTTAGTGATACGGGCCGCCGATAACAGTACCAATCCATTTTGACAACGTTCAAAATGGATTTTTTGTGTTAAAAATCGCATGTATAGTGCACCTTAATAGATAAAAACAAGGAAAGAAAGGTTTAAATCAAATGGACATTTTCTTAGCGATTTTACCAGCGATTTTCTGGGGAAGCATCGTGCTCTTTAATGTAAAGCTTGGGGGCGGACCGTACAGCCAGGTGCTCGGTACGACATTCGGCGCTTTAATTTTTTCAATCGGAATCTATTTCGTCGTCCAGCCTGAATTATCCCCCCGTATATTTGCCGTCGGCGTCGTCTCCGGACTATTTTGGGCACTCGGCCAGACCAATCAGCTGAAAAGCATCAAGCTGATCGGCGTATCTAAAACGATGCCGATCTCGACAGGGCTTCAGCTCGTATCCACTTCTTTGTTCGGCGTGCTTGTTTTTCGCGAGTGGGCAACGACAATCTCGATCATTCTCGGCGTTTTGGCGCTGATTTTTATCATCGTGGGAATCGTGCTGACATCGCTGGAAGACCGCAGCCAAAAAACGGAGGAAAAAACCGGCGACATGAAAAAGGGAATCGTGATTTTGCTGATTTCAACATTCGGCTATCTCGTATATGTTGTCGTCGTCCGGCTTTTTGATGTCAGCGGCTGGGCGGCTCTTTTTCCTCAGGCTATCGGCATGGTTGCCGGCGGCTTGATCTTGACATTCAGGCATAAGCCGTTTAATTTTTACGTCATCAAAAATATCATTCCGGGTTTAATCTGGGCAGCGGGAAACATGTTTTTATTCATTTCCCAGCCGCGGGTCGGCGTAGCGACCAGCTTTTCGCTATCGCAGATGGGGATCGTCATCTCAACGCTCGGCGGCATTATTTTACTCGGCGAAAAGAAAACGAAGCGGCAGCTGATCGGTATCGCCATCGGCATCATCCTGATTGTCGCAGCCGGCGTTTTACTGGGCATTGCAAAAGCATAAGGACGGCTTCTGAAGCCGTCCTTTAATATGTGACGCTGCCCTTAAGCGGCAGATGGTCGGAAGTGCTCGGATCAACGGCGACAACTTCAGCCGCTGTCACATGAAAAGACGGACTGAGAAAGATGTAGTCCAAGCGCCGTCTCGGGCGGTGGGAAGGGTAGGTGAACCCCTGTCCGTATTGACTTTCCTCCCACAGGTCGGCCAGTTTTTCCGCGACCTTTGTCCATCCCCGTGAATAAGGTTTCATATTAAAGTCTCCCATGACGATCACAGGCAGATCGCTCTCTTGGACCCTCTCGATTAAAAAATCCGTCTGCTTGCCGTGAAGCCACGGATTCAGACTCAGATGCGTAACAAAGACGCGAAAGAGCCGATCGCCGATCCGGACATCAGCCTCAAGAAGAGACCTTCCTTCGACCAACCCTTTGACAAAGTTAAATGAATGATGCTGTTCTTTCACAATCGGAAAACGCGTTAATAGGGCATTCCCGTATTGCCTTTTCACAGAAGAATCATCAGAACTCAATGAAAGGGAGGGGCAGTACGCATAGTGCATGTTCAATTGTTCTGCAAGCCGGCCGATTTGGTCTTCGTAATCGCTTCTCTTGGAGTAATGCCGATCCACTTCATTAAGGCCGATGATGTCGCAGCCGCTTTGAGCGATCACACCAGCCGTTCTTTCTAAATCAACGCGACGGTCCCTTCCCTTTCCATGATGGATATTAAACGTCATGATGCCAAATTTCATAATCATCCCGCCTCTTCTTTAAGCTAAGCATATTGTCTCTCCGGAACGATTAAAATATTTCAGCTGTCGGCGGAGCGAGATTAGGTTAAAATGACATTATGACATAAAGAGGAGTGTTCCTTGATGACAAATAGCAGAACGAATCCAAAGGTTGATGAATTTTTAAACAAAACCGAAAAGTGGCAGGAAGAGTTTGAGAAGCTGCGTCAAATCGTTCTTGACTGTGAGCTGAACGAAGACTTCAAGTGGAAGCATCCTTGTTACACGTTTGAGAAAAAAAACATCGTATTAATCCATGGATTTAAAGAATATTGTGCACTTCTGTTTCACAAAGGCGCATTGTTAAAGGACCCCAACGGGATTCTCATCCAGCAAACGGAGAATGTACAAGCCGCGCGGCAGATTCGATTCACCAATGTACAAGAAATAGCTGAAATGGAAACCATCTTGAAAGCTTATATAAATGAAGCCATTGAAGTTGAAAAAGCCGGTTTGCAAGTGAATTTTAAAAAGGGTGCAGAATATACAATTCCGGAAGAGCTTCAAAAAAAATTCGCTGAAATCCCGGCTTTAAAAACGGCTTTTGAAGAATTGACGCCGGGACGGCAAAGAGCATATATTCTTTATTTTTCTAAACCAAAACAATCCAAAACCCGAGAGTCGAGGATTGAAAAATATACACAGCAAATTCTCGATGGAAAGGGATTGAATGACTAGTCTACCGTTTTCATGGGAGAGGCGAATCTTAACCATATGGCCGAAGAAGCGGCGAAATGATTTGAGAAAAAGCCTCCGAGTCCTCAAAGGCTTTTCCTGTTCACAGTATGATGCTGTCACAAGCTCCATGCCTTGGTGATCACCGCTTGATTATATAAAAAGACATTTATATAATGGATGCAATATACCGGCTGCAAAGCGCCTGAGATTGGAGGGAGTGTCATGACCGTACAAACGAAGCTTGATTCGAAAAGCACTGTGAGCTGCATGAAAATATTGAGCGATTCTACCCGGCTCTTGATTCTGAAGCTGCTCCAGGAGAAACCATATTGCGTCTGCCAGTTTGTCGATATGTTTGAAACAAGCCAGCCCGCAATAAGCCAGCATTTACGAAAGCTGAAAAGTGCAAATATGATCAAGGAAGAAAGAAGGGAGCAATGGCGTTTTTATTCGCTTCATGACGACTTTCCGGAGCGCGAATTGGTCCTTGCCATTCTCAATCAGATCGATGAACACGATGAGGTTCTTCAAACCATTAAAAGAAAAGAAAGGCCTGTTTCGTGCAGTTAAAAAAGAAGAGGGAGGACGGTTCCCTCTTTTTCATTTGCATTTCTTATATAAGCATTGACTTATATAAAGATTTTATTATAAGATATGTCCGGAGAGGAAACCTATGAAGGGGGCGTATAGACGATGATGACGGTCTTAGCCATTTTGATTTTTCTGCTGACCCTTACACTTGTCATTTGGCAGCCGAAAAATCTTTCCATCGGCTGGTCGGCCTGCGGAGGTGCGGTGCTGGCTTTAATCGCCGGGGTCGTCAATTTTCAGGATGTATTAGATGTGACGGGAATCGTATGGAATGCGACTTTGGCATTTGTCGCGATCATCATCATCTCCCTGATTCTTGATGAAATCGGATTTTTCGAATGGGCCGCCCTGCACATGGCCAAGGCGGCCAAAGGGAACGGCATTCGGATGTTTGTCTATGTCTCCCTGCTGGGAGCTGTAGTAGCCGCGCTGTTTGCCAATGACGGAGCTGCTTTAATTTTGACGCCGATCGTGCTTGCGATGGTACGCGCGTTAAACTTTCAAGAAAAGCTCGTTTTTCCTTTTATTATCGCAAGCGGATTTATCGCGGATACGACATCGCTGCCGCTTGTCGTCAGCAACCTTGTCAATATTGTCTCAGCGGACTTTTTCAACATCGGATTTATCGAATATGCAACAAGAATGATTGTTCCAAACCTGTTTTCGCTTATTGCAAGCATCATCGTGCTTTTTTTGTTTTTTAGAAAAAGCATTCCGCGGCATTATGACATGACAAATGTAAAACAACCGGCAGAAGCGATTAAAGACAGGAAAATGTTTCGCTTGTCCTGGCTGATATTAGCCGTTTTGCTGGCAGGTTACTTTATCAGCGAGCTGTTCTCAATCCCCGTCTCGATCATCGCAGGCGTGATCGCCGTCATTTTCTTAATCACGGCGACAAACAGCCCCGCGGTGCAGACAAAGAAAGTGCTGAAGGGAGCGCCTTGGGCGATTGTTTTCTTCTCACTCGGGATGTATGTCGTCGTATACGGTTTAAGAAACGCCGGCTTAACAGATGTTCTCTCACAGGTCATACAGACTGTTAGCGATCAAGGGCTGTTTGCCGGAACAATCGGAATGGGCTTTATCGCGGCCATCCTGTCTTCATTCATGAACAATATGCCGACGGTGATGATTGATGCGCTTGCGATTCAGAATACCGACACACACGGGATTCTCAGAGAAGCGCTGATTTACGCCAATGTCATCGGCTCTGATCTCGGTCCGAAAATCACGCCGATCGGCTCCCTGGCGACGCTTTTGTGGCTTCACGTCCTTTCACTGAAAGGCGTAAAGATTTCTTGGGGAACCTATTTTAAAACAGGCGTCATTTTGACCATTCCAACCCTCTTCATCACGCTTGCCGGACTTTATGTGTGGCTGTTGATCATTCATTAAACATGATAGGAGACGATGACCAATGTCAAAAAAGACCATCTATTTTTTATGCACAGGCAACTCCTGCCGCAGCCAAATGGCTGAAGGCTGGGCGAAGAAACACCTCGGAGACGAGTGGAACGTCCACAGTGCAGGGATTGAAGCGCACGGTTTAAACCCGAACGCGGTCAAAGCCATGAGAGAAGCAGGCATCGATATTTCTGAGCAGACGTCCGATATTATTGATCCCGATATCTTACACAACGCAGACCTCGTCATTACGCTGTGCGGGGATGCGGCTGATAAATGCCCGATGACACCTCCGCATGTCAAGCGCGAGCATTGGGGTTTTGACGATCCCGCTAAAGCAGAAGGGACAGAAGAAGAGAAATGGGCATTCTTTCAGCGCGTACGCGATGAAATTGGAGAGCGGATCAAGCGTTTTGCGGAGACAGGAGAATAAATACAAAGCTCAGGTATTGTGTTACCTGAGCTTTGTATTTATTAGAAACATATAAAAACACGTCTGCAACATATATTTTCTATAAAGAAAGAACGTACCCTAAGGCATGCGGCCGTTCATGTAAAAATTCAGAAATCAATGTACCGAGGAATTCTGTAAAATCCATTGCCATCAGCTTTTAAAAGAAAAGATGACCTGAAAAACTCGTCTTAAATGTTACTTGTTTTCTTCACCTAAAACTGCTGGAGAAGCGCATGACATTCTTACGTTTAATTCAGGGTCCATTTTTTGAGTTAATGGTATTGAGCCCGGCTCACGAATAAGAGACAGCAGAGAATCGACCATTTTGTGAGCCAATTGATCGATTGGAACCCCTACGCTCGTCAGCGGGGTTTCAAGGCTTGCCATTTGAGGAATATTATCATAAGAAATTAAAGATAGGTCTTCGGGTATACTGAGCTGTTGTTCCTTTACGGCTCGTAAAATCCCTACACTGATATCGTAGCTTCCGCTAATGATTGCTGTAGGTTTTGGGGTTAGTTGTAATAGTTTTTTCGCAGCGGTGTAACCGTTATACCAGCTTAACCCATTAGTATTTAAAATACTGTTTCGACTTAATTTCAAACCGGCTTCCATCATAACCTCTTCAAACCCTTTGCTTTTTTCAACCTGACGCTTGTCGGCAGGGGAGAGGTCGCCGACGTAGCTAATGTTTTTGTGGCCAAGTTGATACAGATACGCAACGGCTTTGTAAATTGCTTTTTTATGATTGACATCAATAATAGGATGTGTATGTTCACCAGACACTCCGTAAGATAAGATAGGAATAGTTAATCCAGTATCATCACTAAGCTGAGTTTCGCCGCCTTCTTCAAAAATCATAATTCCATCCACGCGAAAACTCTTAAACAATTCCACTGCCTCTTTAGCTCTGTTAACAGATAAAATCATTGAATAGTTGTTCTTTTCGACCACTTCATTTATTTTAGTAACAAGTGCTGATAAAGCGATTCTTTCAATGGTAGGCCAGACAAGACCGATCGTTTGACTTTTTTTAGATGCCAAGCTTCTCGCTGCAAAATTCGGACTATACCCTAATTGTTCGGCAACTTGCAAGACCTTTTTCTTTGTATCCGGTTTTACAAGAGGGCTGTTTCTTAAAGCCTTTGAGACTGTTGAATAGCTTACTCCTGAAGCATTGGCGATGTCTTTAATGGTTACAGTCATTTTGGACCCTCCAAAACATCTTTAAAAATATAATATTGCAAATTTTCAAAAATAATTTTATGATAATAAATAACAACGTTGTTATTATAAATGATACATCATAAAATAACAATCATATACATCTTCCGAAGAAAATAACAACGTTGTTAAAGAACTTTTTGGATGATGAAACAACGTTTATTTTTAACAACGTTGTTAAACTTATCGTAAAGGGGGAGAAGTCTGAGAAAAACGATCATCTAATGCACTAAAATATTACACAAATTGTTACAGAACATAATTGGAAACGGGATTCAGGGGATAAACCGAAACATACAATGCAAAAATTTCACATATTCGTTCCCTATTCGAGCGGAATTGTAAACGCTACCAAAAAAATATGGCGATGAAAGAAAACATGAATCGCAATCAATCATTGGTTAGAAAGCAACGGTTATGAGATTCAAGGAGGGTAGTTCATGAGAAAAATGCTATCCGTGTTTTTTGTATGCGCTTTAATCTTTGGAATGCTTACGGGGTGTAAAAGCAGCGATGTAATAGGCGTCGATAAAACCGTAACGTTACGGCTTGCTCACAACCATAATGAGGAACACCCGGTCCACAAGTCTTTACTCAAATTTTCAAAAGACGTAGAAAAGAAAACCAATGGCACCGTTAAAGTGCAAGTGTATCCAAATGCTCAGCTCGGTTCAGAACGTGAAGTGATTGAATTGACGCAGACCGGGGCTGTCGATCTGGCTAAAGTAAGTGCAAGCGCTTTAGAAAGTTTTTCAGAGGTCTACTCCATCTTCAGCTTGCCTTATTTATTTGACAGCAAACATCATTTCTATGAAGCCATGGACAGTGATATTGCAAAAGAAATGTATGATACAACGAAAAACATAGGGTTTATTGGATTAACCTACTATGATGCCGGTTCGCGGAACTTTTACACAAAGAACAAACCGATTATGCACCCAAATGACCTTAAAGGTTTAAAAATTCGTGTGCAGCCGAGTGCTACAGCGATTCGAATGGTGGAACTCATGGGTGGAGCACCTACTCCAATGGCTTATGGAGAAGTATATACAGCATTGCAGTCAAGTGTAATCGATGGCACCGAAAACAACGAAATGGCTTTAACAAGCAGCAATCACGGGGAAGTGGCAAAAGAATATTCATACTCAGAACATGCGATCGTTCCGGATATTTTGATCATGAATTTGGACAAAAAGGATCAATTAAGCGAAGAGCAGCAGAATGCGGTGATCGAAGCGGCGAAAGAGTCTACTGAGTATCACAAAATCGTTTGGGCTGAAGAAACTGAAAATGCGGTTAAGAAAGCAAAGGAAATGGGAGTGAAGTTCCACAAGCCAGACAAGACTCCATTCCGGGATGCGGTAAGCCCGCTTCATGATGAGTTTGCCAAAAAAGAATTGATCGGAAAATACTATAGGGAAATTCGTGCGAAAGCTAAAAAAGTAAAATGACTCTGGATGAATGAGCGACTCAAATATTTTTCGATAAGGGAGGGATGTATATGCTAGCTTTAAAAAAAGCAGTGAATAAAACGATTGAATGTTTGACTTGCACACTAATGGCCATCATGGTTTTGGTTGCGATATGGCAAGTATTTACTCGATATATACTAAATTCTCCTAGTACGTTTTCAGAAGAATTTTTACGCTATTCACTGATATGGATTTCTATGTTGGGCGGTGCCTATGCATTTTGGAAAAAAAAGCACTTGGCGATTGAATTTATCGTTCGAAAACTTCCAATAAAAGCAGCTGTTTTCGTTCATACTTTCATTCAGATTCTTTTGATTGCTTTTGCTCTGATTGTGTTGGTGTTAGGAGGTTCGAAAGCAGTGATCACCACAATGGAGCAATCTTCAGCAGCATTAGGGATACCGGTGGGATTTGTTTATCTATCACTTCCTGTTGCAGGCATACTCATCATTGGATACAGCTTGGCCGGTTTATATGAATCTTTACATGAATTCAATTCAAAACAAAAGTCAGGTGATGATGTAAAAAAAGCAGAAAAGATGTGACGGAGGCTTTTTGAAAACTAAAAAAGAGGTGAAATGATATGGCCATAGCAGCAGGTCTCATTTTATCGGCAGTATTCTTCATATTATTGTTTCTCGGCGTTCCGATTTCTGTAAGTATTGCGGCGGCATCCATTGTGACAATGCTTACCATTTTTCCTTTTGATGTTGCCATTTTCACTTCGGCGCAAAAAATGGTCACTGGAATCGACAGCTTTTCTTTATTAGCGGTGCCGTTCTTCATTTTATCAGGCATTATTATGAATAATGGCGGTATTGCAATGCGGCTCATTAACTTCGCAAAATTGATCAGCGGCAGGCTGCCCGGTTCTCTGGCCCATACAAATGTTGTCGGAAACATGTTATTCGGTTCCATTTCCGGTTCGTCTGTAGCTGCTGCTGCTGCGATCGGCGGGGTCATGTCGCCGCTGCAAGAAAAGGAAGGATATGACCGGACTTACTCTGCCGCAGTAAATATTGCTTCTGCACCAACTGGTTTGCTTATTCCGCCTAGTGGTCTTTTGATCATTTTCTCATTAGTCAGCGGCGGAACATCTGTAGCCGCTTTATTTATGGCGGGTTATTTGCCCGGAATCTTGTGGGGGCTGGCTACGATGGTTGTCGCCTGTATTATTGCAAAAAAGAAAAAATACCCTGTTGCGCCAAAGATTACGATTAGTCAAGGTTTTAAAGTGCTTTTCGATGCGATTCCAAGCCTGTTGCTCATTGTAATCGTAATCGGGGGTATTATCGCCGGTGTATTTACAGCAACTGAAGGAGCAGCAATAGCGGTGGCTTATTCCTTAATGTTATCGCTCTTTTATAGGACATTGAAATGGAAACAGCTCCCCAAAATGCTGCTGGAAACGGTAGAAATCACAGCCGTTATTATGTTTTTGGTTGGGACATCAACGATGCTGTCATTGGTCATGGCGTTTACAGGCATACCGACGGCAATCAGCAATGGAATTTTAGGGATTACAGATAACCCAGTTTTGATCCTGCTGATGATGAATATCATCTTATTAATAATCGGTACATTTATGGACATAACACCGGCTGTATTAATTTTCACTCCAATCTTTCTGCCAATTGTTCAAAGCTTCGGCATGGATCCCGTGCATTTTGGAATTATGATTGTATTTAACCTTTGTATCGGTAATATCACTCCTCCTGTAGGAAGTGCTCTGTTTGTGGGATGCAGCATAGGTAAAGTTGATATTGAACGAGTGGTTATACCGATTCTGCCATTTTATGCTGCGATCATGATCGTCCTTTTAATTGTTACCTACATTCCACAAATCAGCTTAATGCTGCCTCAATTATTTGGTCTTTAAGATAGGAGGCGTCTGTTTAATGTCAATTAAAGAAACCTACATGTTTACATTTATAAAAGACGAGAAAAATGTGCTGCATTTTCATTTAAATGACGGCTATGCACATGCGAAAATATTCATTCTTGAAGAAGATATAATTCGGATTTTGCTGACGGAGGGAGAAGCGTTAACGCTTGAAAAAACGTGGAGTGTAGCGCCTGGACAGATCGATGTGCCATGGGAGGGACGCCATCGTTTAGACATGAGTGGATTTACATTGCCTCAATACGAATTCCAGCAAGTCAAAGATGTTTTTATTGTGAAAACCGGCAAGGTCAAGCTTCATGTTCAATTGAACGGCTTTAGAATCAGCTGGTTTTATCACAATGATTCTGAATGGATCAATGTTGCAAGCGATCGACAAACACAAGGGTATAATTTTGAAGGGGCTTTTGGAAAGGGGGTATACCACTATTTACAACGTGATTTACAGGAACAATATTTTGGATTTGGCGAGAAAACGGGAAACGTCGATAAACACGGGAAACGCTACCGGATGTTAAATATCGATGCGATGGGGTACGACGCAGAGTGGTCAGATCCCCTATACAAACATATCCCATTTTATATTACACGTCATAAGAAAACAGGCATCTCCTATGGAATGTTCTATGATAATCTATCAGCTTCCATTTTTGATATGGGTTCAGAGCTTGATAACTATCATGGACTGTACCGCTACTATCAGGCTGAAAAGGGGGATTTAGACTACTACTTCATAGCCGGTCCGAAAATAAAAGATGTAGTCGAAACATTCTCTTGGCTGACAGGCAAAACGATCTTGCCGCCAAAATGGAGTCTTGGCTATTCAGGCTCTACGATGAGCTATACCGATGCGCCAAATGCACAGGAACAATTAAAAAATTTCGTTCATCTCTGTGAAAAACATGATATGTTATGCGATTCGTTCCAGTTATCGTCAGGATACACATCTATCGGTGATAAACGTTATGTCTTTAACTGGGATAAGAACAAAATCCCTTCTCCAAAAGAGATGGTGCAACACTTCCATGAAAAGGACGTCCGTTTATGCGCCAACATTAAACCGTGCTTGTTAAAGGATCATCCGAAATTTGATGAACTAAAAGAAAAAGAAATGTTCATTGTAAACAGAGAAACACAAAAACCGGAAATGGCCCAATTTTGGGATGATATCGGAGCCTATTTAGACTTCACGAAGCGCCAAACGTTCGACTGGTGGAAGGCTCAAGTAACAGAAAAGCTGTTGGAATACGGAATTGATTCAACTTGGAACGACAATAACGAATTTGAAATATGGAGTCAAAATGCCAAGTGTCACGGCTTCGGCAAAGAAGTGGAATTTGTACTGATCCGCGCGCTTCACCCGCTTTTGATGATGAAAGCGTCTTTCGAAGCTCAGCTAGAATACAACCCGGAATTACGCCCGTACCTGATCTCAAGATCCGGCTGTCCCGGGATGCACCGTTATGCACAAACTTGGACCGGTGACAACCGAACAAGCTGGAAAACATTAAAATTTAACATTAAAACAGGCATCGGTCTAAGTTTATCAGGCATTTACAATTTCGGCCATGATGTCGGCGGATTTTCAGGACCGGCCCCTGAACCGGAGCTATTCGTAAGATGGATTCAAAACGGCATCATGTACCCAAGATTTACAATTCACTCGTGGAACGATGACGGGACAGTAAATGAACCATGGATGTTTCCTGAAACAATCGATGAAATTCGTGAACTCATTAAGTTTAGACATAAGATCATCCCTTACATTTACACCGCGCTATATGAGGCGCACAAACATTATCAGCCGATCATTCGACCGACATTTTATGATTTTGAACATGATGAGAAAACATTTGAAGAAAACGATGAATTTATACTTGGTGAATCTTTGCTGGTTGCATCTGTCGTCGAAAAAGGAATGAGGGAGTGGGAAGTGTATTTACCGAACCATGAAAAAGGCTGGTACGATTTCCATACGGGAACATGGTATGAAGGAGGAAAGACGGTCGTTCTGCCGGCACCATTACATTATACTCCGCTATTAGCGAAAGCGGGAGCGATCGTTCCAGTAAATGATGCAAACTTGACATTCCAAACAAAGAATCAAGATGAAAGAGGATTTTTGTTATTCCCATTCAAAGGTAAAGGAAAATCGACTTATCGTTTGTACGAAGATGATGGGTTAACAAATGAGTATACTCATACATTTGCCTTTATTCATGTCGATATGGAGACAACAGAAGACGGGATTAAACTTTCAATACAAAAAGAAGGAACATACGAGTTATCGTATGATCAACTCACTTTTCACGTACCAAATGGAGAAAAGAGAAAACTGATCGTAAATGGCACAGAGCTGGAAAGCAAGAACAGAAAGTTTTCTTACAGTTTGCCGTGTGATTAAAATATTAAGGCCACATGATGATGATGTTTCCATTACTTGAGCAAGAATCATTGTCCGCAATTACATCCTGGCAAGCTGAATTTTGTCAACTAGAACGATACATGAATCATTATCACGAAAATTTATGTAAGCGGATACTAATCGGCAAATTCTTCTGAAAAAATCGGTCCAATATATTGTTATAGTCATGCGAAATTCTAATATCGAATGTTAAATAATAAGAGGGAAGAGGATGGAAGAACCATGCAAATGACGTTTCGATGGTATGGAGACAGCGATCCGGTCACATTAGAGTATATTCGCCAAATTCCCGGCGTTACTGGAATTGTTTCGGCCATTTATGATATTCCTGTAGGGGAAGCATGGCCTTATGAGAAAATTGTAGAATTAAAAGAAAAAATTGAAAATCATGGTTTATCGTTAAGTGTCATTGAAAGTGTACCTGTCCATGAAGATATTAAATTAGGTCTTCCGACAAGAGATCAATATATTGAAAACTACAAAACGACGATACGGAACTTGGCAAAAGCGGGTGTTAAAATCGTTTGTTATAATTTCATGCCTGTCTTTGACTGGACTCGTTCTTCTTTAGACTATGCACTTGAAGACGGTTCTACAGCGTTAATTTATGAAGAGGAAAAAGTTAGACAAATGAATCCATTACATGGTGAATTAAAACTTCCCGGCTGGGACACAAGCTATGAAGATGGACAGTTAAAGAATCTTTTTCAACAATATCAGCACATTACGGAAGAGGATTTATGGGAAAATCTTTCGTATTTTATTAAAGCGGTTATACCCGTGGCAGAAAATGAACAAGTCAAAATGGCGATTCACCCAGATGATCCGCCATGGCCTATCTTTGAACTGCCTCGAATCATAACGAACAAAGAGAATTTGGAGCGATTGATTAATCTCTATAACAGCTCCTTTAACGGCTTGTGTTTATGCAGCGGGTCGCTGGGTGTGAATTCAACAAATGATATTCCAGAATTGATTCGTTATTTCGGAAAAAAAGGAAAAGTCAACTTTGTTCACCTGAGAAACATTAAGATCATTGGGGAAAAGTCATTTCAAGAATCATCCCACCGTTCAGAAGACGGGTCTTTAGATATGTATGAAATCGTAAGAGCATTAAGAGATATTGACTTCGCCGGACCAGCCAGACCGGATCATGGGAGAATGATTTGGGGAGAGACCGGTAAACCGGGTTATGGTTTATATGACCGGGCGCTGGGTGCAGTGTATTTAAATGGAGTGTGGGAAACATTGACGAAAGAAAAAAAGCGGATAGCCTTTGAATGCAATAAATGAACAAGCACTAACTAAAATGCAGAGACGAGGGATGAATGTGCAGATTCCTTTTCATGTAAACTTGAAAGATAAGGTGGCTGTAGTGACAGGGGGAGGCGGTATTTTATGCAGCTGTTTCGCTAAAGCATTGGCTCAATGCGGGGCAAAAGTAGCTGTAGTCAGCCGAAGAGCTGAATCGGCAGACAGAGTAGCGAAAGAGATCCAAGAAAACGGAGGCGAAGCACTTGCCCTTACAGCAAACGTCCTTGATAAACAAAGCCTTGAACAAGCGAAACAACTAATTAACAGAACCTTCGGCAGATGCAATATTCTAATTAACGGTGCAGGCGGCAACCATCCAAAGGGAACAACAGATAAAGAATATTTATATAAAAAAGACTTGAATACTAAAGAATTGACTACGTTTTTTGATTTAGAAATAGAGGGTGTAAGGTCCGTATTTGATTTAAACTTTCTTGGCACACTGTTAACCACTCAAGTATTTGCAAAAGACATGGCTGATCACGACGGAAGTGTCATCGTTAACATCTCATCCATGAACGCCTATACGCCGCTGACGAAAATTCCCGCCTACAGCGGTGCAAAAGCGGCCGTAAGTAACTTTACCCAATGGCTTGCCGTGCATATGTCAAAAGTCGGAATTCGTGTTAACGCCATTGCCCCAGGCTTTTTTCTTACTGCCCAAAATAGAAGCCTATTACTAAATGAAGATGGAACGTATACGGAGCGAGCACAAAAAATTATCAATCAGACGCCGTTGGATAGATTTGGGGTTCCGGAAGATCTAATCGGAACGTTATTATGGTTGGTAAGCGATAAAGCCTCGCGATTTGTCACTGGAACCATCATACCGGTCGATGGAGGATTCTCCGCCTATTCTGGAGTATAACTAAGGGGGTTAGCTCCAAAAAGCTGATTTTCAACACTGATAAAAATCCCAATTTCTCTGTGTCACATTGAGAAATTGGGATTTATTATTTCAACTTTTCCTTCTTACAAAGAAGAAGATAAACAACATTTTGTATGATCTGCCATGCAGGAAACAGGAGGTTTTCTGCTGCTACGTAATACAAAACCATCGCAAATAATATGCATTGTTTTGTGATTGTTTGACAACAGTGTTATAACTGTTTATATTGTATATATACAGTTATAACGAATAGAGGGATGTTATGCTTTGAATATCATCATTTCAAATTCATCTGATGAACCGATTTATTTGCAGATCGTCAACCAATTAAAAGATCAAATCGTCAAGGGAGAACTCTCGGAGTCTGAGGCGCTCCCTTCGATCAGAAACCTAGCCAAAGAGCTTAAAATCAGCGTGATTACAACAAAAAGAGCCTATGACGAGCTGGAAAGAGAAGGGTTTATCGTCACAGTCGCGGGAAAGGGCTCGTATGTTGCAGCCATCAACAAAGACATGCTTCGAGAAACAAAAGTCAAATTGATTGAAGAACACATAGCAGATGCCGTCGCTGAAGCGAAACAAATCGGCTTAACATACGAGGAACTCCAAGAGATGCTCAAACTGGTTTATGAGGAGTGGTAAAAGTGACCAGCATACTGGAATTAAAAAATGTAACAAAACATTATCAAGATTTCTCTTTAGAAAACATCAACTTCTCGCTTGAAAAAGGGTATATTATGGGTTTTATCGGCCCGAACGGAGCCGGAAAAAGCACGACCATCAAGCTGATCATGAACCTGATTAAAAAAGACGAGGGGGACATCAGCATTTTCGGTCTCAACAATGAAAAGCACAATATAGAGATCAAGCAGAGAATCGGCTTTGTATACGATGAAAATCATTTTTACGAAGAACTGACGCCGAACGAAATGAAAGGAATCATCAGACCGTTTTACAAAAAGTGGGACGAGGCTGTTTTTCAGCGGTACGCAAAAGACTTCCAGCTCCCTTTAAACAAACAGATCAAAAACTTGTCAAAAGGGATGAAGATGAAATTCTCACTGGCGGTCGCACTATCCCATCATGCCGAATTATTGATCATGGATGAACCGACATCAGGACTCGATCCTCTTGTCAGGTCCGAGCTCCTTGACGTGCTGCAAACATTGCTGCAGGACGAAAACAAGTCGATTTTCTTTTCGACGCATATTACCTCTGATTTAGAAAAAGTAGCGGACTATATCACTTTCATTCATAACGGCCGGCTCGTGTTGAGCAAGACAAAGGATGAGCTGTTGGAAGAGTACTGCATTGTAAAAGGAGACCTCGATACGCTGCGCAAAGGGAACGAAGACGCCTTAATCGGCATCAAGAAAAACCGCTATGGTTTTGAAGCGCTCTCCAGAGATAAGCGAAAAGTCGTTCAGCATTTCGGGGATTCCGTCATGATAGAAAAACCGACTTTGGAAGATATTCTGGTATTTTCAACCGGCAGGAGTGATCAACATGTATCATCTAATTAAAAAAGATATTTTAATGCAGAAAAGGGCAATGAAGCTATCGCTGTTATTGATGATTTTTTTCACTTTTACATTGTCGCAGCTTGAGCTTGTCGGATATACAGTCGCAGTTTTGGCTGTCACGTATCAGCTGGCATTAGGCGCAAGCTCCTTAGAAGACAAAAACAACAGTGATAAAATCCTGATCAGCTTGCCTATTAAAAGAAACATCATCGTTTTATCGAAATATGTATCGGTTTATGTCTATACGGCTTATGCCATTCTCTTCTATACTTTGATCAATGCGATCGGACATTTGCTGCACTTGCCGCTTGATTTCCCATTGACATTTTCAGGGGCCATGGGTGCTGTAGTGGCAGTCACTTTATTTAGCTCGATCTCATTTCCGCTGATTTTTAAGTACGGCTATTTGAAGTCCAAAATGGCGAATATCATTATATTTTTCGCCATTATATTTGGAGGGACTGCCTTTTTTAAATTTATAGATGCGGGGGAGAACCTTGCATTGAGCCAAAAACTAACGGCTTTTCTAAGCGAAATGTCAAATGCGGGTACATTCATCCTTTTGGTTGGTGTACTGCTCGTGATGATCTCCGTTTCATATGCGATATCGCTCAGCTTTTATAATAAAAGAGAATTTTAATGTTTAAGGATCGGCGGGAGCAGCTCTGCTGATCCTTTTTCCGTTTCAGAACCGTACAGCTGTTTTACTTCCCCTCACTATCATCTATTATAAAAAATTCCTATAAAAGAAAAAATTCCGAGTTGATAAAAGCATTTTTTCCGGAAGTTTCGGTAAAAAACGAAACTTTTGGCCCTTTTATTTCATTGTATAATGTAAACGGTTACGTATGTAGTATACTTATACTATCATTTCTTTTAAGTGAAACTGACGGGAAGGATAGAAAAACAGGTGAGAAAGATATGAATACGAGGCAAAAAGACATTCTGAATCTGTTGTTATCTGAACCTGATGACTATTTAGTCGTACAAGATTTCGCAGACAGGGTAAAGTGTTCTGAAAAAACGATCAGAAATGATCTGAAAACGATTGAAGATTATCTCAATCAGCATTCTCATGCTCAATTGATTCGCAAACCGGGACTGGGCGTTTATTTGAATATCGAAGATCATGAAAGGGCCCGTTTAAGCCGGCAATTATATACCGAACATCACGCCGCAAAGCAGCAATCTAATGAAGAAAGAATGCTGCAAATCGCTTATCAGTTATTAATGAATCCAAAGCCGGTTTCTGCAAAAGAAATGGCTGCCGAGCACTTCTTAAATAAATCTTCCATCAAAAGGGATTTGAATCAAATCGAAGGTTGGCTCCAGCGGTTTGGCCTCACACTGGTGTCCAAGCAGCGCCTCGGTTTAAAGATCGAAGGAAGTGAAAAAAATAAGAGAAAAGCGCTGGCGCGCATCTCGGAGTTGATTGACAACCCGGAGTTTACAAGCCGATTTATTAAAAGCCAATTTTTAAGCCATGAAGTGGAATTTGTTAAAAACGAAATCAGATCATTGCAAAAGCGCCATTCTTTATATTTCACTGATGAAACGTTCGAAAATTTACTGTTGCATACACTGCTGATGATCCGCCGCATCAAAATGAAACAGCCGATTACCATTTCGCCGGGGGAAATAGATGCAGTCAAAAAGAAAAAAGAATTTCAGTGGACGTTTGCATGTTTAAAACGGCTTGAAGCGGTTTTTGCGATCCGCTTTCCTGAAGAAGAGGCCGTCTATTTAACATTGCATATATTAGGCGGGAAAGTCCGTTACCCATTGCGGAAAGAAGGGGAGAGCGGACTGGAAAACCCTTTGCTTCCAAAGGTTGTCGAATATTTAATCAAACGCGTATCAGAGTTGAAAATGATGGATTTCCGCGAGGACCGGGTTTTGATCAACGGATTGAAAATTCACCTTAATACCGTTTTAAACCGGCTGAACTATGACCTTTCCGTATCAAATCCAATGCTCAACGATATCAAAAAAATGTACCCTTATCTGTTTCATATTGTCATTGATGTCCTTGAAGACATCAACCAAACGTTTTCACTTTCGATTCCCGAGGAAGAAGCCGCCTATCTGACATTGCATTTCCAAGCGGCGATCGAACGCTTCAGCTATGGAAAAGACAAGCATAAAAAAGCGATCATCGTCTGTCACATGGGCATCGGGATGTCACAGCTGCTGCGGACAAAAATTGAACGGAAATTCCACCAAATTGCCGTGATGGACTGCATCGCGAAAGCTGATTTGGCGGACTATACTTCACAACATGAAGATATCGAGCTTGTGATATCAACAGTCAGTCTGGAGGATTTATCAATTCCCCATATCGTTGTATCACCGCTGCTCGAGTCGGCCGATGAGAAAAAGCTCGCCGCTTTTATGAATCAGCTCGGTGAATCGTCCCGGCAAACACAAAAAACGTTTAAAGTGCTGAATGACACGACTCCTTTCCTCGTCTTCCTGCAGCAGGAGTCAGAACACCGCTACAAGCTGATTGAACAGCTGGCAATGGCTTTGTACGAGAAAGGCTATGTAGAAAAAGAATATGCTGTACACGCAGTCATGAGAGAAAAAATGTCGGCGACAAACATCGGAGCGGGCATCGCCATTCCTCACGCGAACGCCAAATTGATTAAACAATCAGCCATTGCGATCGCCACATTAAAAGAGCCGCTTGACTGGGGCTCTGAAAAAGTATCGCTCGTCTTTATGCTCGCTGTCAAACACGAGGATCAAAACATGACAAAACAATTGTTTCAAGAGCTGTCCAGCTTAAGCGAGCAACCGGCTTTCATCCAAAAGCTGACGAAAGAAACAAATGTGATGAAATTCTTATCTTATTTGGATTATTAAAAGCGGGGCGGCGCCCTGCTTTTTTATTTATAGGAAATAAAGCCGATTTTTCCGGAGACTGCGGTAAAAAACAACGCTTTTACACACGGGTTTTTATTATAAAGTAATGACAAGAGCTGCTCATTACTTTAGTTTCAGAAGGAGGATTCGCATGAAACTGTTAGCGATTACATCATGTCCAAACGGAATTGCCCATACGTATATGGCTGCGGAAAATTTGCAAAAAGCGGCCGAGCGAATGGGCGTTCAAATGAAAGTCGAAACACAAGGCGGCATCGGGGTGGAAAATGAGCTGACCGAGCAGGAAATCCGCGAGGCAGACGCGATTATTATTGCCGCAGACCGCTCGGTCAACAAAGACCGTTTTATAGGAAAAAAACTTCTGGCTGTCGGTGTTCAGGAAGGCATCCGAAAACCGGAAGAATTGATACAAAAAGCGATCAATGGCGATATACCTGTCTATCGTCCGGCTGCGAAAACGGAAGCTTCCGCTCAAACTGAGAAAAAGCAAAATCCGATTTACCGGCATTTAATGAACGGTGTATCGTTTATGGTTCCTTTCATTGTCGTCGGCGGATTATTGATTGCGGTCGCATTGACGCTTGGGGGTGAAAAGACGCCGAAAGGGTTAGTGATCCCTGATGATTCTTTTTGGAAAACGATTGAGCAAATCGGAGCTGCCTCATTCTCATTCATGATCCCGATTTTAGCCGGTTATATTGCCTACAGCATCGCGGATAAACCGGGGCTTGTGCCGGGAATGATCGGCGGATATATTGCAGCGACGGGAAGCTTTTACGGAAGCGGGAGCGGTGCAGGGTTCCTCGGTGGCATTATCGCGGGCTTTTTAGCCGGATATGCAGCACTGGCCATCAAAAAATTAAAAGTGCCAAAAGCCATTCAGCCGATCATGCCAATCATCGTGATCCCGGTGGTTTCCTCGCTCATTGTCGGCTTGGCGTTCGTATTGCTGATCGGCGCGCCTGTCGCGCAAATCTTTGAATCATTGACGGTTTGGCTGGCTGGTATGCAGGGCTCAAGCTCGATTCTTCTGGCATTAATTTTAGGGGCGATGATTTCGTTTGATATGGGCGGCCCCGTCAATAAAGTGGCATTCTTGTTTGGTTCTGCCATGATCGGTGAAGGAAACTATGAAATTATGGGTCCGATCGCCGTTGCCATTTGTATTCCTCCGATCGGGCTTGGCATTGCAACGTTTTTAGGAAAAAGAAAATTTCAGGCGCAAGAAAGAGAAATGGGAAAAGCAGCATTTACAATGGGATTATTCGGCATTACTGAAGGCGCTATACCGTTTGCTGCACAGGACCCGCTTCGCGTCATACCAAGTATTATGGCGGGTTCAATGACAGGTTCCGTGATCGCCATGATCGGTCATGTAGGGGACAGAGTCGCCCACGGCGGACCGATCGTAGCGGTGCTTGGCGCTGTCGATCATGTGTTGATGTTCTTTATCGCCGTTATTGCCGGATCTCTGGTCACCGCTCTTTTGGTCAATGTGCTCAAAAAAGAGGTCACAGCTGCACCCGCAGGAGTAAGTGAAGCTGCTGCAGCGAATGACATTCCGCAGCCGAACATCGAAATCGAAGCAAAAAGCAAAAAATCCGACATGCCGGAAATCAAAAAGCTCACAGACATCATCGATACGGAACTGATCGAACCGCATTTATCAGGGGATACGAGAGACGACATTATCGATGAAATGATTCAAAAATTGGCCCGGAAAGGCGCACTGCATTCGGAAAGCGAATTTAAACAAGCGATCATGAATCGCGAACAAGAGGGGACAACGGCGATCGGCATGAATATCGCGATCCCGCACGGGAAGTCTGACGCCGTCAAGAAGCCGAGTGTAGCATTCGGCATTAAACGTTCGGGCGTCGACTGGAAGAGTCTTGACGGAACTGACGCCAAACTGATTTTTATGATCGCCGTCCCGAAAGAAAGCGGAGGAAACGAGCATCTGAAGCTTCTGCAAATGCTCTCCAGAAAACTGATGGATGACACCTACCGGGACAAGCTTCTCTCTGCCCAAACAAAAGAAGAAGCATACAAACTTCTGGATGAAATCATCTAAAAAAGGGGGACGCCTGTCATGACTGAACCATTATTTTTCGAGCCTGTTTTTAAAGAAAGAATATGGGGCGGCACAGCTTTAGCCTCTTTCGGCTATGAGATTCCATCAGAACAAACGGGGGAGTGCTGGGCTTTCGCCGCACATCAAAATGGACAAAGCGTCGTAAAAAACGGCTTGTATAAAGGGCTCACACTCAGCGAATTATGGAATGAACACCGTCATTTATTCGGACATATAAAGGGAGACCGCTTTCCTCTTCTGACAAAAATTTTGGACGCCGACCAAGACCTATCCGTACAAGTGCATCCAAACGATGAATATGCAAAGCTGCACGAAAACGGGGAGCTTGGAAAAACGGAATGCTGGTATATCATTGATTGCAAAGAAGATGCGGAGATCATTTACGGCCACCATGCCAAGACGCGCGAAGAAATGGTCTCAATGATCGAACACGGAAAATGGAATGAGCTTTTGCGCCGCGTCAAAGTGAAGCCGGGAGATTTCTTCTATGTGCCGAGCGGAACCGTCCATGCGATCGGAAAAGGCATTTTGATTTTGGAGACGCAGCAGAATTCAGACACAACCTACAGACTATATGATTATGACAGAAAAGATGCTGAAGGAAACCTGCGCGAGCTCCATTTGCAAAAAAGCATAGAAGTGATCGATGTCCCGTCTTCGCCTGATCGCGAAACTGTTCAATATGAAACATCGGGTGCTGTCAAGACTGCCGCACTGATTGAGTGTCCATATTTCTCAGTAGAAAAATGGAATGTAAAAGGATCGGCCTGTTTCAAACAGGATAAACCGTTTCTTCTTGTCAGCGCTATAGAAGGGGAAGGGCGCATCGCGGCTGGCGGCCATGACTTTTCTTTTAAAAAAGGAGATCACATGCTACTGCCTGCGGGCTTTGGAGAATTTACGCTCGCCGGCCATGCAGAATGTATCGTTTCAAGCTTGTCAATCGAATAAGCGATCAATGGTACCCTTTCTGAACAGACCATCAAAACGATGGTCTGTTTTATTTTTGCGAAAAAAGAATGCCGGCTTGCCAAAACGCGTTCACCACAAGGCTGACAATGCATATTCCCAAGCTTCACAAGTAAAATAGAGTAAACCAAAAAAACATTTGGAAATCTTCCAATTATTTGATAAGCTGATATTAAAAGCTTCATATCTTAAACATCAGCTGCACTGCCCAGGGCTTTTCGCGGAACAGCTGCTTCATGAAACAAAAAGCGGTTCTATGTTCCGGCGACAGGCAAAAGAAAAGCCTGCTAAATGACCGAAACAACCGTGCCCTTCATAATTGGTTGGTCCTTATCTGGATGAGAAAATTGACGATGATTCGTATCAGGAAAAATGTAAGCGGATTCATCGTCTTTTTATCTCGGTTTATCACTCTATTTAGCGGAAGCGAGGAGGAAAGCAATGGGGAAAGCAAAACTTCGATGGAATGAACCCTTGATTTCTCAACACGAATCGGCTGCTGAAGGATTTACGCCGGAAGATTTCACAGAGGAAGAGCAACTGATTTCAAAAACGACAGAATCATTTGTCAAAAACGAAGTCATGCCCCTTCTTGAATCGATCGATCAGCAGGATCACGAAAGCGTGAAAAAATTGTTTCAAAAAGCGGGAGAGCTCGGCTTACTCAGTATCGAAGTTCCGGAGGAATACGGCGGCCTTTCACTCAGCAAGAAGCTTTCCGGGTTAGTCGCAGAGAAAATGGGAGCCGGCGGATCGTTCAGCGTCTCCTTTAATATTCATGCGGGAGTCGGGACATTGCCGTATATTTATTATGGAACAGAAGAACAAAAACGAAAATACCTTTCGAAACTGGCATCAGGCGAATGGATCGGAGCATATGCTCTGACAGAGCCGGGCGCAGGTTCGGATGCTTTAAACGCAAAGACAACGGCCGTCTTGAATGGGGATGGAACAGCCTGGATTTTAAATGGGGAAAAACAATGGATTACGAACGCGCAAGTAGCTGATGTATATGTTGTCTTTGCAAAAACGGCGGAAGGCATGACAGCATTTATCGTCGAACGTTCGTTTAAAGGCGTTTCCATCGGACCTGAAGAGAAGAAGATGGGAATCAAAGGGTCTTCGACAGCAACCTTAATCCTGGAGGAAGTCGAGGTGCCGAGCAACAATGTTCTAGGTCATGTCGGGAAAGGACATCATGTCGCATTGAACATTTTAAACATGGCCCGCTTAAAGCTCGCGTTTTCGAACATTGGAATGGCAAAACAAGCATTGAACCTTGCCGTTAGCTACGCTAAACAACGCAAACAATTTCACAAGCCGATCATCGGTTTTTCAATGATTCAAGAAAAGATTGCCGACATGGCGATTTCGATTTTCGGCGCGGAAAGCGCTGCTTACAGAACGGCAGATGGCTTGGACAATGTTTTAGATTCGGCTGAGCCATTAGACGATAGACTGAGAGAACTGGCAAACTATGCATCCGAATGTGCGATCAATAAAGTTCACTGTTCCGAAATACTCGACCGGATTGCAGACGAGGCGGTGCAGATTCATGGCGGCTACGGATACATGCAGGAGTACGAAGTCGAACGATTGTACCGGGATGCACGGATCAGCCGGATTTTTGAGGGGACAAACGAGATAAACCGCTTGACGATCGCCAAACTGATGATGAAAGAAGCGCAGCAAAACGGCATCTCAGAGCAGGAAGCTCAATTAAGCAGCAAGGGGAACCGAAACCGGCGGTTTATTCAGCTGTCCAACAGGCTTTTCGGCAAAACATTAAAAGCGCTTATACGCTCTCGCGTGAACATTCAGGAGGAGCAGGAATACGCCCGGCTTCTCGCCGACATGAAAAAAGAAATCTATGTGATGGAATCCGTCGCCCGCCGGACTGAAAAAGCACTCCAAAGAAGCGGAAGCGAAAAAGCACGGTTGAAAGAAATGATGACGAACGTCATTTGTGAAGAAGGCTTCCGCAGAATCGAAGAGATGGCGGTGACCGCCTTATCAGGCATAGCATCTGATGAAGCCGAAAGAAAGCTCGCATTTGAAGAGGCTCGCAGCCTTCCTTTGCCCCTTTTCAGCAATCTGTTTGCTCAAAAACGCGAAATCGCAGAGAAAATAGCGGCTCATGAAAAATATACGGTGTGATCGGAGGGAAACTGTGTGAAAAAAATCGGATTTATCGGTTTGGGCAATATGGGTCTGCCCATGTCTAAAAATTTGCTTCAGGAGAACTTTACGGTGTATGGAACGGACCTGAACAAAGAAGCTGAATTGGCCTTGCATCATGCAGGGGGAACAATCGGGATTTCAGTTGAAAAGATGGTTGATGAGTGTGACGCCATCCTGACAAGCCTTCCTTCATCAAACGCTGCAGAGGAGGTTTTTCTGGGGAAAAAGGGGCTCGTACACCTGGCTGGACCAGGCGTCCTCCTGATCGATACAAGCACGGTCGCTCCTGAACTGAATATCCGGATTGCGGAGGGAGCGAAAAGAAAAGGGATCGATTTTCTTGCGGCGCCGGTCAGCGGCGGTGTGATCGGGGCGGTCAACCGGACGCTTACCTTTATGGTCGGGGGTCCGAAGTCCGTTTTTAATAAAGCGTTGCCTGTTTTCAACGCATTGGGTGAGAATATTTTTCATGTGAACGAAAACATCGACAGCGGAACGAATACGAAGCTGATCAACAACCTCTTAATCGGTTTTTATACAGCAGGCGTCAGTGAAGCCCTGCACCTTGCCAAAAACAGCAATCTGGATCTCGACCAATTGTTTGAGATGCTGAACGTCAGCTATGGGCAGAGCCGGATCTATGAGCGCAACTATAAAAGTTTCATAGCGAATGAAAACTATGAACCTGGCTTTTCTTTGAAGCTGCTGCTGAAAGACCTTGGCTTTGCACTGGATTTGGCTGAGAAAAACGAGGTTGAACTGCCGGTGAGCAAGATTCTCTTCGGCATTTATGAAGACGCCGATCAGAACGGATACGGCGACAAAGATATGTCTGTTTTATACAAAAAAATAAGCGAACAAAAGACAACTTATCAGTAAGGAGAGGTGAGAAAGCAAATGATCACAACCAATGCAAAAAAAATGATGAACCATATCGACGGGAAATGGGTGAATTCTCTAGGTACGGAATCTGAAGAAGTCGTCAATCCTGCAAACGGAAACGTCATCGCTTATGCGCCTCTATCTGTGAGAGCGGATGTAGATCGTGCCGTGCAGGCTGCCAAGCACGCTTATCAGACCTGGTCGCTTGTGCCTGTCCCCAATCGGGCAAGACTTTTATACAAATATTTGCAGCTTCTTCAAGAGCAAAAAGAACAATTGGCAGACATCATTACGGCGGAAAACGGCAAAACGTTAAAAGACGCCCGAGGCGAAGTGCAACGAGGAATCGAAGTTGTTGAGCTTGCGACAGCCACACCTACTTTAATGATGGGAGAATCCCTGCCCACAATAGCAGGGGGCATCGATGGATCGATTTGGCGCTATCCTTTAGGGGTCGTCGCCGGTATTACGCCGTTTAACTTTCCAATGATGGTTCCTCTGTGGATGTTTCCGCTCGCCATCGCCTGCGGAAACACGTTCGTCCTGAAACCTTCGGAACGGACTCCCATTCTTGCCGGGAAGCTTGTTGAGCTGTTCTATGAAGCCGGGTTTCCAAAAGGTGTGTTAAACCTCGTCCATGGAGGAAAGGATGTTGTAAACGGAATATTGGAGAACGATGATATTAAAGCCGTCTCCTTCGTTGGTTCAGAACCGGTCGCAAAATATGTGTATCAAACAGGCACAGCTAACGGGAAACGCGTTCAGGCGCTTGCCGGCGCTAAAAACCATGCGATTGTTATGCCGGATTGCCATCTTGAAAAGTCGGTTCAAGGCATCATCGGGGCGGCATTCGGAAGCAGCGGGGAACGCTGTATGGCCTGCTCCGTTGCGGCGGTGGTTGATGACATCGCCGATGACTTCATGGAAATGCTCGTCTCTGAAACACGGAAGCTGAAGACAGGAGACGGGAGATCCGAGGATCACTTTGTCGGTCCGCTGATCCGCGAAGTCCATAAACAACGCGTCCTTGACTATATCGACACAGGAATTAAAGAAGGGGCAGCACTCGCCGTGGACGGCCGCAATCCGGATGTTCAGGAAGGATACTTTGTGGGAGCCACGATTTTCGATCATGTGACATCGGAGATGAAAATCTGGCAGGACGAAATCTTCGCACCGGTCTTGAGCGTTGTCCGTGTACAAGACCTTGATGAGGGGATCGAGCTCGCCAATCAATCGAAGTTTGCCAACGGCGCTGTCATCTACACATCGAGCGGGAAAAGCGCCCAGCAGTTCCGCGATAAAATTGATGCCGGAATGATCGGCGTCAATGTCAACGTACCGGCTCCGATGGCGTTCTTCTCCTTCGCAGGGAACAAAGCCTCTTTCTATGGAGATCTTGGGACAAACGGAAAGGACGGCGTCCAGTTTTACACGCGTAAAAAGGTCGTCACCGAACGCTGGTTCTAATCTTGAACATAAGGCTCCCTCTCATGCACAACTGATTTTTTTTCAGAGGGGCCTTTTTTATTTAAACAGGGAGGGATCAATATTGAACTTGAAATATGCCACACTTAAAACAGAACATGGCATCACAACCGTCACGTTGAACAATCCGCCGGCAAATACACTCTCTTCTTCCTGTATCACCGAATTGCGTTCTCTTTTTCGGGAATTGGCCCGTGACGAGGAGACAAAAGCGATCATTATCACAGGAGAAGGCCGCTTTTTTGTGGCGGGAGCGGATATTAAAGAATTCGTTTCAAAACTTGGGGACCAAAAACAAGGATTGGCGCTCGCACAAGGTGGCCAGGCGCTCTGCGATGAAATCGAAGCTTCCAAAAAACCCGTCATTGCGGCGATAAACGGACCGGCTCTTGGCGGAGGCCTGGAACTCGCGATGAGCTGCCACTTCAGAATCGTATCAGACGATGCAACAGTCGGTCTTCCCGAATTAAAGCTCGGCTTGATTCCAGCGTTTGGTGGTACACAGCGGCTTCGCAACATAACGGACACAGCTACAGCACTCGACCTTATCCTGACGGGCCGATCGCTTTCAGCTCAAGAGGCGGTAGAGCTGAAAATTGCACAGATGGCCGTAAAGGGAGAGGAACTGATGAAGACGGCAGCACGTGTCGCTTTGTCCTTTATCGAAGGAAAAAGCATGACCAGCGTGAGGCGCGCCGTCGAATGTGTCGTACAGGGTGCCAGCGAAAGCATGGAACAAGCACTGGAGAGGGAGCGAAACAGATTCGCCGAGCTGTTTGTCACTTCAGATGCCAAAGAAGGAATTCACGCATTTGTCGAAAAGCGCAAACCAGACTTTCATCATTCATAAAAGGAGTGGATCAAGATGTCCGATGAAGTGCTGTTTTCCGTCAATCAAAACGGCGCCGCAGCGATTGTTCTGAATCGCCCGAAAGCGCTCAACTCACTCACATACGACATGGTCCGTCTGATTGGTGAAAAGTTAAAAGAGTGGGAGACAGATCAAAACGTTTCTATCGTGGTCATCAAAGGTGCAGGACCAAAAGGACTATGTGCCGGAGGGGATATTAAGGCACTCTATGAAGCTCGTTCGTCAAAACAGGCCCTGCAAGATGCCGAGCGCTTTTTTGAAACAGAGTACGAAGTCGATATGGCAGTCCATCGATTTTCGAAACCGATCATCGCCTGCTTGGACGGGATCGTCATGGGGGGAGGCGTCGGCCTGACATACGGGGCCAGCCACCGAATCGTCACGGAGAGGACAAAATGGGCGATGCCTGAAATGAATATCGGTTTCTTTCCGGATGTCGGCGCAGCCTATTTTTTAAACAAAGCCCCGGGCCGCTTAGGGCGGTATCTTGGATTAACAGCGTCTGTCATCCATGCAGCCGACGTGCTGTATATCAATGGGGCAGACGCCTACATGGAGAGCGGCGCTTTAGAACGATTGCTCCAAACAGTGGAACAAACCGATTGGCGCCTTGCAAGCGTTGAAGAAAAGCTCGATCAGCTGATCCGCGAATCGAAAACGGAGCCCTCCCAGGAGAGCACGCTCGCCCGTGATCAGCAAGCGATTGACCGTCATTTTAAGTATGATAAGCTGGAAGAGATCCTTCAATCGCTCGAAAGCGAGGGAAGCACCTTTAGCTCGAATGTGAAAAAAACGATGCTTTCCAAATCGCCATTTTCATTAAAAATCACATTGAAACAGCTGGCGGACGGACGTCAAAAAACACTGGAAGAATGCTTTGCCACGGATCTGGTGCTGGCAAAGAACTTTTTGAAGCACAATGATTTCTTCGAAGGCGTCAGGTCCGTCCTGATCGACCGTGATCAATCACCGAACTATAAGTACCGGCACGTTTCAGATGTAACCGATGAAGCGGTGGACCGGTTTTTCCAACCCTCTGAATCTGTCCGGTTTTAAAAGCGGGAGCTGACCATTAATGTCAGCTCTTTTTTTGTAAGCGTCTTATGGAAGAGGTATATATTTCTATCTGGAGAATATGTATACTAACAATATTTGGTTGGAGGCTGACAATATGAAGATCGGGAAATTAAGCAAGTATTTCTTGTCACTTGCCATTGCCCTCGCGACGATTCTGTCCTTTCATGCCATCTCTGTAAATGCTGCATCAGTTGGTACCATTAAACCAAGCGAATGCTCAACTCACATCCTCACCGTATACGACGAAACTGTCGGCATTGACGGTTCCGGCCGTGCACATTTCTATTGCGGCAGTATAAATGGAGGTCCTCAAATTGAATTTTCGAACGACGATTTAGAGGTTGCGGTCGATGATCCCTTTATTCTTCATGCATTTGCTAATCCGATCTTGAACTCGGTAGACTATAAAGGACGCCAAAAGGGAGATGCGGAGGTAACGATTTATTGGAAAAACAAGCCGGAGGGCACCAAATACACATTTTTATTGGTGCAAATCAAATAATTGCTGCATTCCGCATGTAGTGGGTACATGATCGCCCATGAAAAAGAACTCTCCAAATTCGGAGGGTTCTTTACATTTTTATTCATTGTTTGGTTGCGCGTGGTGTCCAACTACGATGGCAATAATCATATCCAGCAGCGTTACACTGGCGATGATGCAGGTATAATCGGTAGAATAAGAGGAAGCAAGAGATCATCCTAAAAAGGAAGGAACAATGAAAAAAATCATGATGTTTTTATTCATTTTTATCATCGTATTATGCGCGGCTGTTTTGTTATTCATCAATTTACACCCCGTGTTTGGGGGCAATCCAAGCAAAGAACAAAAAAAGCTGTATCAAAGCTTTGACAATTATGCCGATGGCAAATTTGTCAACCAAGCTCCGGCAAAGATGGATATGGGCGGAATCTCCGGGGTTCTCTCGATGATGAGAGACGCTGTTTCCGGCGGCAAGGAGCGCAATCCTTCCGGTCAAATCCCTGTTTCTGAGATTGATTGGAACATCGTTAAAAGTAACGAAGACAGCTTAACATGGTTTGGACATTCCGCTTTTTTATTGAGCATCGATCGCAAAAAAATACTCGTAGACCCTATGCTGGGCCCAATTGCTTCACCCGTATCATTTATCGGAAGCAGACGCTACAGCGAAAACATCCTGCATATGGTAAACGATATGCCGCCGATTGACGCCGTCTTGATTACACATGATCATTACGATCACTTAGATTATCCATCCATCTTAAAGCTGAAGGAAAAGGCCGGTCATTTCTTCGTTCCTTACGGAGTCAGCACACACTTGATTCGGTGGGGAGTTGAGAAAGAAAAAATCACGGAACTCAATTGGTGGGATGAAACGGGGTTTCAAGGTTTGACAATAGCCTTGACACCGTCGAAACACTTTTCCGGAAGAGGCATGTTGAATCGAAATACGACCCTGTGGGGCGGCTGGGTCATCCTCGGAAAACATACGCGTTTTTATACGAGCGGTGACGGGGGATATGATGAACACTTTAAGGAAATCGGCAAAAAATACGGCCCTTTCGATATGACATTAATGGAGGGAGGTCAGTATGACAGACGCTGGTCCGAGATTCATATGACACCTGAACAATCTGTACAGGCCCACAAAGATGTAAAAGGAAAGAATATGATGTTGATTCATTGGGGGGCCTTTACCCTCGCATACCACGGCTGGAAAGAGCCGATTGAACGCGCATTGAAAGAGGCCGAGAAAAAAGACGCCAACATGATCGCTCCAGCGATTGGCGAAACGGTTCTGTTAAATGGACAATACTCGCTTCCCGAGTCCTTTTGGTGGGATATGTAAGCAGGTCGTTTATCCGTCTATAAGGCATTCTCTTTGCAAATCTAAAAAAAACCGTTTCCAGCGTAAACTGGTGACGGCTTTTTCTCTGTTTTATTTGACTGCAAATTTTTTAGTCTGCATCCCTTTAATCAATGACTGAATTTTTTTGAAAGAAACTTGATTATGTTAAATATCCAATAGGCAATTGCCCCTGTTACGATGCCATATAATACACTCACTACAAGGATTGCTGTTATAACACTTACATACCCCATAGCTGTTTGTTCTGGTATTACAGCTATATTCCACAAGTGAACTAGAGCAAGCAATCCTGTGATTATACTACTCACCCAAACAAAAATCTTAGACTTGAACAAAACTATTTCACCCTCCCGCTTCTTTCAACTTTTCCTTTGTTATTACAAGTGATTGTGTTTGTGATATGCCATTCCTGTATAATAATATCAAAGCCCTTGAATGCGAATCCTGTAAAAAAATTTCCTTCGGCATAGGCTTGCGCTTTATTGCCTGGAACACTTCTGGTTCCTTTTTTCCAGTTCTCAACTCTCCACAACGATGTTGTCCCTCGTTTATAATATGCAGAAGTCTGATGTGCTCTTGGAGATTTGCCGCCATACGTGAAATATGCGGCATTATGAACCTTAAACAATTCTATTCCAAACATGTTTTTTGCTCTGTAAACTAGCTTATGTTCTTTTGTCCTCGCCTTGACCTGAAACTTGTTTTCATCAATTGGGGTTTCGCTCACTGAAGTAATAAAATAGGTTGGAGAATCAGTAAGGACAAGTTTTATGCCATTTCCTAAATCTTGCTCACTGAAGTTTCCCTCATCAATATTACTCTGTATGTAGTTGTCAATATCTATTGTATCACCGGAGGTTGCATTAGGGAGCACAGTTTTTTCTTTTTTTTAAAAATTTATCAAGTGTTCTTCGTTAACCGGATTATCTTTGAAGTATTGAGTGGAAAATTCATCTGCTTCATCATCGTTTTTAGGAGATAGTTTTTTCATAGATTGTATGAATTCTTCTTGAGTTTTCAATATTACTTCCTTTGCCACAACATATTTGTCTTTCCCCTCTACTGCTGATGCGTAAGGAATCATTGAAAAAATCAGCACGACACCTAAGAACATAGCAACACACTTTTTAAACACAAAACCACTCCTTTGTTTTATGAATCATTACCATGATAACACTTGCAAATTCAAAATCAAGGGTTAATTTACAAAATATTACATTCGAGACCGACATCTATAACCTGTTTTGAGCTTCAACAAATTCATGCTAAAAAAATGATTTCAAAGGGTCTTGCATCACGTTTTTGGTCTGTTCGGATTAATGCCTGTCAAAGACAACAGGCAGGGGCGAAACCCCACATAGCGTCTCTTACTCTCTTACATTAGAATTCAAAAAAACGTCTTAGGACGGCAGGGACGGCGGTTTGGCAGGTAAAATAGTAAGAACAAGCCGGATAGTCTAATACCTCGTTTTGGGTCTGTCCGGCTTGGCGGCATGCCTACACCTGCCAAAACCTTGTCGGTCGGGTAGCTTTATTTTCAATGTATTTACATTCATCTTTCTATTTTCGTGAGGATTGGTGTCTCCAAGAAACCATTATTAGAAAACGAGAATTTGAAGAAGGTGACTTCCTAGTGGTCAAAGAAGATTTCGTTGTCCGCATTCCGGATAACCTAAACTTGGAATAAAAAGGAAAAACTTTCCGTATTCACTGAACTGGCCGGCCGTTTTGACCTCATTTTAAACACGGTGTCCGCCAATCTGGACGTTGATGCATATTTATCGCTTCTTCGTGTAGATGGAACACTTGTTAACGTCGGCGCACCGGCAGAACGGGATCAGTACAGTGTGTTTTCCTTAATTATGGGTCGCCGCAGCATTGCAGGTTCACTTGTCGGCGGCATACGGGAGACACAAGAGATGCTTGATTTCGCTGCTGAACACAGCATAGCTCCGCAAATTGAGGTCATCGGAGCTGACCAAGTAGATGAAGCGTATGAGCGCGTCCTCACAAGTGATGTGCGTTATCGATTCGTGATTGATATCTCTACTTTGTAAATCATATTTAACCCAAAAAAGGCCAGTCATTTTATTTGACTGGCCTTTTTTCTTAGCTTTTGCCCCGCATGACCCGGCAATTTCAGCCGAGCGGATGGACAAACAGCTTCATTCTATATGCCTCCTTGTTCAATAAAGAGCAGAGCACCGAACGGGGAAGCAGCATATGCGACAAAGGAGCGAGGCCGAGGCGTCCTGCCATCAATTAGATTTCCTTACCGCTCTCATAATAACATATACGATGCCGAATACTATTAATACCGAAATGATTGCAGGCCCTAATGGCATTTTACAACCTCCCAAATGTGAATTTCCTTTCCGTTATTATTTTTACATGTTGTAACAAACTTGTAAATCAATTTCAAAGAAAGAGCATGACGCAATTTTTATACGACTAAACCTTTGACAATACGAGCAACAGCTACTATAGTAGGATAGTACTTTTATTTAATATTTACTGATAATTCAGGACATTTATTTTTAAAATTTTTATCGTGCTACACTGCTGACTACTAAAAACGCACCAATAGCTTAACCCGAATCGGAGGACTCATGATGGCAAAAAAAATTCCTTTTTCATTTATCCTAATCATAGGATTAATGCTATTTGCATTATTTTTCGGTGCAGGAAATCTAATTTTCCCGCCTATGCTTGGTCAGATGGCCGGAGAGAATGTATGGACAGCCAATGCAGGATTCTTAGTGACCGGAGTCGGATTGCCATTACTCGCCATTACGGCATTCGTTTTTTCAGGAAAAAATGATTTGCAGTCTCTGGCCAGTCGTGTGCATCCGTTGTTCGGGATTGTATTTACGACGGTTCTCTATTTAGCAATCGGCCCTTTTTTCGCGATTCCCAGATCCGGTAATGTGTCGTTTGAAATAGGGGTTAAACCTTTTTTATCAAATGATGCGGGCCCTGTTGCCTTAATCATATTTACCGTATTATTTTTCACAGTGGCATGCTTGCTGTCCCTGAATCCAACTAAAATTATCGATGTAATCGGAAAATTTCTAACTCCTATTAAATTAACATTTATCGGATTGCTCGTTGTTACGGCTATTCTTCACCCAATCGGAAGCTTTCAAGCTCCGTCTGAAGGATATGCATCACACGTATTTTTTAAAGGGTTTAAAGAAGGTTACTTTACACTTGATGCCCTTGTCGCTTTTGTATTTGGAATCATCATTGTGAACGCAATGAAAGAGAAGGGAGCGGTCTCCAAAAAACAGCTCATGATCGTTTGTGCAAAATCAACGGCGATTGCAGCGGCACTCTTGGCTCTGATCTATTCAGCGCTTTCATATATGGGGGCTTCCAGCGTTGAAAAACTCGGTCTTTTAGAAAATGGAGCCGAGGTTTTGGCAAAGGTTTCATCCTATTATTTCGGACCATATGGTTCCGTTTTTTTGGGCTTAATGATTACGGTAGCATGTCTGACAACAAGTGTGGGACTCATCACAGCATGCTCTTCATTTTTCCACGGCTTGTTTCCAAACATCGCCTATAAAAAAATTGCTGTCATCTTATCAATGTTCAGCACCCTTGTAGCAAATATAGGATTAACACAGCTGATTAACGTTTCAATGCCGGTTTTAACAACTTTGTATCCCATTGCGATTTCTTTAATATTCTTAACATTTTTACATCCCGTATTTAAGGGGAAGAGGGAAGTGTATCAAGGCAGTCTGATATTGACCTTTATCATCAGCCTGTTTGACGGCCTGAATGCTGCCGGACTAAAAATTGCAGCTATTAATCATTTTTTCAATCAGTTTCTCCCGATGTATGACATCGGATTAGGATGGGTGCTTCCGGCGATTTTAGGAGGAATAGGCGGCTATCTCATTCATAGACTGCGGACGAAAAATCATACAAGCTACGCGGAAAAGCTGAATTAACTTATAAACATGGAGGCAACCCTGGATGATAGGGTTGCCTTTTTCTTTTCACGGACGATTTTCATTTAAAAATTCCAGGTCGGCTAAATGCTTTCGAATATTTGCGATGGTTTTCCATAAATGGATATTCTATAATTGTATTAGTTTATCCATTTTGAAAAGAAAAGAGAGCTGAGTATGAGAAAATGGTATTTTATTTTATCAGCGTGTATTTTAGTTTCTGTTATCATCGCTTTTGCTTACGATAAGACCGGAGCAAAAGAAGCAGAACCGGCTAACAGCTTGTATGTTTCCCCCGATGGAAATGATCAAAATGAAGGAACGAAAGAAAAGCCGTTTCGAACTCTGGGACATGCAGCAAAAAAAGCTGTCCCTGGCACAACTGTTATGATT
Source organism: Bacillus sp. FSL K6-0972 (assembly GCF_037976035.1). Classification (NCBI taxonomy): domain Bacteria; kingdom Bacillati; phylum Bacillota; class Bacilli; order Caryophanales; family Bacillaceae; genus Bacillus; species Bacillus sp. FSL K6-0972. The sequence continues at coordinate 2,030,763 of NZ_CP150260.1, read as the reverse complement.
CGGGAAGGCACGTATCATGAAACGCTTGATGTGAAGGAGAGCGGGTCGGCTGAAAAGCCTATCACATTTCAAAACTATGAGAATGAAAAAGTCGTCATCAGCGGAGAATCTATTCAGGACGCTGAATATGAAACACCGCTCATTCAGATTCACAATCAACAGTACATCACAATCAGCGGCCTTACGATTCAAGACCTTTCCGTTTCATCGGAAGAAGCAACCGCCATGGGAATTTATGTTTCAGGCTCCAGCAGCCATATTACCATTAAGAACAATCACGTCCGGGATATAAAAACAACAGCGGATGATGGCAATGCCCACGGGATCGCCGTCTATGGCTCCGGCAGCATGAAAGACATCAAGATCGAGGACAATACGGTAGAAAAGCTGACACTCGGGGCGAGTGAAGCGGTTGTGCTGAACGGAAACATTGACGGTTTCACGGTGAGAGGCAATGTGGTTCGCGACAATAACAACATTGGAATTGATCTGATCGGTTATGAAGGAACGGCCGCTCAAAACGATTTTGTCCGCAACGGGACCGTAGAAAACAACACGGTTTACAATAACTCCACTTACGGAAATCCCGCCTATGGGGATGATTACTCTGCGGGCGGAATTTATGTTGACGGAGGACAAAGCATTGACATTAAGAAAAACACGGTCTACGGCAACGATATCGGGATAGAAGCAACGTCTGAACACAAAGGGAAATATGCCGACGATATTCAAATAACCGACAACAAAGTGTATGAGAATGCGTACACGGGCATTTCTATCGGCGGATACGACCAAAAGCGGGGAGGCACCAGCCATTCTGTTATTGCGCACAATATTGTTTACCGCAATGATACAAAGGGGCTGGACGGCGGACAGCTTTTGCTCCAGTATGACACAAAAACCAATAAAATCGAAAAGAACATCATAACGGCAAGCGATTCGCGAATATTTATTGCAAACGATTTTACGAAAAATGAAGGAAACAAAGTGAATCATAACGTTTACCACAAGGAAGCCGGAAAAGACGGCTTATGGATTTGGAAAAAGAATGAATACGACTCGTTTTCGTCGTATCAAAACGCAACAAATCAAGATCATGAGTCGATTTATGCCGATCCGATGTATCGCGACGAGACGTCTTATGACTTTACATTAGATCCGGATTCACCGGCTTGGCCGGTCATTAAATAAATCCATTTGAAAACAGGCTTAATTTACAAAGCGTAGGGAAGTTTCCGGTCGCTTAAGCACTAAATGCCTGCCCGCACCTCAAAGCTACTCTCACAGAGTAGCTTTTTTATTGGAAGATCCCCTTTGAATGATTCAACTTCTATCTGTCAATAGTCAGTTTAATCAAGTGTTATTTTTTCAATTCCGCTTATTAATAGCTTTAATTCTATAAAATTATGTTTACAAACTGACCACGGTCAGTTAAAGTGAATGCGTGAGAAGAAAAATAAAAACAGTGAGTGAGAGGTAGCCAAATGGAATTAAATGTAGAAAAAATACATACTGCAAAAATGTGGTCATTGTCATTTGTTTTTGTGACGTTTGCAAATGCTTTCTTGTTTATGATATTTGAAATGTTATTGCCGACTTTGCCTTTGTTTGTGACGGCTATTGGAGGAGGGGCAAAACAAGTCGGGTATGTTACAGGTATTTTTATGATCTCTGCAATTGCTGTTCGTCCTTTTGCAGGGGCATTGGCTTTACGGTTCAATAAAAAATATTTGCTCATTTTTGGACTTGTGATCAGCGCTTTCTCAACAGGCGCATATTACCTGGCGTCTGATGTCACCGCTTTATTACTAATTCGCTTAATACATGGCGCCGGCTTTGGATTAGCGACGACCTATTTTGCGACAATAGCAGCCGAAATTATTCCTAAAGACCGCAGGGGTGAAGGAATTGGATATTTTGGAGTAGGTGAGACAATTGCTGTTTCCGTCGGACCGATGATCGGTATCGCAACTCTGGAGCTTTATGATTTTCAAAGGCTTTTTTTAGGCGGGATGTCCGTTCTTTTACTGGCGGCACTTATGGCTGTTTTCGTGCGCAGACAGCCGGAAACAACAGGCACTGGCGGAAAGGGAACTGTAAAGTTAAAAGTATTGGAAAAACGTGTGCTGTTTCCGTCAATTCTTATTTTATTCGTTGGTATTGCTGCATCTGGAATTATGTCTTTCTTTTCCCTCTATGCAATTGAAAAGGGGTTTCATAGTGTCGGGATGTTTTTCTTTTTGATTGCAGGAGCCAGTTTTTTTATACGGCTTATTTCCGGCAGGGTATTTGACCGATACGGAGCTGCCGCCATCCTTATTCCCGCCTCGCTGTTTTCAATAGCAGGGCTGTCAATATTATATTTCGCACAAACAAGTGCAATGTTTTTTATAGCGGCTATATGCTACGGTTTTGGTTTCGGCTCAATATTTCCTGCCATCCAAACATGGTGTATAAATCTTGTGGAAGAGCATGAACATGAGGATGCAATGGGAACGTTCTTTAACTTTTTCGATATGGGAATTGGCGGAGGCTCCTTATTATTAGGTTTGGTTGCGACGGTTTATTCCTATCGGGAGATCTATATTGCCGCCATTTTCATGTACCTGCTGTTTGTTTTATTATATATTTTATATATCTGTTTGAAGAGAAAAACAGCCTGAAAATGGGGAGGACAGTATATTGACCAGAGAGAATATAAAGCGTACTGCGGTTCGCCAATTTAATGAATTTGGCTTTGAGGGAGTCAAAATGTCGCATATTGCAAAAGAATTGGGAATCAGAAAACAATCTCTCGCTTATCATTTTTCGTCAAAAAAAGAGATGCTGATGGAAATATACCCCGAGATTGTAGAAGAAGAAATTTCATTTATCAACGAATTCTTCGATTCAAGAAAACATACGCCTGCAAAGAGTCAAATATATGACTTTTTAAAAGAAACCCAAGTCCGTTTTCATGCATTGCCAAATGTAGCTTTTTTGCAGGCAATGTCCTTTAAGGCGCCTGCTGAAGTAAGCGATTTTATTTCAGCCCAATACCTTTTATATCTGCATACTTTAAAAGAACGGGTAGCGAATGTTTTTAAGGAATCGGATGTGAACTGTCCGCCGGAGAAATGCGCGATAGGATTTATTACGCTTTATGACGGGCTTAACATTCAACTGGTGTACGAAAACAAACAATCATTTGAACGGTCTTTAGAGATATCATTTGATATTTTTTGGCGCGGACTGTTGTAGGTGCATCTGATTTAATTTAGAAAGTCGGAATCCATAGTTGAAAGGCAGATGTGTATTGCGATTTCACAACAGCCGTAGAGAAATATATAGCTTTTATTTTATAATAAGATTGCAGATGCTTCCGCAGCTGCAAGGAAATTCACAAAGGCCGACAAGCTTTAAACTTTGGAATTAAAAAGTTAAGTATGGATGAAAACAGATTGAACCCGATTTAAACTTGATAAAAGTGCATGATGCCATTATATATAATGGTTTTTCTACTATATATTATAAAATAAGAGGGGGAGGCCGCTTGTCTGGAGTTATTTTGGAATCGTATGCTTCTTTCTTGTGTTTTATTTGCTAAACTATATCGGTCAAAAGTTAATATCTAGAAAATCACCTGTAAATCATAAGATTATCATTTCGATTTCATTTGTAGAATCTCTCATTTCACTAACTTTAGTCTATTACCGTCCCCCATTTTTATAATAACCAATTAATTTTAAGTTGCCTCCATTAATTTTAAGTTGCCTCCATTAAGAAGTCTCTATGTCTAATTGTGGCTTTTATGTATTTCACATTCGCCACTTTTATTAATTAAGGGGGAACAAGAAAATGAAAACTTATGACGCATTTCCAGAACCAATTGGCGGCTATACTGTCGGTCGAACCCAGATGGATTTTGAGTACACGGCATCAGATCACTCAAAAAGAGAACTGACGGCGTTTGTGTACTATCCGTCCGACAGTAGCGAAGGTAAGACTACATCAACGTACATGTTTCCTGAAGTCTACGAGATGTTTAATGAGCAGCCACTTGTCACTGCGTATCTTAAAGGGATGGATGTTTTCTCTATAGATATCAAGACCCAGTGTTACGACGACCTTGCTCTCTCCGGGAAGGAAAAGCGCTATCCGGTGTTATTCTATGTTTGCGGCGGGGGCGGTTCTCCAGAATGGGGTACAGTGATCTGTACAGACTTGGCAAGCATGGGATATGTTGTGGTAAGCATCGGCCATCAGAATAGCACGATGTATAAGCGTAAAGATGGGCGCCTGTTTAATGTATCAAAGGATTTTTCGGATGTCATTATGGCGTTTTCTGAAGATCCGGAGATGCTGGCGTTGGCTGGTAAGATGGAGATGCGGCCTGACGATGAAACTGCCATTGAGATGTGCCATAACGTGCTTACACTGCCGATACTTGCCAAGTTAACAGAGTATAGTGAATTACAGGCAGAAGATGTAAGGTATGTAGCCGATTATCTTTACAAACTGGACTCTGGAGAACTGAATTCCATCTTTAAGGGCAGATTGTTGCTTGACATCGGTATGGGCATAGTCGGACATTCTTATGGAGGGCCTACGACGGCGATTGTTTGCCGGGACGACGACCGGTTCGCCTGCGGGATTGGCTTGGATAGCGGTGCGTTCGGCCTTCTCGATAGCGACCTTAAGAAACCCTTTTTGCTACTGTTTTGTGAACCTAACTATAACATGAATGCGATAATTGGCGCTAACAATAGCAAGGAAACCTATTATTTCTCTGTTGATCGTGTTGCGCATTTAGATTACTGCGACATCGTGTTTACCAGTGTTAATGAGGAACTCAGAGGCGAACGGGATGCTATGGAGATGCGAAATCTTGTTACAGACTATACGAAGAACTTTTTTGATCATTACATACTGCAGAAGGCTGCAAGTGTGGAAAGTCTGGCATACGATGGCGTGGACTTGATCAAGAAGACCGGCAACAAGTGACATATGAAGATGTTAGAAATTGGCTGGATTCTAGAACAGACAAAGAAGCTAAAATTAGACACGCAAGGGGAGGCGCTTAACTTATTGCCTCTCTTTTTCAGATTTTATTCTAGTTTACATAATATATATTCTCGGAAGTTAAAGATTGAAAAGAAAATCTGTCTCAATATCAAAGTATACTCAAGTTAGTGAGACAGAATGAAAAATTTAGCAATAAACTGAATATACGGCAATTTCTTTTCCCCATTTATGTATCGTTTTTTCTAAAGTCATCCCGATTCGTTCGGCTACTTTTCTGGACGGCAGATTTTTCGCATCGGGTAAAGATACGATTTTTTTCAGATGAAATGACTCAAATCCATATTGTTTGCATGCTGATGCTGCTTCGGTTGCATAGCCGTTTTTCCAGACGCTTCGTTTAAACAAATAGCCGATTTCCATTTCATTCGATCCTTCGACTTCCTGTGGCACGATGCCGCATTGGCCTAAAAATTCGCCCGTTTGTTTATGTTCTGCAACCCACAGACCGGTTCCGTGTTTTTCATAGTTTTCAATCGTCCAGTCGATCCATTGCAATGTCTGTTTTTCATTCTTTGTCGATGGATAGTATTCCATGGCTGTCGGGTCAGAAAAGATTTCGAGCAGGTTTTCGGCGTCATTGCGCCTCATTTTTCGCAAAATAAGCCGGTCTGTCTTCATGATCATGTCTTTCATGCTCCTCCTCCCCCTTATTTTATTGATTATGGAGACGTTAATTCCCGATAAACCGTTTCTAATTCTTCCATCGTCAGATCTCCGTATGCGCATTTAATCACGGCATCTGCGAATTCATCATAGTCGTCATCTGTTGAAAAGCCTTGCTGGAGTGTTTTGGCGTAAAGCTCGATTTGTTCCTTCCGCTTTTCAATGTCTTCCTCTTTGCCTGTGTAATCCGGTCCATTGATCGTGTCATAGTTTTCTTTGACAAGCATCATGTATTGCTGCAATGTTTCATTCATACATCCATCTCCTTTCATGTTTACAAAAATATTCCTCATTCCTTCCATTATAATATATACGAAAACGGACACCAAATCTGGTGTCCGTCAAAGTGCCGTTATTTAGGTTCAGTACCCCAAATCAGCTTTCCGTTCTCATACAACGTGATTTTTTTCGTATTTTTAAACGTGTTTGAATTTAAAAATGAATAGTCGCTGCTTTGGGCATAATTGCTCCAGTCGTCATTGTGAAGACGGATCTGGATTTCACCTGTACTTGCACCCGGCGCCAATGTACCATTTTTAAACCCTGCTTCAAGATACGTGTCTGCTCCGTTTACCGCTTTTTTTAATTGGACGAATTTGTGTGTGATTTTGCTGCAGCCGATTTGAGCATAGTCGCAGTCAAAATTTTGTCCTTTGTGATTCGTTTTATACCAGTAGCGGACAGTGATTCGATTTAGAGACACGGTTTTTTTGCTGTTGTTTTTAATGTTGAGCTGAGGGCGGATTTGGTTGCCGTTTACATTGTTGTCCCCCGCTCTGTATTGTACTGCTATCGTGTTGGCTGCAGCACCGCTGTCTTGACCTGGTTTATCCTGATCCTTTTTTTGGTCTTTTTGATCTGACCCTTTCGAATTCGACCCAGAGTCTCCTGACGAACCGTTTGATCCGCTGCGGATGTTTTCCCTGACGAATTTACCTGATGGGGACAAGTCGGATTGCGACCATCCTCCCTTTTTAGAGGCGCCGGGGTTTAAAGCTGCTGATGATTCTTGTTTGTCAGACAAGTTCCAGTTTACCCAGCTGATTTTTTTGCTGTCCAAATATTTCAGCCACTCCCTGGATTGGTCAAGGTAGACCCCGCCGTTTCCGGAAGCGTCGCTCGTTCCCCATTCTGTGACGAAAATCGGCGCTCCTTTGCTGAGTGCATAATCGGCTTTATCCCGCAAAGACTGACCGTGCGTACCCGCATAAAAATGGAGCGCGTACATGACATTGCCGTCTTTCAGCTGATTGTCCGCCGCATCGTTGACATCCTGGCTCCAAGTGCCTGTCCCGACAATCACAATATTTTTCGGGGAATTTTTGCGGATCACAGACAAGATTTCTTCGGCGTAAGGTTTAATGTCACGGTTCCAGTTGACATCGCCGTTCGGCTCGTTGGCAATTTCAAAAATGACGTTTGGCGTCTTGCCGTAAAGGCTCGACATTTCGTTGAAAAACTCTTTAGCTTTCGCTTTGTTTTGGTTTGGATTGCCATCGCTCAGTATGTGCCAGTCAATGATCACATAGATTCCGAGTTCTTTTGCCGCTTCGACGGCTTCCTTCACTTTGTTTTTAACCGACGGATTGTCAATATAGCCGCCTTCAGCTGTATACATGGCCGCGCGGAAAACATTGATGCCCCAGTCGTCTCTCAGCCATTTTAAGGAGTCTTTGTTGACATAATCGCCATACCACTGCAGACCGTGAGAGCTGATTCCTTTCAGTTGAACCGCTTTTCCGTTTTGATTGACGAGTTTCGTACCTTTCAAGGTGAGCTGCCCGTTTACAGCAACGGGTGTTTTAGAAGCGGCAGACGCTTTAGGTGCTATGATACCGCTGATGCCGAGTGCCGCTACCATGAAACAAGCGATGAAGACAGAAATGGAACGTTTCATATATGACATTCTTTTTCCTCCAATGATGTTATTTTCCAAAAACACTTTTTCTGACAGACATTTTTCACTCCTTTCTTGGCCTGTAGCACAACTGATTGTAAAAAAACTATTCATCGATTGTCTATCAACCATATTTCTTGTTTTTTACCGCTTTAAAAATCTATCTATTTCCTCTTTTCGAATGAAATGGAAGGTCTGAGCGCTAATGATTAAAAGCTTAAAAAGTATGACCGGGGACTTTGCACATTCTTTTTCTCTCAATTCGAAATTTTAAAAACTGAAATCACTTCAATATGACGCCTCTTCTCTGCCTAACATGCGGCAGCCGGGAAAAAATCGCTGTAAAAAGTTCATAAAACCGACACGTTCTTCTCTGCTGTTTGTGTCACTTTATTGACAAAAAAATAAAACCATCCGCTTGGAATGGTTTACTTCTTTAAATCGGAGAAAAAGCCGACAAGTTTTGTTGCGACACCGACAAACGTTTCAAGAATTGCCTGCCCCCCGGCGACCGCCAAAATCAAAATCAACGGGAATATCGTTTTTGGGACAATCAGATATCCGACAGCAATGATCAAAGCGCACCATATCCCTGCGCACCAATAGCAATTCAGCAAATAGCCGAAGTTTGATTTCGGCACTTTTTTCGTTTCTACATGCCCTTGTTCATCAATCGTCTGCTTTTTCTTCATGAACGGTTTCCGGATAAACTCCGTGATCTTATCAAAAACAATCAAATGAGTTAACCGGTAACTGGCGAGAATCATCATCGTAAATGTAAGCCAGGATATATGCTCCATTGCGGGCCTCCAACATGAAAAGTTATCTATAGCTATTTCCCGATTTCTTCTGACTTATTGCTTTTTCTGTCATTTTTTCAGAATGTGATGTAGATCACGATTTTCCTTCGGTGAACCCGTTACATTTAACCCATAGCATAAAAAACACTTCAGGAGGTTTTACAAATGGAAGCAGTTTTTAATCAAAACACAAAAACGGGTGATATTGTTACACGTTTTCCTAGAGCCAGCCGGCTGCTGAAAGAATATCGCATCGACTTTTGCTGCGGGGGTAACCGTCCGATCGGTGAAGCGATAAAAGAGCAGAATTTAAATGAAGAAGAGATCTTAGTTAGAATCAATACATTATATCAAGAGACAAAGGCATTAAACGAAAAAGAAACGAACTGGAGTGAAGCCCCGTATTCACAGCTGATCGACCATGTGATTCATACGCACCATGCTTACCTGTATGAGGTGCTTCCTGAACTGTCAGGCTTTGTTACAAAAGTATACCGGGTTCACGGCATCCATCATCCGGAGCTCGCCCAGGTCCATCAATTGTTCCATCAGCTGAAAACAGAACTCGAACATCACCTCTTCCAGGAAGAGGAACATATTTTCCCGAAAGTGATGGCCTATGAAGAGACGCGATCAATGGACCGCATAGCGGAAGCAGTTCAGGCGATCGACATCCTTGAACAAGAGCATGAAGCCGCAGGCAAGATCCTCAAGGAACTGAGAAAAGTGACCAATGACTATACCCTTCCTGAAGGGGCATGCACAACATATACACTGACTTACTTAAAGCTTGATGAATTGGAAACTGATCTTTTTCAGCACATTCACCTGGAAAACAATATTTTGTTCCCGCGGCTTGAAGCGGAAGCTAATCAATAAAACAAAAAGACAGAGGATTTTACTTCCTCTGTCTTTTTGTTTATCTATTCATCTGAAGCAATGTCTTTAACAGGCAGCGCTTCTCCTTCCTGATGCGTCGGTTTGCGAAGATGGAATAATGCTCTGATGCTGAATATCACCAAAATCACGATTCCGGCTAAAAAGATCGTATCTGGCACGGCCCTCCAAGTCAGCAGCGTTTGCACCGCATCCTGCTGTAAAAACTCAGGCGCCCTTGAGCTCCAGTACCCGTCTTCAAACGCTTTTTTCAATTGAAGAAAACCGACAGGCAGCAAATTGATAAACACCATTCCGAACAGGCCGATGTTCAGCGACCAGCAGGCTATTTTCAGCCATTTATCATTCCATGCTTCTTTTTTGGTGATATTGCGCAGCGTATACAGCCAGACGGCAATGGCAAACATGCCGTACACGCCCATCATCGCCCCGTGCCCGTGGGCAGGTGTCAAGAACTGCCCGTGCTCAAAATAGCTGACGGCAGGCAGGTTAATCAAGAAGCCCAATACCCCTGCACCGACCAGATTCCAGATCGCCGTTGAAATCAAGAACCAGAACGTTGCTTTATACGGGAAGTGATGTCCGCCGTCTTTCATCATCTTGTATTGTTCGTAAGCTTCTAATACAAGCAGGGTAAGCGGGATAACTTCCAGACATGAGAAGACGGAACCGAGGCCGATCCAGACTTCGGAAGACCCGTTGTAATAGTAATGGTGCCCAATTCCGATGACACCGCTCCCCAGCAGGATCGTCAATTGAAAATAGAGCGTTCTGACAGTCGACTTTTTCGTCACAAGGTTCATTTGCACGAGCAAAAAGCCGATGACCACGACGGCAAAAACTTCAAAAATCCCTTCCACCCAAAGATGGATGATCCACCACCGCCAAAAATCCGACATTGTAATATTAGTGCCGGGATTAAAGAAAAAGGCTGCACCGTAAAACAGCGGAATGGCGATCGAAGAATAAAACAGCAGATGAATCAAACCGCCTTTATCAGACTCCCGCTTGAGGCCGCTCTTAATGCCTCTGAAGACGATAAACAGCCAAATCAGCATGCCGAGCGCAAGAATGACCTGCCAGAAGCGGCCAAGTTCAATATATTCCATTCCTTGATGACCGAATAAGAACCAGTTGTTTCCTAAAAATCCTTTCGCTCCGAGCCATTCGCCGACCATGCTTCCGCCGACAAGGAAGATCAGCGCCCAAAACAGAATGTCGACAAGCAGCCCCTGCCTTTTTGGCTCGCGTCCTCCGACAAGCGGCGCCGCATAAATTCCCATGCCGAGCCATGAAGTCGCAATCCAGAAGATCGCCAGCTGGAGGTGAAATCCCTTAGATATGCTGAATGGCAACAGCTCCCTGATCCAATCGATCCCAAAAAAGCTGTCCGGCTCAATATAATAGTGGGCAAGCAAAGCTCCAAACATCGCCTGAACAAAAAACAGCAGCGACACAACGGCGAAATATTTTCCGGTTTTAACCTGTGAAGCCGTTAGCGGCTGTTTATCCAGATCAAATACCGGAAACGCCCCTTCCTGGTAAGCCTCTTTCATTCCAAGCTTGTAACGGTAAAACACGAATAAAATAATACCGACAAATAAAATAAGGATGGTGACGCTTGCGCCGCTCCACCAAACGGCGGCGAATGACATCGTGTTGCCGGCATCTTCATCGTACGGCCAGTTGTTCGTGTACGTAATGTCGTCGCCCGGCCTTAATGTACTGGAGAGCCATGCCGTCCAAAAGATAAAATCGGAGATCTGCGTGATTTGGTCTTCGCTGTCAACCCATGCCCTGTCACGTTCGGGCATATGGCTTTCTTTAATTAAACCGGGCTCAAGCCCCCAGCCGTCTCCTTTTGTAAAGACTTTACGGTAATGATCGCGCACTTGATGCAAACCGTAGACCTGCGCGTCTGTCAGCTTCAATGTATCTGATGCGCGATCATAACGGTTTTTTCTCATTTCGCGGATGACTTGATTCCGGATGATGGACTGCTGTTCATCTGAAAGATGTTTAAAGCGTTTGCCGTATTTTCCTTCCGCCTTAAAATCCTGCATCCCTTCCGTATAGATTTTCAGGGCTTCGGCCGTGTAATCAGGACCCATGTAAGATCCGTGCCCCAAAATCGTTCCATAGTCCATCAGCGCGTATTTTTGAAATACGGCCTGACCGCCTGAAATGGACGATTTTGTCATGAGCACCTCTCCGTTTGGCCCGGACACTTCAACAGGTCTTGGTGCAAGTCCTTTGAAGATCCAATAGCCTCCCAAAAGTAGCACCGAAAAACTTACGAGTAAAGTAAAGACGAGAACAGATTTCAAAAAACCGTTTTTTGATGCTTTTTTAACGGGCACCGTCTTTCTTTGAACTTCCATTGCGGTTCACTCCTTTTTTGATTTTGCATGTCCTAAGATACTGGATATGCAGCATACCGGTTGTGAACCAGATCACTTAAATAATGGCGGATTTGTGAACAAAATAAAAAACAGGCCTTCCATTTGTCGTTCAATGGAAAGCCTTAAACGCATGCCTTAATTGCAGCCGTTCAGCCAGTCTGTATCATGAATGAAAATCCCGCTCCTGTCAGCCGTCAGCAGATTTTTCTTTTTCATTTCATTTAATGTGCGGTTAATCGTTTCCCTTGACGTTCCGACCATGTTCGCAAAATCCTGATTGGTAATGGGCAGGCTGATGTAGACCCCTTTTTCTTGCGGAATGCCGTGTTCGGCAGCAAGTTTCATTAATACATGTGTCAAGCGGTGCTGGACGTCTTTTGAGATGAAACCTTGGATCCGCTCTTGCAAATCGAGAATCTTTTTCCCCATGATTTGCATCACTTTTATCGTCATTTCCGGATATTTCATCAAAAGTTCATTAAAATCGGCGATGCGGATTACAATCAATTCCGTTTCTTGAACAGCTTCGGCTGTTGCCGGGTATGGGGAGCGGTCAAAAAAGCCGACATGGGGAAACATATCCCCGTTTTGCAAAATCGAAATCACTTGTTCATTGCCGTCTTCATCGATTTTAAAGGCTTTAACAAGACCGGATTTGATGAAAAATACCGCTTCCCTCTCTTCCCCTTCCATAAAAACAAACATTCTCGGCTGATAGGTGCGCTTGACCGCGATCCGCTCGATTTGCTTGAACTCTTCATCATTCAGCCCGCTGAAAATCATAAATTGCTTCAGAAACTCCATTGATCTTTCAATCCCTTCGGTTGTGCTAAAGGAGAGCGGTTTGTCACAGGCGGCGCTCCAGCGCAAAGAGCTCTTCTTCAATCGCCGCTGCCTTCTCTTCCACCACTCTGCGGCTGTCCTTCAGCGCCTGATTGTAAAAGTAAGGTCCGAGCTTTTCCTTTACGAATTCGAACATTTGAATCGCCGCAATGTCTCCAACCTCTTCTCCTCTTTCTTCAACATAAAAGCGTTTGATTTCATCGATGATCGCTTGTTTTTCTTCTTGGGTAAGCTTTATAAACATAAAAGCGGCACTCCTTTTTTTATTTCCATGATAAACGATAATGTCCGCAAATGAACAATTTAATTTTTAATGGCCGTTTATTCTCCGTCACTTACCGATATTAAACCCGAATCAAGCGACTGACCGTGTGACGTAATTCACAATGTTTTAAAAAGACTTTTTGTAAGATAAACATGCTGATTGATTTATTCATTTTTCCCTTTGAAAGGAGCAAAACCGCAATGGTAAATCGTCAAAAAATACAATTACCGCTGCAGTCATTTAGTTTAGTCGCAGGATTTATGGTTTGGGTATTGATTTCCTCATTAATGCCCCACATTAAGCAGGACATCGCTCTGACAGATAGCGAGATATCCCTTGTCACGGCCATTCCGGTCATACTCGGGTCGCTTCTCAGGATTCCGCTGGGCTACTACACGAACAGATTCGGAGCAAGAATTACATTCATGATCAGCTTTTTGCTGCTTCTGTTTCCGGTTTTTTGGATTAGCACAGCCGATTCGCTGTTCGACTTGATCCTTGGCGGATTCTTCCTCGGCATCGGCGGAGCGGTCTTTTCCATCGGGGTCACATCACTGCCGAAATACTACCCTAAAGAAAAGCACGGGTTTGTCAATGGGATCTACGGCGCTGGGAACGTCGGTACAGCGATTACCACTTTTGCCGCTCCTGTTGTGGCAAAGACCGCCGGGTGGGAAAATACGGTGCGGATGTACATCGTGTTAGTCGCCGTATTCGCTTTATTGAACTTTATCCTTGGAGATCGAAAAGAAAGAAAAGTTACGGTATCTGTAAAAGAGCAAATGAAGGCAGTCTACCGAAATCAGACATTATGGTTTTTAAGCTTGTTTTACTTCATTACATTCGGATCTTTCGTCGCGTTTACGATTTATCTTCCGAACTTTCTTGTTAATCACTTCGGGCTTGATCCCGTCGATTCAGGGCTTAGAACCGCCGGATTTATCGCTGTCGCCACTTTTCTGAGGCCTGTCGGCGGCTGGCTGGCAGACAAATTCAACCCGCTGAAGCTGTTGATGTATGTATTTGCCGGCTGTACCTTGTCAGGGATTTTATTGGCCTTTTCGCCCAGCCTCGGACTTTACGGGTTTGGGGTATTGACTGTTGCCGTTTGCGCCGGCCTCGGAAACGGGATCATCTTTAAGCTCGTGCCGCTTTATTTTTCAAATCAGGCCGGCATCGTCAATGGGATCGTATCAGCGATGGGCGGCTTGGGAGGATTCTTCCCGCCTCTCATCCTGTCAAGCGTTTTTCAGGTTACCGGCCATTACGCGATCGGATTCATGGCGCTGTCAGAAGCTGCCCTTGCAAGCTTTGTGATCGTGGTCTGGATGTATTTTCAGGAAGTGAACAAAACATCGTCCAAAACATCATCCAAAACGAAGGCGAACCATTTATAAATCCATCCTGCAAAAAGAGCTTGAGTCGATGTGCTCAGGCTCTTTTTTGGGACTATATTCATATGTTCACAATATTGTTTATATTTAAAAGGTCACTCAGCCTTATTTAACGTTAAAATAAGAACTGCAAAAGGGGTGACGCTCAATGAACATTTCTGTTAGAAAATCAGACACAGATTTGCTCTCAGACGATCTGCATCACTTGCTGGAATCGATCAGTACGCGACGAAAAATCAGGCAGGACACATTCCTTTTTCAAGAAGGGATGGATGCGGAGGAACTGTATCTTATTCAGTCAGGACTTGTCCAGATCGGCAAATTGACGTCCGATGGCAAAGAACTGACACTTAGAATGTGCAAAAGAAATGATATTGTCGGGGAGCTTACGCTTTTTACAGAAGATGCGAAATATATGCTGAGCGCAAAGATCCTCTCTGATGGCGAAGTGTTGGTCATCAATAAAGATAAGCTTGAAAAAGAACTCATTCAAAACGGTGCGCTGACGTTTGAGTTTATGAAATGGATGAGCACGCATTTGCGAAAGATTCAATCGAAAATCCGCGACCTTTTGCTGAATGGTAAAAAAGGCGCGCTCTACTCCACCTTGATCCGTCTCGCAAACAGCTACGGCATCACAAGAAGCGACGGGATTCTCATCAATATTGTGCTGACGAACCAGGATCTGGCGAAATTTTGTGCCGCTGCAAGAGAGAGCATCAACCGCATGCTGAGCGACCTCCGGAAGAACGGTGTCATTTCAATTGAGGACTCGGGAAAAATCGTCATCCACCAGCTCAACTATTTAAAACGCGAAATCGACTGTGAAAACTGCCCGCTCGAAATCTGCAATATCGACTGAAAAAGCGAAAACAAACAAGGACATGAAGCACAGTGTCCTTGTTTTTTACGTTTGCAGCAGAAAAACGATCAACACGGCCATAAAGAAACAGGCATTCACCAGCTCAGAGATTCCGATTGTCTTAATCGACAATTTCCTCCCGTGGAAAAACCACGCTCTGAGACTGCTCGGCACTACGCCAAGCACCGCCCATTCTGCCCCTGCGGCCAGCGAGACGAACGGCAGGAAAACGTGGTAGCCCCATGAATAAAGTTTAAACCGATTGTTTTTCTTTTCGCGGATCATTGACTTGACATAAAAGGCGCTCCCTGTGAAAAACAAAGCGGACTGGATAAAAACAAACAATGCCTCACCATCCAGTTTCCCCGCTCCCATCCAGAAGCTCGCCAGCCCGCCCGCGCTGAAAACAAGGATTGCCGCAATATCATTTAAAAGCGCCCTGTCGTTGTTTCTTTTCGCATAATAAAGATTGATGAGAAAGAGCGGAAACAGCGGCAGACCGAGAAAAACGAGCCGCGGCTCCAGCCAGACCGAAATGAGCAGGAAAACGACGGCCGGAATGCCGTAGACAAGAACCCATTTTTGATAGTAAACGATATTTTTCTTCTTCACCATCATCGTAGCCGGAAATGCCGCAAGATATAGAAACAGCCATCCGCAGAACAGCGGAATATGCTTTACATCCGCGCCCCCGGCGAACATGCCGAGAATAAACGGGATCACAAGCATCGCCCAGGCGCCGTGCTGCTTCGGTATGAACACTTTCATCACACATCCTCCCTTCTTTTCTATTACATTATAAAAGTTTCGTCTTTCTTACACAGTGACATTTTGCATACAGTCGTGTGAACTAAATCACTGCGCCCTGCAGCCCGGCGCTTTATACTAAAAGCTAATATAGAGAAGGAGGATATACCATGGACCGGTTTGACTACTTATTGTTTCTGAAAAATCTTCCTATGTTTTTCGGGGTGCCCCTTCCGATCATCAAAAAGCTGCTGAAGAACGGTAAGGTGATCGATATCCAACCATCTCAGCATTCGCGATCGTTCCTTCATTCGCAATCCGTCTATTTTGTTTTAAAAGGAGAAGTGCATTTTTCTGACAGAAGGCTTCCGGAAGAATCTCGGACGATCGCCGAGTGGGAAAAAGGCGATGTTTTTCCTATCGATCAAAAAGGCGAACCTTTCTTATCTCCGTTTATTTCAGTCAACACTGCCTCTGAAACCGCCGTGCTTGAAATACCATTTCATAATTTCAAAAAAATGATGACTTATAACCGCCAATTACAGACGAACTTTCTCATGCTGCTCCAGCAGAATTTATTTTTTTCCTACCAGCTTTTTTTGCGTTACCTCAACTCCTCCGCAGAAGACGACGTGTGAGAAGGGCCTCTCCCCTTCTTTCTCTTCTTTTCTCCAAATGTGATCTACTTAACTTTTTTTCTCTTACATATCCGCTACGATACACATGAATGCAAACGAAAGGACAGATGAAAGATGATACATTGCGATTTCGACAAGTCTCCGTTTATCGTCATTTGGGAGCTGACAAGGGCTTGCGAGCTCAAGTGCCTTCATTGCCGGGCATCTGCTCAAAATAAACGCGATCCGCGGGAGCTTTCCCTGAAAGAGGGAAAAGATTTAATCGATCAAATTCATGCGATGGACAATCCGCTCCTCGTGCTTACAGGTGGTGATCCCTTAATGAGAGACGACGTATTCGCCATTATTGAGTATGCCGTCGAAAAAGGGGTTCGCGTCTCCATGACCCCGAGTGCTACACCGAATGTTACAAGAGAAGCGATTCAATCAGCAAAAGAAATCGGCTTATCCCGATGGGCATTCAGCTTGGACGGCCCGACCCGGGAGATTCATGATCATTTTCGGGGAACGGACGGTTCCTTTGATCTGACCATGAAAGCGATTCGCTACATCCATGAATGTCATCTGCCTCTGCAGATTAATACCGTCATATCCGCTTATAACATCGATTACCTGGATGAAATGGCAAAGCTGATCGAAGAATTGAACTGCGTATTATGGAGTGTGTTTTTTCTCGTCCCGACAGGCCGTGCGAAGCGGGAAGATATGATTTCTCCTGTGGACCATGAAAAAGTCTTCCTCTGGCTCAGCCGTTTGGCAAAAGAAGCGCCTTTTGACATCAAAACGACAGCAGCCCAGCACTACCGGCGGGTCGTCATTCAGCAAAAAATGCGGGAAGCGAAAGACCCCAACATGAAAATCCGCTATGAACACGCATTGCAGAAAGGGAAAATGGATGTGATCGGCGGATTGGGGCGGGCCCCGAAAGGTGTGAATGATGGCAACGGGTTCATGTTTATCTCCCATATCGGTGATGTATATCCAAGCGGACTTCTGCCGGTTAAAGTCGGAAACATCCGCGATCAGCCGCTGGCTGAGATTTATCGCGAATCACCGATCTTTAAGGATTTGCGAAATCCGGACGGATTTAAAGGGAAATGCGGCGTCTGTGAATTCCGCCATGTGTGCGGCGGTTCGCGCTCGCGTGCCTATGCTCTGACGGGCGATTACCTGGAAAGCGACCCGAGCTGCATTTATAT
Organism: Bacillus sp. FSL K6-0972; assembly: GCF_037976035.1. NCBI lineage: Bacteria > Bacillati > Bacillota > Bacilli > Caryophanales > Bacillaceae > Bacillus > Bacillus sp. FSL K6-0972. Next base: position 2,013,092 of record NZ_CP150260.1, on the reverse strand, counting down.
TCCGAAGGCTTTGCGCTGAAAAATGTGATGTACGTCACATTTTTTTCAGCAGACTTGTATTACGGTATAGATGAGAATGATCATCACTATCAAAGGATGTGATCCCTCTGCATAAAAAAATTGATTTGAACGATTCCGTATACGAACTTTGCACATTGCATCCTGAACTAAAAGCCGTGATGAAGGAAGCCGGGTTTAAAAACATTACAAAGCCCGGCATGCTGGAAACGGCCGGGCGCATCATGACAATTCCAAAAGGCGCGCGAATGATGCAAATCGAATGGTCCTATATCTTAGATATATTGGAAGCACACGGATTTGACCCCGTTTGGAAAGGAGAAAAACAATGAGTGAAATCATTAACAACCGGGAAACACAGCAAGGTCTGCCAGAGGAAAAGAAGCAGCTTCTGAAAGAGATCATCATCGACCTTCATAAAGGAAAACCGCTTGCCGACGTCAAAAAACGGTTTGAAAAGGCATTCAGTTCAGTCAATGCCGAAGAAATCGCTCAGCTGGAACAGGCGTTAATGAAGGAAGAAGGCATTACACCTGAAGAAATCCAAGAGCTCTGTTCCGTTCACGCCGCTGTGTTTAAAGGATCGATTGAAGACATTCACCGCGCTGACGCCGACAAGCAGCCGGGCCATCCCGTTCATACATTTATGAAAGAAAATAAAGAAATCGACCTCCTTTTGAACTTTAAAATGCAGCTTCATTTGGAACGCTTCGAAAAAGATGATCATCGCGACAACATTCTCAAACTGCTCGCAGACTTAAACTTGCTCGCTGACAAGGCATTCAGTTCAGTCAATGCCGAAGAAATCGCTCAGCTGGAACAGGCGTTAATGAAGGAAGAAGGCATTACACCTGAAGAAATCCAAGAGCTCTGTTCCGTTCACGCCGCTGTGTTTAAAGGATCGATTGAAGACATTCACCGCGCTGACGCCGACAAGCAGCCGGGCCATCCCGTTCATACATTTATGAAAGAAAATAAAGAAATCGACCTCCTTTTGAACTTTAAAATGCAGCTTCATTTGGAACGCTTCGAAAAAGATGATCATCGCGACAACATTCTCAAACTGCTCGCAGACTTAAACTTGCTCGCTGACGTCGACAAACATTACAGCAGAAAAGAAAATCTTCTGTTCCCCTATTTAGAAAAGTACGGAATTACAGGGCCCAGCCAGGTGATGTGGGCTGTCGACGATTTTATTCGCAAGAGCATTAAAGAAGTGAAGCGTTTGTTGGAGGAATATACGCCGGACAAAAAAGATGAGGTCATCCGTGAACTAACGTTTATCATTCAAGAAGGCACAGAAATGATTTATAAAGAAGAAAATATCCTCTTGCCGATGGCGCTCAGAACGCTGACAGAAGATGAATGGCTGAAAATCGCGGCAGAAAGCGACGAGATCGGATATTGCCTGACTGCTCCGGAAACGGTGTGGCAGCCTGAACGCCATCAGCTCAAAACAAGCGAAGAGGCGGCTGACGGATATGTCAGGCTCCCTACAGGTATTCTGTCCGTGGTTCAGCTCGAGCACATGATGAACCATCTTCCAGTCGATATCACCTTCATCGATGAAAACGATGTCGTCCGCTATTTTTCACACGGAAAGGAACGGATTTTCGCCCGGACAAAAGCCGTTATCGGCCGGACCGTCCAAAACTGCCATCCGCCGGCAAGCGTCCACATCGTCAATAAACTTCTTGACGACTTTAAATCAGGCAAAAAAGACGTTGAAGACTTTTGGATCAAATTTAAAGACAAATACGTGTTCATCCGCTATTTTGCCGTACGCGATGAAAACGGCCGCTATATCGGCACTTTGGAATTCACCCAGAACATCGCCCCGATTCAGGAGATTACCGGGGAAAAGAGAATTTTGAACACGAGCGATTGAACCATTCGACAGCCCGCTTCCATGCAGGCTGTTTTTTTGTCCTCCCTCTCCCCCTCCTAAAAATGTGACAAATTTGTGAAAAGCCGAAACCATGTGACAAATTTAACAAGGTACATCGCCTCCTCCATATATAGTGAGGGTAGCATCAATGACTCAGAAGGAGTGAACCAGCAATGAAAAAAAAGAAAAAGAGTCCCATTTCCAGGAGATTAAATTATTTCTCCCCTATTGAACACCATTCCAATCAACACAGCCAAACCACATATGAAGACCGGGATTGGGAAGATGTATACAGAAATAGATGGCAGCATGATAAAGTGGTTCGCTCTACCCATGGGGTGAACTGTACAGGATCCTGCAGCTGGAATATCTACGTCAAAAACGGGATCGTCACATGGGAAGGGCAGCGACTCGATTACCCTTCGACAGGCCCTGATATGCCGGACTTTGAACCGCGCGGCTGTCCGCGGGGAGCCAGCTTTTCCTGGTATATATACAGCCCGCTCCGCGTGAAATACCCGTATGTCCGTGGTGTGCTGATCCAGATGTGGCGCGAGGCGCTAAACAGCAGCAAAAATCCGCTGGAAGCATGGAAATCGATTGTCGAAAACCCTGAAAAAGCGAAAGCCTATAAACAGGCGCGCGGAAAAGGCGGATTTGTCCGCGCCGAATGGAGCGAAGTGCTGAAGCTGATTTCAGCTTCCCTTCTGTACACCATTGCCAAATACGGTCCTGACCGCAATGTCGGTTTCTCGCCGATTCCGGCCATGTCGATGCTCAGCCATGCAGCAGGATCACGCTTCATGTCCCTGATCGGCGGGCCGATGCTGAGCTTCTATGACTGGTATGCCGACCTCCCCCCTGCTTCACCGCAAATTTGGGGAGATCAAACCGACGTTCCGGAAAGCAGCGACTGGTACAATTCAGGCTACATCATGACATGGGGTTCTAATGTGCCGCTTACCAGAACGCCTGACGCTCACTTTTTAGCCGAAGCCCGCTATAAAGGAGCAAAAGTGATTTCGATCAGCCCGGACTTTGCCGAGTCCTCAAAGTTTTCCGATGATTGGCTGAGCATCAGACAAGGCACCGACGGCGCACTGGCCATGGCGATGGGCCATGTCATTCTGCAAGACTTTTATGTCAACCAGAAGACAGAACGTTTTATTGATTATGCAAAACAATATACCGATTTCCCATTTTTGGTGACTTTGAAAGAGGAAAACGGAACGTTCACAGCAGGCCGCTTCCTCCACGCTAAAGATATCGGGCGTGCGACAGAGCATGATGAATGGAAGCCTGCCGTTTGGGACGAAGACACAGATGGATTTGCAATTCCGCAGGGCACGATGGGCTCCCGCTGGGACGGCCAAGGTAAATGGAACTTGCGCATGGTTGATGAGGATTCAGAAAATCCGATCACACCTCGGCTTTCCATGCTTGGACATGAAGATATGATCGGCACGGTCAACATTCCTTACTTCTCACATGAAGGCAATAAAGTGCTTGAAAGACCGCTTCCGATCAAAAAAGTCATCCTGGACGGTGAGGAAGTCTTTGTTTCCACCGTTTTCGACCTGACTCTCGCCAACTATGGCGTCAACCGCGGAATCGGCGGACAGACGCCGGCATCATTTGATGATCCTGAACCGTTTACACCGGCTTGGCAAGAGCCGATTACTGGAATTAAAAGTGAAATGGTGATCAAGATCGCAAGGGAATTCGCGCAAAATGCGATTGACACAGAGGGCCGCTCAATGATCATTGTCGGCGCCGGGATTAACCATTGGTTCAATTCAGACACCATTTACAGAGCTGTGCTGAATCTTGTGCTTCTCGTCGGAGCCCAAGGGGTTAACGGAGGCGGCTGGGCCCACTATGTCGGCCAGGAAAAACTCCGGCCGGCCGAAGGATGGCAGACGATCGCGATGGCCAAAGACTGGGGAGGCCCTGCCAAACTGCAAAACGGCACATCATTTTTCTACTTCGCTACCGACCAGTGGCGCTATGAAGATCAGGAAATCAGCGGGCTCGCTTCACCAATCGCAAAAACATCGCGCTACAAGCACCACGCCGATTACAATGTGCTGGCAGCGAGACTCGGATGGCTTCCATCGTATCCGACGTTTGAGAAAAACGGCATCGACTTATATAAAGAAGCAGAAAAAGCAGGCGCTGAGAACGCTCAGCAAGTCGGAAGCTATATTGCCAGACAGCTTGAAGAGAAAAAGCTCAAGTTTTCGATTGAAGATCCTGACAATGAAAAGAACTTCCCAAGAAACCTATTTGTCTGGAGAGCCAACTTAATCTCGAGCTCCGGCAAAGGTCATGAATATTTTCTGAAGCACTTGCTCGGTACGACAAACGGATTGATGAACGATGATCAGGACAGCGTTCGTCCTGAAGAAATCACATGGCGTGACAAAGCGCCTGAAGGCAAACTCGATTTACTGGTCAATCTCGATTTCCGGATGGCGGGAACAGCCCTTTATTCAGACATCGTGCTCCCTGCGGCCACCTGGTACGAAAAACACGATCTCAGCAGCACGGATATGCATCCGTTCATCCACCCGTTTAACCCGGCAATCAGCGCGCCGTGGGAATCAAAGTCTGACTGGGATATTTTTAAAGCATTGGCAAAAGCGGTTTCCGATCTGGCTGAAGAAGTTGACATGGAACCTGTAAAAGAGGCTGTTGCGACTCCTCTTCTCCATGACACTCCACAAGAAATGGCGCAGCCGCTCGGGAAAATCAAAGATTGGAGCAAAGGCGACTGCCCTGCCGTTCCAGGTAAAACAATGCCGCAAATTCACGTCGTGGAACGGGATTACAAGCAGATTTTCAATAAGATGACATCGCTCGGGCCGAATGTTGTCAAACAGCCGTTTGGTACGAAAGGTATGAACTGGTCTGTTGAAGCGGAATATGATTCTCTCAAAAAAACGCTCGGTGTCGTAAAAGACGACACAATCGCCAAAGGCTGTCCTGACATCAGTGATGCAAGACAAGCTGCTGAAGCGGTATTGACTCTCTCTTCCACTTCAAACGGGAAAGTAGCCGTTAAAGCGTGGGAATCGCTTGAAAAAATAACGAATCTTGAGTTGAAAGATTTAGCTGAAGAACGGGAAGAGGAATGCTTCACATTTGAGCAAATTTCGGCTCAGCCGAAAACGGTAATCACCTCCCCTGCTTTCAGCGGTTCTGAAAAAGGCGGACGGCGCTATTCTCCGTTTACGACGAACGTTGAAAAACTGATTCCGTGGAGAACGCTGACCGGCAGACAGTCTTTTTACCTTGATCATGAAATGATGACAGAATTCGGCGAAAACATGGCGACATTCAAGCCGATCCTGATCCACCGCCCTTTCTTGAACAAGCGTCCGGATCAGGAAGGAAAAGAAATCGTTTTAAACTACTTAACACCGCATAATAAATGGTCAGTTCACAGCATGTATTTTGATTCCCTGCCGATGCTTACCCTTTTCAGAGGCGGGCCGACAGTCTGGATGAATAAAGACGATGCGGAAGAAACCGATATTCAGGACAACGACTGGATCGAGTGCTTCAACCGAAACGGAGTTGTCGTCGCACGGGCCGTGACATCACACCGGATTCCAAAAGGAATGGCGTTTATGCACCATGCCCAAGACCGGCATATCAATGTGCCGGGAACAAAGCTGACGAATAACCGCGGAGGAACCCATAACAGCCCGACCCGCATCCATGTCAAGCCGACGCAGATGATCGGAGGCTACGGACAGCTCAGCTACGGATTCAACTACTACGGGCCGACAGGAAATCAGCGCGACCTCAATGTCGTGATCAGAAAATTGAAGGAGGTCGATTGGCTTGAAGATTAAAGCGCAAATCGGAATGGTAATGAACCTTGATAAATGCATCGGCTGCCATACATGCAGCGTCACATGCAAAAACACTTGGACAAACCGTTCCGGTGCAGAATATATGTACTTCAACAACGTCGAAACAAAACCGGGCATCGGCTACCCTAAACAATGGGAGGACCAGGATAAATACAAAGGCGGCTGGGAGCTGAAAAAAGGCAAGCTCCAGCTCAAATCAGGAGCGAAAACTACGCGGCTCATGAATTTATTCTACAACCCGTATCAGCCGACAATCGATGACTACTATGAACCTTGGAACTATGATTATGAAACGCTGACAAACAGTCCGGAGAAAAAACACCAGCCTGTTGCAAGGCCGAAGTCTTCCATTACGGGAGACTTCATGAACCTTGAATGGGGTCCGAACTGGGAAGACGATCTTGCCGGCGGCCACATTACAGGCCTTCAAGATCCAAACGTCAAAAAAATGGAAGAATCGATCAAGACTGAATTTGAAGACGTCTTTATGATGTATCTGCCAAGGATATGCGAACACTGCATCAATCCTTCCTGCGTCTCCTCCTGTCCGTCAGGAGCGATGTACAAACGCGAAGAAGACGGGATCGTTCTCGTCGATCAAAATGCGTGCCGCTCATGGAGACACTGTGTATCATCATGCCCTTATAAAAAAGTGTATTTCAACTGGCAGACAAACAAGGCGGAAAAATGCACATTGTGCTTCCCTCGCCTTGAAGCAGGACTGCCGACAATCTGCTCTGAGACATGCGTGGGCAGAATCCGCTATCTCGGGGTCATGCTTTATGACGCAGATAAAGTCGAAGAAGCGGCTTCAGCCGAAAATGAAAAAGATTTATATCACTCACAGCTGGAGATTTTCCTTGACCCGAATGATCCCGCTGTCGCAGAAGAAGCAAAAGCTCAAGGCATTCCGCTGGAGTGGATCGAAGCAGCGCAAAAATCTCCGATCTACAAAATGATCATCGATTGGAAAATCGCTCTGCCGCTGCATCCTGAATACCGGACATTGCCGATGGTATGGTACATTCCTCCGCTCAGTCCAATTATGAATATGTTCGAAGGAAAAGGAACAGCCCAATCAGCGGAAGATATCTTCCCGGCCATTGATGAAATGCGGATTCCGATCGAATATTTGGCCAATTTGCTGACTGCCGGTGATACACACCATATTAGAACGACATTGAAGAAAATGTCTGTGATGCGTATGTACATGCGAGCGACCCAAACGAACAAACAGATCGATTCAGCTCTGATTCAAGATACCGGATTGACTGAAGAGCAGATTGAAGATATGTACCGTCTGCTTGCGATCGCCAAATACGATGACCGATTTGTCATTCCGCAAACCCATCGTGAAGAAGTCGCGGATCTGTACATGGAACAAGGAAGCTGCGGATTATCGTTTGCCGGAGGACCCGGCTCTTGCCAAAACATATAACACTGGAGGGAAGCTTCATGGATGGAACAGACAAACAAACCGTTTTTGCCGCTCTTTCTTACCTCCTCTCCTACCCTGATGAAGAGTGGAGAAAAGAACGTTCCGAATGGCAGCAGATCATCGGCGAAATCGAGCATGAAGCGCTGAGAGGGCATCTGCTTGCCTTCTTGGAAAGCGCGGCTTCCTATTCGTCTGAGGAATTGATCGAAACCTACGTATATACGTTTGATTTCGGCAAAAAAACAAACCTTTATGTCACCTATTTCAACTCCGGTGAACAAAGGGAGCGCGGAATTGAATTGCTGCAGCTGAAAGATCTGTATCAGCAGTCCGGTTTTCAGCCGACAGACAAAGAGCTGCCTGATTATCTGCCGCTCATGCTTGAATTTGCTGCAGTCGCCGATCATGAAAAAGCTGCGGCTGTCTTCCAAAAATACGCAGCAAACCTGGAAGAATTGAGATTGCAGCTTTCAGAAAATGAAAGCATCTATACGCCGTTATTGGACGGATTAATGTTGATTTTAGAGGAAATTGGTGTTGAAAGGAATGTACAGCCATGATCGAACAAATACTGTGGGTCATCCTCCCCTATATCGTCATCACCATTTTTATCGGAGGGCATATATACCGCTATCAACATGATCAGTTTGGCTGGACGGCCAAATCAAGCGAAATGCTCGAAAAGAAAAAATTGGCGCTTGGCAGCAGCCTTTTTCACTGGGGAATCTTTTTTGTCATCGGCGGGCATGTGATGGGAATTTTAATTCCGGAAAGCCTTTATCAGGCGCTCGGCGTATCAGAGCATATGTACCATAAAATCGCGATCGGCTTCGGACTGCCCGCAGGCATCGCCGCGCTGTCAGGGCTTCTCATATTGACCTACCGCCGATTCACGGACAAACGGATTCGAAAAACGAGCTCTGCCGGAGATTTCATCACGCTGGTCGCTTTGTTATTCGTCATGACGACGGGGCTTGCGGCAACCTTCTTGAACATCGATTCAAAAGGATTCGACTACAGGACAACAATCGGCCCGTGGTTTCGCAACATTTTCTTATTCAAGCCGGATGCCGGGCTTATGGCGAGCGTGCCCCTCTGGTTTAAGCTTCACATTATCATGGGCTACGTCATTTTCATCGTCTGGCCGTTCACTCGGCTCGTCCACGTATTCAGCATGCCGCTAAAATATTTGACAAGAAGCTATGTTGTTTACCGTAAACGGGCGCCCCGCAAAAGCATGTAAACATCTTCCCTAAAGCCAAAACGGCTTTAGGGATTTTTTTCTCTATAGGCAAGCTACCCTTATTCCCCATCCATCATACGATAAAGCAAACCATCAGAAAGGAGCGTTTTTATTGTATCCATACGATCCTTCACTATATGATCCGTATCGCCAGCAATTTCCGCCGGGTCCGCCTCCGGGAGCAGGAGGACAGCAGCAACAGCAGTTTCTCCCCCCGCCGCCGAGCCAATTTCCGCAAGACACCGACCCTTCGGTATTTGCCGTTGATCCTGGCGGAATCAGAAGATGTCTGTTCAAATACACGTTCATCCGCTTGAGAAACGGCAGCCGCTTTTGGTTCTTCCCGGTTTTCGTCGGACGTTATTCGATTGCGGGCTACCGCTGGAGACCGCGTCAATTCCGCTGGGTTTACTTCGGTGTTGACCTGAACGAAATCACTTCTTTCAGCTGTCAGTAAAAATAAGAAAAAGGCGCCCCCAAGGACGCCTTTTTTCATATTGTTTATTTCGATTGCAATGTTTCCTTCTCGTCTTCCCAAGCCTCTGTGTTTTTCAGACCTGGAATCGAGCTTGCCTTAAAGACAGGGTTCTTCCCTGTTTTACGCTGATCAGTATAGTCTTTCAGCACTTTCGCAGCAATTCCGGAAAGAAGCAGAATCGCAATCAGGTTAATGATTGCCATTAATCCCATAAATAAATCCGCCATGTCCCACACAAGCTGGAAACCGGAGACCGATCCGAAGATAACCATTGCAACAACGGCTGTACGGTAAACAGCAAGCGCCGTCTTGCTCTTTTTAATAAACTCAATGTTCGTCTCACCATAATAGTAGTTTCCGACGATCGAGCTGAAAGCGAACAGGAAAATCGCCACTGCGACAAATGCAGGCGCCCAGCTTCCAATGTGATGCTGCATGGCTGCTTGTGTAATCTGAATGCCGTCAAGCTCTTTGCCCGGCGTCAGATTGAACAGCAGGATCATAAAGGCTGTCGCACTGCAGATGACCATCGTATCAAAGAATACGCCAAGCGTTTGGATAAAGCCTTGCTTCGCCGGATGAGAGACATTGGCAGTCGCAGCTGCGTTCGGCGCGCTTCCCATTCCGGCTTCGTTTGAAAACAAGCCGCGCTTCGCACCGATAATAATGATGCTGCCGAGCGTACCCCCTGCAATCTGCTCGATCCCGAAAGCATCTTTCACAATCATCGCGAAAACGGCCGGTATTTGAGAGATATTTGTCAGCACGACAAATAAAGCAAGTGCAAGATAAATGACCGCCATAACCGGAACGATCAATTGCGTAACTGTCACGACGCGTTTCAAACCGCCGAAAATGATAAATCCGGTCAATACCGCCAAAACAATGCCGACCGTTGTTTTATCAAGGTTGAAAGCCCCTTGCATCGAACCGACGATCGTATTGGCTTGCACCGCATTAAAGATCAATCCGAATGTAATCGTAATTAAAACGGCAAAGATAATGCCCATCCATCTGGCGCCCAGCGCTTTTTCCATGTAATAAGCAGGGCCCCCTCTAAAATGATCGCCGTCTTTGACCTTGTAGACTTGAGCCAGCGTACTCTCTACAAAGCTGGAAGCCATTCCGACAAGCGCGACGACCCACATCCAAAAGACCGCTCCCGGTCCGCCTGTTGCAACAGCAAGCGCCACACCGGTCAGGTTCCCCGTACCGACACGCGAAGCGGCGGAAATAAAGAAAGCCTGCAAAGACGAGACGCCTTTTCCTTTCTCCTCCCTTTGTCCGACGATACGAAACATCTCGAAGAAATAGCGGAATTGAACGAATTTCAATTTAAACGTAAAGAACAGGCCTATTCCTATTAATATATAGACTAAATAAGTCCAAATAAAACCGCTCGGGACATTGATGATTTCGCTTAAAATTTCTTCCATAGCACCCTCCTGAAACAAACGAATTTTGTTTTGATGTTAAGTTTTCTAACATGATAGGATTATATCATAATAATGACGCAAGAAAAACTAGATAGAATTTTCTGTTTTTTAATTATAAAGGCTGGTGGCATCATTATTACTTTAGTCCCAATGCTCATTATAGCAGAGTATCATCTTTATTCATATATAAAAATGCGCTTTCATTCCGAATGCGCCGCGAAAAATCTAACGTTGTCAATAAATATTTGCAAATTGTCACAAAATAATCATCTTTTATTATATAATAAAATATGCTAAGATGATGAGATACTAAGGGGATGAGATCAAATGAAAAAGACATTGTTTCTGCAACTGTCCATATTCTTTTTAGTCATTGCGAGCCTTCATTCGTTCTCAATGCCCCAGATGCCGGCAAATCACCATGCGCAAAAAGCCGCTGTTTCAGGAGACGAACTCCATGAACTGACAGCAGGCAAATATGGTGAAGAAAAGGCGAAATCATTATGGAATTCACCCGGTTTTGGAGCTGAATCCATCCTTCTCTTAATCTTAGCTGCCGCTTCCGGCCAAGCGTTCATGATGAACAGGCGGAAAGAGCATCTGAAGGCATTTATGCTCGCGGTGTTCTATCACTCTTCTTATTTCGATAAAGCGCATGTTTTAAAACCATAACCATACAAAAAAACGGGAGGTTTTAACATGTTATATATCATAAGAATGGTGATTATCGGACTATTTTCATTGACAGCAATCAATTTGTTTGTTTTTCAAGGAATTGAATTCATGCACGCGATTACCGATCTTTTCAATCGCCAGGACAGCTGAATTTGAAGCGATCTTAAAACTAGACAATAAAATTTTATGAAACAGTTTGATTGGCATGAGTCCGGCATTGCACATTGTACGGACTCATGCCTTTTCATTTGGTCCTCCTTCGTCTTTAATTCCTTTTATAGTCTTAAATACAGTTTTCCCATCTTCTACAAAAACTATTAAATTTTTTCGAAAAATTTTAAACATTTTTTCAACAAATGCCGGGGGTTTACTCCAAATCTACAAATATAAGATATAATATCCCTGTACCAATTAAATACCAATTACTTATAGAAAGAAGATGTTCATATGAGTAAAGTATCTGGAAAAATTGCTTTTGTTACTGGCGGAGGCCAAGGAATTGGCGAAGCAATCTGCAAACGCTTGGCAGAAGACGGATTCGCTGTTGCAGTTGCCGATTATAATGTAGAAACTGCAACACAAGTTGCTGAGGACATTAACAAACTTAACGGGAAAGCAATTGCGGTTAAAGTGGATGTTGCTGATCGTGATGATGTTTTTAAAGCTGTCGATGAAACAGTAAAACGTCTTGGCGGTCTTGATGTGGTGATCAACAATGCAGGTCTTGGACCAACCACCCCTATTGAAAGCATTACATATGAAGATTATCGGAAAGTCTATGATGTTAACGTCGGCGGTACTTATTGGGGAATACAAGCAGCTGTAAAAGCCTTTAAAGAACTTGGACACGGCGGGAAAATCATTAATGCTTCTTCTCAAGCCGGTCAAGTCGGAAACCCGGGCTTGGCAGTTTACGGCGGAACAAAGTTCGCTGTTCGCGGGATTACCCAAACGGCGGCAAAAGATCTAGCTGAATTAGGCATTACTGTTAACGCCTTTTGTCCGGGTATCGTTAAAACTCCTATGATGATGGGGATTGCACAGCAAACCGCTGATGAAGCAGGCAAGCCATTTGAATGGGGAATGGAACAATTCGCTAAAAATATTGCATTAAAACGCTTATCCGAGCCGGAAGATGTAGCAGCATGCGTTTCTTACCTTGCAGGGCCAGATTCAGATTATATGACCGGCCAGTCTCTTATCATTGATGGCGGAATGGTATTTAATTAATTTTAAAATCATATTCAATATGGAGGGCGGAATTTTCCACCTCCATATTGAATAACAAGCTAGAGCTGATATAGTCACGGTTCGTCCAACCACGCCCCGTTTGAAAATTTTGACCAAAGAGCGTCTTCCCTTTGAAACCCCTGTTGCACTAGTGCAAAGATTTCCCCTGCGATAAGCGGCAACCAAGATAGCTCCTTTCTATTCCGCTCCAAACCTCATAGGTTTATTTGCGCGCTTTTTCCGCCAATTTGTTTATTTTCTCCATTTTTTTCAATTTCCTCTAAACTGCGACCTCGAGTTTCAGGGACGCGTGTCCGGATAAATACAACTCCAAGTAAACAAATCACACCGAAGATTGCAAATACAGCTTCTTGAGACATCGAAGCGGTCATAATAGGAAATAGCAATCCAACCAAGAAAGAACCAATCCAGTTAAATGATGAAGCTAAACCAGACGCACGCCCGCGAATGACCAGCGGGAAAATTTCTCCAACTATGACCCAAGTTAAAGGAGCCCATGTGAATGAATAAAGTGCTACATAGATACTTAAAAAGACAACCATCATCATCGGATTTGCATTAGGAATTAATATATTCAATATTGCCGGCAAAATAAAGGACAGCCCCATAATTGTTCCGCCTATTGTTAATAAAGTACGGCGATTAAATTTATCAGCAATCACTAAGAATATTAATGAACCTAAAACGAGAATAATTCCTTGAATAATCGGCCACATCAAAGCTGAACTTGCTGCATTCCCTGTTGCTTTTTCTACAATCAAAGGAATGTAATAAAAAATTGCGTTTGCACCCTGGAATTGTTGGAAAGCAGCAACGCCCACACCGGCAATTAATAAAAAACGATATTTATTGCTTAAGAGTGTAGCCCATGATGCTTTTTGATTTGCCTTCGCTTCCTCTCTGGAAGTTTCTTGAATTTGCGTTATTTCAGAATCAATCTCTCCTTTGTTAGAGCGAATATAGCTCAACACCTTGCGAGCTTCATCAAGTTTATTGTTCTTTATTAAAAAACGTGGTGATTCGGGTAACTTTAACATTCCAACATATAAGATCAAAGCAGGTACGGCAGCCAAACCAAGCATCAACCGCCATGCCATTGTTTCCGGCAAATCTTTCAATAGAAAATCAACAATGTAAGAAAGCAACATTCCAGAACAAATCATTGTTTGATTAATTCCTGACAGCCGTCCCCGTAAACGTGCAGGCGCCATTTCCGACATATAGGCTGGGACCAATGCAGAAGCAGCACCAACGGCCAATCCCAATAAAACCCGAGAAACAATCAAAAATAGTATCCCATTATGAGGTGCTATTCCTGACAAAATGGACCCAACAACAAAAATGATAGCGGAAATTAAAATCATTTTGCGCCGTCCCAAACGATCAGAAAGTTGTCCGGCAAGGGCGCCTCCAAAAATAGCGCCTAACATTACCGAAGAGGTAATCCATCCAATAACCCCGGCGTTGTCTTGAAGGTTCCAATCATTTTGCAGAAAAGGCAAAGCACCCGTCATAACGCCGATATCATAACCGAAAAGAATGCCTGCAAAAGCCCCAAAAAAGTAAATGAAGCCACTTGAGATTTTCTTTTCATTAACCATTAAAGTTCCCTCCTCAAGGTTGAATAAAAATCCCACCACTAAAAATATTGATGGCTTTTTAAGAAATAATAAAAGCGTTTTCAAATCGCAAATACATGCTAGGATATTATTTGTTGGGATTTCTCCCTAAATCTCATGATTTTTATTCGCCTATTATTAAACGCTTTCAATTTTCCTGAACATCACGATAACGCTTACAAAATCATAAATATTTTGAAATCTGATATACCTATTTTTCACCTCCAAGGAAGCAGGACCTCCTCGGAGGTTAGAGGCATTACTTAATCACTACATATTCCAAGTCAACGAGCTTTGCATAAGTGATCATTTGGTCTGTTGTTAAATTCAATGAAACGACTGTATGGTGACCGCCGCCATTCTCAAGCCATGCTTTCACTCCATCTTGGAAGTTAGGCTTCACTTCCCAAAGTACCCGTGCCACTGGAAGGTTTGGTGCTGGAACAGTTGGTTCAAATGCAGAAACTTCGTTAATCAACAGTTTGTAGTGCGTACCAAAGTCTGCCATTGAAACAACCACACCATCTCCTGCTTTTCCGTCGAACACTAGGCGTGCTGGGTCTTCACGATCACCAATACCTAATGGAGATACGATAATTTTTGGTTTGTTGCTTGCTAAAGATGGGTCAACTTCAAGCATATGCGATTGAAGGATTGATTCTTGACCGGCAGCTAATTCATATGTGTAATCTTCCATAAAACCAGTTGATTGGTTACGGCTCATCACTTTGAGCAAGCGATCGAGCGCTGCGGTTTTCCAATCTCCTTCACCAGCAAAGCCATATCCTTGCGCCATCAAACGTTGGACAGCAAGACCCGGAAGCTGTTTCATTCCATATAAATCTTCAAAGTTAGTTGTGAAGGCATTGTAACCACCATCATCCAGGAAACGTTTAATAGCGATTTCATAGCTTGCTTGTACTTTTACGCTCTTCTCCCAATCTTCCCGACTGTAAGTGCCATAATCAAATTCATAAAGGTCTGCGTATTCTGCAAACAAATGATTAATTTCTTCATCTGTAACCGCATTCACGTATTGAACAAGATCACCAATGCCAAAGTAATCAACTGTCCAGCCAAATTGAATTTGTGCTTCAATCTTATCCCCTTCAGTTACAGCAACGTTACGCATGTTGTCACCAAATCGAGCGACCTTGATGTTGAAGCTTTCGTTATAAGCAACCGCTACATCCATCCATTCTGCAATTTGCTGTTGCACTTCAGGGCGCTCCCAATAACCTACGACAACTTTATTTTGTTTTTTCAAACGGGCATTGATAAAACCGTATTCACGGTCACCATGAGCAGATTGGTTGAGGTTCATAAAGTCCATGTCAATCGTTGTCCATGGAATACTTTCATTAAATTGTGTCGCCAAATGAAGTAATGGTTTTTGCAATAATTTTGTTCCGCGAATCCACATTTTCGCAGGTGAGAAAGTATGCATCCAAGTGATAACACCGGCTACTTCGTCACGATAATTTACTTCTTTCATGATGCTTGTGATTTTATCTGCATTAACAGCTAAATCTTGCAATACAAGCGGGTATGGCAAAACAGCGCTTTCATTTAATGCATCGGTCATGGCTTGCGCGTGCGCTCTGACTTCTGCCAACGTTTCTTCCCCATAAAGATGTTGTGAACCTACGACAAACCAAAATTCTTTTTTTCCTGTTGTTAACATCATAACCCTCTTTTCTTAAATTAATGGGATAGCTGATAGTTTGATAGAATTGATATTACTTTTGACCATAATAAGCATTTTTACCGTGTTTTCGTAAATAATGTTTATCTAAAATGCGTTGTGGTAATTCTTTTGCAAATAGATTTAATTCTCGTGTAAATAAATTCATTTTCGCAACTTCCTCCAACACCACACTATTCAATACTGCTGATTTTACATCTTTGCCCCAAGTAAATGGACCATGACCATGAAGTAAGACACCAGGAACAGCTAAAATATCTAACCCCCGCTCTTCAAATGTTTCGATAATCACATGACCTGTTTCTGCTTCGTAACCACGATCAACCTCCTCTTGTGTCAAGTAACGGGCACATGGCACGGAACCATAGAATGTGTCTGCATGAGTGGTCCCCATCGCCGGAACATCAAGGCCTGCTTGAGCCCAGATTGTCGCCCAAGTTGAATGAGTGTGTACGATTCCTCCAATTTCAGAGTAATGCTTATAAAGAACCGCGTGAGTCGCTGTATCTGATGAAGGCCTCAGCTCTCCTTCAACAACATTGCCATCTAAATCAACAACCACCATATCACTGGCTTTCATTGTTTCATAGTCAACACCGCTCGGTTTGATAACGAATAAACCAGTTTCACGGTCAATGGCACTTGCATTTCCCCATGTGTATTTCACGAGTCCATATTTAGGCAGGTCCAAATTTGCTTGTAATACTTCTTCTTTCAGTTGTTCCAGCACGTCAATCCCTCCATTAAATCAAATGATCCACAGCGGCCTGCTCAATCATTAATCCTTTTTTGTACCGTTCGATAAATGCTTCAAATCCTTCTACATCTAATTGATCAGGGTAAATTTCCTGCCCGGCATCCTCTTCAAAGACTTTTTTGTCGAGGAAGTCTTCTAAGCTTTCTTCTTGATCTTTGTTCATCATGTAAGAAGCAAGAATAGCCATACCCCACGCACCGCCTTCTCCGGCTGTTGCCATAACTGATACTGGCGTATTCATTGCAGCTGCAACAATTTTTTGTCCGACAAGAGGGGTTTTGAATAAACCGCCGTGAGCTAAAATGCTATCGATTTCAATTTTTTCCTCTTTGGTCAAAATATCCATTCCGATTTTCAAGGCAGCAAAAGCTGTAAAAAGGTGTGTCCGCATGAAGTTTGCTAAATTGAAACGACTCTCTGGTGAGCGGACAAATAATGGCCGGCCTTTTTCTAATCCTGTAATATTTTCACCGGAGAAATAACCGTAGCTTAGTAAACCACCGCCATCTGAGTCAGCTTCCAAAGCTTTATTTAACATCACTTCGAATAATTTATCCGCTTCAACCTTTTGTCCCATTGCCTCGAAAAATTCACGAAACAAGCCTAGCCAAGCATTAATATCACTTGAGCAGTTATTCGCATGAACCATTCCAACCGGACTACCGTTTGGCGTTGTTACCAAATCAATTTCTGGATATACTTTTGAAAGTTCTTTCTCTAATACAATCATGGCAAAAACTGAAGTTCCTACTGAGATGTTTCCAGTGCGTTTCCTCACACTATTCGTAGCAACCATTCCTGTTCCGGCATCGCCTTCCGGTGGACAAATTGGAATGCCCGGTTGTAAATTTTTTGATCGATCCAGAATTTTCGCGCCAATTTCGGTTAATTCGCCAGCTTGCTCGCCTGAAATATAAACTTTAGGAAGAATATCCTTTATCCTCCAAGGATAGCCTTTGTTTGAAATCAGTTCATCAAACTGCTTGACCATCGATTCATTGTAATTTTGCGTTGATTCATCGATTGGGAACATGCCCGAAGCATCTCCAATGCCAATTGCTTTATTGCCAGTCAGCAACCAGTGAATGTACCCAGCTAAAGTGGTGATATAATCAATGCGAGGCAAATGCTTCTCTTCATTTAATATCGCTTGATATAAATGAGCAATACTCCACCGTTCAGGGATATTGAATTGAAATTGATCAGTTAATTCTTTTGCTGCAGCACCGGTTGTTGAGTTACGCCAAGTTCGAAACGGAACAAGCAGCTCCCCTGTGTTGTCAAAAGCCATATATCCATGCATCATTGCAGAAAATCCAATAGAACCGATTTTGCGAATGGTGATGCCATAATTTCGTTCAACTTCATTCTTCATTTCACTATAAGCTGTTTGCAACCCAGTGATAATATCCACTAAGTTGTACGTCCAAAATCCGTCTTCCAAACGGTTTTCCCACTCATAACTTCCAGATGCGATTGTTTCAAAACTGCTATCAATCAACACTGCTTTAATACGTGTGGATCCGAATTCAATTCCAAGTGATGTTTCTCCCTCAGTTATCGCCTGCTTGATGTTTACTTGATTCGCTTTCACGTTATCCCCCCTCTGATAGCGATTTCAATATTATTCGAAAGAAGGCATTTCCCTTTTCGCGTAACTTAATTACAGACTTAGTATATTTTTTGTACGTACATTTGTCAATCTGTAATATAATATGTTCATATAAATATCACAACGATATTTCTGTTCCTTTTTCTCTTAATGCTTATAATAAAAGGTATTTGTATAACATAAAATCTAAAGAAAAAAATTATAATTACTTGTTCATTTTCACGAAAATAAGGCGGAATCTTTTCATTCATTGAAAGCCATGATAAAATATGTCCACACAAATCATTCAATTAAAAAAATTAGAATGCGAACAACTGCGAAAGAAGTGAGTGAAATGAAACCAAAGTATAAGGTCATCATTAATGACATAAAAAGTAAAATCCTTTCAGGAGTTTACAGGGTAGGAGAACAAATTCCTACTGAATCCGCCATACAGGAAGAGTACAAAGTCAGCCGCCACACTGTTCGAAAAGCCATTTTAGAACTATCGAACGAGGGGTTTTTAAGAAGTGAAAAAGGGTCTGGCACTTATGTAAGTAACCAGTATCAATCAAAACCTGGAGGGAATTCCAATAATAAAAT
This sequence comes from Bacillus sp. FSL K6-0972, assembly GCF_037976035.1. Lineage (NCBI taxonomy): Bacteria > Bacillati > Bacillota > Bacilli > Caryophanales > Bacillaceae > Bacillus > Bacillus sp. FSL K6-0972. The sequence goes on along the minus strand of NZ_CP150260.1, from coordinate 1,994,509 downwards.
AATCGGTGTAATCACGACCTACATTTCAGATTACATTTTCCCCTCCATTATCCGTGGAATTGAAGGGAGATTGAATGAGGCTAATTATTCGTTACTATTAGCTAGTACAAATAACGATGTCGAACAAGAAAAAAAAGCTTTGGAAATGATGTTGTCATTTGGCGTAGATGGTTTAATTGTTGAACCTACGAAAAGCAATCTATACAATCCCAATATCGCCTACTATCTTTCGTTTAAGGAACAGGATATTCCTTTCATCATGATCAATGCTTATTATGAAGAATTAGATGTTCCTTTTCTTTGTCTCGATGACGTGCAGTCAAGCTATCTTGCAACAAAAGAATTAATATCAAAAGGACATACACAAATTGGTCTCATTTCAAAAATGGATGATTTACAAGGAAAGTATCGAATGAAGGGGTATATAAAAGCGCTTGGTGAAGCCAAATTACGATTTCACCCAGAGCATGTGCTTTCGTACAATACAGAGACAAAGCTGGACCTATACACAAACCTGAAGAAGTTTCTTAATGAAAAAAGAGACATGTTGACTGCAATCGTCTGCTACAACGACGAAGTCGGGCTGGAAGTAGCAAATGTATGCAGACAACTTAATATTTCTATCCCGGACAAATTGTCAATTATTGGTCAGGACAATTCGTATATTGCCAAAAATGCGAATATCAAACTAACAACATTGACACACCCTCAAGAACAAATGGGACACGATGCAGCTGATTGGGTCATTAAGAAATTACAAGGAAAGAAAGATTTACCAAATGAAACCTACTATCAACCTGTGTTAATTGAAGGCGAAACCGTAAAGGAGTTAGACATACAATAATCTTGGTGTGATTAAGAAAAACCCAGTCCATGTTCACTAAAGGCGCGAACACGGACTGGGTTGTTTTACTCTGTTATCAATTATGCAGCAAAGAAGCCCCGCAATGGTTATCACGATTTAATTTTGAATCAGAAAAACGGGCGAAAATCTCACCGAAGAGAAAAAGGCAGTCTTTGATATATTAGGTGCTGTCTACTTGTGTCACAGAAAGTAGCATCGTGCTGTTTAAGGTTTATCCGGCATGCTATTTTTCTTTAGCATTCACCGTTATCTTGCAGAAACGGCTTGATAGGCATGTGGTGATACCCCTAGATGAATGATAATCGGGGTGCAGGTCGATTTCACTCCCGTTCATGTTTGCTGATCCATACATCCGTTACTTCCCCTGCCTCATCTTCGTCGATGATGAAAGAACCGTTGCTGTACCGATCATGAAGCTTGATTTCTTTGACAAGCATCTCCTCTGTGATGCCTTTTTCGGTTTGAAGCGTGATTTGATCATGATATGAACATGCGAGCAGCCCGGCGATGCGGTGAGGTTTTTTCTTCAGTTCCCTCAGCATGAGGACCCCTCGTTTCGCCCTTGACGTTTTTTCAAATTCGGTGCGGTTCATCCGCTTAATAGATCCGCGCTGGGTCACGAGCACGAACACGTCCGATTCATCTAACACCTGGCCGCTGGCGACAAAGTCGCCGTCTTTTAAATTGACACCTTTGACACCGGCCGCCCTTGCGCCGACAACGCTGACCTCATCTTCTGAGAACCACAGACCGTAGCCGGAATGTGTCGCGATAAACAAATCTTTCGTTCCGTCCGTTACATGAACATCAACCACTTCATCGTCGCCTTTTAAATTAAGGGCAACCAATGCTTTTGAATAGCGCTGTGCTTTATACTGCATCAGCTGAGTTCTTTTCGCCATTCCGTTTTTCGTAAAGAACAGCAGATATTCAGATTCGGTAAACTCTCTGACAGGGATCGCCTTGACGATGGATTCATCGCTATCAATCGATATGATATTCGTTATATGCTGACCCAAATCTTTCCATCTGATATCAGGAAGCTGGTGAACCGGACAATACACATAGCTCCCCTTATTTGTAAACAGGAGCAGAACGTCTGTCGTATTCATTTCCAGCTGGCAGAGCAGACGGTCGGTATCTTTCATGCCGAAGTCCTGGCCGTTTGATGCAGCAAAAGACCGCTGACTCGTTCGTTTAATATAACCGTCTTTCGTCACGGTCACATAAACGTCTTCAGACGCCACCATCACTTCAAGGTTGATTTTGATTTCTTCGATTTTTTCTTCGATGACAGAGCGCCTTTGACCGGCATAGGTTTTTTTCACTTTTTTCAAGCTGTCTTTGATCACTTTCAAGAGTTTTTTGTCATTGGAAAGGATCTCTTCCAGCTCTTTGATCTTCTGATCGAGTTCTTTTGCTTCTTGTTGAAGGGCCGTAATATCTGTGTTTGTCAGCCTGTACAGCTGCAATGAAACGATCGCTTCAGCCTGCGGCTCTGTAAATGCGAACTTTTCGATCAGATTGTTTTTGGCATCTCGCTTGTCATTGGAGGAGCGGATCGTCGCAATGACTTCATCCAAAATGGACAGTGCTTTCATCAATCCTTCTACGATATGATGCCTTTCCTTCGCTTTTTTCAGCTCATACTGAGAACGGTTGGTGATGACTTCTTTTTGGTGGCCGATATAAGCGTCCAAAATCGATGTGAGATTCATCAGCATCGGTCTTCTGTTATGAATGGCGACCATGTTAAAGTTGTACGGAATCTGTAGGTCCGTGTTTTTGTACAAGAAATTTAAAATGCCTTGTGCATCCGCTTCTTTTTTCAGCTCAATCACGATTCTGAGACCTGTCCGGTCGGTCTCGTCACGGACTTCGGAAATTCCTTCGACTTTCCGTTCAATCCTGAATTCGTCCATTTTTTTCACTAAATTCGCTTTGTTGACTTCAAACGGAATTTCAGTAATGACAATTTGCTGGCGGCCGCCTCTGATCGTTTCGATCTCGGCTTTGCCCCTGATGATGATTTTTCCTTTTCCGGTTTCATAGGCTTTTTTTATGCCTTCTTTCCCCTGGATGATTCCTCCGGTCGGAAAGTCCGGACCCTTTACGAGCTCCATCAGGTCATCCACACTGCAGTTCGGAGAGTCGATCCGCTTTATCACGGCATCGATCACTTCCCCGAGATGATGCGGCGGAATGTCAGTCGCATACCCGGCGGAAATCCCTGTCGATCCGTTGACAAGCAGGTTCGGGAACATCGCCGGAAGGACGACAGGCTCCTTGCTCGTATCATCAAAGTTTGGTACAAACTCGACCGTTTCTTTGTCAATATCCCGCAAAAGCTCTGAAGCGATCGCCGCGAGCCTTGCTTCTGTATAACGCATCGCAGCCGGCGGGTCACCGTCGATGCTTCCGTTGTTTCCGTGCATTTCAATCAGCACGTTGCGAACCTTCCAGTCCTGGCTCATCCGCACCATCGCTTCGTAGACCGAACTGTCTCCGTGAGGATGATAGTTCCCGATCACATTACCGACCGTTTTTGCGGCCTTGCGGAAGTTCTTATCGTGTGTGTTCCCTTCCGCATGCATGGCGTATAAGATTCTTCTTTGAACAGGCTTCAGGCCGTCCCTTGCATCAGGGAGCGCACGATCCTGAATAATGTATTTGCTGTATCGGCCGAAACGGTCGCCGATCACGTCTTCCAATGGTAAATCATGATAAATCTCTGGCTGTGCCATTTATTTAAACCTCCTCAGCGACCGATAAATTCTCATTTTCTAAAATATTGCTTTCTTCATCAAGTCCGAAGGCGACGTTTTTCTCAATCCATTTTCTTCTCGGCTCAACTTTGTCGCCCATCAATGTCGTCACGCGCCGTTCCACACGGGCCGCGTCATCGATTTTAACCCTGACAAGTGTTCTTGATTCGGGGTTCATTGTCGTTTCCCAAAGCTGATCAGCATTCATTTCGCCGAGACCTTTATAGCGCTGGATCGTATATCCTTTTCCGACTTTTTTGAGGACGTCGTCCATTTCTTCATCAGACCAGGCATATTCAATGATTTCTTTTTTGCCCGATCCTTTGCTCACTTTATAGAGCGGCGGCAGTGCGATAAACACTTTACCATGCTCGATCAGCGGCTTCATATAGCGGTAGAAAAAGGTCAGGAGCAACACTTGAATATGAGCGCCGTCTGTATCCGCATCTGTCATGATGATGACTTTGTCATAATTGATGTCCTCAATGTCAAAATCGGCGCCGACCCCTCCGCCGATCGCATGAATGATCGTATTGATCTCTTCATTTTTAAAAATATCGGCCAGCTTCGCTTTTTCCGTATTGATAACCTTTCCGCGGAGCGGCAGGACAGCCTGGAATTTCCGGTCTCTTCCCTGCTTTGCTGATCCTCCGGCAGAGTCACCCTCCACGAGATACAATTCGTTTTTGGACGGATTCCTTGATTGTGCAGGCGTCAGCTTGCCGGAGAGCGTCGCTTCGGATTTCTTTCTTTTCTTTCCGCTTCTTGCCTCTTCTCTTGCTTTTCTCGCAGCTTCTCTTGCCTGGGAAGCTTTAATCGCTTTTTTGACGAGCAATGTTGCCGTTTCCCTGTTTTCTTCAAGGAAATAAGCGAGCTGCTCAGAGACGATCGCATCAACGGCTGACCTTGCTTCACTTGTGCCGAGCTTTCCTTTTGTCTGTCCTTCAAATTGGAGAAGCTCTTCCGGAATCCGGACGGAAACGATTGCTGACAGGCCTTCCCTGATATCCGTTCCTTCAAGGTTTTTGTCCTTTTCTTTTAAAAGGGCCACCTTTCTCGCATACTCGTTGAATGCTCTCGTCATCGCCGTTTTGGCACCGGACTCATGGGTTCCTCCGTCTTTCGTTCTGACATTATTGACGAACGACAGGATGTTTTCGGAATAGCCGTCATTAAACTGAAACGCGAAGTCAACCTCGATGCCGTTGTGCTCTCCTTCAAATGAGACTACTTCAGAAAACGCGTCTTTCTCCTCATTTAAATAAGCGACAAAAGCTTCGATTCCGTTTTCATATAAAAACGTTTCTTTTGTATGATCGCGCTCATCGATCAATTCGATTTTTAGTCCTTTTAATAAAAAGGCTGATTCTCTCAGACGCTCTGAAAGCGTTTCAAAGTTAAACGTCGTCGTGCTGAACATCGTAGGATCAGGCTTGAAATGAATCAGGGTGCCGGTCTTTTTGGTCGTTCCGATTTTATCAAGGGATGTCACCGGTTTGCCGCCGTTTTCAAAACGCTGCCTGTAAACATTTCCGTCCCGCTCAATCGTGACTGTCAGCCACTCGGACAGGGCGTTTACAACGGATGCACCGACGCCGTGCAGCCCTCCGCTCGTTTTATAGCCGCCTTGGCCGAACTTTCCTCCGGCATGCAGCACTGTCAAAATGATTTCGGGAGTCGGTTTGCCGAGCTTATGCATTCCTGTTGGCATTCCCCGGCCTCTGTCTTGCACCGATATGCTGTTATCTTTATGTATCTTTACTATAATGTGATCCCCATGGCCCGCAAGGACTTCATCGACGGAATTATCGACGATTTCATATACGAGATGGTGCAGGCCCCGGCTGTCTGTCGAACCGATGTACATACCGGGGCGTTTTCTGACCGCTTCCAGGCCTTCGAGCACCTGTATGGAATCATCATTATAGTCAACTTGCTGTTTCTTAACCAAATGCATAAACCCCTTTCAAAAATCAAACATTGCTTATAAAGAATAATACACACTCTGTCATGTAAAGCAAAGTATTATCCGATTCTTTTCCAATCGCTTCAATCATCGGCAGTAAATGTTAAAATGAAAGCCGCTATTTTGCACAGCCGTCATTTTACACGATTCGTCCCCCGCAGGACAAGGCTATCCCAATCGCAATTGGAAAATCATTCTTAAAAAAACTGTCCAAGACTTATTGTAGCCGTTTTTCACAGCAATTCGCAAACATATTCTCGCATAAAAAAGACAAAAACCCTTGAAAAAACAAGGATTTTTGTCTTTTTTATGCCGATTTTGTTAACGCGTGCGCCACTTTTATGCACAAATCCATAATCACCGTATAGCCTTTTTCGCTCAGAAGCCGATAAGCTTCTTCGTTGACAAGTCCCTGCTGCGCCCAAAACACATCTGCGTCTATCTCCAGAAATTCATTTGCGACATCAGGCAGATGCTCGGATCTTCTGAACACGTTGACGATATCAACGTGTCCTTCAATGTCTTTTAAGGATGCGACAGCCTTGACGCCCAGCGCCTCATCTATGGTCGGATTGACAGGGATGATGTCATATCCCGCGTCCTGCATCGCTTTTGACACCATGTACGATGTTCTTTCAGGGTTGTCGGACAAGCCGACTACCGCGATTCGTTTGCTGTTTTCAAGAATGTTTTTGATTTCCTGTTTAGAAGGGTTTTCCATGCCGATCACTCCTTTTACGTTCAGTTTACACGAAAACAGAGGCGATAATCAAAATTTTCATATGATTAGAGCGCATTATTTTGTATGATATATACGGTACTTTTAAGAAAAGCCGTCATGAAAGGCGCCTCTCATGTTAAAATAAAGAGAAGGGATCATCTAAAAAGGAGAAATGAAATGTTAATTGCTTTATTATTTGTTTTAGCCTATCTACTCGGCAGCATTCCGTCCGGCTTGATTGTCGGAAAGGCCGCCAAAGGAATCGACATCAGAGAACACGGCAGCGGCAATCTTGGCGCCACCAACGCATTCCGGACACTCGGCGTGAAAGCCGGCTCCATCGTTGTGGCTGCGGATATTTTGAAAGGGACGCTCGCCGCCTTTCTGCCTGCCATCCTGCACATCGGCGTACACCCTTTGTTGGCCGGTGTAGCCGCAGTCTTCGGGCATATGTTCCCTGTGTTCGCAAAATTTAAAGGCGGAAAAGCTGTCGCTACTTCCGGAGGCGTATTGCTTTGCTATCAGCCTCTTCTGTTTCTCACAATGATTGCGGTGTTCTTTCTGTTTTTGTATATCACAAAATATGTATCGCTTTCTTCCATTTTAACCGGCTTGTATACAACGGTTTACAGCCTGTTTACGAAAGACCTTTTATTGGTGGCAGTCGTCGCCTTTCTTACGGCGTTTGTCGTATACAGACACAGAACGAATATTAAACGCATCATCGATAAAACCGAGCCTAAAATCAAGTGGATGTCCGGCAAAAAATGAGCCTATCCGAAAAACATTATATTTTCATGATCGGACATAAACGTTATATACTATAAATAGATTCAGCATGCTTTGAACAAATGATGAAGGAGTGCTTGCCCGTGAATTTGAAAATTAATGAAAAGGCGCTTAAATGGTATAAGGACGAGCTTGATTTAAAAGAAGGAGATCAGGTTCGCTTCTTTGTCCGCTACGGAGGATGCAGCAATGTTCAAAAAGGCTTCTCCCTTGGAGTTTCAAAAGATGAGCCGCAGCAAATCGGTGTGAGCGCGGAAAAAGACGGAATTACGTTTTTCGTGGAAGAAAGCGATGTATGGTATTTCGACGGCCATGATCTGCTTGTTTCCTATAATGAATCATCTGAAGAGCCGACTTTTGAATATCAGTAAAAAAGAGCATTTTTTTCAGCTTGTAGAGAAACCTTTGTTTTTCTGCAAGTTTTTTTATTTTTTACCTTAATTAAGGAGCCGAAGGCTTGGCTGAGTGTGCGGCAAATGCACACGCAATATTTCTCCGTGAGCTCGTACACCTCCATTATCAATAGTCAGGGACAAGTATATCCGGGGCAGCAAGCACGAATAACTGAGTGAGTATAGATCCTGTATATCTAAAATACAGTTCGTCTAAAATAAAGCGGCAAGGATTTCCCCCTTCAATAAAGATTTTTAAACACTCTTATATTATACAGAGTATTTACATCGAGGTGTTTGAACATGGTTTACGGTGTGACAACCTTTATTTTACTAGCTGTTTTTCTGATCTTTTATTTAACGGACCGAAGAAGGATCATCAACGGTTTTTTATTTAATCTATTTTTTTGTTCATTTCTTGTTCTTTCCTACTATCTGGCATACGTTGTCGGAATTGGCTTTTTTAGACTGTTCGTTATTGTACCGCTGCTGATCTTTTTCTTTATCCTAACGTTTGGTCTATTTGCTTTAATGATCGGGTTATTTCTGAATGCGAGAATTCTTATCAAAAGAGAAGGACGACGATTGTCTAATTGTTTGACTTTAATTTCCGGGCTAGGCATTATCATATATTTTCTATTGTCAGTGATTGACCCCGCTCGTTTTTTATCGCCAAATGTTCAGCCATTGTTTGCAGGATCATCGCTTATTGCGGTCTACTTCTTTTTTCATTTAACAAATTTCTTAACAGCTTATTTTCTATATCAATTTAACAGACCGAAACTTAATCAGGATTACATCATCGTTCTCGGGAGTGGATTAATTAATGATACAGTACCGCCGCTTTTAGCAAGCAGGATCAATAAGGCTGTCGATTTTTATCGGAAACAAGCAGCTGTTGCTTCTCCGCCGAACATTATTTTCTCCGGCGGGCAAGGACCTGATGAAAACCTTTCTGAAGCAGAAGCCATGCAAAGATATGCTTTAAAAAAAGGGATACCTGAAGAGCACACTTTGAAAGAAGACCGTTCTGTAAATACATATCAAAATATGCTTTTCTCCAAACAACTGATGGACTCATTAACAGACGGCAAATACAACAGCATCTTCACAACAAACAATTTCCATCTGTTCCGCGCCAGCCTATATGCAAAACGAGCAGGGTTAAAGAGCGATGGGATCGGTTCAAAAACCGCTTTTTATTATTGGCCGAACGCCATGATCCGGGAATATATCGCTGTTGTTGTAATGAATCGTAAACGGCATAGCATTGTCGTAGGAACTATTTTGGGTTTTTCTATAATTTTGACTGCACTTAATTTTTTCATTGATTAAAACTTCAAAAATGCGTCTTGAAATTTTGGTTTGTCCGGATGGCACACTTTCTATTACAGTCATCCCCAACAAGGTGCAGAGATTTATTAGATTATGATGGGTATTTTCAAAGGACATCTTCACCGGAAAGATGTCCTTTTGCTTGGAAAATATAATTTCATTACACCGTCATGTTGATGATTCTAATGCTTCCTGAGGAATGGACAACTTCCCTGCTCCAAGTAGCTGTTTTTTGATGCGCTTGGACTTTTATTGCTTACAAAAGTGAAAGGAATATGTAAGATAAATCAATGGTTTCGTTGGGAGGTTTTATATATGATGGGTTCGAGGTGATAAATGATGAAATGGTTTTTAGGAATTTTAACGGTAGGACTGATGATATTGGGCGCGGGCTACTTTTTATATTCCGGATATTATTCAACGGAAGATTATTACGTCAAAATTACAACAGATCCAAAAGTCGTTAAAGAAAAAGCAAGTGATGGATACACATATATAAATTATAACTATGATGTTACGGGTTATGATAAAGATGGAAAACCCAAAAACCTAAAGCTCTCTTCTCAAGACAAAATGCAGAAAGGACAGTATTATATTATTCATTGGGAAGATAGAAGAGAAATAATATCCAGCAAGGAAAAAGCAAGCGAGAAGCAAATAGATAAAGACATCCTGGATAAATTAAACGTCAAATTTAATTAGCCGCTCACTCCGTCCCCCCTAAAACTTCCTTGTTTTAGGGATTTTTTTTATGAAAAATAAAATGACTGCGGCCATGAAAAGCGATACCGTAACACTGAGGTAAAGAACTGAAACAGATTTTTTTCCTTCAATTTTTGCAAACCTTAGCAATAAGGACAGTGAAAAGAACGAGCAATTTGATCATCAAAATGAAATAAGCAAGAACAATGCTTGCTTATTTCAAGGATGTCCGGGTTTCTCTAAAAGCGTTCTTTTTTATTGTGCACCGGATGATTCAAGCCGGAATCGTTCAATATGGCTAGAGAGCTTTTCTCGTTTTAAAATCTCGACCTGCTTCTCTCCCAATAAATCAAAGTGGGGAAATTTGCTTCTTTTATCGATCCACTCTTTTTTCAGTCCGTACTGTTTCCCCCACTCTGCAAGCTTATCAATGTTCCCGCATCCTGCTTTTGTCACCGTTTTAATATCCGGATACCTGTCATCGAGCCAGTAATGCGTAAGAAACGCGATTTCGCTGTTTAAAACGGCGCGCTTCCATTCGTTCAGCTCGTTTCTTTTAATACCGAACGCCATTACTTTTTGGCCTCTTCATAAGCTTCATGCCACTTTGGATAAAGCTTACGGAACTGAACCGGTTTGAAGCTGTCCCCGTCAACGCAAATATGGGACGATGTTCCTTTCACAGCGGTTTCACCAGCGGAATTAAAGATTTCATACCCATATACCGTTTTAAAGCCGTTGTAATCTTCAATCCACGTATGTACCGTTGCTGTTTCACCGTAGCGAAGAGGTTTGACATAGCGGACATTGATATCCACGACAGGCGACAGGATGCCGTCTTTCTCCATTTCGGCGTAAGAGAAGCCGAGTTCTTTAATTAAAGCCGTCCGTCCTACCTCCATCCAAATCAAATAATTGGCGTGATAGACGACACCCATTTGGTCTGTTTCGGCATAGCGGACTTCTATTTCTTTTTTTGAGACGTACAAATTCCCTCTACTCCCTTTTCACAATGTATATAATCCAATTCTAGCATATACAATGGGCAAAAACACGACGGACGGCTTCATGCAAAAAAACCAGGTCGCCCTGGTTTATTGATGATATCCGTTTTTGCGGGCTTCCGCCTCGTCATGGATTTCATTGCGCATCGCCTCAATGCTTTCATTTCGGCGTTCATTTTTTTCGCGGATCTGCTCCTGTTCCGCCTCGCTGGCAAAAGACAGCTGCTCTTCAGACTCCTCGATGTTTTCGATTGTGTTCTGCACCATGTCTTGAAGCTTCTCCACGTTGTCTGATCTGTCATCCGGATGATGTTTTTGGTGTGTCATTCGGGTCTCTGCCTCCTTTTGATGTTTACTCGCCTTTTGTCTGCATAATGATCGGCGTTTCTCCTGATTTATCGTGCATTTTTTTTCCTTTGTTGCGTTTATATTCTACCGGTTTTGTCCCAAGGTGGCTCGGGGCAAATTTAGACTGTTTGTCATGTTCTCTCGGCATGTCTATCCCTCCTTTTCAGCATTAGGATTCTCAAAAAGGAGCGTAAACATGAATCGATTTTTACTTCAGCTTAAATTTCTCTTCAAGCTTATCTTCCAGCCGATCAAGAAACTCCTGGTTGGTCATGAGCTCCTTTTTGTTTTCCGAGACAAGTTCTTCAAATGTTCGCCTTTTCGCTTTTTTCATGTTGAATCACCTCCAGCTTGTTTTCATTTTCACCATTTTTTGGTCAATATAAGCAAAAAAGCCGGGATTTTTTATAATCCCAGCTTTTCTTCCATATCTTTTTTTGTCATCGTCCCAAGGACGATATCTTTTATGATTCCGTTTTCATCAATGATAAATGTCGTCGGGTACGAAAAAATCTCGTATTTCGCATTGATGCCCGTTCGGTCTAAGACGATGGGGAAATGTAAGCCGTGCCTTTCGGCAAACGTTTTGACCGATTTCTCGTTTTTCTCGGAAGATGTAAAGTTGACGGCCAAAACGGCAATGTCCTGATTTTCGTTTTGGAGTTCTTCCATTGCAGGCATTTCTATTTCACACGGTTTACACCAGGTGGCCCAAAAATTTAACAGCACTTTTTTTCCTTTAAAGTCTGACAACGATACATCGTTTCCATCTTTTAATGACGGAAGCGTAAAATCAGGCGCCTTGTCTCCTTTCGCAATGCCGATTTCGGCTTCTTTTTTCCCTGTAAAGTTCCATACCGCAAGACCGGCCAAAACTAAAAGAAACGCGGCAGCCAGCACTTTTTTCATCATCGGCATCCTCCACATACATGATCACGCTGAAAAAAGAAGAGAAAGCTAAAGGCTCTCTCTTCCTCATTCAATTACTGCTTCATTTTATTGCGGAGCACCATTTGCAGGATCCCGCCGTGACGGTAATAATCGATTTCCACTTCGCTGTCAAAGCGGACAACAGCTTCAAACGACTTGACTGTGCCGTCTTCGGCAATCGCTTTGACTTGAACGAGATCGCGCGGGCGCACCGTCTCACTCACGTCCACTTCAATCGTTTCTTTCCCTGTCAAACCGAGCGTTTCAGCGTTTTCTCCCTCTTTAAATTGCAGCGGAAGAACGCCCATCAGCACAAGGTTGCTTCTGTGAATTCTTTCGAAGCTTTCTGCAATGACGGTTTTGATGCCGAGCAGATTTGTTCCTTTTGCCGCCCAGTCGCGGGAAGAACCCATTCCGTAGTCTTTTCCGGCAATGACGACCAGACCTGTGCCGTCTTCTTTATACTTCATGCAGGCATCATAAATGGACATCACTTCTCCGGTCGGCCAATACGTTGTATAACCGCCTTCTGTGCCCGGAGCGATCTGGTTTTTGATTCTGATGTTGGCGAATGTTCCCCTCATCATGACTTCATGGTTTCCTCGTCTTGAACCATATGAGTTGAAGTCTCTAGGAGAAACGCCTTTTTCCTGCAGGTATTTTCCGGCCGGCGTGTCTTTGCCGATCGCTCCCGCCGGAGAAATATGGTCTGTCGTGACAGAGTCTCCGAATTTGCCGACAATGCGCAAGCCTTTAAGCGGTTCAACCGTACCAGGCTCAACTGACATGTCTTCAAAGAACGGCGGGTTTTGAATGTATGTGGACTCTTCATCCCATTTATACAGGGCTTCATCCGTTGTTTTAATCGCATTCCAGCGTTCGTTGTCATCAAATACGCGCTCGTATTCTTTTCTGAACAGCTCAGGAGTAACGGTTTGCTTCACGACGGAGTTGATTTCGTCCATCGTCGGCCAAATATCGTTGAAGTACACGTTTTGACCGTCTTTGCCGACGCCGATCGGTTCGTTTTTTAAGTCAATATCTACCGTACCTGCCAATGCATAGGCGACGACAAGCGGCGGAGACGCCAGGTAGTTTCCTTTGACAAGCGGATGAATCCGGCCTTCAAAGTTACGGTTTCCGGAAAGGACAGACGTAATCAGCAGGTCGTTTTCGGCAACCGCTTTTTCGATCTCAGGCGCAAGCGGTCCGGAGTTCCCGATACATGTCGTACAGCCGTAGCCGACGATGTTAAATCCAAGCTCGCGCATATACGGAAGCAGGCCTGAATTGACCAAGTAACCTGTTACGACTTTTGAACCCGGAGCCAGGGATGTTTTCACATAGTTCGGTACTTTCAATCCCAGTTCAACCGCTTTTTTAGCGACAAGTCCTGCACCAATTAAGACATAAGGGTTTGATGTATTTGTACAGCTGGTAATCGCCGCAATTGCGATCGCACCCGTTTTCATGACGGCTTCTTCGCCGTTTTCAAGCTTAAATTTGATTTCTTTGTCAGCCTCACTCGCGTTTAAACCGAATCCCTGGTTGCCCGCAGGGCTTGCCAAATGCTTGTGGAACGTCTCTTTCATGTCAGTCAGCGGAATGAGATCCTGAGGACGCTTCGGACCTGAAAGGTTCGCTTCAACTTTTGACAAGTCAATTTCAACGACATCGGTAAATGCAGGATCTTCCTGATCAGGCGTGTAGAACAGTCCGTTTTGACGGCAATATTCTTTCACAACAGCGATATGTTCTTCATCACGGCCTGTTAAACGCATGTATGCCAGCGCTTCCTCATCGACAGGGAAGAAACCGCAAGTCGCGCCGTATTCAGGAGCCATATTTGCGATTGTCGCACGGTCTGCAAGTGGAAGTTCTGCAACACCCGGTCCGAAGAATTCGACGAACTTTCCGACAACGCCTTTTTGACGCAGCACCTGTGTCACTTTAAGCGCCAGGTCCGTCGCCGTCGTGCCGTTCGGCAGCTTTCCGACAAGCTTCGCTCCGATTACTTCAGGTACAGGGAAATACGAAGGCTGGCCGAGCATGCCTGCTTCAGCTTCAATTCCGCCGACGCCCCAGCCGAGAACGCCGATTCCGTTGATCATCGTTGTATGGGAGTCAGTACCGACAAGCGTGTCAGGATAAGCGACAATCTCGCCGTCTTCTTCCACAGCATGGACAACGTTTGCCAAATACTCAAGGTTCACCTGGTGAACAATACCTGTAGCAGGTGGAACAGCTTGATAGTTATTAAACGCTTTCTTAGCCCAGCTTAAAAATTTGTAACGCTCTGCATTTCGTTGGAATTCAAGGTCCATATTAATTGTCAATGCATCTTCAGTACCCGCTTTGTCAACTTGTACGGAGTGGTCGATGACAAGGTCTACCGGTATTTCAGGATTGATTTTATCCGGATCTCCGCCGACTGATGCCATCGCTTTTCTTAATGAAGCAAGGTCTACAACGGCTGGAACGCCGGTAAAGTCCTGCAAAATAACGCGGGATGGTTTGAAAGGAACGTCAATATCTTTTAATTCGGCAGTGCCCCATTTTGCCAAGTTTTCAACATGTTCCTCTGTAATGACTCTCCCGTCTACTTGACGAAGAACGGATTCGAGCAAAACTTTAATAGAATAAGGCAGTTTTGATACGTTTCCGATTCCTTGATCCTCTAATGCTTTTAAAGAATAATAGCTGTACGTTTTGCCTTGTACTGTAAACGTTTTTCTTGATTGAAAAGCGTCTTTTTTTGCGACTTGTTGCTGATTCGCCATTTCTCCAAAATCCCCCTTTAAAGATCAAGATCATACGCCAGAAAAATCGGCATATTTCACCACAATTTTCTCACAATTTAATCTTAAAACAATTTTAAACATAAGTAAATATCAATGTTTTTATTAAATTCAATAAGAATGCCTTATATACGGAAAAAAGTTTATTTTACTGGAAATACATTTTTTTATACAATACACTCGCTGAGGCTATACTACAGTCTGAGGTGATCGAAATTGTCCAAACGAAAAGCAAATCATGTAATCAATGGAATGAACAATGCTAAACGCCAAGGAAACGGCGCGGGATATATTGAAGATGATCAGCACATTCTCACTGAGGCGGAACGCCAAAACAATAAAAAACGGAAAACCAATCAATAAATATTAAAGATCCTTCATGAATGCCTTAGGAGGTTAAGACATTGACAAATAAAAACGACGGCAAAGATATGCGCAAAAATGCACCGAAAGGAGCTCAGCCGGGGCAGCCAGAGCCCTTGAGCGGAAGCAAAAAAGTTAAAAACCGGAACCATACGAGACAAAAACACAATTCCAGTCACGATATGTAACACTTTCCGCGTCTTTCACGGCGCGGATTTTTGCTTTACCGCGGATCACCCTCAGGCGTTGTAACCCCCTTCGAATCACCTCCTTCACATGAATTCACAGCTGTGCATAATCTAATGGTAAGGCTAGGTATGGAGGAATGCTCCAATGACAAATACAAAACGTTTCGATTCCGCAGATTTTGACAAAGAATGGATGAAACAGTTTGTTGATGACCCTTTTCTCCTCTATGATGAAACTTTACCGATTGACCTTTACGAAACGAGCACTGAATATATAATTGAAGCAGATTTAAACCACTTGAATACCCGGCATCTTGATTTGACGTTTTCAGGCTACGATTTCAAGCTTGCGGTTAAAACCGATGAACAGCTTTACGAAAAATCGCTGATGCTTCCTTTCTTTTTGAATGACAAACACATCGAAGCGGAATGCGAAAACAACATTCTTGCAGTTAAAATTAATAAGGAAGCAAGCAAAGAGGACGTTTCGCTTTCAATCAATATTCCTTTTACATCATACCTGCACAACAAGCAGAACCCGGACAGCGCGTAAAACACTTTGCCATCCGGGTTTTTTCCGTTCGTTCGTCAAATATCCTCTAGCAATTCTCTATGGCCGATTAGGGAATTGCTATACAATAGATTATGTTCTAGCATCTCTTTTGACCAGGCCGTTGTCCCATTTTATATTATTTTTTCTATGTTCTTCTAAAACGCCTTCATGTAAAATAGGTTATAGACAAAGGAGTGATGAGAGATGCTGGAAGGATGGTTTTTATGGCTGATGCTCGCTTGGATCGTCATCATGATCGTCCTCTTGTCGATCGGCGGTTTTTTCATGTTTCGCAAATTTTTAAAAAGGCTGCCTAAAGAAGATGGGAAATCTGAGCTGGACTGGCAGGATTATTATATTGAACAGACAAGGCATTTGTGGAATGACGAAGAAAAAGAACTGCTTGAAGAATTGGTTTCACCCGTACCCGAGCTGTTTCGCGATGTAGCAAAAGCGAAAATCGCCGGAAAGATCGGAGAGCTTGCATTGCAAGAAAAAGCGGGCGCAATCGACCGGGATTTAATTGTGAGAGGCTATATTATGGCCACACCGAAAAGAGACCATAAGTTCCTCGTGAAGCGTTTAAAAGAAAAGAATATTGATCACTCTTCATATCAAGAGCTTTTTAAATAAACAAAACCTTTCCTTCTTTCAGGAAAGGTTTTGTTTTAATTGACCTGTATGTGATTTGACGCTTCAATCTGGCTTGAAAGCTTTCTGAACGATAAATACATGGCGATTCGCCAAGGAACGATCATCCCGAAAGCCAGAATCCAAAACATTCCGCTCAGTGCGCCGTAATCGATCGTTGTGCTTAATATGCTCTTCATCACGATCCGGATGACGAGCAGCGCAATTAAAATAAACACAAACGATTTGGAGCGTTTAATATAGATTTTATCATCGCGGATTTCAAATTTTGAGGTTTTAATTAAGAAAATAGAAAAGATCATGCCCACGGTGAGAGCTTCCAAAAATTCAGCACCGGTAACGTGGAACATCGGAAATAAAAACATGAGAGCACCGGTGCTCATAAAAATCGGAGGCAGTATAATTTTTTTGGCCGTAGCCGGTTTTTCAGATGACTTGATTCTGACAGCCATGACAATGACGGCCATCACGACGGCAAGTATAGATGAAACGACGATCATCATACATATCATCCCTTTTTCTAAAGCTAATTTCTCTACTTGTTACTATACTCCAAAACGAAGAAAAATACCATGTTCAGGTTTATCAGCTGCAAGGATTTCCGAGCACGTGCCGAATCGCTTCGACGACTTTCGTTTCCTCGAAAGGCTTGACGATAAAGTCCTTGGCCCCGGCCTCGATCGCCTCAACGACGATTCGCTTTTGCCGCATGGCCGTACACATGATCACTTTCACTTTCGGGTTCAGCTGGATCATGTCCTTTAAAGCTTCAATCCCGTTTTTCACAGGCATTGTAATATCCATGATAACCAAGTCCGGCTGAAGCTTTTGATAAAGCAAAACAGCTTCTTCCCCATTCTCGGCTTCACCCGCGACTTGCAAGTCTTCTGTTTCAAGTATTTCTCTAATTTTATCTCTCATAAATTTTGCATCATCAACAATTAAAACCCTTGTCATACTCCCCTCCAACATCATTATTCAATTTTGCTGTGAATAAGTCCTATTGTAACAAAAAAACTAGGCGGTTCTTAGCCAAGTTTCTAAAAGCCTCTAAAATCGCCGAACAGGCCTGACAATACGATAATGATTTTCGTCATCCAGTCAAAGAACAGCAGGATTCCGACTACAATCATCGCAACTCCGCCGATCTTCATGATAATGAGCTGATGCTTCCGAAGCCATTTCATCTTTGTAATGAAAAAAGACAGGAGCAGAAACGGCAGGCTGAATCCGAGTGCATAAAGCACCATATACGGCACAGCCGACATCGGGTTCGTTCCGGCGAGTGCGATGACCGCTGCAAGAATCGGACCGGTACAGGGCGTCCAGCCGGCGGCAAATGCCATTCCGATTCCGACAGAACCGAGCAGACCGCCGGGCCTGTTTTTAAAATGAAGGCGCCTTTCTTTCATTAAAAATTCGGGCTTAAAAATCCCCAGTGTGACAAAACCGAAAAAGATGATAAAAACCGCGCCAAGCTGCCTGATGAGCTGATGATAATCCTTAAAAAAGGACCCGACAAGCGATGTGCTGTAGCCGAGAGCCACAAAGATCATCGAAAAGCCGATGAGGAAAAAGACGGTATGTATCAGGCTCCTCTTTTGAAACTTAAGTTTGTCAGAATGGATGTCACTCATGCTGACACCGGTAATATATGATAAAAAAGCGGGATAAAGCGGCAGGCAGCATGGCGAAATAAACGATAGAAACCCTGCACCGAAAGCGAGAATATAATTGATATCAGCCATCTCTTTCTCCCTTCTATTTTATGGAATACCATGAAAGAAAATCATTTGATATGACAATTACATTTCAATTTCCTAACATATCACAAAAAAGGATGTTGATTTCACGAAATTCTTTATATAATCAATTTTGACAATTTACCCTTATCACCTTCAGAATTGAAAAGGAACCTATATATGGATATAATAGCATTTAGTAGGCAACAAAAAGATGATTTTTACAGAAGAAAGGATAAATTCCTGTGATGAAAGAAAATCTGCTTCATGAAATTGAGGAAAAAAGAAAAGAGCTGCTAAAAATCGTCATGACAAACGGCATGACTTCACATATCACCATTCAGCACAGCCAGCAGCTGGATATCCTTCTCTTGGAATACCAAAAACTATCTCTCGGAAATACACAATAATCATAGATCAAAATAAAAAACCCGGAAGCGGGTTTTTTATTTTATAACCATGTTCCTTCTATGTCATAATCGCATTCGTATTATTTCGTTTGATTTTCCATGGCTTTCATCATTTGATTAATTTTCTTCTGGGATGGTTTCATACCCATCTGCATCATCATCATGCGCAGCATTTGTTCATTAATTGGCGGATTTTTTTTCAAATAGTTCATCATATATTTACGAGCAATAAAAAATCCGAGTGCAACACCTGCGAGCAATGCTAAAACGCCCACTAGGATGACAACCCACAAATCCATTTAATTTCCTCCTTCATGTTGTCTCGTATAAAGTGTACTAAACCAAACGCTATTATACAACATTTACAGTCCAAATTCTTTCTTTTATACAAAATTTCTTTCTTTCACAGGGTTCAGCCAGCCGTAACGTTTCATATTAAAATCCATGGCAAGGAAACACGGGCTTACTTTCCGCAAAACTTCAAAGAAAACCGTTTCGGCATCGAATGGACCCTTCGCCAAAATCTCAATATGACGGTCTTTGATAATAAAAGAAGCGCTTCCTTTTGGAACAATCAATCTGTATACATAGTCAACCTGTGTATAGTCTTCCCGGCAGAGGTTCATTTTCATTCTTTTGTGTATATGGGCAGCGGGAATCGGCTTTGTAATAAACTCGATCTGTTTCGCGGCTAATTGAGACTTTTGATCGGGGCTCGTCCAATGATAATCGTAAAAAAGCTTGAACATGACAGACTCTCTTCCAAAATAATGGCCGGCAAATTCCTCTTCTATCAAATACGTATAATAATGACGTTCCGTCACTGTCTCATCCCCCTGTTTCGAAGAATATATGCTTTCTATTATACAAAAGGGGGTTAGAGATAATTGTCTGATGATGATAAAAGAAGCGACTAATTTTGTCGAAACGAAAAAAAGAGAATGATCCGCAGATCATTCTCTTTCATATGCCCGATTAGCGATTTAACAGTTTTTTCACCCGGTCAACTACATTCGCAGGCGTAAAACCGTATTCTTTCATGATCGTTTCGCCAGGAGCTGATGCACCGAACTGGTCGATTCCGAGAATGTCCCCGTCAGTGCCGGTATATCTCTCCCATCCGAGCGGCGATCCCATTTCAATTGCGAGACGCTTTGTCACATCAGTTGGAAGAACAGCGTTTTTATATTCAGCCGGCTGCTTGTCAAAACGATCCCAAGACGGAACGCTGACAACGGATACGTCAATGCCTTCTTTTTGCAGCTCGCTTTGTGCATCAAGCGCAAGGCCGACTTCAGATCCGCTCGCAAGCAAGATCGCTTCCGGTTTTTCGTTTTGGCTTTTCGACACGACATATGCACCCTTTTTAACGCCTTCATAAGCCGTTTCAGCAGACTGATCGATTGTCGGCAAGTTTTGGCGAGTCAATACAAGCGCAGTCGGCTGATCTTTTGATTGAAGCGCCAGCTTCCAGGCTGCTGCTGTTTCATTTCCGTCGGCAGGTCTAATGACGGACAAGTTCGGCAGCGCACGAAGTGATGCCAGCTGTTCAATCGGCTCATGAGTCGGTCCGTCTTCTCCGACGGCAATGCTGTCATGTGTAAACACATATGTGACAGGAAGCCCCATTAATGCAGCAAGACGGATCGCAGGTCTCAGGTAATCAGAGAAAACGAAGAACGTTCCGCCGAATACGCGGAGGCCTCCATGGAGAGCCATTCCGTTCAAAGCTGCTCCCATCGCAAATTCCCGTACACCGAACCAGATATTTCTGCCGGCGTAATCCTTCGCTGAAACATCTCCGCCATTTTTGATTGTCGTCTTGTTAGAACCGGCCAAGTCCGCGGATCCGCCAAAGAAAAACGGCACTTGTTGAGCGATTCCGTTTAACACTTCACCTGAAGATGCACGTGAAGCAAGGCTGCTTCCTTTCTCATATGCAGGTACTTTCTGATCCCATCCTTCTGGAAGCTCACCTTTCATCGCCAGTTCAAGCTCTTCGGCAAGTTCCGGATGGGCTTTCTTGTATGCGGCGAACAGTTCGTTCCATTCCGCCTCTTTTTTCTTGCCCGCTTCCTTCACTGTTTCGTTAAAGTGTTCGTACACTTCGGAAGGAACATAAAAATCTTCTTCGTATGTCCACTCATACGCTTCCTTCGTTAATTTCGCCTCTTCTAAGCCGAGCGGAGCGCCGTGAACGCCGGATGTCCCCGCACGGTTTGGAGAACCGAAACCGATCGTTGTTTTCACTTCAATTAATGTCGGCTGCTTGTCATTTTGTTTCGCTTTCTCGACGGCGGCCGTAATTTCGGCAATGTTGTTGCCGTCTTCAACATAAAGCACTTCCCAATTCATCGCTTCAAAGCGCTGCTTCACATTTTCAGAGAATGAGCGGTTTAATTCACCGTCAAGCGAAATGTCATTTGAATCATAAAGGACGATGAGACGGCCGAGGTTCAAATGTCCCGCAAGCGAAGCCGCTTCCGATGAAATTCCCTCCATCAAGTCTCCGTCACCGCAAATGCTGTATGTATAATGATCAACAACGCGATAGTCGTCACGGTTGTAAGTTTCCGCAAGGTGACGTTCAGCAAGCGCCATTCCGACAGCCATTCCGATTCCTTGGCCAAGCGGACCTGTAGTCGCATCTACACCCGGAGTATGTCCGAATTCCGGATGCCCGGGAGTTTTGCTTCCCCATTGGCGGAAATTCTTGAGGTCTTCAATTGAAACGTCATATCCGCTTAAGTGAAGCATGCTGTACAGAAGCATTGATCCGTGACCGGCAGACAGCACAAAACGGTCCCTGTTAAACCAATTCGGATTTTCAGGGCTGACATTCATCATTTTTGTCCAAAGCGCATAAGCCATCGGAGCAGTCCCCATCGGCATGCCCGGGTGACCGGATTTAGCTTTTTCAATCGCGTCTATGGAGAGTGTTCGTATTGTTGCGACAGATTTTAATTCAATCGTTTTCATTATGATCCCCTTCCTGTATGGACTCTACTTTCTTATCATAAATCTACCCATCGGTTTTCACAACTATTTCAGCTCAAAAGCTGAGTGAAAAATGACGAATCTTTGCCTTCATTTTAAATTGTAGTATATACAAAAAGGGAATACGATATCGACGTATTCCCTAAAATTAATGCAATCGGCGGTTTCTTTTTTCCTGTTTGAGCTTTTCAGGAGTCACATCATTACCTTCAGGGTCAACAATCGTCACAGTTTTCAACGTGTTTTTCATAGACGCGCGGACGCCTTGAAGGTATTCCTGGCGAAGCTTCTGCTGTTCAGCTTTTTCTTCGTCTGTTAAAGATCCGCTCTTTGCTTTTTTGGCAAGCTCGTTAATTCTGGCTATTTTTTCTTTAGAAATCATAAAATACTCCTTTGATTCGGTATATATCCATCATACTACTAAATCCGCTTTCGTTTGACAACAGATTAGTCTGCAAGGCCGTCCTTATACTCCTGGTAGCGGCGGTGAACGGTTGCTTTTGAAATGCTGTATCCGAACCCTCTCAACACGGCTGCAATCTCCGCAAACGTCAGCTTGTTCTCCCTGAGTCTGACGATTTCTGAAAGAGGTGCTTCGATTCGCTCTCTCCCGCCGCCTTCATTGCGGTGTTTCAGGTTCCTCTCCGGGCGGTAGCCGTTTTCGACCGCCTTCTTCATTCCCCGTTTAATCTTCAAGTTATGTATTTTCCGCTGGTATTCCTCAACAATGCCGACAATCTCCAAAACCATCGAGTCCGCTTCGGAAAGCTCAAGCTTTCCGCGGTGAGCCAGCGTGTAGATTTGAACGCCTTCTTTATATAAACAGTGAAGAAGGGCAATTTTGGCATTCCCTCTGCCAAGCCGCGTATCATCCTGTATTAAAACCGCGTCAATATCTGATGTTTTGATTTCCTCGAGCAGATCGAAGACGCCGTCGCGGTCCATTTCATATCCGCTCGCCTGCTCGGAAATGACGTTCACGACGTTCATCCCGTGTTCGGCGGCAAGCGACTGAAGCTCTTCTTCCTGCCGCTTTAATGAGGTTTCCTGCTGCTCCTTCGCAGTGCTTACCCTGGTGTAAATAATCGCATTCATGGAAATCCCCTCAATCTTTTATTCTACAACTGCAAGCTGATATTGATCGGAGTGCTGTTTGGCTAACGGCAGGATCAAGACATCGCCTGGCTTAATGACAGAGGTCGGCAGATTGTTTTTATCGGCGACCCACTCAATGAATTTTTGTTTGTCTGCGGGTTTTCCGCCTTTGATCCGGTCGGCCAGCTCCCACAATGTATCGCCATCTTGCACTTCTATTTTAACATATTGCTTTCTTTCTTCGATTTTACCGGCAAAAGACACAAACAGAATACAGCAGCTGATCACAGCAGTAAACAGACTGACAAAAATCAATGATTCACTTTTCATATCCATCACCCCAGAATGTTTGTTCGGTTTTATGATTTCAGTATACATACGAACAAATGTTTCTGTCAATTGTTTTTTTCGAACCTATGTTTGTACTCAAAGGAAAAACATGCTATAATCTAGCTAAAATCGACGTTTTGAGGTGCAAAAAATGACGAAGCTATCAAAAAGACAACTTGATATTTTGCGTTTCATTAAAGAAGAAGTGAAGCGCAAAGGCTATCCGCCTTCCGTCAGGGAGATCGGAGAAGCGGTCGGTCTGGCGTCAAGTTCGACGGTACACGGCCACTTGGCAAGGCTTGAAACGAAGGGATTGATCAGAAGGGATCCGACGAAGCCGAGAGCGATCGAAATTCTCGATACAGAGGAAGAAATTCACATTCCGAAAAACCAGGTTGTCAATGTTCCGGTCATCGGAAAGGTGACGGCCGGTACACCGATTACCGCAGTCGAAAACATTGAGGAATACTTTCCGCTTCCCGACCGCCTGGTGCCGCCGGATGAGCACGTCTTCATGCTGGAGATCATGGGAGAAAGCATGATCGATGCCGGAATTCTTGATCAAGATTATGTGATCGTCAAGCAGCAGAACACCGCAAACAACGGAGATATCGTCGTTGCGATGACCGAAGACGACGAAGCGACTGTTAAGCGGTTTTACAAAGAAGAAACCCATATCCGCCTTCAGCCGGAAAACCCGACGATGGAGCCGATCATCCTTCAGAATGTGACGATTCTCGGAAAAGTCATCGGCGTTTTCCGCACCGTTCATTAAAAATCGGACTCATCAGCAAAACCGCCGGCCGGCGGTTTTTTTTCACGAAAAAACAGGCTCACATCCATTTGGCAATGAAGGATGCGAACCTGAAACAGAGGGATTGATAATATGCTTACATTACCATTATCCCCCATAAAGGTTTTTACGTCAACAAAAAATGTTTCCCTAAGGAAATATTTTTGTTGTTTGCCTGTTATTGAACGATAAACAAAATTCTGGTCCCGTCGGCGTAACCGCTCAGCCTGTTCCCGACCCAGGAGCCGGCTCCGCGGTTATCCGATGAGCTTACATATCTGACCGACGCTCCTTTGCCACCTTCTTCACACATGGCCATCGGCCATTCATCACGGTCAAAGCCCGGCTTAGTCGGAATCCCCTTCAATGATTCCTGGCGGCGCTTATCCGCTCCCGATCTTTCAATCGTGCAGACATCTGAATGCCCCGCTTTGATTGCATCGTTTATATGAGCGCCGGTTTCTGGATAGCGCGATGCCGGAAAATACAATATGTCATCATACCTTGCAGCACCTTCGGCTTGCTGAGGAGAATATGCGGCGCCTCCCGAAAGCCCAAGCAGTACCAATGCGGAAAACAGCAGATGAACCGCCCATTTTTTGATCATGACAAAAACAACCTCCCCTTGTATATGCTGGTTTCATTAACAGATTAAGAGAGAATTGTTTTTGCTTTTCGGGCTCTTTGTGAAAAAGACGTTTAGATTGTGTAAATGAACGTTTAGACGAAAATCTCTCCGGTGTTTGCATTTCTGCTCCGCCATAACCTTGAAAAAGCTCGATTTCGAGCTTTTTTAAACTGCACGTACTTTTGCATCCGCTCTAAACGTCAACACGGCTGCCGTCAGTATACATGCGGCAGCCGGATACGCAACGTATTTTCAGAAAATGATTCATTCCCCCAACAAAAAAACAGGCGGCAAATCCGCCTGTTCATACGGCAACTTCAAATGTCAGCTTGTCGCCGTGCTTATAGTCAATTAATTTAAAATCATCGATTGTAAAGTCATAAAAGTTTTTGATGTCCGGGTTGATCCACAGCTTAGGCGCTTCATACTGCTCGCGTTTCATCTGAATGTTTAAATTGTCGATGTGACGGGTATAGATGTGGCAGTCACCGATATTGAAGATGTATTCGCCCAGCTCATAACCGAGGACCTGAGCGATCATGCGCTGCAAGACATTATATTGGAACACGTTGAACGGGTTGCCGAGCGCCATGTCATTGCTTCTCGCTCTTACTTCCAAAGAAAGCTTTCCTTCCTTCACATACCATTGCGTTTCATAGACGCAGGGCGTCAAGGCCATGCCGTCCAAGTCATCGGGATTCCACAGCATGGTCAAATGCCTGCGTGAAGACGGGTTATGCTGCAACTGATGGAGTAAATAGTCCACTTGATCGACTTTCTGACCGTTAACCGCTCTATTTTTCTTCCCTAATTGATAGCCGTACGCTGCTCCGATTGTGCCGTCTTCAAGCCGCCATTGATCCCAAATATGAACCCCCATATCGTTCAGAACTTGAACATCATTGGATTTCAGCTGCCAAATCCAAAGCAGCTCTTTAATGGCCGTTTTCCACGCCACCTTCTTCGTCGTCAAAATCGGCACTTCTGAATTGTCAAACCGCATTTTTTCGCTCATGATGCTCAGCGTATGAGCCGGCGTTCCGTCTGAATCCCACTTCGTCCGAACCTGATATTCTTCATCGGAGATCCCTGATTCAATAATTTTTTGAATGATTGCATTGTATTGCTGGTCATAATGGCTCATCTAATCCTCTCCTCTTTCCACATGATATGTATAAAATGAGTTTTTTTCAAGGTTTAAGATCATGTGCGGGTTTGATAAATCTCCAATGCTTTCTTAAGCACATTTTTATCGTATCCTGAGACATCATGGATTTTCTCAGTCCAGCCTTCAATTGTGTCCGGCTTCGCTTCTCTGTATAATCCTTTGCTCGTGCTAAGATATATGTCCCAGCCGCTGAATTCCCAATGCGCGATTTCATATTGAAACGGAATTCTGCATTCCAGTAAAGGCGCAGGCTTCAATGCCGCTTGCGAGTATTCAGCCGCCTCCAAGAAAACGGACATGTCAACAGGGTCTGTTGAGTAGACTTGAGTTGACACCTTTCCGTTCGGCCGATGGTAAAGGACCTCAACTCCGCCGGCTGTCGGCATGACTTGAACTTGTGCAGCCGGGAAAAAGCCGTCCAGCTTTTCATTGGTATAATCTTCACATTCGCAGTCGATCAGAATCGGCTGCAGCCATTGGTCTCCCAGATCACACAAAAAGCGCCGCCCTCTCTCATCAAGAGCGATGACTGCGGCATGGGCGCGTTCTGTTTTGAACAAACGGCCGATCGGAAAAGCTTCCACTCCTTCTTTTGTAAACTCATCCAGCAGCCAAATCGAAAGGTCAAAGCAATTGCCGGCAATGCCGTACTCTTGATAGTGTTCCTTCATCTTCGATACATTCCGCTGTTTCTTATTCCCAGCCTGATGATAAAACCATGCCTTTGTCAGCGTTTCCATCGGAAAAGCATCGAATTTTCTCCACGTACGGAGAATGGCGTCCGGAGCAAACATCATCTTCCCCCCTGTCCAGAAGCGATTGTTAACACCATTATATACGGGTGCCCGAGATGAAAAAAATCCCTTGGCAAGGGATTTTTTCGTTTTATTTTCCTTTCTCATCGGTCGGAATCTGGATCAGGGAATTCGATCCGGTCGCTTTAGGCATTTTTCCGTCCCATTTTTGAATCCATTGATACTTGATCATTTCATCTGACATCGACTTTTTAATAATTTCGTTGTACTCGGCAATACCTTGGGCTTCGATCTTTTTCTTTTTCGCTTCCGCTTCGGCGATCTTCAGCTCTGTCTGCGTTCTTTCCAGTTCCTGCGAAGACTTCACCCGCGCGTCAATCGCTTCCTGGGTCGCTTTATCAGGCTTTGGCACACCGAGTGTTAAATCGTCAATGACAAAGCCGAGTCCCTTCATATCATCTGCAAATGTTTTTTGGATTTCTGCAGCAGCATCAGATGATTTTTGACCGTATGTATCAATGACGGAGTATTTGGAAATCGACTTTCTTGCAGCGTCCCACAGCCTTGTTTTCAAGTAGCTGTTTTCGATTGATTCAATATCCACCGCTCCGAATTTATTAAACAATTCTACAACTTTATCAGGCTGAACGACATAGTTGTAGGCGATGTCCATTGAGATGTTTTTGCCGTCAGAAGTAGCCACTTGAATATCCTGATTGTTTACCGTTTGCATCCGCACCGGATATCTTGTGACTTTGTCAAACAGCCCCACTAAATGCCAGCCTTGATCCAGCGTTTCTGATTTCACCCCGCCATTCGGGGAATAAACGACGCCGACATATCCGTTCGGAATTTTCTCGATGAACAGGGAAGCCGTGAATCCTCCAATAATTAAAGCGGCAGCGACAATGATTCCGCCGAGCAGCGTTTTGTTTTTATTTTTCTTTGGTTGTTTTTCATTCATCTTTGTCATCCTCCAGCGTTTTCTTTATTTTGCTCGCCCCGCTTCCGACTTTTTTAAAAAGCGGGCTTAACATAAGCCATACGCCAAACCCTATAATGGATAGCAATATGATCGAACCAATCATGACCTTCACTTTTGTTTCACCCCTTTTGCATTTGTTGATTGATCGTATGACTAAATAAAATGATTTCACTTATGTTTACGTTCATATGAACTTAAAGTTTCATTTTTTTAAAATTTAATAGAAAAAAATTTTAACATCGCGAAATCAGCAGTTATTCCTCCTACATGGCATCGTTATAGGATATGTCGGATATCTTACTCTTTATGCCGCGTATATCATGGCGCGTTCGCACAAATAAGAGAAGCGGCATGCTGCCTTTATTCAGCGGAACCAACTATAAGCTGAGCACATACTAAAAAAAGAGCCAATCATTTGGCTCTTTTAAATTTCAATTATTCTTGATTGCCCTTTTTAACCCATTCAGCTACTGTCACTGTGCGTTTTGCTTGATGTTTCACTGCAGCTTCTACGTCTTCAATCATCTTCCCGTTTTGATCGACTGTAACACTCGTTCCATATGGATTTCCGCCAGCCCCAAATAGGACAGGATCAGTGTATCCAGGAGAAGCAATAATAGCTCCCCAGTGCATCATAGAAGTATATAAGGACAAGATCGTTGCTTCTTGACCACCATGTGGATTTTGAGCGGAGGACATTGCACTTACAACCTTATTAACTGTCTTGCCATTTGCCCAAAGTCCACCTTGTGTATCAAGAAACTGTTTCATTTGGGATGCCATATTACCAAAACGTGTTGGTGTACTGAATATAATAGCATCTGCCCACTCTATATCTTCTGAGGTTACAACTGGAATGTCTTTTGTTGCATCAACAGTTGATTTCCACACTTCATTTCCCTCAATGACTGATTGCGGAGCCAATTCTTGTACTTTTAATACTTTGACCTCAGCACCTGCTTCTTTTGCTCCTTCTGCAGCCCATTTGGCTAATTGATAGTTTGTTCCGCCCATACTATAAAAAACTACAGCTAATTTTACATTTGACATATGATCCATCTCCTTTGATTTTCTAAATAATTTGTCTAAAAACCCCATATTTTCACACCCGCTTTTTTGTTTTCTTTTTGGTAAACCTTTTAAGGACCACCCCCTTGAAAGTGTTTCGCTGCCATTATTATTCCTTACTAGAATAAACTTAAAACATTTCAATTTAATAAATCTCAATTTCGAGATATTATAGGTGATTTATTACTTCGGTCTTTTCCTGGTGAAGATTTCACCAATCTTTGCGTAATCATGTCCGGCCAAGCGACTGATGGCACCGAGGCCTCTTGGATCGATTTTTCCATTTTCATAAATACCGCTTTTGATATGATATTGAACGACTCTGCCTATTATCAAATCGCAGCCGGGGGAATATTTATCTCCCAACTCTAATGAATATTCGAGAACACATTCCATACGCACTTTTGCCTCTTTAACGCCCGGTACCGAGACTTTCACACTTTCAACAGGGGTTAACTCCGCTAACTGAACTTCACTTTGATTTGGAGGTAAGCTTGCGGCCGTTGTATTTATTTTTTCAACATTTTGTTCATCAACGATATGAACCACAAATTCTTTGCTGTTCAAAATATTTCTTGCTGTATCCTTTTGGCTCCCTTCAGAACGTTGAATAGACAGGGAGATCATCGGAGGATTGGAAGATACAATATTAAAATAACTGAAAGGAGCTCCGTTTAAGACGCCCTCCTCTGATACACTTGTAACAAACGCAACAGGTCTCGGTATAATACTCCCGATTAAAAACTTGTAGTTCTCTCTTTCTGTTTTTGTATGCGGATCAATGGACAGCATTGAATCACTTCCTTACAAAATTAATCCAGCGCCTTCACTGTTATAGGAATTAACCTTCTTTCTAACTGCTCTCTGTAGTGTTCATACTGAGCTGGCAGCATTAACTGTTCTCCCATTGTTTGATGTGATTCATCATGGGCGAATCCTGGAGGATCTGTGGCTATTTCAAATAAGATCTCCCCGTGCTCTCTAAAATAAATCGCGTTAAAATAATTTCTGTCTTGCACAGGTGTAACACGATAACCATTTTCCGCAACATATTTTTGCCATTCTAATTGATCATTGTCATCAATAGCTCTCCAGGCAATATGATGAACTGTACCAGTCCCCATTTGTCCGCTGCCTATAGTTGTTAATTTCAAATCAATCATATTTCCTATGTCACCAGAAGAACGAAAACGTACAAAATCTCCTTCTTCCCCAACTTTTTCAAGCCCCATGACCTTCTCTAATAATTCAGCCGTTTTTTCCGGTTGTTTAGATAAAAGTGTGGCTCCGCCAAATCCTTTGATTGCATTATCCGGTGTTATTTCTCCTATCTTCCAGTTGTTCTTTTCCCCTTCTTCTCTTTCGACAATTTCCAGATGAAGTCCATGCGGATCATCGAATTCCAAGTATTCCTCTCCAAAACGGTTCATTTTTGTATAAGGCACATTGAATTTTGCTAATCTGTTTTCCCAAAATGCCATTGCACCTTTAGGAACGATGTAAGAAGTAACTCCCACCTGACCATCTCCGATTACTCCTCGACGGGCACCTACCCATGGAAAGAATGTAATAATCGTTCCCGGTTTTCCGCCTTCATTGCCGAAATACAGGTGGTATGTTCCCGGATCATCAAAATTAACGGTTTTTTTCACTAAACGTAAACCTAGAACGCCAGCGTAAAAATCCACATTCTCTTGAGGATGGCCGACAATCGCTGTAATGTGATGGATTCCGCTTGTTTTCTTTTTCATTTTATTTCACTCCTCTTTCAAGAAACTTAGCTTTATTATGAGATATAGGTTACAAATTCATTTACAGGTTTTCTAAATCCCCGTGGTTTTCTGCTTTCTATTTTTTCTTTCCCGAGGGTGATCATCATGACAACCTCATATTGTTCACTTATATTCAATACCTCTTTCACCTTTAGAGGATCAAAGCCAATCATGGGACAAGTATCCCAACCTTTTTCTTTAGCAGCCATCATCAAGAGCATAGAAGATAATGAACCGTTCCTGATGGCTTCATCCCTTTGAAATTCTTCTCCTCTGGATTGATAGAAAGAAACAGTATCATGAACCATATCATCGAATTCTTGTTTATTGAGGACTCTGAGCAGTTTTAAACCTTCGTAGATGTCTTTTGCTTGATGAAAGGCCCTTTTGTCACCCAAAACGATGATGACTGCCGACGAGCTTAGGATCTTGTATTGGCCATTAGCTGCTTTATGTAACATGTTCTTCTTTTCTTTATCTAATACGGTAATATAGTTTGTATGCTGCAAATTAAAAGCAGAGGGGGCCAATTTAACGATCTCAAATATCTCATTTAGCTCCTGTTCGGAAATAGAATACCCGGGAAGAAAATTACCTGCTGATCGTCTTTCTTTTACTAATTCTAAAAATTCGGTCATCACCACTAACCTCACAATCGATAATTATTATGAATTCATATATTTCGAATTCGAGATATTATCATAAAAAAATTTACATGCTTTGGGCATGGAAGCCCAGTTTTTTTAATTTTTCAATTAGAACCTCTTTTTCTTTTATGTCTAACCCGCCGAAAATGCCTTTCATAGCTGTTTTATGTTTTGGAAATAGATTGTTCATCAGCGCAGTTCCTTCATTCGTTAAGACAGCGTATGTTATACGGCGATCTTTAGGACAAGGCCTTCTCACTATTAAATTTTTCTTCTCCAGCTTATCTACAACATAGGTAATACTGCTGCTTGCGATTAATACCTTTTCGCCTATCTTTTGTATCGGCTGATCACCTTTACTATAGATTAATTCTAAAACAGCAAACTCAGTTGGGTTTAATCCTAAACATTTAATGTCTTCTTCCACGCGCTTTTTAATCGATTGTAATGCTCGAGACAAGACAATAAATGCCTTTAAAGACAACTCCTCTTCGTATCTCTCCATATCCTGACTGCCCATGGTATTCATCCTTTTTGATTATCTCGAATTCGAGATAATTGTATAATAACGATTTGCTTGTGTCAACTATGTTAAACAGATGCATTTGATTTGCTTTGTTTTGCGGCGTACCGAAGTGCAAAAAACCGCCGACTCAAGGTCGGCAGCGCCGGCTGTTTCAAAAGTTTATCATGTATTTAATAGCTTATCTTTTATCTGGAGATGCAGCTTCGGATTCAGCAAGAAAATAATGGACTGAAGCTGTTCCTGTTTATTAATCGACGGATCCGCGTGGTGTTGATGGTTGTAGCCGTTAAATATCGCAATCAGCGTAGACGCCATCACCTTCGGATTGAGCTGTTTCTGAACGATGCCTTCTTCCTGCAGCTGCTCGATCATTTCGACAAAAAACTCCCTCCACTGCTCATACAGAAGGGCTACTTTTCTTTGAATCTCAGGATATCTATGACTATTTGCCATAAATTCCAAAAATAAAGCTGTCGAATGCTCTTTATTTGATGTTTGAATCAAGTGTTCAATCCCTGCGAGCAATCCCCTCAGCGTCTTTTTTCGAAAACAATTCATGCTGGTTTGAAAGCGATCTTCCATCTGCTCATTCATAATATGGAGAAACAGCATCTCCTTTGACTTAAAATACAAATAAAACGTAGCTTTAGAAAAACCGGCTTCTTTCATAATTTCATCTACAGAGGTTGCCGAATATCCATTTTGGGCGAACAGATGATATCCGGCTTCTACGATCTTTTGAACCGTATTCTGTTTCTTCTTTTTCATTAAGCTGTCCTGTCCTCTCTACTTCTCTAATTAAGTTAAACCGCCTATGTATTTAGATACACTGGGAACGTCAAGGACTCGTTATGTTAAAGAAAATTGGAAAAAGACGCTTAAAATCTTTTGCTCAAACATACACTTGCAGCCTAAGCGGACGTTCTTTCATCAAGCATAGCAGTGACATATAAACACCGCCAAGTGACATAAGCCCGGTAAGTCAACAAGGCCAATCGCCCTAACAGGCCGGTATGTTTCTTCCCTTGCAAAATTCCCAACATTCATTCTAGCATTTACTGCTAAAAACTTCATATATATTGCAATTTATTTAATTGGATTTTTCTGTTTTTTAAAAGCCTCAATGAAATACCCGGGGTCAACGTTCACTTCATAAGCAAATACCCCCTGGTTCGTATGGAGGTAAAGCAAACCGGCCTCGGAAAAAGGTCTGTATGAAACGTCATAGACGTGCTCCAAACGATACTGGCAGCTTGCTGTTAAAATTTTATCGTTGTACAAGTACATTTGATTCTGCTTTTTTGTATAAGTTTGCCGGTTAAAATCAATCGTCCGTTCTGTTTTGTAATAGCTGACAGCAGCAATGGCCTGACGGCACCCGTCATTCATTTGAAACCTCCCTTTGCTGTTCGTCGATTAATTTGGACATGACATATTCATCAACATATTGCCCTTTTACTTTCAAAGCATGCTTTTTAGTGCCTTCAATGATAAAGCCCGTTTTTTTGTATAAACGAACGGCAGCTGTATGATGAGTCATAACAGTCAGTTCAAGTCTGTGAAGCTTTTCTTCACAGGCCCATTTTTCCAATGCCTGAAAAAGCTTTACTCCAATACCTTGTCCGATATACGCTTGGCGTATGCCGATCACCACATGGGCGCGGTGGCGAGCTCTCTGAACCTGCCCCCTAGCTGCTGCAACATACCCGATTAAGCTTCCGTCGTCAGCCGCACAAACAAAAACTTCGCACATTCCGGATTCGATCTGTTTGATTTGCCGTTGTGCTTGAAGCTTTCGTTCACCTGGTTCAAACAGCATGAATTCAGATTCTTCATCGATCGTTTCACAAAGTTTCAGATAGCTTTCTGCATCTGAAGCTTTTATTTTTCTGACTTGCACGAAAAGGCCCTCCAAACAGTCTTTAGGTTATCTATATATTCTGAATTATAACCGCATGAAAAAGGCTGTGCAAACCTAGCAGGTACCAAATCGATTCGCAGCTTCATCAAAAAAATAGCAAAACCGCCGGCATTACTTTTCAAGCAGCCTCGGTTTTGCAGGGTCGCACGCAGGTTTTTGCGTATTTGTCGATTCGGCGATTTTCATTAAATAATAGCATTCTTCCCTCATCATATGGTCTGCCATCAGTGCAGAGAACGTACCGAGCATCTGATCTGTAAGCTCCAACTCCTCCACTTCTTTCAAAAAGGTACGGAACAGTTCGATCTCAAGCTTCACGTCTTTGTTCATCCTTCTGAGAGCGGGAAAAGATTCAACATTCGCTCTGAGATACCCCGTCAATTCAACGGATTTAATGTAGAACTGTTCAAAGTGTTTGACAAACTCCCTGCTCTTTTCTTTCAAACGTTTTTCAACCGCATCCAAGTCATCGGCAATTGCACCAGCATGTCCGGCGGCATCCATCAGCCACAGCATATGGTGGTGCAGCTCGTGGAAAACAGGCGGCACTTCCCGCTT
Source organism: Bacillus sp. FSL K6-0972 (assembly GCF_037976035.1). NCBI lineage: Bacteria > Bacillati > Bacillota > Bacilli > Caryophanales > Bacillaceae > Bacillus > Bacillus sp. FSL K6-0972. The sequence goes on along the minus strand of NZ_CP150260.1, from coordinate 1,960,744 downwards.
TTTCAAGTATTTGAGCACAAGCAAATATTCCTCAAGTTCATTTACCATATGGTTGATAAAAGTCGGAGAAAGGTGAATTTTAATATCGCCTGTCAGGTGCCTTTTAATGATGGAGAGTTTAAATTTCCTGAACTGAAGGGCATATTCTTCAGCTTCAAGCGTTAATGAATACAAATCAGGCGAAGCATTCACTTTTTTCAGCAAAACATCAAACGCCTGCTTGAACTGCTTCGCCTTTTGAATATCTTCTTTTTCCCTTTCGGCCAAAGAGTCCAAAATAAAACGCGCATGATCACCTAAAACCTGAAGCCAAAATTTATGTTCAAAAACGGCTGTCTCCTTATAAGTTTTCAAGCTTGCGCCTCCCTTTAAATACCATTCTTCAATATGGCTATTCGCTGCAAGCCCGAAATATGATCATACGAATTGAACCTGATCAATAAAGATTCGGAGGCAGTACGTCATCCCGGGGATGTTGGATGACTGATGGCGGCGTATCATGAATATATGGAGGCGCAGGTCTTAACACCGGTTTTTTCGCAAGGGGCTGAGGATGTTCAACATACTGAAAAACGCCTTCCCCATCCATGCTCGGTCCCTTCGCCCATCTGCCTGCAGCGCTCTCGTTGCCTCTTGAAAAATTAAATAATACATGGGAGACTTCCCTTTTTTCCAGATTGCGCGGAAACGTGCTTGGGACGACGACATTTTCTTTCGCTTCCAGTTCTTTAATGGCTGCAAGCCACTGGTTTTGATGCATCGTATCCCTTGCAATCAGCCAGGACAGCATATCTTTAACACCGCGGTCCGTCGTCTCTTCATAAAGGCGGACGGCCTGCAGGCGTCCCTGCGATTCCGCGTTTAAATTTGCCCGAAAGTCAGCAAGTAAATTTCCGCTTGCAATAATATAATCGGCGGTCCAGCGGTTTCCCACACTGTCGGCCGGCATCGCTCCTAATCCTGATACGATGGCATGCTGCGGATTCATCCCTCCGAGAATGGCACCGATCACAGGATCTTTTGCCGCTTTTTCTAGATCGCCGACCGGCGCACCGTCCAAAAGCCTTGCAATCATCGTCGCCAGCATCTCGATATGGGCGAGCTCTTCAGCTCCAGTATCCATCAGCAGATCTTTGTACTTGCCGTTTCCTCTGACACTCCAGCCTTGAAAAAGATATTGCAGAGCTACTGATATTTCCCCGAACTGTCCTCCCAGTATTTCCTGTAGCTTTTTCGCAAATAATGGATCGGGTTTTTCAGGCTTTGCATGATACTGCAGTTCTTTAATATGAAAAAACATAAGATCGCTCCTCTCCTGAGCTACCTTATGAACGATTAGAACAATAGGTGTTTGTCTATCCCTTTTAAATGAGTTTCTATGAACCGCTAAGAAGGTCTTCAATCCACATATCAACTTGCCGCTCAGACATTCCTCCGACATACATCCGCTCTGGTCTTCCTTCCCGATTAATGAATATACTTGTAGGCAAATAATAAATTTCCCAAGAACGGTAAACTTCAGCCGCTTGATCCAAAGCGACCGGAAAAGTTAAGCCGTGGCGGTCGACAAAGCTCTTTACCGCACCTTTCGATTCACGCACATTGACAGCGATGATTTCAAAACCGTCTCCTTTAAAACAGTCATAAGCTTTTTGCATGACCGGCATCTCCTCTTTGCACGGTGTACAAAAAGTCCCCCAAAAGTTGACAAGTACCGCCTTTCCCCGTAATTTTTTCAGTTCGATGTCACCGCCCTCTAAAGTCGATAATTTAAAATGTAATGCCTGCTGATGAAGGGCGGCGCCTGCCTGTTCATTCCGGTCTCCGGCAACATGCTGATAAAGAGCATAACCAGCCGCAGAACATAGGAGCAAGAGGATGACGCCTCTCAATAAAAGCAGCGTTTGTTTTTTCATTTTTTTCTCCCGATATGTAACGTTTTTTAGCCCTGATATGAAAAAAGGACTCTGGAAAAGTCCTCTCCTGAGCTTTCTTTATGATGAGTAGCCCGGCATTTGATGCTCAAAGCCGTAAAAACCTGTAATTCCAACATCTCCGCAGCCCGTCACTTTTGTGACATCCAAGAAATGATTTCGGTTCGGCGTCCCGCTCACTTTATCCGCAGCACTTAAATGAAGATGATTTCCCGTAAACTCTTTCTCGCTTAAAGTGATCGCATGTCCTGTTAAAGTGATTCTCTGCAGCTTGATGTTGAGTGTACAGCCTTCTGCATTAAAAATCGTAAACTTATAATATAGCCATGTCGGGTAGTAATTTACATTGGTGCTGTCCGCCATAAAAAATCCCACATGTTCTTCAGTCATTGTCATGGTCATCTTTTTTTCATCTTTTATAACCGCAGCTTCAGCAGGCTGAATATGAAAACCGAAGGCCGTCATAATTGAAAACACCATCAAACATAAGATTTTTTTCATTGGCGCACCTCCCTTTTTCCATATTATAAACTTTATTGAATAAAAAGGATATCGAAATTTAATTTGCGTGAGTGTGCTAAAACGATCCCTTACAAAAGTGTAATGTTGATGTCACGTTATTCGATTTTTTTATCAGACTATGAATCTTATCATCTTAGACAGAATCATAAATGAGGTGAAAAAGTGAAAAAGCATATCGCATGGATCAGCCTGATGATCATATTTGCCGCATTATTAAGCGGATGCAACTTAAACCGTGTGGGGACAGACGAATATTATGTTCACATTACCGGAAACGGGAAGGAAGACACGTCGAAGTTTGACGACGGCGAGGAATACTCCGTCTTCAAATATGAACTGACTGGTTTTGATGAAGACGGTCAAGAAAAAACAATGGAATTCACAGCTGATAAAAACCTTCGCATAGGCGCGTTTTTGCGGCTTTTCTATTCTGAAAATAAAGGTGTGAAGTCATGGGAAGAGGTTGAAAAAGACGATATTCCCGACAAAGCCAAAGCGCAATTAGGTGTGAAAAATTAAAAAAGCATGCAGGGAGATGGCGCCGCCATCTCTTTTGTTTATCCCTGCATACCTTCCTCTTTGCTTTTTTTAAGTGATAAAAACTCATCCTGAAAAATGCACATTCTAATAGCGTTACGGTAATAACCGTCGACGAAAAATTCATCCTGCAGCTCGCTCTCGATTGTGAATCCTGCCTTTTTATACAAGTGAATGGCTTTTGCATTATCTTCGTCGACGATCAAATACAATTTGTGCAAATTCAAGACGGAAAATGCGTAGTTCATCGCCAAATACGTTGCGCTTGACGAATAACCGTTCCCTTGATGCTCGGGATCAATGATGATTTGAAACTCCGCCCGCCTGTGAATATAATCAATTTCGACCAGTTCAACCAATCCGATCATCTCAGTCTCTTTCTCTATGATAAAGCGCCGTTCGCTTTGGTCGTGGATGTGTTTGTCAAATAAATCCTGCAGCTCAACAAAAGTCTCATACGGTTCTTCAAACCAATACGACATAATCTTCGCATCGTTGTTAAGACGGTGGACAAACGGAAGGTCTTCTCTTTCGAGCGGACGCAATTTAAGCTGATTTAACATATCAGCAACCTCCAATGTAAATTAAAATTTAAGATGAAGTAAGGCGCAGGCCGATCACCCCGACAATAATAAAGCCAAGCGAGATCAGCTGCGGAGCACGAATACGCTCCTTAAACCAAAATAAACTGACTGCCGTAATGCCGATGCTGCCGATCCCGGTCCAAACCGCATACGCAACACCGGCTGATAGCACCTGCATTGCTTTTGAAAGGCAGAAAAAAGACAAACCAAACCCCAACACCATGACGACGATCGGCCATTTTTTTCTTGTGCCGTCTACATATTTCATAGCGATGGCTGCAATAACCTCTTCGATTCCGGAAATCACCAAAAACATCCATGGCATCATCAATCACCTCCTGATTGGGTATTGTTCTCTTTTGTAAACATCTTCATGCCAATAATGCCTCCCAATAGCACGATTAAAAAAAATATTTGCCCTCCCGAAAAGGGTTCGCCCATAAAAATACCTGTCACATATGTGCCGGCCGTTCCGATCCCGACAAATACGGTATAAGCCGACGCCATCGGAATGTTCCTGTAAGATCGTATCAGCATGATAAAGCTTACCGCGATCAGTACAAAGATCATCAGCCAATCGGCGAATGAATCCGCATGTTTAAGACCTGAGGCCCACACCACTTCCAAAAAACCCGCAACAATTACGAGGAGCCAACTCAATGATAACACCCTTCCTGTTGTGAATGAACGTCAGTCATTTTTATACCGATAAAAAATGAACAGCTGCAGCCGGTCATTTTTTACTTGGTTCCTATGCTTCTCTTCAGAAAAGTAAATATTTCTTTTTTGAACACACTGATCTCTTCGTCTTTTTCCGCCCCGATGTAATAACGTTCCGCTATGTTTTCGACAAAGTTGATAATCGTTCTGGCCGTCCAGCGCACATTGATGTCAGGAATGACCTCGTTTTTCTCAACTGCTTTTTCGATAAGTCCTTCAAGCCAGGAATAATAAGGCTGATAGATAGCCTCCCATTTTTCCATTGAATGGTCAAAGGCAAGACCTGAGTAGCAAAGAACGATAATATCCTGATGAAGTTCCGTCATGTTGAACGTTTCATCGATCATGATGTTCAAGGCGGTCCAGAAAGACATGGTTCCGTCGACCTTGCTCTTAATATGGTCCAAAGTATGTGTCAGAAGATTTTCCGCGATCGCAGGAATCAGCGCATTTTTGGATGAGAAATAAAGATAAAAAGTGCCTTGCGCAGTACCTGCCTTTTTCACGATATCTGAAATCGACGCTTTATCCAGCCCCTTTTCAGAAATGACTTCAATGGCCGCCTGCAAAATCTTTTCATATTTCCCGGACGTTTGCTTTGGCATATTGCAGACCTCCCTAAAAATGAATGACTATCATTCATTTTAGGTGATCGGCTTTTCATTGTCAACCAGGCGGCACAGGACTTATTTCCTTAAAATTTCTTTAAAATCTTAAGAATACACTGTCTTTGGATATGAATTACTTTTATACTTTACACATATACCGCAACAGATGGAGTTGATATTGTTGAAACCGCTGATTAAGCTGGCATGCGGAGCTGCCTCTCTTATCGCAGCCGTCCTCGCTGTATGTTTTGCAGTGAAACGGAACAAAGACAAACAATAGGAATTGAGGAAAGTCCTCAGCAAAGCTTTTCTTTTGCTAAAAGTTCTTGTCATTCAATTCTTGAACTTACTGGTTTTTTCTTGAGCGTTTAAGATCTTTCAACATCCGATTGCGCGATAAAGCGCCTTACTGAAAGGTTCATTTGGATAAAGGTTCCCAATCGGTTGGTGATATTTGATACCACGCCTCTTTGTCGAGCATTTTAAATTTTTTGTTGATCTCCCTGTTCCGTTTAAAGGGAAATGCAATGACAAGCGGTTAGACCTCCTATAGATTTCTATTAATCTTTTTGGACTTTTGTAACACATGAAAATATATACACAAAATATAACACTTGGAAAATAAATATGATATAATCATTAGGCTAATGAGTAAATAAAGAGCTTTTTTACCTTTTTAATATAAAAACCACGAAGGGGCTATAGAATGGAACTTACGATCACCAGAGCACTAAGCGAACTCAAAATGTTGGATAAAAGAATCAAGCGGGCCGTAAATGAGGCCACATTCGGAGGCTTGATGATCGGAAAGAAACTTCCGAACGGATTTCGGACAACCGAAGACTTGGAAACTAGGGCAAAAGCCGATCATCAATCAATCGAAGCCTTAATCAAAAGGCGAAATGCCATTAAGTCCGCCATTGTTGTATCCAACGCGACGACCAAAATCGAAGTGGCCGGAGTCAAGATGACCGTGGCTGAAGCCATCGAAAGAAAAACCTCCATTAGCTACGACATTCAGCTTTTAGATAAGCTGAAAGAAGTGTACGCTGATTTAGTCGACGAAGCCGACAGCGTCAATCAAAAAGTAACGGAAAGACTGGACAAGCATCTGGAGACTCTTTTCGGAAAAGACGGCAAAGTAAAAGCGGCTGAAAACCAGGAAATCGTCAAATCTTTCCTCGCTGAAAATGAAGCAAAAATCATCGATCCGCTGAATCTAAAAGAGAAGATCGATTCCTTAGCAAAAAAGATCGAGGACTTTGAAATGGAAGTTGACTTTGCATTGTCCGAGAGCAATACACTCACCAAAATCAAAATCGATTAAAGCCGATTGTTAGTCAACCGAAAACCGATAAAACTAAACACCTTCCGAGGGAAAGGTAACTCCCTCCTTTTATTTCATCAGCACAGCCAAAGAGACGCTGTGCCAACAATGAGATAAAAGCTCAAAGCTCAGCGCTCAGCGTTTAAAGCTTAAGTATCAAAGCTCTTAACAGTTCAAAGCTTACGCCTTAAAGTTAAAAGATCGATAAAACCTGGGAGAAACGGCTGTTTGAGCATTTGTTTACCGGCTCAGTCGGTTGCCGCCCAGCAGGTTGGCTAACAATGGATATCAATAACAAAAAAACGTCTATATAGACGTTTTTTTTTATGATGTTCAAACCTTATAAACATTAATTTTTCGTTTTGTCCTTTTCTTTATATATCCAAAAATAATAAATCACCCAGCCTGCCAATATAAATAACATCCCGACCCAATACCCTTGTTCTCTGGGGACTAAATAACTAGATATAATTGCTAATATTAAAGCCGGTACCATAATGATAAAGTATTTCTTTTTATTCAACGTCACTAACACCCTTGTCATTTATTTTAAACATATATACGATATGAACGCTGTTTGGTTTCAGGTTCTTTCACTGTTTATATATCATAAGGACTCAACAACATCACATTTGAAAACTTGAGTTTGCTGTAATTCCCCGATATCTGCAAAAACCCACAAGTCGGCTAAAGGCTTTTGGGTTTTTGCAAAATATAATGGCCGCGGGCAGGTTTTTTAATTTCTGGACGATGTTTCATCAAGCTCTTCATAAATGTCGTCATATTTTTAATCGGAAAGCCGGTTTCTTTCTCGATTTCACTTTTAAGCTTAATACCCCTCAAGCCTTCTTCATGGCGGCTTAAAATGTTTAAGGCAGCCTCACGCTGTATCGTTGTTTTTGATTGGAAAATAGTATGAGATGGAGTCTTGATGGGCGGATGTTTGTCAGCGGCATGTTGGGATTGTTTTAATTCCTGTGCGGCAGCACTTGCCAAGTCGATTAATGAAGATTTTTTGTTAATTGCAGGATCACTCTCCCGATCCAATTCACGCAGCTTCGAATAAATGTCCTGTCGTTCTTTTCGCAATTCCCGCATCACCTGAATCTCCGCATCACCTAGCTGTTCAAGTCTCAAACGCAACGCTTCTCTTTCGTTGAACATATCTCCCACATCCTAAAATTAAGATTCCATTATAGTTTATAGGACTTTTTTAACTTTAACAATTTATTTAAAAATAAATTCAAGAAAAGTTCTTTTTATCATTAAAACATATATGGAATATAAAGGATGATTATGTTCATGATTCCTCTATTGGCAGCACCGACGGCATGATTGATGTTCTTGTATCAATCGGCATATCCTTCGTCCGTCTCCTCCAAATCATATGATCATATCCCTTCCCCCAATAATCCTCCAGCACATAGTCAGGCTCGCCGAATTTCTTCTTCCATATTCTCTGTGCACCGGGATAGCCGCTATCCAAACAAAATTCCTTCACTCCCCGTTTCAGAAAGGTCAAAAACATGACGTTGAACAGCAAAGTCCCGATTCCTCGTTTTTGATAATCCGGGTGGACAAATACCGTTCCTACCTCATATAAATCCTTTAAAGCCCCATCCGTACAAATATCGATCAATTCGCTGGCAGAACCATATTCGATTGTACCGATGATTTTATTCAGACGTTGATCTGAAGCGATAAAAAAGTGCCGGCTCTTCCCCTTGCTGTCTAAATCTGCTTTCAAGTATTGCCTCTTACTTTCAATTTCACTTTCTTGATCATCAAGCAGATCGGATAGCCCCTCTTTAGCAAAAGTATCCTCGACCACGATTCTGAAAAACTGATTCAGCTCTTCAACGTCGTCAATTTGCGGCCTTCTGATCTCAATTTCATTCATTTTAAATCACTTCCTTATTCAGTGATTGTCGTTTCATTTATACCACGGAATCTTGTGTAATTTCATGATTTCCGTGTCCTCTTCATCTCCGGTTCTCCACTCCACTTTAACTGATAACGCATGCCCGATGACATCCTCTTCAGGCATAAAATCAAAAGTCGCGATATGATCTTCCATATGGCCTCCGCCATCCATTTCCTCTCCGGTATACTCAGAAAGATCGTATTCTCCTCTGTCATCATACTTTTTGCCGTCTATGTATAAGGTGATTGTTTTCACAATCGTTCTTTTCGCATCTTCTTGGCTGCCATCCCAATATAAATTCAAAAAATAATTAGGCCCGATTGATGTTTTACCTGATTTCTCAATCGAAGCATGCCACAGACCGCTTTCCCCCTTTCCTTCATACACCACTTTCTTTCCGAAGATCATGGCACTGACATATCCCCCGCCAACTAAAAGCAGAATTAAACTGATTATCAGCAGCCGCTTGAGTCCATTATTGTTTTTCATCGTTTCCCCCGCTTTCACTACATTAGTAGTGATAACGGTGAAAAGGTTACGCAAAAAAAGCGCCATGAACGGCGCCTTTTTAAAATCAGATTTCCCTGGCAGTATTCATTGTTTTTGCCCAATAAATTGAATGACGTGGGACAGACCGTTGTGCGAATCCCCTTCATGACGAACGACTTCCCCCATAAAAAAGTGGACAATACGCCAATCTGAAAAGGTTTGTAAAAATTCTTCCGGTGTATATAAAAGTTCCAGATCCTGCGGCCCGCCGCTTTTGTAAGGGATTTGGTGCGTCGAATACACTTCCGTCACGAAAAATCCCCCGGGCTTCACGGCTTCTTTTACTCCCAGAAGCGTTTTTCGGCGCAGCTCTTCTGGAAAATGTCCAAAAACACATACAATCTCGTCCCACTGATCTTGATTCCAAGACGCTTCATTTAAATCAACAAGCTCAGTCTTCACCGATACATGACGGGTTTCAGCAAGCTTTTTCGTTTTCTTCAACCCAGACTCAGCATAATCCCATGAAGTGACGTTCATCCCTTGTTCTGCTAAAAAAACCGCATTGCGCCCCTCGCCTTCTGCGATGGCTAAAGCATCACCCGACAATTGAAGTTTTTTCTGCGAATCTGCCAAAAACGCATTCGGTTCTGTTCCATACACATAGTTCTCATCTTGAAAGCGCTTGTGCCAAAAGTTCATCGTTTTTGTTCTCCTTTTTTTAGATGCTTTCATATCAATGATATACCCGCTTCTTTTAGATGATGCATTTCATTTTCGCTTCGCAGTCAAACTCGATACTCTCCTTCGAATTAATCCTTATCATTTGTTCGAAAATGAACAATAATCATGATGACGCCTAAAATGAGAAGCTATACAGGATAAAACTAGACAGATGATTGAAAATAAACTGAAGCTTCACTATTGCCAGCTGCATCGGTTATATCATGAGGAAAAGCGACAAATAACACCTGTAAGAAAAATAGCGTTAATAGACCCAGCAAAATTAAAACAAATCCGGAAACAAAGTACATAAAAAACCTCCTGTGAAATGAACTTTCTAGCAGCAAATTTTGATTAAAGAAATTAATTATGAAGCTGCTTTAATTTTTTTCGGATGAAAGAAAGCGTATCTAATGCCAGCTTTTTGCGACAAAGAACAATTCCGGCATGGCCGCAATTGTAAAGATGTCTTTCCGGTTTCCCCCACCTTTCCCACAAATCATCAGCATCCTCGATGTGAACATATTGATCATGTGCGGCGGAAATCAGTAAAATATTATCTTTATTAACTTTCGGCACAGCCTGGCTGGGATCTGTAATTTCCCAATATGTTTGTAAATTTTCATATGTCACATCGTGCTGTTCCAATTCTTCTCTAATGAATTTACCCGGGATGGTATTCCATATCGAATAAGAAAGACGATTGGCATAAAAAATCGAGACCACTATGTCGATTTGAGTCTCAAGGGTAGCCAGTAAATTTGTCATCCACCCGCCTAAACTGACGCCCACTATAATAACAGGGCCGGTTTTATTTGCTTTGATCCAGTGAATGAGTGCCCGTAAATCGACGATAGCTTGTCTCGTCGAATCAACCGTACGATTCAAATTCGCACTTATCATCAATTCTCCGCTGTAACGCGAATGTTCCGGCTCTCTTTCAAAATGATACGGAAGAGAATAGTAGTACATGTTCCAGCCTAAATCGTTCATGATACGATCATGAAATATCTTTTTTATTCTGTCGTATGAATCCATTCGCCAGCCGTGCACAAAAATAACATTAGGTTGATCCATATCATTTTTATTTAAAAAAACCTCGCCTTTTAAAGTATCATTGACAGGGTCCCCTGATGGAATTAGAGATTCATAGCTGAAATGTCCAGCCAAATAGTTTTTTCTTGATTCATGTAGCATGATGGCGACATCAGCCGCTTTTACTTTATAGAATTCGTCTCTGTCAATCGGATTCAATGAAAAAGCGGAAAAATGTTTATCTTTACTTCTTTTTCTGTGCAAATCATATAAAGCTAAACGATCGATGATCTTTGCAAAAAACACTTTTTGCCCTCCTGATTGGTATAAGTAATGGTGCTTTTTTGGACGTTCAGCCAAAAGAGGAGCTTCTGTCAGTTTCATCAACTTTTAAAAAGGGGCACAAGCTACTTTTAAATTTTTACCGCTTGCCTTTTCACAACTTTCAATACTGCAATTTTTTATGTAGAGTAACGACGTTACTTAAGATCCTTAACGATATGCCAGACAAATTGTTAGGATTAAAGCAATTGGATACAAAGCCGATGCTAATTTTTGCTTCTTTTCATCAATATGAATGAAGTTTTTACGAGATAAAAATTTGCGAATTTCGGGTAAGAATATCAAAATAACTTGTAATAAGAAAGACAGCTTTTGCATGAGGGTAAGCGGACTAAACGTAAACCCGAATCCCGCATTACCTCCTATCGTTGACCAATACATATAAAAATTAAGGAAAGGTATGACAAAGCAAAATATAAGTCTATATTGATTAATATAATAATCGCATTTTTCAGCATTAATGCCTTTAGAAGAAAATCTAAATCCGTAGATGAAAAGAAAAAGTGTCCCGAAACTTAATATCGGCTGCTTGATAAAATACGCGAATACAAAAGCTATTAATAACATAATTTACTCCCTTGCACCCATTGTTAATCATCACCATTATACAACAAAGGGAAGAATTACTGAGGCCGAAATGATGAATCCAGCAAAACCCGCACTAAAACAAAAATTAACTCTCTTTCCACTTTTAAAGTTCTGGTACGATCTTTTCTCATCATCTCCCTACAATCTTTTTCCATATCGAAAATAAGTTACTCTTCTTAGCTGCAGTAAAGTCGGTGTTTAATTTGAATTCAAACTTTTCATTCATGTGTCTCGGTATGACATGAAAATGCAGGTGTTTAATTTCTTGCTGAGCAAAGTGACCGTTGTCTGAGAGTATAGTGTAATCATCACAAATGCCTGAATGAATTAATATTTGAGGTACTTTAATTAAAGAATCCATTATTTCATTAGATAGATGGGGATCGTTTATATGATCCAGTCTTTCAATATGCTTATTTGGTATGATTAATGTATGGCCATTTGTAACAGGATTTATATCAAGAAATGCTGTTACATAGTCATTTTTATAAACCTCAAAACTTGAAATTTTCCGACTAACGATTTCACAAAATATACATTTGTCCATTTCACTATTCATACTTTGTTAAGTGTCCCTCTCTTTCCGGAGTTTTTTTCGGATGCACCGGACGGCTCTAGCTGTTTTCCATCAGGACGACCTTCGCAGTAGATGTCTTCATCAATATCATATTGAAATTTCTCGTCCCGAATTGCATCTCTGTCTTCACGTGAACACTCACAATCCGTTAAGAAGCAACGTTCAAGCATATTCCTTTGAGTCGCTTTCTCTTTGCTGTCTTACTGCAATTCGTTGAGATCCTCTATAAACTAGAGACCTTTGAGAAAATGATCTAACTCACGTTTAATCCAAAATTCAAAAATTGAGATGCATCATCTATACTTAAATCCTTACTTGCTATGGAGAATATTTTGCAACCAAAAGGGTTGACTTTTGAAAATAAACGTCCCACATATCAACATCTAGTCGCTTCAATCCTATTGCCTCAAGATCTAATCCCTTTTTATTGTAACTGATATGTAGATGTTTTGTTTTCATCATAATTCATTAGGAAACCTTCCTTTTTAGAAATTGCTTAATTTTCAATGTTTGACGGAGCGTGATATTTAAATTAATAAAGGTCTTCTAATCTGAAAATCGCCTCTTCACAAGAACTAGCCTAAACACAATAACAATGAGACAGATAAAACTAGGCAGCACAATCAATATTTTTTGATTTCCTTGTTTAACGTTATGACTTACCTTCCTTTATTAACCCAAAGATATTTTCCCGCATTTTATAAAAATGAGAAAGAGACCGAACTTTATCAATCGGTCTCTTTACTGTTGGTTTCTTTTTCTTATTAACATTCCCAAAATACACCCCACAATAGCCGCAGCAACATTGAGTATAAGCTTATTTCCTAGGGATAAATTTTTAGAAGAATACTCAATATAAAAAGTCATTAAAAATACGGCAATACCTGCGAAAACTGGCGGCAAAAATTTAATAACAATCTCCCTTTCTAATGCATATTCACTTTTAATTTTTTATCCTCCAATAGGGGATATCATAACCAAAGGAACCTTTTTTGTATATATAACAGCTCCACAGATCATCCTTCAAATTCGTTCATTAAATCCAATTATTTTTTCGGTAGCTTAGCAGCCTCCTTGATTCTCTTTTGTTAACGCCGTTCTAAACCGGCGCTGCAAGATATTGGTGTTATCCAATATCAATTTCTTTTCACATGTAATATTATACAAATAATAACATATCAATCTATATATATATACAGCTCGATTGATATTTTGCACCTTTCAAGAAGTGTTGATTATTCTGCTATTTGCTTATAGAATTGAACAAAGATTCAGCCTCCTCTTACCTTTCATGCATGAGATTCTTTCCTCAAGTGATACAAACAATACCGAGAGGAATAGCTTTTGAAGTTGCAAAATTGAAAAACAGAAATTCTTATTGCACAGTAATGATCGAAATCTTTAAAGATCTGTGTTTTTTTTAACTTCATTAATATCACTATAATTTTAAGGAGTCAGTTGGATGTTTATAAAATATAATGAATATGATTTACTGGAACTTTTTGAGAGCGAGCCGGTCAGTATAGCTGATGATCCAGAGGCCGGCGAATTGGTTTATACTTTTAAAGATAATCAAAACTTCAAGTTAATTTTAACGCTGGATGTTTATCAACTAACTTGTAGCCTGGATATAACCTATAAAGATTTCTCAGTATTTACAGGTGTTTTTCATAACGTAACTAGCATTAAGAAAATTGAAGATTTCATGGTTGTAAGTATTGAAGAAGAAGAGAGAATAAAAGTAAAATTCACTAAGCAAATTGGAGTAGAGTTACTTTAAGCTTTTAAGTTGTATTGAAAAAAATTTCCTTAGCGGGATGAGATTGCATTTATCGAGTGCTGTTATTTTTCTTCGTCTTTCTTTAGACTCTTCTTTTTAATAACGTCTTTAACTTAATAAAACGAAATCTCCTCATAGTCAATATCGTTGATCAGGTGTCCAATAGTTGCAATGCGCTCATCTTCTAATTGTTTAATAAATTTAATATAATATGTTTCCCACTCGCTCTTTGCTTCAGCGCAGTCAGCAACAATGTCAATGAAATTGAGAATTCCCCCTCTTAATTCTTCATAAAATACAATTTTCGCAAAAATGGCCAATTCAAAATTCCCAAACGTAGCAAAAAGTGCGATATATTCGTCGTCAAACAGACATCCCGAATTTAGCAAATCCAAATAATCATGTAGTGAAACAAAATGATCGCGGATCAGTGATATCTTTTCTGCTGTGTTTTTTATTTCCATGATGCAATCCACCAATTTCCGCAATTCAATATCACTCATGCGATCATTTTCATTTAATATTAACGCTATTGGTTTTTCTCTCTCTTCAATTTCTCTGATGATCAACATTTTGAAGCCATCAATTTCCGCAGCGTTATTTACCCTTTGAATAAATTCATTGCGATACAAATTGATATAATCAGTAATCGTTTGATCCGTCTTTAAATCCCGCTGTAACCGATCAAATGCTTCGTTAATTAAGTTTGCCCTTTTATCAGTATGGCAATCACTTAACAAGCGATTTAACCTGTCATATTGAACTTCAGAAATTCTGACTTGATTGGCCTCGCCCCCGGATAGCAGTGAAAAAACAGCATTGTTTATCATTAACTCAAAAATATTAAAAAGTTCTATGCGATAATTAAAGCGAGATATTCTTCCGAAGTTTGTCAAGACATACATTAAATCGTGATGGTTAAAAAATTGACAGAATCTCGTTTCTATCAGCAGTCGCTCTAAATACTGTTTAATATAAAAAACACCTTGCAGTTCCATGTTGTCAATGGCTAAAGGATAGTCAATGCTCGCCATGGTATTTTGAGCTTCAAAAATAATATTATAATGATTCATAAATACAGGTAACGATTCGTCAATGGTTAAAGTATAAGCATCAACAGGCACATCTAATTTTATTTTTTTTACGTCTTGATATAATTGTTTAGCTTCTTCAAAATAACAGTGAAGTAATTCGACACCTTTTGTATATATTTTTTTTATACTATCAGAATGTAAATGTACTATAACCTCTTCAGGTTTCTCAAAATGGAGAGCATAAGCATCTATTGCATACATGAGGGAAACCATAATCCCTTCCGCCGTTTCCGTTGTAACCGACGTACTTTCCCCTTTGGTGTACTGGCCTATCAATCGTTGCAGAATTTGCATAATCTCTACCTGTATCTTGTAAGCTTTCTCGCTGGTAATAACTCCAACATTTTGGCCTTCTTTTAGAAGTGACAACATATATTGGCTTTGCTTTAACTTTGATTTATCAATCGTAAAATTTGAAACCAAATCATAGCGATTTAAAGTGTTTTCTTTGTCCATGTTATTCATCACCTTTATATAAAGACTCACTTCTCATCGTATCTCTTCTGAAACTCTCCGCGAGTTCCTCCATTTTACTTCTTAATATCTCTAAAGACCCGGCAGAAGGCCCGTTAAAACACTCCATCATCTGATGAATCAGTTTCATGTCCCCTATCTTATCTTCTGTTTCATTTCTGAGATAATAAAAAATCTCCTGAAGCTCGATTAACGTTTCGACATCATTATCCTCATCCATATAGGGTGAAGCAGCAAACACCTCAATTAATTCCTTTAGTACTTCAATCCCCAGCTCTATACGTCCATGATCATGAAGCACTTTATTTCTATAAACGATTAACGTTTTTATATCACTGGGTGTTAAGATCAGACCATGCTCTTTTGTTTTTTCATTTAATTCAAGTAGCTCCATCATAGGTTTTGATTGTGGGGATAATTGAATGGAATTCAAAAAACGAGATAAGTTCATAAACCTCTCTTCCTTTCAAAAGCATCTTTTTTTAAAAAAACATTGACTTTTTATAACTTCTGTGTTATGATAAAATAAGGTGTTTTTTTATTAACAATCAATAATTTATTCTATTTACTTGCATATGTCAATAGTTGTTTTTCAACGGTATTGTTTCTTCCCCTCTTAAATCAGCTCTTTATTCCTCAAGACCAATTCAACTCAACAGATTTCTTTCAAAATTTTTATCTACGTATACTTCATTCTGTTAAAATTGTTGTATTACTTAACTTTTCTATTTTTTGTCTTAGACCCGTACATACCATCAGTAGACGGTCCCGCCGCTTTCTGGCCGTATAGCCGTCTATGCCTTGCTCTCTTGGCGCCCAAAGAACAGCCAACGTTTCCCGAACCTGACGTACAGCCGCTTCTTTCACTTAATTCGCTTGTCACCTTAAAGATGCCGTACAGCAGCGTGTTGGATGATTTCTTTCCATTTGTACTGACTTTTTTCAAACTAAAAAGGCTGCAGCTTGCAACCTCATTTTGTTAACCTTTTTTGTTGTATAGTCTCTTTGTTATGGCTATAAAAGGTTTCCATTTCATTTTCGACAACAAAAGCAATAAAGACATTTCAATAAGGAACTCTATACTAGAGAGTAAGTGAATGCCAGTGTTCATAGTGAGAACTTTGAAGGAAATATAATGTCCGCGTTGAAAATAAACGGTTTTGTTCTTCAGTAAAAGAATGAAATAGACCTGAAGAAATCAAATCTATAAGAGTTAAAATGAAATAAAGATGCTTATTTCATCGACATCTCAATCCTAAATGTGGTAAAATTGATGACAATGTTAACCATAAAAAGGAGAATTATGCGTATATGAGTATTATTATTTTGGCATCCATGCTTTTATGGGGTGCATTAATATATGAACTAAGTAAATCTTCAAAAAAGCAAAACAACCGAAAAATTGTATCTTTGATATCTTTGGGCTCTTTATCAACTTTAGTTATTACTATTTCGCTTTTTCAAAACCTCCCGTTTTAAAATTTGTTTATAACTAAATCCATCGTATATGTCGTCGGTGTGGAATTGTTATAAAAAAATCCTTCTTACAAGAAGGGTTTTTTATTTATTATCCTTTTCATCATTATCTAATTCTGGAAAATCCTCAATCATTGATCGAATATCTTCAACAAATTCTTTCTCTGTATATTGACCACCCGCGTGTTTTAGATTATCCAGTTTTCCGCAAATAATCTTAAGGATTCCCTTTGCGTGCTCTTCTTTAAGGCCGTTTACTTTGTTTATCATCTTATCCAACTCAAGCATTTAATAGTTTCCTCCTTCTGCTTATTGTTCACCCTAATATAACAGTCCACTCCACTTAGTATTTAGTCCTTTAGGTCACTTTTGCCGCGGCATTCCAAGCTGACCACACTTTGCGTCTTAAACACGTGGTTTTGCTCTTGGAATCCAGGCGAAGACATGAAATTTATCAAGAAAAGCAGCTGATGTTTACTCCCATATCAGTAAGAAACACAACCAAGATAGAATCGAAGATTACGAGGATTATGTCTCAGCGATTATGGAGTTAGATTAATAACTTCAAATTTTTTTGGTCATATTTTGGTCAAAGACCAAAAAGAAGACCACTTACATTCTTTTGACCAAAAATAAAAAACCCCCTGACACCGCTGGTGCCAAGGGATTCCTAGATTAATACTGAGACATATACTGCTCGCGCTCCCAAGGATGGACTTGTGTGCGGAACATATCCCATTCGATTTCTTTTGCTTCGACGAAGTGTTCGAATAGGTGGTCGCCGAGGGCTTTGACCATGACTTCGTTTGATTTGAATTCTTCGAGAGCGTCTGCCAGTGTCGCAGGAAGGTCGACGATTCCGTTTTCGAGGCGCTCTTCTTTTGTCATGACATAGATGTTGCGGTCGATCGGAGCCGGTGCTTCCAGCTTGTTTTTGATGCCGTCAAGTCCTGCTGCAAGGAGTACGCTCAAGGCAAGGTACGGGTTCGCAGAAGGGTCTACGCTTCTGACTTCTACGCGCGTGCTGATGCCGCGGGAAGCCGGGATACGGATTAACGGGCTTCTGTTTTGCGCGCTCCATGCCACATAGCAAGGTGCTTCATAGCCTGGAACAAGGCGCTTGTAAGAGTTGACAGTCGGGTTTGTCACGGCTGTAAAGCTTGTTGCGTGTTTGACGATGCCGGCGATGAATTGCTTTGCCGTTTCACTCAGCTGAAGGTCAGCGTCTTTGTCAAAGAAGGCGTTGGCGCCGTTTCGGAAGAGTGATAGATTGCAGTGCATGCCTGATCCGTTTACGCCGAACAATGGTTTTGGCATGAATGTTGCGTGCAGGCCGTGTTTGCGCGCGATTGTTTTAACAACGAGCTTGAACGTTTGGATATCATCGCAAGCGCGGATAGCTCCGGCGTATTTGAAGTCGATTTCGTGCTGTCCAGGTGCAACTTCGTGGTGAGACGCTTCGATTTCAAAGCCCATTTCTTCGAGCTCAAGTACGATGTCTCGGCGGCAGTTTTCGCCAAGGTCAGTCGGCGCAAGGTCAAAGTATCCGCCTTTGTCGTTCAGTTCAAGCGTTGGCTCGCCTTTTTCGTCAAGCTTGAACAGGAAGAATTCAGGCTCTGGTCCAAGATTGAAATCTGAGAAGCCCATGTCTTCCATTTCTTTTAAAATGCGTTTTAAGTTGTTGCGCGGATCACCTTCAAACGGCGTGCCGTCCGGATTATAAATATCGCAGATGAAGCGGGCTACTTTACCTTTTTCGGCGGTCCATGGGAAAATCACAAATGTATCTAAGTCCGGGTACAAGTACATATCGGATTCTTCAATGCGGACGAATCCTTCGATTGAAGAGCCGTCGAACATGACTTTATTATCAAGTGCTTTCTCCAGCTGGCTCACAGGAATTTCAACGTTTTTAATCGTTCCAAGAATGTCTGTAAACTGAAGGCGAATATATTTTACATTCTCCTCATTTACTAGTTTAACAATGTCGTCTCTTGTATACTTTGCCATTCGTAAAACTCCTCCTCTAAAAGGTAAATGTATATAGCAATGCAGTTGCTAACAAATTAATGAAAAAACCTGGACATGTCTCCCTGGCGGAATGTCGTCCCTCTTTGGAAACGGCCTGCTTGGATAAGCTCGTTTTTCAGCAGTTTTCTCAGTTCTTCATCCGACAAGTTGTGCTTCTCTGCTTTTTTCGGCTTGTCTTGTTTGTCTTCTTTTTGTTCGTTTTCTGTTTTGGCGAAAATTTGTTTAATCCCCGCCATGTTTACACCTTGTTCGATCAAATCTTTAATTTCGAGCAGCTTATCTACATCATGGAATGAAAATAAACGTCTGTTCCCTTCGCTTCTTGCAGGAAATACCAGTCCATTTTCCTCATAATACCGAATTTGTCTTGCGGACAGTTCAGTCAGCTGCATGACGATACCTATCGGAAATAAGGGCATTGAGCGGCGAATTTTATCACTCATCTCAATTTCCTCCTTTTCTTATATAAATTTATTATATGTGATGTTATATAATGTGTCAACATGATGTAAGGAATCTTTACATGAAAATATTCTTTATTTTCTTTACATTAATCCCTGCTTCATGAGCGCATCCACAGCACTGCATATCGCATTTTTCACATGGGAATAGGTTAATCCGCCTTGGACATATGCCACATAAGGCGGTCTTATAGGGCCATCCGCTGATAGTTCAATGCTTGCTCCCTGTACAAAAGTGCCGGCCGCCATAATGACATCATCTTCATAGCCCGGCATATAGCTCGGATACGGCGTCACATGAGCATTGACAGGAGAAGCGTACTGAATCGCCTGACAAAACGCGATCATCTGCTCCGGGTTCGAAAATTCGACAGACTGGATCAAATCAGTCCGCTTGCTGTCCCATGAAGGATTCGTCCTAAAGCCGAGCTTTTCGAGGAAGCGGGCTGTGAACACGGCTCCTTTTAATGCCTGGGAGACGACATGCGGCGCAAGGAAAAAGCCCTGATACATCTCCTGGAGCGTGTACAACGATGCACCGGCTTCACTGCCAATTCCCGGTGAAGTCATTCTGTAGGAGCAGGCTTTCACCCATTTTTCCTTGCCGGTGATATAGCCGCCTGTTTTGGCCAGGCCGCCTCCAGGGTTTTTAATCAGCGAACCTGCCATCAGATCCGCTCCAACATGGCACGGTTCACGCTCTTCTACAAACTCGCCGTAGCAGTTGTCGACGAAAACGATGATGTTTTCGTTTATTTCTTTAACAAAGCGAATCATCTTCTCAATCTCATCAATTGTAAAAGACGGACGATCGGCGTATCCTTTTGAGCGCTGGATTCCGACGACCTTTGTCTGCGGTGTGATGGAAGCTGCCACCCGGTCAAAATCAACGGCTCCCTCTTCTGTCAGCTCGACATGGCTGTATCCGATCTGAAAATCCTTCAAAGACCCCGAGTTTTCCTCACCTCTGACGCCGACGATCTCTTCGAGGGTATCGTACGGTTTGCCGGTGATGTAAAGAAGTTCATCCCCCGGGCGGAGAACGCCGAATAAAGCAATTGATATCGCATGGGTTCCCGAGATGATCTGCGGTCTAACAAGGGCCGCTTCACCGCCGAAGACGTCGGCATAGACTTTTTCCAGCGTATCGCGGCCGATATCATCGTAGCCGTAGCCTGTCGATGGTGTGAAATGAGTGTCCGATACTTTGTGTTTTCTGTAGCTTTCAAGCACCCTCCACTCATTTCGTTCACTGATTTCATCAATTGTTTTGTGAATCTGTGCGATGTCGGTTTCAGCCTCAACCGCCGTTTTCTTTAGTAGATCTCCGTGTTTTAATGTCTCAAACATGTTCTGCCGTGTCCTTTCCTACATATACTTCTTCAGCTCTCCCAAAATGTTTTGGTCAGGGAGAATATATCCATTCACTTCATATGCTTCGCGATCTTCGTCAAAAATGGTGCTGTTCGTCATTGTCTCAGACTTGATTCTCGACAACAGCCTTCCTTCTGAAGCGGGAATCCTTACGTCATACGGAACGAGCAGTTCCTTTTTCAGATAGTCTTCAACCGCCTGCTTAAACAGCGGCAAGTCTCCGTCTATTTTGGCGCTCGTCATGATATGACCTCTCCCTGAAGAAGGGATGAAATCCGGCCGCTTCCGGTCTCTTTTGTTATAGACGGTTAAAACGGGAATATCATCTGCTTCAAGTTCCTCGAGAAGGCGCTTGACTGTCGCCTCGTGGCCTTCGTAGTCTTCGTGAGAAGAATCGATCATATGAAGAATCAGATCGGCTTCTTTCACCTCTTCGAGCGTCGACCTGAAAGCCGCGATCAAAGTCGTTGGCAGATCCTGAATAAACCCGACCGTATCCGAGAGCAATACGCTGTATCCGCTCGGGAGCGTCATTTTGCGGGTCATCGGATCAAGTGTTGCAAACAGCAGGTTTTCTTCATAGCTGTCGGCGTCTGTAAGCCTGTTAAACCATGTCGATTTCCCTGCATTGGTGTAGCCGACAAGCGCAATTTGCAGTACACCGTTTTTCTTTCTTCTTTCTCTGTATCTGCTTCTGTGGCGAATGACGGTAGACAGCTGCACATTGATTTCATGAATCCGGTTTCTGATATGGCGTCGGTCGGTTTCAAGCTTTGTCTCCCCTGGGCCTCTTGTTCCGATCCCGCCGCCTTGCCTTGACAGGTTGATTCCCTGACCGCTTAACCGCGGGAGGGCGTATTGCAGCTGCGCAAGCTCAATTTGCAGCTTTCCTTCCCTTGTCCGCGCGCGTTTGGCGAAAATATCGAGGATCAACTGCGTCCGGTCGATGATTTTCACGTCAAGCGTTGTGACAAGCGCTTTCAGCTGACTCGGCGACAATTCATCATTAAAAATTAAAACATCGGGCGACAGCTCTTCACAGAGCACCGCCAATTCATCTACTTTTCCTTTTCCGATATATGTAGCAGCATCCACACGGTTCCGCTTCTGCGTGACCGTGGAAACAACCGTTCCATCGGCCGTTTTCGTCAGCGCGGCGAGCTCTTCCATCGAGTATGAAAAACGCTCATCAGACACGTGCGGAAGCTGGCATCCGACTAATATGGCTTTCTCTTTCATGACTTCCTGTTCGTTCAAGTGATCATGTTCCTTTCTTAACGTTAGTCAATAAGCAGTACTATCATAACAAACGAAGGGAGCGGTTGCCAGAAATCCTCGAAAATAAAAAAAGAACGCGCCATTATACGTGCGGCGCGTCTTCCTTCAAGTCGAGATCCTGGCTTTTGATGGTTATCAGGTCATTCTTTAAATAGCAGTCTCCCATCAGCAGTCTCATCGCCTGCGACCGGATGGATTTTTCGATCAGGTTGCGGACGAAGCGGCCATTGCTGAACTTCGCGGGGCTGACCGTGCTTTTGACGGCCATCAGATGGTCTTTCAGCTTCCATTCGGCCTCAGGGCTGAACTGATATTCCCTTTCCGCCATCATCCGTTTTGCAATGTCCATCAGCTGGCTGACTGAGTAATCGGGAAAATCGATGCTGATCGGAAACCTTGACTGAAGGCCCGGGTTTAATGAAAGAAAATGATCCATTTCCCGCGAATATCCGGCGAGGATTAAAATAAATTCGTTGCGCTTATCCTCCATATGTTTGACTAATGTATCGATTGCCTCCTTGCCGAAGTCTTTTTCTCCGCCTCTGGCAAGGGAATAAGCTTCATCGATGAACAGGATTCCGCCCATCGCTTTTTTGATTAAATCCCTCGTTTTTTGCGCCGTATGGCCGATGTACTCACCGACGAGATCGGCGCGCTCCGCCTCGATCAAATGGCCTTTTGAAAGAACATTCATTTCGTAAAAAAGCCTGCCGATCAGCCTGGCGACGGTCGTTTTTCCGGTTCCCGGATTTCCTTTGAACATCATGTGAAGCGCCTGTTTTCCAGCCTTAAGGCCTTGTTCTTCGCGCTTTTTATTGACGAAAATCCAGGCGTAGATTTCCTTGATATTGCGCTTCATTTCCTCCATTCCGACCAGCGTGTTCATTTCCCTTTCAATTTCCTTCAGAATGCTGTGTTTGGCTTCATTTTTTTGCAGTGCAGCCTGATATTCGGCTTCAGCCTCTGAATTGGCCAAAACCTGCTTTTGACCGTTCAATATGATATTGATTTGTCCGTTGTTTTTATAAGTAACAGCCCTTTCCAACACACTCACCTCACCATTCTCTCTTTATATCCTATTCATGGCGCGCTTAAGCCGTGACAGACGCCCACATGACTGCACAATCCGATGCTTTTTGACAAAACCGGGGCAGGTCTTGTTGATACCTGCGCTTTCCCGAGAAATACTTTATTTCTTATTGTATTCAGGTAAGCTGTGCGGACAAACCAATTTTTTATTTCTGTTTGCCTTTTCGGTAATTGCTTAACGGGGTTGACATGGTAAATCGGAAGAAAATGATGAGTGACGAGGTCCTTTGGGAAATGAGCCAATCCGCCGGAATAAAAAATGAAGTTGAAGTGTTTACTGATTTGGTTAAATACCTTTAGGAAGATTGAATAAATGGAAAGAATTCTGTCTCAAGAAGAATCAGAACTGATTGAGACAGAATTTTAATATGACGATTTATTTACTTATACACATAGCAAGCACACGTACATGTCCTGTGATAAGATTTGCCTTGGCTGTCTCTAAAGAAAACAGTTACATTATTGTTCCCACTCCATTTTTACAGCATTTTACTTCCTCCGCTGTGCTCTTTCGCCTTCCGCTATAGTCTTTTCAATTTTAATATTGTTATCTTTCGTAATAATAAGCTTTGACCCAATAATAGTTTCTACCCTTATTTTCACACCATTCAACAAATCCCTTTGATCGTTCTTTTTTAAACGTCACCCAGTCATTCAAAAGCTCTTGATAATAGTTAAGTACTTCGTTATTGTTTTTCCTTGTTTGTTCACATCCTACTTTGTTGTTTAACAGCCGGGACTTAGCAAGAAGTGCTGTATCTTCTTTAATATCACCAAGATACAAATCTTCGGATATATGATGAAATGAATACCAAAGGGCGTTCAAGTTAATATCGATTAGCGTTAATAAGGATAGTTGTTCATTGCTGCCACCAAGTCTAAGTGCATTGTTTAAGTAATCGACACAGTTTTCAGTATTTAAAAACAAACCATACCACCTATGTGGTCTTGGATCTTCGGGATTATTCTTCATCCATCTCTCAAGTAAAGGCTTTAAAAGTTCCTTTTCCAATGGATGAACGAGTACATAGTGAATATCATCTGATGTTTCAAATAAAGCAAACAGCCAACAAGCAAAATTCTGTTGTGCATTATCATCCCACATCTTTGCTTCTTTAATAAAGGAAGATAATGCTTTAAAAGATTCCTTACGTAACCCTTTTTCTTTGAGGGAACAAAACTTTTTAAATAACGGATATACATCCAATCTGTCATTTTTCAAGATATTAGTTAAGACACTTACCATTTTTACATCTCTCTTTGCTCAGAATATATTCAAAAATCTCACTTTTTTGTTCGAAAATGAACAATAATTAATATTACACCTAAGATAATTAACAATACAGGATAAAATAACACAGATGATTGAAAATAAACTGAAGTCTCTTCATCACTAATCCCATCAATCACATAATTAGGAAAAGCAACAGATAACAACTGTACAGAAAATAACATTGATAGCCCCAGCAAACACGAAATAAATCCCGATATAAAGTACATAATAACCTCCAAAAAATTAGTTAATCTTATAACCAACAATTCCCATCACTAGAATGCTATCTTCCCCAAAGTATTCGTTAGTCTCTCCCCTGATACCGACTAGTGTTTCAAGTTAACGGTTAGTGTTATTAAATTCAGCATCAGAAGATCCTTTTTCATATTTATTTCCCTATTTTCTCGAAGATCGTGATTTATACTCTCTTCTAATAGATGATTTTTTCACCCGCCATTGAGTGCCCTTATCAGACCCGCTTAACACTTCTATTAATGCCAAGTTATCTTCTTCTAAAGTTTTTACAATTTTTATTCTCTGATGCTTTGATATAGTAATTGTATCCCCTCCAACGTTGAATATATTACCGGAGTTTTTCTCTAAATTCTCAATAGAATTAGCACCTGTAATAGACTCCCAAAGCCGTAGTTCATCTCCTGTTTTATAGTCTCCACCACTCCCAATCACGTATAGAGCTGCCATTACTCCAAAAACCAAAAGGACGCCAGCTATTCTATAAAACGCTTTTTTTATGAGTTCTATTAATTTATCCACGAATTTGATTATTGGATTATCTATATATTGGTGTTGTCTTCTTTTTACTCGTGATTGCCTTCTTGTGCATCTCTTTCTTATTTTAAATTTTCTTTATCGTGTCCTGGTGATCATTAGGGTACTCAATATAGCTTCCGTCATCCCAAATGTCTTTTCAACAATCATCTTCAGTTCCGCTTTAGTCTCATTTTCATCACCAAACCATGTAACCCGATTCCCTTTAAAAAACACCTCCAAGGCTTATTTCGGATAACAACTATCCGCTTTTAAACTTGAAGGTGTTTTTTATTTGTCTCATCTTATGAAGCGGTCCCTCGTTGTTTATTTAACAATAAGGGCACGTTTCGTTTTTTGAACGCGAGCGTGAATATCCGCGCGTTCTCCCTGTATTATATTCGGGCCCCTTATCTTATGTACGTGACATTCGTTTTTCTGCCTAGATGAGTATAGACGCTCCCTTTATTCCTTCTACACTGATATAACACAGAAAGGGAAAATTTAATTTTTTATCTTTTATTAGATTTAAAACCTTTTGACACCATGTTTTTTCTTCTTTAGCCAGTCTGAATTTGCGATCAATCAAGATATAACGGCCAAAGTTTTTTGACATGCTATCTGATTCGTTGTCTTTTTCGAGCTCCGCCATTTTTATTAATTGGGTATCAATTGTTTTTTCTAAATTTTCGATTCGATCCTGAATCAATTTTGTAGAATCTTCCTCTTCCAACAACCAAATCGAATATACTTTAATAAGAAATTCGTCCCTATTTATTGGATCTGAAGGGGATACGGCGATCCATTTTTCTAATGCTTCCGTCCCCTTTTCTGTAATTGAATATATTTTTTTATCAGGTTTCCCTGTTTGCTCTACATGCTCATATTCAAGTAGTTCCTCTTTTTCCATTTTGTTCAATAAAGGATATATTTGGCTATGTTTTGCCGGCCACACTACCTCTAGGTACTGAACTAACTCATATCCCGAACAAGGTTTTCTGCCGAGAACACTCAAAATGGCATATCCTAAAGTATTTATATCATTCACCTCAATCTTTAAATGGCGGTTACTTTATACTATTTTTAAATCCAAAGGTTAAATAAACCCTCATTAATACCCAAGTTATACATGTAGTATACACCAAAAACAGCACTTATTACACCTGTCGCCATCCCTAGTGTTCCACTGATTGCTCCCCGTTTCTTACTCAGGACAAAAGGAATTCCAATGATTGTTGTAAAGAAAAGCATGCCAATAACTGTTCCTGCACCGAATATAAGAATATATATTGCCGCTTCCTCTATACTCTTTACGGTACTTATCGTTAACAAAACCATGGCTCCACTTCCTGCAAGACCATGAACTAAACCAATGAATGTTGATCTTAAGTATGTTACGTTTTTATAGCGGTGCTTATGGTCGCCGCTGCTTTGATGTGTGTGGAGATGTTTATGTTGATGCGTATGTACATGGCTATTCTTGAAAGATAGAATCGTTTTAACTCCTAAATAAACAAGCATAATTCCTACTAAAAATTCTAAGGACATCGACCACTTTTCTGATATTTGCCCCTTCATTACAATAACAATGAGTCCAACTATAAATAATGTTACCGTATGACCTATCCCCCAAAATATGCCCGCTAAAGAAGCTTGCCATAACTTTTTACTTTGACTTGCAATTGTCGATACCGCAATAACATGGTCAGGTTCAATTGCATGCTTGATTCCTAAAATTAAAGCCAACATTAAAACTGAGAATAATGTGCCTTCCACAAAAATGCATCTCCTTTTTATCTTGCCTGCTAAAAAAACCAACAATTGATCAGTTGCTGGTTTTTTTAACCGTTAATATTTTCTTAAAAAACTTGGGGCTTTGTTAAACCATTCTTGGTTGAGGATATGATGAAATTCGGAAAATAGTCTTTCGATGATCTGTGTTTGATTTGCTAATACCCGTACGGAAAACCCAGGGATAGGCAATAAAGATAAGCCTATTTTATATTCTTTTGTCTGAGTATCAATGGCCTGATATAAACGGTCAAGAAGGTCATGATCTACGTTTTCATTGATCACAATCATGGAACCTAAATGAGAATAGCCTTCCATTAAACCTAGAGTATCTATATTTTGTTTAGCCGGGCATAGTTTGATATGGTCATAGACTGCCAGCTCATTTTCCATATAGATTTCATTAATGAATTGAAGCATATCATAGGTGAATTTTTCTCCACTAGGAGACCATCCAGGAGTTACAATATCTGAATAAAGGAACGTACATCCTTTTTCAATATATACCACATTTTTTTGTTTATACCGTGCATCTTGATAGCCGATAAGCGGATCAGGAATGTACTCAAGATAACTGCCTTCCCTAAGGTTAAATTCCGTTTCCTGATATGCATGTGTACGCGGTGTCTTATATATTTTAGTTGCCGATTGGGTTGTTAATGTTAATCTTGCTTGTTTCTTCAGTGAAATCTTCATTTGATAGCGATCACCGTCTAAATAACCGCCGCCAGGGTTTAAAATGTAATAACAGGCTTGTCCTGATTCATCATGATAAATAGGACGCATGACTTTATACGCCCCCTGAAAATACACATTTTCCGCTATAGTCTTTCCATTTTTTTCTTCAGCGCCCAAACGCAAAACGCCTGTCCAGTCCCCCATCTTACTCCAGTCCTTTTAATAGTGCATTTTTCTTAATCCAGTCAATGACTTGATCAAGACCTTCATTCGTTTTTAAATTTGTAAAAGCAAATGGCTTGTCTCCGCGGAAAACCTTCGTATCAGATGCCATAACATCCAGGTTTGCTCCAACGAAAGGCGCTAAATCTGTTTTATTGATGATAAATAAATCAGATTTAATCATTCCTTGTCCGCCTTTACGCGGTATTTTCTCCCCTTGGGCAACATCAATAATATAGATTGAAAAGTCAACAAGTTCAGGGCTGAATGTAGCTGCCAGATTATCCCCGCCGCTTTCAACGAAAATAAGTTCAACGTCTGGATTCTTTTTCACTAGCTCATCAATGGCTGCAAAGTTCATTGAAGCGTCTTCGCGTATTGCCGTATGAGGGCAGCCGCCTGTTTCCACACCTATAATGCGATCTGCGGGAAGCACCCCGTTGTTCATTAAAAACTTGGCATCTTCTTTTGTATAAATGTCGTTTGTCACAACTGCCATACTCATTTCATCTTGTAAATGTCGGGTTAATTTTTCGACTAACATTGTTTTCCCTGCTCCTACAGGTCCTCCTACACCGATCTTAACTGGATTCATAACGAACACTTCCTTTTTTTATTAAGACATGAAAATACGAATATTTACACGTTCGTGCATCATCTGAGATAATTCTAAACCGGGGGAAACAATCCCAAATTCCTCTTCATTTAAACTTTGAATTTTTTCTGTAGCTTCGATTAGAACAGTCTGAAATTCTTGAATTGTCTTTTGACCTGCCACTTGACCTAGAGGGACAGCCCGTACTGCATTTTGAACAAGATTTGAGACTGCAGAATACAAATAGTACAAAGTAGTCGTTGATGAAGGGACGCCAAGATGATGACCTACTATCGTAAATACAATGGAGGGATGTCCAAACGATTGCTTTTGATCTATACGCTCCCGATACTTTGAAAGAATGGGTATTTCATATAGGGATTCAATAAGATTTAACATCCGCTCACCCATCCTTTGGGTTCCTTCTCTTGTTTCACGCGGCAAACTTTGAACAGTCAACATACGATCTAATTTCCATACTGTTTGTAAATCTTCCTTCTCTAACGCTTCATATACAAGGCGAGAAGCGATCCCATCTGAATAGATGAGCTGCTCGTTTACATACGTATGAAGCCATTGTACGAACGTTACTTGATCATGGACTTTATCTTCTTGGATGTAGGTCTCAAGGCCATACGAATGACTAAAAGCCCCTATAGGGAAGTTTGAATCGCATAGTTGGAGTAAAGATAGAATATTATTCATGGCTATGGCCGATATGGCGGAATGCCTGTTTTACTTTTCGGTCTTCACGTTTATAAGGAATTTGCAGGTCTTGAAGTAATTCTTCTACAAGATAATCATATTGAACAAGCATTTCATCCTCTTCAAACTGCGCCGGCAGGTGGCGGTTTCCTAATTGATGAGCGATTGTTCCCATTTCATTCAAGGTGCGCGGTTTGATGACTAATAAATCATCGGATAGTACATCGATAACGATCATATTTTTATCATTCATATACAAAACATCACCAGCGACAAGGTCACGCGGTTCTTTTAAACGTATTCCAATTTCGTTGCCATGATCTGTTTTCACCCGTTGGATTCGTTTTACTAAATGAGCACTTTCGAGGTAAACTTTTTCAATATGGCGTTTTTCAATTTCCTCTTTTTCCATGTTTTCAATATTTGTTACGATTTGTTCAATTATCATGACTCTCACCTCAGAATAGGAAATATCGTTGACCCATTGGCACCTTATCAACAGGGTCACATGTAATTAATTGGCCATTTACTTTCACTTCATATGTTTGTGGATCGACCGTTATTTCAGGAGTTTCGCAATTCAGCTTCATATCTTTTTTCGTTAATTTGCGAATGCCATGAACCGGAAGAATGATTTTTTGCAATCCAAGCTTTTCATGCACTTTGTCATCGAAAGCTGCCTGAGAAATAAACGTAATGGAAGTGCTGGACAGCGCCTTGCCAAACTGTCCATACATCGGACGATAAATAACCGGCTGCGGTGTCGGGATAGAGGCGTTAGCATCTCCCATTAAGCTCTCTGCAACAAAACCGCTTTTAATCACCATTTCAGGCTTCACACCGAAAAATGCTGGATTCCAAACAACGAGGTCGGCCATTTTCCCTGTCTCGATAGAACCGACATATTCGGAAATACCATGAGTAATGGCAGGATTAATTGTATATTTGGCAATATAACGTTTTACGCGGTTGTTGTCCGAAAGCTCGCTGTCACCCGCCATTGTTCCTCTTTGTTTTTTCATCTTATCGGCTACTTGCCATGTACGTAAAATAACTTCTCCAATCCGTCCCATCGCTTGGGCATCCGAACTAGTCATACTGAATACACCCATATCCTGGAGAATATCCTCAGCTGCAATCGTTTCACGTCTGATACGTGAGTCAGCAAACGCCAAATCTTCTGGAATAGATGGATTCAAGTGGTGGCAGACCATTAACATATCTAAATGCTCGTCTACCGTATTGACTGTATAAGGTAATGTCGGGTTCGTAGATGACGGAAGAACATTGTTAAAGCTGGCCGATTTAATTAAATCAGGAGCATGTCCTCCCCCCGCACCCTCTGTATGGTACATGTGAATGACACGATTTTTAATAGCTGCCATTGTATTTTCCATAAATCCGCCTTCGTTTAATGTATCCGCGTGAAGGGCAACCTGAACATCATATTTGTCAGCCACACTTAGGGCATGGTCGATAGCTGAAGCTGTAGCGCCCCAGTCCTCATGAACTTTCAGTCCAATGGCACCAGCGCGAATTTGCTCTACAAGCGGATCTTCTGAAGCAGCTTGTCCTTTTCCTGTAAACCCGACATTAATCGGCATGCCTTCTGCCGCTTCAAGCATTCGGTGCATATGCCACTCACCCGGTGTAACTGTAGTAGCCTTTGATCCTGCAGCAGGTCCTGTTCCTCCTCCAATTAGGGTGGTAAGACCTGAAGCTAATGCTGTTCTGATTTGCTCCGGATTAATAAAATGAACGTGAGTGTCAATTCCACCTGGAGTGACGATCATACCTTCAGCAGCAATAACTTCCGTACCAGCGCCAATCACAATGTCCACATTGTCCATGATTAGCGGATTACCCGCTTTTCCGATTCCAGCAATTTTGCCATCACGAATTCCAATGTCTGCTTTATAAATCCCAGTGTAATCTAAGATAACAGCATTCGTAATGACAACATCTGCTATTCCTTCTCCGCGTGTAACTAAAGGGTGTTGTCCCATTCCATCACGAATAACTTTACCGCCGCCGAATACAACTTCATCTCCATATGTTGTGTAGTCTTTCTCAATTTGGATGAGCAAATCTGTATCTGCCAGACGAATAGAATCCCCTGTAGTCGGGCCGTACATTTCAGCGTATTGCTTTCTTGGCATCTTGAAACTCATGATTGGTTCCCCTCTTTTTCTAATGATCCGTCCACTTTATTATTAAATCCATATACCCGACGTTCGCCGGCGTAAGGCACTAATTCCACTTCTTTTTCATCACCGGGCTCAAAACGCACAGCTGCTCCTGCCGGAATGTTTAGTCGCTTTCCAAATGCTTCTTCTCGTTTGAATTGAAGCGCTTCATTCGCTTCATAAAAATGAAAATGTGAACCTACTTGAACTGGGCGGTCACCTGTATTCGTTACAGTCAATTTAGACGCCGTTCTTCCGACATTACAAATGATATCTGTTTCTTTTAAAAATAGTTGTCCAGGTTCCATTTAAATAGCCTCCTACCAATTTTATTTAATTGGACTATGTACAGTTACAAGCTTTGTGCCGTCTGGAAATGTAGCTTCTACCTGGATATCATCAATCATTTCTGGAATGCCTTCCATTACATCTTCCCGCGACAAAATGGTTGTTCCATATTCCATCAGCTCCGCGACTGTTTTTCCATCCCGTGCTCCCTCCAACACTTCATACGTTATAAGTGCTACTGCTTCTGGGTGGTTCAATTTCAATCCCCGTTCTTTACGTCGCTTCGCAAGATCTGCAGCAACAACAATCATAAGCTTGTCTACCTCACGCGGTAATAGTTGCATCATGAAACCTCCCTGTATTTTTTTGTATGAATAAAAAAGTCTGCTAAATCAAAATGATCAAACGGGGAGCATTCTATCCCTTTCTTATAGGTGAGAGTCAGTTCATTACGAACATTACAGCGCACGAAAAATAAAGTGTTCCTGCCTGTTGTACAAAGAGACAACTGCCAAAAAAACATGCTGAAAATCATTAGATTTACCTTCACAAATAAAATGTAAGTTTGGCCACCTTTTATTCAACTATAAAACTGAAAATATACTTGATTCCCCGCTTCCATTTGAAATGAGTATATCATTTCTTACATATATGTCAATTTATATATTTAAAAATTTATATATGATACACTGAAGATATTATAAGTCAATACTTGAAAAGAAAGGAGAATATTCATTATGCGAAAAAACAAACACCATATATTAAGTGAGGGGGTGTTTTTCCCTTTAATAACAGCTTCTCTCAAAGGCATCTCTCAAGTCATCCTGATCGAGAATGTGATGACCGGCTTTCTAATCCTTATAGCCATTACTATTTTTTCCTATTATTTAGGTATAATTGCTTTGTTGTCCGCTATTATCGGTACCTTAGTAGGGAAACTTGGAGCAGCAGATGAAAAGATTATAAATCAGGGTCTGTTAGGATATAATTCAGTGTTAACAGGAATGGCATTGGCATCATTCCTAACTGGCCCTTACATGTGGCTTGTCGCTTTAATTGGATCAGCCGTAGCAGCCATTTTTACAGCCGCCATGATGCATGTTACGAAAAGAACCGAAGTTCCAATTCTTACATTCCCCTTTGTTATCCTAACGTGGTTTATATTGCTAGCTTCATACAAATTAACAGGAATTAGATTAAGCTCTGCCCTGATACCTCAGGATTTAACACACTGGAAACTAAAGATAGCAGGAGAAGTCAATTTAATGGACGGGATTTTCCATGGAATTGGACAAGTATTTTTTCTTAATAACACAGTATCCGGGATTTTAATTTTTCTCGCCGTATTTTGGGCAGGAAGAAAACTAGGACTTTATGCAGTTATCGGAAATGCAGTTGCCATCATCATTGCATTCCTTTTAGGAGGGGAGCGTTCTCTCATAACATTGGGTCTTTACGGGTATAACGCAATTTTAACGATTCTGGCTGTATCGGCCGTTTTTAAAAGTGAACATAACCGGTTTGCATTTTTATCAGGGATCATTTCAGCTTGTCTGACAGTGCCTATAACAGCAGGACTCAGCACGTATCTCTTGCCATATGGACTCCCTGTCCTAACAATGCCGTTTGTTCTTTGTTCATGGCTATTTTTAGGTGCAAGAAAGGTTCTGTCAAACTTATAGCATTGCCTATTGAAGATGTAAATCAGCCGACTTAGTGACAACATTGGTATGTAATAAGATTTGAGCTGGTAGAGCAGAAGAAATGCGAAAAGAGGTTATTCAAGAAATAAAAGTCATGGAAGAAAACCATGATGTCTTACTATACTAATCTACTCGCGTTTAGACATACATGAATGATAACTTGAGAAAAACGATGGTGAGCTAGAAGAGTACATAGGCCAAAAAATTTAACAGGAATGCCGGGATTTTTATAGGAATGTTCCATTTCATACAAAAAGAGTTGACACTCTCCCTTCCTCACAATAAACAAGCAGAGAAATATCCGGGCTCAATCGAAAGAGCAGAAGTGCATTACCACATGAAAAACAATAATGATGCCAGTCAGTCTGAAGATGTGCTGCGGCCGCTGCTCAGCTCTCCCCTGTTCCACTTTTATCTTCATGTTCTGTTACTGAACCAATTGTAATAATACGCAAACAGGGATAAACCCATAGCATACTGTTCCAGTTTTGCCTTCATTGATCATCAAGAGGAGCATAAATGAAAAAATAAAGAGGGATTGGACACAGGGAAGGCATCAAAAGTGAAGTTGAAAGTAACTGATTTGGTTAATGACCTTTTGAAGACATGAAAAAAATTCTGTCTCAGGAAGAATAAGAATACAAACCGATTGAGACAGAATTTTATATTACGGTTTACTTATACACGTAGCAAGTTCCTTGTATAACCGTAACACATGTATATGTTTCATGATAAGATTTACCTTGGCTGTCTCTAAAGAAAACAGTTACAGTATTGTTGCCATTCCATTGGAATTGGTAGGCATCTGGATACTTGTCTCTAATCGGAGTTAAATCCGGTGCAGCGCTTGCAGGTAATCCAGATACCAACAGAGCACCCGCAACTGCAACCGCTCCCGCTACTTTTTTGAGTTTGTTTTTAAACATAAACACATCCCCTTTTCGTTTTGTTTACCTATTAAATGCTTGTCCATTTAATAGACACCTTGACTTTAACACCTAAAGGATGAAAAAATTGTCAAACGGTGTAGAATTGAGAAATAATTCAAAAATAATACACATTTTTACAATTGATTAAACATAACTTTAATCACTTTTCACTCAAGATTCACTTTAATTCCATTCCTAGTATTTCAGATCTGTTTTATTTTAAGCTCCTTAAAAACATCGTTAGCTTCTTAAACCTTCCCATTTATACGCTTACCATATTGACCATTTAGCATCAATTTTTCCATTTTTTCGAGAGGCAAATCTGGTGCTGAAATGCTTGTGGGAATATATTTGAAAGTCGCTTCTTTACTGGCTTAAATATCTTGGTGAAATCCGGAAACCTTATCGATATTTCAGAAATGAAAAAGACCAGCCATAAACTCACGGAGAGTTTCACGACCTGGTCTCTAATAAAAGTTATTATATATGTTAATTTAGCAGTCTCAGATTTAAATTGCTACCCTGTCAGCAACATGATATGTTGTATTTGTTGATTGATCGTAGGAAGTGCCCACTAAACCAACTGCACCCAATAACAGAATAGAGCAAATTAGCACCTTAGCTTTCATGTACTGTCCCACTCCTTTGTATTTGTCTTCTTGCCTCAACTACTCTGCGGTAAAACTCAAGTGAATCATGTAGCATTTCTTTTCCTTGTAGAAGTTCGGCCACGATGACTCCA
Source organism: Bacillus sp. FSL K6-0972 (assembly GCF_037976035.1). NCBI lineage: Bacteria > Bacillati > Bacillota > Bacilli > Caryophanales > Bacillaceae > Bacillus > Bacillus sp. FSL K6-0972. The sequence goes on along the minus strand of NZ_CP150260.1, from coordinate 1,925,897 downwards.
TACTCTTCTATGTCTGCATACATACCTTTTTCACTGAAGAACTCAAAGGATTCTCGAACTGCGTCAAGGTCAAATGATAAATACAACCCGTAAATCATTTTCAGCTTTGTAAGGAATTCTTGGTCCTCAAACTTTTGAGCCCACTCCTTCCCCTCGAAGTACCGATCTTCTGCTTCAATCCATTTCTCTTGCTTCGCTTTAACGTGCGAAATATTAAAGAGGGCTTTTGGCAAAAAGCTGTGCTTTTCATTTTTATAAAGTTCAGCAGCCATTTGAAAATGATTCTCTGCTTTGTAAAGTTCTTCAAGTTGATTATAACATATTCCAATATTCAAGTGTGAAGAACCAATTAAATAATCAACTTGCAATTCCTTTGCATCTGACAGTGCTTTGCTGGTATGCTCCAGGGCTTTTTCAGGATTCATTTTATCCAGCCAGTTACCAGTCATTAAAAATTGGCATTGTACTCTACGCTGGCCGTATGTTGGCTGTTTTAAATAAATCTTATATGCATGATTAGCATAATACATAGAAAAATATGTTTGTTTCATATAGTAATAAATTTCTGACAATTTGAAATAAAATTCTGCCTTTTCAACATCATCGCTTTCAAATGAATTCAACTGATTTTCAGCATTCTGGTAGTAAGCCAAAGCATGAAGAAGTTCTTTTTGTCTAAAATGATACATTGCTGTGAAGAAATAGTAATAATATTCGAGCATACCATTCAAATTTTTCCCGCCTTTAGTCTTTTCCCTTAACTCTTCATAATGAACCTGTATATCTTTTGCTGCTTCTGGACAAAGGTAATCCAACATCAGCTTATGACGGAATTCAAGCAATGAAAAATATATAAGAACATCCTGATTTTCTTCCATTATAGCGATCTCTTGTTTAACCTCAGATTTCATTTTTTCAGCTTCATCAACCCAGTCATTTTTAAGGGCTACATACCAATAATTCATTTTCGTTGCAACTAGATCATAGGGTATTACGCTTTTATCCACCAAAATTAAAACCCCTTTCTTCTCTATTTTTTCTGATACTTGGCTCTTGGAAGCTTATTTAATTGTGTTGAAATATTCAGTATTTAAACGTGTGAATTTTCTTACATTTTTAAGCTTTCTTCTTTACCCCTTATCATGTCTGAACGATTGGTTTTACTTAGTTTCGTAAGAGTTAATATCGCAATTCCAGCTAGAATTTCAATCAGTCCGCCGAAAGCGATAACTTTTCCTGCACCAAAGGCAGCAGCTGCATAGCCGCTAATTAAAGCCCCTAATGGTACCATCACATGAGAGATCATTCTAATAACAGCAAATACTTGTGGCTGATCTTCATCTGCAACTGAGGTTTGAATAATGGTGTGTTCAGGTACGTTTATGGCACTGATGGTAGCCCCCAAAACAAATGCTGCGAGAAGAAGTAGTAATAAAACTGAATTCATTCCTGTAATGAAAAGTGCAATTCCTTCTATAATTCCAGCGGAGACAAACAATAGTCCGTATCGGTTCACTCTCACTTTAGTTAAGATAAACCCCATTAAAAAGGCTCCGGTAGCTGTTGCTACTCTTATGAAAGAATGAATGACCGAACCGCCGCCTAAATCTTCTGAAAGATAGATCGCTGAAAGCGCCTCCCAAGGAGCTGAACCGATATTTAACAAAACGCAGTATACGGCTAGCGGAAGCAAAATATGATGATTTCGAACAAGTACAAAACCTCTTTTTAGCTTTTTGAAATATGCGCCTTTTGGTTTCTGTTCCTGAGACCCTTCTTCTTTCAAGCTATATTTAATACACAAAACTAAACAGGCTGAAGCGATGTAAAATGGAAATATAATAAGCATTGTATAAGCGGCACCTATTACGGCAATCAATATACCGCAAATCATTAACGAGACCAATTTTACAATTTGGGCTGAAGATTCTATGGTGGCATTAGCTTTTTGAATAAGTTCATTCTTAACAATTTGCGGAATCATGGAAATGGATGCAGGATCATAAGAAGCCCCAGTTGCCGAATGTATCAGCATTAGTGAAATAATGAACCATAATGGTGAAAATCCACTAAAATAAAAAATTGGGATGATCAGCATCAATGAAGCCCTTGTTATATCTGCGGAGAACATCCAGAACTTAAGAGTTTTTGGCTTCATAAAAGGTGAAATCAACGGTGCTATTAAAGCTTGTGGAAGAAGGGTGACAGCTATTAGCATACCCGTTCCGACAGCTCCTTTTCCATCTAAAATGAGAAACCACAAAATAGAAGTAAAAGCAAAGCTGTCTGCGGTTATTTTCACCATTTTAGAGACAAACAGAAAGGAAAAATTTCTTTGCCACACAGTGGAGCCACTATTCATTCCTCAAAAAATCCCCCTTGCAAAAATCCCTCATTTTTACAGACTCTCACCAAAGCATATCCTATATTTGGTTTCTTGGTCAATGTAGGAAAGGAATAATTTAAGAAACATTAAGGTGAAAAAGGGAAAGATTTCATCACCCTTCTAGCATTCTGTTCATATGGAGCTTTAAAGCTGCTTTCCAGTACCAAGAGGTTCTTTCTTTTATTCCCCCTTCTTTGGTTTTTATATTAAGGATACTCAACAAACATGTCATCACATGTGACAGCTTGTTGATTGATTTCCTTTAAGGCTTTCTGACCCTGTTTGTGAAAATCACTATCATTCAAATCTGGAAAATCAACGATATGCCTGACTTTAGCAATGGTGGCGTTGGCTTTAGATACCAAATGTTTCGTTGTTCGACTGAAAGATTCAAAGAACTGTAGAAAAGGAATATGACATTCCTTTTAAATTCACGAATTGTGTCACCGACTTTCCCTTTTAAAGCATCACCAAGTGATGCAATGCCCTCAACATTTTTTTGACTTGAGCAAATTCGTCTGACTGCTGTTTTAATTGTTCCATCGTTTGATCAATGGCTTTGTGCAACGCCTGAACACCCAGAGTCTTCATGGCACTCTCCTCTAATACTAAAGTTGCAAACATTTTAGAGCTTATCAATAAATAGAAGAGGATTGGTGAATAAATCCTGCTTATCCAACAAAATGAATCCTTTGAATTGGAATAAATACCCTATTCGAACTCAAAAAAGACGACCAGAAATCCGGTCGTCAAGTTCTATAATAATTCTCCGCTGTGTAATATCTCCACTCCCAAAATGGCTGCCCGTGACACATAACATATCGGTCTAAAAATATCTCAAAATTTAAATCAAGAGGCTTATACTCCAGACCATCCTCAAGTAAATAAAGGTAGTTGGGATCTCCTTCCTTGAGCCTTTCTCTGTCAATAATAAGGTCGCACTCTTCCAACAAATGGCCAACTGGAATACCGCTAACATCCTCATACAATTCTTCATCTTTCAGTTCTGTATCAATTTCCTTGAGGTTAAATAAATGCAGACCTCCGCCAATATTCACTCCATCTAAAAGAATATCAAAAATTCTAGCTCCATTATGTAGAGTTAAAAATTTTTTATAATCAGCAGGAAGAGATAATTGATGATGTGATTCGAAAGCTCGTATATCGCTTTGAGAGGCTCCCCTGTCAGAGAATGTGACAAGAGTATCTGTAATTTCACCTTCAGAGCCAAGAATCTTAATGACTCCATTTTGATCTAATAGGCTATTTAAGCCATTCACGGTATTCTGAACAAAACTTGTCAAGTGCATCCCCTCACATTTACAGATTATTTATTTCTCCACCAACGTGAGACTTTCTTATGTACATCTATTTGAAGAGGAAACAAATTGCTCAGGATTTCGTAATCATTTGTCTTTTAAGGATATCCTATTCCCGGGTTATCTCAGTTTGGAATAATTAAGGTGATTTTTATTTAAAGGTTTAGGGGTAAACTGCAGCAAATCCAATAGTGCATGAAATAGCCTCCTTGCAAATCTCGCACCGACTTTCACTTGAAAAGAAGGTGCAGTCTTCCCCCTAAATGTTTCCTTTGGGGTATAACTAAATCGCTCCCAGAAATTAATAACTTTTATTTTTGCTGTAAGTCTTTGCTTTTCACTTCCTTTAATATCTCCCTAAGCAACTGTTGGGTTTCCTCGTTTTGTTTACGATTCATCTGGTTTTCCTTTACCAATACGATCATGTAATATAAAAATAAAATGATAGCAGAAAATATAAGCAAATTAGGCAACAACACACTTAACATTTTATATGTAAACCTCCTATTTAAAAAAGATGCCCATCAAGCTCTATGAACATCTTTTTTCCATTCAATATCTCCAGTAAGTTTTTAACACCCTTTTTGCTTGAAGTGAACAGTTGCACTTTGCCGCATTTTAAAAACTTGTTTACATAAAACGACTTCTTCAAGCGGCTGTTACTGATCACATCAATTTTTAAAATGGGGGTTTTTTATTTCTTCAAATTTTGACAAAAACAAGGCAGGTCTTGTTGAAACCTGCGCTTTCCCGAGAAATAATTGTGCTGACAAACCAATGTTTTATCCCTGTTTGCCTTTTCGGTAGATCAGCCATCCGGCCAGAATGATCAAAAGGCCCGATGCGTCATAAGCAAGGTCGAATAAGAGGCGGTTCGGGCTTAGCGGGTTGACGTGGTGAATCTGAAGAAGATGATGATTGATGATGCCCTCAAGGAAATTAAACCAGCCCGCCCCAAGCAAAGAGGCTCCCCAAAAGATGTGCTGCGGCCGGCTGCTGCCCAGTTCACCTCTGTTCCACAGCAGGATTCCGCCGATGAAAAGGATGACGAGCGAAAACAGATGGAACAGTCCGTCACTCATAATTTGGTGAGAGCGATCTGTATCCATGTACACGCTGTGCCATTGAAGCAATTGATGAAAAACGATGCCGTCGATCATGGCGATGATGCCGACGCCGAACAGAAAAGGTCCCCAAAACGCTTTTTTGTTTTTCATATGATTTGGCCTCCTTCACATGCTAATCTGTTATGTACCCGCCGGTTAAAATGATAAAACCGGTTATGTTTACATTCTCTCCTGAAAGCGATTATCCTCTTTTTACCATGGATATATTGAAAAGAAAAAGCTGATCCGAAAAGGTTACTTAATTCCTTTCAGATCAGCTTTTTTATTTATGAAAGGCGGGAAGCCCGCACACGTTTTGTTTCCATTTCATTAATGGCAAGTGTCTCAGGGTCAATCACGACCCCATAATCTTGCAATGCTGATTCAATGCTGACAAACTCGTTTAAGACGTCGTCCAGCACCTTTTCCGGTTCACGCTCCAGCGGATTCCCCCAGCCTCCGCCGCCTGCACGATAAAATTGGATGATGCCGCCCGCAGGCATTTTGACTTCAAAAGCCGTTTCATCGATTTCTCTGGCTTCGTCTGTTCCATACCCGACGATCACCTTATTGCTTGGTGCATCGCCAGCTCCGCAGAAGCCTTTTGTTGTATTTCGGACCCCTGCCATCATGACGCTTGTGCGGCTTTCCTTTAAGTGCTGGATCTGAACATCCAACCCGGGTGTGCCTCTCCAGCGGCCTGCACCCGTAAAATCGCTCGTATATTCATGTTTTAATACACGGCTCGGGTATTGAACTTCAGTCATTTCAATAGATGGAAGAATAACTCCTGTCATAACAGGAGGATAAAGCCCCCATCCGTCCGTTTCGTATGCAGCCCCCGCGCCGCCGGTATAACCGTAAAAATTCAAATTCACCCACGGCTTGCCGTCATCGTATTTTCCGTGAGAATAGGCGAGAGGAAGCTTATGGGAGTTGACTCCGACGCGTTTTGGCGCACATTGGGAAATGGCCTGTAAAACAGCCTCGGCTATTTCTGCTCCTACGCATGCAGTCGCGTGTCCGCACGGTGCCGGCAGCTGCGGATTCACAACTGTTCCTAAAGGCGCGGTTACTGTTACCGGATTCATATATCCTTCATTGATCGGAATATCCTCATCACAGCAAGTCGAAATACCGACAAAAGCAAACGAAGTCGTATTTGAGAGCGGGCTGTTGATGAAGCCCTTTACTTGCTGGGATGAGCCGGTAAAGTCAATGTGAAGATCGCTGCCTTTCACGGTCACCGTTGCGCGAACCTTAATATCACGGTTGCCTTGAAAGTCGTGGTCAGCAAATGTTTCACCGACATAGGTGCCGTCCGGCCAGCTGCTGATTTCATCGCGAACCCTGTTTTCTGTATATTGAATCCGGTTGTCAATAGCTGTAATCACCTTCTCGGCACCATACTTATCCAGCATGGTCTGAATTCGAGAGGCAGCGACCTTGCATGCCCCGATCATCGCATTTAAGTCGCCTTCAAGCCAATGGGAAAGCCGGTTGTTTGCAACGATTAAATCGAATACATCCCTACGCTTTTCTCCCCGCTCATAGATTTTTAACGGCGGAATCCGCAACCCGTCATGCCAAATGTCTTTTGAGCGCGGATTATACCCTCCGGCAACCGGACCGCCATTATCGGCCATATGGCTTCGGACAGCAGGAAGCAGGATCGGCTTGCGATTATAAAAAACAGGCATGACGATCGTCCAGTCAAGGCTGTGCGAGCCTCCATGATACGGATCATTGACAAGGAGAATATCTCCGGGGTGAAGATCATACCGAAAGGCGTCCAATAAATGGTCAACTGCGCCTACTACCGCATAAAGGTGAAGCGTACAGCCGGGGGCTTGCGCGACAAGGCGCGATTTTTTGCCGGAAAGGTCAAAGACGCCCGTCGTAAAATCATGTGCTTCGTTAAACAATGGTGAACGGGCCGTTCTCGTGACAGTGGCGCTCATTTCCCTGGCAACCGCATCAAGAGAACCGCCGACCACCTGTGATAGGATAAAGTCCTGATTGATCATAGCTGCTCCTCCTTTTGAGAGTACGTAAAGACGAGGAGGTCGCCTTTTTTCACATGTTGGTTTACCGCGCTTTCATAAAAGGTTTCATCATGGTCTCCCGTTCTTGACAGAGACCCGTATTCTCCCCTTTCGCTAAAAGGCAGAAGAAGGTTGAAATAAATATCGTCCTCCTGGTTAAGCAGAGACACTTTCATTTCTTCCCCATTGTCCGTCCACTCCCGGGAAACCATTTTAAAACCGTGGTAAAGCTCCAATTCCTCTGCTGATACAAGCATCCGTTGACCAAATAAAGCAGGCGGTCCGAAGCCTTTTGAAGCTGAAGGATACCCGGGCGCCAGAACAATTGATTTCGTTTCAGCTTCCGTGCCAAGCTCCGGATAAAAAACGGCCTGCGGACCTGTCCCATATATCGGCGGAAATTCTTCATTTGTGTCTTGTCCGCTTTGAATAGCTTTATATACCGCTTCAGCGATGAAATGTCCGGTAATGCTTGGAGCTAATGCTGTAGCTGCAGGAAATTCCGGATCCAAAATCGTTCCCAGTCTCGTCTTCGTTTGAAACGGTTGAAGCGTTCCTTCATTGATCGGTATTTCATCGGCAATCCTTGCCAGGAACGGCCAAACGGCAAACGCCTTCGTTAAAGCAGCAGGTGCATTAACCGGCTTTACGGACTGTGCCGACGATCTGCTCAAATCGATTTCAACCGAATCGTCCTTCTTTGAGATCTGCACATGAATTGTACTCTTGTTTCCTTTTGTAATTTCAAACTCCTGGACAGCGCTCATTTCCGTTTCAGGCAGGAGAGATACATGATGTTCAACTCTTTTTTGGCTGTATTCAAACATGCTTTCGATCGATTCGGTCACTGTTTTTTGGCCATAGCTACCAAGAAACGTTTTCAATTGCTGTTTGGCGCCTTGTAAACATGTATACATGGCTTCCAAATCCGCTTTAAAGGAAGCGGGCACCCGGCTGTTTGATAATAAGAAACGAAGAATATCAGTCTGCAGAACGCCTTGCTTATAAAGCTTTACCGGCGTAATTCTGATATTTTCCTGCCATACTTCAAATGCATCGGGATGGAAGCCGCCCGGATACTCGCCGGCCAAATCGATCATCTGAGCGCGGATAGCGGGGAAGAGTACGAGCTCCCCTTCAAGGAATAACGGCGCCGCCATGGTGAGCGACTGTCCTTTCGTTCCGCCGCTGTATGGATCTGCGACCAGCAATACATCTCCATCTGCGATATCAAATGAAAAATAGTCGAACAGTTTTTCCACGCTTTCTTTTAAGGCAAACAAATGTTCAGGCTCATATTGATGTTGAACCGCGATTTTCAGCTCATTCGTAAAAAGCGCTGTAGCAAATGCCCGGTCTTGCGAAAGCAAAGGGGAACGGGAGATTCGCTGCAAATTATCCCCGACTTCTCTGCCGATCGATTGCAGCTTGCTATAAAGAATTTGAGCTTGGATCATGCATTTCCACCTCTTGTCGCCTGTTGAGAATGCTTTACTTCGATGACACAGTTGCGGTATGAATCGATTAGAGCCTCATGTCCCGGATAAACAACAATGGTCGTACCCCATTGCTCAATGATAGCCGGACCGACAATCAGGTTGCCCGGCTCAAGCATTGATCCGTTGAAAATAGGCGTTTTCGTCGGTTCGATCTCAAAATACATATCGCGTTCACCGGTTTTCGCTTTTGAAGGATCCTCCTGCTCAAACGGCTCCTCCTTAAGCTTTAACGGCTCTCTGACCCCAACCAGATCAAGACGGAGGTTTAAGATTTCAATGTCATGCTCAGGGTCTTTATGGGCAAACATTCTTTCATGAAGGTCATGGAAATCTGCCACCGTTGCTTCAAGATTCAATTCTGTAATCCTCCGCGTCCTTGATTTCACCGGTACGGTTACTTCATGGACTTCCCCGGCGTAGCGCATATCGATAAAGCGGCGGGTTTCATATTGATTGGTGACCGATTGACCTCCAAGTTTTTCGCGGGCCGTCTGTTCCATCTTTTCAAAATCGGCGTTCATCGCTTGCAGATCAACGTTTTTCAAACTTTCAAAGCGCGTCCTGAGCTCCGTTACTTTAAGGTTTGCTGCTACATCGCCGAGCGCACAAAAGACCGGGGCAAGGGACGGAACGATAACGGTTTTAATGCCGAGGTCTTCCGCCTGCTTACCTGCATGGATGGCTCCCGCACCGCCGACAGCCATTAGAGCGAAGTTCCTTGGATCATGGCCTCGCTGTGTCGTCACAAAGTGGACTGCATTTGACATATCGCTATTGACGATTTGTGAGATGGCAAGAGCGGCTTCCACTGTCGAAATCCCGAGCGGTTCAGCAATTCTTGTACGGATGGCCTTTTCAGCCAGTGAACGGTCAAGCTTCATTTCTCCACCAAGGAAGTTATCAGGGTTAATATAGCCTAAGAAGACATTCACATCCGTAACAGTCGGTTCTTCTCCGCCTCTTCCGTAGCAGGCCGGCCCCGGATTTGAGCCTGCGCTTCGCGGACCGACTTGTAAAGCTCCGCCGCTGTCAATCCAGGCGATGCTTCCGCCGCCGGAGCCGATCGTGTGGATATCCATCATCGGCAGGGCAACCCGGTATCTGCTGATCCAGTTTTCCGTCGTGATCGCCGGATTTAATTTTTCGATAACCGAGACATCATAGCTTGTTCCGCCCATGTCTACGGTAATGACGTTCTCGTAGCCTGATTTTTCTCCGATAAAGGAAGCAGCTGTCACTCCTCCGGCTGGACCTGACAGAAGGCCTCCTGCTGCAAATTTTCCGCTTTGAATGACATTTTGCACCCCGCCGTTTGATTGCATGACAAACAGTTCTCCAGTAAATCCGTCTTCGCGAAGCCGTTCGTCAAGATGGTTCAAGTAGCTTTGCATGGAAGGGCCTGTGAACGCATTGACGATGGTCGTGCTTACCCGTTCAAATTCCCGAATCTGCGGCAGCACTTCATATGATAACGATACAAACATGCCTGGAGCTTCCTCATGAACAATCTCTTTAACACGGATTTCATGTGAAGGATTCATAAAGCTGAACAGAAAGCAAACAGCAACCGCCTCGATCCCCTCTTGGACAAAACCGCGGACTGCCCGGCGGACGGCTTCTTCATCAAGCTCAGTTACGACATTTCCTGTATGATCCAATCGTTCAGGAATCCCCACACGATACCTTCTTGGGACAATTTGATAAGGAGCTTCCAAGCGCGGAGAAAACACGCTTTCTTTGTACGCGCGGCGGAACTCGATTTCGTCCCGAAAGCCATCCGTCGTGAGGAGCCCCACCTTTGCTCCGTTATATTCCAGCAAGGCATTGGTGGCAACTGTTGTTCCATGGACAACCAATGGACTATTGGCTAACAGACCCTTTACGTCTATGCCGATGATTTCAGCCATTTTTTTAATCCCGTTCATCACACCATCAGACTGGTCAGGGGTTGAAGGCGTCTTCGTCGAAACCATTTGTCCTCCCTTGTTGACAGCCACTAAATCTGTAAACGTCCCGCCGACATCAATTCCAAATACCCATTGGTTTTTTTCATTCATCATTGAAAACCTTTCCTCCTTATCCGCTTAAAAACCAGACGATTCCTCTGTCGCTTCTCCGATTTCGTAACGGAGATTTAATTTTGTGAAAATAAACGTAAAGATGATATAAATCAAAAATGCAAGTACAGTAGAGTTAATCGGCCCGATACCGAACGTTATCTTTGAAGCGCTAAAACCTCCGATGATCACCGAGAGAATCGCCGCAACATTCAGCTTCGAATAAGTTGTTCCAGCCCCGAATTGATATTGTTTTTTCTTGATGACAGGTGCTGTGATCCAATGATCGGCGATCATGACTCCTGCGATCGGCGGAACATACAAACCTAAAAATGTTAAGAATGGCACAAACATATTTTGGACACCTAATAATGCAATGATAATTCCGATTACGCCCATGATCGCCACAAGTGCTTTCTTAGGAATGTTCACAACATTGCGAAGCCCCAGAGATCCGGTATACAAATTGTTATCATTCGTCGTCCACTGCGCAAAAACGATGATGAAAAATGCCAAGAATCCAAGCCCAAGCTTGCTCATAGCGGCTGGTATATTCGGTGTTGACCCGATATCCGGAACATTCGCGGCAATGGCCATTGCCGCTCCTGCAACAAGACAGAAAACACCTCCAAGGAAATAACCTACAGACGCGCCTATTCCTCCTGAAACCGCTCCTTTTGCATATCTCGTCACGTCAGGAAAAACAACCGCACCCAATGCAGCATTTCCAACTACAATTGTAATTCCGGCAAATATCGTCATAGGGTCCCCTGTCGGATGAAACGTCAGCAAGTTATGCCAGCTTCCAGAATAATTGACTGCACTCACAATGCCCCATATAGAAAAGATGACGACTAAAGGTACGGCGATAAAGCTTAAAGCGGCAAGCCCGCGATATCCTATAAAAGCGGTAAGGATCATTAAAATGCCGCCCCAAACGATGGCGACCTCAGGCTTTGCAAGCCAAACCCCCGGAAACATTTCAGAAATTGTCGTCCCAAAGAAAGCAACCTGCCAGCCAAACCAGCCGATTCCAAGCGTCAGTGCCAAGACAATTCCAAAAAGGCTCGATCCATAGCGTCCAAAAGCCTGACGGGCAAGAACGGTTGTCGATATTCCGTATTTTGCACCCATTACACCTTGAAAAAAGCCATAGACCGCAAGAATCAGCATGCCTAAGACAGCAGCTAAAACCGCATGTGCAAAATTCAATCCCTGGATTAGCGCTCCTCCAGTCACAATCGTCGACAATGAGATAATCCAGGCACAGCTTGTAATTGTAATGTTAAAAATCGATTTTCTCTTATTTTCAGGCACTGACGTAACAGCAAAATCATCAGCATTTGTAGAGGAAGGTTTTTTACTGTTGTTTTCCATTTTTATGCTCCTTCGTTTCATCGTGTAGGTTGTTACACCATATTCATATCAATCGTTACCCCTCGTTTTAACGTATTGCCGATTGTACATGCCCTTTCAGCAGAGGTGATTAATTTCTTTTTATAATCGGTCGGAAGATGCTCAGGCAATTTGACGCTAACCGTACATTTCTCAACCCGGGACGGGCCTTCAGGTGCTTTAGCGGCGGAAACAGAAACTGAAAACTCATCCTCCTGCACTTCTATCCCATCCCTTTCAAACATCTTTTGCAGAGATATGGTGATACACATACCTAATGAAGCTTCCAACAGCTCTATCGGCGACAGTCCGTCTGAATTCGGAGTGAAAGACCCCTTCGCCTGCATACCGGCTTCATGAAAAATCCCAAACTCTCCATTTGATTTTTGAATAATAGTCAAATTTAATTCCTCCTTTGGCCAATCAGCCCGAAAAATTCAAAATGAACCAATTCTTCAGTCATTTCATCAACCGAAAACTTAGGAACATAATTCAGATCATGCTTTGGCCCAAACAGCCATTTTGATAGTGTGCCAAACACAAGACTAGTTAACATGGTGGCCTGCAGGTCAGTGTTATGGGAGGAATTTAGCATTCCAAGCTCTGTAGCCCTTTGGATGTTCTTTTTAAATGCCTGTTCAACACTGATCAGCGCCTCTTCAATTGCCTCCCTAATTTCCGGATCGGCGCCTTGTCCCTTGACTAATAAAAATGTCATTAAGTTTCTATTCTCCTGTGCAAATGTAAAAATTCTTTTCATAAGTGCTGTCGTGGATTGGATCATATCATCAGTAAGAGCAAACGTTTGCCTGTAGCCTTGATGAATAGCTGCAAGAAGGTTTTCTTTTCCTCTGTCTATGATTTCCTTGGCGATTTCTTCTTTGCTTTTGAAGTGCCAGTAAAAGGTTCCCTGTGCAACGCCAGCCTGTTTTACGATGTCTGAAATTTTTGTCGCGTGATATCCTTTCGTAGCAAAAATCTCAAGCGCGATATGTAGCAATTCCTCTCTTGTGTCCGTATTTCCCAAGCATTTCCCTCCTCACCCTGAATCTTGATTGACAAGTCAGTCAGTTTTAGGGCTGTAATTCCTATTGGATTTGTAAGAATAATCTTATACAATGTTCTTTTTCTAGTCAAGTTGCTAACCTTTCCATTTTTCGCGCAATTACAAAATATGAGCAAAGCAAAACCTCTATTTACTTCTTTAATCCCCCTCACGGCCACTGGATCAAACGGCTTTCGGTTTATTTTTTCAAGAGATTTGCAGTTTCATCGACTAATTGTAATAAAGTTTTTTTATGATGTGATGATGAAACTTTTTGACGATCTAATTCCCGCAGTCTGGAATAAATGTCTTTCCGCTCATTTTGGAGTTCGCGTATGGCTTGAATCTCGGCATTGTTCAGTTGTTCCAGTCTTAATCGGAGCGCCTCTCTTTCGTTGAACACATTCCCACCCCCTAACAAAATATTACTTGTAGTGTATAGGACTTTTTTCAGTTTAACAATTCTTCTTTCTTAAAAATTTGTGTATTCGATTTGGATGACCGGAATCTTGGCGGGATTTCAACCTACTTTTTATGGAGAGATTTTACGGCTTTGAACACGAGGAACCGGACTGGAATTCATGAGAAACCTTGAAAAAACCAAAGAGAATTCAGCCGGAGTCCTCTTTGATTTTTTTATCGCTATATAACCTTGTTGAATCTCAAAATCTTCTTGGAACATTATTTTCACAAAAGAAAAACATGATATAGATATAAAGCTGCAAATTTTGAATTCTTTTCATCAATCAGCACTTGCATCATGAACTCCTTTTCGCCAAAATACAAGGAGTCCTTCAAAACAGCAAGACTTTCCGCAGATTTGAAATAATCGTTCCAATCACCGCAAAAAGGAGTTTTTAGAAATGATGATCATTTTAATACTGATAGCCGGCATTTTGGCCGGAATGGCGATTCCCGTTCAAACCTCAATTAATTCACGGCTAGGCATGAAAATCGGGTCTCCTTACGGGGCGGCGGCCATTTCTTTTTTTGTCGGGACGCTTATCCTGCTCATTGTTGCCTTCGTGACAGAGCGCCATTTTTTGTCTATCATCGGACTTTTTCCTTCCATCCCATGGTGGATCCTCGTGGGGGGCGGATGTTTAGGCGTTTTTTATTTAACATCAAATATTTTGTTGCTTCCGCGTCTTGGATCAGCACTGACGGTTGTCGTCACTCTGCTTGGGCAGATGATAATGGCTTTGGCAATCGATCACTTCGGATGGTTTCATGTTCCTGTTCATGAATTAAACTTTCCTAGAGTCATCGGCATTCTGTTCATCATCTCCGGGGTTTTCATCATCAAAAAATATTAATAGCAAGGGAGTTCATCACCGATGAAAAACAGATCTATGTACGTTTTTCTTTACATGATGCTCGGGCTTTTTGCCGGAATGGCATCCCCGATTCAAACATCCATCAATTCAGAGCTGAGAAATGCTCTCCAATCACCTTTAATCGCTTCTCTGATTTCGTTTTTGGTGGGAATGATCGTTCTTCTTTTTCTCACAACGATCATTGAACATCGGCGGTTATTTCATATAAACAATTTACAAACAGCAAAAACCTTTGTCACAGGCAGCCCTTGGTGGCTTTGGACAGGCGGAATACTTGGCGTCATCTTTATTACGTCCAATATTTTGCTTTTGCCGATTGTCGGAGCATCTCTTACTGTTGTTTTGGCTTTAAGCGGCCAAATGATCATCGCCCTCATCATCGATCATTTTGGATGGTTCGGAATCCCCAAACACCGCTTGAACGTGCAGCGCCTTCTGGGAATTGTCCTGATGATCACGGGAATTATGATCATTCAGCATTTTTGATGCCAGTCCTTTTGCACCTTCTGCCGGCTGGAATTCACGTATTCGCTTTAAAATGAATAAAAGGGCGGTGTCCGCCCTTTATTTCAAATTTCTCAGCCATTTAGTTTACATAATATTTTTTATAGTAAACTATTTTTTCACAAATAAAAAAAGCCATTTTGTTAAAATGACTTAAGTGCTGCAATTGCCGTATGCAAGTAAGAAAGTTTTAAACCACACTCCTCAAAGTGGGTGTCTGCAGAAACGTTCCTGTCGTCCTTTCGAGGAAGGCATGACATTCCGGTTCCGATATAAAACTCCCTATTACAGCTTAAAGGTTAAAACTTAATTATCATTACGTACAATGCAGCGTAATTTATTATATGATAAAAACATTAATCATGCAACCCCTTGCCTGAAGAGAATGATACGTTCTATAATAAGCTGAATATTTACAAAATTCTGCAATCCGATGGCAATCGTACAACCCTTCCCGTACATCTGTTCATAGACTGTCTATTGAGGTGATGTCTTGTGGTAAAAATTTTTATCGATCCCGGCCATGGCGGGACTGATCCAGGCGCTTCAGCCAATGGTTTGCAAGAAAAACAGTTAACATTGCAAATCGCCTTGGCTTTAAGAAACATTCTGCTGAATGAATATCAAAATGTTTCAGTCCAGCTGAGCAGGACAAGCGACCAAACCGTCAGTCTGACGCAACGCACGAACTCCGCGAACAGCTGGGGAGCAGACTACTTTCTATCGATTCACATCAATGCCGGGGGCGGGACAGGTTTCGAGGATTATATTTATCCCGGCGTCGGCGCACCTACCACCACCTATCGGGATCTCATGCATGAAGAGATTTTAAAAGTTGTCGATTTCAGGGATCGCGGCAAGAAAACGGCCAATTTTCACGTGTTAAGAGAAACGGTCATGCCCGCACTGCTTACGGAAAATGGCTTTGTAGACAATACAAGCGACGCCGAGAAACTGAAGTCATCCACGTTTATTCAATCCATTGCCAGAGGCCACGCCAACGGACTCGCAAGGGCATTTAACCTTTCAAAAAAATCCGCAGCTCTCTATAAAGTGCAGATCGGTGCTTTCAGGAACAAAGCCAACGCCGATTCGCTTGCCGCTCAAGCGGAAGCGAAAGGGTTTGATGCCATTGTGATTTACAGGGACAGCCTTTATAAAGTACAAATTGGCGCCTTTTCTTCGAAAGAAAATGCCGAAGCGCTCGTTCAGCAAGCCAAAAACGCCGGATTTGACGCTTTCATTTACCAGAAATAGGGACAACCATCATGAAAAGCCCGCGATCTGTCTCGTATAGATCGCAGGCTTTTTTTATGCTTTTGCAGCTTTACTTTGAACCGCCGGCTTTTGATTCGATGCATGGCTGTTCAACACCATTCCGATAATGACAAAAGCCATGCCGCTCCAAGAGATGGCACCTGGAAGCGGACTTGAAAGAAACAAAATTTCACCAGCAGCCGCAAACAGCACTTCAAACGATTGTGTGGCCTCGACAGCCGCTAATTTGCGCATATCCCCTTTTACAAGATCGGTAGCGGCAAAGAACAGCACAGTTGCACATATTCCGGAAAAGACAGCCACCAATCCTGACTGAATGACTTGTCCCCGGCTGGGCGCACCTGCCGATGCCAGCCCGTACAGCGAGAGGATCAGCCAAAACGGAAGGCTTGCCAACGTCATCCCCAATACCCGCTGATAAGCATCAAGGCGCCCGGCGCAAGCTTCCATCATTTTTCTGTTCCCAAGCGGATATGCAAATGAAGCCAAAATAACCGGCACGATGCACAGCAGCATCTCGTGCAAAGAAAGCTGTGCAGCATGCTCAGCTTGCATCAACGCCACCCCGATTAAAATGATAAACGACATCGTCAGCCCCTTATATGGAATTTTGCCTCTCATCTGTACCGGACCTGTTTTTGTTTGAATGGTTTCGTAAAAAAGCGGCGCCAAAAGGGAACCGGAAATGATCGTGATTTGCCATGTTCCTGCGATCAGCCAGCCCGGCCCGTAAGCCGCAGCAAAACAGAGCGGCGCATAAAAAAGGCCGAAGCCGATGATGCTCCATCTCAGCCATATGCCCGGCGCTTTTTTGATTTCCTGAAAAAGCTCTTTTACATTCCCCCTCAGCCAAACGATGACAAATAAAAGAGGCGCCATGAAGATAAATCTTAGCGAAGCGCTCCAGATCCAGCTTCCCCCTTCAAGCTCCATCGCCCTGTTTAAAACGAATGTAAAAGCAAAAAAGAAGGCTGCAAAAACGCCCAGTATAATCGGCCTCACAATCCCCTCACTCCTTTTCCTGATGTCCGGCCAACCGGTCTCCGAGACTGAGCCAGTTTTCCTCGGCAAGCCTGATGGCCGCATCCCGATCCCCCTGTCTGCAGGCATCGATGATACACTTATGCAGTTCGACAGACTTCAAGCTGCCGATCGAGGAAAACTGCGACATTTCAAGACGGTAAATTTTTGAAGAAATTCTCTCCAATGCCCGGGGAATTTCCGGGTTTTTTGATGCTTGTAAAAACACGTCATGAAAAGCAGCATCCGATTCGATTGCTTCGATAATGTCTTCTTTTTGAATCGCTTGCTGCAACGTTTTGTTATGCGCCTCCAGTTGATCAAAGTCGGAATCCGTTAAAAAAGGAAACGACAGCTTGACAGCCAGCGCATGCAGTGCCGCAGTGACTGTAAAAGCGTGTTCAGCCTCCTCGCGATTTAACGGTGCGACACGTGTTGCCGATCCCGGAACAGCTTCAACAAGGCCTTCATCTTCCAGTCGTTTGAGCGCCTCCCTGACAGGTGTGCGGCTGATGCCAAACTGCTCTGCAAGCTCCTGATCATGCAGGCGCTCCTCCGGCTTTAGTTCTAAATGTACAATGGCGCGCTTCAGTGTTTGATACACTTCTTCCCGAAGCGAAATTCGTTTGATTCGTTTAATGTTATTTTTCATCATAAAACCAATATATCGGATTTTGGTTTTATGCACAACTAAAAAGAGGTTAGATTTTACTAACCTCTCAGATTGTTGACAAAATCCCAAAACGGCTTATCGTTTTAGGATTTTGTCATCCTTTAACCTCTTTCTCTTTAGCGGCGTATTTTCTTTTCTCCTGGCAATCTTTGCAGATGCCGTACAGCTCCAATCGGTGATGTGTCACTTTAAATCCGGTCATCCGCGCCGCAATGTCTTTCACTTTATCAAGTTGCGGACAATGAAAATCGACGATCTTTCCGCATACTTCACATATGACATGATCATGTTCCTCGACAGCCCGATCAAAGCGAAGCGGATCTGTAAACCCCATTTCTTTTATAAGGCCCTCTTGTTTTAAAAAACGGATGGTGTTGTATATCGTCGCTGTACTGACAGCAGGATAGACTTCCCTTAATGATTGTTGGATTTCGGCTATTGTGGGATGGTTCCTGTTTGCTAAAAAACAATGGTAGATGACCAGCCGCTGCGGCGTCATTCGAATGCCTTTCCGTTTAAGCTGCGCCATCGCTTCCTGCTTTACCTTCGTTTCCTTTTCCATGCCCCCTTTTTTCCTTTGAATCTTTTGATATCTTTGCTCAGCAGCCTTAGAATCGGATTGCTTTATGATGCGTTGTTCATTTAATGAACGTTCTCTTTGATCCGATCGAAGGCCTGCCACGGCATAAGGGCACAGTTATGACGGGCTCGCAATGGATCGACACCCATCAGGGAAACGGCATCTCCCAGCAGATCATCTGCCGGTTCTTCTCCTTTTCTGATCATATCTTCCATCGCCTCCCGCATGAGTCCGGCTTCTTTTAACGTCTTTCCTTTTATCAGTTCAGTCATGATTGATGAGGAAGCCATGCTGATGCTGCATCCATCTCCGATAAAAGCTGCGTCTTCGATCTTTTCATCTTTAATGTCGATAAACAAAGTCATCACATCACCGCATGTTGGATTTTTATAATGGACGTAATACGCATCGCGTTTATCGATTTTTCGAAAATTTCGTCTGTATCTTGCATGATCCATAATGACGGACCGATACAGCTCTTCCAGTTTCGGCATGAAATCATGCTCCTTTCCTTTTGAACCGTTTATTTTGGTTGAAAGAATAAACGGATTCAGTTATACTTCCGTTATTAAATCGTAATTATTACGATTTAATCATAACCGATCAAGAATCTCATCGCAAATGAAAAGGCAGCTCGGTCAAACACAAGGGGGAAGGATTTATCATGAAGGAGCCATACCGCATGCAGCTCGATTCTTTTCAAATGACAATTTTATCTGATGGAGCATTTCGAGTTTCAAGGGATTTCTTTTTGGCGGGAGGAGCCCCTCAGGAAACAGAACGTTATCCTGAAGAATTTGAAGTAGCGCTGAACTTTGTCTGTCTGGAGACAAGCGGCAAACGGATACTGATTGATACGGGATTTGGCGAAACAGGCGGACAAAAAAGCGGGCACTTGATTCATTACCTGAAGCAGGCGGGAATCAAGCCTGATTCGATAGACTATGTCATTTTGTCACACAGTCATTTAGATCATACGGGAGGTCTTCTGAAAAACGGGGAGCACGCTTTTCCAAACGCTGTTCATCTGATCAGTGAAGCAGAATGGCTGTACGCAAAACAAACACCGGCTTCTCCACAGTTTCACATTCTCTCCGCTGTCCGGCCGCTACTGAAGCTACTGACCGAAGACACCGAACTGCTTCCCGGACTGAAGCTGATCCATACGCCCGGACATACACCTGGACACCTGACGATTGAATTGCAGACAAAAGACGGCGTCTGTCAGATCATCAATGATGTATTTCATATTCCGGAAAGCATTTCCAATCCGAAGCTGCGGGTTTCGCTTGAGCATGATCCTATCGAGGGAGAAAAGACAAGGAGACTCCTGGCCCGGCAGGCTTATAATGGACGGGTCCTGCTCCACGGCTGTCATTTCCCATATCCCGGCTTCGGGTTGATCGAAAAGGAGGGCTTACTTTTTCAATGGAAACCGGTTCAATACGAAAAGAAAACTCGCTGAATCAGCGAGTTTTCCAATTTAAACTAAGATATCAACGACAAACTGTGACCAAGATTCAAGCCTGTCATAGACGCTTTTTTCTTTCAGATCACTGGCTTTCATCCAACGGCCGGCAATCTGCTCCTTTTCTTTCACTTCAACGTGTGCGCCCGGTTTTAATTCAAGCGCTGAAAGGATTCCGATATGTACTTTTCCGACGCTGTTTTCATCATCATTAATCAGTCCGAGCGTCACCATTTTTTCTTTATCTGACTCCTCGATTAGAAGCTCTTCATCAAGTTCGCGGTCTGTATTCAACTTCAGAATATCGGAAAAGTCAAGCCCTTCGGCAAAGTTCATGTGTCCGCCGAATCCGAGTGACAGCTTGTTGTGAAGCCGCGCTTCCCCTCCGCCTTCGAGCCGCTCATATACAAATATTTCGTCTTCTCTTTTGATGACAACATAAGGGATCGGCTGTTTAAATGCAGGATCTTCCTCGGCGTCTCCCCTTCTCATTTCACTGAAGTGGCGTTCAATATGCGCCATGATCTCCCCGATCGTCTCGCCGTCGCTGTTGACGCCTTGGAAAGTCAGCGTTTCATTTGCAAATACGTTTTCCCGCGGGACCACGAGAATCATTTCGTCCATTTTTCCCATCGTATCCGTTTCCTCCTCAAAGTGAAAAGAGCAGATTCGTTCTGCTCTCATTTTGCCGTGTATCTATAAATGAAAGGCGGGGCTAGGGCGCGGGTGCGCCCTTTTAGCCCGGCTTACTTATCGTCAAAGTAAAAGTCGTCGTCTTTTAACGGTTCAACTGTTGCTTTTTTGTAGCCGTTCCCTTTCATTGAGAAGAAGTCGTGTGACTTCGTTTTCGTATTCAACCCGTTCAACACGATCGGATTGATCTCTTCTTCTTCAAAATAAGCTTCAAAGCCAAGGTTCATCAGCGCTTTGTTGGCATTGTAGCGGATGAACTTCTTCACGTCGTGTGAAAGGCCGACCTGATCGTACAGGTCTTCTGTATATTCAAGCTCATTTTCATAAAGCTCTTTCAACAGATCAATGGAAAACGCATACAGCTCTTCTTTTTTCTCCGCTGTCTGCTGATTGTAAATCTCCTGAGCGAGCAGGCCGACATAGACGCCGTGAATCGCTTCATCCCGCAAGATCAGGTTGATGATTTCGCCGCTTTGCATCAGCTTGCCTTGTCCGTAAAAATAAAGCGGGTAGTAGAAGCCGCTGTAGAACAGGAAGCTTTCTAAATAAACGGATGCGACCATCGCTTTAAACAGCGAAATCTTATCGCCCTGGCGGATTTTTTCATAGAGCCCGACAATGATCTGAGCTTTTTTCTGCAGGTATTTGTTTTGTTTGACCCATTCAAAGACTTCGTTGATCGTCTCTGTCGGGGCAAGCGTCATGAAAATGTTTGAATAGGACTTGGCGTGGACCGCGTTTTCCATCATCGCCATGAAATTCAGCACCGCTTTGCGCTGATGCCCTTCCACATGCTCAGCAACAAGGGGCATTCCCGTGTTCCCCTGCTCTGTGTCAAGAAGCGTCAGCCCTGCGAGCACCTTCATGTATGTGTCCTGTTCATTTTTACCCAAGTACTTCCATGTCAGAAGATCTCCATTAAGCGCAATCTCTTCCGGAAGCCAAAACTGCTTCACATTTTGGTTGTAAAACATTTGGGTAAAATCATCTTCATGCTTTGACCAGTTTGCTGCATCATATATTTTCGTCACTTTCGCATACTCTCCTTTAATCAAACGACACAAGAAAGGCAGCCTTCTTGCCCTGTATCCTTCGTTCTTGCATAGTAAAGTGTTTTGATTCCTTTATGGTGGGCATAAAGATCGATCCGGTTCAGATCGCGTGTCGTCATTGTATCTTTCAGGAACAATGTAAAGCTTATGCCTTGGTCAACGTGCTGCTGAATCGTCGAGATCATGTCGACAACCCTGAACATGTCCATATCATACGCTTCTTTATAGTAGAACCAGTTGCTCGGCGCAAGTCCAGGCATTGGATAGTACGTCTTGGAGTTGCCGTATGTTCTTTCTTCAATCCGCTCCATGATCGGCATGACTGATGCTGTGCTTGACTGCACATATGAAATGGACCCGGTCGGTGCGATGCACAGTCTGTAGCTGTGGTACAATCCGTGTTCTTTGACAAACTGTTTCAGCTGCTCCCAGTCTTCTTTTGTCGGAATGTGCATGCCTTCAAAAAGCTTGGCCACTTTTTCGAATTTAGGCGAGAAATCTTGTGTGACATACTTTTCGAAGTATTCGCCTGTTGCATAAGCCGAACCTTCATAGTTATGATACGTCTCACCTTTTTCTTTGGCGATCTCGGCAGACCGTTCAATCGAGTAGAAGTTCATCATCATAAAGAAAGTGTTCGCGAAGTCCCTCGCTTCCTCACTTTCATAGGCGATATTGTTCTGTGCCAAGAATCCGTGCAGGTTCATCGCTCCGAGACCGATGGATTTCATCGCTTTGTTCGCTTTTTTGACCGCCGGTGCGTTTGTAATGTTTGTCGTTTCAGAAACGTGCGTCAGCGAATCGGTTGCAAGCTTAACCGTCTGCTCAAGCGATTTGTTTTTCATGACGTTCAAAATGTTCAATGAACCAAGGTTGCAGGAGATATCAAGGCCGATCTCATCTTCTTGACCGTAGTCTGTGTATGAAGAAACTTGTGAAGCCTGAAGAACCTCCGAGCAAAGGTTGGAAAATTTAACCTTGGAAATATGATTGTTCGCATGCGCGTTGTTGACATTGTCCTGGAACATAATGTACGGATACCCGGATTCCGATCTTAACATCGCAAGCTTTTCGAGCATCTTGCGCGGGTGGACTTTTTCTTTTTTGACGCGCGGATCTTCCACAAGCCGGTCGTACATCTCGTTCATGTCCATTTCATCGAGGTGTTCGCCGTACGCTTTATAAACGGTGTGCGGATAAAATACGTATGCCGCTTTATCCTCTCTTGCAAGCTCGATAAATTTATCTGGAATCACAACCCCGATGGACAATGTTTTCACCCGGACATCCTCGTCAGCCGAAATCTTCTTCGTATCGAGGAAATCGTTAATGTCGCGGTGGAAAATGTTTAAGTACGCAGCGCCTGAGCCTTGTCTTTGTCCCATCTGATCAGCGTAGCGGAATGCGTTGTCAAGAAGCTTCATTACGCCGACGACACCTTTTGTCGCGTTTTCGACGTCTTTGATTGCTTCGCCTTTCGCACGCAGTTTTGAAAGGTTTAAAGATACGCCTCCGCCGAGCTTTGACAGCTGCATCGAAATATCAATCGCTCTCGAAATGTCGTTCAAGGAATCATTGACTTCCAAGAGGAAACAGCTGACCAGCTCTCCGCGGCGTTTGCGGCCGGCATTTAAGAACGTCGGCGTGCTTGGCTGATACTCCTGGTTGATCATCATTCTGACGAATTCTTTCGCCTTCTCCTTATCCCCGTTTGCAAAAAATAAAGCTACGATAGAGATTCTGTCTTCATAGCGTTCAAGAATTTTTTTCTTGTCGTTTGTCTTCAGCGCATAGTCATTGTAAAACTTAAAAGCGCTCATAAAGGACGGGAATCTGAATTTTTTGGCGTAAGCCTCTTTGAACACTTCCTTGATTTCTTCGAACGTGTAGCGGCTTAAAAACTCTTCTTCATAGTAGTCATTCTTGATTAAGTAATCGATTTTCTCTTTCAGATCATGGAAAAATACCGTATTTTGGTTGATATAGTCTACAAAATAACTATGTACAGCTTCTTTATCTTTATCAAACTGGAATTTCCCGTCTTTTTGGATCATGATCTCATTGTTTAACTGGATCCATTTTGGCACTTGATTTTGTGACAATTCTTTCTACCTCCTGAGTAAACAGTTCAACGTCTTTGGCCGTCCCGCTGAGCTCAAATTTGCCGAGAATCGGAACCTGATATTGCTTCGAGATTTTTTCTGCGCTTTTCGCAAAATTATCTCCCCACACTCTGTTTCCGCTTGCCGCAACTCCCAAAAGAAGATGGGCGTTTTTCTCAAGAAACATCTCAGTCGTTTTCGGAACTTCCCCAAACCCTGTCGTGTACGTGATCAAAACAAACGGTTCATCTAGATACTCCTCTGTGTTGACTTTCCGTTTATTGCGAAAAGGCGTCTTATCCACAAAGCGCTGAACGTTTCCCGTTTTTGAATCAAATACGATCTGAATCATCATTATCACGACCTAGTAAAATTGTTTCCGAGTCTTCCACTCGAACCTTACACAATATATAGTATACTATCATTCAAGAAAACACAATATATTGTGCTCGAGTTGATGAAAGTTCACAATTCGCTTCAGCTTAGGAGGCCTAAGGCCAAAGAAATATGAGTAGAATGAGAGCCGTTCGCTCATCCTACTCACAAACCGAAATCTATCATAACACGAAAAAAATTGAGTTAGTAGACTAGACTTTTTCGCTTATTTTTTGTAAGCGTCACAGCACTTGTTCTCGCATACCTCTTTAATATCGGCTTCGATGCCGAGTTCCTTGAGAACCGACTGGACAGCCGTCATGATCGACGCTTCCCTGACAAGTTCTTTTCCGTTTACGAGAATACTTGTGCCGTATTCATAGCAGGAATCATCTTCACACGTCTCTTCCCAATGGTTGATGACGATCTTAGGTTTCATTGTTCGCTCATTCCTTTTCATTTTCAAACTGAATTGATGTAAACACTACTTAGTTTAGCGATTAGATGCCGCTTTGTAAATTTGAATGCCTCGGGCTTGCACAGGACGTGATGACGGCGGCGTTTTAGACAGGATGTCTGAGCAGTGAGCCGCCGTTCCTTTTATTCCTTAACTCTCTAGGACCGGCAACGGCCGCAGATGATTGTAATGTCACCATGAAAAGACAAAATCCCAAAACAGTAACCTGTTTCAGGATTTTGTCAGGCAATCAGAAAAAACCATGCAAGGCATGGTCTTTTAGTCCGCGAATCGCTATTCGAGTTCGAGCTGAACGTTTTTTTGCGGTGCAAACGTGGAAATGGCGTGTTTGTATATAAGCTGCTGCTTTCCTTCCGATTCAATCAACACTGTAAAGTTGTCAAATCCTTTTACCTGTCCGCGCAGCTGAAATCCATTCAGTAAAAAGACCGTGACAAATGTATTTTCTTTCCGAATCTGATTCAAAAACTGATCTTGAATATTTATCGATTTCATGATTCTGGTCCTCCTTGTTTCTCTATATCATATTGTTTCGATTAAAGTTCGAGCTTTCCTGCTATGTAAGTGAAAATTTCCTGTTTTTTCTGCTCGATATTGACAGGGGGCGTCATGTCAAACCAGGCGACATCCATTTGATTTCTGAACCATGTCAGCTGCCTTTTGGCATAGCGTCTCGAATTCCGCTTCAGCGTCTCAACCGCCTCTTCCAAAGACGCTCTGCCTTCAAGATGCGCATAAAGCTCTTTGTAACCGATGGCTTGAACAGACTGGCAGTTTCTTACGTTTTCATCATAAA
The DNA here is from genome assembly GCF_037976035.1 of Bacillus sp. FSL K6-0972. Lineage (NCBI taxonomy): Bacteria > Bacillati > Bacillota > Bacilli > Caryophanales > Bacillaceae > Bacillus > Bacillus sp. FSL K6-0972. Next base: position 1,900,689 of record NZ_CP150260.1, on the reverse strand, counting down.
GCTGTTTCACTTCATCCAGCAGCCCTTCATCCATCATCTGGTCAACGCGGCAGTTGATCCTGTCATACAGCACTTCCCGCTCCATCGTCAAACCGATGAGAGCCGTGGTGTATAAAAGCTCTTTCCGCTGTCCTTCCATATGTTCGGACATCGTTTTTCCTGTCGTATGCAGGATTTCAAGCGCCCTGATGACCCTTCGTTTATTGTTTGGATGAATGGCTTTTGCCGCTTCGGGATCGCGCTCTTTCAAAAGACCGTGAACATATTCGGCCCCCCTCTTGGCAGAGAGCGCCTCCATCTCCGCCCGAAACTCAGGGTCGCCTGCTTCCTCTGTGAATGAATAGTCGTAAAGGACAGACTGGATATAGAGCCCGGTTCCCCCGACAATCATCGGAAGCTTCCCCCGCCTGGCGATCGCTGCGATTTTTTGTCTGACGATCTCCTGATATTCAGCAACCGAGAAAGATTCCGTCGGTTCTTTAATATCGATCAGGTGATGCGGAACCCCGTTCATTTCCTCTTCTCTGATTTTTGCTGTGCCGATATCCATTCTTTTGTAAATCTGCATCGAATCTCCGCTGATAATTTCCGCGTTCAAATGCTCGGCCAGCATGACGCTTAATTTTGTTTTACCGACAGCGGTCGGTCCGATCAAAACGATGACCGGCGGTTTCGTTTTATTCACTGCTGATCACTCTCTTTAAACAAGCTCCTCCCATTATACCATTTCACGTTCAAAAACACCCATTTCATTTTACCCGTTTTCACTGTTTTCCAAACATTCCCTCACCAGCCTATCGGCTCATTTCCCACGATTTCTCTTGTGTAACCCTTAAAATGATGCCGATGCCTCTCCTTCATTCCATCGGTTAAATACACAACTCCTCCATATCTGATCGGGGGAGCCGTAGAATATGCCAGATAGGTCGTGCCCCCGATTTCATGGTAGTGCGTGCCGTCCGCTCGCGGAATCGCGGGCCCTGTAATCGCGTAATACCTATGGTAATGACCATCATCAAAAGAAGTAATTCCGGAATAAAAATGTACGTGCCCATCTGTATTGCTTCCGTTTGCCGGCTGGGAAAAACCTTCAATTAGGTGGTAATGGCCGTCGGCAATCGATGTTTTCGCCCTGTAGGCGTGGGCATGGGCCGGCGACTTTGACCAATCCGACTGATACAGCGTCATGTTTCGTTCACTCCTTTTTGAGGGCGGCTTCACTAAAAAATCCGGCGGGCGCCCAAGCAAAAACCGCTGGGCAGAATACAGTGATGTTAGTCAGGTTTCATTTTATTATTGGAGGGATTTTTTTATGAATCATTTCGACCATGCTCCTGTCTATTACGACGACAACCAGCGAATCATCGGCAGGCCTTTCTTTGGCGGACCTTTTGGGCGCCCGTTTTTCGGCCCGCGTCCGTTTTTCGGTCCGGGTCCCTTCTTTGGAGGATTTTTGGGCGGCCTTACTGCCGGAGCGCTTCTCGGCCCTTGGGGATATCCGTATCCTTACTATCGTTATTACTGACAGATAAAGGCTCTTCCAGGGGCCTTTTTACATAACTTTTTTCTTGACTTAGAACTTTTGCATCAATTAAGATGGATTTTACTAACCGGTTAGTAAAGCGGGTTTTTTTATGTCTAAAAAAGAGGAAATCTTTGAAGCGGCCTCATGATGATTGCGGAATTTAAAGGCTTTAACACTTTAAAATCGTTTATAGGCTGCGTTTTATGATATTCGAATGAAACTAACTTTGTACAAGCACTTATGCTGCGGCAGCACTTCTTAAACCGCAGCATGAATTCTGCGATGAGGGTGCTGGCGAAGTGGAACCTCGGCCTTGGTATATGGTCAAACTCGTATGCGGGGTCATCTTGTTTTCGGGAATGTTTCAATTGGAACTGCTTGCTTATCCTTTTGAATCATGCAATAAAATCGATAGAGGAGGATTTCGTATGATTGCAGGCTACATTTTTCTTCTGATCGCCATCTTGTCAGAAGCAGCGGCAGCCGCCATGCTGAAAATATCTGACGGGTTCGCGCGCTGGCAGCCGTCGGTTCTCGTAGTGATCGGCTATGGTCTCGCATTTTACATGATGTCGCTCACATTGCAGGTCATCCCATTAAGCCTCTCCTATGCGACTTGGAGCGGAGCGGGCACCGTTCTCACTGCAATCATCGGCGTCTTGTGGTTTCAAGAAAAGCTGAACCGGCGAAATATCGCCGGCATTATCTGTCTCGTGTCAGGCGTTGTACTGATCAATTTGTCATAAGGAGGAGAATCTCATGAAAGGCATGTTCTTTTTGGCGGCTGCCATTTTGTCCGAAGTATTCGGAAGCACGATGCTGAAGCTGTCAGAAGGCTTTAGCGCCCCCCTGCCAGCAGCCGGCGTCATGATCGGTTTTGCGGCTTCTTTTACGTTTCTGAGCTTTTCATTAAAAACACTGCCTTTATCTGCGGCATATGCGACTTGGGCCGGCACCGGGACGGCTTTGACAGCTGCGATCGGGTATTTTATATTTCAGGAGCCATTCAATCTCAAAACCCTTATTGGGCTTGTATTGATCATCGGCGGCGTCTTTTTGCTCAATTCAAAGCATACTGAAGCGGCAGATCAAAAGGCTCAGCTCACGATCGAAATCTAATCCGCTTTGGAGACGACAATCTTCGCCTCTAATTCAATGGCGACGTTACCCTGAACCGCCCTTGATATCATGCAGGATGTCTCCGCTTTTTCAGCCAGTCTTTCGGCAAGTTCGACCTCTTTTTCCGCCGCTTCTTTCGGAAGGCGGATCAAAGGTCTGTGAATGATTTTTTCGTACGTAAACACCCCTCCTGTCACATCGACTACGGCCTCGGATTCCATCGTCAGGCTCTCTTTTTCCAATCCGCTTCTTTCCATCATGGCTGCAAGCGTAATGATATAGCATGTCGCAGCAGCACCGAGCAGCATTTCGTCAGGGTTTGTCCCCGCTCCCGGGCCGTCCATTTCCTTTGGTATCGAAATTTCGGTTTTTAAATTCCCGCTTTCAATCCTTCCGATATCGTTCCGTTTTCCAGGCCAGTCTGCCTGAAGGTAAAAATGATGTTTAGCCATAAAAAATACCTCCTTTTTTATCTGCTTTATAGTCTACCGGTATTTGACCTTTCTGTCTTTTGATTTGCCTAAAAAACCGGTAAACCATGACAGCTGTCTAACACACAGGGCATAAGCGGAACATAGAATACAACGAAAATCCGCGCAAGAAAGGACGAAAAAAATGGATAATGTAGAACAACATTTACAGCAGGCGGCAGTGCCCGAACAGCATATGCATATCCCCCAGTATCAGCACGCCGAAGCCGCCGTGCACCACATCAAATGTCCGTTGTTTCCACACTTGAAACATAAGACGTTGTGCACAGTTGCTCCCTTTGTTCATTACGGTTTAAATGAAGCGCAAGCCACTTCCTATCACCATGCCATGGAAGAAGTAGCGGCAATGGCTTATTTAATGGGCATGGGTATGAACCCTCACTTGGCCTACTGTACAGTTGAGTCATGGGAAATCAACGAAACATTTTATTAATTGGACTGAACGGTCAAAAATAAAGATAAAAGACCGTTCAGCCTCAGGAACGAGTTAAAGCAGACGCCAGCGTCCGGCGTGTTCATTAGCAAAATCAGCCAGTGAACGCGGCTTTTTCCCTGTGATGCGTTCCACTGTATCCGTGATGCGGTTTTCTTTGCCATTCTTGATTTTCTCGTCTAACTCCGACATGAAGCCGGCATAATCGGGAGATAATCCTGCTTTTATATACCTTTCCCTCAAAGCGGACACTTCAACATTGACATGCCTGATGTCGCGGCCTGCCGCTCTGCCGATGATTGCCGCTGCTTCGGCATAACTCAAGGCTTCCGGCCCGGTCAAGATATGGCTCGTATTATGCGGCTTTTGATCAAGCAATGCGCGCACAGCTACTTCAGCAATATCGTCTGCATCTATGAACCCGACTTTGCCGCCGCCTGACGCTGTGACGATTTCATTTTTCTCCCGAATCGAAGCGCCATGCTGACCGTCAAAATTTTGCATGAAATATGAAGGCTTTAGCACCGCCCATTCAGGAACATATTGTCTGACCGCGTGATGAAGCTTCCCGAATACAGGTCCGTCTTCATCAATAATTGCAGCGCTGAGCAGGACAATGCGGCGGACGCCGAATGCCGCTGCCATTTCCAAAAACGGCACAACGATCGGCGACGGTTCGTATACACCGACAGGCGCAACCAAATACAATGAGTCCGTGTTTTTTAATGCGTCTCTGTAAGTTTTTTGATCATTCCAGTCAAAATATACATGTTCTGCTCCGGCAATTGCAGGTATTCTCCGGCTTGCGATCCGGACGCCGGCACCCGAACGTACGAGCCGTTTAGCGATTCGGCTTCCTGTCGTACCGGTTCCGCCGGTAATCAATATTTTTTTTTCCACTTTCATCACTCCTTGTTAGATCATTAAAAATTTTGCAGCCGTCCCCCGAACGATTCGATGACAATCAAAGGATTCCAATAATCTTTGTAGTGGACAATTTTGCCCTCTTTCATGTTTACAAGGCTGATGTACTGTTGATTATAAGGAAGCCCCGTCTCACACACCGTGCCTTCACATTCAAATTCGACAGCCGAATAGCCCGATTTTGCCGTTTGATGAATAGTGGGCGCTGTAAAGCGGACAATATCGATCTTTTCGGGAAAATCCTTTATATAATCGTAAATCGCGGACTTTCCTTCTATTTTTTTAGGAAAACCGGGCGGTGCATATGGATGCTCAAACACCGCATCTTGATCCCAAAGCTGTATCCACTTCTCCATATCCTTTTCGAGCATCGACTGTAAAAATTGTTCCATCACATCGGTTATCGTACGCGTCATTTTCTTTTCCACATCCTTTTTTGACCAATTGGTCTAAAATAGTGATAAAAACGGGCAGTAGCCCATCTTCCCATGACGAACAATATATCAATCAAGAACAGACAGGCTGACATCGATCAAATCCTGAAGGGCGTCAAAGTCCCCCGTTAACTTCGCCTGAAACGTGAGCGACAGCCGGGTTTGATTTAAAAAACGGGCAACTGCTGAAAGGTCCTGGCTGCCCTTTTTTAGTTCTCCCTGTGACTCGGCCCGGACAAGCGCTTTATAAAAGGCGGTTTCCAGCTGCTTTGTCTGCTTATCAAAGTATTCGGCAACCTCTGGATCGCGGGGAATTTGTTCAATTGCGCTGTTGATGATATAGCATGCCTTTGAACGTTCGGGGTCTTTCAGAGCGTTTAAGCTTTCCTGAAAGATCTGCCGAACCGATTGCTTCACTGATCCGGGGCTTTCAAGCATGGCGATCACTTGAGCGTTTTTATCATCAAGATATCTTGTAAGGGCGGCTATAAACAGATCCCGTTTCGTGCCGAATGTATTGTACAGACTTTGCCTGGCAATTCCCAGGCGGCTGAGCAGCTCCTGCATCGATGCCCCCTCATAGCCGAATTGGCCAAAAACCTCCATTGCTTTATGAAGGACGAGGGCGGTATCAAATTCTTTGCTTCTTCCCAAGCCCCTTTCACCTCCTTTATTTAAAGAATACACTTTCTAGACTGATCAGTCAAGAATTATCCGCTTCACGGATCGATTCACCATTCCGACTGAGAAAATCGGCGCATGATCCTTCTGTACCGGTCATAGATATAGCATAAAACCCCCTGTCACATACAGAGGAACAAAAGGAAGTGTGCCAGTTGTTTATTTATACCGTTCAGCCGGGAGATTCATTATTTGTCATCGGCGCCAGGTTCGGGATTTCAATTGACCAGATCCGATTGACAAATGGGTTGATCGAAACAAACATTGTCCCCGGACAGGCTCTTTTATTACCGCTTTATACATATACCGTTCAGCCGGGAGACAGTTATGACTTGATCGCCCGCCGGACGTTTGTCTCCGCCGAAGCATTGCAAATAGCAAATCCGTCTGTAACGCCTGCCAATATGAGGCCGGGGATGAAAATGACAATTCCAGAATTGCCGAAAAAGCCGATCACTGCTTTAGGATATTACACATTGAGAAATCCCCGGTTAGACCAGGAATTGATTCATAATTTTGCCCCATACGCCACGTATCTGGCATTTTTTGAATACCACATTTCAAGCGACGGATCGTTAAGCGAGCTGAATGATTCGCCGGCCGTACAAACGGCCTGGAGGCGGCGCGTTCCTCCCCTCATGACAGTCACCAATCTAACAGAATCAGGCTTCAGTCCGTCTCTTGCACACCGCGTTTTAAATCAGTCTGCCGTAAGAAATCGCCTCATCGATAATATTGTCCAGACGATTTCCAGAAAAGGATATGCAGGTGTCAATATTGATTTCGAACAGATTTTGGAGGAAGACAGAGATTTATTTTCAGGTTTTCTCCGCCTGTTGAAAGAGCGGCTGAAGCCGTCCGGTTATGTGCTGACGGTTGCCGTTCCGCCGAAAACAAATGAAAATATCGCCTGGCTGAAAGGGTATGACTATGGCGGAATCGGTGCAGTGAGCGACCTTATCTTTATCATGGCATACGACTGGCACCACGGAACAAGCGAGCCGGGCCCTGTTGCTCCGATCAATGAAGTCCGGCAAACGATTCAATTTGCCCTGCGCCATATCCCAAAAGAAAAAATCATTCTCGGCTTTCCGCTTTACGGCTATAACTGGACGCTGCCCTATCAGCCCGGTGCCGTGTACCCGGGAATCGCCAACCAAGACGCCGTTCAGCTCGCCATGAAGCACCAGGTACCGATTCAATATGATACAAGATCTGAGTCCCCTTTTCTCAAATACACCGATGAACAAGGCAGAAGGCACGTCGTATGGTTTGAAGACGCACGCAGCATCGGAAAAAAACTGCAGCTGATCATCGAATACGGACTTGGCGGCGGCGGAGTATGGCAGCTCACACTCAGTTTTCCGCAAGGAACATGGCTCTTGACCAAATTCTTTCGCGTCCGAAAAGTCTAATATGTAATTTATTGTAAAATAGAAAGCAGAATAATCCCGCTAACAAACCTTGATACTAATGATGTGTCCTTCGCACAATAACAAATTTGAAAGGGAATGTTTACAATTGAACAATGCGATTCACGAAACTTTAGAGCTTCATGAGCTGTTAATGTTTAAAAACCTTTGCCTGACTAAGTCATCAACAATGACGGGAATGGTGCAGGATCAAGAGCTTCGCGACATCTTGGAACGGGATGCGTCTCAAACAAAGCATCAGATCGAACATTTGCAAGGTCTGCTGTCAATGAGAGGTGAAAACATATGAATGAATTCATCCAAAACATGACAGGAATGGGCGCGATGACTGAACAAGTGATTGCCACCGACTTTTTAATCTCGGCGAAAACCGGTGTCAAAAACATTGCCACAGCTATCACGGAAACATCTTCTCCAGAAGTGCGCGAAACGCTTAAGCAGTATTTAAACGACGCGATTGACACTCATGAACAGATCGCAAACTATATGATGTCAAAAGGTTATTACCATCCTGCCAATTTATCTGAACAAATTCAGGTTGATACCAAAGCTGCTGAAACGGCTAAAGATCTTCCGCAACTGTAATGAAAACGCATAAATACCCCGCAGTCCATACAGCGGGGTATTCTTATTTAAACGGTTTCTTCTTTTTTCTCATCATAGTCAATGACTGCCTTTGGCAGTGCCGTATATTTCGCCCAGTAAAATACCGCAATCGATCCTGCCGCGATCAAGATTAAATCGACCGGCGTTCTCAATAGGCCCAGGCCGTTACCGAATGAGCCCAGATACGACAAAATCAGGAGCATGACATAATACCCGACGATCCACCAGCTTGATTTAAGCTGCTGTGCAAACGGAACATCGTCTTGGGGAACGTATTTTTTACACGCGCAATAAACGGCAAACATCACAAGCTGTGATCCGAGCAGCCATGACACGGTGTTCCAGCCTGACCAATAGACGATATACGACGCAAATACGAAGGAGACAGGGGCAATGACAGCCATCCCCTTGATCTGCAGAGGCTTGTTGAGCTGCTTGGCATTTACATTCAGCGCTGCGGCTGAAACCGGAGCAATCGCATAGGAAAGAATCAGAGCAACAGAGCAAACATTGACGAGCGCGTCCCAAGACGGAAACGGAAGCGTCCAAAAAACGGCGAGCGCAAACGACAGCCACAAAGACGGACGCGGAATTCCCGTCGGTTTATTCACCTTGGCAAACACTTTGAACAACGTGCCGTTCCGCGCCCATGCATAAACCAAGCGCGACGTCGTATTCATAAAAATATTGCCGTTTCCGCCGGGTGATAAGATCGCATCCAGGACGACAAGAGTGGCAAGCCAGCCCATCCCGAGAAGCACCGCGATGTCTTTAAACGGAAGAGAAAATTCCTTGCCGATTGCTTTCCAGCCGTCATTCAGCATATCAGTCGGGATAGCTCCGATAAACACCACTTGCAGTATCGTATAAACGCAAGCCGAAACAATGATGCAAATCAGTAGAGTGACCGGGATGTTCCGCTGCGGATTTTTCACTTCGCCGGCGACGGAAACGATCGGATGAAGCCCGAGGTATGCGAACATCACCCCGCCTGTCGAAATGGATGCCTGAACCCCGCCAAAGCCAAACGGCGCAAACTCTCCCGCGAAGTTGGCCGATTTAAAATGGAATATCAACACGACGATGATCGTCAAAGGAACAACATACTTAAAAACCGAAATGATTAAATTTGATTTCGCAAACGCTTTGACACTCCAATAATTCAGTAAAAAGAACAAACAAAGCAGCGCAAACTGCAAAAGCCAGCCGATAATCGTCGGCGATTCAGTACCTTTTATCGTCAAACCGGGAAACCAATAAGCTACGTATTGCCTGACAGCCGTCACTTCGATTGAAATCAGACTTGTATAGGCAACGATCGTGATAAATGAAATCAAGTATCCAACAAGGTGTCCGTGGGTATACACCGGATAGCGGATAATCCCGCCCGTCCGCGGCAAAGCAGCTCCCAGCTCAGCATAAACGAGGCCGATTAAAAGGATAATGACGCCGCCGATAATCCACGAAAAGCTTCCTGCGGGCCCGGCTTTTGAAGCGACATTGCTGACGGCAAACAGCCAAGCCGATCCGAATATCGCACCCATGCCGATCAAAATCAGGTCAAGCAGAGAGATCGTTTTTTTGAAATTGCCCTGATTTGACAAATCACTTCCTCCTTTTTTACACATTTAATAGAAGGTAGTATGTTCAAAAAGCGCCTCTGTATACTTTTCCCGCTTCCTTTCGGCTGCAACAAAAAACCCGGGGATCTCCCGGGTTCCTTCAAATGATTATTTCACTCCTGCCGGTGCTAAAAATGCCTCAATTTCATCTGCGGCTTTCTCGGCCCCTCCTGCTTGTTTAATGTGCTTTTGCATGTCCTGTACGCGCTTCAGGACATCCGGGTCACCGTCCGTCTGAGAGACGGCTTCCCGCAATGAAGCAACTGTTGTATCCTCCGGCTGCAAATGTTTTCCAAGCCCGAGCTCCTCGACGCGGCGGGCAGTGATTTCCTGTTCAGTCATTTGCGGGACGGCAACAAGCGGTACACCGGCATTCAATCCTTCCATCGTACTGTTCATACCCCCATGGGTGATGAAAAGCTTCGCTTTCTTCAGGATCTCCAGTTGGGGAACCCGTTGATGAATTGAAAAGTTATCAGGTATGTCGTCAAAGCTTTCAGGATCGATTGTCGTGCCAACAGACATGATCACCTGCCACTTCGTGTCCCTGAATGCCTCTATGCACATATGATAAAATTCCGGCCAGGCATTGAACGCCGTCCCTAAAGATATCAGCATGACAGGACGGCCGCTGTCCGAAATCATCGGCGTGTCTTTTTCTTGAAACTTGCGTTTGGCTAAAGAAGGACCGACAAAAGAGAACCGTTCATCAAACGTTTCGCCGTAAGGCTGAAAAGCGCGAGGCATAAAGACAATGTTCAATTTTGCTGGTTCGAACATCTCCTCAAAATCAAATGACGGAAGATTCGCATTTTTCAAAGCGGCTTCTTGCTCAGGCGTAAGCTCGATCTTAAACTCTTCAGACATTGATTTGAATGTAAAATGTTCGTTCTGTGCATATGTAGAACAAAGACGAACCGCCTCTATTCCAAACTTCTCAGCCAGCATCTTTCCTGCCATAGCCATAAAGTCAAAAAGGATGAGGTCAGGCTTGTCATTCTCATAAAGCGCTTCAAGCTGAGGAAGAACCTCCTCCATTTCTTTGATAAACATCAGCGGAGCCTGCGACATATCTTTTTTGTTTTTCATCAGCTCCCGAATTTGCTGCGGATCGATATTTAAAGTTGAGCGGTAGTTGAGCGGCTCTGCCCCAGTTTCCTCAACAGCTTTCACAAACTCATCCGTCACCGGATATGTTACCCGATAACCGCGTTTGACAAGGCTTGCCGTTAAAGCAAGCGTCGGATTAATATGCCCGTGAGCCGGAATATTAAAAATCGCGATATGTTTTTGTCCCATTTTTTTACCTCCCGTTATGTTTCGCTTCATGACAGCACCGATGATTTAAAATCTCTTTCACTATGTTAAACAACATATTATAGATAATAAAGGAAAAACCCTTCAAAATTAAATTAAAATTAAAAAATACTAATATAGTCCTTTTTCTTGCAAAAAAACACAGAACTTTAGCCCTTATTTTAAGGCCGCACTCGACTTTATTCCCCTTTTCGTTACTGCCGACTTATATTTCAATCGTTTTATAACAAAAAACATCCGTCAAAACAGCACTCGTTTTAACGGATGTCATGAAATTGCCTTATTTTAAATTTAGTTTAAATTATTCTGTAAATGATGGTAAATACAAAAAAATTTTTATAATGTTATTTTGGTCGCGCTTCCTGCTTCATTTCCTTTCAAAACTATCGTTTATTGTTTTCTTCTTATCATAATTAGATATGAAAGGACTGTTGTAATTGGTATATACAGCGGAACATCTTGATGATTATTTAATGGAACAAGCATCCAACAATCATTTTCACGGCAGCATTTTGCTGGCAGACTCAAACGGTATTCTGTTATCGAAAGGATACGGTTATGCTAATTGTAAGGACAAGGTGAAGAATGAACCGTCTACACGCTACCAAATTGCTTCGCTGACAAAGCAATTCACAGCCATAGCGGTCATGCAGCTGCAAGAAAAGGGGCTGCTTCGTACAGATGATCCCGTACAAAACTATTTAGAAGGCTATCCGAACGGAGACAGCATTACCATCAAACATTTATTAAGCCATACGTCCGGAATTCCTGATTTTCTAGAGGAAGAATTGCTCGATATTGAGCTGGAGCGCGCACCGTTAGACCAATTTATCGGCCGTTTTATCGACAAGCCGCTCGAATTTCGCCCGGGACAAAGGTTTAATTACAGCAATTCAGGATACATACTGCTTACAAAAATCATTGAAACAATCACAAATGAAGCTTATGGAGACGTCATTCAAGAATTGATCTTTGACCCTTTAGGCATGAAAAACTCCGGTTTCTTCTCCTCTCCGGAAGATATTTCGCCTACAGTCGGATATTTATGCCTGAATCGTGAAATGATCAAAGCGCCTATTGTATACGGCTACGGGGAAAGCGGGCTGTATTCAACCGTTGAAGACTTGTACTTATGGGACAGGGCGCTTTACACTGAGAAGCTTGTCAAAAAAGACGCTTTGAAAGAAGCCCTTTACAGCCGTGTCAAAAAGCCGGCTTTTGCAGCCGAAGGCCCTTCTCCGGCGCTCATTCAAAACAATTCAATCGGATACGGATGGTTTATTAATCATCAAAATAAGTATAAAATATGGCATGATGGAGAAATTCACGGTTTTATCAGCTCGATTAACCGGTACATGGACGAGAAAAAAGTGCTTATTATGCTCAGCAATTGCAATCTGTCAAAAACAGACGAGATTTTGGCAAACTTAGAACAAGCTTTATTGCAAATGTAGAAGCTAAAAACAAAGAAAGGCAGCGGGAGCGGCATGATCAGAAAACTATTCACAATCATCATCATGGCGAGTATCATCGCAATCGGATTCATCTGCAAAGATTCCTGGCTAGACGTCATCAGAGACGGAGGCGTTTATTCGGTGTTATTCAGCATGCTGCTTGTGGCGGCGTGTGTATTTTTCCCGATTGTCCCGTTTGCGCTCATTGCCGGATTAAACGGCGCCTTGTTCGGAATCGCAAACGGCGTGCTGATCACGCTGACAGGGTCAATGCTCGGCACCATGCTCTTGTTCTTCCTCTCGCGTTACGGATTCAGAGACTTGGCTCGCAAACACTTAACGAAATACCCGAAAATGAGCGAATATGAAGCGTATTTTAACCAAAATGCTTTTACAGCCGTACTCCTGGGCAGATTGATCCCTGTTATCCCCGCCGTTGTCATGAATATTGTCTGCGGTTTAAGCAAAGTGAAATGGGCTGTCTTTTTTGCGGCTTCAACGCTTGGAAAAGTCCCTAACGTTCTCGTCGTCTCTATCGCAGGTGCCAATTTCAGCGAAAACAAGCTGATCTCCATCGGTGTCTACGGCTTATACATGGCGATCATAGCGCTTGTCATATACAGAAAGTATCCCCATCTGACTCAAAAACATAAAGAGACGAAACAGACAGGGAAACCTTCTTGACCCGCTGAGGCGGCAACGATAACCGCCGCCTTCGTTTTCGATTGAAAGTCAGCCGATTACAACAGCCGTACCATACCCGATTAGTTCAGATGTTCCCTGGCCTGCAGATAGTTCGAACTTTACACCGACGATCGCGTTTGCTCCGAGCTCTTCAGCTTGATTCACGAGCCGTTCCCTCACAGCTTTTTTCGAATCCTCAAGCATTTGGGTGTAATTTTTTAATTCTCCGCCAATGACTGACTTCAATCCTGACAGAATATCTTTTCCGATATTCCGCGACTGAACGATACTGCTGGTGACAAGCCCTTTGACTTCGACAATGTTTTGATTTGCGATTGTATCTGTTGTGACGATGATCATTAATATCCTCCCTTTTCCTAAACTTACTAGCTACCATAACACATCTGCCGGAAGCGTGCAGTTATTTATCCATCATATCGGCTGGATTTTTAAAATGTTAAGTTTTTTATGTAAAGTTTCACCATGCTGCACAGCCGCGCCGTTTCGATCACGAGTTTAGGAAGAGGCTGCCGCTTGCTGTAAGTCAAACTGCGCCATATCCATTCAGCAGGCCCAAATTGAAATATCCTCAGCCAAGGACGACTTCCCTATGGGCTAAAAGTATGCCAAGCCAAGCAAAGCAGACCCGCGGATGATATCAAGTTTACCAACTCTCTCCCCCCGGGAAATCGGAGTCAACGGTAATCGATAATTCATCCCGTACCTGTCCCCCTCTATCTGCATAGATTCTTATACATAAGTTTCCCTTGTGCTCCGAAAGCCGGCCAGGGAGGATTTCTCATTCATCTTATTTGCAAGTCTTGTACGACATTCATCAGTTCTGTTCGGGAAGATCGTTCTGCTCTTGATTAAAAAATTGCACTACATCATTTGCAGGTGGGCTGCGATCTAAAAATTTTATTCATCTTATGATCAAGATGATGTGGTTTTTAAAAAGCTGATGACCTTCTGCGAGACAGATTTACCCTCTGTTCCCAGCCAAATGAGATGACCCCAGCTGTCTGCCTGATAGACTTCTGAAAAAGGGATCAGTTTTTTTGCATGATAAGCATGCTCGGCTGGAACAAGACGATCATATCGGCAATGCATAATTAATACCTGACAAGAAATCTCCTTCAAATGATGGAAAGATAAATCGTCTATATTTTTTAAATCAAGCAAGAACCCTCGACTTGAACGCTGTCTGTTGTTCATTTTTCTCATTTCTTCAATATCTCCCTCCGTGACTTTCAGCATCGCCTGATCAGCAGGAAGTGTAGTAAAGGAGGATAGCATTTTCTTAAAGATCCATTCCGGAAATCGATTGTTAAGCGCCGATATCAGCTTCCATACGGCCTTTTCAACAGGCGGCCGAAAGATGATCTGACCAACTTTATATTCAATATCCTTCGCTGTCAGCCACTGCTTTGTGACAGCGCTTTGCAAAATTAAGGATTCTACTCTTTCCGAGTATTTGGATGCAAAACATATTCCGCTTGGCCCGCCGGCTGACACCGCAACCACATGAACTTTCTCGATATTTAAATGATCAAGCAGTTTCATATAGTAATAGCAGGCAATTTCCAAACTGTCCCCGATTCGATGTCCGGCCATACCCTGCACGGGAAGGCGTGATGATAGAGAATCGGCTCTCATAAAGATCTTGATACCCAAATTCCTCGCGGCCATTCGAATGACCTCCGTGCATCACAAGAATCGCCTTCCTTTCACCTACTCGCGAATATTCAATTGTCAGTCCGTCAATTTCAAAGTGCCGAAGCTTCTTTTCATCATTTTCATCCCCTCAGGAAGCTTTACATCAAATACGGTTTTCTTTTCATTATGTTTCAGAAAATCCAGTCAACATAAAAAACGGCTGGGCTTTCCCGCCCAACCATTCGAATATGTTAAGATTTTTTGCGTTTGCAAGTCAATAAATATAGCAATCCGCCAGCCAATACAAAGACTGTGAATATGGCAAACGAGCGGCTGAATACAGCACTCCAAGCATCGTTCATTGCCGGAAGCGCAGAATAGCCAAACCCGTGCACTGCCATCAAGCCTCCTGCAAATGCGACGCCTATTCCTTCAGATAAAAAACAGGCAAAGTTCAGCATCCCCATTCCAGCGCCTGCTGCCTCTTCTTCCAAGCTTTCTGCGGTACTGTTGGAAATCGCCGTTTTTACAAATGAAAGACCGCCAAATATAAACACGAGCATAATCGTCATCAACCATGGTGTCCGGTCACCGAGCTGTGAGGCGGCTGCCATGGTTGCCAAGATCAATAACCATCCAAGAGTAAAAACAAACCGGCTGCCGAAGCGATCTGTAAGGGCTCCCCCCGCAACGCCGAAAAAGATAATGCCTACAGTGCCCGGAAGTATAATGCCGCTCCCGATAATATCGGCATTTAAGCTAAACAAGACTCTCATCATATATGGAACGACAGAGACGATTCCCGCAATGCTTCCCAATACGATACATCCTGCCAAAACGACGCCGATATATCTGCGATTCTTCATTAAAGACCGGTCAATAAAAGGATGTTCTGCATATCGGGTATGAACTGCAGCTCCAAACAAGCAAAAAATGCCCGCTGCTAAATAAAAGACATGATACAGCGATATATATGCTGCGAACATCACAATGCCGAATGTCAGCAGTCCGATCCCAATGATATCCAGGCTCGCTTTTGCAGCGGCTTCATCAGGCATATTTCTGAGGAAGAAAGGAACCGACATCAGCGCTGCCATCGGCAGAAGGAAAAGAAACGACCAATGAATATGATGTACAATCATTCCGCCAATGGCCGGACCTATTCCCTCACCCATTGCCACTAGTGATCCGACAATGCCGAACGCTTTGCCCCGACCCTCCGGACGGACATAGCGCGTGATGATGACCAGGATAAGCGCGGGTACAGCGGATGCCCCGGCTCCTTGAACAAAGCGCGCAAGAATTACGGCTGGAAAATAAGCTTGAACCAACAGACCGATTAATGAGCCTCCGCCATAGATGATTAGTCCGGTCACAAACAGCTTTCTGACGCCGTACATATCAGAAAGCCTGCTGTAAACAACTGAGCCGGCAGCAAAGGAAATGATGAAACTCGTATTTACCCAATTTGTCGCGGCAGGCGACAAGCCAAATTGATTTTTTATATCCGGCAATGCAACATTAAATACGGTTTCGTTCATCACACTGAAGAAAGCGACAAAGCTAAGCCACCAAAATGCCTTCTTTTGATGCTGAAAGGACTGTGTTTTACTGTTTTTCAATTGAATGATACCCCCAAAATTATAGGGGAATCACGCAGTTTATAGGGTTAATGATGCGCTTTCCCCTCAAATGTTAACCCATTTATTTTTTTGCACTTCATCATTCATGCGCCTCCTCATATTTGATTTTTAAATTATAAATGGATATGAACAATTGATCAACAAAGTTACCAATGTATGGAACTCACCTTTCGTATGACTGAACTTCCACATTGCAAAAAAAGGCCAATGAAGAATACCGGTGCAGTACCCTTCATTGACCTTTATTCGTGACATACTGAGCAAGCCTGCCTTGTACTGTGCTTTTCCGACAGCTTAGTCAAACTCCCTGTTTAAATATTTTTTCAGTTCCTTCTTTTGTTTTTTCGATACGAGGATATACAAAATATCGCCTGATTTAATTTTCGTTTCACCGTGCGGCGTGACCAAATCCCCGTTTCGGATGATCGCATTGATCAGGGCATCTTTCGGAAAACTGATGTCTTTCAGCGCCTGCCCGGTAATGGCTGTTTGGTCATCGACTTCAAATTCGATAATTTCGGCGTTCGCCTTGCCGATGGAAACAAGCTCCAGCGAATGCGGCGCTTCGACTTTCTGCGGTCCGTTCAATTTCAATTTTTCTGCGACGACCGATATGGTTGACCCTTGGATCAAAGCCGATGTCAAAACGACGAAGAATACGACATTAAAGACCAATTGGCTGTTTTCAAGCCCCATCGTCATAGGAAATGTTGCGAGAACGATCGGAACTGCCCCTTTTAATCCGGCCCATGACAAGAAGATTTTTTCACTAAAATGAAAGCCCATTTTGATGGTCGACAGAAAAACGGCAACCGGCCGAGCGATAAAAATTAAAATCAGGGAAAGCAGGAAGCCTTTGAAAATGATGTCGAAGGATAAAAATTGGGCAGGAAAAACCAATAATCCGAGAATGATAAACATCAAAATCTGCATCATCCAGGCAAAGCCCTCATTAAATCTGAAAATAGAATGGCGGTATGTCAAATCTTGATTTCCGATGACAAGCGCGGCAATGTAAACGGCAAGCAAGCCGCTCGCTCCAATGACATCTGTAAGACTGTAGGTAAGAAGCGCAAAAGCAAGAGCAAAGATCGGATAAAGTCCGCTCGAATCCAAGTTGATTTTATTGATAGCAAAGCTGGCGAACCGTCCGAGTAAATATCCGAGCAAAAGCCCGATTCCCATCTGCCAGAAAAATGAAATAACAAGCATGACATAAGATGAATGGTCAGCTGTCAGCAGCTGGATGAGCGACAAAGTCAAAAACATCGCCATCGGATCATTTGTACCCGACTCTGCTTCTAGCGTGGAGCTCAATCTGTCTCTAATATTCTGACCTTTCAAAACGGCGAAAATCGCGGCCGCATCTGTAGAACCGACAATCGCTCCGAATAAAAAGCCTTCCATCCAAGAAACATTAAAAATCAGTTTGGCCGCAACCGCAACCACACAGGTGGTCAGCAAAACGCCAATCGTTGCGAGCGACAATGAGGGAACGGCGACCGCTTTGATTGAAGACCACTTTGTTTGCAGACCGCCTTCAAAAAGAATGACGACGAGTGCGATAACTCCGATCAGCTGGGCTAGCTCGGGATTATTAAAATAAATAATTCCGAGACCGTCGCTCCCCATGATCATCCCGACAACTAAGAACAATACGAGGGCGGGCACTCCGAGCCTAGTCGAAAATTTTGTTGTCAGTACACCGATAATCAGCAATAAGGCTGCTAATAAAATAAACTGCTCCATATTAATGTGTTCCAACCATTTATCCTCCTCCCAATCTTAACCGATACTGGTGCTGTTCCCCGTCCTTTTACCCGGACTGGCACCTTCATAAAACATATGTAACAATTGATGGTTCACGAATGCCTGCAACTGGAACCGTCCTTCATCCGGTCATCCCTCACTCTTCCCGTGAAACCTTGTACCTGCAACCGCAATAATACCGATAATGATAACGATCGGAATCCAAATCACAATAAACGGATGCTCAGGTTCAGCAAGTGCGGCAATGACTGCCCCCAGGCAATAGAGCACAATCGTCAAAGCCCGAAGCCATGCGTCCTTATGGATGACCTTTTGGTCGTTTTTGCTGAGGAATCGTTTTGTCACATCTTCGAAAAAGTTTGCGAGCGTCCCCGTTAGGACAGTAGTGGAAATCCCTGCAATGCCGAGCTTTCTGGCTGCTGTGGTCTGAAGCCCCATCGCCATGCTTAACAGCAAGATTAAAAGGTGTGGCGAACTTTCAAAGAAAGTCAGACAAGCAAATAGAAGCAATACGGCTGCTTCAACAGCAAGTGCAATCGTGACGCCTGACGGCCAGAACGATTTTTCCTGTTTTCCGACAATGGCTGCTGAAATAATCACGCCGATGATAAATCCGAACAATGCGATCAGCGAGTACATGGCGGTCGCGTGAAGAGAATTGCCGATTGATAATCCTAACAGTACGATGTTCCCGGTCATATTAGCGGTAAATACGTGACCGATACTTAAGTACCCAATCACATCTACAATACCTGCTGTCAAACAGAGAAGCAAAAGCATGATGTTTCGATCATGAGCAGCATTCAATGTGATTCAATCCTTTCTTAGCTATTCTGCCCGGCGGAATGTTAAGCCATTCCATCCGGTATGTCTGAGCCTTTCCTTAGGGAAAACTCGTTTTGGGGGCTTTTTTGTTGTTAGAAAAAGGAGGGTTCTTAACGGAAAAATGCGGGCAATCCGATCATTCACCTCAGCAAAACACTTTTTTGCTCATCGTGTTACATCTGCAATTCAATTGTATCATAAGCATTAAAATTTTTTATAAATGAAGTTCTTAAAAACTTGTTTTTAATAAATGTGAACACATTTTCTATTGTTGAGAAGGTAAAAAAAAATTCACCTCCTGTAACAAGCCATCGCAAAGATCCGTCTGAAACGAACGAGCCGCTTTTTAAAAGCTGCTCTTCCCCATCCCTTACAATCGGTTCTTTCTATTAAATTCATATACTTGCAAAGTTCATGTTACACGCGGGAAGCCTGATTCACTCCATATGCCGCCCGTATTCCCGATTCAATCGCTCCCTGCATCCACCCGTGAGTAAGGGAAGCGTGTTCCCCGGCAAAATGCACCCTTCCCTCAGGCATAGGAATATAAGGATACAGCTCCAATTCCTGACCTGGTTCGAAAGCTGTAAATGCCCCGGCTGAAAAAGGATTTTGCGTCCAGCTGAAAGAAGCGCCTGATACAAACTCAGAATACACGATATCTCCATATATTTTCGCTAAATTTTTCAGCGTATAGCGGATCCGCTCTTCTTCAGGCTGACTGTCCCATATCAGCGCTTCATCAGCCCACGTATAGCTCGCCAAAATGACTGCATGCCCGTGTGCTCCTATGCCGCTGCTTGGGTAGTATGAAAAACGAATCGGCAAGTCGGTAATGGATCTGCCGCCACGCTGCCCGGCTCTTTCCCAAAACCTGCTCTTAAATTCGATTCCTATTTTTGTCGCGGCAATATAGTTAAGCTCCCGAATCGCTCTCCGCTTATGATAGGAAAAGGAAGCGAACGGCTCAAATGCCACAAATCGCAATGCTGAAAAAGGAATTGTTACGATCGCGAAGTCACCTGTCACCGTTGAATGTTCTGCCGACTGTTGGTGAATGCAATGGGCTGTTACACTGTTTTCAGTTTGAGACATTTTCATCAATTTTTGACGGAATAAAATATCGCCCTTTAATTGCGGAAGAAAAGCTTGCGGCAACAAGTCCATGCCGCCTGTAATCTCATAGAAGCGAGTCGGCGATGTAAAAAAGATCGACTCCCGCAATACTTCGACAAGGGACAATCCCATGTACGCTTCCATGTCCAAAAGCACACCAATCATATCAATGGCGCCGTTTGAAAAGTGAGTGTTGAGAAAAGAGCCTAACGATTCGTTTCTGTATTGGTTTTCAACAATACGCCAATTTCTAGCCGGATCTTGGCTGATAAAATTGAGAATAGGCTGCAAAGCAGAAAGCATCAGCTGTTCCGCCGTTTTTCCCTGCTCATGGAGAACAACCGGGAACCTTAAAACGCCCGGATTTTTTTCAAACTCATGAAGACGGGTTTTCACGCTGTTGACGTAAAGAATATCCATGGGGGTTCGGTTGATAAACACATTGACAGGCAGATTAAATTTCTTAATGTATTCCATCGTTAAAGTATGGATATCGGGGATGCGCATCGGCCCGGCATTGAAATACAACCCTTCGCTAAAGGGCGCACGAGATGTAAAAACTCGCCCTCCCGCTCTGTCATTTGCTTCCACAATCGTCACTCTGTGCCCGGCATTCTTTAATAAAGACGCTGCGACAAGCCCGGACAGCCCGGCACCAACGATCATCATATGTTTAGGGTACTGTGTCGTTTGAAGACCATTCCTAATAATATGAAGCATGTCTTCCTCAGTTAATTGAAAATTCAATTTATTCAGCGCCCTTTTCGGTGGATTTATTGCATTATATTCCGTTTAAAGGACGCCAATCACCATTTTCATCCTCTCTGCACGAAGCCTCATATATTCGGCTCTTCCTCGAAGACTCGCATGAGGGCGAAGTGGCAAATGGTTCAACTATTTTTAAAAATGTAAATCAATATCCTATACCAAATTTTTAAAGTTACATAGAATAAACTATGTTTCTTTAGGGAGGTGAAACACATGAGCGGAGGTTACGGACACGGAAGCGGTTTTGCTTTGATTGTTGTTCTGTTCATTCTCTTAATCATCATTGGTGCCAGCTGGTTCGGCGGTGGTTATGGAGGCTATTAAGTTCTAAAATCGTTCCGTTTTAAAAGTCAGCAATAACCTATGACCTTCTCCTTATTTTACATGTTCTCCTCCTGCTTATCGTTATTGACTCCATGATGAAAGGCTCTTTTTAATAAGAGCCTTTTTTTAAATGCAATACAGGAAAACGCGCCTCTATTGAGCCTCACTTTGCTCCAAAGAAACTCTATTTCCCCTATGCTTTTGTTTCGCTTTTTGCTTTCTGAGTAAATACTTTTGTTCTTTTAGCTTTTCCCGCTGCTCTTTTGTCAGCCGCTGTTTCTTTCGTTTTCTTGCTTCCAGCTCTTGTTTTATCGCTTCTTGCGCCTTGTGAGATACACCGGCATTTTTCAATTCTTTAGAGACTTGCCGCTGCAGCCTTTTGGGATTGATTTTCCGCGGGCGGCGGGCGTCCAGCCTAACTCCTTCCTGTTCTGCTTGTGACAGTGCTTGTAAAAGCTGATGATGAACAAAATGTAATACCTCGGAATCCTTCGGCTCGTTGCCAAACAAATGCCGGACGGCTCTCAGTTTACCTTCAATCACAACTCTATCCAAAACTGACCATCATAGTAAACCGTTAATTTCATAACGATTCCCTCCTCCATCAACATGTACTCCAGAGAAGGACATCCCGAGGAGGGGAAGGTTACTGGCATGATCAAACATGCATCCGGACTACCAACCGAATCGTGTTTTTTCATTCTCCGCTAAAAATTTTATCAATTTTTCCAGTTTAGGAAAAGGGGGTAAAGTTCTTTTATATTCAGTACAATAATATAAAGCAAACCCTCCCCTGAGCCAGATAGGCTCTCAGAACTTCTCACTGGAAAGATGCGGCTGGAAAAGAAGCTGCTCAGATCTCATTGGCATCGTTTAGCCTCTTCTATTTGCGTTTGACTTGAAAAAGAGATAAAATGATTTTTAAATCGTAATCATTACGTTTTTTTCCGCCATATTGAAAGAGACCATATAAATAAACAACTAAAGGCGGCAAGAGAAGGCTGAAATATAGAGAGCTTGCGAAAGGAGTGAAAAGCTCAAGGTGACGAAGAAAGACTGCGGAGCTTATCCCACCGTCTCCCCGGTTATCGGTATCACCTTTCGGGACAGTTATCGACCGGGGCTTGCTTAGTTTTTTATCATTTCACCGCTCTCAAATCGTAATAATTCTGTTTTATTTGGAGGAAAGATACATATGGCGACATGGGATTTAAGTAATATGAAACATCATATCTTTATCTGCAACGGCAGCAGCTGCAATCGGGCCGGAGCTGAGGAACTGACTCAAGTGATTCGGCAAGAAATCTCAGACCGGGAGCTTGACGATGTCATTCATACAACGCGCACGCGGTGTAATGGTAGATGCCAAGATAAGTGCGTGGTCATCCACTACCCGAAAGGAACTTGGTATAAAGATTTAAAACCTGAGGATGTCCCCCTCCTGATTGACTCGCTTTGTACCAATGAAGATTATACAGAAAAAGCGAGCCATTTGTATGATGACCAACGTTTCGAGCGTTCATCCGGCGTCATCGCCGGAGTTCCAAAAGACAAAGAAAAAGTAATCAAAGTATCGAAAAAATTTTAAATGGAGTCAAATGATCATGCCTTTAACTAAAAAGAAAATTCCTGTCACGATTCTCACTGGATATTTAGGTGCCGGGAAAACCACACTTTTAAATCGAATACTTACAGAAAAACACAATCAAAAGATTGCGGTTATTGTTAATGAGTACGGAGAAGTCGGGATAGACAATCAGCTCGTCGTTGATTCTGAAGAAGAAATTTTAGAAATGAACAACGGCTGTATCTGTTGCACGGTCCGCGGAGATTTGATTCGTATTCTGAGAACTCTTGTATTCTCAATGGATCAAGGGAAAGTTGCATTTGATCGAGTTTTAATCGAAACAACGGGATTGGCTGACCCAGCACCTGTTGCCCAGACTTTTTTTATGGATGAACTGTTATCCGAAATATTTGAAGTTGACAGTATCGTCACGGTAGTAGACAGCAAGCATATCACCAGACATCTGGATGATCAGGATGAAGCTCAAGAGCAAATCGCATTTGCTGACGTCATCATCCTCAATAAAACAGATTTAGTATCGAATAACGATCTGAAATCCTTGGAGCAAAGACTTGTCAACATTAATCCTACGGCTAAAAGGCTGCATGCCAGAGATTGCAACATCAATTTAAGAGATGTACTGGGGATCAATACGTTTGACGTCAATCGAAAAATTGAAATCGATCCTCATTTTCTGGAGGATCATCATCACCACCATCATGATGATAAAGTGTCCTCTATTGCTTTTCGGGAAGAGAAGCCTCTTGATTTGGCAAAGGTGGATCATTGGATGAGTTATCTCGTACGGGAAAAAGGAGAAGAATTATTGCGTTATAAAGGAATCCTTTATATTAAAGGGGAAGCATATCGAATCGTATTCCAAGGGCTTCATATGCTGTTTTCAGGACGTCCGGACCGGAAGTGGAACGAAAACGAGAAAAAACAAAGCGAACTTGTTTTCATTGGAAAGGACTTGGACAAAGAGGAACTGGAGCGGCAATTTAAAAATTGCATAGCAAAGTGATATTTCTCGCTTTGTTGGCTCTCTCTTTGCTTAATGGAAAGACCCAAGATTTGATTTTGCGAGTCTTTTTCAAGGGCAAAATGAGTTTTTAAGCAGGTTATTGCCTGCTTTTCTTTTTGTTCTTATAAGGGCTTCCCTGCGTCCCCTGGATATCGCGCTGCATAGTTTACAGCCGCTCTTTTTGAAAAAGGCCCTCCATTTTGTCGGATAATAGAAAACAAGCACTCAATCAACGGATTAAGTGCTTGTTAAGACATGGGAGGGAAATACCAACAAAGGTTAATAAACCCGACGCAAGAAGCCCATAATTAATGTCTAACTTCAGTTTGCCATTCCTACTGTCACTTCTCCATCATGGTAAAACTCAATGACATAGCCAAGTTCACTATACATAAACGTATCTGAACCAACCGCAGTTACGTCATCAATAACAGTTAAGGCGTTTTCTAAAGTAGTCTTAACTGCCGGATCATCAGAAGGATTCCAAAGAATAATGACAGAAGTGTCAGTTATACCGTTATCTTCTAACCATTTGAATAATTCATCAGAATATTCAATTCTCTTTTTGTTTTTTACCTTTTCCCAATCAATTCTTGCCCAACTTGTTATAGGAAACTGCTTACTTAGAGAATTGAAGTATTCCCCAGTGAGCTCTTCAGATAAAATTTCTTCTGTTTAACAGAATTAATAATTTTCTTTGCTGTTTGGGCTGCAGCCTTGCCAGCTTTGCCAAGACTTTTTGAGCCTGATACGACAGTAGGACCGGCCTCCGTCAACCCCCATATCGTCCCAAGATAATGTCCGCGAGAAACGATACATCCGAGTTCACACTTGATAAGGGAAAGGTATGACAAAATGGGATAAAAAAGTCCCCCATTTTATCCCCCTTTTTGTCGGATTTTTCTCGGATGTGAATATAAAAAAAGCACTCAACCAAAGTTAAGTGCTTAATAATTATTTCTACTATCCACACAGAAGGCTATACCAACGTAGAGATGGTCTAAAAATTTAAGTGTATCATAAAAAATCTTCCCTTTATTCCTCTTCTTCATACTCTCTTAGACTGTTAATTAATTCAGTGAAATTATCACAGACATAGGTTACCGCTGCTTCTGGATTCTCAAATGCTTCTTCGTGATCCCAAAAAACCACAGTTGGGTTTGTTTCAGAAGCTCTATAATCAAAGCAAATCTCATTACCAAATGCATCATCAGCAATAGGAATTAACCTATCTGCCATTCTTCCATCTCTATATCGATTATAGGCATTAATAATAAAAGAGTCGCTATCTTCATGAAAACTATATAAATAACCAAAGACTGCGTCTTTTCTTTCACCAGCATCGAAAACTTCAGGAGTAGGTGTACCTCCTCCATTTTTCATAACACACTCTTTATAATCTTTTGGAAATTTAATTCCCAATTTAGATTCAACCTGTTGAATTTGCTCCTCATTTACAGGAGATTCTGCAAAGTCCCATTCTACCATTTTAAACTCCTCCTTATAACTATCTATTTTCTATTTTGGGAACCTCCGCCCCAAATATTTCGGCCGCCAGTGTGACCCGTTTTACCATGTATATCAGAATCAACAAGTTGCATAATTCCATCTTTTTGGTGATGGTGCCAAGTATATCCTTCAGGTTTTTTTCCTTTTGATATTTGTTGCAATTGCCTTTCGGTAAAGGCCTTTTTTAATTCGGGTTTTTTCTCTAACTTTTCTTTTAATAGTAGTGTTGCCTGTCTAAATTGAACCGCATCAGAGGATTTGTAAAATTTCTTATCAATTTTTACTTCTCCAACATGTTTAAAGATTGGAAATCCATTTTTATCATACGGAACGCCAGTGATAGGATGTTTTTTGTTTTTGAGATGTCCCATTTTTAAACTAATTGTTTTTGTTACGCCTGAAGAATCTTTAAATGTGTATGGAGCAGCTTGCACAAACACACTCTTTTTCTTATCCTCAAGCAGTTCACGTATCAGAGGTGTATTCTTCACGTTAATAGAATTCGGTGCATCCTGAAGAATCCCTTGCAATGCAGGAGTGTAACGATTATTAGGTGGCTTAATTGACTGTTTTACAGTCTTACCAGCTTTCTTCGCCTCGCTAACCGCAGCTTTCCCCACTTTTGCAAGATCTTTCGAGCCTGTTGAAACAGAAGATTTTCCACCTTTTAATCCCCAAAGGCTGCCGATCGCATAAGTAAAATAATGCGCTCTTGAATACGCATCCCCATGTACTACTTTCTCATCCCACTTTTCCTCCAACGTGTCAACCATACTCATAAAAGCGCCTTTATAATCGTATCCAAGAACCGTGTCTAAAACGACTTGCGGGTCTTTATGTAAATGGTCAATTGTCCATCCGATATTCCACCCTAGTTGTATTGTGCCATCTTTAATATCCTTTCCCAATTCATATAGAGCATCAAACGAACCTTTTATGCCATTACCTATATTCTGCAAAGCCTCTTTCCCATCTTCTGAGGTTACTTCAAGAGGATTTTGCATGACTGTCTGGCGTCTTTCAAGAAATGAAACGTATTCCATTTGTTCAGATGTAAGATTATCATATCCAATCTCTTTTGCAACTTTAAGATACTCATCCGGATCATCATACAACTTTTCAAGTTTTTTCTTCAACGTATCAGTATGACTCATAGGTTCTATTTTGCTAGCCTCTTTTTCAAGCTTCGATCTCTTATCCAGCTTATCCAACATGACGCCCATCGCTGTCTCCTGGCCCCCGCTCAAAGCATCCATCTCATCCGGCTTTAAAATCGAGCCTTTTTGATAGCCGGTAATTTCAATTTTAGGGCCTGTGTACATTTTTTCAAGCCGGCTTATGTATCTCTGCATCGTTTCCAGGTCGTTTTCGGCGGTTTTGAGGGCACTTGCCTGTTCCCTGTCGAAGGTATGCAGCTTTTCAATTGTCTGATTGATTTCCTTTAATGCTTTCCTGTTCTGTTCATGAAAATCGCTGTCATTCAAATCAGGCAAATCGACAATGTGACTGACTTTTGCAATCGTGGCATTTGTTTTAGATACCAAACGCTTCGTTGTGCGGTCCGCAGCATTCACCCCTTGTTCCAGCTCGTGTTCGAGAAAGGTTTGCGAAATAAATCCGTTGTGGTTTGGTTCAAGAGAATTCAGCGCGCTTTTCAATTTCTTTAGCGTGGAAATGTATTCCTCTATGAAAGTATCATAGAACCGCAAAAAAGGGGTGTGGCACTCCTCGTAAAAGGCACGGATCGCGTCGCCGCCTTTTCCTTTTAAAGCCTCATCAAGTGATGCGATTTCCTCAACGCTTTTTTTGACTTTGTCGATTTCGTCTGATTGATGTTTTAATTGTTCCAGCGTTTGATCAATGGCTTTGTGCAACGCCTGAACATCAAGAGTTTTCATAGCATTCTCCTATAATACTAAAGTGACATACCATGAAATATTTTACCACTTTACGGAAAGGAATTGGTGAATAAATCCTGTCAATCCATGAAAATGAATCATTTTATTCATGCCGATTAACCTAAACCGAAAAATGTCCCTTTCCAAAAATCACGTAAAATAGGAAAAAGATTGTCAAAAATCAATTAAATCTGTAAAATGAACCATATGAAGAAAAAGGAAATGCTACATACTTATTTTTTAGAAAATTTTAAATAGACAAAAGAAAGGATGTAAATTTCATTGGAAGTTAAACTCGCATCTGAAAAAGTTGCAAAGATGCTAAATCACTGGTATGGAATGATTAAACGCCACCAAATCACAGAAGCCTCTGCTTTAAAAGAAGAAATACAAAGTCTCATCAAGCACATGAATCAAGACCAAGATCTGCTGCTCTACTTTAATTTATTAGATTTTAGATATAAGCTGATGACTGAAGAAATTGAGGAGTCCGATAAACTCTATCAAAGTATAAAGGCGATTGGAGCGGAAAATACGGATAATATGATTGTCTATTATTCTTTGTTTTTTTCAGGAGTTTATGAATTCTATAAAAAAGATTATGTTGAAGCCATTAACTTTTATCAGCTGGCAGAAGCAAAACTTCGCAATATCCCTGACCAAATTGAGCATGCAGAATTTCATTATAAGATTGCTGAAGCTTACTACCAGATAGATCAACACCTTATTTCAATAAGCCACGCACAAAAAGCAAGAAGTATTTTTCAAGAGCACCCGGATTATAAACTTAGATCTGTTCAATGTGAGATGACCCTTGGCGCTAATTTATATGACATGTACAGGTTTAGTGCAGCAGAAGAGCATTACCAAAAAGCGTTGAATGAAGCAAAAAGCGCAAAATACTATAGATTGGTTGGCATATTATATCATAACCTTGGATTAATTTATGACAAGAAAAACATTTCCGGGTTAGCTGAAGAATATTTAAAAAAAGCGATCCATATCACAGAACATATTGAGTCAATAAATGGAGTCCGGACCCTTTATATGATGGCAAGCCTGTTGTATAGAAATGACCGAACAAAAGAAGCTAGAAGCTGGTATGAGAAAGGCCTTGAACATGCAGATTCAACAGGCGAAGATGAATACCAAGCAAAATTAAAATTGATTCATTCTTTATATGACCATCATAATGATGCTGCAGTGAACGAATCATTACAGTACCTCGAACAAAAAAATTTATGGCCAGATATTTCAGAACTTGAAGAACAAATTGCAGAATATTATTTAAAACAAGGAAATTTATCCAAGGCTGTTGAATATTTAAAAAGAGCATTAAAAGCGAAAAACCAAATTTTGAAAGTAACGGAGGCGTTAGCATGAAAAAATTAAGTATCATCGGCGTATTAAGCATCCTTACACTCACTTTTGCTTTTGGCACTTTTGAAAAAGCGAGTAACTTTGGGGAAGAACATGGGTTTCATGTTGCTGAAAAAGCAATCACCGGATAAAAAAGAAAATCTGTGTTTCAGATTAATTACTGAAGCGGACTTCTAAAGAGTCTGCTTTTTTGTTCTTAACAGCCCTCAGATAAACCCGAGAGCTGTCGTGAGGTTGTAAATGACCCGCCGTTTGATTTGATAGTATTTATCCTTTTTCAGCCCATCTCCATAGCAATCTCAAGGAGCCTTTTAATCATTCACATTACTTTTCATTAACCATTCTACTTCCGTTAATTCTTGTTTTTGAACGTCTTTTGTGTGTTTTTTCGTGAAATGGACTTTAACAGCTTCTTCGTTTTCCCAAATCTCCCAAAGCATTATTTTGCGTTCTGATGGTTCAAGCGGATAAGCATGGAATTGAATACACCCTTCTTCTTTGTTCGTTTCTTCCTCAAGTTTTTTGAATTCCTTCATTATTTCATTAAGGTCTTTATCACTGATGATTTTTAAGCATGCCGTTATGTAATGCATCAAAATTCCCCCTCTTCAAATCATTTCATGGCTTTTCATTATAACATTTTCTCAAATTATGAAATTTGTCTAATGGTTGCCCTATGGGTTTCCACTTAAAAAAGGGCTTCATCTCAAAGAGAAGCCCTCTTTTATTTAAATCCCTTCCGTATCCGCAATTCTTAGATTTAAAGCGAATACTGAGACGATATACATGCCGCTTCCTAATTTTCTTCTCACAGACGGCAAGAATTAAAGCAACCCATCCAGTGTTAATGAGGTCAAAATGTGGTCAATAAAATCAAAATCGCTCACAACCGTTGCTCTATCAAGGGTTATGAGCGATTAGAAATTACATTACCCGCTTAAACATCTTCTCCATCTCATAGGTGGAGTAGTGGATGATGATCGGCCGGCCGTGCGGGCATGTGAATGGGTCGGATGTTCTGCGCAGCTCATCGAGCAGGGCGGTGATTTCGTCGTCCCGCAGGTGATGATTGGCTTTGATGGAGCCTTTGCAGCTCATCATGATTGCGGCTTCTTCGCGCAGCTTTTTGATGTCGATCGTCCGGTCATCAAGGACCTGCTGAATGATGTCTTCAATGATCGTCGTTTCTTCCCCTTTTGGAAACCAAGTCGGGTGGCATCGGACGATATAGCTGCCGGCGCCGAACGATTCGAGAAAGACGCCGACTTTGGCTAAGTCGTCCAAGTGCTGGTCGATCGTCAGCGCTTCATTTTTTGAATAATGGAATGTCAGCGGCACAAGCATGTCCTGGACTTCCGGTTCGACTTCCCCGACTTTTTCACGGAAATATTCGTATTTGATCCGCTCCTGTGCGGCGTGCTGATCGATGATGTACAGCCCGTTTTCATTTTGGGCGAGAATGTATGTGCCGTGCATTTGGCCGATCGGATACATGATCGGCACCCTTTCTTTTGGCGTCTCTTCGTCTTGGACGTTTTCTCCTGCCTGTTCCGGTTCTGCTTGTGCGGCCGGCTCGGCATCAGGCGTATACTCTTCAGCTCCGGGCCATTCAGGCTCGGTGTCCTGCAGAATGCTTTCTTCGCGCTCTTCGGAAGCGGAAGAAGGCGGCGGGTCTTTGACAAGCGAGCTTAATTTCATCGCCGAAAACGAAGGCTCCGACTTATATTCTCTTTCAACATCAGGATCAGAAAGAGGTGCCGGCTCTCGTACCTGGTCGAAATCAAGCTTTTGCTGCTCCGGTTTATTGATCAGAGGTGCGGTTTTTTTCGGGACTTTCACGCTTGGAATGAGCTGTTGCTGTTTAAAGACGTCTTTGATGGCGTCGCGAATCAGTTCGTGAAGCTCCGTCTCTTTGCTCAGCCTGACCTCCAGCTTTGACGGATGCACGTTGACATCCACAAGCAGCGGATCCATATTGATTTCAATGAACGTGATCGGATGGCGGCCGATCGGAAGAAGCGTATGGTAGCCCTCGTGGATCGCTTTCACGAGCGGAAAGTTTTTAATGTATCTGCCGTTGACGACAGATGACATGTAATTTCGCGATGCGCGCGTGATTTCAGGAAGGGCGATATAGCCCTTCACTTCAAAATCAAGAGATCTCGCTTCAAGCGGAAGCATTTTTTTGGCAACCGCCGTGCCGTAAATTGCCGCAAGCACGTGGCGGACATCGCCGTTTCCGTTTGTCTGCAGAAGCGTTTTCCCTTGATGACGCAGCCTGATCGAAACTTCCGGGTGTGCAAGGGCAATTCTGTTGACCACATCTGTGATGTTACCAAGCTCCGTATGGATCGTTTTCATATATTTCAGCCTTGCCGGCGTATTGAAAAACAGATTGGTAACCGTAATTTCAGTTCCTCTGCGACTTGACGCTTTTTGCTCGGAAATGATTCTTCCCCCTTGAAGCGTCAAATGGGTGCCTGCCCCTTCTCCGGTGCTCGTTTTAATGCTTAAGTGTGAGACAGACGCGATACTCGGCAAAGCTTCTCCGCGAAATCCGAGCGTTCTGACGCGAAACAGGTCGTTTTCGTCTTTGATTTTGCTTGTGGCATGACGCAAAAAAGCCGTTCTGCAGTCTTCTGGATCCATCCCTTCGCCGTCGTCAAGCACTTTAATCGAGGCGAGACCCGCTTCTTCAACATCGATTTCAATCACGGAGCTGTTCGCATCGATTGCATTTTCGACAAGCTCTTTGACGACCGACGCAGGCCTTTCCACTACTTCACCCGCCGCGATTTTATTCGATAAATCGTCAGGCAGCTGAACAATCTTTGCCAAGTTGGGTCACCTCTTTGTTACTTTAATTTTTTTTGCAGCCTGTACAGTTCATTCATGACTTGTATAGGCGTCATATCGAGCAGATCCATCGTTTTAAATTCGGCTAAAACAGCCTGCTCTTTTTTGGAGAGCTTCGTCTCTTTTTCTTTTGGCTTGTCCGTCTCAAAAAATGACAGCTGGGCCGGTTGATCTGCAACAGTTGCCGCGACTTCTCCCGCCGCCTCTTTTACCGTATTCGGAGCCGTTGATGGAGCCGCTTCTTTGACGCCGGATTCGAGCTCTTTCAGGATCGTTTTCGCCCTGCTGATCAAACCGTCGGGCAATTCGGCCAGCTGTGCGACTTGGATACCGTAGCTTTTATCTGCTGCACCTTCTTTTATCTGGTGAAGGAAAACGACCTTCCCTTCGTATTCTTCCGCACGAACGTGGACGTTCTTCAAATCGGCCAGTTTTTCTTCTAGGGACGTCAGCTCGTGATAGTGAGTGGAAAATAAAGTCTTCGCGCCGATATGCTCGTGAACGTACTCGATGATCGCCTGTGCAAGCGCCATTCCGTCGTAAGTGGACGTACCCCGGCCGATTTCGTCAAATAAAATCAAGCTGTTTTTCGTCGCATGAACGATCGCATTTTTAGCTTCAAGCATCTCCACCATAAACGTGCTCTGTCCGGATATAAGATCATCCGCTGCACCAATTCTCGTAAAGATCTGATCAAAGATCGGCAGCACCGCTTTTTTGGCAGGAACAAAACAGCCGATCTGCGCCAAAATGGAGATCAGCGCCATCTGTCTCATATATGTGCTTTTCCCGGACATATTCGGCCCGGTGATTAAAAGCATCTGTCTGCCTTTCCCCATTTCACAGCTGTTCGGAACGTAAGACTGGCTGTCCATCACCTTTTCTACGACCGGATGCCGTCCGTCGATCACCTGAACGACGTCCTCGGAAAACTCCGGCTTAACATAGTGTCGGTTTTCGCTGATCGTCGCAAAACATTGGAGCACATCAAGCTCGCTCATCATTTTTGCCAGCTGCTGCAGGCGCGGGATATATTCCTTCACCTTGCTGCGAAGCTCGGAAAACAGCTCATACTCCAACTCGCAAATATTGTTTTCCGCTTCGAGAATCAGCGCTTCTTTTTCTTTCAGCTCCGGTGTGATGTAGCGTTCTGCATTGGTCAGCGTCTGCTTCCGTTCATAGCGACCTTCTTCAAGCAGATGGATGTTCGCTTTCGTCACTTCAATATAATAGCCGAACACCTTGTTAAAGCCGACTTTTAAAGAGCGGATTCCCGTGTACTCGCGTTCCTGCTGCTCAAGCCTTGCGATCCAGTCCTTTCCGTTCTTGCTTGCGTCCCTGTATTCATCAAGCCTCGCGTGATAGCCGTCTTTAATTAAGTTCCCCTCTTTTAATGAAAGCGGCGGATTCTCGTATAGCGCATCTTCCAAAAGATTCAAAAGATCACCGCACGGATCGATTTTCTCGGCGCGCGCTTTTGCTTTCGGATGGTCGAGGGAGCCGACAAGCTGTTTGATGGCCGGCACTTGTTTCAGCGATTCCTTCAGCTGGATCAAATCTCTGGCGTTGACGTTGCCGTATGCGACCCTTCCGGCGAGCCGCTCAAGGTCGTATACTTCCTTCAGCCGTTCGCGCAAATCTTCCCGCTCAAACAAATGGACGATCAGCGTTTCGACGATTTCCTGGCGCTCTTCGATCTGTCCCTTTCTGATCAGCGGCCTGTCGATCCATTGCTTTAACAGCCGCCCTCCCATTGCCGTTTTCGTTTCATCCAAAAGCCAAAGAAGCGAGCCTTTTTTGTTTTTCGAACGGATCGTTTCCGTCAGTTCAAGATTGCGTTTCGAGTACAAATCGATTTTCATTGCTTCTTCGAGCTCGTAAGCCTGAACATTTTGAAGGTGGTCAAGGCTTCTTTTCTGCGTCCGCTTCAAGTAGACGTAGAGCCTCATAAACGTATCGACAAGCTCTTTGGACGCCAGTCCGTTCACAATGTCAGGCACTTCATCTGTTTGTTCATCCTCGAAAGAAATCGTGGCGCCGCAGCGCTCTTTCAACAGCGCGACTTCTTTCTCGTCAAGGTTGCGGCTGACGACGATTTCCCTCGCTCCGACAGAGTAAATCTCGGAAATGACATCATCAAGCCTTTCGATAACCGTCACTAAATTCTCGCCCGTCGTCAAATCGGAAAAAGCGAGCCCGTATGTATGCTGAAATTCACTGACAGAGGCGATAAAGTTGTTTTCATTTTCATGAATCCCTTTGCCGTCCATCACGGTGCCGGGTGTGATCAGCTGCACGACTTCCCTTTTGACGACTCCTTTGGCCGATTTAGGGTCCTCCACCTGCTCACAGATCGCGACTTTATAGCCTTTTTTAATCAGCTGTTCGATATACGAAGAGCATGAATGATAAGGAACCCCGCACATCGGGATTCTTTCGCTCGATCCACCGTCTCTGCTCGTCAGCGTGATTTCGAGTTCCTGGGACGCCTTTTTTGCATCCTCAAAAAACATTTCATAAAAGTCTCCAAGACGAAAAAATAAAAAGGCATCCTGATACTCTGCCTTAATCTTTAAATATTGCTGTATCATAGGCGTGTAGCCTGCCATATTTAATCCCTCACTATGTATAAACGTTTCTATTAATTCCAACTCTCATTATACCATAAAGATTCATGCTAAAAAAAAGAAACTAGGGCGGTGTTTCCCTAGCTTCCTTTTATTCTTCTGGATCTCCGACCAAAAACTCCGGGTTGATATCCTCAAGTTCTTCATCAAGTTCTTCTTCCCACGCTTCTTCTTCATCGCTTTCCGTCCAATCAGAATTGACCTCAACGACGACCTTCGTCTCGCCGACGACCTCTGATAAAAATTCCCTTTCCGCCTGTACAACCACTTTGTTTCCGTTCGGAGAAATGGTCACTTCAAGGCAGTTCGGCTGCTGAAGCACCTTCGCAATGACTTCGTGTTCATCATCTAAGTAATTTTTGTCGCGATACCGGAGCTTAATGACATCAACATAGGAAACGCGTTCTGTCACAACTTCGGTTTTGGTGTTGTCCGCATATGAATACCAGACGTTGATATCATATGTCCCTTCAATTTCCACGGTTTTTCCGATTTTTTCGGCGTCATACTTATGATTGATAATCCAACCGCCTAAAATACTGGTTGGCTTTTGCGAAGGGGAGATTGTATGAGTGGACTGGGTGAATTTCCGGCCTTTCGCGACCACCGCTTTAGTTATAATTTCCCTGTATTCAGACATTCGGTCATGCCTCCTTGTTTTTCCTCGTATTATCCTATGCTGGGCATTCGTCTAATGTGCGTTCCATGAGAAATCAAAATAACATTCCCATATAATGAATCTGTTTAAGTGTATGCAGGTAAAAGGATAAACTTGACTTAAAATCAGAAAAGAAAAAGACAGACCGAAAACCGAATCTTTTCAATAAGCCGTCACGGCGGGAAATTGAATAAAAAAATGGCGCCCACATTGTTGTCAACATCCATTTGAAAAAGTTTAGTTTACTTTATGATGTTGTGTCTACATTATTCTTAATCTAATAGCACTCTGCTACCAAGCGTATACTTCAGGCGTTTCCCCTCCGGGTCCGGGGAAGATGTCGCTCAGCTCGCTGAGTATGCCCTCATCCAGACTGATCTCAACAGCTCTGATTGCATTCCGAAGCTGTTCTGCGTTTCTCGGCCCTATAATGGGAGCGGTCAACGCCGGATTTGCCAGCACCCATGCCAAAGCAACGTTGGCTTCTTTCTCCCCAAGCTCCTTGCATAAAGACGAAAATCTTTCAAGCTGTGAGCGGTGTTTTTCAATGAGGTCTGCCCTTTTGGCTGTCCGGATTCCGACAGCACCTTTCAGCGCATGGCCTCCGAGCAGCCCTCCTCCAAGAGGACTCCACGCTACTACACCCAACCCGAGATCTCGTGCTGCCGGAAGCACTTCCATTTCCGCCGTTCGCTCTAATAAACTATACTTATGCTGTTCTGTCACAAGCCCCATGAAATTACGTTTCTCAGCTGCAGCCTGCGCCTTGACCAAATGCCACCCCGCGAAGTTGCTTGAGCCGATATAGTCAACCTTTCCTGATCGAACCTGGCTTTCAAAAGCTTCCCATATTTCATCCCACGGCGTCCGCCGATCGATATGGTGCATTTGATATAATTCTACATGGTCTGTCTGCAGCCGCTTCAGCGACCCTTCCAGATGGCGCCGGATTTTATAAAGAGACAGGCCCCTCGCATCGTTTGGACCGTCGTTCGGATCAGAAATTGGTTCATATACTTTCGTCGCCAGAACGACTTTCTCACGGCGCTGTCCCCCTTTTGCAAACCATTTTCCGATGATGCTCTCTGTCAATCCTGCATTCTCTCCCCAGCCGTAGATATTCGCAGTATCAAAAAAATTAATACCCGCATCAAGCGCTTCATCCATGATTCGGAACGCGGTTTTCTCGTCTGTATCGACCCCAAAATTCATCGTTCCCAGGCATAAGCGGCTGACGCGCATACCTGTTCTTCCTAAAAAGGTATATTTCAAAACAAACCTCTCCCCATTCATTTTTTGCAGCAGGGCTTACTGGAAAGCAAATGATTCAACAACCTTCCAGCTTCCTGTTACGATATAAAGGACGAAGCAGCTTTTAAAAGGACGCAAAAATAAAGAAAATGTTAAGCAGGAGGATTTTTCAATTGAATGTAGAGGAACTGTGGAATCAATATCACGAACCGTTAAAAAAATTTATTACGTATAGAGTACATGACCATTCGATGGTTGATGATCTATTGCAAATCGTTTTTATGAAAATCCAAATTCACCTCCCGAATGTACATGATGAACAAAAAATCCCCGGCTGGATCTATCGGATTACCCGAAATACCATTATTGATTTTTATCGCACAGAAAAATCAATTGAACAACTCACCGAGCATTTTGAATTCCCCGGCGATTTCGACGGGGAAAATTATACGAAGGAAGCGGCTGCGTGTATTCGCTCAAGCATAAATAGACTGCCCCAAAAGTATCGGCAGGCGCTTGAACTGACCGAAATCCAAGGATTATCACAAAAAGAGTTGTGTGAAAAAATGGGGATTACTTATTCCGGGGCAAAATCAAGAGTGCAACGGGGAAGGGCAAAATTAAAACAGCTGATGATGGGATGCTGTCATATTGAATCAGATCGATATGGAAATATCGTCGATTTTCGTATTTTAAAAGAATAGCTTGAGTGCATGATCGGCTCCGGAACCCGATTTAGTTGACAGGTTTAAAAAGCGAACAGACTTGGCAAAAACCGCCATATAGAACTTCAGGGCATGATCGGCCTCACTCAGCACCAGCACGCCGGTGCGCGTCACTCTGTCCCCCGACAAGGCCGAGTGAACAGCAGGCTCGAATTCGAGCCTCGCCTGTGCTTCCATAAAAAAAGCTTGTCAATCAAAAACGTTTTTTACGGCTTTGTCGACAAGCTAGGCGCCTTTAAAAGGCGCCGCCAAATTATAGAGAACAGCTCGGTGATGAATTTTTCACTTTTGAACCGGTCTCGCCTTTCAGCAGGTCTCCCCCGGTCGATGTGATGATCTCGTTTGTCACTTGGTTTGATATTGTATGCGCGACAAGCTGAAGAAGGTCGTTGACTTCCATTTGAGAGTCTCTGAACTCTTGAATGATCGGAATCTCGTCAAGCTCTTCCTGAAGCGCGTCAATCTTTGCTTCCGTTTGTTTAAGCGCTTCATGCTTTTCGTAATGTTTAAAGTTGACAGCTTGCTTTTGCAGGGCTTTGATTTGGTTGATAATGCCCGTTATTTTGGCATTCTCATTAATCTGTGCCTCCGCTTTTTTGAAAAAGTCGACTTCTTCCGTTTCGGCAATCATTTTTGCGAGTTCCCGCGCTTTTGCAACAATCTCTTTTTTCGTATAAAGCGTCACTTTATTTCACCTCGATTGCTTCTCCTACCATTTCCCCGTCAAGCGACCAAGTTTTCGCCTGGTGGATTTTCACGTTGACAAGCTGGCCGATCGCTTCTTTTGGTCCTTTGAAATTGACAAGCTTGTTTTTCCGTGTATAGCCGGCAAGGATATCAGGGTTGTTTTTACTTTCACCCTCTACTAACACTTCGACAACCTGCCCCTCATATTCCTTCATTTTCTTCGCGGAAATTTCGTTGACCACTTCATTTAATCGCTGAAGCCGTTCTTTTTTCACGCGCATCGGAACATTGTCTTTCATTTTTGCAGCAGGCGTTCCTTCGCGAGGCGAGTAGATGAACGTATAGGCGCTGTCAAATTCAACCTCTTTGTATAAAGAAAGCGTTTCTTCAAATTGCTCATCTGTTTCGTTCGGGAAGCCGACGATAATATCCGTTGTTAAAGACGCGTTCGGCATCGCTTTTTTAATTTTGGCGACAAGATCAAGATAGCGTTCCCGGTCGTATTTGCGCGCCATCAGTTTCAAGACATCCGAGCTTCCGGACTGAACAGGCAGGTGGATGTGGTCCAGAAGGTTTCCGCCTTTTGCGAGCACCTCGATCAGATGATCGTCAAAATCACGCGGATGGCTTGTCGTGAAGCGGATACGCGGAATATTGATTTTGCGGAGCTCATCCATTAAGTGGCCGAGTCCGTATTCGATATCCTCGAAATCTTTGCCGTAAGCATTGACGTTCTGTCCGAGAAGCGTGATTTCTTTGTAGCCTTCAGCCGCAAGCCTTCTCACTTCCTGGATGATTTCTTCGGGACGTCTACTTCGTTCTTTTCCTCTTGTGTACGGCACGATGCAGTACGTACAGAACTTGTCGCAGCCGTACATGATGTTGACCCAGCCTTTGATTTTGCCGGTGCGGACTTTCGGAAGGTTTTCAATGACATCGCCTTCTTTAGACCACACTTCGATAACCATTTCTTTTGACAGATAAGCCTCTGACAAAAGTTCCGGCAAGCGGTGGATATTGTGTGTACCGAAAATCAGATCGACGAACGGATGTTTCTTTAAAATCCGGTTGACGACTGATTCTTCCTGGGACATACATCCGCAGACGCCGAGGATCAAATCCGGATTGTCTTTTTTCAAAGCTTTTAAATGGCCGATTTCACCAAATACTTTGTTTTCCGCATTTTCGCGAATGGCGCATGTGTTTAACAGAATCACATTGGCATCTTCAGTCGAATCGGTCGGCTCATAGCCGAGCGCCATGAAAATACCGGCCATGACTTCTGTATCGTGTTCATTCATCTGGCAGCCGTATGTGCGGATGTAGAACTTCCGTCCATCACCCATCCCTTTGTACTGCTCGGAAATTTTAAAATCGTTATGGTATTTAACCTCTTCTTTGCCGCGTTTTTTCGCATCTTTTAATGAAGGCGGAACATAAACAGCTTCGAAGTACTTGCTGTAATCCTTCTCGGATTTTTTGTCCGATGGATTGACCTGTCCGCTTTCAATGCGCTGTTTCTCATTCATGTTTTTGATCTCCTTTCAAACAAAGCTCCACTCTTCAGTATAAAGGTTCTCGGTTGTCAGCACAACCCAGAACCCATCATTGTACACTAACTGAAAATGATTATCAATGGTTATTTGCTTTGTTCAAAAAGAAATCGATGAGTTTAAAGCAGACCCGCTTTTTTGGCGCCGGTTTCAATGATTTCAAGCGCTTTATCGAGCTCTTCTTTCGAATGTTGGGCGGTCATGATCGTTCTGATCCGCGCTTTGCCTTTCGGGACGGTCGGAAAAACTATGGCCTGCGCAAATAAACCGAGCTCAAAAAGCGTGTTTGAGAACCGGCACGCCTCAGCTTCATCACCGATCAAAATCGGCGTGATCGGCGTTTCGCTCTTGATCAGCGGAAGGCCCATTTTTTCAAGCTCTTTTTTGAAGTACGCGGTATTGTCCCAAAGCTTTTTAATCAATGAAGGTTCCTCCATCAGCACATTGACCGCTTCAATGCATGCCGCAGTGACGGCCGGCGGATGGGAAGTACTGAAGAGAAATGGCCTTCCTTTATGCTTTAAATAGTCGATCAGCACCTTGGATCCGGCCGCATAGCCTCCTAAAACACCGATCGCCTTGCTGAGCGTGCCGACTTGAATGTGAACCTTCCCGTCCAGCCCGAAATGGTGAACCGTTCCGCGCCCGTTCTCGCCGAGAACGCCGGATGCATGCGCATCGTCGACCATGACAAATGCGTCATACTGTTCAGCGAGCCGGACGATTTCGGGCAGCGGCGCGATGTCCCCGTCCATCGAAAACACGCCGTCTGTAACGATAAGCCGCATTCTGTAATTCATTGATTTTTTCAAAATCTTTTCTAAATCTTCCATGTCCGCATGCTGATATACTTTTTTGCCCGCTTTGGTGAGCCTGATGCCGTCAATGATGGAAGCATGGTTTAATTCGTCTGAGATGACAATATCATCTTTGGTGAGGATGCTTGAAAGAATGCCTTGATTTGCGGTGAAACCGGACTGGAATACGAGTGCCGCTTCAGTGTTTTTAAATGAAGCGAGCTTCTTTTCGAGCTCATCATGCATGGTGAATGTTCCGGCTATTGTACGGACCGATCCGGTTCCAGCTCCGTACCGTTTGACTGCCTCTTCGGCCGCTTTTTGGAGGCGCGGATGAGACGTCAAACCGAGATAGTTATTGGATGAAAGCTGAATGATGTCTTTTCCTTTCATTTTGACGGTTGATCCTTGCAGTGATTCGATGATCGGCAGTTCCTGAAAAGTTCCGTTTTCTTTCATTTTATCAAGCTCGGAAGCTAAAAAATTGAATTCTTTCATATTAATCTCTCCTTTCTACGGTATCAGTACGACTTTTCCACATTGCCCTTTTCTCATCAGTTCAAAGCCTTTTTCAAACTCTTCCATCGGGAAACAGTGGGTGATGACAGGCTTGATTTGAATCGTACCGGACTGAAGGAGACCGCTGACCTGTCTCCACGTTTCAAACATTTTGCGGCCGGTAATTCCCTGGACTGTCAATCCTTTAAAGACGATATCATTTGTCATGTCGATGCATACGGGATGCTCAGGCAGGCTTAAGACATGAACCCGCCCTCCGTTTGCCGCCATTTTTAAACTTTGGCGGATTGCCGTCGGATGGCCTGACATTTCGCAAACCAAGTCCGACCCTTCACCACCTGTTAAAGCGCTTACATTTTTGAGCGGATCTTCTTTTTCAACGGAGATGATATCGGTTGCCCCCATTTGCAATGCAAGGTCGAGCCTGTATTCGTTTTTATCGATGGCGATCACCTGTGCCGCCCCTGACGCTTTTGCAACTGCCACGGCCATCAGTCCGATCGGTCCGCAGCCGACGACAGCGACTTTCACTCCAGCCGTCATTCCCGTCAGAACCGTATGCACGGCATTTCCGAGCGGTTCTTGAATAGAAGCGAGATCCTCAGGCATGCCGGCCGGGTTTTTCCAAATGTTTGCGGCGGGCACTTTGACATATTCGGCAAAACAGCCGTCTGTATCGACACCGAGAATCAGCGTTTTTCTGCAGACATGCTCTTTTCCGGTCAAACACGGCAGGCACTTTCCGCAAACGATGTGCGTTTCTGCCGAAACATACTCCCCTTCTTGTACCGTAGTCACATTTTCCCCCACTAGAACAACCTCGCCGGAAAATTCGTGGCCAAACACATAAGGCGGTTTAACCCTGCTTTTCGCCCATTCATCCCAATTATAAATATGGACATCGGTTCCGCAAATCGATGCAGCTTTGACTTTGATCAGCACCTCGTGTTTGTCGATCTTCGGAATCGGGACGAGCTCGAAGCTGGCGCCCGGCTCCCCCGGCTTCTTGATAAGCGCTTTCATATTTCCGTCCAAGATGAACAGACCCCCTTTGTAAAATCGCTTTACAAAAGGATTGTAGCATGATAATCGGTCTTGGTAAACACCAGTGTCCTCCTGAGAAAAACATATGAACACCCTCTAAAAAATGTATAATATTTTTTTAAAATGGGATGCGGCTGATGAAATTTTGAAAGAGAAATCCGTCGACTTGACTTGGTGTATATGAGCGCTGCAGCGCTTCGACCAGATTCCCGTAATCTTTGTGGGCTTCCAGACCCGGAATGACCCGGTCGATGCCGTCAAAGTCAGATCCGAATCCGATATGCCGCTCGCCTCCTAAAGAGCAGACATGGTCAATATGTGAGAGGATATCTTTGATCACAGGCGTTTTTCCGTTTCTCACGAATTCAGGGACAAATGTCAAGCCGATGACACCGTTCTTATTAATAAGCGCTTTGATTTGATCGTCTTTTAAATTTCTCGGATGAGGGCAAAGGCTGTGGGCATTCGAATGAGAGGCGATCGGATACGCCGCCGTTTCAATCGCACCCCAAAAGCTTTTTTCGGATAAATGGGAGAGATCTGTCCATGCCCGGTTTTTGTTCGCCTTACGAATCAGCCTTTCCCCGTAAGAAGTCAAGCCGGCGTTTCTTTCTTCTAAAGCGCCGTCTGCGAACGTATTGGCCCAGTTCCATGTCAGGCCGAAACTTCTGACTCCGAGCTGAAAAAAGATGTCAAACAGCCTTAAGTTTTTTGCGATCGGCTCACAGCCTTCCATCGTTAAAATGATGCCGGTTTCATCGCTTTTGAGCTTGTCGATATCGGCTTTATTTTTGATCAGTTTGATCCGTTTGTACTTTGCAATTTTTTCGTGAAACAGCTGGATTTGGACAAGCGCCATTTCAAGCCTTATTGTGTCGGGTACGGTTTCAGGCAGAAAAATCGCCAGACACTGCACTTTCGCCTTTCCGTTTAAAAGCGCCTGAACAGGCGTTTGAAGCGACGGGTCGCTGTATTCATTGAGCTTCGGATTTTTCCAGAGCTTCAGCAGCAAATCAGAATGGGCATCAAAAATCTTCACGTTCATCCTCTCCCGGCTGCATTTTTCAAAAACGGCCAAACCAAAAACAACCCGCTTACGTGAAAGTAAGCAGGTTGAAGCATTTGAAAAAGAGTGATTTTTCTATCAGCGAGGCTCTACGATTAGCTTAATCGCTGTTCGTTCTTCACCGTCAATTTGAATGTCCGTAAACGCCGGAATGCAAATCAGATCGACACCGCTCGGCGCTACAAATCCCCGCGCAATCGCTACCGCTTTAACAGCCTGATTTAATGCCCCGGCTCCAATTGCTTGAATTTCTGCAGCTCCTCGTTCCCTCAAGACTCCTGCGAGCGCACCTGCGACCGAGTTTGGATTTGATTTTGCTGAAACCTTTAATATTTCCATTCCTGCTCCCCCTTAAGTTTACAATGGATAAGTGAGTGTTCATTAGAACAATCATTATTAGATGTTGCTATTTTCAAAGCCATCCCCTTTTAATTGCTTTTCAAAAATAGCAGGGTACCTTCCATTTTTACTATATTCACTATAGGACCGGGATATTCCTGCTTTCCTTTTAATATTTTTCTAAAATGATTTTCTGTTCAGTTATTCAAAAAACATGTGGTCATCATTAATTAATATCCGGTCAATTTTAACTGCTTTCTTGCTCTGTTCGTCGATGTCAATAACAACTCCGCTCAGTGTTGTGCGGCCTTCGGCAATCTCAAAACGGACGGGCAGGCTCGTTTTAAAACGCTTGATAATCGTCTCGCGGTCGACGCCGAGAATGCCGTCGTAAGGACCAGTCATCCCCACGTCTGTTATATATGCCGTGCCTTTCGGAAGAATGCGGTTGTCGGCTGTCTGAACATGCGTGTGCGTTCCGACAACCGCTGAAACGCGGCCGTCCGTATACCAGCCGATCGCCTGCTTTTCGCTTGTCGCTTCGGCATGAAAATCGATAAAAATGAACGGCGTTCTTTTTGACGCTTCTTCTATTAATTCATCAGCTTTTCGAAATGGGCAATCGATCGCAGGCAGAAATGTGCGGCCTTGCAAATTGATCACAGCCAGTTCCTTCGAACCGTTTGTTTTTATGTATGTGATGCCTTTTCCAGGCGTGCCTTCGGGAAAATTGGCAGGTCTGACGATCTGCGGCGCGTCATCAATAAAATCAAATATTTCCCTTTTATCCCATGTGTGGTTTCCCATTGTGAGAACGTCGGCTCCCGCTTGGATGAGCTGGTGGTATATTTTTTCGGTAATGCCTTTTCCGTGTGCTGCGTTTTCTCCGTTGACGATGACGGCATTCGGTTTATATTTCAGCTTCAGCTTCGGCAAATAGGTTTTGATCATGTCTCTGCCGGGCGAACCGACGACATCTC
Organism: Bacillus sp. FSL K6-0972; assembly: GCF_037976035.1. Taxonomy (NCBI): domain Bacteria; kingdom Bacillati; phylum Bacillota; class Bacilli; order Caryophanales; family Bacillaceae; genus Bacillus; species Bacillus sp. FSL K6-0972. The sequence goes on along the minus strand of NZ_CP150260.1, from coordinate 1,857,384 downwards.
CAATAAATAAAATTCTCATAATTTGACCCTTTCTTTTTTAAAATAGGTTTTAATCATAGTGTTACACAAGGAAACAAAAAAATAAAGTGGCGCATTCGCACCACTTTATTTTGCGTATTCAACGGCTCTTGTTTCCCTGATCACAGTTACCTTGATGTGTCCAGGGTAGTCAAGCTCGTCCTCAATTCGTTTTCGAATATCACGCGCCAAACGATGGGCTTCAAGATCATTGATTGAGTCAGGTTTGACCATGATCCGCACCTCTCGTCCCGCTTGTATCGCGAATGATTTTTCAACACCTTCGTACGATTCAGAGATTTCTTCCAGTTTTTCAAGCCTGCGAATATAGTTTTCGAGCGTTTCGCTTCTTGCGCCAGGTCTTGCGGCAGACAGCGCATCGGCTGCAGCCACGAGCACGGCGATGATGGAAGTCGGCTCCTGATCTCCGTGGTGAGATGCGATACTGTTGATGACAACTGGATGCTCTTTATACTTGGTGGCCAGTTCCACTCCGATTTCAACATGGCTTCCTTCCACCTCATGGTCAATCGCTTTCCCGATATCATGAAGAAGTCCTGCTCTTTTTGCGAGCGTCACGTCTTCTCCGAGCTCTGAAGCCATCAAGCCTGTCAGAAACGCCACTTCCATTGAATGTTTCAGTACATTCTGTCCGTAGCTCGTTCTGAACTTCAAGCGGCCGAGGATTTTGATTAAATCGGGATGAAGCCCGTGAACTCCAACTTCAAACGTCGTCTGTTCACCCATTTCGCGGATGTAATCATCCACTTCACGGCGGGATTTCTCAACCATTTCTTCGATTCTGGCAGGATGAATGCGGCCATCCTGAACGAGTTTATCAAGAGCGATCCTGGCTGTTTCACGCCTGATCGGATCAAATCCTGAAAGGATAACGGCTTCCGGCGTATCGTCGATGATCAGATCGATCCCCGTCAATGTTTCCAATGTACGGATATTACGTCCTTCACGTCCGATAATGCGGCCTTTCATCTCATCATTTGGAAGGTTGACAACTGAAACTGTTGTCTCGGCCACATGATCTGCCGCACAGCGCTGTAAAGCCAATGAAAGAATATTTTTCGCTTTTTTATCAGCCTCTTCTTTCGCTCGATTTTCACTTTCTTTCATCATGATCGCGATGTCATGGGAAAGCTCGTTTTCAACCCGTTCCAGAATGATTTGCTTCGCTTCATCTCGCGTCAGACTTGAAATACGCTCCAACTCTGACTGCTGCATACGAATCATTTCATCCACTTTGCTTTCCATCTCTTCAATATGTTGTTGTCGTTCATTCAGAGAATGATCTTTCTTCTCCAACATCGCTTCCCGTTTATCTAATGATTCATCTTTTCGGTCAAGGTTCTCTTCCTTTTGAAGTAAACGGTTTTCTTGTTTTTGAAGCTCATTTCGTCTTTCACGAACTTCTTGTTCAGCTTCTATCCGAAGCGTATGAATCTCGTCCTTTGCTTCAAGAAGGGCTTCTTTTTTCAACGCTTCAGCATCCCGCTTTGCGTCTCCAAGAATTTGTTCGGCTGCATTTCGCGCACCTGAAATTTTTGCTTCGGCAATGATTTTACGAACATAGTAGCCAACAACTAAACAGAATAGGCTCAGCAAAATGGAGATGAGAATTGCTAAAGGATTCATAACTTTCACCTCCTCTTGCTATGAACTTGTCTTGCTAAAAGTAAGTGTCGGCATGTACATTGTACTTCTTCTCAACATACAGAACCTTCACAGGGAGTGAAGCGGCTTCACAGCCCTTGTCAAGTTTAAATGTTTATCAATCATGTTAAGAAAAACAAGTGATACAATTTCATTGTAATTGTGTGGGAAATACTTGTCAAGCTTACGGTCTTAACGTTTCTGGATTAAACGCCTTTTCAAACCGCCGGGATGAAGAGGGTGGATAGAGGAGCTGCGCCTAAATGCGCAGATTAAAGGAAAAGGCTGCCGATCGGGCCGGCAGCCTTTCACATGTTTCATGATTAAAATTCGAGTTCTTCCTGAGCTTGGGCATCGTCTTCCTGAGCAGGAGCAACGCCTCCAGTATCCAAACCGTAGTGCTCCCGGATCTGCTCTTGAATCATCAAAAGGATGTCCTTGTTTTCTTTCAGGAACTGTTTGGCGTTTTCACGGCCTTGTCCAAGACGTTCCTCCTGATAAGAGTACCATGCACCGCTCTTTTGAACGATGTCAAGCTCTGTTCCGAGGTCGATGATTTCCCCTTCTTTTGAAATCCCTTCCCCGTACATAATGTCCACTTCGGCTGTCCGGAATGGAGGTGCCACTTTGTTTTTCACGACTTTGATTTTCGTCTTGTTCCCCATGACATCGTTGCCTTGTTTCAGCTGCTCTGCACGGCGCACTTCCAGGCGGACAGAAGAGTAGAATTTCAACGCTCTTCCGCCTGGTGTCGTCTCAGGATTTCCAAACATGACGCCGACTTTTTCACGAATCTGGTTAATAAAGATCGCGATGGTCTTCGATTTATTGATTGCTCCGGAAAGCTTACGAAGCGCCTGAGACATCAGTCTGGCCTGCAAACCGACGTGGGAATCCCCCATGTCTCCTTCGATTTCAGCTTTCGGCACAAGCGCTGCCACTGAGTCGATGACAACGATATCCACCGCTCCGCTTCTGACAAGGGCTTCGGCGATTTCGAGCGCCTGCTCGCCCGTATCAGGCTGTGACAGCAAAAGCTCATCAATGTCGACACCCAGCTTTTGCGCATAGACGGGGTCGAGCGCGTGTTCGGCGTCGATGAACGCCGCCTGTCCGCCCTGCTGCTGAACTTCGGCAATCGCATGAAGCGCCACCGTCGTTTTACCGGAGCTTTCAGGCCCGTATACTTCGATAATCCGGCCGCGCGGGTATCCGCCCACTCCAAGAGCCGTATCGAGCGCTAAAGAACCGCTCGGAACTGTTGAAATTCTCGTTTCAGTTTGTTCGCCGAGTTTCATAATCGAACCTTTACCAAACTGCTTTTCTATTTGTTTAAGCGCCATATCTAAGGCTGCCTGACGATCACTCATTCTATTTTCCTCCTTTATCACTTCCGCTATATCTACTATACCTTGTTTGCGCGGATTTGCCAAGAAAAAAGCGAACGCATATTCGATTTTTTTAAGAGGAAAAAATCGATCTCCTAAAATGGAATGACCTTTTTCATAAGAAAGATATTCCGAAAACCCGTTTTTCGCTTATTTTTCCATCATTTTCAGCAACAGATGGCAGCCGTATTTGGCAGAACGTTTCCGCACCGCAGATCTGGATCCGGCGAACTGAAATTCGAACGCTTCTTCAGCCTGGTCCTTCACGGAGATGCCGATAAACACCTTTCCTGCCGGATGGCCTTCTTGCGTATTCGGCCCGGCTACTCCAGTGAAGCTGATGCCGATATCGCTTCCTGTTTTGACTCTGATGCCTGCGGCGAGTTCTTTTGCGCATTGCGCGCTGACCGCACCGTAGCGCTGCAGCGTGTCTTCCGAAACGCCGGCCGCTGACACTTTCAATTCGTTAGTGTAGCAGACGGCGCCGCCTTTGAAGTATTCGGAAGCGCCGCTCATTTCCGTCAGCCAGCTGGAAAAAAGCCCGCCTGTAAAGCTTTCCGCAGCAGCCAGGGTCATTCCCTTGCTCCTGCATGCTTTCGCAAGCTCTTCTGCGAGGGATGTATCATCATACCCGTAAAAGAACTCTCCGACCCGCTCCAGGATGCGGTCTTCCGTTTCTTTTAACAAGCGGTTTGTCTCCGCCGGATCCGCATGCTTTGCCGTGAGCCTGAGCGTGACTTCCCCGTCTGCCGCAAGCGGGGCGATTGTCGGATTAGTCTGCGCATCAATGAGATCTTCCAAATCGGTTTCAAGCTGGGATTCCCCGATGCCGAAGAACCGCAGCACCCTTGACACGATCTTTTCCCTCGAACCGAGCTTTTCCAAAATGAGCGGCTTCGCTTCGTTTTCAAACATCGGCTCCAGCTCTTTCGGAGGTCCCGGCAGAAGCATATAAAAGCGCGCTTCATGCTCAAGCAGCATTCCCGGAGCCATCCCGAAGCGGTTCGGCAGAACGTCGGAGCCTTCTAGGATCAGCGCCTGTTTGCGGTTGTTCGGCGACATCTCCCGGTTCGTTTTTTTGAAGTAGTCCTGAATCGATTCGAAGGCTTCATCGTCAAGCTTAAGAGGGCGCCCGACAACTTCAGCGATCGTTTCTTTTGTCAAATCGTCTTTCGTCGGTCCGAGGCCTCCTGAAAAAATGATGAAGTCAGACCTTTGCTGTGCTGTCTGAATAACTTGTTTAAGGCGTTCCGGATTGTCTCCCACCGCCGTGTGATAAAAGACGTTAATGCCGATTTCAGCCAAATGCCTGCTGATAAACTGAGCATTTGTATTAGCGATTTGTCCGAGCAGAAGCTCAGAACCGACAGCGATAATTTCCGCTTTTCTTTCCAACTTCATTGTTTCCACTTCCCCACGTTTAGTTCGATGTTTTTAAAGCATCCCAGTTTTTAGCGAAATAATCCCATCCTGATACGACTGTGAAAAAGACAGCCACCCATAAAGCAAGAGAGCCGAACGGGAAGGATACAAGCTCAAATGGAAGATTGTGAAGCAAAAGGGCAGAGATGGCGATAATTTGAGCCCATGTTTTCACTTTTCCAAGCATGTTGGCTGCGACGACTTCCCCCGTTCCCGCAAGGACGAGCCGCAATCCCGTTACGGCAAATTCCCGGCTGATAATGACAATGGCCATCCAGGCCGGAGCAAGATGGTAATGCACCAGAATAATCAAAGCGGAAGACACGAGCAGCTTGTCTGCAAGCGGGTCAAGGAATTTCCCAAAGTTTGTCACAAGGTTCAGTTTTCTTGCATAATAGCCGTCAACCCAATCTGTGACGGAAGCAAAAATAAACAGCAGTGCGCCGATCAAATGGGTGACCGGAATCGACTCGCTGCCGAAGGAGACAGACCCCCACTGAAACGGCACAAGCATGATGACCATAAAAACAGGAATTAATGCGATTCTAGAAAGCGTGATTTTATTCGGTAAATTAAACATAAAGGTTCCTCCATATATGTATGTTTTACTAATGATGATGAACGCAAGAAAAAGTCATCTGTGCAATTAAGATGACTTTTCCTCCTTTTTATTTTGAATCGTTATGTTTTGTGTCATCACAGTCTTAGGATCGAGCTTGTAAGAAAGAACTTCTCCGTTGATTTTAATTTCAACGCCCGGCGCATATCCGATCCGTAAATCAATTTGCGATTGATCGGTGATATTCTTTTGAAAGGTTTCTCCTTTTTTCATCATTCCTTCTTTAAGAGAGCTCCCTTTCTCGTCACGCACCCTGACCCATGAGTTTTCGTTTGCCTTTACTTCAAGCTCCAGCTTGTCGGATCCTGATACTTCATAGGTTGTGGAAGAGCCTTCGCTTGCGGTCGCTTTAATGGTCAGCTTGTCGTTCTCATCAGACTGCTGATCCTTTTTTTCTTTGTCGTCTTCAGCGCTGTCTTTCTGCGCATCCGTGTTCTGTTGATTTTCCTTTGTCAGAGGGGAATCTTTCGAGACGTCATACTTGCTTTGCGATTCCTCTGTCTTAGGCTCTTCAGCCTGCTGATTCCCTCCGCCGTTTACAGCCTGAACGATGACGTAAATGATCGCGATCACAACGATAACGCCGGCTGCCACAAGCAGAGTAGGCAAAAGTTCAAGCGCTTTTGAGGCGGACTTGGGCAGCTCCCTCTGCGGCTTGATTGAAGAAAGCTTCTCAGAAACCTCATCATTGTAAGAATTAGGGATATCTTTTTTAAACTCTTCAAACAAGAGCTCCGAGTCGAGGCCGACAGCTTCGGCATACTGCTTGATAAAAGCCCTCACATAAAATTTCCCCGGAATGATATCATAGTTTCCTTCTTCAAGGGCCGTTAAATACCTTTTTTGGATCTTTGTGGCCGCCTGAAGGTCGTCCAATGACATCCCTTTTTCCTCTCTGGCTTCTTTCAGCCGATTTCCTAGTTCAGTCACAACAAACACCTTCCATTTTAAAAATCAAAGCCGGAAAAACCCGAATGGTCAAACATCTGCGGTTCTTCAGCATGTTCATATGTAATCACCTCATCGGGGCTGTTACGCAATTCGATGATGTAATCAAAATCGTCCATCGTATATTCCGTATTTTGCACGAAAATGTCCGGATGCTCGACAACTTTGGTCGCCGGCAGCCGCATGATCTCACTGACGAGCTGCAAATGGCGTTCAGATCCCCTTCTCGTCGACACAATACCGTCCAAAATGAAAACATTCTCCGGACTGTATTCATCAGCAATAAGCTGGCTTCTGATCGTTTGCTTCAGCAGTGTAGAAGAAACAAAAAGCCACCTTTTGCTCGCACAGACGCTTGAAGCAACAATTGATTCCGTCTTGCCGACGCGGGGCATTCCCCTGATCCCGATCAGCTTGTGCCCGTCTTTTTTAAACAGTTCAGCCATAAAATCGACAAGCAGGCCGAGCTCGTCGCGTTCAAACCTGAACGTTTTTTTATCGTCTGCATCCCGCTGGATATAGCGGCCGTGCCTTACAGCGAGACGGTCGCGAAGCTTCGGCTCGCGGAGCTTCGTCACTTTAATCGTATCCATCGTGTTCAGAATCGATTCCAGTCGCTTGATCTGATCTATATGACGGCATTTTAACAAGAGGCCTCTTCTTTGAGTATCGACGCCGTTAATGGTCACAATATTAATTGAAAGCATCCCCAATAAAGAGGATATATCTCCCAGAAGTCCGGGACGGTTGACTTGGATTTCATATTCTAAGTACCATTCGAGCTTTGCCAAATGATAACCTCCCTACCCATCATCGTGGCAAAAATTTACCTTCCTTTATCATAAAGCATTTTGTCTCAATTAGAAAGCAGAATGTTGTGATTAAATAAGAAAAACGTCCGTTTCCCAAAATCGGGAAAAAACTGCTGTAACGGCGCCTGCATGCTGTTTACCCTGTCGGGACGAAAAGCAAACAACAAAAGCGTTGCCGCTGACAAAGCCGCGCCTATAAAAAAGAGAGAGTGAACACACTCTCTCCTTAATGTGAGCTGTTGTTTTCAACAAGCTTAACCATCACGTTCGCAATGGCGCGCTGCTCTTCTTCGGAAGCCACGCTCCAAAGGTCTGCGAGCACTCGTTCTTGATGGTTTTTTGAATCAACCTCACCAGCCAAATAATCGCCGATCTCATATGCGAGATCTGAGATGGTTTCGTTTGACATTCCTTTTTCTTGGGCATAGTTCAAACGGTCGCCCAAAAAGTTTTTCCACTGATCCCAATTATCCAGTACGGACATATCAGGCCCCTCCATTCTCTTGAAGTTACAGCCTTATTATGAACTGGGGGACCGTAAACTATACATGTTTTTAACAATGCCAGCCGCCATTAACTGACAAAATTTGACCCGTGATATAAGATGCCTTTGCCGAGAGCAGAAACAGGACGGCGTCTGCAACCTCTTCGGCTTCGGCAAGCCTTCCCATTGGAATCTCATCGGCGATCATCTCTTCTTCCTCTTTTGAAAACGAGCTCATCATCTTTGTTTTCACAGCGCCCGGAGAAACGGCGTTGACTCTGATGCCGCTAGGCGCAAGCTCTTTTGCAAGAGCTTTGACAAACACATTTTGTGCACCTTTTGTCATGCTGTATAAAACTTCGCACGACGCCCCTGTTTCACCCCAAATGGAGCTGACGGCTACAATGGCGCCGGATTTTTTCCTGATCATCGCCGGCAGCAGATTCCTCGTCAATAAAAACGGGCTTGAGACATGGAGCTGCACCATGTCCTGTACAGCCTCATCGGACATGTCTGTCACAAGCCCGCGGAAGCTTTGTCCGCTGTTTAAGACGATGCCGTCAAGCGCCCGCCCGCCGATTGAAGCGGAAACAGCTTTTGCGCCGCCGGGGTCGGACAGATCGCCGTGAATGATTTCGGCGTGAATGCCGTATGTATGTGCCAGCCTTTCTGCAAGTGCAGCGGCTGCCTTCTCATTTGTATGGTAATGGAGGAGAAGATCATACCCGTTTTGCGCCAGCTTTTCGCTGATGCTTTGCCCGATCCCGCCGCTTGCGCCGGTGATAAGAGCGAGTTTTGTCATACCATGTTTCCACCTTTCCGTTAAAAAGAAGAAAGGTTCAGCGTGCATCGGAAATGTCCTGACACGCTGAACTTTCAGGCCTTGCTTTATGATTTTGGAACGACTTTGCAGACGGTGATCCTGTCTTCCTCGATTTCTTCCTGGATGACGCGGTGAACGTCCTCAAGCGTAATTGATTCGAGTACGGTGACGATATCAAACAGACTCGTCTCCAGAAAAGCGTACCGTGTAAACTGGTTGGCGATGTACTCAGGCGAATTCATTGATTTTAGGAAATTGCCGATTTTTTTCTTTCTTGCCAGTTCCAGCTTTTCGGCTGTTATCGTTTCTTTCGCTTTGAACAGCACTTGTTTCAGCTCCTCGGCAAGCTTGTCAGGCTCAGGCGTATCGCCGCCGACAGAGACGAAGCCAAATCCGTGTTCTTCAGTATAGTCATAGCTGAATGTCTCATCGATATACCCTTTTTCATAAATTCTTTCATAATCGCTGGAGCTTTTGCCGAACAGGCACTCGAGGATGAGATTGATGGTCAGCTCATGCTTCAGCAAGGCTTCTCCCGTGTTCATCGGATGAGCGCTTTTTAAACCGACGAGGCATTTTGAGCTTTGAACATTCATTTTAATTTCCTGTTCTTTTTTGAATACGGCCCCAGGCTCCTTAACTTCTTTGCGGACAATTTCAGGCTGGTCTGTATACGGTTTTTTCTGCTGGTTTTCGCGGACCTGGCGAATGATCGCTTCGGGATCGACCGGACCGACGACAAAGAGCAGCATATTGCTCGGGTGATAGAACGTCTCATAGCATTCGTACAAAAGGTCTTTTGTAATATGTGAGATGCTTTCGATCGTGCCCGCGATATCGATCCGGACAGGGTGCTCCTGGTACATGTTTTCGATCAGGCCGAAAAACAGGCGCCAGTCGGGGTTGTCGTCATACATGTTGATTTCCTGTCCGATGATGCCTTTTTCCTTCTCAACCGTTTTTTCCGTAAAGTAAGGGTCCTGCACAAAATCGACGAGCGTTTCCAAGTTTTCTTCCACATTTGACGTGCTCGAAAACAGGTAGGCCGTTCTTGTGAAGGAGGTAAACGCATTTGCTGAAGCTCCCTGCCTGCTGAATTGCTGAAAAACATCGCCGTCTTCTTTTTCGAAGAGCTTATGCTCCAAAAAGTGTGCGATTCCGTCAGGCACGCGGACCATTTCCTCTTTTCCGAGCGGGACAAACTGATTGTCAATCGATCCGTATTTTGTCGTAAAGACCGCATATGTCTTGTTAAATCCTTCTTTCGGAAGAACATAGACATCAAGGCCGCCAGGCATTTTTTCGTAATATAGTGTTTCCTTTAACTGTTCAAATTCGATCGTTTTCGTCAAGATGCTCCCTCCGTCCCTTTGAGAAAGTACGTTGTATCCAAATCGATTTTCTTCCCGACTTCGATGATGTCGTCTTTTGTGACATTGTCGATTCGTCCCAGCCAGTCTTCCAGGGAAAATTCGGTTTGGGCCGCAGCCTGCTGATAAATAAATTCGACTAAACCGTACGGTGTATCAAGCGTTTCAAGAATCTGGTTTTTAATGACGGCTTTCGTCTGGTCGATCGCCTCTTCTGTGAAGCTGCCTTTTTTCATTTCCTGAAACTGCTCCTTGATGATGTCGACAGCTTTTTGATAATTGCCGACTTCAATTCCCGACATCACCATCAACAGCCCTTTAAAGCTTTCGATTCTGGAAGCCGCATAATAGGCAAGGCTGGCCTTTTCCCTGACATTAATAAACAGCTTTGAATGTGAAAATCCGCCAAACAAGCCGTTAAACAGCTGAAGCGCCGGATAATCATCATCCGTAAAATGCGTTCCCGTCCGAAATCCCATGTTCAGCTTACCTTGCTTGACATCAGCATCCTCGACGACTTCCTGAGGCTCCCTTGTGCGGGTTTGCTGAAGCTTGGGAACAGGTCTCAGCTCCCGCTCGTTTGCTTCGAAGTATTTGGAAATGTACGAATCCACCTGCTGCTCATCCACATCCCCAACGACATAAATGTCGAGCTGGTCTTCGCTGACCGCTTTTTGATAAGCTTCATACAGGCTTTGAGGCGTGATGCCGTCCACATCATCAAGCTCACCGTTGACGTGAAGCGCGTATGGCTCATCTTTGCACATCACCTGAATCAGCCTCAAATTTGAATAGCGCATTTTGTCGTTATATACCGCCTGTATTCTTTGCTTTAGTGTACGTTTTTCCTGAGATACGTACAGCGGCAGAAAGGCCCCGTCTTCAAGCGCCGGCGAAAAAATGATCTCTGACAAAAGCTCGAGCCCTTTTTCCAGAAGCGGTGTCTGATCCTTTAAAAATTTTTCGTTTGCGATATCGAGCCTGAATGTAATAACATGCATTTCCCCTTTTTTGGAGAGGTCGCATGATACGGAAGTGCCGTAAAGTTCATCAAGATACGTTCTGAGTTCGGCCGTTTTGGGACGGGTGCTCGTTCCCCGCAAAAGCACATGCGGAATAAGCGCCCTCTCTGTCACATCTTCTTTTGTTAAAGGAGCAAGCATTTTAAAAATAATCGAGACGGTTTTGAATTTTTCTGTTTTGACAATGTGGCTTGTCAATCCGCGGTGCTTTCCTTTTATTTCGTTAAGGTATGTCATACTAGAACCTCCTTCGTCCTTGTTTATATTATGTATTATGACCACATTTCAGCATATGCGCTTGGGCTGTATGGTTGTAATTATATCAACTGGAGGAGATTTAAGGAAACTAAAAAACCTTATGAAAAAGACGGTGCAGATTTACACCGTCTTTGCCGCTTCATTTTCGTCTTCCTTCGGATCAATATTAAACAGCACAAGCGCTAAAGCGGCTAAACCGCACAAAAGCGATACGATGAAAATCAGCCACCCCGCATTTGTCATCATATAAGCGAAAACCGGCGGTCCGAGCGCAACACCGATGAACCGCATACTGTTGTAAAACGAAGATATCGTGCCGCGCTCTTCTTTTTCAATTCCCTCGGTAATCAGCGCATCCAAAGAAGGAAGCGCTATTCCGATGCCGATGCCGCCGATGGACATGAACAAAAATAACGGGTAAAAACTGTGGTTCCACCACAAACCGGCAAATGACAGAGACAGCAGGATCATGCCGATCAGCACGCAGGTCTTCATTCTGATCTTATCATTTCCGATCAGCTTCCCGGCAAGGTAGGAACTGACGGAAAGGAAAAGTAGCGGAATGCTGAGAAGCGCTCCTTTTGCAATCCCGTCAATTTGATGCTTTTTCTCCAAAGTATCCGACAGGTAGAAGAGAACCCCGAATAAAAGAAACATAATGATCCCGCCGATGATAAAAATGGAAACAAGCCACCGTCCTTCCCGTTTAAAAATTTCCTGTACGTTTTTTGCAAAGTTTTTTAATGTTTGCTTTTCATCATCTTTGTCCTTCGGTTTGGGAACAAAAAACAAGACGAGAAAAAAGCTTGCAAGAGACACGATCGGGATAAACCAAAACGGCATGTACCAAACCCAAGATGCTAAAAAAGCCCCTAATATCGGGCTTAATACTTTACCGGCAGTATTGGCCGTCTCTATATCACCGAGTCCCGCGCTGATTTCTTCATCATTTTGGAACAGGTCACCGATAAACGGCATGACGATCGGCGCTGCGCCGGCTGAGCCGATTCCTTGAAGGACGCGCCCTGCTAAAATCATCGCAAACGGATCTTTGAAAAAAGTTGAAGCTAAACCTGCTAGAGCTCCTCCAGCTCCCGCAATCACAAGGCATGGGAGCATGATCTTTTTTCTTCCGAACCGGTCTGACATATAGCCGGTAATTGGGATGCATATTATCGCCACAATTGAGTATACCGTGATGATCAACGACACTTGAAACGAAGAAATGTTTAATTTTTTTTCGATCACCGGCAAAACCGGAATCAGCATCGAATTGCCGAGCGTCATCACAAGCGGGACCGAAGACAGCGCAAAAATGCTTTTCATGTCTTTTTTTCTGCTCAACTTTTTTCACCCAATTCATCAGTATTTCCATCTGTTATTGTTCCATGATGCGGGCTTATTTATGTATGGGCGCTAAGGCGGGCAAAAAAAAACAGCCGCTCCTAATCGAGCGCCCGCATATCAAAAACGTTTTCTGACGACGTGAAATCTGAATTTATCGGCCCGAAAATAGTTTAAAGAATATAAAACGGGCTTATCGTTTTGGTCATAATGAGTCTGTTTGAGCAGCAGCAAAGACGTTTCAGGATCGCATTCAAGGATTTGGGAAATGGTGTCGTGATACCCGATTGGCACAATATCGGCAACAGCGTAGCTGATCACGGCGCCGGATTTGTTCTCAAGCCATTCAAACATCGATTCCTGCTCGTGTGAAAAGCCTTCCGGGAGAATATCCACAGGTATTTTATCAAGGCAGTAGACAACCGGCATTCCATTTGCCGTTCTCACCCGCTCAAGCAAAAAGATCTCCGTTTCTTCAGCATATTGAAACCGGAGCATATCTTCTTCGGTCGGAGCGGTAACCTGTGAGGACATAAAAATGGTTCCCGGCGTCATGCTTGCCTGCTCGATCATTTTTGTAACGCTGTTCAGCTGCTCAATACCTGATAGAAATAACGGTCTGGCATTAACAAAATGTCCGACCCCATGCCTTCTGATGATGACGTTTTCTTCTTCCAGTATTCTAAGCGCTTCACGCAAAGCCGTTCTGCTCACACCAAGCATCTTTGACAGCTCAAATTCAGACGGGAGCCGTTCATTCTCGCAAAAGACCCCATTTTGAATATCATCTTTTATCCGATCAATCACTTTTAAACATAACCGTTGATTGTCAGCTTTTATCGACATGTTTTCCCTCCGTCTGACAGATCAGATTCAAATTACCTTTAATTGAGGATAACTATATCATGTTTTGTCAAATAAATAAACAGATGTTTTTAGTTTACATAATGAAATTATGTCAAACAAGAACTCTCTTCTCAAGAAGAGAGTTCTTCGTATTGCTCTTTTGACAAGAGGACTTCACGGGGTTTTGATCCTTCATAAGGGCCGACGATCCCCCGCTCTTCCATGGCATCGATAAGCCGCGCCGCTCTTGTATAGCCGACACGGAATCTCCTTTGCAGCATCGACACGGAAGCCGTCTGCATGCTGACGACAAGTGCGACCGCTTCGTCGTAAAGGTCGTCTGTCACTTCGCTGACCGTTTCCTGCGTCTCTTCTGGAATCATTTCTTCTTGGTATTGGGCCTTTTGCTGGCTGATGACGTGATCGACAACTTTTTCAACTTCTTCGTCTGACAGGAAGGCTCCTTGAACGCGGAGCGGTTTGTTGGCGCCGACAGGCAGAAACAGCATGTCCCCTCTGCCGAGAAGTTTTTCAGCGCCTCCCATATCTAGAATCGTCCTGGAGTCGGTCTGCGACGATACGCTGAAAGCGATCCTTGACGGAATATTGGCTTTAATGACCCCTGTAATGACATCGACTGAAGGCCGCTGCGTCGCGATGATCAGATGGATTCCCGCCGCCCTGGCCATTTGCGAAAGCCTTGTGATCGAGTCTTCTACATCAGAGGAAGCGACCATCATCAAGTCGGCAAGCTCGTCCACAATCACAATGATGTATGGAAGCTCCGGCTGCTTTGCTTCTTCTGCGGCATTCATCCGTTTAATATAGTCGTTGTACCCTTCGATATTTCTCGTTCCCGTGTGAGAAAACAATTCATAGCGCCGCTCCATTTCGTTGACGACTTTCTTCAAAGCTTGCGATGCTTTTTTCGGATCAGTCACGACGGGTGCTAGCAAATGCGGAATCCCGTTGTAAACGTTGAGCTCGACCATTTTCGGGTCAATCATCATCATCTTCACTTCATGGGGCTTTGCCCTCATCAAAATGCTTGTAATGATCCCATTGACACATACGCTTTTCCCGCTTCCTGTCGCTCCTGCAACAAGAAGATGGGGCATTTTGTTGAGTTCTGCCAATACCGCTTCTCCGGAAATGTTGCGGCCGAGGCCGATCATCAGCTTTGCATCCGGCCGGTCATTCAGTTTCGATTCGAGCACTTCCTTCAAGGAAACCATCGCGACTTCCGCATTCGGCACTTCGATTCCAATCGCCGATTTTCCGGGAATCGGAGCTTCGATGCGGATATCTTTGGCCGCGAGCGCAAGAGCCAAGTCGTCACTTAAGTTGACAATTTTGCTGACTTTGACGCCCACATCAGGATAGACTTCATATTTCGTTACGGCCGGACCGAGATGAACCTGGGTGACTTTCGCCTTAACTCCGAAGCTTTGAAACGTCTTTTCCAGCTTCCTGGCATTATCGTAAATATTCTTTTTATCCGCCTGCTGCCCTGTGTGCTTCGGATCATCAAGCAATTGAATCGACGGAAGCTGATAATCCTTATTTTCAAGCTCTGTAAACGTGATCTCGGGCGCGCCGGAGGCCTTCATCTCCTCACCGGTTTCAGGCTCAGAAGGATGCTCGGCAGGCGCCGGAGCTTCGTACGCTTGAACTTCGGGCTTTTCATCGCGGTCGGAAAAGCTTGAAATAATCGGTTCTGATTGAATAACCGGATCTGGATCAAGCTCCGCTTCTTGTAAAGGCTCTTCAGACACTTTCGGTTTTCTCTGCACCTTCTGTTTTTTTCCTGATTTCTTTTTAGGCGAGCTGCTTTTCATTTGTTTAAGGTCTGCTAAAAAGGCTTGCCACTGGTTTTTAATGAAGGACGCGACCGGGGTCATCCATTTGATCAGCGTCTCCTGAAGCGAACGGTCCGTAATCAAAAGAAGGCCGATCAAGATCAGGAAGACGGCGATGATTTTAGACCCTGCGGATGCAAACAGAAAGTATGAAGCCGCGAATAAAAGGGCTCCGATCATTCCGCCTCCAAGATCAGGTGATCCTGTCTCGCCTTTTACATCCATTAAAAACAGCTCCCACGTATTTTGAATCACGCTCGGAGACTGAACCATTCCTCTTTCAGTCAAATGCTGAAACAGCTGGACATGGGAAAGAAGCAGCATGCTTGCGATGATGCAGTAAAGGCCCGCTTTTCTCCTCGTCAAAAAACTTGGTGTTTTCTTCTTCCAAAATAAAGACAGGCCCGTTAAAAAGAGGCCGAGAAGGCAAAGGATGAACCATTCACCGGCGAAAAAGCGGAACATGTAAATGAACGTTTGCCCTGCTACGCCAAGCTGCAAAACCGCAATAATCGAGATGGCTATACAGATTAATCCGTACAATTCAAATTTAAGATGGATCCGTTTTTTTCCTTGTTTTTGCTTCTTTGTTGATTTTCGTTTTCTTTTTGCCATGTTCCATCACCTTACTGCGTGTTAAAAAATGTAAAAACAAAGAGAAAGCAGCCTTTTTTCGGCTGCGATTTTCCTCTGGATTCCCCTATTATAGCATATTTATCCTTGTGACACTTCAGCTATTTATAAAATGTCAGTTTAAGCGTCTGCCCCGGTGCTGTTTCTTGTTTTAAAAAATCCATCGGGTTCGTGCTGAGAACCTGAACGACCCTTGCTTCCTCTCCGTTCATTTCGACTAAAAGGGGCACGCCGTTTACATCGATCTGTTTTAAGTTCGAGTTTTCCGCCTGCCCTGCGAACACGATTTCCTGCGGCATTGTCGTATACAAAATCATTGGATCATCCCTTCCTGGGCGCCCTTGTTTTGTTCGATTAATTGATTCAGCTTTTGAATCGCCTGTCCGACTCCGCCGGTTTCATCGATTAATCCGTATTTCACCGCATCGTTTCCTACGACATTCGTCCCGATATCACGGGTCAAATTGCCTTTTGAAAACATCAGTTCTTTAAATTTTTCTTCCGATATGTTGGAATGACTTGTCACGAAATTGATGACCCTTTCCTGCATTTTATCGAGATACTCAAATGTCTGCGGCACACCGATGACAAGCCCTGTCAGTCTGACCGGATGGATCGTCATCGTAGCTGTTTCAGCGATATAGCTGTGGTCGCAGGACACTGCGATTGGAACTCCGATTGAATGTCCGCCGCCCAGAACGATAGAGACCGTCGGCTTTGACAGAGACGCCAGCATTTCCGCAATCGCAAGGCCCGCTTCAACGTCTCCTCCAACAGTGTTTAAGATGATGAGCAGCCCTTCGATTTTAGGATTCTGCTCTACGGCAACGATCTGGGGAATCACATGTTCATACTTTGTTGTTTTGTTTTGGGGAGGAAGCTGTACGTGACCTTCAATTTGGCCGATAATGGTCAGGCAGTGAATGTTGGTATCCTGCCCCATTTGCGGGAGTGTCGTTTCGCCTAGCTGCTGGATTTTGTTGACGAGACTGTCTTTTGCGTCTTGCTTAGCCGGCTGCTCCCCTTGGCTGTCCCCGTTTTGTATCCGGTTTGTGTCCATCTGGCTCACCTCTTTCTCGAGTTTCTTTTGTATTATGGACAATGGCGTTTTTTTCATTCAACGCAAAAGGCATGAAAAAAAACCAAGAGGAGTCTCTTGGTTTTATACTTCCATGATGATTGGAATGATCATTGGTTTTCGTTTCGTTTTTTCGTATAGGAACTGGTTTAACGCGTCACGCATCGTCTGTTTTAGAGCGGACCATTCGACGACGGCGTTTTCTGTGCTTTCGGTGACGAGTTCCCTGACAAGCTCTGTCGCTTCAACGATCAGCTGCTCAGATTCTCTGACATAGACAAAACCTCTCGTGATAATTTCGGGTCCTGAAACAAGATGTTTTTTCTTTTTATCAAGGGTAATCACAACGATTAAGATTCCGTCCTGAGATAGAAGACGGCGGTCTCTGAGCACGATGTTGCCGATATCGCCGACACCGAGTCCGTCGATCAAAATATTGCCTGAATGTACTTTATCGCCGATTTTGACGTTTTGTCCACGGAATTCCACGACGTCTCCTTTTTCAATCAGGAAAATGTCGCTCCGTTTCATGCCGATTTCTTCGGCAAGCTTGGCATGCGCTTTTTGCATTCTGTATTCACCGTTTACTGGGATTAAATACTTCGGCTTCAGCAGGTTGAGCATCAGCTTCAGTTCTTCCTGACAGCCGTGGCCTGATACATGGACGCGTTTTTGTGCGAATACGACCTGGGCGCCCGCTCTCGTTAAGAGGTCGACCGCTTTGGAGTAAATAAGCTCCTGACCCGGGATAGGGGAGGATGCGATTAGGACGGTATCCCCTTTCTCAATGTCAAGCTGCTTATGCCCTTGTTTAGCGATCCTCGTCAATGCGGCGAGCGGCTCTCCATGGTTGTCCCCTGTCAAAATCGCGACTTCTCTTTTCGGATACTTTTTGACTTCTTGAACAGGAATGAACAGATCTTCATCTGCCGTGACATACCCGAGTTTCATCGCCAGCTGGAGTATCGCCGAAATATTTTTTCCTGAAACCGCAAGCTTCCTGCCGTTTTGGAGCGCGGCATCAATGACCTGCTGAATCCGGTTAAAGTTAGACGCGAACACGGCAATTATCACGCGGTTTTCGGCATTGTACATCACATCGGATATCTCTCCGCCGACGAGTGCTTCTGAAGGCGTATAGCCCTGTTTCTCGGCATTGGCACTGTCGGAAAGCAGGCACAGCACACCGCTGTTGCCGATTTTCGCAATTTCGCCGATGTCGCTTGTCTGGTTTAAAACAGGTGTCTGGTCAAATTTAAAATCGCCTGTGCACACGATGGATCCGAGGGATGTTTTAAAGCTGACACCGACGGAATCCGGGATGCTGTGATTTGTATTGAAGAATGACACCTTTGTCGATTCAAATGTAATAACGGATTTTGAATGGATTTCTCTTAAATCGGGCTTCTTGTTTACACCGTACTGCTTCAGCGTTTCCTTTAAAAGGGCAAGCGTCAGCTTCGTTCCGTAAACAGGCACAGACAGTTTGTTCAGGCAGTAAAATACGCCGCCGATGTTTTCCTCATGCCCGTGTGTGAGAAAAATCGCCTTTACGCGGTCAGATCGTTCAATTAAATACGAAATGTCAGGGATGACCACATCGATACCCAGCATTTCATTTTCTGGATGCATGAGACCGGCGTCAACCACGAATATGTCAGAATCGATTTCAATGACGTAAAGGTTTTTTCCGATCTCTCCGACGCCTCCTAAGGCGATGATTCTAATATTTTCTGTATTTTTTTTCAAATTGTAATCCTCCTAATCTAAGTACCCGTCCATCATCACTTGTCCCTATTATACCTGAATCTAAATTTAGAAAACAAGAACCATTATGTATATGACAAACGGTCATCCCCTCCAAAAGAGAATGACCGTTTTCGTCCGTATTGTTTTTTACAGGCCGTTCATCAGGCTGCTTAAACGGAGTCGTTCATCTTCATTTAGCGGAATCAAAGGGAGCCGGACGGACCCGACGTCAAGACCCTTCAGCTGAAGAGCCGTCTTTAATGGAGACGGGTTCGGTGCGGCAAAAAGCCCTTTCATCAGCGGAAGCAGCTTTTGATGGATCAAAGCAGCCTGAGCCGTGTTCCCCTCCGTATAATGTTTGATCATTTCCTGCATTTCCGGTCCGACGATGTGTGATGCAACGGAAACGATTCCTCTCGCTCCCACGGACAGGGCCGGTAGTGTCAGGCTGTCATCTCCTGAATAAACTGCAAAGTCCTCAGGGGTTTCAGCTACGATTTTTGTAATCGCATCTAGGTCGCCGCTCGCTTCTTTAATGGCAATGATGTTCGGGATCTCCGCAAGGCGGATCGTCGTTTCCGGTGCGAGCGAAGCAGCCGTTCTTCCCGGCACATTATAAAGCATGACAGGCAGTGACGTTTCTTCGGCAATCGCTCTGAAATGGCGGTACATGCCTTCCTGAGAAGGCTTGTTGTAGTACGGAGTGACGAGCATGACGGCGTCAGCGCCGGCTTCTTCAGCTTTTTTCGTCAGCTTGATCGATGCCTTCGTGTTGTTGCTTCCCGTGCCGGCGATGATCGGAGCACGGCCTGCCGCTTCCTTGACAGAGTACTGAATGAGCGCTATCTTTTCTTCTTCGGAAAGCGTCGGCGATTCTCCGGTTGTTCCGGCAACGACCAGGGAATCGGTCCCATTGTTTAGTAAATAATCGATCAGCTTTGACAGTTTTTGAAAATCGATATTTTCATTTTTGTCAAAGGGCGTAACCATTGCGGTTGCGATATTTCCGAAATTCATTTTTTTCACCTCATCATGATTCAATCATATTTATTTTGACAGTTCAAACACTTCATGCAGCGCATTCACGGCTGTCGCCATATTTTTCTCGTGCACGAGCACCCATATCGTCGTATGGCTGTCAGCAGACTGCAAGATCGGAATGCCTTTTTCTGATAAAGCGGTAACGATTTTTGAGGTGACGCCCGGAACGCCCATAATTCCCGCGCCAACCGCTGACACTTTCGCGCAATTTCTCGTCACGGCCGGTTCATAGCCCAATTCCTTCAGGATGCTGTGGGCGCGGTCTGTCATATTTCCAGCCACCGTGTAGACAATTTCACTTGGTGTAATATTGAAGAAATCGACGCTGATGCCGGCATTCGCCATCGCTTTAAACACTTCAGTCTGTACGTTATATTGTCCTTCTTTTGCCGGGACTTTAAACTGTGTCACGTCTTTCACATGGGCGATGCCTGTGATGAGCCGCTCAAAAACGTCGCTTCCGGCTTTTGAGTTGTGGTGGCTTGTGACGAGTGTACCTGTCTCGTTTGAATAGGTTGAACGCACGCGGATCGGCACTTTCGCCTGCATTGCAATTTCAACGGCTCTCGGGTGGATTACCTTTGCCCCCTGGTAGGCTAAATTACAGATTTCTGTATAGGTAATCACAGGCAGCGGCTTTGCTTTTTCAACGATGCGCGGATCAGCGGTCATGACGCCTTCGACATCTGTATAAATATCGATAAATTCCGCGTCCAGTGCCGCGCCAAGTGCAGCGGCCGATGTATCGCTTCCGCCGCGGCCGATTGTTGTGATGTCCCCTTTTGCAGTCGCGCCTTGGAAGCCTGCGACGACGACCGCATCATGGTCGGCCAGCATGCTGACAAGCCGCTCCGGCTTCATTTCGAGAATTTTTGCATTCGTATGGTTGTTGTCCGTTAAAAAGCCCGCTTGCGCACCGGTTAAAGCAGCTGCTTTAATCCCGTTTTCCAAAAGCATGCTGGCGAACACAACAGAGGAAATCGTTTCTCCGCATGATAAAAGCATATCCTGCTCGCGCTCGGTAATTGTATCCTGTCCGCCGTAAAGCAGATCAAGCAATGAATCAGTCGCATACGGATCGCCTTTCCGGCCCATGGCCGATACGACGACAACCGCTTTGTATCCTTCATTGACCGCTTCCTGAATATGGTTTAAGGCAAGCTTTCTGCCGCGGTCATCTTTTACAGACGTTCCGCCGAATTTTTGAACGATGATTTTCACTTTATTTCACTCCAAGTTGATTTCGGACGTAACAGAAGAGAGCAGGCTTTCATTTTTGCCTCACTCTCTTCTCACATCCCGTTAGAAATCTTAAACTAATTTTAAAGCTTTTAGGCTTTCTGCGATTTGTACGGAATTCCATGCCGCGCCTTTCAGCAGGTTGTCGGAAACGATCCACAGATGGAAACCGTTCGGGCGGTCAAGGTCTTTTCTCACCCGGCCGACAAACACGTCTCTTTTCCCTACTGCATCTGCAGGCATCGGATAGACCTGTTCAGCCGGATCATCCTGCAGAACGACGCCTGGAGCTTCTTTTAACAGGTTTTTAATATCTTCTGCTGTTACATCATCACGGTCTGTTTCGATGTAGACGGATTCTGAATGCCCTGTTGCAATCGGCAGTCTGACACATGTGGCTGAAACTTGAAGCTCAGGCATGTGCATGATTTTTTTCGTTTCATTTATCATTTTCATTTCCTCAAACGTAAAGCCGTTTTCCTGGAATTTATCGATTTGAGGAATAGCGTTAAATGCGATTTGGTAGTGTTTTTCATCACTCTTCACCGGCATGATCTCAGGCTCGAACGGTTTGTCGTTCAAAATGGCTTCGGTTTGCCCGTAGAGCTCTTTTACTGCTTCGTTTCCGGCTCCCGACACCGCCTGATAAGTCGACACGATGATTTTGTTTAAACCGCAAGCCTTGCGGATCGGTTCGAGCGCAACAACCATCTGGATTGTTGAACAGTTCGGATTTGCAATAATCCCGTTGTGCTTGTGCAAATCTTCCTCATTGACCTCAGGTACGACGAGCGGAGTGTTTTGGTCCATCCGGAACGCGCTCGTGTTGTCAATGACGATCGCCCCGCGTTTGACAGCCTCGTGAGCAAGCGCCTGCGAAACGCTTCCCCCGGCGCTGAAAAGCGCGATGTTGACGCCTTCAAAGCTCTCTGGACGAGCTTCTTCTACAGTGTACTCTTCGCCTTTGAAAGTCAGCTTCGTACCTGCTGAACGTTTTGAGGATAATAAAGTCAGTTTATCCAGTTCAAAATTCCTGTCTTCTAGTGTTTTTAACATTTGCTGTCCTACAGCGCCTGTCGCACCAACTACTGCTACATGTAATCCTCTGCCCAATTGTAAAACTCCTTCCACCCTAATCGTCGTAAACGATTGGTTGACTATGCATTTTACATTTTATTTTAACATAGATGTGTGCCGGGGTGATTGATATTTTTTAAGATTTATTGATCATTATGGACCAGGATGGGCTGCATTTGTTTATGGGAGAGGGCTTCTTCGACCGCCGGCACTAAAAGATCCATTTTGGCGACGAGTGAATTCGGCTTTTTGTAAGGATCATCCTGGCCGAACGGAATAAAGTAAACGTTTTTTGCCGCCATCAGCCTCATCAAGTTGACGCCGTTCAAGCCGAGCGCGTCATTCGTTGAAATGCCGAGAACGACGGGGCGGGAGTTTCTCATCGTCGCCTTGGCAGCCATGAGAACCGGACTGTCCGTCTGGGCGTTTGCGAGCTTGCTCATCGAATTTCCCGTCAGTGGCGCAACAACCATGCAGTCCAGCGGTGTTTTCGGTCCGAGAGGCTCCGCTTTCGGAATGGAATCAATGACTTTAAATCCAGTCAGTTCTTCTATTCTTCTGACCCATTCTTCCCCTTCTCCAAAGCGTGTGTCCGTCGACTTGACAGTATGCGTGACGACCGGTCTCACTTCAGCTCCTTTGTTGATCAGCGCTTCAATTTGCGGAAATACGGCATCATACGTGCAATGTGAACCCGTCAGGCCAAATCCGATTCTTTTTCCTTTGATCGACATTATGACAGCCCCTTTCGGTCAGTTGTTAATTCAGACAAAAGGTTGCACAAAACGTTGGCAATGATCTGTCCCGCCGTTTTAGGCGCGACGATCCCGGGAAGTCCTGGAGCAAGCAGCGCTTTAATGCCTTGCTTTTCGGCAAAATCAAAATCAGTGCCTCCTGGACGGGTTGCTAAATCGAGAATTAATGTTCTGGGTGTCATTCGTGAGAGGACATGTTTATTGAGAATCAGGCTTGGAATGGTATTGATGCAAATGTCGATATTTTCAACATGCTCTGCAAGTTCGTTTGTGTGGAAAGGAGTGAGGCCCATCTCCATGATTCTGGCGAGGTGGGCGGAGTCGCGCGCTCCGACTTTTACGCGTGCGCCGAGCGCCGAGAACGTCCGGCTGATACTCATTCCCGTCCGCCCGAGCCCGAGAACCATCACATTCGAGCCGTGAATCGTAAAGTCTGTATGCTGTATGGCCATCATAATGGCACCTTCGACTGTAGGTATCGAGTTGTAAATCGCAATATCGTCTCTTTCAAAGAGCTTGACAAGGCGACGGTTCGCCCCTTTGGCCATCCCGTCTAAATACTGGTTAGAAATCCCTGAATAAATCGCACAGTGAGGCTGGGTTTTTTCTAAATGTTCCTGTTTTAACACCACTTTTTCGTTGGAAAAAACAGTCGCAACCGTTCCTTCCATCGATGTGCCTGATACAGGCAGAATAATGCTGTCTATTGTGCCAAAGTCAAGTTCGTTCAGCTTTAGTTTTGTAGCTCCGGTAAACCCGTGATCAAGCTGGTCAAAACCGATTAAAAAGACCTTTGCATCCTGTTCTGTCAGCTTGCGGATGATCTCGAGCTGCCTTGCATCGCCGCCGATGATTGCAATCGTCAATCCGGTTAACATGGCTCTAACATTCACCTTCTTTTTTGACAAGGATCTAATTCATAAGCTAATTTCATCATATGACAAAAAGGAAATAGCGGTGAATTGAAATCCAGAAAAACAAAAAGCCCGCCCCATGGGACGGGCGGGTGTTCCAGCCTTTCTTACTCATCTTTTGTCACGCTGCTTTCCGGAACATCCAAAATGATCATATCCGATCCGATTTTTTGAATCTGCGACCAGGGCACCTTGATGTCATTCCCCTGCTTTCTGCCAAGTCCGAACCATTTAACAGAAGGGATGATAAGAGCCGTAATCTGTCCGTCCTGCTCATTGATCTCAAGATCTGTCTGACCCAGTACGCCGAGCCGTTCGGCCCGCTTTACATCGACGATTTCTTTTCCCGAAAGTTCACTCAGCCTCATGAAAAAACCCCCTTTTGTTATGATGTATGAACCGATAACAAAAAACATGCCTGCCTAAAAAGACAAGCATGTGTAAAGGAGACGTTATTTCGGCAGCTCACCCGACGGGCTGATTAATGCAGATGAGTAATCATCTGTGAAAATCCGGTTGGCAAGATTGTTCACACGCTCTAGGCTGACGGCATTCAACTTTTCGATGATTTCATCAAGCGTCCGGTGTTTACCGAGCAAAAGCTCATTTTTGCCGTTGCGGCTCATTTTGCTGTTTGTGCTTTCGAGACTGAGCATCAGGCTGCCTTTCATTTGCTCTTTGCTGTTTTCAAGCTCTTTCGGTGTAATACCGTCGCTTTTCAGCACTCGCAGTGTTTCATGAATCGTTTCTGACAGGAGCTGAAGCTGATTTGCGCCGGTTCCGGCGTAGATGGTCATCATGCCGCTGTCTTCATAGGAAGTGTGGTAGCTGAACACGGAATATGCAAGACCTTTATCTTCGCGGACATCCTGAAAGAGGCGGCTGCTCATGCTTCCTCCCAAAATATTATTGAGAACGATCAAATCGTAGATTTCCGGGTGGCCTGCTTCCAGCCCGTTGAAGCCGAGGCAGAGGTGAGCCTGTTCGGTTTCTTTTTTGCGCGTCATTTTCTCATGGTGAAAATCCGGTTTTGTCATGCCGGTTCTTTTGCCTTTGGCTTCATATGAGCCGAAATGCTTTTCAGCTTCTTTTATAAAAGCTTCCGGCACATTTCCGGCTATCGAAATGACGACGCGGTCAGGCGTGTAATATTCGTCCATATACTTTCTGAGCGAATCTCCGTCAAATTCAGCAAGCGTGTCCTCTGTGCCGAGGATCGGATAACCGAGGGAATGGCTGCCGTATGACGCTTTGCTCAAGAGATCGTGGACGATGTCATCAGGCGTGTCCTCATACATTTTAATCTCTTCATAGACGACATTTTTCTCTTTTTTCAATTCTTCTTCGTCAAATGATGAATGAAAGAACATGTCAGAAAGCACTTCCAGAGCATAGCTTGCATGCTCATCGAGAACTTTGGCGTAGTAGCACGTATATTCCTTTGAGGTAAACGCGTTGACCTGTCCGCCGATTCTGTCAAAAGACTCTGCGATGTCCCTTGCAGTGCGCGTTTTTGTCCCCTTGAAAAACATGTGCTCAAGAAAGTGCGAAATACCGTTAATTTCAGGTGTTTCATGTCTTGATCCGGTTCCAATCCAAACTCCGATGGCCACAGACCTGACAGTGGGATTGTTTTCGAATACGATTCTTACCCCATTTTGACAAGTATACCGTTTAATCAAATTTGTTCCTCCTATTCAAAGAACGGGCCGCACATCCTATTCTTCAACAAGCCTTTTTTCATTCATCAGCTGTGAAACAGTTCCGATTTGATAGCCTTTTTCATGCAGGTTCTGTATCAAAACGGCAAGACTTTTTGCAGTTGGATCTGTCGGATGCATTAATATCATGGCGCCGTTATGTACTTTGCTTAATACCCGTTGCTGTAAGACGGCCGGCTGCGGTTTCTGCCAATCGATCGTATCAACTGTCCACATGATCGTTCCCATCCCCATCTTGTGAGCCTGATCCACAACCTCTTTGCGGAAGCTGCCGCTCGGCGGGGCGAACCACTTCGGCTTGACGCCGAGCGTTTCATCGATTTGTTCATTTGTCATCCGCAGCTGTTCTGAAATACGTTCTCTCGTCAGTTTGCTCATATCCGGATGATTGTATGAATGGTTTCCGATTTCATGCCCGCCGTTTTGTATGGCCTTTGCCAGATCGGGGTGCTGTTTCACCCATCTGCCCTCTAGAAAAAAGGTGGCTTTGACACGATGCTTTTGCAAAACGGGAAGCATCTCTTCTAAATATTCATTACCCCAAGCGACATTGATAATAAACGATACCATCGGTTTATCCGGATGTCCGCGGTAGATCGGCTCAGGCTTTAAGGATTCCAAATGAACGTCAGGTTTCACTTGGTCATAAACGAGCAGCTTCTCATCAAATGCACCTGCCCGTTTCATTTTTTTGTACGATTTTTCGATGTTTACTTTTAAGCCGTTATAGCCGGGCATCGCTTTCCATATGTGATCAATTTTCGCATTCTGGGCCTTCACTTCATATTCAGGCGCTTTTTGCAAAAGCTCCTGGTACAATTCATCCTTTTGAGCGGCAACCGTGACCGCGTCTTTTTTCATCGCATCTATGTAATGTTGTGAATACGGACGGTTCATCATCTGATAGGACATCAGCAAAAGAAAGAAAAAAACGGAAACACGAACAATCGTTCTTTTCAATTGTATTCCTCCCTTCCCCACAAAATATGTGAGAAAAGGACAAGATAGAACCGGACCGTTTTCACGGCTTAAAACAAAGAAGCCGGGTTACCCAGGCTTCCTTTTGCTTTGAAGACGAAGACAGAAGCAAGATAGACACCGTTTTTACGATTTTTGTTCTTCTTTTTCCTTCTGTTCCCGCAGTACAGCTTTTCTTGATAAGTTGACGCGTCCTTGTTTATCGATTTCGGTAACCTTAACAAGGAGCTCGTCGCCGATTTTGACGACATCTTCGACTTTTCCTACCCGTTCGAGCGCAAGCTCTGAAATATGGACCAGACCGTCTTTTCCGCTGAATAGTTCAACGAAAGCTCCGAATTTTTCAATCCGCTTTACTTTACCTAAGTAAAGCTGTCCGACCTCAACTTCTCTGACAAGGTCTTCGATGATTTTCTTCGCTTTTTGGTTCATGCTTTCATCGGTAGAAGAAATGAAGATTGTGCCGTCTTGTTCAATATCGATTTTAACGCCTGTATCTTCAATGATCTTATTGATTTGTTTTCCGCTTGGTCCGATGACATCGCGGATTTTATCCGGATTGATCGACATCGTCAAGATTTTCGGCGCATAAGGAGAAAGCTCTTTTCTTGATTCAGCCAATGTGCTCAGCATGCTTTCAAGGATCTCCATTCTGCCTTTTTTCGCCTGTTGAAGAGCCTCTTCCAAAATCTCTCTCGATAAGCCTGCAATCTTAATATCCATTTGCAGAGCTGTGACGCCTTTGGACGTTCCTGCTACTTTAAAGTCCATATCCCCGAGATGGTCTTCCATACCTTGAATATCGGTTAAGACCGTGTAATTGTCACCTGATTTGACAAGACCCATCGCGATTCCGGCAACCGGGGCTTTAATCGGCACCCCTGCATCCATCATCGCAAGCGTGCTTGCACAAATGCTCGCCTGGGAAGTGGAACCGTTTGATTCAAGCACTTCAGAGACGAGGCGGATCGTGTACGGGAAGTCTTTTTCAGACGGAACAATCGGTTCAAGCGCACGTTCCCCGAGGGCTCCGTGTCCGATTTCGCGTCGTCCCGGCCCGCGCATCGGCCCTGTTTCCCCGACGCTGAACTGCGGGAAGTTGTAATGGTGCATAAAGCGTTTTGATTCTTCGACACCGAGACCGTCTAAAATCTGCACATCGCCAAGCGCACCGAGCGTACAAATGCTGAGCGCCTGAGTCTGACCCCTTGTAAAAAGTCCTGAACCGTGTGTTCTCGGAAGGAGGCCGACTTCTGAAGAAAGCGGGCGGATCTCATCGACAGCCCGGCCGTCAGGACGAACTTTTTCCTCCGTGATCAGACGGCGCACTTCATTTTTAACAAGCTGCGACAAAATGTCTTTCACTTGTTTCAGCGTTTCTTCATCGTGTTCCTCTTCTTCAAACTTGGCCAAAACCTCATTTTTCACTTCGCTGATCGCGTTCTCGCGCGCGTGCTTTTCATGAACCTGAATGGCTTTTAAGAGGCTTGATTCGGCCATTCCCCGCACTTTTTCTTTCAGATCGGAATCGATCTCATACAGGGTAATTTCTGATTTTTCTTTACCGACAGCGGCGACGATTTCCTCCTGGAACGCAATAAGCCGCTTGATCTCCTCGTGACCGAACATGATCGCTTCAAGCATGATCTCTTCCGGAACTTCGTCTGCTCCTGCTTCAACCATGTTGATTGCATCCTTCGTTCCCGCTACGACGAGGTGAATGTCGCTTTTTTCAAGCTGTTCAAGTGTCGGATTGATAATGAATTCGTTGTCAACCCGGCCTACCGTCACTCCAGCGATCGGGCCTTCAAACGGGATGTCCGATACGCACAGCGCAAGAGATGATCCAAACATTGCCGCCATTTCCGACGAACAATCCTGGTCAACGCTCATGACGATGCTGACGACTTGAACTTCATTCCGGAAGCCGTCTGCGAACAGCGGACGGATCGGTCGGTCGATTAACCGGCTGGCGAGAATCGCTTTTTCGCTCGGTCTTCCCTCTCTTTTAATAAACCCGCCCGGAATCTTTCCGACGGCGTAAAGTCTTTCTTCATAATTCACAGTTAACGGGAAAAAGTCTACGGTTTTAGGTTCTTTTGAAGCCGTTGCGGTGCTGAGCACTGCAGTGTCTCCATAACGCACCATGACAGCTCCGTTTGCTTGTTTTGCAAGCTGGCCGGTTTCTACTGTCAGCTTGCGGCCGGCCCAATCTATGGAAAAGACATGTTTCTCTTGTCCCATTCTTATATGAACTCCTCTCTTCGGATAGTTTTTAGGTTACTCCTATTATGAACGAAATGAATTGAACATATCAATGGCAAAGTGCTATGTAAGGAATGAATCGGTGTCATTTAAAATCATTTATATGAACAACGCGTTTTGGAGTTGCCGGATATTCGTTCTTATACGATAAAAAAGCGGGAATCCTCCCGCTTTTTACGATTATCGACGTAATCCTAGTTTGTTGATCAACTCACGGTAACGAGTTACGTCTTTGTTACGAAGATACGTAAGAAGATTACGACGTTTACCTACCATTTTAAGAAGACCGCGACGTGAGTGATGGTCTTTCTTGTGAGTGCGTAAATGCTCGTTCAAGTTGTTGATTTGATCTGTTAGGATAGCGATCTGAACTTCCGGTGATCCCGTGTCAGATTCGTGGGTTTTGAACTCATTGATGAGTTGTGTTTTACGCTCTTGAGTAATTGCCATCCTGTTTCACCTCCATATAATATTAGCCCCGATTACCTAGCAAACGCCGGTGATTCGATTTGCCAAGTGAACGGTTTTAAAGCTACAGACAATATGATACTAGAAAGACGGGCCTAATGCAACCATTTATGATGAAGTTTAGCTTTTATCACCATTGTTGACGCAGATTGCCGTTTC
The DNA here is from genome assembly GCF_037976035.1 of Bacillus sp. FSL K6-0972. Classification (NCBI taxonomy): domain Bacteria; kingdom Bacillati; phylum Bacillota; class Bacilli; order Caryophanales; family Bacillaceae; genus Bacillus; species Bacillus sp. FSL K6-0972. The sequence goes on along the minus strand of NZ_CP150260.1, from coordinate 1,828,429 downwards.
CATACATCTAGATTCCGGCCGGCTTCCGCTCTCTGAAGAAGCGGATCGCTTCTTCTTTGTCTCTGGAAATCTGTTCGACAAGCTCGTCAACGCTGCCGAATTTTTTTTCGCTCCTCAACCGCTTATACCATTCAACCTTGATTTCGGACCCGTATATGTCACGGTCAAAATCGAATAAATTGACTTCGATTGAAGGCTGTCCCGGCCGTTTTTCGTAAAACGTCGGCTTGTATCCGACATTGCAGACGCCGTTGTAGACAGCGCCGCCGATTTCGGCTTTAACGGCATACACACCTGTCGGCGGGACGATGTATGTGTCTTTAAGGCCGATATTGGCAGTCGGAAATCCGATCGTGCGGCCCCTTTTATCGCCGTGGATCACAAAGCCTTTCACATGGTACGGCCTGCCGAGCAGTTCAGCGGCATACTCGACGTCGCCGGCTCCCAGGACGCTGCGGATTCTCGTGGAGCTTACCTTTTGATCCTGGTTGGAATATTTTGCGACAGACGTGCTTTTGACACGGCCTTTCGCATACTCCTGGAAGTTTTCCATTGTGCCTTTGCCGAATTTCCCGAAGGTAAAGTCAAATCCGGCTACAACATGAGTAACGTGAAAGCCGAGTATATATTGATCGATAAATTCCTCAGGTGATAGAGAAGCGAATTCAGGGGTAAATGTGACAACGTATAAAAAATCGACCCCTAAGTCTTCAATGATGCTGATTTTGTCCTGCAAAGGCGTGATTAAATCTTTTGGCTCCCGGCCTTTTTTGAGCACGGCAGAAGGGTGGGGATGAAAGGTCATCACGGACGTTTTGACCCCTTCTCTTGCCGCGGTGTTTTTTGCTGTAAGAATCACTTGCTGATGTCCCAGGTGAACACCGTCAAAATAGCCTAATGCCATAACTGATGTCGGAAAATCCTCACGTTTTAAGTCGTGTGGGTGGGAAATATGTATCGTCTTCAAGAACGGTCACCTTTTCTATTGTTCGCTTTTTTGCACGAGTACTTTTGCCGGCTTCAACAGGCCGGTTTTGGTCGGATGCGGATAATAGACGGCTGTGCACCGGCCTGCTTCCGTAAAGACCGCAATGCGGTCTTCGCTCGTCAAATGAGAAAAGCTGCCAGGCGTTTCAAGCACCGCTCCATTTTCCACTTTCTTAGCTAATGTATCACTAATTATCCATTTCGGCAAATGATCAAGCGCACGTTCGATGGGGACGAGCTTTTCAGACAATGTTCCGTCAGCGATCAAGCCTTCGACGTCTTCAAAGGTCAAGCATTCATCAAGGGTGAAAGGGCCTGACGCGGTCCTGACCAGATGGGACATATGCGCTGGATATCCGAGCTTCTCCCCGATTGTTACCGCCAAGGTCCTAACATATGTGCCTTTTGAACATGTCACAACAAACCGGAAGCGGGCTTTATCCTGCTCATGGCGAATCTCGGATGTCAGTTCGATATGGTGGATGGTGATGGTCCGCTTCGGCCGTTCAATCTCAATTCCAGCCCGCGCGTACTCATACAGCTTTTTGCCGCCTACCTTGACAGCGGAATACATCGGCGGGACTTGCTCAATCGTTCCTTCAAGAGATCGCAGGACGCTCTGCACGGTCTGTTCATCAGGCGGCACTGAGACGAGTTTCTTTTCTGTCACTTCCCCCGTCTGGTCTTCTGTCGCAGTTGAAAAGCCAAGCGTGACCTCTGCATCATATGTTTTGGACTTTTCGGTTAAATACTCGACGATTTTGGTTGCCCTCCCGACGCAGATCGGGAGAACGCCCGACACCTCGGGATCCAGTGTACCGGTATGGCCGACCTTTTTTGTTTTCAGCAGTTTGCGGATCTTCATGACGCAGTCGTGCGAAGTCATGCCGGCCGGTTTATGTAATAGAAGGACTCCGTTATACATTCGTGTTTCTTCGCCCCTTTCTCATTTGGAGCTAAAAAGGACAGGCAGTCGCCCGCCTATCCTTTTTCAGCTTATGATTCTTCTTTGTTTTCGTTCAGCTCGTGAATCAATGTTTCGATACGGTTTCCGTAATCGATCGATTCATCGAACTCAAAATGGATTTCAGGTGTTTTGCGAAGCCTGATTCGGTTTCCAAGTTCGGAACGAATAAAGCCCTTTGCTTTTGCCAGGCCTTTGAGCGTTTCTTCCCGTTTCTTTTCATCGCCTAAAACGGAAATATACACTTTGGCAATTTGCAGATCACCTGAGACCCTGACATCGGTGACTGTTAAAAACCCGATTCGCGGATCTTTCAGCTTTCTTCCGATAATGTCACCAAGTTCTTTTTTCATCTGCTCACCCACACGGGTAGCTCTCATCGTCATGACCATACCACCTCTACGTTAAAACCACTCTGTTCTCGTGATCGTCCGTTCAATTTCCGGAAAAGAGTCGATAAAGCTTAGAACCCGCTGCAGCTCTTTTTCCGTTTGCACGCGAGAGGAAGAAACGGCGGCAATACCAAAGCTTGTGCGCTGCCATGTGTCCTGATAGTCAATTTCTGAAACAGAAACGTTGAACTTGGCGCGGATTCTTGTGATAATCCGCTTCAGCACCGCCCGTTTTTCCTTGAGTGATGATGCATCGTAAATGATGCATTCGCATTCAACGAAACCGATCACTTTCTTTCAATTTCTTGCATGACATACGCTTCGATCATATCGCCTTCACGTATGTCGTTGTATTTCTTAATGGTGATACCACATTCATATCCTTGTGAAACTTCTTTCACGTCATCTTTAAAGCGTTTCAGCACATCGACTTCCCCTTCATAGATGACGACGCCGTCGCGGATCAAGCGGATTCCGCTGTCACGTGTGATCGTACCTTCCGTTACATAGCCTCCGGCAATCGTTCCGATTTTAGAGACTTTGAATGTTTGACGGACTTCAACCATGCCGATCACTTTTTCTTCATACTCAGGATCAAGCATGCCTTTCATGGCTGCTTCGATCTCATCAATGACTTTATAAATGATGCGGTGAAGGCGGATATCCACATTTTCGGCTTCGGCGGTACTCTTAGCATTTCCGTCAGGTCTGACATTAAACCCGATCACGATTGCATTTGATGCAGAAGCTAAAATAATGTCTGATTCGGTAATCGCACCTACGCCTGTGTGGATAATTTTGACTCTGACGCCTTCGACTTCTATTTTTTGCAGTGCTGCAACGAGAGCTTCAGCAGAGCCTTGAACATCGGCTTTGACAACGAGATTAATGTCTTTGACATCGCCTTGTTTAATCTGTTCAAACAAGTCATCAAGGCTGAGCTTCGCCTTATCACTGCGCTGTTCTTCAAGCTGTTTGGTAGCGCGCGCTTCGCCGACTGAACGGGCTGTTTTTTCATCTTTGAACACAAGGAACTGATCCCCTGCGTTCGGAACTTCGTTCAATCCGGTGATTTCCACAGGTGTTGACGGTCCCGCCGATTTAACGCGTCTGCCGACATCATTGACCATCGCGCGAACGCGGCCGAATGTGTTCCCGACGACGATCGGATCTCCGACGTGAAGCGTTCCGTTTTGAACGAGCAATGTTGCGACAGAACCTTTTCCTTTATCAAGCTCGGCTTCGATGACCGTACCTTTTGCCCTGCGGTTCGGATTTGCTTTGAGCTCCTCGACCTCGCTGACGAGAAGGATCATTTCGATCAGCTCATCGATTCCCTCTCCTGACAGTGCGGAAAGAGGAACGAAAATCGTCTCGCCTCCCCATGCTTCAGGAACAAGACCGTGCTCTGTCAGCTCCTGCATCACCCGGTCAGGGTTTGCCGTCGGTTTGTCGATTTTGTTGACAGCGACGATGATAGGCACTTCAGCCGCTTTCGCATGGTTGATCGCTTCGATCGTCTGCGGCATGACCCCGTCATCTGCAGCTACGACGAGAATCGTAATATCCGTAACTTCCGCACCGCGTGCGCGCATCGTTGTAAATGCGGCGTGGCCCGGAGTGTCAAGGAAGGTGATCTTCTTGCCGTTTTCCTCGATCTGATAAGCGCCGATATGCTGAGTGATGCCTCCGGCTTCGCCTTCGACGACCTTCGTTTTTCTGATGCTGTCGAGAAGCGTTGTTTTTCCGTGGTCGACGTGACCCATGATCGTTACGACAGGAGGACGGATTTCGAGGTCTTTTTCGTTATCCGGCTCTTCGTATTTTTCGAATTCGGTTTCTTCATGGACGATCACTTCTTCGACTTCGACGCCGTATTCTGAAGCGATCAGCTCCACGGTATCTTTGTCAAGATCTTGGTTGATCGTTGCCATAGTGCCAAGAAGCATTAATTTTTTAATGATTTCTGACGGCTCTTTTCCGAGCTCTTCTGCAAGCTGCCCGACCGACATTGAGTTGGTGAATTCGATTTTTTCAGGCAGCTCTTTTTTCGGCTTGAACTGCTTCTCCTGAGGAGATTGATGATTTTTACCGCGCTTGTTCTTTTTGTTATTGTTGTTGTTTTTCTTCTTGTTTTTATTGTTAAATTGAGTATTCTGCACGTTATTCTTCTTTCCGTCTCGATTTTTGTTTGGCTTACTTCCGGCATTCTGTTTTGCGGCTTCTTGCTGCGGCTTTTGTCCGCCTGTACCGGCATCCTTTTTATTTCCCGCAGGTTTAGCGCCCTTCTTGAATTTTTGATCGAGCTGTTTAATCGCATTTTCTTCGATCATCGCCATATGGTTATTGACTTCGATATTCATATCTTTCAATGCCGCGATAATATCCTTACTTGAAACATTTATGGCTTTTGCATATTCATAAACTCTCATTTTAGCCATTCGTTCACCCCCAAAAAAATTAATCGAGCTTTCGGAGCAACGTATTCGCAAAACCTTGATCAGTGACAGCAACAACCACACGGGATTCTTTGCCGATTGAACGGCCCAAAAGCATACGATCTCCGACTTTTTTCACCGGTACATCGTAGTGTCTGCATTTGTCGGTTACTTTTTTCTCCGTGTTAGCCGATGCGTCGTCTGCAAGCAAAACAAGCTTTGCGCGCGAATGCCTGATTTCTTTCACAACCAGGTCTTCTCCGGACACGACCTTTCGAGCTCGATTCGCCAGACCCAGCAAGGAAAACCATTCTGATTCCGACATTTATCTGTTCTCCTTTTCCGCCAGTTCCAGCAGTTCATCAAAAATCTGATCATCAATCTGTGCTTGAAGCTGATTTGCTAAGCTGTTTTTCTTTTTTGCAGTTAAAATGACGTCTTTATCAAGTGTAAGGTAGGCTCCCCGGCCGTTCTTCTTACCGGTCGGGTCTACGGAAACTTCCCCTTCCTTCGAACGGACGACGCGGATGAGCTCCTTTTTAGGCTTCATTTCCCCTGTTACGACGCATTTTCTAAGCGGGATCTTCTTTCGGCTTTTCACCAAAGGTCACCTCTTATTCATCCGATTCTGGAGTTTCGCTTTCCAAGAAAAGCTCTTCCGGCTCCTCTTCTTCAAGCTCCCTTGGATAAATTCCAAGCTCTCTTGCATCTGTTTCGCTTTTAATATCGATCTTCCAGCTTGTCAACTTGGCTGCCAGGCGGGCGTTTTGACCTCTTTTTCCGATGGCGAGCGACAGCTGGTAATCAGGAACGACAACCGTTGTCGCCTTATCCTCTTCATTGACGATGACGTCGAGCACTTTTGAAGGGCTCAGCGCATTGGCGACGAATTCAACCGGGTCGTTTGACCAGTGAACAATATCAATTTTCTCGCCTTTCAATTCATTGACGATCGCCTGAACGCGCTGACCCTTCGGTCCGACGCAGGCGCCGACGGGATCGATGTCGGGATTATCCGTGCGGACAGAAATCTTCGAGCGGTCTCCCGCTTCTCTCGCCACGGATTTAAGCTCGACCGTTCCATCGTAAATTTCCGGGACTTCGATTTCAAAGAGCCGTTTTAATAAACCTGGATGAGTTCTTGAAACGTAAATCTGCGGACCCTTCGTCGTTTTTTCGACTTTTGTAATGAACACTTTGATCCGGTCATGAGGCTTGTAGACTTCATTCGGCATCTGTTCTGAAACCGGCAGAAGCGCCTCGATTTTTCCTAAAGAGACATAGATGAACTTATTGTCGATCCGCTGGACGATGCCTGTCATGATATCTTCTTCGCGATCGATGAATTCAGAATAGATAACGCCGCGCTCCGCTTCGCGGACGCGCTGAGTCACGACCTGCTTTGCCGTCTGGGCAGCGATGCGGCCGAAATCCTTCGGCGTCACTTCGATTTCCACGACATCCCCGACAATGTAGTTCGGATTGATGTTTACGGCATCTTCAATCGAGATTTCAAGGCGCGGATCATACACTTCATCCACGACATCTTTGCGGGCGAAAACGCGGATTGAACCGGTGTCGCGATTCAAATCTACCCTGACATTCTGCGCCTGGTTGAAGTTCCGCTTATAAGCGGAAATGAGCGCAGCTTCAATTGCTTCAATAATAATGTCCTTACTGATTCCCTTTTCTTTTTCAAGAACAGTCAGGGCATCTAACAACTCACTACTCATGTTTATGGTTTCCCCCTTAAACAGTCAAAAATTAATTGAACGAAACAGCCAGCCTCGCTTTGGCTACTTTATCATATGGAATATTGATCGTTTTCCGGCGCGTTTTGATCATCACCGCGACCTCCACGTTTTCACCGTCAAATGCGGAAAGCTCGCCTTCAAACTCTTTATTGCCTTCAATAGGTTCGTACGTTTTAATATATACGTTTTTTCCGAGCGCTTTCATGAAATCGGCTTCTTTCTTTAAAGGCCTCTCAGCTCCCGGGGACGATACTTCAAGAAAATAGTTTTGCTTGATCGGATCAGCCTCGTCGAGCTTTTCACTAAGAGCTTCGCTAACCTTGGCACATTCCTCGATGTCTACGCCGTCATCTGAATCAATAAACACGCGAAGAAACCAGCTCTGACCTTCCTTGACAAATTCGATGTCAACGAGTTCAAGCTGAAGATTGTCTAGTATAGGCTGGACCATTTCGCTGACGGTATCGATCACTTTGTTACTCATACTTTTCCTCCTTGTGCAGGGTCCCATTCATCAGCTCCCTCGTAAAAACCCTGCTTCAAAAGCAGGGGATTTAGAAAAAACGATGAACATGTCGAGACAAAATTGCCTGTTCAATACAAAAGAGCGGGTTTCCCCACTCTTCGCCTCGGCTATCGTTAGCATTTCCAATAAAACTATACCATAACCATATTTTTATTGCAAATCATGACAGCGTTCAGTCTGAAGCATTTCGGAAGCGGATGATTTTTCATTCATCCGCTTCGCATGTTCTGAAATGACAGAAGCGGCAGAGCTCGGATAAACGATCCGAAAACCATCATAGTCCGGATAAAGGGTCCCGTCATCCTGAATGCCGGTCAAAATCCAAAATTGGCTGCCCGCCCCGCCCTGCTTTTCTATGAGTTCAAGCCATGTTCTGTAGACGTCGTCCCTTCTGGACTTATCCTGATAGCCGTACTCTTCTAAAACGACCGGTTTGCCGATTTCTTTTCCATCGCAAATATGGTCTGTGATCCACTGGTTCCCCCATTCGGCCGTCTTGCCCCAATGATCCGGATAGAGGTGAAATGTGCCGTAATCAATATGCATAAGAGCGGTCAGCCTTTTCCAATCCACACCTTCTCCGCCGTTGTAATGCCAATCAGGGTGCCCTTCTATATGATAAAACCCTTCATCTCCAACCGCTACAAGATGGTGCTGATCAATGGATTTAATAAATTCGCTCATCTCATCCGCCCATTCGACAAGTGTATTTCCGGTCCTGTCAGACTGGACCCTCGGTTCATTGGCAAGCTCCCATGCCATAATCGCGGGATCATCTTTATATTTGACGCCATTATATGTGTTGACTCGGTTCAGCATATAGGATACATAGTTCTTATACGCCTCTTTGATGTCCGGATGAGTGTAAAAGGCGTCATGTCCATCCGCCTGAAACCACCTGACATATTGATTCATTCCGCCAAAATCATCCCAGTTGTTCACAAAAGGAATGACAAGTTTTATCCCTGACTGTCCCGCTTTATAAATGGCATAGTCAAGCTTTGAAAAGCCTGATTCATCATATATGCCCGGCCTTGGCTGCATGACGGTATTTTCCTGCAGCTGGCCGTCAAGAAATCCCCAGATGCGGATCACTTTCAAATTCATCGCTTTCATATCTTCGAATACATCATCGACCATTTTTTTAGATTTATAATGAAAATAATAGTTATTCGTCCCGGCAAAATAAAAGTCTTTTCCATTTAAAGTGAACGATGTTCCGGATGTCTCAACAAAAGGAGACGCGGCTAGTGCAGGCCGGGGATTGCCAAACTGGATAGCCGAGAGTGCAAGCAAAAACGGCGTTAGCACTGTCAATAAACCCTTTTTCGTCATCATTATTTTTCCCTGCTTTCATAAAGAGGATGCATGGACGGCGTCATTGAGAGGATAGCCGGCAGTTCAAGGCGTGACTTTCACCTTCACGACCGTTTCGACGCCTTTCGGCCACAGTTCAAATGTAAAGGTGGAATCGCTTTTCAAATACTTTAAAACCCGCTCTCTCAAATACAAATCCCCGTCTTTTTCGTAAAAATCTTCGTCATAGTTCAAGTAGGGCGTCCATGACCATACTTCTTCAAGAACCGGCCTTCCGGTAGAGTCGACGACTCCTTTAACCGTAGCCAGCTTCGTTCCGTTCAATGACGCCGGGATTTTGAGATCACCGCTAATTGCCGATTGACTGATGGTGAATTCGCTTTTTTCAAGCTTCGGGTCATCATAAAGGATAATATCCATAACCTGGCTGGCTCCTTTATGAAACGTAAAAGTGAGCTGCGCTTTTACCCCCGGCTGCTCAGACCCTTTTATCAGCTTTGCCAAGCAGGATGCTTTAATAGAGATCGTTTTTCCGGCATTGCCGATTGTATAATCGCTGCCTTCCTTTAATTGTTCTGATTTCTGATAGATGCCAGTCAGCGTATTGCCGTTCAGCTGAATATCCACCGTCTGATCGCTGATGCTTTGACCTTTTTTGATAAAAAGATCTGCCGGTTTGATGATCGCATTGGGAACACCGCGTCCCGCCTGAATGACAATGTCTTTTACAACAGGATCGCGCCACTGTCTCATATTCCGGTCAAACTGGTCATTCCCATTGTCCCACCACATCGGGATCATTTGATATTTGTGGGCAAGGCTGACAAACGTATCATGATAGAGGCGCTTTGAATGATTTTCATTGGCGCCGAGGGTACCATATTCGCCGATGATAACCGGATATCCTTTGCTAACAAATTTTTCATAAACCGGTCTGATGTCCAGCTCCATCTCGGAGATTTCGGCTGCCGACCCCCAAGTCGTCCGGCCCCACCAGTTTGATACATAATCCCAAGGAGAATAGTAGTGATATGTGAGGACAATCCGGTCATCATCAGGCGGTTCAAATGAATGAAGCAATTCGTCTTTGTTATCTTCAAGCCCCCCGACGATCACAAGCCGCTGGCTGTTTTTGCCGCCGGTCGATCGGATGATGTTCAGCATCTCTCGGTTAAGCAGATTCATTTGATATGCGCTCATTCCGGTCGGTTCATTGACGATTTCAAACAGGAGGCGTTCACTTTTGTTTTTAAAGCGCTCGGCAATCTGCTTCCAGACTTTCCCCAGCTTATCTAATGTCTCCTGCTGGCTGTTTCCCATCCGGCTGATCCATAGCCAAGAATCGTGGTGAATATTTAACACGACGTAAAACTCTCTTTCCAAAGCCCAATCTGTCACTTCTTCCACCCGGTTCATCCAAGCGGTGTCGATCGGATAATCGGGAGCGCTGCCGATGTGGGAATCCCATGTCACCGGAATCCGGACGCTTTTAAACCCCGCATCGAGAATATCATCAAAAGTATGTTCGCGAACCGGCGGGTTGTTCCAAGAGCCTTCTGTCGGAACAGCATCCAGCGTGTTGCCAAGGTTCCATCCTGGGCTCATGTTTTCCAAAAGATCAGGCGGGGTGATGATGCTCTCCTTTTCTTGCTTTGCTGGCCCGCTTGTTCCCGAAGCTTTCGGAACTGCGGATAAAAGAACGGTTCCCATGATCAAAACGAACAGAATGATCGACTTTAAACATAAGGCTAACCATTTTTCTCTCAAACTTTTGATCTCCTTTTTAGATAATCGTGTAAAACACAAGCTAAAATCCTAAAGCCTGCCTTTTAAAAAAAGAAGGCGGCTGAACGCCGCCTTTGCCCAAACGGTCGAGCGCATCTCAATCTAACATTCTCCTATTGATCGTTATGCATTTCCGATTAAACGGTCATACTCAGCATAAGCTGTCGCCATATCGACCTGAGACCAGAAACGGTGATATACAAAAGTCGGCAGTCCGTTTTCCCATTTGCCCGTATTCGGATTCCACGAGGTCTGATATTTATTTTCCAAATAAGGCCACTTCGGATCGTTTTTAATTTTCGGCCGGAGCTCCGCATGACTGATATAGACGCCGTTACCGCCTTTTGCCGGATCAGACGGTACAGTGTTGGAACCAGGGATGGTATTGCCCTGCCCGTTTCTGCCGCTCCAGCCATTCGGAAAGTAGATTTCCTTCGTAAAGTAGCGGATATAATCTTCATGTTCTTCCTCTGCTGCGATACCGATTCCGTCATTTTTACTCCATGCTGCATCAAGCAGTTCTTTTGCCAGATTTTTGGCTTTGTTTCCAAGGGCGGTAAAGCCGCCGGTTTCGGCTTTTGTTCCGGCTGCAAAGAAGACAAGCGTTTTAATATAGCTGCCGAGAACGCCGACATCTTGAGAAGGATTCTTCGTCGTGACATGCAGTCCCGGATTTCCGGTAAATGAATCAAATCCCTTCCACGGATCAGGCCGGCCGCTCCATTCAAGGTTTGCCGGAATCCAAAACTCGCCTGGGTCGGATTGTACGGCGATCTGCGGGTTTTGGCCGCCAAGGACGCGTTCGCCCGCATCATTTAAATAATAGCCTTCTTCATCAGTAACAGGCCGTTTGCCCACAAACACATAATCAAGTGAATATGCGATCCATTTTTCAATCACATGCTTTGCCATTTGGAAGTTTTCAGACGATTTGTCACCTTTCTCTGCGAAAATATAATACAGTTCCGCCACCCTTTCCAGCGGCCAGACTTGCATCCCGAACCAATTGTTAGAAGGCGGATCGTGATATACAGGCGCTTCTGTGTAGGCCATTCCGTAAAATGTGCTGACATTCTGCGGATATGCGCTGTAGCTGCCGTTCCAGCTGTTCGTGGCGCCGCCGGCAACAGCTCCTTCAGAAGATAAAAGCCACGTATACAGCTCAAGCTGCCTTTTCAGCGCCGTCTCCCAGTCGCTGCGTGCTGAAGGCGAGTTCGGAATCAGACCGCCTTCAGGTGCAGAGAGCGCATAAGATGCGACTGGGTTTTGATAGCCTTGATGCACATGGCTTGCACCGATCCGCCATGCCCAGTTCGCATATTGCCCTAATCCGCCTCCCCAAGCGGTATACCATGCCATTAAAAAATGGCACGAGTTTTTTCCGGAGCCGCGGGAAGGCGATCCGCCGGCGGCGCTTCCAATCTGCTGAAAGTATTTGTCGTACATGCCGTAGCGGAGAAAATCCCCCATCTTTTTGGCTTTCTCCAAGTACTTTGTGTTGCTGTAGCCCCATCGTCTGGCCCAGAACATCGCCTGAACGGCGCGGGCATCTGCATCCGTTGCATTCGTATAACGCCATTGCGGTGCTGGAGCTTGATTTTCTTTTGTAAACAGGCTCATGAAACCTTCATTCGGTTTTCCAAACGTCTGATTATCCTGAGACGGATGCGGAACCGTTTCCCAAACGGATTCCTGTTCGCCCCGCTGGTAAGTGTTTACATAAGCGGCGGTGTGCGATGGGTTCAGCAGGTTCCCGAATCCATACCAGTTGTCGACGTCAAGCAGCCAGTGCATTAAATACGTTTCATTGCTTCCGTATGTGGATCTAAGTTCTCCGTCAAGCGGATCGTTTCCGGCCGGATATTGTCCGGTCAGAGCCGAAGGATAAAGATCAGGGTAACGGTGTTCTGCGGCATATGTGGCAGGGCTTGAGGGGTTATAGTAGCTCATTGTAGGCTGTTCTTCGTTTCCATCGCCTTCATTGACCGGGATAATATATTTCTCCATATTGTCCCAGGCGGCTTCTAGCTTTGACCAGTCCTGTGTGTACCGGCCATACATCGCTTCAAGCCACAGCCAATAGCTGTATGCTTCAGATGTCGTCATATGACCGTAGTCGGGGGCCTCACATATGAGCGTTTCAACAGAATGATAGGGAATTCCTTCGGGTGAGAAATACCCGTTGTTCGGATTTTTAATTTGCTCATACAGCTGCATAAAACGTGTTTTATTGTCCATGATGTGTCCTCCTCTTGAAGTTGAATATCTAGTTAACCGGGCTCATGTCCGAAAACGAGCCGTCCATCATCATAAACAGGAATATACCGTGTCTTCAGAAGCGCATGTGACAGCCCTTGATAAGAGTGGTCATTTTCCGGGTTCCAAAAAGACGTTCCGTCTGGTGCCGAAAGGCGGAACTGCACTTCTTTTTTATGGGCGGATTGACCGCCTGGATAAATCAAAACCCCGGTGAAGCTGACTTCTGTATAGTAAATGTGCTTTGATGCATCATACGGCTTCAGCTGTGATACCGAGGCCCCTTCGTTATAGCCGGCTGTGACTTTTATATCTTCGGCGGAATACCCCGCTCCCACAGCTTCCGTCAAGTCAACGTAGTAGCGGAAAGACAATTGATCGGTTTTCTTTGCCGGCCATCCCGAACGGTTGTTGAGCTGCGCCCGGATTTCGGTATAGCTGTTTCCGGAGCTGTTGATTGATGCCTCTGCAAAATATTCGTCCTCAGGTATTTCCTTCTCCGGAAAGTCAGGCAACGGAACATGGCCTTTCCCGAACAGCTGAAACATTTTCGCTACGTTGCCGGTAAAAGCGGCATTATAATCGATCGCAACTTCGTTTGACACATAATCTGTTATATCATCTCGGTAGGAATCGTCCCTTCCCGGACCGCCGACTAATGCGCCATATAGGGTATGGCGATGGTTTTCAGGCACATTCATCTGATCGGCCCATGAACCGTGTGCTGTACGGTGATGCGGATGCTTCGGCGGATTTTTTCCGTATCCGACGACAAAGCTTCTCTGCTGCGGATTATCCCCGAGCATATACTGCATTTGCCGGACAGCAAAATCCCGATATCTATTTGCTTTTTCTGTATCGTCCACCCAATCGGAATAAACGAAAGCGAGAAAAGCGGCATTCGAAGCGTATCGCAATGCTCCCCACTGCTCAAGCCATGCCAGCCCACCTGGTGTATAAGTGATCCGCTCTGTGCTTCCATTACTTTTGTAACCTGTCGACCAATAATCAAGATTGCGTTCGACAGATGCGGTAAAACGGGAATCGTTCGTCAGACGAGCGAGCAGCAGCTGTGCTCCGTAAGTGACGTCATCCCACGAAAGCGTCCAGCGGTAAGGCCAGCTTGCGGGATCACCCCAATCCGAGACCGAAGCAAGCGCTTTATCCAAATATTGTTGTTCGTCTGTTGCCAAGTAGAGCCAGACAGCTCCCCATGTCAGTTCATCTTTATACCCGCTCCACGAATTATAATATTGCTGTGCGTCTGTAATGCAGTCTGAATATTTGCCGCGGTAGCGGTCGGCAAAATCATACAATTGCTTGGCATGGGCCAGTAATTTTTCAGAGTAAGAAGAATCTGTCGGCTTGAAAATGATTGATGCGGATGCTAGCGCTGCTGCTGTACCACCGGCAAGGTCTGACCCCGGACAGCTGGCATCGATCTTATAGGCAGGGCGCTCCATCGGCATTACTTCGGCCGGCCCCCACCATGCATGGTCTTGAGCGCCATTTCCGACTTGGCCCCACAATTCATAAGGAGCTGTATGGGCTTTAAGAAAGTAGTCTGTCGCCCATTTAATATTGCCCAGCGCCGCATCAAGCTGACCCGATTCTTTGTAGGCATCTCGGTACTCATAGACCGACCATGACAAGATTGCGGCAGAATAAGCCATCGGCAGACCGAACTTCACATGGTCGCCGGCATCATACCACCCTCCCGTTAAATCGAGCCCGACGTCTTTTCCGTCCTCAAGCCCGGAGTCTCCTCTCCAATTCAGCCGGCTGTTTTCCGGAAGTCTTCCCGAGCGCTGTGCTTCATAAAATAACAAAGACTTTTGCACCAGTTCAGCATAATTATGAGGATATTCTTCAGCAGAAGCCGCACGGGTCTTTTCTGAAAACGACGCTATGCTCATGGAGAAGATCACTAAAAAAGCCAAACAAAGCGCTTTCATTTTAAAAAAAGCTTTCTGTTTCACGTACTGCTTCCTCCCCATCATGTTCTTTAAGATCAAGCAACCCCATCTGTCTACATCATACTCACCTCCTTTTAGATTTACCGGCGAACAAAGCAAGGGCAAAGTTGAAAAATCGAAGAAATGCACATTAAATCAGCACACGGCTGCAAGCGAGGAATTTGAAAAGCAACTTAGTTTATTTATGCAATAAACTAAGTTGTGAGAATAAAAATCAAATAGACAATACATTCTAAAATCAATGTTATATTTTGGAAATTCTAACATTAATGTTTATTTATTGTCAACAGATCTGACAGCCCTTTATTTTTTTGGAATCATTTCCTCCGGCATTTGGCATCTAATCCTGAAAACGATCTTTATGCTGTAAAACATATAAAAAAACTGCCTGCTTTAAGCAGGCAGTTTCTAGAACAATGACAGCTGGTTCTGATCTGGAAGCGACTCGAGACAGCCGTGGCGCTCCAAGTATTCCATGATCGTTTTTGACACCTTGCCTCTTTTTTGCAAATCTTCTTTTGAAAGAAATTCGCCTTCTTCTCTCGCTTTGACAATATTCAAGGCGGCGTTTGTTCCAAGCCCCGGTATTGAATTAAACGGCGGAATCAAGCTGTTGCCGTCAATGATGAATTCGGAAGCGCTCGATCTGTATAAGTCGACTTTTTGGAAAGAGAAGCCCCTTTCGCACATTTCAAGCGCCAGCTCAAGCACTGTGAGCAAACTTTTCTCTTTCGGAGAAGCGTCAAGACCTTTAGAATTGATGTCATCCATGACGGCTCTGATCGCTGTCGACCCTTTGATCATCGTTTCGATGTCAAAGTCGTCGGCCCGCACCGTAAAGTATGCTGCGTAGTAGAGCAGCGGATGATGGACTTTAAAATAAGCGATTCTGACCGCCATCAATACATATGCCGCAGCGTGGGCTTTCGGGAACATGTATTTGATTTTTTTGCAGGAATCGATATACCAGTCCGGAACATTATTATTCTTCATTTCTTCTTCCCACTCAGGTGTCAGTCCCTTCCCTTTACGGACAAATTCCATAATCTTGAAGGCTAGGGATGGCTCAAGCCCCTGGTAGATTAAGTACACCATAATGTCATCACGGCAGCCGATTACTTCGCTCAGTTCACAAATATTGTTGTGAATCAGCTCCTGCGCGTTGCCGAGCCATACGTCCGTACCGTGTGACAAGCCGGAAATCTGAACGAGTTCGGAAAATGTCGTCGGCTTGGTGTCCTCAAGCATCTGTCTGACAAAGCGGGTTCCGAATTCAGGAATGCCAAGTGTACCGGTTTTACAGCCGATCTGCTCCTCGGTTACCCCTAAAGACTCTGTCCCTTGGAAAATTTTCATCACTTCAGGATCATCGGTCGGAATCGTCTTCGGATCAATCCCGCTCAGATCCTGGAGCATACGGATGACCGTCGGATCATCGTGTCCGAGAATATCAAGTTTCAGCAAGTTGTCGTGGATGGAATGAAAGTCAAAGTGCGTCGTCTTCCATTCGGAATCGGTGGCATCCGCCGGAAACTGGATTGGTGAAAAGTCGTAAATATCCATATAATCAGGCACAACGATGATTCCGCCCGGGTGCTGTCCTGTCGTCCGCTTGACGCCTGTACAGCCTTGGACAAGGCGGTCGATTTCCGCCCCGCGCATATGCAAATTGTTATCGTTAGCATACCCTTTAACATACCCGTAAGCCGTTTTTTCGGCGACTGTGCCGATCGTTCCCGCACGGTAGACGTTATCCTCTCCGAACAGGACTTTCGTATAGTTGTGGGCGTGCGGCTGATATTCGCCTGAGAAGTTCAAGTCGATATCAGGGACCTTGTCCCCTTTAAATCCCAGGAACGTCTCAAACGGAATGTCGTGGCCGTCTTTTCGGTAGGCCGCTCCGCACTTCGGACAGTCTTTGTCAGGCAAATCAAATCCCGAACCGACCGATCCGTCGTTGAAAAACTCAGAATGGCGGCAATCCGGACAGACGTAATGCGGCGGCAGCGGGTTAACCTCGGTAATTTCCGTCAATGTTGCGACAAGGGAAGAACCGACAGATCCCCTTGAACCGACGAGATAGCCGTCATCAAGGGAGCGTTTTACAAGCTTATGAGAGATCAGATAGATGACGGCGAATCCATGGCCGATAATGCTTTTCAGCTCTTTTTCGATCCGCTTTTCGACGATTTCGGGCAGGTCGTCGCCGTAAATGCTTCTTGCTTTCTCATAGCTCATGCGGCGGATTTCGTCATCTGCGCCTTCGATCTTCGGTGTGTAAAGATCGTCTTTGATCGGCTTGATCTCATCGATTCGCTCGCTGATCATGCGGGTGTTCTTGACAACGATTTCTTTCGCTTTTTCCTCACCCAAAAATGAAAAGGCTTCAAGCATTTCATCAGTCGAACGGAAATGAACGTTCGGCAGCTCGTGCCTGTTGAGCGGATTTGCGCCGCCTTGCGAGGAAACCAGAATCTTCCGGTAAATTTTGTCCTCAGGGTTCAAGTAATGGACATTTCCTGTTGCTACTACTGGAATATTCAGCTTCTCGCCGAGCTTAGTGATGTTGGCGATGATTTCTTTTAACGCTTTTTCATCCCTGACGAGTTCAAGCTGGAGCAGGTGCCGGTAGACTTCAGGCGGCATGACTTCAAGGTAGTCATAAAATGAAGCGATGTCTTCGACTTCTTCCGGCGATTTCTGCATCATGCCTTCGAATACTTCGCCTTTGTCGCACGCCGAACCGATTAAAAGACCTTCTCTGTACTTTTCAAGCTGTGACCTTGGGATCCTCGGTACCCTGTAAAAATAATGGATATGCGACAGCGAAACGAGTTTGAAAAGGTTTTTCAAGCCTGTCTCATTGACCGCCAAAAGGGTTGCGTGATATGGCCTTGAACGCTGATAGGCATTGGACTGCCCCATATTTTCATTCAGCTGATCGTGGTACAGTATATTTTTTTCGGCCGCGTCTTTCAGCATTTTCACAAGGAGATAGCCCGTCGCTTCGGTATCATAAATCGCCCTGTGGTGCTGGGTGAGCTCGATGTCAAACTTTTTACAAAGCGTATTCAGCCTATGGTTTTTAAATTCCGGATAAAGAAAACGGCCCAGCTCAAGTGTGTCAATGACCGGGTTCTGCACTTTCTCCGAATTCAGCAGGCGCTTATAGGCGACATTGATGAAGCCGATGTCAAAGCTTGCATTGTGAGCGACAAGCGTGTGATCTCCGACCCATTCTTTAAAATCTCGGATGACCTCTTCGGCTTCAGGCGCATCTTTCAGCATATCATCGGTAATCCCCGTCAGCTCGATGATCGTAGCCGATAAAGGGCGATGCGGGTTGGCAAACCTTTCAAAGCGTTCGATGATTTCCCCGCCCTTTACTTTTACGGCGGCCAGCTCGATGATTGTATCATAGACGGCCGATAGCCCCGTCGTCTCGACGTCAAACACGACATATGTTTCCTCTTCAAGCAGACGGTGTACGGGATTGTAGGCAATCGGCACGCCGTCGTCGACGAGGTTGGCTTCAAGTCCGTAGATCATTTTCACGCCATGCTTTTTGCTTGCCGCGAATGCATCAGGAAACGATTGGACAACAGCGTGGTCAGTGAGCGCGATAGCCGGATGCCCCCATTTTTTCGCCTGTTCGACAAGCTTGCCGATGCTTGATACGGCATCCATCTGGCTCATCGGTGAATGGAGGTGGAGCTCGACTCGTTTTTCGTCCTCAGGTGCTGTATCCTCACGGGTTTTCCCTTTGAATTCATTGACATCGTTGGCGATCATCACCAAATCGCGGACGAACGTATCGTTTTGTATGCTTCCTCTCGCCTTTACCCACATTCCTTTTTTCAGGGACTTCATCAAAACGGCGTCCTCTTTTTCGCGCGCGAACATTTTGACGAGAATGCTGTTTGTATAGTCGGTTATTTTAAAGATGCAAAGTGTTCTGCCGCTTTTCAGCTCTCTTGTTTCAGCGTCGAATACATAGCCTTGCACCGTAATTCTCCGCTCTTCATCCATAATGCTGTCAAGCGTTCTGATCTCTTCAGAGTCTTTAATCTGGTAGCCGATCTGAAGAGGGCCTGACGGCGCTTCATCGTCTTGGGCTTCCTTATCCTGCTTTTCCATTTCGATTAAAGCCTGAAGGGCTCTCTCTTGATCCTCGGCCATTTTTTGCTCTCTGAATTTCTGAATCTCTTGATCTGACACAAAGATTTCTGTGTCGAGCTGGAGCTCAGGAAAACCGAATGTGCGGTAGCTTGACTGGATGAGCGAGCTGTATTTCTTTTTTAAAGCGGATGCTTCTGTATCTGTTTTCGTTTTAAGCAGGATTTTGTTCCCCGTAAGCTTGGGCTTTTGGTCGTTCAAAAGCGTCAAAATCGGCGGAGAAATACCATCGAGTTCTTGGATGCAGCGCGTCCAGTAATCCTGAACAAGCTGCTCATCAACCGAAGGGTTTTCCGCCTCGATGGAACAGGTGACCTGGGCGATATGGGAAAAGGTGCGGGTCAGCTGGCTGTGAAACCGTTCGAAGATTTGATAAGGCAGCACATTTTTCAGTTTAAAGTGAAAGTGCCATGTCTTCTTGTTTTTATGAACGGTCAGCTTTATGATTTGTCCGCCTTCAAGGTGGCGGATCATCGTATCTTCCGTTACATTCAGCTGCTGCAGAAGAATTTGAAACTGTCTTCTGTTGACAGAAAGCTGGTCTTCCAAGACAGATTCCTCCCTAAAAGAAAATCATAATTGAAGGTACCTTGGGACGATGCCCGAGGTACCTTCCTTTACTCTAGTTTAACATGCTTAAGAGTGAGAAGATAAGCTCTTGACTTGTTTTTCGATGAAGTCCGGAAGCTCATCAGCAGCGACTTCAAAGGATTCTCCGGTTTTGCGGATCTTCACTTCAACAACGCCTTCATCAGCTCTCTTTCCGACCGTGATGCGGATCGGCAGACCGATCAAATCGGAATCTGCAAATTTAACGCCGGCCCGTTCGGCACGGTCATCAAACAGTACGTCATAACCGTTCGCTTTAAATTCTTCATACAGCTTTTCGGCAAGCTGAACTTGCGCGTCATTTTTCATATTAAGCGCGAGGATATGCAGGTCATACGGCGTCACTTCCAGCGGCCAGATCAAGCCTTTATCGTCATGATGCTGCTCAACGATGGCAGAAAGCGTCCGGGAAATCCCGATTCCATAGCAGCCCATCAGCATCGGCTGAGCGCGTCCGTTTTCATCAAGGTATGTTGCGTCCATCGCTTCAGAATAGCGGGTGCCGAGCTTAAAGACTTGTCCGACTTCGATTCCTTTTGCAAAACGGATCGTTCCGTTTCCATCCGGTGAAGGGTCTCCTTCCTGGATAAAGCGGAGATCGGCGAATGTTACATTGTGCACATCCCGGCTGATATTCACGTTTTGATAATGGTAATCTGTTTTATTCGCTCCTGCTGCTGCGTTTGCCATCGCCTTCACAGCAAAGTCTGCAAAGATTTCGATTTCGCGGTCGAGTCCAACCGGTCCGACAAAACCGGGCTCAGTACCTGTTATCTCAGCAACCTCTTCGGCGCTCGCGAATTCGATCGTTTCTGCTTGAAGCAGGTTCTTCACCTTAACATCGTTGACTTCATGATCCCCTCTCGTCAACACGAGGACAAAACGTCCGTCTGCTTTCATCAGCATTGATTTCATGCAGTCTGACGGGGATATGCCAAGAAATGCGGCAACTTCTTCGATCGTTTTTACCGAAGGTGTGTGAACTTCCTGCAGCTCTTTCATTTCAGCCTGCCCGCCAGCATCGGTTTCTTTCACTTCAGCCATTTCGATGTTGGCAGCGTATGAAGACTGATCAGAGTACGCAATTGTATCTTCACCGACATCTGACAGTGCCATAAATTCATGGGTATCCTTTCCACCCATCGCGCCTGAATCTGCAATGACCGGTCTGAAATTCAGGCCGCAGCGCGTAAACACATTTGTATACGCCTGGTACATATCATTGTACGTTTCATCAAGGCTTTCGGCGGAGGAATGGAAGGAATACGCATCCTTCATGATGAATTCGCGGCCTCTCAATAGACCGAAGCGCGGGCGCTTTTCATCGCGGAATTTCGATTGAATCTGGTAAAGGGTCAGCGGAAGGCGCTTGTACGATTTCACTTCATCTCTGACGATGCTTGTGATGACCTCTTCGTGTGTCGCACCAAGGGCAAATTCACGGCCGTGGCGGTCTTTCAGCCTCATGAGCTCAGGACCGTACGTGTACCATCTTCCCGATTCCTGCCAAGTTTCCGCCTGCTGGAGTGCCGGCATCAGCATTTCGACGGCATTGATTTTCTCCATTTCTTCGCGGACAATGCTCTGGATTTTATGAATGACTTTATTGGCAAGAGGCATATAGCTGTATACGCCGCTTGTGTTTTGTCTGATAAACCCCGCTCTGAGAAGAAGCTGATGGCTTTTCGCTTCAGCATCAGCCGGCACTTCGCGGAGCGTAGGAATTAAAGTCCTGCTCTGTCTCATTCGTTCGCACCTCATTTGTTTCAGTTGGTTACTTTTTGAGTCGGGAACGGTGTCCCTAAAAAAGAGCCTTTTAAAAGGCTTGGCTGCACTTAAAAAAGGCAATTGGTTTTACAGAAATAAGCGCTGGATATCGTTCCATGTGACGACAAGCATTAAGAGCATCAAAAATGCGACGCCGATGAAGACGACAAACGCTTCTTTCTCGCGGTTGATCGGCTTTCCGCGGATCGCTTCAATAAACAGGAACAACAGTCTTCCGCCGTCCAGCGCAGGGATTGGCAGAAGGTTGACGATCCCGAGGTTGATGCTTAAAAATGCGGCCAGCTTCAGCAGGTTGATAACGCCTGTCTTAGCCACTTGGTCTGTCATGTCATAAATGCCGACAGGACCGGCCAGCATGTCGATTGAGAACTGTCCCGTAACGAGCTTTCCGAGATTGGTCACGATGCTCTGCGCAACTGTCGCCGTTTCGGTCGCACCGTAGGAAATCGATGTCAGGATTCCTGTTTTCACCGGGTTGTAAGCGCCGAATCTGCCAACGGTTTCATCCCCCGCCTTGACTGCTTCAGGTGTTACGTATTTCGTCAGCTTGACATTGTCGCGCATCACAACGATTTTCAGTTCTTTTTCAGGATGTTCTCTGACCGTGTTGACAATATCCGTCCACGACCTCATCTTCTCGCCGTTAATCGTTTGAATGCGGTCTCCTTCCTGGAGCCCTGCTTCCGTCGCCCGTCCGTTGTCTATCAACTTGCCAAGCACCGGCTCGTCAGACGGCACTCCCTGCATCAGTCCGAGCATCACGAGTATGACATAAGCCAAAATAAAGTTCATGATCGGTCCGGCCGCAATCGCTTTTATACGCTGCCAAACCGTTTTTGAATGGAATTGGCGGTTGTAAGGAGCGATCTGGACTTCTTCCCCGTCTACGATGAAAAAGGACGTTTCACTGACAGAAAATGAAGAGAGATGATCTTCATTGCCGTGCTCATAGCCCGTAATTCGCATCTGGTGCTCCAGATCGGCCTGCTCGACTTCGATGACCAATGCGTCGGGATACTTTTCTTTTTGGTTGATAATGATCTTTTCGACTTTGTTTTCGCTGTCGAACAACAGCCCGACCGTATAACCGGGCTTCACTTCAATCATCTCAGGATCTTCGCCGGCCATTCTGACAAAGCCGCCGATCGGAAGAAGCCTGATCGTATAAACGGTCTCATTTTTCTTAAACGAAAAGATTTTCGGACCGAAGCCGATAGCAAACTCCCGGCACAGTATTCCGGCTCTTTGAGCAAGGATGAGATGACCAAGCTCATGGAAAAATACGAGCGTTCCAAAAATAAGAATAAACGCGATCACAGTATTCACGAACATACCACCTTATGTGAGTAATGTTTGGACAAACTTTCTGGCGTCTTTGTCCACTTCACGGATCTCTTGAAGGCTCGGCTTTGCGATCACCTGATGGCGTTCCAAAGCTTTTTCGATGATGTCTTCAATTCCGAGAAAGGAAATCCTGCCCGAAAGAAATGCCGCAACGGCTTCCTCGTTGGCCGCGTTTAAAACAGTCGGCATTGTACCGCCTATTTTACCTGATTCATAAGCGAATTGTAAGCAGCGGAACCTTTCAAAATCAGCTTGGGCAAAATTCAGTTGTCCGACTTCCCAGAGTTCAAGGGATTTGGCCTCATCAAACGGCAGGCGTTCCGGATAGCTGAGCGCATATTGAATCGGCACTCTCATATCAGGTGTGCCAAGCTGAGCGATGACGCTTCGGTCGTGGAATTCCACCATTGAATGAATAATGCTTTCTTTGTGAAGGAGGACATCGATCTGGTCATAAGGCAGATCAAACAGCCAGTGCGCTTCAATGACCTCGAGCCCTTTATTCATCATTGTAGCCGAATCGACCGTGATTTTTGCACCCATCGACCAATTTGGGTGATTGAGGGCTTCTTCCACTGTGACGCCTTCAAGTTCCTGCCTTGTTCTGTCCCTGAAGCTGCCGCCTGATGCCGTGACGATCAGCCGTTTGATATGCTTCGGATTTTCCCCTTGAAGGGCCTGGAAAATCGCGGAATGTTCGCTGTCGACAGGCAGCAGCGGGACATCGTATTTTTGGGCGTGTTCTTTCACTATATGACCGGCTGTTACGAGAGTTTCCTTATTTGCAAGCGCAATTGTTTTTTTATGCTCCATCGCCTTTAAAGTCGGCAGAAGGCCGACGCTGCCGACGAGAGCGTTGACGACGATATCCGCTTCCGGGATAACGGCCGCTTCGATTAAAGCTTCCTCCCCGATCCCTGTGTTAAAGGTGTAGGAGAAAGAATGCTGTTTTAATGTTTCATATGTATGCTCATCCCCGACGCCTACATACTTCGGTTTAAAGGTTTCAATGATTTCTGCCGCTTTTTCGGCGTTTTTGCCGAAAGTCATGGCGGTCAGCCGAAACTTATCGTCATGCGCTTTGATCACATCAAGCGTCTGTTCTCCTATGGAGCCTGTCGCCCCCAATAGACATATGTTCTTCAAAATTGCCGCACCTCTGTTTCTTTCTAGCTATCAGTACCCTTTTCTATCATAGCCCGAACGGCTGAAAAAGAACAAGCAGGAAGTATAGAACCGGCATGACAAATAAAAAGCTGTCAAAGCGGTCCAGCATTCCGCCGTGTCCCGGGAGGATCCGGCCCGAGTCTTTCACCTGGTAATGCCTTTTGAAAGCAGACTCGGCCAAATCGCCAATCTGACCGACGATTGATAAAAGCACGGTAATGATCAGCACAAACAGATAAGCGTGCGGAAAACCTGTGGCAGCCTGATAAATCGCGGAAAAAACGACCGCTGTTAAAATTCCGCCCCAAAAGCCTTCAACCGTTTTGTTAGGACTGATTTCAGGCCAGAGCTTCCGCTTTCCAAACGCCTTTCCGATAAAATAAGCGCCGGAATCTGTCGACCAGACGACGCCGATCGCAAAAAAGACATAACTGAGTCCGATGTTTCTGATTTCAATAAAGTAATAAAACCCGAATCCGATATAAACTGCTGCGAGCGCCACGAATGCCGCTTCGTCAAAAGTAAACGAGTTTTTGCTGAGCACCGTATATGCCAAAAGCAAAAGGACGGCCAAAAAGACGACCTCCCCTTTGGTTATACCCAGCCCCGCGTTTTCCGCGTATTGGCTTGGATACAGCAAAACCGCCAAAAGCAGCAGGCTGATGATACCCGGAGCGCTGATAAGCTTCAGGCCTTTCATTCTTAAAAGTTCAAATAGAGCGAGTATACCTATTGCATAAACTAGCAGGGTGAACGGCAGCTCGCCGAAAATCACGAGCGGCAGAAAAACCGCTGCCGCGATCACACCCGTCAATATTCTCTGTTTCATCTGCACCATCCTCTAAATTCCGCCAAACCTTCTCCCGCGACGCTGATATTCTCCGATAGCCTGAAGCAAGTGAACCTCTTTAAAATCAGGCCACAATACATCGGTAAATAAAAATTCGCTGTAGGCAAGCTGCCAAAGCATGAAGTTGCTCAGCCTGATCTCGCCGCTTGTGCGAATCAGCAAATCAGGGTCCTGCAAAGCTTCTGTCATCAAATAATCGGAAAATAGCTTTTCGTCGATTTCCTCGGTATTCAATGTGCCTTTTTTCGCTTCTTCGGCAATTCTCTTTGCGGCTCTGACGATTTCTGCACGTCCCCCGTAATTCAATGCAAAATTAAGAATAAGTCCGTCATTGTTCTCCGTATCACGGATGGCTTTTTCAACCGCGCGGATCGTGTGGGGCGGCAGTCCTTCCCTATCGCCTGTCATGCGGACCCGGACATTTTCTTCGACCAGCTCCGGGAGATACGTTCCCAGAAACTCTTCAGGCAGCTTCATCAGAAAGTCAACCTCAAGCTTTGGACGCTTCCAATTTTCCGTCGAAAAGGCATACAGCGTCAACGCTTTGACACCGAGCTCATTGGCAAGCTTTGTCGTCTGTCTGACCACCTTCATGCCTTCGTGATGACCCGCGATGCGGGGCATCGCCCGTTTCTTTGCCCAACGGCCGTTTCCGTCCATAATAATGGCGATATGTTCAGGAATTTCTCCTTTTAAAATATTTTCTTTTGTGTAACATTCCATGTTGGAAGCAGCTGAATGCTGATTCTTCCAATTTTTGAGTATATTGAGCATGAGAGTCCTCCATCACCCAAAAGGTTGCTTTCCTGTTATATCGTTCTAGATAACAACAGTATTAACAAAAAAACCCCCTGTAAACATGAGAGGGTCTTTTCACTATTATCTATTGTACAGAGTTTTTCATTAAACTTCCATGATTTCTTTCTCTTTATCTTTTGTGATCTCATCAATTTTTGACACATATTCATCTGTCAGCTTTTGTACGTCTTCCGTTGAAGAGCGCAATTCATCCTCAGTCATTTCACCATTTTTCTCTAGTTTTTTCAGATCGTCATTCGCATCGCGGCGGATGTTGCGGACCGCGACTTTAGCATCTTCCGAATATTTTTTCACGAGCTTGGCAAGCTCTTTTCTGCGCTCCTCAGTTAGAGGAGGGATCGTGATCCGGATGATATTGCCGTCGTTTGACGGAGTTACGCCGAGGTCGGCTTTTTGAATCGCTTTTTCGATATCGCCGAGCGCCGTTTTGTCATATGGTGTGATGACGAGCATGCGCGCTTCAGGAACAGTAATGGACGCAATCTGGTTTAAAGGCGTTTGCGCTCCGTAGTACTCAACTGTCACTTTGTCCAGCAAAGACGGATTTGCACGTCCTGCACGGACAGTAGCCAATTCGCGCTGATAAGCGCCTATCGCTTTTTCCATCCGTTCTTTTGTTTCATTCATCACTTGAGTTGACACGTTATTTCCCCCTTACGATTGTACCGATTTGTTCGCCTAATACGGCTTTTTTAATATTTCCTTCTTCCATAATAGAAAAGACGATCAGCGGGATGTCGTTATCCATGCAAAGTGAAGAAGCGGTTGAATCCATGACAGCCAAACCGTCTTTTAACACATCGAGATAAGACAATTTTTCATATTTTACGGCTGTTTCGTCAGTTCTAGGATCGGCATTGTATACACCGTCGACATTATTTTTGGCCATTAAGATGACGTCGGCTTCGATTTCAGCCGCTCTGAGCGCTGCTGTCGTATCCGTTGAGAAGTATGGATTGCCTGTACCGGCAGCGAAGATGACGACGCGCTTCTTTTCAAGATGGCGAATCGCTTTTCTTCTTATGTATGGCTCAGCGACCTGCCGCATTTCGATGGATGTCTGAACTCTTGACTGAATCCCGAGCGTTTCAAGGCTGTCTTGCAGCGCAAGGGAATTCATGACCGTTGCAAGCATTCCCATGTAGTCCGCAGTTGCGCGGTCCATTCCGAGATCGCTGCCCGTTTTTCCGCGCCACAGATTGCCGCCGCCGACGACGACCGCCACTTCAACATCAAGCTCGGCAATTTCTTTCACCTGTTTGGCGATGGACTGGATCACGGTCGGGTTGATGCCGTTTCCCTGTTCACCCGCAAGGGCTTCTCCGCTAAGCTTTAATACGATACGATTATACTTTGGTTTTTCCATAATAACCTCCAAGTGCATGCTTGCCGTTATTTATTATGCAAGAGAAAAAAAGGTTTGTAAACTGTTTTAAAAATAGGGACACAAATTGTGTCCCCTATTCTCCTTGAAAAGACCTTGCCGTGTGTTTTAAGGCAAGCGCTTTTCAATCTTATTTTTTCACTTGGTTCATAACTTCTTCAGCAAAGTTTTCTTGGCGTTTTTCGATACCTTCTCCAACTTCGTAGCGGACGAATGTTTCAACTGTTGCGTTTTTCGCAGCAACGACCTGTTTCACTTTTTCATCCGGGTTTTTAACGAATGCTTGATCAAGCAGGCAGATTTCTTCGAAGTATTTGTTCAGGCGGCCTTCAACCATTTTAGCGACGATGTTTTCAGGCTTGCCTTCTTGAAGCGCCTGCTGAGTCAAGATTTCGCGCTCGCGGTTCGCTTCTTCTTCTGACACTTGGTCGCGGGAAATGAAGCGAGGGTTAACAGCCGCAACGTGCATCGCGATGTCTCTTGCTGTTTCTTCGTCAGTTGTGCCGTTAAGGACAGTCAATACGCCGATTTTTCCGCCCATGTGCAGGTATGCGCCGAATGCAGCGTCATCGCCTTTTGTCAGGACAGCGAAGCGGCGAAGCGTGATTTTTTCTCCGATTTTAGCAACCGCGCTTGTGATGTATTCTTCTACAGTTGAACCGTTAGCCATTTTTTGGGCCATAGCAGCCTCAACGCTTTCAGGCTTTTCAGCAAGAATGTGGTCAGCCAGGTCGTTTAAAAGCTCTTTGAAGCCTTCGTTTTTCGCAACGAAGTCCGTTTCAGAGTTCACTTCAAGAATAACGCCTGTGTTGCCGTCGGTTTTGATCAAAGTCAAACCTTCAGCTGCGATGCGGTCAGCTTTTTTGGCAGCCTTTGCGATTCCTTTTTCTCTTAGAAGATCGATCGCTTTATCCATGTTGCCGTCAGTTTCAGTTAACGCTTTCTTGCAGTCCATCATGCCTGCGCCAGTTTTTTCGCGAAGCTCTTTTACCATTTGTGCAGTAATTGCCATTTTTGATTTCCTCCTTATATATCAAACAAAATATGTAAATGTTGATCTGGTGAAAAAAAAGGTGATAAAAGGCAGACCCCCTTATCACCTTTTGACCAGGTTAAGCAGTTGTTGTTTCAGTTGTTTCTGCTTCTTTCGCTTCTGTTTCAGCTGTTTCTTCGCCTTGTTTTGCTTCAAGGATGGCATCTGCCATTTTAGAAGTCAGCAATTTAACAGCGCGGATGGCGTCATCGTTCGCAGGGATGACAACATCGATTTCATCTGGATCGCAGTTTGTGTCAACGATTCCGATGATCGGAATGTTCAGCTTGCGCGCTTCTGCAACCGCGATGCGCTCTTTGCGAGGATCGATGATGAACAGTGCGTCAGGAAGCTCTTTCATTTCTTTGATTCCGCCGAGGAATTTTTCAAGACGCTCTAATTCTTTTTTCAATTGAACGACTTCTTTTTTAGGAAGTACGTCAAATGTGCCGTTTTCCTGCATTTTTTCGATATCTTTAAGGCGTTTGATACGCTTTTGGATCGTTTCAAAGTTTGTTAATGTACCGCCAAGCCAGCGTTGGTTGACATAGTACATTCCAGAACGTTCCGCTTCTTCTTTAACAGAGTCTTGAGCTTGCTTTTTCGTACCGACGAAAAGGATTTTTCCTCCGTCAGCTGCAAGGTTTTTCGTGAAGTTGTATGCTTCTTCAACTTTTTTGACTGTTTTTTGAAGATCGATGATGTAGATTCCGTTACGCTCCGTGAAGATGTAACGCTTCATTTTTGGGTTCCAGCGGCGCGTTTGGTGGCCGAAGTGAACACCAGCTTCAAGCAATTGCTTCATAGAAATGACTGACATGTGTTATTTCCTCCTAATATAATGGTTTTTTTCCTCCGCTTAGGTCATTTTTATGCAGGACTGCACGAGAAGCGCACAGCACCGCTTGCATAAATCGTTAAGCGTGTGTAATTAACACCAAGAAATAATATAACATAAGCTTTCTCGACAATCAAGAATCGTTTTTCAGCTTTCCGCGAAATTTTAAGAAAAGCTCGATTTCTGTTTTCCCGCTTTTCAGCTGTCTTGCGATTTCCTCCGGAGAGAGCCCCTTTTCATATAATGCGAGAGCTTCTTCTTCATAGGATATGGATGCTTCCTGCTCCTTTTGATTGAGCTCATCCTCTTCCTGCTCCACCTCGTTGATCATCGCTTCGATGTGAAGCGGCAGATCGCGCGATTCGTCCGCTTCCGGAAGGACGGGGGGTTGAGCAGGAATGTCAGGCTGTGTTTGCGGTCTTTGCGGCTTTTCTTCGGCATTCGCCCGAATCTCCTGAACGAGTTTTTCATTTTCGTCTTTTAACTCCATCAAAAAAGCGGTCAATGTATTCTCGGTTTCTTCCAAAAGCTGTTTTTGCTCTTTCTCCGCGGCCTTAAAAGCGCTGAGCCTCGTATTCAGAATGATGACGAAATAAATCAAAATACCGTGGAGCGTAAAGCTCACAAGCCATAATATTGTTGACATATTTTTCACTCGCTAACCATGAAATTTAATCAAAAAAAGACTTCCCGTCTGACGCCTTAAAAAATGCTGCCGGTTTTATGCCGACAGCTTACATGTTATTGTACCACTTTATCCAGCAGATGCTTCAATTTCAAAAGCGCCTTGGAGTGAATCTGTGAAATGCGGGAAGTCGACAAATTCAAAACCTGTCCGATTTCCGTCAGCGTCAGCTCTTCTTTATAGAATAAGCTGATCACGAGCTGCTCTTTTTCTGAAAGCTCGTTTATTTTTTCTGCAAGCTGGGAGATCAGTTCGTCTTTGAGCATTTTTTCTTCAGGCGTGCTCGTTTTGTCGTCCCTTATCATCACCTGGACATTCTCCCCGTCTTCATGGTCGTGAAGCTTCTCATCAATTGAAAGGAGGTTCGCAAAGAAACCTTCATTGATTGTGGTCACGACGTCTTGTTCGCTCATTCCCAGCTCAGCGGCGATTTCGCTCGGCGAAACATTTCTTAGGTAACGCTGTTCGAGCTTTTCGATCGCAGCTTCCACTTTCTTCGTTTTTTCACGGGATGTTCTCGGAAGCCAGTCTTCTTTGCGAAGGCCGTCGATAATAGCGCCTCTGATTCTGAAGGAAGCGTATGTATCAAACTTCAAATCCCTTCCCGGATCAAATTTTTCAAGGGCATCATACAAACCCAGCATGCCAAGGCTGACCAAATCGTCTTTATGAACGGACTTGGGCAAGCCGACGGCTATCCGGCCGACATGATATGTCACAAGCGGCATATAGCGGCGGATTAAATCATCGCCTGCCTGAGGATCTTTCCATTCTTTCCACCGCGACCAAAGCATCTGATCTTCATAGTTCAAGGATTGCATCTTTATCCCCCTATATTGCATATTAAATCGTCGTTACACCTTGTTTAACTGTCCGGATGACAAGTTCTGCTGATTGCGGATCGAACTCGATCGTCCTTCCGCTGTTTCCGCCTGTATCCTCGCTTACAATCGGAATGTTTAAGAGAGATAGATGTTTTTTAATCGCAAGCACATTTCTTGGCCCGACTTTCATCAAATCATTTGTCATCTTAAATTTAAACATTTCGGCTCCTCCGGCCATTTTCGCTTTCAAAGCGTATTTTCGGCATCCGGCTTCAAGCAGCATCTTGACCGTTGCTTCGACGGCTGTGTCCGCGTATTTTGCCACGTTGATGTCAGGCGTCTTGGATAAGGAAGAGTCGGGAAGCATGACGTGGACGAGACCGGCCGTCTTTGCTTCCAAATCATAAAGCACGAGTCCGACGCATGAGCCGAGACCCGATGTCCTGATCTTGTCGGGCGTGCGGACAATTTTTACATCGGCAATTCCCACTCTGATAATCGATGTTTCTTTTTCTAAGATTTTCATAGCGCTGCACCCAATGCATGAAAGAGCTTTTCAAAAGAATCATAGTCCGGCAGAAGGAACAAATGCGCTTTTACTTTCCGGTTGTGCTCCTCGTCAAAAATGGAGTTGTCGATGACGATGACCTGGTCTCCGACTTGGCTGAGCTCGATCAGCCCTTCGCTGATGACGGCGCCAAACATATCAAGCGTCAGTTCTGGGACGCTCGGGTACATTTGCCGGTTTGTCAAATCAGCGAGAGCGGTCAAATAAGATCCCGCCATAATGTTTCCGAGTTCGTGCAGGGCAGAGGCTCCGATATCATTCGGCGTCATGCTGTCAATCTCGAATTCCGGATTGCCGACAAGCTCCCTGATCAGCTGCTCGGCCTCTGAAAAAGGCATGATCACGAACATAGAACCAGGAAAATCCCCTTCCATGCGCAAAAAGATGCTTGCGACAGGAAGGTCTGCACCGCCGAATAGGTTGACAAGCTCATCAAACGACATCAGCTTGACAAACGGCACTTCCATTTCGATTTTCCTGTTCAGCAACAGAGCCAGGGCGGAAGCGGAATGGCCCGCCCCGATATTCCCGACTTCCCGCAATATATCAAGATGCTCTTCTCTAATTCCGTTAAATACGCTCATCATTGGCTCCTTATTTCTTCACATTTTCAGAAGCGGCGGCAAGGCTCGACTTCCGGTTTAAAACAGCTTCAGAGTCAATCAGATTGAGAAGTCTGGACCCTTGCTTGACGATGCCTTTAATCCATTGCCTGCCGTCTTTTCCTACCGTTTCGGGAGCCGATTCAATTTCCTCTTCCTCGACGGTGATGACATCGTTCGCTTCATCCACCACCCAGCCGACTTCAATGTCCTGATGGGTGATGATGATGATTCTCGTTTCATCTGTAATCGTATCTCCAGGCGCTTCAATCCGCTTTCTTAAATCGATGACAGGTGTGACAACACCTCTCAAATTAATGACGCCGCAAATATACGGTTCCACTCCCGGCACCCTTGTTGGCTGCTGCCATTTTTCAATGGACATCACTTCGGATACAGAGATGGCATACTCTTTATGATTTACTTTGAACACAATCATTTTTTCACCGGTGGTAGTCTGTGTGGTCAAGAGGATCGCTCTCCTTTCGCTTTCTATTTAATAAGGGCGTTGCAGTCGATGATCAGGGCTACTTGTCCGTCTCCCAAAATCGTCGCGCCGGAAATGGCAAAGACGTTTGTTAAATAATCGCCGAGTGATTTTAAGACGACTTCCTGCTGGCCGATAAAGGAGTCGACAACAAATGCCGTCAGCTTGTCTCCTTTTTTCACGACGATGGCGTGAAGCTGATCAAGATCATCTGAAGAATCCTCAACATTAAACTGTTCTTTCAGGTAAACCACCGGTACGATATGGCCCCTGAAGTCGATCACTTCGCGATCGTGCGTCTGAAGAATATCTTTCTTATCGATGACAGCCGTTTCTATAATAGAAGAAATCGGAATCGCAAACGTTTCATTTTCAAGTTTGACTAGCAGCACGGATATGATCGACAGTGTAAGCGGAAGCTGAATGGAGAAAAGCGAACCTTCGCCTTCGCTCGATTTGATGCTGACAGAACCGCCCAATGATTCCAGCTTGCTTTTGACAACGTCCAAGCCGACCCCGCGTCCTGAAATATCCGAGATTTGATCTGCGGTTGAGAATCCCGGCGCAAAAATGAGTGCGTCGATTTCATGATCTTCGATCGTTTCGGCGTCACGTTCAGTAATAACGTTGCGCTCAAGCGCTTTTTCGAGCACCTTTTTGCGGTTGATGCCGGCGCCGTCATCCTCCACCTCGATAAAGACGTGGTTCCCGCTGTGGTATGCTTTGAGGCGGACTTGACCCGTTTCAGGTTTACCGTTTTTCACCCTGACTTCAGGCGCCTCGATCCCGTGATCAAGGCTGTTTCTCAAGAGATGGACAAGCGGGTCGCCGATTTCGTCTATTACCGTTCTGTCAAGCTCTGTTTCCGCCCCGAAAATCGACAGCTCGATCTTTTTATTTAATTCTTTTGTCAGCTGGCGGACCATGCGCGGGAAGCGGTTGAATACCGTTTCAACCGGAACCATTCTCATATTGAGGATGATCGATTGCAGGTCGCCTGAAATTCTTGTCATCCGTTCGACGGTTTCCGTTAATTCGCCGTGTTCAAGTTCTTTGGCGATCTGCTCTAAGCGCCCCCTGTCAATGACCAGCTCCTCAAACAGGTTCATTAATGAATCGAGGCGGTCGATGTTGACGCGGATCGTCTTCGTTCCCCCGCCTGCTGCAGGTTTCGCCGCTTCTTTTTTGCCGTCCGGCTGCTTCGCCGTTTTTTTCTCCGCCTCTTTCGGTGCGGTTTGCTTTTCAGGTGCGGCAGGCTTCGCTTCTTCCTGTGCCGAAAAATCGTTTTTCAGCTCGGTCACTTCTATTTTTTCGATTTCAGATACGCCGTTGATTTTGTTGAAAATCTCTTCTTCCCCGTGCTTGCTTAAAAAGCAAACGACGAATTCGGAATCAAAATCTTCCGATTCAAGGACTTCCGTTTCCGGAATCGTTTTAACGACTTCGCCGATTTCGTTCAGCTGCTCAAATACCATGTACACCCGAACGCCCTTCAACAGACAGTCCTCTTTCAATGCAACATTGATTTCGTAACATTTAAAGCCTTGTTCCTCAGCTTCGGCGATGACCGTCCGCTGAAATTCGTCATAGGTCCATTTCGTTTCGGGAGATGCCGCTTCAGGCGCTTCTGCCGATGCGGCTGTCTCCTTGTTTGCGCCTGTCACATCAAGCTTGGCGCAGACTTCGGAAACGTCTCTTTTGCCATCGCCCCCTTCAATGATCGAAAGGACAATCGCTTCAAGGTCATCGAGCGCTTCAAACATGACGTCCATCCACTCTGATGTGATGGTCATTTCTTCATTCCGGATCGCGTCCAGCACGTTTTCCAGACTGTGCGTTAAATGAGCCATGTCTTCATAGCCCATCGTTGCGCTCATCCCTTTCAAGGTATGAGCCGCTCTGAAAATATCATGGACAAGCTGCAGGTCTGTAGGATTTTTTTCGAGTTCGAGCAATTTTTCGTTACAGGTTTGCAAATGTTCTCTGCTTTCTTCAATAAAGACGTCTAAATATTGATTCATATCCATATGAGTCACGCCCTCTCTTTTTTCATATACGTCATAATGGCTGCGGCAATCTCATCAACATGCTTGATGTCGTTTGCAAGCCCGTTGTTAATGACCGATTTCGGCATTCCGAAAACGACGGACGACTCGGCTGCTTCGGCGATCACCGTTCCGCTTCCATGTTTCAAAAGGCCTTTTACGCCTTCTGTTCCGTCGCTTCCCATCCCCGTCATAATAACGGCGATTTTTTCAAAATCTCGAAGTGAGGCCAGGGATTGGAACAAGTAGTCAACAGAAGGCTTGTGGCGGCTTTCTGTATCGCGGTCATCGAGCGTAATCACCAATTCGCCCTTTTCAAGGCCGACCGCCATGTTTTTCCCTCCGGGTGCAATGTAAACCCAGCCGTCTTTCGCTCTCTCACCGTTTTCAGCCTCCTTCACGGTTACTTCTGAGAGGTGGTTCAGCCTGTTCGCTAATGAGGCCGTAAACCCCTTTGGCATGTGCTGAACGACAAAAACAGGCGCCTTCAACGTTTTAGGAAGCTTGGGAAGCACTCTTTGCAGCGCCCTCGGTCCCCCAGTCGATGTACCGATGCAGACGAGCTGTTTTCCAGCCCGAAAGCGGACTGAATCGCTGCCGCTTACCAGAGGCTGCTTCGCTGTCTCAATGGCGGGCTTTGAGATCGGAACAGGCCGGCCTTTCAGTTTCACCCGTCCTGCTGTCAAAACCTTCTCAGTCAGCATGTCTCTTACTTTGTATAAATCAATTGAAATCGAGCCCGACGGCTTCGCGACGAAATCGATCGCCCCGAGCTCAAGACATTCGATCGTGATATCCGCCCCCTGCTGCGTCAGGCTCGATACCATGATAACCGGAAGCGGATCGCTTGCCATGATCCTTTTCAATGTTTCTTTTCCGTTCATCACAGGCATTTCAATATCCAATGTGATCACGTCCGGACGGAGCTCCTTGATTTTTTGGAGCGCTTCCTCGCCGTTTCTTGCCGTTCCTGCTACAGCAATCTCGTGATTGGATGTTAAAAACTTGGTGATCATGTTTCTCATAAAAGCAGAGTCGTCAACGACAAGAACACGAATCATAATGTATTGCCCCTCCTCAGGAATGAAGATAATTTATCGATAAAGGACCGGTTTTCGCCCATTTCCGTTCTGCCGTTATGAAGCAGCGATTCTGCCAGCAGATAAACCGCCCTGCTCGGCTTTGAACGCGGATTCTTCATCAGAAACGGCTGCTGCTCCACAACGGCTCTCGATACCAGGGGATCCTCAGGAATCGGCCCTGCATATGCAAGCTTTTGCTGTAAAAAAGCGTTTACCGTGTGGGAAAGGCGGAGAAAGGCAGAAATTCCGTCTTTTTGGGTTGTACAGCGATTGACAACGACTTTGAGCTGAAGATCGCGTCCGGTTAATGCCAAATGCTTGATCGCGCTGTAAGCGTCCATGATGGATGTCGGCTCCGGCGTGGTGACGACCAGAATTTCATCCGCTGACAGGACGAATGGCAGCTGATCTTTTGACAGCCCCGCTCCCATGTCAAAGATGACATAATCGAAGCTTGTCAAAGCCCTCGTCAATTCCTTCAGAAAAAACGTCCAGTTTTCCCTGTTCAATTCGAACATCGCATCCAGCCCTGTTCCGCCCGAAATGTATTGAAGGCCTCGCGGGCCGGCTGACAAGGCGCGCTCAAACGGCATTTTTTGCTGAAGGAGATCCATCACGGTGTAGAGCGATTGCCGGCCGATCAGAATATCGATGTTTCCCATACCGACATCAAGATCGATCAACAGCACGCTCTTTCCTTTTTCCAAGAAGGCGAGAGCCGTATTCAGCGATACGTTCGACTTCCCGACGCCTCCTTTTCCGCTCATGACAGCGAGCGTTTTCGCTTTTGGATGAGCGATAGCGGCGGGCGGTTCGGCGAAGCGCTGCCCCATCCGCCTTCGTAAGCTTTCTGCCTGATCCATGTTCAACACCCCGTAAGCAGTCTGACAAATGATGCATTTGACAAGTAGCGGATATCTTCCGGAACATTTTGTCCGTTTGTAATATAGCCGAGGCCGATTCTCGATTCGGCGAGCAGATTCATGACGCTTCCCAACGAATCGGTTTCATCCACTTTCGTGAATATCAACTGATCGATCGGAATGCTTGAGAACTGCTTAATGAGCTCCTTCATATCCTCGTACTTGCTTGTCGCGGACATGACGAGAAACGCCTGTATCTTACGCTCAAACGGAATGATTTCCTTCAGCTCCCTGACATATTGCCCGTCTTTGAAATTCCGGCCCGCCGTATCGATGAAGACGTGGTCAAAATCAGTGAACTTTTGCTGGGCCGCTTTAAATTCTTCTTTCGTGTAGCACACCTCGAGCGGCGCATTCAGAAGCTCGGCATATGTCCTGAGCTGTTCAACCGCTGCAATCCGGTACGTATCCGTTGTGATAAAAGCGATTTTTTTCTGCTTTTCCAGCACAGAAGAAGCGGCGAGCTTTGCCAATGTCGTCGTTTTACCGACTCCGGTCGATCCGAAGAGCACGACATATTGCGAATGAATCGCCACGTCCTGTTCCTGATTGACGGGAAGAAGATCTGCCAAAGCATCTGTTAAGTGCGCCAGTGCCTTATCATCCGTCCACTCTTCGCCGTTTCTTAAAGAAGTGCTGACCAACCGGCCGAGCGCTTTCGTACGGATGGCTGGCGATACCCCTTGCTTTGCCAGAAGCTGGTCCGCCTTTTTCAGCGGCTCAGGCAGCACATCAACAGGCTGCTCATGCTGCCGCATTTCCAGCAGTTCTTTCAGCTCTTTCACTTGGCTTGCCAAATCAAGGTGGTCCGGCTGCGGGACAGGCGAAGGACTTTGTTCACGGAAAACGGGCTTTTGCCGGTCTGGCTTCCTTGCGTCGGAAAAGTCCTGATCGACAACCGCGATCACTTCAACCCCGGTTTTTTTCACAAAGCCGAGAAATTTTCTCGTTTGAATCTTTTTAGAATTCAAGATTACGGCGTCATTTCCGAGCTCCTGTATAATTTGCTTTGTGGCTTCCTGCATAGAACCAGCTACAAATTTTTTGATTTTCATTGAATATCCACCACTCCGATGCTTTGAACTTCTACATTGGCTTCCAATTCGTTATAGGAAAGAACCGGCAGATCAGGGAAATAGCGCTCAAGCAGCTGTTTGACATACATTCTGACAGGCGGCGAACATAGAAGGATCGGCACTTCCTGCCTTAATGAGAGCTGTTCGATTTCTCTTGCTACAGATTGAATGATATTTTCGGATAATGCAGGTTCAAGAGATAAAAAGTTGCCGTGTTCAGTCTGCTGAATTCCTTCCGCCACGGCCTTTTCGACGCGGCCCGAACAAGTCACCACTTTCAGCGTCTCATTTTCCTTCGCATATTGGGCGGTGATCTGCTTGGCAAGAGCCTGTCTCACGTACTCGGTCAGCATATCTGAATCCGTCGTCAGTTTTCCGTAGTCGGCCAGCGTTTCAAAGATTGTCACCAAGTTCCTGATCGATACTTTTTCTTTCAGAAGTTTTGCCAGCACTTTCTGTATATCACCGACAGACAGCGGATTCGGCGAGACCTCTTCGACCAGTACAGGATAAGATTCTTTCAAGTGGTCGATCAGCTGTTTCGTTTCCTGTCTTCCGATCAGTTCATGGGCGTGTTTTTTCACCTGCTCTGTAATATGGGTCGACACGACTGAAGCCGGATCGACAACCGTATAGCCGAGCATTTCGGCCTGATCTTTCTGAGATTCCGGTATCCATTTAGCCGGGAGGCCGAAGGACGGTTCGATCGTGTCAATCCCTTCGATCTGATCGTCTTCGCCTGTCGGAGACATCGCCAAAAAGTGATCGAGGAGAAGCTCGCCTTTCGCGACTTCGTTTCCTTTAATTTTGAGCCTGTACTCGTTCGGCTGAAGAGCGATGTTATCCCTGATTCTGACGACCGGAATGACGAGCCCGAGTTCAAGCGCGAGCTGGCGCCTGATCATGACGATCCTGTCTAATAGGTCGCCGCCCTGATTTGCATCTGCAAGCGGAATCAATCCGTAGCCGAATTCAAATTCGATCGGATCAATATCGAGCAAATGGACGACGCTTTCGGGGCTTTTTAATTCGTCCACTTCAGCTTCTTCCTCAAGGATATCCTCCACTTTTTCCTTCTCTTCACCGGCTTTGGAGAGCATATAGCCGCCGATGGCGAGAAGAAGAGCCAGAGGGCCTGTCAGGAGAATGCCGATCGGCGTGAAAATCCCGAGCAGGAAAATCGTTCCCGCCGTTACATACAAAAGCTTTGGATAGGCAAACAGCTGGCCTGTAATATCGTGGCCGAGGTTTCCTTCCGATGCTGCTCTTGTCACGACGATACCCGTCGCCGTTGATATCAAGAGCGCAGGCAGCTGAGAGACGATTCCGTCGCCTACAGACAAGAGCGTAAAGTGTGAAGCGGCTTCCTGAATGCTCATCTGTTTTTGCAGCATGCCGATGACAATTCCGAAAAGGACGTTGATGAGGACGATGATGATCCCTGCGATCGCATCCCCTTTCACGAATTTGCTCGCTCCGTCCATCGCGCCGTAGAAATCAGCTTCACGCGCCACCTTCTCGCGGCGCACTTTCGCTTCCTGCTCGGTCACCATTCCGGCATTCAAATCGGCATCAATGCTCATCTGTTTCCCCGGCATGGCGTCGAGGGTGAACCTGGCAGCAACTTCAGATACCCGTTCCGCCCCTTTCGTTATGACGATAAATTGGATAATGATCAAAATGATAAAGACAACGAGACCGACCAAAACGTTCCCGCCGACAACGAAAGACCCGAACGTCTCGACTACTTTTCCCGCATCTCCGTTGGACAGAATCGAACGCGTCGTCGATACATTCAGCCCGAGACGGAACAGCGTCAAGAGGAGCAGTAAAGAAGGAAAAATCGAAAATTGCAGCGGTTCTTGCATGTTCATTGTGGTGAGAAGCACGATTAACGCAAGAGAAATATTAACGATAATTAAGATGCTCAACATCCATGTTGGAAAGGGTATGATAAGCATTGCCACAATGAGGACAACGCCGGATAAAATAGATAAATCTCTTGCAGACATGCTGTTTCTCTCCTTTTAAAACTGAAAAATTCACTAGATTTTTTGCTTTGTTTTGTAAACATAGGCCAGGATTTCGGCAACGGCCTTAAAGAACTCTTCCGGAACGGCCTGGTCGATCTCAACCTGGTCATAGAGCGCCCTCGCCAAAGGTCTGTTCTCGACCGTCATGACATCGTGTTCTTTGGCGATCTGCCTGATTTTCAGAGCCATCAGATCGACCCCTTTTGCGAGGATAAACGGCGCATCCATTTTGTTTTCGTCATATTTCAGTGCGACGGCGTAATGGGTCGGGTTCGTGATGATGACATCCGCTTTTGGCACTTCCTGCATCATGCGGCGCATCGCCATTTCCTTTTGCTTCTGCTTGATCTTCGACTTGATCAGAGGATCGCCTTCGGTTTTTTTGTATTCGTCTTTAATGTCCTGTTTTGACATTCGAATATTTTTCTCATAATCGAATTTTTGATAGAGGTAATCGAGCACCGCGAGAAAAATCAATGCGACTGCAGCGGAAACCCCCATTAAAAAGGTGAGCCAGCCGACATATGACAAAGCCTCGCCAGCGGACAGCGCCGGGATTCTGAGGATTTTGTCAAAGTTCAGCCAGAGAACGGCGAATGTCACGCCGCCGACAATCACGATTTTTAAAATCGATTTAAGCAGTTCAACGATCGCCCTGATGCTGTAAATCCGTTTGAATCCTTTAAGCGGGTCAAGCTTTTTCAAATCAGGCTTGATCGCTTCAGGGGCAAATAAAAACCCGACTTGCAAATAGTTGCTCAATACCCCGGAGACGACAGCTGTCAGCAAAAGCGGTGCCATGATGAGACCCGATTCAAGCACAAGACTTTGAAACAGGCCGGGAATATTGGCGACTGACACCTTCATCGTGATCAACTCTTTGTAATACTTTTCGATCAGGGCGAGCAGGCGGTCTCTCATAAAAGGTCCGATGAATAAAAAGGATAAAAACACGATGAGAAGTGTGACCGCTGTATTGACATCTGCACTTTTGGCAACCTGTCCTTTTTTTCTGCTTTCCCGCCGTTTTTTCGGCGTCGCTTTTTCCGTTTTTTCACCTGCGAAAAATTGCAAATCCAACGTCAGCTTCATCATGCCACCCCAAGCAAAGTTAATAGATCTCTCATTGTCCGAATGGCAAATTCGAAGACGTGCTGCATCATGCTGAACATAACGGCCATGCAAATGATGAGCATGATAAAGGTGATCGCAATTTTCAAAGGAAGCCCGACGACAAACACGTTGAGCTGCGGCACCGTTCTCGCCACAATCCCCAATGCCAGATCGACTAAAAACAAACAAGCCACAACAGGCGCAGACAATTGAAATGCTGTAATAAACATCGTGTTGAAGCTTTTTGCAATAAACTCGGCAAACCCTTCGCTTCCAAACGACAGCGCCATCTTGTCGACCGGAATGTATTGATAGCTGTAATAAATCCCGTCAAGCAGGAGGTGGTGCGCATTCAGGCTCAGCATGAGAAGCAGCGCCATCGTATATAAAAACTGGCCGACAAGCGGGCTTTGCGCCCCTGTCTGGGGATCGATCACATTCGCCACCGCAAATCCCATTTGAAAATCAATGAATGATCCGGCGATTTGAACGGCTGAGATCATCATGTAGGCGATCAGCCCAAGCAGAAGCCCGATGAGCGCTTCCTTCATGGCTAACATCATGTAAACTCCGTCAACATCAAGCTGAGGAGGCTTTTCAATCGCCTGAAAACTGACGAGCGCAAGAAAAAATGCAAAACCTATTTTATGAACGGCCGGAATTGTCCGATAAGAAAATAGAGGCACCGTTACATAGAATGCTGTAATTCTGACAAACACAAGTAAAAAGGCTGGAAATGATTCGATTATTGACATGTTAAAACTACCCTGCAAAACGGTTTAAATTAGAGAACAGCTCAGTCGCGAATGATAAAATCGTCGACAGCATCCATGGGCCGAAAACGACGAGTCCGACCAAAACGGCGACGATTTTCGGAATGAATGCAAGAGTCTGTTCCTGTATTTGGGTGGTTGCCTGAAAAACGCTGACGATCAGCCCGACGAGAAGAGCGAGCGCCAAAAGCGGCCCGCTGATAAGCAATGTTACGTATACAGCCCTTTCAGCCATCGATATAACAAATTCTGAATTCATGTATTAGCACCTACTCTAAAAGCTTTGCAGCAAAGATTTAACGATTAAATACCAGCCATCTACAAGAACAAACAACAAAATCTTAAACGGCAGTGAAATCATGACCGGAGGAAGCATCATCATCCCCATCGACATCAAAACACTTGCCACAACCATATCGATAATTAGAAACGGTATAAATATCATAAATCCCATTTGAAACGCGGTTTTCAATTCTGAGATGACAAACGCGGGAACCATTGTTGAAAGCGGAATATCATCGATGGATTCAGGCGTTTCCATCTTTGCGTAATTCATAAATAAAGCCAGATCTTTCTGTCTTGTATGCTTGCTCATAAATGTTTTGATCGGGGCTTCCGCTTTTGTGTAAGCTTCATCCAAGGTGATTTTATTGTTCATTAATGGCGTCAGCGCTTCTTTATTAATCTCTGAAAAAGTCGGCCCCATAATGAAAAATGTC
The DNA here is from genome assembly GCF_037976035.1 of Bacillus sp. FSL K6-0972. Lineage (NCBI taxonomy): Bacteria > Bacillati > Bacillota > Bacilli > Caryophanales > Bacillaceae > Bacillus > Bacillus sp. FSL K6-0972. Next base: position 1,787,096 of record NZ_CP150260.1, on the reverse strand, counting down.
AGGAACAGTGCAAGTCCGATCAGCACCTGGTTTGGGGGCATTGATTGTGTTGCCAGCGATGTCCTGACAAAGGACAAGACGATGACAACCCTTGTGAAACATGTCATCAGGATCAAGATCCCCGGAGCGATCGAAAATACTGTCAAAAGCAGCAAGAGCCGGACGCTGGCGCTGACATTTGCCGCATCGCTTGAATTAAATAAATCCATAAACTCATTCATGTTGATTTTGGCCTTTCTTTCTGCCTTCTGCGCGATTTTGTTTCAGTTCCGCGAGCTGTGCTTTTAACGACTCGGAAAAAGATGCCGTGCCGCTTTGTTTTTGCACACCTGGAACTTTGACTTGATCCATCCATTTCTGCCATTCAATCTTGCTGTTCATCGCAGCTTCATGCTGCGTGAGAATTTCTTTATATTCCTTTTCATCATCGATCTCTTTCAGCAGCTGGATATTTTCGCCGACACCGACGACCAGCACCCTGTTTCCTACTTTAATCAGCTGTACGGACTTGTTTTGTCCGAGCGAAGTCCCGCCGATGTTTTCGACATACTGGAAGGGTTTTAGCAGGCGGTTGCGTTTATTCATGAACTTGACCAGTGCATAGATCAGAAAAATGACGAACAGTAACGCGCCGATCATTTTCACAAAATCAAATATGGAAACGGAAGGAGACGGGGGTTCGGTCTCCGCCTCTTCCTTAAGAGAACTTTTTTCCTCGGTTTTGTCTTTGTCTTTTGCTTTTTCTTTTTCTTTCTCTTTGCCCGCACCTTTTTGCTCAAACAGATGATCAACGGTCTGGTCCCCCGATTCCTCTGCGAGAGCCGGAGCGTACGGCAAAACGAAAAAGGCAAACAGACAAAGGCCGGCTATGAAAATAAGAGGTTTCTTAAACAAGTTGTACACCCTTTAGCTTAGCGTTTTATTGATCGCTTCCATGACGCGGTCAGCCTGGAACGGTTTGACGATAAAGTCTTTCGCTCCCGCCTGGATGGCGTCGATAACCATCGATTGCTGGCCCATTGCCGAACACATGATGATTTTTGCCTGCGGATCGATTTCTTTGATTTCTTTAAGAGCCGTAATTCCGTCTTTTTCCGGCATTGTGATATCCATTGTGACAAGATCAGGTGAATGCTCTTTATATTTTTCAACAGCCTGTGCTCCGTCTTGCGCTTCTGCGACGACTTCAAAGCCGTTTTTCACCAAAATGTCTTTAATCATCATTCTCATAAATGCTGCATCATCAACTACTAAAATCTTGTAAGCCATTATTAATCTCTCCAATCAATCTGTTATTATCGTAATTTGCTGATTCGTTCCGCCTGACTTAAAATGTCTGTCACCCTGACGCCGAAGTTTTCGTCTATGACGACGACTTCGCCTTTGGCAACGACGCGCTGGTTGACCAGGATGTCGACAGGCTCACCGGCGAGTTTGTCAAGCTCAATGATACTGCCGGTTGACAGTTCAAGCACCTCTTTGACGCTGCGGTTTGTCCTCCCCAGTTCGACTGTGACGGACAAAGGAATATCCATGAGCATGTCAAGGTTATGAAGGTGCGGCTGCGCTTCAGTCTGAGGGGCAAAGGATTGAAACTCTGCCGGTGCCACTTGCACAGGCTCTGAAACTTTTGCCGTCCCTTGCCGTTTAGGCGCAGGCTCCTGTCTCTGTGTCTGAGCAGGTGCCGGACTCGGACTAGGCGCCGGTTTTTCCTGTACGGGCGGCTGTACCTCTTCAGTCTGCACAGACTCTTCTCCGCCGTCCTGATTCGTTAATTCATCAATAAGGTCTTTTGCAAAGGTCAGCGGATAAAGCTGCATTATATGCGAATCGATCAGATCTCCGACTTTTAGTCTGAAAGATACTTTGACGAGCGGGTCCTCTTTCGGAATTTGCTCAGTCCCTTCCCCTTCATTTACATCAAGGAGGTCAACTTCCGGCGGAGAAATATCAATCTTCTTGCTGAAGACGGTGGACATCGACGTCGCTGCGGAACCCATCATTTGGTTCATCGCTTCCTGAACGGCGCTTAAATGAATTTCGCCAAGCGACGGATCTGCGTTCGTCCCGTCTCCACCCATCATCAAATCAGCGATGATCGCGGCATCTTCCTGCTTGATGACGAGAAGATTGTTTCCTGAAAAACCTTCCGTATAGCTCACACCGATTGAAACATACGGGTGCGGGAACTCATCATTTAAATGGCTTTTTTCAATCACCGAAACAGTCGGCGTTGTAATTTCGACTTTTTGATTCAATAAAGTGGACAAAGCTGTTGCAGAGCTCCCAAAGGAAATGTTTCCGATTTCCCCGATCGTATCCTGTTCCATCAGGGACAACCCTGATTCCGGCTGCTCTTGAGCCGTATCATCGCCGCCTTTAAGCAGCGCATCAATTTCATCCTGTGATAACCTATTGTTATTCTCCATATTCTTCACCTCTTATGTCGTGATCTAGAATTTGAATCGCAGTCTTTCGATTCATTCGGCCGGCTTGTGCTAGAAATTTCGGTTTATCTCCGACCAAAACAGTAAGAGGTTCTGCTACTGATTTGTCCAAAGTGATACAATCTCCAATTTCTAAATTTAAAAACTCTTCAATGGTTAATTCCGATGATCCGAGTTCTGCGACAATTGGAATTTGCGCCGTCATTATCCGCTTTTCTATCGACTTTGTTTCCTCCGGTTTTGGTTCAATTCTGTCTGATTGCATCCAGTAGTGAACGGAAAGCTTAGGAATGATCGGTTCCAGGACGACATGCGGGATACACAGGTTGATAACCCCGCTGATGTCTCCTATTTGCGTGTTCAGCGAAATGACAACGACCGTCTCATTCGGCGATACCATTTGCACAAACTGCGGATTCACTTCAAAATCGGACATTTCCGGCTCGATTTCCGTGATAGATTCCCACGCATCTTTGTAATTCGTGAGGCAGTTTTCGAATAAATTGGTCATGATTTTCGTCTCAATTTCCGTCATGCTGTCAATTTTGTTGTGGCTCGAGCCGATCCCGCCCATCACCCGGTCCATCATCGTATAGGCGATGGTCGGGTTGATCTCCATCATGATTCTTCCTTCAAGAGGGCGAACCTCAAACAGATTGAGGATCGTCATATTCGGAATGGATCTGATGAATTCCTCATACGGAACCTGATCAACCGAGCTGACCGAGATCTGGATATAGGTTCTCAGCTGAGCCGAGAAATAAGTCGTTAGCAGCCTAGCAAAGTTATCATGAATCCTTGTCAAGCTGCGGATTTGATCCTTTGAAAAGCGGAGCGCCCGTTTAAAGTCATAGACTTTTACCTTTTTAACGGACTCTTCTTTTTTCAGCTCGTCGGCGTCCATTTCACCGGTCGATATTGCTGAAAGCAGTGCATCGATTTCATTTTGGGAGAGCACTTCTCCTGCCATCTGTTTTCACCTCCATGGTTCTGTCATCTATGTTCCTACTGCAGATTAAAGGAGGTAATGTATACAGTTTTCACTTTTCCCTCTTTCATGTAGTTCGTGTTCAGCTTTTCTTTCAGCTGTTCTTTAAATTTTTCTTTTCCTTTTTGTCCTTCAAGCTCATCTGCGTTCGTGTTCGCCAAAAGGGAAATGACTGAATCTTTAATTTGGAAATCCCGCTTTTCAAGCTCTTCTTTCGCCTCTTTCGAATCGGTTTCAAGCTTGATTGACAAACGGACCACATTGTCTGATTTCAAGTTTGTCGTGATTTCGGCGACTTCAACTGAAGATTCGACCACTTCATCAATCGAAGGTTCGGCATTTTGATCTTTTTCACTTGCGCTTCCCTTGATGACAAAGAACGCAGCGGTTCCTAACACAGCAATTGCCAGAATAATCGTCAGCATAATTCCTAGAAGTTTTTTATTCATTCAGATTCCTCAATTCTTTGGTCACAAGAAAGTATTTGGATTTTTTGATAGAATGACACGATTGTATCCACAACTGTATCTTCATCTTCTTTGACAACAAACTTTTTTCCGTTGGACAGCGTAATGGTCGTATCCGGAAAACATTCAATTTGCTCAATGAATAGTGCATTCAGAATAAAGGGCTGTCCGTTTAATCGCGTAACTTTGATCATGTGTTATCAAGAGGCGCCTTCACGAGGGTGCCTCCTTCCCTCCTATCGCTTCAGATTGACGAGTTCCTGAAGAATTTCATCAGAGGTTGTAATGATTTTCGCATTGGACTGGAAGCCGCGCTGCGCAATAATCATTTCGGAAAATTCTTCTGAAAGGTCGACGTTCGACATTTCAAGCGCACTCGTTTGAATTTTTCCTGAGCCGCCTTCCCCAGGTACAACGACTTGCGGATCTCCCGAACTCAATGTTTCGCGGTAAAGGTTGTCCCCCGCTTTTGACAAGCCGGATGTGTTGCTGAATGTCGCAAGCGAGATCTGGCCGGCGACCTGGTTCTCGTTGTTTTGATCGACATAAGACACGGTTCCGTCAGGTGCGATGCTGAAGCTTTGCGCGTCTTGCGGAATATTAATTTTTCCGTTATTGGCCGTTAAGACGAACAGTCCGTCAACAGTGACGAGGTCACCTTCATCAGAAAGGTAGAAGTTTCCGGATCTTGTGTAGTATTGTTCTTCTCCTGTTCCAACGCGGAAGTAGCCGTCTCCTGTAATGGTCATGTCAAGCTGGCGGCCTGTTGTCGAAGGCGCAGCGTTTGTGTGAATGATATCGATCGATCCGATCGTTGCACCGAGCCCGACCTGCTGGCCGTTGACAGAGCCGCGGTTTGCAGTAGACGCCGTTGCACCGGAAAGCTGCTGACTGACAATATCTTTAAACGTAACCCTGCTTTTCTTATAGCCTGCCGTATTGACATTCGAAATGTTGTTTGCGACGACATCAAGCTTTGTCTGAAAGTTTTTCATACCGCTGATTCCTGAGTATAGTGAACGTAACATAATTATTCCTCCCTGAATTGTCTGTTTTTATTTGTCAGAATGGCTTACCGCCGTCACATTCCACGGATTGACTTCGGTTCCATCGTCAAGGACAAGCAGATACTGTCCGTCTGAGCTTTTAACTGATTTGACAAGCGCCGTTTTTTCTTCGCTGTCTTCGCCTTCATAGGTGACTTCTTTTCCGATCCAGCTGACATACATCGTCATCGGGTCTTGAAGTCCGACGAACGTCGACATCGTTGTGTTCAGATTCGTTAGTTGCTCAAGGCTTGAAAAGGTCGCCATTTGCGCAATGAATTCACGGTCTTCCATCGGATTTAAAGGATCTTGGTACTGCAGTTGTTTCATGAGCAGTTTCAAAAATTCATCCTTGCCAAGATTGGATCCGCTCCCTGCTTTCTCGGCTTTTTTTGCCTCGGACAAATAATTGGATGTCGTCGATTTCGTGTTTGTTGTTCCTACGGCGGTTCTTGTATCAATTGAAGTGTCAGGCATTAGATCTCCTCCTCGCTGTCCTGTGATCGAGTCTCGATAAGCTCATCCAGAAACTCCTGAAAATCCTCATTTTCCTGCTCTTTTTGCTGATCTTGCTTCGGCTGATGCTGGTTTTTCTGTTCGTCCGCCAGCTGTCCGAAAGTCTGATCGCTGTTTTGAAGCGGAACACCGAAGCGGTCAATTTGTACAGACATGTTGGGCAGCGCCTGTTTAAGATGCGCGAGATTGTGTTCGAGCAGCTCTTTAGCCGACTGGGTCGATGCGATGATTTTGCTCGAAAACATCCCGTGCTGTTTGACGAGCTTGATCGTGATAAAGCCAAGATTTTCAGGATTCAGGCGGATCGTGAAACTGCCTGTCGACCTGCCGAACGGTGTATACTTCATCTGTTTCCATGAGCTGAGAATTTGTTCTGAAAAGCTTTTCGGCTGAGCGGAAGATTCCTCTGCCGCCGAAGTCTGGAGACCCTGGATCAGCGCTGTGCCTGTCCGCTGATTGGCCGGTACAGAGGATTGAATCGGCTGTTCCTTTTGGCCTTGCTTTCCTTCAGTTTGAATTTCCCTTCCGTTCAAAACAAAGGACAACGGCTTCTCAGAAAGAGAGACATCAGTCTTTTTGCTCATGAGCATTGCTTTCAGTTCGCTTTCGGCCATTTTCCACTCTTTTTGATCCGGTTCAGTGTTTGCGTTCATCATCTGCTCCATTAAACTTTTCAAGCTTTTCAGCTCGGCGTTTGACATGGACAAAAGCTGCGATTGGCTCGGATCTTTCGTGAAAAATTGACGTTTAAGTTCATCAATCAGCCCTTCTGTTCCCGCCTTTGTCTGAAGAGCGGCGAGAAATTCCGGCACCTGTTTCAGTAATTCTGCAATTTGCGAAGTTTTGAGTGACGGTTGATTTTCATTTATTATTGCAGCGAGCAGCTGCTGAATCTGACCGAGAATTTGCAAGTCAGGCAGTTTCGGCTCTTCTGTCCCGCTTTCGTCGGCAGGCAAAGCCTGAGCATCAGCCGTTTTGCCTGATTGTCCAGGCAGGGCGGCATTTTCAAGCAGCTCTTTTATTTGCTGTAGCAGCTGCTCTGCCAATGCCAGTTCATCCGGAGATGCACTCAGCTCTTCAAGCTGCTTGAGGGAATTCAGCCAGTCTTCATTGAAGGAGCCGTCTTCCTTATTTGAAAGCCATTGCTTCAGTTCATGCAAAAGCCCTTCTAACGGCGTATCCTGAGAAGGCTCTTCTCCCTTTTGAAAAGGGGAAAGTGAGCTGTTTTCCTTCTGGAGCACATTCTGAAAGAGTGCTCCTATCGGTGTCCTGCTCGTTTTTGCAGGTGCGGTTTCCACCGCAGGCTTGGCATCAAAGGAGATTGCGTCAAAAAGCCTCAAGCTATTCCCCCCCTTCTTTTTTCTTTTCGTTTTTCGCCTCGTTTTTCACAAGCTTTTCTGTGAATACAGCCGCTTTATCAGGAGACATTTTTGAGAGGATCTCAGTCACTTTCTTTTTGCTTAAAGAATCTAAAATGTTGATTGCCTCTTCCTCTTTTAATTCGCTTAAAATTTTTGCAGCTTTATTGCTTTGCATGCTTTCATAAATTTTGACGACTTTTCCGTCTCCTTGACCTTCAGCGTTCTTTTCATCCTGCTCTTTTTCATCTTTTGCCGTTTTTTCGAGTGAGCTGATTTTTTGTTTCAGCCTTTTAATCTCTTGATCACTCGTTTTTAAGTCACTCGTCAGCGTTTCGATTTCGCTTTTTTGTTCATCGATCGTCTTTTGGAGCTTTTCTGCTTTGTTCTCCTGTTGTTTTGCTGCGTGATCGATTTCCTGATCCTCGCCGCTTTTCACAAGCTCTTTTACGACGGGGATTTTGGAGGCTGCATCCTGGAAATTGACGCCCAAAAGCCACATGCCGACGAACGCTACAACGATTAAAAAGATCAGCGGAATGACGATGACAAACAAAAATGTCTGAAATTTACCGGCTTTTTTTTCTTCGGTCATCGTTTTTCTACCCCTAGCTTCCTTGAGTTATGTACTGAGCAATGGAGATATCATCCATTTCCTTTAACTCATTTGCTTTGTTTTGCAGCGAATACATTTCAAACTGCTTTTCTTTCATTTTTTCAAATTTTTTCAGCTCGATATTTTTTTCCGTCAAATCGTGCTGTTTTTCGTTCATTTCATTTCTCTTCATCATGACGAGCTTTTGATAATGGTAGATTGTCGTTTCAAGATTTGTGACAAATTGCTGATAATGCCGCATTTCCTGAACGCTCATCCCCGTCTGCATCTTGATTTCCTTGTTTTTTTCCAGCGTTTCTTTTTGGCTCATGCTTTCATACAGCTTTTCCGCGACTTTTTCGAATTCGGAAACTGAGTGCTGATATTCAGCGAATGATTGGTCTTTTTCATTTTCTTTAAGCTCGAGGAGCTTTTGAAATTTAAATGAATAAGCCATTCTTAATCCTCTCTTCCTGTAAGACTCTTTAATAAGGAAATGCTCTCTTCCAGCGATGCCGCTTCATCCACTTCCTGCTTGAGAAAGCTGATCAGCTTAGGGTGGAATTGGATGGCCTCGTCAATTTCTCGGGAAGACCCTTTTTTATAGGCTCCTATGTTGATCAGGTCCTCAGAGTTTTGATAGGTTGACAGCATTTCCCTGAACCGGTTCGCCGCTCTTATATGGTCTTTCTCGGCGATGTTCGACATCACCCTGCTGATGCTTTTTAAAATGTTGACTGCCGGAAACTGGCCTTTATTCGCAAGGCTCCGGTCAAGAACGATATGACCGTCCAAGATTCCCCTGACAGTATCGGCAATCGGTTCATTCATATCATCGCCGTCGACAAGAACCGTATAGAAAGCAGTGATTGACCCGTTTTCCGTCGTTCCTGTTCGTTCTAAGAGCTTAGGTAAAATAGCGAACACTGAGGGTGTATAACCTTTCGTCGTCGGCGGTTCGCCGGTCGCCAGGCCGATTTCCCTCTGAGCCATGGCGACCCTTGTCACCGAGTCCATCATGAACATGACGTTTTGTCCTTTGTCGCGGAAGTACTCGGCAATCGCAGTTGCTGTATAGGCTGCTTTCAGCCGCATTAATGCCGGCTGGTCAGATGTAGCCACTACAACAATCGTGCGCTTCAGCCCTTCTTCGCCAAGATCTTTCTCTATGAACTCCCTGACTTCCCGGCCCCGCTCTCCGACAAGAGCGATAACATTCAAGTCTGCGGCCGTCTCTCTCGCAATCATTCCCATAAGCGTGCTTTTTCCGACGCCGCTTCCGGCGAATATCCCGACACGTTGTCCTTTTCCGACGGTCAGCAGACTGTCGATCGATCTGACCCCGACCGCCATTTTTTCTCTGATCGGCGGTCTTTTCATCGGATTAGGCGGCGCCTGGTCTGTCGAAACTTGAGCCAGACCTTTCGGAAGCGCGCTGCCGTCGAGCGGATTGCCGAAAGCATCGACAACTTGCCCGATCAAGCCGGAGCCGACTTTGACTCTGAGCGATTCGCCCGTCGCTTCGACAATGCTGCCGGGTGCAATATTGGCCGCTTCTAAATATGGCATCAGAAGAATATTTTGGTCTTTAAAACCGACAACTTCAGCTTTGATGGCATTTGGCCCGTCACCTTTTGTATAGATTTTGCAGACATCGCCGATTGAGCATTCAGGTCCTTTCGATTCAATCATCAGGCCGACCGCCTGTTTGACTTTTCCGTATCGTTTGAAGGAGTCTGCCGTTTCTATACATTCAAGGAGCTGCTTGAGCATCAACGGACTTCACCCGCCGTTTCAAGCAGGCTGAGCAGTTTTTGTTTCAGCTGCTGTAATTGAGTGTCGATGCCTGCATCGATTCTTCCGAAAGCCGTTTCAACATAGCACGTTCCTTTCGGCGCTTTTTCATCGGCGTATATCGCGAGATGGGCGCCGTATTGGAGAAGCTGCTCAAGTTCGTTTTTGTGGCTTTGAACCTCCGTGTAATACTCCGGATCCACATAGACGGCAATGTCATCGAACTCCTTCATTTCGGACAGCACCTGTTTGACAAGGGCTGTAAAAGCTTCTTTGTCGTCAGCCTTTTGATTCCAAACTTTTTTAGCCAGTGACACGGCAAGTTCGACAATTACTTCGGAAGATTGTTCGATCTTTTCTTCATAGTCATGCCTCGCCGTTCTGACGATGGCATTGGCTTCATCCAAATAGGATTGATAAGCGCTTTGGGCCTCAGTCTTTCCCTGTTCAAACCCCGCTTGAAAGCCTTCTTGTTTCGCCTGGTCTATCAGCGCTTCGCGTTCTTTTTCCCAGCTTAACCTTTCCTCTTCGATTTGCCGTCTGACCTGTTCGAGTTCAGCGCTGGCTTTTTCGTATATTTTCCCGGCTTCTTGTCTGGCATGATCGAGGAGGAATTCCGGATCCTGTCCGGTATCAAGTTCGGTTTCTGTTTCAGGAAGTTTGACTTCCTTTAATGAAATCGTCCGCCTTTCTTTTGGCGGTATTGATGATAATCGCTGTTTAATAATGTTAGACAATGATATCATCTCCTCCGCCTCTGGCGATCACGATCTCACCTGCTTCTTCAAGTCTTCGGATGACGCTTACGATTCTGGATTGCGCTTCTTCTACATCACGCAGACGCACAGGGCCCATGAATTCCATTTCTTCTTTAAATGTTTCGGCCATACGCTGCGACATATTGCTGAAGACGATGTCTTTGACCTCTTCGCTGGCCACTTTGAGAGAGAGAAGCAGATCGTCGTTTTCCACATCGCGGATAACCCTCTGAATGGCGCGGTTATCAAGCGTAACGATATCTTCAAAGACAAACATCCGCTTTTTAATCTCGTCGGCAAGATCAGGATCCTGAATTTCAAGGGCGTCAAGGATCGTTTTCTCCGTACCTCTGTCAACTCCGTTCAACACTTCGACAACGGCTTCGATGCCGCCTGTCTGCGTATAGTCCTGAGTGAATGTGGAGGATAGCTTTTGCTCCAGAATCTGTTCGACTTCATTAATGATTTCCGGTGACGTCCTGTCCATGACAGCGATCCGTCTTGCAACCTCTGCCTGCACATCCTGATTCAGTTCTGACAATATCTGACCGGATTGCACGGGATCGAGATAAGACAGAATTAATGCGATCGTCTGCGGATGCTCATGCTGGATAAAGTTCAGAATCTGCTCGGGGTCCGCTTTTCTGGCAAAATCGAACGGTCTGACTTGAAGAGACGATGTCAGCCTGTTGATAATGCTGGCGGCTTTGTCTTCGCCAAGCGCTTTGTCAAGCACCTGCTTGGCGTATTGGATGCCGCCTTGTGATATATATTCTTGAGCAACAGCCGTTTCATGAAATTCCTGAATAATTTCATCTTTTTTCTCTGGTGATACAGCTCTGACATTTGATATTTCAAGCGTCAGCCTTTCGATTTCTTCGTCTGTTAAATGCTTATAAACGGAAGCTGACACATCAAGCCCTAAGGATATCATGAGAATGGCCGCTTTTTGTTTGCCTGTAAGCCTGTCTTGTTTCATTTTTGCCATTTCAATACTCCTCCTAATCCTCGGTCAGCCAGCTGCGCAGCAATTTGGCGAATTCTTCAGGCTTATCTTTCGCCATTTTTTCAAGCTGTTTTCGTCTGACAGTTTCTTCCGTCTCTTTTTCATTGTTCACATCAGCAACCCGAATCGGTTCCTGAGGCGTCTCATACCATTCTTCCTCATATTCGTCATCTCTATTTTTACGTCTTCTGACAAGCCAGATGATGAGGCCGATTATAGCAACAAGCGCTGCTCCGCCTGCGATGTAAACCCACATCGGTATGCCGCCTGTTTCCGTTCCTTCATCGATTGTCTGCTTGCCGTCGAACGATTGGACAGAAACAACGATTTTATTTTCAACATCCTCATCTGTTAGAGGCTCTTCTTCATAGTTCTTGTCAATCGATGTTTTCACAATGGTTGAGAGGATTTTTTTAATATCGTCTTCCCTTTCAGCAGGCAGTGACTGCGGGTTGTTTGCATCAGGCGGTTCAACCATGACCTGGACGCCCAGATCTCTGATTTTGTACGGGCTCTCAGCGATTTCTTTATGGATTCTGTTGACTTCATTGTTGATCCGTTCTTCGCTTTTCTCATAGTCTCCGTTGCCTGTTCCGCCTTCTGTTTCCGCATAGTTCGTTACATCGTTTTCACCTGTTCCGTTGACGCCTCCCGCTTGTGCTCCCTGTCCGGAATACGTTTCACTGACGCGCTCTGCGCTGACCGTGATCCCTTCCATATTTTCTTTGTCGACAGGTTCAACCAGGTCTTCCGTCCTGTTTTCTTTTGTGAAATCGATGTCAGATGTGACGGATACAACCACTTTATCCTGTCCCATCATCGTGCCGAGCATGGTTTGAATTTGTCTTTGCAGGTCCTTTTCGATCTGGGCTTTGACTTCCCTTTGGGAAGAATAGCTGTCAGCGTAAGAACCGGACTCTTTGCCTGTTTGATCGTAATATGTGGAGTTTTGATCCATGATCACGATGTTTTTCGGGTCAAGGTTTGGCACGCTTTTCGATACGAGATGATAAAGGCCGTTGATTTCATTTTGATCAAGCGTGTGGCCGGGCTTCACCTGGAGAACAATTGAAGCGGATGCTTCCGGCTTTTCCTCTCCGACAAAGACGGATTCCTTCGGCAGGTTAATCATAACCTTCGAATCTTTAATCCCGTCTATTCCTTTGATGAGGTTGGAAAGCTCGGTTTGCGTTGCTTTCACTTTCAAAACGTCAAATTCGTTGTCCGTCATACCGAAACCGGCATTTTCGCCAAAGAACGAATAATCGATGCTTCCGCTTTTCGGAAGACCCTCTGCCGCAAGATCGACTTTCAGTCCGTCGACTGTTTCTTCCGGAACTTTGATGACTGAACCGTCAGCTGCAACTTCAGATGGAATACCTTTTTCATCGAGCACCTGTTTGATTTGGCCGGTTTCTTCAGCTGACAAATCTTTATAGAGCGGCACCATTTTATTTGACGAAGCAACAATTCCAATGATGATTGACATGATCACTGCCAGAGCGACAATGCCGATCAGCAAAATCTTCTGCAGCTTTGATCTGTTTTTCCAAAAATCAGTTATTTTCGTTTTAATTTGCAATAAAGTACGATTCATCTTACTCCCCCGGTAGTTACACTAATTCTCTTCGCTTTCAGACTCCTTTCTTACATTTGCATTCTCATGATTTCCTGATAAGCTTCAACCGCTTTGTTGCGGAATTCCGTCGCAGCCGTCAATGTAATGTTTGCCTTTTGGGCTGCAACCATCACTTCATCAAGGTTGACATCCTGACCGAGAGCAAGCGCGTTTGTCAGTTTATCAGATTCATTTTGAGATTGATTCAAAGCATTGATAGAATCCTTCAGCACGTTGGAAAAGCTGACTTGGTTCTCTGAACCGTCCTGCTTGTTCGCGATCTGATTTGTTGCATTCGTTCCCGCCTGCACGGATTGAACTCCAAACGGAGAGATTCCATTAACCATTCGTGTCATCACCCTACTTTCCGATTTCTAATGCTTTCATCAGCATTCCTTTTGTCGCGTTCATTGCTGTGACATTCGCTTCATATGACCTTGTGCTGCTCATTAAATCGACCATCTCTTTTAGCGGATCGACATTCGGCATCTGCACATATCCGTCTTCGTTTGCGTCGGGATGCGTCGGATCATAAACGAGTTTAAACGGTGTTTTGTCTTCGCTGATCTTGGTCACCTTCACCCCTTCGCCGACTCTTGCCGATGCATTCATCGATGATTGGAGAACGGATGAAAAGGATTCGCCTTTCGGAGCCGTCGATACAAGCTTTCTTCTATACGGCTGCCACTGACCGTCGACCAGCTTCGCTCTCGTCGTATCCATGTTTGCCAAGTTGGAAGAAACGGTATCCATTCTGACTCTCTGTGCAGTCAACGCTGAAGCTGAAATGTTGATGCTGTTGAATACCCCCATTATTTACCTCCTGTAATCGCGGTCCTAAGTGAGTTGAATTTGCCGCTTATTCTTTCAACCAGCGCTTGATACTGGATTTGATTTTTCGCCATTTCACTCATTTCCTGATCAACGTCCACGTTGTTCCCGTTTTCTTGATAAGTTGTATTCTTTCTCGACACAACTGAATAATTTGACTCATTCCCTTTGAAGTCAATGTGTCTATAGTCTGTTTTTATGGCATTAATCCGGGAGGACTCCTCATTCAGCACATTTTTAAAGGATACTTTTTTCGCCTTGTAGTTCGGTGTATCTACATTGGCCAGATTATTCGTTATGACTTTTTGCTTAATGTTTGCTTGATTCAAGGCTCCCTCTAGTCTATGTATTGTTCCTGAAAATATATCCATCGCCAAATACCTCCAATCTTTTTCCATCTGTCTTAAAATCTTGTCGAGAATTGTAAAAACCATAAGCCTATTGTAAGGAATAATAGGCTTAAAGTCTATGATCTGGAAGCAAAAAAAACTCGTAAGAAATATCTATTTTGCAAATAGGTCTTTTTACCTAGATTATAAGAACTATGTAATGTTACGTGTGTTAAAGTTTCAGAACATTATGTTAGTATATCTTTTATTCAAGTAACGCATTGATTTAGCACCGCATTCTATTTGTTTTCACTATAAAAAAATTACGATAATATAGTTTAAAACATGAAATAAAAAAAGCCGCAGAACGGCATGTTCTGCGGCTTTCACCTTTTAATGAGACTTTAGTTTTTCTAATTCCATTAAAAATTTGTTGTTCAGCACTTTAATGTATGTGCCTTTCATCCCTAATGACCTTGATTCAATGACACCGGCGCTTTCAAGTTTACGCAATGCATTGACAATGACCGAGCGGGTGATGCCGACGCGGTCTGCAATTTTACTTGCGACAAGCAGGCCTTCATTTCCGTCAAGCTCTTCAAAAATATGTTCAATTGCTTCAAGCTCGCTGTAAGATAATGAACTGATCGCCATTTGGACAACCGCTTTGCTGCGTGCTTCCTCTTCGATCTCTTCAGCTTTTTCTCTGAGAATTTCCATTCCTACGACCGTGGCGCCATATTCAGCAAGGATCAGATCGTCATCCTCGAACTTCTCCTGAAGGCGGGACAGAATCAAGGTGCCGAGTCTTTCGCCTCCTCCGATGATCGGAACGACTGTGGTCAGACCCGCTTGGAACAAATCGCGGTTTTCCACAGGGAAAGCCGTGTATTCGCTGTTAATGTCAAGGTTAGATGAAGTTTCCGGAATGTTGAAAAGACTTTTTGTATAGTCTTCAGGAAACTGGCGCTCTTCAAGCATTTTTTTCATCCGGTCATTTTCGATCTGCTGGTTGATCGAGAAACCGAGAAGTTTTCCTCTGCGGCTGACGACGAAAATGTTCGAATCAATCACATCGCGAAGCGTTTCGGCCATTTCTTTAAAATTAACCGGCTTCCCTGCCGCATTTTGCAGCATTGCATTAATCTTTCTTGTTTTTTGTAATAAAGCCATAATAAATTGATCCTCCTAAATTACTCTTATTTAATTGTTTATAAAATAAACTGGCTTAAATCCTTATTCTTAGCGATCGAACCGAGCTTTTCTTCAACATATTGAGGCGTGATGACAACTTCCTCCATCATCACATCCGGAGCCTCGAATGACAGTTCTTCCAAAAGACGTTCCAAAATGGTGTGAAGCCTTCTCGCCCCGATATTGTCTGTGTCCTGGTTCACATGATAAGCCACTTCTGCAATCTTACGAATAGCATCGTCAGAAAATTCAAGAGATATACCTTCCGTCTTCAATAAAGCTTTATACTGCTTTAGAAGAGCGTTGTCAGGCTCAGTTAAGATTTTCACAAAGTCATCGATGCTCAGCTTTTGAAGCTCAACACGGATCGGAAAGCGTCCCTGCAGCTCCGGAATTAGATCTGAAGGCTTCGCCATGTGGAATGCACCTGCAGCAATGAACAGCACGTGGTCCGTTTTGACCGCACCGTACTTCGTCATGACGGTAGAGCCTTCTACAATCGGAAGAATATCGCGCTGCACGCCCTCTCTTGAGACGTCCGCCGATGAAGAAGCACCGCTCTTTTTAGCGATTTTGTCGATCTCATCGATAAAGATGATTCCCGACTGTTCGGCTCTCAGGACAGCTTCCTGGGCAGCTTCATCCATATCGATGAGCTTTGCCGCTTCTTCATTTGTCAGCACTTTTCGCGCTTCCCTGACGGTAAGCTTGCGGCGCTTTTTCTTTTTCGGCATCAGGCTGCTGAGCGCATCCTGCATGTTCATGCCCATCTGTTCCATACCCGAGCCTTGGAGCATATCAAACATGGACGGCTGCTGCTCCTCCACCTCAACGGTGACATAATGGTCTTCAAGTTCGCCGAGAGCAAGCTGATGTGCAATCCGCTTCCGGTTGTTTTCGATATCCGTGTCTTCATGCTTTTCCGCTTCATTGGTCTCTTGATCCTGATTTCCTCCAAACAGCATTTCAAAAGGATTTTTCGCACCCGTCTGTTTTTTTCTTCCCGGTACAAGCAGGCGGACGAGGCGTTTATTTGCGTTTTCTTCGGCGATGCCTTTCACTTCGTTCATTTTTTCCTCTTTGACCAGGCGGATTGACGTTTCCACAAGATCTCTGACCATCGATTCAACATCTCTGCCCACATAACCGACTTCTGTGAACTTCGTCGCTTCGATTTTGACGAACGGAGCGCCGACGAGCTTCGCGATTCGTCTTGCAATCTCGGTTTTTCCCACACCTGTCGGGCCCATCATCAATATGTTTTTCGGAACGATTTCTTCGCGCAATTTTTCATCAAGAAGACTTCTTCTGTAGCGGTTCCTCAATGCCACGGCGACCGCTTTTTTCGCATCGAGCTGGCCGACGATGTATTGATCAAGTCTTTCGACGATCTGCCTAGGAGTCAGCGGCTTTTTTTCCATATGCCTCATATCCTTTCTATTCAAGTTCTTCTACAATGATCTGATCGTTCGTATACACACAGATTTCGCCCGCGGTTTCAAGTGAGGCCCTCGCAATCGCTTTCGCGTCGAGCTGGCCGCCTGCATGGCGTTTCAGCGCCCTTCCGGCTGCCAGGGCGTAGTTTCCACCTGAGCCGATCGCCAAAATGCCGTCGTCAGGTTCTATCACTTCGCCTGTTCCGGAAACGAGCAGCATGCTGTCAGCATTCATGACGATCAGCATCGCCTCAAGCTTTCTGAGGACTTTATCGCTTCGCCACTCTTTTGCAAGCTCGACTGCCGCCCGCTGCAAATTGCCGTTGTACTCTTCAAGCTTCGCTTCAAACATTTCAAAGAGCGTGAAAGCGTCCGCAACAGAACCGGCAAAGCCGGCAATGACTTTTCCGTTAAAGAGCTTTCTTACCTTTCTAGCGGTATGCTTCATGACGACAGCCTGACCGAACGTAACCTGGCCGTCTCCCGCCATCGCGCTTTTTCCGTTGTGCTGGACGGCAAATATCGTCGTTGCGTGAAAAGATGACATAAAAGAACCTCCTTTATTTCCCTTTATGTGCCCGAGGGTGATGAGACATATATGTCTTTCTGAGCATATCTTTAGATACATGCGTATACACCTGGGTTGAAGAAAGATTTGAATGCCCAAGCAGTTCCTGAACGCTCCTGAGATCCGCACCCTCATTTAACAAATGGGTGGCAAAAGTATGGCGGAGCATATGCGGATGTATATGTAATGTACCCGAAGTCTTCTTGACCAGTTCTCCCAAAATGTAACGAACCCCCCTCGGGGTTAAGGGCCCGCCCCTTTGATTCAAAAAAATAAAAGGGCAGGGCTCTTTCGCTTTTAACAGAAGGATGCGTCTTCCATTTTGCAAATACAGATCCAAAGCCTCCCGGGCGAATGAACCAAATGGAATATACCTTTGCTTCCTGCCTTTCCCGTAGACCAAAACCGTATCTAAAAACAGATCCAAATCAGATTCCTTCAGGCTGCAAAGTTCGCTTACCCGCATGCCTGTCGCGTAAAGAAGTTCCAGGAGCGCCTGATTTCTTTGGCCGAGCGGTGTACTCAAGTCCGAAACCTCAAACAGTTCTTCAAGTTCCTTTTCATATAAAAACTTCGGAATTCGCTTATCCTGTTTCGGAAGACTGACAAGCAGAAACGGGTTTTCTTTTACCATCTTTTCCCTTAATAAAAATTTATAGAAGCTTCGCAGAGCCGAAATTTTCTTGCTGATCGTCCTGCGAGTGAGCCCTTTTTCATGCGCTTCCGTCAAGAAAATCCTCACATCCGGATAAGTCACGTCTTCAAAACCCTTTATGCCCTGAACTTGTAAAAAGCGTTCAAAGTCTTCAATGGAAGAAATGTAACCCACAATTGTATATTGTGAATAATTCTTTTCTATTTGTAAATATTCAATGAATAAAGTTAAAAAATTCTTAACATTTGCCATCATTACACCTCTTCGAAAAGGGCTTTTAAATGTTATCACATAACAAGTTCATCTGGCAATGAATAACTATAGCGTTTTCGAAATATTTCGAATTGTCTCCAATGCGCGCGAAGCATACTGTTCATTTCGTTCCTGCTTGTTTTTAATTTTAACACCCAATTCCTTGAACAGGCCGAAGTTTGCATTCATCGGCTGGAAGTTTTTCTTGTTTGTTTCCGTGATGTAATGGGCCATGCTGCCGATCGCTGTTTCATTTGAAAAAGTGACCGGTTCTTTTCCCTGGATGAGCCGAGCCGCATTTATACCGGCCACAAGACCTGAAGCCGCTGATTCAACATACCCTTCAACACCTGTCATTTGACCGGCGAAAAACAGATCGTCCCGTTTTTTAAACTGGTAGGTCGCTTTTAAAAGACTAGGCGAGTTGATGAACGTATTTCTGTGCATCACGCCGTAGCGGACGATTTCAGCTTGTTCCAGTCCCGGAATGAGGCGGAGCACTTCCTTTTGATCACCCCATTTGAGGTGGGTCTGAAAACCGACGATATTATAAAGCGTGCCGGCTGCATCATCTTGGCGCAGCTGTACAACAGCGTATGGGCGCTTCCCTGTTTTGGGATCTTCAAGTCCGACTGGCTTCATCGGGCCAAACAGCATTGTTTTTTTTCCGCGCTTCGCCATAACTTCAATCGGCATACAGCCTTCAAAGAAGATTTCCTTTTCAAATTCTTTCAATGGAACGGTTTCCGCAGACACGAGGGCGTCATAAAACCTGTCAAACTCTTCTTCTGTCATCGGACAGTTCAAATACGCTGCCTCCCCTTTGTCATAGCGGGATTTCAAATAGACTTTATCCATGTCAAGGCTGTCTTTCTCAACAATCGGCGCAGCGGCGTCATAAAAGTACAGATAGTCTTCGCCTGTCAGCTCCCGGAGCTTTGCGGAAAGCGCTTCTGATGTCAGCGGTCCTGTCGCAATGATTGTCGGCCCTTCCGGTATTTCCGTGACTTCTTCATTGAGCACAGTCACATTCGGATGATTCTTTACTTTTTCGGTAACGTTTGCGGCAAATTCATGCCTGTCTACGGCAAGCGCACCGCCGGCAGGAACAGAACATTCGTCAGCAGCAGCGATGATGGCCGAGTCAAGAACCCGCATTTCTTCCTTTAATACACCGACAGCATTCGTTAATGAATTCGCCCGAAGCGAGTTGCTGCAAACAAGTTCTGCAAATTTATCTGTATGGTGTGCCGGCGTTTGCTTGACAGGCCTCATTTCGTATAAACGGACATTGATACCGCGCTTAGCAAGCTGCCATGCCGCTTCACTTCCGGCAAGTCCTGCACCGATGACATTTACTGTTTGATTCATATTCACATCTCCTAATTTATGAGTTGACTTATTCTTTTAACACAACAAAGAAGGTGAGCAAAGCCCTGCTCACCGCTACTTTTGTTGTTCTTCCTTATAATCGCAATTAACGCACTGCACTTGAACGCCTTTTTTGAGCTTTTTCTCCACAAGCATGTCCTCACATTTCGGACATTTCCGTTCAAGCGGTTTATCCCATGATACGAATTCGCATTCAGGATAGCGGTCACAGCCGTAAAAAATGCGGCGTTTTTTTGATTTGCGCTCGACGATGTTGCCGGTTTTGCATGAAGGGCATTTGACGCCGATCTCTTTTACAATCGGCTTGGTGTTGCGGCAGTCCGGAAAATTGGAGCAGGCCATAAACTTGCCGTAGCGGCCCATTTTATAGACCATCGGATGGCTGCACAATTCGCAGTCAACACCCGCATACTCCGGTTCGATTTCCACTTCCTGCATCTCGGCTTCCGCCTTTTCAACGCGTTTTTCAAAGTCCTTGTAAAAGGAATCGATGATCTGCACCCATTGAATGTTCCCGTCTTCAACATCATCAAGCTCTTTCTCCATTTTGGCGGTGAACTCAACGTTAATGATCTCAGGGAAGAACTCCATGATCAATTCAAGCACGATTTCACCGAGCTCAGTCGGGGTAAAGCGTTTGTTATCAAGGGCAACATACCCGCGCTTTTGAATTGTGTCAAGCGTCGGTGCGTATGTGGACGGACGGCCGATTCCGAGCTCTTCAAGCGTTTTGACCAGCCTTGCTTCCGTATAGCGCGGAGGCGGCTGTGTGAAGTGCTGTTCGGGCTCGATATCTTTTGAAAGAACGGTATCGCCTTCAGCAAGAGCTGGCAGCATCTTATTCTTCTCTTCCATCTGATCGTCTTTGCCTTCAACGTACACTTTCATGAAGCCTGAAAACTTGACTTTACTGCCGTTTGCACGAAATGTCAACCCGTTGTTTTCAAGATCGACGCTCATCGTATCCAGTGTCGCCGGTGCCATTTGGCTTGCGACAAAGCGCTCCCAGATCAGCTTGTATAGCCGAAGCTGGTCTCTTCCCAATACGGCCTTAAGATCGGAAGGTTTTCTGAGCACCGAGGTCGGCCTGATCGCTTCGTGGGCATCCTGGGCGTTTTCATTCTTTTTGGCAGGCTTTCGTTTGCTCCCCAAAAATTCTTTTCCGTACTGTTCGCCGATGAATGATGCCGCTTCTTCTTGAGCTGTATTCGAGATACGGGTTGAATCCGTTCTCATATAAGTGATTAACCCGACCGTTCCTTCTTTGCCGAGATCGATTCCTTCATAAAGCTGCTGGGCGATCATCATCGTTTTCTTTGCCCGGAAATTTAATTTACGCGCCGCTTCCTGCTGAAGCGTCGACGTCGTAAACGGGAGCGCAGGGTTCCGCTTCCGTTCTTTTTTCGTTACCTTTTTGACCTCAAATTTGTTCCCTTTAATCTGGGAGAGGATTTGCTTCACATCATCTTCGCTTTTCAGCTGGTGCTTTTCGCCGTTGATTCCGAAGAAGCTCGCTTCAAACGTTTCTTTACCTTTGAGAAAAGACCCTTCAATGGTCCAATATTCTTCCGGTTTAAAATCGTTGATTTCTTTTTCCCGGTCAATGATAAGACGGAGGGCAACAGATTGGACACGTCCAGCACTCAAGCCTTTTTTTACTTTTTTCCATAAAATCGGACTGATTTTGTACCCTACTAGGCGGTCCAGAATTCTTCTCGCCTGCTGGGCGTCGACAAGATCCATATTGATCATGCGCGGATGCTTAAATGAATCTTTAATCGCATCTTTTGTAATTTCATTAAATACGACGCGGCAGTCGGAATTCAGATCCAAATCAAGGCTGTGTGCCAAGTGCCACGCAATCGCTTCCCCTTCCCTGTCGGGGTCGGCTGCGAGATAGACTTTTTTTGCCTTTTTGGCGGCCGTTTTTAATTCTTTCAACACGGGGCCTTTCCCGCGGATCGTAATGTATTTTGGTTCAAAGTTCTGCTCGATGTCAACGCCCATCTGGCTTTTCGGCAAGTCTCTGACATGCCCCATCGAAGCTTTCACTTTATATTTTTTTCCTAAGTATCGCTCAATCGTTTTTGCCTTTGCAGGCGATTCCACGATGACTAAGTATTCGGACATAACATTATCCCCCTCAAGAGGTGTTCTCTCTCTTTTCAATTTAGCCTTTTTATTGTATTCAGCATAATCGTCGTTTATATAGTTATTATTTTTACGAAAAGTGTTTGATTTAATCCTTCTATATGTTGAACGCCGATTAAAGCGTTTAAACTTGAAATCCTCACTATTATTAAATATTACAATACGGTTTGTCAAACGATAATTCTAAACGGGCTCCGTATATTGAGCGTGTGAAGGCGGAAGTTCGCTCAAAATATCTTCAATATTCAATACGAGTTTCGCCCCTTCCTGAATCAGCCTCGAAGGACCGAAAGAGTTGGCGTCAAAGATCGGACCCGGCACGGCGAACACCTCCCGCCCCTGCTCAAGGGCTTGGTATGCGGTGATGAGCGATCCGCTTTTTTCCTTTCCCTGGACGACAACGATTCCTTCCGTTAATCCGCTGATCAGCCGATTTCGCATCGGAAAGTGCCATTTTTGAGGTTTAATGTCAGGAGGATGCTCTGATACCAGCAGGTGGCTTTCGGCCATTTGACCGGCGAGCTGGCGGTGTTCACGGGGATATATGCTGTTGAATCCGCCCGCGATGACGCCGATTGTCCTTCCCTTTGAGCGGATGCTCTCCTGATGGGCGAGACCGTCAATTCCTTTTGCAAGGCCGCTGACGACCGTCCAGCTTTTTTTGCAAAGCTCCCTGACAAGATGGACCGCTGCTCTTTTTCCGTATAATGACGGGCTGCGGGTTCCGACGATTCCGATCAGTCTTTGTTCATGGAGAAGTTTTTCGTTTCCTTTTAAAAAAAGGACGGGAGGCGGGTCATGAATGGTTTTCAGGCTGGCTGGATAGTCGGGGGAAGATATGGCGGTCATGCGGACACCGTCCGCCTCGTAAGAACGGATAAGCCGTTTAACGTTAGACAGTTCTTGTTCCGCCAGTTTTCGTATGGAGCACAAGTCTGATCTTTTTAATGAAAGTTTCGTTAAAAGATGGTTTTTTTCGCCCGTAAGAGACAAGGAAGGGTCCTGCTTCCACCACTTGGTCAGCAGAGAAGGGGAGAGTGTGCCGCGAAGGCGGAGCAATATCAAAAGCTCGCTGCTGTCGTTCATTCAAAAACCTCCAAAAATTTTTAAAACAAGACAATCTGAAATTACTAAACGATATAATCAGTTATGAAAAAGCAGGAATAGACCAATCGGACTATTCCCGCTCATGTTAACATCAGTGTGTTTTACACGTTTCGTAAAGGCCTTTTTCCTTCAGCACTTTAATCAATGTTTCTCCCATGACAGAAGGCGTTTCAGCCACTTCGATTCCGCAGGCATTCATCGTTTTGATCTTTTCGTCCGCCGTGCCTTTTCCTCCGGAAATGATGGCGCCGGCATGCCCCATGCGCTTGCCTGGAGGCGCTGTTTTTCCTCCGATGAAACCGACGACAGGTTTGGTCATGTTGGCTTTCACCCATTCAGCCGCTTCCTCTTCAGCTGTTCCGCCGATTTCGCCGATCATGATCACCGCATGTGTATCAGGATCTTCATTAAAAGCCTTCAGCACATCGATGAAGTTTGTGCCGTTGACAGGGTCTCCGCCGATGCCCACTGCAGTCGACTGGCCGACTCCTGCTTCGGAAAGCTGATGAACCGCTTCATATGTAAGGGTTCCTGAACGTGACACAACGCCGACATGGCCTTTTTTATGGATATATCCGGGCATGATCCCGATTTTGCATTCCTCAGGCGTAATGACTCCCGGACAGTTCGGACCGATGAGCCTTGTTTTCTTGCCTTCCATATACCTTTTCACTTTTACCATATCCAGCACCGGAATGTGCTCAGTGATACAGATGACAAGATCAAGCTCAGCATCTGTCGCTTCCATAATCGCATCGGCCGCAAAAGCCGCAGGAACGTAAATGACAGACGCATTTGCCCCGGTCTGCTTTACAGCCTCTTCGACCGTGTTGAACACAGGCACCCCTTCGACCTCTGTTCCGCCTTTGCCCGGTGTGACTCCGCCGACAATTTTCGTTCCGTATTCAAGCATCTGCTTTGTGTGAAACAAAGCGGTTGAACCCGTTATCCCCTGAACAATGACTTTTGTGTCTTTATTAATAAATACACTCATTTTGGTCCCCTGCCTTTCTTACTTCACTAAGGATACGATTTTCTGCGCGCCGTCAGCCATTGATTCCGCAGACGTAATATTGAGTCCTGAATCATCGAGGATCTTCTTGCCGAGATCGACATTGGTGCCTTCAAGGCGAACGACAAGCGGCAATGTCAGACCGACCTGTTTCGTCGCTTCAACAACGCCTTCTGCAATGATGTCGCATTTCATGATGCCGCCGAAAATATTGACAAAGATCCCTTTGACATTTTGATCAGACAAAATGATCTTGAACGCTTCCGTTACCTTCTCAGCTGTCGCGCCGCCTCCAACGTCAAGGAAGTTGGCCGGTTCCCCTCCGTAGTGCTTGATAATGTCCATGGTCGACATCGCAAGCCCCGCTCCGTTGACCATGCAGCCGATGTTTCCATCGAGCGAAATATAGCTTAAATCATACTTGGAGGCTTCGATTTCCTTCGGATCTTCTTCATCGAGATCTCTGTACTCCAAGATGTCTTTTTGTCTGTATAGCGCATTGCTGTCAAAGTTCAGCTTGGCGTCAAGGGCCATGACTTTTCCGTCCCCTGTGACGACGAGCGGATTGATTTCAGCAATGGAACAGTCTTTTTCAGTAAACGCCTTGTACAGTCCCATCATAAACTTAACGGCTTGGCCGACAAGCTCTTTCGGGATATTGATAGCGAAGGCGATTTTTCTCGCCTGGTAACTCTGCAGTCCGACAGCCGGATCGATCACTTCTTTGACGATTTTTTCCGGTGTTTTTTCAGCGACTTCTTCAATTTCCGTGCCGCCTTCTTCAGAAGCCATCAGCACGATGCGTGAAGTCGCCCTGTCGAGAACTAGACCGACATAGTATTCTTTTTTGATATCGCAGCCTTCTTCAATAAGTAAGCGTTTTATTTGTTGGCCGTCGGGACCTGTCTGGTGAGTGACAAGCGTCTTCCCTAACAATTCTTCCGCATAGGCTTTGACTTCTTCTTTTGATTTTGCAATTTTAACCCCGCCAGCTTTACCGCGTCCGCCGGCGTGAATTTGAGCTTTCACGACATAAACCGAGCTGGACAGCGCTTCCGCTGCTTTGACCGCTTCATCTGCTGTAAATGCCACTTTACCTTCCGGAACAGCCACTCCGTATTTTCTGAGTACTTCTTTCCCTTGGTACTCATGGATATTCATTTCCCATCCTCCTAACTTATGTAGCAAAAATAAAAATAGACTGCGCTTTCATTTTATATAATCATAGATCGATTGTCTAGGTTTCGATGAGAAATCGTAAAATCCTTCTAAACATTCACACTTTTATTTTATTAAAAATATAAAATTAATAGAGGAAACGGCTTTTTTTCAAAAGTCATTCCCTCTTTTTCATTTTTTCATCAAGCGTATAGACGAATGAAAAGATTTCGGCGACGATTTCGTAGAGCGCTTCAGGAATGTGATCGTCAAGCTCCAAGTGGCGCATTAATTCGACAAGCGTCGCATCTTCCTGAATCGGTACACCGGCTTTTTGCGCCTCTTCAATGATCTTCTCCGCCGTGTATCCCGATCCTTTGGCAACTACCTTCGGCGCCTTATCTTTCATTTCATCGTAGTGAAGCGCAACAGCTCTTCTTAATGGAACAGATTCTTCCTTCATATTTTCACATCCACTGCGCTCTCTGTAATTTGTTCAAAACGGGCGTCCAAAAAAGGAGCAAGCTTCATGTTTTCCCGTTTTTTTGCTGTGACACCTGACAAGCTGTAGCCCAGTTCTTTCAGGTTTTCCTTTAAAGCCGGGACCAACGGTTCAATCAAAGGCTCCAAATCGAACCCAGTTTCAATCGTAACCGTCATGACGTTTTGCTGGATCAAACAATCGATCACCGTCTCTTCCAAGGCCTCCAATTGAAGATAAAACATGAGACGGCACTGGGAAGGGTCGATTTTTCCGTCGTCTTTTTTCTGCCCTTTTAAGAAAACGGTCAAATCCTGGACGCCGTTCTTTGAAAACAGAGGGTACGACAGAAAAAGCTGGCTTTGGGCAGGCTGGTCATTCTGCAAAAACAGCTGTCCGTTTAAACGGTGAAAGATCTGGTCCGCTTCCTGTTTTACAGGAGCCGGAAGATCTGAAGCATGCCTCATTTCATTCAGCACGAGCTTTAAAGATTGAAGGCCCTGCTCTTTGAGAACGGCGCCGTTTTCCATCGCTCTCAACAATGAGAGTTCATCTCTGACGCCTAAAACGTCTTTGATCTTGAGGAGGACGGATAATACATCGGCTTTATTCGTCAATGCAGGCGCTGTTTCTTTCATGATATGCTGCAATAGTTCCGTCTCTTTTGGCGTGAATCCTTCCAGAATGGCCGGAGCTTGTCCGAAAGATCCCTGCGAATCAAGCGCTCTGATGACGCCCGCCGCTTCTCTTGCAATCTGCGTCCCGTTCGTTTCGGCTTGTGCTGCCAATTTAGCGAACAGGTCTTTAGCTGCCGCGATTTCTGCGATTTGCGGTTTCTGCTGAACGGCTTTTGCTTCTTGTCCTTGGGCGTCAGCGTCTGCTTTTTGCAGAGGTTTTCCGCCTTCTGACTGAACCTGCGGCTTTAATGGCTGAACAGCCTGCAGTTCTCCTTTTTCCAGCGATCTGACGTGTTCCGCAAGCTTTTGAATCAACCTTTCGGCATGCACCTCGGTCTCCGCTTGTAAAACAGGCAAAAGCGCCTGTTTCAGCTTTTCCATGCCTGCGGATGGCTGAGCGGCGTTCGTGATCATCTCAAACGTTTTGGCAATCTGCTCGTTGAGCGGAACGGGGTTTTTGACGGCCAAAATCGAATCGAGCACGCCGGGATGGACTGGAAGTTCGCGTTTAAGAGCGAACATGACCGCATCGGCGCCTTTCTGGGCATCAGACTTCGGCAGATTTTCAAGCCACTTGATGGCGGCTCTTAAATCGTTCTCCCTGATCGGCTGCTGCTCCTTCAGCAACGCACCGACCAGAAAGACAGCTTCCTTCGTCCGCTTCAGAGAAAGCCCGTTCAACAGCTTAAAGGCGGCATCCTGCACTGTCTTCGGGTTTTTATCAAACGCTTCAACGACCTGAAGGCGACCTGTCGCTTCATCCGGCTTCTTTTCATACGAAAACCAGTAGTGAGCGCCCGCTTTCAGGGGTGCCTCTAGCTTCCCCTGCCATTTCGTATTGCCGATTTGTATTTCGGCAAACTGCTCGCTGATAAAGCGGAGCACCTTGCCGAGCATCAGCCTTTTCTGATCCGTCTCCGTTCCGCTGATCCGCTGGAGAGAATCCGCTTGTTCAAATTGTTTTCTTAAGCTGTTATGTACATCGTTCAGCATCATCAAAGTCATTCTTCCTCCGGAACGTTATTCATGTGCTTTAACAGGGGCGAACGATCTTCGGTGTATCGGCGACGGGCCGTATTTGGCAAGGGCATTCAGATGCTCCTTTGTTCCGTAGCCTTTATGCTTTTCAAACCCGTAGAGAGGATACTTTTCAGCGTATTCATCCATCAGCCTGTCCCTCGTCACTTTTGCGATGCATGCGCCTGCTGCTATCGAGGCGCTTTTGGCATCCCCTTTAATGATCGATGACTGCTCTGTATCGACTGCAAGCGACATGGCGTCGATAAGAAGATAATCCGGTGCGACGTCCAGCGCTTGGATCGCTTTCAGCATCGCCGCTTTCGAGGCTTCATAAATATTCAGCTCATCGATCTCATGGGCGTCCGCGATCCCGACGCCGACTGCTGCGGCTTCTTCCATTATGTATGAATAATAGTCTTCTCTTTTTTGCTTTGACAGTTTTTTCGAATCTGTCAGCCCTAATATTTCACAGTCTTCTTTGAGGATGACAGCGGCGGCAACAACCGGCCCTGCGAGAGGCCCTCTGCCCGCCTCGTCGATTCCGGCGATATATTGATAGCCCCGCGCTCTCAGCGACCGTTCAAAAGACGTCATCACCTGCCACTCTTCCCGCATGGCCGAAAGCCTTTCATTCTTCTTCAGCCAGGCGTCAACGAGCGCTTGGACGCTTTTCCGCTCATCGTTTTTGCACTGCTCTATAAAAGGGTCCTTTTCATCACTCACCGATTGAAGATGTTCTTTAATTTCTTTGACGGTTAATGTTTTCACTTTCTCTTCTCCCCTAATGTTCTTATCGGCGCATCTCCTGCAAAAATAAAGGCCCGCTCTTTTAAAAGCGCGCCTTTTTACATATCCTCCGGCTTTTCAAAAGAAAGCGGACCGAACTTTTCGGTGCGGATATCGCGGATGATGACTTCTGTCGTCTTGTCGTAATTGATCTCGCCTCCGGCCATGAGACAGCCGCGTTTTTTTCCGATCTCATCAAAAAGCGTTGCAATCTCTTCAGGAATCTCCTCCAGATCATAGCGCTTTTTTAAGCGCTCAGGGTAATTCTCTTCCAAAAAGCGCAAGCCGTAGACGGCGACATCCTGCAAGTTGATAATCGAATCTTTAATTGCGCCTGTTGCCGCAAGCCTCAGCCCGACAAGCTCGTCCTCAAACTTCGGCCATAAAATCCCCGGTGTATCGAGAAGCTCGAGCTCTTTTCCGACCTTCACCCACTGCTGCGCAGTCGTTATCCCGGGTCTGTCGCCCGTTTTGGCGATGTTTTTTTTCGCAAGCCGGTTGATTAAAGTCGATTTGCCGACGTTTGGAATGCCGACGATCAATGCTCTGATCGCGCGCGGCTTTACACCTTTTGCTTTCATTTTATCAAACTTTTCTTTCAGCAGCTCTTTTGATGCAGGAAGAATTTGATTGAGCCCCTGTCCGTTGACCGAGTTGATGGCGAGGGAAGGAATTCCGTCTTTTTCAAAGTGCTGCTTCCAAGCCTTTGTCACGGAGGAGTCCGCTTTATCCGCCTTGTTGAGCAGCATGATTCTCGGCTTGTTCTTTAAAATCTCTTCGATCATCGGGTTTCTTGAAGACATCGGAATTCTGGCGTCGACCAGTTCGTATACAATGTCGATCAGCTTGAGTTTCTCCGTTACTTCCCGCCTCGCTTTGGCCATATGCCCGGGGAACCATTGGATCACCATTTGTCTGACACCTACTTTCTGTTATTGCTATTCTTTTAATGGTGCGGTGCATTTATACTTGTTTGACAAAAAAAGAGCTTGTTATGGTTAACAAGCTCTTTTCGTTCGTTATCATTATCGTCTGATTTCTTTAATACGAGCCGCTTTTCCACGAAGTTCGCGCAGGTAATAAAGTTTCGCACGGCGTACTTTACCATGACGGACAACTTCGATTTTCGCGATTTTCGGTGTGTGCAATGGGAATGTACGCTCAACTCCGACACCGTAAGAAATCTTACGAACTGTGAAAGTTTCGCTGATCCCGCCACCACGACGCTTAATCACGACACCTTCAAAAACCTGGATACGCTCACGGTTACCCTCGACAACTTTAACGTGTACACGTAAAGTATCACCAGGACGGAACGCAGGCAAATCAGTGCGCAATTGTTCTTTTGTGATTTCTTCAATCAATTTTTGCATCGTCTTCAACTCCTTCCAACAGATGCTCTTGCGCGAGTTAACCGGCACAGCGGAACATCGTTTTCAAACTTAAACGAGCGTTCCCGTTCAAGTCACAAGTAGTATCATACCACACCTTTTTCCCGGGTGCAATAGAATCTACCGGTTTTTCCATTCAGAAATCCATTTTCGCTCTTCTTCAGATAAAGGATAGTTTTCCAGAAGGTCGGGACGCCTTAAAAAAGTGCGCCTGAGAGACTCCTTCCGCCGCCATTCTTTGATTTTCGCATGGTTCCCGGATGTCAGAACGTCCGGCACCTTCAGGCCTTTATAATCTGCCGGCCGCGTGTAATGGGGATGTTCAAGAAGCCCCGTGCTGAAAGAATCTTCAAGGTGCGATTCTTCTTTGCCGAGCACGCCCGGCAAAAGCCGCACAACGCTGTCTGCGATCATCATCGCCGGAAGCTCTCCCCCTGTCAAAACGAAATCTCCGATCGAAATCTCGTCTGTAGACAGGTGCTCCCTGATCCGTTCATCATACCCTTCATAATGCCCGCAAATGAACATTAAATGTTCTTCCTGCGCCAGTTCTTCCGCCTTGTGTTGGGTATAGCGTTCCCCCTGGGGGCAGACGAGGATGATTCTCGGAGACCCTTCGGCTTCAGCCGTCAGCTTTTCGACCGCGTCAAAGACGGGCTGCGGTTTCAGCACCATTCCAGCTCCGCCGCCGTATGGATAATCGTCAACAGTTTGATGTTTGTTGTCGGAAAAGGCCCGAAAGTTCACCACGCGAAAACGGACAGCGTCCTTGTCCTGGGCTTTTTGCAGGATCGACGAGCCGAGCACGCCTTCAAACATTTCCGGAAAAAGCGTTAAAAAATCGATTTTCATTCGTCAAGTAACCCTTCCATGATATGAATCTTGATCGTTTTATCCGCCACGTTAATCTCTTTGACAACGGCGTCAATATAAGGGATGAGCGCGTCTTTCATTCCCGGTCTTGCCACGACCCAGACATCGTTGGCGCCCGGCGTTAAAATCTCTTTGACCTTGCCGATTAAATCCCCGTCTTCCGAGAAAACATCGCTGCCGATGATTTCATGAAAGTAGTATTCGTCTTCCGCCAACTGGCTTAATTGGTCTTCGGGAACTTTAATCAAGGCATTTTTTAATTTTTCGGCTTCGGTAAGCGTTTCAACCTCTTTAAACTGCAAAAGGTGGAACTGTTTGTGAAGCCTGTGGGCGCTGACGGTCACCTGGACAGGCTCGTCTTTTCCTTCCAGGAACAAGTAGAGCGTGTTTCCGGGCTTGTACCGTTCCTCAGGAAAGTCGGTTCTTGAAATGACGCGGACTTCGCCTTTTACCCCATGAGTATTAACAATTTTCCCTACATTAAACCATTGTTTCAGCATTTCTTCACCTCGGACGAATTTCAATGACGATCCCGTCTTTAATCACGATTGTTTTTCCCGCCGTCATATCATGCCAATTATCCCCGACTTCAATGTCCATTAAAGCGTCAATTTCTTTTTCCTTTACTTCGCTGCCAAGCGGCAGTGTGTGGATTTGATTGATTTGAAAAACGATCATTTTAATCTTGTCCTGGCGTTTTTCAATTTCTTTTTTAAATGACTCAGTCGCTGCCGGATTGTGGTGTTCCTTTTCGTGTTTCCTGAGCTGGAAATAGAGCTGGTTGCATTCGCGCTCAAGAATTTCCTTTCTTTCTTCAAAAGAAGCCAGCAGCTTTTTTTTGCTGTTTTCAGTCAAAACCTGCATGACGGTAACACGTTGGATAATTTGCATGGCATCATCACCTACTGTCCCGTGATTTTTCCTTTCCCTGAAATCCGGCAGCCTGGCATAAGCTGACAATCGGAATCGTTCATCTGTTTCTATTTTTCTTTCATGTTAAAAAAGGGGGAGGTTTTCACCCTCTCCCCTTAGTCTGCGATCTCAAGTTGAACTTTCTTAGAAGACTGTGCGCCTGCCGCAAATACGACAGAGCGTATCGCTCTTGCAGTGCGCCCTTTTTTGCCGATGATCTTGCCGGTATCCTCTCTGTTGACAGACAGGCGGAACATCGTCCGCTCTGGATTTTCCTCTTTGAAAACCTGAACATCATCCGGGTGATCCACAAGCGGTTTGACCAGTGATACAATCAGCTCTTCCAAGTGCAGATCACTCATTATTTGCTTTGTTTAGCGTTGTGGAATTTTTCCATAATGCCTTCTTTAGAGAACAGGTTGCGAACCGTGTCAGACGGTTTAGCTCCTGTTTGAAGCCATTTAAGCGCAAGCTCTTCGTCGATTTTGACTTCCGCTGGTTTTGCAACCGGGTTGTAAGTTCCGACTGTTTCGATGAAACGGCCGTCACGCGGTGAACGAGAATCTGCTACAACAATACGATAGAAAGGAGATTTTTTAGCTCCCATACGTTTTAAACGAATTTTTACTGCCATTTTACTAGCACCTCCGAAAATATTTCAACAAGATAGTATATTAACAATGATAAAAGTGTTTGTAAAGTGTTTTTTCTTAACAACGTTTTTATCATCTGAAAACAGGTTTACATGAAGGGCAGTTTAAACCCTTTTTTCTTGCCTTTTGTCATGTTTGTCATCTGTTTCATCATTTTTTTCATTTCTTCAAATTGCTTTAAAAGACGGTTAACTTCCTGAACGGATGTCCCGCTTCCTTTTGCAATCCGTTTGCGCCTGCTTGCATTGATGATCTCAGGCTGCTCTTTTTCCTTCCCGGTCATCGACTTGATGATGGCTTCGATATGGCTGAGCTGTTTTTCATCAACCTTAACGTTTTTTAAGCCTTTCATTTTGCCTGCGCCGGGCATCATTTGAATCAGGTCTTCAAGCGGTCCCATATTGCGGACCTGTCCGAGCTGTTCCAAAAAGTCGTCGAGCGTAAAGCTCATATTTTTCATTTTTTGCTCGAGTTCTTTCGCCTTTTCTTCGTCTACGTTGGCTTGGGCTTTCTCGATAAGGGTGAGCACATCGCCCATTCCGAGAATCCGCGAAGCCATCCGTTCGGGATGAAACGGCTCCAGCGCATCAAGCTTTTCGCCCATTCCGGCGAATTTGATCGGCGTGTTTGTCACGGCGCGGATTGACAAGGCCGCCCCGCCTCTTGTATCACCGTCAAGCTTCGTCAAGATGACACCCGTCACACCGAGCTGTTCGTTGAAGCTTTTGGCAACATTGACCGCGTCTTGACCCGTCATGGAGTCAACGACAAGGAAAATCTCTTCCGGCTGAGCTGTTTCTTTTACCTGCTCAAGCTCATCCATCAGTTCTTCATCAATGTGAAGGCGTCCCGCCGTATCGATGAGAACGTAGTCGTGATGATCTTCTTTCGCCTTTTCGATGGCCTGCTTGGTAATCTCCACCGGACTGACCTTGTCACCAAGTGAAAATACCGGCATATCGAGCTGCTTGCCGAGCGTTTCCAGCTGTTTGATCGCCGCCGGGCGGTAGATGTCTGCTGCCACGAGCAGCGGATTGCGGTTATGTTTTTTGCGAAGCAGGTTGGCAAGCTTTCCGGTCGACGTCGTTTTACCGGCCCCTTGCAGACCGACCATCATGATGACGGTCGGCGGACGCTTTGCAGCGGCAATCTTGCTTTCCTCGCCGCCCATCAGCTCCGTCAGCTCTTCTTTTACCACTTTAATGACCTGCTGTCCGGGCGTCAGGCTTTTCATAACGTCTTGTCCGACAGCTCGTTCGCTTACCTTTTTCACAAAATCTTTCACGACTTTAAAATTGACGTCCGCTTCAAGGAGCGCTAAACGGACTTCGCGCATCATGTCTTTGACGTCTTGCTCCGTTACTTTTCCTTTTCCGCGGATTTTTGAGATCGTTTG
Source organism: Bacillus sp. FSL K6-0972 (assembly GCF_037976035.1). Taxonomy (NCBI): domain Bacteria; kingdom Bacillati; phylum Bacillota; class Bacilli; order Caryophanales; family Bacillaceae; genus Bacillus; species Bacillus sp. FSL K6-0972. The sequence goes on along the minus strand of NZ_CP150260.1, from coordinate 1,754,229 downwards.
TTGCAGTCGGTCGGCTAATCCTTCGAATGCCATATTAAGTGCCGCCTCCTAATCTAATTTCTCAAGCGCATCGATCAGGGATTCCGCCTCGGGCTGACCGTCAGTCAGCTTTCTCAGCTCTTCAAAAATCTTTTTGCGCTCTTGAAATTTTTTAAACAAAAGTAGTTTTTCTTCATATTGCTCAAGCATGGCTTCCGTCCGTTTGATATTGTCATAGACCGCCTGCCTTGAGACATGATATTCTTCAGCTATTTCGCCAAGGGAGAAATCGTCTAAGTAGTAAAGCGACATGTAGCTTTTTTGTTTTGATGTCAACAACGACTGATAGAAATCGAATAAGTAATTCATTCTCGTTGTTTTTTCAAGCGTCATGAGACTCTCCCCTTTGTTAAGTCAAATCCCTTTACGATACACTAGTTTACGCTGAAATATTTGATCTGTCAAGTTTTTATCTTGTCATACATGACGGCGAAAAAGAAAACCCCGGCGAAGGGGTTTTCCGCGCCTATTCTTCTTTCTCGATCAGATCGGAAAACAGGCCGTATACATATGACTCTGCTTCAAACGGCTGCAGGTCATCCATTTTTTCTCCCAGTCCGACAAACTTGACCGGAATCTGCAGCTCGTGGCGGATGGCGAGGACGATGCCGCCTTTTGCCGTTCCGTCGAGCTTCGTCAGCACGATGCCAGAGACATCAGTCGCTTTGGAAAATTCGCGCGCCTGTGTCATCGCGTTCTGCCCTGTCGTCGCATCCAGTACGAGCAGCACTTCATGAGGCGCATCAGGCACTTCGCGCTGAATCACGCGCTTTACCTTTTCGAGTTCTTTCATTAAGTTCACTTTATTTTGCAGGCGGCCTGCCGTGTCGCAAAGCAGAACATCGGCGCCGCGGGCTTTCGCGGCTTGAACAGCGTCATAGATAACGGCCGCAGGATCCGAACCTTCCGCCTGTTTGACGACATGCGCGCCGACGCGCTCTCCCCACACTTCAAGCTGGTCGATCGCGCCGGCCCTGAATGTATCTCCGGCAGCAAGGACAACATTTTTGCCTTCTTTGATGAATTGATGGGCGAGCTTGCCGATCGTCGTCGTTTTGCCGACGCCGTTGACGCCGACGAATAAAATGATGTTTAAGCGGCCGTCTTCGACGCGGAGCTCTGCTGCTTCCTGCTCCCCGCCTTCATAGATTTCGACGAGCTTTTCAGAAATGACGGACTGAACCTCTTTCGGGTCCTGAATATTTCTTCGTTTGACCTCGCTCTTCAGTTCGTCAATCAGCTCCATCACCGTTGCAACGCCGACATCAGCGCTGATCAGAACCTCTTCAAGCTCTTCAAAAAAATCCTCGTCCACTTTCCGGTAGCGGGAGACAAGCTCATTGACCCGCTCCTGAAACGTATTTCTCGTTTTCGCCAGGCCTTCTTTAAATTTGCCTGAGACCGAATCGGTCTGCTGTGTGATTTTTTCTTTCAGTTTTTTAAAAAAGCTCATGTCCTGTAACCTCGCTTTATTGAACTAATTCTTTTGTTTCTTCAAGCTTGACTGAGACCAGCTTGGAAACGCCTGATTCCTGCATCGTCACGCCGTAAAGAACATCGGCTTCTTCCATGGTTCCTTTCCGGTGGGTGATGACGATAAACTGGGTTTCATGGCTGTATTTTTTCAAGTATTGGGCAAAGCGGAACACGTTCGCTTCGTCAAGCGCCGCCTCGACTTCATCCAGCACGCAGAACGGAACCGGTCTGACTTTGAGGATCGAAAACAGGAGCGCGATAGCCGTCAAGGCCCGTTCCCCGCCGGAAAGCAGGCTCAGGTTCTGCAGTTTTTTGCCCGGAGGCTGAGCGATAATATCGACGCCCGATTGGAGCAGGTCATTCGGATCTGTCAGCTTGAGCTCGGCTCTTCCGCCGCCGAACAGCGCCCGGAAGACGTCTTCGAAATGGGAACTGATCTGCGCAAATGTTTCCGCAAAACGCTTCGTCATTTCCTCATCCATTTCCTCGATAACCTTAAAGAGCGTATTTTTCGCTTCGAGCAGGTCGTCTTTCTGCTCCGAGAGGAAGAGGTAGCGTTCATTGACCCTTTCGAATTCCTCAATGCTGCCGAGGTTCACCGTTCCCAGCTCTTCGATCGCAAGCTTGATCAGCTTGACGCGCTTCCTCGCTTCTTCAGGGGAAAGCTCCAACGGATATTTTTCCCTTGCCCCTTCAAATGAAAGACCGTACTCTTCTCGCAGGAAAGAGAGCAGGTTGTCGAGTTCGACTTCCATGCGGCCGAGCTTGACTTCTTCGTCTTTTAAGAGACCGGCCATCTGCTTATACTGACGCTTCATTTCTTTCAGTTCCAGCTCTTCGGTTTCAAGGCCTTTTTGCAGTTTCATCCGCTGCTCTCTTCTTGAAGCGATAAGCTCTGCGGTTTTATTTTTGTCGTTCAGCTTCTTTTTCGCAGCTTCTTCAAGTTTTTCCTCACCGGAAGTATTGGAGGTCATCTCTGTCGTCAAGAAAGAAAGATCCTCTTCGGCCACCTTGAGCGCTTCCGCATTCTCGGCATACTCTTCTTCAAGCCTTGCTAGCTTTTCCCGTTCATTTGCACACGACTGTTCGGTTTTCGCCAGCACGACTTTCAAATCGGTCAGCTCGCTTTGCAGCGCTTCTTTCGTCGAGGTCTGCGTCTGTTTCCGCTCCGTCATGGCTTCGATTTCGGAATCGAGGCGCTTCAGCTCGCCGGCGATCGATGTGAGCTTTTCTTCAAGCTCTTTTTTACGCCTCTTCTTGTCTTCGTCTCCTTCGAGCAGAGCCGATTTTTCCTGGTCGTAGAGTTCCAAATGGCTGTTGACGTTTTTCTCGGCGATTTCGAGTTCGTACAGACGACCTTTGATTTCCTGCTGCTCGGTTCTTATGCGTTCTCCGTCCTCGCGGAGTGACTGAAGTTTGGCATCAAGCTCCTGAATCGTCAGCTTCAGGGTTTTCACTTCTTTTTCGAGCAATTCGGTTTTCTCTTCCATTTCTGCGAGGCGTTTTGTCTGGGCTTCCAGTTCCCTGTTGCGTCCCAGAAGCGAGCTGCTTTTTTTCTTAACAGCTCCTCCCGTCATTGAACCGCCCGGATTGACGACATCCCCTTCAAGGGTGACGATCCGGTACCTGTGGCCGAGCCGCTTAGCAAGGTCGTTGGCGCCTTTTAAATGCTCGGTGATCAGTACGGTGCCGAGCAGGTTTTGCACGACGGTCCGGTAGGCCGGATCAAACGAAACAAGCTCGCTGGCGATGCCGATGAACGACGGGTTTTCTTTCGCCGCCTCGATGTCTCTCGACTGGATGCGGCGCTCTTTGATGACGGAAAGCGGGAGAAAGGTCGCCCTTCCGAACGAATGCTTTTTCAAATATTGAATCGCCCGTCTTGCGGCATCTTCATCTTCTGTGACAACATGCTGGGCTGTTGCACCGAGCGCAATTTCGATCGCTGTTTCATACCGCTCGTCCGTCTTTAACAGCTCCGCAATCGCGCCGCGAATTCCCGGAAGCTCGCTCTTGGCCTTTAATACTTCTTTGACGCCTTGATAAAACCCTGAGAAGTCCTCCTGCATCGCTTCAAGCATTTCCTTTTTAGAGCGCGCCTGCTGAACGTATTGATAAGCCTGGTAAAGGGCGGATTCCTTTTTTTCGTACTGGCTTTTTTTCTGTTCGTAGCTTTTTTGCGCGTCCCTGAATGCTTGAATCTGGCTGTGAAGGCGCTCGTCCACGAGGCTGAATTCTTGTTCGGTTTTCATCTTTCGGTCGGCGATTTCCTTCCGCTCGCTTAAATATTTTTCATTGTTTTGGGCGAGCCGTTTTTGCTGTGCCGCAGATTGGGACATTTGGTCTTCAAGAAATTGAAGCTCGTTTCGGACGGAAGCCTGTTCGTTCAACAGCTCGAAGTAATCGCTTTTCAACTGTTCGATTTCTTCTTCTACATTTTCGCTGTATCCGGAGAGAGCCTGATTCTTTTCTTTCACCTGGCGGGCAAGCTCTTTTGTTTCGGTCTCGAGCTTTTCAAACACAAGCTTCTGCGCGGCGATTTTCTCTTTCAGGCTGCGCTCTTTTTCACTGCGGTGGACGATCGCTTCTTCAAGCTGGGCTCTGTTTTGCGTCGCGTTTTTTTTGCGTTCCTTCAGCACTTCTTTCCGGCCTTCAAGCTTCTCCAGTTCCTCGCTTGTCAAAAGCAGCACTTGCTGAAGCTCATCGACCGATTCGTCGAGCGCTTGAATTTTATCTCTTGCCTCTTCGATTTTGGCTTCTTTTGCCTGGATGGCCGCAGAAGATGACATTTCTTCATCTTTCGCCTTTTCGACTTTTTGCTGAAGGGATTCCCATTTTCCGTGAAGCTCTTCGATATCATGCGCCGTTAACGCGATTTCGATTTTTTCAAGCTCAGCCTTTTTTTCAAGGTAGTCTTTGGCGATCGATGCCTGCACTTTCAGCGGCTCCACCTGTCCCTCGAGTTCGTGGAGAATGTCTTCGACCCGGTTCAAATTGTCCTGTGTCTCAAACAGCTTGTTTTCGGCTTTTTTCTTTCTTGTTTTGTATTTTAATACGCCGGCCGCTTCTTCAAAGATGCTTCTTCGCTCTTCAGCCTTGCTGCTTAAAATCTCTTCGACTTTGCCTTGGCTGATGATGGAAAATGCTTCTTTTCCAAGCCCTGAATCCATAAAAAGATCGATGATGTCTTTCAGGCGGCACGGCTGGTTGTTGATGAGAAATTCGCTTTCTCCCGATCTGTAGACCCTTCTCGTCACACTGACTTCGTGAAAATCGATCGGCAAAAAGCGGTCGTCATTGTCAAGCGTCAGCGTCACTTCGGCAAGATTCAGCTTTTTCCGCGAGTCGCTGCCGGCAAAAATGATATCTTCCATTTTGCCGCCCCTGAGCGATTTGGCGGACTGTTCACCGAGCACCCAGCGGATCGCGTCAGTGATGTTGCTTTTTCCGCTGCCGTTCGGGCCGACGACGGCTGTCACGCCTTTTACAAAATCTACAGAAATTCGTTCTGCAAACGATTTAAATCCTATCACGTCTAAACGTTTGAGGAACATGGTGATCCTCCTTATGTATTAAAGTATTACAATTCTATCATAACCCTATGGAAAAGGCTCAAAATACATTGAAATCCCCCTGAGTTTTGCAAGGGGGATTTATTGTTTCATATGGTGTTTTTGCAGCTTCGCAAGCGCTTCTTGAGCGGCATGCTGTTCTGCTTCTTTTTTGGAACGGCCGCTTCCCACCCCAAGTACTTCTCCTTTTAGCGATACGTTTGCTTCAAATTCGCGGTTGTGCGCCGGTCCTTTTTCCTGAAGGATTTTATACTCCAGAATGCCTCGTCCGTCGCGCTGTACAAATTCCTGCAGCTGGCTTTTAAAATCCATCACATGAGAAAAAGCACCATCGTCGATTTTAGGGAAAACGTACGCTTTCAGAAAGGCCACGACAGCTTCGAGCCCCTGATCCAGATAGAGCGCACCGATAAAAGCTTCAAACACATCGGCTAAAAGCGCCGGACGCTTTCTTCCTCCAGTCATTTCCTCTCCTTTTCCCAATAGAACAAGCTCTCCGAAAGAAAGCTCGTGGGCCAGGGAAACCAAAGAAGGCTCGCATACGATCGCCGCTCTCAATTTCGTCAAATCACCCTCGCTCATCGCCGGGTATTTGGCGTATAAAAATTGAGAAATCGTCAGTTCCAAAACGGCGTCTCCTAAAAATTCAAGCCTCTCATTATCTTCATATGGCTTCTTTCGATGCTCATTCACATAAGATGAATGTGTAAACGCTTGATATAAAAGCTTCTCGTTTTGAAATTGAACCGAAATCCGTTCTTGAAACTTTTTAAACTGCTCCGCTTTCTTTTGAAACATTTTTTTGTCTCTGAAATGTGAATGTTTTGACATAGCAACCTCCATATGGGCACATCGAGTTCACCTCACCTCCTATGAAAAGGCAGGTTCGTGTATCATTGGGCAAAACATTAAAATTAAAGCCGCATTTATAAAGGGATAAAGCCCCGTCTTTAAACGGGACTTTAAATGAGCTTACTGCTTACTATTTATGTAGTTCACAGCGTCACCGACTGTTGCAATCTTTTCAGCATCTTCGTCAGAAATCTCCATATCAAACTCGTCTTCAAGTTCCATGACAAGCTCAACTACATCCAGGGAATCAGCGCCTAAATCCTCTTTAAAAGAAGCTTCAAGAGTGACGTCAGCTTCATCCACGCCGAGGCGGTCTACGATGATTTTTGTTACACGCTCTAATGCGTCTGCCATAGCTATTCACCTCCCCTCAAGTATTATAGTTGATTCGTTTTTAAAAAACCAGAGATAATTCAATTTTTGATTTCGTTTAAACCATAGCCATTCCGCCGTTGATGTTCAGCGTCTGGCCGGTCATGTAGCTCGCATGGTCAGATGCGAGGAAAACAACGGCGCTGCTGATGTCAGACGGATCGCCGAACCGTGCAAGCGGAATCTGCTTCAGCATTTCATCTTGAATGTCTTTTGTCAGCTTGTCCGTCATTTCCGTTGAAATAAATCCCGGAGCGATCGCATTAACGGTGATGTTTCTTGACGCCAGCTCTTTCGCCAGCGTTTTCGTCAAGCCGATCACGCCTGATTTAGCCGCGACATAGTTGGCCTGCCCGGCGTTACCGACGACGCCTACAACCGAGGTGATATTGATGATTCGGCCGCTTCTTTGTTTCATCATCTGTCTTGTCACAGCTTTAGAACAATTGAACACACCTTTTAAGTTTATGTTAATGACGTCGTCCCATTCATCTTCTTTCATTCTCATGAACAGATTATCTTTTGTAATTCCCGCATTGTTGACAAGGATGTCAAGCGTGCCGAAGCGTCCGACCGCTTCTTTCATCATCGCCTGAACTTCATCCGCATTGGAAACGTCTGCTTTAAAAGCAAACGCATCGCGGCCGAGCGCTTTGATTTCGTCTACAACTTCGTTCGCTTTCGCTTCATTTCCCGCGTAGTTAACGACGACATTTGCTCCGTTTTTCGCCAGGTCCAGGGCGATCGCGCGGCCGATCCCTCTTGAGGCTCCTGTAACAACGGCTGTTTTATTCTCCAGCATTTTCGTTTTCCTCCTTCAACGTTTGAACGGCAAGTTCAATTGTGTTCGGGTCTGATACAGCAATCGTTTTGACTCTGCGGTTCACTTTCTTCACAAGCCCTGACAAAACCTTTCCGGGACCGATTTCGATGAACGTTGTGACGCCTTCGTCAATCAAGCGGCTGATTGTTTCTTCAAAGCGTACAGGGGAATACAGCTGTTCAATCAGTTTATTCTTAATGTCGTCTTTATCCGTTACAAAGTCGGCCGTTACGTTGGAGACGACCGGAATCGCTGCATCGTTGATCGTGCACGCATCAAGAACTTCACGAAGCTTATCAGCTGCCGGCTTCATCAGTTCAGAATGGAACGGCCCGCTGACTTCGAGAGGAATCGCGCGTTTTGCGCCCTTTTCTTTGGCAAGCTCTGAAGCGAGCTCCACGCCTTTAGCTGTTCCCGAGATGACGATTTGCCCGGGGCAGTTCAAATTGGCAAGCTGAACAAGATTTCCTTCTTCAGAAATTTTGTCCGTCACTTCTTTCAGCGCCTCGCTGTCCATGCCGAGAATTGCCGCCATCGCGCCTTCTCCTGCCGGCACGGCTTCATTCATGAATTCGCCGCGCTTTCTGACGGCATAAACCGCATCTTTAAACGACAAGGCGCCGGCAGCTACCAATGCACTGTATTCGCCGAGGCTGTGCCCTGCCGCATAATCGGCTTTAATGCCGTATTCCTTCAGTTTTTCAAGCGCTGCGATGCTCGCCGTTAAAAGGCTTGGCTGCGCGTTGTATGTAAGCGTCAGTTCCTTTGCATCCCCTTCAAACATGAGGGTGCTCAGTTTTGTTTCAAGCGTTTGATCCGCTTCTTCAAAAATCTTCTTCGCATTCGGTTCTTTTTCATACAATTCGTGTCCCATGCCGATATGCTGCGAACCTTGGCCCGGGAATAGAAAAGCAATCTTGCCCATGTGTTAAAACCTCCAGACTATTCATCTGCTTTTTGTTGAATTTTTTCTTCGATAAATGCCGCGACATTTTGACTGACCATCTCTCTTGCCTGGCGGATCGCGTGATAAACAGCACGTCCGTCAGATGATCCGTGCGCTTTAATGACGGGCGCCTTTAAGCCGAACAATCCGGCTCCGCCGTATTCAGAGTAATCCATTTTTGTTTTCATTTCTTTCAGCTTCGGCTTCAGCGCAGAAGCGGCGAGCTTCGCCGTGAAGCTCGAAGTCAGCGTCGTTCTCAGCATTTTAAAAATGGACAGCGCCGCGCCCTCGACTGTTTTCAAGGCAACGTTACCGGTAAAGCCGTCTGTCACGATGACATCAGCGACTCCGTCCAGCATGTCGCGTGCTTCCACATTGCCGATGAAGTTCAGATCGGTTTCCTTTAATTTTTGAAAGGTCTGCTTGGCAAGCTCATTTCCTTTTTTGTCTTCGGTTCCGACGTTTAAAAGTCCGATGCGCGGATTTTTAACGCCCAGCACCTGTTCTCCGTAAACAGATCCCATAATGGCGTATTGAACGAGATGTTCGGGCTTGGCGTCCACATTCGCTCCGACATCAAGAAGGAGAAAGCCGTCACCGGAGACGGTCGGCAATGTCGGTGCCAACGCAGGCCTTTCAATCCCTTCAATCCGGCCGACAATAAAGAGCCCGGCCGTCATAAGCGCTCCGGTGTTTCCTGCGGAAATGCAGGCATCCGCCCTGCCTTCAGCGACTTCCCCAGCCATCAGAACCATCGATGAATTCTTCTTTCTTCTGACGGCTCTGACAGGCTCGTCTGTCGCTTCGATGACTTCTTCCGCATGTTTAACAGTGATCCGCCCGTGTTCTGTTAAATGGGCGGCTATTTTTTCCCGGTCGCCGATCAGCGTGATCTCGAGGTCTTCAAAATCTTCGACCGCTTTCATCACGCCTTCAATAACCGCTTTGGGAGCATTGTCTCCTCCCATGGCATCTACAGCAATTTTCATGACTTACGCGCCACCTTCTATGATTGTTTTGAACGATACATGACAAATTCGCCTGAAAACACAGGCTCTTCGGCAACATAGCTGTTCACTTCAACAACTGTTCTGCCTTTATCTTTATCAAGTTTCACGACTTTTGCTTTTGCAACGACCCGTTCGCCTTGCTTGACCTGCCTGGTAAAGCGGATGTCCGCTTTGGCTGTCAATGCGAGCTCATCATCGATGAGGGCGACGGCGAGCGAGTTGGCCTGGGCAAACAAATGGTGCCCCCTGGCGATTTGATTTCGGCTGAAAACATGCTCCCTTCTGATCTCAAGAATGGAAATCGCGTGCTCATCCAGCTCCAAGTCAATGATCTCGCCAATGACCTCGTCGAGCGGGAGAGACTTGACTTCATCTTCAAGAGATTTCTCGGCAACACTTTTGATTCTTTCTCTCAGTTCAGGTATGGAAAGTTCCAAACGGTCCAAGCGAATCGTCTGAATGCTGACGTTAAATTTCTCCGCTAACTCCTCGTCCGTAATAAACGGGGTCGTACGAATCGTCTGCTGCAGCAATTCTTGGCGTTCCCTCTTACTTTTTCTCATGTTTTTAAACACCATCCGCGCAATTATGACTAGGTACTAATAGTAGTATATAATTTCATAGATTGGAATGCAATCTTTCTTTACCCGCCGACGATAAATTTTCACGGGACTTCAGGTCAGCTCAGCTTTTCTCCGTCCATAACCCCGCTGTTTTTCAAGTGTTCCCGCAGGTTTTCATATTCGGCATCCGTCCAGAACGCTTTTGAAGAGACAAGTTCTGAAGCGTCTCTTCTTGCCGTTTCCAGCGCGCGGTAGTCGTGAACCATGTCGGCGACTTTAAACTCCGGCATCCCGCTCTGTTTTTTGCCGAAGAAGTCCCCGGGCCCTCTAAGTTCAAGATCCTTTTCAGAAAGCTCAAAGCCGTCCGTCGTCTCAGACATGATGCTCATGCGCTCTTTGCCCGTTTCTGATTTCGGGTCTGCCATTAAGATGCAATACGACTGGTGGTCGCCCCGCCCGACCCGGCCGCGAAGCTGGTGCAGCTGGGAAAGACCGAACCGGTCGGCATCATAGATCAGCATGACCGTCGCATTCGGAACGTTTACCCCGACTTCAACGACGGTTGTGGAAACGAGAATCTGGCATTCGTTTTTGCTGAACTGCCTCATCACCTGTTCTTTTTCGTCATTTGACAGCTTTCCGTGCATGAGACCGATCTGCCATCTTCCTCTGAAGGCATGGGTCAGCATGCTGTGCACATCGATCGCGTTTTGAACGTCGAGCTTGTCCGATTCTTCAATCAAGGGACAAATCACATACGCCTGTCTGCCTTTTTTAAGTTCTTTTTCGATAAACGCGAGAATCCGTTCGAGCATGTCGTGCTTCACCCAATAAGTCTCAATCCGCTTTCGCCCAGCCGGCATTTCATCGATGACGGACACATCCATTTCCCCGAAAACCGTGATCGCCAGTGTTCTCGGAATCGGCGTCGCCGTCATAAACAAGACATCGGGATCTTTCCCCTTGCTTCTCAGTTTTTTTCTTTGCTCGACGCCGAAGCGGTGCTGTTCATCGGTGATCACGAGTCCGAGCTGTTTAAAGTGGACATCGTCTTGAATAAGGGCGTGCGTCCCCACTAAAATATCTATTTCTCCTTCTTTTAATCTTTCTAAAAGCTCTCTTCTCCTTTTCCCTTTCACAGAGCTTGTTAAAAGCGCCACATTGACATCGTGTTGCTCAAAGAGAGATACAAGCGAATCGGCGTGCTGTTCCGCCAGTATTTCGGTCGGCACCATCATCGCCCCCTGGAATCCCGAAAGCAGCGAGGCGTATAACGCAATCGCGGCGACGGCTGTTTTGCCTGAACCGACGTCTCCTTGCAAAAGCCGATTCATTTTATACCCTGAAGCCATATCCCTTAATATGTCGTCGAGCGCTTTCGCCTGCGCGTTTGTCAAAGGAAACGGAAGGCTTTTGACAAACGAATTGACGTCTTCCAGCTGAAAGGTGTGGCTGATTCCGTCGGACGCTTCCCGCTCGAACTTCCGCAAAGCCTGCATTTTCAGCTGAAACAATAAAAATTCCTCATACACAAAACGGCGCCGGGCATGTTTTAAAGCTTCCCTCGACTCGGGCTTGTGCATCGCCTTTACCGCCTCCTGGTAAGACAGAAGTTTATAGGCGGTCCGAAGCTTTTCCGGAAGGGGATCTTCGGCGAACGGCAAATGGCTGCGGACGGCTTCTTGAATCAATTTCCTCATCGTCTTTACGGTGATGTTTTCTTTGACAGAGTAGACGGGTTCAATTGATTGGTCACCTTGGTGCGGCCCGTTTTTCAGCTCCTGCACCATCACGGATTGTCTGTGCTTGTCCCATTTTCCGGTTACGGTAACAATCGAGCCGATCGCAAGCTTTTTTTTCAAATAAGGCCTGTTAAAGCAAACCGCTGTGATCAAATAGTTTCCGACCAATAGCCGGAATGTGAGGCGGCTCCGCTTTTTCCCGTAATAGGCAAGAGAAGGCTCGCTGTGAACCTTCCCTTCCACCGTCACTCGTTCGTCGTGTGCCACTTCTTCCAAATCGCGCAATTCATAATCGTCATATCGGTACGGGAAGTAGTTTAAAAGATCGAGAACCGTATAGATTCCAAGCTCGTTTAACGTTTTTTCCGTTTCCGTCCCGACGCCTTTTATAACAGATATACTAAGTTGCAGATTGTGTTCCACGTGCAGCTGACGCTCCTCCGAATATTTTTTTCTCCAATTCTTTGCCCGTCGGTGTTGCGGCAAGACCGCCCCGGCCTGTTTCCCTCAGTGCCGTCGGCATCGTCTGGCCGATTTTGTACATCGCATCGATCACTTCATCGCATGGAATGCGGCTTGTAATGCCGGCAAGCGCCATATCAGCCGCGACCATTGCGTTGGCTGCGCCCATCGCGTTCCGCTTCACACACGGGACCTCAACGAGCCCTGCGACAGGATCGCAGACTAGACCGAGTACGTTTTTTAAAGCGATCGCCATCGCTTCGGCGCACTGTTCAGGGGTTCCGCCCGCCATTTCGACGATGGCGGCAGCCGCCATGCCCGAGGCTGATCCGACTTCAGCCTGACAGCCTCCGGCGGCTCCCGAAATGCTCGCATTGTTGGCAACGACGAATCCGAACGCTCCCGATGTAAATAAAAAGCGGACCATCTGCTCTTTCGTCGGCTGAAGTTTCTCTTTTACCGCAAAGAGCGTCCCCGGGACAACGCCGGCCGATCCGGCCGTCGGCGTTGCGCAAATCGTTCCCATCGCAGCGTTGACTTCATTTGTCGCAACCGCTTTGCTGACAGCGTCAAGGACGACATCCCCTGACAGCCCTTTGCCCGATTTGAGGTAGGCCTGAAGCTTAACGGCGTCTCCCCCCGTCAATCCTGAGTGCGACACGACGCCTTCAATACCTTTTTGAACAGCATCTTCCATCACGGCCAAGTTGGCTTCCATCTGCTTGAATATTTCTTCCCGTGTCCGGCCTGACACCTCGATCTCTTGCGTGATCATGATTTCAGAGATGGGCACGTTCTTTTCTTTTGTCAGCTGAATTAATTCTTTCACATTTCGAAACATATCGTCTCACCCTCCTTTTAGTCAGCGATCTGGGTCACCTCAATGATGTTCGGCAGCGCTCTCAATTCTTCAAAAACAGCCGGATCAATCGTTTGATCGACCTCAATCGTCATGAGCGCTTCCTGGCCGACGTCTTTGCGGGCCACTTCCATATGGCCGATGTTGATTGCGAACTTTGCAAGCACATTGGCTACGCCTGCAATCGTTCCGTAGCGGTCGTTATGGACGACTAAAATAGCGGGGTGATTTCCCGATAATCTGAGTTCAAAGCCGTTCAGCTCAATGATTTCGATTTTCCCCCCGCCGATTGAGATGCCTGCGAGTTCAAGGGAGCCTTCATCATCAGAGATGAGGATGCGGGCTGTATTGGGATGCTTCGGAACCGCTTCTTCTTCCCGAAACTCGATGGCGATTCCCTTTTCTTCGGCTAGGCGGATGGAATCTTTGATTCTTTCATCAAATGTATCAAAATCCAAAAGGCCGCCGATGATCGCAACATCTGTTCCATGTCCTTTATATGTTTCGGCAAAAGAACCGTACAATGACACGATGATTTGTTTCGGCTCCCTCCCAAACACGCTTCTGGCGACTCTGCCGATTCTGGCCGCGCCGGCCGTATGAGAACTTGACGGTCCGATCATGACGGGCCCGATAATATCAAACACACTTCTGTACTTCATCCTTATCCCCCTTTTACACACAGATTCCCCCGCTGTATACGGAGGAAAAAAAGCCGTTTTTTTTAGACTAATCGATCATTCCCCGATTGGCAAGCAGACAATCGCCCGAGCGGGCTGATGCTTTAAAAAAAGCCAAAAGAAGAGAAGGGCTTTTATCAACATGCCCTTCTGCCTTTGATCCTTTATTCAACAGCCAAAATGTAGGAATACAGCGGCTGTTTTCCGTCGTGCACTTCTACTTCAACGTCTTCGTACGTCTCGCTGATGAAGGCTGCGAGTTCTTCGGCCTCTTCTTCCGGCGCGTCTTCTCCTTTGATCACAGTGACGATTTCGCTGTCTTCAGCGATCATGCCTGCGATCAGCTTTTTCGCTGCTGTTAACTGGTCAGACGCCGTCTCAACGATTTTTCCGTTTAATATGCCCATAAAATCGCCTTTTTTAATATCGATGCCGTCAATGTTTGTGTCTCTTACCGCATAGGTGATTTGTCCGCTTTTCACCTCGCCGATTGCATCAAGCATAGCGGCTTCATTTTCGTCCGCTCCAAGGGCCGGGTTGAATGCGAGCAGTGCGGCCATCCCTTGAGGAACGGTCTTCGTCGGGATGACAATCACATGTTGTCCGGCAACATCCGCAGCCTGGTTCGCCGCCATCACAATGTTTGAATTATTCGGCAGGATCACAACCGTGTCCGCATTGGCGTCTTTGATCGCCTGAACGATGTCTTCCGTGCTCGGATTCATCGTCTGGCCGCCTTCTATGACCTTTGTGGCGCCGATGCTTTCGAAAAGCTCGGCAATCCCTTCTCCCATAGCAACTGTGACGATGCCGTACGGCTGTTTTTCTGCCGGAGCTTTTTCAGCCGGTGTAGCTGTCTCCTGTTTGTTCTGACTGAGAATCGCGGTGTGCTGTTCTCTCATATTTTCGATTTTCATGTTGATGAGGCTGCCGTATTTTTGCGCATAAGTCATGACTTCCCCTGGATATTCGGCATGGATGTGCACCTTGGCGATATTTTCGTCTGAGACGACGAGCAGCGAATCACCGAAGCCGCTTAAATCCTGGCGGAACGTATCTTCATTAAAGTTTCTTTTGCCGCTGTCGAGCTTCACCATAAACTCCGTGCAATAGCCGAATTCGATGTCTTCTGTGTTCATGTGGCTTTGAGCGTTTTTATGGTGCTCCGCACTGACAAGATCATTCAATGACGGAAGTGCAGCCGCTTTTTCAGAAAGCTTTTCTCCCTTTAAAGAAGCGAGAAACCCTTCATATACGTAAAGAAGCCCTTTTCCGCCGCTGTCGACGACACCGACTTCCTTTAAAACCGGAAGCAGCTCAGGCGTCCGCTCCAATGAAGCCTCCGCTTCATTCACGACGGCTTCCATCACCTTGATGATATCGGTTTCAGTTTGAGCGGTGAGCACAGCTTTTTTTGCCGCATCTTTGGCAACCGTCAAGATCGTGCCTTCGACCGGTTTCATGACGGCCTTGTAGGCGGTGTCAACTCCGGCCTGAAACGCGGCGGCAAATTCTTTCGCGTTAATTTCCGATTTCTGTTCAATCGATTTGCCAAAGCCTCTGAACAGCTGGGATAAAATGACGCCCGAGTTTCCCCGCGCTCCCATCAGAAGCCCCCTTGACAGGCTTTGTGCCACTTTTCCGATATTGGCGGTATCGATTTGCTCCACTTCTTTTGCACCGGATGTCATCGACAGATTCATGTTCGTTCCTGTATCTCCGTCCGGAACCGGAAATACGTTTAACGCATCAACTACATTTGCGTTTTGAGACAGATGGTGTGCGCCGTACAGAACCATTTCTGCAAAAGCTTTTCCATCCAGATTTCGTATAGACACTCTTGTTTTCCTCCTAACTACGGGTTCGTCACTCGTACTCCTTGAACGTAAATATTTACGGAATCTACTGCAAGACCCACTGTATGGTCGAGCGTATATTTGACTTTTGTTTGAACATTATGTGCCACTTCTGAAATTTTTGTTCCGTAGCTAACAATGATGTACATGTCAATATGAATACGATCTTCTTCCTGGCGGACGAGAACGCCTCTTGCAAAGTTTTCTTTTCTAAGGATTTCAGTCAGTCCGTCTTTAATTTGGTTCTTGGATGCCATACCTACGATCCCGTAGCAGTCGATCGCTGCGCCTCCTGCAACCATGGCGACCACTTCGTTTGATATATCAATCTGTCCGTATTTTGTTCGGAATTCAATGGACACGTTGGTTCCTCCTTTTCGAGTCTCGCTTTTGACCTCTGGTTATCATCATTCTACTATAAGGACCTTCTTTTTAAAAGAACAGGCAGGCTTCTCTCCAAACCTAACCCTACTTATACTACAGCGCGTTCATTTTTTCAAGATGTCAAGGGATTTTTCTTGAAAGCAGAGTAATCAATAGTTGCAAACGGTTTTTAGCTGTGGTAAATTATTAAAGTATCTGAAGCATCACAGGTGATCAACTGATAAAGAATGATGATGTTTTTTTTGATAGTTAGGAGGGAAACAAATGGCACGTAAATGCGTTATTACAGGCAGAAAATCACGTTCTGGCAACTCTCGTTCTCACGCGATGAACGCTTCTAAACGCACATGGGGCGCTAACGTTCAAAAAGTGCGCATCCTTGTGAACGGCAAGCCTAAAAAAGTATATGTATCTGCTCGAGCTTTGAAATCTGGAAAAGTTGAGCGTGTATAAGAAAAAATAAACGCCTGCCAAGAGCGACTGTACGCTTTAGGCAGGCGTTTTTTCGTTCCTCTGCTTTCCGGGGAGAGCCCTTTGACCCGCTCCGCAAAAAAAGCGCACCCGGCGCTTCTTAGTCTTTGCGAAACGAGCCAAGCATCGCCCGGACGATTCCCCCTAAAAACTTCGGTAATTTGATGGTGTAAAATTTCATTCCCTTCCCTCCTCAAAGAGTCCGCAACCGCATCCACCTTCAACATCGAATCCCAAACACAAAGCGAGCGGAAGCGCCAGGATATTTAATCAGTGCTTCTTATCATTATTAATATGCCTTCAGAAAACGAAAAAGCACCTTGTGAATGGATGAGTTCGTTACTAATACATAGTGTCGAACCGAGAGCAATATGACACTTATTTAAAGAATACTTAAATCCTTCGAGAGAAAGGTTTTTTACCGTCTCCGTAAACGGCAGGAATGAAATATACGGTTTTGTTTGATCATGCATGACGGTGTAGGAGCCTGGGGGATGCATGCTGATCGTATTTTGACGGTCGATCATGACGGTCTTGACGTTTTGCTTCATTGCGGTATAAAGAAGGTGCAGATTCCCGAGAAAATGGTCTGCTCTGCCTCCCGAAATGCCGAACATTCTAATGAATGAAGGCCGCTGTCCAACGGCCCAGCTCAACGCAAGATCCAAATCCGTCTGATCTTTTTCCGCCTGATAAATATGGAGGCGAGGAGCAGCCTTTTCAATGGCTTTTTTTTGTTCTTCTGTGATGCTGTCAAAATCCCCGAATGCTTCATCAGGCACGATCCCCGCTTCCAAAAGGGTTACAGCGCCTCTGTCAACCCCGACCCAAATCGCATCCCCGTCCTGATACTGCAGCAAGTCGGGAATCAGATGATCAGGGCCTCCCGCTACAATATTGATCGTTTTCATCGCATTGTCCTTTCTGTGAACGCCCTAAAAAAAGAGCGCAGCTGCAGAAAGCCGGCTCTCTTTCATCGGTAAACCTACCCAAGCGCACCTTTTATATCGAAAATGGCTTTTTTGCGGTCTTTTTCGTTATAAACGGCAGATCCTGCAACAAGCAGGT
Source organism: Bacillus sp. FSL K6-0972 (assembly GCF_037976035.1). Taxonomy (NCBI): domain Bacteria; kingdom Bacillati; phylum Bacillota; class Bacilli; order Caryophanales; family Bacillaceae; genus Bacillus; species Bacillus sp. FSL K6-0972. Next base: position 1,737,054 of record NZ_CP150260.1, on the reverse strand, counting down.
TCGCTCCCGCTTCGATACACTGTCTTGCCGTATTTTTGTTGACGCCCCCGTCCACTTCAATCAGCAGGTCGTCAAGTCCTTTTTGCTCAGCCATCTCCTTGACCTGCCTGATTTTCGGCAGGACTGAGGAAATAAACGACTGTCCGCCGAAGCCCGGATTCACCGTCATCAATAATACGAGATCAAGGTCTTCAAGCACATGCTGGATCTGCTGCACAGGGGTATGCGGATTCAAGACGACACCCGCTTTGACCCCTTGTTCTTTAATGAGCTGGATCGTCCTGTGAAGGTGCGGGCACGCTTCAACATGGACGGACAAAATATCGGCGCCCGCTTTTGCAAAAGCAGGTATATAGCGGTCAGGCGCTTCGATCATTAAATGAACGTCGAGCGGAAGTTCAGTGATCGGGCGGACGGCTTCCACTACAAGCGGCCCGATGGTCAGGTTGGGAACGAAATGGCCGTCCATCACATCGATGTGGATGAAATCGGCGCCGCCTTGTTCCACATCTCGAATTTCTTCCCCTAGACGGGCAAAATCAGCTGAAAGAATCGAAGGAGCAACATATACCATATCTTAATACCTCGGCTTTCTATCTTTGATCTCTGTTAAAAATTCAACATAATGGTCGTAGCGATACTGGGCGATTTCACCGTTTTCCACGGCGCGTTTGACCGCGCAGTTCGGCTCTTTCATATGCAGGCACCCACGGAACTTGCATTCGGCACTTTTTTCACCGATTTCCAAAAATGTAGACCCTAAATCTTCAGCTTCAATACCGGCAAACTCAAGCGAGCTGAAGCCCGGGGTGTCCGCGACGAGCCCGCCGTTTATATCGATCAGCTCCACATGGCGAGTTGTATGCTTTCCCCTTCCCAAGTGGGTGGAAATCCCGGCGGTTTTCAGTTCAAGGTCAGGGCTGATCGCATTTAAAAGCGAAGATTTGCCCACGCCGGACTGGCCGGCGAATACAGTGATTTTATCTTGAAAATGGGGGATGATGTCTTCGATGCCGCTTCCGTTTTCCATCGATGTCAAATAGACGCTGTACCCGATGTTCCGGTAGTCTTCGGCATATTGGTGAATCCGCTCTTTCAGCGCGTCATCATCCACGAGATCCATTTTCGTGATGCATATGATCGGACTAATATCCGCCGCTTCAACCAGCACTAAAAAACGATCCAATAGCGACGTGCTGAATGTCGGCTCCTTTGCCGAAAACACGAGAACCGCCTGATCCACGTTGCTGATCGGAGGTCTGACCAATTCATTGAATCTGTCTTTAATTTCGAGAATGTAGCCTTCCTTATCGTTATCGGCCTGGTAGACGACATCGTCGCCGACGAGAGGGGTTACTTTATTTTTTCTAAAAACCCCTCTTCCCCTGCACTGAATGACCTGATCGCCATCTAATACATAGTAAAATCCGCTTAATGCTTTAATGATTTTGCCCTCAGGCATATCGCACCTCCCTTATTCATCCTCAGGATATTCAATCGTTTTTGACCTGACCACTTTATCGTTGATCGTTACTTGATAATACCCTTTTTGGCCGGGCGCAATCCTGAATTTGATCGTCCGCTCCGCCGGCGCCGTGATTTTAAAATTTTCGTAGACGTCGGAAATGCTGTGTTCTTCATCATCGATCGAAATTTGGACGTTTTGTTCTTCGCCCTCCGCTCCCGGTTCATAAGGGATATCAATTTTCTCGGTCACCGTTTTGACGGGCTTTTTTTCAGGTCCGAGTGAAAACGTGACCTCGACTTTGTCTCCCGGCTTAACGGATGCCCCCGCCTCAGGCTTTTGTTTGATGACCTGACCTTCCGGCACGTCTTCGGAATGCGCCTCCTTTTCGACTAGGACAAGCTGATGGTCATCCAAATAGCCCGAAGCCGCCTGTTTGCTGTATGTTTTTAAATCCCTCAAAGTAATGGCTTCCGGACCGAGGCTGACCGTTAATTTGATCTCGTCGTCGGCGGCAACGATTTCGGTTCCGGCTGCAGGGTCCTGTTCGATGACGGTGCCCGCTTCTTCTTCATGGTGCACTTCTTCTGTTTTGATGTTTTTAAAGCCTTTTTGCTCGAGATGCTTCTTGGCGGCGTCGACTTTCTGGCCGACCACATCATCCACTTCTGTTTTCTCTTTGCCTGAGCTTTTATAAAGCTTGACAGTTGAGCCTTCCTTTACGATATCGCCGGCTGCAGGGTCCGTTTTCACGATCAGCCCTTCTTCAATTTTATCGTCGGCAATGTCTTCAGCATTCGGATCCACTTCAAACCCTTCGTCTTCAAGCTTGATGACGGCTTCTTCATACTCAAGGCCGGCAACGTCGGGAACGGCAACGTCTTTTGGAATAAAGAGCGATGGAAACACCGTCAAGGCCAAGACGGCTGACACAGCGAGAACGAAAAACACCGTCAGCAATATAAGCGGCCATTTCTTTCTTTTTTTCTTCTTGTTTGCTTTTGCCTGCTTCTTCTTTTCTTTTTTTGACAATGGAGCCGCTTCCTCTTGTCCGTCGCCGGATTGCGGGCTGCTCTCATCTTCCGGCAGGTTCTTGATGATCGGAACAGCTTTCGTCATCTCATCATCGGATTCAATCGTGAATCGCTTTTCGTTGAGCCTGTCCGGGTCGAAAGCCGTTTTCAAATCGTTTTCCATCTCTTCGGCCGCTTCATAGCGGTGGAATGGATCTTTTGCCATCGCTTTCAGGACGACGTTTTCTATGCTTTGCGGCACGGCCGGATTCCACCTTTTTACCGACGGCGTTTCTGATTGGAGATGCTTCAGCGCGATGCTGACCGCTGATTCTCCTTCAAACGGCGTTCGCGCCGTCAGCAGCTCAAAAAGCACGATGCCGAGCGAGTAGATATCGGATTTTTTCGTAGACAATCCGCCTCTCGCCTGTTCAGGCGACAAATAATGGACAGAGCCCAAAACCGAGTTGGTGTGCGTGATGGTCGTCGAGCTGAGTGCCATGGCGATGCCGAAATCGGTCACTTTAATGTGGCCCATATGATCGATTAAAATGTTGTGGGGCTTAATATCCCGGTGGACAATCTGGTTATCATGGGCATGTGCGATGGCGGATACAATCTGCTCCATAATTTGGACCGCTTCTTTCGGATGAAGTGGGCCTGTTCGGTTTATGTATTCTTTCAGGGTCATCCCCTCGACGTACTCCATCACGATATAATAGATGTCATCTTCTTCTCCGACATCATAAATGCTGACGATATTCGGGTGGTCGAGGCTTGCAGCGGACTGCGCTTCCCTTCTGAACCGCCTGATAAAATCGGCATCGTGAACGAAGTCAAACCGCAGCACTTTAATTGCGACTTCACGGTCAAGGATGATGTCCAGCGCTAAATAAACGTTCGCCATCCCCCCGCCGCCGATGGCGCGCAGGATTTCGTAACGTCCGCTGATCCGTCTGCCGATTAACACTTGTCTTCACCTTCTTCAATTTGAGAAGGAAGTTCCAATAGCGCGACGGTGATATTGTCTTCGCCGCCGTTGTCATTGGCCAGCTGAACGAGCTGTTCCGCTTTTTCCTCCGCAGAAGAAAGAGCCGTGAGCATCTCCTTCAGTGTCTCATCTTCCACTTTATTCGTGAGCCCGTCAGAGCATAGTAGAACTTGATCGCCCGGTTCGATTTCAAAAGTATGGGCTTCAACCTTCACTTCCGGATCTGTGCCGAGCGCTTTTGTCAGCACGTTTTTCCGCGGATGGTGTTCGGCATCCTCCTTCGAAATCCCCCCTGTCCGCACGAGTTCATTGACAAGCGAGTGATCTTCCGTCAGTTGTATGAAATTGCCGCCTTGCAGGAGATAGCAGCGGCTGTCTCCGATATGGGCGACCGTCAGCGTTTTTCCCGTGTATAAAGCGCAGACGACCGTTGTCCCCATTCCCTGGCACTCTTCATGCGCCCTCGAATGGTCGAAAAGTTTTTGATTGATCGCTGAAATCTGCTCTTTCAGCCATGCTTCGCTTTCAGCCGGCGAAGCCGGGACTTCTTCGGTTTCCTCCCAGATATCCCGAAGGGCTGAGACGGCCATCCTGCTGGCGACATCGCCGGCCAGATGACCTCCCATTCCATCGCAGACAACAGCTAAAACCAGTCCGTTTTTTTCCGTAAAAATGCCGGCATCGTCTTCATTGTGCTGGCGTATTTTTCCCCTGTCCGTTTTTAAGGCTGTTTTCAACCTTGATTCACCTCGTCTCTTCCTGGCGCTCCTTTGCACGAAGCTGTCCGCAGGCAGCGTCAATATCATGGCCTTGCTCTCTTCTGATCGTGACATTTACTCCATGAGACTTTAATGTTTTTTCAAAGGCGAAAATCTGTTCTTTCGGTGTTCTGACATAGTCTCGTTCAGGTACATAGTTGACCGGAATCAAGTTGACGTGGCATTTGATTCCTTTTAGCAATTCAGCCAGCTCTTCCGCGTGTTCAACCTGATCGTTGACACCGCCGAAAAGCCCGTATTCAAACGTAACCCTTCTGCCGGTTTTCTTAATGTAGTAATCGACAGCTTTCATCAGATCCGGCAGCTTGTAGGCTCTGTTGATCGGCATCAGCCGGCTTCTGATCTCAGTGTTCGGCGCGTGCAGAGAAATCGCAAAGTTGATCTGCAGCTTTTCGTCTGCAAACTCATAGATTTTCGGAATGATTCCGCTCGTTGATACGGTAATATGGCGCGCTCCGATATTCAGCCCTTTATCATGGTTGACGATTTTCAGGAACGCAAGCATTTCTTGAAAATTATCGAACGGCTCGCCGATTCCCATAATGACGATTGAGCTGACGCGTTCATCTGTTTCATCAAGCGCCTGCTGCACTTTGACAACCTGGGCGACAATCTCTCCGGCTTCCAGGTTCCGCTTTAAGCCGCCGAGGGTCGACGCGCAAAATGTACAGCCGATCCGGCAGCCCACCTGTGTCGTTACACAAACAGAATTGCCATATTCGTGCCGCATTAATACGGTTTCGATTGTATAGCCGTCATGAAGCTCGAATAAAAACTTCATCGTTCCATCTTGTGAAGTCTGCTTGACGGCCGTTTTCAGCGTCGTTAATACGAAATGCTCGTTCAGCTTTGTCCGCAGCTCTTTTGAAAGGTTTGTCATCTTTTCAAATGACGTGACTCTTTTTTCGTAAAGCCATTCGAATATTTGCGCGGCGCGGAAAGGCTTTTCGCCGTTTTCCGAAAGCCAGCTTTTCAGTTCTTCTATTTCAAAAGAATAGATGGACGGTCTTTCTGCCCGCAATTCTTTTCTCACTTTTTGTTTCGATTCCATTATTGTGATCCCTTCTTTCTCATGCTGCAAATAAAGAAGCCGTCCGTTCCAAAGTAGTGGGGAAGGATTTGAATGCTTCCATCCTTGACATACGGCGCCGCTTTTTCGGGCAGCCGCTCGGCGAGGGTGGGGTCCGCTTCAAATTCGTCGTGTTCTTCCAAAAAAGCATGCATGACTTGTTCATTTTCGGTCGGGTCCATTGTGCATGTGCTGTAGACCAATGTCCCGCCTGTTTTCAATAAAGGTGCGATCTCGTTTAAAATCGCAAGCTGAATCCCGGCGAGACGCGCGCTGTCTTCGGGCGTTTTGCTGTATTTGAGATCCGGTTTTCTGCGGATGACACCGAAGCCCGAGCACGGGGCATCGACGAGAATCCGGTCAAACTGCTCCAGCTCGAAGGCTTCGCCGGCTTTTCTGGCATCCAGCGCCCTTGCTTCAATGTTGGAAAGTCCGATCCGTCCTGCCGCTTCTTTGATCAGCTTTACTTTATGCTGATGAAGGTCCAGGGAGACGACCTTTCCCGTATCTTCGAGCAGTTCGCCGATATGAGTGGATTTTCCTCCCGGAGCTGCGCATGCATCCAGCACCGTTTCTCCCCGTTCAGGACCGAGGGCTCTCGCTACCAGCATCGAGCTTTCATCTTGTATGGTGACTTCGCCTTCTTTGAAAAAAGAAGTGGACGCAATCGTTCCTTTTAGCAGTTTGACAGCGTCTTGGGACAAGTCGCCTTCTTCCGCCTCAATCCCAGCTTCATTCAGGTGGGAAAGAAGCGTATCCCGGTCGTGTTTCAGCCTGTTGACGCGGATCGTCTGCTTCGGCGGGATCATATGAATCCGGCAGATTTGTTCTGCCGCTTCGAACCCGTAGGCATCCGTCCATTCTCTGACAAGCCATTCCGGATGGCTTGTCTCAACTGCTAGGCGTTCAATGGGGTCGGCAATATCGGCAAAAGAAGGTACGCCTTCCCTTTGAACGGAGCGCAGAACTCCGTTAACAAATGAAGAAATTCCTTTATGCCCGCGTTTTTTAGCAATTTCAACAGCTTCAAAAAGAGCGGCCCGGTCAGGGATTTTCTCTAGGTATTCCATCTGGTACAGCGACATTCTCAACAGATGAATGACCCAGTTTTTCACCTTTTCCGGTTTTTTAATAAACGGCTTCAGCATATAATCTAGCGCCAGCTTGTTCTGAAGGGTGCCGTAAACGAGTTCTGTCAAAAGGCCTCTGTCTTTGTCGCTTAAATCGTTCGCTTTCATGACAGACTGAAGCAAAAGATTGCTGTATGCCTGATTCTGGTCAAGCTTAACCAGTGCATCAAGCGCGACTTCTCTCACATTATTTTTCATCGTCATGACCCAATTTCATTCCGGCTTGAAGACCCGATCCCCTGACAAAATCTTCAGCCTTCATTCTTTTTTTGCCGGCAGGCTGCACTTCCGTTAATTTTAACGCGGTGTCATTTCCGGTAGCGACAACAATGCCGTCTTTATCAACGCTGACGATCTCTCCCGGCTCTGCCTGTTTTAAGGTTTCGCATTTTTTCGCAGCCCATACTTTTAGCGTCTGGCCGCTTAAAACAGTGTATGCGACAGGCCAAGGATTCAAGCCCCTGACTTGGTTGTACAGGACTTCGCCGGGCTTCGACCAGTCGATTAGTTCCTGTTCACGCTTAATGTTCGGCGCGTATGTCGCTTCCCGTTCATCCTGTTTTTCCGGGATTACCGAACCGTCAATGACTTTCGGAACCGTTTCGGAAAGAAGCGCCGCTCCGGCCTTGCTCAGCTTATCATGGAGCGTGCCGACATTATCGGTTTCTTCGATGTCAACTTCAACTTTGGCGAGCATATCGCCTGCATCCAATTTTTCGACCATGTACATGATCGTCACGCCCGTTTTCTCTTTGCCTTCCAGAATGGCGTAATGGATCGGGGCTCCTCCGCGAAGCTCCGGCAGAAGAGAGGCATGGACATTGATACAGCCGTATTTCGGATAATCGAGGAGCTTTTTCGGCAGGATCTGTCCGAATGCCGCCGTTACAATTAGATCGGGTTCAAGCGCCAAAATCTTGTCCGTTTCCGCTTCTTCCCTCACTTTCTCAGGCTGGAGCACGGGAATGCCGCGGCGCAGCGCTTCCTCCTTGACAGGCGGCGGAGTCATCACCTTTTTTCTGCCTTTCGGGCGGTCAGGCTGGGTGACGACACCCACCACCTCATAGCCGTCATCAATCAATGTGCTGAGCACCGGGACGGAAAAATCCGGCGTTCCCATAAAAACGATCCTTGTCATCCTATCATCCTTCCATTTCCTCAAGTTCTTCCGCATCATAATAGCGCGTTACTTTTGATGTGAATAAAATACCGTCCAAGTGGTCGATTTCGTGCAGCAGCGCCCGCGCCAAAAAGCCCTCAGCTTCAATCGTAAACGGTTTCCCGCGGCGGTCGAACGCCTTGACCTTTACATAATCCGAACGCTTCACTTCACCGTATAGATCGGGAAAGCTCAAACAGCCTTCAGGACCCGTTTGTTCACCGCTCTCTTCGATGACCTCCGGGTTGACCAGTTCAATTCTTCCCGTGTCATCGCCGATATCGACGACTGCCGCTCTTTTAGAAACGCCGATTTGCGGGGCAGCCAGTCCGACTCCGTCCAGCTCAAGCATCGTATCATACATATTATCGAGTAATTTCTTTAATGATTTATCAAAAGACGCAACGGGTTCGGCAGGGGTTTCAAGAACCTCCGCCGGATACGTTACGATCGGTTTTACTGCCAATCTAGAAGCCCTCCATCACACTGTTATTTTTACATCATCATATATGGATTCATGTCGATCGAAATCGTCAATTGCTTTTGTTCAATGTCGCGTTTGTAATGATCCATAATGTTTTTAAGCAACGATGTAAGCTGGTTTTCCTGTTTGTATTTTATCACGCATTGATAGCGATATCTATCTTTGATCCTGGCGATCGGCGATGCGACAGGGCCGAGAATCTTCGCCTCACTTGAAATGTTCTGTTTTAAATAGTTGGCGATTTTTTCAGTCACGAGTGCCGCCTTCGTCACTTCTTCGTGCGATACGCCGACCAGCGCCAAATAATAATAAGGAGGGTAGGCCTGTTCCCTTCTGTGCAGCATCTCCTGCCGGAAGAATGTTTCATAATCGTGTGTTTTCGTGAGCTGAATGCTGTAATGGGACGGTGTGTACGTCTGAATGATCACCTTGCCCGGCTTTTCGTGGCGCCCAGCTCTTCCGCTCACCTGCGTCATCAGCTGGAACGTTTTTTCAGCGGCTCTGAAATCGGGGATGTGAAGCATCGTATCCGCGCTCAAAACACCGACGAGCGTGACGTTTTCGAAATCGAGCCCTTTGGCGATCATCTGTGTTCCAAGCAGGATATCGGCTTCGCCTCTGCCAAAGGATGTGAGCAGCTTTTCATGCGCTCCTTTTCTTGAGGTTGTATCGACATCCATGCGGATCACCCTTGCAGCCGGCAGAACCTTTGTCAATTCTTCTTCGACCCGCTGCGTGCCTGTACCAAAGTAGCGGATATGCTCGCTTCCGCATTCGGGGCAGCTTGACGGCATACCGGTTTCATAGCCGCAGTAATGACACTTCAGACGCTGTCCATACCTGTGGTACGTCAATGAAATTTCGCAATGAGGACACTGGATGACATATCCGCAGTCTCTGCACATGACAAATGAGGAATATCCCCTTTTGTTTAAAAACAGAACGGCTTGCTCTCCTTTTTCAAGGGTTTCCTCAAGTCCGGCCATTAAGTCTTTGGAAAACATCGAACGGTTTCCGCTGCGCAGTTCCTCTCTCATATCGACGAGAGACACGTCAGGCATGACTTGGTGATTGACGCGGTGCTTGAGAGAAAGAAGTTTGTACACGCCTTTTTTCGCCCTTGCGAACGATTCGAGCGTTGGCGTCGCACTGCCGAGCACGACCGGACACCGGTGGTATTTGGCCCTTTGAATCGCCGCTTCTTTCGCATGGTATCTCGGCATCTCCTCCTGCTTGTACGATGTTTCGTGCTCTTCATCAATAATAATCATGCCGAGATTTTCAAACGGCGCGAAAATCGCCGAGCGCGCCCCGACGACGAGACGGACTTCTTTGCGGTGGATCTTCCGCCATTCATCATATTTTTCTCCTGTTGAAAGCCCGCTGTGCAGTACGGCTACCTGTGAGCCAAAGCGCCCTTTAAAGCGGTTGACCATCTGCGGCGTCAGCGAAATTTCCGGAACGAGGACGATCGCTTCTTTGCCGGCTTCCAGCACCTTTTCGATCGATTGCAGATAGACTTCCGTTTTTCCGCTTCCGGTCACTCCGTGAAGAAGAAACACATCGTGCCGCTTGTCTTCAATCGCATCTGCTATCGCCTCGTAGGCCTGCGCCTGCTCTTCAGTCAACGGAAGCGGTTCGGTTTTTTTGAACATTCTGTCCTGATAAGGATCCCTGTAAACCTCCTCTTCGCTCTCCTTTAACAGACCCTTATCGATCAGCGCTTTTAAGGACGCGGACGAGCCTCCCGTTTTGTCGATCAGATCCTTTGCCGGAACAGCATCGGCTTCTTTGCGATCGATGAAAAACTGAAGGACCGCTTTTTGTTTGACAGCTTGCGGGGAGAGGCCGTCAAGCGCTTCTTTTAAATGTTCTTTCGCGCGAAGAGGGGCGATCATTCTCCGCATTTTTTTATTTGTTTTCTGCTTTACTTTATACGCCACTTCAAGGTTGCCCTCTTGAACCTGGCGCTGAATCAGCTTTAATGTCCCGTGGTCATTTATATCGGAATAAGAAAGCGTTTCTTTTTGTGAGAACAGAGTTTTAAGCGGTTCGGGAAGCGGCTTATCGCCGATCACCTTGATTTCTTTGCCGTATTTTGCTTTCATAGCCGCGGGGAGCATCGCCTGCAAAGCCGTAATTTTAAAAGAAAGTGTTTTTTCTGTCAGCCAGTCTGACAGCTCGAGCAGCTCCTCCGTCAAAACGGGCGTCAGATCAAGGATATCCTCGACATCCTTAACCGAACGGCCGGCGAGCTCCGACGATTCTTTCACACCGGTGACAAATCCCTGGATTTTGCGGGCGCCGAACGGAACAATCACGCGCATTCCTTTTTTAATCATACCTTTGAATTTGTCGGGAATGCGGTAGTCAAAAGGTCTGTCGATATTTTTTGTTGTAACATCGACGATCACTTCAGCAAAATTCATGAGGACGTCCCGCTCCGTCCGGCAAGCTCAGCGGCTTCCTTCAAGACTTCGGCGGCAACCTCCCGTTTTGACATCAGAGGGTGTGCCGTCTTTTTGCCGTCTCGATGAAACACCGTTACGATGTTGGTTTCCGTTCCAAAACCGGCGCCTTCAGCTGTGATATTGTTGGCGACAATCATATCAAGATTTTTTGTCTCCAGCTTTTGTTTGGCATAGTCTTCGACGTGCTGCGTTTCGGCAGCAAAGCCGACCAAGATTTGCTTTGTTTTCCGCTCTCCCAGGGCTTTTAAAATATCCTTCGTGCGCTCAAGCTCAATGACGAGGCCGCCGTCCTTTTTCTTCATTTTTTGATCGTGAACATGCTTTGGCCTGTAATCAGCGACAGCTGCTGTTTTAATGACGATGTCGCTCTTATCGAAAACGGATAGTGCCGCTTGATACATATCTTCTGCAGACTGAACATGAATAACGTCAACTCCTGCGGGATCATCAAGCGCTGTCGGGCCGGCAATCAGCGTCACGCGCGCTCCCATTCTTGCTGCTTCCTCAGCAAAAGCATAGCCCATTTTCCCTGTCGAACGGTTGGAGAAAAAGCGGACGGGATCGATTTGTTCTCTTGTCGGGCCCGCTGTAATTAAGACACGCTTTCCTTCAAGCAAACCGCTTTTTTCGTTTGAAAAATACGACTCGGCCAACTGGACGATCCGCTCAGGCTCTTCAAGTCTGCCTTTGCCGATATAGCCGCACGCAAGGTAGCCTTCACTCGGCTCGATAAACCGGTAGCCGTCTTTGTAAAGAACGCTAATGTTCCGCTGAACAGCCGGGTGGTCGTACATATGGACATTCATCGCCGGAGCGATCCATACGGGGGCTGTTGTCGCCAAAAGCGTCGTCGTCAGCATGTCGTCGGCAATGCCTGAAGCAAGTTTTCCGATCACATTGGCCGTTGCCGGAGCAACGATCACCAAATCCGCCCAATCTGCGGCATCGATATGGGCGATGACACGGGGATTCGGTTCTTCGAACGTATTGGTATATACTTCATTGCGCGAAAGCGCTTGAAAGGTGAGCGGAGATACAAATTCACAGGCGGATTTTGTCATGATGACTTTCACATTGGCTCCTGCCTGTACGAGCTTGCTCGTCAAGGCGGCCGCTTTGTATACCGCGATTCCTCCGCTTACTCCCAGCAGGATGTTGCGATTTTTCAGCATCGTTTTTCTCCCCCTTATGTTCTGTTCGCCGGCCCTGAAAAAAATAACAACCTAGTGTATAGGTTGCTATTTTTAAGGCTATTAGCGATTTTCCTTTTCGAATGTAAGCAGTCCGGCATCGATTTCTTCCAGTGCTTTGCCAACATATTTATGCGACTTCGGATTTTCGATCTGCTGATCTTTGTTAATCTGCATTTCGCGCGCACGTCGTGCCGATACGGTAACGAGCGTGTATTTTGAATCCAGTTTATTCATTAAAGAGTCAATTGACGGATCTAGCATAATTATTCAACCTCCAGCATTTTCTTATATCTTGGAGCAACGCGGTCGCGCCGTAAATGTTCGGCGAGAACGATTGCTTTGATTCTTTCGCATGCAAGCTCAATGCTGTCATTTTCGACAACATAGTCATACGCGTCCATCAGTTCGATTTCTTCCTTCGCCGCTTTCATCCGGTTCTCGATCAGGGCTTCTGTTTCTGTCCCTCTTGTGACAATCCGGTTTTTCAATTCGGCAAGGCTCGGAGGCGCCAAAAAGATAAACAAGCCTTCTGGAAATGCCTTTCTGACTTGCAGCGCACCCTGGACTTCGATTTCGAGAAAAACGTCTCTTCCACTTTCAAGGGTCTGTTCGACGTAGTCAACGGGTGTTCCGTAATAGTTGCCGACATATTCGGCCCATTCGAGCAGCTTGTTGTTCTCGATCATCTCTTCGAACTCTTCGCGCGTCTTAAAAAAGTAGTCGACGCCGTCTCTTTCGCCTTGCCGCGGTTTTCTTGTCGTCACCGAAATTGAATATTCAAATTTTGTGTCCTCCTGAGCAAACAGCGCCTGCCTGACTGTCCCTTTTCCGACGCCTGAAGGGCCGGAGAGAACGATTAATAAACCTCTTTCTTTCATAAAGCTCTTATCCCTGCCCTTCATCCATAATTTCTTCTTTAACGGAAAGCCTTTGTGCTACTGTCTCAGGCTGGACGGCAGATAAGATGATATGGTCACTGTCCATAATGACAACCGCACGGGTTCTTCTTCCATATGTAGCATCTATAAGCATGCCGCGGTCTCTGGCATCCTGGATCATCCGCTTAATAGGCGCGGACTCCGGACTCACAATCGAGATCAGCCGATTGGCGGATATGATATTTCCAAAGCCGATATTGATCAGTTTAATCGTCATCCTATACGTTCCCCCTGTACTTGGACGTCTCTAGTTTAACCTGCAGAGAACATCCGTAAACAATACGCACAATCGCTATTCTATATTTTGCACTTGTTCTTTTATTTTTTCAATAGAGCTTTTCATTTCGACCACATGTTTTGTGATCTGGTGATCATTCGCTTTTGAACCGATCGTGTTCGCTTCACGGTTGAGCTCCTGGACGAGGAAATCGAGCTTTCTCCCCGCGGCCCCGCCCGCTTCGCATATATCGCGGAACTGGCGGAAATGGCTTTTCAGCCTCGTCACTTCTTCCGTGATATCCGAACGGTCTGCAAACAGTGCGACTTCCGTCAACAGACGGCTTTCATCGAGACCGTCTGTTGACCATTCTTCAAGCCGTGCCTCAAGGCGTTCCCGATAGTGCTCGACGACCTTGGGAGCAAGCTCTGCGATGTCGTCTGTCAACTTTTCAAGCCTTTCAATATGCTGAAGGCAGTCATCCTTCAGTCTCAGCCCTTCTGCTTCACGCATGCTGCACAATTCAATAACGGCAGCCTCAACCGCATCAAGAAGGACCTCTTCAAGCTTGTCATTTTGAATCGGCTCTTCTTCGACTTGGATGACATGCTCAAACTGAAAGGCGTCTTGAAGCGTGATCTCTCCAGAAAGCCGGCAGCGGTCTTTCATTTCGCGCGCCGCTTTCTGGTACTCTTCAAGCAGCGGCCAGTCAACCTGGATTTTCCGGGTGACCAAAGCCTCGTCGTCAACGGACACGAACAGCTCGAGGCGCCCCCTTTGTATATGGTTAAAAATCGTTTGCTTTATTTTGTCTTCTAAATAGAGCAAAGGTCTTGGCATGCGTGCATTTACTTCTTTAAACCGATAGTTGACAGATTTCAGCTCAACAGCTGCTGTCAGCCCATCCTTCGTTTTGCTCGCGCTGCCGAAACCGGTCATACTCCGTATCATAAAACACACCCAATTCCGTATAAGTGAAAAAGACTTTCTTTGATTTAAATTTACGCAAGATGAAAAGGCAATAGAAACCTCTATTACCTTTAAGATTATATCATACAAGCCTATTTTTTTCTTGTCAAAAGTGACCCGGCCAATAAAAAAGTTGGAATCGCCGACATTCCGACAATCAGGAGCCAGTCTGCCATTAAAATCGGAACCGTATGGAAAATCGGCTGCAGCGGCGGATAATAAATAACGACAAGCATCAAAAGAATCGAAGACAATACTGCGCCGAGCAAATATATGTTTTCAAACGGATTGCGGTCAAAGATGGACCGCTCGCTCCGGCAGTCGAACACGTGGATCAACTGCGCAAGGACAAGCGTTGCAAAAGCGACCGTCTGTGCATACTCAAGCGCTTCTGGATTGCGATTGTAAATGAACATAAACGCCCCGAGTGTGGCGATTCCGATTAAAAAGCCGCGCGATACGACCTTCCAGCCGAGCCCCCTTGCAAACACGCCTTCTTTCGGACTCCGTGGCTTCCTCTGCATCACATCGTCTTCAGGCTGATCCATGCCGAGCGCCATGGCAGGCAGGCCGTCTGTCACAAGGTTGACCCAAAGAATCTGTATCGGGACAAGCGGCAGCGGCAGAGCGAGCAGCATTGCAAACAGCATGACCAAAATTTCGCCGACATTGGATGCGAGCAAGTATCTGATGAACTTTCTAATATTTTCATAGATATTGCGCCCTTCCTTGATGGCCGATTTAATCGTTGCAAAATTATCATCGACAAGGATGAGCGACGACGCCTCCTTGGCGACATCCGTTCCCGTAATCCCCATCGATATGCCGATATCCGCCTGTTTAATCGCAGGGGCATCATTGACTCCGTCTCCTGTCATGGCGACGATGTGGCCGTTTTCCTGGTAGGCGGTCACGATCTTCAGCTTATGTTCGGGCGACACCCTTGCAAACACGTAAACATCGTCAACAACTTCCACCAATTCTTCCTGCGAGAGTTCGTTCAGCATCTGGCCGTCCATGACCTTTCCGCGCGGAGGCAATAATCCGAGATCTTTTGCGATCGCCGTTGCCGTTATCACATGGTCGCCGGTGATCATGACCGTTTTGATCCCCGCTTCCCGGCATTCTTTAATCGCTGTTTTCACTTCGGGCCGCGGCGGATCGATCATCCCTAACAGCCCAATAAAAGTTAAGCCTGACTCCGCTTTTTCAAACGAGGGATTTTCTGTTTCTTTGATCGGTTTATACGCGACAGCAATCGTTCTCAGCGCTTGGGACGCAAGTGTTTCCAGCGCCGCGCTTGTTTCGGCGAGCCTTTCCTTTGTGAAGATTTCGCGCTTTTCTTCTGTCAGCGTATGCGACGAACGCTTCATCAATACATCCGGCGCGCCCTTTGTAATGACAAAGCGCTTGCCGCTCTTGTCTTCCACAATGACAGACATCATTTTCCGCGTCGAATCAAACGGAAACTCCTCGATGATTTTAAAATGTTCGTCAACATATCTGTCCGTAAAACCTGCTTTTCGAGCCGCCGTCAGCAAAGCGCCTTCAGTAGGATCGCCGTCAAGACGAAACTCCCCGTCTTTTTCGATAATCGAAGATGAGTTGCATAATGCGCCGAACAATAGTACCTGTTGGAGCGGTTTATGGTGCTTGGCTTGGACGTCGCGCCCGTTCATGCTGAAAGAGCCTTCGGGTTCGTAGCCGATCCCTGACACGTTCCACGTTTTCCCGCCTGACCAGACATGGGTGACCGTCATTTTGTTCTGCGTCATCGTCCCGGTTTTATCAGAGCAAATAATGGACGCGCAGCCAAGTGTCTCAACCGCGGGGAGCTTTCTGACGATCGACTTTTGCCTGATCATCCGCTGTACGCCGAGAGACAGAGCGACCGTGACAATGGCCGGCAGCCCTTCAGGTATGGCAGCGACGGCAAGGGAAACTCCCGCTAAAAACATGCTGTATAGATCATGTCCCTGGATGACGCCGGCAGCAACGACAAGCAGCGTCAGGAACAAAGCGGCGACAATCAAAATTTTGCCGAGCTCTTCAAGCCTTCTTTGCAGCGGGGTCGCCGTATTCCCGGCAGATTCAAGCATATCGGCAATTTTCCCCATCGCAGAGTTCATTCCCGTGCCGATGACGACACCGGTGCCGCTCCCCCTTGTGACAAGCGTTCCCATGAAAGCCATATTCTTCAGATCACCCAGCGATACATCGGACGCCTGAAAAGCTTCTGCCTGTTTAGACACGGGGAGCGATTCACCCGTAAGGGCCGATTCTTCTATTTCAAGGCTCTTTGTCTCGATAAGCCTGAGATCGGCGCCGATTCTGTCTCCGCTTGCAAAACGGACAACATCTCCCGGAACAAGCTCTTTGGAAGGGAGCTTCACCCAGTCTCCCTCCCGGAGCACAGCCACTTGAGGAGCTGACAGTTCTTTCAAAGCCTCGAGCGATCTTTCCGCCCGCCTCTCCTGAAAGAATCCGAGAATGCCGTTTACAAAGATGATCGCGATGATCGCGATGGCGTCAATATATTCGCCGAGAAAACCCGAAATCAACGTGGCCGCAAGCAAAACAAGAACCATGAAATCCTTGAATTGAGAAAAAAACAATGCGACCGCCGATGTTTTTTCCCCTTCCTGAAGTTCGTTTGTTCCGTGTCTTTCCAGCCGCTTTTCGGCCTCTTTTTCTGTTAAACCTTTGTCGATGGACGTTTTTGTTATATTTAACAATTCGGTTTGTCCCATCTCGTGCCATTTCATTGAATCGTCCACTCCTCCTGCCCTAAAGGTTGCTTTTTGTATATCCATCTCTATAAGTCAATTTATTCAGACTCGTCCCAAATCATGCTATAATTATTGAATGGACGCTTTACGAAGAGGATTAACGAGAAAAGGGAGTTTTTCATATGTCTTTTGACGGCATTTTTACATACGGAATGATCGATGAATTAAATGAGACGATTCGAGGCGGACGGATCGCAAAAATCCACCAGCCGTTTAAGCACGAGCTCGTGTTTCATATCAGAGCGAACGGGCAGAACCGCAAATTGCTGCTCTCTGCCCACCCGAGTTATGCGCGGGTTCACCTGACAAACGAAACCTATGGCAACCCGAGCACCCCTCCGATGTTCTGCATGCTCCTCCGCAAACATCTGGAAGGCGGCTTTATCGACCAAGTCGAGCAAATCGGCATGGACAGAATGATGGTCTTTCATATCAGGAGCCGGAACGAAATCGGCGACACGCTGACAAGAAAGCTGATGGTCGAAATCATGGGAAGGCACAGCAACATCGTGTTAACCGACGGAGAAAAAGACGTCATCATCGACAGTTTGAAACATCTGTCACCTTCGGTGAACAGCTACCGCACCGTGCTCCCGGGATACGATTACATTCTCCCTCCCGCACAGAACAAATTGTCCCCGCTGGAAGCGGAGACTGAAGATATTCTTCGCCATCTTAATTTCCAGGAAGGCAAACTGGACAGGCAGATCGTCGATACCTTTTCCGGCGTCTCGCCTCTGTTTGCGAAAGAAGCCGTCTTTCGTGCGGGCCTTGCCAACAGGGCGACACTGCCAAGCGTCTTGACGGGGATGTTCAGCGAAATCAAAAACCGGCGTTTTCAGCCCCAGCTTGTCACGACAGAAGATGGAAAAGAATATTTTTACCTTCTTGAGCTGACCCATATAAAAGGCGATAACAGACCCTTTCATACGCTGAGCGAACTTCTTGACCGCTACTATTTCGGAAAAGCAGAGCGGGACCGCGTCAAACAGCAGGCTCATGATTTAGAGCGTTTCGCGGCAAACGAAAAGAAAAAAAACGAAAACAAAATCAAAAAGCTGCAAAAAACGCTTGAGCAGTCCGAACACGCGAAAGATTATCAACTGTACGGAGAGCTGTTGACCGCGAACCTGTACCAGCTGAAAAAAGGAGACAAAGAAGCGAAAGTCATCAACTACTATGATGAAAACGGCAGAGAAATCACGATTCCGCTCAATCCGAATAAAACGCCTTCTGAAAACGCACAAAGCTATTTTACAAAATATCAAAAAGCAAAAAATTCGGTGGACGTCGTGAAGGAGCAGATCAGATTGGCAGAAGAGGAAATCGCTTATTTCGACCAGCTGATTCAGCAGCTTTCGTCTGCCTCTCCGAAAGATATAACCGAAATCCGCGAAGAGCTCGCCGAAGGAAAGTATTTGCGTGCCAAACAGCAAGGGGGCCAGAAAAAACAGAAAAAACAGGCGCCGACGCTCGAAGCATACGAATCCAGCGCAGGAGAAACGATTCTCGTCGGCAAAAACAACAAGCAGAACGAATATTTGACGATGAAGCTTGCCGCCCGCGACCACATCTGGCTTCACACGAAAGATATTCCGGGATCGCACGTCGTCATCCAATCGAGCGATCCGGACGAGCAAACCATTCTTGAAGCGGCGCAGATCGCTGCATATTACAGCAAAGCGAAAAACTCCGCTTCGGTTCCTGTCGACTATACAAAAATACGCCACGTCAAAAAACCGAATGGCGCCAAACCCGGGTTTGTCACCTACGACAGCCAGCAAACCGTTTTTGTAACACCTGATGAAGACTTGGTCATCAAGCTGAAAAAATAATGCCAAAAGGCCTGAACCTCAAGGGTTCAGGCCTCTTCTTTTACGGAGAAGCTCGTCGATCTCTTGGACGAGCTCATCATCGATCAAATCATCGATCTGTCCGGCCAGCTTGATCGTGTGACGCGGGCTTGCTCCGTTTGTCGAGACGGATATGGTTATGTTTCCTCTGTTGATTATTTTCGGAACATATACATTTCCAAGCTCTGCTTCACTCGCAACATTGACGAGCTGATCAGGAGCGGCTGATGCGGCGATTCGCCTGTTCGCCTCGTGGTCATCGGTCGCGAGAATGATTAGAAATGCATCTTTGAAATCACCGGGTTCCGCTTTTTTCTTCTTCCATTCGATGCCGTGCTCTTCGATCAATCCGAGCATCTCTTCTGATGCTTCAGGACTGATGACGGTTGCGGATGCCCCTTCTGCCAGCACCGTTTTCAGCCGCCGTGCTGCAATCTTCCCCCCGCCTGCAATGACCGCGGCTTTGCCTTTCATGTTAATGTGAAGCGGCAGCATCTGATGCTCCTCTAAAATCAAAGCGGCCGGCTTTGTTGACAACCGCTTCCTCAACGCGGTGCAAAAAGGCGTTTTTCACATGGGGGTGGAAGCCGAGGTAATCCGTCAGCACGACATCCGGATTGGTTTCTTTCAGCTTTGCGGTTTCCCTTTCAATCTCGTTCATCAGCATACCGGTAAACAGCAGATACGGCACGATGAATGCCGTTTTTCCGTCCCGTTCTTTAAGCTGTTTAAACACATCAAGGTAGTGCGGTTCACAGGCTGTCATAAAGCAGGGAATGACCTCGTCAACGGGTGTGAGCTCTCTCAGCCGCTCGCAAATGTCATAGACATCCCGTTTGACATCCGGATCAGAGCTTCCCCTTCCGATCAAGACGACTCTTGCATGTTCATATGGCGTCCCCGTTTCTTCGATCCTTGTAAAAACCGCTTTGACGACTTCCTGATCGACGCCGATCGGCTTTCCGTAAGTGACGCTGACGGAAGGATATTGCGAGGAAGCACGGGCAAGCTCTTCAGGGATGTCCCTTTTGGCATGTGCGGCTGTCAATAGAAGAAGCGGCACGGCCGCGATATGCGTCGCCCCTTTTTCCACACACGCTTTAAAGCCGGTTTCGATATCCGGTGCTACAAGTTCCAAAAAAGAAATTTCCTGAATGGGGGCGGACATGTTTTCTTTGCAGCTCTCCAAAAAAGCGGCTGCTTCTGTTTGGGCTCTTTTCAGACGGCTTCCGTGGCCGATATATAAAATCGCTTGTTTCATATTAAAGTGCCTCGCTTAATGCCGGATCTTTCATCTCGGGTTCAAACCAGCTTAACTGTGAGCTGAATTGAACGACATCCCCGATGACAATCAGGCTCGGGTTTTCAATCTTTTCGCTTTCGACTGTACCGGCAAGCGTTTCAACCGTGCAAAGCACTGTTTTTTGTTTGTCCGTCGTTCCCCAATGGATGAAAGCGGCAGGCGTTGACGGATCTCTGCCGTTTTCGATCAGAAGCCTTTCAATTTGCTTCACGTTTTTAATCCCCATATAAATGACAAGCGTATCGATCCCAGTGGCTAACGCTTTCCACTTCTCTTCAATACTTTCTTCTTTTTGATAATGGCCTGTCACGAAAGCGACGTTTGAACTCGCTTCCCGGTGTGTCACCGGAATGCCTGCATAAGCAGCAGCGGCAATTCCTGAGGTGATTCCCGGCACGATTTCAAAAGCAACCCCGTGTTCAGCGAGGGTTTGCGCTTCCTCGCCGCCTCTGCCGAATACGAAAGGATCGCCGCCTTTCAGTCTGACAACGGTTTTCCCTTTTTTCGCATACTTGACGAGAAAATGATTGATCGTTTCCTGCTTCATCATGTGGTAGTCCGGAAGCTTTCCGCAGTAGATGAGATCCGCTCCCTCCTTGGCATGCTGTAAAATCTGTTTATTCACAAGCCTGTCATACAAAATGACATCGGCTGTCTGGATGGCTTTTAAAGCTTTGATCGTCAGTAAATCGGGGTCTCCAGGACCTGCCCCAACGATATATACTTTCCCCATCTTAGATCTCCCCCCGATCTGATCAACGTCTTCTTCAATTCATTATAAATCATAAAGAAAGCGTTTGGTGCCTGAAAATATCACAAAAACCAAACGTTTTCTTTATGGAATAGGAAAGTGCATGTGCCGCACTTTCCTATTCACCCGCATTTTATTTCGTTTGATCTTTTACGTATTGGACGAGCTGATTTTTGCACTCCTCCCGGTTATGTGTGCCTGTATCAAGCACAAGCTCAGGTGTTTCAGGCTCTTCATAAGGCGAATCGATCCCCGTGAAAAATGGAATTTCCCCGTTTCTCGCTTTTTTGTACAAGCCTTTCGGGTCGCGCTCCTCACACGTCGCCAAATCGCATTTCACATAGACTTCGTGAAACTCATCTTCCTCGACAAGCTGTCTGACAAGCCCGCGGTCTTCTTGAAAAGGGGAAATGAACGCCGTAATGACGATCGTCCCCTGTTCGACAAAGAGCTTCGCGACCTCGCCGATCCGGCGGATGTTTTCCTTCCGGTCTTCATCGGAAAACCCGAGGTCCTTGTTCAGCCCGTGCCTGACGTTGTCGCCGTCAAGCACCGTGACCTGGTAGCCTTGTTCAAACAACTCACGCGCTGCGGCGTTGGCAATCGTTGATTTTCCTGAACCGCTCAAGCCCGTCAGCCAAATGATTGAGCTTTTATGTTTATTTTTCTCATGATATTCCCGTTTTGTAATGGACGCTTCATGCCAGACAATATCTTTATTTACCAAGAGATGCTCCCCCTTAAGAAACCCCGGCCGTTAAGCCTTTGATTAATGTTTGAATGACTTCAGGACGGCTGAATGTGCTCGGCGGGAACTCGCCGTTTCTCAGCATGGCCCTCACCTTTGTGCCGGACAAAATGACATGATGTTCTTTGCCGTGAGGGCACGTCTTCGCCGTAGCCATTGACCCGCAGACATTGCAGTAGAAGCTGTGTTCGAATTTCAGCGGCGTAATGCCGATCTCTTCCGGCGCGAACTGATCGAACAGCTCCTGCGCTTCATATGTGCCGTAGTAATCGCCGACACCGGCATGGTCTCTTCCGACGATAAAATGCGTGCATCCGTAGTTCTTTCTGACAAGCGCATGGAAGATCGCTTCCTTCGGCCCCGCATAGCGCATCGCCGCCGGAAAAACGCCGAGGAAGACGCGGTCTTTCGGGTAGTAGCCGTCTAGCAGCACCTGATAGCTTTCCATGCGGACATCAGCCGGAATATCGTCTGATTTTGTTTCCCCGACGAGCGGATTGAGGAAAAGGCCGTCTACAGTCTCCAGCGCCGTTTTTTGAATGTATTCGTGCGCTCTGTGAACCGGATTTCTCGTCTGGAATCCGACGATCGTTTTCCAGCCGAGTTCTGCGAATTTTTTTCTTGTTTCCAGAGGTTCGAATGTGTGCGCCGGGAATTGCTTGACGCTCCGTTTAATGAGCGTGATCGGCCCGCCCACATAAACGCTGCCGCGGTCAAACAATTTTTTGACACCCGGATGTTCGAGTTCGTCGGTTTTATAGATATTGACGGCTTCCGTTTTCTTGTCCGGCGTATAGATGTCTTCGATCTCAATGACGCCGCAGGTATCCCCATTATAGGTGAGGCGGACGGTGTCACCCGCTTTTAAGCTTGAAGCTTTTTCCCCGTCAACAGGCAGAGTGATCGGAAGCGTCCATACTTCGCCGCTTGATAGTCTCATATTTTCGACAACGGACAGATAGTCTTTCTCTGTCATAAATCCTTGGATCGGGCTGTACGCACCGATTCCGATCAGCTCCAAATCTGAAAAAGCCATTAAATCAAGCTCAATTTCTTGTGCGATATGTTGAAAATCGTATGCTTCATTGACGCGGTTAACCAATACACCGCCGTGTGGTGCTAAACTCATAAACTTGTTTCCCCCTACTTTGTGTTTAAATTCCTCCGCCTTGCTCATGGACGGAGCTGTGTTCTTTTTTGACCGCTCTCATCAGGCTGAGCGTTCCGACAGATGCCAGAAGGACGCTTGTGATGACGATGAGAGCATAATAGTCTCCTTTTAATAAAAGGCTGACCAGCATATAAGATAGGCTTAATGAAAGGAACGGCGAGACGACCCATACTTTCAGCATTGTTTTGACCACTTGTTTATGAAAGACGTTGCCGCCGTTTTTTGCCATTCCCATCCCTATAATAGAAGATGATGTGACTTGCGCAAGCGGAACCGGCAAACCGAAAATTGAACTGATGATGACAAGCCCGGCCCCTGTTCCGGAAAGGATGATCCCCTCTCCTTTTGAAAATCTCGTTATCTTTTTGCCGTTTGTTTCAAGAACGCGCCTGCCCAGTAAAAGGGCGCCTAGCGCGACAAACAGTCCGCCGTAGAGCGTTCCTTCCCCGACTGTCAAAACATGCGCCGCCACCAGAGGTCCGACAGCGTTTGCGACATTGTTCATGCCTGCTGAGAAGGCTTCAAAAAACCCGGTGATCAACAGAATGACCGCCAAAACCTTTGCTTTTTTTCCCGAGGCTGGACGTTTGATCGTTTTTTTCATGATTTTTGCCATCGCAAATGTAAACATAAAAGCGACGATTGGTACAATGACCCAAAATGAGACGATGACAAGCAAAGATTTCACATACAAAACCTGGTAAGCGACACCTACTCCGACAACAGATCCGACTGTCACTTCACTTGTCGAAAGCGGAATGCCAAGTACATTTGCGATAAAGAGCGACAGCGCCGCCGATCCGATAATAATGCAGACGATTTCGAGCGAAATCACCCGTTCAGGAATGATGCCTGAGCTGATCGTTTTCACGACGTTTCCGCCGCCGATGACGGCGCCCGAGAGAACGCCGGCTGCACAGATCAGAAGGGCATGAAACTTCTTTTTGACGGCTTCAGATCCGTAGGCGATTCCCATTGAAGCAGCTGCACCGCTCGCTCCGATATTCATCGCAAAAAACATGCTAAATAAAATGGCGGCAAGTTCCATGACTCATCTCCTTACTCGTGTAATCCGCATTCTGTTTTAGCCGATCCGTTCCAGCGGCCTGATCGAAGATCATCCATCGTAAAGGCCGGAGAGGTGCACGGAGCGCAGCCGATGCTCGGATAGCCTTGATCATGAAGCGGGTTGTATGGGAGATCGTGTTTTGTCACATATCTCCAAATATCCTTCCACGTCCAATGAATGAGCGGACAAACTTTGATGGACTTGAATTTTTCATCTTTGTTCAAAAAGTTCGTTTTGCTCCGCCCGGGCGATTGCTCGCGGCGCAGGCCTGACAGCCACGCCGGGTAGCCTGATAGCGTCTCGCGGAGAGGAATGACCTTCCTCATTTCACAGCAGGAATTCGGAGCGGTCTTCCATAGTTCGTCCCCATATTCTTTCGCCTGCTCTTCGACGGTAAGCTCCGGTTTTTTCATGATAATCTGAAGGCCTGGATATCGTTCTTTGACAGCGTCGATCGTTTCATATGTTTCTTTAAAATGAAGCCCTGTATCAAGGAAAACGATGACTGCATCTTTTTTAACCTTATAAATCAAATCGATCAGGACGATCCCCTCAATTCCGAAGCTGCACGCATATACGAGCTGATCCCCGTAATGTCCGTACGCCCATTTCAGGACGGACAGCGCTCCTTTATAAGAGTCATCTTCCTGAAAAGAGATGTTTGGTTCCTCCCATGTGCTGTAAGTAAAAATTTTCGGTTCCCCCTTTTTTTTGCCAACAAAAAAACGGCTTCCAGCAGAAAAAAACTGTGAAAACCGCCTCTAGTTTGTCTAGTCAGCTATTTCAATCTTATTTTTTCATTTTTTTCGATTTGAATGACTTTGCCGTCCTGAACAACGAATGTGATCGATCCGTAATTCATGTCTTTCAGCATGTCTTTCATTTTGATGATCACCTTTTCAAGCTGTTCATCTGTCTTCACTTCTAGCTCCTCCTCTGCCCCTTAAAAATTAAAATCTTTCTTCCAATTTTGAAAGAAAGACGAGGAACTCCGCTATTCCTTATCTCTCAAAATGAGGGCATTTTGCTGGAAGTAGCACCTTACGCATCACACGCAGGTTGCCGGGTTTCATCGGACCAGTCCCTCCACCGCTCTTGATAAGTTTGCTTTTGTTATTTTAAAATTTTAGCACAATTCGAATAAAAGTCAACCCGACTTTTTTTATAGGATTAATAAAAAATAAAAATAATCCGATTTTACTATTTTGAAATCTGCAAAAAGGCGCAAAAAAAAGCCGTTCTCCCATTAGGAGAAT
The DNA here is from genome assembly GCF_037976035.1 of Bacillus sp. FSL K6-0972. Lineage (NCBI taxonomy): Bacteria > Bacillati > Bacillota > Bacilli > Caryophanales > Bacillaceae > Bacillus > Bacillus sp. FSL K6-0972. The sequence goes on along the minus strand of NZ_CP150260.1, from coordinate 1,712,236 downwards.
ACGGCTTTGATCATCAGTCCATCCAAGACTTGCTTTCAGGATTCGCCTTCCATTCTTTCAGTTTGGCGGCATCCTGTTCGCTGATATATCCACCGGCAAGCGCAGCCTCTGTCAACGTATCATAATCAGTTAGCGTGGAATATTCAACGCCCGCTTCGCTGAAGGCGGCGGCGGCTTTTGGAAGCCCGTAAGTGAAAATGGCGGCGACGCCGAGCACTTCACATCCCGCCTCTGTAAGGGCGGCGGCTGCTTCAAGGACGCTTCCGCCCGTTGAAATTAAATCTTCGATCACAACGACTTTCTGTCCTTTTACAACGGCTCCTTCAATTTGGTTTCCTTTGCCGTGCGCCTTCGGTTTGCTTCTGACGTAGCACATCGGCAGGCTCAGTCTGTCAGCGGCAAGCGCGGCATGGGGGATTCCCGCGGTTGCCGTACCGGCGATCATTTCGGCTTCGGGAAATTTGTCTTGAATCAGTCCGGCAAGCCCTGAAGCTATATCATGCCTTACTTCCGGATATGAAAGCGTCAAACGGTTGTCGCAGTAGATGGGCGACAGGATGCCGCTCGCCCATGTAAACGGCTCATTCGGGCGCAGGAAAACTGCTTTGATTTTTAATAAATGGTTTGCAATGTCTGTTTTCATGCCTTGGTTCCCTCCCACTCATGTCCTATTCTTCTGTAGGCTGACACAGGATCTTCCGCCTGTGTAATCGAACGGCCGACAACGATCGCCGATACGCCTTTTTCCCGTGCGTATGACGGCGTCGCCACCCGGACCTGGTCGTTGTTTTTGTCATCTGCCATGCGAATTCCGGGTGTCACGGTCAGAAAACCTAAAGACACAGCCCGGTAAATGTGTTCGGCTTCATGAACGGAGCAGACGACGCCGTCAAGTCCGCTTTCTTCAGCCAACTTGCTGTAGTGAACAACTGCATCGAGAAGCGGTGTTTCAATCAGCAGTTCACGCTGAAGCATTTCTGAAGACGTGCTTGTCAGCTGGGTCACGGCAATTAATGAAGGGCGTTTTTGGCCTGCCGGAGTCCCTGCTTCAAGGCCTTCAAGCGCCGACTCCATCATTTGTTTTCCTCCTGCTGCGTGCACATTGACAAGACTGACGCCAAATCCCGCCAGCCTTTTCATCGCCTTATATACGGTCGTTGGAATGTCGTGGCACTTTAGATCGAGGAAAATGCGGCAGCCGCGCTCCTGCAACTTTTCAAGGATGGCAGGTCCTTCTTGATAAAAAAGCTCCATGCCCACCTTAACGAATAGCTCTTCCTCTTGAAACCGGTCCAAAAACGCATATGTTTCCTGTGCTGATGCAAAATCAAGCGCGATGATGGGCGGCGTATGTTTCATCCTTCCAGCTCCTTCCGACACACTCGTTCAACGAATCGTATCCGTATTTTTCTAAAACGCGCGGCAAATCGTCGATGATTTCGGGACAAGCAAACGGATTAACGAAGTTTGCCGTGCCGACGGCGACTGCGCTCGCACCCGCCAGCAAAAACTCAAGCACATCTTCGGCTGACTGGACGCCTCCCATGCCGATGATCGGAATGCTCACCTTTTGGCTGACTTCATGCACCATTCTGATGGCCACCGGTTTAACGGCAGGGCCTGATAATCCGCCGGTTTTATTCGCCAAGATCGGCTTTCCCGTTTTTAAGTCGAGTCGCATCCCGATCAGCGTGTTGATCATCGTCAGACCGTCCGCTCCCGCTTCTTCTATGGCAAGAGCGATGTCGGTTATGTTCGCAACATTCGGCGACAGCTTCACATAGACGGGGACGCTTGCAACCTCTTTTACCGCTTTCGTCAGCTCGCCGGCCATTTCCGGCTGTGTGCCGAAGGCGATGCCTCCCGTTTTCACGTTGGGACAAGAAATATTCAGCTCGAGCGCATGAACGTTCGGCGCTTTGCTGATTTCTTCAGCCACTTCCACATAATCGTCGATCTGCGAGCCGGCGACATTGGCGATAATCGGTGTATCGAACTGTTCGAGCCAAGGCAATTCGCGTTCCATGACAGCCTCTAAACCCGGATTTTGCAGGCCGATGGCATTGAGCATGCCGGCTTGTGTCTCGGCGACGCGCGGCGTCGGATTCCCGAAGCGCGGCTCGCTCGTCGTCGCTTTAATCATAATCGCACCGAGACGTGATAGATCGTAAAAGTTCGCAAATTCTCTCCCGAATCCAAAGCAGCCTGAGGCCGGCATGATCGGATTTTTCAATTGAAGGCCCGGCAAATTGACTTCAAGCCTCATAACAGCACCTCCTCAGCTTTGAAAACAGGGCCGTCAAGGCATACCTTCACATAAGACGTTTCGCTTTCTTCCGTATGGCAGACACAGGCAAAGCAAGCACCGATCCCGCATCCCATGCGCTCTTCCATCGACAGATAAACCTCTTTATCCGGATAGCGCTGTTTTAAAGCTTTCAGCATCGGCGTCGGTCCGCAAGCCATTATGCAGTCAAACTGAAGCCCCTCGTTTTCAATGACATCTGTAACAAATCCCTTTGAACCGCGGGTGCCGTCTGCGGTTGCCACATACACCCGGCCGAAGCGGCTGAATTCCTGTTCGTAAAAGACATCTTTTGCAGAAGCAAATCCTAACACATGGATCGCGTGCACCCCTCTGTTTGTCAGCTGTTTGCTCAGCTCGTAAAGCGGTGGAACACCGATCCCCCCTCCGACGAGAAGAGCCGTTTTCCCCGGTTCAAGCGATTCAGCCGGAAAACCGTTGCCGAGCGGACCGAGGACATCGATCTGATCTCCTTCCTTTTTTAAAGAAAGGAGGCTCGTGCCCTCCCCATCCTTGCGAAAGATGATGGTCACCTGCCGGGCGGCTCTGTTGATATCAGCGATGCTGATCGGCCGCCTCAAAAGCGGTGTGAGGGAGTCTGAGACCTTGATGTGAAGGAACTGGCCGGGAGCGCCGCAAACTTCGGCAATCTCCCCTTCCAGCACCATTGCATAAATATGATCCGCGATACACTTGTTTGAACGGACTGTCATATACCCTTTTCTCATCTGACAGCCGCCTTTTGCTCGATTTTAATCTCCGGCATATGATCGGCGCGGAAGCTCATGCTTTCAAGCACCCGTAAAATCGCTTCCGCCGTATCAAGGGATGTCAGGCAGGCAACGCCGTTTTCAACGGATTCGCGTCTGATTCTGAAGCCGTCCCTTGCCGGTTGCTTCCCTTTTGTCAGCGTATTGACGACGAACTGCGCTTCTCCGTTTCGAATGACATCAAGGAGATTTGTTCCTTCTTCGCCGATTTTCCCGACGGTTTTAACAGGTACGGATGCATCTCTTAAATAGCCTGCCGTTCCTTCCGTAGCCAATATGTTATAGCCGATCGCATGGAACCGCTTGGCGATCAATAGTCCTTCCTCTTTATCTTTATCAGCAACTGTCAGGAGAACAGAGCCGTAGTTCGGAATTTGGATGCCTGAAGCGATCAGTCCTTTGTATAGCGCTTTTTCCAATGTGCTGTCTTTGCCCATGACTTCCCCAGTCGATTTCATTTCCGGTCCGAGCGTGATATCCACTCTTCTCAGCTTTGCAAACGAGAAGACCGGCACTTTCACATATACGCCTTCCTGCTCTTTTTGGAGGCCTGCTGTATAGCCCAAATCGGCCAGCTTCCCGCCGAGAATCACTTTTGTTGCGAGATTGGCCATCGGTATGCCGGTGATTTTGCTGAGAAACGGCACCGTGCGGCTCGATCTCGGGTTGACTTCAAGGACGTAAACCTCATCTTTTGAAAGGACAAATTGAATGTTGAGCAGGCCGACGATGTTTAAGCCTTTTGCAAGCTTAATCGTGTATGCTTCAATCTTTTTCTTGATGTCCTCTGAAAGGGATTGCGGCGGGTAAACGGCAATCGAATCCCCCGAGTGGACGCCCGCCCGTTCGATGTGCTCCATAATCCCCGGAATGACGACCGTTTCACCGTCAGAAATTGCATCCACTTCAATTTCTTTTCCGGTCAAATATTTATCGATCAGGACAGGGTGCTGCGGATTGATTTTCACTGCATTCTCCATATAATGGAGAAGCTCTGCTTCCTGGTAGACGATCTCCATCGCACGTCCCCCAAGTACATACGATGGACGGACAAGCACCGGATAGCCGATGTTAGCTGCGATTTCAACGGCGCCTTCCACAGATGTCGCCGTTTTTCCGAGCGGCTGAGGTACATGCAGCGTTTCAAGCGTCTGTTCGAACTTGTCGCGGTCCTCGGCGCGGTCCAAATCTTCCAAAGATGTTCCGAGAATGGCGACGCCCCGCTCTGCGAGCTCGTCGGCTAGGTTGATCGCAGTCTGTCCGCCAAACTGAACGACGACACCTTTCGGCTGCTCCAAATCGATGATATGCATGACATCTTCAACAGTAAGCGGCTCAAAGTAGAGCTTGTCGGAAATGCTGAAGTCCGTTGAAACCGTCTCAGGATTGTTGTTGATTATGATTGCTTCATAGCCGGCTTCTTTAATCGCCCAGACCGAATGCACGGTCGCATAGTCGAATTCAACCCCCTGGCCGATCCGGATCGGACCCGAGCCAAGAACGATGACGCTGTTTTTGTCCGTTCTGACCGATTCGTTTTCTTCTTCATACGTGCTGTAGAAATACGGTGTCTCTGATTCAAATTCAGCCGCGCATGTATCAACCATTTTATAAACAGGCGTAATGCCTGCTTCTTTTCTAAGATCATAAAGCTTTCGTTCAGACATCTCCCAGAGAAGGCTAATGAAGCGGTCTGAAAAACCGAGCTCTTTCGCTTCTTTTAAAAGGCCAAGGTCGCCGCGCCCGGCTTTCAGCTTCTCTTCAAAGCGAATGATTCCCTCAAGCTTGTGCAGGAAGAACAGGTCAATTGCCGAAAATTCATGGAGATCGCTGACTGTGTATCCTCTTCTGAACGCTTCGGCCAAGTAAAAGAGCCGTTCGTCTCCCGCTTTTTTAATCCGTTTTTCAAGCACTTCATTCGAGATATCACCGGCATCTTTCAGTTCCAGGTGGTAGACATCCGCTTCAAGAGAACGGACCGCTTTAAGAAGAGATTCCTCCCACGTTCTTCCAATCGCCATCACTTCGCCCGTCGCTTTCATCTGCGTGCCGAGCCTGCGGTTTGCCGATTCGAATTTATCAAACGGCCAGCGCGGTATTTTTGAAACGACATAGTCGAGTGCAGGTTCGAAAGATGCGTACGTTTTTCCTGTAACAGGATTCATCATTTCGTCAAGAGACAAACCGACGGCGATTTTGGCGGCAAGCTTTGCGATCGGATAGCCCGTCGCTTTTGAGGCAAGCGCTGATGAACGGCTGACCCGCGGGTTTACCTCAATGATGTAGTACTGAAAGCTGTCCGGGTCAAGCGCCAGCTGAACGTTACAGCCGCCTTCGATTTCAAGCGCGCGGATGATTTTCAGCGATACATTGCGAAGCATTTGGTATTCGCGGTCGCTCAGCGTCTGGCTCGGCGCTACAACGATGCTGTCCCCGGTATGAATCCCGACCGGATCGATGTTTTCCATATTGCAGACGACGATCGCATGATCGCTCGAGTCTCTCATGACTTCATACTCGATTTCTTTGTAGCCGGCGATGCTCTTTTCAAGCAGACATTGATGAACCGGGCTCATTTTTAAGCCGTTTTCAACGATTTCTTTCAGCTCGTCTTCGTTTGAGCAGATGCCTCCGCCTGTTCCGCCAAGCGTGTATGCCGGTCTGACGATGACAGGGAAGCCGATACGCTCGACAAACTCGCGCGCTTCGCCGAGCGAGTGGATGATCTCGCTTTCCGGAACCGGCTCATTCAACTCATTCATCAAGCTTCTGAACAAGTCGCGGTCCTCCGCTTTCTGGATCGCCGACAATTTCGTGCCGAGCACTTCAACGCCGCACTCAGCCAAGATGCCGTGCTCGGACAGTTCGACCGCCAAGTTGAGGCCCGTCTGCCCGCCCAATGTCGGCAAAATGGCGTCCGGCCGCTCTTTGCGGATGATCCGTGTTAAGAATTCAAGCGTCAGCGGTTCGATATATACGCGGTCAGCCATTTCCGTATCAGTCATGATCGTCGCCGGATTTGAGTTGACGAGAATGACTTCATAGCCTTCTTCTTTTAAAGCGAGGCAGGCCTGTGTGCCCGCATAATCAAATTCCGCCGCCTGCCCGATAATAATCGGCCCCGATCCGATCACCAAAATCTTCTTGATATCTACGCGTTTAGGCATACCGCTTCCCCTTCTTTCTCTGTGGTTTCAATCATGTCTAAAAATTGATCAAATAAATGGTTTGCGTCTTCCGGCCCAGGTGAAGCTTCCGGATGGTATTGAACCGTGAAAGCCGGTTCGTGTTTATGTTTAAGCCCTTCGATTGTCGCATCATTAATCGCTACATGCGTCACCTCAAGCGGCGTGTTTTCAACGGACGATACAGTATAGCCGTGGTTTTGAGCCGTAATCGATACTCTCCCGGTTGCAAGCTCTTTAACCGGATGGTTGGAACCGCGGTGTCCGAACTTCATTTTCGCCGTCTTTGCTCCGCAGGCGAGGGCAAACAGCTGATGGCCGAGACAGATGCCGAACAATGGAACCTTGCCGAGAATGTTTTGAATCATGGCAATCGCTTCCGGTACGTCCGTTGGATCTCCGGGTCCGTTTGACAGCATTACGCCGTCAGGCTTTAGCTGCATCACTTCTTCTGCCGTTACATTGTGAGGAACGACGATCACATCGCATTTGCGCTTGTTCAGCTCCCTTAAGATGCCGTGCTTCATTCCGAAATCGACGAGCACGATTCGCTTCCCTCTCCCAGGGCTCGGATATGCCGTTTTTGTTGAAACTTGGCTGACCTGATCGGTCGGAAGGTTCGTTTCTTTCAGCTTATGAACCAAAGCCTCAGCATCTTCTTCCGGGCTGGCAAAAACTCCTTTCAGCGTACCTGCTGTTCTGATCATTCTTGTCAGCTTTCTCGTGTCAATCCCTGAGAGTCCCGGGATGTTCTTCATTTTTAAATATTCATCAAGTGTATAAGCAGAGCGCCAGTTTGACGGATGTTGACATAACTCTTTTACGATAAACCCTTTCACATAAGGGGTGATGGATTCAAAGTCGTCTCTGTTGATCCCGTAGTTTCCGATCAGCGGGTATGTCAGGGTGACAATTTGTCCGCAGTATGAAGGATCTGAGAGGATTTCCTGATAGCCTGTCATCCCCGTGTTGAACACGACTTCTCCCATGGTGTTTTCCAAGCTGCCGAATGCTTCCCCTTCAAAAATCGTTCCGTTTTCTAGTACAAGACGTCTTTTCATTTTACAAGTCTCCCCTCTTGGTAAACGAGTTTTCCCTTTGCCATTGTCATAACCGGCCAGCCGAAGCAGCTGATGCCGTCAAACGGCGTGTTTTTCCCTTTAGAAAGAAAGATGCTTTTGTCAATTTTTTCTTCGCGTTCAAGATCAATGAGCGTAATATCCGCGGACCGACCGGCTTCAAGCTTCCCGTAAGGAAGTCCGAACGCCTCGCAAGGTTTGACCGTCATATAATCGTGCAGCTGTTTCAGCGTCCATTTGCCTGTTTTGACAAAGTGCGTGTAAAGGAGCGGAAAAGCCGTCTCCAAGCCGACAATTCCAAATGGCGCCAGGCTCATTGTCTGTTGTTTTTCTTCTTCTGTGTGAGGGGCATGATCCGTTGCGATAAAATCGATTGTTCCGTCTCTAAGCCCCTCAAGGAGCGCTTCTCTGTCTTCCGGACTTCTGAGCGGCGGATTCATTTTATAATTTGTATCAAGACCGGGAATGTCACTGTCTGAAAGGAGCAGATGGTGCGGCGTCACTTCCGCCGTCACGCGGATCCCCGCTTTTTTGGCATCGCGGACGACCCTGACCGATTCCTTCGTGCTGATATGACAGACGTGGTAATGGCAGCCTGCCGCTTCGGCCAGAAGAACGTCCCTTGCGATGTGAACCGCTTCGCACACTGAAGGAATCCCGTTTAAACCGTTGGCTTTGGCAAATTCCCCATCGTGTACACTGCCGCCGTAGATCAGTGAATTGTCTTCACAGTGAGCGACGATCGCTTTATCGATCGAAGCCGCTTTTTTCATCGCTTCATACATCATCCCCGCCGTTTGAACGCCGACGCCGTCATCGGTAAACGCGAACGCACCTGCGTCTTTCAGCCCTTCGAAATCGGTCATTTCCTGGCCTGTTTGTCTGATGGTGATGGAAGCATACGGGAGCACTCTGACAGATGCCGTTTCGTCAATGCGGTTGACGAGCCACTCCATCTGCTCTTTCGTATCGGGGACAGGCCGCGTATTCGGCATTGCGGCGACAGTTGTAAATCCGCCTCTAGCTGCGGCTTTTGCGCCTGTTTCGATCGTTTCTTTCTTCTCGCCGCCCGGCTCTCTGAAGTGAACGTGAAGGTCAACAAGCCCTGGCGAGACGAAAAGTCCATCGGCATCGATAACCGTTTCTCCCAAAGCGGCCTCAAGGCTTCCGATTTCGCTGATTGTATCGCCTTCAATCCTGATATCACGCTGTACTTTTTCACCTTTTTCGTCGAGTATGAAGCCGTTTTTAATTAAATAAGACATAAGCCTGATCTCCCCTTTTTCTGTTTTCGCCGTTTAGAAGCGCTCTTTTTAAAACCGCCATTCTGATATATACACCGTTTTCCATTTGTTTAAAAATTCTCGACTGAGCGGATTCGACCAGTGCACTGTCAATCTCGACACCTCGGTTGACTGGCGCAGGGTGCATAATGACCGCGTCTTTTTTCAAGAGCTCCGCCCGCTTCAGCGACAATCCGAAAGTTTCAAGATAGTCTCGTTCTGCCGCCTTTTTCTCATGACGTTCGTGCTGAATCCGGAGAAGCATCACGACATCCGAATTAGCAACCGCTTCGTCAGGCGACACATATGTCCCGTATGGATTGTCTTCATCCCGCCATTCGTCTGGACCTGAGAACAGAACCTTTGCTCCGAGCCTTGTCAGTACTTCGGCATTCGACCTTGCCACTCTGCTGTGTTTGATATCTCCGTGTATAGATACCGTCAGTCCGGCAAATCTGCCCCATTCCTCGTGAATCGTCATCAAGTCTAGCAAAGATTGAGTGGGATGCTGACCGCAGCCGTCTCCGGCATTGATCACCGGAATGCCGACGTGTCCGATGAGTTCATTGTAATAATGATCCTGAGAGTGTCTGATCACACATACATCAGCGCCGATGGATTCGAGGGTCTTGACGGTATCGTACAACGATTCTCCTTTTTGTACGCTCGTTGAAACACCGTCCAGGTTTAACACATTCATGCCAAGTTTCTTTTCAGCCACTTCGAAGCTGAAGCGCGTTCTTGTACTCGGTTCAAAAAACAGATTGGCAGCAAACTTTCCGGAGAGGACGGAATCGGACTTGCCTTTTTTCAGCTCTCTCGCCTCTTCAATCAGCTCGTGAATATCCTCAAGACTAAGCTCATTCATTGCGGTCAAGTGTTTCATTTTTTCTCCCCCTCAGGCTTTAATTTCCCGTAAAAAAACCCCAAGCTATAACGGCTTGGGGTACAGTGAATCAGAGAATGCGCTTCTTTGCACTTCTCTCTCCGCAACCCTTTCAAGCCTCTCTGGACTTCATTTAAAAGGTTTTTAAATATGCTCTTCTATTTCAATCCCGTCCTGATCTCCCTTTGATTCAGGCAGGACAAGGTTTAAAACCACTCCGACGATCGCCGCAAGCGCCATGCTTGACAGCTCAAATCCTGAGATTTTGATAAATGCGCCGCCCACTCCGATGACGAGAATGACGGATGAGATGATCAGGTTTCGCTTGTTTTCCAAGTCAATTTTGTTATCGATCAACATGCGCAGTCCGCTTGATGCGATGATACCGAACAGCAGGAAGGAAACGCCTCCCATGACTGCGGAAGGGACAGAGCTGATCAGGGCCGAAATTTTGCCGATAAACCCGAAGCACAGTGCAATGACAGCCGCTCCGCCGATGACAAATACGCTGAATACTCTTGTAATGGCGAGTACGCCGATGTTTTCTCCGTAAGTCGTTGTCGGCGGTCCGCCGATGCATGATGCCAGCATCGTTGCGACGCTGTCGCCGAAAATCGAGCGGTGAAGCCCGGGCTTCTTAATGAAATCCTGGCCGACGACCTTGCTTAATACCATTTGGTGGCCGATATGTTCTGACATCGTCACGAAAGCAACGGGCACCATGGCGATTCCGATTCCGACAGCCGCCGCGCTCGGCGTATAGTCGACAAACGGAAGCACGAAATCCGGAACAGCAAACCATTTGGCGTCAAGAACCATCTGGAAGTCGACGATTCCCTGGGTCAGGGCGAACAAGTATCCGCCGATAATTCCGATCAAGACAGGAATCAGGCTGAAAAATCCTCTTAAAAAAATCGCGCAGATCACGGTGAGCGCAAGTGTAAATCCTGCGACGCCAAAATGTTTGGCGCTGTAGACGAGCACTTTGGCTCCCGGATCTTCATACATGGCCATATTGACAGCCGTGCTTGCCAGCCCGAGTCCGATGACGATAATAACCGGACCGACGACAACAGGCGGCAGGAGCCTCATCAGCCAGTCCGTTCCAAGCTGCTGGATGAGAAGGGCGATCAGCCCGTAGGCAATGCCTGCCATAAATGCGCCGATCATGGCCGCACCAGGGCCTCCAGCGGCTTTTGCCGCGATAATCGGGGCAATAAATGCAAAGGATGAACCTAAGTAAGCCGGGATCTGTCCTTTTGTAATCAAGAGATATGCAAGCGTTCCAAGTCCGCTCGTAATGAGGGCCACGCCCGGGCTCAAGCCTACAAGCTTCGGCACAAGGATCGTCGCTCCGAACATGGCAAACAGATGCTGCAGGCTGAAAGATATCCAATTCAAAGGTTTTGGTACTTCTCTGACACCAAGGTTCACTTTTTTCTGACTCATATTTTTTCCTCCTGATGATCGACTCACTGTCTATGATGTCTTCATATCCTGAAATGATTTATGTCCATTAAAAAAGCCTCTTTGCTTAAATTGCGCAAAGAGGCAGACAAAGACCGCCGCATGGTGAGGCGGCTACCTTTCGTTCTATCCCTCTTTGCAAACTCACTGGAATGCATTTAAAAAAGGATTATCATTCACTTTTTATAAATCGCCGCAAGGTCGCGTCCGTCAACTTCCTCTAATTGAACCATGACCTTCTCGGCTTTCGATGTCGGGATGTTTTTCCCGATATAGTCGGCTCTGATCGGCAGCTCTCTATGGCCGCGGTCGACCAGCACCGCAAGCTGGATGGATGAAGGCCGCCCGACATCGACGAGCGCATCCATGGCCGCTCTGACCGTCCGTCCCGTGTAAAGCACGTCATCGACGACGATCACCTTTTGATCGGTGATGTCCGCCGGAATGTCCGCTCCTTTGACAAGCGGCTCTTCATTGGACGTTTTTTTGGAAAGATCATCCCTGTAAAGGGTGATGTCAAGCTCTCCTACGGTGACTTTGTTTCCTTCGATTTGCTCAATCCGTTCGGCAAGCCGTTTGGCCAGATAGATGCCTCTCGTTTTGATTCCGACAAGGATACAGTTGTTCATTCCTTTGTTTCGTTCAATCATTTCGTGGGCGATTCTTGTCAGCGCCCTTCTGATCGCCTGTTCGTCAAGCACAACAGCCTTTTCCTGTTCTTGCATGGCCAGCACCCCGTATCTTTTAAAGGATAAAACAAAAACCCCTTCTGCATAAAGGCAGAGAGGGGTCTTTAAACGAATTCATTGATTCGCTTGTCCGGTATCCTTCTCAGCCTCTCTGGACTGTGTTAAAGAATCTGATTTAACTGCATTTATTATTTCAAAAAAGAAAACGTCTGTCAACGTTTATTTCGAATTTTGTCGAGGAGATTTTTCATGTCGTCAGGCAGAGGCGCCTCAAATTCAACATATTCTCCAGTACGCGGATGGTCAAACCCCAATACGCCCGCATGCAGCACCTGGCCGTTGAAATCGACCGTCTTTTTCGGGCCGTATTTCGGATCTCCCGCGAGAGGAAAGCCGATATATTTCATATGCACGCGAATTTGATGGGTTCGCCCCGTTTCAAGCTGGCATTCTACGACAGTGAAATCATCGAACCGTTCGATTACTTCAAAATGAGTGACGGCATGCTTTCCGTTTTCCCTTGTGACCGTCATACTCTGCCTGTCTTTTTTATCCCTGCCGATCGGCGCGTCGATCGTCCCGTGGTCATGCGGGATGACGCCGTGGACAAGCGCAGTGTATTTTCTCGTCACCGTTTTGTTGACAAGCTGGTTCACGAGCGACTCATGCGCCATATCGTTTTTGGCAACCATCAACAGGCCTGAAGTGTCCTTGTCAATCCGGTGGACGATACCCGGCCTCATCACGCCGTTGATGCCTGACAGATCGTCACAATGCGCCATCAAACCGTTGACAAGCGTCCCTGTCAAATGGCCGGGAGCCGGGTGAACGACCATTCCGCGCGGCTTGTTGACGACAAGGACGTCCTGATCCTCGTAATAAATATCAAGATCCATTGGTTCAGCCGTGACATCTAGCGGTTCCGGCTCGGGAACATGTACTGACACCGCATCCCCTTCCTGAACTTTATAGTTGGCTTTGACCGCATTTCCGTTAACTAGCACGCGGTCTTCTTTAATCCACTGCTGCACTTGAGTCCGCGACCAATCCGCTTCAACTGCGGTCAAGTACTTGTCAATCCGTTCACCTTTATATTCTTCATGAACGGTCATTTCATAATGCTCCATGTTACAGCTCCTTCTTCTTCTTTCCGTCTAACAGCATTTGTATAAATAAGAGCAGGACACCGACGCATAAAGATGAATCGGCAATGTTGAAAATCGGATAATGATAATTGACGATCGTCACGTGTATAAAATCGACAACTTCTTGTCTGAACACGCGGTCGATGAAATTGCCGACTGCACCGCCAAGCATCAAGCCAAGAGCGGTTCCGAGCAGAATTTGTCCTTTTGCATGTTTTTGAATGTAGTAAACAATGCCGATGACAACCGCTATCGTAATGATGTAAAAAAACCACATCTGTCCGGCCAAAATGCCCCATGCCGCACCCGTATTCCTGTGCGACGTAATTTGAAAGAAACCATCGATGACGGGGATGCTTTCACCGTACTCCATTTTGCTGACGACCAGCCATTTTGTAAATTGATCGATACCGATAATGAGCAGTGCAATTATGTAATAAGGCACAAACCGTTCCTCCAGTTTCTGTTTCTCTTCATTTAAGCATTTTAACAAGAAAAAGAAAAGGAGTAAAGGAATATTCATTGACATCCTGCAAGAGGGCAAAAGCCCTCCCCTCTTGCAGAATGTTATGAGTAGAGCGCCCGGTTGAACGTCTCATCCGTCTCAGCCCAAATAGGAAGCGTCTTTTTTTCAAACTGGGCATGATATAAAAAATCGTTCGCAGTGCGCGCCGTCGGCAGAATAGCCATTTTTACCAGCGGAATTGCCTGATTCGTTTCTTCGCAAATGCCGTATGTTCCGTTTTCGATTTTTGAAAGGGCCAAAAGCACGTCCTGAAGCTCTTCTTTGACATGATACATAAGTGTTGCCTGCTGATACGAATTGATGCCTTGAGAATCCTGCTGAAAAAAGGAGTATTCAAAAAGCCTTGCTTCCAGTTCTTCCTTCATTTGAAGAAGTTCGGTATGAATTGCCGCCAGCTGATCGTTCACGCCTACATCAACTCCTGCTCTTATCGTTTGTGACCTTAGTGTTACCGACAATGCCGGTATCCAAGCCCAAAAGATTTTTCCTGACGTACAAAACGATGACAGCAATGGCATCCTTTCTGAGGACTTTCACAGGATGTGATGGCGGCAGCGTTCAGGCAGGAACGCCGGGGAGGCCTGACAACGAGTGATAGGGTTTGGCGGAATGCTAAAAGCGGTTCGGAAAAACTCCGAACCGCTTCGTGGTTAATTTTGATAATACGTCTTCACAATTCCAGCACAGCGAGGGCAAAGTTCCGGATGATCGGCATCCTGGCCGATTTCTTTAGAAACCATGCGGCACCGCTCACAAGTCTCGCCTTCTGCCTGAGCAACGACGATTTTTCCTGTTTCAAACGTCTGCGCTTCTTCAGGCGCATCGGCTTCCGTTCCGCCGATGGCAAGCTCTGACACGATGAACAGCTGTTTGACGTCTTCCTTGATTGAAGAAAGCAGCGCTTTTGCTTCTTCATTCGGATACAGCGTCAAGCTGGCAACCGAAGATTTTCCGATGATCTTTTCATTCCGCGCAGTTTCAAGCGCTTTAAGAACATCGTCGCGAAGCTTCATGAAGCTGTCGAACTTCGCTTCCGTCTCTTTTGCATTCGGAATGTCTCTTGTTTCCGGCATATCGGTAAGCTGCACGCTTTTTTCCGATACGAATGTGAAGTGGTTCCACATTTCGTCAGCAGTATGCGGCAGGATCGGCGCAATCAGCTTGACAAGCGCAAGCAGCGTTTCGTAAAAAACGGTCTGCATGCTGCGGCGGTCTTTATGATCGGCGTGTTCAATATAAACGACGTCTTTAGCAAAATCCATATAGAATGAGCTGAGCTCGATCGCACAGAAGTTGTGGACAGCATGGTAAATGACCGCAAAATCGTATTCTTCATACGCTTTTTTGACTTTTTCAATGAGGCTGTTCAGCTTGATCAAAATGTACTGATCGACTTCGCGAAGATCTTCCACAGCGATTGCATCATTCGCCGGGTCAAAATCGGCAATGTTTCCGTGAAGGAAACGGAACGTGTTGCGAATCTTCCGGTACACTTCTGCGACTTGTTTTAAGATCGCGTCAGACACGCGGACATCTGCTTGATAGTCGACAGACGCAACCCACAGCCTTAAAATATCGGCCCCAAACTGGTTCATGATTTTTGCCGGTACAACGACATTGCCGAGCGATTTACTCATTTTGCGGCCTTCTCCGTCAAGGGCAAAACCGTGTGACAGCACGCCTTTATAAGGTGCTTTACCCGTTACGGCAACCGCTGTCGAAATCGATGAGTTAAACCAGCCGCGGTATTGGTCAGATCCTTCAAGATACAAGTCCGCAGGTCTTACAAGATCATCACGTTCTTCCAGTACGGCCTGATGTGACGATCCTGAATCAAACCAGACGTCCATGATGTCCTGTTCTTTTGTGAACTTGCCGTTCGGGCTTCCCGGGTGTGTAAAGCCTTCCGGAAGCAGTTCATTCGCTTCTTTTTCAAACCAAATGTTCGAACCGTGCTTCCTGAATAGTTCAGAAACGTGGTCGATCGTTTCATCCGTGATGATCGGCTCCCCGTTTTCGGCATAAAATACCGGAATCGGCACGCCCCATGCGCGCTGTCTTGAAATACACCAGTCACCGCGGTCGCGGATCATATTGTAGAGGCGCGTTTCGCCCCATTCAGGCACCCATTTTGTTTCTTTTACCGCGTCAAGAAGCTCGTCTCTAAAGTCTTTGATAGAAGCGAACCATTGGGCGGTCGCACGGAAAATGGTCGGTTTTTTCGTTCTCCAGTCGTGCGGATAGGAGTGTGTGATGAAATCGAGCTTCAGCAAAGCGCCTTTTTCTTCGAGCTGTTCTGTAATCGGCTTGTTGGCCTGATCGTAAAACAGTCCTTCAAAACCAGGGGCTTCGCTCGTCATATGTCCTTTTTCATCAACTGGGCAAAGCACGTCAAGTCCGTATTTCTGACCGATGATAAAGTCGTCTTCTCCGTGTCCCGGAGCGGTATGAACGCAGCCTGTACCGGCATCTGTTGTTACGTGTTCACCGAGCATGACAAGCGAATCTCTTCCATATAAAGGATGAACCGCGACAATATGTTCCAGGTCTTTTCCTTTAACGGTCTGAACAACTTCATGATCTTCAAAGCCGATCGCTTTTGCCACGCTTTCAATCAATGCGCTTGCCATCACGTAGCGCCCGCCTCCGGCAGCAACGACGCTGTATTCCAATTCAGGGTGTACGGCGATGCCGAGGTTGGCCGGGATCGTCCATGGCGTTGTCGTCCAGATGATGATTTTTTCGCCGTTTGTCAATACACCTTTTCCATCTTTTACATCAAATGCAACATAGATAGACGGCGAGCGTTTATCATGGTACTCGATTTCAGCTTCAGCCAGAGCTGATTCGCTTGAAGGGGACCAGTAAACCGGCTTCTTCCCTTTGTAAATATAACCTTTTTTCGCCATTTCGCCGAATACTTTAATTTGCTGCGCTTCAAACTCAGGCTTTAGCGTCACGTATGGGTTTTCCCAATCTCCTCTGACACCGAGACGCTTAAATTGCGTCTTTTGACCTTCGATTTGCTGCCATGCATATTCTTCGCAAAGCTTGCGGAATTCGGCTACTGTCATTTCTTTACGCTTCACTTTTTTGTTTTTCGTGAGCGCCGTTTCAATCGGCAAGCCGTGTGTGTCCCAGCCCGGAACGTACGGTGCATGATAGCCGCTCATCGATCTCGAACGGACGATGAAGTCCTTCAGTACTTTGTTAAGCGCATGGCCCATATGAATATCGCCGTTCGCATACGGAGGTCCATCATGAAGCACGAACATCGGCCGGCCTTCGGTTCGTTTCTGAACGAGGCTGTAAATGTCCATATCTTCCCATTTCCCCTGGATTTCAGGTTCACGGTTCGGCAAGTTTCCTCTCATCGGAAAATCTGTTTTCGGCATTAAGAGCGTGTCTTTATAATCCATTACCATTCCTCCAAAACATCTTTTCTAAAACAAAAAAAGCCTTTTCATCCCATAAGGGACGAGAAGGCTTTGATCTCGCGGTACCACCCTTTTAGACAAGCCGATTCGGCTTATCCGCTCAAACATCGTAACGTGATGGGACGTCCTTTCCTACTGGACGGTTCAGAAAGGAAACTTGAGGGCTGATACACAACGATTCCAACAATCCCGGGCTTACACCACCCCCGGGTCGCTTTCATTGTTTTCAGGAATCAATGTCTGTCCCTCTCAAACGTTTTTCACTCAATTTATGAACGTATTATATGCGAACGGATGACGATATGTCAAGATTGCAAACGAAATTCTATTCCTTTTCATCCATTACTGCGTCTACTTCGTATTCAAGCAAATGATCCCAGTCATCGTTTTTCAACAGGTCAAGCTGCGCTTCGATCAGCATTTGGAAACGGGTTCTGAACACTTTTGACTGCTTTTTCAGCTCTTCGATTTCCATCGCGATTTTTCTCGATTTTGAAAGGGACTCATTAATGATCCGGTCAGCGTTTTTCTCAGCTTCACGGACGATGAGCTTCGCTTCTTTCTCGGAATTGCGCTTTACGTCTTCTGCTGCTTCCTGTGCGACAAGGATCGATTTATTCAACGTCTCTTCGATCGTCGAAAAATGGCCGAGACGCTCGTCAAGCTCGTTCACTTTTGTTTCAAGCTCATTTTTTTTGCGCAGAATGATCTCATAATCCTTTCTCACCTGGGCCAGGAACTCGTTCACTTCATCTTCATCATAGCCGCGGAACGCTTTCGTAAATGTTTTATTATGAATGTCATTTGGCGTCAAAGGCATGCTGCCCACCTCCATTATTTTTCTTTATGTACACTTGTCCTAGTCAACATTATAAAGCAAAATTCGACCGGGCGGAGAAAAAACTGTTAAAACTCGTCATTTTTGTTTTTCAAACGTCAATCTCCATTTGCCCTTTTTCGTTTTGCCGTCAATGTTTTTCATCCTGAAGCGGCCAAACCCCCGGATCGAAACCATATCCCCTTCCGCCAGTGCATATGAAGGGTCTTCGATGACTTTCCAGTTCACTTTCACGAGGCCGTTTTTCACGAGAACCTGTGCTTTCTGTCGGGATTGCCTGCTCATTGACGAGCAAATCGCATCAAGCCTCAAAGATGAAACCGTATCATCCCTTATTTCGACATCCTGCTCCGGTACTTTAAGCTTTGAAAGCGGAATTTTTTCAAGGGAAACTTTCACCTTCCCGATTTGTGTCAGCTGGGTAAAAACAAAATCAGCGACTTCTTCCGAACAGATAAACTGCCATGTCCCGTCCGAAAAGATCAGGTCGCCGAACTTTTGACGCTTCAATCCGATGCCCATCAATGAGCCGAGAAGCTCGCGATGCTCGATGGAGGCAAATTTTTGCGGATAGATGACTTCCCAGCCTTGAAGCTGAAAATCTTCGGCAGACGGCTCGGTATATTCGGGGAACAGCACAGCCCTCTTTCGTTCGGCCTCAGGGAAGCCTCCGAAAAATTCAAGCCTCACGTCGTCTGAATGACCGATGACAGATTGCAGGATCACCTGTTCCCGCGGGTCCAAAAAATCGGTCAGCTTCATCCGGTACTGTTCCGCCACGATTCTTTTCCACTCAAGAGCCTGGTCGATAAACGGCTCTTCGTCTTTTCTGAAATGCTGGTAAATATCGCTCATTGTCTTTCCTTTCTATGTAAAGAGGCCTGGCCTACAGCCAAGCCCGATACTCGGCCCGCAAAGATTGAAGGCACGCTCCTGAAAAACGGCGCCGCTGCCGCCGGCAAGTCCTTACGGGATAATCGGCAATGATGTCTTTAAAAAGCGCCGAGCATTCTGAAAACCGCCAGAAGCCCTGCATCTGCGAACCGCAGTATGAAAATCGCCACGAGCGGAGAAATATCAATCATCCCGAGCGGAGGAATGATCCTTCTGAACGGTTCGAGATAAGGCTCACAAAGTGAAGCAAGCACCCGGCCGAATGAAGACTCCCTTGCATTAGGCACCCAAGACATAAAAATGTAAATAATGAGCGCAAACGAATAAACGGTTAGAAGAATACTTAAAACTCTATAAATATAAAATAGGATCATCTGTGATTTACCACCTCTGATGTTCTTCTTCTATGAGCTCGGAAATCGTGCCGGAGACATCGACGTTTTCAGGCGTGCATAAAAAGATGTCCGCTCCGATCCGCTGAATGTCGCCGCCGAGAGCATATACAGTTCCGCTCAAGAAATCAACGATTCTTTTCGCCTGATCGTGCTGAATGCGCTGCAGGTTCACGACGACGGCGCGGCGGTTTTTGATATGGTCTGCGATTTCCTGGGCTTCCGCGTACACCCGAGGCTCACTTAACACTACTTTAGAAGATTTCTGAACGCTTTGCAAACTTACGACATTCTGCTTCCCAGCCGCTTTAGACTGGTAGGCGGTTCTGTCTTTCGATTCATGCTCTTCAGGGATTTCCTCCCTGTCTGTTTCAATGTACTCGTATTCATATTCCTCATCATCCAAGGAAAAAAAGTTTTTAAATTTGTTTTTCAAACTCATGATTGTCCACCTCCAGTTTCATTTCCGACTAAGGAAGATCCGATTCTGACGAATGTCGCGCCTTCCTCGACTGCGATCGTATAGTCATTAGACATACCCATCGAAAGCTCGCTGCACGGGGCGTTCCATTGATCAAGCCCGCGAACCTCGTCGCGCAGCTCTCTCAGTAAGCGAAAACAGCTTCTGATTGCCGTCTCATCATCCGTAAAAGGAGCCATCGTCATTAATCCCGCAATCCGAATGTTTTCGTATGCAGACAGCTTTTTTACAAAAGGAAGAACTTCTTCTTTTGCCATGCCGTGTTTTGAAGATTCAAGGGATGTGTTGACCTGAACAAAACAGTCAATCGGTTTTTTTGCCCTCTTCTGAATCTCATCGGCAAGGGAAAGCCTGTCTAAAGAATGGATATATGAGACATGATCAATGATTGCTTTTACCTTTCTCGTCTGCAGGGTTCCGATAAAATGCCATACCGGCTCGCTGTCTTTCAGAGCGTCGAGCTTGTGAAGCAGCCCGGTATCACGGTTTTCACCCAAATGTCTGATTCCTGCATCAAGCGCTGCCTGCGCCCGTTCCGGGGAAACATATTTCGTGACAGCGATGACGGATATTTCGTCGGGCCTTCTGCCCGTTTTGATACACGCTTCGTTGATCCTGTCATTTATATGTCGTAAATTGCTTTTTACATCCACCTGTAAGCTATACCTCCTTTAATCCGATGAAGGACATCATCCGTCCGGTTTTTCCCCGGTCTCTCCGATGGGAGAAAAACAGTGAACGTTCGCAGCTCGTACAAAGGGAACTCACCTTGATCTGGCCGTTTGGAATTCCGGCGTGTACAAGCAGCTGCCTGTTCACTTCTTTTAATTCGAGACGGTACTCCCCTTCTTTTATCGTCAAAAAGGCTTTGTCTTCTTGTTGAAGAGGAAGATTTCTGATTTTGTCTATTACATGATCGTCGACAGTGTAGCAGCACGCGCCGATCGCAGGCCCGATCACGGCTCGGATGTCTGCGGGATTTGATCCTTCCCGGCTGACCCACGTGTCAACCATGCTGGCGGCGATCCCGAGTGCGGTGCCTTTCCAGCCCGCGTGAGCGATTCCGGCCAGCGAGCGGACCGGATCGTAAAAATAAACGGGAACGCAGTCGGCAAAGCACAGCGCCAAAAACAGGTTTGGCCTGTCTGTATAAAGTCCGTCCGTAGCCTTCAGCGCCGTATCGTATCGGAAAGCGCCGCTGGCGCGATCGCCATCCGTCACTTTTTGAATCCGGTCTTCATGCGTCTGATCGGCAAATACCCAGTCGTGCAGATCAGTTTTTAGGATGTCGGCAACCTTTTTTCTGTTATTGATGACATGCTGTTCATGATCCTGAACGTGCAGCCCTGTATTCAATGAGTGAAAAGGCGGTTCGCTTTCTCCGCCGTTTTTTGTCGTAAATCCGGCTGTGACGGCTCCGCCGGTTTCCGCCGTCTGATTCCATTCCTCAATCAAAAGCATTGACGGAGCATCAAGACGAAAGGGGTTATATGTATTCATGGTGATCAGCCTTTCGACAAACATCGTAGTCTTTCATCATATCGCTCCTATTTTAACACATCTTGATGCATTCGTTTAGTTTCGTTTCAAAAAACTAAACGAAATGTATTGTTTGCAACATTTATCCCTGCTTTTACAGACGGTCTCACCGTTCACAACATTTTGAAAAAAGCAGGCGGATAAGGGCCAGCCGATTGATCAGGCATCATCTCATGTTCTTGATCAGCTAAGTCGCACAAGAATCACATCTTCTCCAATTTTAACAATATTTCGCCACGGAATGACGATTTCCTCTTCTTTTCCGAAAAATCCGAAAACTTTCCCCGTCCCTCCGATGACGATCGCCTGTATTTTGCCTGTCGTTACATTAATATCAATATCGCCGATGCTGCCGAGCTTTTTTCCGTTTGATACGTTGACGACATCCTTTATTTGAAAATCAGAAATATTCATCATGTTCACCGCACGCCTCCTCTGATCAAATCTCCTTTTAAGATTATATGAAAGGCAGTCCTTTATTTAGACTGCCTTTTCAATGGTTTATTTCGTTTTTTTCCTGCCGGCTAAAATGTCGAGATGGACGGTCATAACAGCGGATTCCTTCTTTAAAAAGGCATTGATCCGCTCCTTTTCCGCGCGCCATGATAATGGCGTCATCTTGATGAGCGGCGGGAGGAGGTTTTGGTCTAAACGTTTGCTGTAGGCGATCTCCGTTCTGTCGATCAGATCAAAATGAGACGAGAACCGCTCAGCCGTATCCTCACTCGTATAGGCTTGTTTGTCCAAGCCGTCGTACAAAAATCCCCTCAGTTCTTTCAGATAGCCGCTTTTCGGAATCACTTTCAAAACGATGCCGTCATCCGATAACAGCCGCTCGAATTCCGCGTAATTAGAAGGCGACAATATATTGAGGATCGCGTCGAATGAACGATTCCGAAACGGCGCGGCAGCCAGATCAGCGACACACCAGATCGCCTCCCTTTCTTGCTTAGCCGCCGACACAATCCCGGCTTTCGCCAAATCCAGTCCGACTCCAAGGACAGGCCTTCCGGAACGCGATTGAATCATTTCAGCGATCCGCGCCAAATGCGAACCTTCCCCGCAGCCGGCATCGAGGATGCTGACAAAGTTGCAAAACGGGAGGCCAGCTTGTTCGAGCCGGTCTGTCAACGCGCTGCTCAGCGGTTCAAAAAAGCCGGCGCCTGCTAACATTCCTCTGGCTTCAAATAAATCTTTATCATATTTAACAGATGGAGAATGCGTCGTGACATTGACATATCCTCCCCTTGCGATATCAAACGTATGTCCGCTTGCACAGATCAGGCTTTTTAAATCAGTGACCGCCATGTTCGCTGTGCATATCGGGCACTGAAACATCGTTTCATGCCTCTTCATGAGCGATGCTCTTTTTAATTTTTTATTCATCATTGTTACACCTCATTCATTCACATTTAGATCAATGAAAAAGGCATAGACAAATAAACCCCGCTCCTTCGGCATTTTTTAAAGACGAAGGTGTGGATGGTTTAAGTGTTTGTCTATACCTTTCATTATCTGTAGCGAATGAATTGAATGATCATAATGATGAACCCCTCTTTATCATGACGTTCTCTATTATCTTACCAGCTTCTTTAAGATGAGGAAAGCTGAAAAAGAGCCTCCATGCAAGGAGGCTGCCAAAGACATCAGCTGGTTTAAACGTTGAGGTTTGCAAGCTTTTTCTTGGACAAATACGGTCTGCCGTCCGTCCATACGGCCTGGACCGGCATATCGAAAAATTTGGAGAGAACCTCGCCGGACATCATCTCTCTTGTCTTTCCCAATGAAAACACTTCCCCTTTTTTCAACAGCAGCGTTTGGCTGAAAGCAGGGAGAATTTCTTCTGCATGGTGAGTAACGTAAAGCATGGACGGTGCACTGTCTTTTTTGGCAATTTGTTCAACCGTCTCCAGCACCTGCTCCCTCGCGATGAAATCAAGACCTGTTACAGGCTCGTCGAGAATCAGCAGCTCAGGATCGGCCATCAAGGCCCTTGAGATCAGCACCTTTTGTTTTTCCCCCTGGGAGAGCGTTTCATATCTCCTGTCCGCATAGCGGATGGAGCCGAATTCCTCCAAGAGGGCGATCGCTTTCTCCCTGACAGACTGTGAAGGCGATTCATAAAGGCCGATCGATGCGAAAGCGCCGCTTAAGACAATTTCAAATGCGCTGTCTTCAGGATAAAGCTTCTGCTGCAGGGCCGCTGAAATGAGGCCGATTTTTCGCCGAAGCTTTTCGCCCAGCTCCATTTTTCCAAATTCACGGCCTAACACGGTGACTTTTCCTGTTGTCGGAAAATAATAAGCGCACAGCATGTTCAACAGAGCGGTTTTGCCGGCTCCGTTTAATCCGTATAACGCCCAGTGCTCCCCTTTCTTCACCGTCCAATCAATATCCTTTAATATCCACTCTCCGTTTCGTTTTAGTGAAGCACGCTCAAGCTGCAGAACCATCCGAAATCCTCCTTTTTTATGTAAATATTCTGATAAATTAAAATATAATTCTTTTATTATAGCTTATTTATTTAACAAAGTGAATGAGAGATTTTCCATTTTTAGCATGTGAAAAGCCGCAGTCAATCTGCGGCTTTAGTGAATGTTCTTATTCATTTGTTTAATGGCGGCTTTTTCCAGCCTTGAGACCTGGGCTTGGGAGATTCCGATCTCATCGGCGACTTCCATTTGCGTCTTGCCTTGGAAGAAGCGTTTTCTGAGAATCATTTTTTCCCGTTCATTCAGCCGTCTCATGCCTTCTTTTAAGGCGAGCTCTTCGATCCATTGCGAATCCTTGTTGCGCTCATCGCTGATTTGATCCATGACATAAATCGGATCTCCTCCGTCATTGTAAATCGGCTCAAACAAAGATACAGGATCTTGAATGGCGTCAAGCGCAAAAACAATTTCTTCATGGGACACTTCAAGCTCTTTAGCAATCTCCTGAGCCGTCGGCTCCCTGCTTGTCTCACTGATCAGCCGTTCTCTCACTTGCAGCGCCTTGTACGCGATATCCCTGAGTGACCGTGAGACGCGGATCGGGTTGTTATCGCGCAAATATCTGCGGATTTCTCCGATGATCATTGGTACAGCATATGTTGAAAACTTAACATTGTGGCTCAGATCAAAATTATCAATTGATTTCATTAGTCCGATGCAGCCGACTTGGAATAAGTCATCAACATATTCTCCTCTGTTGTTAAACCTTTGAATGACGCTTAAGACAAGGCGCAAATTGCCGTTAACAAGCTTTTCTCTTGCTGTTGTGTCTCCTTCATCCTGCATTTGCTTGAACAACTTTCTCATCTCTTCGTTCTTCAGTACGGGCAGTTTTGATGTATCAACCCCGCAGATTTCAACTTTATTCCTCGACACTTTTTTCCCTCCCTACAGGAGCTGCTGTACAAAGTTCAGTATCTCCTCGGGTGGGAAAAATATGCATCGTTAATTTCCAAAAATAAGAAGATCGAGTCAAAAACCCTTGACTGTCAACGCTTCAAATTTCATAAAAAAATTAAACCATTTTATTGAATTCTTTTCGCAGCCTTTTAATAATTCTTTTTTCAAGCCGGGAAATATATGACTGGGAGATCCCGAGCATATCGGCAACGTCTTTTTGCGTTTTTTCTTCTCCTCCGACAAGTCCGAAGCGGAGCTCCATGATCTGTTTTTCTCTGTCATTGAGCTGTTCAAGCGCTTTTTTCAGCAGTTTCTTATCAACGTTTGCTTCGATATCTTTTGTAATAATGTCGTTTTCTGTTCCGAGCACATCTGAGAGAAGCAGTTCATTTCCGTCCCAATCGATGTTCAGCGGTTCGTCGAATGATACCTCTGAGCGAATTTTATTGTTTCTTCTTAAATACATCAAAATTTCATTTTCAATGCATCTGGAAGCATATGTAGCCAGTTTGATTTTTTTCTCGGGATTAAAGGTATTCACCGCTTTGATGAGGCCAATCGTGCCGATGGAGATTAAATCCTCGATATTGATGCCGGTATTTTCAAATTTTCTTGCGATGTAGACGACCAGCCTGAGATTTCGTTCAATCAAAATCGCTCGTGCCGCCTGATCACCGTCAGGCAGCTTATGGAGAAGCACCTGCTCTTCATCTTTTGACAATGGCGGGGGCAGCGCTTCACTTCCGCCGATATAATAAATTTCGTCGCTTTTCAGCCCCAGTTTGATTAAAAGTTTGTACCATAGATAGGTTAACCTTAATTTTAGTTTTTTCATCTTCCTCCCCCTTCTAAATAAACGTTTTCAGGAGTATGATAATGTAACAGCCTTCAAGTTTAAGAAACGTGTTTGACCGGGTTTCCGGCCAGCATTTTCGGATGGACGATGGCGTCAAATTCGCCGTCAGTGGAAAGCGGTGATGTGCTGATGCCAATCAGGCATTTCGGCGCTTCAATCACCTCTCTTTCCGTACAAATGAGCACATGATCCGGCCTTAAGCAGAGCAGAAACTGATGCTGATGGCCGACCCCGCGGTACGGAATCAGGCGGATTCGCCCGATATAAGGCAGTGTTTCATCAAGTTTCCCGACGGCATCAAGCGGGCTCATTTCCTTGATGATCACACTCGCCTCTTCTCCCAATACACCTTTCAATTTTTCAATATTGACGATCATGACGGGCGTTTTTGTGATTGGGTCGTAGAGCTGGTTTCCGGAGTCAATCAATCCGGTGAAATGAAGCGTATGTTCATCAATGCAGGCCTCTAGGCGGACGCGTTCTTCGTATTGAATTTTCTTCGTTTCGGCATCTTCAAAACGCTTTTTTGAAAACAGCCATACAGCCGGAAAACCCACACCGACAAACAGCCAGCTGACGGGGTCTCCAAAACCGGACCAACTCGTCATAAAGACGCCGTTTTCCATGATCGAATCCGTTTCAAGCAAAGAATGCGCTCCGATAATCCCCCCTCCCATTAAAAAAGTGGCAAAATAAAAAGAAAACAAATTCTGCAAAAAAAAGCGGAACCGCTTAAAACCAAATGTCACAAGAACAATCACAACCGAAAACGACAGTTTGCCTGCAGGATGAAGGACGTACGGCGAAAAAGGTGTAAACATAAACAGAACGATGCTTGACGCGACAAACGCCCCTAAGATCAGCCTCCGCTTTTTAACCCTTCGCTTTAAAATAAATGCGGTCATCATTAAAAGAAGCAAGTCAAAACAAAAGTTTAACAGCCATATCGCATCTAAATAGATTTCCACATCCTTCCCCTTTCTGCGGCTCGATGACCTTAGTGTGTTTTCCTAAGTATAAATCAAGCCCAAAGGTAAAGTCTGTCAATTAATGTTGCGCAAATCGTACATTTTTTGAAGTTTTCGTACTGAATTTGTCGATCATAAAACGAAAAAAACGCTGCCATTGAAGACAGCGTCTTTTCACCTTTATTTTAGCTTTTCATTGATATACAATTTGCCTTTTGCCGTTTGTCTCGTTTCATTGCCGTAATCATCCCGGACAATGACCTCGATTTCCGCTCCTTTTGCTTTTGCGGTTGAAGTCGCAGTCCAATATCCTTCATACTTGCCTTTTGAGACTTCTCTGATCGGCAGCTCCGTTACGTTTTGGGCGGCGGTTTTGAAATTGGTAAGCGGCATTCTGATCACAAAGACAGCATCCAAATCAGCGGCGCTTTCAAACTCGATTTTCACGGTTTCTCCCGTTTTGAGCTCGAGATCTTCGGCCGGTTTCAAACCGGTGATTTGCGGCGCTTCAAAGTTGACATCTACCGTGACTTTTTTGGTCGTTTTGTTGCCTGCCGCATCTGCTGCCGTTACGTTGATTTCATTTTTGCCGTTGTCAAGCATAATCCTCGCAGAATATTCGCCATTGTCAACAGCCGCTTTTTTGCCGTTTACATGAACAGATTCCAAGTGGTCGTCTGATACAGTTCCTTTCACGGTGACAGTCTCTTTATTGAGTTTTGAGCCGCTTTTCGGCGTATCGATCGTAAGCTTCGGCTTTTTCTGATCAAGGACGATGCGGACCGGTTCTGAAGCATCCGTCGTGCCGGAAGCCGATGACGATTTGGCGGTGATCACATTTTCTCCTTTATTCAACGGAATCTCTTTTGAGAAAGTGCCGTCTGCCCCAGTTTCCGCCGTTCCGGCTTCTTCATCTCCGTTAAAGAGATGAACGGTCGTGTTCGGAGACGATGTCCCTTCGATGACAGCGTTCTTTTTATTGGTGATGAATCCGTCTTTAGGAGACGTGATCACAGGCACCGCCAATTCATAGTCGACCAAAGCGCGGATCATAAAGTTGCCTTGGTCTGATGGCGCTTTTGACCATGAGCCGTCCGTATACTGCCAGTTGCGGCCGGAATATTCCCCGTCTTCGTCTGTAGCAAGTCCAGGTGAGTTGGCCAGATCTTCTGTCTGGATGTACACGAGGTAAAAGTCTTTTTCGACGATGATGCCTTCGTCACCCAAATCAACGGTCGTCCATTCGCCTGTGCGGAGCGCTTCAGCCTTGAACGGGCCGGCGATTTTTTTGCCCGGAGAGCCTTTTTCACCCGAAGCATCGTAGACTTCGACTGCAAAATCAGTGCCGCCCGGATCAGGGAATTCTGTATCCCAGAATTTAAACAAACCGCCTTTCAGCATGGCTTTTTCCTGCCCGTTTTCGAGCGTCATTTTAACGGCCAGCCCGTTGCCGGATTCATAGAAAGCCCAGGCGTTTTCCCCGGTTCCGTCGTCATAGCCTATTTCCCCCGGATAGCCGATGAAAGGATCGAGCTCGATATCTTTCGAGACATCTCCTTTTAAATCAACGGCAAACTCGCTGCTGTAATATCCGTTTGCAGAGACCTTTACCGTATACGAGCCTTCATAGGCCGTTAATGAATAGCTTCCGTCGCCGTCCGTCTGGACTGGTTTTACAGCTGCATCTTCAACGATATACAGCTTTGCATGTCGGACGGGTTCGCCCGTTTTTTTGTTTTTTATCGATCCGGTGAGCGTCCCTTTCTTCAGTTCTTTTAAGACAAAGTCTGCCGTCGTTGTCTTGTCGGTCTCGATTTTTACGGTTTGGGTATTTGATTCATATCCGTACGCTTCTGCTTTCAGCGTATAGGTTCCAGGTGCATGAGCCAAACTGTATGCGCCTGTTGCCTGGTTGGAATATGTCGATTTGCCCGTCTCCAGCACACTGACCTGAGCGCGCACCGGAAGAACCGCAGGAGCTGCTTTTTTCGTCTCAGGATGTTCTTGAACGGCTTCTGCCGGTTTTGCTTTTTTCGGATCAATCGTTTGTTTCTTCGTATTCTTATCCTTCATTTTGGCCGGCTGTTTTTCAACGCCCAGTCGTTTTTTCGTACCAGTGCTCTTCACTTCCTTGACAAGCGCTACATCATCGATATACAGCCCGTCACCCTCAATGCTGTCGTCAGATTGAAGGTTGAACATGATCTTAATCGTCTGTCCCCCGTATTCCGACAAATCGATCTGTCCGTCTTTCCATTCTGATGTCCTGCCGCTGTACTCGGCAGCCGGGATCCATTCATCTTTTCCTTCAGGCTGTACGTAAACGAAGCCGTAATCAAAGTCCTCTTCAATATCGTGCCAATATTTGTATGTGAGATAAAGCTTTTGATTTTTTGGAACGCTGACAGGAGGCATGAGAAGATTCATATTGGCCGAACTTTCATACGGCCCTGTCAGATTTGTTGCGAATACGTTTTTTCCCGATGCTGCGGCGTTCGGGCCTGACTGAGGAACTCCGCGCTCCCATGAATTCTTCACGCCTGATGTGAGCCAGCCGCTGGCGGAATTCTCGAAATCTTGTTTATACCCTGTTGTCACAGCCGGGGAAATCGGGATTTCGTACACTTTGGATTCCGTTTTGTTTCCTCCGAAGTCGGTGACAATCCACTTGTAGGAAAGGACTTTCCCTTCAGAAACGGATACGGCTGCCTTGTACGTTCCTTTTTTATAATCGCCGGAAGTTTGTTTGGCAGCGATCGTCTCCCAATCTGAAGTATCCGTTTTATAGCTCAATTTGACCGATATGATGCTGACATCATCTTCCACATCAACTGTAAGAGGCGTTTCCGAGCCTGAGTAAATTTCATTGATCTCTTGATGGTGTAAGACCGGCGGATTTTTGTCTTCGCCTTCTTTTCCGACTTGTCCTTCCGCTCTGCCCAACCCGTCTGTGACGGCGGACACCGCGTCAAACACGTTCACGAGCCCGTGGCCGTATCCGTTGTTCGGCGATTCGGTAAATTTGCTGTCTGTGAGCGGTGTTGCAGTTTCCATCAAAATCTTTTCAGTCTCATCAACGGTGATCGATGAATCGGCTTGCTTGATAAGAGCGGCGGCGGCGGCGACATGCGGGCCAGCCATTGAAGTGCCGTCCCAGCCGTCTTGATAGCCGCTTCCAGGTACAGATGAGCGAATATTGACGCCAGGCGCCGATATTTCAGGCTTGGTCTCATCATACGGGGAAGGACCTTGAAGTGAAAAGTCGCCTAAGCGATTATCGATGTCTGTCGCTCCAGTCGCGAACGCTTCGGGGTAGTTTGCCGGATTGGCAATCGAAGCAGGTCCTCCCGGATTGGCGAAATCAACGTTCCCCGCAGAGAATTCAGGGAAGATGCCTGCAGCCCGCCACGCTTTTACGATATCCCTGTAAAACTCATCAATCCCGGCTCCCCCTGACCACGAGTTATTGACAACATCCGGAGCCATTTCAGGGTGCGGGTTGCCGTCTTTATCTTTCGGCGCCAATATCCATTCACCCGCTGCAAGAAGATCTTCGTCCGTACCGCCTTCATCTCCAAAAGCTTTCACGGCAATCCACTTTGCACCAGGCGCCACACCGATTTGGTTTTGACCGTCAGGCTCTGAACCGACCATCGTCCCGGTCACATGCGTGCCGTGCTCCAGATCGTCAAACGGTTCAGAAGCGCCTGAAACCGCATCATACCAGCTGAATTCGTGATCAGGCTGATCAGGATGCTGCGGGTCATATCCGCGGTATTTTTCTTTCAAGGCCGGGTGATCCCACTGCACACCCGTATCAATTGACGCGACAACCGTGCCTGTTCCGTCATATCCCATTTTCCAGGCTTTTGGTGCGTCGACTCGATTGATATTCCATTCGATTTCTTTTTCATCCTTAGCTGCTGATTTTTTTACAGACTGTTTAGCCGGTTTGATCAGCTGCCTTTTTTCGTTCGGGAGCACCTTCTCTACTTCCGGAAAAGCCGCTACTTGTTCCATGACCTCTTTCGTCGCATGGACAGCCATGCCGTTAACAATATAATAGGATCGGATTTTTTTTACGTTCCCCTGTTTTTCCTGCTTTTTCAAATAACGTTTCAGATCACTTTGCGTCTCATCCGCTTTGACTCTTAAAGCGGAGACAACAGCGGAGCGCTTTTGATATTCTGTTTTAGCCGCGCTCAGCGACTTTTTCTTCGCGTTCTTTTCCGCCTGCTTGGCCACTTTTGGTGTATCGACTTGATCTTTCAGTTTAATCAAAAATGTGACTTGATCTTCTTTTTTGAACTGTTTGACAAGAGATTTCGAAATTTTTTCCTTACTTGCAGCTGCTTGTTCTTTCATGGAAGTAAGCGCAGGCTTTGCCGCGGCATCTGAAACGGCGGGCATGAACAGCGAGCCGATTAACAAACCGCTTAAAATGGTGGAAAACGCCTTTTTTCTCAGTTTTCTTTTCAAATGAACATCCCCCTTTTTTATGAAAATTGGCTGGATTTGTCCGTCCTCCCCTCCTTGTGGATGCCTTGTCTGACTTTGATGTAACTTAAATATAGTAAAAAATGGTTAATTTTTTTGTCGGTATTTGTCAAGGCCATGTTTAAAATTAGATAAAAAAAGGACAAAACCTTAAAGCGGTTTTGTCCTTTTTATCATTTTGTTTTTTTAGCTGCGTCAAAAGCTTTTAAAGCGTTGACTAAGCCGTATCCGTAGCCGTTGTTCGGCGATTTTTTAAACGTTTTGTCAGTCAGAGGCATCGCCGTATTCAGCAGGATGCGCTCGATTTCATCGACTGTGAGGTCCGGATTGGCTTCCCTCATTAAAGCGACGATGCCGGATACATGCGGGGTCGCCATCGATGTTCCGCTCATTGCAGCATACTTGTGTCCCGGATAAGCAGAGCGGATGCTGACGCCCGGTGCGGAAATATCG
Source organism: Bacillus sp. FSL K6-0972 (assembly GCF_037976035.1). Taxonomy (NCBI): domain Bacteria; kingdom Bacillati; phylum Bacillota; class Bacilli; order Caryophanales; family Bacillaceae; genus Bacillus; species Bacillus sp. FSL K6-0972. The sequence goes on along the minus strand of NZ_CP150260.1, from coordinate 1,681,154 downwards.
GGCTTGATTTCGTCATATGGTGAAGGCCCTTGCAATGAAAAGTCGGCTAGCGCGTTTGCGCTGTCAACTGCGCCTACCGCAAAAGATTGCGGATAGTTGGACGGGTTCTCAACTGAACCCGGTCCGCCCGGTTCAAATTCGCTGACATTGCCTGCTGCGAATGCAGGAAAGATATCTGCTGCCCGCCAAGCTTTGACGATATCCAAATACCATTCATTGAGTCCGCGTTCCCCTGCCCATGAATTGTTGACGACATCGGGAGCCTTTTCAGGGTGCGCTTTTCCTTTCGCATCTTTCGGGGCCAAAATCCATTCCCCTGCAGCCAAAAGGGATTTTTCATCTCCTCCGTCCTCTGAAAAGGCCTTGACAGCGATCCATTTCGCCGTCGGCGCGATACCGATCTGGTTTTTACCGCCGGCTTCTGAGCCGACCATCGTGCCTGTCACATGTGTGCCGTGGCCCAAGTCGTCATATGGGGTTTTCTTATTGCTTGTCGCATCAAACCAGTTGAACTCATTGTCGGGACTGTTCGGTTTAGAAGGGTTGTAGCCCCTGTACTTTGTTTTCAACGCCGGATGATCCCACTCAACGCCGGTGTCAATTGAAGCGACGACGGCGCCTTTGCCTTTATAGCGCTTTTTCCAGACATCCTGCGCATGAACCTGCTGAATGTTGGAAGCAGGGGTGCGATCCGCGGATGTTTTTGATTCTACCGTAGGTTTTTCGGTGTTGCCCAGCTTAATTTTTTGATTGGGCAGCACTTTTTCAACCTCAGGAAATGAAGCCGCTTTTTCCATCACATCCTTTGTCGCCGTCACGGCGATGCCGTTTACAATATAGAAAGATTCCACTTGCTTTGCTGTTCCTTTTTTCTCTTCTTTTTCCAAAAACGATTTCAAGTCTTTTTGAGTTCGCTCAGCTTTTGTACGCAGGGAAGTCAGCACGGCTGAACGTTTGATTTCTTTTACTTTTTTCACTGTCATAACGCTTGCTTTCGCCCGCTTTTCAGCCGCTGTTGCCGCTTGCTGAAGATTCGCCTGGTTTTTCATTTTAATTAAGAAAGTCACTTTATCTTCTTTCTCAAAACGTTTGTAAAGAGCGCTTGATATTTTACTTTCTTCCTTGGCCTTCGCTGCAGTGCCTGTTTCAGCCTGCACGGTCACCGGAGCGAGAAGTGAACCGACGAGTGCAGCGCACATGAATGTGCGGAATAATGGCTTTTTCTTCACATGACATCCTCCTTTTAGCAATAGCAAATATAGTCGTTTCTTGCGTTTCTTTGTCTAGAAACAGAAACTATTAATAATGGTAAAAGAAAAGACTTGTAGATATTGTCGTATTTTGTCATTTTTCCTCTATCGGTTTGTAAATTCGTTCTTTTTACATATGACTTGTTCACCGTTCATAGTTCGGTCAGATGACAAGACGAAAGGAAAATCCGTGCATCCAGGAGAAAAGAGAGGGGTTAGATGCAAGTCTTTTGAGGGAGATGCTTCGAGCAGGATGACAATTGATGCTTTGAGAGGGGGAGGATCTTCGGCTAGTTCCAGTGCATAAAAAAAGCCGCCGACTTATTGTCGGCAGCTTTCAATGTATTGTAGACGTTTTAACGTTTATTGCGGTTTCTTAAGAAAGTCGGGATGTCAAGCGTATCCTCGGCAGGCTGTGATGGGCTGCGATGCGGCATGCTTGGCTCCTCGCGCTTCGGCTCCCGTTTCGGAGCAGGCTGATGATGCTGTTTTAAGCCTTGGTTTAAAGGTCTCTGCGGCTTAGATGCATCTTGATCCTGTTCGATAAAGCCGGTCGCGATGACCGTAACGACGATCTCGTCTTTTAAGTTTTCATTGATGACAGATCCGAAGATCATGTTGACGTCCTGGTCAGATGCAGCTGCAACAATGTCTGCTGCTTCCTGAACTTCGTAAAGGCTTAAGTTGGTTCCGCCTGTGATGTTCATCAGCACGCCTTGGGCGCCGTCAATCGCCGTTTCAAGCAACGGGCTGGAAACAGCTTTTTTAGCGGCTTCTGCAGCGCGGTTCTCACCTGTCGCTACACCGATACCCATCAGTGCAGAACCTTTGTTGGACATGATTGTTTTGACGTCGGCAAAGTCAAGGTTGATCAGTCCAGGTGTTGCGATCAAGTCTGAAATGCCCTGAACACCTTGGCGGAGAACGTTGTCCGCTTCGCGGAACGCTTCAAGCATCGGTGTGTTTTTATCGACGATTTCAAGAAGACGGTCATTCGGAATGACGATCAGGGTGTCGACGGCTTCCTTCATTGCTGAAATACCGCCTGCCGCCTGAAGCTGTCTTTTTCTTCCTTCAAAGGTAAACGGCCTTGTGACAACGCCGACAGTCAATGCGCCCAGATCTTTTGCGATTTGTGCGATGACAGGTGCCGCGCCCGTTCCTGTTCCGCCGCCCATTCCGGCTGTGACGAACACCATGTCTGCACCTTTCAGCGCTTCTTCAATTTGTTCTTTGCTTTCCTCTGCGGCTTTTTTGCCGACTTCCGGATTGGCTCCGGCGCCGAGCCCGCGTGTCAGCTTCGCACCAATCTGCATTTTCGTTTCCGCTTTTGACAGGTTGAGAGCCTGGGCATCCGTGTTGACTGCGATAAACTCGACTCCCTGAACGTCATTTTCGATCATCCGATTGACGGCATTGTTACCGCCGCCACCTACTCCTATTACTTTAATCGATGCTAAGCCGTCTATATTTGTTTCAAACTCTAACATGCTAAATCCTCCTAATCCGTCGAATGACTAATCTCTATTCCCAAAAGAAGTTAAATATTTTCTTCATTTTGCTCGGCTTTTTCTCAGCTTGAGCCTGCTGCTTGGATTTTGGCTTCGGCCGCTGCTGCACTTCTTTTTGATGTGTTGCCGCGACTTCCTGAACCGCTTGTTCCGGCATCTTAAAACCTACTTTTCTGCCTTGGATTTTTGCGTTGCGGTAAGCGAATTGGATGAGGCCGACTCCTGTCATGTATTGAGGTTCTCTTACACCGATATAATTCGGGCTAGCCACTCTGACGTTATTTTGAAGAACATCCTGTGCGAGGCTGAGGACCCCCGGCATTCCAGCCTGTCCCCCTGTAAGCACAAACCCTCCCGGCAATTCTTTTATTCCCATGTTCCGCAGTTCTTCTGCCACGAATAAAAAGATTTCTTCGAGCCTGGCTTCTATAATGTCTGCCACTTCCCGCTGAGAAAAGGTTTGCTTTTGGTCTGTCCCGATCACGGCGACTTCAAATGTTTCCTCTTCCGACGCTTCTTCATAGAAAGCATGTCCAAACTGCTTCTTCACCCGCTCAGCTTCGTCTGTGGAAGTGCGCAATCCGATTGAAATATCCTTGGTGATGTTTTCTCCTCCCAGGGGTATGACGCGGGTCGCAAGAAGATGTCCGTCCTCAAATACGGCAACCGTTGTCGATCCTCCCCCGATGTCGATTAAAGCCACTCCGAGGTTTTTTTCGTCCTTTGATAAAGCGACAGATCCGGCGGCCAGCGGCTGAAGGCAAATATCCGTTATTTCAATTCCCGCTCTTTCCACACAGCGGAGCAGGTTATGTAAAATCGTTTTTGAGCCCGTGATCAGCGATCCTTCCACTTCAAGGCGGACGCCGAGCATCTTTTTCGGATCTGTGATATCGCCTCTTCCGTCAACGATAAACTGTCTCGGAATCACATCGACGATCAGCTGTTCAGGCGGGATGGAAACGACTTGAGCGGCCTCCATCACCCGGCGCACGTCTTCAACGTGGATTTCTTTATTCTCGCTTGAGACAGCCACAACACCGTTCGTTTCTTGAATATGGATGTAGTTCCCATTAACCCCGACGATCGCGTGGGTCAGCGGAAAACCTATCATTCTTTCTGCTTGTTCAAACGCTTTTTTTATAGAATGAACCGTTTCATCTATATCAACGATTGATCCTTTTTTCAGCCCCTCTGAGGGAACATTTCCGACTCCGATAATGTTAAGAGAATCGTCTGACATTTCACCGACGATCACTTTAATATTGGACGTACCGATGTCTAGACTGACGTAAAGTTCATTGTTGTTCATTCTATGGCACCTCCTCACATTTCAGTCAATTCTATTCTATTATTTGCCGAACAACAATACAATGAATCTGGTTTTACAAGTGTGTAACAATCAATACAAACCAATACGCTTCGTTTTTAGTTTTAGGATTACTGTGAATATTCGTGATATCCTATGTATATCCTCTTTTAAAACCGAGTTTTTTTTTAATTTTTTCTCCTCGAGGCCGTCCATTTGGCGAGCAGTATTCTTCTGATGACCGCGATGTTTTGAAAAAGCCTCACGCCAAATGCAAACATACCGACTAAATACAAGTCTACACCAAGATGAACGCCCAGAAAAGCCAAACTTATGGCGAGAATAATATTGAAGAAAAAGCCTGTCACAAAAACTAGTTCATCATATACACTTTCCAAATGGGCCCTTATTCCCCCGATCAAAGTATCGAGCGATGCCAGAATCGCCAGGGACAAATAATTTGAGTACTCATCCGGAATGGTGAAGTTCGTGCTGAACCCGATTGTAATTCCGAGCAAAAGCCCTAAAACCGGAAGCCACATTAGGAATTCTCTCCTTTTGATTTTTCGAGCGGTTTCAATGGCGCAACTTGCATTGAACCTTCGTAAGCTTTGATTTTGATTTGTTTTTCAGGCCTTTTGATTTGCAAATCCAGATTTTCTCCCGCGAACAGATCCTGCAGGGATGAAGCATTCATTCGGCTATATAGTTTATCGGCGTTTTTGCCGATGACTTTTACCGTTATCGGATAGTTGTCCAAAGGATATCCGTCTATTTTGGTCGTTCCGTTGATATCACGGATCACCGTCGTGTTGACAACCCTTCTGTCATTGATGGATATTTCTTCCGCTTCATACATATTCAGTTCATTAATCAGCTTTTTCAGAAGGTCGGGAGGGGGATTTTGAATGGATTCTCCCGTCAGTTCTTCCGAGAACAGCTGAGAAATAGTGATGATGATTCCGTTCCCTGTAACATCTGTGAAACCGGCCTGTTTTTTTAAGTTTTGAAGCGTTTCATTCAACGCTTTTGTCCGCGAGGTTTCTTCTTGATGACTGTATGTGTTCAGCATTTTTTCATACTTGTCAATTTCGCTGATCAGATCAAGCTGTTTTTTCTGTTCTTCCTTCAGGTCTTCCCTGAGGTCCCAAATGTCCCGCGTATCGCGGACCTTCGGCGCTTTCAGCGAATTGAACTGCACGGACAGCATAATTCCGAAAATGAGCATCAGGATGCTCAAACTGATGAAACGATTATTTTTCTTCAACGTCCGCCCACCAACTTTTCAACGTTCATTCCCCCTGCTTTAAAAGGGGCTCCATCTCGATTTTATCTTGTTTTTCGATGCTGACTGAAATATGATCGCGGCTCAGCTGGTCCACAAGCCCCCCTGCAATGTTCAGCGCCGGCATCAGCACATCCGCATCCCCGATGGCAGAAATGACAAACGGCGCCGGATACTGGTTACCGTCAACCGTAATGACAGGGCCGTTGCACGATATATAGGAATGATGTGTCACGCGCTGCCCGTTGATCGACACCGCGGCCGCCCCGGAAATCCACAGCTCATTGAGCAGGCGGAAAATGTGGCTTTCATGGACGATATAGTTGTTGACATTCTCACCTTCCGGTATGTAAGAAGCGTCTTTCAGCGTCACTTTGATCCCTTCGCCCTGAACGCCGATTTCCCCGACGAACATTCTGTACCTCTCAACATCTTCCACAATATTGTAATACTCTTTTTTTTCCTTTTTCAAAGCCGTCTCTGTTTTCTGTACTTTCTGCTGTTTTTTGTAAAGCTCCTGTTCCAGCTTCTTATTTTGCTTTTCCTGGGAAATCAGCCGGTCGCGCAAGGAATATTCCTCTTTCCAATTTTCGGCGGTTTCTTCATGGTCTTTGTTTTCCCTGGCGAATTGATAGGAGAAAGACAGCAGGAACCCGAGGACAAGCATGGCGAGTGAAAGATTGACTGTGTGTCTCTTCAATTTCCGTCTCCCTTTTTGCTTTCATCCGTTTTTTTCAGAGGTTCAAAATAAGTCGCGACTTCCATATGGATAATGCCTTTTTCCCCTTTCGGCAGCTCTTTTACGATCGCCGGATAGCTGTTCATTTTCTGTCCGAACGTTTTCAGCGAAGCCGTCACGATATAACCGTCATTCATATACAGCCTGATCAGCCAAGGGTTTGATTTTTGAGGCGTATAGTTGATCTCGGAAATCGATTTTTTCACGGAATCGGAAAGCTTGTTCAGCTGTTTTGCCATTTGAACGAGCTTTTCGTCTTCCTCCCAGTTATTAAGGGTCGGTCCGATGTCAGTCGGCGTCACCTCTTCAGGAAGCACCGTGCCGTTTTCAAGCACGGAGTAGTACACATTGTGTTTTTGCAAAAATGCAATGCTTTTATACTCTTCGATGGAGATGGCGATTTTGTTGGGCAGTTGTTTAGAAATTTCGGCTTTTTTGATCAGTTTATTCTGCTCGATCTTTTCTGCGGCTTTTTGCTTGCTCAGACTCCAGAATTCCGTCTGTCCTTTATGGATCGAAGAGAGGGAAATGATCTGGTCTTTTGAAACGTTTTTGTTTCCTTTAATCTCTACCGTCGAGACCTTGCTGATCGGCGTCTGCAGGTAGATGATGATCAGCATCATCGTGAAAAAGAGCAGAATAAACGTGATCAGCCGGCGGTTTGCCTTTTGCTTTCGCTGTTCTTTAATTTTGGGAATCCGTTCTTCTATATTCACTACTTTTTCTTTATCAATACCGGGTTTCACGTAGGCTCACCTCAGGTTAATAAAGCAGACAAAAAGATTTTTATTTGCTTATTTTTGTTCGAAAAAAGACGCGCTTCCCGACATATGAAAGCACGGGGCAAGCTAAAAAGCTTCCGTTTAGCGAAACAAACGACATACTAGGATGCCGTTTGCTTGTTTGTTTCATACATTATATCATAAGGCGATCTGAAGTAGAGAGGCGGTTTACCGTTTTTCTCCGATAATTTCGACCTCAGTGTGCATGTCGATATCGTATTTTTCTTTAATCGTTTTTTGAATGAATGCAATCAAATCAAGGACGTCTTTCGCTGTTGCACCGCCTGCATTGACAATGAAATTGCCGTGCATCTCTGAAACCTTTGCCCCGCCGATCTGATGACCTTTCAAACCTGCCTCTTCAACTAGCCGGCCCGCATGTTCAGGCAGCGGGTTTCTGAAGATACTGCCTGCGCAAGGGTTGGACACAGGCTGCGTTTCTTTTCGGTAGTCTTTGTTTTTCTGCATCTGTGCGACGATCTCATCGCGTTCTTTTTGCTCCAATTGGAGAACGGCTTCAAGACAAATGCCCAGCCGCTCGTTTTGAAGAATGGACGTGCGGTAGCTGTATGCCATCTCTTCATTCGTCAGCCATTCGATCGTTCCGTCTTCAAAAAGGATCAATGCTTTCACCAATACCCTGCTGATATCAGAGCCGTGGGCGCCGGCATTCATGTAAACCGCTCCGCCGACCGAACCCGGAATGCCTGCGGCAAATTCAAGGCCGGAAAGCCCTTTTTTGCTGATGCCTGTCGCAAGCCTTACGACAGAGTAGCCGCCGCCGACCGTCACTTGCTCGCCGTCGATTTCCATATGGTCAAGTCCTTGGCCGAGCTTGATGACGACGCCTCTTATCCCTTCATCGAGGACAAGCAGATTCGAGCCTCTGCCGATGGCCGTCCACTTGACGCCGTGCTTCTTGATCACCTTCATCGTATCTTTGACAGCTTGAATGTTTTTCGGAACCACCAGCACATCAGCCGGTCCTCCGATTTTAATCGTTGTATGGTTGCTGAGCGGCTCGTTTTCCAGAACTTTGCCGACTTCAAGTTCTTTTAATTCTTGTATCACCTTATCCATCGAAAACCTCCAAAATCCTTCTGACTTATCATTTTGCATGATGTTTCAGTTCTTTCAGCACATTGTACAAGCGTTCCGCGGCGTCCGGCACGCCTAGCGATTTCGTACGGCTGCTCATCTCTTTCAACGTCTTTTCGTCTTGTAAAATATGATCGATCGCCTGAATTAAGCGGTCTCCATTAAGCTCTGATTCTTTTAAAACGACTGCGGCGTTCTGCTCCCCTAGTGAGCGTGCGTTCACTTCCTGGTGGTTGGCCGTAACATACGGACTCGGAATCAGAACGCTTGGAATCCCGAGCGCGGTAATTTCCGCTATTGTCGTCGCACCTGCGCGCGCCACGACGACATCGAACTCTTTTAAGTACTCGGGCATTTGATGGAGAAACGGCTGAACGACCATATTCTGAGCGGCGCCTTCTTTGTCAAGCGCAGCTGTGACTTTATCATAGTGAACTTCCCCTGTGACATAAAGAACCTGGTAATCCCGCTTTTTTAATTCGTTTTGCATCGCGATGACCGCTTCATTGATCGGAGCGGCACCGCGGCTGCCTCCGAAAATAAGGACCGTTTTTTTGCCCTCTGAAAGACCTAAAGCGGTCAGGGAACGGCCCCCTTTTATAGAGACGACTTCAGACGCCCTCGGGTTTCCTGTAAAAACAACTTTTTCAGCAGGAAAATGTGTTTTCGCTTCATCAAAACAAATCGCTACCTTATCAACATATTTGGATAAAAACTTATTGGTGAGTCCGGGAAGGCTGTTTTGTTCGTGGATAATCGTCGGGATCCCCAGTTTTGAAGCCGCGTACACCACGGGTCCGCACACGTAGCCGCCCGTGCCGATCACTGCGTCGGGCTTAAACCGTTTTAATTCTTTTTTGCATTCTTTTACGCCCTTTAAAAAACGCATGACGGTTTTGACGTTTTTAAATGACAGTTTTCTTTTAAAACCCGTAATTTCAATCGCTTTAAAAGGGATCCCTTCCCGCTCGACGATATTTTTCTCCAGGCCTTTTTCGGTTCCGATATATAAAAACTCAACATCTTCGTGATGCCTTTTCACTTCTTTAATAAACGCAAGGGCGGGGTAAATATGGCCGCCCGTTCCGCCTCCGCTAACAACAATCCGCATCTGTTCTCCCCCTTATTCCTTATGTACATGCCGATAACCCTGCTATCTCGCAACAGGGTTATCGCCGAAATCTAGTATCTAGAATACCTGCTGACATTCAGCAGCACGCCGACCGCCATGAGCATCAAGGTCAGTGATGAACCGCCATAGCTTAAAAACGGAAGCGTAATGCCTGTAACAGGAATCAGGCCGGTCACGACGCCGATATTGATCATAACCTGAATCGCTATCATCGAAATGACGCCGATGGCGACAAAACTGCCGTATAAATCGGGCGCACCGAGCGCGATTCTGATGCCTCTCCACAGTAGAACGCTGAAGAGCAAAAGAATCAGCGATCCGCCGATAAAGCCGAGCTCCTCTGATAAAATCGCAAAAATAAAATCTGTCTGCGGCTCAGGCAGATAAAAAAACTTTTGCCTGCTCTGGCCGAGGCCGAGGCCGAACAGCCCGCCGGGCCCCACCGCATAAAGAGACTGAATGATTTGAAAGCCGCTTCCTAAAGGATCTTCCCAAGGATTCAAGTATGAAGTGATCCTTTTGATCCGGTACGGCGCCGACAGCACAAGGCCGACAAAGCCGCTCAGGCCTAGAAGACCAAGAAAAACGAAGTGCGAAATTCTCGCCCCCGCGACAAAGATCATAATGATGCATGTGCCGACCATCACGGTTCCTGTTCCGAGGTCAGGCTGCATCATGATGATCAGAAAAGCTGAAAAGACAATGCCCAGCGCCGGCACAAAGCCTTTTCTAAACGATGTAATCTTCTTTTGCTTTTCAGATAAAAACTTGGCCAAAAATGCGATCATCGCGAGCTTCATAAACTCGGACGGCTGAATGCTGAAAGCGCCGACTCCGATCCAGCTCCTCGACCCGTTCCGTTCCATGCCGATCCCGGGAATCAGGACGATGATGAGCAGAAAGAAACATACAATGATCAGTATTTTCGCATAAGTCCTCCACGTCCAGTAGTCGACGTTCATGATGAAAAACATGGCGATGACTCCGACGCCGGCAAACAAAAGCTGCCGTTTCGCAAAGAAAAAGGAGTCGTCGTATTTGTAAGTCGCCCATACCGCACTGGCGCTGTATACCATAATCAGTCCAATTGTTAAAAGCAATAGCGTAATGATAACCAGCAAAAAATCCGGTGACGTTTTTTTTGTTTGCAAAGCCGAACACCCCAAGCTCTAATTCTTAGGGCTATCTTTACGAGACAAGCCCTTATTTAAGCATATGCACGGCGTTTACAAACATGTCACCACGTTCTTCAAATGTTTTGTACTGATCCCAGCTCGCACAGGCCGGGGACAGAAGAATGACATCTCCTTCGTCTGACAGGCTGAACGCCGCAGTTGCTGCTTGTTCAACATTATCGACACGTTTAACCTGTTGTATTCCCATTTCTTCGGCCAGCTTCTCAAACTTCGGCGCGGTCTCGCCGAATGTGATCACCGCTTTGACAAAAGACATATGCGGCTTTAGTTCATCAAATTCATTTCCGCGGTCAAGCCCCCCTGCCAGCAAAATGACCGGCTTTTGAAAGGCGGACAGCGCTTTTTTCGTCGCAAGAATGTTTGTCGCTTTGCTGTCATTGTAAAACAGTCTGTTTTTGATCGTCGCGACGTATTGCATCCTGTGCTTTACACCGGTAAAGCTCGTCAGCACCTTACGGACGGCCTCATCGGAGACGCCTGCGGTTTTAACGATGCAAAGGGCGGCCAAAATGTTCTCCAAATTGTGCTCTCCCGGCAAAACGACGTCTTCCACTGGCATGACCGGTTCGCCGTTAAACATGATCACGCCGTCTTTCACGCACGCTCCGCGCTCAAGTGTCCGGCGGACAGAAAAATACACCTTCTCCGCTTTTGAACATTCGGCGAGCCGGACGACTGTCTCATCGTCCAAATTGACAACGGCAACGTCTGTTTCCGATTGATTTCGATAGACCTGCTGTTTGGCAAGCTCATAATTTTGGCGCGAATGGTGATAATCGAGATGGGCATCAAATACGTTTAATAATAATCCGATTTTCGGTCTGAATTGATAAGTCCCCATGAGCTGAAAACTTGACAGCTCTGTCACAATCCATTCGTCTCCCCTGGCCTGATTGGCCATTTCGCTTGCCGCCGTGCCGATATTCCCAGCAACGAGCGCTTTTTTCGAATCGGCTTTCAGCATTTCATAAACAAGCGTTGTCGTTGTCGTCTTACCGTTTGAACCGGTAATGCCGATGAACGGGGCATCTGTCAGATGGTAGGCAAGTTCAACCTCCGTCCAGACCGGTATACCCCGCTTCAGCGCTTCTTCGACCATCACGTTTTCATAGCGGATGCCCGGGTTTTTAATCAGAATGTCGATCGAATGAAGATCAAACAGTTCCGTCGGATGAGAGCCGCAGACGACTTCCACCCCTTTTTCCGCGAGAATCCGCGCAGGTTCATTTTCCTCAAAAGGCAGCTGGTCATTCACGACAACCTTTACGCCTTTCTCATGAAGGATCGAAGCGGCAGCATATCCGCTTTTCGCCAGCCCGAGTACGAGCACATTTTGATTTTGCAATAAATCTTGAGTATCCACTTATAACCACACCTCGATGTAAATTCCTAAGACGGCTAGCAGAAGCCCCGCTGTCCAAAAAGTGACGACAACTCTCCACTCAGACCATCCGACAAGCTCGTAATGATGGTGAAGAGGGCTCATTTTGAAAATTCGTTTGCCGGTCGTTTTAAATGAAATAACCTGCAAAATGACAGACAGCGTTTCAATGACGAATACTCCGCCGATGATGACAAGCAGGATTTCCAGTTTCGTTAAAATCGCAATCGTCACAATCGCGCCGCCGAGGGCAAGCGACCCTGTATCTCCCATAAAGACTTTCGCGGGGTGCGCGTTAAACACAAGAAATCCTAACACCGCTCCGACAACGGCAACCGCGAAAATGGCGACATCGTATTGCGACTGGTTCCACGCTAAAATCGCAAACGCACCGAACGCGATGGCGGCGGTACCCGACAACAGACCGTCAAGCCCGTCAGTCAGGTTAACGGCATTTGAACCGCCGACAAGCATAAAGATGACGAGCACCGGATAAATCCAACCGAAATCAAACGACAGCTCTGTTCCCGGAATGCGGATGTCAGTCGGCAGCCCTTGGAAGTGGTAGACGGCATAGAATACCAGAGCAATCACGATTTGGCCGATCAGTTTTTGTTTGGATGTGAGTCCAAGGTTACGCTTCATCACGACTTTAATATAATCATCAAGAAAGCCGAGCAGACCGTATCCAACCGTAACAAACAAGAGGAGGATCATGTTCATGCTCACTTCGGAAAATTTCATCGTCATAGCAATGGTCGTCGCGATAATCGACAATATGATCATGACGCCGCCCATCGTCGGCGTTCCCGATTTTTTCTGATGGGATTTCGGACCTTCCTCACGGATGCTCTGCCCGAATTTCAGCCTTCTTAAAAACGGAATGAAAATCGGAGATAAAAGAACGCTGATTAAAAAGCCCATGATAATGGTAAATAGAATTACTTGTTCGAGCATCGTTCTTCTCCCCTTTCCGCTTGATATAAGAAGCAGCATACGCATTTATCATATTCACTGTTTTTTTTCATATGTTGATTTATTTCATCCATCAATTTCAACAACTCTTTCCTGTAGTTCTTTTTCGATTATTTCAGCTCAAGAATGGCTCTTTTGGCCACTTCAGCGTCATCAAAGTCAAAAGTTTGACCGCCGATCTGCTGGTAAGTTTCATGACCTTTGCCTGCGATCAGGACGACATCGCCTTTTTTGGCGTTTGCAATGGCAAAAAAGATCGCTTGCTCGCGGTTGACGATGCTGTGATAGTAAGCCCCTTTTACGCCTTCTTCCATATCGTTTAAAATGGCGAGCGGGTTTTCGCTTCTCGGGTTATCGGCTGTAAAGACCGGTTCATCAGCAAGGTCAACGGCGATTTTCGCCATTTTCGGACGCTTCGTCTTATCACGGTCTCCACCGCAGCCGACGACGACAAACAGCTTTCCTTCCGTTAAGCCTCTGCACGTATTCAAGACATTTTCGAGGCTGTCAGGGGTATGGGCATAGTCGACGATCACCGAAAAGTCCTGGCCTGCATCCACAAGCTCAAATCTACCTCTGACGCCTTTCAGCCCTTCAATTCCTTCCGTAATCGTAGCAAACGGGATATCCGCTGCGATCGCGATCGCGGCGGCCGTTAAAACATTGTAGACGTTAAACAGGCCGACAAGCGGGATCGTCACTTGGGCAGAACCTTTGGGCGTCACCATGTCAAAGGTTGTCCCCTTCGGAGCCATTTTGATATTTTCAGCCTTGACATCGGCATCATTTTGAATTCCGTATGTCAAAAGGTGTGCTGACGTCACTTGGGCGAAATAGGCTGATGCAGGGTCATCCGCATTCAGCACGGCCCACTTCGGTTTTTCGTGGTTAAAAGAACCGCCGAGCTGCGAGAAAAGCAGACTTTTCGCATGTTTATATTCTTCCATTGTCTGGTGGTAGTCAAGGTGGTCCTGGGTCAGGTTCGTAAATGCGGCGATATCGTAATCACACCCGTGTACCCGGCCCATGTGGAGAGCGTGTGAAGATACTTCCATGACGGCTGTATCCACATCCTGATCAACCATTTTTCTAAACGTTTTTTGAAGTGTGACACTTTCCGGCGTCGTATTTTTCGCATCGAACGTTTCGTCATGGATTTTCGTGTACATCGTGCCGATCAGTCCTGTACGGCTCCCGGCTTTTCTGAAGATCTCCTCCACCATGTGAGAAGTCGATGTCTTGCCGTTTGTGCCTGTAATGCCGATCAGCTTCAGCTGTTTCGTCGGCTGGCCGTAAAAAGCGTCCGACAGCACGGCAAGCGCTCTCTTCGTATGACGGACGATAATCACCGGCACATCAGCGTCGACTTCCCTTTCCGCCACGATGGCGGCAGCCCCTTTTTCAGCGGCTTGCCGGGCGTAGTCATGCCCGTCGACTGTATAGCCTTTTATACAAACAAAAAGACTCCCTGTCTTGACTTCCCTGGAGTCCATCTCAATTGAAGTTATATCAGGGTCTTCTTGGCCGGCATAGGAAGGTGCATTTTTTAAATATGTAAGAAGCTTTGTTAATTTCATCGTATCAAACCTCTCAAGTCTAATCATTCTTCATTCGTTGTCATATTTTCCTGCGTTGATTCGCCGCACGAGCTTCGTGCAGACATACAGTTCATATTTTAGCGTAAAAAAGAGGATACATCCAGCTAATCCTTTAAAATCTATATATTTTTTAGGAGGAACGGCCTCGGACATCCAGCCGGTTGCCGCTCCTTATCATGATCCTAATTAATCAGAGGCTCCGTCTTCGCTGTCAAGGTAAATGCGAACGGTTGATCCTTCTTTTACTTTTTCGCCCGGCTTAGGGGACTGCTGAACGACGACATTGCCTTCTCCGGAAGCTTTCAGCCTGAGGTTGATCAGCAACGGTTCAAGCTCTGTCACGGAAAGCCCTATAAGGTTCGGGACCTCGATCAGCTTTTTGTCCAGCCACTGATATTCGCGTTCAATCTGATCTTTCCGCTTCTCAACACCGAGCTGCGGAAGGCTGTCTCTCATGATGTTTCCGACGATCGGCGCTGCAACCGTACCCCCGAATTGAATCGTGCCTTTCGGGTTGTCGACGGCGACGTAGACGACGAGGCTTGGATCATCTGAAGGAGCCGTTCCGATAAATGAAACGATATGGTTGTTTTTTAAATATTTCCCGTCTTTGACTTTTTGCGCCGTACCCGTTTTGCCACCCACCCGGTAGCCGTCGACGAAAGCGTTCCGCCCCGTCCCTTGGGCGACAACGCTCTCCAGTGCGTAACGGATCTGTTTGGACGTCTCTTCAGAAATCACTTTTCTTTTGGCGATCGGCGTCTGTTTTTTTACTGTTTGTTTTGTCACGGGATCAATCCACTCTTTGGCAATATACGGCGTATACAGAGTTCCGCCGTTGACAGCTGCAGAAACAGCTGCGACCTGCTGGATCGGTGTCACCGATACCCCCTGGCCGAAAGCGGTTGTCGCCTGCTCTACAGGACCGACGCGGTCAAGAGGGAATAAGATTCCCGTTCCTTCGCCTTGCAGATCGATTCCGGTTTTTTGTCCGAAGCCGAAATTTTTAATGTAGCTGAACAGTTGTTCTTTGCCAAGCCGCTGACCAAGCTCAACAAATCCTGGGTTGCACGAATTTTGGACGACTTCAAGAAACGATTGTGCGCCGTGTCCGCCGCGCTTCCAGCACTTCAGTCTTGCACCGTCAACTTCAACTGAACCTTTATCATAGAAGTGATCTTTTTGGAGGTTGACTTTGTTCTCCTCCAAAGCTGCGGCAAGCGTGATAATTTTAAAAGTAGAACCGGGCTCATATGTGCTCCATACAGGCAAGTTCCGATTATAGACTTTAGGATCGATTGATTTGTAGTTTGCAGGATCAAAGTCCGGCCGGCTGACCATCGCCAATATCTCTCCGTTTTTCGGGTTCATCGCCACACCGACCATTCCGTCCGGATTATACTTCGCTTCTGCAATATCAAACTCCCGCTCCATGATCGTCTGCACCTTTGAATCGATCGTCAGCTTCATATCAAGCCCGTCTTTCGGCGGGGTATAGTCATCCGCCTCACCCGGCATCCTCTTGCCTTTTGCGTCAGAATAAAATTTCACATAACCTTTTTCACCTTTCAGCTCTTTGTCATAAAAGGCTTCGAGGCCGAGCAGACCCTGGTTGTCAATGCCCGCGAATCCGAGCACGTGGGACAAATAGCTGCCGAAGGGATAATGGCGAACGGAGTCTTCTGCAATATACACGCCTTTCAAGTTGAGATCTCTGACTTCTTTTGCTTTCTCATGGGAAATTTTCCGGCCCTCGGGATTGATCCTTTCAATCGATGTTTTTTTTGTGACATGTTTGTACGCTTTTTCTTCCGACATATTCAAAACGCTGGCCAGCAGTTTGCTCGTTTTGATCGGATTTTCAACCTGCTTCGGAACAACCAAAACCGATGGCGCGCTTTGGTTTGTCGCCAGCTTAACACCGTTCCTGTCCAATATTTCGCCCCTTTCCGGCTCAAAAGGAAGGTTCCGGCTCCACGAATCTTTTGCTAAAGTCGTCAGTTTATCCCCCAGAACGAACTGAACGTATCCTAGCCTTGTATCAATAATCAAAAAGATGATCACACCAAAAAGCAGAACGAATATTAAACGTTTTCTGACCGTTACATTGGAAACGCGCAAGAGACCGTTCACTCCTTATTTAGGCTTGTTTCATTTTATGCCTTGGAGCGTTTTGATAGAACGGCCCGATTTTTCATATGTTCAAGGCGCCGCGCCCAAACGGAAGGCTATCGACTCTGAGCCGATAGCCTTTTAGACGGGATCTATTCGTTTTTCAATCTGACTTTTACGACCGAGTTTGCTTTTAATTGTTTGCCTGCTTTTACATTTTGACTCTTCACATAACCCTGGCCGCTCGTTTCGATATGAATGCCTGCCATGGCGCCGAAACGGAGGGCGTCCCGCTTTGACCAGCCCGTCATATCAGGCAGTGTAATTTTCCCGTCGGCCTTCAGGAAGACCCGTTGATTCGGCAGGACGGCTTCGCCTGCTTTCGGGTACTGTTCTTTCACAGCCAAGCCGTCGCCGATTGTAACAGGAACAAGGCTGCTGTCTTGTGCCTCTTTTTCGGCAGATTTAGCTCGTTTGCCGGTGAAATCAGGCATTTCAAGCTGTTTTTCTTCCTGCTTTTCTTCTTTTTTGGTTTCTTTCGGTGTGATATTTAAATAGTGAAGACTGTTTTTCATCACCGGATTGAAAATTTTTGATACCGGAGCAGAGCCTGTTTCCGTAGCCTTTAATTGCGGCTGCTGCACGGCCACATAAACGAGAAGCTGCGGATCGTCCTTCGGGGCCATGCCCATGAAGGAGAACACGTAGTTTTCGCGGCCGGTCAAATATCTGCCGTCTTCTCCGGCAATTTGCGCCGTACCGGTTTTTCCGGCGACATCAAATCCTTCGATCTTGTACGGTTTCCCCGTTCCTTTTTCAGATGTGACGACTTTTCCCAACAGGTCGCGCACTTCTTTTGCCGTTTTGGCAGAGATCGGCTGGCCGACTTGTTCCGGTTTATTTTGATAAATCGTTTTGTTTTTGTCAGAATCAACGACATGATCGATGACATAAGGCTTCATCATTTTTCCGTTATTGGCGATCGCCGTCGCGGCCTGAAGCTGCTGGATCGGCGTTACCGCTGAACTTTGACCAAAGGCAGTTGATACTTTATCGCGCAAATATTCAAAATTGATTTTGCTGTTCGCTTCCCCAGGCAGGTCGATGCCCGTTTTGTCGTAAAAATGGAACTTCCGCAAATATTGATTGAAGCGATCCGTGCCGAGTTTATCATTGGCAAGGATCGCAAACGCGACATTTGAGGAGCGTTCAACACCTTCATTAAATGTGATCGGACCCCAGCCGTTTCCACCGTTATGGTCTTTGATCGGCTTATCTTTTTTAGAAACCGAATATGATCCAGATTTGTATTGTTCTCCTCCATTATATACGCCTTCTTGGATGGCCGCCGCCAATGTGAAAATCTTCATCGTCGAGCCCGGCTCAAAGCTGTAGGAGACAAGGTCGTTGTAATAGTTCGTGACATCGCGCACGTTCGGGTTGAAGCTCGGCCTTTGCCCCATCGCGAGCACTTTGCCCGTTTTCGGATCAACGACCGCCGCCATGATCTTCTTCGGCTTGTACTCTTTTTGAACGGTCGTCATGCTGTCTTCCAAAAACGCCTGGATTTTTTGATCGATCGTCAAATACACGTTGTCTCCGTTGTTAGGCGCTTTGATCTTTTCATTGCTGTTCGGCAGACGCCAGCCCGTTCTGTCGGTATCGTACGTCATGTATCCGTCCGTTTCTTTCAAATAATCGTTCAGCGTTTTTTCAAGGCCCATCATGCCTTGCATTTCACCTGTTTTTTCGTTGATCTGCGAATAGCCGATGAGATTGGAAGCAAAGATTCCGTTTGGATAGTAGCGCTTCGTATCGCGGGTAAACACGATGCCCGGCAGCTTCAGCTTTTCGATTTTCTCTTTTTGGGCGTATGTCAAATCCCGTCCCGCCGATCCGAATTCGACCTGAAACGGTCCTTTTTTATTGAGAATATCGAGCACTTTCCCCTCATCCATGCCGAGGATCGGCGCAAGCTTCTCAGCTGTCAGCTGCTTGTCTTTAACGTATTGAGGCTCCATCTTTTCGCTCAAAATCGCGACAAGCTTATATGTCGTAGTGTCTTCGGCAAGCACTTTTCCGTTCCGGTCAAGGATCGATCCCCGGTGGGCTTCGATCGTCCGCTTTTTCTCATACTGTTCGTTCGCCTTCTGTGCAAGCACTTCGCCGTTCACTTTTCCCGTCGCTTGAATAAACGCAAATCGTCCTACGATGACAAAGAAAAAGAGGGCAAAACAAATACTGAGAATTGCCGCTCCTCTGTTCATGAATTTATTTTTTTTCGGCATTGTACATCATTCCTGTATGTCTTTCACTTTTTTATCTCCCAATTTAAGGCCTTTTTTCCGGGCGATGTCCATGATACGGTCAGGCTCTTTCAGCATATCGGCTTCTTTTTCGAGGTCACCAACTCTACTGCTTTCCGTTTCAACCTTCTTTTCGAGCTTTTGAATTTCAATATTGGTCTGATACGCGGCAAAAGCCTTTGAAATCATAAAAAGTGAAGCGCTGAGTACAGCCAAGGCGAAAAGCACAATCAGTACTTTTTCTCCCAGCGTGATCGATGCTCTTCTCCGGATGATAACGGATTGTTCTGCATTGTTTGTCTGTCTTTGCTGTTTTTCTACTTTATAAGCCAAATTGCTCATAGACTGATGACCTCCTTTTTATTCGTACAGCTCACTCTCGTGCTTTTTCCGCGATGCGCAGCTTCGCTGAGCGCGCACGGTTATTGTGTTCAAGCTCCTCTTCGGAAGCTGTGATCGGCTTTCTGTTGACTAACTTTAATTTCGGTTCAAACTCCTTGGGGATCACGGGCAGTCCGTGAGGCAGTTCAGGAGGCGACGACATCTCTTTAAATGTCGATTTGCAGATCCGGTCTTCCAGCGAGTGGAACGTGATGACCGATACCCTTCCGCCCGGCTTCAGCACCTCAATCGCCTGCAAAAGCGCTTCTTCAAATACTCTCAATTCATCGTTTACCGCAATTCGAATCGCCTGAAAAATCCGTTTAGCCGGATGCCCGCCGCTTCTTCTTGCCGGTGCGGGAATTGCCTCTTTGATGATATCGACAAGCTGGCCCGTTGTTTCAATAGGCGATTGTTCTCTTGCTTTTTCGATTTTCCTGGCAATTTGCTTGCTGAATTTCTCTTCTCCGTATTTAAAGAAGATTTTCACGAGATCCTCATAAGGCCATTCATTGACGACTACCTTTGCCGAAAGGCCCGCCGACTGGTCCATTCGCATATCAAGAGGTGCATCATGATGATAGCTGAAGCCCCTTTCAGGTGTATCCAGCTGAGGAGATGAGACGCCTAAATCAAATAAAACACCGTCCACTTTCGTGATGCCGATTTCGTTTAGACGGTCTTTTAAATACCGAAAATTGCTTTTTATGAAAACGACTTGTCCTTCATAATCCGCCAGTTTTTCCTTCGCATGGCGGAGTGCGGTTTCATCCTGGTCAAAAGCGACCAGCTTTCCTTTTTCAGACAGCTGCGAAAGCAAATATTCGCTGTGACCGGCACCGCCTAATGTACAGTCTACATATGTACCGTCTTCTTTTACATTTAAACCGTCAACTGTTTCTTTTAATAATACTGTTGTATGCTGAAACATTTCTTTACTAGTCCCACCTTTTTCAAATGAACTGATTGCAGAAGCGCCGCATGCGCAAAGATTCATTATATATCAAATCCGATCATGTTTTCAGCTATTTCGGCAAATGAATCTTCCTGCTCTTCTACGTATTGTTCCCAAATCTCTTTGCTCCACAATTCAATTCGATTTGAAACTCCGATGACCACGCATTCCTTCTCAAGCTTTGCATAATTTAAAAGCGGCGATGCAATGTTGATCCGGCCCTGCTTGTCCAATTCACATTCGGTGGCTCCGGAGAAAAAAAAGCGGGTAAAAGCGCGTGCATCTTTCTTCGTAAGAGGAAGGGCCTTCAGTTTTTCTTCGATGAGTTTCCATTCGGACATCGGGTAGCCAAACAGGCACTGATCAAGCCCGCGCGTCAAAACGAACTGCTCGCCGAGGCCTTCTCTGAATTTCGCCGGAACGATCATGCGGCCTTTTGAATCAATCGTATGCTGGTATTCACCCATAAACATGATCTCGGCCCCCACTTTCGTTCCTCAACTCACCACTATCCACCACTTCTCTCCACAAATTTATTTTACACTGTTTTAGAACAAAAAAAAACCCTGAACTACTCAGGGTTTTTTAAAAAATTATTTCAAAGTTTGACAACTTGATGCATGTTTTGAAATGAATATGGCAAATCCTTGTATTTTTCCAAGAAATTCGGACCGTATTTGTTCAAATAATACACGATGTTCCAAATTCTCTCCTGCGGAGCGTCTAAAGGCTTGATGCTTGTTTGAATTTTGTCAAAATCACGCAAAATATAGTTTTCTTTTTCTTCAATCCTTCTGATGACCGTTTTCTCTAAAAATTCGAGCTGATCTTGAATGAAGCCCGCGTTCTTTTCTAAAAGGGGGCCGAGGCTCCCGTCGATTTCGAGGGCTTCTGCGCGCACCGCGGAATGGACGTTTTCGATTTTTTCTTTTGCCTGTTTAACCGAATCGGTAAATCCACTCGGAACCTTATCTTCAAAATACTGCTCTTTTTTAGCGCGCGCTCCCTTTTCAATCGATTCGCGGAGTTCGATTCCCCGTTCACCCAGCTTTTTTTCGATGTGCCGTTCAAGGAAAGTAACCTGGAGCCTCGGTACGACAGGCGGCATTTTATAGCCCATGACCTGAAAAGCGCCTTTCAGCTCGCCCCAATAATTGATCTCTCCGGGACCGGCGATGAACGCCAATGTCGGAAGAAGATATTCCTGCATAAGCGGCCTTGTTACAACATTATTGCTGAACACTTCCGGCTTTTGGCAGATCAAATCACAAAGCTCTGCTTCAGACCACTGAAGATGAAGCTCTTTTATAAAAAACGCGCCGTTTTCTTTTTCGATTAAAAACCGCTCGCCGTCGTGCTCATAAAAAAGGTTCGCATGTTGTGCGGCACCTTCGATGATCGGTGTGTAGCCCAGTTGTTTCATGAATTCCTGCTGCCGTTTGACAGAATCGGTCAGCTCATCGTTTTTGTTCAGCAACTGCCGGAAAAAACGCGCTTCAAGGGCTCTGATGCCCGGGTCGCCGGAATTCAGAAGGATCAGGCCGTCTTGTGCAAACATGTCGGCAACAAGCCATTCGAAAAAATCGGTGAAGGATAGAGACTGCCTTAAACATCGGCGCAAATGGCCGAGTAGATCTTTCGTATACTCCGTTTCCTCAAATGAAGCAAAAATCCCGTCCAGCCACTTTTCAGCTTTCTCGGCATCGAGCGCCGTTTTTGCCGCCTGGCTTTTTTTCCAGTGGGACTGCGGGAGCTTGTGCTTTTTCACCTTGCCGCCGTCAGAAATGTGGACGTGATTGATTTCTTCCAGATCGTGGTCTTCCCCCGCAATCCAGAATACCGGAATGACCGGAACGTTCAGCTCTTGTTCTTTTTGCTTTGCAAATACAAGGATTGATACGATTTTATGTATAGTGTAAAGAGGACCCGTTAAAAGGCCGGCCTGCTGCCCTCCGACAACGACAACGCTTTTCGGATCGCGAAGGCGTTCGATTGTTTCATTCATGCTCGCCGATTGAAATTTGCTGTGATAGTCGAGCAAATAGTCGGCTAAAGAATCGCGGTCATACGTCCGGGAGGAAAGGTCATCCAAACGGACACTCCAACTTTCATTGCTCAGGCCGTAATCAAAAAACGGCTCCATCTCCTTTTTTCCATTTATATAGTCTCGCACAAAAGGGTTTTGACTTTGTATGGAAAGTTCAGTAAGCTGCATCTTTAGAACTTCCTTTCTCCAGTAAATAGTTAGCTTTCCGAAACGAGTATAGCACGTTCCGCGATTCGGTCAAAAGATTTAGCTTCATTCGTGTTCAAGCGCCTTGATGCTGCGATGCAAAAAGGTAAGATGCGGGGCAGACTCCCCTGACTCTTTTGCACGCTTCAGCAGATAGCCCATGATCGCATCGGCTTCTGTTTTTCTTTCTGCCAGCACATCGGCAAGCATCGAAGACGTGTTGTTTTTTGTCCGGCGGCAGACGGAAAGAACATGGTCCCACGCTGCTTGGCGGTCTTCAAGTTCCAAAATCCGGCTCGCTTCTTCAAAGACAAGCTTCATATAGGCCGCATACATCGGCTCTTCAAGCAGCGCGCCGTTTTTCACCCGCAAAAGAGCCGTCAGCGGATTGATGCACGCATTGACAATCAATTTTCCGGCGAGGGTCTTATACCAGTCTTCACACCAAATAAAAGGGAATGCTTCATGCACCGAACCGAGCTCTTTTTTCAACCGGGCGGTAGATTGGCTTCGGAACGCGCTCCATTTCACGGCCCCTTTTCCCGTGTGCCGGAATGTGCGGTCATCCACCCTGACAGCTCCGTGTTCTACAGATCCCGTATAGATGCGATGGCCCGTCTGCCATTTTTCAAGCACGGGAATATGAGCCATTCCATTTTGCAGGAACATGATATCAAGAGGAGCCGCCTGCTCCAGTTCGGACAAAACGGCTCCGAGCTGATGCTCCTTTACGGCAACAAAAAGAAGGTCGCAGTCCGGATCAAGTTCAGTCCTGCCCCTGACGTTCACGGTCATCTCTTTCCCGTCTTCAAGAAGGCGGATTCCCTTTTCTTCAATCGCTTCCGCCTGTTCCTTTCTCCGTGCGATCACCGTCACTTCGTGGCCGAACGAAAAATAGTATGCAAAAAGGAGGCCGACCGAGCCTCCTCCGATGACT
Organism: Bacillus sp. FSL K6-0972; assembly: GCF_037976035.1. Lineage (NCBI taxonomy): Bacteria > Bacillati > Bacillota > Bacilli > Caryophanales > Bacillaceae > Bacillus > Bacillus sp. FSL K6-0972. Next base: position 1,657,974 of record NZ_CP150260.1, on the reverse strand, counting down.
CCGATTCTCACATTCTCACACCCTGATTTTTTCATATACTGTATATCATAGCAGAAATTTTCGCCGTTGACTTGTCAGTTGTTTCAAATATTCAGAGCCGCTTCGCTTCATTATATTAGAAAATTTTTATCATTTGGATTTTTTGAAAAAAGCGTTTACAATAGAAGTAGACCACAAACAAGGGGGTAACACAATGGTCAAAGTTGAACGTTTGCTGATCAACTACAAAACGCTTGAAGAATTTAAAAAGTTCAGGGAGTACGGGATTCAAGAGCTTTCCATGCTGGAGGACCTTGAAAGCAACATGATTGAAAACGACAGCAACTCACCGTTTTACGGCATCTATTACGGAAATCGGCTCGTCGCAAGAATGAGCCTGTATAAAGCGGATGGAAAATCAAACCAATACTTTGAAGAAGGCCAAGATTACCTTGAGCTCTGGAAGCTTGAAGTTTTGCCGGGGTATCAGCGCAACGGCTACGGAACGTTGCTGGTGGAGTTCGCCAAATCTTTCGGACTCCCGATTCGCACAAGCCCGCGCGTCAAATCATCCGATTTTTGGAGCAAGATGGGCTTTACACCGGTTAAATACGATATGGCCCGGGATAAAGGGGAAAATCCGCTCGTTTGGCATCCTGTGAGCGAACCTAATCAAAGTTCTGAATCAGCATAAATGAAAAAAGCCGGCCGAAAGCGGATGGCCGGTTTTCTATTTTTCAAGCTTCTCTAGATTTTCATTCGGCTCCGGCTGAAGCTTCGCCTTTTTATTTCGTTCGTCTTCCTGAAGAACGACCATTTTTCGGGCTCTCTCCATGATTTCAATCAAGGCTTTATAATCCTCTTCCGTCAATTCAAGCCGTTTTTTCAGCGATTGATTTTCGCTTCGCAGCTTTTCAACTTCCTGTTTCAGCTCATTGATTTCTTCAGCGAGCTTTTTCTTCTCATCTATAAAGTCTTTTTGAACCGGGGCTTCTTTCAGCTTTTCCAAGTATTGAATGACATCATCGAGCGTCAGGTTTTCCGCATTGTTTCCGGAAACCGTTTTGACAGATCCAGGTAAGTTTGCGGAATGGATGCCGATTTTTTTGCGCAGCTCTTTGCGCTGCTTCTTTGCCAGCTCAATGCCTGATTGGTATTGCTTTCTGACAAAGGAATTCCAGCGGAATCCGCAGGCAGCGGCGGTTCTGCTTAAAGCCTTGCCCACTTCTTCAAAGGCTGAAAGCTGTGTGCCGCCTTCCCGAATGTGCCTTAAAACGACCTCAGCCAGCAATATATCTTCATCCTGTGTCCATGCATCCTGTCTTGTAATCGTCAAATGTTATCCCCCTCCATGACTTTATGAATTTACCTCATACATATGCGGCTGATAGAGTAGATAGACTATTTTCTTTACAGGAAATAAAAGGATGAAGGGAAAACGGGTATAAAAAAACACAAGACCCTGAAGTCTTGTGTTTTCACTGTTGACGATTAGTTGCTTTTTACGTCTTTTCCTTTGTATGATCCACATGCTTTGCAGACGCGGTGTGAAAGTTTCATCTCACCGCAGTTTGGGCATTCTACCATACCAGGCACTTGCAATTTAAAGTGTGTACGACGAAGTCTTTTTTTCGTTTTAGAAGTTCTTCTAAAAGGTACAGCCATTATTCCCACCTCCTTAAAGAGCGTTAAGATTCATCTTCTTGTTTTAAGAGCTTCCCGAGTCCGGCAAGTCTCGGATCGATCCGGTCTTTCCGGTCATCTTCTGTAATGACCTGCCAATCCTTGCCCTCCTGCGGAGCACCTTCTTCTTTTTGAACAGACTCACAAAAGATTTGCATAGGGATCTCAAGAAGGATTTCTTCTTTCACGACCGGAGTCAAGTCGATGAGGTCATCTTCAACAATATGGACGTCTTCATCTTCCAATTCCTCGGTCTTATGAAATATAAACAGTTCTTTTGTAGAAATACTGAATGGATAACGAACATCAACAAGCGTTCTTGAGCAAGGCAAGATCATCTCGCCTGAAATGGTAAAATCAAATGCAGCCTGCTTTGAGCGGATTTCCGCGCGCCCTTTCACCCGCACCGGTGAAATGCTGCGTATTTCCGAGCTTTGAGAGAGTTCGCTTAAATCAACTGTTTCATCAAATTCAAAGTCTTTCTTCGGCATTTGATTCAGCTGATGTATCGTCCATTTCATTGTATCACCTCTAAGTGAGCAACAAACATGATTATAGCTTTCATCATGTTTTTTGTCAATATTTTTTCTTTACAGATATGCGCCTGCGCTTTTCATTCGTTGACATTGTGAAGAACAATTCATACACTTAGAAAAAACGCTGTTTTCGCGAGGCGTCTGGACATTCCATGTGTAAATGTATCATAACTATTTCAAGAGATGCAAGAGAGGTGAAAAAATGAAAGCGGTCGGCCTTGTTGTGGAATACAACCCATTTCATAACGGACATTTATATCATATAAAGGAAGCAAAATCAGAAACCCGGAGCGAGGTGGCGGTTGCCGTTATGAGCGGCTCCTTTTTGCAGCGCGGTGAACCCGCCATCGTCTCAAAGTGGGCGCGAACGAAGATGGCGCTTGCATCTTATGCCGATGTCGTCGTTGAACTCCCTTACATATTCGCCGTCCAAAAAGCGGAAACATTTGCTGAAGGCGCCGTCTCAATTTTAAATGAATTAGGGTGTGCTTCTCTGTTTTTCGGAAGCGAGCACGGCGATATTGAGGCGTTTCTCAATACAGCCGTACACACGATAGAGCAAGAAGACGGGCTCAATGAAGAAGCAAAAAAACAGATAGCATTTGGGCTGAGCTACCCGCAAGCGATGGCAAAAGCGTTCCGGGCTGTAACCGGAGACAGCAGAAACATTGTTGACCTTTCAAAGCCGAACAACATTCTCGGATTTCATTATGTGAAAGCCATCATGCAAAAGCAATTAAGCATGAAGCCCGCAACCGTCAAGCGCCGATCCTCAGGCTATCACGATTCAGCTTTCCCGGAAGCGGACCGAATCGCAAGCGCCACAAGCATACGCAAGTCGATCTTTGAAACGGGAAGCCTTGCGGACAGCCGCTTTTACCTTCCAAAATCATCGGTCGATGAGCTTGAGGAATACGCCCGGACTTTCGGTATGTGGCACTCACCTGAAGATTATTTCCCCTTTTTGAAATACAGCCTCCATACTATGGATACAGAAGACCTGAAAGGGATTTATGAAGTGGAAGAAGGCCTTGAGCACCGCGTCAAAAAAGCGATCCGGAAAGCAGGCTCTTTTAAGGAATACATGGAGCTTTTGAAAACGAAGCGCTATACGTGGACAAGGCTGCAGCGGATGAACACCCACATCCTCACAAAAACGAAGAAAGCCGACGTTAAGCACATGTTAAGCGAAACGCATCCGGCATATATCAGACTTCTCGGAATGACAAAAAAAGGGCAGGCCTATTTGGCTGAAAAGAAAAAAAGCTTGAGCGTACCCCTTATTACAAAGACGGGATCTTTTTCCCACCCTTCCCTTCAGCTTGACATAAAAGCGGGCCAAGTATACAGCGCCCCCCTCAAAGAGCCGGAGCGGACGATGCTGACAGAGCAGGAATATTCCCTTTCGCCGATCAGGTATGATGAAGACAGCCGGATATTTTTGCGCAAATAAAAACACCTGATGGACATCATCAGGTGTTTTTCACTTTATCTTCCAAATAATGAATCGCATCATCCATCGTGTCGACAGGGACGATTTTCATATCGGTTTTAATATCTTTTGCCGTTTTGACCGCTTCTTCATAGTTTGATCCTTTTTTTCCGCCTTCGTTCGGGGCAAAGAAGATGTCGGCTCCTGCCTTGTCTGCAGCAACGATTTTCTGGCTGATGCCGCCGATCGGACCGACTTTACCTTCGTCATCGATCGTTCCGGTTCCCGCAATATGGTGTCCTTTTGTCTCGTCTTCTTTTGTCAGCTGGTTATAGATCTCCATTGACATCATCAGCCCTGCCGAAGGGCCGCCGATGTTTTCGATGTCCATATCGACCTCCGGCTTCACCTTGACATTGCGGTCTGTGATGAGGGATACGCCGAGCCCAGCTCTCTTCGGATCTTCTTTAAATGTTTTCAGCTTCATCTCATATGTTTTTTCTTCTTTATCCCGTTCAACTATGATTTTCACGCGGTCTCCGGCTTTTTTTGATTCGATGTAGCGGACGAAGCTCTCCGCTGACCGGAACGTTTTTCCGTCCGCTTTTTTAATTTTGTCCCCGACTTGTATTTTTCCTTCTGCAGGCATGCCGCTGACGACCGACATGGCATATACGCCGTTAAACGTGTAGCTGACTTCTTTTCCGGCCCGTTTATAAGCGGCGATCATCGCATTCTCTTGGGAATCTCTCATCATTTGCAGCTGGCGCTTCATATATTCCTGATCAGATTCGCCTTCTTGTTTGAAATTTTCTTCCGGAAGAATTTCGTGATAAGGTCGCACTTTTGCCCATATGTATGTTAGCGGATTGGCAGGGCCGACTTTAACTGTCATTAAAGAAAAGCTCCCTTTTTCAGAATAGCCGTTATCAACTTTAATTAAAGGGTTCAGCTCGGTCGCTTCGCCAGGTTCGGTGATGTAATAAGGCAGCTTCACAAATGACAGCGCAGCCATGATAATAACGATCAATAATGCGATGCGTATAATTCTTTTTTTCAGCATGAAAATGTAACCCTCCATCTTTATTTTCACCGGCTCACCTCTAGGGCCGGCTCCAAATTTTCAGCCTGCATGAATTCACAGATGTATGAAATACCTTCTATTGATGCTTATCAAGGAGAAGGGTTTCCGCGAGTATAAAGCAGCTTCCGGTTCATTTGTTTCATCACCGATCTGCAATCTGGTGGTCTAAAATGAGGACCAGCCTTCGTATAATGATAAAGAAGTTTCACGGAGAAGGCTTCCGCACAAATCGGGCAAGCTTTTCGTTTATTTTATCATGATCCTGTTTCCAATGTGTATTCACAGCCGCAAAGGGGGTTAGAAATGGACATGTCAAAGGTAAAGACACTCATGATTGCCGTTTTGCTGCTTTCTTTTACAGCCGCCGTCATTACCCATCCGCAAGAATCATTTGACGCTTCTAAAAGTGGACTTGCCATGTGGTGGGAGGTCGTATTCCCTTCCCTTTTGCCTTTTTTTATTTTATCAGAGCTCTTGATCGGGTTTGGTGTCGTCAGGTTTGTCGGGCTGTTGCTCGAGCCTTTCATGAGACCGGTATTCCGCGTCCCCGGCGTCGGAGGGTTCGTGCTCGCGATGGGAATGGCATCGGGAAACCCGGCCGGCGCAAAACTGACTTCAAGGCTGAGACAGGAGCGGCAGATTTCCCGGGTCGAAGCAGAGCGGCTCGCTTCATTCACCAACTCATCTAACCCGCTGTTTATTTTCGGAGCCGTTGCGGTCGGCTTTTTCCATAATCCTTCTCTTGGCGTCGTGCTTGCGGCGGCCCATTATTTGGGCAATTTCGCAGTCGGACTGACGATGCGTACTTACGGAAGAAAAGAAGAAAACCGCACCGCCGTGCGAAAGAAGCTTCCTGTGCCTTCAATTAAAGAAGCCTTAAAAGCGCTCCATCAAGCAAGACTTGAAGAAAAGCGGCCGCTCGGCAAACTTTTGAGCGATGCTGTCATCTCTTCCGTCCAAACGCTGTTAATGGTAGGCGGCTTCATTATTCTTTTTTCGGTTTTTAATAACATTCTTTCTGTGATGCATATCACCGACATTCTTTCGCACGCCACACGAATGATTTTGACGGCCCTTCAATTCCCCGGTGATTTTGATAAACCTTTACTATCGGGGTTGTTTGAGATTACGCTCGGCAGCAAACTGGTCAGCGCAACGGATGCAGCGCTTCTCCAGCAAGCGGTGATCGTCAGCTTTATTTTGGGTTTCAGCGGCTTCTGTGTTCAGGCGCAGGTTGCAGGCATTCTTGCTGAAACGGATATTCGCTTTAAGCCGTTTTTTATCGCCCGCATCCTCCAGGGAATTTATGCAGCGATCTTTGTTCTTATTCTTTGGAAGCCTCTTTACACATCGTTCTATTCCCCGACGGAGCCGGCCTTCTCCTTTCTGACGGCCGGGAAAACGGAATCTTTCTTTCTGCAGATGTGGAACACTTTAGCAGAGATCGGTCCGCTCCTTACGATCGGCACCCTTCTCATCTACATCATTCTTTATGCCAAAACCTACGCTCCTGCTAAAAAATGAGCAGCCGGTTACGGCCGCTCATTTTTTGCAAACTTTTTTTCAAGTGCAGCCTCGACCGCTTCCGGCACGAGTTCTGCGACTGAACCTTTATATTTTGCCACTTCTTTGACAATGCTTGAACTGAGGAATGAGTATTGGTTATTCGTCATCATAAAAAACGTTTCAATATTTTCATCAAGCACTTTGTTCATCGAAGTTCCCTGCATCTCGTATTCAAAGTCAGATACCGCTCTAAGCCCCCGCAGGATGACGTTCGCCTGCTTGCTCTTTGCATAATCAATCAAAAGCCCCTGAAAAGATTCCACTTGCACATTCGGGATATCCTGCGTCACTTCACGAAGCAGCCCACAGCGTTCTTCCACCGTAAACAGCGGCTTTTTCGAAGAATTGTTCAAGACGCATACATACACTTTGTCAAACACTTTCGCCCCGCGCCTGATGATATCCAAATGTCCAAAAGTCACCGGATCAAAACTTCCGGGACAAACGGCAATGCTAGCCATCCCCATTCCCTCTCTTTCTGTATATGGTCACGCCTGTTAAGCCGTATATTTCCTGCCGGGCAAGCTGAAGTCCGCCCACCGCATCCGGCAGCATGACTTCCTTCGCATGCTCAGCCACAATAAACCCTCTGTCAGTCAGCATATCCGCTTCATCAATCATCGATAAAAGCGCTTCCAGCTTTTGCTCTCGATATGGCGGGTCCAAAAAGACGGCATCAAAGCTTGCGCCCCTTCTCACCAGTGCATGCAGGGCCCGTTCCGCGTCATTCCTGTAGACCTCGGCTCGTTTTTCCAAACCCAGCGTTTTCAAATTCCCTTTTACGGTTTGAATCGCTTTAAAATCACGGTCGACAAAAATGAAGCGGTCAAACCCCCGCGACAGCGCTTCAATGCCCAATCCGCCGCTTCCCGCGTACAGATCAAGGCCGGTGCCGCCTTCAAAATACGGGCCGACCATATTAAAGATGGATTCCTTTACTTTATCGGTCGTCGGCCTTGTCGACGTGCCGGGAACCGCTTTTAAGACACGTCCCTTATACGTCCCAGAAATCACTCTCATACTTCCACCACTTTTTCTTAAAACTCGAAAAAAATCATTCCTATCTTATCATAAAGTGTTTTCTGGCACAAACACCCAAAGTGCAAATTCATATGTATAGCAAAAAGGGTCAGTGGTGATAATAATAGCAACAGCATCGATTGATGTTGTTGCCAACCGCGGAGAAGACTTACGTTTCCCCATAAGTTCTTCCTCCGGTTTCTCCTCTCCCTTTGCCTTCTCCTTAATTTTTTAAGGAATAGAAGGACCCCGCAGAGGTATTTCTGCGGGGATTTTTTTAACATAAACCAAGTCAGAGCCCGGCTTTATAGTCGTATTCTTTCGCTTTATCCTGCTTGGATTCAAACTCCATTTTCAAGAACGGTTTGTATGAAAGATCCACCTGTTTGACAAAAGAGTACGAACGTATTTTAGCGATGATTCTTTCGGCATCTTCCATATTGCAATACACCACTACATATTTCAGCCGCTTTGAAACGTAATGAACATTTCCGAATTTCCTGAGCATTTTCGCCTGCTTCAAGGAGTGCAGCCAAACGATTAAGCCTTGACGCCTGATTTCCAAATTGTTCACCTGCCTGTCGCTCTGTGCATGAAGTTCTATAAAAAAACGAGACTCGGGACGACCGAGCCTCATCAGGAAACTTTACAGCCGCAGCTTCCGCCTGACCCGCAGCCGCCGCCGCAAGATGAAAGATTATCAAAATAAGGGTTTCCAGTCGGTACTTTGATATGTTTTGACACAGCATGACCGATTTCCACGCTGACTTCATCAAGTATGGATTGCAGCTCGGTTTCCGCCTTTTTAAATTCGGCTACTGTATCGTGAAGGTCAAGCTCCCGTTTGATTTCCCTCATTTTCTTGGATATCTCTTTATAATCAGGATGATACTTGCCAAAGCGCTGTACATCCTCATACTGTTCTTTTATTTTCGTAAACGAAGCGATAATGCGTCCGGCCTCTTCATCTTCGCGGAGACGCTTGTAGCATTTTCTGTAATGTTCAGCTGCCTCAGATTGAAGAATCATGTTGGCCAAATCATATGCTTCATTTTGAAGCCGCAACGATTCCATTGTGGCAAACATAGACATGCACCTCCAGCTATAGTGTATCACAAATCAGCCGTTTTCAAAAATGTCTATGCCGCCTCCGAACTATAATTTTCCAAAAACTTCGCTTTCGCAAGCAGCTTCGCGCCAATCTGATAAGCCCTTGGGCTTTGGTTTATGGGTGGCGCAGCCGGCCAGCAAGAGGCACAGCAGCATCACAAGCCAGCACTTCTTCATCACAGATCAACTCCTTCACACCTAGCTTTACCAGAATGGCGCGATTTATCATCATAAAAAAACACTCAGGCATTAAATTAATCCTGAGTGCGCATCGCATGAAACATTTGAAGCATCATCTGGGCCATCTGAATGCTGCCTGATAACTGGTTGACCCTGTGAGGAATCGTTTTTTCATAAAAATTCATCATATCGAGATGAAAGGCTGACAGGTCATTCGGATTCCGCGAAAGCTTGCGGTACCAGACCGGCTGCTCACGGATGAACCGGCGGCGCTCTGCATCGGCGAACACATACTCCTGCACTTCTTTACGCATGTCTGACTCCTTCCCTAATCTTTTCGGAAAGAAAACGGATGCTCGCCGCCGCTTTGATTCTGCTGTTTTTGGCTTCCGCCCGAAAACTGGCTGAGCAAGCTTTGCAGCGAAGAAATAGACTGGCTCATTTTATTGATCTGCTCATTCATTTGATTGGCATCCATCTTTCGGACGGCAGTCACCACTTTAGAAATGAAATCATTTCTGTCGCCAGCGTCCGGCTCCTTTTCTGCCGAAGCTTCTTTATCCCTGTACGGATCCCAAATCGAATCGTCTTCCCCGAGCAAAACCCAGTTTTCATATACTTCCTGCCAGCTTTTTTCTTGTTTCCGCACTTCGGAAATCAACTTAGGATGCCGTTTGATAAATTGCTTAAATTCATCAATGGATGATTGCGCATTTTGATTTGCCAACGTCTACACCCCCTCCGAAAACATATGCCTACTATAGTGTAATCCGCCCCGGCAAAATGTGTTCGCCTAAAATTCCTCTTTTTCGCCGGCATTTCAGGATTTCTCAAAAAACGAAAAGCCCGGATATTGTCCCGGGCTCTATTGCCATTCTTTAATAAAGTTTTGCGTATAATATTTCTCGTCCACCCCGACTCCGAGATGGGTATAGTCGGCATTTAACAGCGCTTTTCTGTGTCCTTCGCTGTTTAACCAGCCTTCAACCGCCGCAGGCCCGTCGACATAGTTGAGCGCGATATTTTCCCCCGCCTGCTCAAAGTTGACTTTTCCTTTTTCAAGCCTGTCTTTGAGGGTGCCTTCCGTTTTTGACACATGGGAGAAATAATGGTGCTCTTTCATGTCGCTGCTGTGGCCGTAAGCAACTTTTGATATGCCTTCATCCCAAGAGAGCTGAGACAGGTCGTGTCTTGCGCGGATGACGTTCGTTATATCAAAAATCTGCTTCTCATTTGCTTTTTCAATTTTCTTCCAATCTGATTCTGTCAATGCTTTAGGTTCGATCAGGGTGCCTCTGTAGACAACTTCATACGGCCTTTGCTTGATTAAAGTCGGCGCATCAAATGCCCTGATGCTTGAAAGTGTCCCCTCGAATTTATCCATGTACAGCTGAACATAGATGTCTCCGACTTTCACTGTCGGCCTTGTATTCATGTCTTCTTCGGAAAACTCAAAACGGTATGAATTGCCTTTATATTGAACATTGACATACGGGGCAATCTGGGTGGTTTTGAAAACATCCCTTGACGGCCTTCCAATTTTAAACGGAGCGGTGTTCAGCCCGTCGCCTGTCGCAAACAATGTCACGGCCTTGCCGCCAAGCAAGCCGATTTGAACGTACTGTTTTTCCCCTTTGTTATAGACCCACCATTCATAATCATATGCTGACGGATCGACTCTGTCCGGTTTCCCCAGTTTCTTTTCGATCGTCTCAGCCGATTCTCCGATAAAAGAAAGCAGGCCGGAATCGGGAATGTTCAAGGACTTCTCTTTTTTCGCATCTTCGTTTGAGACTTGCGGCTTGTCTTCCTTCGCAATTTTCTCAGGCGTTGAACCGTATTGAATAAACAGCGTGTATGAAGCCGCAACGATGAGAAGGATCACGACCGCTCTTAATATATTTTTCAAACTTTCACCTCCGACTGACGGATCAATCTATCCATAAAACGGCGCACCGCATCAAAAACTTGCCTTTAGTGTCATTTAAACAGAACTGACATGAATTTTCAATGATAATACAGCCTATTAAGATTTGAGACAAAATATGTTTTAATGAAGAAAATCTTCAGGCCTCTCTTCGTTTTCTGATATAAATGTCAGCGCGTCACCAGCCTGACGGTTTGATTTTTGATGAGTTGAAATATCGCCGAGCGTAATGATGCCGGCAAGCTTTTTTTCCCGTGTAACCGGGACCCTTCTGATCTGATAATCTCCCATGAGATCAACCGCTTTTTCAATTGAATCGTCTTCACTTACCGTAATGAGATCCGTCGTCATGAGATTTGTAATCTTTTGCGAATTCGGTTTTTTAGCTGCGATTCCCCGCAGCACCAAATCCCGGTCAGTGACGATCCCAACCAGTTCCAAGCCGTCATCAAGCACAACCGGAATCGCTCCGACATTCCCGTCTTTCATTTTCACGGCAGCCTCGTACACATTATCAAGAACCGTACAGTATAATATTTCCTTTGTCATGATATCTTTCACACGTGTCAATCAGAAGACCTCCTCTTGTCTTTCGTTTGTTCATATTGTCGTCAAGCCGCCCGGGATTCATACTGTTCACAAAAATATTTATATATCGGCTCAGCCAGGATTGAAAGTTTAACGCTTTCATACTATGATTGTCAGTAAAGGTAATTTTTTTAAGGGGGTTTTACGGGATGAAATTTGAAGAATCCGGTATTGAAGGATTGACTGCTGACCTTAACCGGTTAGACGACATCATGGAAAATGAAGGGTTCGTAAGAGCTGGACAATGGGATTATGAACGCGTCACATATGACCGCAAATTCGATATGGTGGAAGGCAGGTACTACCTCCGCGTGTTCGGATATGCCGTCGAAGGTGATGTGGGCGCCCGGCGCGCGGTAATTAAACTGATGACACCGCTTTTGGGCAAATATTATTATCCCCATGGAGTGGAATACGGTGAAGACGAACACTTTCCGCCGCAGCTCCTCAAAACAAGCAAAACGGTGTTGAATTCGATCAAAGAAAAAGTTTCAGCGCTTGAAGTGTAGAAGGCGTACATAAAAAGGGTACAGCCCCTCGGGTGAGGCTGTACCCTTTTTTCATCTTAATGAACCGTAGACGGAGAGTATCGTTCTTCTTCCAGTTCCTTTTCGTCTTTGGCTCTTTCCTTCTTCGCCCAGCCGAAAAAGATAATCGCCAAAAATGTCCCGTACACGATTTCCTGTAAAATTTTCATGACGATCGCGCCAAGCTGCTGATCTTCCAGAACAGGCATGCTGCTGAACATTTCCGGACCTGTAAGCGTCATTCCGCTCAGCGTATCGAGAGGAACGCACAGTTTCATGGCCTCCGCCCATGCGGACGGATCTGAATATGTCGAATACAGAGCCGTATCGCTGAACATGATTAACGCGCATGCCGGTGTCAGCAAAATGCCATCAGCCATAATGTAGCCGAGTTTCAAAAGTCCGTTCATCTGCGGAAGCTCCTCGACCTTGTGAACGAGCGGCCACCACATGAAAAACGCTGCAATAAAGATCAGCACCGTAATAACGGCATGATAAACGGCATCTGTCTTAATAAAATCAAACACCAAAGGAATGTGATACATCGAAAATAAACCGTTAAATACGATAATCGCGATCAATGGTTTGGAAAAAAACCGGAACAGCGGCTTGACGATCGGCAGAAAAATGACCTTTTTCCAAAACCAAGTCGGTATGCCAAGGATGATCAGAGGCGGCACGATCAAATACAAAACCGCCATTTGCGCCATATGCGCGCTGAACATAATATGTCCCAGCAAATCAATCGGACTGCCTTTGGACACGTATAAAAGAATCATCGCCGTCAGGAATAAACCGATTTCTTTCCTGGATACCCGCTCTTCTTCTGATCCTAAACGTTTCATCAGAAAAAAGTAAAGGGCGGTTATGAAAACGACAGCCCCTAGGAAATAGGGGCTCCAAAGGGCGCGAAAACCGAATATTTCAAGGCTGCCCAACATGAGCATCCTCCTTTCTGTATGTCGGTTCGATTACCACCAAATAAGCGTCACAAAAGCCAAAACGGTAATAAAAGCGACCAAAACGCCCGAATAAAGGAACAAAGTCGGCGCTTCATGCCCCCGCTGACTCATATGCATAAAGTAATACAGCTGAAACGCAACCTGAATGACGGCCAGCAGCAGAATGAACGGGACAGTAAACCATACTCCGGCATCTGAGGCGACCGTTAAAAAAGCGACAATGGTCAGGCCGATCATCAAACCGAATGAAATAACCTGATATCTCATGTCCTCCGCGTTTTTCTTTTTGCGGTAGGCAAGATCTGTTTTGGGATTCCCTCTGTTTTCGTTATTCACCATTTTTATCCCACCATCCCCATCAAGTATACAACGGTAAAGATAAACACCCAGACAACGTCGATAAAATGCCAGTAGAGACTTGCGACAAAAAACTTCGGCGCATTGTAAAGGCTTAATCCGCGGCGCGCATTTCTGATCATCAAAGAAAGAATCCAGAGAAGCCCGAAGGTAACGTGTGCTCCGTGCGTGCCGACTAGCGTATAAAAAGCGGAGCCGAGAGCCGAGCTCTGAATGGTGAACCCATATTCGTGAATGTAATGCGTAAACTCATATATTTCAAGCGCCAGGAAGCCTGCACCGAGCAGAACGGTAATTCCGAGCCAAACCTGCATCTTTTTAAAAGCGAAGTTCTTCATATGATACATGGCATACACGCTCGTTAAACTACTCGTCAAAAGGAGCATTGTCGCCAGAAAAACCAGCCCCATGTCAAACATCTCGGTCGTTTTCGGTCCCCCTGCATTCGAATTCTTCAGCGCAAGGTATGTTGCGAAGAGAGACGCGAAAAGAACCGTCTCTCCCCCGAGAAATAGCCAAAAGCCGATAAACTTATTTTTTCCTTCTAACGTAGCTTTTTCAGGAGAAGCCGGGAAGGTTTCAGCCGTCAATTTCTCTTCTGTATGCATTATGCCTTCACCCCTTTGTCGTCATCATCCATCAGCTCTTCTTTATGAATATGGTACCCGTGGTCATCAATTACAGACCGGAGTAGCATCATAAATAACGTGATCCCTAATCCGATCAGAATGACAGGCAGCCCCCAGGCAAATTCCGTCCGGTACATAAAGCCGAAGGCGGATATAAACAGCCCGAGTGACATGATGAACGGAAGAATCGATCCGTTTGGCATATGGATGTCCTGAAGCGGCTCCGCGGCGGTCATTGACTGCTTGCCGGCTCTTTTTTCGATCCATAAAGCATCAAGGCCTCTGACCAAAGGCAACTGTTTAAAGTTGTATTCAGGAGGCGGCGAAGAAACGGCCCACTCGAGCGTTCTTCCGTCATGCCAAGGATCGCTGCCGACTTTTTCCCCTTTGGCAGTCGTCACGATAATATTGATCACGAGTATGATGACCGCAGCCGCCATAAACACAGCTCCGATTGAACTGATCAAGTTTGCCATGTCAAATCCCTGATTCGGCAAGTAAGTGAACACGCGTCTCGGCATTCCCCACAACCCGAGCCAATGCTGGATGAAGAAAGTGAGATGGAACCCGATGAAAAAGAGCACAAATGTTATTTTACCCAACGCTTCACTCAGCATTTTCCCGAACATTTTAGGCCACCAGTAATGAGCCCCCGCGAGGATGGCGAACACCACTCCGCCGATGATGACGTAATGGAAGTGGGCCACGACAAAGTACGTGTCATGGAACTGATAGTCAGCCGGTGCAGCAGCAAGCATTACACCTGTCACCCCGCCCATGACAAACGACGGGATAAAAGATATCGCGTAAAGCATCGGCGTTGTAAACTTAATGCTCCCGCCCCAAGCCGTGAGCAACCAGTTGAAGATTTTAATTCCGGTCGGGACGGCAATGGCCATCGTCGCCACCGCAAAAATGGCGTTCGCCACAGGCCCGAGACCCGTTGTAAACATATGGTGTGCCCAAACCATGAAGCCTAAAAAGCCGATCAGTACGGTCGCAAATACCATTGAAGAATAGCCGAACAGCCTTTTTCTCGCAAAAACCGGAATGATTTCCGAAAAAATTCCGAACGCCGGGAGTACGAGAATATAAACTTCAGGGTGCCCGAAAATCCAGAACAGATGCTCCCAAATGATCGTATTACCGCCTAATTCCGGATTGAAAAAGCTCGTTCCGAACAACCGGTCCAGCATCAAGAGCGCGATGCCTACGGTCAGCGGCGGGAACGCGAACAAAATCAAAGCCGAAGCGACAAATGTCGTCCATGTGAAAAGCGGCAGCCTCATGTATGTCATGCCCGGCGCCCTCATGTTGATAATCGTCGCAAGAAAGTTAATCCCGGCAATCAGCGTACCGATCCCTGCAATTTGCAGACCGAGAACATAGAAATCGATCCCGTGCCCTTCGGAGTGAAGGGAAAGCGACGCATATGACGTCCAGCCGGCATCGGGTGCCCCTCCCAAAAACCAGCTTAAATTCAGAAAGATGCCGCCGAAAAGAAACAGCCAAAAGCCGAGCGAGTTCAAGAATGGAAACGCGACATCCCGCGCGCCTATCTGCAGCGGGACGACGGCGTTCATCAATGCAAACAAAAGCGGCATCGCTGCCAGGAAAATCATCGTTGTGCCGTGCATCGTCATGATCTCATTGTAGACTCCGCCACTCATGATGTCATTGTTGGGTATCATCAGCTGAAGCCTGATCAGCATCGCTTCGATTCCACCGAGCACAAAGAAGAACCCGCCGCCCAGCAAATAAAGGATGGCAATCTTTTTATGATCGACAGTCGTTAAATAGTCCCATAATACAGCCCCAAAACCTTGCTTTTTCTTAAGCGTACTCACAATGTAACCTCCCTCATTCTCCCTTTGAAGCGTTAGTCTTCCGTTTTTAACCCCTTTAAATATTCAGTCAGTGCATCAAGTTCCTTGTCGCTCAAATCAGGGTATGTGCCGGTCATTTTGTTGCCCGGTTTTATGCTTTCAGGATCCTTGAGCCACGCTTTCAAGTTTTCATCGTTGAATTCCTTCACACCGGCGATCGTCGACCTGTCTCCAAAAGTCGCGAGGTTCGGAGCCGTTCTGGCCGCTTCCGCCCTTTGGTCTTTTGAATCGGTTGCATGACAGCTCAGGCAGTTTTTCTCTTTGAAAACTTTTTCTCCTTCAACAGCGAGATCGGTTTTCGCCCCCGCTTTATAGTTTTCCATATCGCTCATCCATTTCTTGAACTCATCCTTCGAAACCGCTTTAACTTTAAAGTCCATTAAAGCGTGGGAAGGTCCGCAGAGCTCGGCGCATTTCCCGTAGAAATAATCTCCGGCTTTTTCCGCGCGTTTTGAATCGAACGTTAAGAAGAATTTGTTTTCATTGTCTGTGTTCGTATCAATCTTACCCCCGATAGAAGGAACCCAGAATGAATGTTTGACATCGGAAGCTTTCAGCTTGAAGTAAACGCGTTCATCGGTCGGCACGACCAGCTCCTGGCTCGTCACCACGCCGTAGTCAGGATATTCGAATTCCCACCAGTAAAGGTTTGCCCGGACGTTGACGACCAGCGTCTTCTCCGGATCCCTGTTTTTCTTATCCATCGGTTTTGTATCAGCAAGATCAAAGGTCTGTGCAACAACAGGAACAACCAGGATAAGAAGGAGAATAATCGGAATAACAGTCCATAAAATTTCTAAATTGCGGTTTCCTTCAACCTGTTTCGGGATGTGGTCATCACCGAGCTTAGATCTTCTGTACTTGACGATGACAAATACGAAAATGAAACTTACCACTACTACAACAACAACCATGATCAACGTGCTGAGAATCATTAGGAAATACTGCTGATCAGCCACCTCGCCCGCCGGCTGCAGCGTTGATATGAACGGTTCTCCGCACCCTGCTAAAACGAGCGCCAAAATAGTGAACAGCGACATCAGACGCCATTTCTTTAACATTTCTTCCCAACCCCTTTTCAATCAATCCTTTTGAAACTTTCACTGTTCAAACGTTTATAGGACACCTATTCATTCATCTGACTCCCCACTCCAATTAAAGCACTTACATTTCCTCATTTCTTAAATAATGAGGTTTTTTACTCAAAATACCATCTATGTATGAACGTAAAGCCGCCTTGTTAAACATAATCGAAAAAATCGATAAGGCGGCTTTTACATGATTGTTGTCTGCTTGAAGTGTTAAGTGACAGCCTTCAATGTGATGAATTATAGAGTTCTATCCAATTTTAAAAAGTGTAAATACGACCATGGCAACGAAAAATATGGTCAAGTAATTTAATGAATATACAAACATGAGCGTTGCCCACTTCATGATATTTTTGCTTCTGTAACCGACCAGACCGCAAACGAGCCAGCCGATATTGAGTACCGTCCCTAAAATGACGATCGGCAGTCCGAGTCCGCCGAGGAAAAACGGCAGCGGCATTAAGCAGGCAATCCAAATGATGATTTGCCTTTTCGTCACTTCAAAACCGTGTACAACAGGCAGCATCGGAATATTTGCGGCTCTGTATTCCTCCGTTTTCTTAATCGCAAGCGCCAGAAAGTGGGGAATCTGCCAAATAAACATAATTAAAAACAGCACCCACGCCTCAACTCCGATGGAACCTTGGACAGCGGTCCATCCGATCAAAGGAGGAACAGCCCCTGATACACTTCCGATGATCGTATTAACGGTATAGCGGCGCTTTGACCACATCGTGTAAAGAAACACATACGTAAAGACGCCGACAAACCCTACTGCGGCAGCTGTCAGATTGGTCATCAGCAGCATGATAAAACCGAGCGCAGTCAGCAGAATGCCGAACCACAATGCCTGTGAAGGCTGGATTTTTCCAGTCACCGTCGGCCTTGTTTTCGTCCGCTGCATGAGCTGGTCAATATCACGGTCATAGTAGTTGTTGATGACGCATGATCCTGCAATAATAAGCGAGGACCCCGCTAAAGTGAACAGCACGATATCAAGGTTTCCTAGAAAGCTCAGATTTGAAAAGTAAAAAGCGAGCCACATGCCCGTAAAAGTTGTTATCAGGTTCGAGTAAACAATCCCGACTTTGATCAGGGCGAGGAAATCTTTCCATGCTGTCGTCTCTTCTATTTGTCCATTCATTGCTGTATCAGCTGTAATTCTTGTTTCAGCCATAATACTAACCCCCCTTACTCAAACCTTCATCACGTCAAGAGAAGCGGTATATTCATAAAAAACCTACAACTCTATCATACAAGATTACCGGTTGGAAAAAAACAGCCTATTAAATATTAATCGACAAACCGGTTTATATTTGTGAACTTTTTATGACTTTCTTTACAGATGAAGGAAAAGTTGTGAACAAGAGCGGAAAACCACTGTCATTCTAATATAGTTCTATCAAACGAAGCCAGAATTATCAAGTCTTCAAAACCAATAAAAATGTGAACGCCTTCTATTGCATTTTTGTGAACAATAATCATTATGAATTGCAGCAGAACATCAATTCGCTTACACTTGAAGGTGGTAAATATCTTTTTATTAGTCAGTTTGCATTAAAAAAGGAGAATTGAATTTATGAATAAAGCATTAAAAGGCTTGGGAATTATCACAACTATCGCCATGCTTTTCGTGCTGATCGGCGGCGCCCTCGTCACAAAGACGGGTTCAGGAATGGGCTGCGGCAGATCTTGGCCGCTTTGCAACGGAAGCATATTCCCGGCTCTAACCCTTGAATCGATTATCGAATGGAGCCACAGGTTTGTCAGCGGCACATCCGGCATCCTTGTGCTGGCTCTCGCCATTTGGTCTTGGAAAAAAATCGGCCATATCAGAGAAACGAAATTTCTCGCGGTAATGTCGGTCGTCTTTCTCATTCTTCAAGCGCTCTTGGGTGCTGCGGCGGTTGTCTTCGGGTCATCGTCCCTGATCATGGCTTTGCACTTCGGAATCTCGCTTATTTCCTTTGCTTCTGTCCTGCTGTTGACGCTCCTGGTGTTTGAAGCTGACAGCAAGCAGAAAGCCGAATCGTTTTATATAGGAAAAACCATGCAGTTTCATATGATAGGAATCATTATATACACATATATCGTCGTTTATACAGGCGCATATGTCCGGCATACGAAGTCAAGCCTTGCGTGCCTTGATTTTCCGATGTGCAGCACGCAAAACGGCTGGCTTCCCGGGAAGTTTCACGAATGGGTGCAGATGGGACACAGGGCTGCGGCGCTTCTTCTGTTCGCCTGGATCATCGCGGCAGCTGTACATGCAGCCAGACAGTATAAAAATCAAAAACGCATTTATTGGGGCTGGATGATTTCCCTGATCCTGATCATCCTTCAGGCTGCCTCAGGAATTGCGGTTGTCTACAGCAGACTGGATTTGGGATTTGCTCTCGCCCACGCTTTCTTCATTTCCTGCGTGTTTGGAATCCTTTGCTACTTCCTGCTGCTTGTTGTGCGCTATCGCAGGCAGGTGCAAAAATAAAAATAAACGGTTGATCCTCCGCCTGTTGCGGGGGATTTTTTCATTAAAAAGAGGCCGCCGACAAAAGTCAGCGGCCGCACTTTTATTTTTTCAGCTCAATAAGGAGGTCGCCGGTTTGAATGGCTTCTCCGTTTGTTACGTGAATGTTTTCAACAGTTCCTGAAAACGGAGCCTGGACGGTCGTTTCCATTTTCATCGCTTCATTGATCATTAAATGATCGCCCTTCTTCACTTGGTCCCCTTTGCTTACAAGAAGCTTAATCACCGTTCCCGGCATGGATGCCGCGATATGATTCGGGTTTGAACGGTCGGCTTTCACCTTTTGATGAACGGACGATTTGATGCTTTCGTCTTTAATGACCACTTCGCGAGGCTGGCCGTTCAGTTCAAAATAAACGACTCTCGTCGCATCAGGACGCGGTTCCCCGATAGAGACAAGTTTAACGATCAGCGTTTTCCCTCTTTCAATCTCGACCTCGATTTCTTCGCCGAGCGTCATGCCGTAGAAGAAGGTCGGTGTATCAAGCACAGAGATGTCCCCGTACAGTTCCGCTGTCTTCACATACTCGGTAAAAACTTTCGGATAAAGCGCATATGCGACAGCATCCTGGTCGGAAAGCTCCAGATCATGCGTTTCCTTAAACTCCGCTTTTATATCGTCAAACGAAACCGGTTCAAGCAGTTCTCCAGGGCGTACTGTAATCGGCTCCTGCCCTTTTAAAATCAGCTTTTGCAATTTTTCAGGGAATCCGCCGTGAGGCTGGCCGATATACCCTTTAAAAAGCTCAACAACCGAGTCAGGAAAGTCGAGAGATTCTCCCCTTTCGTAAATATCATCTTCCGTCAGGTTATTTTGCACCATGTAAAGCGCCATATCCCCGACGACTTTAGATGACGGCGTAACCTTTACGATGTCCCCGAACAGGTGGTTAACCCGGCTGTACATTTCTTTCACTTCATTCCAGCGTTCGCCGAGGCCGACTCCCTTAGCCTGCTGCTGAAGGTTGCTGTATTGGCCGCCAGGCATTTCATGCTTGTAAATTTCGGTATGAGGCGCATTCATGCCGCTCTCAAACTCACTGTAATATTTTCTGACAGACTCCCAATATTGAGACAACGACTCTACCGCATCGACATTGAACTGCGGACGGCGCTTATCGCCTTCAAGCGCATGGTAAAGCGAGCTTGCGCTTGGCTGTGATGTCAGACCCGCCATAGAGCTGACCGCTACGTCGACGATGTCGACGCCTGCTTCTATCGCCTTCGCGTACATAAAAATACCGTTGCCGCTCGTATCGTGCGTATGCAAGTGGATCGGAATGTCGATCGTCTCTTTCAAAGCTGACACCAGTTCGTATGCCGCTTGAGGTCTCAGCAGGCCGGCCATATCTTTAATGCCGAGAATATGCGCCCCCGCTGCTTCAAGCTCTTTTGCCATTGACGTATAATATTCAAGGTTATATTTGGTTCTGTTCGGATCGAGAATGTCCCCGGTATAGCAGATCGCCGCTTCGGCAAGCTTGCCTGACTCGCGCACTGCATCAATGGCGAGCGTCATCCCTTTAACCCAGTTCAAGCTGTCAAAAATGCGGAATACATCGATTCCAGCCGCAGCAGATTCGCTGACAAACTTTTTAATCAGGTTGTCAGGGTAGTTTGTATACCCGACGGCATTCGAAGATCTCAACAGCATTTGAAACATCGTATTCGGAATTTCCTTCCGCAGCTCCTCGAGCCTTTTCCACGGGTCTTCTTTCAAGAAACGGTAAGCGACATCAAATGTGGCGCCGCCCCACATTTCAAGGCTGAAAAGCTCTGGCCAGAGTGCAGCCGTCGGATTGGCGATTTTTTTCAGGTCATGCGTTCTGAATCTTGTCGCAAGCAGTGACTGATGGGCATCGCGGAACGTCGTATCAGTGAGGAGCACTTCCTCTTGATCTTTCACCCATTTGACGAGCCCTTCGGCTCCGCGTTCATCAAGAATCTGTTTTGTTCCGCTTGCGATTGGCTGATCGACATCTGTTTTGACGATCTGCGGCTTATCGAACTCAGGCTTCTTCTTTTTATCGATGCCCGGGAAGCCGTTAACCGTTACGTTCCCGATGTATGTCAGCATTTTTGTTCCGCGGTCTTTCTGCTTAGGAAAGACAAAGAGTTCTGGCGTTGTATCGATAAAAGACGTATCGTATTGTCCTGTGAGAAACTTTTCGTGCTTCGCCACATTTTCAAGGAAAGGAATGTTCGTTTTGATTCCCCTGATCCTGAATTCCTGAAGGTTGCGGACCATTTTGGCTGCCGCCTGTTCAAACGTCAGCGCCCAGGTTGAAAGCTTAACAAGCAGCGAGTCGTAATAAGGCGTAATGACAGCGCCTTGAAAACTGTTTCCGGTATCAAGCCTCACCCCGAAACCGCCGCCTGAGCGATATGCCATGATTTTGCCTGTGTCAGGCATGAAATTGTTTGACGGGTCTTCAGTCGTAACCCTTGACTGGATCGCATATCCGTGCAGCGTGATGGCATCCTGGTTCGGAATGCTGATTTCGCTGCTGTCCAGACTGAATCCGGCAGCAATCAGGATTTGCGTCTGTACGATATCGACACCCGTCACCATTTCCGTAATGGTGTGCTCCACCTGAACACGCGGGTTGACTTCAATAAAGAAAAACTCATCGTTCGCAACTAAAAATTCGACCGTACCGGCATTGACATAGTCAACATTCTTCGCAAGCTTAACGGCGGCTTCGCAAATCTCTTCCCGGAGGGATTCTGAAAGCGAAACGCTCGGCGCCACTTCGATGACCTTTTGATGACGCCTTTGCACAGAGCAGTCGCGGTCGTAAAGGTGAACAACGTTCCCTTCTTTATCTCCAATGACTTGAACTTCAATGTGCTTCGGCTTTTCGATCAGCTTTTCGACATACACTTCATCATTGCCAAAAGCCGCTTTCGCCTCTGATTTCGCCCTGTTATAGGATTCCTCCAGCTCCGATTCGTCTCTGACGATCCGCATGCCGCGGCCGCCGCCGCCAAGCGACGCTTTAATAATAAACGGATATCCGAACTCCTCCGCAAATTGTTTGACCTCCGCTATATCAGCCACTGGTCCGTCGCTCCCCGGTATGACGGGAATTCCTGCTTTTTCAGCTTGTTCACGGGCTTTTACTTTATCTCCAAACATATCGAGGTGCTTGGAGGTCGGCCCGATAAAGATGATGCCTTCCTCTTCACACCGCTTAGCAAACTGAATGTTTTCTGACAGGAAGCCATAGCCTGGATGGATGGCATCCACATGGTTGCGTTTTGCAATCTCGATGATACCTTCAATATCAAGATAAGCGTCAATCGGCTTTTTCCCTTCGCCGACCAGGTATGCTTCATCGGCTTTGTATCTGTGGTAAGATCCGCTGTCTTCTTTAGAATAGATCGCTACCGTACGGATATTCAGTTCTGTGCAGGCGCGAAATACGCGGATAGCGATTTCCCCTCTGTTTGCAACAAGAACTTTTTGAATAGACTGTTGTGACATGTCGTTCCCCCTCATCCGCTGTTTTAAGTATGTATCTATTCTAAATGAATCGGATGGGCATTGTACACGCTTAGTTTTTTAAAAATTTATACTTTTTTTATATTGATTTTCTTTGGTTTTTGTAGTATTAACAGGTTGTTTTCGTTTGAACCGATCAAAGTATTCATTAAACATGCTGATGTTCACCAATATCCCCGCGCTTGCCATCAGCAGAATGAGCGATGACCCTCCATAGCTGATAAACGGAAGCGTCACACCTGTCAAAGGAATCAAGCCGGATATGCCGCCCAGGTTCACGAAAGACTGGATGGCGATCATGCTCGATATCCCGATCGCAAGCAAGCTTCCAAACGGATCGTCGCATTTTCTCGCAATATAAAACCCTTTTAAAACGATAAAAGCGAGCAGCAGTATGACAAAAAGGACACCGAAAATACCGAGCTCCTCAGCGATGACCGCCATAATAAAATCGGTGTGCGTTTCAGGCAGATACCCATACTTCTGTACGCTCTCGCCGAGGCCTAGGCCGAACAGCCCCCCCGAACCGATCGCCAAGTAGGAATTGACGACTTGAAAGCCTGAATCTCCCGCGTCTTTAAACGGGTTTTGGTAGCTTTCAAACCGCTTCATCCGTCCCTCTGTTAAAATGCTGTCCCAGTTGAAATAAATGAGCGGGCTGACGAGCACAAGGACAGCCCCGGCCAAAAGCACGAGCTTTAACAGCGTTTTGCCGCTGAATCCAGAGCACAAAATGATGCACAATGCGATTAAAGCGATGATAAAAGCTGTTCCCACATCCGGCTGAGCAGCGACCAGCGCGCAAATGAAAAGCGTGATGATCGCAGGAGGTGCGATTCCGGCTCCCAAGTTGTCAATATAGCTTTGCTTTTTGGCATAGACGGAAGAAAGATACAAGATGACGGTCAGCTTGACAAACTCCCCCGGCTGGATGCCGTAATTCGAAACCCTGAACCAGCTTTGGGCATTCCCGGCCACATGTCCGACAACAAACAGCGCGAACAAAGCGACGACGGAAATGAGCAGCAAAAACTTTTGGAATTTTTGATTGGCAAAAGCCTTATACGGAAAAAGCGCCGCGCCTAAAAATATGACGGTTCCAAGCGCTAAAAATATCAGCTGCCTGTCAAAAAAGTAGCTGCTGTCTTGTCCGTACCTTGTCACGGCTGTGATCATGCTTGAACTGTACACCATGACGAGCCCGAACCCGCACAGCAGAAATACAGCAAAGATTAATGAATAATCATAGGATTTAAGCATTCTTTTTATCATATTATCCTCTTCCTTACTTGCCTTCAAAATGTGTTTGTGGTAACTCCTTCGTTATTTTACTACACTTTCTTAAAAAGCACGAAAGATACCTTTTTCATAAGACTTCGAATCTCGTCAGAAAGAAAAGTCCGTCTATTCCAAGACTGCCATTCTATTTTTTTATCGGCATACCGTGCGTCTTCGTTTATTCGGCACGAACAGCGGCCATTCCTTCATCAATGGGCGTTTTCTTTCTCATTCCATAACAAAAAAGCCTGCCGGCAGTTTGTTTCTATCGAAACGTCGTCGACAAGCTGACTCAGACAGAAAGATTCTTCTGAGGTGTTCATTTATTTTTTTGTAAATGCATCATGTAATGCAGACAATTCACGTTCCAGCCTGTAAAGCAGTTCTTTACCCTCTTCTTCATCCACTAATCCAAGGCGGACAGCAAAATCAATTTCCCTAGAGAGTCCGAACATTTGTGTATCTAAAACCTCTTCATAAAGAGGACATTGAGGCATCGTTAAGTTGTCCATTTGCACTTGAATCAGCTTTAAGATTTTATCAGCATCACGTTTTAACAAGGCAAGTGCTTTTTCACGATGGTCGACTACAATCTCAGACGCCAAAAGTATCCCTCCGTTCCCCAGGCGAGTACCTAATTCTTCTATTTATGATAAAGCCTCAGCCGAAAAAAAGCAAGCTATTTCTGTCCTTTCGCCATATTTCAAAGACTCGTGTTTTAAGCTTCCGCTCACATTTTAAAAAATGCTTAAACTGTAATTCGCAGATAATAGCTCTAAAAGCCGGATTCCGGCGATGCTGTTTCCCTTTTCATCGAGCGAGGGCCCGAAGATGCCGATGCCGAAACGGTATGGGGACAGCCCCATGATCCCCCCAGAAACCCCGCTTTTGGCGGGAATGCCGATTTTGATTGCGAATTCGCCGCTGGCATTATACATTCCGCATGTGACCATAAATGTCTTGCAAATTCTCGCGATATCCTTCGGTATGATTTGCTCTCCCGTTTCGGGATGTTTGCCGTTCAAAGCAAAAACAGAGCCGATTTTCGCCAGGTCTAGGCTGTTCATTTCAATGGCGCACTGTTTTGTATATACATCCATGACATCTTCAACCTCAGCCTGAAAAATGCCGTGCTCTTTCATGTAATAGCACATCGCCCTGTTGACCATTGAGGTTTCAAATTCAGATTCGGCGACCTTCTCACATATGGTAATGTTCCGGTTATTTGCCAGTTTTTTAATAAAATCAAGCAGTCTGCCGATCTTATCGGTGTTCGTCTCTCCCTTAATCATGCTTGTGACCACCAACGCTCCGGCGTTTATCATCGGATTCAGCGGCTTCCCCGGGTTGACGGTTTCAAGTTTGATGATGGAGTTAAACGGATCACCAGTCGGCTCTTGTCCTACATAATGAAACACTTTTTCCGGGCCGTGATCGATCAAGACGAGGGCAAGCGACAATACTTTTGATATGCTTTGCAGAGTGAAGGCTTTTTCCACATCCCCCGCTGATATACACGTCCCGTCTGTAAAGTAGACCGCCGCCGACAAATCGTCCTCCGATAATTCGGCCAAAGCCGGTATGTAAGATGCAACCTTTCCTTTGTCCGTCACTTTTTTCGCTTCTGTGACAAAATATTCGAGCTCCTCATTATCCCGGCAATTCAAGTTTTTTCCCTCCATCCGATCTTCATTGCTGTTATCTTTCCCGGAGAGGGCTTTTGTTATGAGAAGTGACAATTCGAAAGAAAGCGCTTATAATTTTTGTGAGGGAGTGGTAGAGACATGAGCATTGTAACGATCACAGGAAATGTAAAGTATCCGATTACGCTCGATCCGAGCGTCTGGATTTTTGATGACCGAAAATTCGATCTCGATCAGTTCTTTTCACATTTCGGAGAGGTAAAAGATGAAGATGACGACCTTGTGATTGACAGGGAACGGCAAATCAGAGAAGGTGCTGTATCACCGCCGACGCTGAAATCAGAGAAAAAGTATGAAAAGGAAAAATTGCTTGACAGCACTTTCGGGATCAAGCTTGAGCCTTTTTTGAAAAATGCGGAGGTGTCAGGCTCCGCCGTCAAATGCCTCTTCAAAACGGAAGGTGAAGACGTCTCCATTCCGATCGAAGAAGCGGGCGGCATGATTCTCTGCTTCAGCAACAAAGGCAAGCCGCTTGGCGAAGACGGGCCTGTACACGTTTATTTTCCCGACGGTTCAAACAGGATGACTCCTGTGAAACAAGTAAAAGAAATTCACATTGTTTAAAGCAGCAACTGGTGCGCCGGAGGCGATGAAACACTCCGCCTCCCCTTTTCCCGGCCGGGTTTTCGGCTCTTGCCGGCGACCCGGCCCGCGTGCTGTGCAAGTTGAAACCTGGGTTAAAAGCCCGGGTTTTTTAATTACAGCAGATCAGCAGCAAGCCTTGCAAGCCGGGAGCGCTCTCCTTTTAAAAGCTTTACGTTTCCGGAAATTTTTTGATCCTTAAAACGCTCTACAACATAGGCCAGGCCGTTGTTCATCGCATCCAGATAAGGATGGTCGATCTGTTCGGTGTCTCCCATCAATACGATTTTGCTGCCTTCCCCGACGCGAGTCAGAAGCGTTTTGACTTCATGCTTGGTCAGATTTTGGGCCTCATCAATGATGATGAATTGGTCGGGAATGCTTCTGCCCCTTATATATGTGAGGGCTTCGACTTGAATGGAGCCCATCCCCGCTAAAATATCATCAAGTTCCCCCGGCTTTTTTGCATTGAACAAGTATTCCAGGTTATCAAAAATAGGCTGGACCCACGGGCGAAGTTTTTCTTCTTTTTCACCCGGAAGATAGCCGAGATCTTTTCCGACAGGAACGATCGGCCTTGTGACAACAAGCTTTTTAAAATTCCCCAGATCCTCTGTCTGCAGCAGCCCCGCTGCCAGCGCAAGCAGAGTTTTCCCTGTGCCGGCTTTTCCGATCAGGGTGACAAGCGGAATATCTTGTCTTAAAAGAAGTTCCAGCGCCATCGTCTGCTGAACATTTCGCGAACGGATGCCCCAAACCTGCTCCTGATCAAAAACAAGCTTTTTCACGGTTTTTCCGCTTTGATCAACGATTCCAACCGCAGAGGATGATCCGCCGAGCGCGTCCTTCATGACGACAAACTGGTTCGGACACAGCGTCTCTCTGCTGATTTCGTCAAGCGGCAAACAGTGATGTTCAAAAAATGAATTCATCTGATCCGAGCGAATGTACAGATCCGTATAACCGCTGTATATATCATCATTGTCGACAACCCTGTCGTGCAAAAAATCCTCTGACATCAAGCCGATGGCATCGGCTTTGACGCGGATCAGCATATCTTTGCTGACAAGGATAACCGGCCTGCCGCCTTCTTTCGTTTCTTCTTCTAGGCTGAGGTTTTTCGCTACGGCTAAAATGCGGTTGTCGCTAGTTTTTTCGATAAAGATTTCCTGAAGCTGCTGAAAAGAGCGATGATTAAGCTCGATTCTCAAGCTTCCTCCGTTTGGGAGGGGAACATTTTCATACAGCCTTCCTTTTAAACGCAAATCATCTATCAATTTAGATACGCGCCTTGCATTCCTCCCGATTTCATCCATGTAGCGTTTCTTTGAATCGACTTCTTCCAATACGACAGCCGGGATGACAACCTCGTTATCTTCAAAAGAAAAGATTGAATTCGGATCCTGCAATAACACATTCGTATCTAGCACATAAATTTTACTCAATCTTCCGCCTCCTGATCAGGATTTTTAGCCTTTTCTTTTCATTTGGGTTAAAAGCTGATGGAGCGCCCGCTAAAATATATGTTTTTGTGAATAAAGATAGAAGGTTAATTCAACAATAAAAAATAATGAAAGCATTTTTAAGGAGGCAACCTCAAGTGCGAATCTTTTTTTTGATCCTAATTCAAACCGTTATGCTGCTTTCAGCCTGCGGCATTCAAAATAATGCCCGAAATGAAGCGAATGAGCTTCCCGGCAACAGACCGATTCATGTAAAAAACAGCGCCCAGGAGCCGGTAAACCGTGAAGACGGACAAGCCATCTCACGGCGCCTTGTGAAGATCACAGAAAGCGTTCCGGGTGTCAATGATGCGACCGCTGTCGTGCTCGGCAGGCTCGCCGTCGTCGGAATTGATGTGAAAGACAATTTGGAACGCAGCAAAGTAGAATCCATTAAGTATTCGGTCGCTGAAGCTCTGCAGAATGACCCTTACGGAGCAAATGCCGCCGTTGTCGCTGATCCCGACACTGTAAACCGCCTGCGGGCAATGGGCAGAGAAATTCAAGCGGGACGTCCTGTCAAAGGGATTCTCGACGAGCTGGCAGCCATCGTCGGGCGCGTCCTTCCTGAAGTGCCCAACGACGCAACAGACAACCAGCAAACAAATCCTACAAAATCCAACAACGACCAGCTGAATGAAAGAAACCAGAATCAGCTCGAAAAGAAGCAGAATAACCAATCGAACAAGCATATGAAAAATCGGCAGCAATAACTTTAAAAAAGCCTGTGCCACTGTTTTCTTGACGGCACAGGCTTTTTCCTTTTTTCTAAAGGAGAAAATTTATTTGTCCGATTGATTAAGGTATAATGAATCGTAAGCGAGGTGAATCAAGTGAGGGTAAAGTGTTCATTGTGTGACAAAATCGAAAAAATCGATGATGACACACTCATTGCCAAACGTCTCCGAAACCGGCCGATACATACCTATATGTGCCATGAATGCAGCGAACGAATTAAAATCAAAACCGAAAACCGGATGAAAACCGGCCGTTTTAAGTTATATCCGCACAGAAAAGATAAAGAGCAGATCAAGTCATAAAAGCATGGACAAGCTCCATGCTTTTTCATTATATTTTTGTTACACAAGTAACAAAACAAAAGAATATAGTTGATAAACATTTTCATTTATAGTATCTTTAAATTGTTTCATACGTAACAAAAAAGGAGTGGTTGATCATGGATTTTGATGTACTGATTGCAGGCGGCGGCCCCGTCGGTCTGCTGACGGCTTCCGAGCTGGCTTTAGCCGGCGTCCGGACCTGTATTGTCGAACGGCTGAAAGAGCCTTCTCCATTCTCAAAAGCGCTCACACTGCATCCGCGCTCAATCGAAATACTTGAAATGAGAGGGCTTGGAGAACGGTTTAAGCAAATTGGCAAGCCGATCCCTTCGGGGCATTTTGCCGGTCTGAAGACTGGATTGGACTTTTCTGCGCTTGACACGCAAACCAATTTTACATTGTTCATCCCTCAGTACGAAACTGAGAAGGTGCTTGAGGAACATGCGCGAAATCTCGGCGTCTCCATCCTTCGCGGTCATGAAGTTCTCGCTGTCCGCGAGCATGAGGAAACCGCCGAGCTTGTTGTCCAGGGTCCGGATGGCCTGTCCTTACTAACTGCTTCCTATATCGTCGGTGCTGACGGAGCCGGAAGTATCATTCGCAAGCAGGCGCGCATCGCTTTTTCCGGAACTGATGCAAATATTACTGCAATGCTTGGTGATGTGTCGCTTGAAAATCCGCCGGAATCTCATTTCTATACTTGCGAGAACCGTGAAGGTGCCGTTGTGATCGTGCCTTTAGACGGCGGCATTTTCCGCGTCCTCATAACGGCGCCGCACATGCCTCAAGCTTTACTTCACGAGCCCGTCACACTGGAAGAATTAAAAAAAGAACTCAAGCGCATCTGCGGCACGGACCTTGGAATGGACAACCCGGTTTGGATGTCCCGCTTCGGAAATGCCAGCAAGTTGGCGGAGCATTACCGTTCCGGCAGAATTTTCTTGGCTGGAGATGCCGCGCATATTCATTTTCCCGCAGGAGGGCAAGGTTTAAATGTCGGGCTACAGGACGCGATGAACCTTGGCTGGAAGCTCGCAGCAAAGATCAACGGACGGTGTCCCGACTGGCTGCTTGACAGTTACCATAATGAAAGACACCCTATCGGGGAAGCGCTGCTCGTCAATACACAAATCCAAACAAAGCTGTTTGATTTTACGCGTGAAGGGCTGTACCTCCGCGAATTATTATCCGGCATTCTCGAATTTTCAGACGTCAATCGTTATCTGGCAGAACAAATTGCAGCGCTCAACGTGCAATACGAAGCAGATGAAGAGATGCCTAAACATGAGCTGAACGGAAAACGACTGCCAGATATTGACCTGACCCTTTCAGACGGTACTGTCAAACGACTTTACACTTTTCTCCGCGATGGACGCTTTTTATTGGCAGCATTCGGGAAAGAACTGAAGGAATTTTCCGGACTTCCTCATGTCCGGCTCATGCAAGTGAAAGCAATTGACGGCAGGCCTGAATGGAATGGCGTAAAGGCAGCGCTGATCCGTCCTGACGGCCACGTAGCCTGGGCTGTCGACGAATCCATGGAAAATACGGAGCAATTGATTGCTGACGGTATCCGCCGCTGGTGCGGAAACTCTCACCTTCAGTCTGTTTAACCATTTTGTTTCATGCGCAACTAAATGGTATAATCAAAGCAGAAAAATCGATTAAAGGAGCCGGTTTTCTGCATGGAGCATTTAACACACGCCAAACAAGACATATTTGACCTGTACATCAGGCTCATTCATCAGCAGGAACAGCATGAAACCATCATGAAAGAGCGCATCTCCGCAGAAATGAAAAAGATGGAGCGCGAATTCCGAGCCGAACTGAAACTCAACATGTCTGACGTCCATACGATCAGCTGCATTGGCGACCATGAACCGATCAACGTCACCTCGATTTCCGAGAAGATGGCATTTTCAAAAGCGACGGTCTCAAGGATCACCGCAAAGCTAACCGAAAAAGGCCTCGTCAATAAAACTCAGCTCAGCGACAATAAAAAAGAAATCTACTTCCGTTTAAGCCAGAAAGGGAGAAGCATCTATCACCTTCACCAGCGGGAACACGAAAAAATCGAACAAAGCTTTAAACAATTTTTAAGCAGGTATTCATCTGACGAGATCCTTTTTGCCAGAGCTTTGTTTCGGGACTTATTAACGGCAGATTTTTGGGCGGATACAGAAAAGACATAGCCTTCTTTGGCTATGTCTTTTTCTACGTATTCGCCCCCGTCTGCTCTTTTTTCGAACGGTGCAGACGGATTTTGTAAATCGAAAGGATTAAAACGGCTACGATCAGCCCTTCTCCAACCGGCAAAAAAACGCCGAAGAAAGTTAAAAACGTACAGCCTAATGCCAGAAAAAAGTAAATGATGGCCGTTTTCAACAGCGGCAGCCGTTTGGCGAAACCCAGTTTAAAGACGACCGCAGACAGAACGAAGATGGTGGCATAAAGCCACCACATTCCCGCCTCAGGATTCTGGTCCACTTTATAGAGAGCGGCAAAAAACGACAGCCGTTCACTTACATCAGTCAAAAAGATTCCCCTCCCCTTTGCTTAGTTGGGTTGCTCTTTTTTTAGGTTCTGCAAATGTTACGACAATCCTGCCAGCTTTTTCTTTTTCGCTGCTTTTTCGCGTTCGTTTTTGTCGAGAATTTTCTTTCTCAATCTGATGGATTCAGGTGTGACTTCGCAGTACTCATCCTCGTTCAAGTATTCAAGCGACTCTTCAAGCGACATGATACGCGGTTTTTTCATGCTGACCGTCTGATCTTTCGTCGCTGAGCGCACGTTTGTCTGCTGCTTCATTTTGTTGATGTTGACGACAAGGTCGTTTTCACGGTTGTGCTCGCCAACGATCATGCCTTCATATACTTCTGTGCCCGGCTCGACAAAAATTACACCGCGTTCTTCAACGCCTTGAATGCCGTAGGCTGAAGCTTTCCCGGTATCCATTGAGACAAGCACGCCTTGACGGCGCCCGCCGACTTGCCCTGGCTCAACTGGCTGATAGCTGTCAAACGTGTGATTTAAAATCCCGAAACCGCGCGTAAGGGAAAGAAATTCGGTTGAGTAGCCGATTAATCCGCGTGAAGGGACATTGAAAATCAGACGGACCTGACCGTTTCCGTTATTGATCATGTCGATCATTTCACCTTTGCGCGCACCCATTGATTCCATTACAGATCCAGTGTGCTCTTCAGGCACATCGATTTGCACGCGTTCAACAGGCTCACAGCGAACGCCGTCGATTTCTTTAATGATGACTTCCGGCTTCGATACTTGCAGTTCAAAGCCTTCACGGCGCATGTTTTCGATTAAAATCGACAAATGCAGCTCACCGCGTCCTGATACAATCCAGGCATCAGGTGATGGCGTCGGATCGACTCGAAGGCTGACATCTGTCTGAAGCTGCTGTTCAAGACGCTCTTCAATCTTCCTGGCCGTGACATATTTTCCTTCGCGACCGGCAAAAGGACTGTTGTTAACCGCAAACGTCATTTGAAGCGTTGGCTCGTCAATGCGAAGAACCGGAAGCGCCTCCTGATGCTCAATCGGGCAGACAGTTTCTCCGACATTGATGTCTTCCATTCCTGATACCGCGACAAGGTCGCCGGCTTTCGCTTCCTCAATCTCGACTCTCTTCAATCCCTGGAAACCGAAGATTTTCGTGACACGGAACGGTTTGGCAGAACCGTCAAGCTTCATTAAAGCAACTTGCTGTCCGACTTTCATCGTTCCTCTGAACACGCGTCCGATTCCGATACGGCCGACATAATCATTGTAGTCAAGCAGAGCCACCTGGAACTGTAAAGGATCCTCATGGTTATCGACAGGACAAGGAATATGGTTGACAATCGCTTCGAATAAAGCTTCCATGTTTTCATCCTGCTGCTTCGGATCTGCTGATGCGGTGCCGTTGATCGCAGAAGCGTAAACAACCGGGAATTCAAGCTGTTCTTCATTGGCATCAAGCTCGATAAACAAATCGAGCACTTCATCTACGACCTCTTCAGGACGGGCAAAATCACGGTCAATCTTATTGACAACAACGATCGGCGTCAAGTTTTGCTCAAGTGCTTTTTTCAGCACAAAGCGGGTTTGCGGCATGCAGCCTTCATAAGCGTCCACAACAAGCAGAACACCGTCGACCATTTTCATGATCCGCTCAACTTCTCCGCCGAAGTCTGCGTGTCCTGGAGTATCCAAAATATTAATGCGTGTATCTTTATAATTAATCGCTGTATTTTTCGCTAAAATCGTAATACCGCGCTCTCTTTCCAAATCATTGGAATCCATTGCGCGCTCAGCCACGTTTTCATTTGCACGGAATGTGCCGGCCTGATGGAGGAGCTGATCCACAAGCGTCGTTTTTCCATGGTCAACGTGGGCGATAATAGCGATATTGCGAAGATCTTCTCGAAGTTTCACATTTTCATCTCCTAAAAAATTTAGATAATCTTTCATATTATAACTGACGAACGAAGTTATTTCAATTTGTTTCAAATTTCCAGCTTCGTTTGACCCTTTCTATTCAGCGTGATTTTCTGTAAACTAACAGTAGACTTCATACTAAGGGGATGGAAAAACAGTGAAACAAATCAAGTGGATTTTCTTATTATTTGCACTTGCTGCAGTCATCAGCATTATGATGATCGGAGTTGCAATCGCCCAAAAAAGCGCAGCCGGCGTCGCAATCGCCATCGCGATTCTGATCGTGATTATGGGGAGCGGTTTTACACTCAAAAAAAGAATGCGCGAAAAAGGCCTGCTCGAATAGGAAAGGAGCCCCTTCCGCGCTGAAGGGGCTTTTGATTGTCAAACACGCACCCCCGCGTAAATCATAGTCTTGCACCATGTTCATCCCTCTGCGGTCTGAAATAAATCCGAAAAAAAACTGGCGGCAACCAGCCGCCAGTTCTTATAAAAAGAATAAATAAATCAAAAGCATCAGCAAGTAGCCCCCGCCAAACAGTGCTGCCCCTTTGAGAATCAGCCTTTGATAGTACGCTTTCCTGAATTTTTGTTCTTCCGCTTCCCCTGCTTCCTTTGGCAATCCTCCGTCATCATGAAAATTGACAGGTTCCCGCATCATGTCGTACATTTCCCGGCAATCTGCGCACGTTTTGAGGTGTACGGTAACCAAACGTTCCGTATTGCGGCTGCAATCACCTTCTATGTATAGAGGCAGTAAATCTCTCACAAGATGACATTTCATATCGTTAAACCTCCCTGCCTTCCAAGCTTTTTTTCAGCTCCAGGCGGGCCCGGTGAAGATTGGTTTTTACCTTTGACAGTTTCCAATTCAGCACTTCCGCTATTTCTTCGTATGACAGCTCCTGAAACTCTCTTAAAATGAGCACGGTCTGGTAGTGTTCTTTCAGCCGGTCAATATGCTGTTTCAGCTCCTCCTGCCTTATGGCGTTTGCCAAATGGCGCTCAGGCATTTCAAACGTGTGCTGTTCCATGTCGCCGCAAGCCGCCACATCGGAAAACTGGATTTTTTTATCTTTTCTGTACCAGTTGATAAACGTATGATGCGCGATCGTATACAGCCATGTTTTGATCGAGGAATGGCCCCTGAAAGACTCCAGGCCCGCAAAAGCTTTCAGAAACGTATCCTGTGCCAGGTCTTTCGCCGTCTCAAGCTGATGGGTTCGCCTGTACAAATAGTACATGATGTCATGATAATATTCCCTGTATAGTTCTTCAATCGTCTGTTTTTTATTGGAAGCCATTTAGAAAAAAAACCACACCGTCATCCAAATCGAAAGGAGCAGGAAAGCACCATATAACGAGTAAACAAAAATCTTGATATGACGGAGCTGCTGATAATCATCTGTTTTTTGAATGCCGGGGAGCTCTTTATTCTCGACTGCTGCCGCTTCAGCCTGATCCTGAAAAAAATGCTCATGCTCTTTCATCCAGATCATGGTTTCCTCTTCTAGTTCACTTTCTTGATAGAGCTCATACAAATCGATAAACACCGCTTTTTTTTCTTCATTTATCATCAAAATGTTTCACCTCATATGTCACGGCATCAACCAAGTATACGTCATGTTCATTTGAGCCGAACGGCTGGATGATGACAAGCCACGCATACCGGCTCTTTTGATCCCCGTCTGAAACGATTACAAGCTTCGTCCGTTTATGATAGACCAGCCCTTTTTGATAGCGTTCGGACACTTTCTGAAAAGCTTTTTCCCCGTCTGCATACGTGTAAGGGGGTTTTTCATCTGCTTTTTGAAAGTTCTTTCTCACCGTCAGATAAGCTCCCTCTTCATGTTTCGTCATGGTCCAGCCCGTATTTAACAAAGCATCGCTTTCTTTTTTCTGAAATTCTATCAGATCCTTTTCTAACTCCACCCTTTTCAGCTTGGAAAAGTCTTGATCAAATAATGAAAGCAAGCGTTTTTCGAGCTCTTGTCCGCGATAAGGCAAGGCGCTTTCGGATTTGAACGAAATAGCCGTTAATGCACCTGTTACAGGATGGAACTCCATCTCCGTTCCGTCACTTGTCTTCATGTTAATGGATGCCGAGTTGAGGTTGAATAATAATGATAAATTGAAGTCTGTCAGCTGATAAGGTTGAACAGGCATATCCAGTTTCCGATAGATCGCTTCAACTCTCCGCTCGATATTCTGACCAGAAACGCGGGCTTGGTTCACACTTTCTAAGCTGTAAACAGACGCGTCCTCATGGAATCCCATCAGAGTCTCCTTCCGCCACGTAAACCGCATTGTGCTTAATTCTGGGTCCTGTCCCTCTCGGTAAAATTCGACAGCAACTTCGCCGTCATCACGGCTTACCTTTGCCTTGATTTGGTTGTCAAGTTCGCGGCCGTGTTCCCGCAGAAATTGCTTCGACCGCTTGATATATGCCTGATCGGACAGCGTATTCCCGCTAGGCTTCTTTTGATTTTGATAATTGGTGATTATCCCCGTCCAGCCGTCGACATCCACCTCGTAATCCTTCGTATTAAAATGATAAACGTTGTGAAAATCCTGGTTGGTAGCTGACAAATAGATAAAGCTCTCCGTCGGAAAAAACGAGCTGACAGTCTGCTTCGCTTCTTTAACGGAAACAGGTTGAAAATTGACATCAACCACGTCTGAAACCTCCGGGTGTGAGATTGTAAAAGCGGCATCTGCCAAATTGTAAAAAGGGTTAAGAAGTAGTGTAAAAAATACGGCGGTGCCCGCGGCTAAAGCGTGCTTCACCATCAAAAAAGGCTTTCTCGAGCCATTCAGCAAGTGATATGTCATAAGAAAACCGAGCATTGTCAGAAATACGTTCAGCGGAAAAAATTCGTAGCCGAGCTTTTTGATGAAGAAACCGCCGATCGTCACAATATAAAAAATCAAAAGAAGAACATAACGGTTTCTTTTCCAATAAAGCTGAAAAAACAAGCAGATCATCAGCCCCGGAATCCCGATGAGCAGCACCAATACAAGCAGCAATTGTTCGAGATCAGCCCCGTTTTCCTTTAAATAGACAGCAGAGCCGAACAGCGATTGGAAAAACGGCATCGTCATCACCGCGATGTCAAATGCAAAAAACAGCCCCTTGCCCCCTTTTTCCGTGAGTGTCATCATATAATGAAAAGAGACAAGCAAAATATAGCCGAACAGCAAAAACTGCATAAAAGGCAGAAGCGCATCTTGTTCCTCTATGTACAGGTTTGAAAACTCAGCGGTTTTCATTTGGTGAGCCAATTCAAACGAAAGAGCGCCAACCAGTATCAGCCTGAGAACGATGCCTGCATAAAAAAAGAGGCGCCGCCTGCTCACTTTCGGATGAAATGACACGGCATACAGAAGGGCAAGGCCTGTCAAACACCACTGAATGACAAGCATGCTTTGTCTGCTTAAAATAAAATAACGTTCAAAATGGAGCACATAATTACTAAATAGTTCGATCAATTTTCACAATTCCTTTACATCAAATTAAGGCCTCATCTTCATAGACAAACGACGCTGCATATTGTTTCATAAAATCATAAAAAAATGAGACCTGTTGTCAAACAAGTCTCATTGCCGCATCAAGCAAGGGGCAAAACCATAATCAAATATCGTTTTCCCTCTTCATCTTTTTCCGTCTTCAGCTGTTCAAATCCTGAACGGGCAAGCATGTTCAGCCACTCGTCCTTTTCATAAGGCACTGCCGCAAACAACGCTTTATGCCCCTTTTCTCTCAAGCGTTTTCCGATCGTTTTCATCACTTCTTTTGCCCGGCCTTTTTTGCGGAAATCGGGATGGACAAGAAGGGTTCCAAGCCAAGGCTTGCCATTAGAAGGCGCCCATTCGAGATGAAAGCTGAGAGCCGCCGGCAGGCCCCTGTCTTCCCACACGAGCCATTCACCGTTATACATCGCATAAGCATTCATATACCGTTCCAGGCTGATTCCGTCAAGCTCTTCCTTCGCCCATCCCGGGCTCGCTTCGGCCAGCTCCTCAAAAAAGGCGAGATCAGAAGAAGAGAAAGACCTGCTATTCATGCGGCAAATATTCGTCGAAAATCGCCCGGTGAGCTGCCGGATTGCCGGCTACGATGCTGTGGTTTTCAAGAAAATTGAGCGGCTTCCCGTCAATGGTCGTATATGTTCCGCCGACCTCGTCAAGCAGGATGCAACCGGCTGCGTAATCCCAAGGAGCCAGCCTCATCGTCACATACACATCCATTCTGCCGGCCGCTACATAAGCAAGTTCCAAAGCCGCTGAACCGTATGAACGGGTCCCTCTGACACGCTTGACAAGCGGGGATAATACGTTTGGATCGATCCGTCTGTTCTCGGTGATCCATGTCGCATTGATGGCCAGAATCGATTCTTCAAGTGGCACTTCTTTCATCTTGCCGAGCTTTGTATCGTTCATGTAAGCACCTTCGCCTTGAAAAGCATGATAAAGCTCATCATGAGTCACATCATAAATCAAGCCGATTTTGCCTTTACCGTTTTCAAAAATGCCGATTGAAATCGCAAAATTGCGTTTTTGATGAATAAAGTTCATCGTACCATCGATCGGATCGATGATCCAAACGATGCCGTCCAAAGATGTGAGCTTGTCCCCTTGGCCTTCTTCGCCAAGAATATGATGATCCGGAAAAACCGATTGGATTTTCTCAATGAAAAAACGCTCTGTTTCCTTGTCAATGTTTGTAACAAGGTCATTTGGATTCGATTTCGTTTCAATCGTCATCTTTTCTTTCATTGATTGCTTAATTCTCTGACCAGCTTCTTTCACCCAGCTTTTCGCCAGACGGTCGATTTCCTTCCAGTTTGTCATCACACTACCTCTTTTCTATGTATACCTGTTGATTTATTCATAGCATACTGATATTAACCGGGAAAAATCAAGAAAAATGACAAATGATCAGGCAGCCCAGATAAAAACGAACCTCTCAAACGGTTCGTTTTTATTATGGTTTCAACCATGTAATCTGATCCATTCTTTTCTGAGTCGTTCCAGTTTGCGCTTGCTCAACTCGATTTGGGTTTCATCCTTTTTTTCCATGGCTTCAAAAAGCGTTGCAAGTTCATAATCGACCTCAAGCCTCCAAACAGCGGCCCGATTGTCTTTTTCCTCTTTCAATCCTTGTTTTACAATTGGTTTCATGTGCCCTACGCCCCCTCCAGAGAAAGTTGATTTCAAAAAGAATCCTTCTGGTTATAGTCCTAAGCGTGATTTATATTAATTTCTTATTCATATCGTATGAAGTGCTCAAGCATTCGCAACGTTATTCTAAAAATTGTGTGTTTACCTAACGATTCCCCAAAATCCGCAAGACGAAACGTAATTTTTTGTTTGAAAAGCCGACTGTGATACAATATCTTTACTGATTGGACAAGGAGGAAAACAATGAGCAGTCTGCGTTTTACTGAAGAAGATTTTCGTACATTTACAATAGAAGGTTTAGATGCGCGGATGAGCGTTCTGAAAGAAACAGTGCGCCCGAAACTTCAAGGGCTCGGCGATCATTTTGCGCCTGTTCTGTCCGCTTTGACAGGAGACGAAATGTTTGTCCACGTCGCAAAGCACGCGCGCCGCTCAGTCAATCCGCCGAACGACAGCTGGGTTGCTTTCGCAAACAATAAGCGCGGCTATAAAAAGCTGCCTCATTTCCAAATTGGTTTATGGGAAACCCATGTTTTCGTATGGTTTGCATTGATCTATGAGTCTCCTCTCAAGCAGGAATACGGCCAGCTGTTTAAGAAGCATCTGCAGGACATTGAGGGCAACATTCCTAGTCGCTTTTTCTGGTCGGCCGATCATACAAAACCTGATGCCAAGAGACAGTCTGAGATGAACGATAAAGATCTGGAAAACCTGTTTGAACGGCTCGTCAATGTGAAAAAAGCAGAAGCGCTTTGCGGTATTCAGCTTTCAAAAGACGAAGTGCTGCAAATGAGCGAAGAGGCGTTTCTATCCGAAATCGAAGCGGCTTTTGAAAAGCTCGCCTTCCTTTACCGCCTGACGCAGAAA
Source organism: Bacillus sp. FSL K6-0972 (assembly GCF_037976035.1). Taxonomy (NCBI): domain Bacteria; kingdom Bacillati; phylum Bacillota; class Bacilli; order Caryophanales; family Bacillaceae; genus Bacillus; species Bacillus sp. FSL K6-0972. The sequence continues at coordinate 1,618,780 of NZ_CP150260.1, read as the reverse complement.
GTATCGGTTTAATCAAAAAGGGATGGCCTGTTGTGCCATCCCCTTTTGTTTTGGATTTTCTCATTACATTTTAATTTTCGTATCTTCCGTTTGTTCCTTTGCTTTTTTGACTGCCTGATACGGAGAGTAATCGCTCGCCTCTTCAAACTGGCTGCACAGCTTTTTTTCCTCCGCTTTTCCCGGAACGATTTCTTTAAAGCGGCGGTAAGCACTCATCAGCACGTCGCGTTCTACGCCTTTTTCGTAAGCGAGCTCAACCGTCTGAAAAAACGATATGACGTCTATCGCTTCCTCTGTGCTCCAGTCTTCATTCATCGGATATTGGTACCCTTCTTCCATTTGGTTCATCTCCTTGTGCAGTTCGGCCTGACGGCTTGTTTAGCTATAGTATTGGTTTTCTTTTTTGCGACTATCCAAAGGGACCTAGAAGCCCTTACAGGAAAGATGATAAAATGATCTTTACATTCTTTCAAGAACATAATATAATTCATTTGTTTTATGCCATCAAGCAAAAACGCAAAATAACTCAACGATTTTTGATAAAGAATAGTCTTTAAAGAAATAGCAGGTTTATCATGAAGGTGGGAAAACAATTGTTGCAGCACGAAACACCCCTATATACCGGATTAAAAAAACACGCCGGCAAAAACCCGATCCAGTTCCATATACCGGGGCACAAAAAAGGCTCTGGGATGGACCCTGAATTCAGGGAGTTTATCGGAGAAAACGCATTAAGCATAGATTTAATCAATATCGAACCTCTCGACGATCTGCACGCACCGAAAGGAATTATCAAACAGGCGCAGGATCTGGCGGCTGAAGCATTCGGAGCCGACTACACGTTTTTTTCCGTCCAAGGAACGAGCGGCGCCATCATGACGATGGTCATGGCCGTATGCGGCCCTGGAGACAAAATCATCGTTCCGAGAAATGTTCATAAATCGGTGATGTCAGCGATCGTCTTCTCAGGCGCAATCCCGATCTTCATCCATCCGGAAATCGACGATGAGCTGGGGATTTCACACGGAATCACCCCTGAATCAGCGAAAAAAGCGCTGCTTGAGCATCCTGACGCAAAAGGGCTCCTCGTTATCAACCCGACTTATTTCGGCATAGCTGCTGACTTAAGAAGCATCGTGGAACTGGCTCATTCATTTCATGTCCCTGTGCTTGTTGACGAAGCGCATGGCGTTCACATCCACTTCCATGAAGATCTGCCTCTTTCGGCCATGCAGGCCGGAGCGGATATGGCGGCGACGAGCGTTCATAAGCTCGGAGGCTCCCTTACCCAGAGCTCGATTCTCAATATGAAAGAAGGTCTTGTTTCAAAGGAAAGGGTTCAATCGATTTTAAGCATGCTGACGACCACATCGACCTCCTATCTATTGCTCGCTTCACTTGATGTCGCAAGAAAACGCTTAGCCACAGAGGGACACGAACTGATCGAACAAACGATTAAGCTCGCTGATGAAACAAGGAAGCGCATCAATGATATCAATGGTATTTCATGCGTCGGAAGGGAAATTCTCGGCTCCAAAGCGGCTTTTGATTATGATCCGACCAAATTGATCATTTCAGTGAAAGATCTCGGCCTGACCGGCCATGATGTGGAAAAATGGCTGCGCGAGTCATGCCAAATCGAAGTGGAGCTTTCTGACTTGTACAACATCCTGTGCATTTTTACACCGGGAGACCGGAAAGAGGATGCGGATGCGTTGGTCAAAGGCTTAACCGACATCGCTCAACAGGCCGCTTCAGCTGCGGAAAACAGACGCAAGCCTGAAGTGCTTCTGCCAAACATTCCGGCGCTTGCGATGACACCGCGTGACGCTTTTTATGCAAACACGGAAATCATCCCCTTCAAAAAAGCAGCTGGCAGAATCATTGCCGAATTTGTTATGGTTTATCCGCCAGGGATACCGATCTTCATTCCAGGCGAGATCATTACCGAGGATAATATCACTTACATTGAAAAGAACCTGGAAGCAGGGCTGCCTGTTCAGGGACCGGAAGATGACACTCTCCATATGATCCGAGTGATTAAAGAACAGCAAGCCATCCTGTAAAAACATAAAAGCATGCGGCCCTTAAATAGCCGCATGCTTTTTTCTATTCTTCCTCTCTAAGATGGCAGTTGCACTGTCCGCACGTTCCGTAAAGAATCGTCACTTTTTCATCTTCAAAATGCTGAATGGTTTCATTGCAGTCTTGACAAACGATCGTGCCCATCTTACATTCCCCTTTTCTTTTCAAAATGGAAGCGTTTAAATTTGTTACCTCTATAATATTATGTCACATTGATATTGTCAACGGTAAATTGTATAACACATTTAAATCATTTTTGCTCTTTTTTTAAAAAGTCCATTCATGTTATATATGTATTCCTGCTTAAAGCTTAAGCAGAACGCTTCCCCGCTGATCCCGACTATGTACCTAGCAAATACGTTCACCCTACAACATCTCATAAATAAAACAGCAGTTATCAATTGTGTAACAAATGGGTAACAACGAAAGATTATTTCAATTATCATGATAAAATAGGAATTGTTTACTAATCGAACAGGAAAATCGGCTTGCATTATATAGAGAGGTGAAGAGACGTCATGTGGTTTCGAGCAATATTCACCGCCGCAATTTGTTTCCTTTTTTTGACGAGTGGATGTTCTTTATCTCACATCATGCCTGACCAGCATCACCAAAGCGCCAACCAACGCCACCTCAAGCTCCTCTTTTTTTCCGATGACGAGCATATGGAGCAGGAAGTGGCTTATTATGATGCGCTTTTGGATTTAAAAAAAGAATTTCCCGAACAGGTTTCAAATATGGAAATTTCACATGATAAAGGCCAGTGGAAAAAAGAGGTTAAAATCTTTCCAAGCTTGCTGCTTGTTAATGATAAGAAAGTACTAGTTAAAATTGAAGGAAAAATAAAAGATAAAGATAAAATTGTAAAGCTTCTTCAAAAGGAATTGAAGCATTAAAAATCCCCTGCACATGTGCAAGGGGATTTTTAGCTTCACAAATATCTCGGGCAATAGTCATGCAAGGCTAGAAAACATAAAAACCCCCTTTGCAGGGGGTTTTTCTTTAAATTATTTTACAACGTGAATCGGCATGCCGATGGCAACTTCTGCAGCTTCCATTGTGATTTCTCCCAATGTAGGGTGAGCATGGATTGTCATTGCGATATCTTCAGCAGTCATTCCTGCTTCGATTGCCAAGCTCAGCTCAGAAATCATGTCAGAAGCGCTTGCTCCGGCGATTTGTGCACCGATGACTAAGCCGTCTTCTTTGCGTGTTACAAGTTTAAGGAAACCGTCAGTTTCGTTTAATGACAGCGCACGTCCGTTTGCTGCAAACGGGAATTTGGCTGCAGTCACTGATAAACCTTCTTCTTTAGCCTGTGCTTCAGTGTAGCCCACAGATGCAAGTTCAGGCTCAGAGAAGACGACCGCAGGAATTCCGAGATAGTCGATTTCCGCTGCTTCTCCGGCAATCGCTTCAGCAGCAATTTTACCTTCATAAGAAGCTTTATGTGCAAGCGGAGGACCTTCGATGATGTCACCGATCGCATAGATGTTCGGAATGTTTGTACGGCATTGTTTGTCCGTTTTGATGATGCCGCGGTCCGTCATTTCGACGCCGACTTGTTCAAGTCCGAGCTCGTCCGTGTTTGCAACGCGGCCGACAGTGACAAGTACGTAGTCCGCATCGATCGTTTGCTCTTCGCCTTTCACTTCGAACGTAACAGTTACGCCGTCAGCTTTTTCTTCCACGCCTTTAGCCATTGCTTTTGTATGGATTTCGACGTTGCCTTTTTTCTTCAGGTTGCGTTTGACAAGAGAGCTCATTTGCTTCTCAAAGCCTGGAAGGATTTCTTCTCCGCCTTCAAGAATGACAACTTCAGTACCGAAGTTTGCATATGCAGTACCGAGCTCTGTTCCGATGTAGCCGCCGCCGATGACAACGAGCTTCTTAGGAATTTCTTTCAGTGCAAGCGCGCCTGTTGAATTCAGTACGCGGTCGCTATATTTGAAGTTTGGCAATTCGATAGGGCGAGAACCTGTTGCGATGATCGCATTTTTGAACGTGTAAGTCTGAGCTGAGTTCTCATCCATCACGCGTACAGAATTGCTGTCTACAAAGTACGCTTCGCCTTTTACGATGTCGACTTTGTTGCCTTTCAGAAGGCCTTCAACACCGCCGGTAAGCTTATTAACGACAGAGGCTTTCCATTCTTGAACTTTTGTAAAGTCAACTTTTACGTTTTCAGCAGTGATCCCCATCTCTTCAGAATGCTTCGCATTCTCATAGCGGTGGCCTGCATTGATCAGCGCTTTTGAAGGGATACATCCGACATTCAGACATACGCCTCCAAGATTGCCTTTTTCAACGATTGTTACTTTTTGTCCAAGCTGAGCAGCGCGGATGGCAGCTACATAGCCGCCAGGTCCCGCACCAATGACAAGAGTATCTGTTTCAATAGGGAAATCTCCTACTACCATTACATTACGCCTCCATTAAAATTAATTGTGGATCGTTCAGCAAACGCTTGATGTGATTTAATGCGTTTTGTGCAGTTGCGCCGTCGATCATACGGTGGTCAAAGCTTAGAGAAAGAGCCAGAACAGGTGCAGCGACGATTTCGCCGTCACGAACGACAGCTTTCTCAGCGATGCGGCCGATTCCAAGGATCGCAACTTCCGGATGGTTGATAACCGGTGTGAACCATTGACCGCCGGCAGAGCCGATATTCGTAATTGTGCAAGAAGCGCCTTTCATTTCAGCAGGAGCAAGTTTGCCTTCGCGTGCTTTTGTCGCAAGCTCGTTGATTTCGTTTGAAATCTCAAAAACAGCTTTGCGGTCCGCATTTTTAACGACTGGCACAAGCAGGCCTTTTTCAGTGTCTGCCGCAATACCGATGTTGTAGTAGTGCTTCTGAATGATTTCATCTGTATTGTCGTCAATTGATGTATTCAGTACTGGATATTTTTTCAGAGCTGATGTTAAAGCTTTTACCACGTAAGGCAGGTAAGTCAGCTTAATTCCTTGATCAGCCGCAACTTGTTTAAACTGCTTGCGGTGAGCGACAAGGTTTGTCACATCGACTTCGTCCATTAGTGTAACGTGTGGAGCGGTATGTTTTGAGTTGACCATAGCTTTTGCGATGGCTTTGCGGATTCCGCTCATTTTCTCGCGTGTTTCAGGGAATTCGCCTTCAGGCACTTGAACCGCCGCTGCAGGTTTTTGTGCAGCAGGCTCTGCTTTTTCTTCAGCTTGAGCAGCCTGAGCGTCTCCGGCAGTTCCTCCGTTTAAGAAGCTGTCGATATCCTCTTTCAGAACGCGGCCGTTTTTGCCGGAGCCTGAAACATTCACGATATCAACGCCTTTTTCGCGGGCATACTTGCGTACAGATGGCATTGCAATGACGCGCTTATTCGGATCTGCATCCGCTTGCTCGTTTGCTTTCGCTGCTTCTGCAGGTGCATCAGTTTCTTGTTTTTCAGCTTCTTCCGCTTTCGCTTCACCTGATTCGTCGCCTTTGAATTGAAGATCTTCGTAACCTGGTGCATCAAATGTGATGATTGTCTGCCCAACGGTTGCGACTGTTCCCTCTTCAACTTTTAATTCTAATACTTTTCCTTTAACAGGTGAAGGGATTTCTACAACTGCTTTATCGTTTTGCACCTCTGCCAAAACGTCGTCTTCGTTTACCTCGTCGTTTGGCTTGACGAACCATTTCACGATTTCGCCTTCGTGGATTCCTTCCCCGATATCCGGAAGTTTAAATTCAAATGCCACAGTTCTCGACCTCCTAAGATTATTACGTAGTTGATATAGTGGTCAGCCTCTTGTTTGAGGCCGACTGTCAGTATACGGCTACAGTTTCTCCGACTGACTGTGGAAATGCATGAAGGGAAAAAGGCTGATATCAGCTTTTCCCTTTTGAATTGTTCAGATCTAATTAAAATTCCAATACTTTTTTCGCAGTTTCAAGCACGTCTTTATGGTTTGGAAGCCATACGCTTTCAGCTTGAGAGAATGCGAATACAGTATCAGGAGCAGTGACGCGAAGCACTGGAGCTTCGAGGCTCAAAATCGCGCGGTCGTTGATTTCAGCAACAACGTTTGCAGCCACTCCAGCTTGTTTTTGCGCCTCTTGAACGACGATCGCGCGGCCTGTTTTTTCTACAGATGCGATGATCGTGTCAATGTCAAGCGGGCTGACTGTGCGAAGGTCGACAACCTCAGCAGATACGCCTTCTTTTTCAAGCTCTTCCGCCGCTTTTAATGACTCGTGAACCATCGCTCCGTATGTGATGATGGAAAGGTCTGTTCCTTCGCGTTTCACATCGGCTTTGCCGATTTCAATTGTGTATTCCTCTTCAGGAACTTCCTGACGGAATGAACGGTAAAGTTTCATGTGCTCAAGGAAAACAACCGGATCATTATCGCGGATCGCAGAGATTAAAAGTCCTTTAGCATCGTACGGAGTTGAAGGAATGACGACTTTAAGTCCAGGCTGCTGTGCAACGAGTCCTTCCAAGCTGTCCGCGTGAAGTTCAGGCGTGTGAACACCGCCGCCGAACGGAGAACGGATTGTCACTGGAGAAGTCCAGCGGCCGCCGGAACGGTAGCGCATCCGTGCCATTTGTCCGGAAACTGAGTCCATCACTTCGTATACAAAGCCGAAAAATTGAATTTCCATTACAGGACGGAAGCCTTGTAAGCCTAAGCCGAGTGCAAGGCCGCCGATACCAGATTCAGCAAGAGGAGTGTCAAATACGCGATCCTCACCAAACTCTTTTTGCAATCCTTCAGTCGCACGGAACACGCCGCCGTTAACACCGACGTCTTCTCCGAAAACTAAGACATTTTCGTCATTTTTCAGTTCTGTGCGTAACGCATCAGTGATTGCTTGAATCATTGTCATTTGCGCCATGGCTTACTTCGACTCCTTCTCTTTATAAATTTCCTTTTGTTCTACAAGGTTGTAAGGAAGCTCTTCATACATGATGTCGATCAGGTCGGTCACTTTTTGCTTCGGCTCTTCGTCAGCTTTTTTGATCGCCTGCTTGATTTCTTCTTTCGCTTCTTCAATTACCTTGTTTTCTTCTTCTTCAGACCAAAGGCCTTTGTTTTCCAAGAACTTGCGGAAACGGACAAGCGGATCTTTCTGCTCCCACTCATTCTCGATTTCTTTCGTACGGTATTTTGTCGGATCGTCACCGGCCATAGTATGAGGACCGTAACGGAAGCAAAGCGTTTCGATCAGGGTAGGGCCTTCGCCGTTTACAGCGCGCTCGCGTGCTTCACGTGTCGCAGCGTATACAGCAAGGGCATCCATGCCGTCAACTTGAACGCCGACGATACCTGCAGCCGCAGCTTTTTGGGCGATTGTTTGAGCTGCTGATTGCTTTTCAACAGGTGTAGAAATCGCATAGCGGTTGTTTTGAACAACGAAAATAGCTGGAGCTTTATACGCACCGGCAAAGTTGATTCCTTCGTAGAAGTCACCTTGGGAAGCACCGCCGTCTCCAGTATAAGTGATCGCCACAGCCTGTTTGCCGCGTTTTTTCAAGCCGAGTGCAACGCCAGCCGTTTGGATGTATTGCGCACCGATAATAATTTGCGGTGAAAGCGCATTAACATCATCCGGCATTTGGTTGCCGCGGAAGTGTCCGCGAGAGAACAAGAATGCTTGATAAAGCGGAAGTCCGTGCCAGATCAACTGCGGAACATCACGGTAGCCCGGAAGAACGAAGTCTTCTTTTTCAAGCGCGAAATGCGTAGCAATTTGAGAAGCTTCCTGACCGGCAGTCGGCGCGTAGAAGCCAAGGCGGCCTTGTCTGTTCAAAGAAATAGAACGCTGATCCAAAATGCGTGTATACACCATGCGGCGCATTAATTCTTTTAATTGATCATCAGATAGATCCGGCATTGCCGCTTCATTAACGACTTCGCCTTCTTCATTCAAAATTTGAAACGTTTCGAACTGCTTTTTAATGGCATCGAATTGCTTTTTGCTATCAACGATTGCTTTTTTCGTTTTTGCAGCCATATTAAAGTCACCTCTTCCTTTCTTTTGACAGTCATAGACGTGTATCCCTTATACATACAGAATTAGGGTGTCCTAAATTGACGGGCGCAACTCATATTTATTTCTTATTAGCCGCTTTGATGGTTGTCGAAACTTTTATGTAAGGACAGCACAACGCGTTCTAAAACTGTATCATTTATAGTTTATGACAAACTAATACAACAAGTTCCACCAAGGCTAAGTTTACACCAGTCGATCATGCTCGTCAATCGATTTCATTCCTGAAATTCAATAAATGTATTCGCTTTACCGGATTTCTGTTTCAGCGTTGTCCAGACTGTTACAAACTGTTCTAGTATAGATGACAATCTGTATTACAATAGCAATACAGATTCTGTCGAAAAAAAGAGGGCTGAACATTCAGCCCTCTTTCATCTCAACCCCCGCAGCCTTGTAAAAATCTTTTCTGGCTTTGTTGTAGTCCTTTGTATACTCATTGAAATGCTTGCTTTCTTTCAGCACTTTGTCATACGATTGATTGATTTTTTTCAGCTGCGCCTCAAGGTCATCCAGTTCAAGACCTTTATTTTTGAGCAGCTTGTACAGCTCTTTGTCAAGGCCGATCGCGTTCTGATAGGCGTCATAAAGAGAGTCGTATGCTTTGTAGCGCTTTTCCATATAAGACGCAGCGTTCTCAGCCTTCTTCCTGACCTTCTGATCATCGATTTTTTCTGCCGACGCTTTATTTGCTTCAAACTCCCGCTTTGCCTCGTCTATGCTTTCTTTCTCAGCATTCAAGTGCTCCTCGCGTTTGCCGGCTGTCTTCAGCGCTTTATCGGAGAGCGCAGCGATCCGGTCAAAATCGTCCATATTGAGCCTGATCATCTCCTCGTAAAGCTTTGATTCGGCTTTTTCCAGACTTTTAAGAGAACCCTGCTCTTGTTTAAAAGGCTCTTCCAATTCCACGATCTTCTCCAACGAGCCGTGAAACGACTCGACAGGATCCTTCCAGAGACAGCCCGTTAATACAAATGCAGCCGTGCAAAAAACGACGATGCCTGCGGGCACCCGCATGTTTGAAAATTTCACTCTGAATTTCCCCCAATCTCGACAAATTCCACTATAAAATGAATTCGTTTGTTTGACAACAGAAGTCTAGAGCATATGGACAAGCCGATATCAGATCGGTATGCCCTCGCCTTCGCTTTTAGACCAAAACATTTAGGGAAAATTCCTTGAAGTTGGGCATTCGACTATACAACCTTTGGACTTTTACATAATTTATATTAGACGCCATGCCTACCAAAAAGAAAAGGCTGTGCGTAAAATAACGGAGGAGGTCTTCATATGTACGGTTATTGCTGCCCTGGATACGGGTACGGCGGCGGCCATGGATACGGCTACGGCCGCACATTCGCTTTGATCGTCGTTCTCTTTATTTTGCTGATTATTGTAGGGGCCGCTTATTTAGGCTGCTAGCCCCGATGAATCCGTCATGACCAGCCTCCTTTAGGCTGGTCATTTTATCGTGCACAGAGATTGCGCGAAAAGAGCAAGATCCGCTATACTTTACATAATGAATCGTTGGGAGTGAAGATGTTGATCACAATGGAAAACATTGTCCGCGACGGCCACCCCGCTTTGAGAACCGTCGCCGAAGAAGTTCAATTGCCAGCAAGCGAAGAAGAAATCAAACAGCTGAGCGAAATGATCGAGTTTGTCAAAAACAGCCAGGACCCTGAAATCGCTAAAAAATACAACCTTCGTCCCGGTGTCGGTCTAGCCGCTCCGCAAATTAATATCAATAAACGAATGATCGCCGTTCATGCCGAAAGTGAAGACGGGACACTATACAGCTATGCGCTTTTCAATCCGAAGATCGTCAGCCACTCTGTGCAAAAATGCTACTTGACAAGCGGCGAGGGCTGCCTGTCTGTCGACGAACCGATTCCCGGATATGTTCCGCGCTATGAACGGGTCCGAGTCAAAGGTACGACACTTGAAGGCGAAAACATCGACATCCGCTTAAAAGGATATCCGGCAATCGTATTCCAGCATGAAATTGATCATTTAAACGGCATTATGTTTTACGACCATATCGACAAAGAAAACCCGCTGAAACAACCTGAAAATGCAACACCTGTCGGCAGGTAATGTCATAAAAAAAACGGATCATGTTTGATCCGTTTTTTTATGATCTCAAAAGTCCGAGCGCTTCTACCGCGTATTGAATGCCGTCTTCATCGACGGGCTTTGTGACAAAGTCGGCTATTTTTTTCAGCTCGGGCACAGCGTTGCCCATCGCCACTCCGGTTCCCGCAAATTCGATCATCTGCAGGTCGTTCAGACCGTCGCCGAACGCGTAAGTATCCTCTCTGTCGAACGGAAGCTTTTCAATGACTTTTTTAATTCCTTCCGCTTTCGAACCGCCGGAAGGCAGCACATCTGTAGAGCGCTCGTGCCAGCGGACAAGATCAAACTCCTTAAACCGACTGTACCGCTCTTCCTCGTCTTGCGTACAGAACAAGAGGACCTGGAAAATGTCCCTGCCTTTAAAATAAGCGCGATCCTCTTCCGGCGGATTGACTTTTAAGCTGCCGATCCCTTCATGGACGAACGGATGGCCGGCAGTTGTCGTGCGCATCCCCTCTTCCCCCATGAACACGAGGGGGTGGCCGCAGCTGTCTGAATGCGCAAGCAGCGCTTCCAGTGACTGCTCGGCAATCGGATTTTTATAAATGACCTCTCCTTCAAAAACGACATATTGTCCGTTATAAGAGACAAAAGAATTGATGCCCAGTTCTTCAAGAACAGGCCTGACCATAAACGGCGCCCGGCCTGATGCGATGAAAACATGATGGCCGTGCGCTTTCAAATCGGAGACGGCCTGTTTCGCGGTGGCGGGAATACGTTTATCATGATCATAAATCGTTCCGTCAATATCAAAGAAAATCAGCTTTTTATCCATGGCAGTGAATCCTTCTCCCTTAGCTAGTATGATTGATGGTTCTCCTGTACCATCATACAAAAACTGTGTACGCGAGAAAACCTTTTCACTCCAAAATCAAAACAAAATCAACATGCCAATAATATCCATGTAACAATAGACAGATTCATCATATAATAGAACTAAAGAGATACGGAAGTTACTCAGACAAGTCAGAGAAAGGAGGAATCCGTATGCTTCGCCGTCTGCGGAAAAAATTAAAAAAACAGCTGAATGGCATGATGCGCAGAAAGTCGATTGCCTAAAAGGACCTTCACTCGTGTGGAAGGGTCCTTTTTTTCTCAGGCGCTTTTCTTATGAGGCAATTTCGAATATAATAGAAAGATGAGTCTAACAATCGGCAGTTAAGGAGAGATTTGGATGATCTATAAGGTATTTTATCAAGCAAGCAATGACGAAGTACCTGTTCGTGAAAAAACAGATTCAATTTTTGTGGAAGCTCAATCTGAACGTGAAGTCAGATCTAAATTAAAACAAAACAACTACAATATTGAGTTTATACAGCAAGTTGAAGGCGCTTTTTTAGAATATGAAAAGCAAAGCGAAAATTTTAAAGTATTGGAGTTATGAATGAATGAAATTTGTTAAAAATGATCAAACGGCTGTATTTGCCCTTGGAGGACTTGGGGAAATCGGCAAAAACACGTACGGGGTCCAGTTCCAGGACGAGATCGTGCTCATCGATGCGGGGATTAAGTTTCCGGAAGACGAGCTTCTCGGAATCGACTATGTCATCCCCGACTACACTTATTTAGTCAAAAACGAAGAAAAAATTAAAGGTCTTTTTATTACGCACGGACACGAAGACCACATCGGCGGAATTCCGTACCTGCTCAAACAGGTGAACATTCCAGTTTACGGCGGACAGCTCGCCATCGGCCTTCTCAGGAAGAAGCTTGAAGAGCACGGTCTGCTGCGCCAAACAAAGCTTCATATCATTGAAGAAGACGATATCGTCAAATTCAGAAAAACGTCGGTTTCTTTTTTTAGGACGACCCACAGCATTCCGGACTCATACGGGATTGTCGTAAAAACACCGCAAGGAAACATCGTACATACCGGTGACTTTAAATTCGATTTTACACCGGTAGGCGAACCCGCCAACTTGACCAAGATGGCCGAAATCGGAAAAGAAGGCGTGCTCTGCCTGCTTTCAGACAGCACAAACAGTGAAATCCCTGATTTCACGATGTCAGAGCGCAAAGTCGGAGAAAGCATTGATGATATTTTCCGAAAAGTCGAAGGCCGGATCATCTTCGCAACCTTCGCGTCAAACATCCACCGCCTGCAGCAGGTGATCGAAGCAGCTGTTGCAAACGGACGGAAAGTTGCCGTATTTGGACGAAGCATGGAGTCGGCGATTGAAATCGGTCAAACGCTCGGGTATATTAAGTGTCCGAAAAATACTTTTGTTGAAGCGAATGAAATCAACAGGCTGCCTGCCGGCAAAGTGACGATTCTCTGTACCGGAAGCCAAGGCGAACCGATGGCTGCACTATCTCGAATTGCAAACGGCACACACCGGCAAATCTCAATCATTCCCGGGGATACGGTCGTATTTTCATCATCTCCGATCCCGGGCAATACGATCAGCGTCAGCCGCACGATCAACCAGCTTTACCGGGCGGGTGCCGATGTCATCCACGGAGCTGTGACTAACATTCATACATCAGGACACGGCGGACAGGAAGAGCAAAAGCTGATGCTCCGCCTCATCAAGCCAAAGTTTTTCATGCCGATTCACGGTGAATACAGAATGCAGAAAATGCATGTTAAACTGGCGACAGACTGCGGAATCCCTGAGGAAAACTGCTTTATTATGGACAACGGCGAAGTGCTTGCTTTGACAAGCGAAGAAGCCTCAGTCGCCGGTAAAATCCCGTCAGGCAATGTTTATATTGACGGAAGCGGCATCGGCGACATCGGCAATATTGTGCTTCGCGACCGCCGGATTCTTTCCGAAGAAGGGCTTGTCATTGTCGTTGTCAGCATCAACATGAAAGAATTCAAAGTGTCCGCAGGGCCTGACTTAATTTCCAGAGGATTTGTCTATATGAGAGAATCCGGTGATTTAATCAATGATGCCCAGGAACTGATTTCAGGACACCTTAAAAAAGTGATGGAGCGCAAAACGACACAGTGGTCTGAAATTAAGAACGAGATCACAGACACGCTCGCTCCTTTCCTCTATGAAAAAACAAAACGCCGGCCGATGATCCTTCCGATTATTATGGAAGTCTGATCGCGGATTCAGCAAAAAACGGATGCACCCCGAAGGGGCATCCGTTTTTTTATGGTTGAACCGGGATATGCCTGAACGCTTTAACATCAAACAATCCTTCCGTCGTCATTTTAATGTCGGGAATAACCGGTAGCGCTAAAAAAGAAAGCGTCAGAAAAGGATTAAACATTCCTGAAAATCCTGTCTCTGTTAATGCAGCATGGAGAGATTTCAAGCTTTCGTTTACCGCCTCAAGCGGTTTGTCCGACAAGAGGCCGGCGATCGGCAAGGCGACGGATTGAAGCTCCTTCCCTCCTTTTGCAATGGTGAGGCCTCCTCCGATTTCTCCGAGACGTTCAATCGCTTTTAAAATGTCTTGATCATTTGTACCGACGGCGATTAAATTGTGGGAATCATGAGAAATCGTTGTCGCGATGGCGCCTTCTTTTAAACCGAAGCCCCTGACAACGCCGAGTCCGATTCCTTTAACGCCGCGATGGCGCTCAATCACTGCAATTTTCAACAGATCGCTTTCCAGATCCGGCTGAAAAAAAGCCCCGCTTTTCGGCTTGGCTAAGGACAGCTTTGTTTCAAGCTGATTGGGGATAATGTCAATGACCCTGATTTCATTACCTTGAACGATCGGAATTTGCAGATCATCCTCATGTAACTCAGAAAGATGCACAGATCGGAGCAGAACGGCTGCCGCTTTGCTGCCCGTCCATTCGCTTTGTTCTGTCCCGCTCCAGATCACGCCGTTAATCATCGTCTTTGAAATGCTGACGTTCTCAAAATCGCTGATGAAAAGAAGGTCCGCATCATAACCCGGGGCAACCGCTCCCTTCGTCTTTAACCCGAAGCATTCTGCTGCATTCATGCTGCCCATTTGATATGCAAGAAACGGGTCAAGTCCCTCTTGAATGGCAAGCTTGACCTGGTGGTTAATGCTACCTTCATCGACCAGTTCATCCAAATGCTTATCATCCGTACAGAAAAAGAAGCGTCTCGCATTTTTCTCGTTGACCGCTGGCAAAACACGACGCGTATTCTTTGCCGCAGACCCTTCTCTCAGCATGACGTACATTCCTCTTCTGACCCGTTCAAGCGCCTCTTCAGGTGTTGTGACCTCATGGTCTGTAAGCACGCCCGCCGCTCTGTAGACATTGACAAACCCGGCTGACAAGCCGGCCAGATGTCCGTCGATCCGCTTGCCAGCTTTATGGGCATCAATGAGCTTTTGCACCATATCCGGCTCTCCGGCTTCAACGGCCACATAGTCCATTACTTCCGCAAGCCCGAGCACCTCTTCGCGGCTGTAAAAAGGATGTAAATCCGCAGCGTTCAAAACTGCACCCGATTTTTCAAATGGTGCCGCGGGTACACAAGAAGGGAGCATAAAATGAATGTTCAGCCTGGTCATTTCAGCCTGCTCCAGCATGAACTCAAGACCCTTCACACCTGAGACATTCGCGATCTCGTGAGGATCGGTGACAACGGTTGTCACACCGTGGGGAATCACCGCTTTGGCAAATTCGGGCGGCGTCACCATTGAAGACTCAATATGGACATGACCGTCGATAAAGCCGGGAACGATCATTTGTCCCTCAGCGTCAATCGTATTCTCCCCCTCATAATCGCCCAAACCGACGATGGCCCCGTCTGTGATGGCTATGTCCGTCTCTAACCATTCCTGATTAAAAACATCCATGACCTTTCCGTTTTTAATTACAGTATCCGCTTTTTTGCGATGACTGGCGGCGCCAAGCCGGCGAATGAACATCTCTTTGTCCAAAGGTATATGTCCCCTCTCTTTTTTATATGTATATGGTTCAATATCGTAGCCGAATCGCTTGGAACAGTCAATGAAAAGATAAAAAAAACCGCGGGCTGTGGGGTTCCCGCGGCTGATCGATGGCATTTTAATGTTGAAAGACTTTCTTTTCAAATCTCTCAATGTCAGGATTTGAGCCGATGACGATTAAAATATCGTCCTTCTGAATCTCTTCAGTGGCAAGCGGAGATACGATGACTTCTTTCCCCCGCTTGATCGCGACAATATTAATTCCGTATCTGGCCCGGATATCAAGGTCAAGCAGCGTATTTCCGGCTAGTTTGCCGTTCGCTGCGATTTCGACAAGGCTGTGTTCATCAGAAAGTTCAAGATAATCAAGCACATTGTTGGAGACGATGTTGTGGGCGATTCTTTTTCCCATTTCACGCTCCGGATGAACAATCCGGTCCGCTCCGATTTTGGATAATACTTTTTCATGATAATCGTTTTGAGCTTTTACGGTAATCATTTTCACACCAAGCTCTTTCAAGATCAGCGTTGTCAAAATGCTCGCTTGAATGTTCTCTCCGATCGCTACAATGACGTGGTCAAAATTGCGCAGTCCAAGGTTTTTCAGCACAGATTCGTCTGTTGTGTCTCCTATCACAGCGTGTGAAGCAATTTTGGCGTATTCGTTTACGCGATCTTCATCTCTGTCGATCGCCATTACCTCAAGCCCTTCTTCACTCAATGCTTTGCAAATGCTGCCGCCGAACCGGCCGAGTCCAATTACTGCAAATTCTTTTTTCATCGGTAATTCCTCCATGGGTCAATCTTGAACAAATTCTATCATATGAAGTGGAATTTTTCCTCTTTATTTTATCGTTGCGCGGCTGCAGCATCCTTGCTGTATGTCGTTCTCTTCGGATGCCGCACCTTTGTCGATCGGAAGCAAAATGTGGAATGTGCTTCCCTCGCCCAATTCGCTGTCGATTTTCATTTCACCGTTGTGAGCGCCGATGATATTCAGGCAAATCGTCAGCCCAAGACCTGTACCTTCTTCTTTTGTTGAGAAGAAAGGCTCCCCGAGCTTTGCCAAATCGGCTTGGGAAATCCCGCCGCCTTCGTCTTTGATGCTGATTTTCACATAGTCCCCTTCTGCCTCCGAGGAAATCGTGATTTTCCCGCCGTCAGGCATCGCTTCTATTCCGTTTTTAATTAAATTGATGAATACCTGTTTGATTTGATTTTCATCACCGTTTATTTCCCACTCCTCCCCGTGCTGAAACGCTTTTTCGATCTTAATGTGGGAAAGCACGGCGTTGGTCTCAAGAAGCGTTGCTACCTGCTGAAGAACCGAATTGATTTTGATCTTTTTAAATTGAACCTGGTGCGGTTTAGCCAGTACAAGCAGTTCTCCGAGCACAGAATCGATTCGTTTAATCTCAGAGAAAATAATGTCAAAGTAATCTTTCCGGTCAGGATATTCCGCTTTCATCAGCTGCAAAAATCCGTTTACAGATGTCAGCGGGTTCCTGACTTCGTGAGCGATTCCCGCGGCGAGCTGCCCGGCCATCGCCAGCTTCTGAGACTGCATGGCCAGCCGCTGATTCGACTTGAACAGTTCCATCTCCGCTTTTTTCCGTTCTGTCACATCAGTCAGCGTTCCCAAGCTGCCCGTAAATTGACCGTTTTTATAATAAAGTTTATAGTGAACTTCGCCCCAGAACTTGCTCCCGTCTTTACGATGGTAGAGCACCTCGATCCTTCCTTCCGGCTCCTTGTTCTTCAGCTGGGCGATCAGGTGATTCGAAATCCGATCTTCATGATCGAAATAATCGTTGTACATCGTTCCAAGGCTCTGTTCAACACTGTATCCGGTCAAGGATGTCCACGCCTGATTCAAAAATGTTATATATCCTATTCGGTCCGTCTGAAAGACGATTTCCTGAAGGTTATCCATGATGCGGTTGGTTTCTGAGGAAAGCTCTTTATATTTCTTTTCGCTTTCCTTCAATTTATAGACAAGCTGATTTGACTCATCGATATAAAGCGTGAGCCACCAAACGCTGATTAATGTCACCAGCGTAAACAGCAGATCAACCGTCCAATTGATTTTATTTCCCAACACCCCATAGAATAAAAAATTCCAAAACATGATAAAAGTCATTGCCAGCACGGTTGCAATGATTCGTCCTTGATATCTTTTCATACCCCCACCTGCCACTTGTATTTCTCAGTCAATTGTAACATTCTTTACACCACATTTGAGAGGATTGTTCGAAGTATTTATCGTCTCTATGGCTGAATTTTTCAGTGACGGCGGTTTTATCTGCTGCTGGTGCAAGAAAAAGCCCTTCTGATGAAGAGCGTAGAATCTTATGCTTTCACTACGTTTAAGGCAGCATTGATTTCTTCCAAAAGCAATTCGGCTCCTTCAGGACTCAGCGTAATTTTTCCATTTCCATACTCGCGGTTTTCAGAAGTGATTTCACCGGTCATCAGGCACACACCGTGGGGTTTATATTTTTTCAGGACAATTTTATCTTGGTCGACAAAGAATTCGATGCTGTCCTTGATCGAGATATCCAAAGCTCTTCTCAATTCAATCGGCATCACGATCCGGCCGAGTTCGTCTACTTTTCTCACAACTCCTATTGCTTTCACAACTTTCGCCTACTTCCTCTATTGTTTCTATTTTTCTAAGATATTGTCTTAGCATAACGATAGACGAACGAAGAATGAAAAAGGTTTCCCTTATCAAGCGTTTCTTCGACAAAAATTCGGTCATAAAAATGAAATAATTTTCTCATCATGTAAATATGAGGACAGCATTTTACAGATTGGTTTCAAAATCGTCACAAACCCCCACAAACCGCCGATCATTTGAGAAAATTTAAATGAAATTCATTTTTTCAGCACAAAGAAAATTTCGTTTTTCGGAAAAATTTTAAATAGAGATTGGGTGAAAACATGTTTCAAACAACCGAGATCGGAATTGATCTAGGCACAGCTAACATATTGGTTTACAGCAAAAACAAAGGAATCATTTTAAATGAGCCTTCCGTTGTCGCCGTGGATACGGAAACAAAGAGCGTATTGGCGGTCGGCACAGAGGCCAAAAACATGATCGGGAAAACACCGGGAAAAATCGTCGCGGTCAGGCCGATGAAAGACGGAGTCATCGCCGATTATGACATGACGACAGACCTCTTGAAGCAGATTATGAAAAAAGCCGGAAAGAACATCGGCTTTACGTTCAGAAAGCCGAGCGTCGTCGTCTGCACGCCGTCCGGCTCAACAGCCGTTGAAAGGCGTGCGATCAGCGATGCTGTCAAAAACTGCGGAGCCAAACAAGTCCATTTGATAGAGGAGCCTGTCGCCGCCGCCATCGGCGCAGATCTGCCTGTCGATGAACCTGTCGCAAACGTTGTTGTCGATATCGGCGGCGGCACGACAGAAGTGGCAATCATTTCATTCGGAGGCGTTGTCTCGTGCCATTCGATCCGGATTGGCGGCGATCAGCTTGATGAAGACATCGTGTCATTCGTCAGAAAAAAATACAACCTGCTGATCGGTGAACGGACGGCCGAAGAAGTCAAGATTGAGATCGGCTACGCATTGATTGACCATGAGACGAAAACGATGGAAGTCAGAGGGCGCGACCTTGTCACAGGCCTGCCGAAAACGATTACCCTGGAATCAAAAGAGATTCAGAAAGCGATGCGCGAATCGCTCCTTCATATTATCGAAGCCATCAGAGCGACGCTTGAAGACTGTCCTCCGGAGCTGAGCGGAGACATTGTCGACCGGGGTGTGATTTTAACCGGAGGAGGCGCGCTTTTGAACGGCATCAAAGAATGGCTGTCACAGGAAATCGTTGTGCCCGTGCATGTTGCTGCAAATCCGCTTGAATCTGTCGCCATTGGAACGGGTCGTTCTCTCGAAGTGATCGATAAATTGCAAAAAGCGGCTAAATAATTTTTATTTTCGCGTCTTTTTTCCCGACTTCTTTCATATCGTGAGGAATGGAGAAACGATAAGGAGGAAGAACATGCTTAGAGATATGGGAAGACGCCTGGCCATCACCGTTATTTTAAGCGGTATTATTCTCGGGGGGATGAGCATCTCCCTTGCCAACATGCCAAGCTCGCCCCCCGGCCAAACGGCCAAAATCAACCGTTAAAAAAGATGCAGCCTGAACGGGGCTGCGTCTTTTTTTCTTTTCAATCAAATATTTGATATGATGTTATGGACAATAAAGGAGGTTTTGCCAATGAATTCGTTTACTGATAAACTGAGCAAATATGCGAAGCTTGTGGCCGAAGTCGGTGTAAACGTTCAAAAAGGACAGCAAGTCGTCATCAACGCGTCAACAGAAGTACGCGATTTTGCCCGGCTTCTCGTCAAAAGCGTCTATGAGAGAGGGGCAAAAAACGTGACGGTCCGCTGGCAGGATGATGAGGTGACAAGGCTGAAATATGAGCTGGCCCCTGCGGAAGCCTTTGAAGAGTTCCCTGAATGGGAAGCGAAAGGTCTGGAGACGCTCGCCAAGGAAGGCGCCGCTTTTATTTCCATTGTCTCTTCAAGTCCTGATCTTTTGAAAGGCATCGATTCCAAAAAAATCGCAGCCCAGCAAAAAGCGGCCGGAAAGGCGATGCATACATACAGGCAAATGATTCAGTCGGATAAAGTCAGCTGGACTGTCGTCGCAGCACCTTCGCCGGCCTGGGCGAAAAAAGTATTCCCTGACGCAGATGAAGAGACAGCGGTGCAAAAGCTGTGGAATGAGATTTTCAAAACGACCCGCGTCGACCGTGAAGATCCTGTTCAGGCGTGGAAAGACCACGATCAGACTTTGCGCGATAAAGTAAGCGTCTTAAATGACAAGCATTATCATGCCCTTCATTACCAAGCAAAGGGAACAGATTTGACGATCGAGCTTCCTGAGAAGCACCTGTGGGTCGGCGCCGGAAGCACTAACGAAAACGGTGTCGAGTTCATGGCCAATATGCCGACAGAGGAAGTATTCACCGCTCCGAAAAAAGACGGGGTGAACGGCACCGTTTCAAGCACGAAACCGTTAAGCTACGGCGGCAATTTGATCGACGGCTTTACACTGACATTTGAAAACGGACGGATCACAGATGTCAAAGCTGAACAAGGTGAAGAAATTTTAAAAGAGCTGATCGAAACCGATGAGGGTTCACACTACTTAGGCGAAATTGCGCTCGTTGCCCACGATTCGCCGATTTCCAAGTCCAATATTCTGTTTTACAACACGCTGTTCGATGAAAATGCCTCAAACCACCTCGCGATCGGCAGTGCATATGCATTCAACATCGAAGGCGGAAAACAGATGTCGCGCGAGGAGCTGGCGAAAGAAGGATTAAACGAAAGCATCACACATGTTGACTTCATGATCGGTTCAGGAGAAATGAATATAGACGGAATCACAGCAGACGGAAAAAGAGAGCCGATTTTCAGAAACGGCAACTGGGCGATATAAAGCCTTCCACAAAAAAAGACCTCAGAAAACTTCTGAAGTCCCAGATTGTTGAGAAAATCCCAAAACGACCTTTTGTTTTGGGATTTTGTCATCCTTTCAGCGTGACCCGCAACCCTTGCAGTCTAGGAAGGCTGAGCATCGGAGCGGACTTTCACAGGATGTGATGACGGCGGCGTTCAGGCAGGACGCCTAGGCGGTTATCTGCCGATCCTTCCTCTATTCGTGAGCACTGACGCGCAAGCCTGACAACGAATGCGAGGGTTTGTCGACACGCTGAGACCTCAGAAAACTTCTGAGGTCCTTTTATATTGTGTCCGCATACCGCCAGCACTTCCTGACTTCTCCCGTACATAGATGGCGGCTGCAACAGCTGAAAAGCCGGTCCAAAGCTCCGCCTCCTCATGGTTTGGGCAAACTGCTTAAATGTTCATGCTTCAGTTTCCAGCTTCCTGACTCGTCCTTTACAAATACGTTTGTCGCACGGCCTTCCCCTTGAACCGGTTCACCTCTATAAAATCCTTTCCATTCGTATGTATAAAGACAGACGGCCTGTTTGTCTGTTTCCGTGATCCAGCTGACATGACTGGCGCTGTATACTTCATTTTCGATCAGTTTCCAGGCGTTTTCAAAATAACGCTGAATTTCCTCAGAGCCCGAGCACGTTTGATCCGAGAACCAGTACACAGCGTCGGGATGAAGGAGCGCTTTGACATTCTCAAACTCATGTGTGTTAGTTGCTTGAATATATTGCTCAAGAGCCTTTCGGCATGACACGGCAACCATCTCCTTTTTATAAAAAAACCCGCTTTTTAAGGCGGGTTTTCTATCATTATGCGTAAAGTTCAGCAAGCTTGTCCTGAACCGTTTTGTCTTCCAAAAATTCGTCGTAGCTCATTTGTTTATCGACGATTCCGTTTGGCGTGATCTCGATGATCCGGTTGGCGATTGTTTGGACAAACTGATGGTCATGAGATGTAAACAGCATGGCGCCTTTAAAGCTGATTAAACCGTTATTCAGCGCTGTAATGGATTCGAGATCCAAATGGTTGGTCGGCTCATCAAGCATCAGCACATTGGCGCCGGACAGCATCATTTTGGACAGCATGCAGCGGACTTTTTCTCCCCCTGACAAAACACTTGCTTTTTTCAGCACTTCTTCCCCGGAGAACAGCATCCGGCCTAAAAATCCGCGCAGGAAGCTTTCGCTTTGGTCATGCGGCGAAAATTGGCGGAGCCAGTCGACAAGGTTTAAATCGCTGTTTTCAAAATACTCGCTGTTGTCTTTCGGGAAAAACGCCTGGGATGTTGTGACGCCCCATTTAAACGATCCGCTGTCAGGCTCCATTTCCCCGGCAAGGATTTTAAAGAGCGTAGTAGAGGCAAGCTCATTCCGGCCTGTAAAGGCGATTTTATCCTCTTTATTCATCATAAAGCTGACCGAGTCAAGCACCTTGACACCGTCAATCGTTTTCGAGAGGTCTTTGACAACAAGCACATCGTTTCCAATTTCGCGTTCAGGTGTGAAATGTACATACGGATACTTGCGCGATGACGGTTTAATATCGTCAAGCGTAATCTTTTCAAGCAGTTTTTTTCTTGATGTCGCCTGCTTTGATTTTGAGGCGTTGGCGCTGAATCTGGCGACGAACTCCTGGAGCTGTTTGATCTGCTCTTCTTTTTTCTTATTGGCTTCCTGATTCATTTTAAGCGCAAGCTGGCTTGATTCATACCAGAAATCGTAGTTTCCGACATAAATTTGAATTTTGTTAAAATCCAGGTCGGCGATATGCGTACATACTTTATTCAAAAAGTGGCGGTCATGCGATACGACGATAACCGTATTCTCAAAATTGATTAAAAACTCTTCAAGCCACTGGATCGCCTGAATATCCAAGTGGTTGGTCGGCTCATCAAGAAGAAGGACGTCAGGTTTTCCGAACAGGGCCTGTGCAAGGAGGACCTTCACCTTTTCGGAACCGCCGAGATCAGCCATTTTCTTCGTATGAAGTTCTTCAGCAATGCCGAGGCCTTTTAACAAAATCGCGGCTTCCCCTTCGGCTTCCCAGCCGTTCAGCTCGGCGAATTCACCCTCAAGCTCTGCGGCGCGGATTCCATCTTCATCTGAAAAATCAGGTTTCATGTAAATCGCGTCTTTTTCCTGCATGACTTCATAAAGGCGTTTATGCCCCATGATCACGACTTTCAGCACTTCATGCTCTTCATACTCAAAGTGGTTCTGTTTCAGGACGGCAAGGCGCTCGCCCGGGCTCATATGGACCTCGCCCGTCTGAGGCTCAATTTCACCTGACAATATTTTCAAAAAAGTGGACTTTCCGGCACCGTTTGCTCCGATCAATCCGTAGCAGTTTCCGGGCGTAAACTTAATATTTACATCTTCAAACAGCTTCCGGTCCGCAAACCGCAAGCTGACATTTTGAACAGCTATCATTTAATATCCTCCATCTATACTTCATTAAAAAGAGTATAACACGAAAATTCCGCAAGAGAAATGCTTTGCTTTTTTACGATAAAGTTTGAAAGAAAAATATATTAAAAAAACGCCTACTTCCCCTTTCCTTGTGACAATATGTTACAATTATTGAAGAATGGGGGAAGGAATAATGAAATTGAAAGATGACCCTGATATCATCAGATGGATCAATTCAAGGCCGCGCCAAGCGCTTTTCGTGTCAGTGGCCATGGTGATTTCTACAATGTCTATCGGGCTTTTTAAAGGGTTTGATATGTGGACGTCGGACTTTTTTATATTTTCCTGTCTGCTGATCGGCTTCGGCCTCCTTGTGGGATGGCTGCAAAAGATATATTATAAAAAGGTGATATTTGAAGAAAACTCGGATCGTTAGACGGAGGAAAACATGAAGCTTATCACTTTGACGGAATACTGCATGTTTATTTTTTTCGCAGGGGTTTATCTTGCCATAACCGGCTTTACAGCACGTGATCTGGGGCTTTACATCGGGATTGCCATGATTTACGTGTTCGTTCATATCGCGGCGAAACGAATGCTGTCAAAGCGGGGAAAAGAAGCCGCGGAAATCAGAATCTTGTACAGCGTTCTTCTGATTATGGCCTCTGTGTTCGTTACCGTACTGTTTATCGCAGTGCTGGCATCACTATCCGCATAAATCAAGCAAAAATGCCTGATTGTCCAAATGGACATCAGGCATTTTTCAGTCTGTTTTTCGGATTTCGTTGAACGGGAAAAACACAAATTGTGAAGTCCCGGCCACTCGTTTTTTATCAATCAGTCCGAGTCCGTTCCGGCTGTCCATTGACCTCTGACGGTTGTCCCCCATCACGAAATACTTGCCTTCCGGAACCTTCACAGGGCCAAAGTCGCCCGTCAGCTTGACGCCGACTGCTTCAGCCTCTTTTCTGTTTTCCGAAAGATACGGCTCAGACACCTTTTTCCCGTTTATGTACAGCGTGTCATCTTTCATTTGCACAGTATCTCCCGGCAGGCCGATCAAGCGCTTTACATAATGGACATTTTTTTCATCGCCGTCGATAATGACGATATCTCCCCGCTTAAATTCGCCTACGTATTTAACCGTTTTATAGACGAACAGCCGCTCTCCGTCGTGCAGCGTCGGGTCCATTGATGTACCTTCGACTAAATACGGTTCGAATAAAAATGCCCTGATCAATAACGCCAGAACGACTGCAATAATAATGGCTTTTACCCATTCAAAGAGAGAGTTTTTATTTTTGGTGGATTTTTCTTCAGTCAAAACGCTTCCTCCTAAAAACAGTCTGTCACAGCATACATGCAAAAATAAAAGCTTTCCTATACTTTATCACAAGTTCCCGCGGAATACATAATCCTCGCGCTCACTCCGGCAAAAACAGTAAAAAAGAAAGTGCCACGCGGGAAGCCTTGTGGCACTTTCAGCACTTTATTTTTCAGTTGGAACCGGCTTTTTCAAGATGCCGAGAATCAAAGCTGTCACAACCGCGCCGATCAAGATACTGAGAAGATACAGCAGCGCATGATTCGTCGTAAAGAAGAGAACGAATATTCCGCCATGCGGCGCTTGCAGTGTGACATGGAAAAATTGAGACAAACCGCCGGCAACTGCTGATCCGATGATACAAGAAGGAATGACGCGTGCCGGATCTGCGGCCGCAAAAGGAATCGCACCTTCAGTAATAAATGACAAGCCCATCACGTAGTTGGTAATTCCGGCTTCGCGATCCCGTTTTGAGAATTTATTTTTAAAGAAAGTCGTTGCAAGGGCAATTCCAAGCGGAGGCACCATACCGCCTGCCATGATGGCTGCGTGAGGCCCAAAGTTTCCAGCTTCAATCATCGCAATACCGAATGTAAAGGCCGCTTTGTTGATCGGACCGCCCATATCAATCGCCATCATACCGCCTAAAACAATACCCATTACGACAAGGTTTCCTGTTCCAAGACCTTCAAGCCAATGTGTCATACCATCCATAATGAACTTGACAGGCGTATTGACAACATAATGCATGATGATTCCAGTCAAGAATATTCCAAACAGCGGGTAAAGTAGCACAGGTTTTAATCCGTCAAGCACTTGCGGCAGACCAGCGAACACTTTTTTCAACAGTACAACAATATAACCAGCTAAGAAACCGGCAATCAGGCCGCCTAAGAAACCGGCGCCAGCTTGTGTCGCCATGAAACCGCCGACCATACCAGGCGCAAATCCCGGACGATCTGCAATGCTCATCGCGATAAATCCGGCCAATACGGCGACAATTAATCCAAGTGCATTCGTTCCGCCAATATTATTTAATACTGCAGCGAACTCATTATAAGTGGGATCACCCGGTTTGGTCGCGTTAATTCCCCAGAAGAACGAAATCGCAACTAAGATCCCGCCTCCGACGACGAACGGCAGCATGTTGCTGACACCGCTCATCAAGTGTTTGTAGAAACCGCCGCCTTTTCCTTTGGCAGCTCCGTCTTCTGAAGCGGATGAACCGCCGCCTTTACCCTGATAGATAGGCGCGTCTTGTTTCAGCGCCTGCTCAATCAGCTCTTGCGGACGTCTGATACCTGCTGTTACAGGTACTTCAATGACATGCTTGCCTTGAAAGCGTTCCATTTCAACCTGTTTGTCGGCGGCGACAATGATCGCAACCGCATCTTCGATTTCCTGTGCCGTCAGACCATTTTTAATACCGCTTGAACCGTTCGTTTCAACTTTGATATCAACGCCGAGCTCTTTCGCTTTTTCTTTCAAAGCATCCGCAGCCATGAACGTGTGGGCGATCCCTGTCGGGCATGCTGTAACTGCAAGGATTTTTCCTTTTGCTGATGGTGCAGGAGCCTCTTCGGCCTGCTCTTCTTCTTCATCATCTTTATCATGCTGATTGATGATGTCGATGATTTCGTCTTCAGATGAAGCTTCAAGCAGCTGTTTGCGAATCTCTTCCCTCATAAGCAAAGTCGACAGTCTTGACAATGCTTCGAGATGGGTGTTATTTGCACCGTCTGTAGCGGCGATCATGAAAACGAGATGGCTTGGCTGGCCGTCAAGGGATTCATAATCGACGCCGCCTTTTGAACGGCCGAACGCGATCGCAGGCTCTTTGACGCTTGCCGTTTTCGCATGAGGGATGGCG
The DNA here is from genome assembly GCF_037976035.1 of Bacillus sp. FSL K6-0972. Lineage (NCBI taxonomy): Bacteria > Bacillati > Bacillota > Bacilli > Caryophanales > Bacillaceae > Bacillus > Bacillus sp. FSL K6-0972. Next base: position 1,592,609 of record NZ_CP150260.1, on the reverse strand, counting down.
ATGCCTTCGCCGATACCGGTAGAACTTTGTTTCTCGCGGTTGATCACGGCTTCTTTGTAGCCTTCTTTATCATTCAACTTGCCCGCCTGATCCAAAACGCTGACGAGTTCTTCGATAACGTTTTCTTTCTGGCTGCTCTCAAGGTTTAACTTGATCGTATGCTTTGTTAGTAGCTCAGTTATTTTCATAACCTTTCCTCCTTTAAATCGCTTTGACTTGAACTTCCGGAAGCAGCTTGTGAACGAGCTCTTCCGTTCCCAGCTCCTCTGAAAAGGCAGTTGCGCTTCCTGACGCGACACCTAAGCGAAAAGCTTCTTTGATGTCGAGCTGTTTTTCAATGCCTGCAAGAAAGCCTGCAACCACTGAGTCTCCTGCGCCGACTGAATTCACGAGCTTTCCTTTAGGTACGTTGGCATGGTAGACGCCGTCTTTTGTAAATAAAAGGGCGCCTTCTCCAGCCATGGAAACGATCGCGTTTTCGGCACCGCGTTCAACGAGTTTCTTTCCGTAAGGCACCGCTTCTTCCGCTGAAGTGATGGTTGTCCCAAACATTTCACCGAGCTCGTGATGGTTCGGTTTCATTAAAAGCGGCTTCATTTCTGCTGCTTTTAAGAGCGCCTCACCCGAAATATCAACGACAACCCGGACATTTTGCTCTTTGCACTTTTCTGCAATCTTTTCATATGTGTCCTGCGGCAATGAAGAAGGAATGCTTCCTGCCAATACGACAATGTCCCCTTCTTTCATCGCTGAAAACTGGTCTAAAAAGGCCGCGAAGTCTTCTTCGCTGATGACCGGCCCCTGCCCGTTGATTTCCGTCTCATCCCCGGTCTTCAATTTGACATTGATGCGCGTGTCTCCATTCACCTCATGAAAAGCCGTTTCAAGCTTCTCTTCTTCGAGAAATGATTTGATATATCCCCCGGTAAAACCGCCGATAAAACCGAGAACTTTAGAAGGTACATGGTGTCTGTTCAGAACGCGTGAGACATTGATTCCTTTGCCTCCGGGATATTTCGTGTCATAGACTGAACGATTCAGCCCGCCTACAGAAAATTCTTCAACGTGAACAATATAGTCGACCGATGGGTTGAGAGTTACAGTGTATATCATGTTTTCACTACCTTTACGACAGTTTTTTCTTGATAGTTATCAAATGAATGTTTTGTAGATCCTGCTGTAATGATAGTTGCTTCGTCTAAACCGGCAAAGGCAGAAAATGAAATTTCCCCAAACTTGGAAACGTCAGCTAAAATAAATGCTTTTTTCGCCTGGTTGACAGCTTTTGTTTTCAAAAGCGCTTCTTCAGGATCCGGAGTCGTAAACCCCGCTTCCTTATGAATGCCGTTGACGCCGATGAAGCTTTTGTCAAACCGGTATTGGCTGATGGCTGATAAAGCCGAACCGCCTACGATCGCTCCGGTTTTATACTTCACATACCCGCCTAATAAATAAAAAGTAATGCCTTTTTTACCCAATGCCTCAATGTGCATGACTCCATTTGTAACAACGATAATATCCATCTCTGGATCGATAAAATCGATCATTTGCAATGTGGTCGTTCCGGCATCAAGGTAGATACAATCGCCTTCTTCAAGAAGTGAGGCCGCTTCTTGAGCGATTTTTCTCTTTTCATGAAGGTTTTTGGATGATTTCTCTAGCATGTCAGGCTCGGTACGAATATCGGAAAGCCTTGATGCCCCTCCATGAACACGCTTTAAATATCCGCGGGCTTCCAGCGTCGACAAATCTCTTCTGATCGTTGACTCAGATGCATTCGTTAAATTCATTAAGTACTGGATTTTCACGACATCGTGCTTTTCAATCTCGTCAATAATCAGCTGATGCCGTTCGGGAGTCAACACATTATCACCCCTTTTGGAAACGCCTTCATTTAGCTTACAATTTCATTGTAAACGCTTTTTCGACATAACTCAACAAAAATCTTTCAAATTCATTCAATAACCATCAAAATCTTTCACATTTCAACATATTAACGTGATATGTACCGTTTGTAAACTGTATAAACTATAAAAATCCGCAAAAATATGTGACATTATTATTATCTATTCTTTCAAACATCATTCAGATACCAACGATAAAACCTCATGCTCAGCGCATGAGGTTTTACAATCTGCATTCTGTTCCCGTTTACTGAATATTTTCTATAAATACTTGATACAGGCCAGATAAATAAGACAACACCAACATGAATACAAATAAAACGGAAACGCCGATCCATGATGCCCGTTTTGAAGCGCCGGCAGCTTTTTGCAGGCCGACAGCTACTAATGCATACGACCAGATTGTAAACAAATCAAACATCCCAAGGACACTCAAGAGGAGCTCTTCGGCCGGAATATACCCAGCAAGCGATGCAAACGGAAACACGACTGGAGAATTCGAAAAGTAAAAAACTAAACTAGTAATGAACATCTCTGATTGCAGTTACAAAAGTAGCAAATACAGACAGAGACACCATGCAGATGAAACTGGTTTCTCCATTTCCTATTTTAGAGATCAGCCATAATACTAAAGCGCTGAGAACAAAAAATATGAGCGTTTGAAAAACCTTGCTGGTCGCTGCCATACCAGGATTGATATTCAAACCAAGAGATTGACTCAATTCCCGGTAGACCAAGTAAACTGAAAAGGCGGATAACGCCAGCACGATGAACATCGGCAGCCAAATCGCAGGTCTCTCTCTCATTCTTTCAAACTGCCGGACAGGACTCGTCATGATGCCGAGCAGTGACGGTTTTTTTACTTGCGATGTTGTTTCTACATTTGCATCCACTTTAAAATTCCTCTGACATACCTTTTCATATAAAGATCATTTCACAGCACTTTCAAGTCTATCATTATGAAGTGAAAAGTTCATTTTCCCATATAAGAAACCGCCTTGGGAGGCGGTTTCGATCTTGCGATAGTCTGACGCACCGGCATGTGGTCACTCTTTCATTTGGATATTTCTCTGCTGCCGCTAGCCCCTTAACGCTTTACTCATACCTCAGTGCATCAATCGGATGAAGGCGGGCCGCTTTATTGGCCGGGATGAGGCCAAAGATAATCCCGATCGCCATGCTGAACAGGACGCCTCCGAGGACCACCTGCCAGGAAACGAGCGACGGCCAACCGGCAAAAATCGATACGAGGGCTGCTCCGCCGTATCCGAGGCCGATGCCAAACACCCCGCCGATCAGCGTGATCAAAGACGATTCTATTAAAAATTGCATCAGAATCTGGCCTCTTGTTGCACCAAGCGATTTTCGAATCCCGATTTCCCTCGTCCGTTCAGTGACCGACACCAGCATAATATTCATGACACCGATCCCGCCAACGAGTAAAGAAATGCCTGCAATTGAGCCGATGAACATCGTCATAATCGTTGTGATCTGGCTGATTCCGGTCGCTATGGCCTCCATGTTCATCACTTCATAAGAGTCCGTAGTGCCGTGATTCTTGTTGACGGCCGCTGCAGCCTGCTTTCCGACGGCTTGCAGATGGTCGGCAGACTCAGCTTGAACGGAGACAGAGTCATAATCACTGATGCCGAATGACGATTTTAACATTGAATACGGAACATACATCTCATTCATCCCCAACGCAAGCAGCCCGGTTTCTTCTTTCAATACGCCGATGATTTCAACAGGCTGGCCATTTATCCATACGACACGGCCGAGCGGGGACTGCTGAGAAAACAGTTCTTCCGCAAGCTTCGGCGAGACGATGGCGACCCTGCTTCCAGCATGGTAGTCCTCTTCTGAAAATTCTCTTCCCTTTTCGACTTCCATCGAATTGATGCCGATATATCCGTCATTAATGCCGTTTACAGCGGCATCCGTTTTTTCATCCCGGAAGCGGACATTCATGGACTCGGTTGTTTTCGCAACGACATGTTTCACGCCTTCGAGTGACTTTAAACTTCTGATGTCTTCTTCGGTGAAGCCGGCGTCTAAATAGGCGTTGGGATTGGCCGTTAATTCTTCATTGCTGGGCTGATAATAGATTTCGACCGTGTTGCCGGGTCCGCTGATCGTCTGCTTGAGCATCTGCTCTCCTCCTTGCCCCGCTGCGACAACGACAATAACAGAGCCGACACCGATAATGATTCCGAGCATTGTTAAAATCGATCGCAGCTTATGGGAAAGGATGGAACTTAACGCCATTCTCAAGTTTTCGATGAGATTCATTGCACCGTCCCCCTCCGCTCTGTTTCCGGCGAGACGATCACACCGTCCCTCACCATGATGATCCGGCTTGTATAATCTGCAATCTCCGGTTCGTGGGTCACGAGCACCACCGTCGTACCTTCCTCATTCAATTCGGTGAATTGCTCCATGATGTCCCGGCTTGTTTTCGTATCGAGCGCTCCGGTCGGTTCATCAGCCAATATCAGCTTAGGTTCATTGACGATCGCTCTTGCGATGGCTACACGCTGTTTTTGGCCGCCGGAAAGCTCGTTCGGCATATGGCGCATTCTGTCCTTGAGCCCGACTTTTTCAAGCGCCCGTTCAGCCCGCTCCCGCCGCTCTTTTCTTGGAATGCCGGAGTAAATCATCGGAAGCTCCACATTCTTTATGGCATTCAGGCGCGGCAGAAGCTGAAACTGCTGAAAAACAAAACCGATTAAACGGTTTCTGACGCCGGCAAGCTCCCTTTCCCCATATGATGAAATATCCTCGCCGTCCAGCCTGTAAATACCCGATGTCGGGCGGTCAAGACAGCCGATAATGTTCATGATCGTCGATTTTCCCGAACCGGAAGGCCCCATGATGGACAGATATTCTCCCGTTTCAATTTTCATATTGATCTCTCTGAGAACATCAATGGTTTCCCCTCCGATTTGGTAGCTTTTTTTCACTTGGGAAAGCTCAATCATTGAAGCTTCACTTCCGTTCCGCTTTTCATGTCCTCGGCCGGGTTTGCGATAACCCGGTCCTTGTTCGTCAGACCATCGGTAATTTCAACGACGCCATCTGCTTTCTCACCGGTTTTGACATTGATCCGTTTTGCCTTGCCGTCTCTGACGACATACACGTATGATTGATCATCATCCTGCTTGACGGCATCTTCAGGAAGAGCCTGAATGATTCTTTTGTCCGTCTGGATTTTGAGAATCATGTTAAAGCCGGGCTTTGCTTTAGGACGCTCCCCTTTTATTTTGACTTCAAATGGGTATTGAACAGCTTGTTCCTTTCCTCCTGCGGCACCTGCAGACGCCTCTTCTTCGGGAACCAATCCGACTTGTGAGATCCTGCCCCGCCACTCTTTATTTTGGATGACATCCGAAGTGATGGTCACGTTCTGTCCCTTTTTCACTTTCAATGTGTCATACTCTGATAGCACCCCTTTAACGACAAGCTTGTCCTCGTTGCCTATATGTATAACCGGCTTTTGAATATCCGATTGCTTTGCGGCGGCTTGTTTGTCAACGGTGATAACCGTCCCGTCAATGCCGCTTTTCACTTGCAGAGCTGCCGATTTCTTCTCGAGCGTTTCCTTTTGCAGATCGGCTTGTTTCAGTTCTAGCTGGAGCGATTTTTCTTCCATTTCAAGCTGTGACCGTTCGTCATCCATTTGCCTCTTGGCTTTTTCCGCTCCGAGCTCAGCCTTCAGCTCGTCTTCCTTGTTTTTTAGGCTGCTGATTTTTCGCTTAACCTGTTCAAGCTGAAGCTCCTTCGATTGAATGGATAAGGCGTTCTGCTCTTTTTCCAGGCGAATTTCTTCATTCGTATAGGTGAAAAGCACATCTCCTTTTTTCACCTTGTCGCCTTCTTTTACTTTGATGTCTGCAATTTCTCCTTTTTCAGGTTCAAAATAATTGTATTGTTCGTTTGCAAACTTAAGGGTACCCGGAACCATGACTTCAGAAGAAATCTCTTTTTCTTCCAATTGCACGGTTTGGACCGCTGTTTCAGCCCCTCCGCTCGTTTGAACCGAGCGGTAGAGGTTGAGTCCGATAAAAAGCACAGCAGCCCCAACAATGACGATGCCGATCCATATTTTTTTCATTTACATTGCTCCTTCAAATGAATCGAAGAAATTGATCGCCATTCCGGCTGTTAAAGCGAGCAGAATGGAGATCACAAATAAAATGATCACACCGGTCCAAGCCGCTTTTTTGGATATGCCCCCAACCTTTTGGAGACCCAGGGCAACTAATGCGAGCGACCAGATGGTGAAAATATCAAATACACCTAATACCGATTTGAGCGGCTCGTCTGCCGGGATGATGCCGTTTAAAGACGTGACGATGATCGTGGGATCAATATTTGAATAATAGATCACAAGCCCGCCTATGAATTGCCCGATAGCCGCAATAAAATATGTAAAAACAGACAGCGAAAACATGTGAACAAAATTGGTTGTTCCTCTTCCGATTTTGACAATCAGCCAATAGATTAAAGCGCTGATCAGCAAGGCAATCACAAAGCCGAAGATCCCGCCGACGATGCCGATTCCCTTCATAGCTGCTTGAAATGTTTCAGCATCCACCGGCATTTCCGACAAATCGGAAGATAACACCGTTTTTTCGCTCAGCATATACCCTCCGGTAACCGACAAGATTAAAACAATGACAAGCGGAAACCAGAAAGCTGGCTTTTCTCTCATTCTCTCGAATTGTTCTCCGGGACGGGTAATCATTCCGAGCAATGACGGATTTTTCACTTTTTCAGTTTCTAAATTCGTTTCCATATGTATCCCCCTTAAAAAATGAATTACCAGTTTATACGCAGAATGGCCTAAAATGTTTCACAACTGTTCTCAAAAAAACGCCCCGGCCGCATTCTCAAAACGTGCGGCCGCGGACGGTTTCATTTTCGCTGAAACATTTGATACTGCGCTTTCACCAGCTCATAATACATTCCACGTTTTTCGATCAAATCCTGGTGATTTCCTTCTTCTATTTTCCGGCCGTGGTCAAGAACCAGGATTTTATCCGCATCCCTTATCGTTGAAAGCCTGTGAGCGATCATAATAGCCGTTCTGCCATTGAGCAGGGTTTTCAATGCAGCCTGTATCTTGACTTCCGTTTCTGTGTCAATGCTTGCGGTTGCTTCATCAAGGATCAGAATCCGGGGATCTGCCAAAAGAGCCCTCGCAAATGAAATGAGCTGCCGCTCACCTGCAGATAATACATTGCCGCGTTCTTCCACTTCTGTGGCATATGCATGCGGAAGCGCTGAAATAAACGAATCGGCTCCGACAGCTTTTGCCGCTTCGATCACTTCTTCATCGGCGGCGTTTGGACGGCCAAAACGAATATTATCCATAATCGTTCCGGAAAAAATAAACGTATCCTGCAGTACGATGCTGATTTGCGAACGAAGATCGGAAAGCGAGATATCGGTAATCGGTATTCCGTCCACTTTGACAGTCCCGCCTGTTGCATCGTAAAACCTGCTGATCAGATTTGCGATCGTCGTCTTCCCTGATCCTGTATGTCCGACAAGCGCGAGCGATGATCCCGCCGGTATCTCAAATGAAATGCTGTGCAGCGCCTTTCGATTTCCGTCATAAGAAAATTCCACCTGTTCAAATTCGATCCGGCCTTTTAATTCTTTTATTTTGACCGCATCTTCCTTGTCTGCAACACTCGGCTTTTCATCCAGAAATTCAAATATCCTCTCCGACGAAGCCATCCCCATCAACAGCTGGTTGTATACTTGGCCGAGCCTTGAAATCGGCTCCCAGAACATTCCGAGATAGAAGGCGAACGATACAAATACACCGATCGTAATCGTTTCATTGATAATCAAGCTTGAGCCGTACCAGATTAAAATGGCCGTCCCGACAGCATTTGTCATTTCTACAAGCGGGCGGAATGTCGCATTTTTTTTCGTCGCTTCCCGCCAGGCTTCAAAGTTCTCACTGTTGACGCCTTCAAAATACATCATATTCTCTTTCTCCTGCGTAAATGCCTGAGTGACCCGGATGCCTTGAATGCTTTCGTTCAAATGGGAATTCAGCTTGGACTGCTTTAAGCGCACCTTTTGCCAAGATCGCCGAATTTTCCTTCTGAGATTGGTAGAAATGAAGAACATAACAGGCAGCGTCACCATGATGGCGATGGTCAGCTCAGGACTGAGCGAAAACAGAATGACGATAATTCCAAAGAGAAGCAGGACATCCATCAATAGATTGATGACTCCGCTCGTAAACAGTTCCTGCAAGGAATTGATGTCATTCATGATCCGGACAAGGATGGAGCCTGCCGAACGCTCGTCGAAAAAGCGGTGTGACAGCCGCTGAACATGCGTAAACAAATGCTGTCTAAGATCATAAATGACATGTTGGCCAAGCTTGTTCATCCAGCGAATTCTTAGCACATTGCTAACATAATTGACAAGATATAATCCGCTGATGACGGAGATCAGAATCACAAGAAGATTCATATCCCGGCCTGCGATTGCCTGGTCGAGCGCATAGACGCCGATCAAAATCGGCACCGCCAGCCGGATCGCCGCCGAGATCATGACCGTTAAAAACGACAGCGGCAGCAAATTCTTTCGGTAAGGCTTTAAATATTTGAGCAGCCTCCACATCTGCGCCCAGTTAAAAGGCTTTTCAATGATTTGGTCTGAAGTATAAAAAAACCGGTTCATCAACGTTTGTTTTTTCGCCTGATTTTCCATAGCAAGAGCCTCCTATCCTGCAAAATGCGGCTCATTCAACACATTTTGATCTTTATACTGCAAATCAAAAATCCGTTTGTATAAACCGTTTTCTTCCATTAATTGTTCGTGTGTTCCCCTTTCCTTAACAACACCCTTATCGAGAACAAGGATTTCGTCAGCATGCTTTAAGGATGAGATTCTGTGAGCGATGATGAAAGTCGTCCGATCCCGCATGACTTCCCGCAATGCAAGCTGAATGCGGTGCTCCGTTTCCATGTCAACGGCACTCGTTGAATCATCCAGAATGAGAATGCCCGGGTTCAGACAAATTGCTCTCGCTATCGCAATCCGCTGTTTTTGGCCACCGGAAAGCCCGAGCCCCCTCTCGCCGAGCATCGTATCGTATTGGTTCGGAAGCTCCATGATAAAATCGTGCGCCTGGGCTCTTTTCGCGCTTTCGATGATCTCATCCATTGATGCATCAGGCTTTCCATAAGATATATTTGACCTGATCGTTGATGAAAATAAAAACGATTCCTGCGGGACAACGCCGATATTGGAGCGCAGCATCTTTAATGAGTAGTGTTCAAGCGGCTTGCCGTCGATCGTGATCCGGCCGGATGTCGGCTCATAAAAGCGGCTCAGCAGTTGAATGATGCTGCTCTTGCCTGACCCCGTAGCACCGATTAACCCAATCGTTTTGCCGCGCTCGGCCTGAAAAGACACCCCATGCAGCGCTTCTGCATTTTCTTCTGTATATTGAAGGGAAACATCGCTGAATACGACATCACCGTTCAGCCTGCCGTTTTTTACCGCATGTCCGCTGTCGGTGATTTCCTCCTCGGCATCAAGAATTTCCAGCAGCCTCTCTCCTGATGCTTTCGCCTGTGAAAACAGGTTGATGACATAACCCAGGTTCATGATCGGCCACATCAAGTAATTGACGAGACTGAAAAAAGCGACAAGCTCACCCGGTTTTAAGCTGTTCTGCATCACGAGCCAGCCGCCGAACGACAGCAGGGCAACGAGGCAGATATTGCCGATAAACTCCATCAGCGGAAAGAATTTCGACATGATAAACGAAGCGTTTAAATTTTTAGTTCGAAAATGGTCATTTGAATGAGTAAAGTTTTGAATCTCAAATTCTTCTTTTGATAAAGATTTAACGGTATTCATGCCGCTGATATTTTCCTGAACTTTCGTATTTAAACGGGCGAAAGATTTTCTTATGCTCCGAAAAGCGGGATGCACTTTTTTGTCAAACCTGTAGACAGCCGCTCCTAAAAACGGCAGAGAAGCAATCGTAACTAGAGTCAGCGGCACAGAATACGAAAACATGACAGACAGACTGAAGGTGACAAGCAGGATAAATCGAATCGCCTCAGCAAAACCGAAAGATAAAAAGAATCTGATGCCTTCGACGTCAGCCGTAAGTCTCGACATTAAATCTCCCGTTTTAGCGCTGTCATAATACTTGAACGGCAGACGCTGCAATTTCGCATACAGCTCTTTTCTTAACCGGTAGACAGAGCGGATTCCGAACATATCTCCAAGATACTGATGAAAAAAAGTGGCTGCACCCTTCGCCGCCATGACAGCGATGAACCCAAGGCTGATCCATATGACCATACCGTACCTTCCGCCGAGAATCACATCATCAATTGTCAATTGCAGAATAATCGGGTAAACAACGGTGATCGCCGTCATAAGAAGCATCGACACAAGCGACCACAAGAACATTTTTTTATAAGGCCAATAAAAATCTTTTAGTTTTTTAAGGGACTCCATTTGCACCAGCACCTTTCCAATTCATGTAAAACAAGGACACATCATCTAATATATCGGTTTACGAAATAAAATTCCACCGATTTTAAAAAATTCAGACTTATTATGGAGTTTTCCCCCTTCTTCCGTTTGAAATAAAGCCTGTTTAAAATGTGACAGCCGATAAAAAATAGTTTTTCAATGTCAAAGGAAATTTTTTGATGAATGAAGGAAGATGATGTAAAATAATAGAAAATGTTATCAAATTATGAATGACGGAGTTGATTGCAATGTCGAAAAGAGAGGCTTTAAAAAAACAGCTTCTCCTCTTAGGTGAATTGGAACAAAAAATCTGGAAGGACTTCCGGAAAGAACGCGAAGGGATTTATGCAAGGTTAGGAGAACTTGACAGACAAATCCAGCGACATAGACGTTCCAATAAAGAGTATTATGCAGCACATTGCGTAGACATTATTAAACAGCAAAAAGGAAAAATTGTAACGACAAAAGAACTGAAAATGAAACTGAAAGAAAGAACCAATTTTAACGTTCACCGTATTAGTGAGCTTTATGACCTGATTCAAAAATTAGAACCAAACATTTCGAAAGAACGGCGCGGCTGTTTTCTTTATCTTGAAAACGGTTCTAAAAAAAACGTCGGTCGGTGACAGGCTCTATGCCTGAACCGACCGACCGTTCTCATCCTCCGCTGACCGGGGGAATAAGAGCAACCGTATCTCCCGACTTGACCTCACTGTTTCCTCTTCTGTACACTTCGTTCACAGCGATCATCGCCCGGTCCGTCCCCTGAAGATTGTAAGTTTCTTTTAAAAACTGTCTGATATCGTCTGTTGTCGTCTTTTCTTCATCTATATCGATGCTCTGCGTCCCCGCTTGTTCCGCAAGCTGGGCAAACAGCAAAATTTTAATCAATGGTCAGCACCTCTTTTTCTGCCGGAAGCCGCTGCTTCCATATCTGGTTTCCCTTCCGGGTATTCAGTTGTCTCAAGCTGGTCGCCGATCCAAGTCTCGCCGTCCTCCCAATGTTCTTTTTTCCAAATCGGGACGATTTGCTTTATCCTTTCGATCGCATATTCGTTCGCTTCATACGCCGCTTTCCGGTGAGGCGACGACACGGCGATGACAACGGCCGCATCAGAAATGTCCAGCCTGCCGATGCGATGGGTAATCGCTGCAGCTGTACCAGGCCATTTTTCATTGATTTCTTTCCCGATCTGAGCGAGCATGCTGACCGCCATCGGAACATAGGCTTCATATTCGAGATAGAGGGTCTTTTTTCCATTGGTCCATTCTCTCACTGTTCCGATAAACGTCGTAATGGCACCGGCTTCCCTTCTTTCAACTTTTTTGACGACATCTTCGATGACAATCGGCTCTTTTGTTATGACAAATCGTTCAGACAAATGCCTTCCTCCTTTAGATGTTTCAGAATAAAAGCCACGGCACTCGGGTCTTCAATATGAAAGGATGGAACATCCGTTTTCGGCTCGCTCTGCTGATAAATGACGGCGATGATGCCATCCAATTCCTTTAAGAGCTGGCAGTCCGCTTCGTTTCTGATCATGACAACTTTTTGATACGGCGCATGTTTAAATCCTTCGATGAGAAGACATTCAACTGCTAAAACACCGTAAGCGGCAATCAGTTGGTCAAGCGTCCACTCGCCGCGCGCCGTCAGCTGAAAAACGCCCGCTCCTTCGACACCGGACGCAGCCGCCCCAGCCCGAAAAAAGCGGTCGGAATCCTTTCCTTCGGCAAAAGCATCCGGTTCTCCTCCATGTCCGTGATGTTTCAGGCAGCCAACCTTGACGCCGAGCTGATCGAGCTTTTCCGCCAGTTTTTCAACGAACGTCGTTTTGCCGCTGTTTTGGTACCCTACGATCTGGAGGATTGGAAAATGTGCGGCCACAGCTGTTCACTTCCGTTCTCATCCCGGTATAAAAGAACATGCACTCTTGCCCCGGCTTCATAGCCTCTCGTTCCGCCCGGCAAAACCATCAGGGCATTGGCATCTGCCAGAGACGTTACGGCGCTCGATTTATCCAGACCGACAGGCTCCGCATGAAGCGTGCCGTCTTTAATCGATACAAACGAGCGGACAAACCTTGTAAACGGATTAGGTTTTGGAAAATCCTTGGTTAAAACCGCTTCTGCACATAAAGAATACGGCTTCGGATGTTGCAGCCAGGTGCGCAGGGACGGCTTGACGAATAGCTCGAATCCAACGAAGCAGGCTGACGGGTTCCCTGACAGCCCAAACAGCAATTTGCCGTTTAATTGAGCGACAGTCGTTACACTTCCCGGACGCATCGCCACTTTATTAAACAGAACCTCGGCACCCAGCTTTTCGTAAATTGCCGGCAGAAAATCAAAGTCCCCTACGGATACCCCTCCGGTCGTAATCAGAAAATCCACCTTGTCCAAAGCTTTTTCCACCGCTGCAAAGCTTTCGTCAAATTGATCAGAAATCTTTCCTAAATAAAGGGGTTTTCCGCCTGCCTCTTCAACCTGAGCGGCCGCCATGCCTGCATTGCTGTTGCGGATTTTTCCGGGAACGAGAGGATCGCTGACATTCAGAAGCTCCGTCCCGGTGGCAATGATGCCTACCACAGGCTTTTTGACTGCAGGAACCGCTGCATATCCGAATGTTGCAAGCAAAGCGACAACACCCGGCGTTATCCGGGTTCCTTTCTTCACAAGAACCGATCCTTTTCTCGCATCTTCTCCGGTTTTTGATATATTTTCTCCCGGCTGCAGTGTGCGCTTCAACACCATATAGTTTTTACCGTCTTCTGAGAAGGTTTTTGTCAGCTCAAGCATGACTACCGCATCAGCGCCCTCCGGAATCTGCGCTCCCGTCATAATTCTGACGGCTTGAAAAGGGCCGAGCTTTTTACCCGATACGGCTCCGGCTCCAATGTGATCAACCACCTCAAATTGCAGCGGATTTTCCCGCGAAGCACCGGCGGTATCGCAGGCTCGGACAGCAAAGCCGTCGTAGGGCGAACGGTCAAAAGCGGGTACATCATGATCAGCCTTGACATCTTCGGCTAAAAATCTATGGAGACTCTCCTCAAGATGAATCCACTCTGTATCTCCCTGCTTCTGGTGCCGAGAAACACGCGCAGCGGCTTCAAAAACTGGAATGGGCGTTCTTTTTTCAATCATTAAAAAAACCTCCTGTTGTTACATTCCGATGACTCTCGCCAATATGGAGTTGGCTTCTTTTATATCATTTGTGCCGTGTACAAGGGCTCTTCCATCGTTAAATATAACGATTCTGAATGTCTCATATTGTACATGCAGCAAATAATCATTGGCATCCACTTTTCCGATGCCCGAAAGCTTTTTCATGAGCTCCTCTTTAGGCAGCCGTTTTAACATATCGCTGCGAATTTGGACGGTCTCTCTTCCGCACAGCACGTCGGCTTTCTTTTGGCTCATGTCGCTGAGAAAAGGATAAACCGGCGTTTCTCCGCACGAAGGGCATTTCTCATTGCGGCCGATCTGCATTCGATAGTGGGTATTAGCCCATAAATCAAAGGTGACAAAAGCGGTTTGCAGCGCTTCTTGCTGGCCCGTTAAGATTTTTAAAATTTCAGCTTGCTGATAAGCCGACACCATTTGAACGGCCGGCGAAATAATCCCCGACGTGTCGCATGTAGCCCCGCCAATCGGAACATCTTCAAACAGGCAGGCAAGGCACGGCGTTTTTTTAGGAATAATCGTCATATACATGCCCTGACTGCTGACACAAGCGCCATAAACCCACGGAGTGCCCGTCTCCTGCGCAAGGTCATTGATGATCATGCGGGTCTCAAAGTTATCCGTTGCATCGATGACAGCATCCGCCTCTTCGATTAGCGGTCTGAGTGTTTCAACGGTGCCGTCTGCAACATATGTACGAAGCTCAACATCGCGATTGATCTGGGAAAGACGGTCTTTTGCAGCTGCCGCTTTCGGAAGCCTTTCCTCCGCGTCTTTCTCTGTATAGAGCTGCTGCCTTTGCAAGTTGCTCCATTCCACATAATCGCGGTCTATAATAGACAGTGTACCGATGCCTGCGCGCACAAGCCCTTCAGCAGCTGACGTGCCAAGCGCCCCGGCTCCGACGATCAAAACATGGCTCTGCCTGATTCTGTCCTGACCCGCCTCTCCGATGTTTTGATATCTGATTTGTCTTGAATACCGTTCATGCATCAGGATGATCCCCTTTACTTCCTTTTCTATATCATACCATTTTTCAGTCTGCTGTCTTTTGAAAAACACCTTCCGAAAAACCCTTGCAATCTATGATAAAATATTTCATCCCGGAAAGAACGGTTCTATTTTATCTAAATCCGACTTTTTATTGACATTTATAAATTCCCGCGGCTCTGCCCCGACCGCTTCTGCTTCAATGTACTTGACGCGAATGCGGTCGAGAAAACTGCTGATCTTCAGTTCGTTCTGCTGAAGCTGTTCGAGGAGGACGGATTTCACCCTTCTGTGGTAGACGGCAATAAGCGGCTGCGTCCTTCCGTCTGCAACCGGCACGACGGCGTCATCCGCCGGTGTCATCTGCCGTTTTAAAGCCGAGATGGTCTCCTTCCGGACAAGCGGGGTATCACAAGCCGAAAAAATATAGCATTCCCCTTCCGTCCGCTCCATGGCTGTGTACATACCGGCAAGCGGCCCTTTCCCTCTGAACGGTTCGAGATCTTCCAGCACCGCTTTTTCCCCGAGTTCTATAAACCGCTCCGTCAGGCCCGGACGGCTCAATATCAGGACGTCGTCTCCCAGCGCCTGTTTGCACCATTGATAAAGCGGCTTACCTTTCCAGCGGGCAAACGCCTTCGGTTCCCCAAAACGGCGCGAAAATCCCCCTGATAATATGACATGTATTTCTTTCATGCAGCTCAACCTTCCTTCACGTGTTCCTGTCTGCGAACATCATAGCAAAACTTTAGAAATCCGAACAAGTCTGTAAAATCTCTTTTTCAAGAGGCATGGCGGGTTTCATTTATGCATATTGTAGTTGTAACATGTATAGGGGGCTGGTCACCATGAAAAAAACATCGGGTTCGCTGCCTTATTTTCATGATTTATCACAGGAAAACCTTTTTTTAAAGGCGGAGCTGGCAAGATCACATCAATTGATACACGAGCTTGAAGCAAGCTATTTTCATCAGAAAAATCATAAGCTCAGCCGGGAAAACGCAACCATGAAACAGCAGCTTCAGCAGCTGTCAATCGAACTGGAGCGGGTCTCGGCAAACAAGGAAGACGAGTCGGCCGAAACGCTCAACCGGATAAAAAGCGAACTGCTGGGTAAAATCGTTGTCCTTCAGGAGCTCCTTCAAAAAGAAACCTATGCAAGAAAACAAGAGATAGAAGAAAAGCACCGCCTTCATTTAACAAATGTAAAAGCCGAAGAGGAGAAGAAAAGCTTACATAGCCAGATAGAATACGAAAAGCTTCATGCAGAAAGAGAAAAAACGCTGAGGGAAAAAAAGGAGCAGGAGCTCAAAAACGCTGCCCATGAAAATGCCCGCCTGAAAGACGAACTTCACGCTAAAAGTCTTCAGCTCAAACAAATCGAAACAGATGTCGCGGTATTAAAAGAGCGGGTGACAGAAACGAAAAGCCGCCTTTTAGAAGCTGAAAAAACGAAAGAGGCGCTGTTTTACGAAACGATTCTATCTTATAAAAGGCAACTCGATGAAAGTGATAAGTGGATCGCTTCTCATTTTGCCGATATTGATACATTTCAGCAGACGGAGAAAACGCTTGAACAAAACGAGGAGGTCTTTGAACGGTCAGAACAGATCGAAGCGGTGCTTCAAACTGTTACAGAGCAAGTCGATCAGCTCCAACAACAATTGAGCGCCATCAAACAAAATGATACGAAAATGGATCAGAAAATAACAGAGTGGAAAAAACAGACGAAAGAAGAAACAACCCCACAAAAATGGGTCTATCAAATCAAACGGAAAGAAAAAGAAACAAAACCTTTAAATTGAATACCACTTTAAGGAATAATTTGGATTTTATAAAAAACCGCTTGAGTCGATTGTCTCAAGCAGTTGATTGGGCGGCTCGTTTAAAGCGGCCGCCTTTATGTTTCCGCAAAATGGAAACGCTATCTGGAAAAGCAAGGGTTTGACCTATTGCTGCTCTGTCTCAGTAGAAATCTCACCCTCTAATATATATTGACCGCGGTATGGTTTTTTGACTTCCGGGTACATTTTAATCAGGCTTTGCATAAAGGTTGTCATATTAGGGATCTCAAGTCCGCTCTCTTTTTCGATTTCCTTTTGAAGTTCGGAGCTTTTAATGGCCGCATTATGGCGTTTTAATGTTTTAATCGCCGCTTCACGCAGTTTTGCAGCTTTTGAGCCTGGACGTGCTGTACCCCTTCTGCGCCTTGTCGTTCCATCTGGAATTCCGGCAGGCAGTGAGGAGGTTTGCGGAGAAGTCTGCTGCTGGTTTTTTTGAGATGCTTGCGGCTGCTGTTGCTGCTGCTGGTAGCTCTTCATCTCCTGCGCAGCTAATTCAGCTAAAACAGGAAGAGATTCAGTTTTACGCTCTGGGCGAAAATCTTTTTTTGTATCATTAAAGCTGGATGGACGATCCAATTCACGCAGCTTTGCATATATGTTATCCCGCTCAATTTGATACTCCCTAATCACCTTAACTTCAGCCTCATTCAGCTGCTCTAATCTTAAACGCAATGCTTCCCTCTCGTTAAACATACCGTTTATACCCTCCTATCAGATAAATAAACCTTCCAATAAAAATATTAGATTACCAAACTAATTTTATCAACTATTTTTTCGTTTTTCTACTGTTGATTTCCGTTAAGAAAATAGAACTAAATTTCCGAAAAACTTGAAGCCTGAGGAGTTTTTGAAGCATTTCGGCCTACTCTAAAGACATTGTCGAAAAATGGTAAATAATGAAGGAACCTAGAAAATTACTTTTCACTGAAACATAATTTAGGAATAGAATCCACTGTTTAATCATGATGGAAAGTGTGAGATATCAATGATTATTCCGGCTTATAAATCCAGAATATTCAAAATTGCCAGATTTCACTTGTCGAATTTGCAATCTTTCATGCACGGGGATAGCCAGAAATGCTCCTGAAACAAAAACAGGCTATAAGACTCATCAAATGAAATAAACAGTGTCAAATGATCTATTTGTCAAAAGGGGCGGATAGAGGAAATTTTTTTTGTTTTTTTGTGATTGGGAGACTGAACAAATAAAAAACCCCATGAAAACGGGGCTTTTCATCTTTAGTCAGCAGACTGTTCTGTTTCGGCAAGAACGCGGTTCACACGTTTTTCGAGCATTTTCATTCCGCTGCCTCCAGCTTGAAAATGGCGAAGCTGGCCTGTTTTATCAAATACGTAATAAGCAGGGACATATTCATTTTCGAAAGCGTCAGTCAGCTTATGGTCGCTGTCAACAAAAATAGGTTGAGTGATATCATGTTCAGCGGCAACCTCTTTGATTTTGTTCAGGTCTAAATCGTCTTCTGAACGCGGCATATGCACGGCCACCACGTTTAGTTTATCACTGTAGCGGTCGCGGAATTCATTGACTTGCGGCATCGCCTCTTTGCACAAGTGGCAGCTGATGGACCAAAAATGAATTAATGTCGGCTTTTCTCCGATAAGCTGCTCTTTTGTCACTTCTCCGTTTAACCACTCTTTTGCGCCGGTCAGTTCCGGCATCGGCTGACGTAATTTCATGTTTTTTCCTCCATTGTCATTTTTGTCGATTAAAAAGGTCTAACAAATGTTAGACCTTTCCAATCTGATTTCTTATCTAAGAATAAAAATTAAAGGGTTGCTTGTCCCGGTTTCCAGTTTGCAGGGCAAAGACCGCCTGTTTGCAGCGCTTGGAGCACGCGCAATGTTTCGTCTACATCACGGCCGATGTTGTTATGGAACACTGTTTGATATTGAAGTTCGCCTTCTGGATTAATGATGAACAATCCGCGAAGCGCAACACCTTCTTCTTCAATCAGTACGCCGTATTCACGGGATACTTCATGGTTTGTGTCGGCAGCAAGCGGGTATTTCAGCTGGCCGAGACCGTTATCTTTGCGGTCTGTGTTAATCCATGCCAAGTGAGTGTGGATGGTGTCAGTTGAAACGCCGATAACTTCTGCATCAAGGTCTTCAAACTCGTCATAGCGGTCAGACATTGCTGTAATTTCTGTCGGACACACGAAAGTGAAGTCCATTGGATAGAAGAATAGAACTGTCCATTTATCATTTTTCATGTTTTCTTCAAGGCTTACTTTTCCGAATTCTTTGTTTGCAAGAACCGCTTCCATTTCAAAGCGCGGCGCTTGTTTACCTACCATGCGTTCTGCCATTTTATGTATCCCTCCAATTGTGATTTTTGGGTTCTGTTACCCATATCAAAATGAGAATTTAAATATTAAATTCTCATTTAGTTAATAACATCACATACATAATTCATTATAATACTTACCATATTTTTAGTCAATATTAATTGATAATAAATTTAAATTAGCGGCTGTTCTTTTATAAGCCTTTAAAAAAGTGTAACATGCCGTCGGATGAGGAAACAACCGTTTAACACGCAGTAGACGTTTTTTTGGAAAAACAAGTTAAAACCGAAGCTGGAACTTCGGTTTTATGTCTATTACTGAAGTTTTTGCTCAACCTGCTGACAGATTTCATCGGCAGTTAAACCAGTCGCCTGGATGACAGATGCTCCGGTCATCGTATCTGAAATACCGAGCATGTCAGTGTCCAGACCGGTGACAACGCAGCAGTCGCATCCTTTTGCATCGTCTTCGGTTTTCATCGTTACAACCTCATACCCTTTTTCCTTCAAAGCAGCCTCGACATCAGAAAGAGATTGTTCGATTCCGATTTTTTTCGACATGAAGAAACACCTCCACCAATTAAGATGCCACTTTTGCCGATTTTTTATACCAGCCGCTTGATCTAATTGGCTTTGGAAGAAAAATAAGCGGTCATGACACGGACTGCCGTCTCAAGCGCTTCCTCTTTCGGCTGCAGTTTGGCATGGTGAAGTCCGTAAGGTGAATCGACGCCAAGCCAAAACATGAAGCCCGGATACTTTTTCAGCATATAGCCGAAGTCCTCCCCTGTCATCGCTTCTTTTGAACGGACGACCTCTGCAAGGCCGTTTTCAGAAACGAACTGCATAAAGTCTTCGACTAAACCGCTTGAATTGTAGACCTGATAATATGCTGCAGGATAGCTGACTTTACCGCTGCATTGATAAGCCGTTTCCAGGCCTCTCACCATGGCCTCGATCCTTTTCTTTACCTGTTCCATTGACGCTGGGGACAGCGTCCTGATCGTCCCTTCAAGCCTTGCTTCCTGAGCGATAATGTTTTGTGCCGATCCGCCTGTAATCGTCCCGATGGTAATGACAGCACTGTCCAGCGGATCGACATTCCTGGCTACGATCGACTGCATTTGCGTAACGAGCGAACTGGCGGCGACCACCATATCTTCTGCAAGGTGGGGATATGCTGCATGCCCGCCCTTTCCTTCAAGTTCGATTACGAGCTCTGACGTATTGGCAAAGAGCAGCCCGCTTTTCGTTCCGATCGTTCCGACCGGGAGCTCAGGTGCGATGTGCAGCGCTGTGATCATGCTCGGCTCCCACTTTTTAAACAAGTCACTTTCAAGCATCGGCTCAGCGCCGCCCGGTCCTTCTTCAGCCGGCTGGAACAAAAACAGCAGATCTTGTTTAACCGGGTGGCTGACGAAATGATCGATGATGCCGAGGGCGATCGTCATGTGGAAATCATGCCCGCACGCATGCATCCTGTCCTGATGAACGGAAGAAAAAGGGTATCCGGTATCTTCCCGAATAGAGAGCCCGTCCATATCTGCCCTGTACGCCAAAATCTTTTCAGGGGCTGTCCCTTTAACCTTTACAAACAGTCCGGTTCTCCACTTTTCAATTTCAATCCGGTCTTCCGGATGCTTTGCTAAGTGGTTCAAAAGATAAGCCTGTGTCTTATATTCCTGAAAACCGAGTTCAGGAATTTGGTGCAGCTCTCTGCGAATCGCTGCTAATTCGTCCAATTTCATCTTTCTAACCTCCCCGGCGATATGAAAATGCGTGGATTGTCACATCCACGCACTTTTCGCTGCCGCTTCTTAAAGCTGGCGCAATTCCTGTTTGATTTCTGTTTTGCCTTTTGTTTTTTCATCGATGTCTTTGATTTTTTTCGCAGGCGTTCCCGCGACTACTGTGTAAGGCTCAACATCTTCCACAACGATCGCGCCGGCAGCAACAACGGCTCCTTTTCCGACAGTCACGCCTTCAAGTACGACGGCGTTTGCACCGATAACGACATCGTCTTCAATAACGACAGGTTTTGCTGAAGGAGGCTCAATGACACCGGCAAGCACGGAACCGGCTCCGATGTGGCAGTTTTTGCCGACGGTAGCTCGTCCGCCCAGCACGACATTCATATCGATCATCGTTCCTTCTCCGATCACAGAGCCGATGTTGATGGAAGCTCCCATCATGATGACGGCGTTATCGCCGATTTCCACTTGATCGCGGATGATCGCCCCCGGCTCGATGCGCGCTTTAATATTTTTCAAATCGAGCGTTGGGATCGCCGAATTGCGGCGGTCGTTTTCGATGACATAGTCTTCAATTTTGCCTTTGTTTGCTTCGAGCGCAGCTTGAATCTCCGCCCATTCTCCGAATACAACCCCTGTATTGCCTGTAATAAAAGGCTTGGCTGAAGCGCCGAAGTCAATTCCTTCAAGGTCGCCTTTCACATACACTTTAACAGGTGTTGATTTCTTACTATTTTGAATAAATGAGATAATCTCATTTGCATCCATCATTTTCATTATGTAAGTCCTCCTTCTCTTTTTCTCCTCATTACTGTATCAAAGGAAAGATTTAAAAACAAGAAAAAAAGGAAAGGGGCGTCCCGTTTCCTTTTTTATCAAATGTCATGCCGGAACTTCACATTTCTTTGCAAAATCCCTGCCGAATGCAAGCAGCATATCTTCTTCTTCATCCTCCGGATTCATTTCGATTTTAACGGACGGAAGCAACACGTCTCCGCCAAGCTCTGTGATTTTGTCCTCAAGAATGTCGACGGCACCGCAAAAATGCTCGTAAGAAGTATCTCCGGATCCGAAAACGGCAAACGTCTTGCCTGTGAAATCCATCCCTTCCATATCATCGTAAATATCTAAAAACTCATCTGGAAGTTCCCCGTCGCCCCATGTATAGGCGCCAAATATCATGTGCTGATAATCGTTAAAGAGCGCCGCATCTACATCCATCGCTTCATGGCGGTCCACTTCAGCCCCGCCCTCAAGAAGGCCTTTCTCAATTAAATCGGCCATCGCCTCTGTATTTCCAGACATGCTTGCATAAACCAGCAAAACTTTCCCCATCGTTATTCCTCCTATAAAACGCTATAAAATCAGTGGGCTGCAGCAGGCTGTTCATAAGGTCTGACAAATTTGCATTCATAAAGACCTGCGCAAAAGAAGTTCTCCTTTTGATTGGCCACTCTGAACCCATGCCCTTTAATCGTGTCAAACCATTTCAGCTCCCTTTCATAGAAATCAAGCTGATAAATTCTTGAAAAGCCGTCTCGGTCTTGCGCCGATGTGACATAGATGATTCCGTTGTCTTCGGACACATCCAGGAAAGATTCTTCATGCTCAACAAGGCCCTGCCTGATTTGTATTTCATCATTTGTGTGAATGTTGACCAAATCGACGGCACCGTGATTTCCCTTTTTGGACCCCATCGCACATACCAGCCATTCGCCTTCAAATGCGATCATCGAGGCGGTCATGCGGCCGGTTTCTTTTTTGATCATAAAAGCCGACTCTGATGCATAATCGTATGCCCAAACACCGCCGTGCACTTCATGAATCTGCGTCCCGATGTAAAGGCGCTCTTCATGGAGGCACAGAGAGCGAATAACGGGCGGATGACTCAAACCGGAAAACGGCTTGACGATTTTCCATGAAACGCCGAAATCCTCCGATATGTAAATGCAATGCTTCCCATGTGCACATACGAAGCCGTCCGTTCTCCCTGTGATCGACCAAATCGTGGCGTTTGTCGGAAAGCTTGAGATTGACCAGGTTGCACCTTGGTCTGACGATCTGATAATCGTTCCCCTCTCCCCTACGCCGAACAAATAATCGCCGATATAGGTGATGGAACAGATTTTGCTTTTTAATTGAAAGAGCTTTTTCCAGCCTTGCTCAAGTGAATAGTGAAAAATACCTTCCCGCTTGATGGCGACAAAGTAACCGGAATGCTTTGCCGAAGCAACGGCCGTTGCACCTTTATGAAACATGGGTCTCAGCCTGCCGTTTTTGCTGCTCTGCCCATCTTATAAAGCCTTCGGCAAATTCCTTGCAGCATTCGGCATCTTCATCCGTTTCAGGGGCAAGCTCTATTTTCAGGGTCTCTCGATAAAGATCAGCGCCGGTTCGTTCAAGCATGCTGTAAAACGTGTTGACCGCTTCGCAAAACCGGGGGTACGCATAATCGCCGGATCCGAAGCATGCCGCTTTCTTTCCTTTAAGGTCAATTGAAGAGACCTCTTCGTAAAACGATTCCGCTTCATAAGGAAGATCCCCGTCCCCCCATGTGTAGGTGCCGATTAAAAAAAGATCATATTCAGCCAATGAGTCGGTATCGACATCATCCATTTCCTGAATTGCGACATCAAAACCGTTCTCTCGCAATGTATCTTTGATGATCATCGCGATATCCTCCGTATTGCCTGACATGCTGGCATATGCAATCAATGCTTTAGACAACAGAATCACCTCTATAATTGATAATGATTTTCATTATTATATAGATACACTTTAAATGATAATGATTATCAATGTCAATAAATCATACAAAAAAAGCAGTCTCCTTTTTGGAGTCCTGCCTTTCTAGTGTTTATTCCATTGCCGTACATTCTTTCACAACCTCTACAAACGCCTGTACTTGCTTCAGCTGGAAAGCCGGCTCATAACCAAGCAGCCACGTATCTCTGCCGATTGCTTTTCCTTTAGCGTCAAGCAAAGGGATTTGATGAACATGGCTCGCGCTTCCGTGAAGCGTTACCGATGGAAGGATCGCATAACCGATCCCGTGGAAAGCCATCTGTTTGCATGTTTCAATTTGGTCGACAATAATGGTTTGTTTCGGCGATGTTTTGAACTTTTGGTGCCACCAGTGCTGAATTTCCTGATAGTACGTGCTGTCGCTTTTGAACTGGATGAACGGCCGTTCCGTTTTGGCAATGTCCTCAATGTTTCGGATCTCTGTATCGACAAGGTACAATTCGTCCCGCATCAAGTAGTGCTTCGGCCCTTTCCATTCCGGGTTTCCTCTGATAATGCCGATATGAACATGGTCTTCGTAGAGGCTTTTCAGCATTTCGCTGCTCCAGCCGGTGATGAGGGAAATTTTCACGTTTGGATATTGTTTGACGTAGGTTTTCAAAACGTTCGGAAGCCAATGCTGCCCGATGATCGAAGCCGCCGCCAATTTGAGCGTACCGTGAATCTCGCCCTCCAGCTCATCTATATTCTCTCTCACTTTTTCCTGTTCCAATGTCACATCTTTTGCAAACTGGATGATTTTTTCTCCGGCAGACGTTACAGTCAGCCCTTTTTGCGATCTTAAAAAAATTTTCGTTCCCCATGATTTCTCAATGGTTTGCAGCCGCTGGGACAAAGCCGGCTGGGAAACAAACAGGCGTTCAGCCGCTTTCCGCATATTTAATTCTTCCGCCAGAACGACAAGCATGTGAAGCTCTTGAAGCTGCATGGACATTCCTCATTCCAATAAGTTTTTCTTATCATACATTTAATCAAACGGCTGTTTTTTAATCAAGCGGGAAGTCAGGCTTCGGGGTATGTGCGGAGGGTTGGATGTAGCGCTGCAAATAAAAAATAGGCCGCTGCCGCGCCTATTTATTCAACGTCCTTAAATGCTTATTCAGCTGTTTTAATACGACACGCCTTGTAAAAATGCCTTCGAAAACCTGCTCTTCATTTTCGACACATACAAATGCGTTGTTAATGACCAGTCCGAACCCTTTCAAGATCGGGTCGTCAATTTTCAAGCGGGGGATGTCTGTCAACATAACTTCTTCAACATGAATTTTGTCAAGCTTCTCAAATTCGATTCGTTCCAAGCCGAAGATTTTATCCATGATCATATTCGTTCCGATTAATCCGTGCAAACGGAAAGAAGCGTCAAGTACAGGGATCGCGGTATATCCGGTTTTTGTCAAAACGAGAAGGGCATGTTCCAGATTGTTTCCGACTTGAACATGAGCTACTTTATCAGCATCGATCATAAACTGACCTACTGTCGTTTCAAGAAGTTCATCTGATTGCAAACTAATCATGATTTTTCGACTCCTTTTCAGCTTTAATCCATCAACGCATAATTTCCCTATACTACAATAATATAAACAGTATCAATATTTGTCGAAAACTTTCCTTTCTTTCAAGGTCAGTTTATCATTCAATATCCTTTTAGGAAACAAAAAAGATACTCTAATGAGTATCAATTGATATAATCTGACCTAATTTTCAGACCGGACACGGTCGTATAAGGTAACCAGTTTCTTATATGTCAGGCTATCCACATTTTTTGTACCCGTTTCTATATCATTGATCTCACTGCTTAGTAGCTCTACGGCATACTCATGGTCCAAAAGTACGTTCAGCAACAGTTTTCTCTCTTCTTCTGAAAAGCGTTCCATTCTTAACCAGCCCCCTAATTGATTTAGCTAGAGTCAGAAACGATATGTTCTCTCTAGTTTCTATAGGGCTAGAATATGAAATTGCAAATCAAACGTCAACCGCACATTTCGACATCTGTTCGATTTTCTTTCAAACAATT
Organism: Bacillus sp. FSL K6-0972; assembly: GCF_037976035.1. NCBI lineage: Bacteria > Bacillati > Bacillota > Bacilli > Caryophanales > Bacillaceae > Bacillus > Bacillus sp. FSL K6-0972. The sequence goes on along the minus strand of NZ_CP150260.1, from coordinate 1,567,284 downwards.
ATTTTGTATACCGGTTTGCATAGCTTGAAGCTGTATAGGAGTCAGGTTTAATTTTGGCGCAGATCCCCATCGAAGTGATCCGGCCCGTCATTTCCTGGATTAAATCCTTTGTCATTCCTTTTTTTCCGATATCCAAGTGAACTTCAAGGGTTAAATCTGCTCCCTCGTCTGTAAACGGAAGAAGCAGATCCATGATTTCATTAAAATAATCATTTAAAAGATATGCGGCAATCTCTTGGCTGTAAGCTGTTTCAAGCGATATTTTCTCCCTGAGGCTATGTATCGGTCTGTTGACAACCGTGTTTTTCAGACAGCCCCACGCTCCTTTGCCTTTGCGGTGCAAATGGATAGCGGTGATAAACTTTGTGCAGTTCTGATGGATCTGCGAGTCTGTTCCGACGGACAGCAGGTAGCTTGCCCGCGGATCTTGGCGTATGAACGCCTTCAGTCTCCCGATCACTTCAGGAAATGTCATTTGATCTTCAGAAAGATTGTAAAAAAGAAAAGAATCAGCCATTGGAATGCCCCTTTTCATTTTTGATCCGCACCGAAGATGGAACGATTCGTCTGTCTGCTATCCTTTTTTAGTCGGTATATTTTTCAAGCTGAACCCGCAGCTCCCACATCTGTAAATTACATTCTGATTGGACTGGGCTGTCAGAACTTGATCCATATGCTCGGTTGTTTTGCAATGCGGACAAATAACGCTTGGAAAAGCTTTCATGCCATATCCTCCTATTGCTGAAGCAGTTCAAAGATTTCGATTGAAATCATATCGATGTTATCAAACGGAAATGTAGTAGGCTTATCACCTTTTTGAAAAACTGTCAGCTCAAATGTTTGGTTTTTTTCAAAATATTTTACGCTGCAAATTTTTTCTCCGTTTACTTCAAAATTGCGCTGCGTCGGTTCTCCGGCAGCCTCCGCAGTCTCTTGCAGGCTCTGCAGTCTCGTGATGATACCCATTAATTGTGACATTCTAAAAAAGACTCCTTTCAAAAAAACAACTTCAGGATCAACAAGTATTAATTATAATACAAGTTCTACAATGCATCATACCACAAAGTATCAGCCGATGACATTTTTCCTTTTTGATCATGAAAAAGAAAAACCGCTTTTTCATAGTTTGAGTTTTCTTTTTTCATGTCATACATGAAAAATATTTTTTTGACTGCAGAGGAGCCTATTTTAACCACCAATTTAGATTTATGGAGCAACAAGATTGTCTTATTCCTTTTCCCGTGCCTAAAGCCCAAAAATCCCGCGGCTATTTGAAGTGCGGGATTCCATGCAAATAAAAAACTTGGCGGGGGCAGCGCCAAGTTTTTTAAAATCTTGATCTGATAGAGGGGTTGGGGAACAGAGAGGTTCATCTCTCTATAATTAAATGATAATGATTATCAGTATCATTGTCAATGGTTTTCTTTAAATTCTTTTTTTAGCTGAAAAATCCGGCCAATGTCCAGTTAACATCGATGACAAAAAGCGGGAATACAGCCTGGTCTGCTTCCTTGTTATCCGCAAAACTCGAGCTTGTTTCTTTCTCATCCGGTTGTTCGAACATCATTTCTTTTCCAGCCGGTTTTGTATCAGATTGACCGATATCCGTTACTTTGAAGCTGCCTCCGATATTCTTCAGCGTCACCGTCTGATAATTTTTTTGATATGAAACAGGACCGCCGTTTTGATCTCCAACACATTCATATACGGTATAGCTCCCGTCTTTTTCCGCCACTTTTGTGTCTTCATCATAGCTGAAGAAAGGGATTGCAATTTCAGGCGCGTCTGTTCCGTAAAAAATCCACCCCGCTTGTTCGGGAAAGGCGTTCGCCTCTACATACTTCGCTGCCATGGCGTGTTCCATATAAGGCTCCAAGAGGGATATCATGTCTGTTTTTGTTCTTTCCTTTTCGGTCAGCTGAAGATGGACGTCTGATACGGATTGAAGGGTCTCAAATAACGACGCTCTTGTCGGTTTTTCTCCGGCTTCGGCAAAATCCGCACAGAGGAATACAAAAGTCACAGTCAAAACCGTGCACAGTAAGGATGACCGAACGTTCTTCATATGATCCGCCCCTTTTTAGCATATATATTTTCACATTTTCCTTTATATACGCGAAACAAACCTCTCGGGATTCATTTTTTCCAAAAGAAAAAGCGGCGAATGGCCGCCGCTTAAATTAATCCGTCTTGTTCGTATAAATATGAATAGGACAGGTCAATGAACAGATACAATTCTTCATCCATCGGATAGGAAAACGTTCTGATCATTTCCCCCGTTTCGATATCGCTGTACAAATCGCTGAAAAACCCTTTTCTCATCGTTCTCATCCTCATGATATTCTCGAGAAAATAAGGGCGCCAGCTCCAGTTTTTCCCGATGTATTCAGGCTGAAATATCCATGCTCCGTCATGTTTAAATACGTTTTTCGTCAGCTGAATACCGTCTTCATCGCACATGTAAATTCTAAAGCTGCAATCTGTCAGTTCTTTTCCGAGATTGAAGAGAAACTCATCGTCTGAATGAGCTGTTTTCTTTAGCGATGTGACAAGCTGATGAATCCGTTTGTAAAACTGCTCAGAGTGGTCGTACAGAATGGTTAGCTTCTTCTTCTCATGCGTGATAAACTGGTGAAACTCGGCCTGCAGCCGGTCCTTTATTACATCCCGTTCGATAAATTCATCCTTAGGCAGCTCAAGATACTGCCCCTGAAAATATCGGCCTCCGTTTCTCCATGCGTATTGCAGCTGAAAGCTCGCCTCAATATCTTCGTAAAGCAAAGCGGCTCCAATTTTTCTGGCAAGGAGCGATATGCTGTACAGCACATATTCATAGGAAGGCGAAGGAGAAGACAGCTTGAGCGGCTGAAGGTCAATCTTTAACAAATCCGGGGAAAGAAGAGCGATTCTGTCGAGATTGCTGCTTTCCTTTCCAATATTATCAACAGCGACTTTAATTCCGTATGTACGGTAATAGGTCAGCAAATGATGCAGCTGTTCAATATCCCCTTCAAACTTTTGCTCCGTGATTTCGATAACGAAACGGCTGAGCTCGAGCCCTTTATCCTGATATTCCATCAACAGGTCGAGGAACGATTCACCGTGATCCATCATCAGCACATTTGCATCTTGATTGACGAAGATGAGCAGGTCGCGCCCGCTGTCCAGAAAATGATCAAGTGCCTGGTGGATCACCTTGAGGTCAACCTCTTTCTTGTATTCTTCCGGAATTGTCGGATCAGAAAAAAACGGCCCGAGACTCTTCACTTCAGATTCTACCTTGATACGCCCCAACACTTCATAGCCGATCACCTTTTGTTCTTCAGCACTGAAGATCGGCTGATAGTAAGGAATGACATCTTCAATGTTCGTTAAAATATCGAGTGGATCCAACATGGCATATCACCTGCTTCTAATCTTTGTCTGATTATACCATACCGGCTCACACCTTTGAATTTGAAATCTTAAAACGGACGGGGATTCAGCCACTGACCGCCATCCATCGTCACACACTCCCCATTGACATATCCCGCCTGTTCAGAAAGCAAAAATGCGGCGAGTCCCGCAATTTCTTCAGGGGTGCCCAGCCTTTTGAGCGGAACGCTTTTAATTGTCGCGCGCGCGGCTTCTTCTGATTCAAACAATTTTTCGGCTCCGCCCGTCCTCTCGATCGGACCGGGCGCGATGGCATTGCACCTAATCCCGTATGCACTTCCCCACTCAACGGCAAGCGTCCTTGTCAGCGACAGCACACCTGCTTTTGCCGCCGCGGAATGAACGACACCGGCACCAGCGCCCCATGCATATGTCGCGACCATATTTAAAATCTGGCCGCGTTTCTTTTCCTTGATCCAGTAGCGGCCGGCCGCCTGGCTGCAATAAAATGTGCCGTTCAGCACGATATCGATGACCGCCTTCCAGCCGTTAACCGACATTTTTTCAGCCGGGCAGATAAAATTGCCTGCGGCATTGTTAACCAAAGCGTCGATCGTGCCAAAGCGTCCTGCCGTCTCTGTGATCATCTGTTCCACATCTTCAACAGACCGGACATCCATCCGGCATATGGCCACCTGTCCCGCAAATGTTTCAATTTCTTCTTTGGCCGCTTCAAGTGTTTCTTGTGTTCTGCCCGTAATCATTACATTCCAGCCTTCTTCAGCCTGCTTTTTGGCGATCGCTTTTCCCATTCCGTTCGACCCGCCGGTCACGATTACAACTTTTCTGTCCATATCCATCCCCCTCGTTATGAATGAGTATTCATTCAATTCATAGTTTATCATATAAGTTAAAAAAAATTAACAAAACATGCGGCCTGTCCTAAAATGTCTTTTCTGGATGATATAATGTAGAGATTCTATTAAAGGTTGGTTGATTATGAAAAATCCGTCCAGAAGACAATTTTTAAAAGGCATCTTAGGCCTTGCCGCAGCAGGGCTCTTTACCGCTGCCGGCGGCTTGGGCTATGCGCGCTATCTCGAACCGCACATGCTTGAAACGAACTTGATTCCCATTCGGCATCGGCTCATTCCTAAAGGGTTTGATCAATTTCGGATCGTTCAGTTCAGCGACACCCACTTAAGCGAATACTTTACAGCAGACGAGCTTTCAAATGTTGTCAGCCAAGTGAACGCCCTCTCCCCGGACCTTATCGTATTCAGCGGGGATTTAATAGATAAACCGCATCGCTACCGGGAACACGAGCGTGCTGTAAATGCCTTAAAAAAGCTTTCAGCCCCCTATGGAAAGCTAGCAATATTCGGAAACCATGATCACGGAGGCTATGGAACAAAAGTCTATCAGACGCTCATGACATCGGCCGGTTTTCGGGTGCTGCGAAACGACTTGATGAAGCTTGAATTGATAGACGGAAGCGTGATTGAGATCGCTTCGCTCGATGATTTGATGCTCGGCAGCCCGGACTATGAAGGCATCCTGTCAAAGCTGAGCGAAAAAGCCTTCTCGATTTTGCTCGTCCATGAGCCTGATGCTGCTTTAACGGCAAAACAATTCCCCGTCAATTTGCAAATATCCGGACACACCCACGGCGGACAAATTCAGATTCCCGTATTCGGTCCTTTAATCACGCCTCCGTACGGAGAAATTTATACGGAAGGGATGTATGAAACAGCCGGAATGGAAATTTATGTCAATCGAGGAATCGGCACGACCAGGCTGCCGCTCCGCTTTCTGTCAAAGCCTGAAATCACCGTGTTCCAGCTTGAATCCATTTAATCTTGACCGGCCCTTTGGCTCAAAACGCAAGGCATCTGCATACATTAAGTAAAAACCTTCCCGCTCCTTTCATCCAATCTTTATCAAAAAAACGAAACTTCCCCAGCCTCTTTCCGTCTATATATTAGCAGCGGAAAAGGCTCTCTTTTCGTTTTTGAAAAGGAGATGTGCTGATTATTGCTGATGTACCAAGTAAAACCTGGAGAAACCCTGGAAAGCATCGCCGCCGATTTTAGAACGACCCGGCAGGCTTTGCTGCAGGCGAATCCGGGCTTAAACGGCGGCCAAGTGTCCGCAGGCCAATCGATTATCATTCCCGGCATTAGAAACCCGGACACAATCCCTTACCGGATTGTCGTGTCTCTTCGAGGGAGAACGCTCAGATTGTATGAGCAAGCCAGACTTGTAAAAACATATCCGATTGCCGTCGGAAAAATCCTCACACAGACGCCGAGAGGCGAATTTGTCATCGTCAACCGGCAGCCAAACCCGGGCGGCCCGTTCGGTGCCTACTGGCTGAGCCTGTCAAAACAGCACTACGGCATCCATGGAACGAATAACCCTGCGTCAATTGGCAAAGCTGTTTCAAGGGGATGTATCCGCATGCACAATCGGGATGTTCTGGAACTTGCTTCTATCGTACCTAACGGAACCCGAGTGTCCATTACACCTTAGGCTAGTACATTTCCAGACAAATGCAATTTGAACAATCCAACATCTTGTATTAAGATATAATGGGACCTTTAGGGTAAGGAGCGTATATATGGATCTTTTTAAAAATCGTAATTTCGTCCGACTTTTTTTCGCAGCTTTCGCTTCTCAAATGGGAACGACAGTCGGAAATATGGCTTTCGCTTTTTTCTTGCTCGACCGGTTCAGCAGCCAGCCGGCCTATACGACAATCGCCGAGCTGATGTATTCCTTGCCGACGGTTTTCGTATTCTTTATCGTCGGGGTGGTCGCTGACCGTTTTGACCGCAAGAAAGTCGCGGAAAACTGTGATTGGATTAGAGCGGGACTGACTGTCGTTCTTTTCTTTGTATTGTATCTTCAGATGATACCGCTTGTGTTTTTAGTCCTATTTATCAGAAGCGCGGTTACAAAATTTTTCTACCCGGCCGAAGCAAGTTTGGTCCAGGCCATTTTAAGAAAGGATCAGTATGCAAAAGCAGCCGGACTGAACCAGATGCTTTTCAGCCTGTTTCTATTGTTCGGCGTAGGAATTGGAGCTTTTATGTACAAGACGATCGGCCTGCATGGAGCAATCGCTCTTGATTTTGTGAGCTTTATCGTATCCGGCTTTTTAATCCGTTCCTGCGATATTCCGCTTGAAGCGCGGCAGCCGAACGGAAAAAAAGGATGGAAAAATATGACTATTAAAGATTCGATGCACGATTTTAAGGAAGGCATCGTTTATATATTAAAAAACAAATTGCTTGCCTCTCTTGTATTCGGATATTTTGTCTTCGGGCTTGTAAGCGGCGGACTTTCGGTTCTGCCGATGTTTAAAATGAAGTATGAGCTGTCCCCTGACAGTTATGAGTGGCATACTTCCCTCTTTACCATCGTACTCGGTATCGGACTTTTGACAGGGATTGCCGTCGCCGCTCTGCTTGAAAAAAAAGTGAAGCCGGCATACATGATGTCAGTCCCGATTTTTATCGCAGGTGCCTTTATCATCCTGCTTGGCTTTACAGATCAATTGCCCGTATATTACTCGGCTGCGTTTCTTGCCGGAATATGCATCGGGCCGATCAACACAGCTCTTGGCGGCTGGATTCCTAAAATCGTTCATCCAAGGCTGATGGGAAGGGTCAGCGGGTGGACCGATCCGCTGACAATGCTGGCGCAATCCTCAGCGCTTGGCATGATCGCTGTCCTATTCCCGGGAATTATCGCCGATGTGGATTATATATATTACGGTTTGGCAGGAATTATTCTGCTGGCGGCGTTGTACTACTTTATCGCCTTGCCTAAATTAAGCGCCGAGAGTGCGGAAATCGACGTTCAAGCAGCGCTGAAGAGACAAAAAAGTACAAAAGCAAAAATGAACTCTGTTTTATAAAGATGAAAACGCGCGATTCCTTAAAAAATCGCGCGTTTTTTCTATGAGATATTTGCATTTTCTGTTCTATTTCGTATAATTTAGACATAAGCCTTGCATCTTTAGGAGGTGATCTAGAAACGAATGGATAGGAGAGAAAAAATGGACGACCATAATCATACGAAAGAATTAAAACCGACAGTTGAAAACCTTTCAAAAGCGATTTATACAGTTAATCGCCATGCGAAAACCGCGACTAATCCCAAATACCTGTATCTTCTAAAAAAGAAAGCTTTGCAAAAGCTGCTCAATGAAGGAAAAGGTAAAAAGGTAGGCCTTCACTTTTCGAAAAATCCAAGATTCAGCCAGCAGCAGTCTGATGTGCTGATTTCTCTCGGAGACTACTTTTTTCACATGCCTCCAACAAAAGAAGACTTCGCAAACCTTCCACACTTAGGTACATTAAATCATTCGTATCGGAACCCTAAAGCTCATATGTCCTTGAATATAGCGAAACAGCTTCTTCAAAACTACACGGGAATAAAGGAAAAACCGCTCGTCACAAACCGGAAGCGCCCAGCCACAAAACCCGTCTTCAAGAAGCTTGGCGAAAGCTATTTCTAATATAAAAAAGCCTCGAAAAGAGGCTTTTTTTAGTTTTTGAAAATATATTTATCAAGCTTTTCGATCAGTTCGTTGAGCTCAGGCTTGCTGATTTGTTCATCAGCTCCGACTTGTTCCCCTTTATGGCGAAGATCGTCTGTGATCAAAGAAGAGAAAATCAAGATCGGCAGCTCTGTACTCAGCGGGTTATCTTTTAACAGCTTTGTGAGCCGGTGTCCATCCATCTGCGGCATTTCAATATCCGTGATCATCAGATCGACTTTTTCGTGAAGAGCTGTGCCGTCTTCCATCAATTGAAGCGCATGTTCGTAAGCGTCTTTTCCGTTTTCAAAAGACACGATATTGTTGTATCCCGCTTCATTCAGCTTTTCCACTAAAAGCCGCAAGAGGAGCGGAGAGTCCTCAACAATCATCAGCTTTTTATCAGTCCGTCTCTGATCAAATTTTTCATTTTTCATTTGATAAGGGTCCATACCTGACTCAGACTCAAGATCAAAAATGATTTTTTCGTAATCAGGCAAGAAAATCATTGTGCCGTCGAGCTTAATGATGCCGGTAAGGTGACGGTCCATCCCTTGATTTAAAGCAGTCGGCTTCTCAATTTCTTCCCATGACACTCGATGAATCTGCGAAACCGCTCCTGTGTGAAAGACGATTTTCCGCTTGTTAAATTCCGTCACAATGTATTTTTCTTGATGCTCGTCTTCACCGTGCTCGACGCCGAAGAAAGAGAATAAATCAATGACGGGAAGAATTTCCCCGCGCAATGTGATCATGCCCTCCATATGCTTGTGCGAATGAGGCACCTTCGTAATTTCAACCGGCTGAATGATTTCTCTGACTTTCATGACATTTATGCCGAAAATGTTGAGACCAACTTCGAACTTCACGATTTCTAATTCATTGGTTCCCGAACTTAATAAAATTTCCTGTTGGTTTGAAGACACTGATATCCCTCTCTATCCTACTTTGTGTTTACTTTTTATATCGGCGTCTTTTATTAAAAGTTGATGCTCTAGATTAAGCTTTTGCCTTAACATTTTGATGAATGATCAGGCCGATCGCTGCCAATAACACTAAAGATCCGAAAGCCATTCTGCTGGCCATGTTCCCGAGATCTCTGAACAGCAAAGTAATCGATCCGTAGAGGACCGGACCGAAAATGGAAGAGATTTTCCCCGACAAAGCAAACAATCCGAAAAATTCGCCTCTTTTATGTTCGGGTGTCAGCTCGATAATCAGTGTCCTTGATGCGACCCATGTGCCTCCAAGCGAGATGCCGAACAAGCTTCCCGCAATCCAGAACAAGACTGTTGACGTTGTGCATGCTCCGATCGTCAAAGCGGTGATCATAATGGCGGCGACAAGGCTGACCGCGTGCTTGGCGCCGATTTTTTTCGTCACAAAGCCGAGCAGAAATGAACCGATGATGCTTGATACCGTCGAAACGAGGTAAAGCAAAACGAATTGTCCGGTCGTAAAACCGATGACCGTTTTTGAATAAACCGCCATCATGGCTATTGCTGTCGCAAGCGCATCATTCAGGAAAAAGTAGGCGATCATGAATAAGAAGACCGGTTTGTACAGACGAATGTCCTTAAACGTCTGCACGATTTCCCTGTATCCGCTGAAAAACGATTTCTTTTCTTTCGGTTCCGGTTTTCTTTTCTCTTTCGTGAAGAGCAGATATGGAAGAGAAAAAAGCAGAAACAAAAGAGCCGACGGGATGAATGCGCGGTGAAAATCCTGATTGCCGACAAGAAGGTATACCGTTAAGCCGGCTAAAGTGCCGATATACCCGATCGCAATCCCGAATCCTGATAAGAGCGGGATTTCTTCTTTTGTCCCCAAGTCAGCCAAAATCGTATCATAGAACACCAAGCTTGAATGATAGAAAAACTTTGCGGTCACAAACATGATGACGACAAGGATCAAGGATAACGGAAGACCATATATGTCCTTTTGAAACGAAGCACCGGCAAAAACCCCCATCAAGATGGTGCACAAAACACAAATCATCGTAAACAGACCGATGTATTTTTTCTTTCTGCCCGTTCGGTCGATCAGCACTCCGAATAAAGGCGTGAAAATGACGAGCAGAAAGCTTGCGGCTGCGTTCGAATAGGAAATAAAAGTGCTTGCCACCTGATTCATGCTGGCATTTTCGCCGACTGCCTCCTGCAAATAAAAAGGAAAAAAGATCGTCACAATATTTGATGAAAAAATCGTGTTTGCAAAATCGTATAACGCCCAAGAAAGAATCGGCAGCGTCAAAAAGAGCTTGATTCCCGTTCTTTGCGCCCGCTTTACAGCTTGTTCACGTTCCGGCTGAGTATCCATCTGGATTGATGCCTCCTTATTTTTATTCCTGCCGTGAAACATTTTCCTGAACAAGACAGCACGCATTCAAGCTGAAAGCGTGCTGTCTTTTGCCCGTTATTTTTTTACGACAATGGTTCCTGCCAACATATCATGAAGCGCCTGGCGCCTTTCTGTGAAAAAGGCCATAATGTAGCCGATCATCAAAATCGGAGATAGAAAGCTTTTGGCTAGAAACCTTCCGGCCGCACGGCCAAAAGAGATTCTTCCGCCTTCTGCTTTCGCCACCTGAACGTTCATGATTTTCTTGCCGAGCGTCCCTTGCCATTTGGATGATTCCATCAGCGTGTAATAAAGAAAATACACAATAAAAGTAATACTCCCAACGATCGCTATGGTTTTGAACATGCTGACGAAAAACGTAAAGATTTCCTGATCGCTCAAATACTCGGGATCAGTCTCCATCATGAGCATGATATCCGAATTTCCCAACATCAACGTCGCTGTTAAAACGTACGTGAAAATATATGCGGGAATCCCGAGAATCAATCCGTCGAGCAGGGAAGCTACAAAACGCGCGCCGATTCCGGCATACTCGCTCCTTTCAGGAGCAGTTTCGTGTTTGTCTAATTCCAATTCCAATGTGCTTTTCCTCCTAACATCTTGACTTCTATATACTACTAAGACTCGCTGAACATTATCAATACGTATTACGTTTTTTTAAAGTTAAATTAAAGTACGGATCACAAGTTTTTCATTGACTTTGACATTTATCGTGTTACAATGGTCAAGGATTTTTCAGGAAAGGTGTTTATGATGGGAACAATTGTAACGATTAAAAATCATGAAATGACCATTTTAGAAGGGGTCAGCCGGGCCGTTTACACAGAAATGCTCAAGGATGCTTCAGACAGTGAAGAACAAATATATATTTCGTGGAAAGAAGATGTTGACTCCGATTACGGCTACTAAACGGAACATAACGTAAGGCAATCGTTTGATTGTCTTATTTTTCTATCTGCCGCCATCCGCATGTCCGCATACCTTGCATTGTTTTGCATATACTTGTTACGAGTTTTTATAAAATTGATTGATTAAAAGATGACAATTGGTCTGATGATGGTAAAATAAGATAAACCATAACATTTTTAAGGTGATGCTAAATGGAACATTTGCTTAATCCAAATGTAAAAGAAATCGAAATCTCAGGGATCCGCAAGTTCTCAAACCTTGTATCCCAGTACGAAAACGTAATCTCTTTAACAATCGGCCAGCCTGATTTCTTCACCCCCCACCATGTCAAACAGGCCGCCAAAAAAGCGATAGATGAGAATCAAACGTCCTACACTCACAACGCCGGATATCCTGAGCTGAGGCAGGCTGTACAGCTTTATATGAAGAAGAAAGCCGATTTAAATTATGAAGCGGAAAGCGAGATCATTGTGACGACGGGAGCCAGCCAGGCCATCGATTCGGCATTCCGCACGATTTTATCACCCGGCGATGAAGTCATTCTTCCGGGGCCGGTATACCCCGGATATGAGCCGATCATCAAAATGTGCGGAGCGTCTCCATTGATTATTGACACCACATCCCACGGCTTTAAGCTGACAGCAAAATTGATCGAGGAAGCGCTGACGCCGAAGACAAAATGTGTTGTTCTTCCTTATCCGTCAAATCCGACGGGAATGACGCTGTCTGAAGAAGAGCTGAAAGACATCGCCTCCCTTTTAAAAGGCCGGAACGTTTTTGTGCTCTCAGATGAAATATACAGCGAACTCACTTTTGACAGACCGCACCACTCCATCGCATCTGTGTTAAGGGACCAGACGATCGTCATCGGCGGGCTTTCCAAATCCCACAGCATGACAGGCTGGAGAATCGGATTTTTATTTGCACCGAAGGAAATCGCCAAGCATATTTTAAAAGTCCATCAATACAACGTATCATGCGCTTCATCGATCTCCCAAAAAGCGGCTCTGGAAGCCGTCACTAACGGGTTTGATGACGCGCTGATTATGCGCGAGCAATATAAAAAACGGCTTGACTACGTGTACGACAGACTTGTGACAATGGGCCTCGATGTGATTAAACCGTCGGGAGCATTCTACATTTTCCCGTCCATCAAATCGTTTGGAATGTCTTCCTTTGATTTCTGCATGTCGCTTCTTGAGGAAGAGGGGCTTGCGATCGTGCCGGGCAGCTCGTTTTCTGAATACGGGGAAGGCTATGTGAGGATCTCTTACGCATATTCTCCTGATACGCTAAGGGAAGGTCTTGACCGGCTGGAGTCCTTTGTTTTCAATAAGAGGCAGTCGATACAGACTACGTAAACAACGGCTTTTACGCCGTTGTTTTTTATTTTGGAAATGAAATCTTAAATGTCGTGCCTTTTTCTGCTTTGCTGTCGACTTCGATTGTTCCGTTGTGATTTTCGATGATATTGAATGTAACCATCAAACCGAGGCCTGTTCCTTTTTCCTTCGTCGTCAAGAAAGGCTCTCCGATTCGCTTCAGGACATGTTCAGGTATCCCTTCTCCTTCGTCCTCCACCTCGACGATGACCGAATCGTCGGTTTCTCTGACGCTCAAATGAACTGTCCCGCCGTTTGGCATGGATTCGACGGCGTTTTTGATCAGGTTGATAAACACTTGCTTTAATTGATTTTGATCCCCTTTTATATAGATTTTGTCGTCTGTGAGGATCGGATTGATCAAAATCCCGTTTAAGTTGGCCTGCGTCTCTAAAAGCGCCGTCACTTCGCGGATCAGCCTGATCAGATCAAGTTTTTCTTTCAATGCGTTTTGCTGCGGCTTTGCCAGCATAAGAAGCTCGCTCAAGATCAGTTCGATTCTGCTTAATTCGGAAAAGATAATATTAAAATAATGTTCATTTTCTTCCATCGTGGGCTTCATCAGCTGTAAAAATCCTTTGATCGCGGTGAGCGGATTGCGGATTTCGTGGGCGATCCCGGCTGCAAGCTGTCCGGCGATCGACAGTTTTTCCGAACGCACCATCAGCTCTTCGGTCTGCTTGCGTTCAGAAATATCCCTTAAAATCACCTGAACGGCCGTTTCCCCGAAAAATGTCGTAGGGATGCAAACCATTTCTGTATAGATGAGCCTTTTTTCAAATGTATACCACGTCTGCTTTATAATTTCAGATTCGGATTGGCGGTCTGTGATCCGTTTCAGCCTCGCTTTGACATCTTCATGATCGCATGGGTGCAGATGCTCGTAAATATCTTTGCCGATTAAATCCTCATACGTCTTTGCTTCAAACAGACGAATGCCCGATTCATTCATAAAGACCCATCTTCCTTTATGAATAACGGCTATCGTATCGATTGAGTTTTGAATCAAGAGCTGATAGCGCTCCCTGCTTTTTTGTAGAATGGTCTGAAATTTCTTCCTCGATGAAATGTCAATGAGCAAGAGAAGCTCCGCTTTCTTGTTTTGATAAATGGTCGGCGCCGCCTTGACTTCAAGGTGAATCTGCGTGCCGTCGAGCTTATGCCACGTTTGCTCGATCATTCCGACATCAAGTCCCTGCTGCATCCGCTTGATACGGTTTTTAACGATGTCATGGTACTCTTTCTCGATAAAATCGTAGGAATACTTTCCGATAATTTGCCGTTTATGCTCGGCGCCGAGCAGGTTGACCATGGCGTCATTGACGTAGACTATTTCCCCTTGAACGCTGATGCACAGAGGGTTTGGCAAGCCTTCCACCATCGCTTCGAATTCCTCTTTTGCCGGCAGCCTGGCGGCTTCTTCCGGAGTGTCTTCCTCTTTTATGGAGCTTTTTTTCTTAGAGGGACGGTCTTCAAACACTTTCATTTTGAGTACAATTTCGCGTTCTTTTTCTCCAACATGGGTCGTCACGAAATCGATTGATGCTTCGATCCAGACCATCGTGTAGTCTTTTTTCACAAATCTGAAGGTGCAGGGCAGCAAATGATGCTCATTGTAAAAATAGCTTTCTACCAGAAAAAGATCGTCTTCGTGTAAATAGTCCTTCAAATACGTACCGATCAGTTCATTCTGCTCGTAGCTTAAAAGCTCTTTGCAATTTGCTGATATGTATATAAAACGGCCGTTAGCTGACAGGACTGCCTGTAAATTCATATGAGGCTTATATTGCTCAAAACGTTTTGTTTTTTGTTCCATCATATCCCTCCTTTATACCCTATTCATGACCAGCATTCTTTAAAACTATTTTGCTTAAAAGGATTCGCTAAAATACGAGAAATCTCCTTCTAAACTTCTAGCATTCGTCAAATTTTGATAACAAAAAAAGAACCCGGAAAAAAATCCGTGTTCTTTTTTGTCTAATCCTTGCTGTATTTTTTTTGTAGATCGACATAGGCTTTGACGATTTTGGCGGCGATGTTTTTGTTCATCTTCGTTTTGTCGTCAACAGACGGGACGACAACGCTGAAGGCGACCTGCGGATTTTCTGACGGGTAATAGCCGGCAAAGGTGATATTATAAGTATCTTTTCCCCACCAGTTTCGGTTTGTGCCGTAGTAGTGCGTCTCTGCCGTTCCGGTTTTGCCTGATACGTCAAGCGAACCGAATGCGCCGGCTGCAGTTCCCGTCTGGGTTACTCTTTTAAATCCTTGCTTAACGATAGCGATGTCGCTTTGGGAATTGTTGATACGATTCAGAACATTGGCAGAGCGCTCTTCAATGACCGGACCGAGTTTTTCGCTTTCAGGCTGGTGAATGCTTTTCACGACTCTCGGCTGCACCCTGTATCCACCGTTGGCAATCGTTGAAACATATTGGGCGAGCTGCAAAGGCGTATACGTGTCAAACTGGCCGATCGCTTCATCAAGAAGAAGACCCCCGACTATTTTTGGGTTTGTCTGCATCCCGGCCGACTCCTGCGGCAAGTCGATGCCTGTTTTTACCCCAAGGCCAAATTGATTGAAATAATACCTCATTTTATTTAAGTCTTCGAGGTTTGCGGGAAGGGAGCCGCCCGGTTTATACGTGATCCCTGCCATTCTCATTGCCACATAAAACATATAAACGTTTGAACTTTTTTCCAGCGCTCTAACCTCATCAGCCCAGCCGATAGAGGTTGTGTAGGAGCCTTTTTCAACAGGACCTGCGAATTTCAGTTTACCACTATCAAAATAACTCTGCCCGTGCGGCATGCCGTCCTGATAGCCGGCCAGCACGGTCGCGCCTTTGACCGCCGATCCCATTTCGTACTGGGTCGTAAACGCGCCGATTGAATAGTCGGTGATTTTGCCGTCGATGATTCGCTTTCCGGCCATGGACAGAATGTCTCCGTTATTCGGGTCCATCATGACGACGAACGCTCTGTCCAGCATGTAGTTTGAGCCGCGGAATTTATTAAGCTCCTCTTCGATAGCTTCTTCGACTTTCTTTTGGAGCTCCATGTCGAATGTCAGCTGCAGATCGTAGCCGCGCCTTCCTTCATCAACCGTTTCCTGGCTGATAACCTTGCCTGAGCGGTTTTCTGTATATTGCACTTTCGCTTTTTTCGGATTTAAATATTCTTCATATTGATACTCGAGATAGCTTTTTCCCACTCTGTCATTCCGGGCATATCCCCTTGTCAGGTAGAAGTCTTCCCGGTCCTTGATAAGCCCTTGCTCAGGCGTTGTGACGCCTCCGAAAATGGAGTAGAGCGTTTTTTCATAAGGATATTTGCGGGTCCAGTCCATGATGACGTCAACGCCGGGCAGTTCCTCAAGATGCTCGGAAACGCGAGAGACTTCCTCATACGTCAAATCATTGGCCGGCATCTGTTTCGAAGCCTTCTCATCAAGGAGCTGTGCATGGTTTTTCCCCGCGGTTTTCGGGCTCATCGCTTTGACGATTTGCGGCTCATACGCATAGCCGCCTGAAAACCTTCTGAAAATCGCGGCGACTTTAAGCTCGTCTTTGTCTTTTTCCAGCGCTTTGATCTCTTCCGCCGGAACGCGGTCTACCTGCAGCTTGTATGTTTGATCAGACTTGAGGGTTTTCTCGCCGTCTTTCAGAAGTGCAGCAGCTTTTTTCGGATGTCTTGCAAGCCAGTAATCTTTCAAATCTCTCTCTTTCAGAAACGATGTATCGATATCGATTAATTCTGCGAGTTTTTTGGCTGTGCTGATTTTTTCCTCCGTTTTTGTGCTAGTCATCACCGTATATGTGATCGCGGGAACGCTTTGGTTGTCGACAACCACCCGCCCGTATCTGTCATACATTTTACCCCGCGGTGCCGGGTATGACGCAATTTTCGCCTCTGTTTTCGAGGCTTCCTGCTCATACGCCTCTCCATTGACGATTTGCACGAGGCCCAGCTTGACAATCAGCGCAGCGAACAAAGTGAACACCGCAAAGAAGTACAGGTTGATCCGCCATATACGCGAACGCCTGCTCTTTTTGATTTCAGCCGGATCATGTTGAGATTCTGTCACTGAAACTCTCTCTCCTCTCACAATATTCAATTTTTACATTAATTAACTGAGATATATTGTAACACTTTTGTAATGGTTGTTACAATCTAAAGTTCTTAAAAAAGCTGTCAATCTCTTTTTATATTAAAATTTAACTAACACATTTAAATTTTACCACGTTTGTAACAAGACGTGTAAAAGAGCGATCTGGTTGCATATTGGCAGCAAAGGGTTTTTCTTTTTTTATGTCAAAATTAACAAAAATGCCTTTTCGAAGGGAATATATGGATCTATTATTTCAAAAAAGCCGTGTTATGATTCTAGTGTACGAAACAACAACTACAACATTTAGGAGGATTACTGTTTATGAAAAAAGCTTTTCTTTTATCAGCAGCAGCTGCTGCAACGCTCTTCACATTCAGCGGCGTTCAACACGCAGACGCTAAGGAGCAGCAGCAAGTACAAGTCAAAACCGTTCATTCCATAAATGTAACTGATCTCGCCGGCAAACTGAATATCCAAAACATGGACCAGCTTTCAAAAGCTGACCAGGAAAAAATTCAGTCCCTGCTTCATTCTTATATGAAACAAGCAACTCAACAGCCTAAAGCTTCTGCACCGAAGTCTTCTGCACCTAAAGCTTCAAAGCCTGAAAGCAAGCAGACTCAAAAACAGGAAGCTTCAAAGCCTGCGGCTTCAAAAGAGCAAACTTCACAGCAAAAGCAAGATACAGCGCCTGCATCTTCTTCTATAAGCGCGTATGAAAAAGAAGTTGTTGAACTGACGAATGCAGAAAGAAAGAAACAAGGGCTAAAACCTCTTACATTGGATGAAAAACTGAGCAAGGTTGCCCGTACAAAATCTCAAGATATGAAAGATAACAATTATTTTGATCACAACAGCCCGACCTACGGTTCTCCATTTGACATGATGAAAAAATTCGGCATCACATACCGCACTGCCGGAGAAAACATCGCGAAAGGCCAAAAAACGCCTCAGGAAGTTGTCAAAGCTTGGATGAACAGTGAAGGCCACAGAAAAAACATCATGAACCCTAACTTCACGCATATCGGTGTTGGATATGTGAAAGACGGCAACTACTGGACTCAGCAGTTCATCGGAAAATAAGAACCAACAAAAAACCACTTGCATGCAGCAAGTGGTTTTTTCGTTATTTGTATTCTGTCCAAAGCTTGTAAAGACTTTGGGTGCCGCTGTTTTCTTCACCTTTTTCAACAAGGGTGTCGTAAAGGCTTTTAGCAAGCTCGACCCCCGGCATTTTCTCGCCCATCAACTCCGCTTCTTCAAGGGCGATGCCCATGTCTTTAACAAAATGTTTGACGTAAAAGCCCGGTTCAAAGTCGCCTTTCAGCATTCTAGGCGCGAGATTTGAGAGCGACCAGCTTCCCGCAGCTCCGGTCGTAATGCTTTTCAACACGTTGTCAGGATCGAGTCCGGATTTTTTGGCGTAGGCCATCGCTTCAGCGACACCGATCATACCTGCAGCAATCGCAATCTGATTGCACATTTTCGTATGCTGGCCGCTTCCGGCCGGCCCCTGATATTGGATGTTTTCACCCATGATCGAAAAGATCGGGTAACATTCATCATAAGCTTTCCGTTCTCCTCCAACCATGATGGCGAGCGTGCCGTTCTTCGCGCCGACGTCCCCGCCTGAAACCGGGGCATCCAAAGCGTAAAGTCCTCTCTCTTTTGCACCAGCCTCGATTTGTTTGGCGAGCGAAGGCTTGGAAGTCGTCATATCGATGAGGTAAGAACCTTTTTTGGCATTTTCAATAATGCCTTCGCTTCCAAAGTAAACCTCTTCAACGTCTTTTGGATAGCCGACCATTGTGATGATCACATCAGACGACTGCGCCAGTGCTTTGACGGACGATTTCCATTCCGCCCCTTTTTCCACGAGGCTGTCCGCTTTCTGTTTCGTTCTCGTATAGGCGTTGACAGGATAGCCTGCAGCCAAAATATGCGAAGCCATGCTGTTTCCCATTACACCGAGTCCGATAAATCCGACCGTTTTTTTCATGGTGTCATCCCCCTTAAATTGCTTTTACCATTCCGCCGTCTATCAGCAGCGTTTGTCCAGTCATATATGTATTGCACTCTGATAAAAGAAAGCTTGCATACTGTGCAAAGTCGTCAGGTTTTCCGTAGGAGCCGAGCGGAATCTCTTTCTCATAGCTTTCTTTCACCTGCTGCTCGGAAAGGCCTGTTTGTTCGGCTTTCAGCCGGTCAAGCTCTGCCACGCGGTCTGTCGCGATTCTCCCCGGGGCGAGCGTGTTGATCAAAATGCGGTATTCGGCCAACTCTTCAGCAATCGATTTTGTCAGACCGACGATTCCCATTCGAAACGTATTGGAAAGCAGCAATCCCGGAATCGGTTGTTTGACTGATGATGAAGCGATATTAACGATGCGTCCTCCATCCTTTTTGAGATATGGAAAAGCTTCGCGGATTAAACGGACATAGCTGAGCAGATGCAATTCAAATGATGAGGTCCAGTCATCGTCTGTCAGATCCAGCAGGCTGCCGCCCTTCGGTCCTCCGACATTGTTGACAAGCATATCGATCGCTCCAAATGTGTCAGCTGTCTTTTGAGCGAGCGCTTTGATCCCGTCGGCGTCTGCAAGATCGCATACTTGATAAGAGACGGTGCCGCCGCCGAGTCCGTTCAGCTCTTCCGCAGCTTTTTTCAAGTCCGCTTCGTGTCTCCCGGACAGCATGACATTTGCCCCTTCTTTCGCAATGGCTTTGGCGATCGCATTGCCGAGTCCTTTGCTGCTTGCAGCCACAAGCGCTGTTTTGCCATTCATCTTTAAGTCCACAATCATCACTCCCTTCCTTCTTATAGTGTAACACGTATATTCTGAAAATTGGGATTGTGAGCGTTGAAAAAAGAGAAGTCCCTCTTTCAACAAGAGGGACCTCTTTATTACACATTAAACTTATTGATCGCATTTAATAATTCTTGGTTGGCCTCGCTCAGCGCTTCAGCCGATTTTGCGATGCTTTCCAGCGCTGTCAGCTGCTCGTTTGTCGAAGCGCTGACTTCTTCCGCAGCCGCGGCGGACTGCTGGGAAATGGCTGAAATGCTCTGAATCGAGTCGGTCATTTTTTGCTGCTCTCCGCTCATATCCGAGATTTCAGAATAAATGTGGTCAATTGAGTTGACGAGCGCCTGCATTTCTGCAGTAATTTTGCTGAGCGCCTCTCCTGTCTCGTGAATCATTCCATTTTGCTCTTCATTCATCTTGCTTGCTTCCGTCATCGCTGAAACGGCTTCTTTCGTTTCCAGCTGTATTTGCTTGACCGTTTCGCTGATGTGCTGCGAAGAAACCGCCGATTGTTCAGCCAGCTTTCTCACCTCTTCTGCAACTACCGCAAAACCGCGTCCGCTTTCGCCGGCACGGGCCGCTTCAATGCTGGCGTTCAGAGCAAGCAGGTTTGTTTGATCAGAGATCGCCGAGATGGCTGTAACAACGTCTTCGATGTTTTTTGTTTTTTCTTCAAGCTGCAAAAGCATATGCTCCACTTTCTTCGTTTCCGAGTTTGCTTCATTTGACTTTGCAAGCAGCTGCCCGAGGGCATCGATTCCTGTGTAGCTTGCTTCTTCTGATGTTCTCGAAAGCTGTTTGATGCTGTCGGCATGATGTTCAATTTCCTTAATTTTGACTGACAGCCGTTCGGATTGTTCATTTACATTTTCGACCTCTGCCGCTTGTTCTGTCGCGCCTGTTGCCACTTCTTCGATCGCTTTGGCGATCTCATCGCTCGCAGAAACCGTTTCTTC
This sequence comes from Bacillus sp. FSL K6-0972, assembly GCF_037976035.1. Taxonomy (NCBI): domain Bacteria; kingdom Bacillati; phylum Bacillota; class Bacilli; order Caryophanales; family Bacillaceae; genus Bacillus; species Bacillus sp. FSL K6-0972. The sequence continues at coordinate 1,546,838 of NZ_CP150260.1, read as the reverse complement.
TGAAACAGCGCTTAATTGATCGGTCGTATCCGATACCTTTCCGGACGATGATCTGACTTGCACAATCATTTCTTTCATGTGTTCGACCATCTTGTTAAAGTCTTTTGTCAATATACCGATTTCGTCTTTTGAGGCAGAGGCTGTTTGGACCGTCAAATCACCGCCAGCAACTGCCTTTGTTTTGGCAATCAGCTGCTTAATCGGGCCTGTGATCGTTTTGGCAAGGAAATAGCTTAAAATGATCGCCGCTGCCAACGCAATGATTGAAACGATCATGACTATTTTGTTCATTTCCTGTGCCACCCACATCAGCTTCGCCGTGTCGAATTGCGTACCGACTTTCCAGCCCGTACCGCCGACGGTCTGATAAGCGATCACCGTATCTTTGCCCACTTTGATTCCGTCTTTAGATGACGGGATGTCCCGATATGTTTTGTCTTTCGATATATCGTCACCTTGTTTTGACGGGTGGGCGAGCATTGTCCCGTTTTGGTCCAAAATAAATGCGTAGCCGTCATAAGGCATCTTTTGATTTTCGATAATTTTGTTCAATGAATTCAATGACAAGTCCATACTGACAACGCCTTCAACTTGATTATTGACGACGATGGCTTTTGCCGCAGTAACTGTCATATCTCCGGAAACCGCATCTTTGTAAGGTTCCGTCCAAACGACTTTGTCGGGTGTTTTTGCAGCTGACGTATACCATGGCCTTTCAGCCGGATTATAATCATGATCAAAGGTCGTTTTCGGAAATGTAAACATTTCCTTTTTCTTTGTGCCGATATAGGCTAAATTGACATACTCATTTTTTTCTTTTAATTGTTTTAATTCATCATTGACGATTTTTATAATTTTTTTATCCCCGTCTTTTAAGAATGAGTGAGCCATTTCTCCATCACTTATACGATTCAAAGAAATCTCGTAGTTTTCTAATTGAAGCTCAATATTTCTTTTAATTGAACCGAGGAGGCTGGACGTCGATTCTTTCGCTTCATCTTCAAGCATCGATTTCAACAAATATGTTGTCGAGAACTGTAGGACGATAACCGTCAAAACCAACAGGACGGCAACAAATCCAGCAATTTTGACATGCAGTTTTTTAAACAAATGAAACCCTCCTTTACATGCACCTTCATATTCTTTTTATCGGCTAAAATTTCGCAAAATTAAGATAGCCTGCTAAAATAACGATATAATGAAGGAAATATGAAAAGGAGTGATGGGCGATCTATAAACAGTTCTACGTCGATAACGGCACTTCTTATCAGCAGGTGGACATCCGCAATTACAGCAAAAAAGATATTCCCGATTTGATTGCTCTTCAAAGAGAATGCTTTCCGCCTCCGTTTCCGGAAGACCTTTTGTGGAATGAAGAGCAGCTCTATTCCCATATTGAACGATTTCCCGATGGAGCGCTTTGCGCGGCTTCCGAAGGCCGAATCATCGGTTCGATGACGGCGCTCATGACTGATTTTGATCCGCATCATCCACATCACAGATGGGATGAAGTGACAGACAACGGGTATATCGGCACACATCAAAACGATGGAAATTCCCTTTATGTCGTCGATATTTCCGTGTCCCCGGACTATCGAAAACTCGGCATCGGAAAGCGGCTGATGCAATCCATGTATGAACTGACGGTTTTTAAAGGGCTCAAGCGGCTCATTGGCGGCGGGCGGATTCCCCATTATCACAAGTCGGCTGCAGAAATGACGCCCGAACAATATGTTCAGGCTGTATTGGACGGGGAAAAGCGCGATCCCGTGCTCTCATTCCTGCTTCATTGCGGACGCTCGCCAGTTTGCGTGATTCCCGGCTACATTGAAGATGAGGAATCGCTTGATTATGCGGTCTTAATGGAGTGGAAAAATCCTTTTTTAAGATAATGTTTTCAAAACAAAAAACAGAGCTTTTCTAACTAAAGCTCTGTTATGTGAAATATTCGATTTTTGCTTCGGGAAAATAGTTGTCGATATACGATTCAAGGGCGCTGCGAAGCTCTGCTTCTTCATCCTTCTGGTAGATATATTTGCCAATCCCGTATCTGCCCCATTTATAGCGCCGTTTTTCTTCATCCAGTTCGAGCTTTGTCTTTGGATAGTTTTTTTCAATGACTCTTTTTGCAGGCTTCGTGAATCTATGCTGGATCATTTCAAAGGTAATGTCGCGCCTCGCATGCTGCGGCAGCGCACGATCGAGCTTTTCGAGCAACACTCTGTAGCCTTCCTGCCAGCCGTCATGAATATAAATCGGAGCAATGATAAAACCGAGCGGATAGCCCGCCTCCGCTACTTTCACAGCGGCTTCAATCCGTTTATCCAACGGAGATGTGCCGGGTTCAAAGCTTTTGATGACATAGGCGGCATTCACGCTAAAGCGGAATCGCGTTTTTCCGTTGTGCTTGGCATCAAGCAAATGGTCGACATGATGGAATTTTGTCACGAAACGCAGTTTTCCGTGGTCGGATTGACCAAAATGCTCAATTGCTCGTTTTAATGTGTGTGTCAAATGGTCAATTCCAACGATATCAGATGTACAAGAAGCTTCAAAGCGCGTATCTTCGGGAGCGCGTTCTTTCATATATTGATCCGCCTGATCAAGTATTTCCTCCACATTGACGTACGTTCTGATGTACGGCTTGCTGCCCATTGTCGTCTGCAGATAGCAATAATGACAGTGACCCATACACCCTGTTGCAAACGGAATCGCGTATTCTGCGGACGGTTTTGACGAATCGAACTTCAATGTTTTTCTGACGCCGATCACCAAAGTGGATTTCGCATTTCTGTATTTTTGCAGGTGGCCTTCCCCCGGGATATTCCTCACCTGGTTGTGTGAAGTCGTTTCCCTGATCTCAAGCCCCATGCTTGAAAACTTATCCCTCAGCTCTTTTCCAAGCGGATATTCGAGCGCTCTCGGTTCAATATAGACGAGCTGGGGAACAAACGGTTTTACCATTGGAATTAGACACATCCTTTGCTTATTTTCGTTACTTTTTGCATTTAGAGGATGTGATATACCGGTAATGTCTTCATGTCACATCAAATAATTCACGGTAAAGCTGTTCCGCTTCTTCATATGAAGAAAAAACGGCATCATCTTCGGCAAAGGCGTGATATGTATCATACATAAACAATGCCAGTTCACCTTCGTGAAGCGGATGATCAACGACTTCAGCTTCCTTTATATGCGCCACATTGACGGCATGCGGGTTCCGGTAAATGACATAGACCTCATCTCCCGGTTTGAATGGCTGCCTCGGCATATCAGAATCCCCCTTTCTAACAAATGGTCACATGTATTATCTCCTCCGCGGCCGGGATCATTCAGATAACCAAAAAAACCCGGACGGGCATTGGTTATGCCGGTCCGGATTTTCAATTGCTTATGCCATATTGAAGGTTTCTTTTACGAATTGTACAACCTCTTCTGTTGTGCTCATGGACAGAATTTGCTCTTTGAACGATTCTGTTTCTTTTTTAGAAAGCTTGCTGATTTGCGTTCTTGCCGGAAGGATTGACGTCGCACTCATTGAGAACTCGTCCAGTCCAAGACCGAGCAGGATCGGGATCGCAATTTCATCTCCCGCCATTTCGCCGCACATGCCGACCCATTTTCCTTCTTTATGAGCCGCTTCAATGACAAGCGTGATCAGGCGGAGAATCGCAGGATTGTATGGCTGGTAAAGGTAAGATACCCGCTCATTCATCCGGTCAGCAGCCATCGTATATTGAATCAGGTCATTCGTTCCGATGCTGAAGAAATCGACTTCTTTAGCGAATTGATCAGCGATCACCGCTGTTGAAGGGATTTCAACCATCATACCGACTTCAATGTCGTCGGAAACTTGTTGGCCTTCAGCTTGCAGCTTTTCTTTTTCTTCTAAAAGAATCGCTTTCGCTTCTTTAAATTCGTTTACAGTCGCGATCATAGGGAACATAATTTTTAAGTTTCCATATGTACTTGCCCGAAGCAGCGCACGAAGCTGCGTTCTGAAAATCTCTTGCTCATCAAGGCAAAGACGGATCGCTCTGTATCCTAAGAAAGGATTCATTTCTTTTGGCAGTTCTAAATATGGAAGCTCTTTGTCTCCGCCGATATCAAGAGTACGAACGACAACGGATTTGCCTTCCATACGTTCAAGAACGGTTTTATAGGCATCAAATTGCTCCTCTTCTGTCGGAAGCTGGTCTCTGCCCATGTAAAGGAATTCAGTCCGGTAAAGGCCGACTGCTTCTCCTCCATTTTCCAGAACGCCTTTTACATCATCAGGTGTGCCGATATTTGCGGCAAGTTCCACGTGATGGCCGTCACTCGTTACAGTCGGTTCGTTGACAAGCTTCGCCCATTCGGCTTTTTGCGCCAGGAAGGCTTGATGCTTTTCTTCGTATTCGCTGATTATATCCTGGGAAGGATCAACGATGACATCGCCATTGATGCCGTCAACGATAACCGTTACGCCGTTTTGAATGCCTTTCGTTGCCGCTTTTGTGCCGACAACAGCCGGAATTTCAAGCGAGCGCGCCATGATGGCAGAGTGAGACGTCCGTCCGCCGATATCTGTTGTAAACCCTTTAACAAAGTTGCGGTTTAATTGTGCAGTATCAGACGGTGTCAAGTCTTCGGCTACGATGATGACCTCTTCAGAGATCAGGCTCGGGTTCGGAATTTCCACGCCGAGAAGATGCCCTGTGACACGCTTGGTGACATCGCGGATGTCTGCAGCGCGTTCTTTCATATATTCGTTATCCATCGACTCGAACATTGTGACGAACATGTCAGCCGTTTCTTTTAAAGCGAATTCCGCGTTGACAGAGTCCGATTTGATTTTGTCTTTAATCGGGTTCAACAGTTCCGGATCGCTTAATACTAGCAAATGTGCAGAAAAGATTTCCGCTTTATCTTCGCCAAGCTCTTTCAAAGCATGGTTTTTAATAGTTTCAAGCTCTTTCTTAGAACGCTCGATGGCGTCTTCAAAACGATTTACTTCCGCATCAGAATCAGAGATGTTTTTCTTTTCAACCGTTAGATCAGGCTCCTCAAGCCGATATGCTTTTGCGATCGCAATACCGGCTGAAGCGCCTATTCCTTTTAATTCAAGCATTATTCGCCTAAACCTTCGCTTTTCATTGTTTCTTCAAGTGCGGAAAGAGCATCATTTTCATCAGCGCCGGAAGCAGAAATCGTAATTTCAGCACCTTTGGCAATACCTAGTGACATAACACCCATAATTGATTTAAGGTTAACGGTTTTTCCGTTATATTCCAAATTGATATCTGCATCATATTTGCTTGCTGTTTGTACAAGAACAGTCGCTGGACGAGCGTGGATTCCAGAATCTGCAGTTACTTTAAACGTTTTTTGTGCCATTTTTTATCAATCTCCTTTTAATTTAAAGCTTTTAGTACATTCACAATATTATATCATACAGCCGTACATGTCATCTGACAAGTACGGCCATTTTGTGAATTTATTTTTCGATGCGGACGATCTCGTCCTGTGTCAGACTGACATTGCCTTCTGCCTGCAAGCTCACGCTTTCGCCTTCTTGAAGGTTCGTGAACACGACCGGCGTCATCAGAGAAGGTACGTTGGCCTTCACTTTTTCAATGTCGACTTCAAGCAGTTTCTGGCCAGGCTCAACACGGTCACCTTCAGAAACAAATGCAGTGAAGCCTTCGCCTTTCAGGCTGACCGTATCGATTCCAAAGTGGATCAGAATTTCTCTGCCGCCGTCAGACTGCAGACCGATCGCATGCTTTGTCGGGAATACGTTCAGCACTTTACCTCTTACAGGTGAGACAACTGTGCCTTCTGCAGGAAGAATCGCGAATCCGTCGCCCATCATTTTTCCGGAGAATACTTGGTCCGGAACATCTGTAATCGGATGAAGTTCACCCACAAGCGGTGAAACGAATACTTCTTCACCGGATTCGTTTTGAAGAGGCTCGACCATAGCTTCTTCGATTTGCTGCTCCACTTCCTCGGCAGCGTTCGGCGCTTTTTCAGGGCGAGGTGTCCGGCCTGACATAATGTCTTGCATTTGCGATTTTAAATTGTCGGATCTTGGTCCAAAGATCGCTTGGATGTTATTGCCGACTTCCAGTACACCTGATGCGCCGAGTTTTTTCAAGCGCTCTTTGTCAACTTTTTTCTGATCGTTGACTGTTACGCGAAGTCTTGTGATACAAGCGTCAAGGTGCTTGATGTTTTCCTGGTCACCCATTGCTTCAAGAATTTGATAAGGAAGATCTCCTGCTGCTTCTTTGCCTTCATCAGCGGATTCTGCAGCTGCATCTTCGCGTCCAGGCGTTTTCAAGTTGAACTTGCGGATGGCAAATCTAAATCCGAAGTAGTAGATGACAGCCAGGACTAAACCGACAGGAATAACAAGCCACCAAGCAGTACGGTTCGGCAGAATTCCGAACAGGAAGTAGTCGATCAAACCGCCGGAGAACGTCATCCCGATCTTAACATTCAAAATGTCCATCATCATGAATGACAGGCCGGCAAACACACAGTGAATCGCAAACAGAATCGGAGCGACGAACAGGAATGAGAATTCGATCGGCTCAGTGATCCCTGTTAAGAATGCTGTTAAAGCTGCTGACCCCATAATACCGGCAATAAGCTTTTTGTTCTGCGGTTTTGCTTCATGATAAATGGCAAGCGCTGCCGCAGGAAGACCGAACATCATGAACGGATACTTACCGGTCATAAATGTACCCGCTGTCAATTCGACGCCGTCTTTGATTTGCGCCATGAAAATTCTTTGGTCACCGCGGACAATTTCTCCCGCCTGGTTTGTATAGCTGAAGAACTCATACCAGAACGGCGAGTAGAAAATGTGGTGAAGACCGAACGGAATCAGAGCCCGCTCAATCATTCCGAAGATGAGAGCTGCGACCGCTTCATTGGCTGCAAGCAGGTTCGTCGAAAAGCTGTTCAGTGCCCCTTGGATCGGCGGCCAGATAAACAGCATGACGAGACCCAGCAGCAATGCGCAAATAGATGTAATGATCGGAACAAAGCGCTTTCCTGCAAAGAATCCTAAATATTGCGGAAGCTCGATTGTGTAGAAACGGTTGTACATGGCAGCGGCCAGGACACCGACAATAATACCCCCGAATACCCCTGTTGCCAATGTCGGTATCCCGAGCATTGTCGTATATTCCGGATGGTTTTGAGTAAAGAACTGTGCTCTTTCAACTGCGTCGCTTGGAATCGAACCGTTTTGAAGAAGCACTGCACTCATCGTGACATTCATAACAAGATATCCGATAATAGCGGCGATTCCGGCAACACCGTCGCCGTTAGCCAAACCGATGGCAACCCCGACTGCGAAAAGGAGCGCCAAGTTGGTGAACACGACGTCACCTGAACTTTCCATCACTTTCGCAACAAGCTGAACGGTGCTGTTCGTTAAGAATGGTGCGACTTTTGTCATCTGCGGATTTTGCATGGCATTACCAAGCGCGAGCAGAATCCCTGCAGCCGGCAGGATGGCAACAGGAAGCATCAGCGCTCGTCCAATTTTTTGCAGAACGCCAAATAGCGATTTAAACATTTTTTAACCCCCTCTAAGGATAGTTTGACCTTACAGCAAAAATTCATGACAACTTCGTTCAAAAGACTGCTTTTTCATCCAAATAAACCGTTTACATTTCGCCTTTAGAACGACAAAAAAGGCATGGTGAAAGCGGGTACACTAAGAAACAAAAGACAGCGTCTTCATTTCTTCCCTTTTTTCACTCATGCCTGATCGAATCAGTAACACGTTATAAAGGCGTTATGAAATTTTATTAGTTAAACGGTACAAATGCAATGTCAAATAAACGGCTTCTGCCTCATGAACTGGTTTCTTGAGCGCTTGCTGCAAGATCTTGATCATCTTCCAAGCAGTATTGTAACACAGCGGATATTCCGTTTTCAACAACAACATTAATTTTTCCGGTTCCTGAATCGGCTCGTCCCGTTTTATCCTGTCAATCGTAAAGCGCAAGTGCCTGATCAACCGCAAATAGTTCACGCTTTCCCTGTTAACTTGCATCTGGAACGAATCTTCGATGACCTGGACAAGCCTGGAGATCAGTTGTGAATGCTGATTGACTTCAGAAAGCGGGCGGTTCGTCATCGCACTGTGGATATGAAGTGCGATAAACCCGATTTCTCCTTCAGGCAGCTGAATGTCGGATTGTTCATTAATCATATCGACGGCTTCTTTGGCGACTTCGTATTCCTTCGGATAAAGCGATTCCGTCTCAAGCAAAAACGGATTCTTCATATCAAATCCCTTTTCTAAGCGCTTAACCGCAAATGCGATATGGTCCGTCAGGGCGACATGAATGTGTTCGTTCAGCGGCTGGCCGATTTTTTGCGCGATATGGTAGATGACATCATTGGCGATATCAACCATTTTTTCATCGACATAAGTGAGGAGCTTCTTATACTGCGATTGTTCCTTATCATTTTCCAGGATAAACATTTTTTCATAGTTCTCATGTTCGATAAGATCTCCGCGCTTTTTACCAAAACCGATTCCTTTGCCAATCAAGACAACTTCTCTGTAATCATCATGGAGAGCGATTAAAACGTTGTTGTTGAGTACCTTTTCAACGGTAAAGGATCTGTTCACGATCCTCAGCTCCTTTTTGTCATCAATCTCTCATATCGTACAAAACTCATGAAAGCGCGTCAATTTATTTTGACGTTTTTGATGAAAAATGTCGAATTTTGATCACTGTCTGGAAAATGATTGATGTTTTAATTACACAGTCGCCCTTTTGACCAGCTTGTAAGGAACGGTTTGTTTTTCCGGGTCGGCACCGCTGATTCTTTTTTGCAAAAGGCGAAACGCATGCTTCCCCATTTCCTTTATATTGATTTTGATCGTTGAAATGCCTAGCACTTCGCTGATCGGCTGGTTGTCACAGCTTAAAATGGCGAGGCTTCCGGGAATATCTACCTGATGACGCTGCGCTTCAAGAAACATACCGGCTGATACTTGGTCGTTGGCGACAAATACAGCTGTCGGCTTCTCCTCCATCCCTCTCCATTCGGAGAACAGTTTTTGCCCGTCGGTAATCGTCAGCGACCGCTCAAATACCCACTCTTCCCGGTAAGGCTCCCCGATTGCGGCCAAAGCTTCCTTGTATGCCTTGAGGCGAAAGTGGCTGTTCATACCGTTTTTCCTTGCCAAACCAATCGCGATTTTTGTGTGCCCTTTTTCAATCAAAAAATCCAGTCCAAGCTGGAACGCTTCTTTATGCGGAATGCTGACCGTTGAAAAATGCTGCTCGCTTGAGTCCTGGCACAGGATGAACGGACCGGTCTCACGCCAGTCCAAAAGCGCTTCATCAGACATCGCTTTTGAACAGAAAATCAGGCCGTCCACCTGTCTTTGTTTCAGCTGCTCCAATGCAAAAACTTCTTTTTCCAATTGATAATTTGTTTGATAAAGCGAAAAGTGAACGCCTTCCTTCGCAGCTTCTTCAGCGATTCCTTCCAGCAGCTCGCCGAAATAAGGAAGGCTGATGGTCGGCAGCACAACCCCTATCATATTGGAAAAGCCTTTCGATAAATGAACGGCATGCATATTCCTTGCATATTCGAGCCGTTCAATCGTCTCAAGAACTTTTTGGCGCTTTTCTTCTTTGACATACGGGTGGCCGTTGAGAACCCTTGAAACAGTCGTGATGGAAACCCCTGCGGCTTCAGCTATTTTCCTGATATTTGCCATTCGTTTCCCTTCTTTCATTCAAATCTTTTCGTACGTGCCGGATCATTTCATCATCATAAAGAAATTATATCGCTTGTAGCCATAGATTTTGATCTTTTTCGGGAATTTTTTTCGGGGTTCTATTGATAAGCGAAGAAGATGTTTGGAGGAGGTACAGGCGGCAAAAAAAATCGGCTGATATGAAAACATTTCACCAATCAGCCGGATACACGAAATATTTTTTATCTAAACCATGCTTTTCCTAGGTTATTCGTGAAATTGTGATCATTGAAAGGAACGTTTGCGCTTCCGAAATCCGTTGTGTTCAATGCGTTTCTTGCGGCAGGCGTCAAATCTTCCCATCCGATGAGAGGCTGGGTGCCGCCCTTTGCACTGTCCACATATAGGCTGTGGTTGATCGGTGGTTGCGGAGCATCATAGCGGATCTTTGGATGATCGCCTTCCATAATATTGTTGTTTGGAGCTGTTTTTTGAAATTTACCGTGTTGAGAATAAGCGATGGAAAGCATTTTTGGATTTTGATTTGCCGGATTATCGATCCATACGACGATTCCTTCCCAATCATGTCGATGGCCGAATGCTTTTAAAGGCAGAGGTGAATCTTTAGGAAAATACCATGCATACATAATCGCCCAAACTCCATTATACCATGCAGAACGGGAGTAAACTTGTCCCACGCTTTTGCTGCAGTGGCCTTCGGGCGCTCCTGTAGGCTCCAGGCCTCCGCTTGTGTTGCCTTGCGCGTCAACTGCGGGAAAAGGGACGCAGCCGCTCGCGACCTTCAAAAAAGGCTGAAAACGTTTGGCCGCTTTTTGAGAAAGCGTCACAGGGGTTACTTCGCTGAAACCTTGCACTTTGTCATGATCAATGACTTTCGCGTCAGCTGCCGGTACGATACTGAAAAAAGCAAACATCGACAAAAACAGTACATATCCTAATTTTTTCACTCTTTGCTAGCTTCCTTTCAGAGAGGTAATAAACTTCAAATCATTAGAAAAATCCTTCATGCTTATTTGTTGTGGGGGTGAATCCGCAATCGTTGCGGAGACTGAAATATCTGGATGCGAGATGAGAAGATTTTGCCTAAAACAGATTTAATTTGTCAGCGGTTTTCCCGTTTAATCCCCCCTTTCCTTCTGAGCTTAGTATACAAATTTTTCACATGAGAATAATGATGCAAACCGATTATCTTTTGATCAATCTAAATCACCAAAACGAAAGCAGGTAAGCGTCATCGATTCATTCATCAAACGATCATCATAGGACTTTTTTGGCAGCATCAGTGTCAATAATATGAAGCTGAATTCCTGAACCCCCTGACATCAGGGGGTTTTCTTTATTGATTTAGGGCTTGCTATGGAAAGCATTTCATAATTTAGAATGAAGGCAGCACCGGTGCTGAACACGTTTTCATTCCAGAAAGGAGAAGAAAAATGGGTATCTTCATTCTGATCCTCTTATGTATCGTTATCGTGCTGTCTTCAAAAGCAGCGATGAAACCGCTCAAAGAAAAACACGAGATCAAACCATTCCGTTCCTTTGACGATTTTTTTATTTCAAAGGATTGACGGCGAGATGAAAAGACAAACCATTCACGTCCGGAATAAAAAAGAACCCGCGCAGGCGGGTTCCATTTTTTATGAAATGACAGTCAGCTGTTTTGGATACTTTGTCAGCGCTTCTGCTCCATCGGCTGTGACTAGTACATCATCCTCGATGCGAACGCCTCCGATTTCCGGCACATAAATGCCGGGTTCAATCGTGTATACCATGCCCTGTTTTAAAAGCTCGTCATTGTTATGGCTCATGGACGGGTATTCATGAGGTGAAATCCCGAGCCCGTGCCCGAGACGGTGAGGAAAGTAATCACCATAGCCCGCTTTTTCGATGATGCCGCGCGCTTTCAAATCAAGATCGCCGATTCTGACACCGGGTTTGCTCATCTTAAGTGCCTCCGTTTCGGCCTGAAGCACCGTATCATATATTTCTTTTTGTTTTTCGCTCACATTTTGATAGACGAGCGTTCTTGTAATATCAGAGCAGTATCCGTCAATGATCACGCCTAAATCAAAGAGGACGAAATCGCCCGGCTTAAGGGTGCGGCTGCCCGGGTTTCCGTGCGGCTGTCCCGACTTTTCTCCGAAAAGGACCATTGTGGAAAACGACATCCCCTGGACTCCTTTTTTCTTCAGTTCATATTCGATTTTAGCGACGACATCGATTTCCGCTATGCCCTCTTTTAATGCGGCGGCGCCTGCTTCAACTCCGTAATCGGCAAGCTTGGCCGCTTCGCGGAGTATGCTGATTTCTTTTTCGTCTTTGATGACGCGGATTTGGTTCAGCCTTTCCTCTGCAGAGACAAGTTCCGCACCGTTAGTGACTCCCTGCAGCATTTCGGCGCGCGACAGAGCAAGCGTTTCTTTTTCAACCGCTACTTTTGAATATTGGCCGTTCCGCTTTTGAAGCCCTGAGGATATGAGTTCCCAAGGGTTTTCATGATCCCCGTATCCGATGATTTCATACGCCCAGCCGGCTGCTCTTGCCTGGCCGGCCTCCATTTGCGGACAAACAAAAAACGGCTCTTCATCTTGAAAAATAAAAACGCCCATCAGCCGTTCGTGCGGTTCTGTATAAAAGCCGGTGAGATAAAATACATTTTCTTTTGAATGAATAAAAGCCGAAGATATGTTTTTTTCTTTCAGCCAGGAAGAGATTTGTTCGATTCTTTCCATGCTCTGTTCACTCCTTGAGACAGTTTCCGTACCATACATTTAACATGTAAAAGCATCACATCCATTGTATCAGTTTTTCCCGTCTCTTGCTCACCGGTTATGTATGCGTCGCCTCTTTCTCAAAAAGAAAAACGGCTGCCGTTAACGTGCAGCCGTTTTTTTTAGGATTTCAACAACCTGAGGCCGTTTAAAATAACAAGCAGTGTGCTTCCTTCATGCCCGATGACACCGAGCGGCAGATCAAGAATTTGAAGGAAGTTGCTGCAGATTAAAAGACAGATCACAGCAAGCGAGAAAATGACGTTTTGTTTAATGATCGTATTCATTTTCCGGGAGAGCCGAATCATTTTGGTCAGTCCTGTCAATTCGTTTTTCATTAAAACGACATCAGCTGTTTCCAGTGCAACATCTGTTCCTTCCCCCATTGCGATCCCCACATCAGCGGCGGCTAGGGCCGGTGCATCATTGATTCCGTCTCCCACCATAACGATTGTTCCGTATGTTTTTTTCAGCTTTTTCGCTTCCTCTACTTTTCTGTCAGGAAGACATTCTGAAACGACGATTTTTAAGCCCGCTTCGCGTGCGATAGCCGCTGCGGTTTCAGGCTGATCCCCTGTCAGCATCGCCGTCTGAACACCAAGCGCGTTCAGCTCTTCGATCACCGCTTTTGCTTCCGGTCTGATTTGGTCTTTTAATGCAAAACACCCCGCGATTTTTTCGCCTTTTTTCATAAACACAATTGTTTTTCCTTGCTTGGCAAGCTTCTGAACAGCCGCCGTGAGAAACTGCCCGGCTGCCTCTTCCCCGACAAATCCGGCTTTGCCGATCAGCCATGTCTCTCCACGGTATTGAGCCTGAACGCCAAACCCTGACGTCTCCTCGATCGACACATTCGCGGCAGGCTCGATGCCTTTTGCTTCTGCATACTCGACAATGGCTTTGGCAAGCGGATGACCTGACTGCTTCTCAATTGCAGCAGCAGCCTCCAAGCATTCGCACTCCCCGATATCAGCAGCTAGAAGCATGTCTTCCACGCCAGGCTTTCCGTTCGTAATCGTTCCCGTTTTATCCAATGCAACAATTTTGCTGTTGCCGAGCTTTTCAAGGAAGACGCTGCCTTTGACAAGCAGGCCGTTTCTTGCGCCATTCGAGATCAGCGACAGCGCGGCAGGCATGATCGAAGCGACAAGGGCACACGGCGAAGCGACGACCATGAACACCATCGCTCTGTAAAATGTCTCGCTCCAGCTCCAGCCAAGCAAAAAATGCGGCAGAAAGAGCAGCAGTCCGACAGCAAGCAAAACCCCTTTAACGTAAATATTTTCAAATCGCTCAATGAACGCCTGTGACGGCGAAACGCTGTTTTGCGCAGACTCAACAAGCCGGATGATCTTTTTGAACAACGAATCTTCATTTGCCTTTGTGACACGGACCGTGAGTGATCCGCTTAAATTGACAGTCCCCGCAAAAACCGCGTCTCCGAGTGTTTTTTCCGCGGGGATTGATTCGCCAGTTAGAGCCGATTCGTCGATACTCGTTTTTCCGGTTTCGATTTCCCCGTCTGCCGCAATGCGTTCTCCAGGTTTAACAAGAATGAGGTCGCCCGCTTGAAGATCGGCTGCCGCCACGGTTCTTGTCCCTTCTTCTTCAAGCAAAGCGGCTTCCTCCGGCTCCAATTTCATCAGCGATGTCAAATCGCGTTTGCTTTTATTTAATGTATACGTTTCAAGCGCTCCGCTGAGAGAAAAGATAAAAATTAAGACGGCCCCTTCAGCCCAGTAGCCGATCAGCGCAGACCCGACTGCCGCAAAAATCATCAGGAGTTCAACATTCAGCGTTTTTTCCGACAGCGTTTCTTGTATACCTTCTTTCGCTTTGGCAAAGCCGCCGATACAAAAAGCTAAAATAAACAGAACAACGGACAATGTTTCATTGCCGGACAACAGCCAGCCGGCAAGAATCAACAAGCCCGACAAAAGCGCAGCAATCAATTCCCCGTGCTGCCTCCAATTTTCAAAGTGAAACGTGTGACGGTTTTGCTGCGATTGCTTCCCGATCTCTAATTGCATCTCCAATATCCTCCCTAATTGAGAATGTAATTCATCGTCAATTTCCTTCTTAAAAAACAAATTGCCGCCTCATCGGCAGCATAAACATTAAGTATTTTATTTATATAAGGGTATGACTGCTTCTTGTCCATTGAACACACCCTTTTCTATTTCTCATTATAGCACGGCATTCTACGTTTTCAAATAATAATTATTATAATTTCCTTATGATATTAATTATCATTTACATTCCAAAAAAAAGCTGAACTCCCGGCTCAGCTTTTCCCTGCCCATTCCTTCATCTGTTCTACAGTAATGGGTCCGACAACCGATTTCTCCAGCTCTCCTTTTTCATTAAAGAAAAAAGTTGTTGGAATCGTCATGACATTGTAAGCTTTCATCATTTCGCCCTTTTTGTCAAAAACGATCGGAAATGTCAGCTTGTTTGCTTTAATAAACTGTTTCACCTTCTGTTCGTTTTTTTCAGCATTCAATAAATTCACGGTCACGAGCTTTACGCCGGATTGCTTGCTTTCATAGTAGGATTGGAATCGCGGAAGCTCTTCACGGCACGGCGGGCACCAGGTCGTCCAAAAATGAACGATCGTCTTCTGGCCTTCGGCGGGAATGACGACGCGCTGCCCCTCCACCGTGTTCATCTGCATGACTGCCGGCGAAGCATGTTTTGCAGAGGCCTGCGGCTGAAATACGAATGCCCCGATAAAAAGCAGCAGAATGAGCGGATAAATAAGACTGATTCTTCGCATGTGAACTCCCCTTCTTTTTAGTATTAGCTTCCCCGCAAAAACCAAAACTATGAAGAGAGTCAATTAACGGCTTTCAATTCTCGGAGAGCGGGATTTGTTTGTTAACAAAAGTGTGACACCCAGCTCTTTGCAAATCGTCACATAATGCAGCGCCGTCAGCAAAATCATACCGGTATTCATCGCAAGAATGATCCCCGTCATCTGCAAAGTCTGCATGGACCCGAGAACATACATCATCAAAAACGACAAGACACTGGCCCAAACGTTATGGTAAAAGGCATCTTTGGCCAACCCCATTCCGATTAAACAGGCCTGAAACGGCATGGCAAAAAAGTGGAATAAAAAATACGGCCACAACATTTTAAGGTAAAAAGACGCCTTGACCGAATCGAAAAATAAATGGGTCAGCGGCTCTGCAAAGTGATACATCACCATGACGGACGGTATGCCGTAAAACAGCGTGATGAAGATCGCCTGTTTAATCCGTTTGATCACTCTTTCGTATTGTCCGTAAGCGTAGCTTTCAGAAATGCTCGGGATCATGACGACCATCAGTGAATGGGCGATAAAAGCCGGAAAAAAGCCGATTGTCATCGCCACACCCGAAAGCATGCCGAACTGGTCGATGGCCGATGATCTCGATACGCCAGCGGCAAGCAGCGTCCCCTTCACCAAAAAAGGTTCAACGGCATTTGTCACAGCGTGAAATACGCGCAGCCCCGTCGTCGGGATCGAAACAGTGAGCAGGCGCTTTAAAACATCGTTTCTCCGCAAGTGGATCTGCTGCCCCTTTTGAGCGGCGCGCCTGACCAAAACAAACTGCGAAAACAAATAAACAAACACGACCACTTCACTTGCAACGAGGACAAACAATGAGATCAGAAGAGAAGTATCCAAATCAAAGGAATACCATTGAAAAAATAAAAACAAGCCGATGAGCTGAAAGATTTTTTTCAGTGCATTCGCCGTTGCGATTTTACCCATTTGCTGAACGCCCATGAAGTAGCCTCTCGCGATCGATGTGAATGCAACCGTAGGGATCATCCCGATCACAAGTCCTCTGATCAGAGGGTGATAAGAATCAAAAACCGGAATAAATGGAAGTATGATCACTGCAGCCGCCGTGGAGAAAACCGTGCAGACCGCAGTCATCCGCAATGCATGTTTCAGCATGCTTTCGTGCAGCTTCGGGCTGGACTCGGCGATAAACTTCGATATCGATACAGGCAGCTCAAGGCTCGCAATCACCACGACTAAAAAAATGGAAGGCAAAACACTCATGTAGAGCCCCATGCCATGCTCGCCAAGCTCCCGTGCAAGAATCATGTTGATGACGAATTCAAGACATTCTGCAAAAAAAGCAGCTAGCGAAAGAAGAACGATTCCTTTTACAAAACGGTTCATGAGGTCTCTCCTTGTCTCACGGGTTTATCCCATCATATGAGACAAGTCTAAAAATTATTTTCTTTTTAATGAAAATTGATTTTCATAAAGTATCAAAAACAAATTTTTTCTTGGGCTGTATAGTGAGAAAGAATCGCACATAAAAAGCAGCCAAGGCGGATGGCCCTGACTGCTGTTTAGATCGCAAAGACATGATTGCCGATGCGCTTCACGACTTTTCTCGTTTTAATCCAGTCATCAGAAGCGATGTCGGGATTATAGAAAAATAAAGCCTCTGTTTCTTTTTTATTTTGATCTACCGCTTCTTCCACAGCTTCAACTGATTCGCGGTCTGCTTTTTTCTCGATGCTGCCGTTTAGAACGGGCTCAAAAGCGTTTCTTTGATAGATCACGCTTTTTACGCTGTCAGGAAATCGGCCGTCTTCCACCCGATTCAGGACGACATTGGCGACAGCCACTTTTCCTTCAAATGACTCGCCTTTTGCTTCGGCATGTACAAGCCTTGATAAAAGATCTTTTTCTTTTTGTGTAAGATCTGTCGTCTCTTCTTCAACTTCTTCTATTTCCTCCTCCTCTTCAGCTGGCAGATAGGCAGCTTCAATGAAGCTTTTTTCATCTGTCAATTGAGAAAAAGCAGGATTTTCTTCTTGTTTAAGGCTTTCCATCAGCCGTTCCATTTCCTGTTTATCTTTTTTCGAGAACAACATGACAGCTTGAGCATGCTCGATTCTTGCCGCCGGCAGCATGCAGATTAAAAACGCAGCTAGCGCAGCAAACTTCGATTTCATTTCCTTCCTCCTTGTCAAATCTTCATCGAAAAAAACATATGTTTTACAGTAACAAGACGAATTGCTGATTTCATTGCCAAAATGTTGGCATGACTTCCATCAAACCGTCCGGTTGTCACATTATTGCAGACAGCCGGACGGTTTCATGCAGAAAACACCAAAATCTCCAGAAACATATGCCTTCACACAAATAAAAAAAGCTTTCTCAGCCGGTCTGAGAAAGCTTTTTTCAGCTTCTTGCCTCTTTCATATATTGAAATATAATATCTCCGCCATGCTGGGCAATGCCGCGAAAATGCTTAAAATCTTCCTGCTTTGTTAAGATGGCCCTGAAAGAAAGAAAATCTTCTTTTTTCACATGGAGCTCATGAATGCTCCCTGATCTTAATTGCTCGATCTGATCGATGGCATTTTGCTCTGTCACCTATTCTCTCCCCTTTTCTCTCATCATCTTTAACTAATTAACTATATCATTAAGTCACACCGGGTACAACAATAGTGATGCCGCTTCCCAAATCGCTTTACTTCTCCAAGAAAATATTGCAAAATACTTTCAATAGGTTAATTTACTTTAAAGGAGAGGAAGTCACTTGAAAATTGCAAAAGTCGGGAACGTCATCGAATTTAAAAACGGACTCACCGGAATCGTAGAGAAAGTAAACGAAAACTCTGTGATCGTCGATGTCACGATTATGGAAAACTACAGAGACTTGGAACTGGACTCCTTAACCGTCGTCAATCATAAAAACTATAAAATTATTAAAGACTCCCTGCATTAATCAGCCGCCCTTTACAGCAAAAATTCACGATTTCCACGCAGCTTTATTTCCACAAGTTTTTCTACAAAAGGAAAAACCGCCTGCCACCCGGGTCCGGCGGTTTTTTTCCTCTGTTCCCACATCGTCCCGAAGAAGTTTGATATTTCAAGCATCGCGCAGTGCCGTAATGGATGTCGCTTTTTGATTGAACAACTGAAAAAGCCGGCGACCGTGCGGAATGAAATGAATACCCGACCGCTTTCCGGCTCCCTTAAACATTATTTTAAAATAGATGACTTTATCTTTCCGGCCCATATCAATACAGAAAATTTGATCGTTCTCCTTTTCAAATTATCAGTTTAGGAAGACATTATCGTCCAAGCGTGCTTTTTCTTGGATTATATCCTAAGTTTTTATCGATTCTATTGTCATTCAAGTAAATGCTGTAAGTCCCTGGGGCCAGCTCTTCCATGTCTTCGATATCCTGCACAACTTGATTATAAATGCGTTCGCTTGGCCTTGTATGTGCTTTTTTCATATATAACTGTATAATGATATCACATGATTTTGGGGTGATTTCTTCATCCTCTAATTTCTCTTGCCAATCTTGTTTACTTCTTTTCGGATTTTCTAAATATGCTGAATAAAGGTCATCCTTCCAATCCGTATTTAAGGAAACAGCATAATAGGGTGTCTGATATCCCTTACCGCTTGTGTTATCAACGGCTGCCTGCGTTTTACCTACAACCGGTTCATCTTCTGTCAGCTTCTCTAAATAGTAATCTAGCGCGGCAAATTCGTCTTCAAAAGCCAGTGCGTATATCGCGCTTGTAATCGAATCTTTCACGTCCAACTCCGATGAGCTGATCGCGTCAGTCTGCACCTCTTTCTTGTCCAAATCAATTTTAATTTTTGCGCTTGTATAGAAATGCAATTTTCCGACTGATTCAGCATACACAGTAACAAATCCATGCCCTCCGACAATGTTATGGATTTTTACCTTCGTTCTATATTGATCCAAGAAATAATCTTTTACAGTTTTTTCAACCTCATCTCGATGCGCTTCTGCAATCTCAGCGGTTTCTGCTTGATAACCATTACTATGAATATGGAAGTCTTGTCCTGTGTAATCTTGGACGCTAATTTCAGAATCCTCTCTGTTCTGACATCCGCCTATAAACAAAAGTAAACCAATTCCAAGTGCTGCTGCTTTTTTATATTTCAAAAATGTATCCTCCAATTCATACTGCATCCCTACTATACGATTTTATTGAATCCCATTCCATGTTTGCTAATTCTTAGGTCTGTTTCATTATAAATCATATGAAGTGTATTTTTGGAGTTAAACATATAAAACGGGATAATAGAACTAATAAAATATGAATTATTAAGTTCTTTAGTTCTAGAGGAAAAATTCCTTTCAAAAGGAATAGGCGTGCAACGATGCACGCCTACTCAACACGAATATCTTTTTATTATTATGAACTTGGACGATTTTGAATGTGGTTTCCCGATAACCAACTATGCATATTAAAGCTTTAAGCCATATAATCAGAAAATGGATTCACCTTTCGGTTATTACACGTCACACCATATCTATGAAACAAATTATTATAAATCAAATTTTCGTTGTTTTACAGCTTATCCTATTTCCGCATGCAAGTTATCTTCCCATCTTAAAAATGCCCAAAACTGCAATTTATCCATTTTTAATGGAAACTGATGATTGATATACTCTTCTTCGCAGTCCTTAATGACTGGAAAGTCAGCAAGTACCTCTGTACAAGCTACGCTCAGCATTTCTTTTTCATCGTCTGTAGGCTCCCCGTTAAAATAACCTTTCCAGTATAACGTTTCATTTTCTAACTTTACTGCGAGTCCCCTTAATTTGTATGGGATTGCCCCCAATAAAGCGTAATGACAACTGATGATTAAATTATTCATTGTCGAATCCATAATTTCAATATCCACCTCAAAATAATAAGCTTTTTTCTAAAGTATACCCTTCCTCCCACAGATTGAGTTGAACTAAATCGTTCCGGCTATTTATTGTTTGAAGGTCGGGAATTTTTGGGAACGTTATAGAAGTAAGCAAAAAAGGGTTTGCTCATTGTTAAGCGGGGCCTTTAATATCCGCAATCTTTATCTCTACACTCTTTTTTCATAACAGCATCAACACTATGACTCATTATCTTATGATTAGACGGATCGTATATACCATCAAATTTGTTATTTTCATTTTTTGACGTTTATTTGGCACCTCAGTCATTCGCTAACTTTCTCGTAACTCTCTTCGAAAATCTCTTTTTCCACCGGGTACGGCTCACCCTTTACGCCTGTAACGATGTTTACAACTTCGACTTCGTACCACCCTTCAAGCGTCTTGATTGCAGGGCTTCTATTCGCTTTAGGTAAATAACCGTTTTTCGGGAAGAAACCGAGAAATTTATCGGAAAACAAAGGATAACATGCGTATCCATTCTCCATCCCCATCTCAAACAACTTCGCCTCA
The DNA here is from genome assembly GCF_037976035.1 of Bacillus sp. FSL K6-0972. NCBI lineage: Bacteria > Bacillati > Bacillota > Bacilli > Caryophanales > Bacillaceae > Bacillus > Bacillus sp. FSL K6-0972. The sequence goes on along the minus strand of NZ_CP150260.1, from coordinate 1,526,084 downwards.
ATCATGACCGGCTTCTGTCTGTAGCCCAATAAAAGAAAAAGCTAATAGTTCGATCTAGGCTAAATGAAGTTCTGAAAGAAAAGGGAATTCAAAGTCAAAAGGAATTAGCTGAGTTGGTGGGTACTACAGAGGCTACGATAAGCAGATTTAAAATGAATACCAGATACGACATCACAACATTATTTATTATTAGTAGAGGGATTAAACGTACCTGTAGAGGACTTATTTTATGTTGAGGAGATTAAAGACCAATATAGTCGCGGTGCGGCATGAAAAAGAGTATATAAAGAAAAATAGAAATAGCCCGGCTCCGTTGAGCGGGCTATTTCTATTTTTCTTCTGCGTCTACAGACGAGCTTCCTATTTTATCACTCGTCGGATCATATAAACCATCGAACTCTTTAGATTTATCACCGTTCAAATATCCTTCAACGGTGATAGCTCCGGTTGGATCAATAAAGTAATCGTCATAATAAGTAATCTTTTCTATACCTTTGTACTCATTATGTAGATATTCAGTCATCTTAGTTTTCGCCTTCTCAAAAAGGGCAGCCTCTTCTTTTTTGAGATCATATTGGTGCTTCATAAACAACCCTCCACCTGCTATAATTAACAATAGTAGGATAATAATGTATTTTTTCAAATGAAATTCATTCCTTTCCTATTATTATTTTACATTACACGGAAGGTGTTGTGTATCGTGAGTAACAAAATAAAAAAGTCAAATCTTACTGATGAGACTTATTATCGTATAAGCCAACGATCTTACAACTATGATTATCTCAGAAAGAAATTAAAAAACAAAGAGTACATAAGGATTAATTCATCTGTTTCCGGAGCCACCTACTGGTATGTTGATAAAATTAAAACAGACGAAGACACCGGGTTAGATGCGGCCGTTCTATCCCAGGCCGAAAATAAAAACGGCAAGTGGGTAAAATCCAATAACCCGAAAAACGTCGTTGTAGCTTTTGCAGGTACTGATCTCGGAAAGGATTTTGAAGCAGATGGCGCAAAGGCAGACATTGAAAATGTGGTCATTGGACTAGATCCCAAACAAGAGACTGAATATATTGTAGAAAAAGACGCAAAAGATACATCTAAAACACTTGGTGTGTATACTCGATCAATGCAACAGCTTCAGATGATGGAGTCTGGAAACTATAAAGTAATTACTAAGACTACACAAATCGATCAAGCCGATCGGCTAGTTAAAGAAGTTAAACAAAAGTATAAAGGCACCTCGACAGTTATTTCAACAACCGGACATTCTCTCGGCGGCGCAGAGGCTGAATATAGCGCGGTCAACAATGATATCTATGCCGTCGCGTTTAACAGCCCTTCAATCGTTCACCTGCATTCTGATGAAAAACAGAAGGAAATTAATAACGGAGATTATAACTCTTATGTAAAATCGATCATTAATCCGGATGATATGGTCGGTGCCGGTTGGTGGGACGAATTTGATCGCCACAACGGGACTACCATATACACAAAAGACCCTTCTATTGCAACAGCTAATCGCGAAGAAAGACTTGACGGCAATAAACTTCAACAGGTCGGAAGAAACCTTCTGTATTTCGCTAATACACTAATCTTTCAAAATCCGGATACACATGGGATAAATAAGTCGAATTTCTCTTTCGACGAAAACGGCAACGTTCAAAATATAGAGGGCGATGAACTCGTTTATGACAAAAATTTAAAAGCGATGCTTCCACCGGAAGTTGCTTCCGCCAGCGGCACGATTAAAATCACCCCGGAAGTCGCCAAACAGCTCGCGCAAAAAGTAAATGCGATTATCAACGATCTGCGGACGATGAAACGGGAAGCCGAAAACGCTTATCAGGAACACGACGCCGAGATCAACGACCTGAAACATGATACCTACCGTCAAGTCGGTCACGGTTTATACGACAAGCTGACGCTTGACGATGTAAACAATACGCTGAATAACCTGGCGCAGTCTTTTGACAAAAAAGGCAATCCGCTCTTTTACGATGTTCATGCCGAAAAAGCGTATATTGCTTCATTAAAGGACACGATTTCAGATTTAGAAGACATCAGCGGATACCTGGCACAGATGGCAAAAGATTTTAAATCGAAAGACAAAATGCTGGCAAATTGGCTTAAGCTTTAGGAGATGAAACAATGGAAAATTTCAATAAACTGGCTTCACTCAACAACTTAAACGGAGATCAAGAAGATTCGCTCCTCATACGGCGCAACCAGCTTCAAATGCTGAAAACGGGCATGAGAGGAACAGCCGCAACTAAGCTTGAAGGCATTAAAACTACACTAAGACCGAAGTTTAAAGTAGACGATATGCAAAAAGAAATGAACAGCGTCTATTCAGCACTTCTCTACAGTTTCGAAGGAAAAGCGCAGCAGGCGCTCGCTCAGCGAATCAGCCAAAGCGCCCAGCAGCTTATTAATACGGAGAAAGACGGAGAAAGTTTTGTGAATGGATTCAAGACAAGATGAAGGCGCCTTAATTGGCGTCTTATTTTAATTTAAATCTACACTCTCTGCTCTGTGTTTACCACAATAAAAAGACGTCGATCATGCGTCAGCGTCTTCTACTTCACCTCAAATAACTCCTCGACTCTTCACGTTAAAAGGAAAGACACGCCAATCGCCAGCTGTTTTATTTTATAACACAACATATGCCAGTCGACTTGTTGATACATATTCCTTTAAAGCTATTCTATTATAAATTCAAAATATGTTTGGGAAAAATCGATTCTTTTTCACTCCTCGACGATCTGTAGGATTCAGTACGCGCTTAACATATTTAGGGCTTTTATTTGCAAATAGGCGGAATGGTTTTGCCGAGTCCCGGCTTAACAACCGCGTAATTCGATCGTGATTTTTGACTTATCCCGAACCTGCGCATATAAGTTATCGTTCTAAACCGATTTGAGCTTGATTGTTTGGGTTCGGCGGAAGCCGTAAAGGCCGGCAAGAGGTGTGTGTAATCCGCTGACGTGTTGTTATAAACGGCTTTGTTTCCGCAAGTAACGCCATCTTGTCTAAAATTTCATAACAATAATAAAATCATCAATTTCAATATATTTTTATTGTAAAACGATAAATAGTGTGTTAAATTCAAATCGACAAAAATAAGTGAGGTGCTTTTTTATGAAACGAGGATCAACACTATTTTTAAAGATAGCTGTTATTCTTATTGGAATTCCAGTTCTTGCTTTGTGCATATTTTTTGTGCCGGGAATAGCGAATTTTACAGCCGAATTGTATCCAGATATTTCTTATCTGAAATATCTCGTTTATATCGATTTGTATGCAGCGGCGATACCTTTTTACTTTGCTCTGTATCAAGCCTTTAAACTTTTAAGCTATATTGACCAGAATAAAGCTTTCTCAGAATTATCTGTCCGGGCTTTAAAGAATATAAAATACTGTGCAATCACCATCAGTATTTTATTTGCGGCAGGCATGCCACTCTTCTATCTCATCGCGGAGATGGACGACGCGCCAGGCATCATACTCATCGGATTGGTCCTTATTTTTGCTTCAATGGTTATCGCAGTCTTTGCTGCTGTTCTCCAAAGGCTATTGCAAGAAGCGATCGATATAAAATCAGAAAATGATTTAACAGTCTGAGGTGAAAACAATGGCAATTATCATCAATATTGACGTGATGCTGGCTAAAAGGAAAATGAGCGTAACAGAACTATCTGAGAGGGTTGGAATCACAATGGCGAATCTTTCTATATTGAAAAATGGAAAGGCAAAGGCCATTCGATTATCAACTTTAGAGGCGATTTGTAAGGCTTTAGAATGTCAACCCGGAGATATTTTGGAATACCGAAGTGATGAAGACACCCAGGATTAAAAAATTATTTAATATGGAAAGAAACAAGATATTCGGCGGTGATCCTATGCGCATACCCGTAAGTCTGTTTAGCTGCTATACTAAGCTGGCCTTGCATATATGCAGAAAAAAACTTCGGAGGCACACATCATGAGAGCACTAAAACAACTCGTTCGTTTTGGTTGGGAGCAGTCCCTGTCATGTTTATTTCCTGTCGTTATTTTTGCCTCTTTGGCTATTACACAAATCATCTCTCTTCCCTTCCTGCCGCGGTATGACTGGCTGCTCATCATCTGTGTTCTCATGCAATGGTGGATGGTGCGTTCCGGTCTAGAAACACGGGATGAACTAAAGGTGATCACATTGTTCCACCTTATTGGACTAGCTCTTGAACTTTTCAAGGTGCAAATGGGTTCCTGGTCTTATCCGGAGGAAGGTTACTCCAAAATCTTTGGAGTGCCTTTGTATAGCGGCTTTATGTACGCAAGTGTAGCCAGTTATCTTTGCCAAGCGTGGAGGAGGCTTAAGGTTGAACTGGTTAAGTGGCCGCCGTTTTTGGTCGTTGTACCTCTTGCCGCTGCGATCTATTTGAATTTTTTCCTCCATCATTATTGGATTGACGTCCGCTATTGGTTATCTGGGCTTGTGATGATTGTCTTTTGGAAATCATGGGTCACATACGAGGTTAATGGCATTCGTTACCGTATGCCGCTCGCACTTTCTTTTGTGCTCATCGGATTTTTTATATGGATAGCCGAAAATATCGCAACGTTTTTTGGAGCCTGGACATATCCAAACCAAACCAGTGCGTGGAATCTCGTTCATCTAGGAAAGGTGAGTTCATGGCTCTTATTAGTGATTGTCAGCTTTCTAATCGTAGCCACGTTAAAACTGGTTAAGGAGAAAGATTCCACTAGAGTGGATGCCGGTCAATTTTTATAACTTATTTTAACGGGTATCAAAGAGCTATGGGACCTGTTGCAGACATCAATAAAAAATTTTCTTTAAGCTGATCATTCACATATCGAATTACTCCTTTAGATATCAGGCGCCTTAACAGGCGTCTTTTTGTATTGCTTTAATTGCGGTATGCCGAAAATTTTTTCATTTTTCAACCTATTATCTCCCTAGTATAGTAATATATTTACAAAAAGGAAATAAAAAGGGAGAGGTGGAAGTGAAACAGTTAATACCCTCGTCAAAAGTCGGAGTGAAAATCCACGAATGGTATAAAATGATAAGAGAGTTTAGTGTACCGGATGCAGAGGAGTTAAAAGAAGAAGTAGAGAAGGAAATTAATCAAATGGAAGAGGATCAGGACTTACTCCTTTACTATCAGTTGATGTGTTTTAGACATCAATTAATGTTAGAATATTTAGAACCTACTAACAAAAGAAAACAGGGACGATCAATCCATGAATTGTTGAAACAAATCGAGGAGCCTCGAGGAGATTTAAATGACCTCCTTAGTTACTACTCATTTTTCTTTAGGGGCATGTATGAATTTGAGAAAAAACAGTACATCAAAGCGATAGAGTTTTATCGAAACGCAGAAAAACAGTTGTCTCTCATTACGGATGTTATAGAACAAGCCGAGTTTCACTTTAAAATGGCTGAAGCATACTACATCATGAAACAGACTCATGTATCCATGTATCATATATTGAGGGCCTTTAAAATATACAATAATCATGAACTCTACACAGTCCGTAAAATCCAATGTTTATTTGTTATCGCGGGTAACTATGACGATTTAATGTGCCACGACAAAGCCTTGCCTCACTTGGAAAACGCACTTCAATTAGCGATAGAGATCGACAATAAAAGGCTCATTAGTTCTGCCTATTTTAATATAGCCGACTGTCATGAATGTATGGGGGACATTGATGCAGCAGTTGAATATGCTGAAAAAGCCGTAGAGATTAACCTAAAAGAAGAATATAATAACCTACCACAATCATTATATTACTTTACTCAACTTCTTTTTAAACAGAAAAACTACGGGCGCGCAATCGAGATATTTCGTATTGGTAGACAAACAGCTCAAAAATTCAATGATACCCTATTCACTTCACTATTTGAATATCTCGAGGCGTTATATATCTATTCTGTGAATAAAGAAGAGATTTTAGAGGTATTTAAATACTTGGAAGAGAATAAAATATTTGCATACATAGAAGAGCTTTCGCTTGAAGTCTCCAACCAATACCTTGAAAGAAAAGACCACAGAAACTCAATCGAGTTCCTTCAAAAAATGATGTATGCGCAAACACAAATTAAAAAAGGGGAGTGTCTCTATGAGTATTAAAAAGCTCGTTATTCCCATTTTAGCCGCCGCGATATTAACGATGGGTATTAGCGCTGTTTCAGCAACCGACCAGTCTGACGGCGTATATCAAATCGCTACCCGTAAGCAAACGTAAGAAACGCCCCGCATTGGGGCGCTTTTTCATGTCTACAGTTTCTTAACGTTAAACATCGTAATAAACTTCTTATCAGCTGTCGATAAAATACGGTAAGATTAACGTATACCATTCCGACTCAGTGCCAACCTTCCTTTAAAAACCTCCACAAATTCTTCAACGCTCCTCCCGTCTATAACGATTGATTATTTCTTTCGTAAGCCCTCTAACATCTTCACGTTACATATTTGTGTGTAAACGTCAGAATGAGACATGCTCTTGACACTATGTTTTAATCGCCGCTCTTCGTCTCTCCTGTATATACCTCCCATCCCCTCCTCAAAGTCAGAATAACTAAATTTTTATGTTTAAAGAAAAAAACAGAAAACATCCTTTTTAACAGGCGGACAAAGCTATATTTTTTCACGAATAAATGAACAAACAAGACTAAAAACAGATAAATACCGAACGCTAGAGCATTCGCAGTTAACGACGAACTGACAAGCGGAGACGTTAACGAGGCGAGTGACGACGAAGTTTCCTCCTCTTTACCTTTCAATTAACAATTCGAATCGTATTTCATATACCCGGACTAGCATTCGACCAATGCGCTGTAATTGTTCGTGGAAATTTCGAACAAAAAAGACGCGTAACAGTACGCGTCTCGGTCACACATCGATGCACCTCTTACCGATTATCAATCGTCTCCGGGTACAGATCATGATTCATCATCCGATACTCGGCCATTTTTTCATACTTTGTGCCGGGCTTGCCGTAGTTGGTGTACGGGTCGATTGAGATTCCGCCTCTCGGCGTGAATTTGCCCCAGACTTCGATGTAGCGCGGGTCCATCAGCTCAATTAAATCGTTCATGATGATGTTCATGCAGTCTTCGTGAAAATCGCCGTGGTTTCGGAAACTGAAGAGATACAGTTTCAAAGACTTGCTTTCTACCATTTTTTTATCAGGGATGTAGCTGATATAGATCGTGGCAAAATCGGGCTGTCCGGTTTTCGGGCACAGCGATGTGAATTCCGGACAGTTGAATTTCACGAAGTAGTCCCTGTTTTCGTGTTTATTCGGGAAAGACTCAAGCACTTCCGGAGAATAGTCAAACAAATAATTGGTGCCTTGATTTCCAAGAAGGGTCACGCCTTCGAGTTCTGAATCTTTTCTTGTCGTCATCATTCATCTTCCTTTCTTAAATCAAACGCCCCGTTTGTTTCCCCAGATCAGGGTGTGGAGCTGCGGGAGAACGCGGACGCGGTTCAATTCAGGGTCGCGCGTGACCGCTTCTACCAGCTGTTCATATTTTTGAAGCAGCCGTTCGACGAGCCGCTCTTGGTCTTCTGTATGAACGTCATCATTTCCGACCTGGAGAAAAAACGGGATATCGGGATAACGCTGGTGAACTTGCTTTGCAAATTGAAGGTCGTCCGCCGTAAAAATGACGACCTTCAAACTTGCCGCTGCCGCCCGGCCGTGTTCTTTCAGTTTTTCAACAATATGATCAAGCTTGTTAAAATCGGTTTTCATATTGGAGCTCGGCGGCTTTGGCGAAATTGTTAAATCATCGATTCCGGTAAACCAGTCTTGATAAAACGTCCCTTGCGTCTCAAGCGCTGTCCGTATACCGTTTTCTTTTAAAAGGGAAATCAGTCCGTCCAGCTGTTTTAAAAGCGCCGGGTTGCCTCCTGAAATCGTAACGTGCGAGAAGGCGTTTCCGCCGATGTCTTTAAGAGAATCATATACTTCTTCCGCGGTCATCCATTTGATGTCTTTTTTCGCCGAACCGTCCCAGGTAAAAGCTGAATCGCACCAGCTGCACGAATAGTCACAGCCGGCTGTTCTGACAAACATCGTCTTTTGCCCGATGACCATCCCCTCTCCCTGAACCGTCGGACCGAAAATTTCAAGTACGGGAATCGGCTTAGCCATGCTGAACACCCGGTTTCGGACGGTACACAACATAGCTTGTCGGCGTTTCCCTGACAAACACCTGGACGCAATGCGGACGGTTTTTGAGATCTTTCAAATAAGCCTCTACTTTATCGTAAATCGTTTTCGCCACCACTTCTGTCGAAGGGATCCGATCCGCACTTTCACCCGAAAATTCCTGATGATCATTTAAAAGCGTATGATCGTATTCTCCGTGAATCAATTTTTTAATGGTGCTGAAGTTGACAAGGAAGCCTGATTCATTCAACTCATCCCCGGCAATCGTGATATTGATTGTATACGTATGGCCGTGGACTCTGCTGCATGCGCCTGCATCCTCTCTCGGAATAAAATGCGCGGCTGACATCTGCATATCTTTATTTAATTCAAAAGAGTAAGGATGGCTTGGTTGCGGATAAATTTGTGTAAGCACTGTTAAGCTCGCTCCTTTTTCATTTTCATATATTCATTGTAGCCGTTCGCCCGAAGCTTGCAGGCCGGGCATTCGCCGCAGCCGTCGGCAATGATTCCGTTGTAGCACGTCAGCGTCTCGTTTTTCACGAAATCAAGCGCATCAAGCTCATCGGCGAGCTCCCACGTTTCCGCCTTGTTCAGCCACATCAGCGGCGTGTGGATGACAAACGGGCGCTCCATCGCCAAGTTGACAGTGACATTGCAGGATTTGACGAACTCATCCCGGCAATCCGGATAGCCGCTGAAATCCGTCTCGCATACGCCTGTTATGATGTGCCGCGCGCCGACCTGGTAGGCCAGGATCGAAGCAAACGATAAAAACACGAGGTTGCGTCCTGGAACAAAAGTGGACGGAAGCTCGCCTTCTTTCGCCTCAATCTCGATATCATCCCTTGTCAAAGCATTCGGCGCGAGCTGATTTAACAGTTCCATATCAAGAAGGTGATGCTTGACGCCAAGCTTTTCAGCGATCTTTTTCGCGACTTCGATTTCCTGCTTGTGCCGCTGATTATATTGAAAGGTGACCGCCTCCACCTCCTGAAATTGCCGAAGCGCCCACAAAAGGCAAGTCGTACTGTCCTGACCGCCGCTGAATACGACGATCGCTTTTTCCTGTTTCATAATTCCTCCTTCTCCGCTTTTCGTCACATTTCATAAAAGAAGAGATTCAATGATATTTAAACGAAAAAACACCTTTCTCTGTGAGAAAGGTGCTCTAGCAAAAAAACAATAAAAAAGGCCATACCCCAAGGATACAGCTTTCCTTAGTTTTTTATAGAGGGTTTTGCTAGAACCTCTCCCGCAGTTTCAAGCGGATTTTGTTTCAATTTTCCTTCGCCATCTTATCACAAATCGCACGTTTCGCCAAGTGCAATGCCTGCCATTCAACGGGCAGGCACCCTTTTGACGATCAGAAAGAAAATAAAGATGAGGCTCAGCTGGCCGAACAAAGGATAAATGGTCGATATCAGCTTTCCGTAGCCGATTTGCCCCGTCAAGTAGATTGTCAGCAGGATGAACATGAATACATAAAGACTTTTCATATGAATATATTCATTAATCTGCTTTTCAAGACCGTATAAATTGCCGATGACTGATGTGAAGACTTCCCCGAAAATGATAAACAGATAGATGATATGGACAGAGTGCTGGACAATGAATACGACCTGTGCCATCGGGACTTCGTATAAAAGGACATCAGGCAATGTTGAAAGAGACAGAAAGCTCGCGATCAACACAAGGGTAAGCAGACACCCACCGATTAATGCTCCTTTTATAATCAGCCGTTCAGATTTCAGTTCAGAAGCGATCGGCACGAGAACAGCCTGTGCGAGCGACAAATTAAAAGCGCCGTACGAAACGGCGGATAAAATCCAATCGGGGTTTGCCGAAAATGCCGCCAAATTGTGTATCTCCGGCCCTCTGAAAATAAACGAATCAAACAGGACGATGACTGTGAACAGGAGCAGCAGCGGAACGACAATGACATTGACGCCGAATATCCCTTTGACGCCCTTCATCATGACAAACAGACTCAAGGCAATCGTCGCAATCATCCCCGCTTGGTTTGAAAAGCCGAGCTGTTCCTCAAATATCGCCCCCGCTCCAGACAGCATGACAGACGTCACCCCGAGCAAAATCACAAGCATGAAGACATTCACAAATTTTCCAAACGTATTGCCGAATAAATATTTATTCAGCTCCTGATAAGATTTGGCATTGATTCTGACTGCAATCAGCATCATTTTTGCACCGAGAAACGTAAACATCAGTCCGCTGATCAAAATTCCGGCCAATCCCGGCCAGCCGAATCTTAAAAAAAACTCGACGATTTCTCTTCCAGTTGCAAATCCGGCTCCGACGACCGTTCCTACATAAACAAATGCCAGCTGAAAGGCTGATCCTTGTGATTGACTCATACGACTCCTCCGTTAACGAATTCCCTTTCTACACCATATGAGCCATGTCCTTTAAAAAGAAGGACAACTTCTCATCAAGGAACAAAAAGGAAAAAGCATAGAACTTGAAAGTCAAAGAAGGTCAATGTATACTAATAGTCAGAAATGGTCAAACTGCAGACCATTTTTTCAAAGTCAATTGGTCAAAAAAGGTCAAATTAAATAAAGGGGGTTTTGGCAAATGCGTTGTCAACATTGTCAAAAAAATGAGGCGACGATTCGCCTAAACATGCAAATCAACTTTACAAAAAAACAAATGGATTTATGTGAAGACTGCTATAAAGAGCTGACTCAGCCTTCTATGTTTTCAGGAAATCACTTTTTTGGCGGCGGAGGTTCTTTCTTCAGCCAACCATCACAAGCGCAGACGCAAACCGCTGCCAAAAAAGGTTTGCTCGATGAACTTGCCGTCAATTTAACGAATGCCGCAAAGACAGGCTTAATCGATCCGGTGATCGGCCGCGATGATGAAGTGGCCCGTGTGATCGAGATCTTAAACCGCAGAAATAAAAACAATCCGGTCTTAATCGGTGAACCGGGCGTCGGTAAAACAGCCGTCGCTGAAGGACTCGCTCTCAAAATCGCCGAAGGCGATGTTCCAAATAAATTGAAAAACAAAGAGCTCTACCTGCTTGATGTCGCTTCCCTCGTGGCAAACACCGGCATCAGAGGACAGTTTGAAGAAAGAATGAAACAGCTGATGAAAGAGCTGAAAGAACGCAAAAACGCGATCTTGTTTATTGACGAAATTCATCTTCTTGTCGGAGCCGGCTCTGCAGAAGGCTCGATGGACGCGGGCAACATTTTAAAACCTGCGCTTGCCAGAGGCGAACTGCAAGTCATCGGCGCTACAACATTGAAAGAATATCGCCAAATTGAAAAAGATGCAGCGTTAGAGCGCCGCTTCCAGCCGATCATGGTGCACGAACCGACAATTGAGCAGGCCACAGCGATTTTAAACGGGCTTAAAGAAAAATACGAAGCATATCACGATGTGACTTACACGGATGAAGCGATCAAAGCCTGTGTCGTTCTGTCAAGCCGCTATATTCAGGACCGCCATCTTCCCGATAAGGCAATCGACCTTTTGGATGAAGCCGGTTCAAAAGCGAACTTGAAAATCGACACGGTCAGCGGTGAACAAGCTTCGCAACGCCTGAATGAAATCGAAGCGGAAAAAGCCAAAGCGCTCCAGGAAGAAAACTACGAGCTTGCAGCAAAGCTCCGCGACGAAGAAGAAGCGCTGCACAAAAAAATGGAAAACCAGGCGGAAGAAAAACGGGCAACTGTTGAAGCTGAAGACATTCAAGCAATCATCGAACAAAAAACCGGCATTCCGGTCGGCAAGCTTCAGCACGATGATCAGAAGAAAATGAAAGAGCTTGAAGCAAACCTTTCAAGCCGCGTGATCGGTCAACAAGAGGCGGTGAAGAAAGTTGCAAAAGCCGTCAGAAGAAGCCGCGCCGGACTAAAATCCAAAAACAGGCCTGTTGGTTCATTCCTGTTCGTCGGCCCGACCGGCGTCGGAAAAACAGAACTTTCTAAAAGGCTTGCGGAAGAACTGTTTGGCACGAAGGATGCCATCATCCGCCTCGATATGAGCGAATACATGGAAAAACATGCCGTATCAAAGCTGATCGGTTCACCTCCTGGATACGTCGGCCACGAAGAAGCCGGACAGCTCACTGAAAAAGTCCGGAGGAACCCGTACAGCATCGTTTTACTCGATGAAATCGAAAAAGCCCATCCTGATGTCCAGCACATGTTCCTGCAAATCATGGAAGACGGACGTCTGACAGACAGCCAGGGGCGGACGGTCAGCTTCAAAGATACCGTCATCATTATGACTAGCAATGCCGGAGTATCTGAAAAGCGGACAACCGTCGGTTTTAACCGAGAAGAACAAGTAATGGGCGAACAATCAATGATCGATTCCCTAAGCGGCTACTTTAAACCGGAATTCCTGAATAGATTTGACAGCATCATCGAATTCCAGCCGCTCGAAAAAGAAGATTTGGTCAAGATCGTCGACCTCTTGCTGCAAGAGCTTGAAGAAACGTTAAAAGAGCAAAACATGACGCTTGAGGTTTCAGATGAAGCAAAAGAAAAAATTGCTGAAATCGGATACCATCCGGCCTTTGGCGCCCGCCCATTAAGAAGAACCATTCAAACAGCAGTCGAAGATCAAATGACCGATCTGCTGCTTGAAGAAGAACACATCAAAGGTTTTGCGGTTATCGTTGAAAACGATGAAATCCTGGTGAAAACCACCGCATAACACAAACACAACGGCCTCCGCAATTGGAGGCCGCTTTACATACAACGTAAGAATCACAAAAGTTCTATTTTTTTACATTAAATAACCCTAAAGTCCCTTTTCACCATGATTTTGCAACAATTTAAGAAACACCCTAAAGTTCCTATCACGCAACACCGATAATAACGATAGAAAAGTTAGTTAAAGGAATTGGTGAAAAAATGGACAAAACATCGTTAATTGGAATCATCTTAGCTATCATCGGAGTAGGTGTCGGCATGGTCATGAAAGGTGTCAGCCCTTCCGTTCTCGTCAATCCCGCGGCATGGCTGATCATCCTTGTCGGGACAATCGCAGCAGTTGTGATCGCTTTTCCAATCCGCGAGATCAAAAAGGTTCCCAAACTCTTCGGCATCTTGTTCAAAGAGAAGAAGATGATCGAAATCAACGAACTGATCCCGATGTTTTCCGAGTGGGCGCAAATCGCAAGACGCGAAGGACTTCTCGCTTTGGAAGCAAATTTGAATGAGATCGATGATGAATTTTTGAAAAACGGCATGAGCATGGCGGTAGACGGCCAAAGTGCCGAATTTATCAGGGACGTTTTAACTGAAGAAGTTGAAGCAATGGAAGAAAGACATCAAGTCGGAGCGGGTATTTTTACCCAGGCGGGCACATACGCGCCGACACTCGGCGTTTTGGGCGCTGTTGTCGGACTGATCGCCGCGCTTGCGGATATGAGCGACACTGAAGCGCTTGGACACGCGATCAGCGCCGCGTTTGTCGCCACCCTTCTCGGGATCTTCACCGGATACGTGCTATGGCATCCTTTTGCCAATAAATTAAAGCGGAAATCCAAACAGGAAGTCAAAGTCCGCGAAGTCATGATTGAAGGCATCCTTTCGATCTTGGAAGGCCAGGCGCCAAAAGTCATTGAACAAAAGCTTTTGATGTACGTCTCTCCAAGCGAACGCTCCAGCATCGTCATCCCAGAAGGAGACAAAGGAGACAGCAGCAATGGCTAGAAAAAAGAAGCACAAAAAAGACCATGAAGAACACGTGGATGAGTCTTGGCTCATCCCATATGCCGACTTGCTGACACTGCTTTTGGCCCTGTTCATCGTACTGTTTGCCATGAGCTCGATCGACGCCAAGAAGTTCGATATGCTGTCAAAATCATTCAATGCCGTATTTACCGGGGGAACAGGAATGATGGATTATTCCAGCTTCACCGAGCCGAAAACGAGTACAACCGAAGACGGAAAAAGCCCTGACCAAGCAAAAGATCTCTCTCAAGATCAAAAAGAAAAAGACAAGCAGTCGCTGAAAAAAATTCAGGAGCAGGTCAACCGGTTTATTAAAGAGAAGAAGCTTCAAAAACAGGTCAATACGAAGCTGACAGACGAGGGCCTCCTCCTTTCCATCGAGGATAATATCTTTTTCGATTCCGGAAAAGCGGAGATCCGCCAGCAGGACATTCCGCTCGCCAAGGAAGTATCCGACCTTCTCGTATTGAACCCGCCCCGCAATATCGTAATCAGCGGACATACGGACAATGTGCCGATTCGAAATTCTCAATTTAAATCAAATTGGCATTTAAGCGTCATGCGGGCTGTCAATTTCATGGGGCTTTTAATCGAAAATCCAAAGCTTGACGCCAAGATATTCAGCGCGAAAGGCTACGGGGAATTTAAACCGATCGCTTCAAATGACACCGAAGAAGGAAGAAGAAAAAACAGACGTGTTGAAATCCTCATCCTGCCGATCGGCCAGGAAAATCTGAATAAAAAAGAATAGGAAGCTGCCTTTTGGCAGCTTCCTTAGTCTTTGCCCTTATAAATATTTCTTGCGTTCAGTCCGACTTTTTTCAGCATTTCGATGCAGGCTTCTTTCTCCTCATCGCTCAACACGCTGATCATGTGGTGAAGCTCTTCTGCATGACCTGGAAAAATCTTCTCCAAAAGCTCGGTGCCTTTATCTGTAATTTGCGCATAGGTCACCCTGCGGTCGGTCGTACAGGCTCTTCTCGCGATAAGCTGCTTTTGCTCAAGCTTGTCAACCACATATGTAATACTCCCGCTCGCCAGAAGAATCTTATCCCCTATTTGCTGAAGGGGCTGATCCCCTTTATGATAGAGGAGTTCTAAAACGGCAAACTCGGTTGGGTTCAGACCATGATGATGAATATGTTTATTCATATGATCATTAATGGATCTGTACGCTCGAGATAATACAATAAATAATTTCAAGGACTGTTCCTGTTCTCTATTACTCATATCTCTCATCTCCAAAGAAACAACTACAGGAAAACATTAATAAACTATGAGGAAAATGTCAACTGTTAACATTCAAACCATGTTATGATGAGTAGGAATTGAACATCAAATAGATATATCCGGAAATTCCCCGGTATTGTGTCCTATTTTCACGGTATTGGTTATCTTTTCTATAAATCGGCTCTGACTAGTGATATAATACCTCTATTCCTGTATCGATTGGGAGAGAGTAAAAACATGCGCAATTTTAAAAATATATGGAAGAAAATCAGGCTTTATTTGATCTTGGTGATGATCCCCGCCTTCATTATAAGCTTTTTTGTATACGAACAAGAACGAGAAAATATCACTGAAAAGCACCGTCAGACTGCGACTCTCATGCTCAATATTCACCGCAACCAAATCAACTACCTGATCGGCGAAACTGAAGCAAGGCTCAGCTCCCTTGCCACGGCCCTCAACCACCCTGTTAATGAGCAGCATATCAAACGAATCCTGACGGAAACGTATAAAAAAGAACCGCGTTTTTCAGCTTTATACCTTTTAAATAAAGACGGCGATGTTATGGTGAGCACGTCTCCCGTCAAAGAAAAAAAGGCGCTTTCGTACAAGAATATTCTGCAAAAAGCGGAAAAATCAAAGAAATCCGTGATCACAGACGATATACATACAGTGTCGGACAGGCTGGAGCTGAATATATTTACTCCTGTCTTTGACAGCGAAGGCAGAACGACAAATTTTCTGCTGGCTTCGATCCGCGTCGATTATCTGAAAAATATCATGAACGTCTTAAGCCCTGAGCTTTACATCAAAATTCTCAATCAGAAGAATCAGATTGTCTTTACGGCAGGCCATTCTCCTCCTGAGAAGCCGGACGGCGGTACCGTCGACGCTTTTTTGGACCAGATCGACTGGAAGCTTGAAGTTTATCCGGAACCGGTCCAGCTTGATGAAATTGTTCACAGTCTTCTGCTGTCATTTTTAAGTATTTTCATTCTGCTGAATATTATGTTCCTCCTGCTCCAGTATGTGCTGCTGAAGCGGCGGACAAAGCAGGAGCGCGCCCAAAATGAAGCGCAGAAGCTCGAATTAATCGGCACCCTGGCGGCGAGCACCGCCCATGAAATCAGAAACCCGCTGACAGGTATCAGCGGCTTTATCCAGCTCCTTCAAAAAAAATATCAATCAAAAGAAGATCAAATGTATTTCTCTATCATCGACCAGGAAATCCGGAGGATCAACCAGATTGTCAGCGAGTTTCTCGTGCTCGGAAAGCCGACGGCAGAGCAGTGGCAGCTCAACGCCATGAATGAAATGATTGACGAGATCATGCCGATTATTCATTCTGAGGCAAATTTATATAATGTGGAAGTGGAAGTTCAAGACTGCGGAGAAGATCCGGCTTATGTATATTGTAAAAAGGATCATATTAAGCAGGTTGTCTTGAACGTCGCCAAAAATGCTCTTGAATCGATGAAAAACGGCGGAAAGCTGCTCATTCAAATCGAACATGATCAAGAGAAGGCGCAAATCATTGTGAAGGATATCGGAGAAGGTATTCCAAAAGAAATGATGGAGAGTATTTTCCAGCCTTTTGTCACGTCAAAGGAAAAAGGAACAGGACTCGGCCTTGTCGTGTGCAAGCGCATCATTTCCATGTACGGGGGAACCATTCAAATCGAAAGCGAACGGCATAAAGGAACGACTGTGACGATAATGCTGCCGACTTCAAAGGAACAGGATGACTGAGGCTTCCCCGTTTCCTGTAAAGAGCCTGCCTTCCTTACGGCAGCTCTTTTTCGTTCATCCACTATGCCGTATATTTTTCAACGCTCAGACAGTCGATGCAGCCTAAAAAATCTTGCAGCAGATTGTCCGGCGCGTTTTCATTCATAGACAATTTTTGATATTCATAGATTAATTGATCCAGCTCCTGGCTCCGTCTGATCGTTTCATCCCCTGTATATCCATAGATTTCAGCGGCTTCAACCATCATTTGCCGCTTCTTGCTGATGGAAACGAGCAATGCTTCTTTTTCAACATACCTTTGCATACGCTTCACCCCTTACCGACATATCGTTTCTTAGAACCATCCAGATTTTGCGTACTTGAGCATTATTACAGATTATACTTATTTTGTAAACCTATTTTCCAAAAAAATATTTTGAAATCGAGTATAATAGATTTGTGGAATTAAAGGTGTAATACCCATCGATGAAATATGGTAAACATCTTTACAAGAGTTCATGCGGATAGAAGGAGGTTTTATGATGCGCCAAATGATGAAAAAACCAGTTTCAAGGCTCCGAACCGTCTTTGCCGTGAAAGAAGCGTATTCAGGCCTCTTATTGTTTTTCAGAGCATTTAGAGCCTGGAGAAAGGGAGACTACCCCTTATTCCCGAAAAAAACGATTTTACTGGCCGCGCTGGCATTTATTTATGTGCTGTCTCCGATCGATTTGATTCCCGATGTTCTCGCAGGCATCGGCTGGCTTGATGATGCGGCTGTACTCGCTTTTCTGTTCAGACAGATAACCAAAGAGCTGGACGGATTTGAAACACATCTAATGGGAGGAATAAACGGCAATGGCAAACAATAAAATTCTCGGCATCAATCATCTCTTGTTTTCGGTCTCTGACCTGTCCGTCTCTATTTCATTCTATGAAAAGGTGTTTGATGCCAAGTGGCTCGTAAAAGCCGAGAAAACCGCTTATTTTGACCTGAACGGCATCTGGCTCGCATTAAACGAAGAGAAAGACATTAAGAGACAGGAAATTCACGACTCTTACACCCATATCGCGTTTTCGATTCAACAGGAAGATTTGCCGTTCTGGGAAAAGAAATTACACGATTTAGGTGTAAACGTGCTAAAGGGCAGAAAACGGCATGAAGGCGACAAAGATTCAATTTATTTCTCAGATCCAGACGGCCATAAGTTCGAGCTTCACACCGGCTCTGTATTTGACCGTCTTCAATACTATCAAAATGAAAAACCGCATCTCTCATTTCATGAAGGCCACATCAAGGCCCTTTATGACAGAAACAAATAAAGAAAGCGTCCAAGTGGACGCTTTCTTTATGGCCGGTTCACACTCTCTTTCTCATAAATCGGCACCCAGCCCTCTGTCGTCACAAAGATTCTGACAGCCACGACTTTCCGGTCTTCCTGAAGCGTGAAATAATGGCGGGTGTTTTCAGGAACGGAGATCAAATCCCCCGGATTTAAGAGGACATCAAAAAATGTACCGTCCTTTCCTTCTATCGCAAAGATGCCGTGGCCGCTGACGATAAATCTGACTTCATCGTCTGTATGATGATGCTCCTGTTTGAAATTCTTCAAGAGCTCATCGAGTTTCGGATTTTGGTCGGAAAGCGAGATGACATCGCTCGCTTTATAGCCGCGGCGTTCTGAAATGTCTTTGATTTCAGCGGCAAAGACGTCTAAAATCTCCTGTTTCTCTTCATCGGTCAAATCGTATTTTTCTTTTAAGCCGGCCGGTAGTTTTGTGATGTCCCACTTTTCATAAATAACCTCCTGCCGCTTTAGAAATTGTTCCACTTCTTCCTGCTTTTCAATGGTCGTGTTTTGTTCATCATGGATCCGAATTGTCGCCATGTTTTCTCCCCCTTTTTAATTAAACGTGATAAGCCTGCAAAGCTTTCAGCTTTAAATGCCAGCTGAACAAGAATTCATATGCTTCAAGCATCCGCTTTGCTTCAAATGCCGTTTTTCCCCAGACGGTAATACCGTGGCTGCGAATCAGCACTGCGCCTGAATCGCCTGAAAGGTGCCCGGCAAAATCCGCCGCCAAATCCGGAATATGAGCACTGTTTTCGATAATCGGGATCGTCACCTCCGCATTTTCCTCCCAAAGCCCGAGCGCCTTTATGATTTCCTGGCCTCTGAATGTCACTTGCTTTTCTTTTGCATAAAGCTCTGAGATGACATTGTTGTCAATCGTATGGACATGAAGACAGCAG
Organism: Bacillus sp. FSL K6-0972; assembly: GCF_037976035.1. Classification (NCBI taxonomy): domain Bacteria; kingdom Bacillati; phylum Bacillota; class Bacilli; order Caryophanales; family Bacillaceae; genus Bacillus; species Bacillus sp. FSL K6-0972. Next base: position 1,506,962 of record NZ_CP150260.1, on the reverse strand, counting down.
CCGGCGTTTGTATTTTGATAGACAAAGGTGTGCAGCAGGGTCTCCGCCGACGGCTTCAGCGCATGTCCGGTCTCCGCCGGCCTCCCCTCTTCGTCCGCCAGCAGAAAATCCTCCGCGGTCTCTTTTCGCTTATCTTTTCCGCTTGCCGTGATGAGAAATCGCAGCGGGCCTTCTGATACTTTGATTGACAGATTACCGCTTGTCGCCGGGAACCAATCCCTTTCCGCAAGCTCTTTTTTTACCTCGGCAAGCTCCTGCCGTTTTTGCTCAATAGCCATCCTTTCACCTCCGCGGTCTCTTCAAGTATTCGTTTTGCATCGTGGAAATCGCCGAATGCTGCGTGCTTCAAACCGAGCCCTTCACATTCGCGCAGCAAATAATCGCGCGCGATGCACAAGTCGGAACATTTAGCAGCTTCAACATCTGTAACAGAGTCCCCGATCATGACAACAAAATCGTCCCGACCTTTCAGCCGGCGGATGATGGAAGGCTTGCAGCATCCGCATTCATTTCCGCAGCCCCCGTCACACGGATACGGCCAGCGGATCTCGATATTGCGGCCTGTGAAGCCGGCCTCGTTGCAATAAATGCGGTTCTTTTCAACAATTCCTTCAAGCAGGGGATAGACGAAAAAATCCATCCCTCCGCTCACGACGTAAAACGGAAGACCCTTCTCATCCAGGAAAGAGACAAACTCTTTAAACCCGGGGCGGATCTCGGCTTGTTTCAGTACATATGCCGTAATGTCTTCTTTCAGGCTGCTCGGCAGCAATTCAAACATTCTGCCGACTCCGTCCTTAATCGATATGTCCTTGGACAGAACCCCGTCTTTTAAAGCAATCCACTCTTTTGGAGCAAATTGTTTCATAATGCTGATGATGTTGTCGTTTGTTGTGATCGTTCCGTCAAAATCACAAATGATAAGCGGCTTCCTCATACAGAAACCTCAACCCTTCCCCATTTTTCAAGGGCGAGCTTCAAATCGGGAGAACGCTTTGCTTTTTCTTCGACAGGCTCCGCTTCCAGGACGGCATCAATGACCGCCCGAAACGCTCTTCCTCCGCCTGCCGCTCCGTTTGGATGACCGTGAATCCCCCCGCCTGCATTGATGATATGGTCAATGCCAAAGTCTTTCATCAAGAGCGGGACCATGCCGGGGTGAATACCGGCCGACGGCACCGCGAATGTCGGTTTAAAAACGTCTTCCTTCGTGCATTCATCGTATATGGCAAGCGCAGCCCGCTTCGGCAGAGCAACGCTTCCGTACGGAGAAGGGAACAGGCTGAAATCAGCACCCGCATACCGGTTCAGCTTGCCGAGCAAGAGCGAATGGGAAAAACCGTAATGCGGCGACGAAGTGAGTGCGCCGCTTACTGCCGGGTGCGCCATGATCGGCAGCGGAATGTCGTCGTCTTCCGCAAGGCTTTGCAAAACATCGAGCCCGTAGGCATACACATTAAGCAGCAAAACATCGGCTCCGAGCTCGGCTGCTTTTCTCGCCTTCGATTTCAGCTCCATTGTCCTGCCCGTCAGATTGACGGCATACAGGGTTTTACGCCCTGTTTCTTCAAAGGCAGCCTTAAGCACTTTCCTTCCTTCTGTGATTCGTTTTTCAAAGGGGGCACTGCCTGTTTCAAATAAGATTTCATCGTCCTTGATCAAATCCACTCCGCCAAGCGCCTGCTGCCTCAGCTGTTCCTTCAAGTCTTCCATATCGCGGCCAATGACGCCTTTAAAAATGCTCATCAACAGAGGCCTTTCAAATTCGCCGATTTTTTTCCGGATCCCGTATACGCCGAATTTCGGACCCGGCAATGATTGTTTAAAAGACTGCGAAAACTCCAAATCAGCCAATTTGATTTTTCCATCGAGAGACAGCTTGCCAAAAACGGTCGTCAGCACAGCGGGAATGTCGCTTGTAAAATTGGCTTCCGGATAGGCGATGGTAACCGTTGCCTGTTTTTCCCCCAGTGCGCTTTCTGTTTCTTCGACCTTGACGACGCGTCCTTTATGCTTTTTCAGCTGCTCCTGCTTTAAGAGCGGCAGATCTGTCCACGATCCGACCGTCAGCCCGATCGCGATTTGCTCAGCCCGCTTTTCTGCGTCACATCCTGGATCTGCCAAAATATATGTTGCCAAAAGTTCACTCATTGTGTAGCTCCTTCCTGCTTCATGCATATAAAAAAACCTCTTTTGCTGCTTTAGCTAAAAGAGGTTTCGCTTTTCAGGTTCGAATCCTTATCTCTCAGCGTCAGCTGCAAGAATTAGCACCGTGCTTAAAAAGTCGGTTGCCGGGCTTCATCGGGCTTGTCCCTCTGCCTGCTCTTGATAAGAATATTGATTTTATAAATTATTTTGAATTATCCCATCGTTTTTCCCGATTGTCAATGACTGTGGCCGGTCTTTTTGAATATATTCAGCTCGGCAATACGCGAAGCCGCTTCCCGGAGCCGCTCTTCGCTTGTCAAGAGGCCGACTCTCACGTATCCTTCTCCGTGTTTGCCGAAGCCGATGCCGGGCGCTGTGACGACGTTCGCTTTTTCGAGAAGCAGATCGGAAAAAGACTCAGATGTATATCCGTCGGGAACAGGCATCCAGGCGAAAAAAGATCCTTGCGGAGCATCCGCATGCCAGCCGATATCGCGGACCGCACGAATCCATGCATCCCGCCTTTTTTCGTAGCGCTCATTTTGCTCCTTGACACACGCTTGATCTGATAGGAGCGCGGTCGCCGCGGCGTCTTGGACCGCTTTAAAGAGGCTGACATACATATGGTCCTGATAAAGGTTCAGCGCTTCGATCACAGAGGCGTTGCCAACTGCAAACCCGACCCGCCATCCAGCCATATTATACGTTTTGGAAAGCGTGTAAATTTCGATTCCTGCGTCTTTTGCCCCCGCCGTTTCCAGAAAGCTGACAGGCCTCTTGCCGTCGTAGCCGATCGCGCCGTAGGCAAAATCGTGGACGACGCAAATTCCGTTCGACTTGGCAAACCGGACGGTCTCTTCGAAAAAAACAGGTGTGGCTTGGGCACCGGTCGGATTGTTCGGATAATTTAAATACATGAGCTTCGCTTTTTCTTTCACTTCCTTCGGAATCCGGCTGTAGTCAGGCAGAAACTGATTGTCCGCTGTAAGCGGCATCGTTTCCATGTTCGCTCTTGCCAGCTCAACGCCCGACCAGTAGTCGGGATAACCCGGATCGGGAACGAGCACGGTATCCCCCGAATTTAACAAACATTGCGGGAGCTCGACAAGACCGGCTTTTCCGCCGAACAATACAGCGACTTCGCGTTCGGGATCGAGCTCTACGCCGTATTCCCTTTGATAGAACGCGGCTGCCGCCTCCTTCAGTGAACGACTGCCGCGAAAGGAGGAATACTGATGGTTTTCAGGGTTGCGGACGGCTTGCGCCATTGTATCAACGATGTGATCCGGTGTCGGCTGATCCGGATTCCCCTGACCGAGATTGATCACATCATGGCCGGCGGCAATTTTTTCATTCACCTTTTTGACCAAGGAAGCGAAAAACTGCTCAGGCAGCCGTTTCAACACATCTGAAAGCTCAAATTTCATACGATTCACCCGCTTTTGAAAAATTCTTGAAATGATAGTCCATCATCATATATTGTTAAATGTAAAATGTAAAGAAAAAAATGAGGTGATCCAGATTGAAGCTGACAATTTCATGCCTGCAATTCGATATCGCATACGGAAATCCTTCTGAAAATTTTAAAAAAGCGGAGCAGCTGATCGAACAGGAAAGCCGAAAGGCGGATGTCCTTCTCCTTCCCGAGCTGTGGACGACGGGTTATGATTTAAAAAATCTCGGCTCCATCGCGGATGAAGAAGGCAGGCAAACGAAGAGATGGCTGCAGGAAACGGCAAAAGCAAACCGGGTCCATATCGTATGCGGCTCAGTCGCCGTCAAGAAAAAAAGCGGTGTGTACAATATCATGTACATCGCAGACAAAAACGGAAATTTAATCAAAGAATACAGCAAAGCTCACCTTTTTCAGCTGATGGACGAACACCTCTATTTGTCATCTGGCTCAGGCGACGGGAGCTTCGAGCTTGAAGGGATCACGGCTGCGGGGTTTATCTGCTACGACATCCGATTCCCGGAATGGATCAGAAAACATACGAGCCAAGGTGCAGGCATCATCTTTGTATCGGCGGAATGGCCGCTCGCCCGCCTCGATCACTGGCAAAGCCTTTTAAAAGCCAGAGCAATTGAAAATCAGTGCTTTGTCGCAGCCTGCAATCGTGCGGGAAAAGACCCGGCAAACGAATTTGCGGGCCACAGCATGGTCATTGATCCGCTCGGCCGCACCCTCGCTGAAGCAGGACGCGGAGAAGCGGTCATCAGGGCCGAAATCGACCTCGTGGACATTGAAAAAGCGCGGGGGCAAATTCCGGTTTTTGAGGACATTCGCAAAGATTTATATTAAAAAAGTGTTGACAAAAAAACTGAGATGCTGGTAACATGTTCAACAACTGACCGAACTGAAATTTCAAAATTTTATATTGAATTCTCTTATCGAGAGTTGGGTGAAGGACTGGCCTAATGACCCCAACAGCAACCGACCGTAATACCATTGTGAAATGGGGCGCGAAACTTTGCGCCGCTAGGGCACGGTGCTAATTCCATCAGACTTTAAATTCTGAGAGATAAGAGAGGCGTACACGACAAATCAGCCTCTTTCTCTCGACGAGAAAGAGGTTTTTTATTTGTTAACGACATTTAGGGGGAATTACATATGACCGTAACGAAAACTGCAGCATACGAAACTTTGACTGAAAGCTCCGCGGCCGCGCTTGCCGTCCGTCTCGGGCTTTTTCCAAGCAAAAGCACCTTGACATGCCGGGAGATCGGGGACGGAAATTTGAACCTGGTCTTCCGCGTTTACGACAAAGAGCAGCAAAAAGGGTTGATCATCAAGCAGGCGGTGCCTTATGCAAAAGTCGTCGGCGAAAGCTGGCCGCTGTCGCTTGACAGGGCAAGAATCGAAAGCAGTGCGCTGATCCGCCAGGCTGAGCATGTCCCGCACCTTGTCCCGAAAGTGTACTATTCTGACACCGAGCTTGCCGTCACCGTATTGGAAGACCTTTCTCACTTGAAAATCTCCAGAAAAGGACTGATTGACGGGAAAGAATATCCGCATCTGTCGGAAGACATCGGAGAATTTCTTGGAAAAACGCATTTTTACTCGTCTGAATATGCGCTTGACCCAACGGTTAAAGAGCGGCTTGTGAAGCAGTTTACGAATCCGGATCTGTGCGATATTACAGAAAACCTTGTGTTCACAGACCCTTTCTTTGACCATGAGACGAACGACTTCGAAGAAGAGCTTCGCGATGAAGCGGAAGATCTTTGGCGCAATGAAGCTTTAAAAATTGAAGCGGCAAAGCTGAAACAGCGCTTTTTATCCGCGGAGGAAACGCTGATCCACGGCGACCTGCATACAGGCAGCATCTTCGCCGGTGAAGAAGGCGAAACAAAAGTCATCGACCCTGAATTTGCGTTTTTCGGACCGATCGGGTTTGACATCGGACAGTTTATCGCCAACCTGCTGTTAAACGCGCTTTCCCGCGAAGAAAACAGGCGGGCCCCTTTATACCGCCATGTCGAGACCGTCTGGAATACGTTCAGCCGGACATTCAGCGAAGCATGGGAAAACGATGCTCTTGAGGCTTGCAAAAATGAGAAAGGGCGCCTTGAATCAGTCCTGATACAGACGTTTGAAGACGCAGCAGGCTTTGCCGGCTGCGAAATGATCCGCCGGACGATCGGCCTCGCTCATGTTGCGGACCTTGATACAATCGTTCCGTTTTCCCGGAGAATCAGCCAAAAAAAGCTCGCCCTTAAAATAGGCGCAGCATTCATAGAAAAACGCAGCGGTTTCCGAACGCCAAAAGACATGATTGAAGCGTTTCGAAACGCGCTTAAGGAGTGAATGACATGCCGGAACAATTTGCGGTGCCCCGCTCTGTCGAATGGGAAGAAACATCGGTAAAAATCCTGAATCAGCAAAAACTTCCCGAAAAGACGGAGTACCTGCACCTCACAACTAAAGAAGACGTCTATGATGCGATCCAAACGCTAAAAGTGAGGGGTGCGCCTGCCATCGGCATTACAGCCGCCTTCGGGCTCGCTCTATGCGCACAAAGCATCAATACATCTGACGTTTCCGTATTTCTGCGGGAGCTCGACAAAATCAAAGATGAACTCAATCAGGCAAGGCCGACAGCCGTCAATTTATCCTGGGCCCTCAATCGGCTGGTAAAAAGTACGGAGGGCGCAAAATCGGTCAATGAAGCAAAAACAAATCTGATCCACGAAGCCATTCAGATCCAGGTTGAAGACGAAGAAACGTGCCGGCAAATCGGACAGAATGCACTGCATTTGTTCAAATCGGGCGACAGCATCATGACCATCTGCAATGCCGGCTCGATCGCGACAAGCAGGTACGGTACAGCCCTTTCCCCGTTTTATCTTGCCAAAACAAAGGATCTCGACCTTCATATTTATGCCTGTGAAACAAGGCCTGTTCTGCAGGGCGCGCGCTTGACGGCGTGGGAGCTTATGCAGGGGGGAATTGACGTGACGCTGATTACAGACAGCATGGCTGCCCATACGATGAAAGAAAAAAACATTTCAGCCGTCATTGTCGGAGCGGATAGGATCGCAAGAAACGGAGATACAGCCAATAAAATCGGAACATACGGCTTGGCAATCCTCGCCAAAGCCTTTCAAATCCCGTTTTTCATCGCTGCTCCCCTGTCAACTTTTGATGTCTCGATTTCATGCGGCGACGACATTCCGATTGAAGAACGCGATCCGGATGAAGTCAGACAGATAAACGGAACGCAAATAGCGCCGCAAGAAGTGCCTGTGTTCAATCCTGCCTTTGATGTCACGCCACACGATTTAATCTCTGGAATCATTACGGAAAAAGGGATTATCACAGACAGATTTGAAGAAGAAATTGAAGCGCTGTTTTCCGCTGAAGCCCTTACTTAGGCCGCTTTAGCGGATTTTAATCGATTTGATGATGTCTTTCTTTTGCTCTTCGGTCAACACGTGCAGCTTGACGAACAATTCCGCGTATCCTGCTATTTTTTTCGGGCGGTTTGTTTTCACTTATTCGTCCTCCTTTTTTACCAAGGCCAACATTTTTAACTTAATAAAATTATATGTCGCGGACGAAAAAAAGAAACGGCGTGCTCGTATATTATTTTCCCTTATACGCAATATTTTCGATGTCGAGCAGCACCGCTTTTTTATCCGTTTCATTTCCGGAATACCCCGTCAATGAACGATTTTTGCCGATGACACGGTGGCACGGGATCAAAATTGGCAGCGCATTTCTTTTATTGGCCTGGCCAATTGCGCGAACCGCTTTCGGATTCCCGACGGCGCATGCGATGTCTAAATAGCTCCGTGATTCACCATACGGGATCGACTGCAGCGCCTCCCACACCTTTTTCTGAAACGGAGTTCCATCCTGGCGGAGAGGAAGGGTGAACGTTTTCCGCTCCCCCTTGAAATATTCTTCGAGCTGGCGCTTGGCCTCCTTCAACAATTCCGTTTCGGCCGGGTGAAGCTCCAAGCCGTCTTGTTGAAGCTGTTTTAGTTCATCTTTTTCAAATAGCAAGTGTATAATGTGGTTGTTTTCCTCGACAATGTAAGCTTGTCCAAAAGGCGAGGTCATTTCAATATAAAAGCCCACGATGCGATTAAGCCTCCTCCTCATGCTGCTGTCTGATCGGGAGAGTCAGGTGGAATGTCGTGCCTCTCCCTTCTTCACTTTCAACTTCGATTTTTCCTTTATGTTCTTCAATAATTTTATAACTGACCATGAGCCCGAGTCCAGTCCCCCGTTCTTTTGTCGTGTAAAAAGGTTCGCCGAGCCTCTTCAATTTGTCTTCTGTCATGCCGATTCCTTCGTCAGCAAGCGAGACAATGATATGGTCGTCTCCTTTCGGTTTGATCGACACATATACGTTGCCTCCGTCAGGCATCACTTCGATCGCATTTTTCAAAATGTTGATAAATACCTGTTTCAGCTGATTCGGCTCGCAGTAGATCAGCGGAATGCCGCCTTCGCACTTCAGATGCATCTGCACGTTGTCAAGGTTTGCCTGTGCGTGCAGCAGATCCATAGTGTCCTGCATGATTTTGACGACATTTTTTTCTTCATACATGATCGCCTGCGGTTTTGCAAGGATGAGAAACTCCGTAATAATCGATTCAATCCTTTTGAGCTCTGATGTGATGACATTAAAATAAAGCGCGTGATCCTCATTTTGGATGCTGCCTTTCAGCAGCTGGATAAATCCTTTTAATGCCGTCATCGGGTTGCGGATTTCATGGGCAATTCCGGCTGCGAGTTCTCCGACGACATGAAGGGTATCAGACTTGCGGAGCCGTTCTTCAAGCTCTTTTCGTTCCGTCACGTCTCTGAGCATCGCCAAATTCATATTTTGAATGATGTTTCGCTTAAATGAAAATTCAAGAATCCGTTTTTGGTCGCTCAGCAGGAATGGAATATCATTATCCATTTCTTCAAAGGAAATCGTTTTAGCGGGAGAAGCCGCGTTTTCTATGTGATAGCCGGAGATGACATCAAGAAGATTGGACGTTTTCAGCTGTTCAAGAGGGATGCTGAGAATTTTTCCGGCAAGGGGGTTCGCATCGATAATATCGTACTGGTTGTTGAAAAGAACGATTCCGTCCATTGATCCGTTGAATACTTTTCTGAACTTCAATTCGCTTTCCCGCAATTCTTGTTCCATTCGTTTTCTGTCGCTGACATTTCTCAAAATGGTTAAGTCCTGGCTGTCGAACATGATCCGTTTTGACGTGAACTCAAGCTCCTTATATTGTCCGTTTGCCATACGAAACAACAGTTCCGCCCGGATTTCCCCTTTTTGATCGTACTGCTTTTGAATGGCATGATACCGCTGATCAGTTTGGTCAATAAAATCTGTCATCTTCTTGTTGAGCAGCTGGTCCATCGGCAGTTCGAAGATTTTGCAGGCCGACTGGTTCGCTTTGACGATGCGGCCGTCGTTATTCATCAGTATGATGGCATCCATTGCATTTTCAAAGACTTCCCTAAAGCGTTCTTCGCTTTTAAACAGCTGTTTTTCCATCGAGCGTTTCTCGGTAATATCCCTCATAATCGACATGTAAAAGCCGTTTAAAATATTCGAGGTTATCGTCAGCTCAAACAGCCTGTCTTCTCCTGATCTGAGCCTGACAGGAAGCTCCCCTTTTGCTTTCCCTCTTCTGAAAAGAGCGTTCCAGATTTTATCGAGCCGCCCCTTGTTTTCAGGGGATACGAATTGAGACAGCTTAAGTTTTGAAAGCTCTGATTTTTCGATTTCGAAGCTCTGGCAAAACGAATGGTTTGCATCGATGAAACAGCCTTGTTTATCAAAGATGACGATTCCTTCTACCGCGCGGTGAAACAAATCTTTAAACAGCTTTTCATTGATGGTGCGCTCCCGCTCCAATATTTTTTTCGATGAAATGTCTCTCATGACGACAAAAAAGCAGTCCTCACCGATTCCTTTGCTTGCAGTAAACTCGATATATTTGACAGATCCGTTGTCAAGCCTGATAGCCACTTCTTTTTTCGCATATCCCCGCTCTAAAAAGCGGTGAATGTTCTGGTTCAGTTCATCCGGCGGAACGGCGTGCAGAAAATCGAGCGCCGACCGGTTCAGCAAATTCTTTTTTTGGCTTTGCAGAATCTTGCAGGCGGCATCATTCGCCTGGATGATGGTCATCTGTTTATCCAATATAAAAATAGCGTCCAGCGTCCCGTTAAACAGCAGTTCATACTGATACAAATCCGCTTTCAGCTTGGCGTTTTCTTTCTTCAGTCTGTTCAGCTGGTTTTGCAGATTTAAGGATTCATTCAAATCAAGAGTTTCCTCCATTTATTACACTCCTTCTTGAAAACCTGTCCTCCAATTATTCTACAAACCGGAAAATCTTCCTTCATTTGTTTCGAACTTTTACAACCTTTCCGCCTATTTTACAGGAAGATGACGATATAAAAGTTCCTTACTGTTCAATTACATTGGCCTAACAATAAGACTTAATGCATAGGAAAACACATGCTTTCTATTTTAAAATTTTAAAATGAGGCAAGACTGGTGGAAGACGTCATTCCGGAAAGAATGTGCCGGGGTTCTGACGCTTCCCGCATCGGCGCCTCCTGAGAATGTTTGTGAAAGGGTGATGTTATGGCGAATTCCCGCGACAGCTATTTCGACAATGCAAAATTCCTATTAATTTTTCTCGTCGTATTCGGACATATAATCAGGTCCTATATTCATGATAATGATGCACTGCTTCATATTTATAAATTTATTTACACGTTTCATATGCCTGCTTTTATTCTCATATCAGGCTATTTTGCAAAAGGGTTCAACCGCCCCGGATATGTCAAAAAAATCGCCTGGAAGCTGATCGTTCCTTATTTGATTTTCCAGGGAATCTATACGCTGTTTTATTCTTTTATCGATGATCAAAGCTTAACTGCCGCAAATCCGATTGAACCGCAATGGTCGCTTTGGTTTTTGCTGAGCTTGTTTTTTTGGAATCTCCTGTTGTTTCCGTTCACAAAACTGCCGGCGAAATGGGCGTTTGCCGCAAGCTTTGTGATCGCCGTTCTTGTCGGGTATATCGACCTGATCAGCAACACGCTCAGCCTCTCCCGCACGTTTGTTTTCTTTCCGGTCTTTTTGGCGGGCTATTATTTGCAAAAAGACCATTTTAAAATGCTGAAAGGCTGGAAAGGCAAGCAGGCCGCTCTAGCCGTTTTAGCAGCAACGTTCGTTTTCTACTTTTTTGTAGACTTCGATTACTCCTGGCTGTTCGGTTCCAAGCCTTATTCGGAATTCGGCGATGTCGGGATAAAAAGCGGGTTAAACCGGGTGGCGCTTCTCGTCATAACGTTTGCATCAACCTTCGCGTTCATGGCGCTTGTGCCTGAAAGGCGGTATTTCTTTACCCTCTGGGGAACGCGCACATTTTATGTCTACCTGCTGCACGGCTTTATCATTAAGTCGTTCAGAAAGACGGGTGCGGAAGAATGGCTTGCCGATTATCAAAGTCTGACGCTACTAATCATCGCTACGGCGATTTTAACCTTCTGCTTATCAAGCGGATTTGTGAAAACGGTGGCCCAGCCGTTCATCGAATTGAAGATGACGAATTTAATGCGGATGTTGAAAAAAGACAACGGATATAACCCTTATTTAAAATAAATGAAGGTCCAAATCGTTTCCGATTTGGACCTTTCTCGTTTGCTCTGCGGTTTCAATCTTTATCCCGCTTCTGCCCGTTCGCCTTATTGTTCTTCTTTTTATTGTTCTCGATCACATCGATAAACTTAAAGGCGTTGACATCGCCCAGTTCGTTCGAAAATTCTTCCTGAAGCACATCTGGATTCATCGGTTTTTTATGGTTTTGCATATCCTTGCTTTTTTGATTTTTTTTCATTGGTGCGATTCTCCCTGCTTCCCGTGTTTCGAGTTGCGGTTGGCGCCCCTGTCTCCGTTTTCGGCATCATATTGGGTCATGTATTGATGATCATGCATGCTTTCAGCAGGCGTTTTATTGTTAAGAGCCGCTTCATTTCTGGCAACTTTTCTTTTCATGATGACATTCCTTTCTTTTGTCGTTTCATCCATATATCCTTTCCGTTTCCGTACATTCCACACATCCAGTTTTCGGCAAAAAAATAAGCACCCTGAAGGGTGCTTATTTAAATACTTTTTTCACTTTATTGACGACGTATGAGCTGCCGCCGCGGTCTGAAACATCCTCGACCATCATCGTGATTAAAAGGTTTTTGTTTTTATAATCATAGGCAGTGAACCAGCCGTTTTCTTTGCCTTTTTCGTCTTTTTTCGTTTTCAGTTCGGCCGTTCCCGTTTTCCCTGCAATCGTGAGCCCTTTGACAACCGGCTTGTAAGCCGAGCCGCGCGGGTCTTCTACAACGCCTTTCAACCCTTTTGTAATCGCTTCTGCTCCACCTGTAGGCAGGACGTTTTTATGCCATATTTCTTTCTCTTCGCCGTCCTTTTTGATCAGGTACGGCTTGATCAGATTACCGTCGTTCAAGAAAGGCGTATAGCTTGCCGCGAGGTGTATCGGCGACATCAGCATTTGCCCCTGTCCGTATCCTGAATCGGCAAGGAGAATATCCGAGTCGATTCCTTCGTTTGATATGGAGGAAGACTTCGTCGGGAATTCATAATCAAGCTTTTCCTCAAAGCCGAATGATTTCAGGCCTTCGACAAATTGATCCTTACCTGTGTCAAGAGCAGTCTGCGCGAAATAAATGTTGTCTGATGTGATCAGCGCGTTTTCCAAGTTGACATCGCTTAATCGATCGGAAACCCGTGTGACTTTATATCCGCCCCATGACGAATCTTTCTGCCATTCCTTTCCTTCGATCTTTTTAGGTTCATCCGCTTTGATCGCTTCATTTTTCAGACCGATTGAAGCTGTGATCGGTTTGATCGTTGAACCAGGAGCATAGGTTTTATTAAATTTAGAGGTGAATGGCGCAGACGCATCTTTGTTGAGCTTTTCCCATTCTCCTTTTTTCCAGCCGAACAAAAACCCGTTCGGATCGTATGAAGGCGCGCTGACAAGCGCCAACGTTTCTCCAGTCTGCGGCTCTAACGCAACGGCAGCGCCGGAGTCATCTTTTAACTGGTTGTACAGTTCTTCCTGTTTGTTAATGTCGATCGTGGTGTGGATGTCTTTTCCGTCTTTTGCATCCTTTGAGGCAACCGTCGCGCCTGATTCAGGGATCGAAATCGTCCAGCCGATTTCTCCTCTGAGCTCTTTTTCATAAATATGTTCGAGACCGACGATTCCAAGCAGTGAATGCTCGCTGTAGCCTTCTTTATTCTGTTTTAATTCCTCTTCGGTAATCGGCCGTATGTAACCGGTAAGATGTGCCGCTTTTTCACCGTAAGGATAGTATCTTGATTGCGTATCCTGTTTCAAAACCCCAGGGAGAGAGGTTGCTTTTTTTAGAAGCTCGGTGCTACCAGGCTTCACTTTTTTCAGGGGAACGAATGAATCGTCCGTCACCCAGCTTGCGGACAGCTGTTTTTCAATGTCTTCTTTTTCCATATCCAGCATATTCGTGAGCTTTTTGATGACACCGTCTTTATCATCTCCGAGCTGCCCCGGAACGACGCCGATTTCAGGCACTGTCGCATTCGTTGCGAGGGCCTTTCCGTTTCTGTCATAAATGTTGCCTCTCGCTGGCTCCTTCGCGGTAATCCGAATGGTCTCCCCTTCCTTCAGCTGTGAAAAAATAAAGGATGGGTTCCAGTTGACTTTCCATGAAGTGTCTCCGTCTTTTTTTTCTTTGACAAGCTTTGCCTTGCCTTCAAAAGAAACGGGGCCGGCCAATGTATTCATGCTGACTTTAAACGGTATTGTCACTGCATCTTTTTTCTCTTTATCTTTTTCATCTTCATCATTGTCGACAGTTGAAACCTTCAAATCGGAAACACCGATCTGTTCATAAATGGATTGATTGCGCTTGATGAAATCGTCTTTTGAAATCGATTTTTGCGCTCCAGCCGACAGCTGTTCATACATTTCTTCAAATTTTTGCTCGTTCCATTTGTCTACATATTGGTCCATGCTTTCTTTTGCTGTCGGCTCGTTAGAACAGGCTCCGGCGAGCAATAGAAATCCGGCGGCTATAAACAAATGGATGACTCTCTTTTTCATCGTTGCTTCCCCCTTTTTTTCAAGTCCGCCATTTAAGCATTATATCATACAAATAAATACAGCGACCGACTTTATGATCATAAAAAAAGACAGTTTAACTAAACTGTCTTTCTTATCCGATAATAATTCTTTCCTTTGGATAATGGTAATTCGCTTCGATTTCTTTTCTGCCGAATAAATAGAGCAGCGTGACAATGCCGATTCGGCCGATGAACATCAGAAGGATGATGACGCTTTTGCCAATCGTGCTCAGATCTGGGGTGATGCCCATCGACAAGCCGGTCGTACCGAAGGCCGAACACACTTCAAACAGCAGTTCAAGCAAAGAATGCTTTTCCGTCACTGTCAAAATGAGTGTCGAGCCGAAAACGAGAATAACCGCCATCAGCGTCACAATCAATGATTTCATTAAATCCGCCTGGTGCAGTTCCCTTTTGAAAACCTTCACCGATTTATTTCCCCTCGCGAAGTGGAACAGCGCCAACAGATTTAAGGCAAAGGTCGTTGTCCGGATGCCCCCTCCGACAGAGCTTGGCGAAGCGCCGATAAACATGAGCATGCACATAAATAAAACAGTCGTATGCGTGAATTGGCTGATGTCGATCGTTGCGAGTCCGCCGCTCCTGGTCGTCGTCGACTGAAACAGCGAAAAGAATAATACCTCGTGCCACGATTTCCCTGAAAAAGCAAAGCGCGCTTCCATGGCAAATATGCCGATCGCACCTCCAATCACTAAAAGGAAAAAAGTGACTGATGTCAATTTGGTAAACAGGCTGAAAGAGAATTTGCGCTCTTTGCTGAGCAGAAAATCCTTCACCTCGATGAGAACCGGAAAGCCGATCGCTCCAAGAATGATCAGCATAATCACGATAAATTGAACGAAATAATCATGCTGAAACGGAATCAGCGAGTTGCCTGTAATGTCGAAACCTCCGTTGGTCGTTGCACTGATGCTTGTAAAAAATCCGTGCATAAAGGCTTCTCCAGGTGTCTCAAAGTACTTTAAGAAATAAGTGCCGAGAATCAGCCCGCCAAACAGCTCGATCAGCAGGATTAAGCCCAGCACGTGCTTCATCAGCTTGACAAGGCCCGATAGGTTGGATTGATTTTGATCGGTCATAATCAGCCGGCGCTCTTTCAAGCCGATCCGCTTGCCGAAAATCAGCCAGACGAATGTTCCCAGCGCCATCACGCCGATCCCGCCAAATTGCAGAACAAACGCCAAAATCCAAATTCCCGCCGTGCTGAATGTATCAGCTGTATCAACAACCGTCAAACCGGTTACACTCACTGCGCTCACCGCAGTAAAAAGGGCATCGATAAAAGACCATTCCACACCATTCTTGTGTGCAACAGGCAGACTCAATAAAATAACGGAAACCGTCACCGCCAAAAAATAATAGAGCGCGATCAGCTGTACAGGGGACAGCACGCGCAATAGTTTTCTCAATAAAACCTTCATAATCGTTCCTTCTTTTTAATATTCAAAAGTTGCGCTTCTTCTGTATAACGTGTTCCATTTTAAAGGAAACATGCTCTTATGTACAGCCGCTTTTCGATTTTTAAATTTAAAAAGCAAACCCCCTTGGAAAAGGGGGTTTGCATATTGATTATTTTGCTTCCAAACGGCGGATTCTGTCGCTTAAATCAGGGTGTGTTGAGAAAAGCGATGTGTGCTTTTTCCCGTTGATTTTCAAAGTTGCAACAGATGCCTGCTCTTCTTTAATTCTTGAAGTGTACTGCTCAAGCGAGCGGAGCGCGTGAATCATCTTGTCCTTGCCTGCAAGGTCTGCTCCTCCTCTATCCGCATGATATTCGCGGTGGCGGGAGTACGCAAACACGACAAGGCTTCCGAGAATAGAGAACACAATTTGGAAGACGATGACCGCGATAAAGTGAACGATCGGCGCCAGCTCTTCACGGACAACGCGTGAAACAGCCCATGCCGCAATTCGGGCGAAGAAAACAACGAATGTGTTGACAATTCCCTGAAGGAGCGTCATCGTCACCATATCGCCGTTAGCGATATGCGCCACTTCGTGGGCAAGTACGCCTTCCACTGCGTCGTCATCCATTTCCTGAAGAAGGCCCGTCGATACAGCGACAAGCGAGCGGTTTTTAGACGGCCCGGTGGCAAAGGCATTCACTTCACGTGAATTGTAGATGCCGACTTCAGGCATTTTTGTCAGTCCGGCAGCGCGGGACAGCTTATATACCCGGTCAACGAGCTGCTGTTCTTCGTAGCTGAGCGTTTGCTTATCAGGATTCAGCACCTGAACGCCCATCGCCATTTTCGCCATCCATCTTGACATCAACAGCGACATAAAGGAACCGACAAAACCGACAACAGCACTGAATACGAGAAGCGCAACAATATTGATGCCGCCGTCAGCCGTGAAATACGTGCCTACGCCTGTCAGCGAACCGATAATGGACAGCACGATACCGATCGTCGTAATGACTAAAATGTTCGATAAAAGAAAGAGAAAGATTCTTTTTCCCATGATTACCTCCATGTTATAATAAGATCAAATGAACTTGTATAATAAAATTATACGGCATAGAATTGAAAATGCAAGTGATAAGACGTAAGATAATGTTTATATTGTTTGCTATTTCATTTTAATACATAATGAGGTGGAATGATGAAACCTTTTAAACTGACTCGCCTGGAAATGGCCAAACTGATGTACGCTTTAAAAGGGCAGCTGGATGTCAGTCCGCTTGCGATTCTTTTGAGATCGGCCGATATAGCGCCTGATGAGCCGGAAGATAATTTGGACATCCCCGAATTCATTGTCCGGTACGAACGGAAAAAACAAAAAACGGAACATGGACTTTCCACAAATGAAATTGTTGAACTTGGAAATTTGTGCGAACTGACATCTTTAAAATCGACAGCCATCCAAAACTGGATCAAACGCGATATAAAAGATTTGATGGGACATCCGGAACTCGGCAAAAAATATTCCATCGACCAAGCCGTCATCCTTCTCATTGTACGAGACTTAAAATCGGTTTATGACTTCGAAACGATCCGTCCGATCTTAACAACGGTTTTTAATACGATTACAGACCGCTCCGATGATGTGGTGAGTCCGCTGCGCTTTTATGAAGGGTATGCGCGGGTTCTTGATCATGTATACCGGATCAAAGACTATACGCTCAATGAATCGACGCTCGAAAAAATCGTCATCGAACAGACTGGCCAGCTCCGCGATTTTTACAAAGATCTGGCCGATCCCGAATGGAACAAAGCGAGAGACATCACCGCAGTCACAGTGCTGTCCGTCATCGCTTCGCACATTCAGGCGACCGCCCATTCCATGATTGACAGCGTCTTCTTAAAATATGATATGAAATAATCGCCGCTGACCGGCGCGCCTGGCTTTTCAATAGCCAGGC
Organism: Bacillus sp. FSL K6-0972; assembly: GCF_037976035.1. Taxonomy (NCBI): domain Bacteria; kingdom Bacillati; phylum Bacillota; class Bacilli; order Caryophanales; family Bacillaceae; genus Bacillus; species Bacillus sp. FSL K6-0972. Next base: position 1,489,775 of record NZ_CP150260.1, on the reverse strand, counting down.
GTTTTTTTGCACCTTCAACAATTGCCAGCATAAAAAGCCTCCGTCCAATTCAAACTAAACAAGCAGTACCAATTGAAAAAGGAGTTGAGAATGCATGGCAAGAACGAATAAGCTCCTCGTTCCAGGGGCAGAGCAGGTTTTAGACCAGTTCAAATACGAAATCGCCCAAGAGTTCGGCGTCCAGCTCGGCTCGGACTCGGTTGCTCGGTCAAACGGGTCTGTAGGCGGGGAAATGACAAAACGACTTGTACAGCAGGCACAAGCTCAATTGAATGGGCATACTGACAAATAAATATCCTTTGGATTATTCGCCGGGACCGCTCGGCGGATATTCTTGTTTATTCGTTTGGTCAGAAGGCTTTTTCTCCTTTTGGTAAGGAGGTGTTTTAGAGCTCTCTTGATTTGAACCGGAACCGCTTTTCGGCGTTCCTTCCTCCGTCCGCTGACCGTCTTTGTCATTATGGTTATGTTCCTGAGGGTTTTGGGTATTAGGGGATTTTGACTCCTTTTCTTTTTCCATTTCTTGATCAGATTGAGACTGATCTTGATCTGAAGGTTTTTCGCCGTCCGGATGATCTTCCGTATCTGATTCTTCATCATCCGTATGTTGTTCCGGCTGATCTTCTTCTTTCACAGCTTTCTCCTTTTCTCCTGTGTTTTCTTCCTGCTGTTGATCATCTTTGCTATCTTTATTGTCATCATCTTTGTTTTTGTCTTCTAATTCATCTTTGTGGGAGCGGATATAACGGCCTGTTGAAATGCCTTCTTTTTGGGCTTTTGCACGCGTATCAAGGTCTGATTCCACCGCTTCCATCTTATAATTCTGCTGCTCGTATTTTTTCGCTACATCATCGATTTCACTTTTTACTGTCGCCTTATACGTGTCATCTTCATTGTTTTCGTATACTGTGGCGATAAGCACTTCTTTAGATTCGGTGACATAACCGCTCTTGTCGCTGTCTTCGACAATTTCACTGATCACTTCTTTAAAGTCAGACTTTTCCCAATTTTTTATACTATCCATTAAGTCCTTCCCATCCTCGTTCAGCGGCACCAAATCGATAACTTCACAGTTTTTGTTGAGCGTCAATTCAAAGCTTGGGTTGATATCGATCGTCATGTAGGCGTATGCTTTATTGTTTAAAACATCAGGGATGATCATGAAAGCGAGCAGCATGATCGCCGCGATTGAAAAAACGCCGGCTTTCAGCGGACGGAGCGCAAGCAGGTCAAAAAAGCCCGCACGCCTCCTCGACATTCTCGTCTCCGCGGGAAAAGCAATTTCCTGACCGATTTCATAATCTTCCTCTGTGCTCTTTGCTTTTAAAAATTGTCCGTCAGGGGTTAGCAATGTGACGAATTTTTTATTTTTTTCTACAATAATTCCTCTTCTCATGAATTGAGCACCCCTTTTAGATAATCTTTAAGGTAAACATAATCGCCCGTTATAATGATCGCCATAGCAATGATATATTTGCGGTTTCTCTCTACGGTTTTTCTGCTGACTGCCACCAGCTTCTCAAGCTGTTTGACGGGAAGCTGCTTCTTTTCAAACAAGATCTTTTTTAATTCTTCATGTTCGACTAGCGTATATGCCACTTTGATGGCGTTTTGCCTTGCATCCGTATGTTTCGGGGAATGCTCCAGCAAATCGGAAAAAGACAGGCCAAAACTTTTAAGCCTTTCTTTAAAATGGAGAATCTCCTCCCGCCTTTGCTCCTGTTCGAGCATGCGGTTGAATTCATGAATGGAAAGCTCCGCTTCAATCATGCTTTGGGAGGATTCCTGTTCTTCTCCTTCTTGCATGTCCATATAGATATTCTGGGCATTTCTCGCTTCTTTTCTGATATAATCAATGACTTTGCGCTTAATGATCAGCTCTGCAAATGCCAGCAGAGAATTTCCTTTATCTGAAGAATATTTTTCAATGGCTTCATTGAATGCAATCAAGCCGATGCTGAATTCATCATCTTTTTCATCTATATATCGTTTGCACACGGATGAAACCGTTTTAGCCACAAAAGGCTTATACTGATCGATAAGCTCGTTTTGCAACTGCTGATTTCCTTTTTGTATGCTTATTACAGACTCTTCTAATGTTTGTTTCTTTTTTCCTGTCTTAAACAAAAGGCTAAGCACTGGTTTCACCTCAGTTCCTCCCTATACTACTCATTAATGATAGCTAATTTGATAGGGATTCGCAAAGGAGAAAACGCGGTATTCATTTCTAATTTTTCAATTGTGACAGTCATTTGTTTGATCTCCTAGAACAATTCGTGATCTGTTTGACGATTAAGGGGGTTTTCCCGCCGTTTTTGTAACATGCCTGTTAATAAAATGAAATCTTATTTCGGTTGATCTAGGGCAATCTTCCCCGTCGCTTCCTCGTGCGGGCAAACAAAAAAGACCGCCGGTAAGACCCGGCAGTCTGGTGAAGGCTGTTTACTCCTCTGCAGCTTTATTCTCGTGTTTGTTCGGATTTGTCATAAACCATCCCCCGAGCGCAATGGCAATCAGCACCGCCCAGAAGATGAACTTCCAAGTACCTGAATGAATAAAATGTTCAGAGACGATGTTGATTTGCGGGTGTGCGAGCGTATAGAGCGTCAGTTTCACACCAACCCAGCCGACAATCAGAAAAGCAGCCGTTTCCAGGCTCGGACGTTTCTTTAACAAGTTCACAAATTGACTTGCAGCAAAACGCATAATAATCAGTCCGATGATCCCGCCGGCTAAAATCACCATGAACTGTCCGCCGTCAAGTCCGCCGATTTGCGGCAGGTTCGTTGTCGGAAGTGTGACAGCCAGCGCAACCGCCGCCAAAATCGAGTCGACGGCAAACGCGATGTCTGCCAGCTCAACTTTGATAACTGTCGGCCAAAAACCGCTTTGCTTCGTCTCTTTCACTTTGTCGTCCTTTTTGAAAACGTGGGTTTTCAAAATATGATGGACGGAAATGTAAAGCAGATAAACGGCGCCGATCGCCTGCACCTGCCAGACGTTGACAAGGAAAGAGATCGCAAACAAAGCGCCGAACCTCATCACAAACGCGCCGGCCAACCCGTAGAAGAGCGCTTTTTTTCTGTCTTTTTCAGGCAAGTGTTTAACCATGACCGCCATGACTAGGGCATTGTCCGCGGCCAAAATGCCTTCGAGCCCGACTAAGATGAGAAGAACCCAACCATATTCAAGTAATAATGCTGCATCCATTTTGTAATTCCTCCTAAGTGATTGTCTCTTTCTCTTATTCCCGCTAATGCGGCAGGGTATTTTCAGAAAACAAAAAAGACCTCTGCCAACATTAGGCAAAGGTCTTGCTAGACATGGTTATCATTGATTAAAACATGCCAACAAAGCCGATGGATGAACATCCATGAACTGACGACTTTGTTTCCGGTTTAACATCCGGACGCTACTCCCCTTTGGGATAAAAGAAAATATTGAATTATAAGATAATATTAACCTCATATGCGCCCGGCTGTCAATCCTTATTTTTATTTAAAAAGGCTGAAACGTTTTGCGATTTGATTTTGTTCCGCCTGCCTTTCACCCAAAGGTAAAGAACGAACAAAACGATGAATCCGATGCCGACCGGAAGAAGGTATCCGTCCAATAAGCTGCCGACCTTACTCCAGTTTTCGCCGAGGTAAAAGCCTAAATAGACATAGACGAACGTAATCGGCGTGATCGCAAGGAATGTATAAATACAAAATACCCACACATTCATTTTAGCGAGTCCGCACGGAATGGAAATCAGCGTTCTGATTCCCGGTATAAAACGGCCGCTGAATGCGACAAACCCGCCGTGCTTTTCAAAAAACCTGTCCGATTTTTCGAGCGCTTCAGGCTTGATGAAGAAGTATTTGCCGTAGCGCTCCAAAAACGGCCGCCCCCCGTACCTCCCGAGCCAGTAAAGCGTCAGCGGGCCTGCAACACCGCCCAGTGAACCTGCTGCAACGACCCCGATCAGCGACATATCGCCTTGATACACCCAGTATCCGGCAAGCGGAAGAACGATTTCAGCCGGCACGAATTCGATACACAGCGCCAGAAAAATACCTAAATACGAGAGGCTTTTAAACGCCTCAGCCATTGATAAGATAAACTCTTCGATATCGACCACAACCTTTGACGATTGATAATTTCAAGTTCTAAAGAACGTACAAAAATGATTTTAACACAAATCGGGAAAATTGAAGAGCAAAACGGGAAGTCCTCCTTAAAAAGAACAGGAGGATATCATTTTTTATTGGCGAATTTCATTATGTATAGTATAATTCACGAATTATACCGGGTTTAGCGCTATTGCCGCTTTTTTTATGTCAACGGTTAAGAGTACGGCAGTCTAGCCTTTCAATACAGTATAGAAATTTAGACTTTTCATCATAAGTACAAAAAGGCGGAGAAGAAAGTGACAGAAGTTTTTGGTGAATATAATGGATGGTTCGTCCTATTATCCTATATCACTGCGGTTTTGGCAGCTTACACAGCCCTTGATTTATCTGAACGGGTCGTACATACAAAAGGCAGGAAAAATATAGGATGGCTTTTGGCCGGTTCCCTCACGATGGGGCTTGGCATCTGGTCTATGCACTTTATCGGGATGGTGTCATTTCAGACAGCCGAAGAAATGAAATACGATTTGAGATTTGTCTTGTTTTCGATTGTTGCCGCTTTCGCAGGCTCGCTCATTTCATTTTATGTTGTGAATGGAAAAAAACCGACGAATGCAAGACTGGCGGCCGGCTCCCTTGCAATGGGAAGCGCGATTGCATCCATGCATTTTATTGGGATGGAGGCGATGGAGAATATGACAATCGTCTATCATCCCGTTCTATATGCCGCCTCTTTTGCAATCGCCATTTTTGCCTCCTTCGCTGCCTTAAAACTGTCAGTTGTATTCGCCAAAAAAACCGGCTCCTTTCGGATATTGTTCATTAAAATCGGAAGCGCGCTTTTAATGGGCGGCGCGATTTCCGGCATGCACTATACCGGAATGGCAGCTGCTACGCTTTTCATGGCTGACGGCCGTGACACAGGCCATGAAGGAATCGATACAGTTGAACTGGGCATCATGATCGTGCTTGTCAGCCTGATGCTTCAATGCTTCTTGATTTTCGGCGCCTTCACTGACAAGCGTCTGCTCCTTCATATCGAAAAAATTAAAGATAATGAGGAACGGTTCCAGTCCTTGATCAACCACAATATTGATCCAATCTACGTTTTTTCGCTTGAAGGCAAGATGCTTTCCGCCAATTCATCGGGATACAGCCTTCTTGAAAAAATGGGAATTGAGCATGAGCGCCTGTCATCCGTTTTTCGGCAGGAGGACCATGACAGGCTGCTCAGCTGGTTTCTTCAAGTCCAAAATGAAAAACAGGCCATCAACCGCGATACGGAAATCGTGACAGCTGAAAAGCGTTATGATTTAAATGTGACGCTGATACCGGTTTACGTCAGAAAGCAGCTCGACAGCATTTATGTCATTTGCAAAGATATGACAAACCAGCGTGAAGCAGAACGCAAAATCCATAGAATGGCCCACTATGACGCGTTGACAGATTTGCCAAACAGACGGTATGCAGTCGACCATCTGGCAAATGTTCTAAAGCGGCAGGAAACGGGGACGGCCGTGTTGTTTTTGGATTTAAACCGTTTCAAAGTGTTTAATGATGCCCTTGGCCACGACGTAGGGGACCTGCTGCTGGTGGCGGCAGCACAGCGTTTGGCTTACTGTGTGCCCGATCAAGGCTTCATCGCCCGGCTGGGCGGTGATGAATTTATCATTGTCACTCCTTTACAAGGGACAGATCAGCTGACCAGGCAATTGATCAGTCAGTTTGAAACGCCTTTTCACATTAAAGAGCACCGCCTCAAAACATCCGTCAGTATCGGAATCGCCGTTTCTCCGGCCGATGGAACAGACGGTGATGAGCTGATGCGAAAAGCCGACATGGCCATGTACGCCGCAAAGCACAAGAGCAAAAGCAGATATCGGTACTTCTCGTCTTCCCTCGCCAGAAAGAACAGACCGTCATTGCAGGAGGAAACCGAGCTGAACTAAGCGCTTTCTCCAAGCAAATCACTGTACCGCCGCAAGCATCCGGGCTGAATTCCGGATGCTTTTTTTCGCTCTGTTATCCATAAGTTGCTATTCATGAAACAATCTGCAGAGAGGCATCAATAAAAGAAAAGGAGTTGAACCGAACCGATGCATACGATGTGGAAAGGCTCAATCAGCTTCGGCCTTGTCAATATCCCCATTAAACTGTTTGCAGCGACAGAGGATAAGGATATTAAATTAAGGTCGCTTCATAAAGAATGCCGCGCCCCTATTCAATATGAAAAAAAGTGCACAAACTGCCATCAGGAAATCGCGCCCGACGACATCGTCAAAGGCTACGAATATGTTAAAGGCAAATACGTCGTCTTATCGGACGATGAGCTGAAACAGCTCAAAGAAGAGCAGGAAGAAAAGGCCGTCGAAATTGTTGATTTTGTGCAACTAAAGGAAATCGATCCCATCTATTTCAACCGTTCATATTTCGTCGGACCGGGAGATAACGGTGTAAAAGCGTACTCACTTTTGCGCGAAGCGCTCAGAAAAACAGAAAAGATCGGAATCGCCCATATGACCATCCGCTCAAAAAAACAGCTCGCTATTCTTCGCGTCTACGAAAACTGCATTTTAATGGAGTCCATCCACTACCCTGATGAAGTCCGAAACGCAGCCCACGTACCCGGTGTTCCGGAAGAAACCGCGGTCAACGAAAAAGAGCTGCAAACCGCGATTTCACTAATAGACGAGCTGACGACAACATTTGCGCCTGAACAATATGAAGATACGTACAGAATCGCGCTGATGGATAAAATCAAAGAGAAAATCGACCAAAATGAAGGTGTCACGCCAAATGCTGGGGCCGCCGCTCCGCGCGAGGATGTCATCGATCTCGTGAGCGCTCTCCAAGCCAGCATCGAACGGACAAAAACGCCTGACCGGGAAGCAGCAAAAGCGCCTGTTGCAAAAGGAACCGGTGAGAAAAAGAAAAAAACGTCGCGCAAAAAAGCTTCAGAGGCAAAATAAAAAATGGGAATCACGATGCAGCCCGTATTGACTACATCCGCTCCCACAGGCGGCAATTGGCGGTATGAAGCCAAATATGACGGGTATCGAGGACTTTTAAAGATTTCGCAGTCCGGCGAAGTTTCGCTGATCAGCAGAAACACGCAGCCGCTCGAAAACACCTTTCCGGAAATTACGGAATTTGCAAAAAGTATGATCGAAAATCTCAAAGAACACTTGCCGATCATGATTGACGGGGAAATTGTGTCGTTGACAAACCGTTTTCGTTCCCGGTTTGAATACGTCCAAAAAAGGGGGCTAAGCAAAAAGGCAGAGTTAATTGAACAAGCTTCCGCGAAGAAACCGTGCCAGTACTTGGCTTTTGATTTACTGGTCTTTAAAGGAGAAAGTTTAACCTCGCTCCCCTATACCGAACGAAAACGCATGCTTTCCGACCTGATGAAAGAGCTCGGCTTGCCGATGGCTCCCGATCCGATGGCTCATGCACGAATTCAATACATCCCTGACACTTCTGATTTCCACGCCCTTTGGAATGCTGTTAAAAGGTTTGACGGCGAGGGAATTGTCGCGAAGAAAAAAGACAGCCGCTGGGCTGAAAATAAAAAATCGGCCGAATGGCTCAAGCTCAAAAACTACAAAAAAGCTGCTGTATTTATGACAGGCTATAACATGGCAAACCGTTATTTGACAATCGCCGTCTATGACCGCGGTCAAATCAAAGAAGTCGGTTCGGTTTCCCACGGACTCGGAGAACAGGAAAGAAACGCCATTCTTTCGATCGTCAAGCAATACGGAACCGAAACAAAGCCCGGCGAATATACCATTGATCCGTCGATTTGCATGACGGTTCATTATTTAACGATTCATTACGGGACATTGCGCGAGGTGTCGTTTGTTTCATTTGAATTAGACATGGCATGGGAAGATTGTACTTACAAGCGGCTGCTGCTTCATTCAAGAAACGTCCATCCCGATTTGCAGCTGACAAGCCTTGATAAAGTCATCTTTCCTAAAAGCAATAAAACAAAAGCGGATTACATCGGATATCTGAATGAAATCGGCGATTTTCTGCTTCCGTTTCTCGACAATCGGGCCCTTACCGTTATCCGTTATCCACACGGTTCCGGCGGAGAATCTTTTTTCCAAAAAAACAAGCCCGACTACGCACCCGAATTTATCACGTCCATTCGGGATGATGAGCACGAGCATATCATCTGCAGCGATTATTCGGTTCTGCTGTGGCTTGCCAACCAGCTTGCGCTGGAGTTCCATATCCCTTTTCAAACGGCCGATACGGCCCATCCGACCGAAATCGTTTTCGATCTTGATCCGCCTTCAAAGTCGGAGTTTCCGCTGGCCGTCAGAGCCGCGGAAGAGCTGTACCGTTTATTTGATCAGCTCGGCCTCTCATCATTTCCAAAGCTGTCGGGAAATAAAGGGATACAAATCTATATTCCGATTTCAAAAAACGCCTTTACTTATGAAGAAACCCGCCTTTTCACAAGCTTTGCGGCTTCTTATTGTGTCTCGCTTTTTCCCGATCTGTTCACAACCGAACGCCTGATTAAAAACAGGGGAGGGAAACTCTATATTGACTATGTGCAGCATGCTCCGGGAAAAACGATCATCTGTCCGTATTCCACAAGAGGCAATGAGCTTGGCACAGTAGCCGCACCGCTGTTTTGGGATGAAGTCCATTCAGACTTGTCACCCTCTAATTTTACGATGGAGGCTGTCGTCAAACGCACAAAGGAACTCGGATGCCCTTTCGAAAGCTTCTTCAGACAGCCCCAAGACAAACAGATCAAAGCTATTCTCGATCACTTAAAAGAAAATGACCGTTCGGAAAACTGACTTTTTCAGCGAAACAATAGGTGCTGGCTGTGGATTCCGGCTTTTTTCAGAAGGGCCATCAGCTGCTCCTGTTCCTCTTTTGTCAAGCCTGAAAAAGCCCGTGCAATTCTCAGGGAGTGGATCGGATAAATCTCATCGAGATATGCCTTTCCCTTCTCCGTCAAATTCGCATAGACAGACCGTTTATCTTTCGGGTCCTGCTCTCGTTTGATGAAACCGTTTTTTTCCAGTTTGTCGATCACATAGGTTACGTTCCCGCTTACAAGGAGCAGCCTCGAGCCGATTTGCTGCAGCTTTTGGGCTCCCCTCGTATACAAAAGCTCCAATACAGCAAATTCTGTAGGATTAAAGCCGTGTTCCTTGCTGTCCCGAATACTATGTTCTGAAACGCTTTTAAAAGCCCTGGCAAAAACCTTGTACAGCGACATAGCACGGTGAACTTCTTCCTCATTAAACGAAAGTCTCATATCATCTACCTCTTATACTATTTTCTTAAAATGAACCCGGGAAATGAAAACCCTTACAAATGTAGAAAAAGAAAGGGTCATGCTTTTCCCATATTCTATATGTATATATTTTCGTTATCCGAAAGAAAACTCCTGCTTATTTTTTTTAAGATATTAAAAAGAAGCCCGTTTTTTTCAAAATGGCCGATTTTGAAAACGGGCTTTATTTTTCCGAAAAAAATAAAAATATTCATTTCTGAGTTCCGTAATCGTCATCCTCTGCAAAACATCCTGATTATACTCACCGAGTGAGTTCAGTTTTTTTAAATAGTGGTTTCTTTCCTTTTCCAAAGCGTTTTTTAACAATCTGCTCATGATCTTCTCCTTTCATTTTCGTTGATTGTATACTATAAGAATAGACCTTATTTATTAACCAGGCTTTAAGGGCTTGTAAAGTTTGCTTTCACTCCCCCTTCCGGATTTAAGAGGACTTTTGATAAAAGCCGTTCTGCACCGCTCTCAGCAGCGGAAACGCATCCTTGCCGGCAAGCTTCATTAATGTCTCGAGCAATTCGTCTCTCTTATTGTCTAAGGCAACGATTTCTTTGGCGAGTGAGATTGCTTTGTGTTCCTTCATCCAACGATTCCCCCTCATCAGTCTGTACCTACAGCATACAAAACACTTTTACCCATTGCATGGTTCCTGTAAACTTTTCTTCCGTGGTTTTTTAAAAAGTTTTTCAACAATGTTAGATTTTCTAACAGATGTCAGGTTTTTTCGCGCGTTTTCTTATATAATACAAAAAAAGTCATCTTAGGGGTGGGAAAATGACAGTCGAAGATCTTTCTTATAAAGATAAAAAAGTGATTTCAATTGGCATTGTCAGCGAGCTGACGGGTCTGTCGGTCAGGCAGATCCGCTATTACGAAGAACGCAAGCTGATCTATCCGCAGCGCTCTTCAAGAGGCACGCGCAAATATTCCTTCGCTGACGTCGAACGGCTGATGGAAATCGCAAACAAGCGGGAAGACGGTGTTCAGACGGCAGAAATCCTCAAAGATATGCGCAAAAAAGAACAGAGGCTGAAAAACGACCAGCAGCTCAGAAAGAAAATGCTCGAAGGACAGCTTAACGCTCATTTTAAATACAAAAACCGCTAAAAAAAACGAATCATTCCCTCCGGATGATTCGTCACCTGTTTTCCTACTGTTTCGTTTCCTTTATGTATCCAATGAAATCAATCATAACGCCTTTATCTGGATCATTGCGTATCCGAAACGCGATCGTTCCGGGCTGACCGGTATTTTCCATCTTATAAGCGGCATGAAACACATGGATGCTCGCTTCAGAAATTTGAAAATCATCAGCATGAAGCCCGGAAATTCCACATTTCTGTTTGTCTTTCAGGATTGTTTCCGGAGAAGGGTTTGCGCCCTCCACGTACAACCGCTTCATCTTTGATAAATCATCGTCTAATATTGCCTCAAGCATATCCTCAACTGCGACGAGCCGCCTGTCTTTTCCTTCATCTTCATTCTTACAGCCGGCAACAATCATTGCAACGGCTAAACAAATCAGCACAGCTGCAATCCTTCTCATACCAATCCCCCCTGATCTCTGCCTAAAATATAAAGGCTTTTACGGATTCTGGCAAGCAAAAAACCCTCCCTAAAAAAGGAGGGCTGCTGCTTACAGCGAATGAATGAATGCAGTTGCAATGCCGAAGTAGATCAACAGTGATAAAATGTCATTTAATGTTGTAATCAGCGGACCTGATGCAATCGCAGGGTCGACGTTGCACTTGTGAAGGATGATCGGGACGATCGTTCCCGCCATCGTTCCGATGATCAGCGTGGCAAAGAGCGAAGTCCCTACCACAAATCCGAGCAGCAGATTCCCCTGCCATACAATCGCGATTCCTGTAATCACGACCGCACACACAATACCGATAATAATGCCGGCCTTGAGCTCCCGGAAAATCAAGCGGAAAATCGTTTTTTTATTGAGCTCTTCTTTTGACAGCCCTCTGATAACGACAGCGAGGGACTGTGTTCCGGTGTTACCCGTCATTCCTGCGATCATCGGCATAAAAAAGGCCAATGCGACAACCTGCTGCAGCGTGTCTTCAAAATAGCTCATGATGCTGCCTGAGATCAAACCGATGAACAGAAGCAAAATCAGCCACGGCAGACGTCGATATGCAGCGACATACGATTTTGTATCAAACGTGATCGCTTTACCTGATGCAGCAAATTTTTCGTAGTCTTCATTTGCTTCTTGGATGACGATGTCAATAATGTCATCGACCGTTACGATCCCGACAAGCTCATGGTTTTTTTCTACAACGGGAATCGCCAGAAAGTCGTACCGCTCAATGAGCCTTGCGACTTCTTCCTGATCTTGAAGAGCGTCCGCCGATATGACCCTTGTAAACATTAATTCCTGTACCTTCTCATCGGGTTCTGCCAAAATGAGATCCCGGTATGAGATAACCCCGACAAGCTGCTTTTGTTCATTGATTACGTATAAATAGTTGATGGACTCTGCGATTTCCGCAAAGCTTTTCAGCTTGACGACCGCTTCTTTTACAGTGTAATGCTGCGGAATCCAGACATAGCGGTTTGTCATGATTCTTCCCGCTGTTTCAGGCGGGTAGTTCATCAGAACGCGGACCGCTTCAGATTCTTCCGCTTCCATGCTGGAAAGAAGCTGGTCTTTCAGCTCTGAGTCCATTTCTTCAAAGAGCGCGGCAAGGTCGTCGTTGTCCATTTTATTCATCACATGGATCGCCTTTTCCTTGCCGACCTTGTTCAGAACGACAAGCTGCTCTTCTCTGTCAAGTTCGCCCATGAGATCGGTAATGTCTTCAACCGTTAAAAAAGACAGATACCGGCCGCGATGCTTTTCGGGCATTTCCTTAAACAGAATCGCCATATCATAAGGCTGCAGTTCCTCTAAAACGTTTTGAAACTCTTTTCGTTTTCCGTCTCTCAGTAAAATAATAATGCGTAAAATCAGTTCATCATATGTCATGTTTTTTACCATGGCAATCTGTACCTCCCTTTTCAGGAGATCCTTATATCACCATAGCAAAAGGGGTGAAGTATAAGGATCTCCTCATCAATCAATGTGTGATGCTGTAAAATATTTCTCGTATGTTTAAACCGCCTCGAATGGGGAGAATCCATACTTCCACCTCCTTGATTAATACGGAAAGTTCACTTTCCTCAAAAAATAAAAAAACACCTATTCATCGAAATGAAGGTGTTAAAAGCCATACAAAATAAAACCCTAACGCCTTCCATCGTAGAGCTTTAGCACTGTATGGCATAGGCAGCATGCCAGCTGCATTAAAAATCACCTTAGATCGATGATTTCTGTTGACCCATTGGCGTCTTTGGACATTTTTGGGCAGCAGCGTATCTCCATACAGGAGCCTCACCTAACGAAGAGCTGTATTTACCGGACACAATGAGATTACAGAAAAAAAGGATAACTGTCAATAAGAAAAGCAACTTTCATGCTCTCTATTATGTGTTGATACCCTTTTTCGTCAAAATTAAACCAGCTCTTTCGCCGAGGTGCCGAGCTCCGTTCTTATTTTTCGCTTTCCTGTTCAAGGTCGTCCTTTGACAGCAGGTGATAGTTTTCGTGCAGCAAAAGCGCGTATTCTCCTTCATATTTTGGATGCGGCACAAACTCCGCCTGCTCGATTGATAATTCGTCTCTTTTTTCATCTTCATGTTCTTTCATCATGTATCAACTCCTTTTTTTTAATAGGATATCCTTTTGCCGGGATAATATGATGAAGCGAAATCTCATATATCTAGTGATTCTCTCGCCCTTTCACCGCTTTCACAGGTCTTTTCGCTTACAATTCCAGCATTGTTCGCAGTTATTCGACTTTTCTCCTCTATTATCTATATTTTTTAACTTTTCATAAAATTCATACAAATGAACCTTTTTTTAACAAAGTGAATGTTTTACAATAAAATCACGCACCTTGTAACCCATCTAAAGCAGCATATAACAAGGAGGGCTTTGAAATGCAAATGCGATTAATTCCTTATGTCACTGACACAAAGCTGATGGACGTGAACGAACTGCCGGAAGGAATCGATGCGATTAAGGCACCGGAGCTGTGGTCACAAGGTTTTAAAGGAAAAGATATCACTGTCGCAGTGCTTGATACAGGCTGTGATGCAACCCATCCAGATTTGGCAGACCGAATCATCGGAGGCAGAAACTTTACTGATGATGACAACGGAAAAGAAGATCAATTTCATGATTATAATGGACATGGCACCCATGTGGCGGGTACGATTGCCGCAAACGATCAAAACGGAGGCATTTCCGGCGTAGCACCCGAAGCGAACCTATTAATCGTCAAGGTGCTCGGCGGTGAAGACGGCAGCGGGGATTATGAATGGATCATCAACGGGATTAACTACGCCGTCGAGCAAAAAGCCGATATCATTTCAATGTCGCTCGGCGGTCCTGCCGACGTTCCGGAATTGAAAGAAGCGGTGACAAACGCCGTGAAAAGCGGAGTGCTTGTCGTCTGCGCCGCAGGAAACGAAGGCGACGGCAATGACCGTACAGAGGAGTACTCATACCCGGCTGCATACAACGAAGTCATCGCTGTCGGGTCCGTGTCATTGACGCGGGAGTCTTCCGAATTCTCAAACGCGAACAAAGAAATTGACCTCGTTGCACCTGGAGAAGAAATCCTCTCTACATTGCCTGATCATCAATACGGAAAGCTGACGGGAACATCGATGGCTACACCGCACGTCAGCGGCGCGCTCGCTCTCATCAAGTCAGCTGAAGAAGAGGCGTTTAAACGGAAACTGACAGAACCCGAACTGTATGCTCAGTTAATCCGCCGCACGCTTCCTCTTGATTACTCAAAAGCGCTGATCGGCAACGGATTCTTATATTTGTCAGCGCCGGAGGTACTGGCGGAAAAAGCCGGCGAAGCAAAACTTCTTTCCCTTTAACAGCCTAAAGGAGGCTGCCGACAATGTCGGCGGCTTTTTTCATGGCCTTGCATAAGGCTGAATCTTTTTAATTGCAAGAATTCAAAAATTATTTTGACTAAAAGATCGTGGCGGTATATAATCTACTAAACAATTTCATCGCCGGGAACATGGTAATCTAACGAGGTTAGATTTTAAAAGGGAAGTTTGGTGAAAATCCAACGCGGTCCCGCCACTGTGAATGAGGAGGTCATTTCATAAAACCCACTGTTTCTATATGGGAAGGGGGAAATAACCGTCGATTCATGAGCCAGGAGACCTGCCTGTTCTGACGCACCAAAAACCTACGGTCGATAGGAGGTGTTCGAGTTGACGTAACAATCGCTACGTTTATTTCTCGTTCGCAAAATGCTGTTTTCAGGCATTCACCTTCTCATTGTCCGAAGTGTGAGTGTCTTTTTTTATTGAACACTAAAAGGAGGAGACCAGAAATGACTAATGTAAAAACGAGCAGCTTGGGTTTTCCAAGAATCGGCTTGAACAGAGAATGGAAAAAATCGCTTGAGGCTTATTGGAAAGGAAACACTGACCGTGAGACCTTTTTAAAAGAAATGGACGATCAATTTTTAGCAGCGCTCCAGACTCAGCTTGATCAGCAAATCGATATCATACCGGTTTCCGACTTTACCCTGTACGACCACGTTCTTGACACGGCGGTGATGTTCAACTGGATTCCAAAAAGATTCAAGGATGTAAATGATCCTTTAGATACTTATTTCGCAATGGCGAGAGGCACGAAAGATGCTGTATCGTGTGAAATGACAAAATGGTTTAACACAAACTATCATTACATTGTGCCTGAATATGAAAAAGGCGCACAATACCGCGTGACAAGAAACAAACCGCTTGAAGATTACAAAAGAGCAAAAGCAGCATTGGGAACAGAAACAAAGCCCGTCATACTCGGCCTTTACACTTTCGTAGCCCTTGCAAAAGGCTATGAACAACAAGACATCAAAGATATTTATAACCAACTGACACCTCTTTACATCCAGGTTCTGAAAGAGCTTGAGCAGGAAGGCGTCAAATGGGTGCAAATTGACGAACCTGCTCTTGTGACGGCTTCACATGAAGAAGCGGCTGCTGTCAAAGAAATCTATCAGACGATGACAGAGGAAGTCCCTGGACTGAATATCCTTCTGCAAACCTATTTTGACTCGATTGATGCTTATGAAGAGCTGATATCGTTTCCTGTCGCCGGAATTGGGCTTGATTTTGTTCATGATAAAGGGAAAAACTTCGAACATCTAAAAACACACGGTTTTCCTAAAGACAAAGTCCTTGCCGCCGGCATTTTAGACGGACGCAACATTTGGAAAGCCAATCTCGAAGAGCGCCTGGACCTGACACATGAGCTGATCCAGAGAGCGGGTGTTGACGAAGTCTGGATTCAGCCTTCAAACAGCCTGCTTCACGTCCCTGTCGCAAAACACCCTGGCGAACATCTTGCCGATGATCTCTTGAACGGTTTATCTTTTGCAAAAGAAAAGCTTCTGGAGCTTACACTGCTGAAGAACGGACTTGTTTCCGGAAAAGCGGCCATCCAAGCGGAAATCGATGAAGCTCACAGACACCTTCAAGCTCTCAAACAGTACGGTGCAGCCACAAATTCGGCCTTTGCCGAAGAAAGAGACAAGCTGACTGAGGAAGACTTTAAACGCCCGACAGCTTTTGAAGAAAGACTGCGGATTCAAAATGAATCTCTCGGACTTCCCCTATTGCCGACAACAACGATCGGCAGTTTCCCACAGACGGCGGAAGTGCGGAGCGCGCGGCAAAAATGGCGGAAAAAAGAATGGTCCGACGAGCAGTATGAAGCATTTATTCAGGAAGAAACAAAGAAATGGATTGATATTCAGGAAGAGCTCGGACTTGACGTTCTCGTTCACGGAGAATTCGAACGGACAGACATGGTTGAGTATTTCGGCGAAAAGCTCGGAGGATTCGCCTTTACTAAATACGCCTGGGTTCAGTCCTACGGTTCCCGCTGCGTCCGGCCGCCGGTCATCTACGGAGATGTCGAGTTTAAAGAGCCGATGACGGTAAAAGAAACAGTTTATGCCCAATCCTTGACCTCGAAGAAAGTCAAGGGCATGCTGACAGGGCCTGTTACCATTTTAAACTGGTCCTTTGCCCGCTATGACCTGCCGAGAAAAGAGATTGCCTTCCAAATCGCCTGTGCCCTCCGTAAAGAGGTTGAGGCGCTTGAAAAAGCAGGCATTCGAATCATTCAGGTCGATGAACCTGCCTTGAGAGAAGGCCTGCCGCTTAAAGAACGGGATTGGGACGAGTATCTCAAATGGGCTGCCGAAGCGTTCAGACTGTCCACTTCATCCGTGGAAGATACGACGCAAATCCATACGCATATGTGCTACAGCAACTTTGAAGATATCGTAGACGCGATCGAAGATCTTGACGCAGACGTCATTACGATTGAGCACAGCAGAAGCCACGGCGGATTCCTTGATTATCTGGAACAGCACCCTTACCTGAAAGGGCTCGGGCTTGGCGTATATGATATTCACAGCCCTCGCGTCCCTTCCAGTGATGAAATGCTCACGATCATAGAAGACGCGCTGAAAGTCTGCCCGGCTGATCGCTTCTGGGTCAACCCTGACTGCGGTTTAAAAACGAGACAGCCTGAAGAAACGATCGCAGCGCTTAAAAATATGGTTGAAGCAGCCAAACAAGCAAGAGGCAAACTGGCTCAGACTGTTTAATTTCACAAAAAATCCAACACAAACGCCGCCTGTTCACACGGGCGGCTCTTTTCATGGCCTCAGTCCTTTTTAGGCCGAAAGAACCGTTATATAAGGTACGTCCGCCCAAAAAACATTAAGACTTTTGATTCATTCGTACGATTTCCTTCCGTATCCTTTTCTTTTAACATATTTGTAGTAGATGATGGAAGGGAAGGAAAATATGTAGTGATTGACGATGGAATAGCGTTAGAACGAAAAATCAAACGAAAAATATATCAGGAAGACATTCACTCTCTTCAGCTATACGTAAAAGACGTGAATGCCGCCATTGATGAGCTGAGGCAGGAAAGTTCTTCTATTTTGAAAGCACACCAAATGTATATCAACGGATGGCGCGGACAGGCGCGCGAAATGTATGACGCGCTTTTGGACGATCTTGACCGAGCGGAATCCCGCGTGTATGACAGGCTGAGAGCCATTAAAGAGCAGGCGTCCGAAGAAATTGAGCGGCTTCAGCTGAAAGCCGAGGAGCTGACATGACGATCCGGCTGAACATCAATGATCTGCACGCGCTCGCCCGCCAATTTCGCTATTCCCACCAGCGAATCAGCGATTTAATACACCTTTTGAACCGCCATTTTCATGTTCTTTTCTCCAGCGTGAAAACAGCAAGGACATACGGCATCGATCAGGCGCAATCCGAAATGGAACATGAACTCAAAGGATTTTTACACACGCTCGAAGATTTGCACCATCTCCTGCACTTTACAGAAATCCGCATGAAAAAGACCGACCAGATGCTTGCAGAGAAGCTCTTCAACAGCGGCGGGCGTCTGGCGGGCTACCTGCCGATCATGTCTTTTTTGGCAGCAGCCAAATGTTCCTCTGACAGCTACAGACTGACCGCTCCGCCGCTGTCTGAACCGCTCGCTCTCATGAAGCAGATCAAACAAAACGGTCTGTCAGGACTCTTTACGAAAAAACGAGCAGCAGCATATATTCAGTTTGATGAAGAGGGACAGCAGCAGCTGTGGTCAGCACGCCGCATGATCAGCCGCACAATCGCCGACAACCTTTGCCTTCTGGCATATCAGCAAATCGCAAAAGGCCCGCTTTCTCTTACGGTCTTACTTTTCGGAAAAAAAGCGGAAGCAGATGCGGCAGATGTCAAAACCGTTTGTCTTTCAAAAAACAAACCGATTTCCGCTGCCACGCTTCACAGCTTCAGTGCGAAAATATATTCCGGCTAAGAGGCGCAAGCCTCGCTAATAGAAAAAGCCTGATTTCAACAATCAGGCTTTTTGGCATGCCTACCAGGTGGCATTCTTTGCTTCTACTCTATGTTCCCCGTCTCCTTCTCTTTCGATCGTGACGCTTCCATCCTCGGAAACTGTTACAACCGCAAGAGCTGTGTCATGAACATAGCTTGAATTCCATAGTTCACTGACCGGCCTCTTTTTCAACACATTCAAGAGCATCAAAATAAACACGGAATGGCTGACAATGAGGACATTGCCTTCCCGATGGCGGCGGAGAATGAATTCATACGCCTGGCTGACCCGTTTTTCAAAATCGTAAAAGCTCTCCCCTTCATCAGGCATGTATGTTTCAGGCGCATTAAAATACGCTTCGAGCAAGTCAGGATCGCTTTGTTTGATCTCATCATACGTTTTTCCTTCCCAGCGGCCGATCGAGATTTCTTTTAATCTGTCGTCTGTTATAAAGGGAATGCTGCGGTTCTGCAGCATAGCCCGCGCGGAATCAACGGCCCTGCCGCTTGGACTGGAATATGCAGCCTGGAATTGAACACCTTTCAGCCGTTCGCCGAGGGCATTTGCGTTTGCCAGCCCCAAAGCCGTTAAATTGGAGTCTTCCCAGCCTTGCATTCTTTTTTCTATATTCCATTCCGTCTGACCGTGTCTTGCAATATACAATGTAAGCAAAACATCATCCCCCGTTCATCATACTAGCATTCATTGTATGCGATGTGCGGTTTGAAATCAAACATACTGAATATTCTGATACAAGTTTATTTTGCCGGATTCATCAGCTATAATAAGAAGGCAGGACAACCAAGGAGGATACAGAAATGAATCATGAAACATTTTTGCAGCGCGCAATCGACCTTGCGGTGGAGAGCGTGAAAAGCGGCACAGGCGGACCTTTTGGCGCTGTGATTGTCAAAGACGGCCAAATTATCGCCGAGGGAAAAAACAATGTCACAACAAGCAATGATCCGACAGCGCACGCGGAGGTAACGGCTATTCGGCTCGCCTGTGAAGCACTTGGCGATTATCAGCTGAACGACTGCATTCTTTATACAAGCTGTGAACCGTGCCCAATGTGCCTGGGAGCCATCTACTGGGCGAGACCGAAGGAAGTTTACTTTGCCGCTCAGCATTCAGATGCCGCATCGGCCGGTTTTGACGACTCTTTTATTTATGAAGAAATCACCAAAACGAAAAGCGAACGGACAATTCCTTTTTATAAAATGGACCTTCAAGCAAAGCTTGAGCCTTTTCTTACGTGGGAAACTACCGATCAAAAAGTGGAATATTAAAAAAAGCTTCCTTATAAAGGAAGCTTTTTCATTTTGAAGCAGACGGCTCATACCATTCAAGCTTTTGATCTTCCGATTCAAAGTCAAGGCTTTCTGCTTTTCCATCCTTTTCAATTTCAAGCCTGACGATTTTCCCTTTCAGTTTTTCAGGTGCTTCGGCAACATCCCTCTCAAAATCGGCTGTTTTCTGATAAGTTTTTTCCCCTGCTTTTGTTTTGATTGTAATGTTTTGCTCCGACTCACTGACAAACGTGGCGATGATTTTTCGGCTGCCGTCTTTCTCCTGCTCATATACGCCATTTTGGTCGGCTTTTGACTGCGGCATTAGCTCGGCTTCTTCCGCTTCTTGCGTTTTTCCATCCACCTCTACCTTCACAAGCTTCCCGATTAAGTCATCATGGTCTTCTTCGCTGTGAAAGCGGCTGCTTTTCGGGACAATCAGTTCCTTATCCTTTATTTCGAGCGTGATTTGGTCATCTTCGGCATGAACATACTTGCCTATCAAATCAAAATCTTCTTCAGACCGGATATTTTTGTCAAGAGAATATGTTTTCAAATCAGGCGCTTTCTGTTTGGCCGTATCAGCCGAGGGTTGATCTCCGTTGTTCTCCTTAGCTCCGGTTGCGCATCCTGCAAGGACAAAAGCGAGAGAGAGCACGGTGTATACAAGCGCTTTTTTAAGATATGACATATGCTGCTCCTTTCTAAAAAAGAAAGCAAACAAGCTTTGTTTGCTTTCTCGTTTTCACCTTTGTGTTTGAATTATTTTACTTCAAGACTGACGTCGATATTTCCTCTCGTCGCTTTTGAATAAGGGCAAAAGTCATGAGCGGCTTCGACCAGCTCTTTCGCTTTTTCTTTTTCTACCTCGCCCGATGTGACGATCAGCTTGACGCCGATTTTAAAACCGCCGTCACTCTCATCCTTCAGCAAGCTTACATGGCCTTCGACTTCAGAATCGATTTCAATGCCTTTTTGTTTTGCGACATGCTCCAATGCGCCACCGAAGCACGCCGCGTAACCCGCCGCAAAAAGCTGTTCAGGATTTGTCCCTGATTCGCCTTCTTTTTTTTCATTTGGCATGACAATGTTGTGGTCCAAAACCCCATCATCTGATTTGACATGTCCGGATCTTCCGCCTTTTGCCGTGACTTTTGCTGTAAATAATGCAGTCATCCTGATTCCTCCTTACGTTTTTTTCCTCTACTCTTTATATTTCACAAAACGAGTTTTTTAAACATCCGTTTTTGTTTTTTTGGGTTTTCAGCCGAACAATGGGAAAAGAACGCAAAATCTTATACAATAAAAAGGAACATAGAAAAGAGTTGGTGAAACGATGGCAAATGAATTTGAACATATGAGGCTTGACAGACAGCTTTGTTTTCTCCTTTATGCAAGCTCGCGTGAAATGACGAAGCTTTACAAGCCGCTGCTTGATAAACTCAATATTACGTATCCTCAGTACCTCGCACTCCTTTTATTATGGGAACACGAGGAATTAAGCGTCAAAACAATGGGTAAGCTCCTTTATCTCGATTCCGGCACACTGACGCCGATGCTGAAGAGAATGGAGCAGCACGGGCTTTTAACAAGAGAGCGGTCGCCTGAAGATGAACGGTCTGTGATCGTCAGGCTGACAGCAGGCGGCCAGGCACTTCAAGAAAAAGCTAGCAGCATTCCGCAACACATGATCGCCCAGACCGATCTGTCGGCTGGCGAACTGAAAAACTTGAAGCAAACGCTTGAATCCCTTCTTGCTTCATTGACGAAAAAAACAGATGCGCAGTAAAGACAGCAAAAAGGCGCCTTCGATGTGAAGGCGCTTCAGATTGTTGACAAAATCCCAAAACGGCTTTTTGTTTTGGGATTTTGTCATCCCTTCAGCGTGATTGAAAACCCTTGCAGTCTAGGAAGGCTGAGCATCGGAGCGGAGCGAATGTTGGAATTCGTGAGCACCGACGCGCAGGCCTGACAACGAATGCGAGGGTTTGTCGACACGCTGAGGCGCCTTCGATGTGAAGGCGCCTCTCTTTTTAAGAAATAACTTCAAGGTTGACATCAACATTTCCGGAAATTGCTTTTGAATACGGGCAAACGGTATGAGCTTGATGAACGAGTTTTTCGAGCTCCGGCTGTTCAACGCCGGTTCCCTTTACTTGCAGCGTGACACTGAGCTTATAGCCTCCATCTGCTTCATCTTTCAGAAGGCTGACGTTCGCCGTCACCTCTGTCTCCATTTTAAGACGCGCTTTTTGGGCGGTCAATTGCAATGCACTGTCAAAACATGCCGCGTATCCGGCGGCAAACAGCTGCTCCGGATTGGTGGCATTTTCGTTCTCTTTGGCTTTTGGCGTTCCCGGCATGGCCAGCTCCAGTTCAAGGACGCGGTCAGATGAAGTGACTTGTCCGTCTCTGCCACCTTTGGCAGTAGCTTGCGAGGTAAATAGCGGTTTCATGATTATCGTCTCCTTCAATTTCGATTGTGCACAATTTAATTTTATAAAATTAAATGTAATAACGCAACAAAAAAACATCCTGTCTGCATGTCAAGACAGGATGTTACACTTTCATATCCGGATTTGTCCGTTTCCTTTAATGATATATTTAGAAGAAGTCAGCGCTTTAAGGCCCATCGGCCCCCTTGCGTGAAGCTTTTGCGTGCTGATGCCGATTTCGGCGCCGTAGCCGAATTCAAAGCCGTCTGTAAAACGTGTGGAAGCATTGTGGTAAACCGCTGCAGCATCAACAGACGTTAAGAAAAACCGGGCGTTTTCCTGATTTTCAGTCAGAATCGCTTCCGAATGACGTGTGCCGTACTGCCTGATGTGCCGGATGGCTTCATCGATCCCGGCGACGGTTTTGATGCTGACAACCGGCGCAAGAAACTCGGTTTCCCAGTCTGTCTCGCGAGCGGGAACCGCAGATGGCAGCATCGTGCATACGGCCTCGTCTCCCCTGATTTCAACGCCTGCTTCTTCAAGCTTTTGAAGCAGCGCTTTCGTATGCTCTTCCGCCCAGTCTTTATGGATGAGCACCGTTTCAATTGCATTGCAGACAGAAGGACGCTGCGTTTTGGCATTGATGACAACCTGCTCGGCCATGTCGGGCTTTGCCGATTCATCAATGAATATGTGACAGTTCCCTGCGCCTGTTTCAAGCACAGGCACTGTGGATTCCCGCACCACCATATCGATAAGGTTTTTCCCTCCTCGCGGAATCAGCACATCCAAGCCGTCGTTTAAAGTGAACAGCTGTTTTGCCGTTTCCCTGCCTGTATCTTCAATGAGCTGAACGGCATCCTGCGGAAGCGCAGATTGTTCGAGCGCATCCCTGATCACGCGGACGAGCGCTTGATTGCTGTTGATGGCTGATGAACTGCCCCGCAGAATGACGGCATTTCCCGTTTTCAAACAGAGGGTTGCGGCGTCGACCGTTACATTCGGACGGGCCTCGTAGATCATTCCGACGACTCCGAGCGGCACCCTGACATTTTCAATGAAAAGCCCGTTGTCTTTACGGATCGTTTCAAGCGTTTCCCCCACAGGATCTTCAAGCTTAATGAGCAGCATGACGGCGTCTGCCATATCATTCAGCCTTTCCGGCGTTAAGGCAAGGCGGTCAAGCAGCGCAGGCGAAACGCCTTTTTCTTTGCCGCGGACGAT
Source organism: Bacillus sp. FSL K6-0972 (assembly GCF_037976035.1). Taxonomy (NCBI): domain Bacteria; kingdom Bacillati; phylum Bacillota; class Bacilli; order Caryophanales; family Bacillaceae; genus Bacillus; species Bacillus sp. FSL K6-0972. Next base: position 1,466,427 of record NZ_CP150260.1, on the reverse strand, counting down.
ATCTTTCTCGTTTTCTGCTAATATCTCATCTTGCTTAAAACGGAGCGCCTCAGCGATGAAGGAAAGCGCCTCATTTTTCTTTTCAGTCGGCTGATGAACCAGTTCTTCCTTTGCGACTTTGGCCTTTTTTGCTTTTTCAATCACTTCGCTCATCTTTTTCATCCCCTTATTCTTTAATGCTTACCCAATCATTTCGATGGATGACTTCTATCCCTTCTTCATGATGGAACTCATCGCTTCGTTTCCCTTTCACCTCTTCAAGCTCTGCAGCGGAGTACAGCGTTTGGCCTTTCCCGGCCAAGCCGTTCGGTCCGTAAACTTCGACAACCGCCCCTTTCGAAAAATCTCCGAATATTTTTGTTACGCCGGCCGGCAGCAGGCTCCCGCCGTTTTCGGTAATCGCCAGCTCCGCCCCCTCATCAACGGTAATCTTCCCTGATACAGGAGAATGAAAGGCGATCCACTGCCTATGATTGTTGACGGAAGACAGGTCGGATTGGCCGATATAGGTACCGTCCCCGTTTCCTTTTAAAATCTGAATCAGCTTATCATCTCCCTCTCCGGAGCCTATGAAAACATTGACGCCGAGTGAAAGAGCGGTTTTTGCCGCCAAAAGCTTCGACTTCATTCCGCCCGTCCCGACTTTTGAACCGGCGGAAGCGGCGCAGCCCAAAAGTTCGTCCGTAATTTCGGGAATGTAATCAAAACGGCGGGCATCAGGATGCTCAGCCGGATTCGAGTCATAAAGGCCGTTAATATCCGTTAAAATGATGAGTTTGTCGGCATGAAGCAGTCCGCTCACCAGGGCAGAAAGCATGTCATTGTCCCCAAACGTCAATTCTTCAACAGATACCGAATCATTTTCATTAATAATCGGGACAAGCCCCCGTTCAATCAGTTCCATAATGGTCGCATATGCATTTCGATACCGTTCCCGTTTGGCAAAATCGTTTCTCGTTAATAAGATTTGCGCAGGCTTGGTATCGTGGTCTGCAAAATGCTCAATGTATGTTTGCATTAACAAGCTCTGGCCGACGGCCGCTGCAGCCTGTTTTCCCTTTAGCGTGACAGGCCTTGCGGGATAGCCGAGCTGTAAAAATCCCGCAGCGACAGCACCCGACGAAATGAAGATGACTTCGTGGCCTTCTTTTTTCAGAGCAGCTATCGCTCGAACATGGTCATTGACCTTCTCCTCATCGATGCTGCCTTTCGAGTTGGTTAATGAACTGCTTCCGATTTTAATGACAATCCGTTGTTTTTTCACGTTTTTCCCCTCCGAGATGATCTGGCAGAAGCCAATAAAAAAAGCCCTTTTCGTCCAAATAAAAAAGGACGAAAAGAGCTTTCCGCGGTACCACCTTCATTGAATGCGCAGAAAAAAGCGCATTCCTCTTTCCCCTTTAACGCCAGGGTATGCGCCCAGGTTTTCCCCCTGGGACTCCGAGGCAGGTTCGGCAGGTTTCATGTGGTGAAATGTTTCAGCATGCCATTTCACTCTCTTTCACAGAAAGAACTGCTTACTGGCCCTCTTCAACGCTCGTGATTTTTTATTATTATGCCTAGGAAAAACGCCTCTGTCAAGAGGTAGATCTAACAATTTAATTGAAGACGATCGTCTTGTTTCCATGCACGATAATCCGGTCTTCCAAGTGCCATTTGACCGCTCTTGCCAAAACGCTTCTCTCAATCGTGCGGCCGATGTTTTTCAATGCTTCCACATTGTCTCTATGGTCGACCCGTTCGATATCCTGTTCGATGATCGGTCCTTCATCCAATTCGTTTGTCACATAATGCGATGTTGCCCCGATCAGTTTAACGCCTCTTTCATATGCCCGTTTATACGGATTCGCTCCGATAAAAGCCGGCAGGAAGGAGTGGTGAATATTAATGATTTTGTTCGGATGAGCCGAGACAAAATCAGGCGTTAAAATCTGCATGTAGCGGGCGAGAACGATGACATCCGCACGATACTCTTCAAGCCATTCCAGCTGCTGTTTTTCCACTTCCTGACGGATGTCTTTGTTCGCTTTCATGTAAAGGAACGGAATATTCAGCGATTCAACGGTTTCTCTTGCATCTTCATGATTGCTGATAACCGCTGCAATTTCCGCCATCAAATTGCCGCTCTGCCATTCCCATAGAAGTTCATTCAGGCAGTGAAGCTCTTTTGAAACGAAGATAGCGACGCGTTTCAGCTCGCTCGCCAAATTCATGCTCCACGTCATTCGGAAAGACTCCGCCACAGCGGCGAAAGTCGCTTTCATCTGTTCGATCTTTTCGCGGATGCCTTCGGCTTCAAACTCAATCCGCAGAAAGAACCGGCCTCCTTCGGGGTCTGTCGTATACTGGCTCGATTCAATAATATTCGCACCGTTTTCAAATAAAAATGAAGATACGGCGGCAACGATTCCAGGCTGATCCGGACAGCTGACCAGAAGGCGGGCCTTATCGTTATTGATTTCCTGATATTGCGATAACTGCTGTTTCATATATGCATTCATTTTCGTAAAAACCCTCTTTGCTTGTAATTCGTAAACTATCTTTTCATTATACTGGAGTTTATTGAAAAATCAATTTACGAAATCCCATTTGCATCAACCAGACTCTAGCTAATGAGTTTCAGCCCGACGGCAGATCCCAAAATGAGCGCGATGAAAAAAATGCGTTTTCCGTCTTTCGGCTCTCCGTAAAACAGGATCCCGACAAGCGCACCTCCAACCGTGCCGATCCCTGTCCAAACTGCATACGCCGTTCCCATCGGCAGCGTCTCCATCGCAAGGGAAAGCAAGAAAAACGAAGCGGCAAAACCGATGATCAACAAAAAGATCCATCTCAGCCGCTTGTCTTTATGAAACTGGTTCATCATCGTCACGCCGAGCATTTCCAGCAGGCCGGCGGCGATTAGGTAGATCCATTCCATTATGACGCCTCCCCTTTCTCTTCATTTGTTACAAGCTTCAAGCCGATCACGCCGCAAAGCAAAACACCGATCAGAGCAAGCTTGGCGATATTTGCCGGCTCATGAAACAAGACGATTTCACAGACGACTGTTCCCGCCGTGCCGAGACCGGTAAATACGGCATACACGGTTCCGACAGGCAGCTTCTCCCCCGCCTTCACCAGTATATAAAAGCTCATCGCGACGGCAGCCGCCGTGCCGATCCATTCAAGAGCCGAATCAGCGTGTTTCAGCCCCATGACCCAGCCAATTTCAAACAAGGCTGCAAGTATGACACTGCCCCATCTCATCAAAATCCCTCCAATTCATTTTCAGCAAAAGAAAAAACCCGGGCTATCGATGAAAACGATACTCCCGGGCTTTTATCCCTCCGTGTGCATATGAACAAATCATATGTGTTTTCTCTCGGACCAGGCCACATCGGAATGTGCGGAACCCTAGAAAACTTTAACGCTTTGAAGTTTGCTAATTAGCATCATACCAAATCATACGAAAAAATCAACTGTTTTGCCTGCGGAACTCTCTTAAGCAGGCCTGGATATGCGCCTGGTGATAGCGGTTATGATCAGACATGTGCCAGATCCCCCAGCGGATCGTCGCAAACCCTCCCTCATACGGAACCTTCTTCAGCAAGTCTTTTTCCGAAAAGCCTTTAGCGGTGTGTTTCAACATCTCCAACACCTCGTCATACCACTCGATGAACACGGATAAGGGTACGCCTTTTACCTCGGGCAATCGTCCGTTTTCATCCGTCATCGGCCCGTATTTCTCTTCCAGCTCTCTTGGAAATTCTCTTCCCTTCAGCCTGTAAACCCAGCGGATATCGACATTGATTAAATGATAGATCAGCTGGGCGATGCTGTTTTTGTCGCCATGCTCACCCTTATATTCCAGCTCCTCCTGACTGATGCCGGAGACGATTGATTTCAGCCGGTCGATGTTTTCATTGACCGCTGAAAAAAGCACTCCGACTGTCGGCTCCATCTCTTCAACTGGAGATAAATCTTTCAAAAACTGCATGTCTTCACTCCTCCTGTTTAAAGATATTTTTCAGCAGCCCTTCATTTTCAGGAGCGAGGAAACTGAAACCATAGTAGGCAGCGACAGCCGATGCCGTTGTCCATACTGCGAGACTCCCCGTCATCCACAGCGCCGTTTGCCGGCGCCTTGCCCCAAAGCCCATGCACATAAACGCGGTTAAGTGGGAGCCGATAAAGAAAGGTCCGACGAAAGAAAGGCCCGGGATGCCGTAGGTCAGCCATATTTTTTTCGCCCTGCTTTTCCTTTTTGAGAGCTTACCAGTCTCCGTTCCCAGCTCCCCGCGCCTTCTTTCAAGCCACGCCTTTACTTTGTCAATTAAAAAAATAAGCAGCAGTACGGTTAATAGATTTCCGAATAGTGCGATAATAGCAGACGGTACGGGTTTAAGACCGGCAATGATCGCTAGCGGCACGACACCGATCACTTCAAACCACGGAATCGCAGCCAAAATAAAGACGAGTACATAGCCCCACATCATATTCATATATCGGCCACCTTTCATGCTCTGATCATAAACGTTGTGATCGCCAAAAGGCAAGAGTCTTTACCTTAAAAAATATAATGCTCTTTCGTATTTCATTCATATTGAGCCGTATTTTTGGCACGCTTTGTTTCAATGAACATGACGAGCAGCAGCCCGATATAGGGAATATAAGTTTCTGCCATCATGGCTCCCGCTGAATCCCACTTCATATACTGAAACAAAAAATGCGTTCCAGCTAAAAGCAGCGGCAATATGGACAAGGCTCCAGCTTTCAACCTGAAAGACAAACATACGATCACAAGAAACGACAGAGCCATAATCAGCCAGCGGCTTCCCCCTTCAAACGAAAAAACCGGTGTCCCGAATTGCCGGTCAATAAAAATAATGGCCAGAATCGGAAAAAACGTCAAAGCGGCGTACATCATCGTATACATGAAGGCCGTTTTCTTCCCTTTAAACGCCGAAATCCGGCCCAAAAGCGGTAACATAACCGCTGCCAGCAAAATGTAAAGCGGATAGCCTGCCAGCGTATAGACAGAATAATCGAGGCTGTCGTTCACGGCATCACTGAATATAAAATAGGATATCGCGCCGATTAAAATGGCAAAGAACAACTTGGCGATCTCCCCCGGCTTTGATGAAAGCTCTTTTGACAGCGCTTGAACATATGACTTGGGAGAATCCCCAAAAATTTGCCGGACGGTTTTTCCCTCCTTTTCTCCTTCCAAGGCATGAACGGTCAGCTCATTCATGATTCCTTCGATTTCTTTGTCGCTTTTTCCTAAAGACATTAAGTACATTCTCATGTCGTCCAATACGTTTTGCATGTCCTTTGATAGCACGATTTCACTTCTCCTTCAGTTTTTTTTCGAGCAGCGCATTGACGTTCCCGGATAATGCTTTCCAACGGCCGATGAACGATTGAAGCTCCGCTTCGCCAAGGGGCGTAAGTCTGTAATATTTTCTCTTCGGGCCGCTCGCCGACCGTTTTAGTTCGGTCTCCACCCATTTTTCCTTTTGCATGCGGAGGAGAATCGGATAGATGCTTCCTTCGCTGATATCCGAAAAACCGTATCCCGCAAGCACCTTTGTCATTTCATAGCCGTAAATCTCCCCCTCGGATATGACGGCAAGCAGACATCCTTCTAAAATCCCTTTCAGCATTTGCGTTGAACTCATAAGCCACCTCTTTTATGTATCTTGCAATACAAGATACACGAATCATAACATATGCTATTTTGTATTGCAAGATACCTGAACAAAAAAGCGGACATCCACATGTCCGCTTTGCGTGTGTTACTTCAGTTTTCCTGCGCCTGCCTGTGCTTCAACGATTGCCGGCACATCTTCTGCGTCGTCGATTTTTTCAAACAGCGTCGGCTTCCAGCCGGCCGTTTTTTTAATAGACGCATGGTTTGCTTGGTTGTATGTGCTGACAACATCGATTTTTGCGACGCTTTTTTGGTCGTTTACGACCGTATCTTTTTCATATAAAGCGTCACCTTTAAAGACTTTCATCAGTTTTTGAGGCTTCGTTCCTTCCGGCAGGTCGAAGTAGTTGTCCTCCGCATAAATTTTTGAAGAATAGCCTACACCCCATGAGTAATTGTAGCTGTCTTTCGTGCTTTTAAAATAATTGTTGTAGATGTGCACTTTTCCGTAGCGGACGCGCGGAGCCCGCTCTTTAATATTTTCGTAGAGATTGTGGTGGAATGTCACCCTTAAATGCCCGTTGTCTGCTTTATAGCTGTCGCTTGAGCCGATAATCGTGTTTTTAGAGTGTCCTGAAAATATGCTGTAGGATACCGTAATAAAATCCGACTGCTTTTTGATATCCAGCAGTCCGTCGTGATGCTGGAATTCGCGCCCGAAATACGTTTCAGTCAGTTCATCAGGCTGATCTCCGTCATTGAATGAGCAGTGGTCGATCCAAATATATTTGGACGTTTCGATCAGCAGATTGTCATATTCCGAATTCCAGTTTCCGCTGCTTCCATCTGTCGGATCCCAGCCAGGAAAGAAATCGTACGCGTTTTCGAACTCGATATTGCGGATGATGACGTTTTCTGCGTTTTTGACATAAAAGCCTCCGCCGACGATTTTCGCATCATCTCCGAGCCCGATAATCGTCGTGTTCGAACCGACTCTGATCAAGACCCGTTCCTTCTGATTGTCTTTCGAGCGGAGCCTTGCCTCTTCAAGCTTTCCTGACGGCTCCTTTTTTTCCCATTTCTTCGGATCATAAGCTTTGAGATACGCTTCGATCGAGTATTCAGGGTCTTTATAATCATCATAGCCTAAAGGATTGTTTTCATCATCAACACTAAGATTGATTGTTCCCTTCACATAGATGATCTTCGGCGTATCATTTTCGCTGTTCTTTTTGTTGTCTCCCCCTAATGCCTCAACAAGCTGCTTGCGGTTTTTGACCGTATATACTTGATCAGAAGAAGCGTCAGCGCCTCCGGTCGTTCCTTTTCCGTAAGCGCCCCAGCCGTCTTTTGATCCGAGAACGTCACGTCCGTAGTCTGCCGCTTCGATTGGCACAGAAGTGCCGAGCAGCAGCAGGGCACCCAAAATCATTACACTAAAAAACCTTTTCATCAATTGCACCTACCATCAAAATTTTTTCACAAAAACTAATATATGCTATAAAAATACAGAAAACAACATATTTTCCTCCTGTTTTTTGTGACACCATTTTCAACTTTTATGACAAATGCCCTGTTTCATTTTATGTACGAAGAAAAGAACAGAATCTTGATACTTTTCTGAAATAGTACGAATTAAAAAAATCGCCTATTCGGCGAAAATTAATGGTCTTGCCCCGGTTTATAAAGATACGGATCATCGGTTAACGGGCTGCCGGGATCTTCCGCATCAATCATAATTTCATTTTTTTCGTTCAGGGTGCCGAGCGTAATGGTTGGCAGCATCGCTTGCTCAATCCCTTTATCCTCTAATTTTTGAAACAACCATTCTTTCGTTTTTTTCAAGTATTTTAAATTGTGTTCGATGATTTCGCCGTCTAAAATGAGCGGAATCGGCACGAAATTCCGCTTCGTCTCCAAGTTGAGGTCCCGCGGCTGTACCGGCCTTGCTTCCGATTTTGGAATCACGCTGATCTGACCCGATTCTTCAATCAGAGCGATGTCGATATCTTTCGGGTCGGCATAGCCTTTTTCGCGCAACTTGCCGAGCAGTTCATTGACAGTCAGCCGCTCTCTTTTTAATCCCCCTTTATCAATATTGCCGTTTCGAATCAGCACGGTCGGGCTGACGACAAGAAACCATCGCCATTTATTGTGTAATGAGAGCTTTTCAATCAACAAATAAAAGATCAGAAAGGTAAGAGCATAATAAATGGACATTGAAATTTTAGAAGTAAGAATCGGTTCGCTGATGATCGTTCCGATCGCAAATGTCAGCAAAAGGTCGAAGTTCGTCATTTGCGAAACGGCTTTCTTCCCTGCGATTCGAAAAAGAATATAAGCTATGGAAAACACTAAAGCAGGCTTGGCTAAAAAAGTCCATACAAATTCAAGCATCTCATTCAAAACTTCTTTCCGTTTTTTGTCATTTATTTTGAACAGATATTGGTTTGTGTATTCATTACACAGCAAAACCCCGGCAACTGATGCTTGAGCCGGGGTTTTGATCGTATGTTTACCAAGGTTTGTCTACAGCCAGCGCCTGAGCCAGCGCTTTGCTGTGTTTGCGATGGTTTTTCCGTTCTTCGGCACGCTGACGGGCGGTCTGGTGCAGCATCATTTCTTCTTCAGACTGCGGTACAACTTGAGGAACGGCTTGAGGGTTGCCGTCTTGATCAAGCGCCACGAAGGTTAGAAAGGATGTCGCCGCAAGCTTTCGTTCACCTGTCAGCAAGTGCTCTTTAATGACTTTGACGAATACCTCCATGGACGTTCTGCCAACCCATGTCACATAAGATTCAAGGCAGACGGAATCCTCCTGGCGGATCGGTTCGAGAAAATCGACGGAATCCATGGAAGCCGTCACGGTTTCACACCTCGAGTGTCTCGCTGCCGAAATTGAGGCGATATCGTCGATATAGCTCATCAGCTTGCCGCCGAACAAGGTGTTGTGATTGTTCGTGTCAAGCGGAAACACCCTGCTTGTTTTGACAACTTTTGATTCTTTGCAGTATCTTTTCTCAGGTCCATTCATCATCCATTACTCCTTTGATGTCTACTAAGATGCGTTTGTAAAGTGGATTTTTTCTTTATTAAACACTATTAGAATTCATTTGTCTAAACTTTTTTATCCGGCTGACTTGTCAGATTTTCTGGCTAAAATGTTTATTTCCCGATGCAGGAAGGGAATAATGAAATGACTAAAGAGAGGACGGGGGAATCAAAATGGACTCAGCAATTTCGAAAAAAAATCGCGGGGCGGGCTGCACAAGCGAATACGATGTCTTAAAAAAAGTGGTGTTATGCAGACCGGAGTATATGGAGATCGCAGAAGTGATCAATGAAACACAAAAGTATTTCCAAAAGGATAATATTGATAAAACGCTGGCCGTCCGCCAGCATAAAACATTGATAAAAGAATTGGAGAGCCGGGGTATTGAAGTCGAGCTTCTGCCTGCTTTAAGCCAATTTCCGGAACAGGTCTTCACGCGTGATATCGGGTTTACGATCGGAGATACTGTGTTTTCCGCTCAGCTTTCAGCCGACATCCGCCAGGGCGAAGAAAACGTCCTGCAGGAATGGCTGGCAAAAGAACAGATCGCCTTTGCCACATTTAATGAAGGATATCAAATCGAGGGTGGCGACATCCTCGTCGACCAAAATACCATATATGCCGGCATCAGCCACAGAACGACGTTTTCGGCCGTCCAAGAGCTGAAGCGCAGGCTTCCCTCTTATGAAGTCGTACCGGTTCCATTTGAAGAGACTTTCCTTCATTTGGACTGCGTCTTCAACATTCTTTCGCCGACAGAAGCGCTCGTCTATCCAAAAGCCTTAGGAGAAAGAGAATACGATGTCTTGAAAAAACGCTATGACATGATCGAAATTACGGATGATGAACAGTTCCGACTCGGCACAAACGTCCTGTCCATCGGCAATAAAAACGTGATCAGCCTGCCTGATAACCGCCACGTGAATCAGGAGCTTAGAGAAAGGGGCTATACGGTCATCGAAATCGACTTATCCGAGATCATAAAATCCGGCGGATCTTTCAGATGCTGTACATTGCCGATTGAACGTACTTCTACTGGATGTCACGACGGCAGCGCCTGACCCTTATTCCATTTGGCATCAGCGACTTAGCAAATGGGAAGTTGGCGGCAAGCTAAGGAGCCCTTTTTACAGGGCTCCCTTTTTCTATATTCACCTCGCCTGCAGTGTCACCTTCATGCCGGCCTCCTCTTTTCTCACGTCTCCGTCATACAGATGGCAGGCGACAAAATGACCGTCGGCGGCTTCTTTTAACATCGGTTTTTTGGCGGCGCAAATGTCCATCGCGGCGGGACACCTCGTTCTGAAAACGCAGCCGCTCGGCGGATCGATCGGACTTGGCAGCTCGCCTTTCAGTATGATTCGTTTCCGCTTATCCTCCACATCCGGATCGGGAATCGGGATAGCCGATAAAAGCGCCTGGGTGTAAGGATGCAGCGGTTCTTGATATAGCCGGACGCTGTCGGTGATCTCGACCATGTGCCCGAGATACATGACGCCGATCCGGTCACTGATGTGTTTCACCATGGAAAGATCGTGAGCGATAAATAAAAACGTGAGCCCTTTTTCCTTTTGCAGCTTTTTCAAAAGGTTGACGACCTGCGCCTGGACAGAGACGTCAAGTGCCGATATCGGCTCATCAGCGACGATAAATTCAGGTTCAAGCGCAAGCGCTCTGGCGATGCCGATTCTTTGCCTCTGCCCGCCGCTGAACTCATGGGGATAGCGATTGGCAAAGCTTTTGTGCAGACCAACTGCTTCCAGGAGCTCGTCCGCCTTTTCAAGACGCGCCTTTTTCCCACCGTACAGGCCGTGGATTTCCATGGGCTCTGTCATAATCTCCCTGACCGTTAACCTCGGATTTAATGAAGCATACGGGTCTTGAAAAATCATTTGAATTTTGCGGTTGTACTGGAATGATTCATCATCGGTCAGATTGTGGATGTTTTTCCCCCGATATGTAATCTCGCCTTCTGTCGGCTGATAAAGGCGCATCAGCACCCTTCCGGATGTCGACTTGCCGCAGCCCGATTCTCCGACGAGTCCGAACGTCTCTCCTTCTTTAATATCAAATGAAATGCCGTCGACCGCTTTGACCGTTTTGCCCCTTCCGGCGTCAAAGTGCATTTTCAGACGGCTGACTTTCAATAAAGCGCCGATTTGCATGCCAATCCCCCCGTTTTATTTAAAAATAGCGCCTGATGGCACACAGCTCTTTTTCATAAATTGTGCCTTTAAGAGGTATGACCTCAATCGATTTGCCCGTTTTTGGAGAGTGAAGCATCTGTCCGTTCCCGCAGTAAATGCCGACATGATGAACCCGCCCTCTACCTTCTTCATATGCGAAAAACAGTAAATCGCCCCGCTTCGGGCTGCTGAAGGACACCTCTTTTCCGCCTTTCGCCTGATCGACGGCATCGCGCGGAGCGGAGCGGCCGTTCGCCTTTAGCATATTGAAGACAAAGCCTGAGCAGTCGTAGCCAAACCCGCTCATCCCTCCCCAAAGATAGGGCAGATTCAAAAACGCCTGACCGGTTTGAACGATGTCGTCTCCGCTGCCTTTTACAGGTGTTTCGAGGTCCGCATCTCCTTTTTTCAGCCATTTGCGGCCGAGCGGTGTGTCAACTTCAAACCAGATGCCGTCCGAAGACAAGACCGGCAGTTTGGTGAGAAAACTCAGCTCAAGGACTTTCGTTTTCTTGTCGTCATATAAGAAAGCCGTCGGTTTTTGAATGACGGCGCTTGCCTCAGACTTCGCCGGGCTTTTTTCGACCAGGCAGTCTTTTGGAATCCAGCCCGGGTAGCCGCGTTCGTCTTTTGCAGACGGCTGTCCTGGAATGATGACGAACGCCCAGTCTCCCCGCTCTTGTAGAAGTTGCACATCTTCTCCGAAAAGCACTTGTGTTTGAACAAGGTTTGCCGTACACAGCTCAAGACGCTCCTCGTAGGACAACGCGTCAAGCCAGCTTCTCACATGCACGGGATTTTCCAGCATCATCCGATCAATGCGGCGCGGTGCTTCCGGACTGGTCCAGACATTGGCGACTGAGACGGCTGTCGTATAAAGGCTCATTCGTCTTCTCCCCTCTCAATGATTGACTTTCGTGATTCCAAGTCCGGGAGCATCCGGTATCGTGATCGTTCCTGCATGATAGCGGATGCCGCCTTCAACGATATCCTCCTTCAGCATGAGCGGCGCATCAAAATCAAATTTTGTGACATTTTTCTGGCTTGCTGCGAAATGGGCGGCTGCTGTGATGCCGAGCCTTGTCTCGATCATGCTCCCGGCCATGCATTCCACTCCGCACGCTTCTGCCATGGCGTTGATTTGCAGCGCCTGGCGGATGCCGCCCGATTTCATCAGTTTAATATTGATGAGATCGGCGCTTCTCGTTTTCAGCACGTGAAAAGCATCCCTTGGGGTAAACACGCTTTCGTCCGCCATAATCGGCGTATCGACGGCATCTGTCACCTGTTTCAAGCCTTCGAGATCGTACCGGTGGACCGGCTGTTCGACAAGCTCGATCGAAAGCCCCTCATCCTCCATTTTCCGAATGGCTTTGACGGCCTCTTTCGCCGTCCAGCCTTGATTGGCGTCCACGCGGATCCGGACAGCGGGCCCCGCTTGTTGGCGGATTTCCCTGATCCGTTCGAGGTCTGTTGCGATGTCGTTTTTTCCAACCTTAATTTTGAGCGTACGAAACCCTTCTTTTACATAACGGACCGCGTCTTTCCCCATTTCTTCCGGGCCATTGACGCTGACGGTAAAATCCGTCTCGATCTCCCGCCTATATCCGCCCAGCAATTGATACAGGGGAAGACCGCAAAGCTGTGCCAAGCAATCGTAGACGGCTGTTTCAACAGCGGCCTTTGCGCTTGTATTTCCGATAATCAGCTTGTCGATGTCATGAAATATCGCCTCAGCCATTCGCAAGTTGCACCCGGTGAGGGCGGGTGCGAATATCGTGTTGACTGCCCCCTCAATACTGTCAAGCGTCTCACCGGTAATAACAGCAGTCGGAGGCGCTTCTCCCCAGCCTGTCATCCCGTTTTCAGCCGTTAGTTTAACAATGACGGCTTCTGCGGTGCGGACGGTTCGAAGCGCCGTTTTAAACGGCTTTTTCAGCGGAACGGCGATGCGGTTTGTCGTAATCTCGGCAATCTTCATGGCGGCCTCCTTTCCCATTAAGAAATTCCCGGGTCGATGGTGAGCCGTTTTTTGCCGGCGTCAAGGACGGCTTTCACCCCCACCGGAACGGCGATATTCGGTGAACAATGGCCGATTTTAAAGCCTGACAGCGCCGGTTTTCCTTCAGAGGCAATATAATCTTGGAAAACCTCTTTTAATGTGAGCGACTCATCGCGTTTTTTCGGGGTGCAGTTATGAAAATCGCACAACAGGATGCCGGCGGCGTCCGATAATTTCCCGGCCATTTTCAATTGATTCAGCATCCGGTCGATTCGGTAAGGATCTTCATCGACATCCTCGATAAACAAAAGCTTTCCTTTCGTATCGATTTCATAAGGCGTACCGAGCGTCGTCACCAGAAGGGCGAGGTTTCCGCCGACGAGCTCCCCTTCCGCCGCACCGTTTACGAGCGTTTCCAAAGGCGACAGTTCCTCTGTATAAGTGAGCGTCATTTTTTGAAACAGCTGCTGAAAGGAGTGCCGGGTGAGCGGATGCACGTCTTCTTTGCCGATGTCCGAACTGAGCATCGGGCCGTGAAATGTAATAAGTCCGGTGTTTTGCCTGATCGCTGTATGTAAAAAAGTGATATCTGAATAGCCCCAAAAAATTTTCGGGCGGCTTTTGATGAGCCGGTAGTCAATTTTCTCGGCTATCCGTGCCGTGCCGTAACCTCCGCAGGCACAGATAACAGCCTTGACCGAACGGTCTTCAAACATGTCGTGCAGATCCAGCAGACGCTCTTCATCGCTCCCTGCCAAATAGCCGTGTCTTTCGGAGGCTGAGCGTCCCATTTTGACTTCAAGCCCGAGATCTTTTAAAAACCGGACGGCGCGGTCAAGTTTTTCGGGGACAGGCGGACTGGCCGGTGCAATCACACCAACCGTATCTCCCTTCATTAACCTTTGAGGTGCAATATTCAACAGAGACATCCCCCTTTATGAAAAGTCCGTCCGCCTCTGTGCGGTGGCACGCACAAAGAAAGTGGCAGACGGACAAGTTTGATCATGACGTTTTTTCGGCCCATTTCAGTTCAATGTAGCCGACTGGATGACGGACGATGCCTTTCACATTCTCCTTTTCCAAATGGACTTGATTGTAGAAGTGGATCGGTATGATCGGCATCCCTTCAAACAGCAGTTCTTCAGCCTGATGCAGCAGCTCAGTCCGCTTTTCTTCGTCAGCTTCATTTTTCGCCGCCTTGATCAGCTCGTCATACTCTGAATTGCTCCAGCCGGTTCTGTTCATTGCATTACCCGTTTGAAAGCTTTCCAGGAAGTTGATCGGGTCAGCATAGTCAGCCAGAAAAGAGCTTTGGGAAAATTGGAATTTGAGCGCCTTCTGTTCTTCAAGGAACGTGTTCCATTCCATATTGGCGAGCTTCACATCGACGCCGAGCGTACTTTTCAGCTTTTGCTGAATCGCTTCCGCCATTTTTTTATGCTCCGGTTTTGTGCTGTATGTCAGCGTAACGGCAGGCAGCTTTTCGTAGTTTTCTTCCTTCATGCCTTTTTCGAGCAGCTGTTTCGCTTCATCGGCGTCATATTTGAGCAAGTCGCCGCCTTCCTCGCGAAAATCCTTGCCGTTCGGTCCTTTGATCCCCGGAGACACAAACCCGCGAGCCGGTTTTTCACCGTTTTTCGTGACATAATCGACGATTTCCTGCTGATCGACGGCCATCGCAAACGCTTTTCTGATCTTTTCATTCTGGAACGGTTCTTTATTGACATTGAACCTGTAATAGTAAAGACCTGCCTGATCGAACACCTTCACCTCGTCAGCGCCCATCAGCTTCTCGCTCATTTCAGCCGGCACATAAGCCGTATCGAGCTCATTCGACTCGAACATTTGGTAGTCGGTATTTCTGTCATCGACCATTGCCCATATCACTTTATCAAGCTTCACAGTATCCCGGTCCCAATACGTATCGCTCTTTACCATCGTAAAGCTTTCATCATGCTTCCATTCTGTCAGTTTAAACGGACCGTTGCCGACGAATGTAGCAGCTTCCTCATGCCATTTCGGGTTTTTTTCGGCGACTTTCTGAGGAACCGGGAAAAAAGCCGGATTGGCTACAATGCTCAAAAACGACTGCTGCGGACTTTCGAGCGTCACCTTAAGCGTCTTTTCATCCACCGCTTTGACTTTGACATCATCCTTTGCACCTTTTCCGCTGTTAAAGGCCTCACCGCCTTCGATAAAGTAGCCTAAAAACGCGGCAGAGGAGCCCGTTTTCGGATCGAGGAGACGCTTCCACGCATATTCAAAATCCCCAGCGGTTAAAGGGTCTCCGTTTGACCATTTGGCATCATCACGGATTGTAAAAGTATATGTCTTCCCATCGTCGGAAATGTTCCACTTTTCGGCGGACGCAGCTTCTGGTTCATGGTCTGCGCCAAGCCTTGTCAAACCTTCCATCAAATTATTCAGCGCTTGCCATGAGACATTATTAAAGCCGATCGGCGGATCAAAAGATGTCGGTTCATTTTCATTGTTCAGCCTCAGGACCTGTTCTCCAGCCGTTTCTTTCGCTTTCTTCTTCGTTTCCTGCCCCGCTTGTTCATTTGCCGTACATCCGAACAGCAAAATGATCGCAAATGCGGCAGCCAACACGCTCGCTAGCCTTTTCATCAAATCCCCCCATTTGAAA
The DNA here is from genome assembly GCF_037976035.1 of Bacillus sp. FSL K6-0972. Classification (NCBI taxonomy): domain Bacteria; kingdom Bacillati; phylum Bacillota; class Bacilli; order Caryophanales; family Bacillaceae; genus Bacillus; species Bacillus sp. FSL K6-0972. Next base: position 1,450,905 of record NZ_CP150260.1, on the reverse strand, counting down.
ATCGATCTCATGTTATGTCGTCAGTAAAGCACGTTTCGCCCTTTCATCTTGAAGCCAGCAGCACACACGATGACCCGCCGAGACTTCTGTAACGGCAGGATGAACCCTGCCGCACACTTCCATTGCATGGGAACAGCGCGCCGTAAACGGACACCCTTCAGGCGGAGAAAACAAATCTGGCGGCGTCCCGTCAATCGGAACGAGGTCTCCACCTTCAAGGTCAAGCCTCGGAACGGAATGCAGCAAGCCTTTTGTATACGGGTGCTGCGGACGGTAAAAAATATCCCTCCTCGCTCCCGTTTCAGCTATTTTCCCGGCGTACATCACGGCGATTCTGTCCGCCGTCTGTGCGACTACGCCTAAATCATGGGTGATTAAAATGATGGATACCCCGGTTTTCCGCTGAATGTCTTTAAACAGCTCAAGAATTTGCGCCTGAATGGTAACATCAAGCGCGGTCGTCGGTTCATCCGCAATCAGAATCTCCGGTTCGCAAATGAGCGCCATGGCAATCACGATCCGTTGCCTCATCCCTCCGCTGAATTGATGCGGATACTGCCTCAAACGCTCTTGCGGATTCGGAATCCCGACAAGCTCAAGCATCGAAATGACCGCTTTTCGAGCGTCTGTTTTAGATACGGGCCGATGTTCCAACAGCGCTTCTGTCAGCTGGTCTCCGACGGTCAAGGTCGGATTCAGGGCCGTCATCGGATCCTGGAAGATCATTGAGATTTCGGCCCCTCTGATCTTTCTCATCTCTTTTTCGGACAGATTGCGCAAGTCTTTTCCCTTAAAGCGGATCGCGCCGTCTGTGATCGTTGCCGAAAATTTCGGCAACAGCCGCATGATGCTGTGCGATGTCACGCTTTTTCCGCATCCCGACTCGCCGACAATCGCAAACGTCTCCCCCTCATATAACTCAAAGCTCACACCGCGGACGGCTTTGACCGTTCCGCCGTATGTCGTAAATGAAACATGCAGATTCTCGACTTCCAATACTTTTTTCCGCAAAATACATTACCTCCTCAGCTTCGGATCTAACGCATCCTGCAGCCCGTCTCCAACAACATTAAAAGCGAACATTGTTAATGAAATAAAGAAAGCGGGAAAAAACAGCCGCCACCAGTGACCCGACAAGATCACCGGAAGGCCGTCGTTCGCCATGACACCCCAGCTCGCAAACGGGGCTTGAATGCCCAAACCGAGGAAACTGAGAAATGCTTCGGCAAAAATGGCCGACGGCACCGTCAAGGTCATCTGGACGATGATCGCTCCCATCATGTTCGGAAGGAGATTCCGCCTGATGATCCTTACCGTTTTCGCTCCGAAGGTTTTGGATGCGAGGACATGCTCATCATGCTTCACCTTCAAAACCTGCCCCCTGACGATCCGCGCCATGCCGACCCAGCCGGTGACAGTCAGCGCAACGATGATCGTCCCGAGTCCAGGCCCCATCATGACCATGAGAAGAATGACGACCAATAAATAAGGCAGTCCGTGCAGCACTTCGATGACCCGCATCATGACATGGTCTGTTTTGCCGCCTTTATAGCCGGCGATGCCGCCATAGATGACGCCGATTGCAAAATCGATCAAAGCCGCCATTACACCGACAAACAGAGAAATCCTCGCTCCATACCACGTTCTTGTAAACACATCGCGGCCGAGCTCATCGGTTCCGAACCAATGCTCCATCGACGGAGGCAGGTTTTGCTCGGAAAGCGTCTGCTGGGTGACGCTGTGCGGAGAAAGAACCGGTCCGAGTACAGCCATGATGAACAGGAAGATTAACACGCCCAACCCCGCCATCGCCAGCTTGTTTTTCCTTAAAATCCGCCAGGCGTTCTGCCAGTATGACAGACTCGGCCTTGCGACGGATTCACGCTCATCCTGCTTCTGTTTCAGCGGGGCAAACCATTCAACAGGGATATCACTGCCTGAAGACGCTTCGTTTTCTGTGCGAACTGGAAGGCTCATAAGCTCACCCTTTCTTATGCAGTTTAATACGCGGATCCAGTATTCCGTAGGCCATGTCGACGAGAAACAACATGATGATGAGGATGATGCTGTAAAAAACGGTGGTGCCCATAATCACGGGGTAATCGCGGGAGTTGATGCTTTCAACAAAATATTTTCCCATGCCCGGAATCGCAAAGATTTTTTCGATGACGAAGCTCCCCGTTAAAATCGCAGCGGTAAGCGTCCCGAGAATCGTTACGACAGGCATAAGGGCGTTTTTCAACGCGTGCTTCATGACAATTTTAAAAGGGGAAAGCCCTTTAGCCCGGGCTGTTCGGATATAATCCTGTGTCAGCACTTCGATCATGCTGGAGCGGGTCAGCCTTGCGATAATCGCCAGCGGCCCCATCGCCAAAGCCGCAGTCGGAAGCACCATATGAAGCGGGCTTGTCCATGTCGACGGAGGAAATATGTTCCAATTTACAGCGAATTGCTGTATCAGCAAGGTCGCCATAATAAAGTTGGGAACCGAAATGCCGAGAACGGCAATGGTCATCGCTATATAGTCGATGATGCCGTTTTGCCGCAGCGCGGCAAAGATTCCGAGTGCGATCCCGGAAATGACCGCCACAATAAGCGCCGTCATCCCCAGTTCAAACGAAACAGGGAACCCTCTTGACAGCAGATCGTTCACGCTTTGCGAAGGCTGCTTGATCGACGGCCCAAAATCAAAGGTAACGATCGACTTTACATAATACAAATATTGAACAAAGAGAGGCTCATCCAGCTGGTAGTAAGCCTCAAGGTTGCGCTGAACCGCTTCATTCGTGTTTCTTTCTTCATTGAAGGGAGAGCCCGGAATCACTTTCATCATCACAAAAGTCAATGTCGTGATCACCAAAATGGTCGCCAGCATCGACAAGAGCCGCTTCATGATGTAACCTGCCATCTTCATCCCACCTTCCTAGGAGAATGTCGTTCTCATCGCTAGCTCGGTCATGACAAGCATCGCTTGATAGGCTTCAAGAATGTCTTTCGCTTGATAGCGGACAGTCGTCGTTTGCGGTTCGATTTCAGCACCCGGCATCAAACTCGCCCACTCGGCTTGGCCGTAATTGGCAAATTCTATCCGCAGCACCGGCCTGTCCGGAGGCGTGAGCGGCTTGACTTGACCGCGGTTTTGAATCGCATATGCCGTCCGTTCTCTTAAAAGCCGCCCCGCTTTCTCCGGAGTCAGGCATTTGATCGCCGAACGGGAGACCGTTTCCTTAACGGCCGCTGTCGTTACGTTTGGAATCAGCTCCTCCGCCTCAACCGCCGCCTCGCTGTCACCGGCAACCATGATGACCGGGACGCCGTAATAACCGGCAACATAAGCGTTGAACCCCAGCTCGCCCACCGCCTGATCGTTTATGTAAAAATGTCTGACGCCGAAAATCATGCTGTGCGACATCACGCCTCTCATCGATGCTCTCGCATGGTAACCGACGAACACAGCTCCATCGCATGTATCATCAAGTCCCTGAACCATCGAAAACGGTTTGACATCTCCCGAAATAAGCTGCGCTTCAGGATGAAGCCGCTCAATTAAAAGGTTGTTCATTTTAGAGTGGCTGTCATTGACAAGCACCTCTCTGCATCCGCTTTTGAACGCTTCGTCAATCACATGATTGGCCTCGTCCGTCATGATCTTCCGGCCTCTATCATAGTTCAGCTTGCTTGAATCGACGAACGTATCATCCGGAAGCCCGGAAATTCCCTCCATATCAACAGACAGATAAAGCTTCACAAAAAACCACCCCTTATGAAAAACGTCTCAAATTTTTTATTATTTTGGGAATATTCTAAAAAATTATATTGGAATTTTAATGGGATTGCAATAGTTCTTTAGATTTAATAGTCATAATACAAAAAATCAAAAAAACTAAATTATACTCATAAAAAAATAATAATTGGTTCTTTATTATCAAATTGTTATAATAAATTATGTCGTCCAAATTTTAGAATTACTTAATAAAAATGGAGGTTTAGAATGAATACACAGGAAATTTTAGAAGCCCATATTCCAAAAGTTTTTGTAGCCAAAGAATTAAGGGAAATTTCTCGGGACTTTACAAGGCCAGAAGAAATGATTAGAGAAGCTATTGCGAATTCTCTTGATGCTAAAGCAAGTAAAATACGAATTCACTCTTCAATAGATACGACATATGGAGATGAAGATCTAATTGTTGAAATTGAAGATGACGGAGTTGGTATGAATTTAGACGAACTTAAAGGTTTTTTCGATTTAGGAAGAAGCAGTAAAAGAAATGATGTAGATAAAATCGGAGAAAAAGGACACGGAACTAAAATTTTTTATAATAGCAAAGAAGTAATAGTTTATACAAAGTTTTTAGAAGATGGAAACATTTTAAAAGCTACTCTAAGAGATCCTTTTGCACAATTGAATGCTTCTATTAATCGAGGCATAGATGATCCACCTTCTATACTGATAGAAAAACTCGAACATGCCAATAACTATTTAGATGAGGTTATTTCCGGGACTTACATTATCGTAAAAGGATATGATAAAAATAACACAGCTACTTTTAAGCATGAATATTTAAAGGATTATATTCAATGGTTTACAGCTTGGGGGAGTATTAAAGCTAAATTGAAAGATGATTTTCTTCCAGACTGTGAACTTTTACTTAAAGGTTTTGGTAAAGAAGAATTTGAGCCAATACCTTACGGACACTCTTTTCCTAAAGAATGCTATAACTTCACGGAACTTCGCAAAATAGATGATAGAAGACCTGAAAATCACTATGTTCGTTCATGGAAAGAAACTGCTACAGTTATTGATTATCCTCAACATAAAATTGAGGTATTATTTTATGTTGAGGGAGATAGTGCAAAAAGGAATCATAATGAAATGTTAAAGTGGCCTGGACGGCCTAAACCCGGGAGATACCACGGTGAGGATCAATATACAGTCTCTGATAGATACGGAATATATTTGTGTAAAGATTATATTCCTGTTCAAAGAAAAAATGAACGTTTTGCTGAAAGATCTGAATGGACAAAATGGCATGCATTTATTAACTGCCAAGGTTTTGAACTCACAGCAAATAGGGCAACTGTTGACAATACTAATAAAAAATTATTAGAAAGTATTCTGATAACCGCTGAGAAAATTATTCAAAAGATTATTGATACTGATGAGTACCAAGACTTCGCAGATAGAGTGCGGGCTGAAATTGGCCGAAGAAAAGCGGAAAATGAACGAAAAAGTGTAACTAGAAGAATTAAAAAAAGTAAAGGAAAAACTACATATCAAATATCCAAAAATGGGAAAGAGTTGAATTTTATTGAACCTGGCAGTGAACAAGGAGTTATTTGGCTAACTGCACAAATTTTAGCTCTTTGGCCGGACACGTTTAGATGGGAACTAGCTGATCTTAACTCTCATTTTGGTTATGATATGCTAATTAAAGAGATCCACAGCCTCACAAATACTACTGATCATAGATTTGTAGAGTTTAAATTTCAATTAAGAGATGAAGAAGATTTTAATCACTCTTTAAGTTTCTTGCATCAAATTATTTGCTGGGATTGTAAATTATCAGACGATGCAGAAATCACGGATATTCAAAAAAAGACATTCAAATTTAAGTCTTATCAGGCAGATAATGATTTGCCATACAGAAGATTTTACTTAGATGATGGGAGACCATATAAAATCGAGATAATAATTTTAGAAAAATTTTTAGAAGACAAATTCAATTTGAAAAAACTATAAAATAAAAAAGATGTTTTAATTAATTTTTTTAATTAAAACATCTTTTAAACTTTATATTTTAATTTTTATTTCTCGATATTTCTTCATCGTTCTGGCAAACAGCTCGTCAAAGACTTCCGGCATGGCATCTTGGATGACTTCCGCTCCTTCTGCGGTTATGCCGCCTTTTGTCGCGACCCGATCAAGCGTTTGTGCAAACGTCATGTCTTTTTCCATTAACAGCTTGCCCGTTCCCATTAATGAATGAATCAGAAATTGAAACGCTTCTTCTTTCGTGAGACTGCTGTTTCTGACGGCAGCCTGAGCAAATTCTTCAAAAATCGAAGCGATGAACCCCGGTGAAGAGCTTGTTAAATTGCTCGCAGCGTCAATATCTCTTTCATGTATTTGTTTGACTGTGCTGAAAGCGGAAAGATATTCTTCCAGCCGGCTTTTGTCCGCCTCAGCGACCCGCTCGCCGTGGACAACAAGCGAAACGCCGATCCCGACTTCAGATGTAAGTGTCGGAATGTATCTCGTCACCTGTCCGCTTGTCCAGTCGTGAAGACGGTCAAGCTCGATTCCCGCGGCAATCGAAACAATGTGCACATCCTCCTGAAGAAACGGCTGTATTTTCTCAAGCGTTTCTTTTACCGCCATCGGCGGAACACAGATGAAGATCAGGCCGCACTGTTTGGCGAGCTCGTCCGCTGATTGACAGGCGACATTTGGGTAAAGCTTTCTCAGCTCCCCTGTTTTCCCGTCATTCCTTGAGCTGACGATCACCATGTCATCGCTGATTTTCTCCTGATCAAGCAGTTTGGCCGCAATCATCCGGGCCATGCTTCCGTATCCGATAAATCCAATCTTTTTCAACGTTTAGAACACCTCTGACATGTCATATTATAAATAGGGACCCTATTTATAATATTCTTTTTCTTTGACAATTTCCCACAATGTTTTCATGTTTATCCCACAGTCTTTGTTTATGATTGAAGCATCAAAGGATATGATAACAATAGGAGCGTGAAAATGATGGAATATAATAGAGAAGATCAGCTTGAAACGAAAAACGAACTCATCGTCTCCGATCAAAAGCCTGACCAGGCGATAAAAAAAGCAGAACAGCAAAAGCGGAGACTCTCGTGGATGACGCCGATCCTCAGCGGCATCATCGGAGGAAGCCTCGTTCTCGGCGTCACGACATATCAGCATAGCAAAGACGAAACGGCCAATGCATCCGTCCAGACACAAACAAACGAGACGACGAATTCAGCGGCTTCTTCCAATCATGCGAACACCGAAAAATTGTCCAGCACCAATTCGTCTGACATTTCAACAATGGTGGAAAATGTATCTCCCGCCATCGTCGGTATTTCAAACTATCAAAAACAAACAGAGAACGGTATGTTCGGTTTTGAAAGCAACAGCAGCAGCAGTTCAAACGAAGAAGAAACAGGCACAGGTTCAGGTGTCATTTATAAAAAAGCAAACGGCAAAGCATACATTATTACAAATAACCACGTTGTCGAGGGCGCGTCGAAACTGACGGTTTCCCTGTCAAACGGCAAAGAAGTGGAAGGTAAATTGCTTGGCAGCGATTCCTTGACAGACCTTGCTGTTGTTGAAATTTCCGCTGATCACGTGGAAAAAGTCGCATCTTTCGGCGATTCGTCAAGCTTGAAAGCTGGCGAATCGGTCATTGCAATCGGAAACCCGCTCGGCAAAGATCTGTCCCGCACGGTGACGCAAGGCATCATCAGCGGTGTTGACCGAACCGTTTCAGTAGATACATCCGCAGGGCAAACCGAGATGAACGTCATTCAAACAGACGCGGCCATCAACCCCGGCAACAGCGGAGGCGCCCTTTTGAATACAAAGGGTGAAGTGATCGGCATCAACAGCATGAAAATCAGTGAAAGCGGAGTAGAAGGCATCGGATTTGCGATTCCAAGCAATGATGTCAAACCGATCGCGGAAGAACTGATGTCTAAAGGAAAAATCGAACGCCCGTACATCGGAATCGGCATGATGGATCTTGAGCAGGTGCCGGAAAACTATCAAACAGGCACCCTCGGATTAAGCGGGAGCCAGCTAAACAAAGGCGTCTACATCCGCCAGGTCGCTTCAGGCTCCCCCGCTGAAAAAGCGGGCCTTAAAGAGAACGATGTCATCGTCAGCTTTAATGGAAAAGAAACCGATACCGGAAGCGCCCTGCGCAACCTTCTTTACAACGATGCAAAAGTCGGAGATACGGTAAAGGTTACCCTTATTCGAAACGGCAAAACAATAACAAAACAAATCACACTTGACCAAAAAGAATCCGCATCATCTTAACAGCATGCCCCCCCTTAAGGCCGCCAGCTGTGCCGGATGCCTTTTATATAAAGGCTCTGTTAAATTTGGATGTTGTTAAATACGCAAAAATAAAGGGATATGTAACTCACCCGATTCTGGAACAATTAAAAAATTTAAGAACCGTCTTATATAAGACGGTTCTCTAAAGATTCGATTGCCAGTTTTAGTGCAGTCAAGCGACGCTCATTTAATGTTTTTTGAGGACTGCCTTCTTTTGCTTTTGCTATTTGTTTTTCAATAGATGGAATGATACCTTTCAAAACTTCTTTAGTAGTCAATATGATTTCTTCGTTATAGCCGAAATCTTCTCCATTCCAAGTACCTTTTAGGCTTTCTAAACCAATTTTCACTGCGTTTAGTCTCTTTTTGACAAGAGTTGTGTTTGAACCGTTTTCTGTCGTGCTTTTATAAGCATTTGTTAGTTTATTAAAAGTTGACTCCAAAGATTTAATGGACAAATCTTGGATTTCTTGGCTAACAGTATTCATATACAAACCTCACTTTTCATATTTAATAACTCAACATTTTATAAATTTCTATTCAGCAATATAGTTCGATTGTTGAAAACTGGTAATTTGCCGATATACTTTAACAGTTGCAAACGCTTTGCTCACCTTGATAATCTCTAACCGAATGTTTGTTCCCATCTTGATTATACCAATATTTTGGAAATTTATCAAATATCAACATTTACGTTTAACAGAGCCTATATAAAAAACGAGGTCCTTTTCGGGACCTCGTTTTTTTATCGGATCGGTTTCAGCCGCGCTTCAATCTCTTTCCGCCGATGTTCGAGATACGGCGGAAGTGCAAGGCTCTGTCCGAGCTCATCGATTGATTCATCAACGGCAAAGCCCGGCCCGTCAGTCGACAGTTCAAAAAGTATGCCGTTCGGTTCTCTGAAATACAGCGCCTTAAAATAATAGCGCTCCACAATCCCAGAATTCGTAAAGCCGTTCTCACTGATTTTCTCATGCCACTGCTTAAGTTCTTCTTCATTTTTGACGCGGAATGCGACATGATGGACGCTTCCTCTTCCGGGACGCTCTCTTCTGCTTTCATCTGACTCTTTCACATGCACCTCCGTGCCTGCTCCTCCTTCACCCGATTCAAAAATGTGAAGCGTTCGGCCGGTTTCATCAGCCTGTTCCTCACCGATTTTATGAAAGCCGAGAATATCGGTAAGCACCGCCGCCGTCGGACCGGCGTCCCTGACAGTCAGTTCGACCGGGCCGAGCCCCCTGATCGCGACATCCTCAGGAATGACGCCGTTTTTCACAGGCACTCCATGATCTTTTCCCTTTTCATCAACCACAAGCATCATGTTCTGTCCTTCATGGTCTAAAAAGCGGAGAACGCTCCGCCCCGCACGAGTCTCGATACCGTCAATCTCTGCGCCGAGCTCATGAAGCCGCTTCTTCCAAAATTCGAGTGCTTGTTCGCCGGGAACCCGAAGTGATACGGCCGAAATGCAGTTCGTCCCTTCCCGCCTCCGGGCAAGCATCGGAATCTCGAAAAATGTCAAATCTGAACCTGGAGACGCGACTTCATCCCCGTAAAACAAGTGGTACATCGTCGGTTCATCCTGATTGACCGATTTCTTTATCAGTTTCATGCCAAGCCCTTTGACATAGAAATCCAGGTTATGTTGGGCGTTTGCCGTTAAAGCGGATACGTGGTGAATGCCATTTACGTTCATTCTATCATCTCCTCATCAAATATCTCGAATTCGAGATTTCTTCTTTCTCCAAAATAGGCGATTTGATTTGAAAAGTCAACCAAACCGTCTTCCCGGTCGGGCGATTCCTGCCGCTTCCCGAAAAAACTAACAATGAATCCAAAAGCATTTATTAAAGTTCGGTTATTGATAGTTCCTCCGGGTTTTAAGACCTTAAAACGTTTAACATATACAAGAAATACGAAAATCAGAAAATTTATTTAATTTTTCTTTTTTAAAAAAGGTATTACAATATAAAAATAGTTTTCTATAAAAGAGATCACATCAATGGGAGGCATAGCTATGAATGCAGAAGCAAACGGACTAAAAAAAGAGATAGGCTTGTTATTTGCGCTATCTCTTGTGATTGGAACGATCATCGGTTCCGGTGTGTTTATGAAACCCGGCAGCGTGCTTTCCTATTCCGGAAACGCACAAATTGCTCTTTTCGCCTGGCTCCTCGGCGGAATCTTAACGCTTGCCGGCGGGCTGACAATCGCCGAACTGGGCGCACAGATTCCAAAAACGGGCGGGCTTTACACATATCTTGAAGAAATTTACGGCGAGTTCTGGGGATTCCTATGCGGCTGGGTGCAGATCATCATCTACGGACCGGCCATCATCGGCGCACTCGGATTATATTTCGGCTCGCTTGTGGCCAACTTGTTTTCCTGGGATAAATCATGGACTGCACTCATCGGCATCATCACCGTCGCCTTTTTATGCCTCATCAACATCGTCGGAACAAAATACGGCGGAGCGGTTCAGGCGGTCACAACGATCGGAAAGCTGATTCCCATTGTATGTATCATTGTGTTCGGTCTATGGCAGGGCGATGAACATATTTTCAGTTCTGTCACGGAGAGCATCGCCAGCCAAAACTTTGGAGCGGCGGTATTGGCGACGCTATTTGCGTATGACGGCTGGATCCTTCTTGCAGCACTCGGCGGAGAAATGAAGAATCCGGAAAAAGTGCTCCCGAAAGCGATGACAGGCGGCATACTGATCGTCACAGCCTGCTACCTGTTCATTAACTTGGCGCTGCTTCACATTCTTCCTGCCGATCAGATTGTCAAGCTCGGCGAAAATGCGACAAGCACAGCAGCGACCATGCTGTTCGGGCCGATCGGCGGCAAGCTGATCTCCATCGGAATTATCGTCAGCATCTTCGGCTGCTTAAACGGAAAAGTTCTGTCTTTTCCGCGCGTGATCTTTGCGATGGCTGAGAAAAAACAGCTTCCGTTCTCCCGCTGGATCTCGCATGTTCATCCGGCATTTCATACGCCGTGGATCGCAGTCATCGTCCAGATGATTTTCGCTGTCATCTTAATGATCATCAGCAATCCTGAAAAGCTGTCAGAGGTTTCGATTTTTATGATTTACATCTTTTATGTCATGGCGTTTTTCGCAGTGTTTATTTTGCGGAGACGGAAGAACGGCCAAGGGAGATCTTACAGTGTGCCGCTCTACCCTTACCTGCCTGTTGCGGCTATTCTCGGGTCATTGTTTGTCCTTGTCAGCACGCTCATCACAGACTTCTACAGCTGCCTGTGGTCGATCTTGATCGGCCTCGTCGGTCTCCCGGTTTATTTTTGGATGAAAAAAAGAAATAAAAACGGCTCAGCTGCCTGAGCCGCAAGCCGCCGGCTCATGAGCCCGGCGGTTTTTTTATCCCTTCACAGACCCGATCAGAATGCCTTTGGCAAAATGCTTCTGCAAAAACGGGTACACGGCTAAAATCGGAAGCGTCGCAATGACGATGACGGCCAGTTTGATCGATTGTTCAGGCGGCACCGTTTCCATCATATCATTCGTCGTCCCCGTCAGATCCGAAAGAATCGTCACTTGGCGCAGTACCATTTGCAGCGGCCATTTCGCGCTGTCATTGATGTACAGCAAAGCATGGAAAAAGTCGTTCCAAATGCCGACCGCATAAAACAGCGCAAAAGTCGCAATAATCGGCTTTGAAAGCGGCAGTGCGATTCTTAAGAACACGCCGATTTCTGAACAGCCGTCAATCTTTGCCGACTCCTCAAGCTCTTTCGGAAGCTGCTGAAAAAAGTTTTTAATAATAATGAGATTGAACGGATTGATCGCCATCGGCAAAATCAGCGCCCAGTAGGAATCGAGCAGCCCCAGTGATTTGACGACGATATACGTCGGAATCATTCCTCCGCTGAAAAGCATCGCAAAAATAACGAGATTCAAAAGCAGGTTCCTTCCCTTGATGTGCCGTTTTGCAAGGGGATAGGCCATCGTAAATGTAAAAAAGAGCTGGACGATCGTTCCCACGACCGTAATGAACACAGACACCCCCATGCTCCTGATAAATGTTGGCGTTGAAAAAATATAGCGGTACGCATCAAGCGAAAATGTCTCAGGAAAGATAAAGAAGCTCTTTTCCGCCAGCTCGGCCTCCGTGGCAAAAGACCCCGCGATAATATACAGAAAAGGCAAAACGGTTATCAGCCCGCAGCAGCCGAGAAAGATCACATTAAACCAATCGAACACCCGACCCGCTTTTGTGTTATGGATCGTTTCCGCACCGGACATCCCTTTCACCTCCATTCATTAAAACAGACCGTCCTGGTCGAACTTTTTCGCGATATAATTGGCTCCGAATATCAGGATGATCCCGACAACCGATTTGAAAAGCCCGACTGCCGTACTGTAGCTGTAGGCGCCCTGCGTAATTCCGACAACATAGACATACGTGTCAAAGATTTCAGCCACGCTCCGGTTTAAGGAGTTGGTCATTAAAAAAATCTGTTCAAAGCCGATGTTCAAAAAACTGCCGATTCTTAAGATGAGAAGCACGACGATCGTGCTTCTGATGGCCGGAAGGGTAATGTGCCACATTCTCCTCAATCTTCCTGCACCGTCCATCACTGCCGCTTCATACTGCTCTTGGTCAACCGACGCGAGCGCCGCCAAAAACAGGATCGTTCCCCAGCCCGTCTCCTTCCATATGCTTTGCAGGACAATCATCGGCCTGAACCATTCGGGATCCGAGAGAAACGCAATCTCTTTGCCTGTTATGCTTTGCAGCATTTTATTAATTACGCCCGTATCAACCGTAAAAAAGACAAACGTCATGCTGACGACGATCGTCCATGAGACGAAATGCGGAACATATATAAACGTCTGAATGCACCGTTTATAGATGGCGTGCCGCAATTCATTCAGCATGAGTGCGACAATCAGCGGAGCCGGAAATGCAAAAATCAAATCGAGAGCGGCCAGCATGAGTGTGTTGCGGAGCAGGCGGAAGAAGTCAGGGTTCATAAAGAAATCTTTAAAATACTCGAACCCGACCCATTCGCTCTGCCAAAATCCGAGATAAGGCGAATAATCTTTGAATGCAATTAACACGCCCCACATCGGCCAATATTTAAAGATGAGAAAATATAAAACACCGGGAACAAGCAGAAGATAGAGCCATTTATCCCGTTTTACGGCTTGCAGCCCAGTCGGTTTCTTTTCTGGCTTAACAGCGGTCTTTCCTGTTTTTGCGGTGATTTCCATGTGCCGCATCCCCCCTTCGTATGCTGTTTAAAGACCTGAGCTATTTAGTCTCCTTGTAGCGCTTGTTCAGTTCTTTCATCAAATCTTCGCCGCCGCTTTTATACCAAAGCTGAACGGCATCTTGAAAGCCTTTTTCATCGATGTCGCCGATGATAAACTGCGTTTTGGCATCGAGGATGATGTTGTCAAGCTGTGCCCCTTTTTGGGTGTATACATCTGAAACAAGCGATTCGGCCGGGTTGAATACGGCGATTTTTTCCCCTTCTTTAAGAATCTGTTCACGGTGTTTGAACAGCTTTGATTCTTGTTTTTCCACATAGTATCTTTGTTCCGGAATGCCCATGCTGAACTGTGCAAGACCTTCGTGCTCATAGAGCAGTTTTTTATTGTTTTTTTCAAGGGACGTGTACGTTCCGTTCTCAAGCTTATAGTTGCGCCCTTTTATGCCGTTGTTGGCAATGATCTGTGCCTCTTCATCGTTCATTTTGTCTAGGAAGCCGAGCACTTCTTTCAATTCTTTTTCCGTTTTGACGCTCGCTTTCGGGATGGCAATCATTCCGGCGTATCCTGATGTCGGGAATGTATACGTTCCTTTCGGGCCTTTGACCGTACCGATGACGTCGATCACATCCTTGTTGCCGGGATCGGCTTCCTCCATTGCGCTTTGAATTTGCGATGCCCGCGAACCGGTATCGACGATCACACCCGCTTTTCCTTTGACGACTGGATCGTTCCACTTCGCTGAGTCCATTACGGCGAAGTCTTTATTGATCAGCCCTTCATCATATAGTTTTTTGAAAAAACGCAGTGCTTCCATATACTCTTCTGTCGTGAAGTCCGGAATGAGCTCCCCTTTTTCGTCTATTCCGTAGCGGTTTGGAGCGCCGAACCACGTCTGCATAATATCCCATGGGCTTCCGTTGCCAAGCCCCATCCATTTCGGCACTACCATGCCGTACGTATCGTCTTTTCCGTTTCCGTCGGGGTCTTTTTCTTTAAACGCTTTTAGCACGTCGTAAAATTCGTCGATTGTTTTCGGCATCTCCATGCCGACATTTTCGAGCCAGTCCGTTCTGATGATGATCGAAGCGCGAATCAAGTCCCTCGCCCTGTAAATGCCGTAAATCTCGCCGTTAATAGAACTGTTCTTCATCACTTTTTCATCGGCCTTTCCTAGGTTCGGGTAGTCTTTTAAATAAGGTGAAAGCTCCCAGAATGCACCTGATTTGACAGACTTGATAAATCCCGGCGACTTGTCCGTGACGACGATGGCTTGCGGCAAATCTCCCGAGGCCATGACGATGTTGAATTTATCATTATAGGAAGAGTTCGGAACCCATGTCACTTTAATTTGTTTTTTCGTGTATTTTTCGAGCGCTTTTAAAGACGGGCTGTTTTCTCCCGGACTTTCCGGCGACAGGAGCGGAGCCATAATATGAATGGCATCTTTCTCTTTTCCTTTCCCGTCTTGATTGGACGTCTCATTTGCACTGCACCCCATCAAGAGCAAAAAGACAGCGGGTGCAGCGAGCCATTTGTTTCCCTTCAGCTTCAGTCTTGCCATTTTACAATTTCCCCCTTTTGATCGTCTCAATTGTTCCACTCAAATTTAAAGCGCTTACATTTTTCCGACAACCTTCATTTTTTGCCTTCATCCGCGAGCGGGATGATCTTTCATTGCCTGAATGATCTTTTCTTGCATGTCCTGATCAGGTGGCATATCTTTGAGCAGCTCCAGCACGGCTATTGTGTTGAGACACCATTGTGAGACGCAGTTTGTCGTGACCCAGGGGATTTCCGTGATCGTTTTCCAGGCATGGACTTGTTTTGGAGCGATCGGCAGCGGTGTATGGCTTTGTTTTTCATCCAGCAACAGGCGCCATGCTTTTTCGGCAAGCTTCCGGTCTTGGCGGAGCCGGGCAGCATAAGCGGCCATGGCAGCGGAGAACATAGGCCAGTGAAATAAATCATCGTGAAGCTTCCCGCCGCTCCTCTTCCGCTTTTCTTCATCAGTCAGCAAATAAAATTCGCCGAATTCGCCGAGCATCTCCTTCCATTCGTCATTCTCCAGCAGTTCTGCAAGCTCCATCCATGTTTGCGGGGCGCCAAAGGCGATGACCATATGATAGCCGCCATGATTCCCGTCACCCATATGAAGCAGATCTGAAGCTTTAGGATCGTATCCGAAAGTCGGCCCGGATAACAGACGCAGCGGCAGTTCTTTAAGCCGGCTGATCCCCCGTTTTATTTTATCAAGGTACGCTTCATCACCGGTCCGCTCCCATTCCGTCAGCCAATTGGAACAGAACGCCGCCCAGTCGGGGCCTACTCTGGCATGGGTGGGGAACTCTTTTTCCGGATAATAGGCTCTCATCGGATCAAGCGTCTCAAGCGCTCGATCGGCATCTTTCACCTCGGTTAACACGTCCCCCGTCCTCTCGTCCGCCGTCAAAAAATAATAAGGCTTATGGAGGCCGGCCATGCTGATTCTCGCTTCCTTGCAGCCGCAGCCCCAATGAAGGACATTGTGCCTTGAACCGAGGCCTTTATATTCTCCGAAATGGTAGCAGTCAACTTCGCTAGTGTGACGGGTCATCGCTTCCGCCATTCTGAAGACGTCTTCCCTCCCGGATCTGAAAAAAGACTGCCAAAGCCAGAGATTCGGTACGAGTTCCGTGTTTTGCCATGCATAGCCGCCAAGGTCGTACCGCCATACATGCCGGACGGCATCATACGTATGCATCACATCACCGTAATGCCAATAGCCGTACCAGTTCCGCTGATCGACTTCGTTCATGTAAAACTTGAGTGCCTCGTCAAGCTGATCTTCAAGCGCCGCTGAAAGCGGGCGCTGTTTATCTTTCAGGCTCCAAACGCCCAAAGCGCGGGTGTGATAATAATAGTCCGGCTCACAAATAAGCAGCAGGGGGTTTTGCCATTCGTCCGCCGCTCTGTTCAGCTCTTCATCGCTCGGCGGATTTGCAAAACAGGCGAGATTGACTTCGCTCGTATTGGCAATGCCGACGGCCGTCGACCTCATTTCGGCAAACCCTTCATATGCGCTTTCAACATGAGTGTCTTTTGAATAATGGCGGAAGTCCATCGCTTCAGCTTCAGGAGGCCAGAACCAAACCGTCAATTTCGTTTCGCCACCGGCAAGACCTTGCGCTTCAAGCGCTGACGGATACTTTTCAAAGAAGTTCCTGAGTCCGAGCGCGATGCCGCCGTTTTCCCCGCCTGCATACATCAGCCCTTTCGCTCTTCCCCCTTGAATCGCATCCACCCAGGCGCAGTCTTTGCCGGTTCGCTTTTTTAAGCGCCAGTGAACAGGGGAATCCTGAATGAGCTTGAAATCGTTCCAGACGGCGTTTCTCTCCGCATCGCGCACAACTTCCGACTCTTCCGGTACAGGCTGTCCCGCAATCTGTCGTTCATAGAACCCGTTTGTTTCATTAAATCTTCTCGTCACAAGCAGCTGAGAAGCCTCTCCGTAAATCCCTCCGTCGGCTGCATAGCGAATATGCCTGTTCCTTGGCGCTCCGCTCAAAACCGCGTTCATCTCTAAAGCGAGTCCTTTGATCCACTCCGTTTCTGCGTTACAGTCGACGAAGATCGTGTGCATGATCCGGATGGACGGGACACCGGCATAGAAAGAAAGCCTGACGGTAAAAGGGAGCCAAACATCCATGCCTTCACCGCGGTGGACGCCTTCAATCTTGATGACTGTCTTGACCGGACCGTTTTGTTCGATTGCCGCACGTTTAACCATGCTCTCAAACCGGGCAATATGATACATGCTTTGTGAATCTGAGCCGCTTCTTTTTTCTTTTAAAGCGATGAGCCGTCCTTCTTTCGCCATCATTTCCCCGGAAATGGAAATCGAACGGATGAGTGACGGCCCCGATTTACCAAGTTTGCAGACTATCGCGCCCGTATTCACCGTGATTTCATCTTTCTGCTCGCTGACATGCACGACGTTTTTCGGTGCGCCGGGCTCCCCTTTTTGCAATATAAGTCGGCTGCCGCTTTCTTTTGGAAATACTGCGGCATGGCCCGTCCATTTAATCGAGCCGTCAGGCCAATACGCGAGCGGCCATGTTTGCAAACACGGGGCGTTTTCCGAAGCAATGGCGACCGTCTCCCCTTTTTGCAGCACTCCTTTTGCCCAAGGCACTCCCCAAGTCACCCCGCCGAACGCGGCAGGCGCCCTATTCAGCCATTTTAGTTCAGCCTGTGCTTTCACAAGCGTTCCTCCTTTCTGTTCAACCGGTTGGTCAGTGAATATTTTCCTGTTTAGCCTATTGACCGTCAATATTCCTTTTTTGCTTATGATAGAAAGGTGCCTGCTCTTTTTTTGAAGGGATCATCCCTTTTTTTGCAAAACGAAACAAAAAAGCCGCGGGCAAGCGCCTGCGGCGATTCATTTATTCTCTGAAAACAAAATCACGCGGTATTCGTGCGGGCCGAGTGTCATGCGTCCGGATACGGGCCTGTCGGATAATAGATCGGTTCCGTTTCCGTCAAGTGTCACTGCGCCTCCTTTGCCGTCCATATTGATCACGACCCAGACAAGACCGTCTGCTCCTTTCCGGGGCGCGACGACTGTTCCGGGAGTGGCTTCGGTTTTCTGCGTAACGCCCGCTTCTTCGCCATAATGGCTGATCAGCTTTTTCATCATGATGTCTCCAGCTTCGCCTGCCGGCATCGACCCGAGCATGACGATTTTTCCGTTTCCGCATTTATGTTCTGTGATGAACGCTTTACCTGATGCCGGGCCTTTCTCAATCATCCCGACAGCCTTGGTGCCTCCGGCTTCAAAAACAGCGCTCCACAAGCTCAGCGGCGCCTTTACGCCAAACGCTGTTCCGCTTGAGTTCCGCTCATCCATCGGGAATGTAAAAAGCGTTTTGACACCGGAACATTTCTCCAAATCACCCAATCCGCAATCGGTGTGAATCGTATGGTGCTCTGTTCTTCCGCCCGTCAGCGGACCCGCAATCCAAATGCCGCCGCTTTGTGCAAATGCTTCGGCTTTTTTGATAAACGCAAGCGGAAGATAGTGAATAAACGGCGTAAACAGCAGTTTATAGCCGGCAAGCGGGCTCCCTTCAAGAATGACATCCCTGTGAATGCCCATCTTTAGAAGTCGGTCATAAAACTCGGTGATCAGCGTTCTGTAATGAAGACCCCGATGAGGCTCCGTGTTCAAAAACACCTTCGCACGGTCCGAATAGACGACAGCTGTTTCAGCCTGCAAAGGAGCCGTAGCCAGCATGATGTGCTCAACCTCTCGTCTCGCCCGCTCGACTTCGAGCACATTTTCATATCCAACATCAGGCTCCCCCCATGCGCTGAGCACTGCCCCGTGCGGCTGTTCAGACCCGGCTCTCTGCTGGCGCCACAGCCAATAGCAGAACGCGGCTCCGCCAAGAGCATAAGAAGAGACAGCTTCAGCTTTCAAATAGCCGTTTTGATGAGGCACCGCATAACTTTCAAGCGAAGCGCTATAGGAAGGGCTCGTCTCCATCACCCAAAACGGCCGTCCTTTTTTGATGTTTCTCCATAAATCACAATTCAACAAAAAGGCGGCGCTGTTTTCCTGGCTGGCGTACGTATCAAACGAGGCAAAATCAAGGCTCTTGAAAAGGTCTTCATGATCAACCCCGAACATGACGCTGCTGTTATGGGTGATCGGGGCATTGGAGTATGCTCTGATCACTTCAGCCTGCTCACGCGCAAATTCAGAAATCTTGTCCATCGAAAACAGCTGATACATCGTCCTTAAAGAAGAATTGTGCAAAAACGGGGTCGGTCCGGGCTGCGGAACTTGCTCGAAGCATTGATACGTTTCACTCCATACACCCGTACCCCATGCCTCATTCAGACGGTCTATCGTCTGATAGCGGTCTTCAAGCCATTTGTGCCATAATGTGTTGCACGTTTCACACATGCATTCTGCGACATGGCATTTGAATTCATTGTCAAGCTGCCATCCGATCAATCCCGGCAGTTGTCCGAGCTCTTTGGCGATCTGTTTGATGATCAGGCGGGCCCGCTCTCTGAAATGCGGATGGTTTGTGCAGGCATGCTGCCTCGAACCGTGTCCCATCGTCTCCCCTTTTTCATTCACATGCATTCTTTCCGGGTGCCCGTGGGTCAGCCAGATCGGCGGCGTCGCAGTCGGTGTGCACATGACCGTTTCAATTTTGTTGTCGTAGAGCTTTCGGATGACGCCGGCAAAAAATCCGACATCGATCCTCCCTTCTTCCGGCTCCATCCTTGACCAGGCAAACTCTCCGATTCTGACAACATTGATCCCGGCTCGCTTCATCATCCTGATATCTTCATCCAACACATCCTCGTCCCACAATTCGGGATAAAAGCAAGCGCCGTGGTACAGTTTTCCGTTCATCTTCATACCGTCTCTTTGACAAACGGCAGCCCGAGCTCTCGAATGCCGGCCGAAACGAGCTTCGCCATTTCCCGGGCCCCTTTTTTCGTAAAATGTGTGTAGTCGTTGACATTTTCCGAGATCATAAAATATTTAAATACCTCACTGTACCCTTTTTCCGCAAAGTGCTGAAGACTTTTGTCCATTAAATCGATCAAGCGGACATTTTCTTCACTTGCCACCTGCTTCATCGCAATGCAGTAGTCCGGGAAGTCGTTCAAAAAGACGCCGTCCTTGTAATGGAGCCTTGCGACAGGCGTGATGAGAAGCGGCGAGGCTCCTTTTTGACGCGCGCCGTCGACGTACATTTTCAAGTATTGTTTATACGTCGTATACGGCTCTGTATAGCGTTCTGGTTTGTCTTTTGACGAGTCATTGTGCCCCATCTGAACGAACAGCCAATCATCCTGTTTGATCACATCCAAAATCGATGCAAGTCTTCCCTCTTCAACGAACGTTTTTGAACTCCGGCCCCCGATTGCCCGGTTGATCACCTGTACATTTCCGGATAAATAAGACTGGAGAAATTCGCCCCAGCCTCCCTGAGGCGAATCCGCCTTATAATTCTGCACGGTCGAATCGCCGGCCAAATAGATGCTGATTGTCATCACGACCACTCCTTATTATGAAAGAATTTTATCAATTGTGTCGAGCTCTTCAGCTGAGAATCGAGCGGACTTAAGAGCCGCGGCATTTTCTTCGATCTGTTCGGTTTTACTTGCGCCGATCAGCACCGAGGTGACGCGCGGATCTTTTAAAAGCCAGGCTATTGCCATTTGCGGCAGGGACTGTCCGCGTTCGGCCGCCACTTGATTCAACTTGCGGACTTTGCCGAGCACGTCTTCTGTGATGCCCTCGGCCTGCAAAAACGGACTGTTCGCATCAGCGGCTCTTGACCCGGCGGGAATCCCCGTCAAATATTTCTTTGTTAAAAGCCCTTGGGCAAGAGGTGTAAACGCGATCGCCCCGGCTCCTTTTTTCTGCAGCACTTGCAGCAGGGCTTTTTCCGGTTCTCTGTGGAACATTGAATATTTGGGCTGATGGATGAGGAGCGGAATCCCGTATTCTTGCAAAATATCAGCCGCCTTTTCGGTCTGTTCAGCGCTGTAGTTCGACAAACCGACATATAAAGCTTTTCCTTGCCTGACGATGTGGGCGAGCGCTCCCATCGTCTCTTCCAATGGTGTATGGGGGTCAGGGCGGTGCGAATAAAATATATCGACATAATCAATGCCCATTCGTTTTAAACTTTGATCAAGGCTTGCCACAAGGTACTTTTTTGACCCCCAATCGCCGTATGGTCCAGGCCACATCGTATAGCCGGCTTTCGTGCTGATGACCATTTCATCGCGGTAGCCGGCAAAATCGGTTTTCAGCGCTTTTCCGAATGTTTCTTCGGCAGAACCGGGGGGCGGACCGTAATTATTCGCCAAGTCAAAGTGGGTGATACCCAGATCGAATGCTTTTCTTAACAGCGCTTTGGCATTTTGAAAGGAACTTGCTTCTCCGAAATTGTGCCAAAGCCCTAAAGACAGAGCAGGCAGTTTTAATCCTGAATGTCCGCAACGGTTGTATTTCATATTTTCATAGCGTGAATCACTCGCCTGATACCCCATATGAATCCCTCTTTTCATTTTGTAATGAAATCGCTTACCACTCATTTTATGGGAGCAGGCTGTGAGATTACAATCATACTTTTTTGTATATTTAATAATCCTGCCGGGGCCCCGTGCATATGCATGATGAACCGCCGGTCTCTGTCATTCTTCATTTCTCTTACAAGGAACGGTATAAATATTCGGCCGGGGCGGCTTTTTCATTCCGGTTCCCAAATAAAATCCGGGGTGAGGCGGCTGATTGTAAGCGACATTTTGCCATGCTACCCCCAAGCGGTAGACGGGATCGTGCATGAACGTATAGAAACGGTGTTCAGTCAGCTCGGTCGTTGTGTATATTCGCAGAGCATCGCTTCGGACCGTGCGGAACACGACATCTTCGCGCCAATCGCCGAATAGATTGGCCTGAAGCACAGGCGTCCCTTTCGTCCAATTGTTAGACAGCGTTCCATCAGCAGTGAGCAGATTGACCAGCCTGCCGCTGTGATAGTCCCATTTATCAATTTTGGGGATGCCGGCGGGTTCTTTCCAATCGTGGTCAAGCAGCTCGCGGAGAAGATCACCGTCCCACCAAATCGCAAAATTAGCCGAAGCCGGAGCGGCGTCGCTAAGCTTTTCGCCCTTACTCGTATAGAGGCCGTATGATTTTCCTTCATTACCCGGGGGATCGATCGCCCAGACAAGCGCGCCTTGATAGCGGGGATCGATATGCGCGGCCATTCCCCGCCCAACATCTGTATCAGCCGGCACTCCCCAGAGGATTTCCCCTGTACCCGCATCGCGAAATGAGAGGCCGTACGGAAGGCGCGGATCTTCATGCACTTGAAAGACTTCCAGCCCGGGCCGATCCGGGTCAAGATCGCTCACGTGCATGGCGTCACCGTGTCCAAGCCCTGTCGTATAAAGCCCTGTTCCGTCATGATCAACGGCCATCGCGCCATAGACAATCTCATCTTTCCCGTCATCGTCGACATCAGCAACACTCAGACTATGGTTTCCCTGCCCTGCATAGCCTTCGTTACCGGGCTTGTCGCTGTCAAACGTCCACAGCTTGGTCAGCTTGCCGTCCCGGAAGTTGTAAGCGACTAGCACCGTTCTTGTGTAATAGCCGCGCGCCATGACAAGGCTCGGCCTTTCCCCGTCCAAATAGGCGATGCCTGCCAAAAACCGGTCCATGCGGTTGCCGTATCCGTCTCCCCAGTCCTCAAGCCTTCCACGGGGCGGATCGTAATCGACGGTTGCCAATTCCCGTCCCGTTTCCCCGTGAAAAATCGACAAATATTCAGGCCCGTCCAGAATTCGTCCATCTTCATTTCTGTAATCGGCAGCCTGATCGCCGATCACCCGTCCGGTTCCATCAACCGTTCCGTCAGCCGTCTTCATGGCGATTTCCGCTTTTCCGTCGCCGTCAAGATCATAGACCATCAATTGGGTATAATGGGCGCCCGCGCGGATGTTTTTCCCGAGATGAATCCTCCACATGAATGTCCCGTCAAGCTTATAGGCATCAATGATGACTTCCCCGGTATAGCCGTTGTGCGCGTTATCTTTCGAATTGGACGGGTCCCATTTGAGCACAATTTCGTATTCTCCGTCGCCGTCGAGGTCTCCGATGCTCGCGTCATTGGCGCTGTACGTGTACATTGCGCCGTCAGGAGTTGTCCCGCCGTCAGGCTTGTTTAACGGAACATCCAAGTACGGCTTCTGCCAGACAGCTGTTTTGTGTGACGTCTCGACTTCCTTATCTCCGAGAACCTTTGTCACATAATAGACCGATTTTCCGTTTCCGTGTTTATCAAGAAAGTTGGTCGATGATGAAATAGGTGTTGAGTTAATTCTGTGGCCGTTGCGATATAGGTTAAAAGCCGTTTCTTCCGGATCGGTTCCTAAAAGCCGCCAGCTGAGAAAAACCCCTTTTTTTGTTTTTACGGCCACAAGTCCGCGGTTTAAGTGTTCCATTTGCCTCGGTTTTGCCGCCGTTTTCACCGGCCGAACGCGTTCAGCTGCTGCATGTCTGTCTTTTTCTCCCATAGTCCTCTCTCCCCCTTTACGGTTTGGAATGGCGAACAGGAGAACCGGAGACCGGCTCTCCCGACACCTTATTTCTTAAGCAAATGTTTCAGCGGATACATGTTCAAATTGGAGATTTCTTCTGTCACGAGCCTTGCCAACTGGTTGGCACCGAACTCGTGAAAATGCACCCTGTCCTGGATTCCGTCCGGATAATTCGGGCTTTCTCCCGGCTCTAAAAACATAAATACGTTTTTAGTCGCTTCAACGCCGATCTCGTTGTAATAATCGATGCTTTTTTTGTTTAAATCGATCACCGGAACGTTCATTTCCCGTCCGAGCTGTCTCATTGCGTTCGGATATTCTCCAATGCTGTTATAAAAAACGCCCTTTTCATCATAGGTTCGTTTACTTTGAGAAGTGACGAGCACAGGCCGTCCTCCTTTTTCGCGGGCTTTGTCAATATATGTTCTCAAGTATTCCTGAAATGTCGTATACGGATCTGTATGGCGGGCCGGATCTTGCCCGGCGTCATTGATGCCGAACTGAATCAACAAATAATCGCCCCGTTTCATCCGGTTCAAAATCGTATCCAATGACCGTTCATCCACAAAACTTTTCGCGCTTCTCGCGCGTTTCGCCTGGTTGTCGATGACGATTTCATCCGAGAAATAGCCGTCTAAAAATTGCCCCCAGCCTGCCATCGGCGCATAACCTGGTTCATAATCGGAGACCGTGGAATCTCCCGCCAGAAAGACCGTCGTCTTGTCATCTGTTACATGATAAGCCGTCTTCGTCATGACTAACGCATTGAGGCGCGGCGCTGTTCTCGCCGTTAAAGCTTGAATGGAAAGGCGGCCGCCGGAAATATGAATCGGAAACGTTTTTTCGTTATATCCGCCCGCTTCCGCTCCAAACGAATACAGCTGAAGCATGCCGTTTGCCCGTACATCCATGTTCGTTTTTGCCCGCGCATCTCCGGTTATCATCTGGACATTATATTGACCGTCAGGCAAATCGACAGTAAACGCCGTCCCATCCGGAATGCAGAAGTCTGAACGAAGCGGGTCGGCCGTACCGCGGTCCGTACAAGACACCTTTGCCGTGTCGTCAAATCCGTAGCCTTTTAGAGGGGTATAAGCCGATTGAGAGCCTACCGGAATAAAGCCCGAAGCAAGAGGCCCGTCACCAAAATCAAACTGATACACCTTCGAAATTTCGACGGCATACACTTTTGGCTGAGGCCCTTTCCACTCCAAATCGAGGTGCCCGTCTTCCACCGAAACGGTGAACGCTTTTTCGGCTGAGCTTCCCTTTGCTCCGGCCGGGATCGTTCCCATTTCCTCTCCTTCGGCATAAATCTCTAATTCACCGCGGGATGAGGCAAATACGGTCACGCGGTATTTGCCGGGGGAGAGATCCGCCAGAAAAGCCGTCCGGTTCAAGACACAATAGTCTTTCTTGAGCGCTTCTTTTTTTTGCGTCTTTTTGCACACAGCGCTCCCTGCCTGTGAAAATCCGTAGCCTACACCATTTTGATACGCGGAGGCCTCGTTCACTTTCACATAATCCTTCTCAGCGGGACCTTTTCCAAAATCGAACAGAAAAAGATCCTGACTGTGATGTGCGGCAGCGGCTTTCGGCTGCGCAGGTCCCCCCATTCCCGTGATGAAGAAGAAAAGGAGGGGGATGACCCATACGCAGCGAACATATCGCTTCATTATGCAGCTCCCCTTTTTCATCAGCGTGTATAAATGTTCGGCTTCTCCGGTGTCTGCATGCCTTCGCCTAAATAAAAACCGGTGTGTGGCGGCTGGTTGTAGCCGACATTCTGCCAGGCGATCCCGAGGCGATAGACTGCATCATGCATCAGCGTATACATGCGGTGCCCCGTCACATCTGTCGTCGTGTAGATGCGCAATTCGCTGCTGTCATCCGCTCGCCAGACCACTTCTTCGCGCCAGTCTCCGAGAATGTCAGCCTGCAGGGACGGCGTCGCTTTAGTTCCGTTATTTGCCGACGCTCCGGACGCTGTCAGCAAGTTAACGGTTCGCGAATTTCGATAATCCCATTTATCAATTCTGTTGCTGTCCAGAAGCTCTCTTTGGAGATCGCCGTCCCACCAGATGCCGAAGTTCGTTGATGAAGGCAATGTGTTTCCGATTTTTACGCCTTTTGCCGTATAAAGACCGCCGTTCGCCCATACTTCCGCTCCTTCGTAGCGCGGATCGATATCAGCTGCCATTCCGCGTCCGACATCCTTACCTGCGTGAACTCCCCAGATAATCTTTCCTGTTTTCGCATCCCGGAAGGACAAGCCATAAGGAGAATTGCTGTTTTCATGCACTTGAAAGACTTCCAGTCCCGGTCTTGACGGGTCCAGATTCCCTGTGTGCATGGCATCCCCATGTCCCCATCCGGTTGAATAGAGGCCTTTTCCGTTATGATCGACAGCCATCGCTCCGTATATGATTTCGTCCTTTCCATCTCCGTCAACGTCAGCGACGCTCAAACTGTGGTTGCCTTGACCGGTATAGGCGCCATTTCCGGGAGCATTCGAATCGAACGTCCACAGCTTGGTCAGCTTTCCGCCTCTGAAGTTGTAAGCGACAAGCACTGTTCTCGTGTAATACCCGCGTGCCATGACAAAACTCGGCCGCTCCCCGTCAAGGTATGCGACACCGGCAAGAAAGCGGTCAACCCTGTTGCCGTAGCTGTCCCCCCAATCGGCTACATTTCCCCGGGCGGGTTCGTAGTTGACCGTTGTAAGCTCAGCACCTGTATCGCCTTTAAAAACCGTCAAATATTCGGGCCCTGACAAAATTCTGCCTTGGGCATTGCGATAATCGGCGTTTGCATTGCCGATCACCTTTCCCTTGCCGTCTTTCGTCCCTTCGGCCGTCTTCATGGCGATTTCCGCTTTTCCGTCACCGTCAAAGTCATAGACGAGAAACTGCGTATAATGGGCGCCGGCGCGAATGTTTTTGCCGAGGTTGATTCTCCACATCATGGTGCCGTCAAGTTTGTATGCGTCAATCAGCACATCTCCCGTGTATCCGTCCTGTGAATTATCCTTTGAATTGGAAGGATCCCACTTGAGAATGATTTCATATTCGCCGTCTCCATCAAGGTCGCCGACGCTCGCATCATTGGCGCTGTATGTGAATGACACCCCATCAGGCGTTTTTCCCCCGGCCGGTTTTTGCAGCGGAACAGATTTGTATTGTTTATTCCAAACTCCGACGGTTTCAGAAGGAGCCTGCTCCATGCCGTTCAAAACGGCGCGCACTTGGTAAACGGCATTCGAATCCCCGCCCGCATCTTGATAGTTTGTACTCGATGTAATCGGGGAACCGTTCAGCTTCTTTCCGTTTCGATACACATTAAATGAAACAGAAGACGGCTCGGTTCCGAGCAGACGCCAGCTGACAAAAACACCGTTCCCCGTTTTAATAGCGACAAGCCCCCGGTTCAGCGACTCCATTTGCCTTGCCTGCGCAGCCGTGTGCCCATCTGCTTCCGCTCGTTCCGAGAAGCCGGTCACAAGCGTGATGAATAAAAGAGATGACGCGGCTAACAGTTTCTTCCACCTTTTCTTTCCTTTTTTCATCATCTTCTCCCTTCGTCATTTTTGTAAGCGCTTACTTAAAAGGGATTCTATTACGGCTTCCATTTTTATTCAATTGCACTTTTTTGCCGAAGGGAAAAGATGTGTTCAAGTCCGGTCTTAAGCGGTTCAGCCTTTACAATTGATACTTTTTTGCTCACTTTTCTCATTTTTGCACGGTTTAGCTAGCCTTCCAGACGCAAAAAACAGCGATGTGCGATGAACATCGATACAAGAGCAAACAAACTGACACCATAAAACGGGATCAGACCCGGAACCGTCAACAGCACATAAACGACCAAGCCTCCTGCAGCTGCCATTCCGGCCGTCGTCAAAGGGCGAACGAGACCGATCAGCGCAGCCTGTGAAAAATAGCGGGCAAACGGCAGCTGAACATGAACGTAAAGCGGAAAAATATAAACGAAAACCACGAAATACATCAGCCCGGCCATCAGTGTGGCATAGCTGATCATGATCGAAAATAAATCCGCACGAACGCGGAAAAATTGATAGTTTACGAATAAAATTGTTCCGGCGGCGAAGAGGATGAAGCCAAGTCCGTTTGTTTTGAAAAACTCTTTTTTATACGTTTGATAAAACGTTTTGAATACCGGTGCGTCTGTCCGGCCGAGCAGCCACTTGCGCACGACCGTGAACATCGCAGCCGTGCTCGGAGCCCAGCCGAAAACAATGCCTCCTCCCAGCGTGAATAAAACCCAGAGCCCGTTCAGCCAGGCGATTTTCATGATCGCTTCACAAGCGCCGTATATCATCGCCATCACGCCTTTTTCCCGCATGTCCGATCCTCCTTTCAGCCGCGCAGCAGCCTGCGCACTTCAAAGTTGGCATAGGCTGCTTTCAGCGGAGCCATTTGTCTGAAGCCGATTTTTCCTCCGCCGTAAACAGGACCGAAACGCCTGCCGTCATCCGTCCATTCCAAAATGGGCAGCCCGTTGATTGAAAAATGAACACATGCCCCGTCCTTTATGAGCTTCATCCGATAGGGAGGCAAAGCGTCATCAGCGGGCGGAAGCGGATCGGCTCCCTCACAGACGAGGTGAAATCCGCGGCTTTTCCTGAGGTTGCATGTTCGGAATGCTCTTTCATCAGCATGCTTATGCCTGAAATACGACAGGTGCAATGTGTTGATGTCCCCTGAATGATATTGCGGATATTTCCCTGTTCTCTCCGCCAGCTGCCCGTCAAATAAATCTTCCCCATTGATCCCGGTGGCTGCAAAAAATATCATGCATAAGCCAGGCTCCCGCACAGGGTGGAAATCCCACTTCACAACAATTCCATCAGGGAATGTCTCAGGACACCAGTAAACAAAATGGGCATCATCTCCATATTGCTCAGCGTCGAGCTCGTTCTCCATCTGCATGCGGCCCTGCGGAAAACGAACGATTCCTTTCCCTTCCATCACCCAGCCGCGGAGATCTTCAGGGGATGATAAAGGGTTTTGATACATCAGGCTTCCTTCTCTTACATTATACTCCGGCACGGAAATCGCTCCTTCCACAATGAAGATAGGCCGATAGAGGCAGACCAAGCTCTCTGATTCCTTCTGTTACCAGCCTGGCAACTTGACGGGCTCCTGCCTCGGAAAAATGGGTATTGTCTTCGATTCCATTTGGATAATGAGGGTGCTCATGCGGCTGAAAGTGGACAAACAGCCGTTTTGAGCCTTCGATTCCGAGAGATTCATAGAGCGCTTTTGTTTTGGACCATAAATCGATCAGCGGCACTTCGAAGCTGTCAGCGAGCGCCTTCATCGCTTTCGGAAAATCGCCAAGCGTGTCAGCGGGCTTTCCGTTTTGATCAAAACGTCTGCGCTCTGCGGAGGTGATCAAAACCGGAGTCGCCTGTTTTTCACGAACCGCTTCCACATAGCGGGCAAGATGCTCCTGATAGGTTGTATACGGGTCTGTTCCGTATGGCTTTTGATCGTTGTGCCCGAACTGGATCAACACATAATCACCAGCCTCAAGCCGCTCCGTGATATCATCGAGTCGGCCTTCATCAATGAAGCTGTTCGAACTGGCCCCGCCTTTTGCCATATTCACAACCGCCGCCTCATCTGAGAAAAACAGCGGAAGCATCTGTCCCCAGCCGGCCATCGGCGCTTCATGCGGGGGACAGTCTGCGACTGTCGAGTCCCCTGCCAAATATACTGTCACTTTTGGCTTTTTGCCTGTTCGTTTCATAGCACTCTCCCTTTCACGAAGATTCCTGATGAATCTGCCTGTAGCGGCTCGGCGGAATGCCGACCTGCTTCTTAAAAATCCGGTTGAAATAGCTGTGTCTGTAGCCGACCTCTTCAGAAACGTCATGGATTTTTTTATTCGTTTCAAGAAGGAGCTCTTTCGCTTTTTCGATTCTGAGGCGAGTAACATAGTCGATAAAATTGATGCCGGTTACTTGTTTGAAAGCTTTGCTCAGCGTATACGAATTCGTCCCGGCTTGATCAGCGCAGCTTTCAAGGGAGATATCGTTCATATAATCCTGATGAATCATCTCAAGCACCTGTTCGACAAGCCGTTTTTGCTGTCTGTTTTTCCTTCCTTCCATCTCTTTAAGATAAGGGCTTATGACACGCTCCATCATCCAGCCGACGGCCCTTTCCGGCTCCCTCAGCTCTGAAAGCTCCTGCAGCAGATTTTTTCGGCTGAACAATTCATAAGGGTGAAGGCCGGAATGAAAGATCTCTTCTTGGATCTTTGCGAACAGCTGCATCATGCCCGGCTGGATGCGGATTTCCGTTTTTCCTTTTTCAGACAGCTCCCGGATGAACAGCCTGATCCTTCTTTCGACTTCATCCCTTTCTTCAAGGCGCAAAGCCCTGACTACCTCTTTTTCAAGAGCGAACGGATAGTATGATTCAGCGGGAGGCACGTCTTCCCGCCGGCTTAAATCGATCACCTGGCTGGCGTTTTCGAACTGTCTGTAATGCCTGCCTTCTTTCACCTCTTCATAAATGCCGGGAATGTCTTTTAACATGTCAGCGGTTTTTGATACCGTCACTGTGACGTGGAGTCTGGATACGCCGTAGATCACATCCGTCAGCTCACGCACAAATTGGGCGATTTCTTCCTTGAAGGCTGTTTTCCGGCCGCTCATCAGCAGCACCGCGAGCGATAACGAACGGACATCGCTCATATAAATATGGTTGAATGTCCTTCCAGCAAGTTCGCGCGTAATGTTGCCCAACAGAAAGCCCGCCAGACTTTCGTCCTTTTTTGTAAAAGATCCGTTTCCTTCATAGAGTCCCGTCAGCTGAACATCGATGATGGTAAACACATTGTCTTTCGCTTCCCAGCCCCATCTTTTCAGACGATCTCTCAAATTCCTCTCTGATTCATCTGCAAAGTATCCGCTTAAAAGGCGCTGAAAAAAAACGTTTGCAGCCTGGGGCATTTCCTTTTTCAGTCTGCCGCTTTCCTCTGATAGGTCTTCCCAGCGCTTCTCGAGCCAATGAAATTCATCAGGAAAATGGGCGGCCTTTCCCTCTCCTGAGCAGAGCTTGATCAGCCTCGCGACAGGTGAATAAATTTTGTGTGACGCATACCATGCCAGAATGAAGGCAAGAACGATCCCGGCGATGCTGACCGACGCGACGAGCTTCGATAAAAACAACACCGGAGCCGTAATCGCCGACATCGGTGAAGCCGAGACATAGGTCCATTCCTGGTTCAATCTGTCCATTCGTCCATATGAAACGGAATACACCCCTCCGCTCCAATCCATAACAAAGGAGCCCTGTTGCTTCTTTTGTTTCTCAAGCCTCTCTTTTATAACGCTTTCAAAATTGGTTTTGCCGCGTTTGCTCCCAGAAAAAACGGGCTTCTGGTCATGATGAAAGAGGAGCGCTGTTCCTTTTGAATAAGGTGAAAGGCTTTCCAACAAATGTCCCATTTCTCTTTGATCAAGCGTCAAAATCAGCGCACCGAACGGTTCTGAGATGCCTCCGGGAATTTTGTGGACAAGCGCCATTCCGGAAGGAGCGCCGCTCATGTCTTTCCAATAAACGTTTTGACCGCCTTCAAGCAGCGAATGATAAGCCTTTAAGATTTTCCGGTCGGTCATTCCGCTGTATTCCGGATTTAAGAGAATCGGCTCCTTCCCTTGAATGAACAGTTCAACCTTGTGAATGAGCGGATTTTGATCCTGAAGCAAAAACAGCGATTTTGAGAGCCTGTACGTCGTTTGAAAATCCGTTTGCAGATCGGCATCGGCCAGACCGTTCATCAGGCGCGGATCATATGCAAGCTGGGAGAGCATGGTCTCAAGCCCTTCCAGC
This sequence comes from Bacillus sp. FSL K6-0972, assembly GCF_037976035.1. Taxonomy (NCBI): domain Bacteria; kingdom Bacillati; phylum Bacillota; class Bacilli; order Caryophanales; family Bacillaceae; genus Bacillus; species Bacillus sp. FSL K6-0972. The sequence goes on along the minus strand of NZ_CP150260.1, from coordinate 1,419,602 downwards.
TTGTCATCGATTTGGCTGATTTGGCGTTTCACCTGGTTCTCGTGCAGATGTTGGAGCTCTTTTTCAATTTTTGCAGCCGAAAACAAATAGATTCCTGCACCCGTCAATAAGCCGGGAATACACGCAATCAGCAGGATCAGCACAAAGCTTTTTTTAAAAAAACTCCCTTTACGCCGTGAAACATATCTTTGATGCAGCTTTTTCATCCCTCTCCCCCCACTGCAATGAAAAGAATGTTTCTTTTTCAATTTCTATTGGAACGCGCGCGACTTGGAGCGGACGACGTCGGCCAAAAAGGTCAGGGCAAGCCCCTGTCCCCAGCCTTGAATCCGTTTATAAGGCACGTCTTTGTAGCCCTGCGCATCCCGCATCACCGCTGTACCCGCTGAAACGCGTTCCACCCTTCCGTCAGGCGCGACCGCATCTGTAATGGCTGATAGCGCCTTCTGAACGGATTTGTGGTATAGCGAGCCTCTGGACAGCAGGCTGGAAGCAATCCCCGCAGATCCTGACACTTCAAGATATGAATCCGGATCCGTCAGTACGGTGTGCCATAAACCTGAAGGATGCTGAAGCCTGACAAGCGCGCTCAACAAGTCTCGGAGTGAACCGTCAATGATCATATATGAAGGATGCGTAACATCGATCAAAGGGAGCGCTTTTGCCATCGTCAAAGCTGCCCATCCGTTTCCCCTTCCCCAAAATATGCCTGACAGATTGTTTTTGGCCACATGGTCCCATCCGTGATAATAGAGATTGGTCTCCATGTCCTGCAAAAATTCTTCATGGCCGTGATACTGGCGGAGCCCGTCTTCAAAATATTCCTCGCTGCCGACAAGTTTTCCGATTCGGAGAAGGAACAAGCCCGCCATCATCATCGTATCGACCCATGCCTGTTCAGGGAATACATGTTTCTCTGAGTTGACGGTGTGCTGCAAAACCCCGTCTGCGAACCGAGGCGCTTCGTGAAGCACAAAGTCCGCCATTTGCCGGGCGGTGTCAAGATAACGGTCATCTCCTGTCGCCTGGTAGAGCGATAGAAGGGTATGGCCGATGGATACCCCGTTGATCGACAACTTAGGCAAGCCGTCTTCAAGCTTTTCATCTGTCCAGTTTTTCAAAAGCTCGAGGTATTCGTCATTTTCGGTTGCTTCATACGCCTCAGCCACACCGTAAAACGCGACGCCGCCCGGCCAATCCCATTCGAAATCCATCTCAAATGTCCGCTTGACGATTCTGTCGATCACTTCATTCAGCTTTTCTTCATCAAAAACAAGCTTTGTCATGCACGCTTCTCTCCTTTTTTATTTTAATCCGCTCATGCTGATTCCTTGGACGATCGATTTTTGAAAGACGAAAAACACGAGGATCACCGGGACGAGTGAGACGACTGACATCGCAAACATCGCCCCCCAGTTAGACGCCGTTTCCGTATCTAAAAACAGCTTTAGTGCCAGAGACACCGGGTAAAGCTCCGGCTTGTTCAAGTAAAGAAGCGGATTGATCAGCTCCTCCCACTTCCAGTAAAACGAGAAGATAGCGGACGTCGCGAGCGCCGGGGCGATCAATGGCAAAATGATTCTGAAAAAGATGCCGAGACGGCTGCAGCCGTCAATCTTTGCTGCTTCATCGAGTTCTACCGGGATCGTCCTGATGAACTGAATCATCAGAAAGATAAAAAACGCGTGCCCGAAAAATTGGGGAACAACGATCGGCTTGAATGAATTCAGCCAATCTAGCTTTGCAAAAATGATGTACTGCGGAATCATCAGCACCTCGTGCGGCAGCATCATCGTCACCATCATGCAGCTAAACCAGAATGCCTTCCCTTTAAACGGAATCCGCGCGAATCCGTAAGCGATGAACGCAGAGGACAAGACCGCGCCGACCGTCGAGAGGCCGACGATGATAAGCGAATTTTTAATAAATGTGATGAACGGCTGTCCGGCGATCCCTTTCCAGCCCTCCGTATAATTGGACAGGATCAAAGGGTCCGGGATGAGCGAGTGGGATGTTGCGAATATGCTTGCACTTTCTTTAAACGAGCTTGCGATCAGCCAGATCACAGGATACAAAAGGATGATCGCAAGAATGGCCGTCGCGGTATGAAACACGAGATGCCCGGCTCTTTTCTTTCCATTTCCTGCTGGAAGCGGGGCAGGCGCCGCCCGCCCCGAAATGTCTTTTACCGGCTCCACCAGCTACCCCTCCTTCGATTCGTAATGCACCCATAAGGATGAAGTTTTGAACAATATGAATGTGACAAGGCCGATCAGGATCAGCATCACCCATGCCATCGCCGATGCGTAGCCCATTTGGAAAAAGTTGAAGGCCCGCTGGAACAAATAGAGGGAATACAGAAGCGTCCCGTCAAGCGGACCGCCTTCCCCTTTTGAAATAATGTAGGCCGGCGTAAAGGTCATGAAGGCTGAAATGGTCTGCATCACCAAGTTAAAAAAGATGATCGGGCTGAGAAGCGGGAGCGTAATGAGAAAAAACCGCTGAAACCTGTTTGCACCATCGACGCTTGCCGCTTCCTGATACATTGGCGGGATATTTTTCAATCCGGCAAGAAAGATCAGCATAGATGAGCCGAACTGCCACACCGACAAAAGAATCAAGGTCCACAATGCGCTTGTAGGGTCCTGATACCAAAGAATTTTCTTGTCAAAACCGAGGAAGAACAAAAGCGCATTGATGACACCGTCATTGCCAAATACATTGCGCCACATAATCGCAACTGCCACGCTGCCGCCGATGATGGACGGAAGATAAAAGAGCGTCCGATAAATGCCGACACCTTTTTCGGCTCTGTTCAAAATCACCGCGATGAAGAGCGCAAACGCGAGGCGCAGCGGCACACCGGCGAGCACGTAATAAAACGTCACTTTCAGCGAGCCCCAGTATTTTTCATCATCGGTCAGCATCGCCTTATAGTTGTCAAGGCCGACCCATTTGGGCGGGGTGAACAGATCGTAGCTGGTAAAAGACAGAAACAGCGAGGCTCCCATCGGAATGACGGTAAAGCACAAAAATCCGATAATAAACGGGGAAATAAAGGCATAACCCGCCAAATTGTCAATTCTTTTTTTTCGCTTCACGTTCACTTCCTCCTGCAATTGATGAGCGGCCTTCCTTCACTTGCCCCGCTTATCATTGTTGATTTCTTTTCAGTATGGCGTCCGCTTCTTTTCTGAACTTCGCGGCTCCTTCTTCAGGCGTGATCTTTTTAAACAAAATTTGGTCTGACGTGTCTTTTAGCAGCTTGATGACTTCGGCGCTGCCGATCGGTTCAGGCGGTTCAGCTTCCCCCGCGTACTCTGAAGCCCGTTCGACATATTCGAAAATCTTTTTCTCCTCTTCACTCAGTTCTGACTTTACCGTTTCCGCTATTTTGGATGAAACCGGCACGCCTCTTTCTCCTTTGATCAAGGCATTGGCTTTTTCATTGTTAATAAAGAAGTCGATGAATGCAGCCGCTTCTTTTTTCTGCTCGGAGCTTTTCGGAATTGAAAACAGCATGCTCGGCCTTAAAAACAGCGCCTTTTCTTTCCCTTGTTCAGGAGGCAGCTTTAATGACAGGGGCGCATCGGTCAGCTGTGCGAACGCCGCGAACTGATTTGAATAATTCCATGTTGCAGCGGTTCGGCCTTTGACGATAAAATCGTCCTCCATTCCCTTCACTTGCGCGCTTTCATCAGGTGTCGGCGAAGCTTTTTCATCGACGAGCTTCACCTGCCGCTTGAAGTAATCGACAAACAGCTTGTCGTCTGAATAAGCAAGGCCTGTGCCGTCCTCTTTATAAAAGCGCTCGCCCTTCGTCCTCAGGTAATACGGAAAAAAGACATCAGGCGGATGCATGCCGTTTGAACCGTATTGCCCTGTCTTCTCCTCGACCTTCAGCGCCAGGTTTTCAAAATCGGTCCACGTCCAACTGCCGTCGTCAATCTCAACGCCCGCTTCTTTTAACATGTCGTCATTGGTAATCACCGACAGCACATTCACACCGAGCGGGAAGCCGTATAACTGATCACCGATTTCGCCGCCTTTGATCGTCTTTTCATCAATCGATTCGGTATTGATCGTCCCGTCCTTGACATACGGAGTCAGATCTTCAAGCTGGCCTTTCTTGCCGTATTGGGAGAGATACGCCATATCCATCTGAATCACATCGGGCAGCTGGCCCGCCGCAGACATCGGGGCAAGCTTTTTCCAATAATCGTCCCAATTCGCAAACTCCGCTTCGATTTTGACATGCGGATGTTCCTTTTCATACAGCTCGATGATTTTTGATGTATAATCATGCCGAGGCTGTCCGCCCCACCATGCGACCCTCAAGGTAACCTTCTTTTTGCCGTCCGCACCGGCCGTCTCTTCAGTGTTTGAACTGCATCCGAACAGGCCGAGCATCAGCAAAATGCAAAAAGAGAAACACACAAATCTTCTCATCAACATTCCCCCTCCTTAATTTGTAAGTGCTTACATTTCATTTTAAATTCAACTTTCTGTCCCAAAAACTCAAAAAACAGAGAAGAATGTTAAAAAAACAGAGATTCCGTCAATGCGCAAAAAAACCGCCGGATAGACCCGGCGGCATTAAAACGTGTTTTCTTCTTTTTTTCGAAATTCTGATGGGGTGAGTCCCGTATATTTTTTAAAGACAAGGCTGAAGTATTTCGGATTGTGGCCAAACCCCAGTTCCTCTGCCAGAGTGCCGATGGCCGTGTTTTTAGACTTCTTCATCTTCGCGATCGCTTTTTCGATGCGCACCTTTGCGACATAGCTTGAAAACTTCTCACCGGTTTCCTGTTTAAACAGCTTGCCGAGATAATCCGGGTTCATGTACAGCATGTTGCGGGCTGCCCATTTTAGCGAAAGCTTCGGATTTGAGGCCTCCTTTTCAATGAGATCAAGCACTCTCCCAATTAAAACCGATGTCTCCCCTTCATCTTGGCCGATCTTTGCGTATGCCTTTTCGTACATGAAGGAGGCTTCGCTAATATTGCCGCTTTCGCTGAGTGATGCCTCAGGTTCAAATCGGAGCAAGCGGCGTGAAAGCTCTTGGACGCTTTTCATTTTTTCCTCAAGCACGGCAGGAGCCAATGCTCCGTCTACTGCACAGACAAGCACTTGTTGAACGCGGGCCGAAGCGATGACAGAACCGTTCAGCACCTTATCCGCAATGGACTCAACGCCATGTGCATAATCTTTGTCCTCCCCGTCCCGGACGGAAAACATAATCAGCCTGATGACCTTTTGCTCTGAAAAGAAGCGCAGGCACGCTTCATCCTCGAAGCTGCCGCCAGTAACCAGCTCTTTTAACATCTGCTTCATAAGATGCGGCTTCATCATCTCCAGATCGGTTTTCACTTTTTGCGCCGATTCCTCTTTTTTCAGCTCGCCGATCACGCTTTGAAGCGAATCTGTAATATGGCTCTCATTGCAGGGTTTGAGCAAATAATGCCTGACTCCGTATGACATCGCTTTTTTTGCATATTCAAACTGGCCGAAGCCCGTCAGCAAAATAAACCGGATTGACGGGTGGTCGCGGGACACTTTTTCGATAAGTTCGAGTCCTCCCATCCCAGGCATTTTAATATCGCTGATCACAATGTCAGGCCGCTCTTTCATAATCAGGCGGTAAGCGTCTATCCCGTTTTGGGCGGCTCCGATTAAAGACGTCCCGAACGAATTCCACTCGATCATGCTGGAGATGCCGTCAAGAATAATCCGTTCATCGTCCGCCAACAGCACTTTATACATCATCACACCCCGCTTTGAAATGGTATTTTAATCATCATTTCGGTTCCCTTGTTCTTTTCGCTTGAAATCGTCAAGCCGTACCCTTTGCCAAACATTAGCTGAATGCGCTCATCGATATTTTGCAGCCCGATTCCTCTGCCCCTTGTCCGGACAAGCTCCTTTCTCGCTTTTTCCAAAAAATCTTCATCCATGCCCGGGCCGTTGTCGGCAACCGTTAAATAAACAAACCCTCCTTTTTTATATGCTTTGATTTGAATATGGCAAGGTTCAATGAAAGGCTCAAGACAGTATGTAATCGCATTTTCAGCCAAAGGCTGGAGAACAAGCTTTGGTATGCGGCATTTTTTCACCGATGGCTCAATATCAAGCTCAAAAACAAGCCGCTCCTTAAAGCGAAACCGCTGAATGGTAAAATAGTGGAGCACGATTTCAGCTTCTTCTTCGATCGTCAGCACGTCGGTTTTCATATTGATGGCATTCCTGAGCAAAAACCCGAGAGATTCCGTCATCTTTGAAATTTGCGGCTGATGGTTCGTTTTTGCCAGCCAGTTGATCGACTCGAGCGTGTTGTATAAAAAGTGGGGGTTGATTTGCGCTTGGAGCGCTTTGAATTCCGTCTCTTTCAGCATCAGCTGCTTCTTGTAGTTCTCTGCAATCAGTTCATTGATCCGTTCAACCATTGTAAAAAAGTTCCGGTTTAAGACGCTGACTTCATCCTGCCGGTCTAAAGGAGCACGAGTGAGCGGCGCCAGTTTAAAATCGCCGTTTTGGACATTTTTCATGGCCGCCACCAGCTTCTCAATCGGACTCGTAATGCCCTTGGCCATTTTTCTTCCAAAGAGAACCGCAATCAGAAAGAAGAGGATAAAAAGGGAAATCAGTATCGTCTTCATCGCAGAGATTTTCGAAAACATAGCGTCAAAGGGGATCAGGCTCCAATACGTCCAATTCTTATACGCTGATTTGACATATGAAACGAAAAAGCGCTGGCCGTTTTCCTCCACAATGTCATATCCGTTTTCAGCATGAGAAGATAAACGGAGTCCATCGGTTTGGCTGAAAGGCATTTCAGAAAAAAACAGCTCCCGCCCGTCCGATATCGCAATCTTGCCCGCGCCTTCCCCCCAGTCTTTCGGAAGGTCGCCAATGACTCGTTTTAAATCGGCGACAATCACCACGGTTCCCAGGTGGTTAAGGTTTAAACGTTCATAGGAGCGAATTTCCCGGACGGATAACAGCTCGCCGGTTTCACCCGACATGGGCTCCCACGTGTTGCTGCCTTTTTGGCGCGACGCTTTTTCGATCAGCGCATTCTTTTGCTCCCGCAATGCTTCGGTTAAATTCGCCCCTGCGGAATACTCAGTGCCTGAAGCATCAAACAAATGAATCGATTTAATGTACCGCTTAGAGCCGGTATATTCGGCAAGCTTATCCCAAATTTTGCTTTTCATCCGGTAGCGCCCGTATTTGTTTTGGCCGCGGCCGGCTTTCAGAAGGTTCGCTTGGATGTCTGCGTCAGTGGTGATTTGATATGACACATCCTCAATCTTTTTCAATTCATCTTCAATGCTTTTTGATGATAACATCAGCACCTGTGACGACTTCCTGTAAATCTGCTGGTCATATACACGGAACGCGTATTGAACACCGCTCAAGATCAGGATGAGCGAAACGGCCATGATCAGTGAAATCAAAATAAACAATTGATCTTTAATTTTTAAATGCTGATAACGGTTCACCGAACGAACACCTTCATTTCAAGCGTGTGACGGCAGCCTGCTTGTCTGTCCGGCGCCCGTCGATTGCACGGAAGGCCTGAAACGAAAGCTTTGTCAAAATGAAGCTTAAAGCACTGCCGCTGAAAAACAGAAGAAATGTGACATGAAATAAAGCGAGCAGAATCAAACCAAACGCGCTGATCAGCATGAAAAACGAGGTGAGCGGACGGGAAAAGCCGATGATGAAGCTGTATTTCAGCACTGCAATCCGTTTTAAATCGTAGTGGACATCGATTGGAAAAGCGTATAAGAGGATGATGGCATAAATGATAAACAAACTGATGAACAGGCTTAAGACAACCGGCTGATCGTGAAAATAGACGACCGCAATTTGAAAATCAACAAACAGCAATAAGCCGACCAAGCCCAATATCAAACCGAGAACGCTTGATTTCGCCCATTTCTTTTTAAACGCCTGAAAAAACGTCTGAAACACCGGAATCTCCGTCTTTCCCAGCGCCCACTGTCTTGTCACAGCGAACATCGCGGCAGTCGCCGGCGCTAAACCGAAGATGACCGCTCCCGCCAGCGTAAAACCGATCCACAGCAGATTCAAATAGGCGAGCCGCATCACCCACTCGCAAAAGCGGTAAAATCCATTTGCCAACGTGTGAATCATGGTATCCCTCCTTCATTTCTCAGTAAACGCTTACAAAAAATATATTTCTCTTCTTTCGAAAAAAATCCTCTTTTCCCAGCTCGCTGACAGACGGAAGAAGGCTTGATCTAAAAGCCTTAGACCAAGCCTTGCTCTGCTATTTAGCCGATGTCTTAATGTTGACGCCGACCGCCGTCCCGTTTCTGCTCGAATCGGCAACCCCCATAAATGTTTTGTTCTCCCGGTCAATGAAAATGCTTTGGACATTGCCGATATCAACCGGATTCGCGCCGAATCTGTGGCCGAAGTCATTGAGCTTCAGTCTGACATCCTTCGGCATTCCGGATTCATAACGGTACGAAGTCAGGCTGTTCGTATAGATTCTCGGCTCTTCAATCGCATCCTGAAGGCTCATGCCGTACTCAAAATAATTCAAGATCGTCTGGAAAACGGAAGCAATGATCGTCGTTCCGCCCGGGGAACCGACAGTCAGCACCGGTTTTTCGTCTTTAAACACGATCGTCGGCGTCATGCTTGAAAGCGGCCTTTTATTCGGCTGCACTTCGTTGGCTCCGCCTGGAACCGCATCAAAATCGGTCAGTTCATTGTTTAAAAACAGTCCGTACCCGGGCACTAAAATCCCCGTTCCAAAAAGCTGTTCAATCGTTGTCGTATAAGAGACAACATTGCCCCACTGATCCGTGACGGTAAAATGCGTCGTCTCCCCGATCGTTTTATCTTCAGGCTGAGGCACGATTTCATAATTCGGCTCTCCCGCTTCGTATTTCCAAGGATCGCCCGCTTTCACATCGCGGTTCATCGAATCAAGGCTAATCAGCTGCTGCCGCTCCTTAATATAATCGGGATCGAGCAGCCCTTTCAGCGGAACATCGACAAATTCCGGATCGCCCGCATATGCCGCCCTGTCCGCATAGGAGAGGTGCATCGTTTCCGCGAGCAGATGATATTTTTCAAACGATTTTGGATCGTATTGCGATAAATGAAAATCATCAATCAATTTCAGCATCTGCAGCATGAACACTCCGCCTGAGCTTGGAGGAGGCATGCTTGCAATATCATAGCCGTGGTACTCGCCCCAGATCGGCTTATCTGTTGTGACCTCATAACGGGACAGGTCATCAGGTGTCATCGAACCCCCGAAATCCTGCACAACATCTGCAATCGCCCGGCCGATTTCTCCATCATAAAAGGCTTTTGACCCTTCTTTCCGTATTAATTTAAACGTCTTGGCCAAATCCTTTTGTACGAGGGTATCGCCTTCTTTCAAAGGTTCACCGTCCGGAAGGAAAATATCCTTTGCGGCCGTTTTGCTCAGCTTGTCCTGATGGTTCTTTATCGCGTCAGCTAAAACCGAATCGATTGGAAACCCTTCTTCTGCAAGCTTAATGGAAGGCGAGATCAAGTCTTCCATTTTCTTTGTTCCCCACTTTTTATGCGCTGCTTCCAGCCCTTTCAGCGTTCCCGGCACACCGACCGCATTTCCGTGTCTCGACCTTTCTGAAAAAGGAATAACCTTTCCGTCTTCATCCAAAAACATGTCAGGTTTGGCACCCTCTGGAGCACGCTCCCTGCTGTTGATGATCGACGTTTCCTTCGTCTCACCATCGTAGACCATCATGAACCCGCCGCCGCCGATTCCCGACATCATCGGCTCTGTTACATTCAGTGCGTACTGGATCGCAATAGCTGCATCAATGGCATTCCCGCCCTTTTTCAAAACTTCGGCTCCGATTTTTGATGCAAGCGGATGGGCCGTAGCCACCATACCGTCTTTTCCGACGGCGACTTTATCACCATCTCCGCCGCTCATGACCCCTTCTGCTTTCGAGACCGGACTGAAAAAGCAACCAACCGCCAAGCAAAACGCAACGACTAAGAAAGCTAACCGTCTCATCAGATCACCTTCCTTTCCAGTTTATTACTACTATAACAGGAAAATGAACTGAAAATAAGGAAAACTCTCAATTTTCTATTTTTTTGAACCTAAACTCCTAAAATCTATAAAAAAATCCTGTCATTCGTCCTTTTGGCACAATGATATAAAAGGATAAACCGCCTATTATCATTATAAAATCCCGGATGGCAGCTGGTGCTTGCGCCCAACTAAAAGGTGTGAAGATTTTAAAATTAAATGGTTTTTTTCGACTGCACCTGTTTTTTTTCGACAAAAAGTTATATAATATTTTGATGTGTGCATTGTCTCATTTAAACAATGGAGGGTTACAAATGTTGAAAAGAAAAAAGGACAAGTTTTCCGTGCTTTTGACGGAAATTGCAAAAAATTTAGATGAAACAGCTGAGTATTTTGTTAACTATAAAGTGACGAATCAGACAACCCTTAAAGAATTCGCGGATACCTTAAAAGAGTATGAGACAAAAGGAGATAATTATGTACATACGATGATTAAGGAGCTGAACAAAGCATTTATCACGCCGATCGAACGCGAGGACATCCTTCAGCTTACAAACAGTCTCGATGATGTACTCGACGGCATCGAGCACTTTTCGGCCATGATGGAAATATTCTCGATCACATCTTCAGATGAGCACATTGATAAATTCAGCGGCTATATCAGAGAATGCGCAAAAGAAATTCTGATGACGATTGAATTGCTGGCGGAAAATCGCCTGAAAGAAATTCAGCCGCACGCCATTAAAATTAAAGAATACGAACATAACTGCGATAACCTGCACCGCAAATCGCTGAAAAATCTTTTCGGTAAAGAGACAGATCCGATTAAAGTGATCCAGTACAGAGAAATCTATGAGACGCTTGAAGAAATCGCAGATTCATGCCAAAGTGTAGCAAACAATTTAGAAACCATCATAATGAAAAATGCGTAACGAGGGATTATAATGGACCTTTTATTTGTATTAACCATATTGATTGTCATCTTTGCTTTGGCATTTGACTTTATCAACGGCTTTCATGATACGGCAAATGCGATCGCCACCTCGGTATCGACAAAAGCGTTAAAACCAAGGCACGCCATCATTATGGCCGCTGTCATGAACTTCGCCGGCGCCATGACGTTTACAGGCGTAGCGAAAACAATTACGAGCGACATCGCCGACCCTTTCAAGCTGGAAAACGGATCGGTCGTGATCCTTGCAGCTCTTATCGCCGGCATTACATGGAACCTAGTGACCTGGTATTTCGGAATTCCCAGCAGCTCTTCCCACGCGATCATCGGAGCGATTGCCGGAGCTGTCATCGCATCGGAAGGATTCGCCGCGATTAAATACCACGGATTTATTAAAATTATCGAAGCACTTATATTATCGCCCATTTTGGCGTTTGTTTTAGGATATTTGATCTACAGCATCGTCAAAGTCATTTTTAAGAACAGCAATCTGGCAAAAACGAATAAGCGGTTCCGGCGCGTTCAAATCGCGACAGCTGCCATTCAGTCCTATACGCACGGCACGAACGATGCACAGAAAGCGATGGGTATCATTACGATGGCTTTAATTGCGGGTAACTTGCACAGTACAACCGACATCCCGTTCTGGGTGCAGTTTGCATGCGCCACGGCCATGGGTCTCGGAACATCTGTCGGCGGCTGGAAAATCATCAAAACCGTCGGCGGAAAAATCATGAAGATCCGTCCCGTCAATGGTGTCTCTGCAGATTTGACTGGAGCCCTCATCATCTTTGGTGCGACGATCGTCCATTTGCCTGTCAGCACGACACACGTCATTTCTTCATCCATTTTAGGTGTGGGTGCCTCCCACCGGGTGAAAGGCGTAAACTGGGGCACCGCAAAGCGGATGTTGATCACATGGGTTATTACCCTTCCCATTTCGGCAACCATCGGTGCATTTGCCTATTTCATACTTGATTTATTCTTTTAATCAGCACACTCCCGTCCGAATCTAGGACGGGAGTTTTCATGTTTAAAAGAAAGCCGGCATAACAATAGAATAGGAACTGCACTATTTCTCGGGAAGAGGGAAACAAGTTATGCTGCTATTTTATCAATTCCTTGTTTGGCTCATTGTTTTGGCGCTGTCTCTGTACGTGGCTGCCGTGTGGTGTTTTGAAAAAAAGCTCACCGAAAAAACGGTCGCGATCCGAAAAACGTGGTACCTGCTTTATGTTATCGGCGCCGTGATTTATTGGACGCACGATCCGCAGTCGATTTTCACGAACCCGCTTCATTACCTGATCGTTGCCGTTTTTTTCACGCTGACAGACGCTTTTATTTTCTTAAACGCCTACTTTAAAAAGCTCGGCAGCTCCGAACTCGCGACAGACACAAGAATGCTTCTCGAAGAAAACAACGACCTCCTCCACACGTATCAAAACAGGCTGAAAACGTTTCAATACCTATTGAAAAACGAACCGATCCACATCTATTATGGAAATATAGAAGCGTATGCAGAAGGCATCGAAAAGCTCATCAAACGGTTTGCCGAAAAAATGAATATATCCGCTGCACTTTGCGAATATAATTCAGAAGAAAGCAAGGATCATTTGCTTGAGCATATGGAAAACCGGTTCGATGTTCAAGAAAAGCTTGAGCGCAAAGACGTTTATTATGAAGAAAACGGAAAAATGGTCCTCATTCCTTTTTCCATCCACGATTTTGACTATGTCATGAAGTTAACCTCAGAAGACCTTGTCACAGAATTTGATTATCTCCTGTTTACTTCTTTAACAAGCATCTATGATCTTCTGCTACCAAACGAAGAGGAAGGTGACGACTGATGGAGCCTGCTTTTCAGCAAGACCAGGAAAGCGTAAAAAAGCGCCTCGCCTTTAAAATGTTTAAAAAGCAATCCAAAACCAATATCGCGAAATACGAAGTCAGCCCCCATACCGAACGGATTTTCCGGCAAAACGAACGGCTGATCGGCGAGTATAAAAGAAAAAAAGCTTAAACGAGGACGGGAAAATTTCTCCCGTCCTTATTCCGTTTTCCCGTTTCATACATACAATAAACCAATCAACTAAAAGCGCTGAATTAGGTGATGCTGTGAAAAAACTGAAAAAACAAGTCAAACACGTCGATTTCGCAAAATTTGGCCTATCGGACTATACCTCTCTTCTCAGAAGAAGAAGCGAGAAAATCATTAAAACGCTGAACAGAAGAAAAAACAAACCGTGAAACTTGCACTTTCACCCTCCTTCTCTGCTGAGAAGGGGGTTATTTTCATGTCTACAGGAGCATCATAAAGGATGCCCCTGTCCGCCTTCTCCAACAGGTTGAGGCAGCTTTTCAGAACGTATCGGTTTCACAAATAAAGCGACGCAAATAGAACCTGCCACCGCCAGCCCTCCCGCAAGCAAAAAAGCGCTTGTGAAAGCCCCGGTGTACTCGACGATGTACCCTGTAACCGTCGGACCGATTATGCCGGACGTATTGGCAAGAAAATGCATGAATCCGCTCACGCCCCCAACCCTGTCTGGATGAACGATATCCTGTATAATCGCCCAGTATGTGATGCCGGTCAAATACAAAAAGAAAACCGATAGTGCGACAAGTGCAACAGCTCCAAACGCGGTAGTGACAAGCCCGGCAAATCCAATGCATACCGCCGCAGCCAAAAGGCAGCACACAAGCACGGCTTTTCTCGAAAACATCTGTTTGCCCGTCAGCTTGAACAGATAATCTGAAATAAATCCCCCAAGCGCAAGACCTAGAAATCCGACAACCCACGGTATAATCGTTGCAACGCTCATATCGTGAATGCTCAGCCCCCGGGCTGTCGTTAAATAGCTCGGAAACCACGTTAAGAAAAAGAACAAAATATAGTTATAGGAAAAGAATGCGAATGCCGTAAACAGCACGGTCGGCTGCTTCAAATAAAAAGACAGCGGGATGCCGGTGTCCTTTTTCGGACGCACTTCTTTTTCAGCGGACAAACTGTGGGAATCATCCGGCTTATCTTTCATGAATTTTATCCAGAACCAAGTCCAGACAAGCCCGATGATCATGATCAACACAAAGGAAGCTTTCCACCCCCAATGGATGGCAATCAATCCGACGATCGGACCTGAAATGGCTCCGCCGAGCGGCGTTCCGCACATTGTCATGCCGAGCGCTCTTGCTCTTTCTTTTTGCGGAAACCAATTGTTGACCGACTTGCTCGTTGCTGCTGACAGCGGACCTTCCCCCATGCCGAAAATGACGCGGATGATGAACAGTGAAACGAAATTATATGTCAGTGCAATGGCGCCGCTGAAAACCGACCATACGACCATTGCGGCCGACAGCGTATGTTTCGCTCCGTATTTGTCTGATGCCCAGCCGCCGATAAAATTAAAGATGGCATATCCGATGAAAAAACTGCTGAACAGCATGCCCATCTGCGCCGGACGTATGTTCAAATCTTCCTGAATAAAAGGAGCAGCGACAGACAATGCCGAACGATCCAAATAATTAATTACTCCCGCCAAAAAAAGCATCACGATGACAAACCCGCGGCCGTTTGAAAACATGGGCAACCCCCTCTTTCCAGTTTTAGAGAACGCTTTCATTTTGTGCGATCTTACAGATGGATCAACACTTTCACAGGATTGGTTTCCGGAGCAAGTGCTGATTGAAATCTGTCAACAACATCGCGGAACGCAATCTGTCCGGTAATAAACCGGTTCGCATCCGCTCCGCCATCCCTGATGGCTTTCATCACCGTCTCAAAATCGCTTCTTAATGCGTTGCGGCTGGATAAAATCGTCAGCTCCCGCTTGTGGATTTCAGGATCGGGCATGGCCAGATGGTCGTTGATCAGTCCGACATAGATGAGCCGTCCCCCGTGTGCGACGTACTGATAAGCGCTGTTCATCGATGCAAGATGCCCTGTCGCGTCAAAGACAGCCGTCGGAAAGTCGCCGTTCGTCAACCGTTTGATCTCCTCTGCCGCATGTTCTCCCGCTAATACGACTTCATCGGCTTCAGCCCATTCGCGGCTAAACGTGAGGCGCTCTTTTCTAACATCCATCGCGATGATTTTCGCCCCCTTCAATTTTGCGAATTTCATCACGCTGAGTCCGATGGGCCCCGCTCCAACGACAAGCACCGTTTCCCCTTTTTTGATATTTGCCCTTTCTGCAGCGTGGGCGCCGATGCTCAAACATTCAACGACAGCGGCTTCGCTGAGCGTCAATCCTTCTGTTTTTATCAGGTGGTCTGCCGGGATATTTATGTATTCCCGCATTCCCCCATCTGTATGGACACCGAGGACGTTCAGATTCACGCAGCAGTTGGGCCGGCCGTTCCGGCAGGCGATGCATGTCCCGCATTCCAAATAAGGAATAATTGACACTTGATCGCCCGGCTTGAACGTTCCGCCGGTATCATTGATGCTGACAATTTCACCGGACAGTTCGTGTCCGAGCACTCTTGGATAAGAGAAAAACGGCTGTCTTCCGCAATAAGCGTGAAAATCCGTCCCGCAAATTCCGATCCGTTTAATGCGGACCAATGCTTCCCCATCCTTTAGTTCCGGCATTTTCACATCCGTCATTTTAAAATGATAAGGCTTTTCACACACAATCTGCTTCATGTATCGGCCTCCCCTTTATCGCGTTTTTAGACACCGGCATAAGCAGTAAATCCGCCATCTACCGGCACTGTTATGCCGGTAACAAACCCGGACATATTCTCATCCGCCAGCCAAAGCAGCGTCCCCAGCAAATCTTCCGGTTTGCCGAAACGCTTCATCGGGGTGTGAGAGATGATCTTCTTTGCTCTATCAGTAAATTCGCCGTTTTGATCAAGAAGAAGCCGTTCATTTTGATTGGTTAGGAAAAATCCCGGGGCAATGGCGTTGACCCTGATTCCCGTTTCGGCCAGATAGACGGCCAGCCATTTCGTAAAATTGTCGATGCCCGCTTTCGCCGCGCTGTATGCAGGCACTTTCGTCATCGGGGTTTGGGCGCTCATTGAAGAAATATTGATCACGGATGCCCCTTTTTGATTCAGCATCATTTTTGCAAATTGCTGTGTTGGAATGAAAGAACCGAGGAAGTTTAAATTGAGAACAGAACCGACATCATCGCAGTTCAGATCAAATAATGTCTTAATGTTGTCCTGGAAGAGGTGCTCGGAGTTGAATGTTTCATCTGATGTCGTGCCATTGGGGTGATTACCGCCGGCCCCGTTCACCAATAGATCACAGCCGCCGAATCGGTCAGCCACAACACGTTTCGCCTGTTCAACGCTCCGTTGATTGATGACATCACACTCAACGGCAATCGCTGCGCCGCCGGCTTTTCGAATAGCTTCGGCCACGACCTCTCCTTTTTCAACGGTTCGATTAAGAATGGCAACATTCATACCCTGCCGGCCGAGCTCTTTCGCCATCGCGCCGCAAAGCACCCCGCTGCCGCCTGTGATGACCGCAGTTTTTCCCGCTAAATTTTCATGGATTTCAAGCATTGTGAAGCCTCCCGTTTTTCTCTATTAAGCGAATCCCATATGCCCCATAAATACATGATACCGAGCGCCCTGTCATACAGACCGTAGCCTGGCCTGCACTTTTCATCCCAGATGTGGCGGCCGTGATCCGGACGCACATAGCCTGAAAAACCTGTTTCATGATAGGCTTTGACAATCCCGCAAATGTCAACGGTGCCATCTTTTGTTCTGTGCGATGTTTCGATAAAATCACCGTTTTCGTAGACTTTGACGTTTCGGATATGGGCAAATGGAATCCGGTCGGCATACGCATGGATCATGGCGGAAAGATCGTTTTCGGGGTTGGCCCCCAATGAACCGCTGCACAGTGTCACGCCATTAGCCGGATGATCGACAAGCTGAAGCAGCCGCCCGATGCTTTTTCCTGAAGTCATGATGCGCGGGAGTCCGAAAACCGGCCACGGAGGATCATCGGGATGGATCGCCATTTTGATTCCGCAGCGTGCGGCGGTTGGAATGATGCGTTCAAGAAAATAGTGAAGATGGCTCCACAGATCCTCCTCCGTCACATTTTGATAGGCTTCAAACAGCCTTGTCAGATGTTCCAGCCGCTCCGGTTCCCAGCCGGGCATCGTGAATTCGCGGTGATTGGCGATTTGATCGACAAGCGCAAAAGGGTCGATTGTGTGCACCTTTGCGTGCTCATAAAACAGAGCGGTGGACCCGTCTGGAGCCTTTTTGTATAAATCGGTCCGCAGCCAGTCAAATACAGGCATAAAATTGTAGCAGATCACTTTTACGCCGGCTTTGGCCAAATTTTCAATCGTTCGCTTGTATTTTTCAATATACAGATCTCTCGTCGGCAGCCCGAGCTTAATATCCTCATGAATGTTAACGCTTTCAACAACTTCAATGTGAAAACCGTGCTGTTCACACTGCCGTTTCACCTCTAAGATCTCTTCCAATGGCCATTCTTCACCTGGCGGCTGATGGTGAAGCGCCCAAACGATGCCCTCTACACCGGGAATCTGCCTGATCTGCTCAAGGGTGACGGAGTCGTTTCCTTCTCCATACCATCTGAAAACCATTTTCATCACACTTCCTCCTCACCGATTCAATAAGATAAAATGATCTTTGTGACCTGATGGGGACAGTTTTTCGCTTTTTTCAACGCCTCTTCTATTTTCATAAAAGGCATGATCTCAGTGACAAAAGACCGGGCTATTTCAGGGTTTTCATTCAAAAATTGAATAACGCCGGGAAATTGATTGACGCTGTGTTTTGTTCCATAAATTTCAATATCTTTCTTTGTGAGAAGAAGACCCGGAATCGTCACATTCTCCCCCGTTAAGCCGACAATAACAATGCGCCCGGCAGCAGCTGCCAAATGGACAGATTGCTCAATGGTCGCGGGAATCCCGGCAGCTTCGAACACAATCCCCGCTCCTTCTCCGTCTGTCAGCTTCAGAATCATTTGCTCGGTATCCTCTTCACCAGGCTGAATA
This sequence comes from Bacillus sp. FSL K6-0972, assembly GCF_037976035.1. Classification (NCBI taxonomy): domain Bacteria; kingdom Bacillati; phylum Bacillota; class Bacilli; order Caryophanales; family Bacillaceae; genus Bacillus; species Bacillus sp. FSL K6-0972. The sequence goes on along the minus strand of NZ_CP150260.1, from coordinate 1,401,574 downwards.
ACGGCATCCGCACCGAATGCCTCGGCAAGCTCAAGCCTTTCCCTTACAGGATCGACAGTGATCACACGAACGTCAAAGCGCTTTTTAATCTGTGCCAAAATCGTTAACCCGATCGGACCCATTCCCAATATGACAATCGTTTCGCCTGTTTGAATATCTGCCCGCCGAACCGCCTGCGCTCCGATTGAAAACGGCTCGCACAACGCAGCGGTTGCAAAATCCATTTGATCAGGAATCGGATGGACATGCATTTCCGGAACAATGATAAAATCAGCGAACCCTCCTCTGCGAACCGACCCAATCATGTCGATATTCACACAGGCGTTTGTCCTCCCTTTCCGACAAGGGTAGCAGCCTCCGCACGGAATAGCCGGTTCAATGACAACCCGTTCGCCTGCGGATCGCTCCCTCACACCGGCCCCCGTTTTTTCAATGATGCCTGCAAGCTCATGGCCAAAGATCTGAGGGTACTGTGCATATGGATTTGAGCCGTCGTAAAAATGCACATCACTGCCGCAAATCCCGGCGGCTTTTACCTTGACAAGGACTTCGCCGCTGGCCGGTTCGGGACGCGGAATGTCGCGAAATTCGATCGAAAAAGGCTTCGTCATCACCGCAGCTTTCACATCACCACTCCTTTTAAAACGCTTACTTTTTGAAATAACCGGGAAACTCATCAACGAGCATCTCTTTATCGACGATAACCAGCTGCAAATGCTCTTCGGCAATCTCCTTGGCTTTTGCCTTCTGTTTTGTATGAATCGCTTCTGTTAATGCCGCGTGCTGCTGATGAATGGTGTTCCAGTTAAAATCGGCGGCAAGCCTTAAAAAGCGGATTCTTTGGAAGGGAACGTTCATCTGCTGAATCGCAGCCCAAACATTCGCTTTTCCACAGCCTTCAAAAATCGTCTGATGAAAGGCTTCATCTAATTCAAACAAACTTTCATAGTTTTTCTGTGCGATCGATAATTCCTGCATCTTCACATTCTGTTCCAACTTAAACATAGCTTCCTGCGGAAAGTCTTCACACGCCAGTTCAGCTACAGCCTTTTCCAGGTTTTCCCGCATAAACCTCGCTTCCTCCACCAGGTCAAGATCGATGAGCGATACGCGGGTTCCTTTCTGCGGATAGACTTCGAGAAGCCCTTCTCTCGATAGCTGCAAAAAAGCCTCTCTGACCGGAGTGCGGCTGACTTCATACCGTTCTGAAATCTCTTTTTCCGATATCAGCTCACCCGGCACAAGCCGAAACTTCATGATTTCTTCTTTCAGCATCTGATAGATTTGGTCTCTGACAGAACGCGGGTTTAATTGTTTCATTGTCATGACTCTCACCTCCTCTCTGCCATACTACCATACAAGTATGGTTGTGGAATAGATGTTTTTCGAAAATTTCAAAAATATAAAGGAACTTTAAAAGTTCCTTTATTTCAAGAAGGCCATCATTTTCGCTTTTGTTTTCGGTCCGTATATCCCGTCCGCTCCCAAACCGTACATCAACTGAAAACGTTTCACCGCATTTGCCGTCTTCACTCCGTAGTATCCGTCGATCCCGTTGTTTTTGGCCCCTTTATCAGGGTAATAATAAAGAGCCGCAAGGGCTGTCTGGATTTGTGTGACGGCCGTTCCTTTCATCAGCGGGTTTTTCACCTTATAAATACCGTCCGGGAGGGTCCACGTTTTGCTCTTGCTGCCCGCTGACGCTTCAGCGGCCGAGAGGGCTTTTTCAGTTGACGGGCCGTAAATGCCGTCGGCTTTAATTCCCGCTTTCTTTTGTAAAGAAACAACCGCCTGCACCGTCTCGTCTCCATAGCTTCCGTCCGCCCCGTATTTAGGCAGCGAAAAGCCGGCAGCGATCAAGCGCGTTTGCAGCTTTTTCACATGAGCGCCTGACATTCCTTTTTTGAGTATGATGCCAGATGACGAACTTGTCTGGCTGGTGGAGGCAGCCGACACGGATACGGTTTTCGTTCCCAAAAGGGCATCTACTCTTTTACGGAAAGCTGACAATTGGCCGGCATCTCTCACCCACGGGGTTGGACAGCTTTTGTTGGTGACATCGTAATGGCGGACAATCCGATCTGCGGACAAACCGTATGTCTTGCACAAATCCGCTACAAGCTCTGCCGCATTGCGAATCGTCTCTTCATGGATAGTACCGTCTTTTTCTACGCACATTTCAACCCCGAGCGCCGTGGTATTGGCATTCGGCTTTAGGAAGCTGACATAGCAGCGGTTTTGATCATGCGCATGATAAGCGACTTCATGATCGGGAATAATATGCTGCGCCTCATGACGGTCGACAAAATAGTGAGCCGATGCATAACGCTTGTCAGCAATGCAGGTGCCATTGAAATAATTGCGCTCATTCAAAGCCGAAGCCCCGGGCGTCGCCGTCCAATGCATGACAATTCCTTTGACTGCCGCAAGCTTCAGCCCGGGACGGGTGTATTGATTGATTTTTACAAAGTTCTTGATTACTTTGACCAAACTTCATCATTCCTTTTCAAATGCAATTCAGGAAGCCGCCTGAAAAGCAGCTTCATTTCGTTAAACCTTTTTTCTGTAAAACTTCTTTTTGCATTTTCCCTTTGCTTGTCACATAGTTGTTCTTATACCAGGCAATCAGCGATGCAGCGATCGTAAAAGCCGCAGACCCGGCTGAATAGAGGGCATCCGCCAATGTATGAATCTGATCTTCTGTGACCGGTAAAACCGGCTTTCCAAACATGATCAACGTCTGATTGACCAGCGCAATAAAAAGAAGCACCGTCCTGACGACCGTGCCTTTGTCCATATGTTTCATGATGATGTCCTCCCTTATTTCTGCAATAAATTATAAAAAACAGCGATCGCGCCGCCGATGATGCCGGTGCTGACCGCTGTAATAATCGCGCCTGTGATGCTGCGCTTGATCCAAGTTGTATTCTCTTCGATTTTGTTCAGCTTTTCGTTAATCGAGATGATTTGCTGATCGTGGCGGTCTGATGTTCTTTCGAGTGTACTGACGCGTTTTTCGAGTATTTTTTGCCCGGACTTTAATTCTGTAATCTCTTTCTGAAAAATATCGTTTGATTGCACCATCTCTTATCCCCCCTTTACACTTGTACCTCGATATTTATTATGCTGACAAAAAAGTATGTTATCGAAATTTATAACCCCTTACTTTTTAAAGGGGAATCACTTCATCTAAACCGTAAGATGTAATGTTCTCAAGTTTATCTGCAATCTGGCCTTCCAATCTCATATTTCCATCAGGTTCAATATATAACTTAGTCATCCCTGTGGTACCGAAAATCGGAACAATTCTGCTTCGAAATTTTGACGGCCGATAGGCTTCCGGAAGTGTCCCAAAAACAACACCCCTTTTTGTCACAATTTCCCCCTCTAATATTAGAAGTCCGCCCATTAAACCACAACGCACCTTTCGATCACCATGGGAAGCTCCGTTCTTAAGGGGAACTTCGGTCCATGATGGCTCTAAATCAGCAGCTGTTATAATTCGCTTCCATCCCTTGAAAATTCCATCAGAATGAACAGATCCATGCCATAATGTATTATCATAAGTACGCCATGCATATATTGTTTTTCGTTCTGCATCAGCCTCAATGACATCATAGGTAAACCAGGAACTATCTTGGACCGGGTTATTTTGCACCTCATTCCCTAATGCAACATAAAATCCGGTCGGCAGTTTTAGAATATCTGCTCCACCTTGTAATCTTGTCCTTGAACCTTGATCATTCGTTAACTTGTATAATTGTCCGCTACTCCATTTTTTACGTTCTTGGACGGAAATATGAAGGTCGGGGTTGTCCGCATGAGCATCTACTTTTGTTTGAGACCCTTCCGTAGTTTCCAATTCCGTCCATTCCGTCCATTTGCCTCCCGAAATTGATTTTCGATAGGTTTTATTTGCTCTGTCAAAAGCGATAATTTGTCCTTCATTTCCCTCAGGATTACATGTCCAAATTCCCCTGATAGAAGGCCCTGGGCCGTTTAGTGCCCCTGACTCCGCCGTAAAATGAATAAGCCCTGTATGCTGCGGGAGAACCACATGAAAATCTTCATTTTCACGAATATTAATTTTTCCTTGCCCATCTTCCTGAGTAATATTAAACAATTGACTCTCATTCCATTTGTGTCGATCATTTTCAGTAATATGCAGTGTGCTGTCTTTTACATGTGAATCTAGCTCTTTTTTTGTTGCTGTTTTTTGATCGATCTCATCAATATAGTTTGCAATCAGTTGATCATTTTCATTGAGCTGATCGACAACTTTATTAAAAAGATCAGCATGTGCCCGATCTGTTGTTTTAAAACTCATTGGTCTTTTTATATCCATCCTGTCTTCGCCTCTCATTCAATTGTGATGACTATTGCTGTATTTTTTTTATTTCTGTTTGGCACCACTCTGGTGTATTTTGTTTTCTTATTTAGGATAAAAAACAGGAACCGGGCGTCTCGGTTTTTGGATGTCCACCTTGTTTCAGCTCCTTTAATAAATGTCGTCGATTTCAAAGACGAACTCGATGTCGCCGTCTTTTTGCTTATCTGTCATCGTTCTGACCGCTGTAAATTTTCCGGCTTCATCAACAAGGGCGAGCTCGTTGATCGTTTCCCCTGCCAGTTCGCTTTCTCCCAATGTACATGTATAGCGGACTTTCGCCGGCTCCATGAAGACAAAGCTGTCGATGTCCTTTTGCAGGAGTTCGTTTTTCAGCGCCTGTTCGTTGCCCTGTAGAGGAACAGGTTCGCCTTTATCGTTTGTACCTCCGTTTCCGAAAGCCATTTTTGTGATTTTGGTGAGCTTGCCGCCCTCAGCCCGTGCTTTTGCCATTTGCTGTCTTGCATAAAGCGTTGTCACTGTTAATTGTTGTGCCATTTTGATTTCTCCTTTACAATGCGATTTTTTGCGCCGCTGCTGCCAGCTGCTTTGTACCGTCGAGCAAAAATGCGCCGTTTAGCGTCCACCACTTCTCTCTCATTTCAAGCGCGCCTGCTTGCTTAAATTCATGCTCGCATTTGCAGCTGATTTTGAGGGATTGGACCTGTTTGTTTTGATTGCTGATGCCGGTTTTCATGCCTGCTTTTGCTTGCTGTTTCCACCGGTTTTCAGCGGCCGCCTTCATTGTAAAGCTCGAGGCGGACCGAATGTTTTGCCGCTTCTTGTGGCGCAGTGTGAGCTGCTGTTTAAACCTGCGGGGCAGACCGTCGATTTCTCGAAAACCGTTCAAGTAGAATGCATCATCAAGCAGATACTGTCCGTCCAAATAGACCGGTATCGTACCGAAAAAGCCGTTTTCACTTCTTAAAACGAGCCTGTTATGAACGCTTTTCGGCGGCCGACATTCATAATGAAACCCGCCCCGGAATGTATAAGCCAAATGGGCGGGCTTCATATGATTGACGGTTTGAATGATCGAAGGTATAAACTGCAGATCTTCACCGTTTACACTCAGCAAAAAATGATACCGTCCGGCCGTCAGTCTGACGGAGGCAGACGGCTGTTTTAAAAAAGCATTAACCGCTCGCTCGATCGAGCGGCTTGTAATCGGCGGAATATTGGACATCTTGGTTAACAGACGGGCCCTTCGAATATCGACGCCGTCTGAAGCCTCGCGTCTGACATTCAAAATCTTTTCCCACCTGTCCAGCCCCCATGTGGCCGTCGTGACGAAAAGCTGGTCCGTCATATCGAAAATCTCTTGATTTTGCCTTTCAAATTCAGGCGCTTCAGCCGTTATAATTTCTTGAATCTCCCGGATTTCCGTCAAGTATGGCGGCAGATGAAAAGCCATTTCATCAATCTTGCTCAATGATGGTCACCTGCCCCAGCTTTGGAATTTCCGTTTCTGTCAACTGCAGATTTTTCGCTTCCCCGTTGATGAAGACTTCCGAATAGTCACTGACAGAGGACGATTTATAGATCATATTGTTGATCTGCGAGAGACGGATGACACTTTCTTTAAAGGCCATTTCTTTAAACAATTCTGTGATTTTTTCTTCAATTTCCTGTTTGGCCTCATCGATCGTCCGGCCTGATTCAGGTATGATTTTTGCAGATATGCTCACGTCTTTCCATACCGCGCTTTCAACTGCGGTATAAGCTCCGATCGGCGCCATACCTTCCCCTTTGCCTGGATCGGGATCGATATACTGCTTGACTCTTTCGATTAATGCGTCAGAGGCTGGCTCCATTTTGGCGTTTGTAATGACAACTTTTACGGTTCCCTCGCCATTCCACAGCGGAAAGACCTTCGCTTTGCCGACGCCGTCCACTTCTTCGGCCCATTGTTTGTAATGCAGCTGATTCGCGCTGACTGCTTCCCTACGGACGCGGATCAAATACCTTTCATACAGGGATTCATCCGTCTCCTCGTCACGGCCGGGAATTTCAAGCCTTCCCATAACCGCTTTTTCAAGTCCGGGAATGGTATCGAGCGGAAGCAAAGGCCGCCCCGAAAAATTGGCGTTTCCTTTTGTCCCGGCTGTTTCACATTCCAGCTTGCCGTCTTCGAGCATGGTAAAATATAAGTCTTCCAGAAAGAAACGGGTTCCGGGGGGAACCGATACTCCATCCGTAAATGCCGCAGACCAAATGGCTTTTGACGCCCGATAGCGCTCAAGACCGGCCTCAGCCGCCCTTCTGTCCAAATATTCGCCTTCAGCCGTATCCGCATAAACCAAATTCAGCACTTGATCAAGCCAAATATAAGAAAGCGCCAGCTCGGCAGCTGCCGGGGCAAGCGCATTCCAAATAACGCTGTTTTCACGCTTGTCAATCTCATCTGAAACCCGCTCAAGCATGCGTTCCATGATCTCTTCAAATGTCTGGTTTTCAAACATCTTCCCCTATCACCTCCTCGATTTCCAGCGTCCCTTCATCGGTTTCAACCGAAAAGGACACGTGGAAGGCATCGCCTTGACGCTCAATCTCGAAATCGGTTACCGCAGAAATTCGGTCGTCGTATATGAGGGCTTCCTCAATCAGTCTCGGTATCTCCATTTCTTTATAAGCGTCGGTCGTTTCATGATCTGAAAGAACCTCCTGCAGCTCATTTCCGATGTTATGGCTGTAAACGGCGTATGCGTAGCGCTCAGTTCTCAGCGCCATGTAAACCATTTGTTCGACCGCTTCGAGTCCTGAAATCATATCACCCGTCATCCTGCCTGTTTCAAAATCAATTTTGTACGTTTTTGAAGTCTCAATCACTTCGCTGTCATCCTCGATATCTTCAAAAGATACTTCCGGTGAAAGAGCCACCCGAGCCACCTCCTACTCCTATATCCTGTCAATCACAAAAAACGACTGCCCTCCAGGCATGGCCGCAATCATCACGTGGTCGCCGGCATGCAATTGATTGTAAAAGCGAATCGTTTTGTCTTCTCCGTCAATCCGGATCTGTTCCGTATGTTCTGTCAAATGCCTGGCCACCACCAGTAAGTCGGAGGGGATCACCAATTTATCATGATTGCGGAGCTTCAGCTTAAGCGGAGAAGCGGACACGACTTCAGCCGGCATGACATCAACAGGCGATTCAGCGTTTACGGCTCCAAGAGCCAGCTCTTTTATCGCATCGCTTAATTTCATGAAGACGCTCCTTCAGGTATGGTGTTTTTAGCGACGACATCAATCGTCATCACATGCTTTGTCCCTGTAAAATCGTGTTTATCTTTATCAACCCAATAGGTCCCTTTAATGCCCGCTTCCGGAATCGATATATAAACCGGCAGTCCGCTTTGAACTTCCGGTATGCCGAGCGCCTGTATGCTTTTCAGCTCTTTTTTGACGCCTTTCTTTTCCGCCTGTATCTTCTTCGCCCGGTCGCGCAGTTGCGCCTCGTTAATATCATCCGAAACCGTCTCTGTGTACTGGAGTACGCCGAATTTTTTCATACCGGCTTCATCGCTGGCGGATGCGGTATAGGTTTTGTTATCTTTCTGCTTTCTCAGTTTCACCCGGGTTGCTGTTTCATCAATTGACGTACTGTAAGTGTAATCCGTAATGTTCACACCCGTTTCCAAAACCCAGATATTCTCCGGTTCGGGCCACGCTCTTAAACACAGCTTTCCCTTTTCGGCATACAGCTGATAGTTTTTTCCGGTTTGCTTTTTTGTTTCCCGCAGCGCTTTTAAAATGATGTCATATAGGCTCGTATTGTCTTTAAAGACGAGCGATTTAATCGTATGCCCCGTGTTTGCAATAGCGCCTTTGGGAATTTGAAAGTCGCTCGCAATTCGTTTGACAATGTCAGCGGCCGTTTTGTTCGAGAATACATATACATCCTGATTTTTCACCAAGTACTGAAGCATGTCGTACGCTTTAAACGTAAGCGTATATTCTTTCGGCACCCTGCTGAAAACAATTCCGCGAAACAGTTCTTTTCCTTTCCATTTAAATAAAACGGTATCGCCTTCCTGCACGCTGTAATATTTGTGGCTTCCCTGCTTGATCACAATCGACGCTTCGATCGAACGAGGGGCCTGGTACCTTTCTCCTTCCAAGGTGACGCTTTCGGTGACAAGTTCATACCATTCGCTTTCTTTTATGACAAATAATTCGATCATCGCTATCCCCTGCTTTTGATTTAACAGAAAAACGCCGGTTCACCCGGCGCTTCGTTTTATGGTATTTTCAGCTTTTGCCCCGGAAAAATCCAGTGCCCCGGCTGTTTGATATTTCGCTTGCTTCGTTTGATCATCGCCTGTTTGTTCGCATTCCAAATTTTCCGCCATTCCTGGCTGTTTCCGTAAAAACGGCCTGCGATGTGCCAGAGCGTATCGCCTTTTTTGACAGTGTACATTTTTGGAGCCGGTTTGGACGGCCGTTTTTTCTTCGTTTTCTTTTTTTGTTTGATCTTCCGAGGTGATGCTGTTTGATATTCTTTTAATGTGAGATCAAAATCGCGGTCGCCAATATCCTTTTCACCCTCACGATGCGAAAAGTTTTCGATGCTGCATGTGAAATTGATCTTCGTTCCCGTCACGAGAAATTGAACCGGTTTTTTTGCTTTCATCCACTTCTCAATTTTGAGAATCGCGTTCTCCGGCGAAAGAAACCCTTTGTATTCGGAGAGCGGAGAATACTTTTTCGGAAAATGAGACGAAAATGAAATCGTCTTTGCTCCCGGTTCATTGATAAAGGTGACCTCGCCGAATTTTGACACCTTTACAGATTCGTTGGCAAGATTATTGCTGACGTCAAGCTGCTCGGGAAGCACAGGGAGGCGCAGCTTTTCCTTTCCTTGTGTCAGCCAAAATTCGTACACGGATTTAGTCATAAGCTACGCTTCCTTTCGTCCCAATATGAATATCCCGTTCAAGCTCATCGACAAGAGCGCGCTTGATTTTCGCAATCAATGTTTCCTGGTCGCGCTCACTGTGATAATGATTGTCTCCGGTAATATAGATGTTGACTTCTTTGACGCCGCTTTCAGCCGGCTGCCGGGATCGTGCCCCACCTGCGGTGGCTGCAGCCGCCTGACCGTTTGAAATTGAACCTGACCCTTCAGCCGGGTCATGCACTTCCATCCCGAGCGCGCCTGCAGCCCGCTGAAGCAGATATCTGCCGCGGATGCCGCGTTCTTCGGGAATGATCCATTCGCGCTTGCCGCCTTCACCCACGCGGGCGATCTGCTCGCTAGTGATCAGGCCACCGTTGGCATAGCCTTTATAAGCTCCGCCTCTTGCCATGCTTTTAATCCCTGGGGTGTTAAATGGCGACCCGTATCGCGATTTGATGTAGTTGATGGCCGCTACCGCGTTGTGAACAGGATTGAAAATATCATTCATTCCTTTTCCTTTGTAAGCATTAAACGTTTGGCCGATCGTCTGCATCAAGCCTCTGCTCGGGTCCCCCCGCTTAGCGTTAATGTCCCAGCCGTTATAGGCGCGCGGATTTCCGCCGGATTCCTTTTGAGCAATGACAGAAAGCGGCTGTAGCCACGACACCGGTGAACCGGTAGCCATGATCGCCTGCATCAGCCACGACTTTACATTTCCGCCGACGGCGCCGATTCCGGAAAACGAAGCTGCCAGTGAGCCCGCTTGTTTTTCCGCAAAACTTTTGACATCGACAGAGCTTAAACCTTTGACAATCCCGACCGACGCGAAACGCCCGAGACTCATCATAACCCGGGACGGAGAATGAATATCTAGTTCTTCGCGGAACGCTTTTTCCACTTTTTTCGCCAAGTTTTTTGCAGCTTGAGAAACTTCGCTGCCTTTTCCATTCATGCCGCTGATAAAGTGTCCGACCATTCCCGATCCCCAGCCTGCAGCCGACTGTTTCGAATCAAGGAACGGCTTGTTGATATTTTTATCAACATACTGTGACGTCCCGGTCGGTGTCGCATTTTGCCCGGATGCAAAGTTTCTGACTGTATTTGCGCCCCAGGAAGATGACGTTTTCACCGTTGTTTGATAAGGCGCATTTACTTTTGCTTGAAGAAAACCGCCGGTTCCGGTCGCGGAAGCATTTTGCCCGGAAGCGAACCCGGCAACCGTCTGTTTTCCGTAGTTAGACGATTCTGCCGGCAGGCTGCTAAACGGCTTGCTGATGTTTTTTTGCTTCCATTGATTAAGGGAAGGAGCGTTTGAGCCGATCCCTTTGTCAAAACCGCCGGTGAATTCCCGGCCGAAAGCCTGCGCCTCTGCCTCTATATTCCCGACGCCGACAGCAGGCGACACAGAAGCCGAATATGAAGCTGTGCTTGAAACCGGAGAAGAAGTTCCCCCGTCTCCCGCCGCGGCTCCCATGTCGTCAACAACACGCATACCGAGCTTGGTCGCGGCCTGGGCAAGCAGCATCTTCCCGCGTCCCCGGTTGTTTTCCGTCGGGATGACGAATTCGTTTCCGGCTTCACCGATCCAGGAGATGGTCGGTTTTGTGATGTAGCCGCCTGTGGCATTTTTATCAGGATCTTCTCCTGTCATGAAGTTGATGACGGCATCAATACCGCCGCCAACCTTTTCCCATATTTTGCCTACCCAGCCGAATGCTTTCTCAAAACCGTCGCTTATCAATCCTGCAATCTTTACAATTGGCTTTTGAATATTTTTCTCAAACCAGCCGGCGACGCCTTCCCAAATGTCTGTTACGGTTTTTTTGGCCGCTTGAAATTTTTCTCCAATCGCTTCTTTTACGGTTGAGAACGTATTTTTTAACGGATTCCAAACCGTATTTATAAACCATGAGGAAACCGCGCCCCAAATTCTTTTGATCATGTTCCATGTGAATTGAAAACGATCCCATATTCCGGTTGCCACTTCAATGACTTTTGAAACCACGGGGTTCCAAACATTTTCCGCAAACCAACCGGCGACAACCGTGAATGTCTCTTGAATCATCGTCCAGGCTGTTGTCAGCTGATTCCAGATCCCTGTCGCTACTTCAATGACTTTGCCCACGACCGGATCCCAGACATTCTCTGCAAACCAGCCGGCGACAACCATGAATGTTTCTTGAATCATCGTCCAGGCTGTTGTCAGCTGATTCCAGATCCCTGTCGCTACTTCGATCACCTTGCCGACAATCGGATTCCAGACATTTTCCGCAAACCAGCCCGCCACTGTCATGAATGTTTCCTGAATCATCGTCCAGGCTGTTGTCAGTTGATTCCAGATCCCTGTCGCTACTTCGACCACCTTGCCGACAACCGGATTCCAGACGTTATCTGTAAACCAACCTGCTATCATCGACCAGTTTTCTTGAATGGCTCCGAGTGCCTCAGCCGATTTATCTTTTATCGTATTCCACGCTTTCTCGACACCGCCGTTGTCATCGAACATCTTCCCGAAATATTCACCGATGCTTGAGCCGCCTGTACTTCCGATTAAGCCTCCAATAGCACCGCCGATTGCCGTTCCCCCCACAGGGAGAATAGCTGTGCCAATTGCCGCACCTGCTGCTGCACCAGCTAAACCGCCGGCAATTCCTCCGCCTGCTGAACCGACTTTTTCGCCTGCGTTTTCTTTGTTCATATCTAGTAATTCTGTCGCAGACAGTGCAGCTCCAAGGTACGGAACTTTTTTCCCGACACCTTTTCCAAACTTGCCAAGCCCTTTAAGGAACTTTCCGCCCGGCTTCTTTGTTCGATTTTGTTTTGAACCTGTTTTATTGTCGGACTTTTCGCCTTTGCTACCTGGCTTTTTGCTCGTTTTCGGATCGTTTGTTAAAGACCTTCCCCTTTTACCGCAGCAACAACATACACATTTCACAGGTTTTTTTGTGGCATTTTCTTTGTTGTCTTTCTTTTTATTGCTTTTTCCCAGAAGCTTATCCAAGCCTTTATCAAATAGGTTATCCATCATTTTTTCAGGATTAATTGAGATTTTTTCAGCAATTTTTTCTTTTAATCTTTCGACTGTCTTTTTTTTATATTCATCTATTTTACCCTGCCACCATGTTGCGAGCTTTCCTTTTCCAAAATTAGTTAGTTCTCCAAGTTTCTCTTTCCCTTTTTGCAAAACCGTATCCCAAATGGAACTTGCCTGACTAGCCTCAGGAGATTTGCCTGATTCATTTTTCTCGTCTGTTTTTGAGCTTTGCATTCCTTGATCATTTTTTGTTCTTTTCTTTTCAATATCATCGAGCTTTTTTTGCAAGGCATTCAATTTCGCGGTGGCCTGGTCGTTAATCGTAAGGGTGGCCTGATATTCCCTTGCTAAATGATTTTTCAAATAGGAGGAAATCCTGCTGGCTGTCTGGGTGATTTTATCAATGACATAGAGGGTTGCAGAGTATCCTTTTTGCAATGCACCTTTCATGTAGCCGTAAATTTTTTGAACTGCCGGGGTGACTCGGTCGTTAACGGCTGCAGTTAAGAAGTATTCAGCCGATGCCAAATCAGACATGATGCTTCTGATCTTTTGAATGCCCGGTGTCGCCTGATCATTTATTACAATTGAAAATTGATAGTTGTCAGGCAGCTTTTGTTTGAGCTGATTTGAAATATTGTCGATGGTTCTGCCGGCCTTATCAACTGCTGAAATTTCAAGCTGCCATGATTTCAGGTTGGCTTTTAAGAAAACATTTAGTTTTTTCAATGTTTTCTCTGCTGTTTTCGTTTTTATTTGCATTGTGAACGGGCGGCTGAGCTTTTTTTGTCTTTTTTCCAGGTCTTTAAACCCCTTCTGAATCCTCCGCAGCTTCTTAGACACCCGGTCTTCAAGTTCAAAACGTGCCGTCAGTTTTGCCATGGATTATGTACCTCCTTTCCGCGCTTCTTTTTCCAGGATCTGAAGTTTGTAGCTGATGAGTCCGTATAATAATGCTTTAAACGGTTTTGGGGCTTCGTACAGCTCCCGGAGCTGGGATGGAGAATAGTGAAGTTCGTGCATCGCGAAATAGAGATACACCGCTTCTTTATTCCCATCCTTGATTAGTTTTTTGCTTCTTCTTCCAGATCTTCAAGATCGTCTTCAAAGCCGTTGATTTCAATCGCTTTGTTGAGCCAGTTCGCATATTCCCCTCCGACAGAGAGAACGCGTTTGGCCACTTCGACCGGGTCGGCCGTTTTATAGGCTTCTCTTAATTCCTTTGAACGGAAATCAGGATAGATCGTCGATTCAATGGCGATTCTGGCGTAAAAGCGCTGGGTGTCGAGATCCTTGACGCGGCCTCTGCCTTTGATGTTTTTATAAGTTGTATTTTCTTTTTCAAGCTCGTCAATGCGCTCGGTTGTAATCGGCTTAAACACAAACGGAATGACATTGCCCTTTTTATCGACGAACCGCTTTGAGATCGGCACTTTGATTTCTTCGGCTTCAACGGTTTGTCCCGGCATAAAAAAGGATAAATCATATACTTTTTCTTCTTGTTTTTCACTCATGTCTGCTTGCTCCTTTAACATTCAATTTTTAAATTGGCAATGAAAAAGCACCCTCGGCTTGGCGAGAGTGCTTGGTGTCATATGTCCTGACTACTGAATCGGCTTCCTTCTTTAAGACCAGCCTTTGCAGCCTATGTTTGAAAACCGGGATACGGGGCTCTTTTTTAAAACGTATCTTTCAGTTTTTCGGGAACGTCAAAATCTTCAAATGTGAACGGAACTTCTTCTTCGAGCGCTTCTGAGTCGACGTCAAGGCCGGCGATTTTGGCTGAGTCAAAATTCACGTCATACAGTGTGACCCGTTCCGTTCCGCGGCCTGATGACTGGTCGTCAAGGACGGCCTGGAGCGTGAAATACGGGTCTTCGCCTTTTTTCACATAGTTCATCATTAATGTGACAAATTGAGATGTGACTTTATAAAATGTCGCCGTTCCAGTGCCGTTTGCACCTGTTGTCTTATGGCCCGTCATGCGGCGGCCCATAATATTGACTTCAGCTTTATTCTTTTCGACGTTTGCCTCAAATGTTTTGATGTGAGCCATCTCTTGTCCGTCGAGAAAAAGACGGCCTTCTTTTCCGGAAATCGTGTTTTGCGCTTTTAATGCCATATTATTTTACCTCCACATTAAAGTAGAATTTTTCTGCTGCATCAACCGGCTGAACGGCCAAATCAATTAAAAACCCGTCGCGGTCTTCATTCAGTGTAATGGCAATATCGCTTTCAGAATCAAAACCGGTGATGCCGCCGGCTTCCTGAAGCGCCGTCATATACTGAATGATCAGCGTTTTGACGTACTGCAAACCATCATCTGATGCAGGGATATCGCTGCCGCTTGCTTTTCGTGCTTTGATTAAAGCCTTTAATTCGCGGGTCAGGTCATTGTTGACTCCATCGAGAACGCGGATGATTTTATTTTTCGAGAATTTTTTGTTCTTATCGGCAGTGAAGCTCGTTAAAGAATTGATGTCTTTTTCGACGCTGACCGATTGATCGCGTGCATCAAACGTAAATAAAAACTCGCCTTTTTTCAGACGTTCGATGACCTGGTCTTCATCCAGACGGTCCAGGACATCAACAGCTCCTTCGTATTCGACAAATGTGAGCGACTGGTTAAAAGTCGCGCCTGCGCTTGCTCCGGCAACCCATGCCGTCGCTTTTTCAGGAGTGATTTCTGTGCCGTCTTCCAGCACGACGCCTCCCGTTACATTAATGATGCCTTCATAATCTCCGGCATAATCGGCGACAACGCCTTGGACTTTCTGGCCCTGCTTGTCGCGAAGGCGTTTGATGAAAGCAGCAAAAGTGGCTTTCAGCTGTTCATTGTCTGCAACCGGAAGTGCGATCGTATTGAAGTATTCCGTTTCGGCAGCATCCAAAAACGCGGTGTAATCGGCAACGCTTGCTGTTCCGTTCTCTCCGCCTTCCAGCTTTGTGCCCGCTGTCAGTTCAAGCGCGCCTTCCCCTTGAAACGCGACGTACGCATTTGAGGTAAGCTCTTCTGCCGTTTTGACGGTTTGTCGGTCAGCTTCATCTGTTCCGACAAAGGTTGTGACATCAAACTTTTTAGAATCGAGCACATTTTCGGAAATGCGGATCGAGATGTCGTTTCCTTTCTCGCCCCCGTATTTTGCCGTTACGCTCAGCGTTTCGCCGATTTGGGCTTTCGCCGGCGCCCCTGTGTTCAGACGGTATAGCAAAACGGTCTGTGCGTTTTTCTTCGCTTCGCGGAAAAGCAGAAGAGACGGATCATCGATGTTCAATCCTACTTTTTTATTTAAATCTTCAATGCTGGAAATCGATACGAATGTTTTCGGCTCCCCCCAGCTCATGACGACAGGGAGGGCAACTGTGCCGCGGTCCCCGACGGAAACCCGTTCCTCTGCTGTCGTTTTAAAATTAAAATAAATGCCGGCACGATCTTTTTCTTTGCCTGGTGTAAATGTTCCGCCGTTCATTAATTCATGACCTCCTTGGCTAAAAATGTTTGAATAAGCTGACTTGCCTCAGGTTTTGAAATCTGCTCTTCTTTCACATGAAAAAGAGCACCGTCGAGAACTTCCGGTTTAATGCCGAAGAGCTCTTTCGCGTGCTCCCTCAGATCTTCGATGTAGAACAGCGCTTCACGTTCCTCTTGAGGCGCCTTTTTTGCTTCTGTCTTTGTTTTTTTGCTGACTGTCAATTATTTCACCCCGTTTGTAAAATCAATTGTTTCCAGAGAAAGTTCGTTTTCCCGTCTGTACCAATAGCGGCTGTTCCATTGAATAATAATGGACGCGGTGCCGGAATCCCCTATCCTCGTCTCGATCCGGCTGATCCTCAAGCTGTCCCCTGTGCCTTTACCCGATCGGCCAATGAGCGGTATGATGTGCCGCGCTTCCCTTACGGCGTCTGCAATGCGCTCGGCATGATCGTGAGCCTGCTGCGAATCATGGTGAAACAGTTTCACATTCAGGGTGAAGACTTTTTTAAATGTTGAAACCGTATCATTCTCATCAAAAACAGAAGGGGGAGGAAAATATAGCGACGGTATTTGAAAATGGTCAGGTATTTCCTTTTCATAACAGACGACAGGAAAGACTTGATAAAAGAAATTCATGACAGATCCCGTTTCGTCGTTCAAAGCTTCACCTCCTTACAGGGAATTCAGCCATTTTTGCAGCTTTTCATGCAGGCGTTTTTCAAATAAACGCTCAAATATGTAAAGCGCATGCTCCCAATAGCCTGTTCCCTTTACCCATTGCCGTTTTAAGGCCATGCCGGACGATGAACCGGGATCATATTGAAACCGGCCGCCGTGCCATTGTCCCGGAATCCACCTGACTTCATCTTTTCCGCCTGACCAATGGCCGTCATTTACGAATGAGGCATACTCTAACTCCGTCCCGACTTCAAGCGTGAGTCCGCCTTTTTCGATTTCCCACCTGTTCCCTTCGGCCCCCCGCTTGAACGAGCGCAAAAGGCTGCCGGTATCAATCGATCCGGCGCGCACGATTTCGTCACGGACCAGGTCCAAAAAATCGGTTCCCGCCTTTTCAAGCCACTTGGCAGCTTCAGTTCGAAAGCCGCTCTGCCCCGCTTTTTCCAGCGTCTGCGACAGCTGTTTCAATCCTTTGATTTTCATAGTTTTTCATCCCTGACCGCTAAGACTTCCAGGTGATGGCCTTTGATGTTGCGCGGCTGCTGAAGCGTGTAGCTGACACCGTTCCAGACCGCCTGATCGTGAAGGCGCACATCTGCATCCGCCGGAAAATGGGCCAAATATGAATGATAAATGACCTGTTCGGGTTCTTGCTGGACGATCGACTGGTTTTTTTCCGTAAAATAGCAGGGAACATTTTGAAGATCAGGTGTGTCCCCGTATGTGCGGATCGGCTGCAGGTATGGCGCGGGAATGCCGTACATTGCTTCCTCGGCCTGGTCTTCCTTTAGATGATAGATATCACAGCGGTCGCTTAATAATTTTTTGTAGCTCATAGCGGCCGCACCTTAAATCGAACAGATTCATAATCAAGAATAAATTCTTCGAGCAGTTTATAGACGTCGGGCTTCGCCAGGCCTCCGCTTCTTGAGAGCGTATAGGAGTAGTCACCCAATTTCTCAGATTTGTAGCCTTTCAAAAGCGATTCATCACCGTTTTTCAATGCAAAGTATTGTGCCAGTTGCAGCAAAGCGAGCCTTGCCTTTTCCGGCAGCGGATCATATTTTTCATCTGTAAAACGATGCCCCGTTATCTGCTCGGCTTCCGCTTCAGCTTCAAGGATATCCTGCCGTAGCAATTCCTGCGGCCGGTTTTTCACGGCTTCAATAACGGAATATTGGATGATATCGTCGGGCGTGATCAGCATGTTCATCACATCCTTCCAGAGCTTTTAGCTGTTGTCCGGGGCGCACGGACTCGTTCCCCGCCGATCGGCTATGCTTTCATTGGAAGCGTTCGGACTAAGGCATTTACTCTTTTACATTGACGATTTTTGCAACCGCGTCTTCTTCTTCGAATTTGCTATCCAGTTTTGCCGTCAGAACAATGATAAATTTGCGTGCGCGAATGTCTTTATCGACTTCAATTCTGATATTGCGCGAGAAACCGAGAATGATATTTTTCGGATGTGTCAAAATAATGTCTGATGCTTCGGCGGCCGCATCTCCTTCTCCGTATGAATACGGCTGAATATTTGAGACCCCTTTAACAGGCACGCCAAAAGCGGTTGAAAGTCCGCCCTGAACTGCCGCATCCCCGAGAGTGGTTTGACGGTCTGCGACGCGGTCTTTCCATTCAATCTCCTGACCGAGCGATGTGTAGAATCTGAATTCCTGTGGAACGCGCATATATTTTGCCGGAACAGCTTTCAGCCCCTGTTTGAAAAGCTGTCGGCTGATTTGCTCCCCGCTCGCATCGACGATGTGGGAGACCGACTGCTTCCGGATCCCGTCGAGCTGGGCAAGATATGGATCTGAAGACGCGACATCACCGTTGACGATCAGTTCTTCAATATCCACAGCAGCCCGTTCCGCCAGCATTTGCATCAATGTCTGTTGAAGGCCGTCTTTTTCAATGTTATTTTCGAGCGTGTCATAAGTAATGTTGACTTCAGCAATGACTTCTTTTGCATTCAGCTCGACCGTGCTGGTCACCGGTGCGGTTAATTGGTCTTTCGCCAATGCTTTACCTTCATCAGCCGCTCTTAAAATCCGCTGGCCAAAACCGATCTTTTCAAATTTTTGCGAGTCGTTTTCCATTTGAATCACGCGCGATTCGCTGAAAATTGTCGGCGTGTTTTGCACCATTCGAATAAATGCAGAAGCCTGCGCCGGATTCATTAATCCTCCGCTTTTCAGCGTCGCAAGCGACATCTCGGCTTTACGAATAATCTCTTGATTTCTCATTGTCTTCCTCCTCCAAATTAAAGCAATCCGCTCCAAATCGATTTTTTAACTTCTTCTTCCCCGTCTTTTTCAGCCGCTGCCTGCTTTGAGGCGCCTCTCATCTTTTCGAGTGCTTCAATGCGTGCAATAAGAGGGGCGAGCATGTCCTCGACGATTTCCTTCACATGTGCGTCTTGGTCTGTCTGCTGCTCTTTTTCGTCTGCCGCTTTATCCCCTTCCAAATCGTCAAGACGTTTGAGAAG
The DNA here is from genome assembly GCF_037976035.1 of Bacillus sp. FSL K6-0972. NCBI lineage: Bacteria > Bacillati > Bacillota > Bacilli > Caryophanales > Bacillaceae > Bacillus > Bacillus sp. FSL K6-0972. The sequence goes on along the minus strand of NZ_CP150260.1, from coordinate 1,382,612 downwards.
CGGAGCCAAGACGGCTTCAATCGTTCCTTGAACTTCTGATCGTTTCATCTTTTTTTCTTCCTCTCCCGTTTTTTGTTTGTCGCCGGCAAAAAACTGCTTAAACAGCTGAAAGAAACTGCCGGTCTCATCGGTTTCAGAGCCGGCGCGGGGCGGGTGCTCGACCGTTTCGGCAGTGCCCGCCATGCTGTAGCCGGTGATGCTTCCTTTTTTAATCTGTTCCCAGATCTCATCACCGGCTTTTGTCACCAGCACCCAAGAGCCTTTCACAATCGTTTCGCCGTTTACTTCAAAATCAGCAGGCGCTACGTAGGACTCCACGACTTCTCCGACGCCTCCCTGGAAATTGTGATCCTTGTCGATCTTCCGGGCATTTTTCAGAAAACCGTGGGCGGCTTTTTGGATTTCTTCAGCCGTCATAAAATCGCCGTGGGCATCCGCAATGTCCGGCTCGTAGACCACGCCGTAGACGAGCTTCTTTTCATCCTCGGCTTTTGCAATCAGCTTGACTTCCTTTTGAAATGTCGGCGGTTCACTCGACTTCGTCATGAAAAATTTCTTTTTGTTCGCCGCTTTGTCGACATAACTGACGAAATTGATCTTGGCATTTTTAAGCTCTCTCGGCACGAAGTGTTCACCTCCTTTCAGTGATCTGTTTCAATGTCTCGACGGCTTCCTGCAGTTCAGGCAGCAGTGCTCCGGCTTCCGCTTCATTATTCTTTAAGCTTTCCTGGTAAACGAGCGGCCTGCTGAATTCTTCCTCCGGCCATTCATCAAGCGTCTTGCCGAGCACTCTGCCGGCCAGGTCGCGCAAATCATTTGCAGATACCGCTCCCGCCTGAATAAAAGGACCGAGTACTTTTGCAATCTCAAGCGGATCGCGAAAGTCCGGTCCTTTCAGCTGGAGCCTCGCGTGAAAAATGTTTAAATCACGGAGAAACAGCGTATTCAGCTTGCCGATCAATATTTTCCGCTCCGGTTCAAAAACCTGTTCTTCGGTGATTTTGCGGGCGGTATCGGCTGTCGCCCTGTTATATTCATGGGCATCACCAGTGTAGAGCGGCGGGAGCCTGAAGGAAGAGCGAATTTTATTCCGCGTTTTCTCGTCATATTCAAGAAACAGCGCATCTTCCTGCAAAATTTCGGCGAGGGATTTGATGTCAACTTTCACCGGCGTAATGTCCTGGCTGCCGTGAATGTCTTTTTCCTGGGCGATCCCCTCCGCTTCGATGAGCAAAAATTTGTGGGCATTTTCAACGCCTTCCAAGTCGTTCATGTATTCCTGCAGCTCTCTGTACGAAGCCTCTGAGAGCATGCCGTTTTCAACCGTAATGACGGCGGGTACGTGCCGGCCTTGTCTGAAGTACATATAATTCAGCTCTTCCGCTTTCCTCGCTCCGTACAGGTTGACAATATTTCCGATCCAGCGGGGAACGCCGTAGATGCCGCTGCCGATTTTAAAATGGATCGCTTCATTCGCGCTTCGTTCAGGAGGAGTCTGTCTGTCAAACTCTCCGGTGGTCATATCCATGATCCGCGGATCGCCGTACTCTTTAAAGTACACTTTCCTGCCGTCAATCATCTGAACGTACTTGCGGAACCTTTTTTCCCTTTTGATGTTTTTTAGCGATCCGTTTTCCATGTAGGCGAATTCAACTTCGATCGGTTCTGTAAATCCGCATACGCGCATATTTTTGACATCGAGATATTCAATTCCGGCCGGCTGCCCCGCACCGTTTCTGAGCACCTCCAAAAACCCGTTCCCCGTTTTTTCGCGGTCCTCTATCATATGGCTTAAAATCGTTTCAGCCGATTCATCAAAATGAAGATGGCGGCAAAAATCTTCAAGCCTTGTCCAATCGGTCTCAGCAGCTTTTTTCTTATCGGGCTTCACATCCGCACCGTTAAAATCAAAAGCGTATTCTACATCGAGCCCGAAACCCGCAATATTCGTTTTATAGGCGTCAATGCATTGCTGGAGAATTGAAGAATATTCGGCAATGGCTTTCAGTTCTTTCAAATTGTACGGCGGAGCGATAATATCATCGCCGTAGATCTCCGAAAATTGATCTTCATAGATTTGTTTTGTTACAGGCCCGTGAAAACGGGATTTCATGACTTTCGCTCTTACCGTTTGCTGAGTGGACATACGCTTCTCCCCCTTTTCCTGTTCGGCCGTTTTCTCGCTTCCGGCTCAGCCTTCAAATCGGTGACTTCATAATCATCAAGCGCGTACCATAGCGCGGAAAGCGTGTGCGGATCAATTGTAAACTGATCCTCCTTCAGATTGCCGTCTTTATCCGTCGCATAGGTCAGCGGCTGCAATTCGTAGATCGTATTGGCACATCGGTCAGAACAGAATATTTTTTTAAACCGCTTGATTTTTTTCGTATATTGCAGGCGTGAGCCTTGGAACTTGCGGGCTGCGGTCATGTTGAAACCGTTTTGCCTGAAAAACTGAATGCTTTTCGGTTCGGCCGGATCAGCTTTGATCAGCTCTTTCGTAACCGTGAATTCGTTAAGCTCTTCGGCCGTCTTGTCATCTGTCATTTTATTTTTGTAGTACTCCCAATAGATATATAAATATTTTTTGTCGGGATCGACGGCCGCCCGGACGACGGCATTGTAGGATTGCTCAAATCCGAAATCCATTCCGGTTCTCTTCAGCGGGTTGGAAATGGCGGAGATCTGTCTCATGACCTCCTCATGCTCCATCACTTCAAATTGCGGCAGAACCCTGGTGCCGTTTACCCCGAACCGTCCTTTTCTGGCAATCCGGTACAGGTCAGGATCATATGCTTTCATATCATCAAGCTGTTTGAGGTAGCTTTTCGGCAAAAACAGGTTGTCATCCGCTGTGGAATGGTGGTAATACGTATCACCGACGACAGCGACCCGCTTTTTATACAAGACCTCATCATCCAAAATAGACCGCTTGTTCCGCTCATCCTTGAAAAAGTGTCTGTACGTCCAGTTTGACTGGCTGACGGGGTTTGTCGTCAACATCATATACAGCCTGTGATCAGGATGCCTCAGCCGGCCGATCAGTTCCTTGAAGCCCTCATACTTCACTTCCGAACATTCTTCAATCCAAATCAGCGAGATGTTGTTGATAGATTTCAATTTCGCGGGGTTGTCCATCCCTTTAAAAATAATCCGGCTGCCGTTTGCAAACCTGATGTGCATCGGTGAAGAAACCGCCTCGGCCGCCTTATGAACACCCAGCTCATCGATAATGGATGCGAATAAAGAAAAAGTCGAATCCCTGTGTGTTTCAAACACTTCCCTTACGACAAGAGCAGTCCGCTTTTCCTGAAGCAGCTTTAATACGACTTTTAAAGCGGTATGATAGCTTTTCGACGAACCGTATCCGCCGACAAGAAATTGAAACGTCTGATCCCAGTTAAACAAATAATCTTCAAAATGCGGATTGACTTCTTTCATGATCAAGCCGGATCACCTTTTCGGGCGATGACCACTTCAACGGGACCTGGTTCCGCATCTTTGTCGGCTTTTTGTTTGGCGAGCTTCAGCTTCTCATCTTCAATTTTCCGCTTAAATGAATCAGGGAAAAGGTCAAAATACTGTGAGAGCTTATCGAGCGCCTTCATTTTATCGGCCAGCTTGATTGCGATTCCTTCTTTCCCAAGTTTCGCTTCCGTGATGACTGTACCATCGACGAGGTCGGAATGTTTCACATCGACAAAGCTGATCTCTTTCATAACCGGATTGTTTTCTTCATCAAACAGCGGTCCGGACTTTCCGACAGCCTGTACCTCTTTTTTGCCGAAAGTCACATAATCGGTCATATCGGCAAACGCGATTTTCACATAGACTTGGAGAACATCCATCGCCTCGACGAATATCTCCCCTACCATTTCTTTTTTGATCCGCCTGATTTCATCGGCCACCTTTTCGTTTTTTAGAAGCCGGCAGCCTGTCACATGGGCGCTGGCCGGGGAATAGCCCGCTTTTATCGCCGCTTGGGTGGCATTGAAGCTTTTCACATAATAGATGCAAAACAGCCGCTGCCGTTCATTCAGCCCTTCATTGTGGATGTCTGCTTTTCCTCGGTTCGTGTCATCCCCGTTTAAAGCCTCTTTCCAGCGGTCGCGGGTTTTCCAAACGCTGATTTTTTTATTTGAAACACCGAGTTCTCTTGCGATTGCAAGATTCGTAATGTTTCCCCCGTATTTTTGATAGAGACGAAAAGCTTCATCCCTTTTTGGATCCCTTTTCCTTGGCATTGTTCATCTTCACCGCCTCTCATCCTCGGAAACAGTAATATTTCATCGCTATATGAATCTTCCATTTATAATAGTATGTCTCATTATATTTTTTTCTCTTTTCACTTATAGGTGGCAAACGTATGACAAAAGACAGATATATCGTTATGCCATACAATCGAGAGGCTTTTCGGTTTGTTTCGCGATTTTCAGCTGTGCCCGTTTCACATTGGTTTGAACAGTGGACTTTTTGATGCCGAGCATGGTGGCAATCCGCTCATAGGAAAACTGTTCGACCTTATGTAAAATGAAGATTTCTTTTTCACGTGCCGTAAGGGCAGACAGTGCGGTTTCAATCCGGGCTTTATCGTATGCTGACACTTCCTGAGCCGGTTCAAATGCAATCTGTGCTGAGAACGTGTCGATGATCTGCGGATCTTTCAGGAGCATCCGTTTATAAGCATCTCGCCTGTCAATCGCCCGTCTGATTCCCGGCTCCCTTCCGTTTTCAAGCCAGTCGATCACATATTCCAAATCGGTCATCATGTTTCTGATCAGTTTTTTATCTTTCAGCTGTTCAGCTGTCAGCCCTTGTTCATCTTGATAGGGCCGATACAGCTTTTTCGTGTTTTTCAGCGCTCTTTTATATTCAAAAAGTAAATCTTCCATTTTGGTGTACCTCCGTTTTTTTGAAATAAAAAAGGACACCAATCAGCCGCACAGTAAGATGTGCATCTGATCAGCGTCCGCAGGCTTTCCGTCTTGGACAAATATTCAAGTTGTAGAGCTATAGCTTATAGCCGATTTCAAATTCGACCCTTGCGAGGTCTCCCTTTCTCGTTTCAATGACGGTTTTGCCGTGTTCAGGCGCCTCGGCCTGCCATGCCGTGCCGTTCATTCCGTCAAGGACGATTACCGTCACCTTTCCTTTTTTGATGCGGCTTGCAAGCGTTGTAGCGTGGATATCTGTTAACTTTGCCGGATGGTTCATCTTTTTTCCTCCTCTTCAAATTCCGCTTTTGCGACGACTTTTTCTAAAATATTCATCAATTGATTCTCAACTGAATCACTGGGAGCGGGCCGTTTTCGCCTCAAATAGGCAAGCGTGAGCTTCGCTGCGGTCAAAAGTTCGGGAGCCGCAGCGATTAAGCGGGCATTTTTTTCCTTGGAATATGCGCTGTAGTCGGCGACTTTGGCAATCACCCGCCCATTGGAATAAGGAAACCGTTTCTTTTCGGCTTTGCTGTATGCTGAATAAATGTACAGGTCGGTATTTGTTCTGACGACGCGCCATGGTGATGGGCTGTACGCCTCACTTTCGTTCTTCACGTATGTCTTCCTCACTTTCCGTCTTCTTCGTGCCATCGTTTCATTTGTGCGTCACTTTTTGCAGCTGTCCAGATGATGAGAATCATAGCTTTTAAACATTTAAGCACCTTGTTTCACCCTTGTTTTCATTTTTGCAATCAGCGCTTCCAGATGTTTGATCACATCCGTCAAATCACCGCTTTCAGCGCGGCAGTTTGGACAAGCGCGGAAAATCGTTCCGATCCTTGCGTCCTGATGGACTGATTTTCTCCCGTTACATAGCGGGCACATCAAACCATCCCCTCCAGTCTATGATTGATGCCGAAAGAGCTCCCGTTCAGGACGACGAGAAAGTCCTGGCACATTTCAACCAGCCTCGTTCCGAGCGCTTCGTCTATGCTGACAATTTCTTCAACGCTTAGCTCGCTGGACAGCATGATCGGCTTATGGTTCAAATACCTGTAATTGACGACGGCATATGTCTGTTCGATCTGCCATTCCGTCGCCCGCGGCCTGCCTCCCACCGGCTTAAACAGATCATCGAGAAACAGCACATCGACTTGCTTCATTCGGTTCAGCTTATCCTCAAGCAACGAAAAGTCCTGTTTTAAATCATTGAATCCTTCGACAAACGGAAAATAAAGGACGGGTACGAAAAGCTTCCTCATCAGCTCATTGGCGGCGGCCGTCAGCAAATGAGTCTTCCCTGAACCGGGTCGTCCCAAGAGCGCGATGCTGTTTCTGCGGCTTTCCTGAATGTCCCGGTAAGCTTGTACATATTCAACGGCGCATTCATACGCCTCTTTTACAGATTGGTGCTTTCCTTCCGTCTTGAATTGAGCAAAGTTTAAGTTTTTAAATTGTTCGGTGATTTCGCTCGACTTCAACAGCTTTTGCGCTTTGCGCCATTCGCGGCAGGTGCATGATACCCATACTTCCATCGTTCCGCGCCGTTCGATAAATCCGAGTTCATCTTTGCACTTCGGACAGTCATACCGTTTTGCGGCGGATTCTTCCGGTTTGTCCCCCTGTGATAGACGACTCCTGTTCCTTAGTTCGTCCATGACCTCTTCGATTGTTCTTTTGGGCATTGTTCTCCCTCCTGACAGTTGTTTTCGCTTCCGTTTCAGCCAGCCGGCCGATGATATATTTTTCACAGTAGCTGAAGACCTTGATCGTTTCATGGCGGCTTCGGCGCCGCGTCTCATACTCCTCAAAGCATTGTTCAAGCCATTTGATTGTTTGCGGAAGAGACACTCCGCGGGCGACAATCCGGGCGATGGCCTGGTAGTCTTTTGATGAGGGATGGACAGGCTTTCCTTCCTGCAAAGACCTGAGAGCGGCAAATCGTTCTGCTATTGTTTTTATGGAACTCATATTATGTTTTGTGTTTATTTGTGTGATATCTTTATTGGATTGGACAAGCTTGTCCGCACGGCCAGTCTCTTCTGTCCGATCAGGCAGTTCTGTTCGGACATGGCTGGCATAGGCAAATTTCTTTGAATGTCTGACTGACAAAATCATTCCGTAAGGCGCTCTTGTGACCGCAATGTAGCCGTTTCGTTCGAGAAGAGCGAGCCACCTTCTGATCGTTTTTTCGTTGACGCCGAATTGAAGAGCCAGTTCTGCTGCTTTCAGCGGCTTGTTGCCGAGCACGATGCCCCATGTCATCCCATCGCGTTTGATTTCCTTTGTTGTTGAACTGATGCACCATAAAAACAGCCAAATGGCATTGCCTATTTTCTCGTAGTGCACAGGTGTTAAAAGCCCTGAGTAAACCGAAAAGGGATAGCTTTGATTCAGCGGACGGGACATTCATCTTCCCCCTTCCTTCTGCCTTTTGCAGTTCAGCCTGAGGTACCGTTCGTATTGGCCTTTATGATCGAATTGGAATACAGGCTTGCCGTCTTTCGTAAAAGCGATGAATCCCCCGGCTTCGCCGAGCCGCCATTGATCAAACCGGTCTGAGCTGTAGGAAATCACAATTTTACCCATGCTGCCTCCTTGTGGATATCCGGCGAGTCCGCCGGGTCTTCGCATTTGCTCTCTGTCGGCTTCCTTTGGATAGCCGTGCGTTCGAATGTGCGTGACCATCGGATGTTCAAGATTCATGACATCGCCTTCTTTCATACAGGGCTTCGTTGATACAATATGTATCCATATAGACCTGAAAAAGATCGGGAAACAGCAATCGATCAGGCAATGAGTAAAGCGTTTCGAATTTCAGCATCGTTTCTCTGCCGGGATTGCGTGTTCCCCTTTCGATTTTGCGAACATAAACCTCGGAGAGTCCAAGTCTTTCCGACACTTGCTTCTGCGTCCATCCCCTCTTAGAACGCTCTTCGATCAACCGTTTTCGCACATGTTCTCACTCCCTGTTTTTGATACAATACGTATCTGATGGTTTGATTATATACGATACAATTCTTATCATCAACACTTTTTTGATACTTTTTTTATCATATGTTTATTTCGATACATTTTGTATCTATAATAGAGATAAACATGCCGAATTGAGGAAGAGAGGTCATTCTATGTTAGGCGGCAGACTGAAGAGCCTGAGAGGAAAACGGACACAGGAAGAAGTGGCGAAGCAGATCGGTGTATCTCGGGCCCGCTACTCCCATTACGAAAACGGAAGAAGCGAGCCGGACTATGAAACATTAAAAAAACTCGCCGAATACTATAAAGTGACGATTGACTATCTATTGACAGGAACGGAAAAGAAAAAAACGATTGAAGACGAAATCGCAGATCCGGATCTGCAAATTGCATACCGCGACATGCAGGAATTTTCCCCCGAAAGCAGACAGCAGGCCATCGAGTTCATTCAATACTTAAAAGAAAAAGAGAAGAAACGAAAGCCCGGAGATAAACAAAACGGATAAATAAGGAATTTTTATTAAGCATGACCTGGTGAGCGCCGATTTAATAGATAAGACGACAAAAAAGGGAAAGATTTGCTAAAGAGGCTGCTCATCGTATATGATAGATTTGCATGAAATCATGACAGCCCCTTTGACGGGCTTTTCTTTCCCGCTAAAAACAGAACATTCGTTCGAAAGGGTGTCTCGTATTGAAGTTTTATTTGTCTCACCTAGAAGAATACGTCAAAAATATGTATCAAAAGTTTGGTTTTTTTGAACCTCACCACATTGATATGAATCGCATAGCCGCTCATTTTAATATTTGGATTCACTATGAAAATGTCAACAGCATGATGATTAAGCATGACGGCATGTACAGCATTATTCTCAACAGCAGCCTTTCAAAGGAAAAGCAGTGGGAGGATTTTGCCCATGAGCTGTGCCACGTATTAAAGCATGCGGGAAACCAGCTTTACATGAATCAGATGTTTAGGGAGCTGCAGGAGTTCCAGGCCAATCAATTTATGTACCATTTTTGCGTCCCTACTTTTATGCTTTTAAAAATGGATTTTCCTCAGCTGCGATGCCAAGCCGCTAAAATGATCGCCGACCTCTTTAAAGTCACGGAATCGTTCGCTGTCAAGCGGATCGAGCTCTTTGAAAAACGGCAAGCCGGGATCCAGTTTCATGAGGCGTGGATGGCAAGCATTTCCCAAGAAAGCGAATCAGCGAATGCTGCACGTCTTGAAGAAGAAGACGAACTTGCACGCTACCGGCGGGAAACCCGCCGCCCGTACGCAGCAGCAAACGGCCTCGGCAAATTGGTCGCGGCAGAAAGCCGGCCGGCGTATATGCTGAGAAAATAAAAAACAGCCGGCTCAGCTGCCGGCTGCACTCGGCCCATATGCGATGCGGGCCCCTTCCTTCAAAGCTTTGACATAGCGGGAAAACACCTCATTTTGAGACGTTCGCCTGCCCTTTAATGTGAATTTCTCAAACATCGCCTTCCGCTGGGCAGTGCTGATTTCAAATTGCACGCTTAAACCGGTTTGGCAGCGATTGTTGATGCTTGCAGGGTTTGTACCTGAAAGATATCCCCTTTCAGCGGCCAGCTCCGCAGAAAAACCGTGCATCTCCAATGTCTCCGCAAACATCAAGGCGCGCCTTCGATCTGTCCCCCCGATGAGCGTATGCCGGCGGATAGGCTCATCATATCCGTGAAACGCCAGTATATATCGATGTCCCGCAGCCATTCGCACGGCAAGCGGGCAGTCAAAATGGGCGCTTGTCACATGAAGACTCTTATTGCCGCGCCTTTTCAATCCTTCCAATAAATAAACCGAAGAACCCTCTGCAAAAGCCCTGACAATTTCACTGATGCCCGGCTCGATTCCGCCCCCGTGGGGAGCCATCACAAGCAGAGCGCTCCCTGCATCCCGCGCAGCCACCGAATAATCGGTCCCTTCTATTTCGTTTTCTACCATCTCTGTAAAGCTGCCATATTGGTCAGTTAAAGCCCGCTTCATCTTTCGATTTTTGCACCTGCCTGTCCTGTTTTTATGTAGTGTACCGGGAGTCGCAGCGGTTGTAAATATGTTGCCTCCAGGAAAATGAAATGACAAATAAAATCTCTTTCAATAGGAATATAACCTAAATCAAAAGGTTCATTTTCTTGAATTCACCAATCCCACTCTATAAAGTGGTAAACCCTAAAATGATTGAAACTTTAGTACTTGAGGAAAATGCTATCCAAGACTCTGAACATGAAGATCGCTTAAAAACCGATGAAGGCGGCAGCAAGTATATTTGAAGGGTCTGGAAAGCTTGACAACCTTGTGCCGATGGATGGTAACTTAAATAAAGGAGAATGGAAAAAGATCGAAAACATGTGGGCTAAACATCTCGATACAGGAAGAACAGTTGAGGTTAGATCCTTTCCTCCTGATTGCAGCCCTTATGAAAACGCTCCAAATATGATATATGGTGATTAATTAGTCTCGAAAAACCCATTAGAAAATTTTTAGAACGCTCTCTTCACTCCCTTCATCCACACAAACTTTAACCCCCAAATCTCATTTATAACTCACAACCGGATATTTTTCTGATATCATGAATATACACTGCATGATTAGGAATGAATGTTTAATGATTAAAAAAACTCTCGGTACCATGTTCGCAGTGACTATGATCTTTCTTTTGATCCTCACTGTGTTTACGCTCTTATTCGGGTCTTATTATTTCGGCGTTGCCGGTTTTTTTGCGATTTTCGGCGTTACATACGAATCGCCCTGGTCGCTCTTCTGGTATATCCTTTTATCTTTTGGCCTCGGCGCGCTGTTTGAAATCCCGGAAAAAATTCTGAGCTTTATGATCGGGCATAAAGCCGTGACCTTTATGATCGAATGTTTTTTTACGTGGCTTGCCATCCATCTCGCTGATGAATTGATGGACAGCATCACCATCCCGCTGGATGTCGAAATCATCGCCTGTCTGTTTTTATTTGTCATTCATCTGGCATTTGAAGACAACAAAGAAAGAAACCAGACATACGAGGATTGAGAAACATTTCCTGCGAAGGGAGAACAGAACAGTGACGTTTTTCATTTCAACTCAAAAGACCGTTCCGCAAGAAAATGTTCGGCTATGTTTTTTTGGCCGTTTATTTAACGGTGCTCGCACTCTATACCATCAACTCTGCTTTTGTTCACTTCATATCTGACAGCCTTTTGTCGATCTTGGCAGCGATTGCTGTGGCGCCTCTCATTGCCGGCTTTCTGAAGCCTTCAGCGGATTCGCGGTGAACCCCCATATGGACAAATCGTCCTTTTTTTAAAACAGGCCTTCAAAAAAGGTCTTTTTTTTCGTTAAAATTATATAGACCGATCAGTATAAAGTATAAGGGAATGATAGAATGGCAGAAAAAATGAGCAGCCGCGACAAAATATTGCGGGCGGCTTCACGCTTGTTCCGCAAACAAGGCTACCATGCCACAGGTCTGAGCCAAATCACAGCCGAAAGCGGAGCGCCTCGGGGATCGCTTTATTATTATTTTCCCGGCGGCAAAGAAGAGCTGGCGCAAGAAGCGATTCAATTAACCGGGGAAAGAATCAAAGCGTATATATTGTCAGTGATCCGCCGTGAAGCTGATCCTGTCAAGGCGTTTCAATCTTATATCCAGATGATGGCTGACGGAATCGAGGAGTACATCATGGAAGAAAACGATGATATTCCGATCGTATCCGTCGCCGCAGAAACGTGGTCGTTCAGCGAAAGGCTCCGCCAAACGTGTGAACAGGTTTATCAAGACTGGCAGCTTGTCTATCAGGATAAACTGCTCCAGTCAGGCTATGCGCCGGAAACTGCCGAGACGCTGAGCGTCGCGATACAAGCGATGATTGAGGGTGCGTATGTGCTCTCAGTGACGAAAAAAAGCGGCCGGCCCCTTAGTGCAGCCGCCGAACAAATTCCTTTTTTACTAAAACGATCATAAAGGGTGGGACATGCAAATGGAACAAGCTAAAAAAGGCTCCTTCATGATTATCGCAATCTTAATCGTCGGAAATTTTCTCGCTCTAATTAATGAGACGGTCATGAATGTGGCTTTGCCGAAGATCATCGACGATTTCGGCATTTCAGCGAACACGGCCCAGTGGCTGTCAACCGGATATATGCTCATGATCGGCATCGCTGTGCCGATTACCGCGTTTTTAATGCAGCGCTTTACGACAAGGCAGCTGTTTCTGTCTGCGATGACGTTATTTACAGTGGGAACCTTGCTGGCCGGAATCGCTCCGGTCTTCCCGCTCGTTCTCGCAGGACGGATCATCCAGGGTTCGGGTACGGGCCTGATATTGCCGCTTGTGATGAATGTGATACTGACTTTAATTCCGCCGCAAAAACGCGGAACGATGACCGGGATCCTCACGCTCGTTATTTTATTTGCCCCGGCGATCGGTCCGGTCATATCAGGCTATATTGTCGAGCATTATTCATGGCGGGTTGTTTTCTTCATGATGCTGCCAGTATCGGTCTTCATGATTTTTTATGCGGCGTTCCGCTTGAAAAATGTAACCGAACTGACGTATCCGAAAATTGACATATTATCAATTCTTTTATCGACCGTCGGGTTTGGCGGAATCGTTTTTGGCTTCAGCAACGCCGGGGAAGCAGCGGGCTGGAGCAGTCCGAAAGTCATCATCGGACTGGCGGCCGGTGTCATCGGATTAATATTGTTCGTCATGCGCCAGCTCAAATTGAAAGTGCCGATGCTAGATATGAGGCCGTTTCGTTCAAAAATTTTTTCCGTCTCGGTTATCCTGATGTGGATCGTGATGATGCTGCAGTTTTCGATGATGCTGATTTTGCCGCTTTACTTCCAGATGGCGCTTGAGCTGTCACCGCTTTATACAGGCATTCTTATGCTGCCGGGCGGCCTTGTCCTGGCGATGACATCTCTTGTTGCAGGACGCCTGTTTGATAAGCTTGGCTTTAAACCGCTGTTGATCACCGGATTGATCATTGTGATTGCCGTCCTTTCGCTGTTTACGAATATTTCAAGCGATACGCCGATGGCGGTCGGAATGATGCTGTACGCCGGCTTCACACTCGGCGTCGGGTTGACGATGGCTCCGATTATGACGCTCGGTTTGAACCAGGTGCCAAAACCGCTGTACCCGCATGGTTCGGCGATTATGAATACGGTCAATCAAGTGTCAGGGGCCATCGGTCCGGCATTGTACACGACGATCCTGACGACCGTTTCGAATCGCTTTATCGCGCATTCTTCAGGAGGCAGCCGTCAGGAGCTGCACATGCAAGGCATGACAGAAGGCGTTCATATGGTTTATTTCGTAGCCATCGTCTTTGCAGCCGCTGCTCTTGTGATTTCGTTTTTTGTGAAAAGCAGACGCGCGGAACATCATGCAGCATAAATATCGGTCCTCAAAAAAATGCAGGAGGCATGAAACGCCTCCTGCATTTTTTTATATTAGTTTAAAATTTTGACCTTTACGGTTTTGACGCCCCAATTGAAAGCGTCTTTTTTATCTGGAATAAATACGTCTATTTTATGGCCTTTAATGGCGCCGCCGGTATCTTCAGCCGTCGCTTCGCCATAGCCTTCCACATATACTTTCGTACCGAGCGGAATCACGCTTGGATCAACCGCGATGACTTTCGCATCACGGTTCGCATTCAGGTCGACTCCCGTTTTTGTGATGCCCGAAATGCCCCCGTCATTTGCCGTATACGCAGTTGCTGTCACTGTGATTTCCTTTTGCACGTTGACAGGCTGATCGTTTTGTTTTTGCGCGGACTCTTGTTTCACAGGTGCTGTTGCAGCCGTTTCTCCTGCTTCTCCGTTTATCGCAAGCGTTTGCCCTGCAATAATCAAGTCTGACTTCAGGTTGTTCCGTTTTTGAAGATCGCTTACAGTCACACCGAACTCTTTTGCGATTTTTGAGAGCGTGTCCCCTGGCTGAACGGTGTACTGCTTTTCTTCAGATTTTTCTTCTTGAGAAGAAATGTTCAGCTTTTGACCCGGTAAAATCAGATCTGTAGAAAGCTGATTCCATTTTTTTAAGTCCTTGAGGTTCATTCCGTAGTTTTGAGAAATCCCCCAGAGCGTGTCTCCTTTTTGAACTTCGATTTCTTTTGCTGAGGCAGTCGCTCCGAATGCAGTCGCCGACATAGCCGCGGCTGCAGCCAAGGACATGATTGTCTTCTTCATAAGTTAAATCCTCCCTTGTTAGCCCTTTTGAAACTAACAGGGAAAATCGTAACACAGCAAAATGTCATCGCTATGACAGATTGATGCGAATTTCGTTACAGTTTTTTTACTGGTAAAGTTTGATTTTATATAAAATTCTGATTTTTAACAACATTATTCATTTATGTTTCAGTCGTTCTCTTTCCTGCTTTTGACGCAGGTTTAAGCTGGAATTCTTTTTCAGTATAAGATGTTTTTTCAACATGATGCTTTTGTGTTTATGAGCAGAGAAATCCGGGAAACGAATCAATATACGTAAACCCCAGCTGCTTTTATGTCGTCATATATAAGAAAACAGCGGAGGAAAATTTTTCTCGCAAACCTCTTGTAATCTATCTGTAATTATTGTAACATTTGTAACATAAGAGATATATTTAAGGAGAGAGGAACATTGAAAAAGTTAATCGCTTGTTTATTAGCTGTTTTACTGATCTTGCCTGCCGGAGCGTCTCTCGCAGCGAAAAATCAAACATCAGGGAATTTAACAAATAAGCAAGTCATGCAAATGACCTTGCAGGCACGGGAGCACTTTTGGAATACGATGAGCGGCCACAATCCAAAAGCGAAAAACTCAACTTGCCAATCCAAAACATTTGAATACCGCGGTCTTCCATATACGTATATGTGCAGTGAATTCAGCACAAAAGCAAAATTAACAGACTACTTGACACCAGTTTTCACAAAAGACGCCATTAAAAAAGGATTTGAAAAATACAACATCATTTCTTATAAAGGAAAAATGGCTGTGCCTGTCGGCGATGGGGATAACCTCTTAGGATGGGACAAGGCAAAAATCAAACTGATCTCACAAAAAAATAATACCCGCACATATGAATTTTCCGTACCGGCATTGGATGGATCAGTGACCGCGAAAAGAAAGATCACGTTTGTGAAAGAAAACAACAAATGGAAAATCAATCAGCTCGATGCTGCCATCTAAACGAAAAAAGCTAATGTCTAAAAACGGACATTAGCTTTTTGCCGTCAAACGGTCAGCTCAACGATGTTGCCGTCAGGATCCAGAATGACGCTTTCATAATACCCGTCTCCCGTGACGCGCGGCTTTCCGGCAACTTGGTATCCTTCCTTTTCAAAATGGCTCGTCATCTCGTCAACCTCTTGCCGCGATCCTAAGGAAAACGCCATATGTGCATAGCCGCAAGCGTTTTCCTCTCCTTTTGCAAGATCGGGGCGTCTCATCAGCTCAAGCCGTGTTCCCGATTCAAATTGAATGAAATATGATTCGAAATGCTTTTTCGGGTTGACGTATTTTTCATTCGCCTTTCCGTGAAAAAACCGGGTATAGAAATCTTTCATTTCCTCTAAATTGTTCGTCCATATGGCGATGTGTTCGATTTTCATCAATCTCCCTCCCATTTCATATTACCATATAGACCCTCTGCCTTTTTTTACACTTTTTTAAATTGATAAGTATTCATAAAAATCCCGATACAGATCATGAATGCGCCGATCAGGATGCTGAATGTGACCTGTTCATGCAACTGCAGCCAGCCGAATAAAAGGCCTAATACGGGGACAAACATTAAAGCCATCGATGCTTTTGACGCTTCGATTTGATTCAGTATCCAAAACCAAACGACGAACGTCAAAGCCGTAGAGAATAAACCGTTAAACAAAAGAGACAAGATCGCTTCATTTGACCAGTGAATCGGCCGGGACGGTTCCAGTATAAAAGAGAAGATCAATAACATCACCGCCCCTGTGAGAAGCTGCCATGCATTCATATGAATCATATCTGTATGTTTAAATTTCAGTTTGCTATAAACATTGGCGATGCCCCAGCTGAGCGCTGCGATTAAAACACAAAGTTCTCCAAATATGACGTTTTGATCAACATGCAGAATCCCTCCTCCTAATATAAACAAAAGACCGATCAAACCAGAAAACAAACCGAGCATTTTATACACATTGATTTTCTCGTTTAATTTAAAATGACTGATGACAGTAACAAAAATGGGCATGGTGTACACCAAAACAGACGTTTTTCCCGAATCGACAAACTGCATGCCGTAAGTTAACACCCCCATATAACCTAAACCCATCAATAAACTCATCACCAGATAATGCTTGATATTCTCCTTTCCTATTGAACGTTTCCTTCCTTTGAACAAGAGAATCACAAACAAAGGAACTGCTCCGATGAACAGCCGCAGTGCCGAAAATAAAACAGGGGGAATGTCAGTGATTGCGATTTTCATTGTCACCCAGGTATACCCCCAAATAAGTGTTACAGAGATGATTCCAAAAAGTACTTTAAACATAACCCGTCACCTTTCTTCTTTGTTTCATGTACAGCATATGCTATATTGACATATAACTGAAATACATTTTTATTATCGGGGGTATAACCAATTGGTTATGAATATGAACAGCCTTCACATCTTTGTGAAAGTCGCGGAGACACTAAATATGACAGAAGCCGCCAACGAACTGTATATTTCACAGCCGGCCGTGAGCAAAGCTATAAAAAGTATGGAAACGTCGCTCGGGGTCAAATTGTTGATTCGGGATAAACAAAACAAGATAAAGCTCACTGACGCGGGGAAGGAAATCGTCGTACTGGCCAGACAGATGATCGTGATTGAAAACAAAATATACCAGGTGGCCGATCAAGAAAATCATCTGCTCAGGGGGAAAGTTAAGGTTGGCTCGTTCCCTGCCGTCTCAGCGAATATTTTGCCGCAGGCTATCGCCTCCTTCAGATCAAAATATCCGCTCGTACAAATCGAGCTGATCGAGGGTACCTCTGATCAAATCAAGCAATGGGTTGAAACTCGCCTGGTTGATTTAGGAATCGTCGCCTCTCCATTTGACGGGTTCGAAAGTCAAGTATTGTTCCAAGACCGGATGGCGGCCGTCATTCCTGAGCAATATCATCACTTAAAAGACGCACCATTCATTGATCTGAAAAAACATCAAAATGAATTGATTTTTTGTAAAGGCGGGCACGAAATTGCCGTATCTCAAATCTTTCAAAAACACCGCCTCGAATTAAAAGAAAATCTGACTGTGCAAAACGCGGAAACATTGGTCAATATGGTCAATAACAACTTGGGGATCGGCTTGATTTCAAACTTTTCGCTTTCCTCCGTGTCCCATCAGTTAATCAAAAAAGACATCTCTCCTCAAATTATCCGCGAGGTCGGCCTGATTACACCTTCATTTGAAGAAGCAACACCTGCGGCTGCCGAGTTTATGAAAATGATCATCGAATCGGAAACGGCCCGGTCATTTTCGTAAACAGAAAAACGCCTCAGCACCAATCAAAGGGCTGAGGCATTTTTTTTAAAATGACCATCAATCATGGAAATTCGTTCCGTCCGTCGTTTCTTTAACAATTCCGGCGCGGATGACGAAATCTCCGAAATGTTCTCCTTCATTGCGTTCTTTCGCATAGCGCGGAAGAATGTCGCGAAGTTCTTTTAAAATTTCTTCTTCACCGATGTTTTCCCGGTATATTTTGCTCAGACGGCTGCCATCAAAAGCCGCGCCGAGGTACATGTTGTACTTGCCCGGGGCTTTTCCGATGAAGCCGATTTCGCCGAGCGCATGGCGGGCGCAGCCGTTCGGGCATCCTGTCATGCGGATCGTAATCTCTTCATTCTTCAAACCGTTTTCTACAACGATTTCATCAATTTTGTCAATCAGCTTCGGCAAATACCGTTCCGCTTCGGCCATCGCCAATCCGCACGTCGGCAGTGCGACGCATGCGATCGAGCTGCGGCGGAGCGCTGTATAATGCTTGCCGTCAGTCAAACCAAACTGTTCGATCAGCTCGCTGATCTTTTTCTTCTTTTGACTTGTGACATTTGCAATGATCAAGTTTTGGTTGGCTGTGAGGCGGATATCACCAGTATGAATTTTGGCTATTTCCCTTAAGCCGGTCATCAGCTTGTAATCATCATAATCAGTAACACGACCGCCCTCAATAAACATCGTAAAGTGCCATCTTCCTTTTACGCCCTTGACCCAGCCGTAGCGGTCGCCGTTATGCTCGAAATAATACGGTTTTGCTTCAGCGAGGCTCCAGCCGAGGCGGTTTTCCAGTTCGTTTTTGACCGTTTCCAAGCCGAGGCGGTCAATCGTGTACTTGAAGCGGGCATTTTTGCGAACCGAGCGGTTTCCGTAGTCACGCTGGATCGTAATCGTTTTTTCGGCGACATCGTATAACTGGTCAGGCTTGCAGAAGCCAATGACTTTGGCAAGCTGCGGATACGTTGCTTTGTCCCCGTGGGTCATGCCCATGCCGCCGCCGATCGCGACGTTGAAGCCGATGAGCTTGTCATCCTCCACAATCGCGATAAACCCGAGATCCTGTGAAAATACGTCGATATCATTTGACGGCGGAACGGCGATGCCGATTTTAAATTTCCGCGGCAGATACAGCGGTCCGTACATCGGTTCGACTTCTTCCGCATCAGGCGTACCGGCCACTTTTTCTTCATCAAGCCAGATTTCATGATATGCCCGTGTGCGCGGCAGGAGGTCATCACTCAGCTTTTTCGACCATTCATACACTTCTGCATGGATTTCTGATTGATACGGATTGGAAACGCACATGACGTTCCGGTTAACATCGCCGCATGCTGCAATGGTATCTAGCATGGCTGAATGGATCGACTGTATCGTTTTTTTCATATTCCATTTTAAAATGCCGTGCATTTGGAAGGTTTCCCGGGTTGTCAGCTTCAATGTGCCGTTTCCATATTTCCGGGCAAGCTCATCCATGACAAGCCACTGTTCAGGCGTTGCGACACCGCCCGGCATCCGGACGCGCAGCATGAACTGATACGCCGGCTCAAGCTTCTGCTTTTGACGCTCATTGCGGAGATCGCGGTCATCCTGCAAATAGCTGCCGTGATGCTTCATCAGACGGTTGTCGTCATCGGAAATTCCGGCTGAAAGCGGCTCGAGCATCGATTCCTTCAGGGTGCCGCGCAAATAGTTGCTTTCTTTCTTAATGCGTTCTACATCGCTCGGCGGGCCTTCAGGCGCTTTTAAAATTTCGTTCCCCATGTTGAAAAAGTCCCCTTTCAATCAAAATCAGTATACATCGCGCTGATAGCGTTTTTGCTTTTTCATTTCTGCCAGGTAGGCTTCAGCTTCCTCACGGCTTTTGCCGCCTTCTTTTTCGATAATTTCAAGCAATGCGTTCTGAACATCTTTGGCCATGTTGTTCTTGTCACCGCAAACGTAGAAAGCCGCTCCCTCTTCAAGCCACTCAAACAGTTCTTTGCTGTGCTCCAGCATGCGGTGCTGTACATATACTTTTTCTTCCGTATCCCGCGAGAACGCGACATCCATTTTTGTCAGCACGCCGTCACTCAGCCACTTTTGCCATTCTGTCTGATATAAGAAATCGGTGACGAAATGCTGATCGCCGAAGAACATCCATGATTTACCCGGTGCTCCGGTTTCTTCGCGCTCCTGCATAAATGACCTAAACGGCGCAACGCCTGTGCCAGGACCGACCATGATAATCGGAGCCTCCGGATTCTCCGGCAGCTTAAAGTTTTTATTCGGCTGAATGAAAACAGGCAGCGTGTCGCCAGGCTGAAGGCGTTCGGCACATAAAACCGAGCAGACCCCTTTTCGGTCTCTGCCGTGCGTATTGTAGCGGACAGCACCGATCGTCAAATGCACTTCATCCGGATTTGCAGCGAAGCTCGATGCGATCGAATAAAGACGCGGCGGCATTTTTCGAAGAATCGAAACAAATTCCTGCGGAGCTGCTGCGATCGGACCGAAATCCCGAACAAAATCAATCAGGTCGCGGCCGGCGATATACGCTTTTAATTGATCCGCATTTTCCGAAGCGGCAAGCTCGCGCAGCTTTTCATTTTCAATGAGTTCTGCCGCCTGCTGAATGAATTTCTTTGTCAGCACCGTAATTTCAAAGTAAGAAGTCAACGCTTCTTTTAGTGAAAGGTTTTCCCCTTGATCAACAGTGATGGTAACATTCGGATCCCATTTCAGCTCGGCCAGCAGCATATCGACGAGTTCCGGGTCATTTTCCGGAAAGATGCCGAGCGCATCACCAGGTTCATAAGTCAAGCCTGAGCCTTCGAGCGATAATTCAAGATGGCGCGTTTCTTTATTTGAGCCGCGGCCGTTTAAATTCAAATTTTCCAGCACTTCCGCTCTGAACGGATTTTTTCTCGAATATACCGTTTCTCCTCCTGTGGCTTGCGGAGATGCCGGTTGAGCAGGTGCGGCGCTTGTGCCCTGTTCCTGTCCTTCGTTTAAGCTTGAGATGACACCGTCAAGCCATGTTGCAGCCGGCTCATCATAATCGAGATCGCAATCGACGCGCGGATGGAGCCTTGTGCCCCCAAGCTCACCAAGCCGCTGATCGAACTCTTTTCCGGTCTGGCAAAAAAACTCATACGATGTGTCGCCAAGAGCGAGCACAGAATAACGGAGATCATCGAGCTTCGGAGCCCGTCTGCCATGGAGAAATTCATGGAATGACAGCGCGTTGTCCGGCGGATCCCCTTCACCGTGGGTGCTGACGACGATCAGGAGGTTTTTTAGTTTCTTCAATTGATTCGGTTTAAAATCGCTCATTGCAGAGACGGTGACTTGAAATCCCCGTTCTGTAAGTGTCTTAGCCGCGTTTTCGGCAAGTCCCTGTGCATTTCCTGTCTGCGATCCGAATAAAATGGTCACTTCTTTGGAAACAGGCTGGGCCGGGCTTGCAGCCGGAACTTCCGCCGGCAATGTTTCAAGCGCCGCCGCGGCATCGGCGGTTTGCACAGCCGCCAGATAACCGCTCAGCCAGGCTTTTTGTGATGCCGTCAAAGTTGGCAGAAGGCGGTTGAGGAGCTCTGCCTGCTCCTGATTAAAAGGACTGTTCATTACCTGAAGTTGCAACGATATCCACCTCACTAAGGAATAAAAAAATCATGACTTGTTTTGAAACGGAAAAGGATTACACTCATCATATATCCACTATTCCTATAAATCAAATCGGTTTTATTGACACAAAACATCTGTCGATCACGGCTTTTGCTGCTAAGAAATATTGTAAGCGCTCACTCATCACGTCCCCTTTGCCGCTCGGCGTCAGCCTGCTTCAAACCAAACATTCCTAAAAAAGATTCTAATTTAAAGTTTACTGGAATACTCAACATTAGTAAAATATATATTAATTATCACAGCTATTAAGATTTTTAATAAAGGAGAGATTCGTGTGCATTATGATGCGCTGAAGACATTCGTTACCCTTGCAGAAGTCAAAAATTTCACGAAAACGGCCGAGCTTCTTCTTATGTCGCAGCCGAGCGTGAGCATGCACATTAAAAATCTTGAAAAAGAATTCCAGACGAAATTATTTGAACGCTCTCCGAAATATTTAAAAATCACGCCAACCGGTGAAATTTTATACGACCGCGCCAAACAAATGATCACCATCTATGAACAAACGCGTCAAGACATTCTCGATCACCACAACTCGATCAAAGGCGAGCTGAAAATCGGCGCAAGCTTCACAATCGGCGAATATATTTTGCCATCGCTCTTGTTCGACCTTCAAAAAGAATATCCTGAGCTCGAACTCAAGGCCGTCATTGGAAATACGGAAGAAATCGTGCAATCCGTCCGCCTGTACAAAGTGGACATCGGCTTGATCGAAGGACAGACAAATGAAAAAGAGCTTTCTGTACACGCCTTTATGCAGGACGAATTGTTTATCACTGCTTCAAGCGATCATCCGCTTGCGGCCAAACAGGACGTGACAATGGCCGATCTGCAAAATCAAACGTGGGTAACGCGCGAAGTTGGCTCAGGCACACGCGAATACTTAAACCATGTCATCCGTTCAAACGGTTTAAAAGTGAAGTCGTTTCTGACGATCAGCAGCAACCAGGGGATCAAAGAAACGCTCATGACGGGCATCGGGCTGTCTCTCCTGTCTGAAAGCGTCATTGAAAGAGACGTACAGCACGGAAACCTTTCCGTGATCCGGCTGAAAAATCAAACCTTTAACAGGACGCTTTCCTATATATATTCACCCGTCATGCAGGACAAGAAAAATGTGAAAACCTTCATTAACGCTTTGAACAAAAGAACAGCTTCGGGATGATGATCCGTTCTTCCTGCCGCTTCACGAATTGTTTGTTTTCGTTTGTCCAATGTGTGAATCATCATTGGAACCGATTGACTAGCGGTCGGTAATACCATATCCTGGAATCATCACATAGGAAAAGAGATGATGGTTATGAAGTGGTTAGGTAAAAGTTTAGTTGCTTCATCATTACTGGCGGGTATGCTTGCTGTTTCAGGAAGTCCCATGCATGTACAAGCCCAGGAACTCTCTAAAACTGAAAATCTCTCTTCTCACGCATCTGCACAAGGAATCATCGCCCCTCAGGCGATCGTCATCAACAGGCCGATGAAAGTCGGACAGGAAGATCAATACGTCGGCATTTCGAACGTTTCCTACAGCGGCAGCGCCATTACCGTCAGAATCACTTCGGACCGCGTGTACGTAAAAGCCGTCAGCCCAGGCAAAGCGACATTTTCTTATCTCAATTCATTGGGACAGCTGGTCATCAACAATATTACGGTCACCCGATAGCACCTTATCCGCGGGAGGAAACTGCTTCCGCGGATGTTTGATCAGCTCTGACTTTCACCGTGACTATTCCAAAATAAAAACACCAATCACATAGAATTGGTGTTTTTGCCGTCAACGTATTTAAGTATTTTCGCCGGATTGCCGCCGACGATGGCATTGTCCGGGACATCTTTTGTCACGACGGCTCCGGAAGCTATCACTGCATTGTCGCCGACCTTGACGCCGGGATTGATGACCGCACTGCCGCCAATCCAAACGTTCCGGCCGATGATGACAGGTATTCCGTACTCCGCACCGCTTATCCTTTCGGACGGATCGAGCGGATGGGACGCCGTATAAATATGGACACCCGGTCCGAGCATACAATGATCGCCTATCCGGATTTCGCATACATCGAGGAAAACACAGTCAAAATTGGCGAAGAAATTTTCCCCGACATGTATGTTAAAGCCGTAATCACAGCGAAACGACGGTTCGATGTGGATCGTTTCCCCTGTTGATCCAAACAGCTCTTTGATTAGCTTGGTCCTTTTATTGTCGTTGATTTCGTTCGAATGGTTGAATTCATTCGTCATTTTGCGCGCCTTGAGTCTGTCATGGCACAGCACCGGATCAGAAGCATGATAAAGCTCTCCGTCCAGCATTTTTTGCTTTTCTGTTTTCATTGGTTTGATCTCCTTGACAGGTATCTTATATTCGCTTTCTGTTCTACAGCAACTGCAAGACTAAACCGCACACTTTTACGATAAAATAAATATTGATGAGCAGCAAAAGCAAAATAACAGCGCTCCTCTTCTCATGTTTGATTTCATAAACGAATTTCCAAATGAAAAAAACGGCTAAAACTACAATTAAAGTACTATCAATGCTTTTAAGTATCAGATCCATTCAATCCCCGCTCCCGTTTGATGTCTATATAAGCCGATTTTTTCATAACGCGCGGGAGTCTGCAAGCCTCTTTCTCAGTTCTCTCAAAAAAAATTAAAAAAACAGTTGACGAACCCATCTAATCTGCATATAATAGAACTTGTCAGCAAAACAAATACCCAGTGTTACATATCATGATTCCGTAGCTCAGCTGGGAGAGCGCTACCTTGACAGGGTAGAGGTCGCTGGTTCGAGCCCAGTCGGAATCATACCGAATCGAAACAGCAGGAAAAACGTTGATTTCCAACGGATTTCCTGCTGTTTTTGCGTTTGATTTTTTCAATTCCCACCTCTAAAAACTCTGTCTTCATTCAACAAAAAACAGCCGCTGATTGAAAGTGTTATGGTAAAATATTCTTTGTACAAAGTTCGGGCTCACTCAAGGGAAGCTGGCTCATCCCCTATGAAAGGGGGTGATGCTTATGACGACATTCGAAACAATCTCGTTAATGATTGCTTTTGGCATGTTAATTGCCGTGTTGTCGAAGAAAGAAAAATAGACTTCCCTTGAGCCCTGGTAAAGTTCATAGGGAAAGTCTATTTTAAAATGACTGAGCCAAGCCCTTGTTGGGCCGATTTGTACACGCGACTCGACTGTTGACGCAGTCGGGTCTTTTTTATTTTATGCATTTCTTAAAGAAAAAATACACCTGAACGTTTGACCCGTGCGTTGGAGACGCACCTGTGGTCTTTTTGTGATGCATTTAATTTTGACAGTCTATCTTCAAATTCATATTACCAATTTCAAACCACTAAATCAACTAAAAGTGTCATTCACCTTCCGGGGCAAATGAAGATATTCGAGGGCAAACCGTGCTCTCCTCCAACGCTTTTTATAATCCACATTATTTTCTCCAGAACATCTCAAAGGTTTTATAATTCATCCAATCTAAAAATATTCCAAGATGAGTCAAAATAATTACATCACCCCTTTAAGATTCAGACAACGAAATGACTTTTGGGTGATTGTTTTTTTAATATGGGTATCTTCTGAGTTTTATGCTTTATTTCAGGACTAAAAAACAAGTCCTTTGTCTGATTGAGAGAGGCCGAACCCCTGCTAAAATAAAGTGCGTGTTGTTGGAAAATATTTCTCTAAAAAGGAGGGCCGATTGTTAAAGGACATCGAAATTTGAAAGGAGAACAACTGTGGCTAAATCTATCATTTCTGGTTTTATTTTATTTTTTCTGCTTATTTTCTCGGCAGCTGAACCAACATCTGCGGCTTTTTGGGATACAAAAGGAGACAACGTTATTCATGATCCTTCCATGATTAAAGAAGGAAATACATGGTATACATTCGGTACTGGTATCGGCAATGGAATCCGCGTCATCAAATCGACAGACGGAAAAACGTGGAGCGCAGCGCCAAGTATATTTCCAACTCCATTATCATGGTGGAAAAAGTACGTGCCAAACCATGAAAAAAACCAATGGGCGCCTGATATCAGCTATTATAATGGTCGCTATTGGCTTTATTATGCGGTATCCGCGTTCGGCTCCAATACTTCGGCGATCGGACTCGCTTCAACAGACCGAATCTCTTCCGGAAATTGGCGCGACGACGGACTTGTCACCCGGACGACGACCTCGAACAATTATAATGCGATCGACCCTGAAATGATCGTTGATAAAGAAGGAAATCCGTGGCTGTCCTTCGGCTCGTTTTGGAGCGGCATCAAGCTGACAAAGCTTGATAAAAAAACGATGAAACCTACAGGGAAGGTTTATTCCATCGCATCAAGACCGAGCCATGGCGGAGCGGTTGAAGCGCCGTCTATCACATATAAAAACGGCTACTATTATTTATTCGTTTCGTTCGATAAATGCTGTCAAGGTGTGAACAGCACGTATAAGATCGCTTACGGCCGCTCAACCAAAATTACGGGACCTTACTATGACAAAAGCGGCAAGAAAATGACGGAAGGCGGAGGCACAATCCTCGATTCCGGAAACGACCAATGGAAGGGCCCAGGCGGCGCAGATATCGTGAACGGCAACATCATCGTCAGACATGGTTATGATGCGCTTGACAACGGGGCGCCTAAGCTGCTGATCAATGATTTAAACTGGGATTCCAAAGGCTGGCCGAAGTATTAGTTTTTAAACCAAGCAGATGTTTTCTGCTTGGTTTTTACTGTTATTTTAGCAGTTCCAGCTGTATAAACACTCCATCCCAAAATGATCATGCCACTATATTCATCATCCAGGGCTCGTTCAACAGATCCTACATCTGCGTATAACAAAACGGATTTTAAAAGTGCCCCATTTTCCTTTTTGGAAGAAAGTCTTGAAAGGCAAAAGACAATCAAGGTCAAATCAAAAAAATATTTAATCTGCCATATCTTCAAAGTATCGATTATTTTGATCAACTTTTTTAATAAATTCCTCTAGAGAGTCAGCTATTTTTTTATCCAAAAAGAATACTGGAGACTTATCCGTATCATTTAAATCAAGCGTTAAATATACACCTTCATTTACCTCATAAAAAACAAGCTTGTCTTCATCTTCATATATATCATCTAAATCAGGGTCAAATTCGTAAATATCTTCCCTTAAAGTGATATCTGCGATAGTAGCGGGATCTAAAAGTCTGTTTATTGCATTATTATTCCCATTTATAAACCCGTACCCAATCTCTAAATAAAATTCTCTGAGCTCTTTAGGAAATAGAAAACCAAGTCTATCTTCCGCTTTTATTAGATCGTTTTCTTTTAGCTCATAAAACTCATGATGACTATTTTTTATAAAATTAAATTTGTTCAGCCTCATTAACCTCCTTAGACATCCTTTTAGATGGTGCACCTTTACTATGAATATTCGCTTGATGTTTCATCAGGAAATTCAGCCGGGCAGATATCCCCAAATTACATAATCAACCTTCCAACGATAAATTTCCTCCTGACAGACAACAGAGCCAGGCCGCCAAACTCTCAATCAAAACGGTCATAGCTTGCTGTTTGATTCCACTGTCCGCACCGCTTCTTCCTCTGCGCCATTTTGATATATAATCAAGCGGGTTACCATACCATTCTCCAAAATAAATTCCACTTCAACAGACAATGACCTGAGGAAAAAGCGCGTTTCCGAGGCTGGAAATAATTCAAAACGGATCTGTCCGGTGATTTGCATATAAATCCGGTCCTTATCAACTGTCACATCAGCGGCGGTGCCATCCTGAAGTGAATAACTTCCGACATATCTTTTGTAAATGGCCGGATCGATCTCTTTTTTCTTTTTATCGGCAGGGCGATCAGGGATTTTGTAGGCCTTGTCAAACAGGATATTTTCAACGGCTTCAAAGATGGCCTGTTCATATTCATCATCCTGTTCCACATTGCTCAAATAAATGAAGGTTTTTCGTTGATCGATATATCGGATCATTACGGTTGAATAGCCTGGCCAGCCGCCGCTGTGACCGACAATTCTCCCTGTTTCAGGACTATCCCGAAGCACCCATCCACACCCGTAATCTATAGACTCTCCGTTTTTCAGAGACGCGGGAGAAAAAGCAAGCTCTTTTGAGACTTGATTGATCAAACAATCTGTATATAAGGCTTGATCAAACAAATATAAGTCATGAATGGTTGAGTTTACGGTTCCGTCCCCCTGAATCCCGTCAAGATAGCAGACATATTTTGTTTCTTCAAGGTCATCAGGCAGAACGTACTGTGCTGTATGCACGTCATACACATATCCATACGCATAGTTCTCAATGGTTTCAGGTTGAAGCCTTCTGTTATACACCCTTGAGTTCCGCATTTCCACCGGTTCAAAGATACTTTTTTTCATATATTCAGCAAAACTCAGACCGGATGCCTTTTCAATGATAACCGCAAGCAGCACATATCCCGTATTGCTGTACAGCCAAGCTTCACCCGGGGCAAAATAGCGTTGCGGCTGATGATTCATCAGCATATCAACGATATCTTGATTAACAGCAATCTTGTTATGATCCCAATGTTGTAGAAACCACTCCATATAATCGGGCAGACCCGACGTATGTGTCAATAAATTGTGAATCGTTATGCCCTGATAGGGAAATCCGGTTATCCACCGTTCTACGGGATCCTCAACATTCAATGCCCCTTGCTGTGCTAATTGAAGGATGCCCAAAGCAGTGAACGGCTTGGATAGCGATGCTAATTCAAATAAGGAATGTTCCTTCAATAAACGCTTATCTACCAAGTTTGCATAACCGAAGGCGCCTTGATAAAGAATGTCTCCGTCTTCAGCGACTAACACCGCCGCGTTGATCTGACTTTTTTCATTTAACACACTAAACAGGTTAACAAGTTGTTCTCTTTTGTTCTGTTTCACTTTTCCACCTCCCTTTCTTTATACGCATATGGAAATAAGAGGTTTCAACTGAAAAAAGACAAGAATGGTTTCTTGTCTTTGAAATCACTATTCTACAATTCTAATAAGTTTCTGAACATCCTTTTCGCAAGTCATTGATTGATCTACGATACGATCCATTAGATCCAGCACAATGAATGTCAAATTGACTGTTGATTGCGGCGAAAAAATGTTGCAAACAGCAATAAAACGTTGCTTAAAAGACTTGTGGCCCCTAACCAGACGAGCCATTCTGCGTCTGTCCCCCAGGAACATCCAATGATGATCAGGGCAATGCAACTTGAGAAAAAGGGTCCTGTCCTGTCTAATTTCGTGCCGCGGCGAAAGGTTTCTTTTGTCTGCCGGAATCTATCTTTTGCATGATACAGCTTCTCCTTTACCTTTATTTTAAAAATTGTTACTTTTGCATGAAGATCATTTTTCATCATTTTCTCCTCCATAGCGGCGTTTCTCAAATTCTCCGAGAATCTTTTCTGTATCTAACGGATTCCCCACGCCAAGCTGAATGTTTGCATTCTCCTCAAAACCGTCCTGTTCTTCACCGTCAAAACGGTAAAGCTTTTGCAACAGCCGCCAAAATGTCGCAACCTCTTCGGATGTAAACTGCTGAAACAAGTCGGCCAAGAAATAGACGGACCTTTCGGAACAATCCACCAGCGCTTTCTTTCCTTCAGCGGTCATTTCAATATTAATGGAGCGTTTGTCTTTTTGGCTTGGCACTGATTTGACATAGCCTTTTTTGATCAGGCCGGTCATCAACTTGTTGGCGGTTTGTTTGGTTGTGCCAAGCTTTTTGGAGATATTCGTAAGCGTGGCAGTTTCAGTCGGCAAATGCGCGATGGCGATGAGCGCCATATGTTGCCTGGACGTTAATATTTCCATGTATTCGTCACCTCGGGTTTGTACCTTATTGACAACTGAAAACAATGTCGCATAGCTTTGCTGCATCAAATGTAATTCGTTGATTAAGCCGTTGATGTCCATTTGTTCTCTCCTTTAAATATAGTCAACATGTTGACAAATTTACAATACCCTCTTTCAGCAAACTTGTCAACATGGTGACTATTTTTTCTGAATCTATTATCATTGATCAATTAGGCATTCCGTTTTACACTATTTAATTATCAGATAATTCAAAATACCAATCGCAAACAGGGGGGTTATTTTTGAAATCTTCACTCATTTCACCGGATGATGCATGGATGCTTTGGGGGTTTATTGCGGTGTGGGCGGCTGTGAGCATTTATTTGGAGCAGCGGTTTCGCTGGGCTGCGGCTGTATCGGGGGCTGTACTGGCACTGGGCGGATCGATGCTGTTTACGAATGCAGGGATTCTTCCGGCCGAGTCGCCCGTTTATGATGCGGTGTGGTCCTATGTTGTTCCGCTTGCGATTCCTTTGCTGCTTTTTCAAATCAATGTGCGGAAGATCCTGAAAGAAAGCGGCAGGCTTTTGATGATATTTTGTATCAGCGCCCTCGGCACTGCGGCCGGAAGCGTCATTGCTTTTTTTCTGTTTAAGCATCAGATTCCGCACCTTGATAAAATCGGCGGGATGATCAGTGCCTCTTATATCGGAGGAGGCGTGAATTTTGCGGCGATGGCTGCGAAGTTCTCAACTCCCGGTGAGTATGTATCATCGACGGTGGTTGCGGATAATTTTATGATGGCTCTTCTTTTTTTCATTTTAATGGGGATACCGGCGCTTAAATGGTTTCAAAAACGCTTTGGCGTTCAAGAAGGGGCGGGCGGCCGCGAAAATCAGGCGGAAGCCTATTGGAAGAGAAAAGAGATGTCCTTACAGGACATTGCTTTAAACATCGGAACCGCCTTTGCGATCGTTGCTGTATCTGTAAAAGCAGCGGCCTTTTTCAAAGAGCGTTTTGCTTCTGACGGCGGGTTTCAGTTTCTTGCCTTTATCCTGGGCGACCAGTTCCTGCTGCTGACGACGCTGACAATTTTGCTGACGATCGCCTTTCCCCGCTATTTTGAACGGCTGCGCGGCTCACAGGAAATCGGGACTTATTTGATTTACTTATTCTTTGTCGTGATCGGCATTCCGGCAGACTTGCGAATCATCTTCATGAACGCCCCGCTCCTCCTTGCATTTGTCTTTGTGGTTGCCATGTCCAACCTGATTGTATCGCTCTTCGCCGGAAAGCTGTTTCGTTTTCGGCTTGAGGAAATTCTCTTGGCCTGCAACGCATCTGTCGGCGGTCCGACAACAGCGGCGGCGATGGCGATTGCCAAAGGCTGGCAGGGCCTCGTTGCTCCGGTGATGCTGGTCGGGACGTTCGGATATTTGATTGGTAATTATGTCGGCACCCTCTTGGGCACATGGTTTTCCACCCTCGTTTAAACGGCCAAAAAAGCCGCAGATTCCCTGAAGAATCCGCGGCTTCTTTTATGAACGGGCGAGGGCTCCGGATACGGCTTCCAATGCTTGAGCAAAATCGGCTTGCAAATCATCGGCATGTTCCACGCCGACGCTCAGCCGCAGAAGGCCGTCGGTAATTCCCCGTTTTTCCCGCTCTTCTTTCGGCATGGCAGCGTGTGACATTTTCGCCGGATAAGAAAGGATCGACTCCACAGCGCCGAGGCTGACGGCAAAGACCGGAAGAGAGACATGTTCCACGACCTGTTTCACGGCTTCTGAATTCTCCAGCTCGAACGAAAGGACGGCGCCGGCGCCGTATGACTGGTGCCTGTGAACGGATGCACCCGGATGCGAAGACAGCCCTGGATAATACACTTGTTTGACGGCCGGATGTTTTTCGAAAAATTCGGCGAGCTGCTGAGCCGTCCTGCTTGCTTTTTCAAGCCGCACTTGGAGCGTCTTCAGCCCTCTCAGCACAAGCCAGCAGTCTTGGACGCCGAGAACAGCGCCGAACGAATTTTGTAGTTTATAGAGTTCTTCTCCGAGCTTTTTGTCTTTCACGACGGCAAGGCCTGATAATACGTCGCTGTGTCCGCTTAAAAACTTCGTCGCGCTGTGAAGCACAATATCGACGCCGAGCTCAAGCGGTCGCTGCAGCGCCGGGGTCATGAACGTGTTGTCAAGGAACGTCAGACAGCCGTGCGCCTTGGCAAGCTTGACGACCCCTCTGATATCCGTAATGCCGAGCGTCGGATTTGACGGTGTTTCAAGATAGATGACTTTTGTGTTTTCCTTTATGTTTAAAGCAATTTCATTTAAATCCGTCATATCGACGAAAGTATGTTCAATCCCAAAGCGGCTCAGCACTTCCGTAATCATCCGGTAAGTGCCGCCGTACACATCTTTTGTGACGAGCACGTGATCGCCCTTTGACAAAAGCAGAAAGGCGGTGGAAATCGCAGCCATTCCGGATGAAAAAGCAAATCCTCTCGTCCCTCCCTCAAGCTCGGCTATCGTGTCTTCAAGCGCCTTTCTTGTCGGTGTGCCTGACCGGCTGTAGTCATATTCGCCGAATTTGTCAAAAGAATCTTGATGAAAGGTTGACGCGTGCTGGATCGGCACGCTGACGGCTCCGGTTGCTCCGTCCGTTTTATTTTGGTTATGAACAAGCCTTGTTTCAAGCGTCCAGTTTTCATGACTCATGCGGAACCGCCTCCCCTTTCACTTTTTCCAGCGCAGCTTTGAGATCCTGCTTCAAATCTGAGACGTGTTCGATTCCGACTGAAAAGCGCAGAAGCCTGTTGCAGACGCCGTTCGCAATTCGGATGTCTTCCGGGATATCCATGTGGGTCTGTGTCGCCGGGTAGGTGATGAAGCTTTCGACTCCGCCGAGGCTTTCGGCGAAACAGATCGTCTTAAGATTTTTTAGAAACGGATTGACCCATTCTTCTTTTTGAACGCGGAATGACAGCATGCCACCTTTTCCCGGATAAAGAACATCGGCAATTTCCTCCTGCTCTTCCAAAAAGGCCGCGAGCTCACGGGCGTTTTCCTGATGCTGTCTCATCCTAAGAGCCAGCGTTTTCATCCCTCTCATTAAGAGCCACGAATCAAACGGCGATAATACCGCGCCGATGGCGTTTTGGTGCTGGAACATTTCCTCAGACAGCTCTTCGCCTTTTGCGACGACAAGCCCCGCCAAAAGGTCGTTATGACCCCCCAAATACTTCGTCGCGCTGTGAATGACAAGATCAGCGCCGAGCTCAATCGGCCTTTGCAGAACCGGTGTATAAAACGTATTGTCGACAATGAGCAGCAAGCCGTGCTCTTTGGCAATTTGCGCGATTTTTTGAATGTCTGCTTCCTGCATGAGCGGATTTGTCGGCGTTTCTACAAACAGGGCCTTTGTATTGTCCGTGATTTTCGACTTGATACAGTCTTCGTCTGAAAAATCGTCGTATAAAAAGCGCAGTCCGTATTTCTTCCATTCGTTTTCAAAAAGGCGGTATGTTCCCCCGTACAAATCGGATGAAACGATGAGCTCATCCCCGCTTTGAAACAGAGCCATGATCGTCTGAATGGCAGCCATACCAGAACTGAACGCAAAGCCGCGCGTTCCCCCTTCGAGTTTCGCGATTGCATCTTCAACAAGCTGTCTTGTCGGATTTTTTGTGCGAATGTAATCAAATCCTGTGGATTCCCCGATTCCTTTGTGCCTGTACGCAGAAGAGAAATAAACGGGAGGATTGACGGTTCCGGTTATTTCATCACTGCGGTTGCCGATTTGCGCCAGCGTTGTTTGTACATGTTCAGTCATATGACACCATCCTTTAAAAAGTAAAAACCCCTTCTTCATAAGAAGAAGGGGGATTATTCGCTTCTTCTTATCTTCCAAGCATCTGCTTGCTGGATTTAGCACCTTGGTACACTGACGTCGTCAGTGCAGACCGGTTGCTGAGGTTTCAAAGGGCCAGTCCCTCCACCTCTCGTGATAAGAATCTCTTCAATATTCTGATTGTTCTTTACTTTAACCTAATTCAAGACATTTTTCAAGGGTCATTTTTAAATCTTTCTTCATATTGAACATGGTATGATGAAATCAAATGACCGGATCGGAGGAATCAGATGCCCAAAACAGAGCGATTAATCGAATTGATGATGACCATTCATACAAGACGAAAATTTACGGCCGGGGAGCTCGCAGCAGAATTCGGAGTTTCCTACCGGACGATTCTCCGCGATCTGGACGAGCTGAGCGCACTCGGCGTCCCGATCTATTCTGAAACAGGCGCGAACGGAGGCTATTATTTGCTGAATGAGCCTGTGCTTCCGCCGCTCTTTTTTACACAATCAGAGGCGGCGGCTATGTTTTTCGCGTATCAATCTTTGCAGTTTTTCGGATCGCTCCCCTTTGATGCGGAAACGCGGATGGTTTTAAAAAAGTTCTACCGTCACCTTCCCGCGGAAACACAGGAGCGGATTGATGCGATGAAAGACAGAATCGTGTTCTGGAATCCGCATCGACCAAAAGCCGCCGAACATTTAGAGACGCTTCTTGACGCAGCTACCACTCAATCCGTTTTGACGGTCGTTTATGACGGAACAGACGATTGCAATGAGAGATCCATCCAGCCCATCGGCTTATACAGCTGGAACGGCTTCTGGTACTGTCCGGCCTATTGCTTTAAAAGGCAGGCGTTTAGACTGTTCCGCGCCGACCGCATCCTCCGTGCGGAAAAAGCGGACAGCGGGCAGGCCCGTCAGCTTCCCTATCCATCGGTTCTCAGCTGGATCAAACATTCGGAGAGCGAGTGCCCTGAACCGGTGCGGCTGCAAGCGGAACTGACACGCAGAGGAGCCAGGCGGGCTGCGGCTGATGTGGATTTATTCAAGATCCTCACCATGCGGGATGACGGAACGGGGGCGATCGATACAAACATCCCCAGGTCTGAACTTGAGTATTTCGGGGAACTTTTGTGGAACCTCGGCACTGAGGCAACTGTAAAAGAACCCGCGGAAATCAAGCTTCAGCTGAAACGAAAGGCTGCTGACATTTTAGCGAAGTACGGCTGACTTTTTTTAAGAATCATGACAAAGCCTGTCAGGATTAGGTGATACTTTTAGAATAAAACCAAATGGAAAGGATGAAGCAAATGAATCAAGTTCAAGCGCTGCGTGGCGATTTGTTCCACGAAATGGAGACGGGCATCCGCTCCACGTGTCATCTTCTGAAAAAAGTGAAGGAATCTGACTGGTCTTACCGGCCCGCCGACCGCATGCGAAGCCTGAAAGAACTGGCAAGTCATTTGGCGGCCATCCCTGAAGCCGACTTGGCCATCATGCAGGAAAAGGAAGAGGACGTCATCGCCCGGATTGAAAAGAAATATGGTGCATTGCAGTCGGTTGACCAAATGGCTGAAGCTATGCAGAAAGGATTCGACGCTTTTCAAACGTATATGACCTCCCTTTCCGACGAGGAATTTTTGACGAAGAAGACAAAGCCGTTTTACCTCGATGAAGGGATGACCCAAAGCCGCTGGCTGACAGAAACGCTTACCCACGTCTTCCATCACAGGGCCCAGCTGTTTAATTATTTAAAACAGCTCGGCTATGACGTCAACATGTTCGATCTTTATCTTTAAAAGGTGATCATATGAAGCTGCCTCTGACAAAAGAAGAACGGTCAAACTTAAAGACAGCCAAGGTAAAAATAAAAAACACGGCACATATGGATCTGTCCGCCCTTGCACATGCGCTCGGTTCGTCTTTGAAACGCGCCGTATACATCAAAGCGCTCGCCCAGTTTCAAACGGTTCCTTCCATCGGGCCGAAAATGGCGCAGTGCGCCGTTGACCTAGGCTATTATTCTCTCGATGACATCAAGCATGAATCAGGTGCGGATTTGATCATCCGCCTCGAAAAACTGAAAGGCTACTGGGAAGACCCTTGTGCAGAAGATGCGCTGCGCTGCATCGTCCATTATGCCAACGATCCCGAAAGCGGTAAAAGCTGGTGGGATTTCACAGCGGAAAGAAAAAGGTACCGCGAGCGATACGGATACCCTCCGGATAGACCGTCAACGCCATGGTACGAAAAAAAACGATCATAAAAAATCACGGCTGCCGAACAAATCGGCAGCTCTTTTTGCTTCTTTCACAAGAGAATTTCGTGTTACAATGAATGGAAACGTTCACAAACATTATTTCTGGAGGAATTCACCTTGGCTATGAAAACAGGAGTCATTCAGGAGAAAAAGCTTTTTTCGGAAGAGCTCGGCGAGGAAATGGAGCTTCTCGTCTATTTGCCGTCATCCTTCTCGCCGCTTTACAAATATCATGTGATCATCGCACAGGATGGACATGACTATTTCCGGCTCGGGCGCATCAGCAGGCAGGTGGAAGAACTGTTGGCGAACGGTGAAATCGAAAGAAGCATCATCATCGGCATTCCGTACAAAAACGTACAGGAAAGAAGGCTTACATACCATCCGGAAGGGTCAAAATTCGAAGCGTATAAACGTTTTTTGGCAAATGAACTCGTCCCTTTCACCGACAGAGAGTATCCGACATACCAAGTCGGATCAGGCAGGACGCTGATCGGGGATTCGCTCGGAGGAACGGTCTCTCTCATGACGGCGCTCGACTACCCGAATATGTTCGGGAACGTCATTATGCAGTCTCCTTATGTCGACCGCCATGTTCTCGATAAAGTGAAACAGTCCGATTCCCTGCAGCTTATTTCAATTTGCCACCAAATCGGCGAGAAGGAAACCGAAGTCAAAACGACCGATGATCAAATTTTGGACTTCACAGGTCCAAATGAGCAATTAAAAGAATTGCTTGAAGAAAAGCAGACAAACTACGATTTCAAAGCTTTCGACGGCGACCACAAGTGGACGTACTGGCAGCCGCTCATCACCCCCGCTTTAAAAAAAATGCTGTAGCTCTCTGTATATCGGCCCATCTTTGATATACTAAACCATATCAATTGTTTAAGGAGGGAACAAAATGAAATACGGTATTGTGCTATTTCCATCAAAAAAACTTCAGGACATTGCAAATTCCTACCGAAAACGCTATGACCCGAATTACGCTTTAATTCCGCCCCACCTTACATTAAGAACACCTTTCGAAGTGTCTGAAGACGAGATCGAGGGCGTCGTTCGACACCTGAGGGAGCTTTCAAAAGAGCTGAAACCGGTCACGCTGAAGATTACAAAATTCAGTTCCTTTGCCCCCGTCAATAATGTCATTTACATGAAAGCCGAACCGACAGAGGAATTAACGCAGCTTCATGAAAAAATGTACAGCGGCGTTTTGGAAGGCAAACCCGAATATGCGTTTGTTCCCCATGTCACAGTCGCACAAAAGCTGTCAGATGATGAGCATTCCGACGTCCTCGGCACGCTGAAAATGAGAGACGCGTCACACGAAGAAGTCATCGACCGCTTTCACCTGCTTTACCAATTGGACAACGGATCATGGACCGTCTATGAAACTTTTATTTTAGGAGCGTGAAGAAAGCCAGTGGAAGCCGTCATTGTGAAGAATCAACAACAGCTTGAAGACGCCTTCTTTGTTAGAAAGGAAGTCTTTATCAAGGAGCAGCACGTATCACCGGAAGAAGAAATGGATCATCTTGATCAGGAATCTTCACATCTCGTCATCTATGACGGAAAAGAGCCGATCGGCGCTGGCCGTCTCCGGCTTGTCGACGGCTACGGCAAACTTGAACGAATCTGTGTGCTGAAAAGCCATCGCTCTCTCGGCGTCGGCAACCTGATCATTCAGGCGCTTGAAGAGGAAGCCGCCAAGCAAGGCGCGGCTCAATTCATGCTGAACGCGCAGACACAGGCTGTTCCCTTTTACGAAAAACACGGCTATAAGGTCGTGTCTGAAGAATTTTTAGATGCGAATATCCCCCATGTCAAAATGGTCAAAAAGTAACCGTTCCGCTTTTTAAGCGGAACGGTTTTTCTTTTCCTCAGAAAACATTTCATAGTTTGTTCATCTTTTGTTTATCGTTTATTCAACATTGTCTATTAAAGTTGTTTCTAAGCTTTTACGAAGCCCTACACAAAATAGTCGGGAGGTAACAGCCGAATGCCGTTATGAACAAAAACAACATCACCACACTCGTTCGTTTCGGAACAGTCGGAGCCGGGAACACACTCGCTGATTTCGTCGTGTTTTTTCTCCTTACGTCGCTCCACGTCCCCTACCTGGCCGCACAGTTGTTTTCCTATTCGGCAGGCGTGGCAAACAGCTATATCTGGAATCGGACATGGACGTTTCAAGTAAAGGAAAAAGCGCATGGCGCGGAGATCATCCGGTTTATCATGATCAATCTTGCAGCAGCGGGCGCTACATTTGTCCTTCTGTATATCTTTCAAAAAGCCGGCCTGTCCCTTTTTGTCAGCAAAATGTCCGCGACAGTCGCGGGAATGGCGATCAACTTTATCGGAAACAGGCTTTGGGTGTTTCAAGAACCCGGAACAGATTCATAAAAAAGACCAGGAGTGAATAACCATGAAAGTAAAAAAAGCAGTCATCCCAGCACGCAAGTTGGAAGGAAGCCGCTTTGATATCGGAGACAAGCTGGGCAGTTTTAAAGCGAGTACGGAAATCGCTCTTATGCCATCAGGGATTATATTCACGTCCTCGATCTGGCTTCCGCCCACCTGGCGGCCCTTTACGGGTTATATGAAGACAGACTGAAGCAAAATGTTTATAATGTAGGGACAGGGGCCGGACATTCCGTAAAAGAAATCATTGAAACCGCGGAAAACATGACAGAGCGAAGCATTGCAGCAAAAACGGACGAGCGCAGAGCGGGGGATCCGCCAGTGCTGGTGGCGGACAGCCGGACACTGCAGGAAGATACCGGCTGGAAGCCGCAATACAGCAATTTACAAACCATCATTCAAAGCGCATGGCAATGGCACAGAGCGTATCCGGACGTTTTTTGAGATTCGCTTGTTTCCCGCGCGGGCGGCAGGGAAACGTCCCGGCGGCTGCTCTAACGTTCGGCTGATGAAATCAAAAGCAGGGAGAAAAAACGAAAATGGGAAGCATAGTGAATGATATTTTAATGTGGCTGACCGATCTTGGCTATTTCGGCATTGCGATCGGTTTAATGATCGAAATCATCCCGAGTGAAATCGTACTGGCCTACGGCGGATACTTGGTGTCCAACGGCTCTATTACGATGACAGGGGCCGTGATCGCCGGCGTCATCGGGGGAACGATTGCTCAATTGTTTTTATACTGGATCGGCTACTACGGCGGACGGCCGTTTTTATACAAATACGGAAAATACTTATTGATCCAAAAGCATCACATTCAAACAGCCGAAAAGTGGTTTGAGAAATACGGCGGAGGCGTCGTCTTTTCTGCCCGCTTCATTCCCGTGGTCAGGCACGCCATCTCCATTCCGGCTGGCATTGCGAAAATGCCAATTTTAAAATTCACGGGTCTGACAGTGCTCGCCATCATACCGTGGTCGATACTATTCGTCTACCTCGGCGTACAGCTCGGCAGCCGGTGGGACCATGTTGAAAATGTAGCGAGAACGTACACGATTCCGATTATGATCGGGGCGGCCGCTATGATTATTCTGTATTTCGGACTCAAAAAACTGCGCAGAAAATAACGAAAACCCCGGTATAAAAGCCGGGGTTTGTTTCATCTCAAACGGATTCGTTGACATAGCGGCCGCTTTCCGCCTTTTCCGCAACACGGCGGTTGAGCGTTTTTCTCCTCTTCTTTTCCATGACCCGACTAAAAGCCGCAGTCTGGTTTTCCTCTCTTTTTTCGACTTCGCGGTAGGCGCGCTCGCTTGGGATATTGGCGGTTTTTTGTATATAAGCATAGTTCGATTTTTGGCCGATGCTGCGATTGGCGTACTGTATATATTGATCATTGCGGACAGGCGGTAAATACCCCATTCGATCTCCTCCTCATCAGCTTTAATTCCCAAAAATCTACTGTTTTAAACGGTTTTCATTTGATATGATAGACGTTGTCTCATGACACTAGACGACTACCCATTAATTGGAGGACCTCTTTTTGAAATGCGCCCGATTCAATAACCGAGACATTCATATACATACATATTCGAGAGAACACCTGCAATTCCTCTTTGATGAAGCAAGAAAAGACAGAATTACGTGTAAACATTGCGGCTTGCCGCTCAGACTGAAATTGTCGATTCATGAAGAACCGCATTTTTTCCACCGGGAAAACGGGGATTTTTCTCAATGTGAAGCAGCATGCTTAAATGAGGAGACAGAGAAAACCAAACAGAACGATTATACTGAAAGCGGCATGTTCCGCCTTCCGAAAGGCAAAGCGATCGGAGAGGAAAAGAAGGCGGACGCGGACTTCTGGACGCCGCCTCGCGAAGCTTCCATCCATTCTCCTTTCTCTCCAGCGGCAGAAACGGCTCCGGAACCGGTCTTTCCGAATGTGCCGCTAAATGAAAAACAGCTTGCCGCCGTGACGGCCCCCGAAGAACCCCTTCTCGTTCTGGCCGGCGCGGGAAGCGGAAAAACGCGGGTATTAACCGCGCGGGCGGCTTATATGATATCCCGGCTTGATATCCCGCCTTCTGCGATTTTGCTCGTCACATTCACGACAAAAGCCGTGAAAGAAATGAAAGAGCGGATGGCGTCGCAATACGGATTGCCGATGCAGACTGTGAACCGCCTCGTGACAGGCACCTTCCACAGCTTTTTTTACAAAATTCTTTATCACCATGATCCGGCCAAATGGAATGGTGAGCACCTGCTAAAATGGGAATGGCAAAAAGAACAGTACATCAAAATGGCCCTTGCCGAAG
The DNA here is from genome assembly GCF_037976035.1 of Bacillus sp. FSL K6-0972. Classification (NCBI taxonomy): domain Bacteria; kingdom Bacillati; phylum Bacillota; class Bacilli; order Caryophanales; family Bacillaceae; genus Bacillus; species Bacillus sp. FSL K6-0972. The sequence goes on along the minus strand of NZ_CP150260.1, from coordinate 1,342,848 downwards.
AAGGGCTTGATGAAAAAGACTTTCCGGTTGACCAGGCGATCCAGCAGATCGGCTACTGGAAGAACGCTTATCTTCCGGGCGAACAGATTCCGCTTGAAGACGAATGGGAAAAGCGGGTTCACCGGCTGTACCGTCATTATGAAGAACAAAAAGCTGCGCGGCGCCAATTCGATTTCGACGATATGGCATCTGCATGCTGGCAGCTGTTCCAAGAACAGCCGGACATTTTAAAACGATACCAGACGCGCTTTCACGCGATTTTGATCGATGAATTTCAGGACATTAACCCTGTTCAATATGCCATCATCAAGCTCTTGGCAAGCCCCGAAAACAACCTGACCTGTGTCGGGGATGATGACCAGTCAATCTACGCGTTTAGAGGCAGCAGCCCTTCTTTTATACTCGATTTTGAAAAAGACTATCCGAAGGCGAAAACGGTCCGCCTCACGACGAATTACAGATCGAGCCATCCGATAGTGGCAAGCGCCGATATGGTCGTGAAGAAAAACAAAAAGCGTTTTCCGAAAACATTAAGCGCCGCGAGAGATGACCGCCAAAAACCGCTCTTATTTTATCCTTATGATGAAGAGGAAGAAGCGATTATGATCGTCTCTGATATCCAAGAAAAAATTGAAATGGGCGCAAAACCTGATGACTTCGCCATCCTATACCGGACAAACAGCAGCGGCCGCGCAATCTTTGAACGTCTGCACCAGTCAGCCATTCCGTACACGGCTGAACAAGGGGTCCGGTCGTTTTACAGCAGGAGGATCGTCCGGCAGATGCTGGCCTATCTCTACTTAAGCCAAAATCAGGATGACGCGGAAGCCGTCAAACAGATTTTACCCGCCCTCTTTCTCAAGCAGTCCGCTTTAAACACGCTTAAAGCGCTCTCGATTACAGAAGATTGCACGATGGTTCAGGCGCTTGAAAAACTGACCGACATCAAACCGTTTCAGCTTGATAAAATTAAAAAAATCGTTCCTTTTTTCACAGGCTTAAAAACGATGAAACCGGTTGAAGCCATCTCTTTCGCAGAGGAAAAGATGGGCTTTTCCGATTACCTGAAAAAGCGCGGAAACGAAGGAAACAAGCTCGAAAAAGGGTCTGACGATCTGCGGGATCTCAAAACAGCGGCAAAAAAATTCAAAACGATCCCCGAATTTCTTGAGCATGTCGATCATATGAGAGCCGCCGAAAAGCAAAAAGCTGACGGATACGGTGTTCAGCTTTTGACGATTCACCGTGCGAAGGGGCTTGAATTTAAAACGGTCTATATCCTGGGAGTGCAGGACGGCTCGATTCCGCATGACTTTGCCCTGGAGACAGCGAGAAAAGGCGATGAAACCGCTCTTGAAGAAGAACGGAGGCTGCTGTATGTCGCCATGACACGGGCCGAGGACCGCCTGTATATCAGCGTCCCTTCCTTCAGAAGGGGAAGAACGGCATACCGCTCAAGGTTTTTACAGCCTATTTTACGCCCGAATCCCCAAGTCCAGCTGCAATAAAAGACACCGTGCCCTCCTTTTATCGGAAGGCGCGGTGTTTATTTTTTGCTGTTCATCATTTTCGCGATCGTATTGAAATCCATTTTTTCCTTGCCGCTTACAATGGATTCAACAATCTTATCTTCCATTTCCTGCGGAACCCGTTTGTTCGCCAATTTAGCGACGCGCTTAATCACGCTGCGGACTGTTTTTTCATCCTTGAAGTTGGCATTTTGCAGCGAATTTGCGAGCTGCATGACGTCATTCATGCTGACGCCCGTTTTCTTTTCGATGTTTTTGAAAAATTGATTGTCCATACCTATGCCTCCTTTTTGGGAGTGATACGCTATCTTATGCATGCTTGAAAAGCCTTGTGCTTTTCCCGTTCAAAAAGAAGAGAGCCCGGCACACATGCCGCCGCCCTCTTCGCATCAACTCAAAAACTAATATTTAAAAGAAGCGCCGACAATAATTAGAAGAATAAACAAGACAACGATCAATACAAACGTTGAACCATAGCCGCCGCCATAGCCTCCGCTGTAGCCACCGCCGTAGCCTCCGCAACAAAAGCCCATCTAAAGCACCTCCTTTTCTCCCTACACGATATGACATTTGATAGGATTCGCTTGGATTGATGCATAGGGCTTCTGTGGATTATTTAAAAATGCCTGGCAGACTCCCGTCCTCTCCCAGCCATTTTTCGGCATTCTCTGCAAACGCTTCGATCTGCCTGCCGAACTGTTCGGCCGAGCGGTCAAACGTCTCCAGTTCTTTCTGCTGCTCAAAGATCACCCGGTCATGGCCGGCTTGCGTTTGATCGTGTTGGCGGGATATCGATTCAACCAGCTGTTCAAATAAATTCATCGCTTTTCCCCCTTATGATGGTGTATGCATCAGAAGGAAAATTGGCAACAAAAAAACCGGATATAGTCCGGCTTTTTTTGATATTAATAGGTTCTCCTTTTTTTGCCGCATCCGCAGCCTTTTTTCTTCACTTTTTTTGAGAAAGTGGACTGATGATTGCTGGAAGCGTTCGTTAATCGGCCTTGCTGCCTTCTTTTCACTTGTCTCATTGCATTCCTTCCTTTCTCATGCTTATACGCCATTATATGAGTCTTCTTTTCAAAGTTGCTAATGATAAATCCCCATTCAATCGAGCCATTTGGACACGATCGTTTCCAGTACTCCAGCAAAACCCGCGATGGCAAGCAGAAGAATCAACCATTCGGCAATGGCCGGAACAAATGCGTAAAAAACAAGCAAAAACGCGGTACACCACACGCCCGTGCACCAATAGCAGCTCAACAGCTCGCCGACCCACGCTCTCACGCCTTTTCCTTTCATGACAAGATACGTCTCGGTCTCTCCCGTTTTTTCGTTTTTTTCTTCAACCTCTTCATGAAACAGACTTCTAAACGGCGCCATGATCGTGTCGAACACAATCAGCCTCGTCAGCCGAAATACCGCGATAGAAAATAAAATAAATAAAAACCAGCTTTGTATCACAGGGCTCCCCCTTCCTGTTTCCAAATATATGCCGGAACCGCCTTCCCTAAAACAGCAAATTTGGGTGCTGAAATGTATGTTTTCCTCATTCCGCTATGGTACCGGTCTGCATTTAATAAAGTGTGGATAAGAAAGGAGTGAAAGTTATGTCGTTTCATGAAAAAGCCGAAGCGCTGTACGCAGAAACATTTGACGAATTATACCGGGAATATGACCAGCTCATTGAAGTGATTGATTCAGAACATGTCACCGTAAACACGGCAAACATAACAGCAGCTCTCTCTTTACAAGCCATTGTGATCTCTTTGACGATTTTATCGGCTCAGCTTGCGATCGAAGACGAGGATACAGCAGACATCGTCTCAGAACACGTTTTAGCCGTACACAGGCTGCAGAGCTGGAGAAGAGTCATCATCAAAGTCATCGGCAGCCGCAATGTCACCATTACGCTTTCCTCGCTGGAGATTCTGCTTTCCGTCCAAGTTTTAACCGAAGTGCTGATCGCGCTTATCACAGAGCTTGACATACTTTAAGCCTTCCTTTCTTTCTAATATTTTTTAAGAAATTGAGGTGAAAAACAATTGGCAGATCGCGAAAAGCTTAAAGCGGAAGTAAATCCGCTGACTAATACGCTTGTGCAAAATATCCTTAGAAAACACGGCGTTTCAAAAGACAATGTGCGGACACTGTCTGAGGAAGAAAAAGAAAACATCTTAAAAATACTCGAAGATTTAAAGGCGCAGTCCGAGGCTCTCATCCAGCGGCAGCAGGAAAAGAAGAAAGAAGCGAACAATGAAGCATCATCACAATCCGAAGAACGCCCGAGACGAAGAAGAGAACGTTCAGGTAAAAATAAATTAAGAGAAAAGCTGAGACAGAGAAGGCAGCAGGAGAACACCGCCCAAACCGAAGAAAAAAATGGGGATTTGGAGTAGGGTATCTGCCATATACAAGTTCGAGCCTTCAAACATTTAATAATAGTAAATGGAAGGAGGAAAACAAATGGAAACTAGACCATATTCTTGGGTTGCATTAGATCCTGAATGCGAGCATCCGGGAACAGAGTATTATCCGAGACATCCAAAGAAACACGTTTGTGACGATTACAACTGCAAATGCGGCAAAAACGATGCATTTATCAATCAGGAGCTCGACCAGCTTAACCTGAACAAACAGCTGTCAGATGAGACGATTATCATCAAGGATTCTTGCGATATCCGAGTATCTACAGAGGATACTCAAGTTGTCGCATCTGTTATGACTGCGGTACAGACGGCAATTGTTACAATCGTTCTGGCAATCATTGACGATGCTGATCTCGCCGAGCTTGTATCACAAGACTTGCTGCAAGTGACAGCAAACAAGCAAACAAACCGTCAAAAATTAATTATCGACAATTCACGCGATGTCACAGTTACAACAGAAGATACCGATGTCGCCGTCTTGGTCAGCACAGCTGTCCAAACGCTTACAGTTGTTATCGCAACACTTATCGTCGGACTCCTTTAATACAAAAAAGCAGAGCCATCAAGCTCTGCTTTTCTTCATTTTTATAGACGATTACCCACACCAACAAGGGCACGGGTACATATGTTGTTAAAGACTAAAGTCAAATATCCCTATAAAAAGGAGCTGAAATCCATGAGCTGCGGAAAACACCATGGCCGGCATGAAAATTGTGTATGCGATGCAGTAGAACAAATTATAAAAGAACAGGATGCAGTTGAAGAAACATGTCCGACGAGCTGCTTCGGCAATCTGCTGAGTCCGACGGTTTCCGGTAAAGACACCATTCCGTTCCTTTTGTACGACAAAAAAGGCGGTTTATTTTCAACATTTGGAAATGTCGGCGGATTTTCAGATGATATGCAGTGCTTCGAATCGATTTTCTTCCGTGCAGAAAGTCTAAAAGATTGCTGTGCAACGCTTTCAATCCTGAGGCCTGTGGACATAAACGGCGACACATTAAGCGTCTGCCATCCTTGTGACCCTGACTTTTTCGGGCTTGAGAAAACGGACTTTTGCATTGAGGTTGACTTGACTTGTTTCTGCGCGATTCAATGTCTGTCACCTGACCTAGTTGATCGCGCAGCAGACAAAAAACACAATCAGCACCACGGTTAAAAGGTGTCGGACTGCATCAAGCCGGCCGATATGATCGGCTTGATGCCAGTCTTTTCACGAAAGCTGCCGGCTTTCGGCAGCTCCTTTTACCAATAGAAAGGCCAGGCCGAAAAACGAAATTTTAAATCCTGAATTAGGAGGGATCATAACATGACGAGATGTTCAGCCGAAAATTGCGTGTGCGAAGCCGTTGAAAACATTCACGATCTGCAAAACGCCATTGAGGAAGAAGGCTGCCCGACAAGCTGCTTCAGCAACCTGCTTTCCCCTTCGAGACACTTAGGCGACACCATTCCGTTTATTATATACACTTCAAAGTCTAAGCCGTTCGTAGCGTTTGGAAATGTCGGAGAGCTTCAGGCAGGCCCTTGCTTCAGCACCGTGTTTTTCAGAGTTGAAAAGATTGATGACTGCTGCGCTACATTGAGGTTGTTGATTGCCTTTGATGATAATCGCCGCGTTCTCGATTTCACGGAAGATAAAGACAAAATTTGCGATGTGTTCCGCTTGGAAAAAACAAATTTCTGCATTGAAGTGGATCTGGAATGCTTCTGTGCGATCGAATGCTTAAATCCGCAACTGATCAATCGTTCAAAATAAAAAGTCCCTGAATCGGGACTTTTTTTATCGTGTGAATTTAAAAGCCGAGCGGGTGCAAGGAAGTAATGCTCTCGATCGGCAGTTCCGCCGGAGCCCCTTTGCTCGACGTTCTGACAAATACGGAACCCCCTTTCTTTTCGACGATCGTTCCCCTGTATGTCTTCCCATCTGCTTCAATGAGACAAAGGGTTTTCGGCATATTGCCGGGAAGGCTTGCCAAAAAGTCGATTTTCTCGGCGATGGTCATCTTGCTGAGCGGCTTTTTAATCGGTTTGACTCCTTTTTGGGACCGATTCGCCTCATCGCTAAGCACCGCTTCAGCGTCGGCTTTTTCGTCGGGCCGGGCGGCTTCATCCTGCTGTTCCTGTCGCAGGGCTTTTTGTTCGGAAGCGTCGGGCTTTGCTTTCTTCTTTCTTTTAATCAGAATATCCTGCATGTTCGCCTCTGCCTTATCATAGTCCGGCTGCACAATATACATGAGCGGCTTTTGCTCCGCATCGTTTTTTCTGCTAGACATCTTGATCCCTCCGATCTGTTCATGGTATATCTATATGCAAAAAAGGAGAAATCAGAAGAAAAGAAAAAGCAATCCTTTAGCGGATTGCTTTTTTAGCGCTATTTTATCGCGCGATGATATGGTAGCCTGAATCAACATGCAGGTTTTCGCCGGTCATGCCGCGGGAAAGGTCGCTGAACAGGAAAGCAGCCGTGTCGCCGACTTCTTCCGGAGTCGTTGTGCGGCGAAGCGGCGCGCGCTCTTCGATTTCTTTTAAAATCGAGTTGAAGTCGCTGATTCCTTTTGCGGACAATGTCCGGATCGGCCCTGCGGAAATGCTGTTGACGCGGATTCCGTCTTTTCCGAGATCGCTCGCCAAGTATTTGACGCTGGCATCAAGCGATGCTTTCGCAACACCCATGACATTGTAGTTGGATACAACGCGCTCGCCGCCAAGGTATGTCAGCGTGACGATGCTTCCGCCTTCAGTCATGATGCCGCGCGCCGCTTTAGCGACCGCTGTCAGAGAGTAAGAGCTGATATTGTGTGCTAGCAGAAAACCGTCGCGGGTAGTATTTAAGTATTCGCCAGCCAAGTCTTCTTTGTTGGCGAAAGCGATGCAGTGTGCAATGCCATGGATGACCCCGACTTCTTTTTTGATGTCGGCGAAGCATGCTTCAATTTCCTGGTCATTTGTGACATCACAAGGAAGTACGATTGAATCGTTTCGCTCCAAAGAATCAGCCAGCTCCTTGACCGATTTTTCAAGCCGCTCACCCGCATACGTAAAAATCAGTCTTGCGCCTGCATTGTGAAGCGAGCGGGCGATTCCCCATGCGATGCTTCGTTTATTTGCTACACCCATGACGACGATATTCCGGCCTTCTAGTGATAAATTCATATGTATGAAATCCTCCTAATGATTAACATTTTATTAGTACCTGATCATAATATATAGTATCACAATTAATAGCAGGCTGACAATTTCAGAATATAAAAAGCGGCAGAGACCGTTTTTGATGCTCTGCCGCGATATTGATTCTTTCTTATTGCGGGACTACAGTTCCAACCCTGCGTTGGATAACTTTTGATATGCAAAATGGTTGGTCGGTCCGTGGCCGGCTCCAAAATCAAGGCTGTGTACAACCGCTTCGTGGACGAAAGCCTCAGCGATGCGGAAAGCTCCTTGAATCCCGTTTCCTTTCGCTGTTTGTGCCGTAAGAGCCGCGGCAAATGTACAGCCTGTTCCATGGGTATTTTTCGTCTTAATATAGGAATTGGTTTTTTCTGTGAACGTCTCTCCGTCAAAAAGGAGATCGGTTACTTTGCCATCCTCAGGCTGATGACCTCCCTTGATGATAATGTTGCGGACGCCCATTTCATGCAAGTCACGAGCTGCTTTTTTGCGGTCTTCCATTGTTTGAATGCTTCTCCCTGTCAGCACTTCGGCTTCGGGAATGTTTGGCGTTACCGCATAAGCAAGCGGAAGAAGGCGCCGTTTCAATGTTTCAACAGCTTCCTCATTCAATAGTGAAGCGCCGCCTTTGGCGATCATGACAGGATCGACGATCACACGTTTAAGCTCATATGTTGCAATTTTTTCAGCACTGACCTCAATCATCTCCGCGCTCCACAGCATCCCTGTTTTCACGGCGTCAGGTTTTAAATCTTCTGCCACTGCATCAATCTGTGCGCCGAGCGCTTCCGGAGAAAGCGGGTAGACGCCGTGAACCCCTGTTGTATTTTGCGCAGTGACTGCTGTCAAAGCTGTCATGCCGAAGACGCCAAGCTCCTGAAATGTTTTAATGTCGGCTTGAATGCCGGCTCCGCCTCCTGAATCCGATCCGGCGATTGTTAATGCTTTATATATGCTCATGATGTTTGCACTCCCTTCGGCCTTTTAGCCAATCCACCTGTGATATATCGTTTTCGCGCGATTGATATCATTCGTTCCGTGAATTAAAGCACGTCCATCCCGAAAAATCACGAACTTAAAATCCTCCGCACGGCAGGAAACTAAATAAGGATTTCCCGTCACATTTAAACCGGCTTTTTTTAATTTGGCAGCAAGCGATTCCAGTTCCAGCGGCTGTTCCGCGGCCGGCCTGATCTGAACCGTTTGTCTGCCGCAAAGAACGGCTGCTTTTGTTTCGTTTTCAGCTGAAAGAAACGGAAACTCACCTTTTCCGCACGTCGGACATGTCTCATGTTTAAGCGTGTCAGCCCGGACTTCAGACCGCTCATTTGTCCAAATATCAAATGAGCGGAGCATCCCTGACGGTTCATGCCCGGTCAGCAGCTTCAGGGCATCTGTTACCTGGTATGCGGCAACCTGCTGGACGACCGGACCGATCACCCCTGCTGTGTCACATGTCATGGTATTCGCAGGCAAATGCCCCAAAAGACAATGAAGACACGGCGTTTTTCCCGGAATTACGCTATATGTGATGCCATAGCTTGCGACACACGCGCCGTACAGGAAAGGGATGCCTAATTTGACCGCCGCGTCGTTCATGATCAGCCGTGTTTCAAAATTATCCGTCGCATCGACGATCAGGGACGCTTCCTCCGCAAGCTCGAGCGCTTTTTCCGCAGTAACATCCGCTACGATTCCGGTTACTTGAACAGAGCTGTTGATCAGGCGCAGCCTTTTTTCAGCGGCGGCGGCCTTTGGCATATGATCAATCACATCCTGTTCCGTATAGAGCTGCTGGCGCTGGAGATTGCTCCATTCCACATAATCCCTGTCGGCTATCGTCAGCGAACCGACCCCGGCCCTCACCAGCATTTCTGCGCTGGCCGCGCCCAAAGCCCCAGCACCGATCACGAGGACGCGGGCGCGGCTTAATTTTTCCTGGCCGTCCGGTCCGATCGGGTGAAAGAGCTCCTGTCTTGAATACCTGCCGGTCAAATCGTCAACTTCCCTTCTTCAGGGCTGCTGGCGATGCCGTAGTTCTTTTCCGGAATTCGTCCGGCAAGATATCCGAGCCTGCCCGCTTCAACGGCAAGCTTCATAGCCTTCGCCATTTGGACCGGATCTTTCGCCCCGCTCACTGCCGTGTTCAAAAGTACCCCGTCAGCGCCGAGTTCCATTGCGTATGCCGCATCTTTCGGAGAACCGATTCCGGCATCCACGATAACGGGAACCTTAGCCTGTTCGATGATGAACGACAGGTTGAGCGGATTGATGATTCCTTGTCCCGAACCGATCGGAGAGGCCCCGGGCATAATGGCGTGCACGCCGAGCTCTTCAAGTTTTCTCGCGAGGACGACATCATCCGATGTATACGGCAGTACAATGAAGCCTTCTTCAAGCAAGGTTTCTGACGCCTTCAGCGTTTCTACCGGGTCCGGCAGAAGCGAACGGTCACAGCCGATCACTTCGACTTTGATCATGTCGCAAAGACCGCTTGCTTTGGCAAGCTTGGCGATCCGGACGGCTTCCTCAGCCGTTTTTGCTCCTGCCGTATTCGGCAAAAGCGTATAACGGCTTAAATCGAGCTGCTCCAAAAAATTAGGCTGAGATTCTTCAAAAATATTCATCCGTCTGACGGCAAACGTCAGGATCTCCGATTCAGATGCGCTGACGGCCTCTTTTTGAATCTCAAATGACGGATACTTCCCTGTACCGAGCAATAATCTTGATGAAAATTGACGATCTGCGATTTTTAACATAACGGTTTATCCCCCTCCGACAAAATGAACGATTTCGATGACATCGTGTTCTTCCAGTTTGACTGATTGATATTGGTCTTTTCCGATAATCTGCCTGTTTTTTTCAACAACGACAACACGATTTTCCAGATTGTAGGACTCGAGCAAATCGTAAATCGTGCCGCCGTCATCTCTCCACTCTATTTTCCGGCCGTTGAGCTGAATGTTCACCTGTGCACAGCCTCCTTTCGCTCCGCTTTAAACGCCTCGATCCACTCTGTTTTGACTGGATTGCCGAGGATCATGTCTGCCATCATCTCACCGGTTGCAGGTGCCAGGAGGATGCCGTTTCTGAAATGTCCGGCAGCAAACAAAATCCGGTCATTTTCAGGGTGTGTGCCGATATATGGATTGCCATCCCCTGTTTCAGGTCGCAATCCGGCCCAGCATTGGTCAATTTTCATGGATTCAATGTCAGGGAGCATCGACTTGGCCTTTCGGATCAACTCCTCGATTCCGCCAAGTTCCGGCTGTTCATTCCAATCCCCGGGCTTCATTGTCGCGCCGACGACAAGCTTTCCGCTATGACGCGGAACGATGTAGCAATGATCATGGTAAAGCGTCCTCGTCAAAGGGATGCCGTCATTCCATACGGATAGGCACTCCCCTTTGACGGGGTAAAACCTTTTGTCTATGCCGATCTGTTTAAAGAAAGCTCCGCTCCACACACCGCTTGCAATAACAGCGTGCTCCGCCTCCGCGATCCCCGAAGCGGTTGTGACGCGGACGGCCCCCGCTTCTGGTTCTACCGATAAAACGGGCGTATACTCGAAGATATCGGCACCGAGCGTCCGGGCCCCTCTGGCAAATGCCCTGCACACTGCAGCCGGTTCGACATGGATGTCGTCCCGAATAAAATTAGCGCCGAAAATCCCATTTCCTGCATGCGGTTCCAGCTTATATACTTCATCAGCTTCAAGCCATTCCACAGAATCCAGTGCAGCCATTTGCATCAGGTGTTCGCGGTCGCTTTCTGAAAATGCCAGCTTTAATATCCCTCCGTCATGCCTTCTGATATCAATGCCGCTTATGTCTTTCAATTCGCCCGTCAGCCGCTGATAGGCTTTTTGGCTGGCTCTGGCGAATTCGAAAAAGGTACCGGGTTTATCGCATTCCGCATGGGCGCCGAGCATACCCGCAGCTGCACTCGTCGCTTTTTTGCCGACTTCCCCGCTTTCAAACACGGCCGTTTTTTTTCCCGCTTTTGCAAGATGATAAGCGATGGATGTCCCGATGATGCCTCCGCCGATCACGATCGTATCATAGCGCTTTCTCATATGAATCTCCCTTCGCGAGACAGGCAAGCCGCGCGGCCGCCTCATCCGGTCTGTCATGGGAAAAGATCCCCGACATCACGGCGATGCCGTCTGCCATTTTGACTTCCGCCAGACGTTGTTCGGTAATGCCTCCGATCGCAATGACCGGAATGCGGACAGCCGCCTTTACTTCAGCCAGGCTCGCAGTCCCTCTTCCTTTCCGGCCCTTTTTACAGTCCGTTTCAAAAATGTGGCCGAACAGCACGTAATCTGCACCTTCAGTTTCAGCCTGAACCGCTTCTTCTGGTGAATGTACGGACTTTCCGATTTTCAAATGCGGAAAACGGCTCCTCACACTTTTGACGGAAAATCCGTGTGAAGGCAGCTGAACCCGGTGAATGTGATAAAACAAAGCGATATCCACCCTGTCGTTGATGATGAGCTTCCGCTTATCAACGCCTTCTTCGGCCAGGCGTTCGATTAAGCTCGATATTTCGCTTACTTTTTTTGACCTTTCCCTGATGTGGATAAAGTCAACGGCATCTTGAATCGAAATGATTTTTGCTGCAAGCTCTTCCACAGAGTGCTTGTCATCGGTGATCGCGTGCAGATGCAAGCTGATCCACCCCGCTTTTTGACCAGCTTTCTTTTTGATAGGCCATATCCCAGAACCGGTATTCGTAGAAGCTGGAGATGACAAAGTTCTCCTTCATCTTCGCGCGCGTTTTCTCATCGGCGTTTTCAGCCAGCTCATCGAAGCGGTTGATCTGTTCTGTCACAAGTTCTTTAAACCAGTCGCCTCCGTATGTCGCGATCCATTCCTGATAAATCGCGTTGTCAGGCCTGCACGTTTTCAGCGTTTCGCCGACGTCATAATAAAGCCAATAGCAAGGAAGCAACGCAGCCAGTATTTCCGCAAAACTGCCGCTGACGACAGAACGGTACATATGCGATGTGTACGCATACGCTGTCGGCGACGGCTGAAACGACTCCAGCTCTTCCTTTGTGATTCCCAATAGATCGGTGAATTTCCTGTGAAGCGACATCTCGGCTTCATATGTGCCTTTCGCGTGTTCGGCCATCCGGCTTGTCGTATATAGATCGTGAGCATATGCCGCTCCAAAGGATTGGACTTTGGCAAAGTGGGTCAAATAGTAGGAATCCTGCATGACATAGTATTTAAATCGGTCAACCGGAAGTGTACCGTCTCCAATTCCTTTAATAAACGGATGGACAAAACTGCCTTCCCACCATGTTGCAGCGCTGTTTCGGCATTCTTCTGAAAACTTCATTTCGAGGCTCCTCCTTCGATTCTGAACATAAAAAAACCACTTTCCCGCAAGGAAAGTGGTTTGGAATTTGCATATATACATACTCAAATACCGTGCCACTTCCCTACGCAGGTTTGAACCTGTTCAGGTTATGAGGGTCTAAAAGTCACACTTTTATCTCAGCCCTTATCAAGGACTCCCCTAGTGGAAAACATTTCTTGTTCATTCAGTTTATACTTTTATCTTATCACGAATTGCAAAATGGTCAAGCGTCAGTCTCCAAGCGTTTTTTTCAATTCCGCAATATATTCGCGCGAACCGGTGGCGATCAGCCTGTCACCCATTTGCAGCCTTGTATCCCCGTGGGGCACGATGCTGTCAACCCCGCGGAAAATCCTGACGAAGATGACATCTCCCGTAAACGGAAACTCCCTTAACAGGACACCGTCAAATCGCTCATTGCTCATATTGATCTGATACAGCGACGCATCCTGGTTCGTCAAGAGTTTCATAACGCCAGGCGCCTCGATAAGCGCGCGCAGCAGCGTTTTCGTAGAAAGCAGAATGGAGAATGTATCAATTCCGTTTTCTTTCAGCCTGGATTCAGCGTCTGGAGAATCTGCGCTGGCGATAATTCTTGCGACTTTCTGCTCCTTCGCATAAAGGGCGATCCCTGTATTGCGCTCTTCGCTGCCCGTGGCCACGACGAGTATATCCGTTTGAAAAACACCGAATGCTTGAAGCGTCTCATATTCATAATCAGGCAAAACTTCAACATCAAACACCGGATCCGCCAGCTTTTCTTCCTTCTTTTCCTGCCGGACATGCAGGATTCTGACGTGATAATCTTCTGGAGAAAGTTCGAGCGTAACCGGCAGCGTCATTTGATTCGCGCCGATAAAGGTGATCGTCTTTTTCTCTTTTTCGCTTTCCGTTTTCGGCATTAATTTTTTAAAGCCGGTCGGTGTGATGATACATGTAATGACAGCCACCAAAATCAGCGCGCCGGACATCTGCGCGTCAATGACGCCGATGCGCTCGCCGATCGTTGTCGCCGCGATCACCAGAGAAAGCGTGGAAGTCAGGAGAAAACCGGAAGCCAGCACGGTTTTCATGTCATACCACTTTTTCAAAAACAGCACCGGAACGACTTTGCTGATTAACAGAGCCACAAACAGAAGCGGGATCATCACTAAAATTTTCGGATTGCCAAACAGCGACCAAATGTCCAATTTGACGCCTGTCATGACAAAGAAGATCGGGATGAGGAACCCGTAGCCGAATGAATCAAGCTGCTGAACGAGCTCTTTGTTCGGCGAAAGCAGCGAAACAAGCACCCCGGCTAAAAACGCGCCGAGAATGTTTTCTGCACCGAGCGACTCGGAAAGCGCCACGAGTACGATGATCAGCGTAAATATCGCCCTTGTGCCGATCTGGATCGTGCCTTTTGACAGCACTTCGACAAAAGGCCGCTTTTTAAATACCCTTCCGAAAAGGTATAAAACGACGCCTGCGGCAAATAAGATCATTAGCAGCCACATATTGCTGTTTTCGTCGCCGTAGATTGAGGCGAACACCGCAAGCAGTATCATCGTGACAAGATCGGCAATCACGGCGACAAGCAAAATAATCTGGCCGATATTCGTCTTCATGAGCCGCTCTTCCTTCAGCGTCGGAACGACAACCCCAAGCGAAATTGTCGAAATGATCAGCGTCATTAAAAAGGCGTTGTCAATAAATCCTGCCATGACAAAGCTGTAAGAGAGGCCGAGCGATAATATAAAGACGGCAATAAAGATGACGGAAGCCGTTTTAAACGTATTCGGCGCTTCCTTTCCGCTCGGAAGCAGCTGCTTTTTCTTTCCTTTTTCAAATACGGAAAAATCGATTTCAAGCCCGCTTAAAAACATTAAAAAGATAAATCCGAGCATCGATAAAGTTTCGAGCCATGTATCGTGCTGGGCCACCAGATCGAACCCGCTTTTTCCGATAATAAGACCCATGATGATTTCAGCGACAACCACCGGTATGCTTAACCTGAAACGGTGCAGCAGAATGGGCGTTAAAAATGCGATAATCAGTACGACAACTAAAGATGAGACAGATGTGTGCTCCATAAACTGGTACCTCCTCTAAACCGGTTTCCGGGTATGATTAGCGTTCCCTTTTTTAAAAATAAAAGGGACATATTTTTAGACATTTTCATGTGGGAAAAGAACCGTCTGAACTCTTTTCTCACAGGTGTAAAAATCGATTTTAACAATGCTCGCTCAGAAAAAAAAGTAATATGCCTGATTTTCTCCGCCGAAAGTTGCAGAAGCTTTATTTATATATGGCTCGGGGCAATGTATATACATATGAAAAATAAACGGACAGGAGGTGGAAACGCATGAATTACGATGTAATCGGTGATATTCACGGGTGCTATGATGAAATGATTGCGCTAATTGAAAAGCTCGGCTACTCGCTGACATCAGGGTTTCCCGTTCATCCGGAAAACAGAACACTTGTCTTTCTCGGGGATTTAACAGACAGAGGGCCAAAATCGCTGGAGGTCGTTGAATTTGTAGGACGTGCCGTTGAAGAAGGAGCTGTGCGATATGTACCCGGCAATCACTGCAATAAGCTGTACCGTTTTTTCAAAGGAAATCCGGTGAAGCTGCAGCACGGGCTGGAAACGACGGCGGCTGAATACAGAAACCTTCCGAAACAAAAACAGAAGGAAATCAGAGAGCTTTTCATGCGCCTTTATGAGGAGGCCCCGCTTTATGAGATCCTGCATAACGGCGAACTTGTCGTCGCACATGCCGGCATCAAAGCGGATGACATCGGCAAAAAGCCTGTCGGAAAAGTAAAACAGTTTGTGCTCTACGGAGATATCACAGGGGAAACGCTGCCTGACGGACGGCCAGTCAGGCGGGACTGGGCTGCTCATTACAAGGGCGAGCCGTGGGTGGTGTACGGCCACACCCCTGTCAAACGCCCGCGGATGGTTCATCATACGATCAATATCGATACCGGTTGTGTATTCGGCAACAGGCTGACCGCTTTCAGATTCCCCGAACGGACAACCGAATCTGTCCCCTCCTCTTTGCCTTATGATGAGTCAAGATTCCGCATGGAGCCATAAAAAAGAGAGCTTATTCAGCTCTCTATCAACTGTCTCATATCATGCGGCACCGGCGCTTGAAACGTCAGCTCTTCCATTGTAAACGGATGAAAAAACGTCAATCTCTCACTGTGGAGCGCCTGCCGATTGATGAAGCCGCGGGTTCCACCGTACAGCGTATCACCGCACAAGGGATATCCGATATGACTCATATGGACGCGGATCTGATGGGTTCTCCCGGTTTCCAGACGGATAGAGACGTCCGTCATGCCGCTGAAGCGCCTGTTCACCCAAAAATGCGTCACCGCTTTTTGCCCGTCCGGGATCACCGCACGCTCGATGATGCTCGATGATTTTCTGCCGATCGGCGCATCGATCGTTCCCTGCTCTTCTGCGATCAAACCGTGGACGACCGCCCGGTATTGCCGTTTGACGGCTCCCTTTTTTTGCAGTCCAGATAAAAGTGAGTGGGCGAAGCGGTGCTTGGCTACAAGCATGACACCCGATGTATCGCGGTCAAGCCTGCTCACCAGGTGAACGGTCGCGTTTACGCCCGTCCGCTGGTAATAATGAATCAGACCGTTCGCCAGACTGCCTGATGGATGCTCACGCGAGGGAATCGACGACAGGCATGGCTGTTTATTTAATACGAGGACGTGGTCATCTTCGAACAAAATATTAAGCGGCACTTCTTCCGGGCGCAAAGATTCGCTCATTTTTTCCGGAGGGAACTGAATGACGAGCTCGTCCCCTTTTTGAAGAACGTATCTGACCGTTACATGCCCGCCGTTTACCAGCAGATCGCCGCCTCCGAATTTGATGTCCGTCAGCATCCTTTTTGAAATGCCCAGCCGCTGGACGTATTCTTTCAAAAGAACCCCGCTGTCCTCTTCTGTTATGATCTGTTTCATCAAAAAATCGCTCACAGCAAACCTTCCTATTCTCCTTTTCCGATAAAGGAATCCTGGACCCTTTTCCAAAACGGAAACGGCCGAAAGCGGGCAAACCTGATATTTTCGTTTGCGACGCGGCATTGAATCGACTTGACGTCTTTATGCAGCAATGTCAAGTGGTCAATCGCGACTTGAAACGTCACATCATTAATCGGTTTAATTAAACAAGTGTGATGCTCAGGCAGAATAAGCGGAGATCCGACCGTCCGAAACACCCGGTTGTTGATGGACGCCATTTCAGCCAGCTGGATTGCCCTGATGGACGGATGAATAATCGCACCGCCGAGCGCCTTGTTATATGCCGTGCTTCCTGAAGGAGTCGACAGGCAAAGGCCGTCGCCGCGGAACGTTTCAAAAAGTTCCCCTTTAATCTCGACATCCGTCACAAGCGTCCCTTCAATGCTCTTGATCGTACATTCGTTCAGCGCCAAATATCTCGCTTCATCGCTGCCGTCATTGTAGCGGACGATGACTTCCAATACCGGATATTCAACAATTTGATACGGCGTTTTCGCAATCGCGATCACGAGTTTTTCAATCTCATTCGGGACCCAGTCGGCATAAAAGCCGAGATGCCCGGTATGAACCCCGACAAAAGCCGTTTTGTCAAGGCGGCCGCTGTATTTGTGAAATGCGTATAAGAGCGTTCCGTCACCGCCGACGGAAATGACGATATCCGGCTCTTCTTCATCGCATTCAAGACCGAAATCGAGCAGATACGTCTGAATTTTGCTTTTCAATGAATCTGAAACCGCGTTTCCTTTGGACGATACCGCAAACTTCATCATTCAATCTCCTTTCCCCTATCCGTCATCCTCATCCTTTTTCTTGCGTGAAAATGCCACCTGAGCCTCCTGAATCTCGCCCCTGATCTCGGACATTTCCATATCGAGCCTTGATGCTGCTTCCGAAGCTCTCTGAAGCCTTAATTTTACTTTTTCCGGAATGTTGCCGCTGTATTTATAATTTAAAGAATGCTCAATCGTCGCCCAAAAATTCATCGCCAGCGTCCGGATTTGAATCTCAACCAAAATCTGTTTTTCCCCGTTGATTGTCTGCAAAGGATACAGCACGACGAGATGGTAGGAGCGGTAGCCGCTCTCTTTATGTTCCGCGATGTAGTCGCGCTTATCCACCACCGTGAAATCCTTTCTCGCCAGAAGCATATCGACGACAATGCGAATATCCTCAAAAAATTGGCACATGATTCTGAGCCCGGCAATATCTTGCATGCTTTCAATGTTGTGCAGAGGAATGTTTTTTCGCTTGGCCTTTTCAAGAATACTCGGAACAGGCTTCACCCGCCCCGTCACGAATTCAATCGGTGAATGCTCCTCCTCGTATTCGTAAAGGGTCCGGATCCCTTTCAGCTTCACTTTCAGCTCTTCAACAGCCTGCCGGTACGGCGCTAAAAAATGCTCCCATTGTTTTTCATCCATAAACCTTCCCCCAATTTCATCGCCTTTTTTTCTAGAGGAATATCCGTTTCACTCTCTCTTCCATTTCTTCGCCATAATTTGCATTATCTTTAATATTCTCTATTAAATATCCGAGCTCATCATGGAATCCGTTAAGCTCCAGCTCCGAGTTTCCGATATGTAAAAACACAGGAAGACCGGCGTCCAGAGCCGCTTTAAGATCGGACCAGATGCCTTCGTTTAAAATGACGTATTCATAGGATTCGTCCTGTTCAAGTATGTATACAAATGCAAAATGATCGGAGTCTGTCAGCATGCGTCCGGCCGGTTTCCGCTCCGCTCCGTCATTGATTTCGCTGGTCAACACCAGCCGGTCGTTTCGCAGATTGGCTTCTGTAATCTCAATTCTGTTCTGCATAATGCTCTCCTTTACAATAAAAGTACAGATTCATTTTATCATATCAGCTTCAATATTGATAAACGTTCCTTCTCAAGAGATAATAAGGAAAATGCAATTTTACCAGCTGAGAGGATGAAAAAATTAAAGAATGAGCCAGGAACTTGAAATCGAATTTAAAAATATGCTGACAAAAAAAGAATTTGAGAAAATCAAATCATATTATCAATTTACCTCCGAGCAATTTGTTATACAAAAAAACCATTATTACGATACGCCTTCCTTTTCTTTAAAAGAAAAAGGAGCGGCCTTAAGAATTCGCGAAAAACAGCAGCGATTTGTACTGACATTAAAAGAGCCGGCGCCTGTCGGACTGATGGAAACCCACCAGGAGCTGACCCGGAAGCCAGAATTCGAAACGTTCACGATTCCGCATGGGCTGGTATGTGATCGCCTGAGGCACCTCGGCATTGAACAGGACGAGCTCATCCTTTTCGGAACGCTTGCGACAAGCCGTGCAGAAAAAAAATTGCCGCAGGGCTTAATTGTTTTGGACCACAGCCGATACTTAATGGTAGAAGACTTTGAAATCGAATTCGAAGTGACAGACTATGAACGCGGAAAACGGGATTTCTCTGAACTGCTGAAATCGTTCGGCATCCCTGAGCGTGAAACCAAAAACAAAATCGTCCGATTTTATGAGCAAAAACTTAAAGATCAATAAGGTGGGAAAACAATGAACATCAACCATTTGGCCGCCCTCTTGGAACTCCAGGCGATACGGTCGTTTTATCCGGCTTCAGACAGCGGTTCCGAAGATGCGGGTTTTGATTTCAGCTCGATTTTAAACCAATATTTAAGCAATGTCGGCGGCTTGGAGTCTTCACAGCCCGCGGTTGTTCCGGCTGTTTCGACAGCGTCTCAGCTTCAGGCGCCGCTGACAGCTGAAAAGCCTGCAGCAATTGCGGCCGTCCCATCTGCCGCAGCGAAACCCGTCTCTTTCGGCAGCCAAAATCAGAGCATTGACCAGATCATCAAAAACGCCGCAGAAAAATACGGAGTCGATGAGAAACTGATTCATGCCGTCGTCAAGCAGGAATCGCGCTATCAGGAGAAAGCGGTCAGCCCGGCCGGCGCCATGGGCCTGATGCAGCTCATGCCGTCCACGGCGAAAGCGCTCGGCGTGAATAACGCTTTTGACCCCGTACAAAATATAGAAGGCGGAACAAAATACTTGAAACAGATGCTTGATAAATACAGCGGAAATGTGAAGCTCGCATTAGCGGCATACAATGCCGGGCCGGGAAATGTCCAAAAGTACGGAGGCATTCCCCCTTTTAAAGAAACGCAAAATTATGTAAAAAAAATCACCACAAATTACTACGCTTAAGCCGGAAAGGACGCTTTCCGGCTTTTTTGCCTGCTTTTACTTCCTCTTTGATCCTCCCGGTATTAAAAATACACATTTAATAAGCGAATATGATATGATATTTGAAACAAAAACAGCGATTTTCGCCTACAGGCAGAAGTCGGTTTGTTTGTAGAAATGGAACGAGGTTGCTAAAATAAGTATATACAATCTTGAAATAATAAATGATGCACAAGATAAATATTTTTTTGCAATAGGAATCGGTATATTTTCCTATTAGCCATATTAAAAGGAGTAGTCAACATGGGACAATCGTTTAACGCACCTTTTGAAGCGATTGGAGAAGAGCTTCTATCGCAACTTGTTGATACTTTTTATGAACGTGTAAAGCAGCATCCGCTGCTCTACCCGATTTTTCCGGACGACTTAACGGAAACGGCAAGAAAGCAGAAGCAATTTTTAACGCAATATTTAGGCGGTCCGCCGCTTTATACAGAAGAACACGGACACCCGATGCTGAGGGCGCGGCACCTGCCGTTTCCAATTACACCGGAACGGGCGGACGCATGGCTTTCGTGTATGAAAGAGGCAATGGATCATGTCGATTTAAAGGGCGAAATCAGGGAATTTCTTTTTGAAAGGCTGACATTGACAGCCAGACATATGGTAAATCAGCCTAAAATGGAGGATGGTTCACATTGACACTTAATCAGCGTGACCAATTTTTCTCCCATTGCCACGGACATCCGCAAAAACCGATGGAAATTTATATGTTTGTCGACCCTTTATCTCCCGAATGCTGGGCTTTGGAGCCGGCGATCAAAAAGTTGAAAATCCGCTACGGCCGCTTTTTCACATTAAGGATCATCGCCGCATGCAGCATCACAGCGCTGAACGTTCAGAAGCGTAAAAAGCACCGCCTCGCAGAGGCTTGGGAAAAGATCGCATGCAGATCTGGCATGTCTTGTGACGGGACGCTCCTGCATGACAAAGCACTCTCTGCACCTTACCTTGCCTCGCTCGCTTTAAAAGCGGCGGAACTGCAAGGCAGAAAAGCAGGGCTGCAGTTTTTGAGATGCATGCAGGAAAACTTGTTTCTCAATCAGCAGGATATCACCGAAGAACAGGTGCTGTTAGCGATTGCAGAGCATACACAGCTCGATCTGGAGGAATTCAAAAGGGATCTTCATTCGCAGAGCGCCGTGAAAGCCCTGCAATGCGATTTGAAAATCGCTGCCGAAATGGAAGTGGCATCTGTTCCGACTCTTACGTTTTTTAACAGCCTCCGCGAAGGAGAAGGCTTAAAAGTAACCGGAAATTATTCATATGAGATTTACGAAGAAGTATTGTTTGAGATGCTCGGCGATGAGCCGAAGCCTTCACAAACACCGCCGCTCGAACTTTTTATCGAATACTTTCAATTTGTAGCCGACAAAGAGATTGCCGTCGTATACGACTGGACGCTCGAACAGGTGGAACGGGAAATGAAAAAGCTCGCGTTCGCCCGCAAAGTCGAAAGAGTGGAAGCCAAACACGGCATGTTCTGGCGCTATATAAACGAACATCACGATGCCGGACCGCTCTATCAATGCGAAAAATAGCACGGGTTTCTCCCGTGTTTTTTCTCGCACAAAAAACGAACGCACGTTCCTTTTTAAGTCAATAAGAAACCGCGCCGGGATAAGCGCGGTTTCTATTATGTCTTAACGACAACAAAGGGGATGGGAGAAATTTTTCACGGTCAAACAAAGGGGTAAATGTTTGTTTGTGATCAATTTCACATCTTTATAATATCAAATCATGTCGAGTTTTGACAACTGATTTAATTAGTTTTCACATTTTTGTCACAAAAACATAAATAATAGATGTCCATCATATGATCAAAGTAACAAAGAAAACGAGCCCGCTGAACGCTGCCAAACCACGAATTATGCGGGCTCGTGCCCGGTTTTGCTGCGCTTTTTGCGCCTCGCTCCCACTGTTATATTTTATCAGTCCTTAGGAGGGTTTTTATGCTTCAGATCATTTTGGGACTTGCATCAATATTATTTTTTTTCGTCTTGAACATTTTAGGGTTGATGAATATGTTTCCCCTTTATATTACGTCTCCCCTCTTATTTATATCAATCCTTTTTACGATCAACCGCCTTAACCACCGCAAAACGTTTAAAGGTTTTTGACAGCATCGCGAACAAGGCTGCCGGTATGACCGGCAGCCCCTTTCAATGCATTCGGGTTTTATGAATGATTGACTTTTTGCAGAAGTTCTTCCATTTCGTTCAGCTGCTCTTCAAACTTTTTGCACGCAGCTTCGATCGGCTCTGAAGATGTCATATCGACGCCGGCTTTTTTCAGTACTTCAATCGGATAATCAGAGCTTCCCGCTTTCAGGAATTCAATATAGCGGTCAACAGCCGATTTTCCTTCTTTTAAAATCTGCTGGCTGAGCGCCTGAGCTGCACTGAAGCCTGTTGCATACTGATATACATAATAATTGTAATAGAAATGCGGAATTCTTGACCACTCAAGACCGATTTCCTTATCAATCTCAATATTGTCACCGAAATATTTCTTATTCAAATCATAGTATATGCTCGTTAACAGCTCAGGTGTCAACGGTTCCCCTTCCTGAGCTTTGACATGGATCTCATGTTCAAATTCGGCAAACATCGTCTGTCTGAAAACCGTTCCCTTAAAGCCTTCAAGCATATGGTTCAAAATATAGAGCCGCTGTTTTTCATCGTCGATTGTATTCAGCAGGTATTCTCCCAAAAGCGCTTCATTCGTTGTAGAAGCAACTTCGGCTACGAAAATGCTGTAGTTTCCGTACGGGTAAGGCTGATATTTTCTCGTATAGTAGCTGTGCACGGAATGGCCGAATTCATGGACAAGCGTAAACAAGTTGTTGACATTGTCCTGCCAGTTCATCAAAATATACGGATTGGTTCCGTAGGTTCCTGAAGAATAGGCGCCGCTTCGTTTTCCTTTGTTTTCATACACATCGACCCAGCGGTTGTTCAATCCTTCTTGCAGGATGGATGAATATTCTTCCCCCAAAGGCTTAAGACCCTTCAGCATATAGTCCTTTGCCTGCTCGTATGTGACTTTCATTCCGGAATCCTTTACCAGCGGGGTATACAGGTCATACATGTGCACTTCATCAAGCTCAAGCACTTTTTTTCTAAGCTCAACATAGCGTTGAAGAAGCGGGAGATGCTTGTTGATCGTGCTGACAAGATTGTCGTAGACTTCTTCAGGAATGCTGTTGCGCGACAATGCCGCTTCCCGCGCCGATTTATAATGTTTAACCTTCGCATAAAAGTTGTCTTTTTTCACAGCTCCGCTGAGCGTGGAAGCGAGCGTGTTTTTAAAACGGCCGTATGTTTCGTAAACCGCCTTGAATGCCGCGCGGCGGACATCGCGGTTCTCGCTTTCCAAAAAGGTGATATAGTTGCCGTGCGTGAGCTGCACCTTTTCCCCATTTTCATCGGTGATCTCCGGAAATTCCATATCGGCGTTATTCAGCATGCCGAACGTATTGGAAGGAGATGAAAGAACATCAGACGCTTCGGCCAAAATCCCTTCCTCTTCCTCGCTCAGCACGTGAGGACGCTCTTTATTGATTTCTTCGAGAGCGTGTGAGTAAAGCTTTAACTCCTCTTTTTCCAACAGGAACTGCTGAAGCTTTTCTTCCTGAATCGATAATATTTCCGGCACCATGTAGGCCGTGGCGCTCGCAGCCTGGGTATAGAGGTTGGCCGCTTTATCATTGAGGCCTTGGTAAAAAGAATTTCCCGTATCCTGATCATAGCGCATGTGAGCGTAAGTATACAGCTTCCCGAGACGCTCCATCACCTTATCCTGATAAGTCAGCGCTTCATATAATTCATCGGCGGAATGGCCGAGCCTGCCCTTGAATTCGGAAAGCTTGGGCAGCAGTTCTTTAACGGCTTGAAATTCCTCGTTCCAAGCATCATCTGACGGGAAGATATCCTCAAGTCTCCACGTGTCTTCTTGCCTCACCTCTTCTCTTGAAGGCAGTTTCTTCGATTTTTTTTCTTCAGCCACTGTCAATCCCCTCGCTTTCTTTACTCCAAGTCCATTGTTGTCCAATAAACTTGTATTGTGTTTATCTTCTGTTTTTTCACCGTCTTTTGTCAAATCATATGCGAAAAAAAAGACACAAAATCCCGCCGTTAAAAAATAAAATACATATCTTTTGATCTGAAACAGCCCGGACACCACCTTCCTTTCTTTAGATTGAACGAAAGGCTTGATAATCATTCGGAAAAATAATGTTCATCCCTTTTTAAGAGCGCCTCTAGCCGCGGCTCCGGAACAACAGAACCCGCGGAATAATAAAATTCCTCTTTCCTCTCCAAAAATCCTTTTTTATGCAAAAAACAAATGTATTCACAAACGGCCTCCGCAGCCGTTTTCCGTCCGCTCCATCTCAGCTTCAGCCTTTTGCCTTTGATGAGCCAGTCCATATAATGAACCGCAGACTGCAGGCGAAACGCATCATGCTTCGTCATAAATAAGAAAAGGTACCCTTGCCACACATAAACCGGGTGGGCAAAAATATAGCCTGAGGGCACCGGGAGAAAGACTTCAGAGGGGAAAAACGGGAGCGGAAGCTGATACTTTTCATAAAAGAGCGCGGCAATCTGCTTCGCTTCTTTTGATAAAAAACGCACGGTCGACATTCGAAAACTGCGGATGTTTTCTTTCCAACCTTTAAGCTGGAGAGTCGAACGGCTTTCTCGGGTGGTTAAATCGCCCCAGCCTGCATCAGCAAGGGGAAGAAAACGCAAGGATGCGGATGTTTTGTTTGTTTGAAAGGGAATCAGGTGTTCGAGGATGATGAAAGCCTTTTGTTCGGGGCAAAAAAACAGGAGCTTGAGAGGCTTCTCGCTTTTTTGAATGAACTGCCAGTGAAACCGTGAAAGCTGAAAAAAACTCCCCGTCAAGCGTCTTACCCGGTTACCGCCGAGAATCCACAACGGCTCGATTCCCAGTTTGAGAAAGCCTTCCGTCCGTTTTCGGTATGCTGCCGCATTGAGATTCGCACATTGAAATTCAACCGCAACCTGGCGGGTTTCGTGTTCCAGAAGCAAATCGGGCCTTTGTCTGATCTCTTGCAAATACGGTTCAAGCACCGGGCTGAATCCTTGTCTGCCGAGCCATTCGTACAACAGCCGTTTTCCTTTCAGGTGGTAGGGACTCTCCGGTTCATGGGGCACCGGGCATGCTTCACCAGGCTTATGAGCGAAATGCGGGAGCTTGACGGGACCGATTTTCAAGTCGAGTTCACACCGGCAAACCGGACAGTAAAATGCATGTCTTTTTCTCAATCGCTTGAGATCTTCGGTTTTATATCCGTCGGCAAGACAGATGATCTCTTCTTGATCGATCATTGCGCTGAACATATTGTCTCTCTCCTTCCTGTTTGATCAAGTATTCAACATGGACGGGAGCTTTCCTTTTTTTGAAAACGCTTCAAATTCGGGCCGATTTTATATAAAGTAGTATTATAGAACTCGAAATTTTGAGAAAAGGAGTTTTTGACATCAAACGGAAGCTGACGACCAAGCTCACTTTGCTGATTCTTACCCTGCTATTGATCTTGCTTTCTGTCATGAGCGGCCTCTATTTAATCATTTTAGAAAATTCTTTAAAAACACAAATCCAAGCCAGAGCGCTCGATATGGCGAAAACGCTCGCCCAGATGCCTTCCGTTCAGGAAGCGTTTGAAACGGATGATCCGTCTCGAACCCTTCAGCCAATTGCAGAAAATGCGAGAAAACAGTCCGGTGCGCATTACATCGTGATCGGCTCGGCGGATGCGATTCGCTATGCTCATCCGGATCCGAGAAAAATCGGCAAACCGATGGTCGGCGGAGACAATCAGCGCGCTCTTGAAAAAGGAGAAGCATACATTTCGGATGCCGTCGGCACGCTTGGCCCGGCTATCAGGGGCAAAGCGCCGATCCATAATGAAAACGACGAAATCGTCGGAATCATTTCAGTCGGTTTTTTAAAAGAAAATATTCAGGATATCGTCTATCAATATCAGACAAAATTAATATTTTTATTGGGATTTGTCGTACTGATGGGGGTTTTGGGAGCCGTCTATATTTCCCACAATGTCAAAAAGTCCATTTTCGGCCTTGAACCTTATGAAATTAATCAATTATATACTGAAAAACAGGCGATTACAGAATCTGTGCACGAGGCCTTGATCGCCATCAATAAGCATGAAGAAATCACGCTTTTGAATAGAAAAGCGTGTGAGCTGCTTCGCGTCGAAAGCGAAGATCAGTGGCTCGGCAAACCGATTTCAGAGCTTCTTCCGGATACGCTGCTCCCCGAAGTGCTGAAAACGAAAACGGCGCAAAAAGATCAGGAATTAACGATCGGAAACGAAGAATTAATCGTCAACAGAGTGCCGATTTTCGAAAACGAAAAAATCCGCGGTGCCGTTGCGAGCTTCAGGAGAAAGACGGATATTGACGAACTTTCCAAAAAGCTGGCGCAAACTTCGCAATACGCGGAAGGTCTGAGAGCCCAGACTCACGAATATTCAAACAAGCTGAATACAATCGCGGGACTGATTCAGCTGGAAAGCTATTCTGAAGCGCTCGAATTGATCCAAAAAGAGAATAAAAGCCATCAGGAAATGCTGCGATTTCTCATCCATTCGATTCCTGATCCGCTTCTTTCCGGATTGCTGCTGGGAAAGGTCAACCGAGCCAAAGAGCTGCACATCAACCTGGAAATCGATGAGAGCTCAAAATTAGACGCTTTGCCGGAGGAAATGGATAAAGGGAAATTCATTACGATTTTGGGAAATTTGATTGAGAATGCCTTTGACGCCGTTTCCCACAAAAAAGACCGCAGCATCCTTGTCTTTTTGTCAGACGGGGGAGATCACATATTAATTGAAGTCGAAGACTCGGGAGACGGTATTCCCGCGGGGGAACAGGAGCGGATCTTTCAAAAGTTTTATTCGACAAAAGCGGCTAACCACCGCGGTCTCGGCCTCTTTTTAGTCAAAGAAGCCGTCAATGCGTTAAACGGGCAAATTAAAGCGGATAAAAGCGACCTTGGCGGAGCATTGTTTACTGTCGTGATACCAAAATAGAGAAACGCTGGGGGACTGACCTATGAAAGCATTACAAGTGTTTATCGTGGAGGATGACATCAGGAACGCTGACATTCATCAAAAACTGATCAGCAAAATTGAAGGATTTTCTGTTATTGGAATCGCAGAAAACTTTCAAGATGCAAAAGATTTGCTTCCGGACGTGAAACCCGACCTTGTCCTGCTCGACATTTTTCTGCCGGACGGCTCCGGTATGGAGCTTCTCTGGCTGATCAGACAAAAGCTCAGGCATACAGACGTGATGATGATTACGGCGGCTAAGGAAGTCGAATATGTCGAACAGGCGATTCGCGCGGGAGCCGTCGATTATTTGATCAAGCCGATTATGTTTTCCAGGCTGAAAGAAACGCTGTTAAACTATCGGTCTTACCGCCTCAAGGTAAATGAAATGTCTTCAATCGATCAGACAGACGTTGACAGCTTGATGGCAAAAAGGCGAAGTATCATGAAAGAAAAACAAACCGCTGAAGCCGATTATCCGAAAGGAATCGACGGCCTGACGCTGAAAAAAGTAGCCGGTGTTTTAAACAAAAGCGAAAACAGCGATGGCATCACCGCCGAAAACCTCGGGCGCACCATCGGTGTCAGCCGGACGACCGCAAGGCGTTATTTAGAATTTTTAGCTGCCGAAAAGCATGTAAAAACAGAACTTTACTATGGAACCGTCGGGCGTCCCGAGCGGCGCTACAAGCCCGTAAAAAATGAAAGTCCGGAAACGTAGCGTTCCGGACATCAAAAGCCTAGCCTTCCAAATCGATCGACTTTTTATTTCTGTTCTTCATTGCCCGGGAAATCGGCGGCACGATGAGAGACAAAAGAGCCGTAATCAATAAACCGATTGTGACGGGACTTTCAAAAAACACGGACAGGCTTCCTGATGACAGCGTCATCGCTTGTCTGAATGATTCTTCCATCAAACTTCCAAGAATAAAAGCCAAAATAAACGGAGCCGCTGGAAAAGACAGCACTCTCATAAAATATCCGAGTATCCCGAAGAACACGAGAATATAAAGGTGTACGACATTAAATGTCACGGCATAGACGCCGATCAGGCAGAAAACAAATATGAGCGAAATCAAAAGCTGCTTCGGAATCAGAAGAATTTTTGACAAGAAAGGAATTAACGGCAAATTTAAAATCAGCAGAAATAAATTGCCGATATACATGCTTGCGATCACGCCCCAGAACACGTCGGGATGATCCGTCAGCATGAGCGGTCCCGGCTGAACGCCGACGACCAAAAGTGCTCCGAGCAGGACGGCCGTTGTCCCTGATCCGGGAATTCCGAGTGTCAGGAGGGGTACGAATGCGCCGCTCGTTGCCGCATTGTTCGAAGTCTCAGGTGCAGCGACTCCTTTAATATTTCCCTTGCCAAACGTTTCAGGATGTTTTGAGATTCTTTTCTCCGTAATATAAGAAATAAATGATGCAATCGTCGCCCCTGCACCAGGCAGGATGCCGAGCAAAAATCCGATGACCGAATGCCTTGCGATCGGTCCCGAAATCTCTTTCATTTCGCTTTTCGTCACCTTCAGGCTGCCGACTTGAGACGCTCCCTCTGTCATCGGCTTGTTCCGCGTCTTGATTAAAAACGCAACTTCAGCAAGTGCAAACAAACCGAGAGCCACGATCAGAAAATCGATTCCTTCCAGAAGGCTTGCCGCACCGAATGTAAACCGTTCGGTCCCCGTCTGCGGATCAATCCCGATGGTAGCCGTCATAAAGCCCAATGTCGCAGAGATCAGCGCTTTAACCGTCGATCCTTCGGAAAGGCTTGAAATCGCCACCAAGCCGAGCATCATCAATGCAAAATATTCTGTCGGCCCAAATGTCACCGCAATGTTTGCCATTGTCGGCGCGACGAGCATCAGCGCAACCACGGTAATCGTTCCGCCTGCAAAGGAGCAAATTGCAGCGATGGCAAGGGCTTTTCCCGCTTTCCCCTGCTTTGCCATCGGATAGCCGTCAAACGATGTTGCGACAGTGCCCGCCACTCCGGGGGCATTTAACAGAATCGATGACGTTGAACCGCCAAAGACCGCTCCGTAGTAGACGCCCGCCATCAAAATTAACGCGGAGGCCGGGTCCATTCCATAGCTTAATGGGATCATAATGGCAATCGCGGTGATCGGCCCGAGCCCGGGCAGCATCCCGATAACCGTCCCGATCAGCACCCCGATAAACGCGAACATGATATTCTGCGGAGTCAGCGCCACCTGAAACCCGTATAAGATACTATCTAACATGCACTTCCCTCCTTATGTTCGATTAAAGAGGCATAACCCCCTGTGGAAGCATGATGTTGAGTACATAATTGAATGAAAAATAAATTGTGCTGCTGAAAATTAGTGAAACGATCGCAGCCGTTTTCCAATTTCGATATCCCAACACCGCGGGCAAAACGATCAGCAGCATCACCGTAGAAAGCAAAAATCCGATGAATTCTAAAACCGAAATGTAGATCAACAGAGAAACAACACAAAGCATCATGACTTTGACGTCTTTTTTCTTCAGCTGAAACAGCTTTTTCACCGTTGTATCCTTTTGATCTCTTTCAAAAAACAGAAATATTCCCAAAATGAGAAGTAATATGCCTAAACTTTTCGGCAGCACATCCGCATCGATTACCGCGTACGGATAGCTGTCTAAATTAAAGCTGAGCGCCAAGTAAATGGCTGCAACAGCCAAAATGATGACAGAAACGGCCCGGTTTGTGATTCTCATGGTTTACACCAGCCTTTCTCGATTTCAGCTTGCCGGTCGCCGGCTGTGTCGGGCAAAGCTTTTAGGCCCTGCGGACCGGCAACCTTGCGGAGACCATTTTATCTGTCACCCAATCCGATATCATCAAGGAGCGCTTCCATTTCTTTATATTGAGCGTCAAGATAGTCTTTGAATTCTTGATGGCCCATAAAGTTATCCGTCCACCCATAGCTGTCCCGAATCGATTTCCAGCTGTCTTTTTCCATCATCTCTTTGATTTTTTCCTCATAATACTTTACGGCGGACCCACTCATTCCCGGAGGTCCCATAAATCCTCTCCAGACCGTAAATTCATCATCTATTCCCTGCTCTTTTAAAGTCGGGAAATCCTTGACGGTATCTCCTTTCATGCGCTCGGGAGCGGTGATGGCCAGCACTCTGACTTTTCCGGCGCGCGCCTGTTCGGCCGCTTCACCGACACCCGTCGAGTAGACGTCGGCTTTTTTCCCGAGCAGCATGCTCATTCCGGCGCCGTCTTGCGCCGTAATGTATTTCAGCTCTTTCGCATCAACGCCCGCCTTTTGAACAGCGCTGACAAATTGCATATGGTCCATGCTTCCCGGAGAAGACGTCCCTACAATAGAGGCTGCTTTCGGATCTTTTTTAAGCGCATCCACAAGGTCTGTCATCGACTGATAAGGCGAATCTTTATGAACGACAAACGCTCCGTAATCGGCAATCACGCTTGCAATCGGCGTAAAATCACTGTGGCCGTACTGGGATTGTCCGTTTAAAGGCACGAACAAAATCGGCGGTGATGTGACAAACAACGTATGATTATCACCTTTTTTGCGGTGGACATACGACCATCCGGACGCTCCCCCGCCGCCCGGTTTGTTGACGACAGCCATCTTTTCAATCAATTTTTCTTCACCCAAGATTTTTGAGATCGTTCTGGCCGTTGTATCCCATCCCCCGCCGGCTCCGGCAGGCGCAACGACCTCAATTGCTTTTGAAGGCTTAAAGTCTTTTTCATTCGCGGCTTTATTTGAAGCCGTGTTTCCGCCGCATCCTCCCAAAATCAGCGCAAACGCAAGTAAAATCGTAAAGCCGTAACATCTGCCCCTCTTTGTCATGTTGTGCTCCCCCTTTATTGTAATCGCTTTCATTATAGCTTCCTTGTCTTTCCGTGCACAGTTTAACTGCATAATATTCTTTTTGTTCATAAAGTTCACAAAAAAACCTTCCCCAAATATAGATGGGGGTTGAAGTCCCTGATACTCATTACAATTACACTTCTTCATCAAAGGAGAGGATATTTACGAAAGACTCACAACGACGGAATACTCCTGCCAATTAACAAACCCTTCTCCGCAGAGAAGGGTCAGTCTATCAATTTGAAATTACATTCTTTAAGGAAGATACATCGTAAATTTGCCGTTTGCCACCAGGCTGTTCAACATGTAAAGGCAGGATCCGTAATAATCTTCAGGAATATATGCGCTGTTAAACGCATTGGCAAACCCTGTCCTTAATGAAGCATCGCTTGCTGCAGTCGCGCCGCCTGCATTTGCGGCAATCAGGCCCACCGGACTTCCTTTTTTAACGGCCGTCCCATTCAGCGTATATTCATGGGCCCCGTTTCATAAACGTCAAGAACTTGTTAACCGCTTTTTGCTCGCTGGTGCGATATGCGTTATCTGCCGAGGACCAAAGTGCATAATCCATGGCGATATGAGACACCGTCCGCCAGGCATCATAACTGAAATTGCGGTCTGTTTCCGTTGAGGAATGTGCCGCGTCGCTTACACCGTCGAAGCCGGCTTCATCAGGAAAGAGCCCTGTGGCGGCATTGGTGACGGTTGATCCGTTATTTAAAACACTTTTAAACGTCGTTTCTGACAAGTATGTTCGAGATTTGTTTGCTGCATCTTTCCAAAAATACTGCTGACTGCTTCTGGCGCTTTTAGCGAATAACTCAAAAAAAGCAGGAACGTGATAGGAAGGATCCGTCCAATTGACATAAGGGCCGAATCGAACCATCGCATAGCGCTGATCCTTGCTGTTTTTAATAAAAACTCTCGATTCCTTGCCAGCTTTGGCGTATTCGCCGTCACCGGCCAAAGCGTCAAGCATGTCTTGAGCCCGCGCTTTGTAATCATACGGGTATTTTTTATCACCCCAGCGGCCAGACGCCATCATGAGCGCTGCAGCAAACCAGACTTCGCCGTCAGATGCAACGTTCTGATCAATGGTTTGCACGTCAGAGCCGTTCGTTTTCATATGCCAGCTATGGTAGCCGTACAAACTGTCATTTCTGTCAGAATGGCGCATATGTTTGCGGACGAAAACCCACAGCCTTTGGAATTTATACTCATCATTCATTTGCAGCGTAATCATCATCCCATAGCTCATACCCTCTGTTTTGACGCTGTAATAACCATTGCCCAGGTTATCGTCCGTCATCGAAGCGATGTAAGCTGAACCGTCCTTATATAATGAAACAGCGATCCGCCTTTACCATCGCCTTTCGCATCAAAATACTTTTTATAGGCCTGATTCAAATTGTTTTTGCCCATTGTTCCGAGAATATCCGGGGTCTTGGAATGTACGGCCGCCATGGCTGTTTGAGAATAAGCAGCACAAAAACATGTTAAACCAATAAAGACAGCCATGATCCATTTTAAACATTTTCGTTTCAAATCGTTCTCACCTTTCAATATTTGTCATGATACCTCATCCATCTTAATCATTGAGGTTGGGAAGTGTATAGATGATATTGACCTATTCGGTTTGGGCCGAAATAATTGTTTTCTTTTGAAAGTGGTAAGCCGTTTGAATGATGCAGAATGGGAGGATTGAAGCTGTGGGGAACTTAAACTAATGAAAATACTTCTTATCATTGTCTTTATTATATTTGTTCCCACTGTGTATAGGAACGGAGAAAATTAAAGCCGGCTTCAAAAGAAACCGGCTTTTTTATGCAAAGTGCTTTTTTATTGTATGAAGAGCATGATCCGCTGCAATCAGTTTTCCATACTCTTTCAGCATATGAATCGTCATCTTTGATTCTGAGGCATACTCCAGCAGAATGCTCAGCTGGTTTTCCACCTCTTCATCAGGCAGTTCATTGAAATCCACGAATAAATAATAGCGGTTTTCATGAGAGTACAATGTCGTTTGGCAACCGCTGACAGACATTTTTGACAGTGAGATTAAATCCTCAAAATCGTCAAATTTTAAAACAAACTGCAGTTTCTGCTCTTCTGCCTGCTCTTCTTTTTGAAAGTCGTCAAGCAAAGCATCAAGGCTTTCTTCTGCTACATGCTGTTTTTTATCTTCAGGAATCGGCAGTTCCAGCTTTTGTCCGTCTTTGGACAGCTGAGCTCTTGTCACAATGATTTCCAATCCCTTGTCAAGGGCCTGCACTTGAATCCAAAGGGGGCCTTCAACGGCAAACTCTTCTTCTTCGTGCACTTCGTCCATCATTTCCCAAAAAAGCTCTTCACTGCGTTCTCGATTGTACCAAATTTCTTCTCTGTCAAACCCGCGGTCTTCGATATCTCCGTAGGAAATATAAAACTTAACCGTGTGTTCGTTTATTCTTTCGATTTCCATTTGCCAACCTTCCCTTCTTTGTAAGATGTTGAAGGGATAACTAAGCTCCCAATTAATTGTACTTTACTACACTTTACCCATTACGTCCACTTCTTAACCTTATCCCTGATCAATCTTTATTTTCTATTTTATGATAAAAAAGGCGGAAAAGAAATAAAAACGCCTCCAAGGTCAAGCTAACATATTTTCCGGCCTGCTTCATATATTAGTTGTACAAGCAGCAGCTATAGATTTGGGCGACTTTTTAGGCAAGTCCCAAAGGCAAAGCGAGGTGCCAGTTGATGGAACACGATATACTGATGTCGTTCCTTGTGATCATCGGAATCGATCTCATACTTGGCGGCGACAACGCTGTTGTGATTGCAATGGCAAGCCGTCATTTGCCTCCCCGGCAAAGGCAAAAAGCGATCATCATCGGCACATTGATCGCCATCATGATGAGAATCGCGCTAACCATGGCAGCAGTGTACCTGCTCGCGGTTCCTTATCTGCAATTTATCGGAGGAATCTTCCTGTTGTACTTAGGATATCAGCTTCTGATCGAGAAAAAAGATGCCCAGCAAGTCAAAGGCGGGACATCTTTATTTAAGGCGATCCGCATCATCGTGATTGCCGATTTGTTCATGTCCCTTGATAATGTGATTGCGGTCGCTGGAGCTTCGCACGGACGCCTGATGCTTGTCGTTGTCGGCCTGATGGTCTCCGTTCCGGTCATCATTTGGGGCAGCAGGCTGATTCAAGCGGCCCTTGCTAAATTCCCGCTCTTCATATACGCAGGAAGCGGATTGCTCGCTTATACTGGCGGCGAAATGATTGTCAGGGAGCAGGAGTTGTCTTCCTTTATGGCGCAGCACAGCACCCTCGAAATGCTGCTGCCCGTCCTTACGGTTATTTTTGTGATTTTAGCCAGTATTTATTATGAACAGACGAGTGAAAAGCATTAAAAAAAAGAAGGCTGAAAAATTCAGCCTTCTTTTAGTTTGCGAGACGCTGCGCTTCACGAAGCTGGAATGTGCGCACTTTGCGCGGCAGGAAGCGGCGGATTTCGTCTTCGTTGTATCCAACCTGCAGGCGCTTTTCGTCAATGATGATCGGACGGCGCAAAAGGCCCGGATGTTCATTGATGAGCTGGTACAGCTCTTGAAGCGGCATTGTTTCAAGGTTGACGTTCAGCTTTTGGAACACTTTGGAACGGGTTGAAATAATTTCGTCTGTTCCGTCTTCCGTCATTCGTAAAATCTCTTTTATTTCATCAATTGATAAAGGCTCTGAAAAAATATTTCTTTCCGTAAACGGAATATCATGTTCTTCTAACCATGCGCGCGCCTTTCTGCAAGACGTGCAGCTTGGGGATGTATATAATGTAACCATATTGCTTCACTCCTTAAAAAGTAGAATGAAATTAGCCTATTCTTAAATTGAAATAACTCTAAAAAAGTAATCTTTATTGAGTATTATACTATAAAAAAGTAAGTGTGAACAGTCTGTAACAGAAATTTTTTGACAATCCAGCGACTTTTGCTTTTTTATGCCATGTGTTATTCTCATTTAGCTTAATTCATCGAAAATGTTCTTCTGTTTATGATCGTCAACAATTGTAAGGACGTCATCCACATCTTCATAAGATTCTCCATACCATTTCTCATCTTTGTATGTATGGATTTTTTCGTACGTTTCTTTCATCGCGTCAAACACTTCTTTCTCTGTGTTTGATTTTGGAGACCAATACAAAATCTCCATTTTGTTCACTTTGCCGGTTGCAAGTGACCGGCGGCGGTAACCAATCGACTCAGCGTGTTTAAAGTTTTCCTTTTGATAAAATTTTAGACGTTTCGCCGTATCGGCATCATCTTCATCCACGGGCTCGACTTCGAGGAGGATCGGTTTGTTTTTCTTTTTCAGCTTCTCAATCAGCTTGGAACCAAGTCCCTGTCCTCGCGCGTCTTTAGAAACGAATAAATAGTCGATGAAAATAAAAGAGTCGAATTCAGCGTACATCAACACATGATGACGGCCTTCTTCTTTATGGTAAATATCGTTTTGTTCCTTTAATAATGCTTCCATGTGCTCTTTTGATTTCATTTCTTCAATTGGGAAATACTCGCTAAGCTTCTCATACCAGTTCATTGATTTGCTCCTTATGGATGTTCTAATTTCACACTTTAGATATACCCGCTTTCTTTTTAGTTTAAACAAAATCTTTTTTAGAAAGGAGCTTCAGTGAGCTGAGCATGTTACCTACATATACTAAGACGGTTGTCTTCCGCTAAGGTTTCAAATTTTTTCTCAAAAAAATTGCCGGCGGTTGTTCGGCATTAAAAAAAGACAGCCGTCAAAAGGCTGTCTTCCTGCTTCATTTATTTAGATTGATAGGTTTTAAATTCTTCCTCTGTACACATGACGAAATGGCCGGGCTTTACTTCGCGGAGTTCCATTTGTTCGTCACCTTTCAGCTGATGGACAGACGGATCATACGCCTTCCGCACGCGCGTGCGCTCATAATCCGGATCAGGCAGCGGAATGGCGGAAAGCAATGATTGTGTATACGGATGAAGCGGATTTTCATACAGTTCATCTGCCGGCGCCAATTCAACAAGCTTCCCGAAATACATGACGCCGATCCTGTCGCTGATATATTTGACCATCGACAGATCGTGGGCGATGAAAAGGTATGTCAGTCCTCTTTCCTTTTGCAAATCCTTCATTAAATTGACGACTTGCGCCTGAATGGACACGTCCAGAGCAGAGATTGGTTCATCGGCAATGATGAATTCCGGTTCGACCGCAAGCGCCCTTGCGATTCCGATTCGCTGGCGCTGTCCGCCGGAAAACTCGTGCGGATAGCGGTTCGCGTGCTCTTTATTTAAGCCGACGAGATTGAGGAGTTCATGAACGCGCTCAAGCCGCTCTTTTTTCGTTTTGGCTAAACCGTGGATGTCAATTCCTTCTGCGATGATGTCGGCAACCGTCATCCGCGGGTTCAAGGATGCATACGGATCCTGAAAGATCATCTGCATCTTCCGGTTGAATTCGAGAAGGTCCTTGGCAGACTTTTTGTCGTGGACATTCTTTCCCTTAAACAAGACTTCTCCGGAAGTCGCTTGATACAAACGAATGATCGAACGGCCGGTCGTCGACTTTCCGCAGCCGGATTCTCCGACAAGACCGAGCGTTTCTCCTTTGTAAATGTCAAAAGAGATTCCGTCAACAGCTTTCACAATCCCTTTCGGTGTTGAAAAATGCTGTTTTAAATTCTTGATTTCGAGCAGTTTTTCTGCCACGTCATTCACCTTCTTTCACTTGAACCGGTTTTTCATACTGATTTTTAAACTCTTTCATCTTGCTTTGGACAGCCGCCGGCGGCTCGACTTTTGGAGCGTCCGGATGCAAAAGCCATGACTTCACATAGTGTGTATCAGATATTTTAAACATCGGCGGTTCTTGTTCAAAATCGATTTTCATTGCATACGGGCTTCTTAATGCAAAGGCATCGCCCTTCGGCGGATTGGTCAAATCAGGCGGAGATCCCGGTATCGCCATTAATTCTTCATCACCGTCGTTGTCAAGGCTCGGCATTGAGGCCAACAGTCCCCATGTATACGGATGCTTCGGATTGTAGAAAATCTCGTCGACCGTACCGATCTCCACAATCTGTCCCGCGTACATGACGGCGACTCTGTCTGCGACGTTCGCAACAACGCCGAGATCGTGTGTAATAAAAATGATGGATGTCTCGATCTTTTTCTGCAGGTCTTTCATCAGCTCTAAAATCTGCGCCTGAATCGTCACATCAAGAGCTGTCGTCGGTTCGTCCGCGATTAAAAGCTTTGGATTGGCTGCAAGCGCCATCGCGATCACAACGCGCTGCCGCATCCCGCCGCTGAATTCGTGCGGATACTGGTTGACGCGGCGTTCAGGCATCGGAATTCCGACCAGGCTGAGAAGCTCTATCGCCCGCTTATTGGCCTCTTCCTTTGAGATCTTTTCATGCTTAAACAGCACTTCTGTGATTTGACGGCCGACTTTCATCGTCGGGTTCAAAGAAGTCATCGGATCCTGAAAGATCATGCCGATTTCTTTTCCCCTGATCGACTGCATTTCTTTTTCCGTTTTCGGAACCAGGTCTTGTCCGTCAAATAAAATTTGTCCGTTTTTAAAATAGCCCGGCGGCATCGGAATCAGTTTCATAATTGCCTGTGAAGTGACGCTTTTACCTGATCCGGATTCACCAACGATCGCAAGCGTCTCTCCTTTGTCAACATGAAAGTTGACGCCGCGGATCGCCTGTACTTCTCCGGCGTATGTTTTAAAAGAAATGGCTAAATCTTTCACTTCAAGTAAGTGTTTCATCTTTCTCACTCCTTTATTTACGCAGCTTCGGATCTAAAGCGTCGCGCAGTCCGTCGCCGATAACGTTGAATGCAAACATGGTCAGACAGATAAAAGTAGCCGGGAAGAACAGGCGCCACGGGTAATATTCCAATCCCTGCACACCGTCTGTTGCCATCGTTCCCCAGCTTGCAAGCGGCTGCGGAACCCCGAGGCCGAGGTAGCTTAAAAACGCCTCATAGAAAATAGCCGTAGGCACGGTTAATGTCATGGTGACCAAGATCGGGCTCATGATGTTGGGCAGCAGGTGCTTTCTGATGATGCGCGAGTTTTTCGCTCCCAATGTTCTTGAGGCGAGCACAAACTCTTGATTTTTAAGCTGGAGTACTTGTCCACGGACGATTCTCGCCATGTTGATCCATCCCGTAATAACCATCGCCACGATCATCGTGATCAAGCCTTTTCCCATAACAACGAGCAGCAGGATCGTCATTAATAAGGAAGGAATTGCCCATAAGATATCTGCAATTCTCATCATAATTTCATCCGTACGTCCGCCTCTGATGCCGGAAATCGCACCCCATATCACACCGATCAAAACGTCGATCAGTGCAGCAGCGAGTCCGATTGTCAGCGAGATGCGCGCGCCGACCCATGTACGGACGAATACGTCCCTTCCAA
Source organism: Bacillus sp. FSL K6-0972 (assembly GCF_037976035.1). Lineage (NCBI taxonomy): Bacteria > Bacillati > Bacillota > Bacilli > Caryophanales > Bacillaceae > Bacillus > Bacillus sp. FSL K6-0972. The sequence goes on along the minus strand of NZ_CP150260.1, from coordinate 1,304,652 downwards.
GGTCATCTGTTCCAAACCAGTGCTCACCGCTTGGCGGCTGGTTCGCATTCGTTAAATCCGTTTCTTCATATTGAAAGCTTGAGAACACCGGCGCGAAGATAGCCATCAGAGCGATCAGGATCAGAACCACCAGTCCAAACAGCGCCAGCTTGTTTTCTTTAAATCTCAAGAATACGTCTGTCCAAAAAGAAAGGTTTTTCTTTGAGATCTTTTCGGCTTCGCTATGGTCAACAGCTGCAGGTTCAAACATGTCTTTTGGTATTTGCTGCATCCTCTTACTCCCCTTTCTTAGCGCCAAACAGTTTAATGCGCGGATCAATTAAGCCGTATAAAAGATCGACAATCAAGACGCAAAGCAGCAAGATTGCCCCGAAGAAGACGGTAACGCCCATGATCACCGTATAGTCTCGGTTCGTAATGCTGGTGACAAAGTGCATGCCGAGTCCTGGTATACCGAAGACTTTTTCGACGACAAACGTTCCTGTCAAAATGGACGCCGCCATTGGCCCCATATATGTAACAACCGGCATGATGGCATTTCGTATCGCATGCTTAAACGTAACGGCCGGTGTGCTCAAACCTTTTGCACGCGCCGTGCGGATATAGTCGCTGCTCAACACTTCAAGCATGCTCGAGCGCGTCAAACGGGCGATAAACGCCATCGGCATCGAGGAAACAGCGATTGCAGGAAGCACAGTGTGTCCCCATGACTCCCATTGCGCGACAGGGAACATGCCCAGCTTCATTGCCAGCACGTATTGGAGAAGTGCAGCCATGATGAAGTTCGGCACAGAGATCCCGACAACCGCAATGATCATCGCTGTGTAGTCCTGCCAGTTGTTTCGCTTAAGCGCGGCGATCACGCCGAACAATACGCCGAAAGCCAGAGCAAGGCAAATCGCTTCCAATCCGAGTGTAAAAGAAATCGGAAAACCTGAGCTGATCAAGTCATTCACAGTTTGTCCCTTATATTTAAATGACGGCCCGAAATCCCACTTTGCTACCGATACTAAATAATCGAGATATTGTTTAAAAAGAGGCTGGTCTAAACCATAGTAGGAATTGAGACTGGCTTCAATTGCAGGGGGAAGTTTCCTCTCGCCTGAAAAGGGTCCGCCCGGTATCGCTCTCATCAGGAAGAAGGTAGCTGTTACGATAACCCAGAGAGAAATTAACATATAAACAAGACGACGGCCTAAAAATTTAATCAATTTTACACACCTCCGAATATTCAGTCTATTAACTTCTTTTCATAAATAAAAGTATATGGGGGGAAAGTCTAAGCCCCATATACTTTCATGCAATTTTATTCAAAATGCGCGGTTTTGAAATAGATCTCACCGGTACCAGTTAGAACAAAGTCTTTTAAGCTTTCATCATGAAGATACGGCATTGTGTAGAAGTAGATCGGCGCGACCGGTAGCTCATCCATGATGATGCTTTCTGCTTCTTTCATCAGCTCGATGCGTTTCGCTGAATCAGTTTCTCTTGATGCTTTATTCAGCAGCTCTTTATACTTCGCGTTTTCCCAGTTCGTATCATTGTTTCCGCCTTCTTTGTCGCGGTATGTTTCAAGGAAGTTCATCCCGTCGTTGAAGTCGGCGGTCCAGCCTAAACGGCCGATTTGATAGTTTCCGGCATGGAGCTTATCGATGTATACGTTCCATTCTTCATTGCCTAATTCGACATCTACGCCCAGTTCCTTGTTCCACATTTCCTGAACGGCTTGAGCGATTTTTTGGTGCGCTTCATCCGTGTTGAAGGAAAGCGTGATTTTCGGAAGGTCTGACGCTTTTTTCAAACCGAGCTCTTTCAAGCCTTTTTCCAAGTATTCTTTCGCTTTATCAACATCATGGTCTTTGAAATAACCTTCATTGGACTCAAAGCCGTGGACTGCCGGCGGCACTAATCCCATCGCAGGCAGCTGTTCCGCTTGCGTGATATTTTTGACGATCGCTTCGCGGTTGATCGCGTATGTCAGGGCTTTACGGATGTTGACATTGTTCAGCGGAGCCGCTTCAGTGTTGAATTTGTACAGGTAAACCGATGCGAACGGATCGATTTGCAGGCCTTCTTTTTTCAGGCTTGGAATCGCATCCGTTGAAATCTGATCTAGCGGCTGTCCTACAAAGTCAAGCTCGCCTTTTTTGTACATGTTCAGACCCGTGTTCGGATCGTTGACCATCGCCATATTGATTTTCTTCAGCTTAACAGCGTCTTTATCCCAGTACTGGTCGTTTTTCTCCAGTACGATGTTTCCGCCGTGCTTCCATTTCGCCATCTTGAATGGTCCGTTAGATACGTAGTTCTCGTCTGCGTTTGTGTACCATTTCGCATTCTTCTCTGCTACCTTTTTATTGACTGGCATATATGTGTAGAATGCTGTCAGTTCAGTAAAATAAGGTGTCGGTTTTTCAAGCTCGACTTTTAAAGTCTTATCATTAACAGCTTTAACGCCGACATCTTCAATTTTCCCTTTGCCGGTGTTCGCTGCTTCCCCGCCTTTTAAGTAGTAAAGCTGATACGCATATTGCGATTCATTTTTAGGGTCGAGCGCCCATTTCCATGCGTATTCAAAATCCTCTGCTGTTACAGGATCTCCATTTGACCATTTCGCGTCGCGGAGCGTGAATGTGTATGTTTTCTGGTCGTCGCTGACTTCGATTTTTTCGGCTGCCGCTTCAACCGGCTTTCCGTCTTTACCGATTGTCGTCAATCCTTCAAAAGTCTGACGAAGCACGTTCGCAGACACCGAATCGTTTGCAAGTCCCGGATGTAGTGAAAACGGTTCTGTTTTAATGTTGACATTTAATGTGTCTTTCCCTTTGCTGTCTTTTTTACCGCCGTCACCGGAGCTTGAGCCGAAGCCGCAGGCGCTGAGGACGAGTGTGAAAATGAGCATTAAACTGATAAATGACAAACGCTTCTTCAAAGAGAAACCCCCCCAATTTCTTGTTTTTTTAGTTCCTTACTCCTGAACATTCAGATTTATCATAAAAAAGTAATAGGCCCACTTGCCATACTTTTTCCTCTGTTTCGTCTTTTCTGAATATTTGTTATGTAAGAAACCTGTAACACCGAGGTGAACAAATTCATTATAATTAATAGAATAATTTATTGCAATATTAATTTTCAATTATTTTTTTATTCAAACTATTTATGATTGTCAGGTTTTCTGCCAAATGTACAAATACACTTCTCTGTTTTAAAGCGTAACCACATTAAAAGGAAAGTTAATGTTTTACAGGTTAAAACGTTTTACACGTATAACATTAACCATTCTTTATATCGAACCAGATGCTGCCGCGCCAACTTTATTCAGCCCGGTATTCGTTTTCTTTTCCCCGAGGCTGTCGACTTTCATTTAAAATTTATATATAATAAAATTATGAATAACATGCGATGAAGAAGAAGAGTACACATTTCTCCCCATTTAAAGAGAGTCCGCGGTGCTGGGAGCGGATAATGGCGAATGTGGAATGGGCTTCGGAGCAGCTGACCGAACACGGATAAGTAGGCTCAGCCGGAGAAGACTCCGTTACAAACGTCTAGAGCGATTTCATTTTGACCATAATGAAATAATCAGGGTGGCACCACGGTTCATTCGTCCCTTTTCTTTTAAGGGAAGAATGGGCCTTTTTATTTTGAAATGGAAAGAGGGATTCACATGAAAAAAACGATTTTTTCCGGTATCCAGCCGAGCGGCTCTGTCACCCTCGGCAACTATATTGGAGCGATGAAGCAGTTTGTCGACTTGCAGGATGACTACAACTGTTACTTCTGCATCGTCGATCAGCACGCGATCACAGTCCCGCAGGACCGGCTCGCGCTGAGAAAGAACATCCGGAACCTTGCCGCGCTGTATTTGGCGATCGGCCTCGATCCGAAAAAAGCGACGCTGTTTATCCAATCGGAAGTGCCTGCACACGCTCAGGCGGGATGGATGCTTCAGTGCGTCGCCTACATCGGCGAGCTTGAGCGCATGACGCAGTACAAGGATAAATCAGCCGGAAAAGAAGCCGTCGTCTCCGGGCTTTTGACATATCCTCCATTAATGGCGGCCGATATCCTGCTTTATGGAACAGACGTCGTCCCTGTCGGCGAAGATCAGAAGCAGCATCTTGAATTAACCCGGAATTTGGCGGAGCGTTTCAATAAGAAATACAATGACATCTTCACGGTTCCAGAGGTTAAAATACCGAAAGTCGGCGCCCGCATTATGTCGCTTGCCGACCCGCTCAAAAAAATGAGCAAATCCGATCCGAACCAAAAAGCGTTCATCACCCTGCTCGATGAACCAAAACAGCTCGAGAAAAAAATCAAAAGCGCTGTCACAGATTCCGACGGAATCGTCAAATATGATAAAGAAAACAAGCCCGGTGTATCCAACCTTCTGACGATCTATTCGATTCTCGGACAAGTTTCAATCGAAGCGCTTGAAGCAAAATACGAAGGCAAAGGCTACGGCGAATTTAAATCAGACCTCGCCGAAGTCGTTATCGGCGCGCTGAAGCCGATTCAAGACCGTTACCACGAATTGATCGAATCTGAAGAGCTGGACCGGATTTTGGACGAAGGCGCAGAACGCGCAAATCAAACAGCAAACAAGATGCTGAAAAAAATGGAAAATGCAATGGGGCTTGGCCGAAAAAGACGCTGATCCAAGAACACCTTCTGATTGTTCGATAATCAGAAGGTGTTTTTCATAGAGAACAGCCGCCGCTCCGAATTCACCTGCCTTCGGATCACGATACTCCTATAATAAATGATTCAAAACACATATCTACAGTCCTTCATTGACCGCTTTGTCAGAAAGACAGCTCACATTTTTTATTTTTCAATATAGGATTTTCACTTTTGCAAATAAAAAGACCGCCGCACTCCCGGCAGTCTTGATTCTTCATTTAGTTGACTTTAGACTCATTCTCAATTTCCCAAAGCTTTTCAAAAAACGGCTGTCCTTTAATCAAATTTTCACAAAAGTCCCTGTGCTTGTCTGACCACCCGTCGATCGTCTCATTGAAAAGCATGTCCCAAATCTCTTCAAATGTCATGCGCTTGATCTGTTCATACATATACGGGTTCCATTCGGTGTACCAATAGGCGATTTCGGCTCGGTTTTGAAGCCCTTTGAGCTGATCGAGCGCCATGAACAGCAGCTGTTTGAGCTGGCGTTCTTTTCTCGTTAATCCTCTGACATGCTCCGGTGATAAGGATAAAATGTGGTATTCCTTGGAAGATTGCAGCTTCTCTGGTGCAAACTCGTAAGTATCCGCTTCAACGTCCTTCACCATTTCATAAACGAGCTGCTCCTGTCTCGGGATGAGGCGGCTTTTTCTTACCGGTATTGTATAACCGGCCGTATCGACCGCGAGAATACCAATGCCATCCGTTACGACGAAACAATGATCAAGCTGTGTCCGCTCATGATTTTTGCGAATATACGCTTTTTGATGAACATCGTTTAATAATTCGGCCGGAAGCTCTGACAAATCATTTTCTATGTAGTGAAACAAAACAGACGACACCCTTAACAAAGGCACCTGGTCAAGCAATTCAACACTGTCTTCCTTCCGCCATTCATGAAAGTGGCAGACGTTGTAGCCATTTTCTTCTCCCTCAAACCAATTCACCCACACATCATGAAGAAACAACATTTCTAACCCCTCACTTTTAATAAAAACTGTTGTCCACAGTATAGGCAAGGGGGAAGGAATTTATTCCAACCGGCTGAGATTATGGCAATTACAATCAAAAAAAGCCAAGGGCGGCACCCCTCAGCTTTTTATTTAATATTCTTCGGATCAAGCGCATCGCGGAGTCCGTCTCCTAAGAAGTTAAAGCACAGCACAGTGAGCAGGATCATCAGGCCCGGGAACAGAGGGTACCACCACGCCTGGATCATAATCGTAAAGTTCTGTGCGTCCTGAAGCATATTGCCCCAGCTTGCCATCGGCGGCTGAACCCCGAATCCAAGATAGCTTAATGCCGATTCCGCAAGGATTACGGTACCGACGGAAAGCGTCGCGGCAACGATAATTGGCCCCATCGCATTCGGAAGAATATGAGAAAAAATGATTTTGTAATTTCTTGTGCCGATCGTTTTCGCCGCCAAGACGAACTCCCTCGACCTCAAGGACAAAAACTCGCTCCGCACGAGGCGCGCCGTCGTCGTCCATCTCGTCAAGGCAAATATTAAAATCAGTTTATCTATGCCCGGCTGGAAGATAGTGACCAGCGTGATTAACAGAAAGATGTCAGGTATGGATAATATAATATCAACAATTCTCATCAAAATGGCATCAATGATTCCGCCGAAATAGCCGGCGATGGCTCCGACAACGGTTCCGATGGTGATCGAGCCGAGGACGGACGCGAAACCGACGAGCAGCGAGATTTGTGCGCCGTACAGCAGGCGGCTGAAAATATCCCGGCCGAATTTATCCGTTCCCATCAAATGCTCCGCGCTCGGCGCTTTTAATTTATTCATGAGATTTTGCTGTTCCGGCGGGTATGGAGCAATCAGCGGTGCAAACAAGGCCGACAGTACAATGATAAGCAAGAGAATTCCGCCGATGACAGCGAGCTTGTTTTTGAAAAACTTCTCGAAAAAGATTTTTGTCATCGTTTCCGGTTTTTGCGAAATGTTTTCTTGAAGCCCGATCTCAGCTGAAGGCACTTGTGGATTTGGCTGTGTCATGATTAACTCCCCTCTTTCTTAATACTCAATCCGCGGATCGATGATCGCATACAGAATGTCTGCTATTAGATTGCCGATGACAACCAGTACAGCGGATATGACGGTCATCGCCATAATCACGGGATAGTCTCTTTGAAACGCGGAATCAATAAACAGCTTCCCGAGTCCAGGCCAGCTGAAGATCTGTTCGGTCACGACCGCGCCGCCGATAAAGGATGGTATCATCAGTCCGAAAATCGTTACAACCGGGAGCAGTCCGTTCCGCAGTCCATGCTTGTACACGACCCGATTTTCTTTAAAACCTTTTGCTCTCGCCGTCCGGATAAAATCCTGGCGCAGCACATCCAGCATGCTTGACCTTGTATATCTTGTAAGCCCGGCCATATCCGCGGTGGCGAGTACGAAAGCAGGCAAAATTAAGTGATGAATCCGATCCCACAAACTAAAGCCCGAATTCAGCGTCATCACGCCCCCGGTCGGAAACCAGCCTAAATTAACGGATAACACCATAATTAAAATTAAACCGAACCAAAAGTTCGGAACGGCAAGTCCGATAAAAGACGTAAACGTAATGCCGTAATCAAGCTTTGAATAGGGCCGCCTTGCCGAGAGCACGCCGAGCGGGATCGAAATCAAAAGCGCCAAAATCGTTGATACGAGCATTAATAAAAGCGTATTGGGAAGCCTGGCAAGAATCAAATCGATAACAGGCGTTCCTTTCCTGACGATCGATGTGCCGAAGTCCCCTTTCACCATATTGCCGAGCCATTTCAAATATTGAATATGTTCGGGTTCATTCAGTCCGTATTTTTCGATGAACTTCTCGCGGTCAGCCTGTTTGATGGACGGGTCCACCATCAGTGACACCGGATCACCGGGAGCCGCTTTCATGATCGCGAAAGAAAGAATGGTAATCCCAAACAGGATCGGAATCGACATCAGCGTTCTCCGAATAATGTATGTAACCATCTTCTATTCCCCTTTTATCATGGATTTTAAAGAGCAGGGAGAGGACATCCCCTCTCCCTTTTAGAGAATATTAGATTATTTTTTCAGCCACCATTTGTTCACTTCATAGAAATCGTTTTTCGGATGGAATTCGAAGCCTTGCAGGTTTTTAGGGATCGCCCGGTGGTAGTTGTAATAGAACAGGAATGTATACGGCTGATCTTCGGCGATCATTTTGTAGATTTTCTCGTAAGCTTTCGAATATTCTTTTCGGTCCTTCAGTTTCTTCGCGTTGACGAGAAGCTTATCGACTTCTTCATTTTTGTACCATATGTTATTTAAGCCCGCTTTCGATTGGCTGGAATGGAAGATGTCATATTGATCAGGGAAGGTCGCCAAGCTCCAGCCGAGCAGGAGTGCATCATAATTCCAGTTCGGCGCGCTCGTTTGTTCAATTAAAGCGCTGAACTCGACGATTTGCGGCTTCGCTTCGATACCGATTTCTTTCAGCTGCTGCTGAATGACAACTGCGGCATCTTCGCGCACTTTATTTCCCTGGTTCGTTTTAATGGTAAAGGAGAACTTTTTGCCGTCCTTGTCTAAAATGCCATCACCGTCTGTATCTTCCCAACCCGCTTCTTTGAGCATTTTCTTCGCTTTTTTCGGGTCGTATTCAAAGATCGGAATATCGGCTTCTTTCGGATAGTTCCACGATACAGGGCTTTCCGGAATATTCGCGACTTCCCCATCGCCGTCCAGAACATTTTGAACGATCGATTCGCGGTCAATCGCATGGGTTAAGGCCTGGCGGATTTTTTTATCTTTAAACAGCTCATTTTTTTCGTTCCAGCCGATGTATGAATAGTTCAAGCCAAGATCAGACTCAAGCTTGACATGATCGAATTTTTCGACCGTCTTCACATCAGTGCCCGGGACGACGAAATAATTAATGTCTCCAGCCTGAAGCTGGGCGATCGCCGCATTGGCATCCGGAATCACTTTGTATGTCAGCGTGTCAAGGTATGGTCCTTCACCGTAGTAATCTTTAAATGCTTCAACTTTAACGTACTGTCCTTGTTTCCACTCTACGAATTTAAACGGTCCCGTTCCGATCGGTTTTTTCCTGTTAAATTCGTGTTCGCCAAGGTCTTTAATCGGCACGTCCCCTAAAATATGCTCAGGAAGGATTCCGTAGCTTAAAGAGACAGGCAAAAATGAAGGGTCCGGATGCTTAAGCTTGAATTCAACCTCGTAGTCTCCCTTTTTCGTCACTTTATCAATCATTTCAAAATTGGAGCCGCGTTCACCGGCATAGTCTTTGCTCAATGGGATGTTATACGTAAACACGACGTCATCGGCCGTAAAGTCCTCGCCGTCATGCCATTTTACGCCTTTTTTCAAAGTCACGTTATACGTTATGCCGTCTTCCGACTGATCTATTTTTTCAGCAAGCTTCATCGTCGGATTTAAATCGGTGTCAGAGCCGACAAGGCCGTCAAAAATAAACCCTTCAATATCAGAGCTTGACGCATCGGTTGAATACAAAGTGTTGAACATCGTAGGCTCCCCTGTAGAACCGATGACCAAGTCTCCGCCCTGCTGCGGCTTCCCGTCAGATTTGCCTTCCTTTTCGTCCCCTCCGACTTCGCCGCTGTTACAGGCCGTTAGAAAGATCGATAAGATCAGCAGCAAGCTTAAAATTGAAAATCCTGTTTTGCGTTTGCTCATTTTATGAATTCCCCCTTATTAAACTGTTGTCCTTCTTTCCACCCGATTGACCCCCGTTTTTTAAAGAAGACATTCCCCCTCTCAAGGATTTAATATGTGACGGCTTCCCCCTTTATTCGTAAAGGTGGCACGCCACAAAATGGTTTGTTTTCACTTCCTTGAAAGCGGGTTCGGCTTCCGCGCAAACCGCTTTTGCGGCCGGACACCTCGTATGAAATACACAGCCTTTCGGAGGGTTGGCGGGGCTCGGCAGCTCGCCTTTTAAAACGATTCGCTCCCGCTTTGTCCCGCCTTTCTTCCTAGTGACGGGAACGGCGGACAGAAGCGCCTGCGTATATGGATGAAGCGGATTGTCGTACAGCTCATGCTTGTCTGTCAGCTCCATCATTTTGCCGAGATACATGACACCGACCCTGTCGCTGATATGGCGGACGACGCTCAAATCATGGGAAATGAACAAATATGTCAGATTGAATTCTTCCTGAAGCTCTTCCATCAGGTTGATTACTTGAGCCTGGATTGACACGTCCAATGCGGATACCGGTTCATCGGCGATAATAAGCTCCGGATTTAAGGCGAGCGCCCGCGCGATTCCGATCCGCTGGCGCTGCCCCCCGGAAAATTCGTGGGGATAGCGGTTCGCAAACGACGGGTGCAGCCCGACCTTAGCCAAAAGCTCTTCGGCTTTTTCGTTGCGCTCTTTGAAATTGTACATATGATGCGTGTTGAAGGGTTCTTTGATGATGGAACGCAGCGTTTTTCTCGGATTCAGTGAGGCAAACGGATCTTGGAAAACCATCTGGATGTTTTTGCGGACGCTCTTTCTCAACGCTTCTTCCGACAAACTTGAAATGTCGCGGCCTTTGTAAAAGATCTGTCCTGCCGTCGGTTTATAAAGGCGGATCATCGTCCGTCCGGCGGTCGACTTTCCGCAGCCCGATTCACCGACAATGCCGAGCGTTTCGCCGCGTTTAAGCGAAAAACTGATGCCGTCCACCGCTTTGACGTCGCCGATTTTTTTCTGAAATATCCCTGAGCGGATCGGAAAGTACTTTTTGATGTCTTTCAGCTCCAGAAGGGATTGTTGTGGGTTCATTTCCTGTCCGGGCTGTAATTGTTCAGCTGATGAAGTCATCCCTTATTCTCCCTCCTCATATAAAAAACATCTGACAGACCGGCCGTCCGGGCGCGTTTTCAAGCCCGGCTGCGCTCCCCAGCATTTGTCGACCGCGCTCGGACACCTCGGAGCAAACCGGCAGCCGGCCGGAAGGTTGTCAGGCGTCGGCACATTTCCTTTAATGGCTGTTAATTTTTCAATGGAGCCTTCAATGACAGGGATGGAGTTTAACAGTCCTTTTGTATAGGGGTGCAGAGGTTCATCGAATAGTTCGTCTACTGTGGCATTTTCAACAACTTGTCCGCAATACATGACGATCACACGGTCCGCAATTTCGGACACAACGCCGAGATCGTGGGTAATGAGAAGTATGGAGGTATCGAATTTGTCGCATAGGTCTTTCATCAGTTCCAGCACTTGGGCTTGAATGGTGACGTCAAGCGCTGTTGTCGGTTCATCCGCGATGAGCAGCTTCGGATTGCAGCTTAAGGCAATGGCGATCATGACCCTCTGCCTCATGCCGCCCGACAGCCGGTGCGGATATTCTTTCATCAGCTCGCCTGCCCTTGAAAAACCGACAAGCTTTAATAATTCTACCGCTTTTTTGGCGGCTTCTTTTTTCGATAGCTTTTTATGATAGATCAGCACCTCTGTGATTTGTTCGCCGATCGTCAAAACCGGATTGAGCGAGGTCATCGGCTCCTGAAAAATCATCGAGATTTCATTTCCGCGGATCTTGCATAAATCTTGTTCCTTGTATGTAACGAGATCCCGTCCTTCGAGCTTGATAGAACCGTTCATGATCTTTCCGCCCGAGCCCTCGACGAGTCCCATGATTGACAGAGACGTGATGCTTTTACCGGATCCCGATTCGCCGACCAGCGCCACGGTCTCCCCTTTTTTAATTGAAAAATCGACGCCGTCCACTGCGGGTATCGGCTGCTTTTTTCTGAAAAAATAAGTTTTTAAATCATTGACTTCCAGCAATGCGCTCATCCAGATTCCCCTTCCATAGACCAGAAGTTAAATATCACAAAAAACTAATATATTACTTTTTTAGAATTTTCTTAATATGACTGAATTATCTTAAAATTTTATAGTTGTATATTATTACATAATCATTACAAAAGCAAGGAGTTTTTTGATTTTTTGTAATAATATTAATTTAATCCCATAATTTTAGTATTTTAAAGCGATAGCTTTATAAAGTCTTCTGACGGAAAGGCTAAAACATCGGCAACCTTCAAATTTCGAGCCGATAAATGTTTTTTTACAATACTGTAACCGACAGCATATCCGAGCATGTCTGGATAATGTCCTTTTCCAAATAAAATATTGGAGAATAGTCGGCCATCGTGTCGGCGCAGCTCGAAATGCGGCTTTACGAACCGGTCTTGAAAATGGCGAAGCTGTTTTTCGGTGTAATATGACGTCCATGCGGCTGTTTCAGCTTCCCCCAACCGTTCAAAAACGGCATATTCTGCAAGGCCTTCGAGAATAATTGTATCAAGCAGCGTCATCTTATTTTCTTCTTTCGGCATATTTTCTAACCGGCAAACGTGATTATATTCGTGCGTCATGATAGCAGAAATCGATGACCGGGGAAGATCGGCCGATAAAAACAAAAATAATTTGTCGCTGAACGCAAGGCCTGATTTAGAGCCGAATTCGACGCGGATTTTGCGGTTTCTTTCATCGACCGGCAGGATGAAAATCGGAACATCCGGCCCGTTCCATCTTTTGCAGAGCAGCTGTTCTTCCCGTCTGACATGCTGAAATACGCCGTTTTTCTTAAGCTGCTTCATCGTATGCTCACCGTCCGTCCACGAACGGAACATGCCGTGGGTCTGCAGGTGGCTGACAATCGCCGCCGCATCCGCTTTTGAAGCGCCTTTAAAGTACGGAATGAGAAAGTTTGACAATTCCTGCACGGATGAAGCCTGTTCAATCCATTCATACGTGCTTGCTATACTCATTTTAGATCACACTCCTTTTTCATCTGTATGGTATGCATGCTAAAAAAAACGGCCACCATCTAAAATGGCAGCCGTTTATATTTGCGGTTATTCATATTTTTTGAAAATCAGCGTTGCGTTGTGTCCGCCGAAACCAAGCGAGTTGCTGAGCACAACATTTACGTCCTGGCGGCGGGCTTTGTCCGGTACATAGTCCAGATCGCAATCTTCATCAGGTGTTTCGATATTGATTGTCGGAGGAATGATGCCTTCCTTAATGGCAAGGACGGAGAAAATCGCTTCGATGCCTCCGGCAGCCCCGAGCAAGTGCCCTGTCATCGATTTTGTCGAGCTGACGGCAAGCTTGTAGGCATGCTCTCCGAACACTTCTTTAATCGCGATCGTTTCAAATTTATCATTGTACGGTGTGCTTGTTCCGTGCGCATTGATATAATCAATGTGCTCAGGGGACAGACCCGCATCTTTGATCGCTTCTTTCATGGCTCTGACGCCGCCTTCCCCATTTGGCGCAGGAGCCGTGATATGATAGGCGTCTCCCGTTGATCCGTAGCCGACCACTTCCGCGTAGATTGTCGCTCCGCGGTTTAATGCGTGCTCAAGCTCCTCAAGAACGACGATTCCCGCTCCTTCTCCCATGACGAAGCCGTCGCGGTTTTTGTCAAATGGACGGCTTGCCGTTTTCGGATCCGGATTAGTGGAGAGCGCTTTATTGGCCGAAAAGCCGGCAAATGACATTCTTGTTAGCGGGGCTTCCGTTCCTCCGGAGATCATGACATCTGCATCGCCGCGCTGAATGACTTTAAAGGCGTCGCCGATTGAGTTTGTCCCCGTTGCGCAAGCTGTCACCGTACAAGAGTTGACCCCTTTTGCACCGAGAGAGATCGAAATCTGGCCGGTCGCCATATCAGGAATCATCATCGGTACAAAGAACGGGCTGACGCGCCGCGGTCCTTTTGTTAAAAATGTTTCGAACTGCTGTTCAAGCGTTTCAAGGCCGCCGATCCCGGAACCGACCCAGACGCCGACCCGGTCTGCGTTGCTCTCGTTAATGTCGAGCCCCGCGTCTTCCACGGCCATTTTCGCCGACACAACGGCATATTGTGTGAAGCGGTCCATTTTTCTCGCTTCTTTTTTATCCATATAATCTTCTATCTTAAAATCTTTCAGTTCTGCGGCTACTTTAGCAGGATACTCGTCCGCGTTCACCCTTGTAATCGGGCCGACCCCGGAAACCCCGTTGACCGCGTTGTTCCAGCTCGTTTTGACGTCATTACCAAGAGGTGATAAAGCTCCTAATCCGGTAATGACTACTCTTTTACTATTCATAAGTTGCACCTCACCTTTCTTTTAGCGGCCCCAGCGCATGGCGATGGCTCCCCATGTCAAACCTCCGCCGAAGCCGACCATCACAATGACGTCACCGTCTTTTATTTTACCAGCTTCAAGCTCTTCCACAAGAGAAATCGGAATAGAAGCAGCTGATGTGTTTCCGTATTTATGAACCGTTTTAGACATTTTTTCGACTGGAAGCTCCAAACGTTCGCGCGCCGCTTCCATGATCCGGATGTTGGCTTGATGCGGCACCAAAAAGTCGACATCCTCTTTGGATAATCCGGCTTTTTCAATAACATTTACACTGGATTCACCCATTTGGCGGACGGCAAACTTGAACACTTCTCTGCCATTCATGATTGTATGATCTTTTTCATCCAAGTACAAGTGCTTTCCGCCTCTGCCGTCTGCACCGAGCTCAAAGGACAGAATCCCTTTATCGTCGCTGACAGGCCCGACAACTGCGGCGCCCGCACCGTCTCCGAACAGAACAGCGGTATTGCGGTCATCCCAGTCCGTAATGCTTGAGAGCTTTTCAACTCCGATGACAAGCACATGCTTATACGTTCCGGCTTCAATAAACTGTTTTCCAGTGACTAAGCCGTACATAAAACCGGCGCACGCTGCGCTGATATCCATTGCACAGGCATTGAATGCACCGAGCTTTTCTTGAATCATGCAGGACACTGTCGGAAATGCCTGATCAGGAGTAACGGTGGCGACGAGAATCATATCAAGATCTTCCGCCTCGATGTTTGCATCTTCCATCGCTCTTCTCGCGGCGGCGACAGCCATGTCGGACGTCATCTCATCTTCGGCTGCGATTCTTCTTTCTTCTATGCCTGTTCTTGTACGAATCCACTCGTCAGAAGTTTCAACCATTTTTTCCAAGTCGAAATTGGTCAGCACCTTTTCAGGGATGTACCGGCCGATTCCAATAATTCCAGCTTTCATAGGAAAGACTCCTTTATTCATGATTTTTTCCAACTAATGTTATGAGTAATTATTAGTATCTGGTACTAATCCTACCCTATTTTTTTTTAGTTGGCAATATATTCGTCTAATCTAGCAGACCAAAACCTTCATATAGTAGTGATATATATGAAAAAGGAGGGGATGAAGAGTGGCGAACGACGATTTTTTCACAAAAATGATGTTTGGTGCAAACGCACCCGGCAGGCATGAAGAAGAGCCGGAGGCGGAGACCGAAACCGCCGAAGACGCTGAAGTTTCCCAGGAAGCCGATTACATGCACGTGTTAAATCAAGTCGGACAAATCATGGATTCGATCGATGAGCTGAAGCCCGTGTTTAAAGAAATCGGATCAATGGTCAGCGCTTTGAAAAATAAGATATAAAAAAGCCACTTCTTCTGAAAAGTGGCTTTTTAACCGTTTGCGGGCGTTCCATCAGGCGTCTGAACCGGCGTCCGCTTTACCGAGCTCGTAAGCCTCGGCCATCACTTTTGTAAACAAGTTCATGAACGGCTCAAGCATTTCCGGCGAAAGTTCGATTCCCGCTTTCTCCATCTCTGCCTTCGCTTCCGGAACGTATTTCATAGCAATTTGCAAAAATTCCATCGATTTTTCGTGCACTTTGATCACCTCAATGTTCGTTTGGCAGTTTGTTCGTTTTTTTGTATTCGTCAATCAGCCGTTTCATCTCTTCTTGAAATGACTGATCGACAACAGGGCTGAATTTCCCCATCTCGATGACGCCTTCTTGAATGTCAAATGACCGCTTGCCGCCTTTAAGCGTTCCTTTATTAAATTCGTCGGCGGTGAGTTCATAAGCGTCGTCTACATGCTGTATGGTGCTTGTCAAAACGACATTCTCACCCAATTCCGACTGGTCGCTTACATAGCCGATAGCGTACAGCCCGTCCTTTTTGATTTGTTCAATGACAGGGACATTATACCCGTCTCCGGCCGGATACACAACATCCGCGCCTGCCTCCTTCATTTTTTCATACAGTTTGACGGCATTTTCACTGTCGTCCCACTGGCCGACATATTCTGTCATCACCTCAATGTCCGGATCGAGGTATTTTGCTCCTTCTGCAAACCCTTCTACTTCAGGCTGCCATTTATACGTTGCGAGGACTCCGATTTTCTTTGTTTTTGACTGATGGGCCGCCGTCATTCCGCCGAAAAATCCCATCGCTTCGCCTTCAAGCGATATGCTTGTCACATTTTGGTGTTCGGCTTTAGAGTTCATTAAAACAAAATGAATATCAGGATAATCTTTGCATATCTCATTAAAGGCTTTTTCGTATTCACTTCCGTGCCCGTAGATGAGGTTGACGCCTTTTTTGTGAAAATCTTCTACAGCCATTTTAATGGCCGCATCATTGTTGATTCCTTCTTTATAATAGACGTCGACATTGTAGACGGATTGTATTCTTAATAATCCTTTATATCCTTTGGTTCCCCATACTTGATCACTTATCGTATCAGGGACAAGCAAACCGACTTTTTCAATTTTCCCTTTCAGCGGCGATTGTCCGCAGCCGCTTAGCGTCAGGAGAATGAAAAAAATCGCGACAAGCCTGTACACCATGCCATGTTCAACTCCCTTTCGAAAAAAAGCAATTCAAATCTATCTTTATTGTATCCTTTCAAGTGTAAATTAGGAAGATCTTTCTTATTTTTTGTCGAAAAATGTAGACATTTGTCTGTTCCATTCTTTAATGATCTCATCGGCTTTGTCGTATGGCGTCCTCTGTACAAACCGCAATGCTGAAAAGTCTTTTTCGACAGCACAGGCAGCGGCTTGTGCGGCCGCGTCGTTTACAAAAAGCGCTCCGTCCCTGTTTTGTTTATCCTCGGCCCTGACGTCCCACGGACCGAACAGATCCGGAAGCACAATCAGTTCAACCCCCTTTTCCTCCATGCTTGCCCGTAAAGCCTCTTCGAATTGTTCTTGATAGACAAACAGAATAACAGGCTTGTTTTCAACGCCTGCAGCCAACGCTTCTTCCGGCACGGAGCCTGTGTATTGGATGAAGACTTGTTCGTACGGGGCTTCAAGCTCTTTTTCGATGAGGCGGAAATGCTGGTTTCTTCCCAGCCACATCAGCCGCTCTTCGAGGTACATCAACTTTTTTTCGTCGCTTGTCTGCTCCAACTTGACATCTATATTTACACCCTCTTCAAGAAGATGTTCACAAAATGAAAGGCCGAAGAACTCATCTGCTCCATATACAAGTGCCGGCTTCATTCGATGGACCACCTTTCGTTTCAGCTTTTTTAACCAAGCAAAAAACAGCCCTTTTTACCATTTGCGGGCTGCTATTATTCTATTCTCTATAAGACTTTTTCATGCGTTTTGAAAAAGTTCGCGATTGCTGAATGAATGCGCTGAGGATGTTCAGACAGGTGCAGGGTGAGCCCCACGCTGTGACGGCCTTTAAGCTGACGCTCCTCAAACGTTTTGGCATGAATCATATACGGATACGGTGAGCCGTTCAGCCTTTGCCAAATATGGACAGGCACGAGATTGTGATAAGGGGAGATGCTTTTGAACGGATAATCGGCAGCCTCCCGCTCCGAAATTCCGTAGCTTTCGGCAATTTCTTTAATAAACTGTTTGTAGAAAAACTTGTTTTCTTTTTCTCGTTTATGATGAGCCTGAAGATCGAGGCAAGGATTAACCATCGCTGCAGAACGTATTTGGTTCGGGATCAAGCGAAGGAGTTCATCTGCAATAAGCGCGCCTGTGCCTTCCGCCAATAGATGAATTTTTTTATTTAAAATCTCTTGTTTGAACACGTAATGTATCAGCTGTTTGGCGTATGCAACCGCTTTTTCGGAGCCCCAGTGCCGGCCGAATAAATTGCTGTTTACCAGTGTATAGCCTTTGTTTCTCAGGCCCGTTAGAAGCTGATTCCTCCCGTAATGCTGAAGCCAGAAGCTCGAATCTTCCCCGACAAAATGGTTCCGGTCGCCGAAAATGAACACCAGAAAACCGTTCGGTCTGTACGGAAGATGAACCACATTCCATTCTGAATCCACTTGAAAAAAACGTTCGGTTATTTTCATCACTTGCCTGCCTCCTTCCTGCCGTAATCTGCTCATTATTTTATGTCGTACGTGCATCAAACGAATAAGGAAAAGTCCCAGTCTACATGATGAAAAATGAACTTTAATTAAATGCCCTTTCTGATATTTCTGAAATCAGGGTTGAAAGCCCTGTCTTGTTCACTAAAATGTCTTTTCCAGCTGGCTATGTATATGGTATGATAAGTTTTAGAATTGAATGAGAAGGACGAGGTGGGAAACATGCGATTTGTGGTCGCTTTTTTCTGGACATTTCTTTTGACGCAGATGGCCTGCTACATTGTCGGCGCCATGAACGGTGCTGGGTATGACCTTCAAACCAGTGTCATTATGGGCTTTATCATCACCGCAGCCGTTATTGTTCTTGGAGAAATTATGCCTGTTAAACAGGATGCAAGTCAACATTAAAACCCCGGCTTTAAAAAGCGGGGTTTTTTTGCTTTAGGCAGGCAGCCGTCCGAAAATACCGACGGCTGTTTTTTAAGGCTTTCTTTTATATGTCCAGAGCCGGTTATGGTTGGAGGTTTCAGGGAAGAACTCGCCGGCGCTCAATTTGATTTGCTGAGGGTTCTGAACCATGCTTCCCGTTTCGCCGATCTCCACATACACTCCATTATTGGGCGCTTTTTGGCCCGGCCGGAATTGACGCTGCTGTCCCATTTGCTTCACTCCCTTTTACCATTAGATTGCCCCGTTCTCTCAAAAAACATGTCGATTTTATCTTTACATCTGTTTGCTTTGTGTAGTTTAATGAGAAAAGCGTTCCGAAAATTGAAACGAATCGCCCGTTCATTCCGTCTTTTATAAGGGCGTCACAACTTGCGGGAAACGGAGGAATATCATGGATTTTTTAATGTTGATCAAGTATATCCTTTTAGGGTTGCTTCAGGGATTCACAGAGCCGATCCCTGTTTCGTCAAGCGGCCACTTAGTGCTGGCACAGCACTTTTTGGGCTTGAACATTGAAGGCTTCAGTTTTGAGCTTTTGATGAATGCCGGTTCTTTAATTGCCGTACTTCTCGTTTATAAAAACGATATTTTCAGGCTGGCGGTAAACGGGCTGTCTTATGTCACATCAAAAAATGAAAAAGGAAAAGCGGACTTCAGGTTTATCATCTATCTGATCATCGCCACGATTCCTGCCGGTGTCATCGGCGTTTTATTTGATGATGAGATTTCGGCTTTCTTTAAAGACGGCGTCCGGATCACCGCGGTTACTTTGCTGATCACGGGTCTGGCATTGTTTCTCATTCGAAATTTGCGCGGCCGGAAAAACGACGGCGAAATCAGACTGAGAGACGCCGTGATCATCGGCTTGTCGCAAATGGTTGCACTTGTTCCCGGCATCAGCCGTTCGGGAGCGACGATCGTTCCTGCGATGGCGCTCGGCCTCAAATCTGAAACTGCGCTCAGGTTTTCATTTTTACTGTACATACCGGTCAGCCTTGGCGGAACCATTTTAAGCATTACCGATATTTTTCATGATCCGCGTTTAGGAGAGCTTTTCCTTCCTTATTTGTTTGCGTTCATCGCATCGATTATAGCTACATACTTCTCATTGCGCTGGTTCATGAATATTATGGCGAAAGGAAACTTGGTTTATTTCTCAATTTACTGCTTTGTCATCGGCATCGCCGTTTTGATATTCGCCTAAAAAACAGCTGATCAATTGATCAGCTGTTTTTTATTTAAGATAACAGTGCTTTTAATAAAGCTTTCTGGACGTGCAGGCGGTTTTCAGCCTGCTGAAATACCGCTGAATTCGGACCGTCGATGATCTCTGCAGTGACCTCTTCCTCCCGGTGGGCAGGAAGGCAGTGCAAAAAGACGTAATCCGGTTTGGCATGGGAGACAAGCGTTTCGTTGACTTGGTAAGGAGCAAAGATGTTCATCCGTTCTTCGGCTTCCTCCTCCTGACCCATGCTTGTAAAAACATCGGAATAGATGACATCCGCTTGTTGAACGGCTGACACGGGATCATTTGTGATTGTGACGGCCGCTCCGGATTCTTCGGCGAATGCCTCGGCCAGTTTTACCACGTCCTGATTCGGCTCATACCCTTTAGGCGAAGCCACCGTAATGTCGCATCCCACCTTCGCGCAGCCGATTAACAGCGAATGTGCGACATTGTTTCCGTCTCCAACATAAACGGCTTTCAGCCCTTTTAATGTTCCTTTCATCTCTTGCATCGTCAAGAGGTCACTAAGCGCCTGACACGGATGAAAAAGATCAGTCAATCCGTTGATCACGGGAATCTCGGCGTGCTTGGCAAGCTCTTCGACTTTTTCGTGTTCGAATGTGCGGATCATGATCGCGTCGACATACCGTGAAAGCACTTTCGCGGTATCTGCGATCGTTTCCCCTCTGCCCAGCTGCATGTCTTTACTGCTTAAAAACAGGGCGTTTCCGCCGAGCTGCGCCATTCCGGCTTCAAACGATACGCGCGTTCTCGTCGACGATTTTTCAAAGATCATCGCCAATGTTTTTCCTTTAAAGATGTCTTGAATTTTATTTTGCTTCATTGCTGCTGCCTCTTTCAGCAAATAGACGATCTCTTCTTTTGAAAAGTCCTTCAGGCTTAAAAAATCCTTGCCCGACAGATTGATCTCCCGGGTCGCCCCGATGTTTACAGTAGACATGTCTCCACTTCCTTTTTATATAAATCTTTTAGCGACACGGCTTTAGTCGTTCCATGCCCGCTCGTCAAAAATGCCCGCACCGTCTCTTCCTCCGTCATCACCGCCACACCGTGGGTGACGGCTTCCATCCGCTGCTTTCTCGCCTCTTTTGACTCAGCTAAATGGATGTGCAGCGCTTTGTCTTTCCGTTTGATCCAGCCCGAAAAATCGTCCGACTGTACGGTGAAGCCTGCCTGCTCTGCGAGAGAACAGAGTTCCCCGGCCCCTTCCATGTAAATGCAGCCTTTCGTTTGCCAGATTCCCGCAAAGATTTTCTTCAGGGCGCTTTCCGGATTGAAGCCGACATACATGCCTTCACCGGTCGATTTCATTTCCGGCCCAAGCTTCAAATCGACATCCTGAATAGCGTGTGATGAAAAGACAGGGAACTTCACGGCAACGCCGCGTGAATTTTTGGCGGAGGGCTTCAATTCTTTGAGTGACGAACCGGCTAACAGTTTCGCCGCAAGCGGGATCATCGGAACTCCCATCACTTTGCTGACAACCGGAACTGTCCGGCTCGCCCTCGGATTGACTTCAAGGATGAGCAGTTCATCCGCGTCCGCTATAAATTGAATGTTCATAATGCCTTTAAATCCGAGCTTGCGGACAATTTTTGCGGCAGCATCCCGAGCGGCGCTTTTCATCTCCGGAGTGACCGAAGGCCCCGGCAAAATCGCGTAGCTGTCACCTGAATGCACGCCCGCTTTTTCAATATGCTCGATAAAAGTCGGGATATAAAGATCGTCGCCATCGCTGACAAGGTCGATTTCAAACTCTTTTCCGGATACGTATTGATCGATCAGAATCGGGTAAGGCATTTGCGATGCTCCGCCCAGCAGCTCTCTGAGCTCCGCTTCAGAGTGAACGATCATCATGCCCATTCCGCCGATCACATATGACGGCCTGATCAGCACAGGATAGCCGATTTCGTTTGCTTTCTGCACCGCTTCCGCTTTTGATGAAGCCGTTTCTCCTTTGGCATGGGAGATGCCGAGCTCGTCAAGAAGCTGATAAAATTGATCGCGGTCTTCAAGTATGTCAAGGGTTTCCGATGATGTCCCAAGCAGGGTGATACCCGCTTTTTCAATCGCTTCCGCTACATTGATGGCAGATTGGCCGCCGAATTGAACAATCGCAAAGTCAATGTCTTCTGCTTCAGCGACATTGAGAATATGCTCGGGTGTAATCGGTTCAAAGTACAGACGGTCTGCCATTTCATAATCCGTGCTGACGGTTTCCGGGTTGTTGTTCAGCATGATCGTTTCAAACCCGAGGTGTTTCAGCGTCATTACGCCATGAACGGCGCTGTAGTCAAACTCGACCCCCTGGCCGATCCGAATCGGGCCTGAACCGATGATCAATGCCCGCTTTTTCGTTTTTCGAGAGATGTCTCCGTCGCTTTTCCCGAAATACGTTGAATAAAAATAGTTTGTCTTCGCATCAAATTCAGCTGCGCATGTATCGACGATTTTAAAGGATGCAGTAATGCCCATTTTCTTGCGGAGCGCACGCACTTCTTCTTCCGTCTTTCCGGTAAGGGAAGCGATCGTAAAGTCGGTAAATCCCTTTTCTTTCACCTTTTGCAAAAGGCTGACGGACAGCGCGTCCCCCTGCTCCATTAACGTGTTTTCCAGCTGAATGATGTTAGAAAAGACATGAAGGAAATAATCATCAATTTTCGTTTTCTCGTGTATCTCGCTGATGGAAGTCCCCCTGCTCAGCAGCTCCATAACCGCAAAGAAACGGCGGTCATCAGGGGTCTCAAGCAGCTTCCACAACACTTCTGAAGATACGCCGCCAAGTTCGGGCAAATGTGTTCCTGACGTTTTCAGCTCAAGGGATGCGACGGCTTTTTGCAGGGCCGCTTCAAGATTACGGTCAATCGCCATGACTTCCCCTGTCGCTTTCATTTTCGTGCCAAGCTTACGGTCGGCATGTTTGAATTTGTCAAACGGCCAGCGCGGAAATTTGACGACGACATAGTCAAGCGCAGGCTCGAAGCTTGCATACGTCGAATCTGTGAGCGGATTTTTCAGCTCGGCAAGCGTGTAGCCGACTGCCAGTTTAGCCGCCATTTTTGCGATCGGATAGCCGGTCGCTTTTGAGGCGAGCGCTGATGAACGGCTTACTCTCGGATTAACCTCGATGACATAATAGTTTTTGCTCTCCGGGTCAAGGGCGAATTGAATGTTGCAGCCGCCGACAACATCGAGCGCGGAAATGATCTTTAAGCTGGCAGAACGCAGCATTTGATAGTCCGCATCCGTTAATGTCTGCGACGGGGCGACAACGATCGAATCCCCCGTATGGACGCCGACCGGATCGATGTTTTCCATATTGCAGACGGTAATGCATGTATTGTTTCTGTCACGCATGACTTCGTATTCGATTTCTTTAAAACCGGCAATGCTTTTTTCGACAAGGCATTGATGGATCGGGCTTGCGAGGAGGGCGCTTTCGATTAAAGGCAGAAACTCCTCTTTCGTCGCCGCGATGCCGCCTCCTTTTCCGCCCAGTGTATAGGCCGGCCGCACGATAATCGGAAAACCGATTGAGAGCGCAAAACGAAGCGCATCATCTTGATTGTCAACGATTTCTGAATCCGGCACAGGTTCGTTCAGCTCTTTCATCAAGGCGCGGAACTTTTCCCTGTCTTCACCCTTTTCGATCGTATCGACAGATGTTCCAAGCAGCTTCACTCCGTATGCTTTAAGAATGCCTGCCTTTTCGAGCTCGACAGCTAAATTCAGCGCTGTCTGTCCGCCAAGATTGGCGAGCAGTCCGTCCGGTTTTTCGCGCTTGATAATTTGTGTGAGGCTTTCCATTGTCAAAGGCTCAAAATAGATTTCATCTGCAAAAGATTCATCGGTCATGATTGTCGCCGGGTTGCTGTTGACGAGAATCACCCGGTAGCCTTCGCTTTTCAGCGCCATGCAGCCCTGTGTTCCGGAGTAGTCGAATTCAGCGGCCTGCCCGATGATAATCGGCCCAGATCCGATAACGAGAATGCTTTTGATGGTTTGATCTTTAGGCATGGGCGATCTCTCTCCTTGCTTCGTTCAATTTCTGCAAATATTCGCCGAATATCCATTCGCTTTCAGTCGGTCCCGGATGGGCTTCCGGATGAAACTGAACGGATATGACAGGCAGTGTTTTATGCATCAGCCCTTCTACTGAACCGTCGTTGACATGATGAAACCTGACGGAAAATTCATTTTGGCTGATCGTGTCCCGATCCACGACATAGCTGTGATTTTGGCTTGTCATGAACACGCGTCCGGTCTCTTTGTCCATGACCGGATGATTGGCTCCCCTGTGGCCAAACGGAAGCTTATACGTGTCGCTTCCGAATGCGAGAGCGATCAGCTGATGCCCGAGACAGATGCCGAGAGTCGGATATGAAGAGATGATATCCCGGAGCGCATCCATATATGGAAGGATCGCTTTCGGATCGCCCGGCCCGTTTGAAAGGACGATCCCGTCCGGATTTAGCTTTGAAATGCCGTCCATCTCTTGATAGGGAACGACCGTTACTTTGCAGCCCCGGTTTGCAAGCGATGAAGCGATCGACTTTTTATAGCCGAAATCGATCAGCGCAATATGCGTATTCCCTTCCCCATAAGGACCATTTTCGTTTTGTCCGGCAACCTGTGCCGCATAGTTTTCCAGCTGGCGCGGAGCCGGAATGCCGTCCTTTTGTTTTGTCAATTTGGCATTCAGCGTCCCCTTTGCCCTGATATGCTGAACAACCGCTCTTGTGTCCACGTGCGACAAAAGCGGAACATCCCACTTCGCCAAGTATTCCCGAAGGCTTTCTGTCGCCTGATGGTGGGAAAACCTGTCGCACGCTTCATAGACGACAACACCTTTCACCTGTGGCCGTTTGCTTTCATCATCGCTTTCATTGATTCCGTAGTTGCCGATCAGCGGATACGTAAAGACAATAATCTGGCCTTTATATGAAGGGTCTGTCAAAACCTCCTGATAACCGGTCATGCCCGTAAAAAAGACGACTTCACCGGTGCATCCGTCAAGACCGTCCAGTTCACCGCTGAAGGATGTACCATCTTCAAGAACTAAATATCCTTCCATCTTATGCCCACCTTTGATGAATAAATAATGATATTCATGAATTTTTATACCGGCATATCGAAAAAAAATTACCGTTTTACAACCGAATGATTTGCCATGACAGCTTTCAGCTTCTCCACGGCCGCTTTGATTTCGCTTTTCGCAACCGTCAATGGCGGCAGGAGTCTGATGACGTTCGGACCCGCAGGAAGAACGAGCAACCCTTCCTTTTGAAGCGCTTCGATCAGCGGCTGCACAGGTTCTTTGCATTCGATTCCCGCGATCAACCCTTTTCCGCGAATTTCTTTCACAAGCGGAAATTGGAGCTTATCTTTCAGCTGTTGATGCAAAAATGCTCCTTTGGCGCTCACTTCTTCGAGAAAGCTGCTCTCAAAAATGGTCTCCAACGTGGCGTTTGCAGCAGCCATCGCCAGCATGTTCCCTCCGAATGTCGTGCCGTGGGAACCCGGCGAGAACGCTTCTGAAAGCTCTTTTTTCCCGATGACCGCTCCGACCGGAAAACCGCTGCCTAGCCCTTTCGCGACGGTGATGATATCGGGTGAGAGCCCTTCGTGTTCGTATCCGAAAGCTTTACCGGTGCGGCCGATTCCGGTTTGAACTTCGTCAATGATAAGGAGAGCCTGCTTATCGCGGCAAAAATCTTGAACGCTCTGCAGAAATTCTCTGCTCGCCGGGATGACGCCGCCTTCGCCTTGTATCGGCTCCAGCATTACTGCCGCGATATCTTTTTCGTCCTGCAATTCGGCAAATGCTTTCGGTTCGTTGTAAGGGAGGTAATGGAATCCTTCAAGCATCGGTCCGAATCCAAGCTTGATCTTTTCCTGTCCGGTTGCGGCCATTCCCGCATACGTGCGTCCGTGGAACGATTGCTGAAACGTTACGATTTTTGTTTTTTGTGTATGTTTTCGCGCAAGCTTTACCGCCCCTTCATTCGCTTCCGCCCCGCTGTTGCAAAAGAAGACAAGATCGCCTGCACTGTTTTTCGCAAGGAGCTGTGCAACCTGTTCTTGAAGCTCATTTTGAAACAAATTGGAAACATGCCAGACATCATCAAGCTGTTTTTTGACAGCAGCTGTTACTGAATCAGGGCAATGCCCGAGATTGCAGACCGCAATTCCCTGGACGAAATCGAGATAGGCGTTCCCCTTCTCATCCTGAACGATCGTGCCTTTCGCTTTTTTAATATTGATATTCCAGCGGCTGTACGTCTGAAATAAGTGACTCACGATACGGCCTCCTTTTGTTTGATGATTTTCGTGCCGATGAAATCATCTTTCGTCAGGAAAGATCCTTTCCCGCTCACAATCATCACTTCATCCACTTCATCTGTGAGAGCTTCTTTTGCAGAATGTACTTTTGGTATCATGCCTCCCGAGATCACACCCTCAGCAATCAGGCTTTCAATGTCTTCGGACGTCAGCTCTTTCAGCATTTCTTCGTTTTTCATAATCCCTTTGACATCTGTCACAAACATCAATTTGTCAGCGCGCAAGGCTGCGGCAACAGCCGACGCCGCCAAATCGGCGTTCACATTCAAGGTCTCACAGCCATCCGTCATCGAGAGCGGTGCGATAACCGGAATAAACCCTTTTTCCATGAGCGCTTCGGCCATTCGGCCGTTTACTTTTTTAATGCGCCCGACCTGACCGTATTCTTTTTCATTTAAATAGTCAGCGAGGAGCAGTCCCCCGTCTTTTCCTGACACGCCGACAGCCGGAAGGCCGTGCTTTGCCAGCTCAGCAACGAAAAATTTGTTGATCGAACCGGACAAGACCATTTCAGCGACTTCAAGAACCGCTTTTGTCGTCTTGCGCTGTCCGTTGACGAATTCGGTTCGAATATTGAGTTTTTTCAGCATCTTTGTAATATCGGGTCCGCCCCCGTGGACGAGCGCGATTTTCCAGCCGCTTTCAGTCAGCTCTTTCAGATTTTGAAAAAATTCGTCCGATAGTTCGCGGATGACGCTTCCGCCGCATTTAAAAACGATTGTTTTCCCCATTGTGATCCCCTTTTTACGTACGATAGCTCGCATTGATTTTGACGTATTCATAAGTTAAATCGCAGCCCCAAGCCGTACCCTTTCCTTCACCTTCCTGCATGTAAACCTCGATTTTCACTTCGCTGTTTTCTAAATATGTTTTGGCCAGCTCTTCTGAAAATGGCTGCGGTTCGTTATTTTTAAAAAGGCATTGACCGCCCAGGCGAATTTCCACATTCTCCGGTGTCACAGCAGCCATGCTGTCCCCGATCGCGACAACGATTCTGCCCCAGTTCGCATCCGTTCCGTAAACCGCGGTTTTTACAAGGTTTGAGCCGACGATTTTTTTGGCGATGATTTGCGCTTCAAGATTGCTTTTGGCGCCGTTCACTTCAACCTCGATCAACTTTGTCGCCCCTTCCCCGTCTCTCGCGATTTGTTTGGCGAGGTCTGTGCAGACAAGCTGCAGGCCTTTTTTGAAAACCGGCCAATCTTCGTGTTCTTCATGGAGGCGCTCATTTCCGGCGCATCCGTTCGCCATGACGAGCACCATATCGTTAGTCGATGTGTCGCCGTCGACCGTTATCTGGTTGAACGAAACGTCCGTAATTTCCCTTAATGCCCTTTGCAGCGCGCTTTCTTCGATGCATGCATCTGTCGTGACAAAGCCGAGCATTGTCGCCATATTCGGGTGGATCATCCCCGACCCTTTGGCCGCTCCGCCGATCGTTACTTTTTGTCCTCCGATCATCAGTTCATAGCACGTTTGTTTGATCACGGTGTCCGTCGTTAAGATCGCTTCTTCGAAATCGCCTTCGGCAGGCTTTGTCTCGGCGAGAAGGCTGATGCCTTTTGTGATGTTCTCCATATTGAGGTATTCGCCGATGACGCCGGTTGAGGACACGGCCACCAGTTCCGGCTCGATCCCGAGCATATCAGCGCTTTGACGGCGCATTTCATATGCATCTTTTAAGCCCTGCTCTCCCGTGCATGCGTTGGCATTGGCACTGTTGACGATGACGGCTTGCAGATGCGCGCTTTTTTTGAGGCTTTCCTGCGTCACCTTGATCGGCGCAGCCTGAAAGTGGCTTTGGGTATAAACGGCGGCGCTCACCGCCGGTCTTGAGCTGATGATGATTCCAAGATCTTTTTTTGAATAGCGGAGGCCGCAGTGGACCCCTTTTGCCAGATAGCCCTTAGGCGAAGCGACGCTTCCGTCTGTTTTTTTTATGCTGTCTTGACTCACCTGAATCATAAGTTTGTTCTCTCCCGTCTTATGGATAAATTGGCGTAAATTCAAGCCCGGCGGTTTCGCTCCAGCCGTTCATAATGTTGAAGTTTTGAACCGCCTGACCCGCAGCTCCCTTCATCAAGTTATCGATCACTGACACGATCGTCACTCTGTTCGTCCGTTCATCAACGGTAACGCCGATATCGCAAAAATTGCTGCCGTACACCTCTTTAGTTGCAGGGTACGAACCGTTTTCTCTTACCCTGACAAAGTACGAATCTTTATAAAATTTAGAAAAAACAAGTTGCAGCTGTTCGGCATCCATGCTGTCTTTCAGCTCTGTATAGATGGTCGCCATAATGCCTCTTGTCATCGGAACTAAATGCGTGCTGAATGTGAGCGGTTTAAATGCGGAGTCCCACTGTTTGACAGCCTGCTCGATTTCAGGCGTGTGCTGGTGTTCGTTTACCTTGTATATTTTAAAGTTGTCATTGACCTCTGAAAAATGAGTGCCAATCGACGCCTTTCTGCCTGCCCCCGACACCCCTGTTTTTGCATCGATGATGACAAAAGATTCGTTGATGCTGCCGCTTTTGACGAGCGGCGCCAAGCCGAGAAGAACCGCTGTCGGAAAACATCCTGGATTGGCTATGTACTGCGCCGTTTTAATGTCTTCCCGATTCAGCTCAGACAGTCCGTATACCGCTTTTTGAAGCACGTGTTCAGGCGCGGCTTCCCTTTTGTACCACTTTTCATAGACGCTTGGGTCCTGTATCCTAAGATCGCCGGACAGGTCAATAATCGGTATGTCATATGCATCAAACTGTGGCGTCAGCCGGCTGGATACCCCGGGAGGCGCTGCCATAAATAAAAAATCGATTTCGTTCGCAATCTTCTTAACCTCGATTGGTTGCAGATGTTGATCTGTCAGTTTTACAAGGTGCGGGTATGCGGCATCATAGCGGGCTCCCTCATCACTCGATGAATACAATATGCATTCACTTGCATAAGGGTGAGTCCTCATAATCCTCATGATTTCTGCCCCTCCATAGCCAGTAGCACCTATAATACCTATTTTCAAAACAAGTTCACCTTCTTGGTCTTTGTGAAATTATTTAACATTATAACATGAATAAAAATTAATTCAATTGTATATTTAATATTTTTTTATTCATCTTTCATATTGGTGCTTTCCTCCCGTCGGCGTCCTTTTCTTCGGCTTGGTCGTGCTCCGTTCTTCCCTTCCCGGGTTCTCCGCTTTTCAAACCGGAAAATGTGCCGGTTGCCGTTTTCAATAAAAAAGAACGCTTGTACAAGCGTTCTTTTTTATAAAAACGTGAGAGGCGATCTGCCTGGATACTCTTCGGCGGCTCCCTTATTCGAAAAAGAAAGAGCCTGTCACGGTTGAGCAGGCTCTAGAATCGTTTATTGTATGCCAAGTGCGATTTTCGCATATCGCGACATTTTGTCCCGTGTCCAAGGCGGATTCCAGACGATTTGAACGTCAACTTCCTTGACTTCCGGAATATCTGCCAGCGCTTTTTTGACTTCATCTACAATGATCGGCGCCAGTGGACAGCCCATTGAAGTCAAAGTCATGGTCACGTCTGTTTTGCCGTTCTCATCCATATCCACGTCATATACAAGGCCGAGATTAACGATATCGACGCCCAGCTCAGGGTCAACGACCTGTTCAAGGGCGCCCATGATGTTTTCTTTTAATGCTTCATCCACTCTTCCTCACTCCTTTTTTCATCAGTATAACGCACTTCGTTCATTTTCTAAAACGATAGTACTTACAGGTGCGCATCAAACCATTCGACTGTTTTCAAAAGACCTTCCCTCGATACTTTATGTCCGGCCCGCTCGTCTTCGATAAAATGCAGCAAATCAGGCTGAGCTTCATACAGCGGAATAATCGATTCATAGAAGCGGCGCGTCAAAGCAAACGGAACGGTGCCATCCTGTTTGCCGTGCCAAAATAAAAGCGGCCTCGTGTTCAATTTGTCCGGCTGAAGACTCAAGTCAAAACGCTTCAGTTCTTCGCGCTGCCGTTCGATTTGTTCTTCTGTGAAAGGAAGTTCAATTTTCTTTTCACGCATAAATGCGAGCTGCTGATCAAAAAATTCTACATAGGAGGGACTGCCCATTAAACTGACGGCAGTTGTAATCCATTCGTATTGGGTCAAAGCGCCGAGCGTGACAATGCCGCCCATCGAAGTTCCGGCGACGCCGATACGGCCCTTTTCAATCAGGTTTTCCTGTTCAAAGTGGTTTTTCAGCACTTCGAGCTCTTTGATTTCATTCGTGACAATCTCCCAAAACCTCGGGGCGAGCTCTTCCTGGGTGAGCTGTTCATCCCTCTCCCCGTGATAGAGAGCCTCGGGCAGAATCACGCGCATTCCTTTTTCAGCAAGCAGGTATGCGAAGTGAAGGTTATGCTCTTTTGCGCTTGTAAAACCATGTATGAAGAAAACAAGAGGAAGAGCTTTCTCTTTTTTCTCCTCTTTTACAATATGCAAAAGAGGAATGTTTGAAATATGTTGCTTCTCGATTATGATCACGACTGTTTCTTCCTCCTTTTAGGATATCCATCATCATCAGTTTAACATGTAGACAATAAAGAAGGTAAAAAGATACACTATAGGTAAGTCAGAACTTTCAAATTCACAATAAAGGAGCATTTATGGAGACAAAACCATATTTAATTGCATTGGACTTAGACGGTACATTATTAAAAGACGACAAGACCATCTCGGAAAGCTCCAGCGAAGTCATCCGCAAGCTGCGGGAAGATGGACATTACGTGTGCATTTCTACGGGAAGACCGTTCAGAGCAAGCTCCATGTATTATGATCAGCTCCAGCTTGATACGCCGATCGTCAATTTCAACGGGGCGTTTGTCCATCATCCTAAAGATCAAAGCTGGGGACGCTTCCATACATCTCTTGATCTCGAGGTGGTCAAACAGATCATTGAAGTCAGCGAGACGTACAACGTACATAATATCCTTGCTGAAATTGTCGATGATGTTTATTTTCATTATCATGACGAAAAACTGATTGATGTCTTTACGATGGGCAGCCCGAATATTACAGTCGGAGATTTAAGAACAAACCTCGGCCAGGATGTGACAAGCGTACTGATTCACGCAAAAGAAGAGGATGTTCCGGCGATCCGCTCCTACCTGTCAGACGTTCACGCGGAAATGGTCGACCATAGAAGATGGGCGGCCCCGTGGCATGTGATCGAACTGATTAAAAGCGGCATCAATAAAGCGTTCGGCTTAGAGAAAATCACGGACTACTACGGGATACCGCCTGAGCGGGTGATTGCCTTCGGCGATGAAGACAACGACCTTGAAATGCTCGAGTTCGCAGGCTGCGGCGTGGCGATGGGCAACGGCATCGAAGGCGTAAAAAGCGTTGCAAACAAGGTCACAAAATCGAACGAAGAAGACGGTATCGCAGTCTTTTTAAAGGATTACTTCGCTTTATAATTTTATAATTTGCCATTCATAAACGGCTTTTCAAAACGGCAATACTATGAGAAGACGGCCGCATCGGACCGTCACTCGTGTTAAGGGGGAATTCAAGATGGGTAAACGCAGCAAATCAAAACGGTTTATTCAGCAAGGCAAGGATTCGCTTAAACAGCATGCCGCCAGGTTCCCTTACCGCTCCACATTAGAAGAGGCTGAACAGAAGAGCGGCCCGACGGAATGCGGAGGGCTGTAACATGAGAAACGAACTGTTTCAAATGGCCAAAGCAGCCGTACATGAAGCTGAAGCTTCGGCGGATTCAGGCGAAAAGGCGAAAGCTGTTGCAAGAGCCAAAAACGCCCTTTCCTCAGCATTTGCCAATTCAACTGATGCCGAACGGCGCCAGCTTCACAATCTTCAGGAGCAGCTAGATCAACTATCATAAACACCCACCGGCTTTTTTGACAGCCGGAAAGGAGTCTGTGCCATCGGCACGGCTCCTTTTTTATTTTTCTGCTTTCAAAGCATAAAAATTTGACATCGGAAGCAAAAGGAAGTACATTATAAAAGGCGAACATTTTATATCAACAATAAATAAATATTCGTTTTTGGGGGTTTTTATATTGGAAAACGTGTTTGATTACGAAGATATTCAGCTAATTCCTGCAAAGTGCATCGTCAAGAGCCGTTCTGAATGTGATACATCCGTGCAGTTTGGCGGAAGGACATTTAAACTGCCTGTGGTGCCGGCCAATATGCAGACCATTATAGATGAAGCGCTGGCTGTTTCATTAGCGGAAAACGGTTACTTTTATGTGATGCACCGCTTTGAGCCGGAAACACGGATCGATTTTATTAAAGACATGAAGGCGCGCGGTTTGTTTTCTTCAATCAGCGTCGGAGTTAAAGATGAAGAATACGCATTTATCGAAGAGTTAACGAGAGAGAATCTCACACCTGAGTACATCACGATCGATATCGCCCACGGTCACTCGAACGCCGTCGTCAACATGATTCAGCACATAAAAAAACATCTTCCGGACAGCTTCGTGATCGCAGGAAATGTCGGAACGCCTGAAGCTGTCAGAGAACTTGAAAACGCCGGAGCCGACGCTACAAAAGTCGGCATCGGTCCCGGAAAAGTCTGCATTACAAAAATCAAAACCGGTTTTGGAACGGGCGGATGGCAGCTGGCTGCGCTGCGCTGGTGTGCAAAAGCGGCGAGCAAGCCGATCATTGCAGACGGCGGCATCCGCACCCACGGGGACATTGCCAAATCGGTCAGATTCGGGGCAACGATGGTCATGATCGGTTCGCTGTTTGCCGGACACGAAGAATCGCCTGGAGCAACCATCGAAAAAGACGGCAAGCTCTACAAAGAATATTTTGGTTCGGCTTCTGAGTACCAAAAAGGCGAAAAGAAAAATGTCGAAGGCAAAAAAATGTACGTGGAGCATAAAGGGGCGCTCATGGATACGCTGACGGAAATGGAACAGGATCTGCAGTCGTCCATTTCTTATGCGGGAGGAAACAAGCTCGATGCGATCCGCAACGTAGACTACGTCATCGTTAAAAATTCTATTTTCAACGGGGATCAATATTAACGGTCACAGGATGGATGGCAGCGGTGTTCAGTCAGCCGCCAATCCTTCTGCCTGACAGAATACAAAAAAAAAGCATCCTTCCCGGGATGCCTTTTTTGATGGCTATTTCACTTCAAACGTTTTGCCGGCCCTCAAAGTTGCAAACTGTTCCGACCTTCCCAAAAATGTCACGTTGACTTCATATGTGCCGGGTTCAGGCACCTCTTTCCATACATCAGTAAAATCGTAAGATTCTTTCGGATTAAGCGTCATCGTTTGGAACGCCTGTGTAAACATTTTTCCTTTCGAGTAGCGGTACCTTTCATTCCCTTCTTTGTCGCTGACGATCAGCTCAAATTTCTGTCCGCTGCTGAATTCAAACTCTGCCGTATCATCCGTATGGTTCACAACCGACATTCGAAATTCGATTTCTCCCTGCTTCTGGACGGGTTCAACCGTCAATGTCACACTCCCGTTATCCACTTCCCCTGATACCTCCTTATCGGGGACTTGATCCCCGTTTTGCCCGCATCCACTGACAAACAGCAGCATCACAATCATGGAAATCAGCCGCATTCATTCACCCTTTCATTAATCTTTGCGGAAAAACCCTAAAACCTGTGTTGTCTGTACGACGTTTGTGAAAGCTTTTGGATCAACTTCATTAATAATTTTTTCCAAGTCGTACAATTCATACCTTGTGATGACAATCATCATCATTTCTTTCTGTTCATTCGTAAAGGCGCCTTTCGCCGGAACGGTTGTAATTCCGCGGACCATCTTTCCGTAAATGGCTTCTTTGATCTCCTCCGCTTTCTTTGTGACAATCATAACGGTGAGCTTGGCGTGGCGGGTGTGGATGGCATCAATCACCCTGGTTGTCACATATAGTGTAACGAGCGTATATAATGCTTTCTCCCACCCGTTCAATAATCCTGCTGTTAAAATGATCGCACCGTTTAAAATAAAGAAATAGGTGCCGACCGGTTTGTCTTTCCACTTCGCCAGGATCATCGCAATGATATCCAAACCGCCCGTTGAAGCCCCGTATTTAAGGGTCAGGCCGATTCCGACCGCGGCGATCACCCCGCCGAACACGGCATTGAGCAAAATATCGTTTGACAGGCTCGCCTCAGGGAGCATCCCTAAAAAGACCGTCGTCAAAGCCACGCTCAAAATGCTGTAAACCGTAAATGAGCGCCCGACCTTCAGCCAGCCTAGAATCCCGACGGGAATGTTTAAAATAAACAATAGCGTCCCCGTTGAAAAATAAATCGGGCTGTACTGGTCAAGCGCACTCGATAAAAGCTGCGCCACCCCCGTAAAACCGCTGGCGTAAACATCGGCAGGAATCAGAAACAGATTCAATCCGATGGCATTTAACAAGGCGCCGATGATGACAATGAACAATTTTTTTGCTTCCGCTATGACCATATTTAGTTCCTCCGCTACTTTCGTATATATTTGGTTTACCCTTAAAACAATATTTTGAAAACGTCAATGTAAAAATATATGATATAGTTGACCTAAAAAACGAAGTATGCCGAAGGACAGCTTGTTGTCCTTTTTTAACCATTTTTTAGAAAGAAGGGGTTCAAATGAACGTTCACCTTTTAGCAGACAGTGCGGCAGATTTGCCGAAATCTTTTTATGATGAACATCGCATCTCATTTATTCCGTTAAGGGTGCTGCTTGATGAAAAAGAATACGATGATCTTCTGACGATTCAGCCTCTGGACGTTTATGAAGCGATGCGCGAAGGCAAAGCGCCGAAAACGTCCCAGCCGTCCATGATGCGGTTCAAGAATGCATTCAGCGAGCTGGCCAACGAAAACAAACCCGCTCTCTATATCGCCTTTTCTTCAGAGCTTTCCGGAACATACCAGACGGCTGTGATGGCGGCAAACGAAGTCAAGGAAGAGTTCCCTGATTTCGATCTGCGGATCATCGACTCAAAATGCGCTTCATTAGGCTATGGGCTCGCGGTCAAGCACGCCCTTAAACTCGCAACTAACGGCAATACAATACAAGAAATTGAATCGTCTGTAAAGGACTTTTGCGAACATCTTGAACATATTTTTACCGTTGATGACCTGACTTATTTGGCAAGAGGCGGAAGAATCAGCAAAGCATCGGCATTTGTCGGCGGTTTGCTGAATATTAAACCGCTTTTGCATGTTGAAGACGGCAAGCTTGTCCCCCTGGAAAAAATCCGGGGCAAAAAGAAGCTGCTCAGACGGATGATCGAATTGATGAAAGAAAGAAGCGTCGATTTGAGCGGCCAGACCGTCGGCATCAGCCACGGAGATGACGAAGAGACGGCAGAAGAAGTCAAACGGATGATCGAAGCCGAATTTCAGCCGGGGGAAATCGTCGTCAACATGGTCGGTTCAGCAGTCGGCGCCCATTCCGGACCCGGAACATTGGCGGTCTTTTTTCCGGGGAAAGACAAAAGATAAGGTAAGACAGAGGCCTGCTTGATAAAAGCAGGCCTTCTTCGTCAGCTATCTTCGGTGACTGTTCTTTCATCAGCGGCCGGTGTAAGCGCTCCATCAAGAAAGCCGGCAGCCGCCGTCGCGACATCAGGGCCTCCAGACCCCTCGACCACTTTTTCCATTGTGATCGGACAAATTTTGAACGCACCGCCGAAATTGACGACCCCTCCTGATGAAACACGATGAATGTAAACTGAGCAGCAATGTTTCATACCAAGTCTCCTTTTATTGGGTCTTATGATATGTGTATGCTGACTGAACAAGAAGGCATAAACTTCCCGGCAAAAAACATTGCGATTGGTAGAGTACATAGTTTCGCCGGCAGTGAGCAAGCTAAAAGCGACATTTTGACGGGAGGTGCTTCCTCATGAAAGATAATGATAAAAAGCCGGTTGACAATAACGCCGTCAACCAGCAGAAAAACCGGCTCGCCGAAAACAACAGACAAGCCGGTAAACACCAGGGATCAAAGAAGCCTCATCACCTGTAAAAACCGGCGGCGTCCGCATCGGAACGCCGCCTCATGATTATTTTTTCTCGTACGTCCAGCCCTCTTCCTGATAAACTTTATCCTGTTTCATCAGATGGCCGAGCGCCCTTTTAAATGCTGCTTTGCTCATGTTGAAGCGCTCTTTAATATCCTCCGGGTCGCTTTTATCCCAGAACGGCATCGCGCCGTTTCTCGTTCTCATATAAGTCAGAATTTGTTCCGCATCAACCGACAAGGCATCCTGCTTTCTCGGCAGAAGCGACAGATTAACAGAACCGTCTTCTTTTACTTTGATCACCCTTGCGGTCAGCTTTTCGCCGAGCCTCGGCTCTTCCTTTCGCTCAGAAGAATGGATGAAGCCTCTGATTCCGGCTTCAGAAATCATAAAAGAGCCTGATGCGATCAAGCGGTAGATCGTCCCGGTGAGTTCTTTATTCATCAGGTCGGGTGAAGCTTCGGTAAACAGCTCGCTGATCTTGTCCTCCGGCGCCGGTTTGGCAAACATCCTTCCGTGCCCCGTGATTTTCAGCATACAGTACAGCCTGTCCCCTTTTTGCGGCCATACTGATTCATACGGCGGGAGATGCTCTGTCGCGACGAGGGCGTCTTTCGAGAGCCCGACATCGACGAAAACCCCCATTCCGCTGACGGCATCAACGACTTCCACCCAGCCGTACTGTTCAGCGCTGATGATCGGCTTTCTCATCGTAGCCGCCAAACGATCTTCATGATCGACATACAAAAAGACATCGACCTCTTCTCTGTCTTCGATATCCTCGGTGATCTCGCTCTGATGCAGAAGGACCGCCATATCGCCGTCCGTCAAAAAGTAACCGTAATCGGCTTTATGATCTATTTTCAATGTTAGCTGCTGTCCTGGTTTCATACTGCTTCTTCCTTTCTTATCCGCCTGTTTTTCTTTTTCTTATTATTCCTCCAATGTTCAAATTATTGCCAGATCGCGGCCAGGCAAAACCGCTCGATATTGGAAGTTTCACCTTATTCTACTATAATTGACTCATAAGTAAAATGGATGGAGGTTTTAACATGGCGAAAGAAAGCTCATTTGATATCGTCTCAAAGGTTGAACTGCCTGAAGTTCAAAACGCAATCCAGACCGCTCTCAAGGAAATCGGCACACGCTATGATTTCAAAGGGTCAAAAAGCAGCATCACACTCGAAGGAGACGAGCTCGTTCTCGTATCAGACGACGAATTTAAAATGAACCAGCTGAAAGACGTGCTTGTCGGCAAACTGATCAAGCGGAACGTCCCGACGAAAAACATCGAATACTCAAAGCTTGAGAACGCTTCAGGCGGCACGGTCAGACAGCGCGGAAAGTTAGTTCAGGGCATCGATAAAGAAAACGCAAAGAAAATCAATAACCTGATAAAAAAATCAGGTCTGAAAGTTAAATCGCAAGTGCAGGATGATCAAGTCCGCGTAACCGGAAAAAATAAAGACGACCTTCAGCAAATCATCGCGATGGTGAGGGAAGCCGACCTACCGATTGATGTCCAATTTATAAATTTTCGATAAATTCTTAATTTACTGTTGATTATTCCCCCGATTTTCGGTAAATTGAGTAAAAGTAATCAATAGAAACTAAATAGCTGTTCTTATCAAGAGAGGCAGAGGGACTGGCCCGATGAAGCCTCAGCAACCGGTGAATGAATATTCATGACCAAGGTGCTAAATCCAGCAAGCAGTCTGCTTGGAAGATAAGAAGACGGACAAATGTCGATGAAAAGTCTTCTGCTTCACAGAAGACTTTTTTGTTTATCAAGAATGATTAAGGGGGAAAACGATGGGTTTTTTGGAGGATATAAAAAGCAAAACGTTAATCGCTGACGGCGCAATGGGCACGCTTCTGTATTCCTATGGGATCGACAGGTGTTTTGAGGAACTGAACATCTCCAAGCCCGAAGAAGTGAGACGCGTCCACGAAGCGTATGTACAGGCCGGTGCCGACATCATTCAAACGAACACGTACGGCGCAAACTTCATCAAGCTGTCCAGATACGGACTCGAAGACGAAACAAAACAAATCAATGAAAAAGCGGTCCGTCTCGCCCGCTCCGCCGCCGGCTCTGCTTATGTTCTCGGTACGCTCGGCGGTATCCGGACGTTCAACAAAAACTCGTATTCTCTCGAGGACATTAAAAGAAGCTTCCGCGAACAGCTCTATCTTCTGTTAAATGAGCAGCCGGACGGACTTCTGCTCGAAACCTATTATGATTTAGAAGAAGCGCGCGAAGTTTTAAAGATTGCCAGAAAGGAAACGGAGCTGCCGATCATTTTGAATGTCTCGATGCACGAAGAGGGCGTTCTTCAGGACGGAACCCCGCTTGCAGACGGTCTGAAGCAGCTGGCATCACTCGGCGCAGACGTCGTCGGCATCAACTGCCGCCTCGGCCCTTATCATATGATCAGAGCGCTTGAAGAAGTCCCGCTTTTAGAAGACGCCTATCTTTCCGTCTATCCGAACAGCAGCCTCCCATCCCTTGTCGAAGGCAGGCTTGTTTATGAGACGGATGATGAATATTTCAGGGAAAGCGCGGAGGAATTCCGCAATCAAGGCGCACGGATCATCGGCGGCTGCTGCGGAACGACGCCGAACCACATCAGAGCGATGGCTGAGGCGGTCAAGGGGCTTCCTCCAGTCACCGAAAAACGCGTGAAAATCAGAAAGAAAGCGGCGCTTGCCGTTCAAAACGAAAGGACAGAGCCCGCTCTTGACGATCTGGCCAAGCAGAAACGGTCCATTATCGTCGAGCTCGATCCTCCAAAACAATTAAACTTCGAGAAATTTTTGCACGCCGCAGAGGAGCTTAAATCAGCCGGAATCGATGCACTGACATTGGCGGACAACTCGCTTGCAACACCGAGGATCAGCAATGTCGCCTGCGGCGCGCTCTTAAAACAGCGCCTCGATATGAGGTCGCTGATCCATATCACATGCAGAGACCGCAACCTGATCGGCCTGCAGTCCCATTTAATGGGGCTCGATACTCTGGGGCTGTCAGACGTGCTGGCGATTACCGGCGATCCGTCGAAGATCGGCGACTTTCCGGGAGCGACTTCCGTCTATGACCTGACATCGTTCGATTTGATCAGCCTGATCAAGCAGTTTAACGAAGGCTTGTCCTATTCGGGTAAACCGCTCGGCAAGAAAACGAATTTCTCAGTGGCGGCCGCCTTCAATCCGAATGTCAGACACATTGACAAAGCGGTGAAACGGCTTGAGAAAAAAATCGCCTGCGGCGCAGACTATTTCATTTCTCAGCCCGTCTATTCAGAGGAGCAGCTCATCAAAATCCACGAGGAAACGCGGCATCTTGAAACACCGATCTATATCGGCGTCATGCCGCTGACCAGCAGCCGTAATGCGGAATTCATCCACAACGAAATCCCCGGCATCAAGCTGTCCGATTCAATCCGCGAAAAGATGGCGCTGGCAGGAAACGACAAACAAAAACAGGCCGAGGAAGGGCTCGCGATCGCCCGCTCCCTGCTTGATGCAGCGCGCGACCTGTTCAACGGCATTTATCTGATCACACCGTTTTTGCGGTCTGATTTAACAGCCGAGCTGACGGCATATATCCACCAGAAAGAAAAGGAGAAGACAAATGTCTAACATCAATGACCAGCTGAAGAAAAAAATCCTCGTCCTTGACGGTGCGATGGGAACGATGATCCAGGACGCCGGTTTGTCCGCCGCAGACTTCGGAGGCGAGGCATATGAAGGGTGCAATGAATTTCTAAGCATCACGGCGCCCCATGTCATTCAGGGTATCCACGAAGCCTATCTCGCCGCTAAAGCCGATATCATCGAGACCAATACGTTCGGAGCCACCCGGCTCGTTCTGGACGAGTACGACCTCGGACATCGCGCCTATGAAGTCAACCTCGCTTCAGTCAAACTCGCCAAAGCGGCCGCCGAAAAATTTTCAACACCTGAATGGCCAAGGTTTGTCGCCGGTGCGATGGGTCCGACGACAAAAACCCTTTCCGTCACCGGCGGCACAACCTTTGACGAGCTGATCGATAACTATGAAGAACAGGCAAGCGCGCTGATCACGGGGGGAGCCGACCTCTTGCTGCTCGAAACGAGCCAGGATATGCTGAACGTTAAAGCCGGTTTTATCGGCATCAGACAAGCCTTCGAAAAAACCGGCAAAACTCTTCCGCTCATGGTGTCAGGCACGATCGAACCGATGGGCACGACACTGGCCGGCCAGGATATCGAATCGTTCTATATCTCCCTCGAGCATATGAAGCCGGTCAGCGTCGGTTTAAATTGCGCGACGGGCCCGGAATTTATGACAGATCACATTAGAACCCTATCATCCCTTGCGAGGACGGCCGTCAGCTGCTATCCGAATGCCGGCCTCCCCGATGAGGAGGGGCAATACCATGAATCACCGCAATCGCTGGCGAAAAAAATCAAGGCGTTTGCTGAAGAAGGCTGGTTGAACATTGTCGGCGGCTGCTGCGGAACGACGCCCGCCCATATTGAAGCGCTGGCCGATGAAGTAGCCTCACTGCCGCCGCGGACTGTCCCTTCGGGAGCAAAGCCGCACACCGTCTCAGGAATCGACGGATTAATTTATGAAGAAACGATGCGTCCCCTTTTTGTCGGGGAAAGGACAAATGTCATCGGATCGAGAAAATTCAAGCGGCTGATCGCCGAACAAAAATTTGAGGAAGCATCCGAAATCGCGAGAGCCCAAGTGAAAAACGGCGCCCATGTCATCGACATCTGCCTCGCAGATCCGGACCGCGATGAAGCGGAAGATATGGAAGGGTTCTTAAAAGAAGCGATGAAAAAAGTAAAAGCCCCTTTTGTCATTGACTCGACAGACAAAACGGTAATCGAAAAGGCGCTGAAATACTCACAGGGAAAAGCGATCATCAATTCGATCAACCTTGAAGACGGCGAAGAACGGTTCACTGACATCCTGCCGTTCGTCAAACAGTTCGGAGGCGCGCTCGTCGTCGGAACGATCGATGAAGAAGGAATGGCGGTCACC
The DNA here is from genome assembly GCF_037976035.1 of Bacillus sp. FSL K6-0972. Lineage (NCBI taxonomy): Bacteria > Bacillati > Bacillota > Bacilli > Caryophanales > Bacillaceae > Bacillus > Bacillus sp. FSL K6-0972. Next base: position 1,263,729 of record NZ_CP150260.1, on the reverse strand, counting down.
GCGGAAAAGAAGCTGGCCGTCGCAGTCCGGTCGCATCAGCTGCTCACCGAAAAATACGGAATACCAGCCAGCGATATCATCTTTGATCCGCTCGTCTTCCCGGTCGGAACGGGTGATGAACAATACATCGGCTCAGCTAAAGAAACGATCGAAGGCATCCGCCTCATCAAAGAGCGGCTCCCTGAATGTTTAACGATTCTCGGCGTCAGCAACGTCTCATTCGGTCTTCCGCCCGTCGGCCGGGAAATCTTAAATGCTGTATTCTTGTACCACGCAACACAGGCTGGGCTCGATTACGCGATCGTCAATACGGAAAAGCTTGAGCGGTTCGCTTCCATTCCCAAAGAAGAAGTCGAAATGGCTGAAAAACTTCTGTTTCACACTGATGACAAAACGCTCGCATCCTTCACTGACTTCTACCGAGGAAAGAAAAAAGCGGACAAACAGCCAAAAACGTCCCTTTCCCTGGAAGAGCGCTTGGCTGAGTACGTCATCGAGGGTACGAAAGAAGGCTTGATTCCCGATCTCGAACAAGCGTTGAAAAAATTCAACACCCCGCTCGACGTGATCAACGGTCCGCTCATGGACGGCATGGCAGAGGTCGGACGGCTGTTTAACAACAATGAACTGATCGTCGCTGAAGTGCTGCAGTCGGCAGAGGTCATGAAAGCTGCCGTTTCCTTTCTCGAACAATATATGGAAAAGAAAGACGACAGCGGCAAAGGAAAGATCATTTTGGCAACCGTTAAAGGCGATGTCCATGATATCGGTAAAAACTTAGTCGACATCATTTTAAGCAACAACGGCTACAAGGTCGTCGATCTTGGGATTAAAGTGACACCGCAGGAGTTAATTGAAGCGATCCGCAAAGAGAATCCCGACATCATCGGTCTGTCCGGCCTGCTCGTCAAATCGGCTCAGCAAATGGTCGTTACGGCGCAGGACCTCGACAAAGCGGATATTTCCATCCCGATCATGGTCGGCGGAGCCGCGCTTTCAAGAAAATTCACGAACATGAAAATTTCGCCTGAATATAAAGGACCGGTTTTATATGCGAAGGACGCCATGGACGGCTTATCGCTCGCCAATCAGCTGCGGACGAACCCGTCGCAGTTTCTCGAGAAAAAAGAAACGGCTGCACCCGCCGCCGTCGCAGAAAAGAAGCAGACGAAAGCTGTGATTGAAATGCTTGAAAAACGGGCGCACGTTCCGAAAGCCCCGGTCTTTCAGCCGGAAGACTTGAAGCGGCACTATTTAAAAAACATCGACCTTTCCTATATCGTGCCGTATGTCAATGAACAAATGCTGCTCGGCCATCACCTCGGCTTGAAAGGAAAAGTCAAAAAACTCCTGGCTGAACAGCATCCGAAAGCACTGGAACTGAAAGAGCTGATTGACGAGTTGCTGAGAGACGGAAAAGAACAAGGCTGGTTCGATCCCGCGGTCGTCTATCAATTTTTCCCTGCGTACAGCGACGGGGATTCGCTCCATATTTTAGACCCCGGTAATAAAGACAGCATCCTTGAAACGTTTGTTTTTCCAAGGCAGGAAAAACTTCCGTACCGCTGTATTTCCGATTACGTCCGACCGAAAGGAGAGCTTGATTATGTCTCGTTCTTTGCCGTGACGGCGGGCAGGCATGTAAGAGCAGCCGCCAACCGCTTTAAAGAGGAAGGCGACTACTTGAAAAGCCATGCGGTACAAGCGCTCGCTCTTGAGCTGGCCGAAGGGCTCGCCGAACGGACGCACCAGGTTATCCGCGACCGCTGGGGCTTCCCTGATGCACCCGACTTCACGATGGAACAGCGTTTTCAGGCGAAATACCAGGGACAGCGCTATTCCTTCGGATACCCGGCCTGTCCGAATCTCGAAGATCAGGAAAAGCTCTTCAGACTCATTCAGCCCGAAGGAATCGGCGTTCACTTAACAGAAGGCTTTATGATGGAGCCCGAAGCTTCCGTATCAGCGATCGTTGTCTCCCATCCGGAAGCCAGATATTTCAATGTTCATTAATAAACGACCCTGCCTGCCGTTTGCGGCCGGCAGGGTTTATCATGTATGTTCGTAAATATGCCGCGAATATTTCACGATTTATAATGAGCAACAATAGATTCAGCCATTTTAAGTATCTTTCCGTGCAGTTCTTTAGGCTCAATAATCCTCATGTGCTCTGCGAATCCGAGTATATACCTTTTTGCTTCATCTTCCGTATCAAAAGATAATGTAACGGGTACCCAGCCCTCCTGATCGATCTCATTTGTTTCGATGATCCGCACAAAATGATTGGTAAACGACAGCCTCGGCAAGATGGCCTGCGCCGCCTTCACCCGCACTTCATACGTCGGTAACTTTTCGATAAATTCCTTTGTTGAAGACTGCCATACGTGAGCAAGATCAAAGTTTTCGGGCCTTTCAAATGTTTCACGAACAGGAATGGCAGATTGAATCCGTGAAGCCCTGTAATTTCGAATCTCCCCATTTTCTTTAGATGCAATCAGATACCAGTTTGACCCTTTAGCCACCAGTCCAAGCGGCGCTACAATACGAGCAGCCGTTTGTCCGTCTGCCCGCTGATAGACGATGTTTAATTTTCGATCTTTCCATATGGCATCTTTCAGCACTTCAAAGGATACTGCTTTTTCTTTCTTATGACGCCATGAACGGGTATCAATATATATTCGGTTCCATACATCTTTTGCGTTTTGACGATATACCGAAGGCAGCGAGGCTATCAGTTTATTTCGGGCTTCTTCGGATATGCGGGTTAATCCGAGATCGTCAAGCAATTGTTCAGAAAGCGGGACAAATAATGCGCGTATTTCAGATTCTTTTAAGCCGGTTAAAGTGGTTTGGTAATCATCAAGCAATGACCAGCCTCCGTTTATGCCGCGTTCGGCCACAACGGGAATCCCCGCTCCGCTTAAAGCCTCCATATCCCTGTAAATCGTCCGCTCAGAGACCTCCAGCCTTTCCGCTAATTCTTTCGCCGTCATTTGTCCTTGTGCCTGAAGCATTAAAAGAATAGATATCAGTCGATCCCCTCTCATATGACCACCTTTTTTATCAATGAATGAATTTATTTAATAAAATATGACAATGGTTGTCAAGATTCATCTTTTATAATCAACATATCTTTTATGTTGAAAGGAATGGGATGAATGAAACCGCTGAAAGGAAAAATCGCTCTCGTAACAGGCGGAAGCAGAGGCGCCGGCCGCGCCATTGCTGCAGAACTTGGAAAAGCCGGTGCAACTGTTTATATAACAGGCCGCAGCATCAGGGGGGCTTCCACGAATCAATGGCCCGGTACAATTGATGACACCGTGTCACAAATTGAAGCTGCCGGCGGAAAGGGTATAGCTGTAAGATGTGATCATACGAACGATTCAGAAACAGAGGCTGTCATCGCTAAAATTCGCGAAGAACAAGGAAAACTGGATATTTTGATCAACAATGTGTGGGGTGCGCACGATTTGGGTGTCGAGGCAAAGCCTTTTTGGGAATTGTCATTGAAAAATTGGGATACGATGTTTACCGCAGGGGTGCGTGCCCAGCTTGCGACGAACCACTTCGCCGTGCCGCTCCTTCGCGAAAATAACCAAGCTCTTATCATTCACACGACCTTCTGGGATGAGAACAAGTATACCGGACAGTTTTATTACGATTTAGCCAAGAATGCAATCGTCCGCATGGCGTACGGACTTTCATTGGAATTAAAACGGGACAATATTGCCGTTCTTGCCGTTTCGCCGGGATTTATGAGAACCGAACTTGTGCTGAAACACCATGAATCAGATGAGGCGCATTGGCAGGAGTCAGAAGATTTAAGGAGAACCGAAACGCCTTATTATGTCGGACGCGGAATCACAGCATTGGCTAAAGATCCGGATGTGATGGAGAAAAGCGGACGTGCGTTAAGAGTTGGTGATTTAGCCAAAGAGTATCAGTTTACCGATGTGGATGGACGATATATTCCGCCATTTACGATATAGGGATTAGGGACCGCCTCCCGGGGGAAATGATTCTTTAAAGGCAGATCAGGTGATGATGATCATTCTGCTTTGATCGTTTCCGCCAGCGTTATATATAATAGAATGACAGTCATGATTTATAGCAGCATGCTGAAAATCGATCGCCCTCATCTGATCTGCAACTGAAGGAGGAATCATATGATTGAAGTCAAACCAATAAACGCGGAAGATACGTATGAGATCAGGCACCGCATTCTCCGGCCGAATCAGCCGCTTGAAGCATGTATGTATGAAACCGATTTGCTCGGGGGTACGTTTCACCTCGGTGGATATTACCGGGGCAAGCTGATCAGCATCGCTTCCTTTCATAATGCCGAACATTCAGAGCTTGAAGGCCAAAAACAGTATCAGCTGAGAGGGATGGCGACGCTTGAAGGGTACCGCGAGCAAAAAGCGGGAAGTACGCTTATCCGCCATGCCGAAGAGCTTCTTCGAAAAAAAGGCGCGGACCTTTTATGGTGCAACGCCAGGATATCTGTGAGCGGCTACTATGAAAAGCTCGGCTTCAGCGAACAAGGCGGGATCTACGACATACCGCCGATCGGACCTCATATTTTGATGTATAAGAAATTGGCATAAAAAACCCCGCCGGAAGCGGGGCATTCTCGGTCGCATGAGCTTTACAGCTTTGCGGCCTCTTTTTTAAATTGCGCAAGCGCGTTTGTCACTTTTCCGAATTCGGAGGCGTGCGGGCGGTCATCGCCGTCCTTGTAGCCGTAGTCGACCATCCGGTTTCTGTTGAGGCAGAGCTTCGTCAATTCCGGCTTGAATAAGTCGAACAATTCGAAGCGCTCACGCAGTTCCGGGAATCTCTGCTGATAATCCAAAATCGCATCAGCCAAAGCTTTCCACAGACGCTTTTCAGGAAGCAGACCGTCATTTTCCAAAATGTTGGCCACATAGCGCAAATGGCAAATGAAAAGCCCTGTAAAGATAAATTGCACAAGCCCTTCCGGCGGCTCGCTTCTGAGAACGGCTTTTAAATCTTCTGTCAAACCGCTCAGTTCAGGAAGCGGCTGGTCGCTGATATTGACATCATCAACAAAATCTTTAATCGCCAGCCTGTACGGCTGATGATCTTTTAAGACGAGAATCGTATTTTGTCCGTGCGGCGAAAATACGGTTCCGTAGCGGTACATGAAATGCAGAAGCGGCGGCATCACGGTGTTAAACAGCTTTCCGATCCACTCCTCCGCTGACAGCCCCGACTTTTTGATCAGGCGCCTGATAAACGGCACGCCGTCTTGATCAATGTATGTTAAAGAAGCGAGCGTCACAGGCTGCTCTCCATCTTCCAAATACGTATAAATGCTTTCTCTGAAAATAGCGCCGAGCATTTCCAAATATTGATACGGGGCTTTTTCAAGAGCTTGATAGTATTGATGATCAACGTTCAGACTGGCATTTTCGCCTGGCAGGATCACCCCGCATTCGTCTTTTAGAAATGCGTCGTTTTCGGCGATCCCTTTAATATGCTCAGTAATTCTCGGGGCGATCACCGTCCGTTCCGACGGCAGTCCTCTGTATACAAGCGTATTTAAAATGCTCATCGGCAGTTTAATATGATGCTTGTGTTTGTTTGTGATGTTTGTAAAGGTTCTGATCGATTGCTGCGGCAGGTACTCGTCTCCGCCTTCCCCTAAAGGAATGATCGCTTTTGAAGCAATTTCTTCTGGAAACTGCTGAATGATCGTATTTGTCCACTGCCATTCATGAACGGGCAGATAATAATAGTCTTCACTGGCTGCGCCCTGCTTTTCTATGACTTTAGCGAATTGCCTTAACGTCAGCTCATCAAGCTCTTTGTGAATCAGCGTTTCATAATCGAGCCCTTCAACCGAGTGGAATGACGCGGTCTCTTTGTGAACAGCGATCCACAGCAGCCGTTCGGCTCTCTGATTTTCCGGTGCAAACCTGAGGTAGTCATCATAGCCAAAACCGATTCTTCCTTTGTTATAGACGATCCACGGATGGCCTGTCATCTCGCCTTCAATCACGGCATAATCGGCTTCGGCCAGCTCGTCAGCCGTAAGTGCATCCTTTGCCAAAAGGTGGGCATCCGCCAGCATCGTATGGTTGAACTCCTTGATCAAATGCCCCGCTGTTTCCGGGCTCATCGGGATATGCGGCTGGATATCCAGAAGAAATTCAATCGCGCTCACGTGTTTTGTCCATTGTCCTCCCCTAAAGACTTCAATCGTCTCCGGCACCGCGTCAAAACTGTCAAACATGCGGGGTTTGGCGGCAAACCGGTAAACCTTATCCTCCGCCGTTCTCAGCTCATACCGGTTGATGCCGTCTTCAGTTTCAATGAAATCGGGCTTGATGATATCCTCATACATATATTCAGAAAGCATCTTCGCCAGTAATCGCCGATTGACTTCTCTCCACCTGTCCGGATTGAGGACCCTCTTTAATTCGTCTTGAAACAACATGAAAATGCCTCCTTTATTAGCCGTTTGGCACAGCTGTTTTTTCCGCGATTCCTGTTCCGAATGTCTGGAAGACCGTTTTATGGCTGACGTTGTATACTTCTCTCCCGGCTAGCTGATTGATGATCACCGAGTTCCGGTAAGCGCCGAGTCCCAGGTCAGGTGCACCGACACCGTGTGTGTGCAGCTCTCCGTTTTGAACAAAAATATGGTTTTTTGATGTTGCAGCTGTCACCAGCCTGTAGTCGCGCGTAATGACATAGCGCCCGCTCGCGTCCTTTTCAATCAGGCTGTCAACAGGTGCCAGACATTCCGGCAGCCTCTCTTTATAGCCCGTCGCCAGGACGACCATATCTGCCTGCCGCTGAAACCGGTCTTCATTTACCCGGTTTGTGCAGTGTAGAATCAGCGTTTCCCCATGCTGTTCGATCTGCTCGACTTCTGTCATGGACTGAAGATCAAAAGCCGCTTCCCGCCCTCCGCAGGTCCGCTCATACAGCAGATGATAAATATCGCTGATCGTCTTCGCGCTGATTCCTTTATAAAGAAGATCCTGCTGTTTCAGCAATTCATCTTTTTTCCACTGCGGAAGCTGATAGAAAAAATCGATATAGTCAGGCGAAAAATATTCGAGACCGAGGTTCGAATATTCCATCGGGAAGAAGCCTTTTGAGCGGGTGAGCCAGCTGACATGCTCAGCTTCATCTTCACCGACCAGGTCATAAAACACCTCGGCTGCGCTTTGCCCGGAGCCGACGACGGCCACCCTTTTCCCTTTAAATCCACCAGGCTTTCTCTTTAAGTACTCGGCTGAATGGAACACCGAGCCCCCCAAAGCGTCTGAGAGCGTTTCGGGAACGTGCGGGCCCGTCCCAATGCCGAGCGCAATATGCTTCGCGTAATATACGGCTTCCCCGCCATTTTCCCGATTCGCGACCCGCACCTTAAAAAGCGGATCCGGGTTCGATTCAATAAGTGCAATGCTTTCGACATTCATCCCGAAGCGGCACGAGTCGAGCTGTTCTGCCACCCAGCGGCAGTAGTGGTTGTATTCCTTTCTCGGAATATGAAAGTCTTCCAGAAAATAAAAAGAATACAGACGGTTATGCTGCTGGAGATAGTTTAAAAAGCTGTATTTGCTTGTCACATCGGCCATGCTCACCAAGTCGGCCAAAAACGGCACCTGCAGTGTCGTCCCTTCGATCAGCATGCCGGGATGCCAGTTAAAGCTTTCGTTCCGTTCAAAAAACAGCGCATTGATCTCAGGCACGGAATCAGTCAATGCGGCAAGACCGAGGTTAAACGGCCCGATGCCGACACCGATGACATCATAAACATCAGTGGGTCTCTTTGTAGAGTTCATCTTTTTTCTCCTTTTCAAAAAAACGTTCTCGTTCGCAAAACATCAATAATCCGGTTTTATCAGGGAGGTTCACAGGTTTAATAGGGCGAAACCCGCATTTTTCAAAAACATGAATCATTTTTTTATTGCGGATATCCGGCTCTGCGATGACCTTTTTTGTTTCAGACTCGGCAAATTGCATGCTGACCATCGCTTTTAAAAGCGGAAGGGCAAGACCTTTTCCCAAATACGCTTTTTCTCCGATCAACAGATGGATGCCCTGGTCAAAAGGTTCATTGTCATAGTGGTGTTCAATGACGTCCCCCTTGACCCAGTACGACTCCCAGTAGCTCATTGGCACACCGTCAATAAAACCGATGTACAGCGTTTGGTGAGGGTCTGTGATGGCCTTGTGAAAATGGGCTTCAAATTTTGCAAACGGCATGTTTAAGTGCCAAAACGGGATGACATGCTCCTCCTGCATCCAGCGGTAGACGAGCGATACGTCTCTTTCATAGTCCGCTTTTTGAAATGTGATCCTGTCATTCATTGGACAGCCGCCGCCTCCTTTAAAAGCGGATTGTTGACAGACGTATAGCGAGACTGGGTTTCAAGCGAGCCCGTCAGCTCATCCATGTCGTAAAATCTCGTCAGCAGATTGGCCTTGCACGGAAGCTCCGAAAAACGAAGCAGGCTGTCCGTCAACTCAGTGATGCCGTAAATTTGTTCCGCTTTTTCAAGCCGCTCTCTGATCATGGACAGGAGCGTTTCTTCCCGGATCAGCCCTTCGCAGCCAAAGCCGTTCACCAGCCCAAACAGATGGTTGAAGAAGAAATAATAGCGCAGTCTCTCAACAGCCACGCTGTCCGAGCAGATCGTCTCGCTCCTTTTGCTTAAGCCTTCGATCAGATTGGAAAGAATCCCGGCTTTTGATTCGCTGTAATAATAGCCTTGGTTATCCCTGTAGTAAAACGTCTCCGGATAGCCGTTTTTTAAGCGGATAACGGCGTTTTGCTGGTGCGCTTCAATCGCCAGCCCGTATGTTTCAAACAGCCATAAAACAGGCTCAAGCGAAATGGACAAGTATTTGTCAAACCAATCGATGCTCACTTCTTCCGTCGTCCGCCCTTCTTTTAAAGCCAGTCCGCGGATGACAGAAGACAGCCGCGACTCTTTCCCGTAGGCGTGATCCTGGCACAGCCCGGCGATCAGACATGCTGAACGGTCGTCTTCATAAAACGGATTCTCCCTGATCACGACTTCAAAGCCGGACTCCCCGTTCTCTCCCCGAATGGAGATGTAGGCAGGATCTGTAATGACGCGAAAGCCCGGAAACTCCTGTTTCAACCTTTGACCGAGCTCTGTCTGAAGCAGCCGGGCCATTTCAACACCTCTGTCCAATTCTTTCTGCTTGTTCACACGAAGCGAATTCGTGATTTTGATCGGCACCGAAAATTTGTACATATAGCGCGAGTGCTTGCTGTAAACCGTGCGGACGGAAGATGTCGCCGTGAACGTCCGGCCTTTTGCACCGAGATATGTAAGGAGGCCTTGATCGATCAATTGTTGAACATACGGCTCCGCCAGCAAGGCTCTCGCCTGGAGCGGGTGTGCGGGAAGAAGCGCAAAGTCCGGATCGGCCGTTTGCTCATCTAGCCACGCGTTGTCAATCATCGAATCGTTCTTCAATTCCTCTTGAATGACTAGCGGCGCTTCTGTTTCTGTACTTGAATCGTGCAGAACGAGCGAGGCATGCGCCTTAAAGTAATGAAGCTGAAACTCCCCTTTCAATTCAGGTGAGAAAATGTTCTCCTCTTCAGGTTTCATCCCCTGCCTGCTTTTTGGCGTCGGATGCATCAGATGGCCGAGCAAAAGCGACTGCTCCGCTTCGATAAACGTAAAATCAGCGCGGCTAAGCTCATTTTGATCATCGGCCCGTTCTTCAACATAACGGCTGATATTTCGGCAGCTCAAAATGACTCTGAGCATGAATTCATCCTCGGCATTCCCGCGGTTTTGCTGAAGAAGCAGTTCTTTTGAAGCGAGGGAGACGAGCGTGACATAGTCGAGCGGAAGCTGCTTTCCGTTTTGGGTTGTTTGATAGTAAAGCGGAAATGAGAAAAGGTGCCTTCCCGTCTTCGACCAGTACTTGATCGGAACGATCAGCTCGATTTGCTGGCGCTTCAGCGGGACAATCAGCGTTTTTTGAGAGCCGTCCGCGATCTCACGGGTTTTGATGCCGGTTTCACGCAAATAGCAATTTAAAAAGCTTTGAATCGTGGCGTTTTCTGCTATTTCTTTAAATGAACTCATCTTGTTACCCTCCTGCTATTCGTATAAAGACTTGCCAGCTCTTGAATCCTGCCGAGAATGTCGTCAAGATCCGAAAGTGTCGTCCGCGGATTCAGCAGCGTGAATTTTAAATACGTTTTCCCAGCTGCTGCCGTCTTGGCGATCACCGCCTGTCCCGTTCTGAACAATTCTCTGTGGATACATTTATTCAAACGGTCGTTTTCCGCGCCATCTTCTGAGGCGAGGCAGCGGAAGACGACAGCGTTCAGTTCAGGGTGCGGATTCAGCAGTTCGAACCGATCGCTTGCGGAGATTTTTTCCGCTGCCGCTTCAGCCAATGCGAATGTCCAGTCAATCATCTCGGCGAATGTATCTTCTCCAAGCACACGGAGCGAGACAAACAGCTTTAAAGCGTCAAAGCGCCTCGTCGTCTGAATCGATTTATTGACGAGATGAACGATTCCCTCCGCTTCATCCTCCTCAGGATTTAAATAATCGGCATGATAATCAATCAAGCGGAAATGCCTTCTGTCTTTTACAAGAAAAGCGCCGCAGCTGACCGGCTGATAAAACTGCTTGTGGAAGTCGACGCTGATGGAGTCGGCTCTGTCGATCCCGGCTAATTTATAGCGGCGAGTCCTGCTCAAAATCAACGCACCGCCATACGCGGCATCAACGTGGAGCCAAAGCCCGCCAGCATGCGCGGCATCCGCAAGCTCAGAAAGCGGATCGATGCTTCCGAAGTCCGTCGTACCGCATGTTGCAACAATCGCAAATGGATGTAAGCCCGATTCCTTCAGCATAGCGGTTTTTCGCTTTAAATCGTAAAGGCTCATCCGCTTTTCATCATCGGTATCGACGAGCACGACGGCGCGCTCGCCGAGTCCGAGCTGGGAAGCCGACTTTTTTACTGTAAAATGAGCATCCTTTGAACAGAGGATCCGCAGCCTGTTCGCTTCCGGCGGCAGGCCGTCCTTCTGTACGTTCCAGTTCCACTGCTTTTCGCAGAAAGCATCGCGGGCCAACAGAAGCCCCATATAATTAGACTGTGTGCCTCCGCTCGTAAATGTTCCGTCAGCACCCTTTCCGTACTCGAACTTTCGGCAAAGCCACCGCACCATTTCTTCCTCGATTAATGAAGCCGCTCCGCTTTGGTCAAACGAATCCATCGACTGATTCAGCACGCTGATCAGCATCTCTGCAGCGAGCGCCGGGATCAGCGGCGGACAGTGAAGGTGTGCAGCGCATTTTGGATCTTCAACATGAATCCGGTGCGGCAAATAGGCTTCTTTCAGATCCTTGAGAACATCCGCAAGCGGTTCTCCCGCTTCCTGAAACGAAAACAATCTTTTGATTTCGAGATCCAATTCATTCGGCATCTTCCCGCTGTAGGGCTTCGTCTTGTTCTTCCAATCGGCCCACAGCGTCTCTACAGCGGTCTCGACCGCGTCACGGTATGCTTTGATCCCCTGTTCACCGTTGTGCATGAACAGGGAATCAAAGTTTTTCTGTTTACTTGACTGCTTCATAGACGGCCTCTCTGAAGATCGTGATGATATCGTCGATTTGCGCCTCTGTTACGATGAGCGGCGGCAAGAAGCGGATCACGCTTCCGTGACGGCCTCCAGTTTCAACGATCAGTCCTTTTTCAAAGCATTTCCTTTGAATCACGCTTGCAAGCTCCGCATCAGCCGGATAGCTGCCGTTTGCGTTTTGCTTTTTGTGCGGTGCGACAATTTCGGCGCCGATCATCAGCCCTCGTCCCCGGACATCGCCGATTTCAGGAACGTGTTCCTGAATGTCTTGCAATTCCCGCATGAGCTTCGCACCGACTTTTTCTACATGTGATAGTACATCGTGCTCTTTTATATATTTTAATGTTGCACTTCCGGCCGCCATCGCCATCTGGTTCCCTCTGAATGTGCCGATGTGCGCCCCCGGTCCCCACTGATCAAGGTCTTGATCATAGATGACGACAGACAGAGGAAGGCTTCCGCCGATCGCTTTTGAAAGGACGATGACATCCGGTATAATGCCGGCGTGCTCGAACGCAAACATTTTTCCGGTTCTGCCGATGCCGGTCTGCACTTCATCGATGATCAGAGGAATTCCGCGTTCTTTTGTGATCCTTCTCATCTCTCTTATCCATTCAGCCCGGGCCGGAACTGAGCCTCCTTCTCCTTGTACGGCTTCAAAGATCATCCCTGCCGGCTGTAAAACTCCGCTTTCCGGATCATCCAGCATATTTTCGATATATGCGCTCGACAGCTTGTGGCTCGCCTCTCCTCCTCTTCCAAACGGGCAGCGGTATTCATACGGATATGGCAGGAAATGCACATCAGGCATGAGACCCTGGACGTTTTCCTTAGGAGATAAATTCCCGCTCAGCGCCATCGTTCCGTGAGTTGCTCCATGATAGGCGCCGTGAAACGACAAGATGGTTCTTTTCCCTGTTGCCGTTTTGACAAGCTTGAGAGCGGCTTCGATCGCATCACCGCCGGTCGGGCCGCAAAACTGTATCTTCGCCCGTTTGGCAAACGCCTCAGGAAGGCTTGCAAATACTTCGTTGACAAACTCTTCTTTGATTTCCGAAGTAATATCAAGGGTGTGCAGCGGGCGTTTTTCATCAATCATTTTTTGAATCGCTTCAATCACAACTGGATGATTATGACCAAGCGCAAGCGTCCCCGCTCCTGCCAGGCAGTCATAATATTGCTTTCCATCCGCATCAGTCACCAGGACGCCTTCCGCTGTTTGCATGGCAAGCGGAAATCTTCTCGGATATGAACGCGCATTAGATTCTCTTCTATTTTGCTGCTCCAAAAACACTTGATTTTTAGAACTCGTTTGTACAGGCATAGAAAGCATTCCTCCAATTGATAAAGATTATCATTTTCAATGACAAAAAAAGTGTATATTTTGTGACACCGGCATGTCAATAAGATTCAGAAAAATAGGACGTTTCTCATAACGAGGCAACATGAAGATTTCCTCTGCTGCAAATTCATCTGCTAATATGAATCAATAGTTCCTTGAATGATATGTTAATGGAATTTTATGGACTGTTTTTAAATAACCTGAGGCCTGAAATGTAAAGCGGGGCAGCTGCTGAACATCGATTTTTCAGCAGCCGGTACAGCCGGGGCTCACATGAGTTTCCCGGCGAGTTCTGCGATTGTTTGAATGCTGTAGCGAAGTTCTTCTAAAGAGGCGTACGAATAGGACAATCTGATGCTGTATTTGGCTTCCTTATCGTAGAGGGTGCCCGGATTGATGAGGATGTTTTTTTGTAATGCTTGTTCGAACAAAGCGCTGAGCGAGAGCGGTTTTAGAAATGTGACCCAAATGTAAAACCCGCCTGAGGGCTTTTCCCAGCGGGCGATTCCTCTGCAATAGGTCTCAAGACACCGGAGCGCCTCATCCCGCCTTTGTCTCAGTTCGCCTTTGACCCGGCTGAGATTTTCATCATAAAGCCCGCTAGAAAGCCACTTTGCAGCCGCCCATTGCGACAATGAACTTGATCCGTAGTCTGTCTGCATTTTAATATCGGCAAGCCTCTCGATGACGGGTTCCGGACCTGCGACCCAGCCGATGCGGAGGCCGGGGCTGACGGTTTTCGATAGTGTGCCGACATAAAGAATGCTGCCTTCTCTGTCCATGGCCTTCAGCGGCGATGACGGCGGACCGTCAAGCTGCAAATCGCCGTATGCATCATCTTCAATAACAGGGAGCGACAGCCGCTTGCTGATTTGAATCAGCTCGCGCTTCCGGTCTTCGGACATCAGTTTGCCCGTCGGATTGTGAAATGACGGAATCGTGTACAACAGATCGGCGCCATGCCGTTTTTTTACCGCCGGAATGACGGACGGGTCTAATCCCCCGGCATCCATTGGAAGCCCGCAAAGCCGCATGTCCATCGATTGAAAAACGTGCAGCGAGTATAGGTATGACGGCTTTTCCGTCAACACGACGGCTCTCCGCTTCAAAAGGCCGATCGATATGAGCTGCAGCGCCTGAAGTGCTCCGGAGACGATCAGAATCGAATCGGCTGATACACGTACACCCTTTCGGCTCAGATGCTCCGCCAGCACCTCTCTTGTATAGCGGTTTCCTTTCGGTTCTTCATACCCGAGCATCAGCCTATCAGATGCGGCGCCGCGAAGAATCTTTTCCATCTGTTGATAAGGCAGCAATTCAGGTGCCAGTTCACCTGTGCCGAGCCTGATGATGCCTTCTGCAAACTCCTGCCTATTGATTTCCTGAACCGTCATTGAATTGGGGCGGTGAATCCCCGATCGTACATAACTCGTCCAATCCAGCGGCGGCCCCGCCGTCAATCCTGACCAAGTTTGATTGGCCACCTTTGTACCTCCGCCCCGGTTGCCTTCAAGAAACCCTTGAGCTGTCAGCTCGTCAAGAGCCGCGGTCACCGTGCTTCTATTCACTTGAAACATGGAGGCCAGCTTGCGTTGGGAAGGGATTTTCGTCCCGGCCGGCCATTCCCCCTGCAAAATCTTCTCTTTTATGATTTGTTCGATTTGCTGGTATAACGGAATGTCTGAATGTCTGTTCAGCTGTCTGTGCACTTCATGTTCAGCTCCTTTTTTAAAGGATAGCATTTGGCTGGGCAATTAGACCAGCCAAATGGCCGGAGACATTCCCCGTTTCTTGCTCTACAATAAAACGGATGTTTTGAATGAAAGGGGTTTTTGCAGTAATGAACGCATCTATTCACGGAATCATTCTCGCTTTTGGACTGATCTTGCCGCTCGGCGCGCAAAATGTCCTGATTTTTCAGCAAGGGGCTGCATCATCTAGCATTTGGCGCGTTATGCCGCTTGTCATCTCCGCATCGTTGTGCGATTCCCTCCTGATTATACTTGCAGTCACAGGTATTTCCGCGGCTGTCGCTGGTCTTCCCGAAGTTAAATTTGTCCTTTTGGCCGGAGGATTTCTGTTTCTCATTTATATGGGATGGGCCACATGGAGAAGCAAGCCAGCAGTGGGAAGCGCGTCCGAAGCTATGCCGGCCAAAAAGCAAATCGCCTTTGCTGCGGCCGTGTCGCTCTTAAATCCGCACGCCTTGCTCGATATCGTCGGCGTAATCGGCACGAACTCTTTAGCGTATGAAGGAGCGGATCTTTGGCTATTCACCTGTGCATGCATGATGGTTTCGTGGCTATGGTTCCTAGGACTTGCCGCAGCGGGAAGACTTCTCAAACAGCTCGATTCGCAAGGGTTCGTACTGACCTTGTTCAATAAAGGATCTGCGGCTGTTATGTGGGGGCTAGCCGCCTACCTCGGCGCCTCGCTGTTTACCTGATTTTGAGAACGCGGCTTCTGTCCGCATAAACCTGAGAAGCAGCGAGCACAATAAGGACATCCGGTAACCCGGTATTGACCAATCGCTGATGAGGGATGTCCATGTTTCGAAAATATAAAAGAAAGGGAGCCGGATTGCGGAGCGCTCCCATTACGAGAGATGCCCTTCGTGATGCCACCGCCGGTATGGCTGATGCGGTGATCGAAGAGCATGAAACAAAAGGCGGACAAAAAGCAGTAATTTACTATTTACATACGATCATTGACCGGGTGCTGTTGCAGCAGTCGATCATCAGGCCTCTGATCACGAGCGGCGAAGAAGAGTCAATATATCGCTGTTTAAAAACCTTTGTTTTGCACGTGGAACCGATCGTATCTTTGGAAAATGCAAAAGAGTGGCTGATGTCCGGTTCGATCATCATCCATGATCCGGCTCAGCAGCAGTGGTTTGCCATTCCTGCTGAAAATCGGGTCGGCCGGCCAATCGAACCGTCTCAAACCGAAACGGTGATGTACGGTCCGAAAGACAGTTTTACCGAACAGCTCGACGTCAATCTTTCTTTGCTGCGGCGCAGGCTGCCTTTAACCAATTTAAAAGCGGAAAGGCTGACGGTCGGTTCGCTCAGCAAAACATCCGTTGTCATCGTTTATATTGCCGGATTAACCAATCCAGAATTGATTGAGGAAGCCAGAAAAAAAATCGCGGAAACCGATTTTGACATGATCTTCGATTCCGCACAGCTCACTGAATTAATTGAAGATCATCATCATTCGATTTTCCCGCAGTTCCAGCAGACCGAGCGTCCCGACATTTCCGCATACAATTTAAGCATTGGCAAAATCGCCATATTGGTCGATCAGACGCCGTTTGTTTTACATGCACCAATCACGTTTTTTCATCTATTTCACTCCGCTGAAGATTATACGACGCGCTGGCCGGTTGCCAGCTTTTTTAGAATGCTGCGCTACACCAGTTTTTTTCTGTCTATTTTGTTAATACCTTTGTATGTCGCCTTGTCGACTCATCATTATCATATGTTTCCGCTCCAGATCCTTTACGTGCTGATCGAATCAAGGAGCAAAGTGCCGTTCACCCCGTTTTGGGAAGCGGTCCTTATGCTGCTCGTCATTGAAATTATTAAGGAAGCCAGCGTGCGGATGCCGACAAAATCAAGTTCAACATTGGGGGTCATCTCGGGGATTGTGATTGGGGAAGCGGCGGTGCAGGCCGGCTTTGTCAGCAAAGTGCTGATCGTTTTGGTCGGCATCTCAACGGTCGCGTCATTTTTGGTTCCCAACTACATCATCGCCAAAGGGCACACTATGATTCATTTTACGATGCTTGTATTCTCCGCCTGTCTCGGTTTTTTCGGATTGATCTTCGGAATGATCGGGCTGTTTGTTCATTTGAACGGGCTCACTTCTCTCAAGCAGCCTTATTTTGCACCGATTACTCCATTATATTGGCGCGATTGGCTCGATCTTTTTATACGAAGTCCATTGATTTGGCTGAAAAAGCGCCCCGAATACCTGCATCCCCTGCAAAAATGGCGGTACGTAAAAAGGAGATGAAGCGGCTTGAGTTCTTTTCAATTTTTTCATAAGACACGGCCTCTCGGCGGCATTTACATCGCCCTTATCGCCAACCGTATGCAAGTCCTTTTTTTCATTTTGGTTCTGCCGATGTATCTCGTTCACCCTTACATGATGTTCGTCATGCTCGCTGTCGGAATGCTGTCCCAGCTCAACTTGTACCTGTTGTCCAAATGGCTGTCTTCTCCAGCTGCCGCAAAAGGCTACGAAGGCTTCGCCGCCCTCTTCGGCGAACGCAAGCTGCGATTTTTTATTCTGATCGGCTTAATTCAACTCGCGCTAAAGATCGCGATCATGATCACAAGCTACGCCGAAACAGTGAGACATTTCATCTTTCCCGCGATCAATATCAACTGGCTCGTGATCTTTATTCTGGTTATCAGCGGGTATGCTGCCTCCCGAGGCATGGAAAATACGATGCGCTTTGTCATTATCGCCTTTATGTCATCATTTTGGATGGTGTTCCTTTTTATCAGATTTTATATACCCCCGATCGCTTCCTTGACTGATTTATACCCGCTGATTCCTTTTGAATGGACTGAACATTCTTGGAAGGCACTACTCGTCATGTGGTCTTCTTTTTCCAGTCCCGAGTATTTGATTTGTCTGGCTCCGTGGTTCAGCAAGGAAGCAAATGTGCTGAAATGTTTATCGGTCGGTAATGCGATTTCACTCTTCGAATACTTGTTTTTGTTTATCGGTGCACTGTTTTTCTACGGCTCCTCTTATTTGCGGGAAACCGTTTTTCCGGTGATGAACATGCTCCGCTATTTGCAGTCGCCGATTTTGGAGCGGATCGATACGTTTCTTCTGTCTGCCCATATGTTTCATTTTGCGTTTGTGATCGCAATTTTTTTGCTCTGCTTTTACGGAGGCATCCGTATTTTATTTAAAAGGGTGTCCAAACCGGTAACACGAAGAGGATTTCTGTTCAGCTTCCTTCTGATCATGGGATGTTCGCTCATCATGAGCACCTGGTTTTGGCAGTCCGGAAAGGAGCAGAATATGTGGTTTTTGATCGAAGTATCCATCGGAGCCGCCACTTATGCATTGATTCCGGCTATTCTTGTCATCGCCGGAAAACGAAAGGGGCGCATACCATGACCAGCGGAAAACGCCTCATATTAAACTGCTGTATCGTACTTGGGATTTTCATAGCGGTTGCAGGCTGCTCTCCATTTGTCGAAAACAATGAGATCGAAGAAATCTCACCGGTTACCTTTTGGTACATGAAAGAAGGAAAAAAAGGAAAGATCTCGATGAGCACCGTCGTCCCTCCGGTAGGCCTTGAAAAAAAGCGGCTGTTCAGCACTGAAGTCGATATGATCAAACAAGCAGGAAAGCGCTTTAATTTAAATTATTACAACGAGCTGAAAAACGGGCAGCTGAGAATGGTGATGATCGAAGAAAATCTCGCCGACAAGGGCATACTTCCGATTGTCAACACGCTCCTGTCAGACCCGAAAATCGGCCCCCGCCTTTATCTCATCCTCGTCAAAGGCGATTTTGACAAATATATACTGAGCGAATTGAAGCAAAACGAGAATTTTGACTTTTATCTTTATCAGACGTTAAGGCATTTTGAAAGAGCCAACCAGGGTGAAATGAGCATCGTCAACCTGCATCAATTCAAAAACCAGCTGTACACCCACTTTTCAGATCCATACGTGCCTGTTTTCAGAACCGATGGAAACCAGTTCACATATGAAGGAACAGGACTTTTCCGAAACGACAAATTCGTGAAGGTCCTGGCCGGCATAGACGATCAAATTTTTCAGCTGATCAACAATAACAGGTTCCTGAAGTTCCTCACGATCCCCAACTTGTCTATCGTGATCGGCCAAGTCCGCTCAACCGTCACGTTCGACTTGAATCAAAACAATACGGCTTTATCAATGAAGGTCAGCCTAAACGCAGGAATTGAAGAATATACAGGCGATAAAAACTTGCAGGATCAAAGCGAATTCAACGCACTTGTCCATGATGTAGAATCTGAATTGGAAAAGAAAACGGCGGATATGATAAAGGACATGCAAAACATTCGGGTTGATCCGCTTGAAGTCGGCGGCGAAGCGCTGTTTCCGTTTACAAAGCCGATGAGCGACAA
Source organism: Bacillus sp. FSL K6-0972 (assembly GCF_037976035.1). Classification (NCBI taxonomy): domain Bacteria; kingdom Bacillati; phylum Bacillota; class Bacilli; order Caryophanales; family Bacillaceae; genus Bacillus; species Bacillus sp. FSL K6-0972. Next base: position 1,244,610 of record NZ_CP150260.1, on the reverse strand, counting down.
AGCGTGGCTGAAGCGTTGGGAGAACATGGATGTTAAGGTGGACTACCAGCTGAATCTGAGACCGATTGAGAATACGCAATAAGGTGACAGTTGGTTGAAAACGCGGGGAGAAAGGCCGCACCGGGCGGAGAAACGTTTTCTTCCGCCCTGCTTTCTGTTGATCCTATGTGACCGCAGTCCCCATTTCATACCGTAAGCTGTTTCGTCTGATACTGGATCTTGACGGGCTTGCCTGTTGACCAGGAATGCGTGGCCGCAAGCGCGATTTCCAAATTGACTGCCGCATCCACTTCAGTCACAAGCGGTTTCGTTTTGTTGCGAACACACTCGGCAAAGTGCTGCAGCTCCAAGCAGTACGCTTCATGGAACCTCGCCTGGAAATCGGGAATGATATTATAGCTGCTCCCCTGTCCGGTCCGCACGGTAACCGCCGGGTTCCGCAGCGTCCCGATGAAGATGCTGCCGTCCGTTCCGATAATTTCTGCGCGTATATCGTGGCCGTAAGACGAATTGCGGCTTGCTTCCGCATCACCCGCCGCTCCCGACTCAAACTCCATATAGGTGAGCGCTTGATCGACGTCATGGCATCCCGGCATAAACGCGTGCTTCAAAACCCTTCCGTGACCGGAAACAGCAGTGATTTCAGCCCCCATTAAATAACGCGCGATATCATAATCATGAATCGAACAATCGACGAAAATACCGCCGCTTTTTTTGATGAATTCAGCCGGAGGAGAGCCAAAATCGCGCGTGAACCCTTTATAATAGATCGGTTTGCCGATCTCTCCGGTATCGATCCTCCTTTTGGCATCCGCATAAGCAGGATCAAACCGCCTCATAAACCCTACCTGGCAAATCACGCCCGTTTCTTTGATTTTGGAAATGACTTCTATTGATTCTTCAAGATTTAATGTCAGCGGCTTCTCGACGAAAATCTGTTTGCCGCATTCGGCCGCCTGTTTGATGACTTCGGCATGAGTAGATGTCGGCGTAACGATGACGACGGCATCAATCTCTGGGTCGCGCAGGCATTCAAACGGATCTTCAAACCACTTTCCAACACCCAGTTCAGCAGCAATCTCCCTCGCCCTTCCCTCTGCCGGGTCGGCTACAGCCGCGAGCAGGACTCCGGGCACCTCGGTTTTGAGGTTTTTCGCGTGGTAATAGCCGAGCCTTCCGAGCCCCAATACGGCGCATCTCACTAATTCTGTCATTTTCTTCTCCCCCTTTGCATCTTATGAAAGCGCTTTATTAATTAGAGAAAGCGCTTGCTCATTTCATTTCTGATTTTACCCTGTATTTATTTTATCCGCAATGGTTTTTAGAATTTAATTAGGTCAAGCGCTTGCTCTTTATAAACGAAAAAAGAGCGTTTTTCTATTAAAACCCGCTCTTTTCGGCATATGCTTCTTTTTTAAATGGAGGGGCCGTCGACTGTCTGACGACAACTTCAGGCGTGAGAATGATTTTGCTTTTCGAGCTTTTCTTGCCGCTGATTTCTTCGGCAAGCAGCTCGGCCGCACGGCGGCCCATTTCTTCAATCGGCTGCGACACTGTCGTCAGCGGCGGATCGGTCATTTCGGCTAAAAACGTATTATCAAAGCCGATGACCGATAAATCAGTTGGAACATGAAGCCCCCATTCCCTTGCAGTCTGAATGACTCCGCACGCGAGCACATCATTCATGGCGAAAACGGCGGTCGGAATGTTGCTTTCGAAAATCTGACCGGCTGCTTTTTTGCCGCATTCCAGGGAAAAACCGGTTCCGGCAATGAGCAATTCATCCACTTTGATGCCGGCTTCATCCATCGCTTTTTCGAAACCTTTCAGCCTGTCTTTTTCTCCGGTTGTCGATCCGTCGCCGGCGATGCAGGCGATTGTCTTATGGCCGAGCGAAATTAAATGCCGCGTCGCTAAGTATCCGCCCATAAAATCGTCGATGACCACGACATCCATCGGAACAAGAGCGCGGTCCTGGGAAATCATCACGAGCGGTATGCCCTCTTTTGCAATATCCTCGAGCGCAGCCATGCTCTCCTGATTTTCGATGCCGGTTGCAAAAATGATGCCGTCGGCGCTTTTTTGCTTGAGCACTGAGAAATACGTTGTCTCCTTTTTCGGATCGCGGTCAGTACTGCACATCATAATACTGAAGCCAAGCTCGCCCGCCCGCTTTTCAATGCTTTTGGCAAGCTCGCCGAAAAACGGGTTTGCAATATCGGGCGTCAACAGGCCGATAATGTTCGTGCGCTTTCCCGTAAGCGCAGAAGCGTGAACATTCGGCTGGTAATCGAGTTCTTTCATGACGGCATGCACTCTTTCCCTTGTCGACCTGCTGATTCTCCCGGTATTGTTGATCACCCGGGAAACCGTGGAAATCGAAACGCCGGCAGCTTCTGCTACATCATAAATGGTTTTTTTCATTTTGGTCCCCTCTAGTCCGCTGATGAAAGATTTCTAATATTATATTATAGAGCGTGTCAACTTCCGCCGCAAATCAGCTCCCACTCCTCCCGCAGGATTCCGTATCTGATTGAATCGTAATAGACTCCGTCATAATATCTGACTTTGCGAATTCGGCCTTCCATCTTAAATCCGGCTTTTTCGGCGCACCTCATCATCCGCCTGTTACCGGACCACGTCGTCATTCCGATTCTCGGCACATCGACGTTTTCAAACAGGAAGCTGACCCATAATTCTACGGCTTCCGTGCCGTATCCTCCGTTCCAAAATCGCGGATCATAGATGCCGATTCCGCATTCCAGCCAGCGTGTCGGCCGGCATTCCCAATAGTAAGAAACGGAACCTTTCAGCTCTCCTTCGATCTCTATCGCCAAATAGCGCGGCGGTTTTTCTTTTAAAGCCGGCACAAAAGAGTCGAGAAAATATTGAAACGGTTCGGGCTGAAGCGGAAAATAAGGGGCATCCCATTTTTTCCATTCAGGGTTTTGAGTTCCGTAAATCATCCTCCATAATCCGGGCAGGTCATCCATTGTGATCGTACGCAGTTTTACTTTTTCACCATTGATGGATGCCAAACTTTTCTCCTCCTATGCTTTGAAAATATCACTCAATATTTCTCTTCATCATCTTTCTGTATTCAACGGGCGAAATCCCTTCTATTTGTTTAAACAGCTTTGAAAAATATGTCGGATCATCGATTCCGACTTGTTCGGCAATCGATGACATTTTGTCGTTTGTAGAAGAGAGGAGCCGCTTCGCTTCAAAAACCTTAGCCTTATTGGCGTATTGACCCGGTGTGATGCCGAACACCTTTTGCATGCAGCGGGTAATGTAGTCCTGGTGATAATGAAGGGCAGCCGAGAGCTGCTCCATGCTGAGCTTCTCCTTATAGTGACGGTCGATGTAATGCTGCGCTTCGGATGCCACACGCTCACTCGCCGAAGGAATGTGGAACGCCTCCTTTTGCAAGTGAATCAGCAGCTCTTCGAATAAGAGCTGCTTCCGAAGAGGCAGGTCGGAATTTTGGGCGGAATCGTCAATCAAACGCCTAAACTGCTGTTCAATAAACGCTTTTTGGTCGATCTTTCCCTTTCTCGGAATCTTTAAATGATATAATGTCGGCGTTTCAAACGTCCCCTTCTTCAGCTTGAGTTCGGTCCAGTTCTCACCTCCCTGCTGCGCGAAGCCATAGGACGGCTCCTGAAAGTGCAGCCAAAAATAGCGGGTATCGTTTTGACAGCCGTGGTGTCCATAATGCTCGAGCCCCGGAACAAGGATGATGTATTCCCCTTCCCGGATCTGATGGGGCTCGCCGTCCTCAGTTAAAAATAGTTCCCCCTGTATTACATATAAGAGATCAAACACGGAATATTCACGCCTCACATGCTTTTCCCCTCTTTTGAACAGTCCTTCTCCGCCGGTTATCAACACAGGGAGCGGCGGAATTGTAAAGATGATATGTTCCATGTTCTCTCCCCTTTTCATCAAGTCGGATTTCTCCAAGAAGTATCGGTTTCGTCTCTTCTTATTATAAGAAAATGGCGTTACACTATAAAACGGATTTTTAAAAGAAAGGGGTTAAACGCCATGAAAAAAACAGCACCTCAAAACCTCTCTTTATTCACATTGACTTGGCCTATCTTTATCGAGGTTTCATTATATATGTTAATGGGCAACGCAGATACCCTGATGCTCAGCCAATATTCCGACGACAGCGTGGCAGCCGTCGGCGTCAGCAACCAAATGCTGAACTTGATCATTGTGATGTTCGGTTTTATCGCAACAGGAACAACCGTCATTATTTCTCAATTTTTAGGAGCACGGCAAAAAGCCGAAGCGATGGAAGTCGGCTATGTTTCCATTAGCGCCAATTTTATCATCAGTCTATTCATCAGTGCGGCAATTTATATATTTGCCAAACCGCTTTTATTGATGATGGGTCTGTCCGCCAACCTGCTTGCTGAGGCCGGCATCTTTCTCCAGATCGTCGGCGGACTGTCCTTTATCCAAGCGCTCATCATGACGTTCAGCGCTATTTTGAAAAGCTACGGGCATACAAAGGACACAATGGTTGTCACCATCGGCATGAATATCCTGAACATCGCCGGCAACTATCTTGTCATATTCGGACCGTTCGGCTTTCCGGTTTTAGGCGTAGCCGGCGTGGCAATGTCCACTTCAATCGCCCGCATCATCGGCCTTTTGGCGATCGCTCTGCTTGTCAAAAAGCGCGTCGGCATGCCGCTGTTGTCCAAACGGCTGTTTGTCTTAAAGAAAAGTCATCTGAAAAAACTGCTGAAAATCGGGATTCCTTCAGCAGGGGAGCAGCTTTCGTATAACGCGTCACAGATGATTGTCACCTATTTTATCACGCTGATGGGCGCACAGGCGCTGACGACAAAGGTCTATACCCAAAATTTGATGATGTTTATCATGCTTTTCGGTACAGCGATCAGCCAAGGAACGCAAATCTTAATCGGACGCCATATCGGCGCGAAACAATTTGATGAAGCATACAGCCGCTGTCTGAAAAGCCTGTGGTGGGCTCTGGCCATTACAACATTTACTTCCGTTCTCTTCGCTGTGTTTTCAAAACAGCTGATCGGCATTTTCAGCAGCAATCCTGATATTATCGCAACGGCCAGTATACTGATCCTTTTGACGATTATCCTGGAGCCGGGCCGCTCGTTTAACGTGGTCATCATTAATTCTCTCAGAGCTGCGGGAGACGCGAAATATCCGGTTTATATGGCGATTGTCTCGATGTGGGGAATCGGCCTTCCGATCGCTTATATTTTCGGCATTCAGCTTGGATTCGGCCTGGCGGGAATTTGGTTTTCTTTCATCGCCGACGAATGGGTCAGAGGCATTTTGATGTACAGAAGATGGAGATCTAAAATGTGGCTTCAAAAAGGATTTGCAGCATAACCTGCTTTCAACAGAAAGCAGGTTTTTCATGTTATAAAAGTTAACGAAAATTTCATTCTATGAACACAGACCTCTCGAAGAATAGGTCTAATAGATTAATTTTTTTGAAAATTCGTATTGATTTTCAATTTACTTTTACGTATGATAATAAACATAACAATACACGTAATAAAACCTTACACCAAAAGGAGGATTTACATTGTGAAAAAAATCGAAGCGATTATACGCCCCGAACAGTTTCCCCGCCTCCGTAAAAAGCTTGAAGAGGTTGGCATAAACGGATTAACAGTCTCAGAGGTTGCCGGCTGCGGCCAGCAGCGCGGGAAACAGGCTTTGTTTCGCGGCACCTCCTATGAAATCAAGCTGCTGCCTAAAGTGAAAGTCGAGATGGTGATTGAATCGGAGAGCGTTGATGAAATTATCAAAATCATCGAAAGCACATGTTCGACAAATACGGTCGGCGACGGAAAAGTCTTTGTGCTTCCGATTGAAAACGCGATTCGAATCAGGACAGGGGAATCCGGAAAGGAAGCGATTGTGTAAAACGCCCAATTCCCTTTTGCCTCTTTTAGCCGATACTTTAGAAAGGATGATTCTTATGAAAACCAAGGTATCTTTCGTCCTGTTCCTCAGTTTTTTCCTCGCAGCATCAGCTCTGGCCGCCGAACCGACGGCGCAAACGGTCAATGATTCGGTCAACATGACTTGGGTGGCCATCGGCACTCTGCTCGTCTTTTTTATGCACGCCGGTTTCGCGATGGTTGAATCAGGCTTTACGAGAGCTAAAAATACGTTAAACATTTTAATGAAAAACTTTCTGACGATCTCTATCGGCTCCATCCTTTATTTCTTCGCCGGATATGCGTTGATGTTCGGGGACAGTGCCGGCGGGTTCATCGGCACAAGCGGTTTTGCTTTAGCGGGTGATCAGGATGTCGGATTTTTCGTCTTTCAAGCCGTGTTTGCCGCTACATGCGCAACCATAATTTCCGGCGCTGTCGCTGAACGGATGAAGCTTGGCAGCTACATGATCTTGACGCTGTTTATGACCGGTCTCATCTACCCGGTTGTCGGCCATTGGACTTGGGGTGAAGGCTGGCTGTACGACCTCGGATTTGTTGATTTTGCCGGATCTGCGATCGTTCACTTAACAGGCGCCGCGGGCGCGGTTGCGGCTGTCATGTTTCTCGGGCCGCGGATCGGAAAATATGCAAACAGAAAGGTCAACGCCATTCCAGGACACAGCATTCCGCTGGGCGCACTCGGCGTCTTCATCCTGTGGTTCGGCTGGTTTGGGTTCAACGGCGGAAGCACGCTTGCGGCTGATCCCGCCGCCGTCCCCCACGTCATCACCACAACCCTTTTATCGGCATCGGGCGGAGTCGTCAGCTCGGCGCTGTTCACTTATTTCCGTTACGGCAGGATCGACCCTTCCCTGACGCTGAACGGCGCGCTTGGCGGACTTGTCGGAATTACCGCGGGCGCGGACGGCGTTTCATTTACAGGCTCGATATTGATCGGATGTATCGCCGGTGTCATTTTAGTTGTCGGCGTTCAGTTTATCGACCAGGTGCTGAAGCTTGACGATCCCGTCGGCGCCATTGCCGTTCACGGTGTTTGCGGTGTTTGGGGGACGCTTGCAGTCGGGCTTTTCAATACATCGAGCGGTCTCTTTTACGGAGGAGGAGCCGCACAGCTCGGCATTCAAGCCGTTGGCATTTTGGCGATCGCAGCCTGGACCCTCGCTGCCACATCGGTTGTCACTGCTGTAATGAAAGCTCTCGCTCCGATCAGGGTATCAAAAGAAGAGGAAATTTCCGGACTCGATTATGCCGAACACGGTTCTTCCGCATACGAGTATAAAGAAAGCTACATCGATCAGGGCAATGTTGACGAAAGCTCCGCTTTCGGAACGGATCTTGTCTCTCGGCTCAACAATTTAAAGCCGGGACCGTCTTCCAAAACAGAACAGGTTTGACTCTCATCCATTCGGTCAGCTGATCATTAAAATCAGCGGCGGTGTTCAAAAAACGCCGCCGTTTCGTTTGCCAAAACGCATAACACCCGGCATATGCCGGGTGTTTTATGTTATTCCTCGATATCAATTCGATAGGTCTCAAACCAAGTATGGATTTGGGCAAGGTGCGCGATCAGCTGCGGCCCCTTCATCAATTGTCCGTACCAGGGAACTTGAAATGATGCGCCCTCCGTCTCAATCAACCGCTCCAATTTTTTCTTGTCTAAGAAAACATAAAGCGCCGAGTCTTTTTGCTCCAGCAGCGACTCCAGCCAGCGAATGACAGCTTTCGTATAAGCCGGGTGGTGCGTTTTCGGATATGGGCTTTTTTTGCGGTACAGCACTTCATCAGGTAAAATGCCTTCCAGCGCCTTGCGGAAGATGCCTTTTTCACGGCTGCCATGCATTTTGACATCCCACGGAATATTCCAGACATACTCGACAAGCCTGTGATCCGCAAACGGAACCCGGACTTCGAGGCTCGCCCCCATGCTCATTCTGTCTTTTCGGTCCAAGAGCGTTGTCATAAACCAGAGCATATTTAAGTAAAACAGCTCTCTCCTTCGTTTCTCCGCACCCGTTTCTCCTTCCAGCAGCGGTGTTTCTTTAACCGTTTCCTCGTATTTCGCCTTCACATATTCGCTGAGATTCAGCTTTTTCTGCCAGCCGTCCTGCAGAAGTCCGATCCGTTCTTCCATTGATCTCATCCATGGGAAACCTTTCACATCTTCTGCCGAATGGAACCAAGGGTAGCCGCCGAAAATTTCGTCCGCGCATTCCCCGGAAAGGCTTACGACAAAATCTTTTTTTATCTCGCGGCAAAACCACAGCAGGGAAGAATCGACATCAGCCATCCCTGGCAAATCCCGGACCAGTACGGCTTCTTCCAAATAAGCGGCCAGCTCCTCCTGGGAAATCACGCAGTTGTGGTGAACCGTTCCGAATGCATCGGACATTTTTTTAATCCACGGGCCGTCGGCGTTTGGCTGAAATGAGCTCGACGTAAAATATCGCTCATTGTCTTCATAATCGATCGAAAACGTATGAAGGGGCGCCTTTCCTTCTTTCTCAAAATGCTTGGCGGCCGTTGCGGTAATGGCGCTCGAATCGACCCCTCCTGATAAAAACGTACATACCGGCACATCAGACACAAGCTGCCTTGTGACGGCGTCCTGAAACAACGACCGCACATTTTCCACCGTTTCGTCAAAGCTGTCCGTATGCTTCTCGCTTTTCACATTCCAGTAGCGCCAAACCGTTAAACCGTCTTTTGAGAAAATCATCGCATGCCCCGGGCGGATCTCCTTTATTCCTTTAAAAACACCGCTCCCCGGCGATCTCGACGGCCCGAGGCCGAAAATTTCGGCCAGCCCTGAACGGTCGACCTTTGCTTTCACTTCAGGGTGAGCGAGAATGGCTTTGATTTCAGATCCGAACAAAAAAGATGAGTCCTGTTCGGTGTAAAAGAACGGTTTAACGCCGAGCCGGTCGCGTGCCGCAAAAAGAAGATCGCGCTTTTCATCCCATACCGTAAATGCAAAAATTCCGTTCAGCCTGTTGATGCATTCCTCTTTCCATTCCATGTATGAATGAAGCAAAACCTCTGTATCTGAGTGGCTCCTGAATTGATGCCCCCGCTGCCTAAGCTCCTTCCGCAAATCTTCCGTATTATAGAGCTCGCCGTTATAGCAAATCGTATAATCGTATCCTTGATGTGTGCGGGTCATCGGCTGTCTGCCGCCTTCCAGATCCACAACTGCCAAACGTTTATGTCCGAATAAAACATGACGCTTTCCCCAAATATTCGTATCATCCGGTCCTCTTTTCGAAAGCGTATCAGTCATTTTTTCCATGATTGACTGCTCTCGGACAAGCGGCTTCTTAAAATCGACCCACCCCGTTATTCCACACATTGTCGATCAGCTCCAATTCTAATGTTCTTCCTCTGCTTTAGGCTTCACTTCCTTTGTCACTTTACCTATTTTATGCACCTTAAAATAATAGTTGAATTGTCCAACAGAGTCTTGTATGAGACAAGCTCGTTTTGGAAAAAACGAAATAAGAAAGGAGACCGCCCATGGACACCGAACGCCAAAAACGACTTTATGCCGAAAAGCGCAAATGGATTTACGGCAAAATTTTAATGGAAGACGGGATCTGCCTGATTGAAAATGAAGAAGGAGATTTATTTCTGGTTGAAAGCCTGAACAGCCCAGGAGTTTTCATCAGCATAGACGGAGAATGGCAAAAAGCCGAACTGTTTGATCAATTCGCCGTAACGGAAAAGCCGGAGACCGTGAAGCTGACAGGCGGAGAATCGATCCGTTATCTGAAAACGGTAAAACAGGCATTTCTCGAATTTTTGAACGATCTGGAAGACGGACAGTTCTATTCTTTTTTGGATCAGCTGAACAGCCTCGGCTTCTCCGTCTTTGACTGCGTCTTCGCCTATAACGGCCTGAGTTTTTGGCCCGGGAAAAAGGATGTGAAGGGCGTTTCGTTTTATCAGTTTTCTCATGATATGAAACAATGCGCCTTGCAGCATCATTACGAACGAAAAGAGGAATGGAAGGACAGATTCGAATGGACCGCTTCAGACGGGGAACGAATCGTGATGATTTCAACCTTCAAGCCGCCGACATAAAAAGACACCAGTCCTCATTAAGAACCGATGTCTTTTAATTAAAACACTTTAAAGCCCAGCGGAAGCCGGAGTCCAAGCACAACCGTCAAAAGCAGAACGACAATAAAGCCGATCCAGATCCCAGTGGCCGCTTTTCCGTTTTTCCTGCGAATTAAAAGCATTTCCATGAATCCGATGGTGATGAGACCGAGCAAGGCCTTTGCTATGTATTCTCCGTTCCATGCCGTAAACATTAAAAAGAGCTGCGCCCCGGTAATGATCACGATAATATAGAATAAGCGGAGAATCATATGTGTAATTTTTGCGCCTTTGCTGTTTCCAGATGAGTAAAGTCCGTAAGCAACGAACACTAAAATGAGCGCGATCACCCAAGACGTGATATGCATATGCGTCATATTCGTTTTTCCCCCTATCAAATCAGGTATCGTTCTTATCTTATCATGAACCGGTCCATTAAACAAAACAATGTGAACGCTGTCATCTCCGCAGTAAAAAGACGCTGAAGCCATTTATCAGCGCCTTTTTCATTTATTTGTTTTTGTTCTTTTTCATGCTTTTCGATATCTGTTTCCACCGCTTTTTTTCCTGCTGCATCGCCCGTTTGTCCGTTTTTCTTTCGAGGTATTCGAGCTCTTTTTTTAATTTCAGGTAGCTTTGGAACCGGCCCGCATCCAGTCTGCCGTCAGCCAGCGCCTCCTGCACGGAGCAGCCGGGCTCTGTTTGATGCCGGCAGTCTGAAAATCGGCATGTTTCCGCAAGCTGGTCAATATCGCTGAAACTCTGCCTGAATCCTTCTTCCGATTCCCAAAGCTCCAAGGCCCGCATCCCCGGCGTATCGATTAAAAGCCCGCCTTCAGGCAGCATAAACATCTCCCTGTGTGTCGTCGTATGCCGCCCTTTGTCATCATCTTCACGGACGGACTGCACGGCTTGCCTGTCTTCCTTTAGAAAAAAATTGATGATCGTTGATTTGCCGACGCCTGACGACCCTAAAAGAGCGACAGTTTCCCCTTGTTTCACATACGCTTTCAGCTCATCCATCCCACTACCTTCATGGGCGCTGATGACGTGAATCGGCACCCCGAATGCCACGGATTCCGCCTGGCGCACCTTTTCTTCCATCCGGTCAGCGATGTCGGCTTTGCTCAAGACGATGACGGGATTGGCTCCGCTTTCCCATGCCAGCAGCAAATAGCGTTCGATTCTTCTCACATTAAAATCCTGACCGAGCGCATTGACGAGAAAGATCGTATTGACATTAGCTGCGGTGATCTGTTCCTCCGCCGGCTCACCCGCTGCTTTGCGCGAAAATTTGCTGAATCGGGGAACGACCTCCGTGATCATCCCCTTCTTTTCGCCGCCACGGGGGCGCATATACACCCAATCGCCGACAGCAGGGTAGTCTCCACGGCTTTCCGCTTCAAACCGCAACCTGCCGGAGACTTCGGCCAGCCACTCTCCTTCTTCCGTCCATACCCGGTACACCCTTTTATGCTCAAGGGCGATCCTCCCTAAAACCAGACCTTCCTCGTCCTTTAAAGCTTCCATGATATATTTGATGCCTAATGCTGATAAATTCAATGCGGTTTCCTCCTAAAGATCTGATGATTGATTAAACAAAAAAAAGAGCCGCAAATACACGGCTCTTTCAACACATAAACACTCCATGAGCCGCTTCGACAGCCCATGGAAATATCACCAGATCCATTTGAAGAATACCAGTCGAAATATTACATGGGCTGTGCAATGATCGTTTGTTGGGCAAAAAAGACAATATCCATTCTCATCACACATCCCTCATTTCTTAAAAGTTTGACAGCTTCATTATATGCTAAAGCCAATCATTTGACAATCCTTTATTTAACTGTATTGGAAAGCGTTCCGATCGGTTCGATCGTAATGTCGACTTGATCGCCTTTTCGGAGGAACTTCGGCGGATGAAAGCCTTTGCCGACTCCTGACGGCGTACCGGTGGCGATAATATCCCCCGCTTCAAGCGTCATTCCTTTGGACAGCGTTTCGATCATTTCCGCAATCGGAAAAATCATGTCCTTTGTGCTGCCCGACTGCCGCAGTTCGCCGTTCACTCTCGTTTCCACCCTCAAGTCGCCTGCGTCTTCAACCATTGATTTATGTACAAGAAACGGTCCCATCGGGCAAGTCGCATCAAGGCTTTTGCCGATAAAAAACTGCTTGTGCCTTTTTTGCAGATCGCGCGCCGTCACATCGTTAATGATCGTATAGCCGAACACATAGTCGAGCGCTTCAGCTTTCGGGATGTTCTTTCCCGTTTTGCCGATGACAACCGCGAGCTCGCCTTCATAATCGAGCGCCTCTGTCACGCCTTGGTGGGCATCAATCCCTTCCATGTGGCCGATGACCGAAGTCGGCGCTTTTGTAAACACCATGATATGTTCGGGAATATCTGCTTCACTTCCCATTTCAATCGCATGATCCCGATAATTTTTTCCGATGCAGATTACATTTTTCCGCGGTTCAGGAATCGGTGCAAGCAAATCGACGTCTGACAGCGGATAAATATACGAACCGCTCTCTTCGCTGTTTTTCTTCTTTGACCATTCCACTAGCTGTTCGACATGGCGGACAAACTTCTCTCCCTCGCTTACGCATTCGATAAGCGTTTCAGGTATCGTTTCAAGCTCAAACAGCTTTTTTTCCGCCTTTTGCAAATCCATTATCTTCTCATCCATGACAAGCCCTACAAATGCACGGCTGTGTAGCCTTGCTGTCGCAAACTTCATAAATATTCCCCCGCAGTCTGATTTAAAACTATTCTACATATTCTCTAAAAAAATGAAAATTCCTTTCCTCTTTCTGCAAACCGCTTCTAAAGTCCCGGGCGTTCCTTCCCGGAAAAGTAAACGGCGGCTCACTATGCAGCAAGCCGCTTTTCTTATTTTTTCCGGTAGATGACTTCGGTCAGATTTCCGTCAGACCATTTTGTAATGGTTTCATAGCCGCCTCTTTTATGATGGTGAGTCTTCTTGCAGCGATGATGATCGGGGTGTTTGCGGCCGCATTTGTCCCGTTTTTTGCAGTCGTGAGGCTTTTTGCTTTTATCCGGTTTCTTACAGTCGTCTGGTTTCTTGCTTTTGTCAGGCTTTTTACAGTCGTCTGGTTTCTTGCTTTTGTCAGGCTTTTTGCAGTCGTCTGGTTTCTTGCTTTTGTCAGGCTTTTTGCAGTCGTCTGGTTTTTTACTTTTGTCGGGCTTTTTGCTTTTATCCGGTTTTTCACGGTCGTCAGGCTTTTTGCTTTTATGATGTTTTTTGCTTCTGTCCGGCTTTATCCCCCACCAAAGATCCCAAATGTTATGCGGATGCCGCTCTTTTCCCGAGCCGGCGGATTCTTCGGGTTCCCGGTCTAAATAATGGTCTCTGCCTTCACTCTTCAGCTGATCTACTGCCTTTTTAATGTCATGATCATGGACACCACTCATCTTGTAACCTCCTGTTCTTCCTTTTTTATGTCCTGATTTATCATACGCACCGTAAAGACAGGTGTACTGAGGCAAATGACTGTTTTTGGTCAAACTTAGGCGGTCTGCTTCCGGGACAGGCTTTTTTCACATATGATATGTCAGCTGAAAAAGGAGGAAATGATGATGAGTGCCACTGCCTTGCCGGCCTTCTGGCTGCACATTCATCCGAAGCATCTGCTTGAGTTGAAAAAAGACGTCTGGAGTGATGAAGCCGTTCCCGGCATGCTCTTGACCGGTTCAGCAAAGATGCCTGTCGCAGTGTCATACAGAGGGGCCCACACCCGCAAACTTACAAAAAAATCCTATTTCATTCAATATCCGGACAAAAAAGAAAAGGCTGCCGAGGCTGCGTTTCATTTGAACGCGGAATATCACGACCCGTCTTTCATCAGAAACAGGCTTTCCTTTCATTTTTTTGAACAAATCGGCGTCCTTGCGCCAGCAGCATCGCACGTTTTCCTTTATCTCAACGAAAAAAAAGAAGGCATCTATTTAAAAATCGAATCTGTTGACGATCATTTCTTAAAGAGGAGAAATTTAGAAAGGGGGGCCATTTATTATGCCGTTGATGACGATGCTAATTTTTCTCTGCTGAGTTCCTTCAATAAAAAGGCTAAGCAAAATCTCATGCAGGGATACGAAAGAAAAACGGGGTCAAACCGCCACGATGATTACCTCCAAGAATTTATCTACTTTATCAATACCGCCAAAGACGACATATTTGAAAAGGAAATCAAACGCTATCTCGATGTCAAACAATATTTGCTGTGGCTCATCGGCGCCGTCTGTACCCAAAATTTCGACGGCTTCGTCCATAACTACGCGCTTTATTTAAACGATCGCACAAAAACGTTTCAAATCATTCCATGGGATTATGACGCGACATGGGGACGGAATATTCACGGGGAAGAAATGGAACACAACCGGATTCCGGCGAAAGGCTATAATACACTGTCTGCGAGGCTGCTCGACATCCCGGCTTTTCAGTCCCAATACTTTAATTTAATGAAAAACGTCTTGCACCGCCAATTTACAATCAGCCGGCTTTCACGGTTTGCGGTAAACTGGCATGAGACAATCGCGCCTTTTCTTGAACATGATCCTTATTCAACCGTCACATACAGCCGGCTCGAAGATGAGCAAAAACAAATTTTTCATTTTATCGAACAGAGGAAGCGGTTCCTGCTTTTCGAGCTTTCCCGATTATAAACGGGCGCTGTCCTCCGAAAAAAATGTCACATTTTTTGTCATATTGGCGAAAAAAATCCCTTTAACACAAAATAAGGTATACTAGCAATATCAAGGGACATCAATGCTGAATACCTGAAATCACCGACTCAAAATACAAATCGAAAGTTGGAGACTGCCATGATGAACAATAAAATTGAAGCAAAAAGACTGGCCTTATTTGAAGCTGCCGAAAAGTTCGGCATCAACTCAAAAGAGGCCATTCAATGCAGTCAGGAATTGGACAACTTGCTGAATCAAAGAATGCAAAAGGATGATAGCTGCGTACATGTGGAAGAAAGAAAGGGCCGCCACACGTCATGACCTCCGACTGCAAGCTGCGCCTGATGCCCTGCCTTCCCTCTCCTCCGTTTCATCATCCGTTGATTTCAGGACGCAGCTTTGGCTATTCGGCCATTGTTTTTTGAACATAAATCATCGTGCAAACACCATAGGCAAGAATGACTGAAGGCGTAAAGGACTCTTGATACGGGATATAAACAAACCCGTTCAAGAATAACAAAAATCCGCTGTTCAAAAAGAAATACCCTGCGATTTTGGCCAGCTTATCCTGATCCCTTACCCTTTCCCGGCGAAATCCCCGCAATATCCAGGTTTGCTTTTTTATTCCGACTGCATAGGCGGCCGCAAAGAACAGCAGGGCTGCAGCGATTGACATCGCATTCAATTGAAAATACATACGTCTCCTCTCCTTATCGCACCGTTTTCCTTATTCATACGTTTTCCCATCTGATGAGTTTCACCCGCACGTGAACAGCACTCACGGAAAAACCTCTTTTTTATCACAAAAGCGCCTAATTAACATAGGATATGGTGTATAGCCCATAAAAAACGTTTGATTACTTAAAGGGTGTGCCATCATGCCAGCTATTGTCGGAGCTTTTAAAGTAAATGCCGTCGGTACGAGCGGCGTTGTTCATGTCGGAGACTGCATCACGATTTCTCCTTATGCAGAAGTTAAAACATTCGCAGGCGCCGGCAGCTTCAATACCGGAGACGGACTCAGCGTATACAACCAGAACAGCATCACCAACACATATGACAACGATATGATCGATCAGCCGGTCGCGGGCAACCTGTAAGGGGGTGGGGACATGAATTTTTATATCAACCAATCGATTCAAATCAACTATTTAAGAGTCGAAGGCATCAGCAACTCTTCCGTCTTGCAGATCGGGAGCGCGGGCTCCATTAAAACACTTGCCAACCTTTATAATACAGGCAGCTACACGGAAGCCGCCCCGCCTGTCGCCGGCGGCAAAGTTTTTGACGACGCTTTTGAAGACGGGACTCAACCAACTCTCGTTCCTCTTCATGCTCCTTCTGTTACAGTACCATAGGATACACGGGGGTGTAATCTCATGAAACAAAGCAATCCACAGAACTGGTATGGGTATTTGCAGCAGCAGGCTGCGCAAATCCAGCGCCTCGAAAGGCAGATTGCCGCATTGCAGTCGGAATTGAACCAACTGAAAGAAAATCCCGGTACCCGGATTGACCGGATCGAATACAAATTTGATCAATTAAAAATTGAACGCTTGGACGGAACGCTCAACATCGGGCTCAATCCGACAGATCCGGATCAAGTGGAGAACTTTGAAATCAGCCAGCAGCCGCCGGGCATCGGAATGCTTCAGCAGGAGGTCGACGGCCAGCTGATGCAGCAAACGAGACAGCTCGTCGATGCCTACTTAAATGAAGAAACCCCTCATTTGCTGGAACAGCTAGAAGACCGGTATGACAGTAAATTGGACGATACAAACCGCCACCACATTATCGAAGACATCAGAAAGCAAATCGACAGCCGCATCCGCTATTACGTCAAACATGTGAAGCCTGACGGAAACATCCAGCCCCGCGAACATGCAGAACGGCTGGCCGATTACGTGAAACGTGATATTGCACGGGCAATCGAGCACTTTCTCACATCGATACCTGACGAAATGAAAGGAAATGAAAACGAATGAATTTTACCGTTGTGAACCGCTGTTTTGATGTAGGCAATATTGTGATCACTGGTGTGTCCACTTCTTCTGTTTTCCTGGTTGGTGATACGGATTGCATTTCTCTGTCATCGATTTTTGATACACCGCCTGAATCTCTCATTGTCGGGCCGTTTGTCCCGCTGGCGCCGGAATCATGATTCTCAGAACGTCCAAAGTGAAATTTTTAAAAGTACACTCTGTCGGAATAAGCAGCACGCTGCAAATCGGGGATACGGAAGAGCAGTTCCTCAAAACAAAAGTACTCGCTGTTCAAAGATACCTTTCTCTTTTTTACGGTAATGAAGGGTCATTTAAACAGGATGATTTTCAGCTTTTCAGGCAGCCGATCCCATACCCTCTTCCCGAAACCGGCGTCTGCTCGGCTTTTTTCCATGAGATCCCCTTCATCCGAGTAAGGGCGATTAAAATTAACGGTGTATCATCCTCCTCCGTTGCTCAGATTGGATCAACACACCGAATCAATGCCGATTCAAGAGTCAAACATATCAGAAAGCTTCCTCCTGCAAGGAACTCACAATAACAGCCCGCCCGACATATACTGGTTCAGAGACTTCTACAAAGGATGTCGATCAATCATGCCAGCCATTGTCGGACCCATTAAAATCAATGAAATCTCAGGAGGAGTAGTGAATTTCGGCGATTCTTTTTATCTATCTCCAAAAAGCTCTTCAAAGTCTGCACTCGGTTCTGGTGCTGGTAATACTGGAGATTTTCTTATCGTCAACAATGGTATAAACGCGACAAATTATATAGACCCGGATGTAAGCGACCAGAATGTTGTCGGAAATGCATAAAGCAGCCTCTTCCATTAGAAGAAGGCTGCTTTTTGGTTATAAGATTAAATCATTTCAAGCGATACGGCTGTACCTTTGCCGCTTGGTTCAGCCGGATGGACGATCAGCTTTTTCGGCAGCCTTGCCCGAAGTTCCTGAACGTGGCTGATCACACCGACCGACAGATTGTCAGACTGAAGCTTCTCCAATGCAGTAACGACCGTGTCCAGCAAATCCTGATCAAGCGTGCCAAACCCTTCGTCCAAAAAGAAGAATTGGAGCGGATACTCTCCGCGAAGCTGGATCTGTGCCGAGAGTGCAAGCGCCAGTGCCAGCGAAGTCAGAAAGGTCTCCCCGCCTGACAGACTCGTAACAGGGCGCTTGACTCCGCCGTTGGCATCGTCCCTCATCACAAAGCCGCCTTCTGAGTCGACTTCAATCGCATAGCGCTGCCTTGTCAGTTCTCCGAGCCTTGCAGATGCGTCTCTTGTGACGCTTTCAAGCTGCTCTTCTGCCAAGTATTCAACAAAGCTGTTTCCTTTAAAGACGGCTTGGAGTTTATCAAGGCGGTCGATGTATGTCTGCCATTCAGCTAACGATGCTTCAAGCTCCTTAAACCTTTTATGGTTCTCGCGGATGACGGCGAGAGCTTTGCCGGCCGCTCCCCTTTCTTCCAGAGCTTTGCTGAATGCCTCTTCCGCCTTTTCTTTGGTTACGGCGGCTTTTTCCCAATTCTCCTCAGAAACCGATCTCCCGTCAAGCTTTTCCGTAATCCGCTTCATATTAGATTCGCACTGCTTTGTCTGATCCCAATACATTTGAATGTCTTCTTTCAGCCGGGACAGCTCATCGCGGTCTAAAATGCTCGCTTTCACTTCAGTGGCCTTTTCAAACGGTGTATCTCCGGCTTTTTCCTGCCAGATGTCCGCCGCTTTCGCAAGCCTTGCTTTCGCTTCGCGCAAAGCGAGCTCACACCCTTTTGTCTGTCCTCTTAAACGGCTGACCTCAGCTTCGGTCTCCTTGAGCCGTCCGTAAAGCGTCTGTTCCTGCTCGTGCAGCTTGGCCAATTGCGTTTTCACGTCTTGAAGCTTTTTGTCGATCGCGGCTGTATCAGGATAGCCCATCAGCTCTTTTTGATAATCGTTTATGTCTTTTTTGAGGCTTTCGACCGCATAGTGAAGGTCAAGCTTTTCTTTATCAAGTGCAAACAAGCGCTCGGTGAGCTTCTCTTTTTGCTGTTCATGTTTTGTGAGAAATTCGACGCTCGTTTCGATACGCTTTTCGAATTCCTCTGCGGCCAGATCTTTTTCTTCAATGGTTTTTTGCCATTTTTCAGCCTGTTCATAAGAGAGACCGTCGAATTGTTCGCCGAAGCTTTTTCGGCGTTCATTTAACTGGTCATTCAGTTCGCGGACACGGTTTTGAAGCCTGTTCTGCTCTTTTTCTTCATGGCTGATGCGCTCGCTGATTTGGTCGCGTTTTTTGCAAAACTCTTTATATGTGTGAAGGAGCTTGGCTATCCGGCTTTTTGTCTCGGCGAGATCCTGTCTGATTCCTTTCCATTCAAAGCTGATGCGGCTGTACCGTTCGGGAATGGTGCCTTCTTCTAACGATGCAGCGGTTTCAGGCAGTTCGTGTTTGCTTTTGACTAAAAACGGGCATTCGCTCACCAGGTGGTCGGACTGCTGTTCGAGCGCCACTTTGGCCGAGAGAAACTCCTGAGCCAGCGCGCCGGCTTCGGCGATGATGGCTTCCGTTTTTTCCAGTTCGGATTCCGCCTCTTTAAAGGACAGGCTTTCCGAGCTGGCGCGCGCCGGCAACTCATGATGTACAGATCCGCAGACCGGGCAAGGCTCCCCATCTTTGAGCTGCTTCGCAAGTTCGATTGCCAGCTGATCACGGTTTGCCTGTTCCCGTTTCGCCACAATCTCTTCTTTCTTTTGAGACGCGAGACGGACGGTCTCAGAGAGCGATCTGTCTGTTTCGCAAACGAGCGCATACGCTCGTTCGACAGCGGCAAACAATGCCTGGATGCGTTCGGTTTCATCCTTCACCTTTTTATCCACCGCTTGTTGTTCTTGCTGAAGCTCTTTGATCAGCGTCTCCTGCTGGTCAAGCCGTTCTTTTTCTATAGCGGCATCGCTGTTAAGCTGCTGAATGTGAAAAGCAAGCTGATTGGCATTCCGGCAGTTTTTGCGCTCTTCGCTAGATACCTGGACAGATTTCAGCTCAGCTTTCAGCTGATTTTGCTTGGCTGTCCCGCGTTCAAGCAGGCTTTTCACCTTAGCCAATTCGTCTGCCGCATGCTTGATTTCCTCTTCTTTCAAGCGCTGTTCCTGCTGCTTTTGCTCAGCTTCTGCCTGTGCGGCAAGCCGCTTGTTTTCAATTTCCTTTAAAGCGGTGAGCTGTTCTTCTTGCTTGAGAAGCTCCGGTTCTTTTTCATTTTTATGAAGCCTGAAATTCTCGTATTCGCGCTCTGTTTTTTTATGAAGCTCTTCGTATTGTTCTAATTGTTCCTGCGCTTGTTTTTCTTCCCGAAGTGCGCGTTCGGTATCTTCCCGCGCTGCCAGAAAGGCGTCTGCATAAGGCTTGAGCGTATTTGCCGTTTCGGCGAGGTGCAGGCGGCTTTCTTTTTCCCGGATCTGTTCCTTTTTCTTTAAAAGCTCCGCCTCTTTTTGTAGATAGCTTTCTTTTTCCTGCTGCAGATTCCAAATCTCTTGGTACTCCGCAAAGCGCTGCACTTCTGCGTCTCGTTCGCGCTTCTTGCTTTGCAAAAGGTTTTCGGCTTCTTCGAGATGCTGTTCGGCCTGCTTCAGCGCTTCTTCTCCCGCATCGCCCAATCCAGCCTGCTCGGCAAGCATCTCATTTTTTCTGGCCTGCGCTGTTTGCGCCTGTTTCTTCAGTTTTTTGACAAGCCTGTCCCCGTATTGTTCGAGATTGAACAGGCGCTGAAGCATTTGCCTTCGCTCCGCTCCTTTTAAGGAAAGAAATTCGGCGAATTTTCCTTGCGGCAGGACGACTGCTCTTGTAAAATCGTCGATCGTCAAGCCCAGCAGCTCTTCGATTTTCCGGTTCACTTCATTCGCTTTATCGGCCAGAACGATTTGTTCCTCTTTCATTTCAATGAAGCGGCAGATCGACGTTTTGACCTTGACGGCATCTGTCCGCTTAAAGACCCGTTCCACTTTATAAGCCGTCTCATGGCCTGTCTGCAGTTTAAACGTAAACGATACGGCAAGCTCATCTTCGGCATGGTTCAAAATGCCGTGCGTATTATTGGCGGCCCGCTCCACTTTCCCGTACAAAGCGAGAGTCATCGCATCAAGAATCGACGACTTGCCGCTTCCGGTCGGCCCGAAGATGCCGAATACACCCGCATCGCACAGGCGATCAAAATCGATGACCTGCTCCTGCCTGAAACTGTGCAGACCCTTAATAGACAGGGAAATCGGCTTCATGTTTCCTCCCCCTCTTCCTGTTCCGATCCTGAGGCGAGCTCCAGAAACAGCTTGACGGTTTCTTCATCGGGAACCGCTCCGCCGGTTTGTCTTTCATAAAACGCTTTAAACCGTTCTTCAATCGAAACGTTTCTGGACCGGGTCTTCTCTTCAGCCGACGCGGCTTCCTCAAAAACCGGACGAATATGGATGATGCCTTGATGCGCTTTTCTCAAACGGTGAATCTCTTCAATCGACAGCTGGTCTGTCAGATGGATTTCCAGGTCGATCCACGCGTTTTTATCCCGCTCTTCCTCCAGCCAGCTGTACACTTGGGAAATCCCTTTTTCCGCCTTCCATTTGACAAGTGGTTTTCCGCTCGTCAAAAAGACCTCTTCCCATGATGCTGTTTGACCGGGTGCGGCTTCGACAATGGTGACCGATTTTGCGTATCCCGCTTCGGAAAAACTGTAGGCAAGCGGGGAGCCTGAATATCTGGCAAGCGTGCGGGCTCTTTTGATCGTCTGCGGGCGATGAAGATGTCCCAGCGCCACATATGCGGCGTTTTCCGGCAGGCTTTCCGCAGCCACCGTATATGCGCCTCCGACTTCGATCGGCCGCTCGGAATCCGTCTGGCTGCCGCCCGCCACATAGATATGGCTTGCCGCAATCTGCACCGCATCCTTTCTCGCCTTGCCGCACATACGCTGAAAGGTTTGCTTGATTTTCTCATCATACTGGTCGCGCAGCAGCTTTTCATCAAATGTCTCAGACAGCACTTCATTCAGTCTGGACTCGGAAGGGTAGGCGAGCGCCGCGACTGACAGGATCTCCCCCGCAGAAGCGACTTCTATGTCAACTGGCTCAGTCCTCGGGTACCCGATCAAGTGGATGCCATGATCTGTCGTTAACGGAGAGGCCGCGGAAAGGCGGTCCGGATTATCATGGTTGCCGGCAATCACGACCACCGGACGGTTTCCTTTGTCAGATAAAGCGGAGAGGCTTTCATAAAAAAGCTGTTCAGCCAGTGCAGGCGGATTCACTGTGTCAAAAGCGTCTCCCGCCATGATAACAGCGTCGATCTTTTCATCTTTTACGATCCTTGTGAGCTCTTCAAGAAAGTCCTCCTGTTCCTTCAGACGGCTTCTCCCTTCAAGCGTTTTTCCCAAATGCCAGTCCGCTGTATGTAAAATTCGCATGTGTGCCTCACCTCTCTTTTCATTAAAGCTCCCCCCGAAATCGTCAGGGGGAAGCCGGCTTCATATTAAAATAAGAGCACGTGTCCTCCGTCAAAAAAGTACAGCGCACGCCCTTTGAGCGGCATTTTAATCATCGTTTCAACCGCTCGTGCATAAAGCTGAATCTGTGTTTCGTAACGTTTTCTTAAAATCGGTTCCGCTCCTTCAAAGCCGTTCCGGTATTTTCCGTGTATCCGGTCGGTTTTGTAATCAAGAAGGTAAAAACCGTCCTCCGTCTCGAATAAACAGTCAATAATTCCCTGTATCAATACAGGTTCATCGGCTGACTCGAGATCCGGATAAACCTCTTTGGCGGACAGCGTCATGTTAAACGGAACTTCCCGTTCGACGCGGCGGGCGCCGAGAAGCTTTTGTCCGATTTCCGTATCAAAGAATGCGAGAATATCGTCTTCGCCAATAGCTGCCCGCTGGTCTTCTGTTAACAGCTCTTTCTCAACAAGTCTGTCAAGGAGACTGCTGAGCTCATTCATTTCAGGCGTACGGGTCAGCGGAATATGCTGCATGACGGTGTGCATCGCCGTTCCCCGTTCGGCCGCAGTCAGGCCTTTTGCCATCATAAAGGACGGCCGTTTAAACAGGAAAGCCTCCTGGGATGGGCGGATCAGCGAACGGTCGCCGTATTCATCCTCATATTCCTTCTGTCTTTTCATTTCTGAGACAGACTGTTTTGTTCGGACTTTGGCGGCGTCATTGTATGGATATGACCATGTCAGCCGTTCTCTGACTTGTTGCTCATACTCAAACGAACCGTCGATCGGAAGCCCCATTTGAATTTGGGCGAGCCGGCCGTGTCTTTCTTCACCGGCCCGATCAACATCCTCAGCTTTCAGATCCGCGGCGGACAGCCAGCTGACCTGAAAGCGCGCAGGATGTTTACGGATCTCATCAATCACCGGCGGCGCTCCGGATTCATCCATATCTCTGTGTCTCATCAAAGCAGGTCCGATGAAATCCAGGTATGATTTCGCCTGAAACCGTTCATAATCCGGGAGCAGCCACTCAGACCCGGCCGCTTGTGACCGCCAGTCGGCAAGCAGCTTTTCTTTATCCTTCGCCGTCCCGACCAGGTACAGCTTTTCCTTAGCCCGGGTAAGGGCGACATACAAGACGCGCAGCTCCTCTGATAAAAGCTCGCGGCGGAGCTTTTTCTTCATCGCGATCAGCGGCAGCGTCGGATAGCTGATCCGCCACTTCGGATGGATAAACTTCGTTCCGAAACCGAGCTCTTTATCCAGCAGATAAGATTTGTTCAAGTCCATCATATTAAAATTCCGTCCGAGACCGGCGGTAAATACGACAGGAAATTCAAGCCCTTTGCTTGAGTGGATCGTCATCAGCCGAACAACGTCTTCCTGTTCGCTCAGAGCTCTTGCCGTACCGAGGTCATCGCCCCGCTCCTGCATCCGCTCAATAAATCTTAAAAAGCGGAACAAGCCGCGGAATGATGTCGATTCATAGGATCTCGCCCTGTCGTAAAGCGCGCGTAAATTGGCCTGCCGCTGTTTTCCGCCCGGCATTCCGCCGACATAATCCAAATACTTCGTATCCCGGTAGATTTCCCAGATCAGCTCTGCCACAGAGTGGTTTTTCGCAAACGCTCTCCACTTTTTGAGCAGGCCGTCAAAGCGGCGAAGCTTTTCGCTAAGCCTCTCGTCGCCGTCTGCTGCAACAAGGTATGCTTTCACCGCTTCGTAAAACGGCGCTTTTTTATCCTTGATTCTGATCAAGGAAAGCTCATTTTCGTCAAGACCCACAACAGGCGATCTGAGAACGGATGCAAGCGGGATGTCCTGATAGGCATTATCGATGATTTTTAATAAAGACAGTGTGACTGATACTTCTGTCGCTTCAAAATAACCCGTTGAGAGGTTCGCGTATACGGGAATCCCCTGCTGTTTAAACTCGTCCATAATTTGAGGCGCCCAAGGCATCGACCGTAAAAGCACGACAATATCACGGTACTGGATGTTCCGCGACGCTTTCGCTTTGGCATCATATACTTGAAATTTTTCTGTAATCAGCCTGCGGATTTGCCCGGCCATCGCTCTTGCTTCAAGCTGGACCGCCTCAAGCTCTTCAGCCTCTTCATCCGGCACGCCGCTCTGGTTTTCGATGAGCAGAAGCTCCGTTTTTGTCGCTTCGTTCGGCGGATAAGACGCGCCGAGCTTCAATTCGGCTTGTTCGTCATATTCGACTTCCCCGACCTTTTCTCCCATGAGCTGCTTGAATAAAAAGTTCGTGCTGTCCAAAATATCTGAACGGCTTCTGAAGTTTTTATTTAAATCGATTTTTTGGCCGGAACCCGAGCCATCGTCTGTAAAGCGTTTATATTTCGAGAGGAACAAAAGCGGCTCAGCGAGGCGGAACCGGTAAATCGACTGCTTAACATCGCCCACCATAAACAAGTTCCCCTCATGCTCCTCTTTGGCGACGAGCTTTAAAATCGCTTCCTGGACCAGGTTCGTATCTTGATATTCATCGACAAGCACTTCGTGGAACTGATGGCGGTAAAACTTCGCCGCTTCGCTCGGCACGGCCTCGCCCGCTTGGTTTTTCCCGGATAAAATCGCAAGGCAGTCGTGTTCGAGGTCTGAGAAATCGACGATCGCTTTTTCCTTTTTCGCTTCCGCAAACCGCTTGCCGTACTCCAGTACGAGCTGGACGAGTGTCTGAATGACCGGCTTCATTTCCCTCAGACTCTCAAGGTGTTGCTCGGGAGTTCGCGTAAAATAATCGCTTTTCAGCTTTTCAAGCTGCTTTTTCGCACTGTTGCGAAGGTCTGCCGCCTCATCAACCAATCGAGGATCGTACTCATCTCCTTTGCATGGCTTCAATCTTTGAAACGAAACAGCAGGCACAAGCTCATGCAGGGCTGAAAAATCATTCTGCTGCTGAATCAGCCTGTCAATCTGCGCTAAATCATCGAGGAAATTTTCGGCGCGCGGAGCAGGCCCCCCGGGCTGTTTTGTCAAATCAAGCGCACGCGTCAGCTTTTGCCGCATACCTTCCAGAACGAGTGCGATGTCTTCTTTAATGTAAGAATAAAACGGCAGAGCCTCAACTTTTGTATCTGAAGCAGCGTCATACAGATCAACAAATGTGTGAAGCCAGCCCTCAGGATCGGGATGCGAGCGGGAAAACTCGTAGACCCGCTTGACAAGATGCTGCAAATCGAGGTCATGACGGTCTGTCGTATATCTGTCCACAAGTTCGAAAAAGGCCGGATCTTGCTTTTTGTATTCTTCTTCAAACAGTTCATCCAGCACCTCATCGCCTAGCAGCTCGCCTTCCGTCTGATCGGCGATCCGGAAAGCCGGATCAACATCGATCATATAATAGTATTTGCGGATGACTTGAAGACAGAATGAGTGCAATGTTGATATGCTCGCTTTATTTAATAAAGCAAGCTGTCTGCGCAAATGAAGCGATCCCGGATTTTCGGCAAGCTCTTTTTCGAGCGCTTCGCCGATCCTGTGCTTCATTTCAGCCGCAGATGCATTCGTAAAGGTGACGACGAGCAGCCTGTCGACATCTACTGGGTATTCCTGATCCGTTATTTTCCGAATGATCCGTTCAACCAGCACGGCCGTTTTTCCGGAACCGGCCGCTGCCGCGACTAAAATGTCCCGGCCGGATGAGACGATCGCCTTCCATTGGTCATCAGTCCAAGTGCTGCCCTTCGGTTTAGAAATCTCCATCTGCCTCATCCTCCTTTTTCAGCCGCTCCAATATCACGTTGTCTTTTTCAGGTTTTAATATCCGATATTCATTTTCCTCAAGCGATTCGTCAAACTGGCAGAATGACCGGTACGAACAATATGTGCACGGTGTCCGGTCTTTTAGCTTGTAAGGCTCGATCGACACTTTGCCGTCTGTGATCTCCTCGCCGGCCTTCTGAAATGTCCGGCGGATATGACGCCTCAATACATGAAAATCCTCTTCTGCAACAACGTCAGAATCTGAACGGAGCGAACCGTCTTTTTTCAAACCGGCGCTGATGATGTTCGACCTGCCTTGTTCCAGTGTGGTGTCCATCAGCTTGACCGCTTCCTGGTCTCCCAAGAGCAGCCCTTTCATCTTGAACTTTTTGAAAATCTCTTTTTCTATCTCATCAAGGCCGAGCGGCACCGAAGCCTGGATCATCGGATCGTGCACATGAAAATAGAGCACGCCTGCCGGGGATGCTTTCATGCCGAGCCAATCGGTTGAATGCGTGATCGACAAATCGAGATATGTCAGCATTTGCAGGGCGAGGCCGTAATAGACCTCGGCCAAATCGAGGCCTTTATCGCTTGATTTATAGTCGACAATCCTAAGCAGCAGCCCTTTTGAGCTCTCCGCTTTATCCACTCTGTCGATCCGGCCGACAAGCTCCATCGTGCAGCCGTTCTTCAGTGTAAAACGCATTGGAGGAAGCGGACCTTTCCCCCCGAATCCGAGCTCTATGCCGACGGGAGCAAATCCGCTGGCCTTTGCATGCTCACTTAAAATGCCCGATACCCTGGCAATGATTTTTTGCAGCTTCTGCTTCACATAATGATGACGGTTCGAGCTGAGCAGAATCTCCTTTTGCAGTTTAGGCGCGAGCCGTTCGACCGCATCGCTTGACAAAGTCTCGCATTGGGCTTTCGTTAAGTCGCGCCAATCCATTTTAAGCTCGTGAAGACGGTCTGAAATCAGCTTCAGCGCCGAGTGGAACAGCTGACCGATATCCGGAGCTTCAAGCTTGAAAAATTGGCGTTCCTTCAGCTTTAAACCGTGCGAAGCAAAATGAGAAAACGGACAGGCTTTGAACGTCTCCATCCGCGACACGCTTCCCTGAATGTGCTCCCCGTACAAATCGCGGCTCACATGCCGGTTCAAGTTTTCAACCTTGTTTCTGAAAAACAGGCTGGACAGGATGTTTTGAGAAAAGATGCGGTCAGGCTCATTCATTAAAAAATTGTATGTACTCCACCATACATCGCTGATCGCATACTGCCTCGTCCAGATCCCGAGCTGCCCTGCCAAATGGCTCAAGGCGGCGCCTTTATTCACGAGAAATTCAAGCTGGGCATCATCGTCCAGCTGCTCGGGTTCATGAATCAGCATCTTTTCTTCGCCATCCGGGAACAGTTCATTCAGACGCTTCACCACTGTTGAAGGAAGCAGCGTCTTCCCTTCCGAATCCGCGATCGGATAGGAGACATATAGCTTTTCAGACGGGCTTGAAAGCGTCATATAGATCAGAAAATTCTCGTCCAAGAGCTGCTCTCGCCCTGTTGCCGCAAGCTGTGCGCCGTTTCGTTTCAGCCACTCCCGGTCATCGTCTGAAAGCACGCCGTCATCCGCAGGCCTCGCCGGAAGTATGCCGTCGTTTACACCGATGAGAAATGTGCATTTCGTGCCGTACATTCTTGAAAGGTCCATATTGCCGATAAACACTTGATCAAGTGCGGGCGGAATCAGCGCGAATTTCAAAGACTCCAATCCGGTTTCGATCATTTGCTTAAATAAAGCAAACGATATCCGCTCTGTGCCCATCATTTCAACAAACTCGTCCAACA
Source organism: Bacillus sp. FSL K6-0972 (assembly GCF_037976035.1). Taxonomy (NCBI): domain Bacteria; kingdom Bacillati; phylum Bacillota; class Bacilli; order Caryophanales; family Bacillaceae; genus Bacillus; species Bacillus sp. FSL K6-0972. The sequence goes on along the minus strand of NZ_CP150260.1, from coordinate 1,216,790 downwards.
GTTGAATAACGGCATCCCATACTTGCTCATGCTGGCGCGACTCGGCAATCCTTCCGCTTTCTTCGGCTAGCCGCCTTTCCTGTTCAAGCTTCATCGGAACATCGGCTTCTTCAAGATAAAGGTAAACGGCTTCGGCCATTTCCCTGACTGTTTCAGCTTTTTTCAAGCGCTTCTGCAGCCTGTGAATCGGCGGAACGATCCAGCCCTTTAGTTCATTGAGCATATTTTCCGTTTCAATCTCTTTGTCTGTCTTGGCAAAATCCTCATCCAGTGAAGCGTATCTTCTGTAAACAAACGGATCTTTGCTTGTCCATCTGTCTCCTTTAATGCCATACGCAATACAGTAGTTTTCAAGCTGGTCAATCTGTTCGCGCAGCCGTTCCTTCGGTTGTCCTTCCGGGAATAAAAGTTCCGTTTTAACACAGCGGAATACCGCTTCATACCGCCAGTTTCCTTTAATGATATCAAGCGTCGAACGGATCAGCTCAATAAGCGGATGATTTTGCATCGATTCCTTGCCGTCTATGAAAAAAGGAAGTTCGCAGTCTTTAAAAACTTCTTTTATCGTATCTTTATAATCTTCGACATTGCGGGCGATAACGGCGATATCCCTGAGCCGGAAACGGCCCTGGCGGATTAAAGAATGAATCTCGCGCGCAATTCCTTCAATCTCGGTTCTTCTGTTCGACGCCTGCATGATGCGGAGCGATTCCGTCCGTCCGGGATACGGTTTTGCAGGCCTTTCGTCAAAATAGCGTTCAAGATGCTGAAGCTCCGGATGATGTTGGTGCCGTTTCGTCTCTTCCAGCCGCACTTCAGACGGATCAAGGCCGAGTTCCTTCGCCTTCTGGTAAAGGTCATAGTACGCCTTCCCGGTCATCCTGAACAGATGGAGATCATTCGGGCTGTTGGCCGTAAACGGCTTATCAGCCGTCAGCGAAAACGTGATCTCTTCCGCATGTACCATCAGCTGTTCTAGTACGCTCATCTCCTGAGGCGTAAATTGATGAAATCCGTCCACATAAACGGCAGCGTTTCTAATCTCATCCGCATACGGAATCTGCTCGGCCAAAAGCGTCAAATAATCTTCAGATTGAACATATTGATTCTCCAGATTTTCCTCAAGCTTGCTGTACAAAATATATAAGTCGTGCAATTTATCGGAAAGAATCCGTTCATCTTCGTATTCCGACTTGCCCGTCCCTTCCATCATGTCCCGGATGCTTTCAGGTTGCAGACAGTGCCGTTTAAATTCGGTCAGCATCCGTTCCACCTGCTCCGTAAATCCGCTTTTATCGCTTGCATTTTGATAGACTTTAAACTCGCCCTTATGCTCTTCAATCAGTCTCCGCAGCAGCATCTGAATGCCCGTCCCCGTCAAAAACGGCCGGTTCATGCCTCCGGTATGTTGGAGCACTCGCCAGGCAAGCCTTGAAAAACTGTACACCTGGGCGCGGATGGTTCCGCCCAAATCGGGTGTTTTGCTAAGCTCGTATTCCATTAAAAACGTCATTTGATCCGGGACTAGAAAAATGATCGGTTTTCCAAGCGGTTCATTGCGAAGTTTTTCTCTGATTTCATTCAGGATAAAGGTCGTTTTTCCACTCCCGGATCTGCCTGATAAAAATACTGCTCCCACTAAGCCCGTCTCCTTTCTGTTTCTTACTCTTATTCTATCGAAACATCTGCAAAATAACCATTCTCCAAAACTGGGAAAAAACCGTATGAGCACTTGCACCCCATACGGCTATTTTTGCTTGAACTGCACAAAAAACAGCATCAAAAACGAGATGATCGCGATAGAGGCGACCCACATCCATGCCAGCGTCATATTCCCCGAATCGATCGCCAAGTATATCGCCGTCGGCACCGTCTGCGTCACCCCCGGGATAATGCCCGCAAACATCAGCGTTGCGCCAAACTCGCCAAGCGCCCTCGCAAAGCTGAGCACAACCCCCGTCATGATTCCATTTGATGCAAGGGGAACGGTGACAAAGAGGAACACCCTCCATTCGTTTGCTCCGTCAACCCTCGCGGCGTCCTCGATGTCGCGGTCGACAGCCAGAAATCCTGATTTTGCAGACTGATACATTAACGGGAACGCGACAACCGCCGCAGCGATCACGGCTGCCCACCAGGTAAAAATAACCGGTGCTTGAAATACATTTTCAATCAAACGTCCGATCACGCTCTGCCTTCCGAAGATCACAATCAAAAAGAATCCGACAACGGTCGGCGGCAGAACGAGCGGCAGCATCATCACTGTCTCGATAACGGACTTGCCTTTAAAGTTTCTGTTCGCCAGTAGCCTCGCCGCAGCAGTTCCAAACAAAACGGCGATGATGCCCGCTGCGGCTGATACTTGGATGGAAGTTTCAATTGGGGAAAAGAATTCCTCAAGCATAACGGAGGTCAGCCCTTCTTAAATCCGTACTTTTCCATTGCCTTAACGGCTTCGTCGCTTTGCAGGAATTGATAAAATTCCTCAGACTGTTCCCTGTGCTTTGTATTTTTTACAATTCCGAGCGGATAGACAATCGGTGTATGCAGATCGCTTTTCGCCGTCTCTACGGTCTCGACCTGATCTGATGAAAGGGCGTCCGTCCGGTAAACGATTCCGGCATCCGCGTTGCCTGTTTCGATATAAGAAAGGACCTGCCTTACATCTTTACAGTAGACGATTTTAGATTGCACATTAGACCATACGTCAAGGTTCGTCAACGTTTCTTTTGCGTATTTTCCGGCTGGCACTGATTCAGGTTTGCCGATCGCAAGCTTTTCGACTTTGTTATCCGCCAAATCTTTGAAGCTGTTGACATGCTGGTCTTTCCCTTTCGGAACGATCAGCACCAGACTGTTTTCGACCAGCTTGACAGAGTCTTTTTTGTCAATTAAACCTTGATCAACTACTCTATTAAATTTGTCTTCAGCAGCAGAAAAAAACAAATCAGCAGGAGCGCCCTGTTCGATTTGCTGCTGCAATGCACCCGATGAACCAAAATTAAACTTTATAGTGACATTCGGATGATCTTTCTCATATACGGAGGAAAGTTCTGTTAATACATCCTTGAGACTCGCAGCCGCAGAAACTGTAATTTGAACTTTTTCAGACTGCCCCTTGGCTGATCCCCCTTTTTCCGCTTGGCAGCCGAACAAAACAACCGACATCAATACAGCCAGAGCCGTCAATATTGTCTTTTTCAATCGTCTCACTCCATTTTGATATGTATGTCACTAATTCGGCACTAACAACCATTTTACGTCAAACTTCATTTTTTTAAAATAGATTGCGCTCACCCCACACCATTTTGACACATATTCGAGATGCGTCCTTCCCATAGGCACATGCCAGCAGCGACTTACATATAATGACAGGACGATAAAATATAAGATGTTGAGGTGAAAGACATGTGGTATGTTCAGCCGTATCATCCCGCCTATCCCGCCAGGCAAAACGACAGGCTGATCAAAGATCTTGAAAAAGCGGTAAACGGAGAGCACAGCGCGGTTGTCTGCTATCAAAAAATCGCACAAAAGGCCCCGGATTCTGAAACAAAACAGCAAATTTTAGAAATCAGACAAGATGAAATCCGCCACTTTAATGCGTTCCTAACATTTTATACGTCTCTTACCGGTCGCAAGCCTGACATTTCCATTACGGAGCCTTGTCCGGAACAGTATCGGGACGCGCTGGAGTCCGCATTTAAAGATGAGCAGGAAACGGTCGATTTTTACTTGGACATCGCAGACTATGTCAAAGACCGGACGATACGGGAGGCGTTCAAGCGGGCGGCAGCTGACGAACAAAACCATGCAGTCTGGTTTTTATACTTCTTGTCAAAGAGGTGATCCGGTTCGTCCCGCCTTGATCAATATACCCTTATAGGGTATATTTTTAAAATAGCGGACTTATATTTTGATTAAAGAGGTGCTAAAACATTGAACGTGCTGCTTGTCGATGATGAAATCAGGATGCTCGATCTGCTGGAGCTTTATTTAGAACATTATTCGTGCACAAAAGCCGCCACCGGAAAAGAAGCCCTGGATTTAATAAGAATGCGCAATTTCGATCTTGTCATCCTCGATATTATGATGCCTGAAATGGACGGATGGATGGTTTGCCAAGAGATCCGAAGATTGACAAGCGTTCCGATTATCATGCTGACGGCAAAAAACGGGCAGGATGACATTGTGCGCGGACTGAACTGCGGTGCAGACGATTATTTAACAAAACCGTTCAGCGAAAAAGTGCTGCTTGCCAGAATAGAAGCCGTCCTGCGCAGAACCTGCCGGTTTCATGAAATCCGGTTCCGCGGTTTAATCTGGAATAAACAGCATCATACCCTGCATGTCAATCACCGGGAAATCGGCATTACGCCAAGTGAATTCGATCTGCTCGGAACGCTCTTAAACCACATGGATCAAGTGCTTTCCAGAGACCAATTGATTGAGAACATCTGGGGATTCAACTCTGATATCGAGCCCCGCACCATCGATTCGCACATGAGAAATTTGCGAAACCGATTGAAAAAAGCGGGTTTTCCGGTTGAAGACCATCTCCAAACCGTCTACGGCGTCGGCTACAAATGGACAAGCAAAGGAACCAGAGCATGAAAAAGATTTCATTTAAGCTCGCAGGTTCATTTTTCATTATAATCCTTTTCATCGAAGCCATCCTTTTTGCCACGCTGTATACAACGATTGTCAACACGAGAATAAACGAAGAAATCCGCGCGCTTCAACTAAGGGGCAACAGCCACAGAGACGTCCTCGAAAAGCATTTTGACAAAAGGACGATAGACCACGTCACCCTGATGGAAACCGAAGCCCGGACAAACGTGATCATCACGGACCAAAATAGACGCGTATTGGCGCAATCTGCCTCGGGAGACATGACGGAACACCTTCATTTCGAAGAAAAAAACATCCCGAGGAAAGGGACCGCTTTATCTTCCCATTGGAATACATCAAAGTACATTTGTACGATCAGTCCGATCATGAACGGACGGGAAACGGCCGGCTACGTCTTCATGTATTTGGAGACCTCCTCGATAAAAGCCTTGGTGGCAAGCATTACGAAGCGGTTTTTCCTCAGCTTCGGCTTAACCGGCCTCTTAACGGTCGCAGCTATTCTTTGGTTCAGCCGCGTTTTAGCGAAGCCGATAATTAAACTGAAGGAGGCAACCGAAAGCATCAAAAACGGTCAAGCTTCGATTCCGCTTGATATCAAAAGGAATGATGAACTCGGCGAGCTCGCCGCATCGATCGAAAGCCTTTCCTCAAATCTCAGCAGGCTTCAAAAAGAACGAAACGATTTTCTGTCAAGCGTCGCTCATGAGCTGCGGACTCCAATTACATATATAAAAGGCTACACAGATGTCGCGATGAGAGATAAGCTCGAACCACAAGCCAGAAATCAGTACTTGTCGATCATCAAAGAGGAAGCGGACAATTTAAACACCCTTGTTGACGATTTATTTTTGCTGACAAAACTGAAACAGCCCGGATTTCAAATCAGGAAGAAACAGGTTCACCTATACACATTCGTGAAAAAAGAAGTTCAGAAAGCGGCGGTCGCTTTTTCGGAAAAACGAATCAGACTTTCGTTCGACATCCCGACGGATCTATATGTCACAATCGATGAAGTCCGCTTTTCACAAGTGATCTCAAATTTGCTGAACAACGCCCGCCAATACTCCGATCCTGATTCAACAGCGGCCGTCACCGCATCAAAATTAGAGGACCAGGTCAAGATTACGGTAGCGGACGAAGGCTGCGGCATTCCGGAAGAAGAACGGGATTATATCTTTGAGCGCTTTTACCGAGTCGATAAGTCGAGATCCAGACAAACCGGCGGTACCGGGCTGGGCCTGGCCATCGCGAAAGAAATCGTCGAGCTTCATGGCGGTCAGATTGCAGTAAAAAACAGAACCCCGAAAGGAAGCGAATTTATCATCACGCTGCCTTCTGATGTGTAACAAATATCGAGATGTCTGCACCAGTTTTGCACATTTCCCGGGTATACTACTCAGTAATCTGAACCAAAAAGGGGGAAAACACCATGAAGTTGAAATCCGGTTTACTTTTTGTCATGCTTGTTTTCGCGCTTCCGCTTGCAGCATGCCAAAATTCCGGCTCAGGAAACACGGGCGAACATGAGGAGCATCAAACGATGGATCATTCGGAGAAGAAAGAAAAAGACGCTGCTTCTCTTCCGAGTGATTTCAATAAGCGGGCGGAAGAAGGGATCCTGGTGAAAAACACAAAGAACACGACAAGGCTTGACGCGAATACACCGGAAGAAATGAGCATCAAAACCTCTCAAACGATATGGCCGGCCACTCATAAACAAAACAGGCCGGGCGCAGTGATTTTAGTTTCGGGCGGATCATGGCAGGCAGCTCTTGCATCAGCTGATTTGATCCATCACCCAAATAACGGACCTGTTTTAATCGCGGAAAAAGGGAAAATCTCCGGGCAGATTCAGAATGAAATCAAGCGCTTGAACCCGACGGGCACTTCAGACGGGACGCAAATCATGGCTGTCGGAGAATTCGATTCAAAAGCGCTTCAAGCGTTGAACTCTTTTAAAATAAAAGAGCTGAAAGGGAAGAACGCGGCTGATCTGGCAAAAGAGATTGACAAAGAATACGCCGATGCAGGCGATGAATATCCGAAGAGCGTCATCATCGGATCATCCGAAGATGATGCAGAACTTTATTCGCTCCCAGCTGTAAACTGGATCGCCCACATGCCTGAGCCGATCCTGTATGTGAACAAAAAAGGCATTCCCGAAGAGACGGCTGAAGCCTTAAAAAAAAGAGACGGCAAAGCAAACATCTATATTCTCGGCCCTAAAAAAGCGGTTTCTGAAAAAACGGAGGATGCATTAAAGGAATTCGGAACAGTCAAAAGAATTTCCGGAGACACTCCTGTCGCAAACTCAATTGCGTTTGCGAAATTCAGCGATAAGAACACCGGCTTTGGCTGGGGAATCACAGATCCGGGACACGGACTGTCCTTCGCATCAACGGCTGCGCCTGAGCTGGCGCTTGCCGGAGCACCTTTTTCCCATTTAGGAAAACACGCTCCCCTGCTTTTACTCAAAAATGGACAGGCAGACAGCACACTATACAGCTATCTATCCGAGATCGAGCCTTCTTTTCAGGACAGACCGCAGGACGGCCCATACAACCACGCCTTCATTCTCGGATCGGAAAATGAGATTTCATTTCGGACACAAGGCATTCTTGATGACATTCTGGAAATTAAGTCCGCTCATGGAGGACATTCGGGTCATTAAGAGACACAATGAAAGGGCTCTTACAGAAGAGCCTCTTTTTTGTACCAGATGCCGTAAAAATCAATCCACCCTTCTTCGTTCAGCGCAATGCCTTGAATAGCTTCCCCCGCTTTGACGCGTATATTGTTTTGATAAAGCGGAATCGCGTAAACATCTTCTGCCAGGGCGCTGTCCGCCTCACAAAGAAGGCTGATCCGCTTGGAATGGTCATCAATAAAACGAAGCTCATCCCTCATCAAGGCGGACTTCCTCTGCCATTCCTCCGGCAATTGAACGTGTAAAAAGCTGTTTTCCGTTAAAAAGAGGTGAAGCCAGCTCATTTCTTCTGAACGGCTGAATGTCGCACTGTCGTGAATCAAATCGGCTTTGGCGATCACTTCTTCCTTCATGAGCTCATCCGCTTTCATATAACATACCTCTAGTGCAATACCGTACCGCCTGCACCTCTTTTGTATCCATGACGCGTCCTCCCGGTGATCCGGTTCAGAATACGTATAAAGCAGAAGCGGATCGCCTTTGTAATGGCCTTCCGCAAGCAGCTTGCCGATGTCGTCCCCTGATTCAGGCGGAAGATCCCGGTTTAAAAAGCCTCCCACCGGGGCCGTCCGTTGTCCGGCTAATTCATCGACCATATCAGAAGGGGAAATGATTTGCCGCAAAGCCTTCCTGAACGCCTTATACCCGAGAGGCCCCGATTTGTTTGCATTCAACGAGAGGTACTGAACATTCCTTTCCTCATGCCATTTATCCCAAACCCGGTTTTGTTCTTCTTTTTCCATATAAAAACCGTAGTCGACCGAAGAAACATCCCCATCCATATACCATAGTTCGATCCGGTCTAAAAAAGCCCGCCCTTTAAAATATCGCTCATGCGCTTCAAGCATAAGAATCCGGTCATCCCGGCGGGCAAGTCTGAAAGGCCCCGTCCCGATCAACAGCCCGTCATTCTGGTGCCGGTTTAAAATAGACAGCCTTTCATCGCAGAGATGATGCAGAAACAGTGAGTTTTTCGCCTTTAAACAAATATCCAAGCTATGTTCATCCCTGACGGCAACATTTTCGATATCCTCTGTGAGCCATTTGCATTTATTTACATCATCCAGCATAAAACGCTCAAACGAATATTTAACATCTTCGGCCGTCAATGCTGTGCCATCATGGAAATAGATCCCTTTCCTCAAATAGAACGTCCACGTTTTTTGGTCGTCGTCACATTCCCAGTGGTGGGCAAGATGCGGCATAAAACCTCCTTCCTCTTCATTAAAACGGATCAATGTATCACATACCTGCTTAACGATATGGCTCTCTGAACGCAGATAAATACGGCACGGATCGAGACGCTTAAAATGCTCAGGCTCCATCGCTGTCATAAGCCTCAGCACATCTTTTTGCTTGCTGCCCTCCGATTCGGTCTGAAAGCCGAAAACGCGCTCAAGCCAATCTTTATATGACGACAATGCACCCGGACATGAATGCTGATATGCTTCGAGAAAGTATTTCGCCCGGTCGATTTTACCTTCTTTCGTATCATTTTTCGCCGTTTCAAGCAGCAATTCACAAGGTGCTTTTAAAAAGCGGATTTCTGATTTGTTTCCTCTTCCCCTTCCCCTTCTCCAAGTAATCCATTGTAAATCTTCAAGTTTCGCTAAAATCAGTTTTGCGTTCCTCGGTGTGCAGTATAGAATTTCCGCAATTTCATTGACTGAAATCTCTTCTGCCTTCTCTCCGCTTTCGCATTTTAATCCGGCGGTGAGTTCCATGTAATGCTCGATCGGTTTCATTTCCGTTATCCCCCGCTTTTAAAAAGGGGAAATTTCTCCCCAGGTTTTCTGTCCTTTTTACTGATGATTTCCCATTTTACACTAATTGCACCGCTATGTTGAAGGAGGATATGAAATGAACCGTTTAAAACAAAGGTACGGTTCCCCTGTGCTGATTTGCTTTTTCGGAGAGTTCCTGACCGGAGTAACAGGAGCTATGCTCGCCCCTTTCCTCCTTTTTTACCTGTATGATGTGTTGGGAACCGGAGTATTGCCGGTGATGCTTGTCATCGGAGCAAGACCGCTGACCGAGGTCGCGGTAACGCTGGCCGCCGGAGGACTGACGGACCGGATCGGAAGACGGAAGGTCATTCTGGCAGCGCTTGCCTTTCAGACCGTTTCAGCCGCCGGTTTTATGATGGCGGATCATATTTGGCTGTTCGCCTTTTTTTATGTGCTGAACGGCATCGGAGGAGCTTTGTACATCCCTGCGCAGCGGGCCCAGATAACGGACAGCACCGAAAGCGGGCGTCGCTCTGAAGTATTCGCTGTCCTTCATGCCATTGAAGGGTTGGGCGCGGCGGTCGGTCCTGCCGCCGGCCTTGCAGTTTACTCCTATGAGCCAAGCCTGATGTTCGGCTTTCAGGCATGTGCATTTTGTCTGTATTGGCTTGCTGTTTATTTTAAAATGCCCGAGGCATGGCGGTCAAAAAAGCAAAAGGAGCTTTTGGAGAGGGAAAATCTTCTTTCCGCAAAAAAGGTATTTCTTCATCATCGTCCGGTTTTGACCTTGATGTTCTTGTCGGTCCCCGTCAGCCTGTTCTATGCTCAGCTGGAGTCCAACTACCGCCTTTATCTCGAAACTCTTTTTGACGATTTCTTATTCACCTTGACTATTTATACCGTCTGCCGCGCCCTTCTTAGCATCACAATGCAAATTCCGCTTGTCAAATGGACGGAAGGACTGAACATCAAAACGATCGTTTCCATATCATACATATGCTACGCTGTGGCAGCGATTGGTTTCGCTTTTTCATCATCGATCTTTTGGCTGCTCTCGACTGCCGTTTTATTTACGGCGGCAGAAAGCATGCTGTTGAATCACATGCAAACCTTTGTCTCGCGCCTTGCTCCCGATCATATGCGGGGCAGATATTTTGCATTTTTCGGCCTGCATTGGGATATTTCCCGGACAATTGGACCTTTTTTAGGCGGTGTGATGTTCATCAAGTTCGGCGGGGCAACGCTTTTTCTTGCCATTGCAGGAATCGTGGCAGCCGGGGGGATTGCACAATATCGCGCAGTGTCCCGGTTAAGAAAAAACTAACCCTTTCTAGTACCTGGTACTAGAACAAAGTGCTATAATAGAAACAAATTTTATCCGGGAGACAAGGAGGCATTATGGTTACATTAAAAAAACAAACGATCGGCGAGCTTTTAAAATCAACCGCCGGCCGGTTTCCGAATCATGAAGCGGTTATATATTCTGAGCTCGATTTAAGATATTCGTATCAGGAGCTTGTTGAAGAAACTTCTAAAATTGCAAAAGGGCTGCTCGCGCTCGGTATTCAAAAAGGAGAGCATGTCGCCATCTGGGCATCCAATATTCCGGAATGGATTCTGCTCCAGTTTGCTACGGCGAGAATCGGCGCTGTGCTTGTCACCGTCAATACAAGCTATCAGGCGAGAGAACTCGAGTACTTATTGGAACATTCCGATTCCACCGCCCTGTTTCTAATGGACGGCTACAAAGGGACATCCTATATCGATATGATCGATGAGATCATGAAAAATCGTGAAAAGCTGCCGAAGCTGAAAAATCTCGTCTACCTTGGCAAGAATGAGGCCCCTGGACATATGACGGCTTTTGCCGACATCGCCAAAATGGGCGAAACGGTCTCTGATGCCGACCTTTTCGAAAGAGAGCAGTCACTCACACACGACGATGTGATCAATATGCAGTATACGTCGGGAACTACCGGCTTTCCAAAGGGTGTTATGCTGACTCACTACAATATCGTCAACAATGCGGCGATCGTTGCCGATAGAATGGGGCTGACGAGCGCAGACAGGCTGTGCATCCCGGTTCCTCTGTTTCATTGCTTCGGCTGTGTACTAAGCACGCTTGCCTGTGTCGCGTCAGGTGCGGCCATGCTGCCGATCATCGAATTCAAGCCGGACATCGTCCTGCAAACGGTCGAAAAAGAAAGTTGTACAGGGCTGCAAGGTGTGCCGACAATGTTTATCGCCGAGCTCACCCACCCCGATTTTGCAAACTATGACCTCTCTTCTCTGCGAACCGGGATCATGGCAGGCTCCCCGTGCCCTAAAGAAGTCATGAAAAAAGTGATGAAGCAAATGAATATGACGGATATCACAATCGCATACGGACAGACGGAATCTTCACCCGTGATTACGCAGACAACCGTCACCGACACGATCGAACGCCGCGTCGAAACCGTCGGAAAAGTGCATCCGCATGTAGAAATTAAAATCGTCGATCCTGACACGGGGGAAACACTCGGCCCGGATGAGCAAGGCGAGCTGTGCACAAGAGGATACCTCGTCATGAAGGGATACTATAAAATGGACGAAGCCACAAAAAAGGCCATCGATGAAGACGGCTGGCTCCATACCGGCGATTTGGCCGAAATGGACCGGGACGGATACGTGAGGATTACCGGGCGCTTAAAAGATATGATCGTCCGCGGCGGTGAAAACATTTACCCGCGTGAAATAGAGGAATTCCTTTATGAACATGAGGATATTGTCGATGTACAAGTTGTCGGCGTTCCGGATGAAAAGTACGGGGAAAAAACGGCGGCCTTTATTAAATGCAAGCCGGGCAAAAAGCTGACGCTCGAAGAGGTCAGAAGTTTTTGCAAAGGACAGCTTTCGTATTACAAAATTCCGGAGTACGTATTTCTGATCGACGAATACCCGCTGACCGCATCCGGAAAAGTCCAAAAGTATGTGCTGCGCGACCGTGCAGAAGAACTGCTTGCAAGCCCGGTGCAGTAAATAAAAAGCCGAAAATACGATCGTATTTTCGGCTTTTTGCTGTTTAAAACACTTTTTTACGGTCGCGCTCTTCCTTCAAAATTTCGACAGCTTCGCGGAAGCGCTGTGAATGAACGATTTCCCTTTCCCTTAAAAACGCCAGCCCGTCATTTAAATCCGGATCATCCGACATGTCAATCAGCCATTGATACGTAGCCCTCGCTTTTTCTTCAGCCGCTATATCTTCATATAAATCGGCAATCGGATCGCCTTTTGCCTGGATGTATGTAGCGGTGAACGGAACGCCGGCTGCGTTATGGTAAAACAGGGCTTTGTCATGATCTGCGTAATGATCGCCGAGCCCGGCTTCCTTCATCTGTTCGGGTGTCGCGTCTTTTGTTAATTTATATACCATCGTGGCAATCATTTCAAGGTGAGCAAACTCTTCCGTACCGATGTCCGTCAGCAGTCCGACGACTTTATCAGGGATGCTGTAGCGCTGGTTCAAATAGCGAAGCGCCGCAGCCAATTCGCCGTCCGCTCCGCCGTACTGCTCAATCAAAAATTTGGCAAGTCTCGGATTGCATTCTCTCACCCTAACAGGATACTGCAGTTTTTTCTCATAAAGCCACATGAACCTGACTCCCTTCCTCTATTAAACTTGCCATGGCCAAGGACTCCTTTTCCAGCTCCAATAGGATTCCGTCTGATCCGGGCTTCCTTGAATCAAAGGGCCGTATTTTGATTCAAACTTCGCTTTCAGTTTTCTTGAATATCCGGCAAACTGGTTGTATTGTTTGATGGCATCGGTATCATCGGGATGTGTGTCAAGGTAAAGCATCAGCTCAACGATGACAAAATCAACAGCCTGAATTTCATGAAGCCTTTGATAATAGTCTTGCGGTAAAGAGTTCGTCACCCTCCTTACCTCCCATCTTCATACGGATTTTCATAATGATCGTAAAATACGGGCCAAAGCGTCCCTTTTTGGAGCGCCTCCATCGGAGAAAACTGCGGAAGGCCGCGGGGCTGAAAACCTAAATATAGATTTGGGGGGGTTCTGTAGTATTTTTTGCCGATCGGGGGACACGGATCAAAAGCGCTGTGAAACGGGCGATACGATTTGACTTTGGTGAATGATTCCTTGGAATGTTTCATATCGGTTCACCTCTATTTGTGATCGAATCTAATTTAATCTATTCATATGTTCCATCTGTTATGTTCAAAAATGAACGATTAGTTTTTCTTATTAATCTTTTAAATAAATTCGTATTTTACCAATCACTAAAATTATTATATAGTAATATATAGAAATACTTCACTTAGTGAACAAAATGATTGTGCAGTAAACAGGAAGAAGGTTTTTCATTTGAGGGAAAAAAGAGATTTCCTTCGGGATATATTATTGATATTGATCAGCAGTTTTGGGGGATTTCTACTCTCATTGACCGGCATGACGATCGGCTGGATGGTCGGCACAATGAGCGCTGCCGCTTGTCTGTCGCTGTTTCGCCCGTCACCGTTAAAAGCGGCGGTCAGACAAAACGGCATCCATCATGGATGGCTTCAGTTCGGTCAAATGCTATTGGGAATTGAGCTCGGCCAGAAAATCAACATGTCTGTGATTTCGATCTTTAAGGAAAATTGGCTGATTGTCGGCGTCATGCTTCTCCTTTCCGTCGTGTTCGCCATGCTGTCGGGCTTTGTCTTGTGGAGGTTCAGCAAGACCGATATGCTGACGAGCTTTGTGGGAACTGCTCCCGGCGGGCTTTCCGCGATGCCGGGCATCGCTCAGGAAGTCGGAGCGAACACGGCAATCGTCAGTCTCGTGCAGATGATACGTGTGCTCCTGGTCGTCATGACCATTCCCTTTTTCGTTTTTTTTATAAATGCGAAGCAACCTGACACCTATGCTGCCGGCAGCCAAGCGATCGCCGCGGGAACATCGGCATTTGAAGCGCCTCATATCGTATGGACTGCGCTGATTTTGCTGGGCGGATTCGGGGTATGCAAAGCTATGAAAGCACTGCGGTTTCCTGCACCATGGCTGCTCGGAAGCATGACCGGTGCGGCCGTTCTGCAAATCGCAGGCGCCTCAATGACCGGACTCAGCACAACAGCCTGGTGGCCCCATGGCTTTTCAGTGCTGTCGCAAATTTGTCTCGGCGCAACGATCGGTTCAAAAATCAGCAAAGATATGTTTATCGGCGTCAGAAAAACGCTGATCGTCGCACTTGTCAGCTCCGTCGGACTGATCATTGCGATGATTTTAAGCGCCGCCGTCACCGCTAAAGCGGCAGGCATTTCGCTGACAACGGCCATATTGGCGTTTGCTCCGGGGGGAATCGCAGAAATGGCGACAACATCTGTCACGCTTCACGCCGACTCTACGTTCGTCGTCGCCGTCCAAGTGTTGAGGGTGGTGCTCGTGATCGCTATGCTTCCTCCATTCTTCCGATTGCTTCACCAAAAATCGGAAAAATATTCACACCCTCGCATCAAAAAAGCCAGAGCTGAAGGCTGATCCCTTCGCTCAGGCTTTATTTTTTATTCAAATTCCGGCAGCCAGTCACCGTGTGCTTCGATCAATTCATCGCACATGTTTACGATTTCATCCATCGATAATTCCGCTGCTGTATGCGGATCAAGCAATGCAGCATGATAAATGTGTTCTTTTCTTTTTGTTATTGCCGCTTCAATCGTTAACAGCTGTGTATTGATATTGGTGCGGTTTAAAGCAGCCAGCTGTTCAGGCAGCTTACCCGCAACGCACGGAGTGATCCGGTTCCGCTCAGCGACGCACGTCACTTCAACGACTGCTTTTTCCGGAAGGTTTGTAATCAATCCTTTATTCAAGACATTTCCGCCGAATGTAAACGGCTGACCGGTTTCCATCGCTTCTATGATTCTTGAGCCGTATTCGTTGGACCGCTCGTGGGTTAAATTGCGGTTGCCGACGATTTCACCGCGCATCTTTTCCCAGTTTTGAATCTGCTTCTCGCACCTTCTCAAATATTCGTCAATCGGAATATTCAGCTCTTCAATCAGTTCGGGATAATGGCTTTTAATGAAATAAGGGTGGTACTCTGCATTATGTTCGGACGATTCGGTCACATAGTAGCCGAATTTATCCATCAGTTCAAACCTGACCATGTCACCATGTTTCATTTTCTGTTTTTCTTTTGCCTTTTTTTTGATTTCTGGATACAAGTCTTTCCCGTCTTGCTTTACTTCAAGAAGCCAGGCCATATGATTGATGCCGGCGATTTTTTCTTCGATTCGTTCATGCTTCATGCCGAGGGATTTAAAAAGATCTTTTGTGCATACTTGAACGCTGTGGCAGAGGCCGACCGTTTTCACGTCCGTGTAACGGAGAAGCGCACCGGTTAAAGAAGCCATCGGGTTTGTGTAATTTAAGAGCCAGGCGTCGGGCGCCGCGCTTTCGATATCTTTTGCCATATCCAATAAAATGGGAATCGTCCGCAGTGCCCTGAATATCCCGCCAATTCCGACCGTATCGGCAATCGTCTGCTTGAGTCCGTATTTTTTCGGAATCTCAAAATCGATGACTGTGCCTGGTTTATAACCGCCGACCTGAATGGCATTGATCACGTATTTCGCTCCCGCCAAAGCTTCCTTTCTGTCGTCATAGGCGCGGATCGATACCGTGTCATTATAGCGGTTTTTTAAATGCTCAAGCATATCTTTAGATTCTTTGAGGCGCTTCGGATCGATATCATACAAAGCAAATTCAAATCCGTTGATCGCCGGGACCATCAGGCAGTCCCCCAGCACATTTTTCGCAAAAATCGTGCTTCCGGCTCCGATAAAAGCAATTTTAGTCATTCATATCTTCCTTTCCCCGTGAAATTTCCGCTAGCCTTTTAGCGCTCCAGCTGATAATCCTTTTATAAAGTACTTTTGCAGGAATAAAAATAGAATCGTCATCGGCAGCATCGCCATCAGTGAAGCCGCAGCAACCAAGTGCAGGTTGTTCGCATTTTGCCCAAAGAAACCGGCAATCGCCACAGTCAAAGTCTGCACACTTTTGTCTTGAAGGAAAAAGATCGAAAACTGATAGTCGTTCCAGATGAATACGCAGGCAATAATGCAAATCGTCGCAGTCACCGGCTTTAATAAAGGAAAGACGATTTTGAAGAAAATCCCCGCAGTGCTCGCCCCGTCGATTCTTGCCGCCTCTTCAAGCTCTTTCGGAATCGTTGATCGTATAAATCCGGCATACAAAAAAATCGTCAAGGGCATATAAGCCGCCGTATTATTCAATATCGCGATTTCGAGCGTATTCAGCATGCCAAGCTCCACCACCATTTTGTATAAAGGAACCATGGATGTCAGCGGCGGAATGATCATAATACCGATAAACAGGAAGTAAACGGCTTGATTGAGCTTTGTTCTGCGCCTGGCGAGCGGATAGGCCGCCAGAGAGCCGATCACAATCAGCAGAGCCGCCGAAGCAAAAGTGATCACAGCAGTATTGAAAAAAGAGCCGGCAAGACCTGCTTTATCCCATGCTTCTGCGAAATTACCGAGGCTGATTTCGTCCGGGAACTTCCATTTTGAACTGAAATCTCCCTTTGCTTTCAGCGCCGTCGTCAGCAAAATATAAAACGGAATCAGGTGAAAAACGGTAATGCATGCAGCCAGCACGGTCCACAGCGCCCGTTTCTTTTTCTCTTGGCGATTCATCTAGGCTTCGACCTCCTTGCGCTTAAAATAGATGAGAGCCGTAAAGCTGATTAGCAGTATCAACACCGCCATGAAAACCCCCTGAGCGGCTGCATAGCCGGCATCCTGCCTCTTAAAATACAAATCGTACATAAAAGTCGACATCGATTGCGAAGCATTTCCCGGACCGCCGCCTGTCAGCGCTAAAATGACATCAAACAGCTTCAGCCCGCCGATGATATTGATGACCATGTTGATCGTGACAGAAGGCATCAACAGCGGCAGCGTAATCCTCCAAAACTGCTGAAAACCGCTTGCCCCGTCGATTTGTGCCGCTTCATAAAAATCTTTCGGAATGCTTCCGAGACCTGCTAAATAAATGACCATCGCAATGCCGACGAACTGATAGGAATTAACAAATACGATGATCCACGGATTGATTTCCGGGCTGCTCAAGGCATTGACAGGACCTGCCCCGAATAGTTTCAGCAAATCGTTCAAGGCGCCTCCTTCATAGGAGAAGAAGAAGTACCAGATATACCCCATGATCAGCGGGCTGATGATGACGGGCAAATAGACAACAGTTCGCGTCAACGCTTTCATTCTGATGCTTTTAAACAGCAGGAGGGCATAGAGAAGACCGATGACATTTTGCAAAACCGTACTGCCCAATCCGTACAGCAGGGTGTTTCTGACGACAAGCCATGTCGCCGGGTCGGCCAGCATCCGTTTATATTGGGCAAAGCCGATCCAGTCATACGACTGTGAGAAACCGTTCCAGTTCGTGAACGTGATTTTAATGCCGCTCGCAAACGGATAAATCATAAAGATGGAAACAAGCGCCAAGGCGGGAAGGTACATCCACCAGAGCGATCCGGTTTTCTTCATAAATCCGCCCTTTCTTTTCACAATAGTCAGACTTTTTTCTTTAGCTAATTCGCTCATCATTTCACCCTTCTTTTTTCATCATGATGAAAACGATCCTTTCTATTGGTCTTGTAATCTGCTGTATTCCTGTTTCATTTTTTCCGATACCTGCTTCGGCGTTAACGTACCGGCTAAAAGTTCCTGTCCCGTCGTCCCCATGACGTCCCACATTCCGCTCGGGAGGTAGATGCGGTCAAAGTACGGTTCGATTTCGATTTGTTTATATTGATCATAAAACTTAGAATAGTAGTTTTCGGCTTCTGTGTTGGTTAATGCTTGAGGAAATGAGGTGGCTTCGGCGATCTTTTTCACATATTTGGGCTGTGCGGCGAATTCAATAAACCGCTTTGCTTCTTCGAGGTATTCTGAGTCTTTCCAAACAGCAACGGTATGGCGCTCTCCTCCAATCCAGCTCGGTTTGTCGCCTTCATAAACGGCTGGAGTCGGCATCACGCCTAACTGGATATCGGGATTGACTTCCCTCGTATCAGGGCCGATCGATGTGACCGAGAGGGTAAAGCCGATTTTTCCTTGCGCCATCAATTCGACCAATTGCGACGGTTTTGCCGTCAGGATATCTTTATTGACCAATTGCTTTTCCTGCATTTCTTTAAAGGTTTCTGCGAGAAGTGTGTAGCCGGACCAGTCGAATGTGCCGTTTTCCAAAGCTTTTTTTTCATTGCAGCGATCATCTGTGATGAGAAGCGGGGTGGCAAACTGATCATAAAACTGAGCTAAAGCGCCTTTATCTGAACCGGCAAACCAAAAAGGAATGATGTTCCCTTTGCTTTTTTCTTTGATCGTTTCCAGCGCGTGCATCAGTTCGTCCAACGTCTGCGGAGGCTTGAGACCGTATTTCTTCAAGAGACCGGCATTGTAGACGATCCCGTCTTTTGCCTGATTGAAAGGGTAGGCATATACTTTGCCTTTTTCATCCTTCAAAATCGGATCGAGGTTTGGATCGAGATGCTTCACCCAATCCATGTCTTTTAAATCTGCAGTGTATTCTTTGTAGCGGATCTTCGCCCAGCCGTGCGTATCGAACAAGTCAGGCATGTCATTTGCCGCCATTTTGACACGCAGCATATTTTCATAGTCCGGGCCGGGGAAGCTGATATCAATTTTGATGCCTTCATTTTCTTTTTCAAAATCATCTGCGATGCTTCTGAGCGCATTTTTTTCACTGTCGTTTGTCATTGTCGAAAACATCGTGAGCGTGACCTCTCCGTTCTTTCCGGCATTCTTTCCGGAGCAGCCCGCAACTATTGCAGACAAAATGATCAGGAGAACACCAAAAGAGAAAATGATTTTTTTCATCAAATTCACTCCAATTATGATATTTTGATGGCGAATAAAAAGCGCTTTCATTTTTTACTGGAATTTAGTAAACCCATTTGCGTCACCTCCTTTGAAAGCGCCTTATCTTACCATTAGCTCCGTTTGCTGAATCCGCAGCTTTCCCGAATAATCAGCTCTGAAGGTACGGTCACTTTCAGCGGCAGTTCCCTGCCTTTCATTCTGTCGAGCAGCAGCTTCACACCCGTCCGGCCCATCTCCTCTGTATGAACCTTTACGGTTGTCAATGGCGGATTAGCAAATTCGGACGCTTCAATGCCGTTGATGCTGACGATGGCAACATCGTCGGGAACGTTGAGACCCGATTCGCGAAGAGCCCGGAGCGCGCCGATGGCCATCGAATCGCTGGCGATAAAAAATGCTTCGGGAACGTTCTTCTCAAGAAGCGCTTTTTTCATCAGTTCATAGCCTTGCTGCATCGAATACTCGCCGATATAAATGTGCTTCGCGTTTTCTGCACCGGCCATCTCCAGAAACGCAGTCAGCCGTTTGTCTTCGATTTCAACGGCGCTTGTCTCCTGATCGCTGATTCGAAAGTGCTCTTTTTCTCTTCCGCCGATATAACCGAGCCTTGAATAGCCGAGCGATTTCAAATGGTTCAGCGCCCTCCCCGTCGCCTTCTCAAAATCGACGACAACCGAGTCGCGCAGCTCTTCATTGTCTATATGGTTGATGTACACGACGTTGTTGAGCGCGCCCATGCACTGCTGCAAACCGGCATAATTGATCCTTCCGATGACGATTAAGCCGTCGACATCGTCTACAGGCTGATTTGAGCGGATGCTGCTCAGCTGAATAAATTTCGTAATAAACGCTCCTCTTTCAAAACACTCACTTTCAATTCCTTGCCTGATGGAATAAAAGTATGGATCGCTCAGCTCTTCTTCCTGTGATTGGCAGACAACAATGCCGATGCGCGGGTTTTCACCGCTTCCTGAGGCATATACCTCACGGCGCCTGCGCGTACTTTTATAGCCGAGCCGGGCTGCTATATTCAAAATCCGCTGCCTTGTTTCAGGCGCTACTGATAATGACTGGTCATGGTTCAGAACCCTTGAAACCGTTGTGCTTGATACTTTAGCCTGAAGCGCAATCTCTTTAATCGTCGCCATTTTCATCCCGTCCTGTCTTTGGAATCCATATTCACTAAACTTTACTAAAAACATCATAACAAACTAAGGAAAGCGTTTTCAATACTAAAAAAATTAAGATTTCTTCACGAAAAATCCGCCCCGTTCCTCAAGGGCGGGGCGGATGTTCAATATTTGTTCCGAGTATTCGATTTAACCGACCATCTTTTCAGCAACCTGCATGTCACCGGATGCCCAGTGAGTTTCTGCCGCAAACCATCCCGAACATACGACGGCAGCAATCGCAGCAACAATGAACAGTTTTTTCATCACATTCCCTCCACTTTTTTCATTTTTTCTTCCGCTTTAATCGCTTCCAAAAAGAAATGTGCGGCTTCTTTATAAAGTGACTTTGATCTGTAAACATTGGCCGTTAAGAGCGAAAGTTCTCTGGCGCTGTCGTATTGCTTTGTTTGAAACAGGATTTCAATGTTGTCTTTGCAGTCTTTAACCGCCTGTTCACCATCTCCTGCATAAGCCGCATATAAAATATCGATTTTGGCGTCAAATATTTTATTCGCCGCGGATTTCGACCTTTCCTTCCCTTCTTTGTAAAAGGCTGCAGCGCGTTTATGGTTTCCGACTTTAAACAGCTCTTTGATCATTAAAAACACAGCATTGAAATAATAATCTGATGCAGCATATGCTTGATCATCCAAAACGATTTCTAAAAACTGAATGCTTTTTTCCGAATTGTCCATCGCCGAATAAAGCAAGGCAAAATTATGAAGGAGCTGCATTTCTTTAAAATGGTCGCCGGCTTTTCTTACCGTATGGATGGCTTCTGTTAAATATTCTTCCGCCTCTGTATATTTCCCCATCTCGGTATAATTTCCAGCCATTGTAATATAAGTTGAGACAAGGTTCATGTCATGGTCGCCATGGCCCTTAAAAATTTCCATCGCCTGCCGGGTATGATTTAAAGAGACGATATTCTGGCCCAAGTAATAGTAGAGCTTTCCGACTTTATCGTGAAATTGGGCAACTTCAATTTCATCATGTACATGAGCAAGCTTCTTCTCTGCAATTTTATAGAAGCTGATCGCCTGCTCATAATTCTTTTTATACACTTCATAAGCTCCTGAAAACAGGTAGTAGTAATAGGATGTCATATGTGATGCAGCACTGTCGCCGGCCGTTACTTCGTGCTGCTCTATCTTTTTGCCTCTCGCATCGTAGAGCATAATTTTATGCCGCAGTTCCAGCAGGGAATAGTAGATCAAAACCTCCTGATCTTCCTCCATGTCTGCCAGCAGCGGTTTGATTTGTTCAAACAGCCTGATCGACTGTTCAGCATCGCTTTTTCTAATGGCGCGGTACCATGTATTCAGCATGTTGGCGACTTCTTCCGCGGCGATTTTGTTCATATGGAGCTCCTTTCTGCCGATATTCAATTTTTTTGTGTTTTATTCATTATTCATATCATACTATATTTTTCCCCTTGTATAAATTAATAGTAATAGTTCATTTTACACTGTTTTCTGAATTCCCCACTGTTTCCGCTCCTTTATTAGGCCAAATGGCTCTTCAAGAGCTGTGAAACCGGGACTGATAAGACAGCAAAAAGCACCCTTGCTGAAAGGGTGCTTTCATCCACTGCTGCTTCAATATGAATACGAACTTGTACAGGCATAAGTGAGGGCTCCGGTTGATGGTTGATAATATTTCCCCATCGCATATGAAGAACGCGGATCGAGATCATAAACCATCGGTGTATAACAGGATGTCTGCCCCGGGAGCACTTTTCCGTTTCCTCCAGCTGAGCTGCAGCTCAGTTCTTTTCCGTCTTTGTTTCTTTTCACATATGCATCTGTCTCCAAGCCTGAGGACACTGCTTTGTCCAGCGTCATTTTAGCCCATGCTGTTTTGCAGACGCTGCTGAATTTTAACACCACGATTCCGAATTGTTTATTATTTGCATCTATCAGCCTCTGGCTGTCGCCTTTGTTGTGCCGCTTGAAGCGTAATTACAGTGAATGGGTCTCTTCATACTTAATCTGACTTCCTAGAAGTCATAAGCTTTTACTAACTAATGATGTTTAGCTGTTTTATCAACAGATCGCAAATTACTTTCATCTATTAAATATGTTGCAATCAATGCGATGACTAACAGAGCTGCTGCAAAATAAAATCCTATATTCATACTTCCTGTAGTGTCTGTAAGCCAGCCAGTAATATACGGAGCTAAAATGGAACCTAACATTCCAACAAAGTTGTAGAATCCAAATGCTGTACCTAATGATTGCTTTGGCGCATTATTTGCTACAACAGCAATTAAAACGGGGTTAACGCTAATTTTCCCTACAATTCCATACACAATTAGTGTCATATACAGAATTGGTAAGCTATCAAAGTAAACAATTGCAGCTGTTGATAAAATACCAAACGGTAACATCATGAGCAATACTGGTTTACGCCGGCCTAACTTATCTGACAGCCAACTAAAAAATAATGAACCTGGAATCGCTGCCCATGGAACAAGTGATGCCACAAAGGCAATATTTCCTCCGGTTAAACCGCGTGCTGTTTCTAAATAGTACGGTAACCAAGTAATAATCATAAAGAATCCGTAAATAGAGCAGAAAATAATAATATATGCCAAAATTAAGTTTCTATTAAATAAAGATGAAAACTTAAACGGTTCAGCGGTGCTTTTAACCTCTTTATCAGCTTTTGGCTTGTCTTTAATTACAATTGCCATTGCGATGCCGATAAGTACAACCGGCACTCCGATGATAAAAAATGGAATTCTCCATCCGAATCCCCATTCTCCTACAACATAACTGGAGATATAATAGCCAATTGAAGTACCAAAAGCCATCCCTGCATTAATCACAGCACTGCCTAATGTTAAACGGTTCTTCGGGATAATTTCGGATGATATTCCATATTGCGGCCCATAATATACCCCCTGAGCCATACCAACCATAAGCCATGCAGAGATAAACAGAAAGAATGTAGGCATCATCCCTGTAACTGCTGCGAGCGAGCCAAATAGAATAACACCTGGAACCAACACTCGTTTTTTTCCAATTTTATCTCCTAATATTCCTGCAGGAACGTTCATACCTGCATAACCGATGAAAAATATACTCATAATTAAGCCAAGTTGTGCCTTGCTTAATGAAAACGCTGATTCAATATCCCCCATAATCGGGTTTAATATTGTTCGCGTTGCATAAAGAGCCACCCAACCGAAGAAAAATACGATAACAACTTTTACCCAATAGGGAACCAGTGGTTGTTTTCCTTCACCTTCAACTGATCCCGCCTCTTTTGTCATCAAACTTCCTCCTTCACCTTTTAAATGATCCATTATTTTCTGCTCATCCTTTGACTTTCGATTTAGCCTTCATAGATTGTTTCTTTTCGAAATCTACCTGCTCAGCATAAAGAATTCCATTATAAAGATGTTCAGAAATTTTTGATGGAAGGTCATATCTGAAAAAGAAGGAATTTTGGCTTTTTATCCTCCTTATGAACATACACGGATTGTCTTATTTTGTTATGCGTGTCCCCGCTTTTCCATCTAGTGCAGCTACCGCTTGATCCAATGAACAAATAATTGCCTCTTTACCTAACTTTGCAAATTCTATAGCCGCTTGCATCTTTGGCAGCATACTGCCAGCAGGAAATTGCCCTTCTTCCACATATTGTTCTGCTTCTTCTACCGTAATTCGGCTTAGTTTTTGCTCATTTTCTTTGCCGAAATTGATAAATACATTTGGTACGTCTGTCAACATCATGAAAACATCAGCATTTACTTGTTGTGCAAGCTTTAATCCTGAACGATCTTTGTCTATTACTGCTTCAAGACCGTGTAATAGACCGCTGTCGTCACGATATACAGGTATACCGCCGCCGCCAGAGGAGATAACAATCGTTTCATCAATTAAACGTCGAATCTCTTCTATCCCATGGATCACTTTCGGTTCTGGGGAAGGCACAACTCGTCTATAGCCGCGCCCTGCATCTTCTGACATAGTAAACCCTTTTTCTTCTAATTGCTTCGCTTCTTCCTCTGAATAAAATACTCCTATTGGTTTCGTTGGTTTTTCAAATGCTTTATCATACTTGTCCACTTCAACCATTGTTAGAAATGTAGCTACATTCGCAGCAATGCCCCGTTCTTTAATATGGTTTTTTAAAGCCTTTTCCAGCATATAACCAATGAATCCCTGTGATTCTGCGTTACAAGCATAGATTGGCAGTGGTTCAACGACATTTTTGGCAGCTTCGTTTTGAGCAATAATATTCCCCACTTGTGGACCATTGCCATGTGTAATCACAATTTTATGTCCTGCTTCTTTAATTTCAATCATATGACGTGTTGCAGAGATTACATTTTTGAATTGATTAGCATAAGTTGCTTCTTGTTTTGGCTTTAAAATGGCATTACCTCCTAGTGCCATTACTACTCTTTTCCCCATCTCTCTCACTCCTTTGTTAAAGCCATATAAATTCCATATAAAGTATCCATCCCAGAAGAAGAACCTACTTTTATCAGGCTTTTCATACTTTTTAAAGATGAATCATGTTGTAATCTTGTAATTTTCGAACTAAATAAACCTTCTATAGCACAAGTTAAAAAGCGCGTGCTAACAATGGTTGTTAAGGGTTTTCTGATTAAATCTCCCAATGTTTCAAGGTGTTTTTGTGCGATAAAAGAGTTGATGAAATGTCCATATAATATACCGACCAATATATCGTCACCCGTTGGTGTTAAACCTTGGCCTCGGCCGATAAAGTAACGAAACTCCTCTTCCAAATTTTCAGTTGGATCGTGTAATTTATTTATCAAGTCCGACACATGAGCTGATTCAAAATCAGTAGATTCATACGATTTAAATGAAATTTGTTTGACGCTTTCTTTTAATTTATTTATGTTTGCATGTTTAAAATCCGTATATAACGGAAGTATTTTCGCATTAAAATTGAGTTCAAAACAGTTGTGGGAAAGATGGTTATTGCGAACGTGAAATGTATCTCCCACCTCAAGACCGGCTTTTAATGTTTGCTTCGTTTGTGAGTCAAGCAAGATTCCAAATGGAAAGGTCCCATTTTCATTTGTGCCGATAAATATCAATTCATCATTCCGATCAACAATATTCAAACCTTTTTCAAAAATGCTGTGCACAGTAAACGTTTTTCCCTCAGTTAATAGCTGAAGTGCGATTGAACCAATCGCACTTGCCTGTAAAATCATCCTTGAAAACCTAGTTTTTCAGCATATGCTGTGATTGCTTTCTCAAAACATTCGATTGGAGGATGAACTGTGCCAGCACCAATTTGCCCATATCCAGCAATTTTATGTGCAATACCTGTGTTGATTACCGGCGTGATACCTGTTTCAACAACTTTACGTGCATCAATACCTAAACACGCTCCTTTGAAATCCCACGTCGGAATAACAAAGTTCGGATTTTCTCCAACACAAATTTCTGTCATTTGATTGCTTGTTTCAAGCGCATCATTAAATCCGCCTGTTCCAACAAAACGTGTTACTGCAGGGGCAGCAATCATTGCTACGCCGCCTACACCGATTGTTTCTGTAATCGCTGAATCACCGATATCTGTGTTTGCATCTTCCGCTGAGTAGCCAGTAAAATATAACCCTTTTGGTGTATGAACAGGTGCTGTAAACCACTCATCTCCCATACCTGCAATACGGATGCCAAAGTTTTCACCGTTTCGGCACATTGCAGTAACGACTGTACCATGTTTGATTGTACGCGCTGCATCCATTATTGCTTTTCCAGTCGCCATGGCAATGTTTAAGAAAAATTGGTCCGTATCAGCTAAAAATTGGATCACTTCTGTCCTTTGTTCGTTTTCAACATCATCTAATGCCGCAATTACTGGAGCAACTTCTTTTAAAAACACCAATGATGCTGCAATATTGCGCTGGTGAAATTCATCCCCCATTGCAATAGCTTTAGCAATCAATATATTAACGTTTATGCCTCCATCAATTTTTCTTAATGCCTTACTTAACACCGGACCTAACACATCTTTCATCCAGTGCAGGCGATTGATTACCTGCTCATGATAAGCACCGAAGCGTAATACTGCACCAATGCCTTCGTTCATTTGACAGTACGCCTCGTTGCCGCTCTCTTTGTTCATAACAACAAGAACTGGCATATTAGGTGATGTAATGCCTCCCATTGGTCCAACCGCATTCACATGATGACATGGAATAAATGTAATCTTATTGTTTTCAAGCAGTCCACGCGCGTCCTCTTCATCTTCTGCCCATCCTTCAAAAAGAATCGCTCCAACACAAGAGCCTTGCATAGGATCTGTCATATTTTCATATTTAATTGGAGGCCCAGCATGTAATAACACATAATCTTCTAATTCAGGAATCACAGACTTGGCAGGTACAACATCCGTTAAGAATGGTTCAGCTGCTATGATCTTCTGGATAACAGCTTCGTTCGCTTCATTTATTGTTTTGTACCCCATTAAATTGTCTCTCCTTCATAGTAGTTTAGAAATTGAAGTACTTTCATTAACTTTTCATCACCGCCAGCAATTGGACGCCAGTTAAATTGAACACACTCTGAACCGCTGTTCTGAACAGCTGCTGTAAAACTTTTCAGCCCAATATTGATGACACTTGGTTTCGTATTGATTAAGGAGATAATTTTTTCGTCTACTGTCAAGTCTTCTGGGGTATGTTCAAATTTTTGTATATCTAGGACTGGCTGTTCCACTTTTCCTCCTGCCAGTTTAATCGCTGTACGAACCATTTGGTCGTTTGTCTCACAAATCATTGCTCCACTTTCTTTTAAGGTGTCAATTTGCTTTTCGTAACCTTGAGGATCTTGTGCTGTACCTACAACTGTTGCAAGTACTGCAAGTTCACGACCACTCTGATGTGCGTTGGCTAAAATACGTTTAATGGCTGGTGCTAATTCATTTGCCATATCATCATGACTGCCATAGCCAATGACGTTATCAATCATGATGACTGCTGTTTCAGGATCGTTTCCAGATGTTTCAAGCATTTCAATGCGTTTTTCAGGATCAATCATCGGGTGTGGCTTCCCTTGGGTATACATGTCATCGCCTAAGTCAATAATTTCATGATGTTTTGTTTTTAGGATATAGGCATCTTTCTTCTCTTCAGGTACTTCCTCTTTGAATGCCTCTTTCACTAACATAGCTGCTTCAGCTGCCAAAGTACCACCTGAGTAATAACCTTTAATACCAACTTGCGAATCTTTTAACGACACGTTTACATCTTCAACCACTGTCGGTTTAAAATTCGGTTTGTCACCATTGGATAATTGAACAGATACAACCGCTGCTTCTTCAAGTGTGTACGCATGATAAATATTTTCTTCCTGATAAGTTGGTTTATCTCCTAAAAATAACGTAACAACTGGTTTTTCAATATTTCTTAATACGTTTAATACTTTTTGCTGCACTTCCTCTGCAGGCGGTTTAGAAATTACTGTAATCACTTTTACTTTTGGATCTTGATTCAATGCTTTGATACTATCTAAAACCGTGGTAGCACCAACCTCTGTTGATAAATCCCGACCACCTGTACCAATTGCGTTTGTTACACCTTTACCATAACGGTCAATGATGCTTGTCACTTCCTGAATCCCTGTACCAGATGCACCCACAACGCCAATATCTCCTTCATTCACGATATTTGTAAATGCAAGTGGCACGCCATGAATAATTCCAGTACCGCAGTCTGGTCCCATGACTAATAATCCTTTTTCATGCGCCTTTTGTTTCAACTTAACCTCATCTTCTTTAGATACATTGTCACTGAATACAAATACATGTAACCCTTCATTCAATGCATTTTCCGCTTCCATTGCTGCATACTGACCCGGAATGGAAATCAATGCCAAGTTCGGGTTGTTCGCAAGCTCCATTGCACGCTTCCAGTTATGTGCTTCCTGGTCTTTAGATGTATTTTGTGAAGCGGAATCACCTTTTAAAGCTGCTTCTACTTCTTCTTTTACTTCCGATACTTTTTCTTCTTGATTTGTATCTATAACGATGACGATGTCATTTGGGTTTGCTTTTTCCAATTCATCTGTGCCCATACCCGAAGATTTAAAAATGTCTTTGTTAGCTGGTGTTCCCATCATGATCGATACTTTGTTTACACCATCTATTGCAGATAACTTGTTTGATAAAAGCATTAACACGATAGAATCTTGATAGGTGTTTTCTTTTATAATTGTGTATAACATAATGATCCTCCATTTTGTTATTCTGCAAATCTATTCTTTCCATGATAGCGATTAAAATGAACATCGCCTGAAACGAGGTAGTTATAAATATCGTCTACAATTTCAATTCCTTCTTTATCATATTTTGCGCTTCTTAATTTACCGCGCTCACCCGGATAATAAATTTCTCCATAGCCTTCTGCTGCCGGGTGTGCTTTTAATTCATCGAGCATCGTCGAAATCTGTTGTTTAAAAGCAGTTAAATCTGTGAAGTATGCAGGGTTAATCACAATATGAATTTGCCCTAAATCGCGACCTTTTGTCAGGTCTTGATACATGGAAGATACATGTACGCCATGAGGTACTCCAAGAAGGCTGCCTGATAAGATATCCACCATCATCATCAATCCATAACCTTTTGGACCGGCAATTGGCACAAGTGCATGGACATCTCTTGCATTCGTTGTTGGTTTGCCGGCTGCATCTACTGCCCATGTTTCCGGGATCGATTCATTTTTACTTCTTGCATCCAATACTTTTCCCCACGCCTGAACAGTTGTCGCCATATCAAATGTGATCATGCGTTCATCAGCCGATGGTGCACTAAAAGCAATTGGATTGGTGCCAAAGTATGGTTCTGTTCCTCCAAACGGTACGACCATTGGATCTGATTGGCACATGCTTAAAGCAACCATGTCCTGTTCTGCTGCCATTTCAACAAAGTAACCCAATGCACCACTATGCGAGATATTCTTCATGCCTACAACAGCAACACCTGAATTTTTTGCCATTTCGATTGCTTTTTCCATCGCTTGTTTTGCCGCTTGGTGACCTGGACCATTATCTCCGTTAAAGACAGCGGATGCAGGTCCTGTTTGTTCAAATGTGTAGTTTGGGTTTGCTGTAATACCGCCTTTTGCGATTCGTTCGGCATAATATTCCACACGTACTGCACCATGGGAATGGATCCCTCTATGATCGGCGAATGTCAATACATCTGAAACATCGTGTGCGGCTTCTTCATTTAATCCAGCTTTGATTAGCTTCTGTTTGATTAAATGAAACAGCTCCTGCTTAGATACACGCATCTGATTCTCCCCCTTCCATTACATGATTAGTAAATTTTGTCTGACTCTAAATAATCTAAAATTTCCTTTGTAACTGGGATACCTGTTTTTTTATACTGTTTCATCACATCTATTTGAATTTCACCGGGATAATACACTTTGTCAAATCCTTCAGCAGGTGGGTTGTCATGTAATTCTTCAACCATTTGAGATATTTTTTCCAAGAATTGCTCCTTCCCACCAAAGTATTCAGGATTGATTACGAGATGAAGCTGCCCTAAGCGACGGTACTCTGATAAATCTTGATACATGGAAGTGACATGCTTGCCAAATGGCAAGCCGAGTAAACTCCCCGATAAAATATCAACCATCATCATTAACCCGTATCCTTTAGGCCCAGCTATTGGTAATAGTGCATTTACCTTAAACGGGTCTGTTGTTGGTGCTCCATTTTTATCCACTGCCCATGAGTCTGGGATAGATTTGTTTTTACTTCTAGCATCTAAAATTTTCCCCCAGGCTTGTACCGTTGTTGCCATATCAAAAATTATTGGACTACCATCTTTTCTAGGCGCACTAAAAGCAATTGGGTTGGTGCCAAAGTACGGTTCGGTACCGCCAAATGGCACGACCATGGGATCAGATTGACATACTGTTAATGCCACCATACCTTCTAATGCTGCTTGACGTGCATAATAACCAATAGCACCACTGTGTCCCATTTCTTTTACACCGACAACACCGATACCTGATGTTTTTGCTAATTCGATTGCCTTTTTCATTGCTTGATAACTCACATAATGCCCTAACGCATTATCTCCATGGTAAATCCCTGATGCTGGGCCCGTTTTTTCGAAGCTTAAGTTTGGTTTCAGGTTATATCCACCCTTTAATGTACGTTCGGAATAGTATTGCATTCTCACTGCACCATGTGAGTGAACACCTCGTTCATCTGCAAAAATGAGTAAGTCAGCTGTTTTATCCGCTTGTTCTTCAGGTAAGCCTGCTTTCACTAATTTATCTTTCATTAGCTGCCGGAGACGATTACTTTCTACATACACTAATGGTTCACTCATTAAAATTGCCCCTCTTTATAGATTAATATCTCTATTCGCATCCTTTGAATAAATATACGAGAATGGTTCATCCAAACCAATTGCATAGGTTGCTTGCGGCGTATAAGCTCCCATAAAAATATAGTCACCTTTGTCAACTGGCATCCACTCGTTATCTAAGTTGTAAACACCTCGTCCACTTAATATATAAGCACCATGTTCTTGAACGTGCGTTTCAATGTAACCATGCGAAGCACCCGGCTCAAATGAAAGAATATGAATGTTCATGTCATATGCAATTTCTTTTGGCAGCAAATCTTGAATTAATACTTCTTTCATACCTTCATAGGCTTCTTGTTTGATGTTATTCACATTACCTGTAACAATTTCTGGTGTGTATCCTTTAAGCGGCTGATAACGCTTTTTGTATAAAAACAAACGGCTATCCTCACCATTATTATTATTGTCAAACGTCAATTGTAAGTGTGGAGGTACATATAAGAAGCCGCCTTTTGTTAATTCGTATTTTTTTCCATCTGCGAAAGCGTTGATTTTACCATATTCAACGTACACAAATGATTGGATACCATCACCAGCAAAACCGGTTTTGTTTCCGCCCTGGTTTTTAACCGTTACCAAATAATCTACAAACCTTGCACCTAAACGCGGAGATCCTAAAATGGTTACATCACAGTCTTCAAAGCCAGGTACAACATTATTAACCAAGCCATCAGGGGTGATTACCGCATAATTATCTTTTTTTATTACTGAACGTGTTTCTAATAAACCTTCTCTGTATCCTTGATTATGATTTAAGTAACTCATGAGTATCTGGCTCCTTTTCATTCTTTATAAGCTAGTTCAAACAATACATCTTTCAATACTTCAATCCCCTTCACAAGGTCTTCTATCTTCGTTTCTTCATTGGTATTGTGGCTAATTCCGCCAATAGAAGGTACAAACAACATGGCTGTAGGAACAAAACCCGCAAAAATTTGTGCATCATGACCTGCACCAGATGGCATCAATTTATAGCTGTCCCCCACATTATCCTTAGCTGCTTGTTCAACGATTTGAATGATTTCTTTATCCATCAATGACGGTGCTTCATCCATCCATAAATTAATGTCATAAGTCATGCTGTTTGCTTCTGCTACCGCTTTAACTTTATCTTCAATTTCTCTCGCAAAATCATTTAATAGTTGTTGATCAATATGACGACAGTCTATCGAAAAAGTAATTTCCCCGGGAACGACATTTACGGTGTTTGGAACAGGAGTGACATGTCCAAACGTTAATACAAGAGGCTCCCCAATTTCTCTAGCTCGTTTCGTTAAGTCTGTTACAATTTCACTATATGCAACAACTGTATCTCTTCGTAATGACATCGGTGTTGTGCCAGCGTGGTTTGCTTCACCTTTCAAGTTAATTGTGTAACGTTTTTGACCAACAATCCCAGTTACAACACCTATCGCTTTATTTTCCGCCTCTAATACTTTCCCTTGTTCAATATGTACTTCAACAAATGCTTTAATATCGTCCCGAACATCATCTGTTTTACGGTAATCAAAACCAGATTCGTGCATAGCATCTTCGAATTTAATTCCTTCAGCATCTTCTATTGTGTCAACATCCGCTTTTTTGGCTAAGTTAAAGAAGTTTTTACTTCCCCAAAATGTATATGGGAATCGACTGCCTTCTTCTTCTGCGAGCGATAATACTTCTATTGTTCGTAATGGTTGACCATATTTTTCTTTTAAATATTTCACAGCAACCAGTGCAGATAAGATACCGAATTGTCCATCTAGATGACCACCTTCAACAACCGTGTCGATATGTGATCCTGTTAAAATAGTTTCTTCAGAATATTTACTTCCAACAAGACGACCAGATAAGTTCCCAACATCATCAAAGCTTACTTCTAAACCTTCTTCCTTGAATGTTGCTTCCAGTTCACGAACTGCATCAATCCATTCAGGAGAGTATAACAGACGCGTAATACCACCTTGTTCTAAACCGCCAAAACTTGTGAATTTCTTATCTAACGTTTCAAAGGTTGATCGAATATCCATTCTTTTTCTCCTCCTTTCTCTATTTACTTCCATCATAGAACCCTGCTTACAACCATTCATTGACATAACCAACAATAATGGAAGAGCATTTTATGCACTTTCAACAAATACACCTTTTAATGGTATCTAGATAAAAGAAAATCACAGAGCGCTCGTTTAAAGATTGGAGCGAAGCGACATCTTCTGGTTTTTGACGATTGACTATCTCTCTTACCCAACAAATAAATAAGGTGCAAATTTTATACTTCCTTATTCAAGAAAAAAACTACCCTATAAATCAATAAAAAACATTGATTTATAGGGTAGTTTATCTGTTTCATTACATCATAAATAATATGCCAAGAGTCAGGATACATACGAGCAGCAGTCATTCCAGGCTGTACCTTAATGTATATTCAAGATATTACTCCCCAACCAACATGTGCAATTAACACCAAATAAAAACATCCTCTTTATCTCTCACGAAATGGCAGATGAATAAATCGAATCTTCAGCGGAATAATCCGCCTTTACATCTTCGTTTGCCTCAATGACGGGACAACTGTCCCGTCACTCAAGGAATAAATCTTCCTACTTTTTCATTTGAAATCCCTTTTTCTTTATCATAGATTTCGACACCGCGAAGGATTGTTTTCACTACCTGCGCACCAATTTCGCGGCCAATATATGGACTAATTTTGTGTCGATATGCTAAGTCCTCAGCTTTTAATACATAAGGTGCATCTTTCTTAATAAATACGAAATCCGCATCTTTCCCTACTGCAATACTGCCTTTTGATGTTAGATTAAAACGTTTCGCAGGGTTTGTAGCAATAATGGCTGCAAATTTGGATAATGACATATTACGTTTTTGCACTCCCTCATCAAATAATACGTCAACATTATTTTGTACACCTGCGATACCCCCCCAAGCTTCAAATGCATTATCCGTAGCTTTTAAGTCTGGGGTACATGGTGAATGGTCTGATGTTACGAATGAAATATCTCCGTTTAATACCCGATTCCACATGCCTTCTAAGCGTGATTGCTCACGGATTGGCGGAGAGCATTTTACAACTGGTCCGATATTATCCAGTTCTTCTTTATAGAAATATAAATAGTGTGTACATGTTTCGCATGTAATATCGACCCCTTCCTGTTGTGCTTTGACAATTTCATCTACGCCTTCCTCACAAGCTATATGAACGATGTGTACACGACATCCCGTTTCTTTCGCAAATAGAATTATTTTTCTAATCGGTTCTACTTCAGTAAATACGGGTCGAGAATCTACATAAGCGCGTAATGAGGTTTCACCATTTTTGAATGCTATTTCCCCTAACTTATCCGTAATTGCAGCATTTTCAGCGTGTACAGATAATATTTTGCCTGTTTTCGCAATTTGTTTCATACCTTCGTAGAGGGAATAGTCATCCACATTCATGAAATCTCCTTCTATAGAACGGTCACCACATGTTGCTACAAAACATTTATATGCAACAACACCGTTGTTATCTAACTCTTGAATACCTCCATCCAAGTTAAATGGTACTAAACCGCCGTAACTCGCAACGTCTACAGATAATTTTCCTTTTCCAGCTTTAAATTTTTCTTGAATAGATTCCTCATCTACCGTTGCTGGCACTTGATTTAATGGCATTTCAATAATCGTCGTTACACCGCCTTTTGCAGAGGCACGTGTTCCTGTGTCATAGCCTTCCCATTCATCACGATAGCCGCCGCCCGGCTCTGTGATATGCACATGTGCATCAACCATACCTGGAGATACAATCGCTCCTTTTGCATCGATAATTTTTGCACTTGTTCCTAAATCATTGCCGATTGCTGCAATTTTGCCATCTTTAATCCCTACTTCGACTTCTTGTTCACCATTTTCTAGAATGACTAATCCATTTTTGATAATGGAATCAAAATTCATCAAAATCATCCTCCTCTTTTAATGGTTGGATATAAAATACTGCCTTTCGTAATTGCAACCAGTCATAAGGCTATCTAAGAAGGAACTTATAACAAGGGATACTATTACTTGCAACGGTGATAATCCCAGTTGTGAAAAATCACCAACAGCTATATAATTCGGAATATTATCCACTGCTCCCATCCACAGGTTAAAAAAATTAAATAGGATGAATTTCTTTGTTCAAGTGATCTTCGGCATGATATCTTTGTTATAACCACGCTTTTCAAAAAACGAAGAATCATGTTGAAGCATAATGATTCTCCTTTAATATTTTCAACTAAAGGATTATACGTATAATAACCTTCAAAAACAGTGTACTATCAGAGTTAAAAGTTATCCTTGTAACATCTGACATATTTCATTTTTATTTTATCTTTTTCTAACAAAGATAAGGAGGTAGCCTTGATGACAACATTAAAAGAAATATTATCTGTACTGCAATTTTCAGATTTAACATTGCTGAATGAGCAGGGCGATTTGGAACGAGTGGTAGAAATGGTTGATATTACAGAAACGCCTGATATTAAAAATTTTACAACACCACACTCACTTATCGTAACAACAGGAATGAATTATCAGTATGATCAATCCGGACTTATCAATCTTATTAGTGAGTTAAATGATATACAAGTTGCTGGTCTAGGTATCAAGCTATCCCGATTTTTAAAAAAATTAGATGATGAGGTTATTGCATTTGCAAACAAATTAAAATTCCCAATTATTGAAATTCCAGAAAGTTGGAATTTGGGATCCATTACTCATCATATATCGTCATTTATCTTGGATGAAGAAACAGAAAAATTACACTTTGCATTAGATATCCAACAAGAGTTAAATGCTATGCTTATGCAAGGTTTAAGCCTGAACATGATGATTGAACGTTTAAGTAGGCTTATAAAGGTTCCTGTCATGCTGCTAAATTCTTTTCATCAAGTTGAGTCAGTGAGTCATCACTTTCATCAACACTCAGAACATGTTCAAAAAAACCTTAATTATTTCAGGAGATATTTAAATTCAGAGCAAATCGAACCAAATCATAATGGTGTTTTCCAGGAAGAATATGCTATATTTAAGGTTCCTGCATTTAAATATTTTCCGTATTATCTTATGATTTCAAATGTTAATTTGCTCAACTATCCGTTTAGTTTATTAACAATAGAACAAGCAGTCAACACACTTAGTCTCGCAATTTATAAAAATAGCAAAATCAAAGAAGCAGAGCAGCAGGATACGAACCATTTTTTCACATCGCTGATGTCCGAACATCCTGATAACCTTGTTTCACTAACACAACACACCGACCTTTTAAAAAAATATCACATTCAACCCTCTAAATTCTACCAAGTGATGATTTGCGGGATAGACAAAGAAAAGAATGTAGAAAATAGCGCCTACTTAAATGAGCGATATCAGATGACTTTTGAGTGGTTAACGCATAAGTTTACTGGGATTGATCCTTCTATTAGTATATATATGTCTCACGGTGAACGCAGATTTACGATACTTTTACAAAGAAGACATCATTATTATTTGGAATACTGTAGATATATCCAAAAAGAGTATCAGCTATTTTTTAATAGCTCCCTTTCATTTGGCATTGGTAATGAGGTCTCCGAGCTTTCACAATTACCGCTGTCTTTTTTCGAAGCGAATGAGGCTTATGATAATAAATATGAACAAGGCGAAATAGAATTTGTAGAGCCCTATAAATCTAAAAGCGTAGAAGAATTATTGCAACTCATTCCAACGAATAAATTAAAACCATTTATCATTTATACACTCGGTCCATTAGCTTATCCCCAAACAACGAAGGAAAAAGAACTCAGGTTTACGTTAAATGTCTATATGGCAAACCAATGTGATCTTACAAAGACCTCAGAGGATATTTTCATTCACCGTAATACTGTGAAATATCGTATTAAAAAATGCGAAGAAATATTAGGTCAATCTGTAGAATCTCCTGATACATCCCTGAGCATTCGATTGGCATTATTTGCTTCAGAGAAAATATCGTTGTAAATCAAAAGTAGAACCACCGGAAGTTTTCTTTTCTATTTATTTAGTTAGCTACTGTTTTATTCTGTCTTAACATAACCACAAGGAAAAATAGCAACGCTGCTGCTGCGAGAAGGATGGTTGCAATATAGAATGCTAATACTTGCGAGCCAGTTACATCACCAATATAACCAGTAAGTGTTGGTGCAATAACAGATGAGCTCATTCCAAAGAAGTTAAAGAGAGTTAATGCTCTGGCAACTCTATCTCCTGATACGGAATCAGATACATAGGTTATTAAAACTGGATCAATCGCAAGTTTACCTAATAAGCCATATAAAATTAATGCAATATACAGCACTGCAGGATTTGGTGCAAATACTGTCAAACTAATTGTTATTGCCGCAGCAATTAATAGAAATAAAATTAAACGCAGACGCAAATGTGCATGTTTGTCTATGTATTTAGTAAATATCAAAGCACCAGGCACTGCAGTGACTGCAACTAGTGCAGCTACATACCCTACTGAACCTTGAGCAAATCCTTTTTCTGCTACAAGGAAGGATGGCAGCCAAGTGACAATCATATAATAGCCATAGCATGTTGCAAAATATACAAAATATACAACTAATTGTCTTGGAGAAAATAAGCTTTCATTTTGAATATCTGTGCTTTGTATGACATCTTTCTTCTCTTCAGCCACTTCCTTGTCTGATGTTTTATCTTGTTTAATAAACAACACAAACACAAATGTTACAGCTACGATAACGATAGCTGTTATAAAAAGCATATAATTCCATTGAATTTCAAAACCGCCTACTAAAACCGATGATCCGATTAGTCCAATTACCATTCCTAATGCTGAACCGCTATTTATTATCGCATTGGAAAAGCTTTTTTTATCTTTTGGCGTATGTTTGGCTGATAAGGAAAAGGCTGCACCGTAATATGAACCAGTCGAAATACCAGCCAATAACGAACCAATGTATACTTGCATGATAGTTGAACTTGTGCCAATTACAAATGCAGCTAGCGCAAAAACGATAAATGCAGGAATTAACACCTTTTTTTGTCCAAATTTATCGACAAGTGCTCCTGACGGAATTTGCATACCCGTATAGGCAAAGAAATAAATAGAAGCAACCAACCCCATTTGTGTGTCACTAATATTTCCTAATGATTCTTGAATCTGTGGATATATTGGCGTAAGGATTGTACGATAAATCCAAATGGCTACCCACCCTAAACACAACGCAATAATGATCTTTTTGTAATAATTGGGGTCATGTTTAATTGTTTTTTCCACGGTATGACACGCTCCCTTTTTATTATTTAATAAAATTGTAGGTTATAAGCCAGTCAATAACATTGTTCACTTTCAACAAAAACAAAAGTAACATTATACATTTTAGACAAAAGGCATCTGCTTAAAAATATCGATGGAATGATTCATCAATAGAAGCTGATCTTATTTTTCCCAGCTCTCTCATTTCCATAAAAGTAATTATTTCACAACAAAAACACTTAAGAGCTGTTCGGTAAAAAAGATGGCTCTTTTTTAAAACAAACTTAGGAGTAACCATTTATTAAAAAAAGCACTTCCCAAATAAATAGGAAGCTCCACAAACGTTGATATAACAGTGTTCTTAACATTTTGAGAACTGAGGTACACGACGAGCGCCTTTAAGACCGGCTTTCTTTCTCTTTGAAAATTCAAAAATTCTCCGATATATATAGCGAATGCCGCTAAATAAGGAGGAGAGCCGGATGAAAAAATTATGGAACATCGCAGTTTCCGCTGCAATGTTCGTCGGTTTTTTCGCAAATTCACCACGCATTCAAGCGGAAAGCAATAAGCAGGAAAACGAAGTCATTGTCGTATATAAAAATGCCAGTGGAAAAGAAACTGTCATCGAACAAGCAGACACGGTAGATCACGTTTACCGGCACATTCCCGCAGCCGCTGTCACTGCGGACGACAAAACAGTGCGCGAACTTGAACAAGATCCCGACGTCCTGTATGTCGAAGACAACCTCCCGGTAGCTGCTGCCGACAGCACCGCTCTAAAAGCTGTCTCCAGCAGTACAGCGCAAAACGCCTCCGCGTTTTCACAGTGGAACATCAAGCCGATACAAGCCGCACTGGCTTGGAATAAAGGTTTGACAGGGAAACAGGTGAAGATCGCGGTTATTGACAGCGGGATTTCCCCCCATGAAGAGCTGTCAATCGCAGGCGGTACATCGATGGTCGGCTATACCGCTTCATACCGTGATGATAACGGCCACGGAACACATGTTGCCGGAATCATCGGAGCGAAGCATAACGGACGGGGGATCGACGGCATCTCGCCTGGCGCGCAGCTGTATGCCGTAAAAGCGCTGGATCGGAATGGTTCAGGGGATCTGAAAGGCATCTTACAAGGCATCGATTGGTCGATTCAGCACGGAGTCGATATCATCAATATGAGCCTCGTCGTTTCAGGCGACAGTCAAGTTCTCCACGATGCAGTAGATAGAGCATACAAAAGGGGAATCATTTTAGTCGGCGCGAGCGGAAATGCCGGAAACGGAAAATCCGTTTATTACCCGGCCGCCTACAGCAGTGTGATAGCCGTCTCTGCCACCAATGAAAAAAATCAGATCGCTTCATTTTCAAACACCGGCAGCGCCGTCGAGTTTTCCGCTCCCGGCACATCGATTATCAGTACATCTTCCGATCGCGGCTATGCAATCGGAAGCGGCACTTCACAGGCAACGCCGCACGTCACCGGAATGTTTGCTCTTTTGAAACAGCTGTACCCAACCGCTTCAAACACTGAGTTGCGCAAGAAAATGCAGTTTTATACAAGCGATTTAGGCGCCCCCGGCCGTGATCATTTGTTCGGCTACGGATTAATCCGCTTCAAAGAGATCACACAGCCATTGGAAAAAGCGCAAAAAGCAGTTGGACAAGCGGAAAAGACAAAGAAAAAAGCGGACATCCAAGCCGCGCAAAAAGCGATCGAACCGCTGCCTGCAAACGCCGATAAAACCGCTTTGAAAAAAAGACTCGATACTGTTAAAGAGCAGCTTAAAAAAACAGCCGAAAGCAAAGTGAAACTCGCTGAGAAGCAAAAAAAGAAAACCAATGCCGATGCAGCCCAGAAAGCGGTCAATGAACTCGACAACAGCACTTTCAAAACGAATTTGCAAAAACGAATCAACGCGGTCCGCTCAAGCCTCTTGAACACCGCAAAGCAGGCCGTTGCCAAAGCTGAAAAGGCGGCAACAGACTCAAACCTCGGCAAAGCACAAAAAGCGATCAATGAGCTTCCTGCCGGAAAAGACAAATCAAATCTGCAAAAAAGGCTGAACACCGCAAAAAAGCAAGCCGCAGCAGCCTATAACAAAAAAGTGGCAGCGGCGAAAGCCAAAGTCAAAACGGCCGAACAAAAAAGAACGAAAAAAACAAAATCGGCAGCGCAATCAGCGGTCAGCAAGCTGAAAGCATCCGCCGAAAAAAAGAAGCTGCAAAAATGGATCAATGCGATCAAACTGAAGTAGCACGAAACAAAAAAAGCCCGGAATTCCGGGCTTTTCTTGATGAACGTATTTAGCGAATACGTCTTTTTTGATGCTGTTGTACAAATTGACATTTTCGGACACGACATTTGTGAAATCGTATTCCTTTCGGTCGGCCGCTTACCTTTCGCCGTATTCTCCAATCACTTTTTATCAATTCTTTCTGTCACGATCCCAACGATGTCCCGTTCTGAAACAAAGCCGAAATGGCGGCTGTCAAAGCTGTGGATCCGGTTGTCCCCGAGGACGAAGTACTCGTTTTCGGGCACTTTCTCCTCTCCGGTCACTTCCTTCAGCGTAAAATCCCCTGTCAAGTCC
The DNA here is from genome assembly GCF_037976035.1 of Bacillus sp. FSL K6-0972. Taxonomy (NCBI): domain Bacteria; kingdom Bacillati; phylum Bacillota; class Bacilli; order Caryophanales; family Bacillaceae; genus Bacillus; species Bacillus sp. FSL K6-0972. The sequence goes on along the minus strand of NZ_CP150260.1, from coordinate 1,176,396 downwards.
CCTCCGGCAGTGACGGCCTTTAAGTCGTCCAGATAAGGCTCTTTGATCTTTTCTTCGTTGATATACAGCTGATCATCTTCATACCTGAGGGTTTCGCCCGGAAGCCCGATCACCCTTTTAATGAATATATCTTTGTCAGGTCCTTTAAACAGCACGATATCAAATCGGCTGATCGTTTTAAAGTGGTGGGCGAACCTGTTGATCAAAAGCTCGTTGCCCTCCTGAAAGGTCGGATTCATGCTGACGCCTTCTACTTTATATTCAATGAAAACGGCATTTTTGACCTGAATCCCGACGACGATGATAAGCAGTACCCCGGCTATGACCAAAAAACGCTTTTTCAATTCTGTGTCCCCCTAGTCTTTCTCTCTCTGGCTGAATCTCACGTTCAGACGATGTTCAACCCGTTTTCCGGCATACCATAAGATCAGCATGACGATGATCACGGCGGCTGTCCGCAAAGGCTGGGTAAAAAGCGCCTTCAGATCGTGACCGACAAAGCTCACCATAAAAATCATCACGAACTTGCCGCAAAGCACCGCCAGTGAAAAAGGCAGCAGGCTGACTCGCGAAAGTCCTGCCACAACATTTACCGCCGCCGAAGGCGTGAATGGAAAGCAAAGCAGGAGAAACAGCGGACCGAAGCCCCGTTTTTCCACCCAGATCATCAGTTTTTTTACGGATGGATGCCTGCGGATAAAACCGAGTGCTTTTTGCTGGCCGAAATGGCGGATAAAAAGAAAAACCGCTATAGAACCTAAAGATGCCCCAATCCACGTCAACAAGAACCCCTGCCATAAACCGAACGAATTTACATTGGCAACAACAAACACGAGCAGGGGTAAAAACGGGAGCAGCGCTTCAATAAACGGCAGCAGTACGGCTACAAAAGGACCAAAAGCCCTGTAGCTCTGAAAAAACTCTGTTAAATTCTCTTCTGTAAAATAGCTGAATAATTGCTCCAACATTGATTCTCCTCAGGGCGGTTGTCTACTTCTATTCTACACTTTAAATCAAAAACTTTAAATCATCCGTCTCGGTTGTTTCTGTATTAGTCTGAAACAACCTGATCATTTTAGTCATTTTTTCCCGTTCTTGATTAAAAGGCCGTATTTCGTGTAAAATAAAAACAGAACAAACGTTCCTGATCAAAAAAGAAATGAGGAGAAAAGCCATGACAAGAATTCCCGCCGAAGCCAGGGATATGATTGAAAAGGCGATTTACCTCCCGATGACCGTCAGCATATTAAACCGGGACATGAAAATCATCCAGCAGGGGCCATTTAAGCTGAAAGACCCCTATCTGCGTCTGATCGAACAGGCGTTAAAGCTTGCCCAGCGCGATCTGTACGACGTAAAAAATGAACTGCGCCGGCGGAAAATCAAGGTGCATGAAGTGTCACGGGACGAAGCCTTTACGATGTATTCCTTTATATATGAGGGATACGAAGAAGAGCATAACTACTTTAATCCCCGCATCCGCAACCAGGTATCCGCGCTTCTTGAGCACTATTTATTCAAAGCCGCTCCAGATCAATAGCGCTTTTTCAGCTCCCTGAGGATGAATTCGTATATCAGCTCATTCCGGTCTTCTTTCGGATAGAGCATAAATTCCTGTTTCTTCTGCATGGCGTTTCCTTCAATCCGGTCGATAAATTTTGTTCTCAGCCATGCCGTTCGGTATACCTGGTTTTCGAAAGATGTGATGGATACAGGCAGCTCCAGCGTTTCCCCGTTGACAAAGGTGACAAACGTGTTGTCATACTTTGCCGCGCAAAACTCGTGAACATGCGCATGGGAAAGCCACCCGCACTGAGGACGAGTTGAGGAAAATGTAGGAAAAAGAAAAATGTTGTTTGAGTGATCCACCATGATCGGCGGTTTATGGGAAACTTTAATGACTTCATATGTGCCCGCTTTTCTTCCCGCATAGCTCGATCCGAAATAGCGGCAGCTTCTTTCGATGATCTGAAACGGCTTCATATTGACGAGGAAAGTCCTCTCGGTCTCAAGTATTTTTGAGGCGGGTTTCTCCCCCTCTCCCAGAGGCAGGACAGCCATTGTCGAACCGTTTACTTCATACGTATCTTTTGTCATATCCTCTGTGCTCATCATGATCCTCCTAATCGTTAGTAAATTTATACTATTAATCTAACATTATCCTTTACAAAACGACAGGATTTTTTCCAATTAATTTGAAAATATGTTTTTAAAATGCCATTTTTATGTTTTGTTCGATTAAATCCGTGTTTCTTTGTCCAAATATACAAACTTTTATTCTCATAAACACGCAGCTTCGAATAATTATCTAAAAATTATAAATACTTATTGATTTTTTGTTGCGTAATCCATATACTATAAAAAAGGCATCAGGGGGAATCTTTATGAAAGAGAAAAAGTCGTACGCTGAGCTCATGAAGTCCCGCAATACCCAAAAGGTGAAAGAACTTGATGTAACCATCACGGATATCTACATTCAAATGGTCCTTGATGAATCGCTTTTCAAACGGCGTTTACACACGCTGAGCAAGAAGATTAATGAAGCATTAGACAAAGGAGATAAGCAATCTTTCCTTGAGCTTTCAAGAGAATATACAGCGCTGAAAAAGCACGCATAACGGCCAATCCCTCCCGGATTGGCTTTCTTACGCGAAAAAAGCCGGCTGATAAATAGTCCCGGCTTTTTCATCCGTTTATAATCGTTCCGCCGTTGACATGGAGCACCTGGCCCGTCATGTAAGAAGAATCATCGCTGGCTAGAAACAGATAGCTCGGCGCCACTTCAGCAGGCTGCCCGGGCCGTTCCATCGGCGTTGTTGAACCGAATATTTCGACCTCTCTCTCCGTAAACGTCGACGGGATAAGCGGCGTCCAAATCGGACCCGGTGCCACCCCGTTCACACGGATGCCCTGATCGACGAGCGACAAAGCGAGCGAACGCGTAAATGATGTAATCGCTCCTTTTGTCGAAGAATAATCGATCAGCCTTTCATTGCCGGCATAAGCCGTAATCGAGGTCGTATTGATGATTGAGCTGCCTTTTTTCAAATGTGGCAGCACAGCTTTTGTCAAATAAAACATGGAAAAAATATTCGTCTGAAACGTTCGGATCAGCTGATGGCTCGTGATTTTTTCGATTCCCTTTTGCGGATGCTGTTCAGCCGCATTATTGACGAGAATATCGATCGTTGGGAATGCTTCCTTTGCCTGGCGCACCACATCGTTGCAAAAAGCCTCGTCCCCGATGTCCCCTGCAATCAGCTTGCATCCGACGCCTTCTTTTTCCACATACCCCTTTGTTTCTTCTGCATCGCGGTGTTCATTTAAGTAAACGATGACAACGTTCGCGCCTTCCTTCGCAAACAAAACGGACACGGCACGGCCGATTCCGCTGTCTCCTCCCGTAATAATCGCGGTTTTCCCAGCCAGTTTTCGCTCTCGTTTCGGCCGGTCGAAAACGGGCCGGGGATCCATCAAATACTCCAATCCGGGACGCTGTGTTTGGTGCTGGGGAGGCAGTACTTTCTTCGGCTGCTTGCTCAAAACCATTCCTCCTTCACATCGATTCAACCTTACTATTTTATGAAAACGCCCCTTTTTTATGACAAGCCGCTTCACATGCATGAATATTTCTCAATTGGGAAAATTTAAGAACAAAACGGATGCATGATGGAGGGAACTTTGTGAGCAATCAAGAACAAAAACTGCCGGATTCGCCTGAATCGTATTGGAGAAACAGTACAGACCTTCCTTCGTTCGAGGAACTGTCTGAAGATGTCAAAACAGATGTCGCCATCATCGGCGGCGGCATGACCGGACTGACAACGGCTTATTTGCTGACGAAAAAAGGCTACAGCGTCGTCTTGATCGAATCCGGACGGATACTCGACGGAACAACCGGCTATACGACAGCCAAAATCACCGCGCAGCACGATCTGATCTATGACGAACTGATCCAGCATATCGGGATGCCGAATGCAAGACTGTATTATGAAGCAAATCTCAAGGCGCTGTCCTTTATCAAAAACCTCGTGCTTGAGCAAAAGATACCGTGCGATTTTGAAGAACAGGACGCGTGCATTTACACAACTGAAGAACAATCGGTCCAAAAAATCAGAAAGGAATATGAAGCATACCAAAAGCTCGGGATTGACAGGGAATTCATCAAAGATCTCCCCGTCCCAATCGATGTAAAAGCAGGACTCGTCATGAAAAACCAGGCCCAGTTTCATCCGCTGCACTATTTGAAATACCTTGCAGAGGCCGTCCGGAAAGCCGGCGGAAAAATATACGAAAACACGGCGGCTAAGGAAATCAAAGAAGGCGATCGGCCGAAAGTGCTGACAAGAAGCGGGCATCAAATCTTCAGCGATTATGTTGCGTGCTGCACGCACTTTCCGTTTCATGATAAAAAAGGATTCTATTTTGCAAGGCTTGAGCCGAGCCGATCATACGTGCTCGCCGTTAAGCCGAAAACGCCGTATCCCGGCGGGATGTACTTAAGTATAGACCAGCCTTCTCGCTCGCTCCGCTCGGTGACGATCGACGGAGAAAAAATGGTTCTTGTCGGCGGTGAAAGCCACAAAACCGGCCAGGGCGAAGATACAATCAAGCATTATCAGGCGCTTGAATCATTTGCAGAAGGCGTGCTCGGCGTTGAATCGATCCCTTACCGCTGGTCAGCGCAAGATTTAATCACGCTTGACAAAATTCCGTATATCGGGCCGATCTATCCGAAAGAAAAGCGCATTCTCGTCGCCACCGGATTCCGGAAATGGGGCATGACAACGAGCACGCTCGCCGCGCAGTTGATGACAGACCATATTACAGGCGAGGACAATCCTTATCAAGCCGTCTTTCAACCGGCCCGTTTCCACCCGGATCCAAGCATCAAAAAAGCGATTTCCTATAATGCGGATGTTGCAAAACACTTTGCCGAAGGAAAACTCGAGCAGCCGATCAGGAAGCCGGAAAACCTTGTCAACGGAGAAGGCGCGGTCGTGTCGCATGCCGGAAAACGGGCGGGCGCTTATCGCGATGAAAAAGGCGAGCTTCATCTGGTTGACACAACATGCACCCATATGGGCTGCGAAGTCGAGTGGAATGACGGGGAAAAGACATGGGACTGTCCGTGCCACGGATCAAGGTTTTCGATCGACGGCGATGTCATTGAGGGCCCTGCCGTAGAACCTCTTAAAGATCCGGAAAGCTGAGGTGTACAAGTTAAAAAGTAATGAAAAATTGCCGATAAAAAGATAAATGCTGGAAATTTTTAAAAAACGGCAGTTTTATCATTAACGATTACAGGGGGATACGATCGTGTTATTCAAAAAGGATAGAAAGACAGAACGATCATTTTTGGCTGAAGAAAGCCCTGAAACAAAAAGAATCAGGCTCAATCAGCACGCAGAATTTAAAAAACAGCTGGCAATGGTCGATTTGACGGATGAGGATCTTTGGGTGCTGAGCAGGCTGAAGCCTTTAGTCACTGAACATATCGAAACCATCGTCACCCGGTTTTACAAAAACCTTGAGCATGAAAGATCTCTCATGGAGATCATACATGACAACAGCTCGGTCGACCGTCTCAAAAAGACATTGACGATCCACATCCAGGAAATGTTTTCAGGCGTCATCGACGAAGCCTTTTTAGAAAAAAGAATCCGGATCGCCCACGTTCATCTTCGCATCGGACTGTTGCCAAAGTGGTATCTGGGGGCATTTCAAGATCTCCTTCTTTCAATGCTGACAATCTTTGAAAACGCCTTATCCGATGAGGAATACAGGCGGTCTGTCAAAGCCGTCACCAAAATACTCAACATCGAACAGCAGATCGTCCTGGAGGCCTTTGAAGACGAACACGCGAGGCTCCGCAGACTTGATGAAGAAAGCAAAAATGAACTTCACAGGCAAATTAAAGATACTTCCGGTTCTTTGGCCGCTATATTTGCCGAAACGACGGGCGCCGTACAGGAATTGGTCGACAAATCTTCCGAGATCGCCGAAACGTCAAGAGTTGGAACGAAGACAGCCGTGTCTGTCGAACAAAAATCGATCGGCGGAAAAAAGGAGCTTGAGGAGCAGGAACAGCAGCTGAATCAAATGGGAAGCAGCATGACGCAAATCGAGCAGGAAATTAAAAAGCTGGAAGAAATCGCGCTGCAGATCGAAAAGATTTTCGGGATCGTAACAGGCATTGCCGAACAGACGAATTTGCTTTCGCTCAACGCCTCGATCGAATCGGCAAGGGCAGGAGAGCACGGCAAAGGTTTCGCAGTTGTCGCAAACGAAGTCAGAAAGCTGTCCGATGATACGAAAAAAACCGTCTCCACCGTATCAGAGCTCGTCAATAACACAAACGCGCAAATCTCGATCGTCACGAAGCATATTACAGATGTAAATCAGCTTGTGAACGAAAGCAAAGACAAGATGTCGGAGATCAATCATCTATTCGATGATATCGTCTCCAATATGAAAACGAGCAAAGAGCAAAGCGGCCGAATCGAAGGCGACCTGCAGTCGTTTTTAAGCGGCCTTCAAGATGTCAATGCCGCCGTATCACAAGTCGCAGTTTCAGTCGATTCTCTCGTAGAGCTGACAAAAAAATGAGGCGTTACCGTACACAGGTCAATCATGACCTGTGTATTTTTCTTTCGCATCCTTTTGCAACCTGATTCTATTACGTTATTTGAAAGTCTAATATGCCAAAGATATGATTGATATTCGCAGCATCTTGGCCACGCTCAGCGATGTTTGCAGATCCGCAAAATCGGCGCTGCGCTCCTGTTTTGAAAAAATCTTGTAAATGTTGTTGTGTGCCAGTCATATTTCGTGGTTCTGTTTTTTAAATTTAGTATAATGGCCATATCACCGAAATGTGCACCCCTAGTTTGAAAGGAGACTTTTTAGCATGACTGCGATTTGTTTGATCCGGCACGGCGAGACAGACTGGAATGCTTTAGGAAAACTGCAGGGAAGAACTGATATCCCTTTAAATGAAACGGGTAAAAAACAAGCAAAAGAAACCGGGGCGTTTTTGACAGGGTCTGACTGGGACGTCATCATTACAAGCCCTTTAAGAAGAGCGAAAGAAACCGCTGAAATCATCAATCAATACTTGGGACTTGAAATCATCGAAATGGAAGATTTCATCGAAAGGAATTACGGAGATGCAGAAGGAATGCCATTCGAAGAAAGAACGAGGCTCTATCCCGATAAAGAATATCCGAATCAGGAATCAAAAGAAGCACTTGCCGAACGGCTGATGGCCGGCGTTCAAAAGGTCAGCGAGCGGTATCCGGACAAAAAAGTGCTGATCGTCGCACATGGAGCCGCGATACACGCGCTTCTGTCAAAAATCTCAAACGGCGACATCAACCTGGAAAACACGAAGCTCGTCAATGCCTGCCTGAGCAACATCAAATTTCACGAAAATAAATGGCATGTGAAGGATTACAATCTTTCACACCATTTGTCAGATTAAAAAAAAGACGGCATCAAGCATGCCGTCTTTTTTTTATGCTCTCCCCCGCTTCGCTTCGCGGCGCAGCAAATAAATAAAATACGGACCGCCGATAACGGCTGCGATCAATCCAGCCGGTATTTCAAGCGGCGGAACAAGGCCTCTTCCAGCGGCATCAGCTATCAAGAGGACGATGCCGCCGACGAGAGCTGAAACGGGAATCAAAATCCTCGTTTCAGCACCTGCCAGTTTTCTTGCGATATGGGGCGCCATCAGCCCGATAAAGCCGATTGTTCCCACGGCGGTCACAGCCGCAGCTGTCAGCAGGACCGCACCGGCAAGCAGCAGAAACCGTGTTCTTTCAAGCCGGATGCCGAGGCCGACGGCAATCCCGTCCCCTGATTTGATGATATCGAGCGGTTTTGCCGCAAACCATATCGGAGGAATTACAAGACAGCACCATATGAAAAGAGACATTACATCATCCCAGCCTCTCCCCCACAGACTTCCGTTCAGCCAAATTAATGCATTGTTGACATTCGGGCTCCCCCTTGAGATGAATAGCTGAATGCCCGAATGGCAGAAAGCATTGACCGCTATCCCGACGAGCGCCAGCCGCACAGGAGAGATCCCATTTCGATAAGCCAATAAATAGACGAGGCTCGCAGCCAAAACGCTTCCTGAAAAGGCTGCCCCTGTCAGCAGCAGCGGACTTTGCTGTGAAAACAAGACCGTAACGATCACAGCGCCCAATCCCGCTCCTCCTGTAATCCCAAGCGTGTCCGGTGCAGCCAGCGGATTTTTCATCAGCGATTGGGCGACCACACCTGCGATTGAAAGCGCCCCTCCGGCAAGCACAGCGAGGAGGATTCGCGGCATGCGAAATTCCATCACTAAAAAGCGGACTCCCGCATCCCCTTGCCCTGCCAGCGATTTCATTACGTCCCACAGTCCGATGTTTTCATCGCCGATCGCCAAATTGAGCACAATGAGCACGAACAAACAGGCAAATAGCGCACAGAGAACTACCGCCGATTGTCCGCGCCGTCTTTTCGTTTTTCTTGCCGTATTGTTCATCATGCCGCCCCCTTTTTCCGTCTTCTCGCCAAATAGATAAAAAACGGCGACCCGATCATTGCCGTGACAACTCCGACCGGCGTTTGGTACGGAAAATATACGAAGCGGGACAGAAGATCAGCAATCAGCAAAAGAACGGCTCCAAGCAATGCCGAATACGGAATCACTACCCGGTAGTCAGCCCCCATGAGATAACGGATCATATGAGGAACCATCAATCCGATGAAACCAATCGGTCCGGCAGCAGAAACGGATGCTCCCGCCAGCGCGACAACAGTGAAGGCGATTAACAATCTGCTGAGCCATACGTTTTGTCCCAACCCATGAGAAACATCATCTCCGAGACTCATGACGGACGCCGCCCTTCCTAAGGCCAAAGCCGTCAACAAACCCGCAATGCTTACCGGAATCAATAAATGAAGCTTATCCCACGAGCTCCCCGCTAAAGAACCGGAAAGCCAAAACAATAACGTTTCCGTCGACTCTTCATGAAAAATGAGCAACATTTGCGTCATCGAAGCCATGATCGCCTGAATGACGACACCGATCAAGGCAAAGCTGATATCCCTGTCGTGTTCGCTGAATACTGAGGCAACCGCGTACACGACCAGCGCGGCCGCGGCACCACCGGCAAAAGCGGCTCCCATCGCGATCTGGGGAACAGCAAGCGCAGGAAACATCACCGTCAAACATACGACAGCAAGAGAGGCCCCTGCATTGATGCCGAAGATGCTTGGAGATGCGAGCGCATTTCTTGTCACCGCCTGCATCAGTGCGCCCGCGGCTCCTAGATTCGCTCCGATTAATGCGGCGGCCAAGGCGCACGGAATTCGGATGGCCTGAATAATCGCGTGCAATTTTGAACCGTCGTATGCAAACACAGCTGCCCAAATGTCGGACAGTGCAATCGTTGACGAACCGATTGAAACAGAAAGCGCAAAACTCGCGAGCAAAAGAAAAACAAAAATGAGCGGTGCAAAACGTTTCACATATATCAAACAGGTCACTCCTTTAGAAAAAAACAAGCGCATGCTTTTATAAAAAGCATGCGTCATCCCGTCCAACAAGCTCCTAAGATTTCTTTTGATCCTCAGACAGAAGATGCTGACCGATATCATCCATCAGCGCATCTGCTCCGTCAATACTGCGTCGGAGCGACCAGGCGAATCTGTCGGCTTCATAAACCTTGCCGTTTTTGACTGCGCTAAGCTTTTTCCAAAGAGGGTCTTTTTCGATCGGTCTTTTCCCGTCTTCATCGACTTTATCCTTTTCTCCCGTCATCAGGACTATCATGTCGGGGTCTTTCTCAAGCAGCTGTTCGAGCGTCATTTTAATATTGACGGATTCACCGTTTTCGCCATCGCCTTTGCTGCTGTCTCCGACACCGTACGTATAGCCGATATTCGTCAGAAGCTGAGACGTGAAAAAGTTTTCGTCGCGCACGGTGATTTCATCATTTGTGTTTCCGAGCAGAAGAATGCTCTGTTTCCGGTTGCCGAATTTCTGTTTCAATTCATTCAGCTTTTGTTTATGTTCAGCCAACTTTTTCTCCATTGCGCTTTCTTTGCCGACGGCTTTCGCAATCGTAAGAGACGCATCAAGAGTGTCCTGATAATCGGCATTCAAGTTTTTCAGCGCGATTGTCGGCGCAATTTTCGACAGCTTATCATAGACGCCGCTATGCCTGCTCGAATCGGCAATAATTAAGTCGGGCTTTAACAAAGCAATTTTTTCAAAACTTGGCTGGGCGCGCGAACCGACTGAAGTATACCCTTTGATTTCTTCTCTGACCTTCTCGTTAATAAACTTAGGTTTGCCGTCGTCCGCAATTCCGACAGGCTTAATGCCCGCATCAAGGAGCGCATCAATAAAACCCAATTCAAGGACCACAACTTTTTTCGGATTATTCCGGACTTTCGTTTCTCCAAGATCATGCTTAACTGTCACAGAATCCTGACCGGAAGTTTTCGTACTCTCGCTTCCCCCAGAGCAGGCTGTCATCACTGATATCATCAATAGGAATAAAATAGCAAAATATTTGGGCTTCATATGTATCTCCTTTTCTGGTAGTAGACGAAATTATTATAGCAACACTTCATACCAATGACAACGATAATCATTATCATTATAAAAAAAGAAAGGAGCCTCTCCCTCCTTTCTACACCCGTTCATTCACAGAATCCTCCGCTTTGCTTTCCCTGCTGAGGGAAAGGATGATGACCGTGATAATCACCATCACCGTACCGGCACCTTGAAAGGCATTGAACGGCACATCCAGCCAGACCGCCGACGACAGAACGGCCGCAAGCGGTTCGGCGCAACTCAGGCAGCTCGTTTCTTTAGCAGAAAGATAAGAGAGGCTGCCGATGTATAGTGCAAACGCCAAAGCTGTGCCGCACAATACAACAAATAGAATGGCTGCCGCCTCCCCTGCCCCAATGTGCGAAAGGTCAAACCGAAACGGCGGAAACAAAAAAGAAATTCCGGCTCCTCCGATCAGCATGCCCCATCCCGTAACCGTCAAAGCACCGAACGATTGAATTAAACCTCCTGCAAAAACCGTATAGAAAGCAAGCGCACCACCGGACAAAACGCCCCAAACGGCGGCCTGGGCCGGAATATACAAACTGTCCGGCCTTCCGCCTGTCAAAAGAAGAAACACGCCGGAGAGCGCCAATAAAGTAAGCACGGCATCTTTCCATTTAGGCGGAAGTTCTTTTTTAACATATAGGTAAAGCAATACGAAAAAAGGCGCTAAGTATTGAAGAATTGCAGCAGCTGCGGCATTTCCCTTTTCAATTGAAGCAAAAAACGTATATTGGACGGCCAGCATTCCAAAAATAGAAAATACCAAAATTGAACAAATATCTGTTTTTTTCTTCCATACCCGACACGCATGTTGAAAACCGTTTTTCATTGAAACATATAACAAGAGAATGACTCCCGACGCCAGAAGCCTGACGGAGACAAGCGAGCCGGCGTCAGCCGCTCCCCTTTCGAATACATACTGTGCAGCGCTTCCCGACAATCCCCACAACGAAGCCCCTGCCAGCACCATCAATACGCCTTTCACATGACCTGATTTCATATCTTTCACCCATTTCTGTATGCGATATATTGCATATTTTAATAGATGATCGACAAGGCCGCAACCTCCTTCACCAAAATATTATGTTATAAAATAAACGAATAGTATTTTCATAAAATGAATCAGGTGAATCAATCTCCTGTCATTCGCGAACTCCGGGACATCTTTCCCTGCCAGAATGAAGCGGTCTATTCATACTTTTGGACTGAATATTTTTCTAAAACAGTTATTAATAACCAATAAATTTTAAATTGGTCCTTCAAAAAAATAGGTCTACCATATAATTCATTTTTCTTCTATAATAAATTAACAGAATAATTCGAATAGAGTATATTATCCATCTATTTCAATTATTCTGAATTAAATGGAGGAGAGTGAGTAATGATGAGGAAAAAGAGTTTTTGGCTTGGGATGCTGACGGCCCTAATGCTCGTGTTCACGATGGCCTTCAGCGATTCGGCTTCTGCTGCTCAGCCGGCGAAAAATGTAGAAAAGGACTATATTGTCGGATTTAAGTCAGGGGTAAAAACCACATCCGTCAAAAAGGACATCATCAAAGAGAGCGGCGGAAAAGTGGACAAGCAGTTTAGAATCATCAACGCGGCAAAAGCGAAGCTAGACAAAGAAGCGCTTGAGGAAGTCAAAAATGATCCGGATGTCGCTTATGTGGAAGAGGATCACGTAGCTCATGCTTTGGCGCAAACCGTTCCTTACGGCATTCCTCTCATTAAAGCAGACAAAGTGCAGGCTCAAGGCTACAAGGGAGCGAACGTAAAAGTCGCCGTCCTGGATACAGGAATCCAAGCTTCTCATCCGGACTTAAACGTAGTCGGCGGAGCAAGCTTTGTAGCTGGCGAAGCTTATAACACCGACGGCAACGGACACGGCACGCATGTTGCCGGTACAGTAGCTGCGCTTGACAATACAACGGGTGTATTAGGCGTTGCGCCGAGCGTATCCTTGTACGCGGTTAAAGTGCTGAATTCAAGCGGAAACGGATCATACAGCGGCATTGTAAGCGGAATCGAGTGGGCGACGACAAACGGCATGGATGTTATCAACATGAGCCTTGGAGGACCATTAGGCTCAACAGCGATGAAACAGGCGGTCGACAATGCATATGCAAGAGGGGTTGTCGTTGTAGCGGCTGCTGGGAACAGCGGATCTTCAGGAAACACGAATACAATCGGCTATCCTGCGAAATACGACTCTGTCATCGCAGTTGGTGCGGTAGACTCTAACAGCAACAGAGCTTCATTTTCCAGCGTCGGAGCAGAGCTTGAAGTCATGGCTCCTGGCGCAGGCGTGTACAGCACTTACCCAACCAGCACTTATGCAACATTGAACGGAACGTCAATGGCTTCTCCTCATGTAGCGGGAGCAGCAGCTTTGATCTTGTCAAAACATCCGAACCTTTCAGCTTCACAAGTCCGCAACCGTCTCTCCAGTACGGCGACTTATTTGGGAAGCTCTTTCTACTATGGAAAAGGTCTGATCAATGTCGAAGCTGCCGCTCAATAACATATTCTAACAAATGGCATATAGAAAAAGCTAGTGTTTTTAGCACTAGCTTTTTCTTCATTCAGCTGAAGACTGTTCAATATTTTGAATCCGTTCCATTATGGTCGGATGGCCGTATTTAAAAATCTTGACGAGAAACGGCGGGTTCGCCTCGCTCAACCCCGCTTTTGAGAGCTCTTGAAAAGTCGCAACCGCTGCATCGCTGTTGTTCGTCAGTTCAATCGCATACTGGTCAGCGGCTTTTTCCTGATGCCTCGAAACTGCGTTTGTAAATGGAGAAGACGCAAAAGAGATGACACCCATCAGCATCAGGAGAAGCGGGAGTGCGGCAAGATCGGATTTTCCCGCAATGTGAAGACTTTTTCCATAGCGGCCGATGATCCGCTTGTACAGCTTGTCGATCACATAAAAGACGGCAAGGGATAATAGCAGGTACCCGCCGAGCCCTATGTAAACATGCTTCATCACATAGTGCCCCATTTCGTGCGCCATAATGAATAAAATTTCCGGTTCATCCAGCTTGTTCAGCGTGGTATCCCAGAGCACAATCCTTTTATTGGCGCCGATCCCTGTCACATAAGCATTTAACGCATTCGTTTTTTCAGACATGTTCACTTCATAGACGTGATTCGCAGGAATATCCGCCTGATCGGCCAGCTTCAGAATGCTTTGTTCGAGCTCTTTATTTTTCAGCGGATAAAAGTCATTGTATAAAGGATCGATGACAACCGGCTGAAGGAAAAATAAAAACAGTGTAACCGGAACCGTCAGGCACCAGGCATAAAACCACCAGCGTTTTTCATGCTTTTTGATCAAATAGTAAAAGACGATCACCGCCGCAGCCGTTATCGGAAAGCTGATCCAGAAGTCGATCACCTGGTCTTTGATCCAGCTTGCGGTTGTCTGCGTTGATATGCCGTAGTCAAGCGAATATTGATAGCTGATCCAGTCAAGCGGTACAGAAACGATCGTGACGATCAGAAACAAAGCAAAAACATATGCCGTTATTTGAATCGTTCTCCGCTTTGACGTCTGCTCCGCCCAATTCTTCATTTTCCTCGATAAACCGGCAATCAACAATATAAAAAATAAGAACCACTCAAACGGAATCCGGATAAAAAACAGAAAGTCCTTTATTTTCGAGTACTCTTCCGTCAGCATGAGTTCCCTTTCGTTCATAAATGTCGCCGGGTCTGCACTTGTCCCTTTCAGCGCCTCGGGAACGGAGGGTTCACCGGCCATAAAGAGATACCAATAGAAAAAAAGGCCGTACAGCACATACAGGAGACCGGCTCCCGCGATCCATTTCCGCATGGCGAATCACTTCCTCTCACATAGCAGTTACTTCTATTGTAAGCTTTTCCTGCGAAAGTTAGAACCAAGCCTTACAATGAGAGCAAGAGGCCGGCACCTGCGAGCGTCAAAATCGTCCCCATCACGACGACTATGACGCTTGCTCCAAAATAGGAAAATAAAAATGCGATAAGAGCGCCGGCAAGTCCGTAGAGCATACCGCTTTGCACCGAAAAAATTCCCGGAAAAATGAGAGCGCCTAAAACGGCGTACGGCACATTTTTCAGCACGCGCTCCAAAAATCCGGGAAGCTTCAGGCTTTCAAAAGCAATGAGCGGCACCATCCGCGGTATATATGTAACGGCAGCCATGCCGATAATCATCCAGATGATCGGACTAAACATAGTTTCTCTTCCCCTCTGTTCTAAATTGGTACAGCCATTCGATCAGGATGGCGGATAAAAGCGTAGCACAGACGATCGACCATCCTGCCGACAACATTCCGTTCATTTGGAAAACCGTATTGAATAGAGCGGCAGCTCCCGCCAGCAGCAGGACTTTACGCTGTTTTTTCAAAGGCGGCACCAACAATCCGATAAACATAGCATAAAGGGCGATGCTCATGCTTTCCTGGAGAACAGCCGGCATGGCAGCCCCTGCAAAATGCCCGGCCGCACTCCAAAAAACCCAGCTTACATATCCGATCGAACCGAGGCCGATCATATATCCGGTCGTCAGCTTTTCCTTCCTTAAAGCAGCGACAGCAAACGATTCATCTGTCACCGCGAAAAATGAGTAAAACGCTTTTTTCCAAGGTGAATCTTTTTCTACCAATTGATTCAAAGTCGCTGAAAATAAAAAATGTCTGATGTTCACAATGAACGTCGTCATAACGATTTCGATAATTCCTGTCTGAACGGCGAGCATGCTTAAAGACATATACTGGGACGCTCCTCCGAAAACAAGGGCGCTCATCAAAAACGTTTCAAAAAGCGACAGCCCCGTTGTTTTTGCTAAAAGTCCGAATGTCAAAGCGACCGGGATGTAGCCGACGGCCAGGGAAACCCCTGAACGAAGCCCGTCTAGAAAGTTGAGTGAATCCTGCTTTTCCATCTTGACACCTCTTTACGGATAATAAATAAGTGTATAGCATGATGCCGTTTGTTCCGTGTTGTTTTCGTACGTATGGACGGTGTTTGCGGTGAAATGCATTGCATCACCTTCGCTCAATTCGCAGGTGTAATCACCCGCCGTCACTGCGATCGCTCCTTTAGAGACGAGCACGTACTCTTCAATCCCGCCGTGGTGAGGCTCTGATTCGTGCACACAGCCGGGCGCAAGTTCAATATAAAAGATTTCAAACTTCTTTTTTTGGTCGAACGGAAAATGCGGAAATGCCGCGTATTTTTCTTCTCCGGCCATAACGGGCGTTTTCTCGTGCTTTCTGACGACCGTCGGCTCCCCGGCAGGCTTTTCTGCTAAGGAAGTAAATGATACTTGCAGCCCGTTTGCGATCTTCCACAAGGTTGTGATCGTCGGACTTGAAGCGCCTTTTTCGATTTGCGCGAGCATGCCTTTGCTGACGCCGGTCATCGATGACAATTGATCAAGGCTGTAATTGCGGACTTTTCGCAGTCTCTTTATGTTTTCTGCTACTTGTTTTTCAATCGAATTCATCTTCTGCCCCCCTCGCAATAAATTGAACATATGTATAATTTATTGAACATTATAGCATAATTTTTCAGGATGAAAAGGCCTTTAAACGGAGAAAATACATAGCCTGGGGTGATCATTCTGAAAAAAATAATGGGTGTCATACTTTTTTTCGGTATTTTATCCATCGCTGTCTTTTATGTATTCCACTTGATGGCGGAGCCTTTCGACTCAAGAAATGCTGAAGAAATTATCTTGAAGAAGGCGGAAGACAGCGAAAAAACGGTCAGCATCAAAGACAGGCACAACATAGACGTTCTGCTTGATACATTTAACAAAGGGAAAAGGATGAAGGAAAAGACAGCGCATAGCCTGCCTGCTCCGGCGTATCACGGATACATCAGCATGACCGACACACATCGCGTTCACTTCACCATCTGGCTGAAGAGAGATGAAGCCGTCATCCTGAAAGAAGAGGAGGGCACATATTTTGTTCTCCGACAAAGGGAAAAAGATGCTCTTCTCAGAGAACTGCAGAAAAGGGACGCGGCAGGCGTCCCTTTTAGTGTAAATCAAGATTGGTTTGTCAGAATGTCTTTTAAAGCGCGCCTTAAAATTTTGCCGGTCGAGTTTTTCGGAATTTCATCCATGAAAACGATCGCCGACGGGCGCTTGTATTTCGCAAGATGCTTTTTGCAGTGCGCCAAGACATCATCCTCTGTCAGCGTTTTATTCTTCGGAACGACATAGCAGTGGACGGCTTCTCCCGTATTCGGATCGGGCACTCCGATGACCACCGCTTCTGCGATCTCCGGATGGAGGTAGAGCACTTCTTCGATTTCCCTCGGATAGACATTATAGCCCCCCACGATAATCATGTCTTTTTTTCTGTCGACGATATAAAAATAACCGTCTTCATCCCGTTTTGCCAAATCACCTGTATACAGCCATCCGTCTTTAATCGTATGGGCTGTTTCTTCCGGCATTTTGTAGTACCCTTTCATGACATTCGGCCCTTTAACGATCAGCTCCCCGACTTGACCGGCAGGCAGCTCTTCCCCGAGTTCATTGACGACTTTGTTTTTCACATTGAGAATGTTCGTCCCGATCGATCCTGGCTTGCGGCCGGTGCTGAACGGGTTAAAGCATGTAACAGGAGAAGCCTCCGACAAGCCGTAGCCTTCTAAAACGAGGACGCCGAACCTTTCCTCAAAGCTTTTCAGGAGAGCGACAGGCATGGCCGCTCCGCCTGAGATGCAAAGCCTGATGGATCGAAAACCTGCTTCATCCGCCCCTTCATACTGGTAAAGATAATTGTACATTGTCGGAACGCCTGAGAAGATCGTCGCCTGATGCTTTTTAATCAGCTTGAAGACCTCGGCAGGACTAAATTTCGGCACGATCAAAATCGCTGCGCCGTTCATGAGCGGTGCATTCATGCAGACCGTTAAACAAAAAACGTGGAACATCGGCAAGGCGGCGACGACAAGGTCAGATTCATTCATTGTCAGATAGCGGGCCGTATCATTTGCATTCGAAAATAGATTTTGATGTGTGAGCATCGCCCCTTTTGGTCTTCCCGTGGTTCCTGACGTATAGAGGATGGCGGCCGTATCTTCGTCATCGATTTCAGGAAACGGCCGGACAGGAGGTCTCATGATGCTTGTAAACGATTTCAATTTCATCTTAACCTCGGTACTTTCCGGTTCTTGAAGCGGCTCCCCCGTTTCGCAAAGCACGACACAGCTGACTTTCGGAAGGGATTCATGCACCTTCTCGTAAAGCGGGAGCAGTTGTCCCAGAGCCACGATCACTTTTGCATCGCCGTTTGTCAGCATATAGCCGATCTCAGTCGGCGTATAGGCCGGATTGATCGGTATGACAACGGCTCCGGCTTTCAGCGCACCGTAAAACGAAATCACAAAATGCGGTGTATTGCCAAGAAGCAAAGCGACATGATCGCCCTTTTCCACCCCGATTTCGCGCAGCCCTTCGGCAAAGCAATCAATTTTCTGCTGCAATCCCCCGTATGTTTCCGTCTGTTCCCCAAAAATATAAGCGGTTCTGTCAGGCTTTGATTGAGCTGTTTCCCCTAATTTTGAAACTAAATTCATTCTCCCACCCCTTAAAAATGAATGAATGACCATTCATTTTGTGATAATCAAAATCTATTCCCATTATAGTAAATGAACAGAAAACACTCAAGGGCTGACGGGAAATATCTTCCATTCCTAACATGTTAAAAAAGGGGCCGCGGAAACCGCAGCCTCTTTTTTTAGTAGACAAGCTCCAAAAATTCTTCTTTTTGAATATTGCCGAAGTAATGCTTGATGTCAACGCCTTGAAGGGCTTCTTCAATCGCTTTTCTTTCATACTGTACGCCTTTCAGCTTTTCTTCAATGTCGCTGACATCGCCGACTCCGAAAAAGTCACCGAATATTTTGCACTCGCGGATCACGCCTTTTTGCACTTCCAGGCGGATGTCGACCGATCCCGCTTGAAAACGTTTTGAATGCTGAAGATTGAATTTCGGAGACTTCCCATAGTTCCAATCCCAGTTTTGATAGCGTTCCTTTGAAATTTGATTGATGATTTCCCAGTCTTTTTCAGTCAGCTTATACTCCGGTATTTCCCCCTCGGTATCAAAAATATAGCGGAGAAGCATGCTTCGGAATTCCACTGTCGTCATCTTCTGATCGAGAAACTCGCTGATATTGGCTACACGGCTCCTGATCGATTTGATGCCTTTTGATTCGATTTTATCTTTTTTCACTTTTAAAGCTGATACGACATGTTCAATCTCAGAATCGAACAACAGCGTGCCGTGACTGAACATTCTCCCTTTCGTTGAAAACTGGGCGTTTCCCGAAATTTTCCGGCCGTTTGCCATCAAATCGTTTCGCCCGCTCAGCTCCGCATCGACGCCAAGCTTCTTTAAAGCAGCCACAACGGGCTCCGTAAACTTCTTAAAGTTGTGGAAGCTGTTGCCGTCGTCTTTCGTAATAAAGCTGAAGTTCAAGTTCCCGAGGTCATGGTAGACAGCTCCGCCGCCTGACAGCCTGCGGACGACAATGATCCCGTTTTCATCCACATACTTTGTGTTGATTTCCTCGATCGTATTTTGATTTTTGCCGATAATGATCGACGGCTGGTTGATATAAAACAGCAGATACGTCTCTTCAGGATCGAGGTGCTTTAAGCAGTACTCCTCAATCGCCAAGTTGATCCTCGGATCTGTTATATTTTGATTATCGATAAACAGCATGTTTGTCAGTTCCTCCTTCTATTCTCCCCACACATAACCGGTGTGCGCCAGATCAACCGCGCCTTTATAAACGGTTTGGGCCTCTTCTGCTAGTTTTTGATGTTCCCCGAAATGCGGGAGGTGTGTCAAGAGAAGATGCCCCGCACCCGCTTCCGCAGCGATGCGCCCCGCTTCGAGACTGTTCATATGACCGGCGCTCCTCCCATCCTGATCCGCATAAAAGTTGCACTCTGAGATCAACAGATCGGCTCCTTCGCTGAACGGAATAAAGGCTTCCTGAAAGCTCGAGTCGGCCGTATAAACGACAGAATGAACACCGTCCGTCACCCTCATGGCAAAGCAGTCAACAGGATGAACCGTTTTTAAAAACGTGAACGTAAACGGTCCGATTGTCAAAGGTTGTTTCGGATCATACGCTAATCCAGCGGTATGCGTTTTATATGTAAGCTTTGAAAACTGCTCTTCATCAAAAGGATGTCCATATATCGGAAGGGCATTCGCTCCCTTGCCGAGGAATGAGCCGACCAGTTTGGCAAATTGCAAAGGTCCGACATCCGCAATATGGTCGTGATGATAATGGGATAATATAACGGCATCTAGCTCCTCAACGGGCAGAAACAGCTGAAGCTTGGATAAAACGGCACTGCCGCAGTCGATTAAAACAGAATAATCCCCGGATTGAAAGAGATAGCCTGAAGTCGCTTCATTTGCAGCCGGAAATCCTCCGCAGCAGCCGATGACTGTCACCTTCATGTATACACACCTCTTTTTCGTGTCTATCGTCCCCCTATTCAATATACCCATTTTTCTTAAAAAATGCATGTTTTATATTTTGTCATAAAACAGACATTGATTTTCTGACCTCTGTTATAATACAATGTTGACAACAAACGAATTGGGGGAATCAAACATGCTCGCTAAAATCACCGAGTTCTTCAGAAATTTGCCTTCAAAGAAATGTTCAGAATGCGGCCACGATATTGATGAGCAGCACGAATGCTACGGAAACACTTGCTCTAAATGCTTAAATGTAAAAGATATATAGACTTCATTAAAAACGCCCCAGCGGATTCCCCGGGGTGTTTTTTTGTCATAAAGTTAGTCATAAAGAGAGAGATTCGTGTCAAAATTCATTATTTTAATAACATTTTACTATTTCACTTAGGGAAATATACACCGATGATTGTCCCAATTTGAATTCAAGACAGGATGATCATCTCATATTTGAATTTTCGATATATTCAGACGTTATTTTTTTAATGGACGAGCTGCTTTTTCTTTCGCTATACTTAATTTACGATCTCAAGTTTAATATTCTAGTATAAATTAAGTATGCGTTGGGAGGGCATCTATGAAAAGACTTAAATTCGGATTAGCCACACAAATTTTCCTCGGGCTGATTTTAGGTGTTGCAGCAGGAGCGATTTGGTTTGGAAATCCTGCGGTGGCAACATATTTGCAGCCCGTCGGCGATTTGTTCTTAAGATTAATCAAAATGATTGTTATTCCTATTGTCGTTTCAAGCTTGATTGTCGGGGTTGCGGGGGCCGGCAGCGGCAAAAAGGTCGGCAGGCTCGGCTTTCGGACGATCCTGTACTTTGAAATTATTACGACTTTTGCGATTGTGCTCGGACTTCTCCTTGGAAACATCGTTCAACCTGGACACGGCGTAAACTTTTCTGGTGCTGAAAAACAGGATATCAGCCAATATGTAGAAACAGAAAAAGAAGCAAGCACCAAATCTGTCGCAGACACTTTCCTGCACATTGTGCCGACAAACTTTTTCCAATCGCTCGCTGAAGGCGATCTGCTTGCGATCATTTGCTTCACTGTTCTGTTCGCACTCGGAGTGTCTGCCATAGGCGAAAAAGGCAAGCCTGTGCTCTCCTTTTTTGAGGCAACGTCTCAAGCTATGTTCCACGTCGTCAACATCGTCATGAAATTCGCGCCGTTCGGCGTTTTTGCTTTAATTGGTGTGACGGTTTCAAAATTTGGTTTTTCTTCGCTTTTATCATTGGGAAAGCTCGTTTTACTTGTCTATCTGGCTCTTGCTTTCTTCCTGATCGTCATCTTTGGGATCGTCGGCAAGCTAGCCGGTATCAATATATTTAAATTTTTGGCCTATTTGAAAGATGAGCTGCTTCTTGCGTACAGTACATCAAGCTCTGAAACCGTGCTTCCGCGCGTCATGGAAAAGATGGAGAAAATCGGCTGTCCAAAGGGCATTGTATCGTTTGTCATTCCGATCGGCTACACATTTAACCTTGACGGCTCTGTCCTGTATCAGGCGATCGCGGCGCTGTTTCTGGCGCAGGTCTACGGCATCGATCTGTCCATTGGGCAGCAGCTCACGCTCATCCTTGTTCTAATGGTCACTTCTAAAGGAATGGCTGCCGTTCCCGGCACATCATTCGTCGTTCTTCTTGCGACCCTGGGCACGATCGGCGTTCCTGCTGAAGGCCTGGCCTTCATTGCCGGAGTCGACCGGATTATGGATATGGCGAGAACGGTCGTCAACCTGACCGGAAACGCTCTTGCCGCTGTGGTCATGTCAAAATGGGAAGGTGAATATGACGCCATTAAAGGGCAGACCGTCTTAAATCAAAGGGAGCCGGCAGATATGAAAATATCCGGCTGACAGCTCGAAAAAAAAACGTATGTTTTCCGCTTTTGGAGAAACATACGTTTTTTCAAAAATATGCAAATTACTCAAGAAACCTGTCCAAACAACTTCCTTTCGTTTACATACGATGTACTGTAGTTAAATTAGAAAAGAAAACTGGAGGGAAGTTTAATGTATTTTTACCATGACCATTGCAAGAAAGATTATGACTTTGACTACCACAAGAAAGACCACGACTGCAAGAAATACTACTACTACTATTATTACTACTATTATCCATGCTATAAGAAGTATGATTATGACTATGACTACAAGAAGTTTGACCACTTTGATCACTGCAAAAAGAAAAAACACTATGATTACTGGTAAGTAAACGCCATCCTTTACGGATGGATGACTTCCACTCTTTTTTTACTCCCAAGGGACCGCGGTCCCTTGGGAGCTTTTTTATGCTATGTCAGACTGAACATAGTGATACAGCAGCTTTGCCGTCTGCTCCAAGGACGATTGATGCGTCCTTTCAAACGCATGGGATGCGTCAATTCCCGGGCCGATCAGCCCGTGGACGATATCATGGCCCGCTTTGACGGCTGCTGAAGCATCTGATCCGTAGTACGGGTAAATATCAAGCTTATAACCGATTCCGTGTGTTTCGCAAAGGGCGGTCAGACGCTTTCGAAGCCCGTAGTGATAAGGCCCGCTGGCATCCTTTACACAAATGGAGACCGTATATTCATCGGTTGACTGTCCATCGCCGATCGCTCCCATATCAACAGCCAAATATTCCACCGTTTCAGGCGGGATATTGGAGTTGCCGCCATAACCGATTTCTTCATTGTTGGAAATTAAAAAGTGAGTCGTGTAAGGCAGTGTCATCCCTTCTGTGTTAATCGTTCTGATCAGCTCGATGAGGAGGGCGACGCTTGCTTTATCGTCAAGATGACGCGATTTGATAAACCCGCTCGGCGTGATTTCAACGCGCGGATCGAAGGAGATAAAATCGCCGACATTGATGCCGAGCGCCCGGGTTTCTTCTTCACTGCGGACCGGTTCGTCAATGCGGACCTCCATATTCTTCTGGTTGCGCTCGGCTTTTCCGGCGTCTTTGTATACATGCACTGATGTCTGATGCATTAAGATGGTGCCGGTGTAAGTTCTCCCTGATGCTGTTTCAATTTTGCAATACTCGCCTTCAATCGAGTTGTAATTGAAGCCCCCGATTAAATCAATTTTCAGCCTCCCGTCCGGTTTAATCTCTTTCACCATCGCTCCGAGGGTATCGACATGAGCGGTCAGCATCCGGTGCCGGGTTTTGTCGCGGCCCGGTATCGTCGCGATCAGGCCGCCTTTACGGTTAAGCCTTGTTTCGACTCCTTCTTTCTGTAAAAGGCGATTGATATAGTCTATGATGTCATACGTATTTCCAGTAGGGCTCGGGATGGAGACGAGCTCCTTAATGAGCTCCATCGTTTTCTGTCCTGACATGGTTCATTCCTCCCAACTTGTGATGTTTATAGTATACCTCACATCAACATTTTAGTACCAGATGCTAATACTAGGTGATATAATGAAAGAAAGGAGAGTGAATTTCATGAAAACTTTATCAAAAGCGCGAATTTCCGCCATCGGCACCTATGTTCCCGAAAAGCGCATGACAAACAAAGACTTTGAAAAGATCGTCGATACTTCTGATGAATGGATCATTCAGCGGACAGGAATGAAAGAAAGGCGAATCGCGGGGAGTCACGAATTCACATCAGATCTTTGCATAAAGGCGGTTGAAGATCTAAAAAACAGATACAGAGGCACGCTTGACGATATTGACATGATCATCGTCTCTACCACAACAGCGGATTACGCTTTTCCAAGCACGGCATGCCAGGTTCAGGAACACTTCGGATGGAACGAAGTCGGCGCGGTCGATGTAAATGCGACCTGCGCAGGATTAGCATACGGATTGCATATAGCCAACGGCCTGATCACTTCCGGGCTGCATAGAAAAATTCTAGTGATCAGCGGTGAAACCTTATCAAAAACAACCGACTACACAGACCGCACATCTTGCATTTTGTTCGGAGACGGCGCCGGCGCCCTGCTTGTCGAACGGGACGACAAAGCCCCAAGCTTCATTACTTTTGCCCAGGATACGAAAGGTGACGGAGCCCGCCATTTATACAGAACCGGCTTGCGAAGCGACCTTAAAGGGGAGCCGCTCTCAGGTGAAGGAAAAATGGTTCAAAACGGTCGTGAAGTGTATAAGTGGGCGGTCAGGTCCGTTCCCGAAGGCGTCAAAAAGCTGCTTACCCAAGCTGAAATGGAGCTGAAAGATATCGATTGGTTCGTCCCGCACAGCGCGAATCTGCGAATGATCGAATCGATTTGCGAAAAAACCGGAATTCCAGCCGAAAAAGCGCTGACGAGCGTCGAATGGTTTGGCAACACCTCATCCGCATCAATCGTGCTCGCCCTTGATGAAGCCGTCAAAAACGGAAAGCTGAAAGAGGGTGACACCTTGATTCTGTTCGGTTTTGGTGGAGGTCTTACATATACGGGGCTGATTGTAAAATGGGGCGCGCCAGCTTCCTGATTTCAAAAAAAAACATCTTTTCTTGCCCTTGCCGGGCTTGAAAAGATGTTTTTCTTTTATGCATGCTGCTCTTCAATTTTTCCTTTTCTCAGCAGCACTTTAAAATAAATCAGCGTCAAAGCCATCATGACGATCGCAACACCGCCGAGCACGGCAGCCTGTTCCCACATATACGCGTAGTCTCCGCTTGAAATCACCGCTCTGTATCCCGCAATGCTGTAGGTCATCGGCAGTGCAGAATGGATGACCTGGAAGAACTTAGGTACAAGAGCAAGAGGAAAAGTTCCTCCGCTTCCTCCAAGCTGAAGCACAAGCAGAATGACGGCAATAAATCGTCCCGGATTTCCCATTGTCGCAGCCAAAAACTGAATGATCGCAAGGCATGTAATGCTCATGATCATACTGAACAGATAGAATCTCCAGACGCTTTGCACTTCAAGCCCGATGCCCCAGAGAATGATCGTGCAGGCAATCGCCGCTTGAAGTATTCCCACTGCAAAAAGCACGCTGAATTTGCTCATAAACCAGCCAAAAGCTGATTCGGGCCGGACAGCCGGCTCTTTCACATCGAAGACAACGGTGATCATTAATGCACCGACGAATAAGCCGAGCGACAAAATATACGGGGTTAATCCTGTTCCGTAGTTGGAAACCGGATCGATTTTATCGCCTTTCACATCGACGGGGTTTGAGAACATATTGTAGTTTTCGTCTCCCGCTTGAATATCGCCGGTTTGATCGGCAGCGTCAGACAGCTTATCAAACAGCTCCCCGCTTCCGTCAGACAGCTTGCCAAGGCCTTCATCAAGGGATTTAGCCCCTTCTGCAAGCTTGGAAGAACCGTCTTTCAGTTTATCAGCCGCGCTTTGCAGATCGCCGAACTTCCCGACTAACGTCTGGCTGCCTTCGGCGATTTTGGATGATCCGCTTTTCGCTTCTGCGAATTTTTCGTTGTAAGCACCCAAACCGTTTGTCAGCGCATCGAGCCCTTGCTGAATCTTTTGCGATCCTTTATAAAGCTTATTCACATTCGAAGGAACTTGCTTCAATTCCTCAAGCTTCTGTTTCAGCCCGGATAAATCGGGAAGTTCGCTGACATCGGGAATTTGCGCTTTCAACTTGTCGAACTCAGGCAGCTTCACTGTTCCCATTTTTTCGTCGACTTGTTTCATAAGCGCGGTTTTCTGTTCTTGTGTCAGCATGTTGCTGGATTCAATAATTTGTTTAACTTCGCTGTGCTGGTTTTTCAATGCTGCTTCAAGCTCATCAATATTTTTCGAAATCTGGCTGATTTCTTTTTTCGCCTTTTCAGCGTTTGAAAGCGCCGTTTCAAGCTGCTGAATCTTTTCATTTGAAATTGCTTCTTCGAGTTTGCTTATCATCTGCGCTTTTTCATTCATCTGCTCCAATCCAGCCACAATCTGAGGCATGCCTTGTTGGAGCTGTTGAGCACCGCTGTGCAGCTGGCCGCTTTTTTCCAAAAATTGCGCAAGCCCTGAATCAAGCTCATGAATTTTGTCGTTCAGCGTATTGAATGCTGTGCCGAACTTCTCCATTCCGTCTTTGTTGAACTGAATTTGGCTTTTCGCGAGCTTTTCAAGGTTCTTTTTCAGCTTTTCGCTTCCTTCTTTCGCATCTTTCAGTCCTTTATCCAGTTTTCCGGCTCCTTCGCTGGCTTCACCGAGACCTTTTGCAATTTTGCCGAAATTGTCAAAGATAACTTCAGCATATTGCTCCGTGATTTCAGAACCGACTGAATGCTGAAGCTGTTCAATCGCTTTATCGCTAATCTGGGCGCCGACATAGTTTCGTCCGGCGTTTGTATGATAAATCAGATTCAGCTTTTTCGGATGTTTATCCATCACCGTGCTGGCATCTTTCGAAAAGTTTTCAGGAATTTCTACAACCATGTAGTATTCCTCATTTTGCAAGCCTCTCAGCGCTTTTTCCTTCGTTGTAAAATGCCAGTCAAACTTATCGTTTTTTTTCAGTTCTTTGACAAGGTCGTCACCGATGTGAAGGTCTTTTCCTTCATATGTCGTCCCCTTGTCGGAATTCACAACCGCTACGGGGAGCTGATCGACGTTTCCGTATGGGTCCCAGTACGCCGCCAAAAATATGCTGCTGTAAATCAGCGGTATAAAGAGAACCCCGATCACGGATATCAGTAGTTTTTTATTGGTTATCAGTTCTCTCCACTGGTTTTTGAAAACATTCATGTTGATACGCCTCCTAGTTAGTAGCCGCTCTCTCTATGCGGCTAAGCACCCCTTTAAACAAAGAAAGGATAATCTAATGAGATAATCCTTTTAAAATATACATTTTCAGCATCTCTGCCAACTCTTCATCTTTCAGCGGTTCATGGTTTTTTTCCCAGTCAAAGATGAGCGCGATGTAAAGCTTGAAGATGACAAACGCGTTCAGCTCGGGGTCACACGGTCTAATATCGTCATTTTTAATCGCTTCTTTAATTTTTCTCTTAATATAGCTGACGACCATGCGTTCCAGCTTTTCAATGACTTCGCGGGCCGCCGGTGTGCCGAGCTCCGCACCTTCCTGAAAGATTTTTATGGTCAGCTGGTGCTTCTTTCTGTACTCCAATATTGCCATCATCGCGCGATGGGCATTTTCGTGAAAAGGCAGATCAGGATCAATCGCTTGATCAGCCGTTTGCTTCATTTCAATCAGAAGCGAAGAAAAAATGTCATCGAACAGTTCCTCTTTATTCTTGAAAAAAGTATAAATCGTACCCTTGCCGACATTGGCAAGCTTCGCCACCAGATCCATCGTCGTCGCTTTGTAGCCGAATTGTGTAAACGATTTTGTCGCCGCTTCTAAAATCAGTGCTTTTCGATCTTTGCTCACGGTTTCTCACCCCGAAATTGACTATTTGAACATTTTGGTCAGTAAGTACAAAAAGTAATTTAACACACTTGAAAATAAAATGCAATTATTTAAATGTTATCTTTTCCATAAACAAACTTTAAAATGATGAAAGCTATAAAAAGAGTGAAAATAAAAAAAGCCGCCGAATGGATTCGGACAGCTTTATTTGCTCTTCTTTATTCGAAAAGGTGAGAGAGTACATCGGCGACGGCCTGCTTGCCTTGGTCGATGCAATCCGGGATGCCGACCCCTTCAAAAGAGGCTCCCGTCATGAAAATGCCCGGATATGACGCTTCTAAACCTTCCCTTATTTCTTTAATTCTTTTCTTGTGGCCGACATGGTATTGCGGCATCGCTTCATGCCACCTTGTGATGCAGGACATTTCCGGCTCGCCGTCGATCTTCATAATCCGTTTTAAATCGTCGAGGACGATTTTCACCATCTCGTTATCCGACTGTTCGACAACGGACTCATCGCCTGCTTTCCCTACATAAGCCCTTAACAGGACTTTTCCTTCAGGCGTTGTGCTCGGCCATTTTTTGTTTGTCCATGTACACGCCGTAATCGAAAAGTCGCTGTTTCTTGAAATGACAAAGCCTGTGCCTTGATGCTCCATTTGGACGGCTTCTTCCGGAAATCCGAGGGCCACATTGGCGACAGATGTTGACACCATATCCTCTAAACCTTTCAGCCAATCCTCTTCTTGAAACATCGCGGCAGCTGCTTTATGGGGAGCGGTGACCACGGCTGAATCGGCGTGAAGCACTTTGCCGTTGTCAAGCTTCATGCTGTAAGCCGAGCCCGCACGCTCGATGTTGACGACCTTTGTGCCTTTATAAACCTTTGTGATGCTGAGCTGCTTTTCCAATTCTTCAACAATTGTCTGCAGGCCGGTTTTCACTGTCTGGAACTGGCCTTTCTTTTTGTTTGCAGGCTTTCCGGCGCTCTGGGCGCCCCGCGATTTTTTCATCCCGATGATCAAGCTTCTGTACTTCTGCTCTGTCTGATAGAACTGCGGGAAAGTCGACATCAGACTGAGACGGTCGATGTCCCCGGCATAAATGCCTGACAAAAGCGGTTCGATCAAATTCTCCACCACTTCACCGCCGACGCGTCTTCTGAAAAATTCTCCAAGCGATTGGTCTTCCTGCGGCTTGCTCGCCGGAAGCACCAAATCCATTCCGGCTCTCAACTTCCCCGGCAAGGAAAACAAGCCGGTTGTCAGAAAAGGCCCGATTTTTGTCGGCACCCCCATCACGGCCCCTTCCGGAATCGGATAGAGCGTTTCGCTGACAAGCACATAAGACTGGCCTGTCGCATTGTTCACGAGCAAATGCTCCAGCCCGAGATCCTTCACGAGCTGAGGTGCGCTTTGTTTCCGTTCCAAAAATGAATCCGGCCCCCGTTCAATCACATAGCCGTCTTTGTGTACCGTCTGTATCTTTCCGCCCAGTCTCGGACTTGCTTCAACAAGCGTGACTTCGGCCGGGAGATCATTCTTTTTGATTTCCTTCTCCAAGTAGAAGGCGGCGGCCAATCCGGTAATACCGCCGCCGATGATGACAATCTGCCTGCGTTCTCCACTCATTTACAATCGCCTTCTTTACTGTTCTTTCTCCAATTGTTTTAATACAACATCCGCTAAAGCATCGATAAACTCATGTTTAGCGTTAGGCATTTCAGGTCTGTAATAGCTTGCTCCGATATCGTCAGTGACGACTTTGCATTCATAGTCATTGTCATAAAGGACTTCCAGATGGTCGGCTACGAAGCCGACGGGAACATAAACAAAAGCGCTGTACCCTTTTTGCTCTGACAAGTCGCGCGTCAAATCCTGAACATCCGGTCCAAGCCACGGATCAGGGGTGTTTCCTTCGCTTTGCCAGCCGACGGCGTAATCTTTTACACCTGCCGCTTCGGCAATCAGCTTCGCTGATTCTTTAAGCTGTTCAGGATATGGATCACCCATTTCGACGATCTTTTCGGGAAGGCTGTGCGCCGATACAATCAAGACGGCGTTTTCCCTTTCTTCCGAAGGCATTTCGTCATATGTTTTTCTCACCTGATCCGCCCAATATGCGATGAATTTCGGCTCATCATACCAGCTGTTGATCGATGTGATCGACAATCCGCCGAGCTTTTCAGCCTCATCTTTCGCCCGCTTGTTGTACGACTGTACGCTGAAGGTGGAGAAATGGGGCGCGAGCACGATGCTGACGGCTTCTGTAATCCCGTCTTTGTGCATCTCCTGAACGGCATCCTCAATGAAAGGTTCGATATGTTTTAGACCGATATATGACTTGAATACCACATCATCCTGAAGCTCGTTTAAGCGTTTTTCCAGCTGCTTCGTCTGCTCCTGCGTGATCTTTGCAAGCGGAGAAATTCCGCCGATCGCCTTATAGCGGTCTTTTAAGTCCTGAAGCATGTCAGGCTCAGGCTTTCTGCCTCTTCTGATGTGTGTATAATAACGTTCAATGTCTTCCTCCTTGTACGGCGTCCCATACGCCATGACAAGAAGCCCCATTTTCTTTTTACCCAACGTGAACACCTCTTTAAAGATCATGATCTATACGTATTTTGACAGTTTATATTGAAAAGACCAACTGAAATGCTCATGTGATCAGGCTCGATTTTTTTGAGGCGGAATACTCATGAACAAATGCCGTCAATTTTTTCAGTGTGTCGGGACTCACTTCGGGAAAGATCCCGTGTCCGAGGTTAAAAATAAACCGGTCCGTCTGCATGCCCTGATCGAGAATGGCTTTCGTCCTTTCTTCGATGACTTCCCACGGAGCGAGCAGGATCGAAGGATCCAAATTTCCCTGAAGCGTTTTTGTCAGCCCTATATCCCTGGCTTCCTGTACGCTCATCCGCCAGTCCAGCCCGACGACGTCGAGGTCAAGATCGTGCCATTCAGACGCGAGGTGGCTTGCGCCGACCCCGAACATAATCAGCGGAACGCCTTCTTTTTTCAACTCTTTGAAAAGAACGTCCATCGTCGGTTTGATATAGCGGCAGTAATCACCGGCATTCAGCGCGCCGACCCAGGAATCGAACACCTGGATGGCTTTGGCCCCGGCGCGGATTTGAGCTTTGACGTATACAGCCGCCATCTTCCCGAGCTTTTTCATCAAGAGTTCCCATGCAGCAGGCTGGCTGTACATAAACGCTTTTGTTTTATTGTAATTTTTGGACGGGCCGCCTTCAATCATATAGCTGGCCAGTGTAAACGGCGCTCCTGTAAAACCGATCAGCGGAACGTTCAGCTGTTCTTCTGTCAAGAGCCTGATCGTCTCCAGCACATATGGAATATGCTCCTCCGGCTCGAGTTCGCCGAGTTTTTCAACATCTGCGAGAGATGTGATCGGCTGATCGATGACAGGACCGATGCCGTTTTTAATTTCGACGTCAACGCCAATACCTGGAAGCGGTGTCATTATGTCTTTATAAAGTATTGCCGCATCGACACCGTACTGTTCGACGGGCAGTCTTGTCACGTAAGCGCACAATTCGGGCTGATGGGTAATTTCAAACAGTCCGTACTTTTCCTTGAGCGCTCTGTACTCAGGCTGTGATCTTCCGGCCTGCCTCATGTACCATACCGGTACATGGGCGGCCTTTTCTCCTCGGCATGCTTTTAAGAATGTGTCGTTAAAAGCCTTGTCGTTTTTCATCATGATATCCACCTTTCAAGCTGCAACCATACGTTCGCAAAATTACTCCTTCCAATATACCGTTTTTTTATTGAACGGTATACTCATGAGACTTATTGTTCAAGAAATTGATGAATTTCGGGTACCTAATGACCCGAAGGAAACACTTTCGGTTCGACATAATCAGTTCCTTTCCCCTCTGTTTTCGTCTGCGGATTGTATGGAACAATTTTATAGGAAGCATTGGAAAAGATGTTTGCATAAGGGATTGAAAAGCTTCCTTTTCCCTTAACTGTATCAATGAGCGTTTCTTTTCCGTTTTTCCTTTCATATATTCGGTATTCAACCCTTTTATCCTCTTGTTCATGCCATTTTAATGACACCGTAATCAGCCCCATCGGCGTAAAGGAATAGTCTGCTTTAACACTTTCCAGGTCTTCGAGTCGGATCGGCCTGTCCAGATCTTTTACTCCTTCAGGCGTCTTAAACCGTTCAGACTTATGGTTGGAGCGTTTTAAAATGTCTTTAAACAGCCTTGTCGGATAGGCGCTGCCGCCTTTTAAATAATGGGATTCATCCGTTTTGTCGTAGCCCATCCAGACAGCTCCCGTCACTTCGGGCGTGTACCCTGCAAACCAGGCATCTTTTGTTCCGCCCTCTTTTCCGGTATACGTGGTCGAACCCGTTTTTCCTGCTATCTCTCCGGAAAAATCACCGGCTTTTCCCGTTCCGCTTTTCACGACCTCTTCTAGCATCCGCGTCATATTCCAGGCTGTTTGTTTACTGAAAACCTTTTCTGATTTTTCCTCATGGCGGAACATGACATCCCCGTTTTCATCCGTGATTTTTTTAATAAAGAACGGCTCGGTGTATTGTCCTGAATTTGCGAATGTCCGGTATGCCCCGGCAAGCTCGAGCGGCGACACCCCTTTCTCTAAGCCGCCTAGTCCCAATGCCAGACCCTCATCCGGCACGTTCATGCCCAAACGGCTGAGATAAGGCTTCACTGTTTCGATTCCGATCTCATTTAACGTCCATACAGCAGGCGCGTTTTTGCTGTAGGTCAGCGCATCCACCATTGAGACCTTGCCCTCGTATTGGCCGTCATAGTTTTTTGGCGAGTAGCCGCCATATGACAGCTGTTTATCCTCGAGCATGGAGTACGGCTTGAACAGCTTTTCTTCAAGAGCGGGGCCGTAAACGGCAAGCGGTTTAAAGGTCGAACCCGGCTGGCGCGGGGCGGTTGCCCTGTTGTAGCCTTTCGGAGCGTATTCCCGTCCTCCGAGAGCAGCCACTACGCCGCCTGTCCGGTTATCGATAAAAACAGCGCTCCCTTCAGCTTTGTTGTCTGTTCCGGGAAAATAGCCGTCCTGTTTCATCAGCGTGTAGGCCGCTTTTTGAATCGAAACGTCGAGCGGAACACTGATCGTGTATCCGCCTTGGAGAAGCTGTTCGCTCGATATCGAATATTTGTCTTCCGCTTCTTTCATGACAAGATCAATATAGCTGTCAAGCCACGGATTTTTTGATTTTTCTTTCACATGGAGCCCCAATGTGCTGCCTTGGGCCCTGACGGTTTCCTTTGAGCTGATATATCCCTGCTCGTTCATCATGCCGAGAATGACATTGCGCCGCTCCCGGCTTTTTTCCGGATTGAGAATGGGCGAATACGTTGACGGCGCTTTAGGGATGGAAGCCAGCACCGCTCCCTCACTGACCGTCAAGTCTTTCACATCTTTGTTAAAAAAGTAGTTTGCCGCCGCCTGGATTCCATAGACGCCGTGCCCGAAATAAAGCTGGTTCAAATACATTTCCAAAAGCTTGTCTTTGCTGTAATCCCGCTCTAAATTGATGGCGATAATGACTTCTTTCGTTTTTCTTAAAAACGTTTTGTCGTGTGTCAAAAAAGTGTTTTTGGCGAGCTGCTGGGTGATCGTGCTTCCCCCTTCCACTTTTCCTCCTGCTAATATATCTTTATAGACCGCACGGCTCACCGATTTCAAATCGATGCCGTGGTGCTCATAAAAGCGCTTGTCTTCAACCGCGATAAAGGCATTTTTTACGCCGTCCGGCACCTCGGCAATTGAAACGGGTTTTCTGTTTTCGGTATAGAGGCTTGCGACTTCTTCTCCATTTTGGTCGACGATTTTAGAAGAAGCATGGAAAATCAGTTTCTTTTCATCAATCACATAATCCCCCAGAAACAAAATCGTAATATATCCGATTAAAGATAAAAGGAATATCGCCGCTGTAATGATGATTGGAATGAAAAATCTCTTTCTCATATGGTCACCTCATTCCTTTCTATAGCTAGTATGGGAATTTTTTCTTCAAATTATGTTGCAGCATTTATGGCGGGTAATAGATAGAATTTTAAATCGTCCTTTTGTTATACTATCAAAAAAGGGGTGATGAAATTGAATTTTTACATTACATACGGAACTGTCGATTTTTTAAAAAAGCTCGCCAAACAGCACGGTCTTGAAAACATGTTATTTATGAAAAGCCACGATTCCGCCATTCTCTTTCACGAAACCGACGGAGAAAGCGTCTTTCATTCTCCTCACCGCTATGAAATCATCGATCAGTCGGGAACATTGGAACATTCCGGATTCACCGTCCTCAACAACATCCCTGTCACACCGGAAGGAAGGCCGCTTTTCGAAACCCGTTTTAAAAACAGAGCCGGAAAAATCGAAAATCAGCCCGGCTTTAAAGCCCTCAGGGTACTGAGACCGAAAGACAGCGATACGTACATCGTATTGACGCTGTGGGACACAGAACAGTCATTTCAGGACTGGAAAAACTCCAAATCGTTCGGCGAAGCCCATCAAAAGAAGGAATCTTCCGCTGGAATCAACCAAGGCGGAACGATTTTTTCACGCCCATCCTATATTTCTTCGTATCATTCTGTCGAATAACTGCCTTTTAAGGCAGTTTTTTTATTTCCGAGGAAATGAGCCCTTCCTTCACACTCTGACAGCCCAGGAATAAGCTGTATGAGGTTACGTTAACGGGGGGATCGGGAAATGGAAATTGAATTAACATCCGTTCACTTTTTATATTTGGGCTTTATCGCAGCTATTCTCGCGTTTATGCTTCTTCGTCTTGATACCACCTTTATATCGCTTGCCGGGATTTTTTTCATTTCATTAGCGGCGACCCATTCTGTCATTGCCTCTGTGATGGGCCTGTTTAACAGCTTAATCTACGCCGCCGGAGAACTTCTCCCGACCATTTTCATCATCTGCTTTACCGTTTCGATGAGCGAGCTGCTGACAAAGACCGGCGTCAATGAAGCAATGGTCACTCCGATTGCCAAATGGATGAAAGGCCCTGTCTTGGCCTACTGGATCACCGGAGCTTTAATGTTTATCATTTCTTCATTTTTTTGGCCCTCCCCGGCTGTCGCATTGATCGGCGCCGTCCTCCTGCCTGCTGCGTTGAAAGCCGGCCTCTCCCCGATAGCGGTAGCATGCGCCATGAATTTGTTCGGCCACGGTTTCGCTCTATCAGGCGATTACATCATCCAGGCAGCGCCTAAATTGACCGGAGATGCAGCCGGGCTGCCCGTTGCGGAAGTGATGTCTGCAAGCGTTCCGCTCGTCCTGATCATGGGCTTTTCGACAACAGCGGCAGCCTTTTTTATGCTCAGGAAAGAGAAAGGCAATAGAGCAGCGGCAAAAAGTGAGCAGCAGCAAAGCGAGCCTGAGTGGCTTCTACCTCCAGGTTCCAGAAAATGGATCGCACTGATGATTCCGGTCATTTTTTTAGCGGATATTGCCGCGATGCTGATACTGGAACTGCAAGGAGACGAAGCGACGGCGCTTGTCGGAGGAACGGCTGTCTTCGTCATGATTCTCATTCATTTTATCGTCCACAAACACCGACGTCTTGAGAAAATCACCGGCTATTTCATTCGCGGATTTCAATTCGGCTTTAAAGTGTTTGCCCCCGTCATTCCGATCGCCGCCTTTTTTTACTTGGGCGATGCGGGTTTCGAAAAAGTACTGACAACCGAGATGCCCGGTTTTTCTAATAGAATCGTACAGGACCTCGGCTCGGCTTTTGCCCACAGCGTTCCGCTCTCTCCGGAAATCGCCGCGGTTGCGCTCACTGTCACAGGAGCGGTGACCGGTCTGGACGGCTCCGGTTTTTCAGGGATTTCTCTCGCCGGATCAGCCGCTTCGATGTTTGCTGCGGCGGTTGACGGCAACCCGGCTGTTCTGACCGCGCTCGGCCAAATCTCAGCCATTTGGGTCGGCGGCGGTACGCTTGTGCCATGGGCGCTCATTCCGGTTGCAGCGATTTGCAAAGTTGACCCGTTCGATCTTGCCAGAAAAAATTTTATTCCTGTAGTTGCCGGATTAACCGTCACAACAATTGCCGCCATTTTTCTTCTATAAAACGTGACAACAAAGTTGAACAGCGGCTCCAATTGTCATAAGATTATAAAAACTCACTATTCCTAAAAGGAGGAATTTTTTTGAGCGCATCCGCATTTGTCCGACAAATCAATGAGCAGCTTGATGCACACTACGATGAAATGGTTAAATTGAGGCGCCATTTTCATCAGCACCCTGAGCTTTCTTTTCAAGAAAAGAAAACAGCCGCATTTATCGCCTCTTACTATGAAGCGCTCGGTATTCCTATCCGCACTAACGTCGGCGGAGGCGGCGTTCTCGCGTACATCGAAGGCGGATCGCCCGGCCCCGTCATTGCGCTTCGAGCCGATTTTGACGCGCTCCCCATTCATGATGAAAAAGACGTACCTTACCGATCGACGGTGCCGGGAGTCATGCATGCCTGCGGACACGACGGGCACACGGCCACCCTGCTCGTCCTCGCGAAAACGTTGAATGATCATGCGGACCGTTTAAAAGGAAAGATCGTCTTTATCCATCAGCATGCCGAGGAGTATTCGCCGGGCGGAGCCAGGCCGATGATTGAAGACGGCTGTCTTGACGGTGTTGACGTCATTTTCGGAACCCATTTGTGGGCTACGGAGCCGACTGGAACCGTTCAATATCGAACAGGACCGATCATGGCCGCTGCGGACCGTTTCACGATTACGATTAAAGGCAAAGGCGGACATGGCGCACAGCCTCATAAAACAAAAGACGCCGTGTTGATCGGATCGCAAATCGTCACTTCCCTCCAGCAGATTGTCAGCCGCAGGCTCGATCCGACTGAGCCGGCTGTCGTTTCGATAGGTTCATTTGTTGCCGAAAACTCCTTTAATGTCATCGCTGATAAAGCCGTTTTAATCGGAACGGCGCGTTCCTTCAAAGAAGAAATCCGCTCCTTGATTGAAAACGAAATTGAACAGGTTGCCAAAGGTATATGCAGCATGCATGGCGCTGACTGTGACTATTCCTTTGAAAGGGGCTATCCGCCGGTCTGCAACCACCCGGAAGAAACGGCCTTTCTCGCCAAAATCGCCAAACAGACGGAAGGCGTAGAAAAAGTTGAGGAAAGCGGCATGCAAATGGGCGGGGAAGATTTCGCTTACTACCTGCAGCACGTCAAAGGTACATTTTTCTTTACAGGCGCCCGTCCTGAAGATCCGGACGCGGTATTTCCCCATCACCATCCGAAATTCGATCTTGATGAAAAAGCGATGCTGATTGCAGCCAAGGTGCTGGCAAATGCCGCGGTCTCCTATCAGGAGAAAGAGCAGGCGCTCCGCGAAACGCCTGCAATATAACAACCGAAAAAGCAAAAAACAGCCGGATCATCAATATCCGGCTGTCTCATGAATCAACCTCATATGGAAAACGTGCCTCGCTGTTTCCCCAAGATGCCCGAGCAGCTTATAGTTAGCCGTTCCGCCTACGACCGCGCCGAAGCCCGGCACAAGCTGAAACAGCTTTACAAGATCGAGATAGTCCCGGTATTCCTGCTGAAATGCTTGCCAATCGATTTCGCGTTTTTCGGTTTCCCAATGTTCAATCATGCGGAAAATTTCTTTGCGGTGCGTTTCCCC
The DNA here is from genome assembly GCF_037976035.1 of Bacillus sp. FSL K6-0972. NCBI lineage: Bacteria > Bacillati > Bacillota > Bacilli > Caryophanales > Bacillaceae > Bacillus > Bacillus sp. FSL K6-0972. The sequence continues at coordinate 1,139,298 of NZ_CP150260.1, read as the reverse complement.
GGAAAAGGCGAGCTGAAAAATATACAGAAGAAACAACCGCTCTTCTTTCTCCTTGATATCGTATCCGTAAATCGATGCCAATTCAAACAGGCATTTCATTTTGATGCCGAGCAAGAGCGGAAAGTCCGCCAGTCCGAGAAAAATCCCGCCTGCGCCTGTTCCGATCCCTTCAACGGCAGCCGCCTTTTGATACTGGGCGATCGTTTTCTGGGCCAGCTCATCTTTTTCCCTTAGTGAAAGCGTGCCTGTTTTCTTGTCAAAAGTCGTCAAATTTGAGCCGAGCAAAGTGGCCTCGACCATCTTTTTAATGCTTTCAGTTATCGCTTTGTGAACTTTGGCGGGAATGCGGGCATTGATTTTCGACTGTACCCCTTTCGACATCCGCTCAGCCATCGACGGCTTTCTGAGAAACTTCATTTTCCAGCGGATCGCTTCCTCCAAATAAAGCTGGTTTTCATTCATGCGCCACTCACCTCTTCTTTCATCATACTTGCGGAAAAAGAAAAGGATTCACCTATCTCTTGGCATTTTTCTTTAATCTGCTGCTGAAATAAGGCTTCAAAATCACAAATATAAGCAATGCGGAGCCGGCCAGTCCGGCGAGCATCCCGGTCCACTGCATCATGGCTCCGGCAACGGCAGACAAAACAAGCGCCTGGACGCTCAGAACAATGTGAAGCAGGCCGAAAAAGCTCTTCCGCTTTTCTTCTGCTTTGACGGGATAAAGCTCCTGCAGTGACAAGTGTGAAAAATGATCAAACAGCGGCGTCAGCTGAATTCCTGTAATGAATACGGTAAAGACGATGAGTGCGGCAGATACCCACTCATATGTCGAAAAATAAGCGATGATGATACCAAAAATCACGGTCAACCTGACGACGATACCGAAATAGTCGTTTGATCTGATAAATGCCCTTCCGTACATATATGTAAATGTCCGGCGCTGTTCATACGGAATAAACCGGAGCATCCAATCGAGATATGCTCTTCTTTTCGCCTGCTTTCTAAGGTGGGGAACGTCCGTGAATAGGTTCGCAATTCTGTAGAACCGCTGCTTTCTTCTGATCTCGTCTTCTATATGCAGCTCCCATTTAAACGATTTTTTCTTATCGATCATTTTAAAATACACATACAGGGCGGCCATGATCAGGTAGACAGCTGCTGCAAATGCGTACGAAGACTCTAAAGCGAAATAGATCACGATCGTGTTGAGAAGCAGTCTGACAATCCAGTCGGTGACCCTCATGTTTTTTTCGCCGAAAAACGTCATCCTCCATTGCATCGCTGTGTTCCATCCTTTTAAGACGAGCAGTTGAATCAGCAAGATGAAGTACGCGGAAAACGCCTTGCCGCTCGCTTCAAGATAGAGCGGCGCCAAAGCGAGAGCCGCGGCGGCCAGCGGAAACAGTTGCGTCAAAAAACTGAACCGGAAAGCCTGCTGAAAATACGGCTCCATCTTTGCTTCGAGCGGCAGCAAAAAGACGAGGTCCGCTTCTTTAATCAGCGTGCGGACGTACGAGCCTGTCAAAATGAACGAAAAGATGACGGCCATCACCCAATAGGCGGGAAAACCTTCGGGCATCTCTTTCAACCATTTGCTGTACCAGCTCGCAGCTCCTGCAAGGAAGAAAATCATGACGATGACAAGGTGGTCATTCAGCATGTATTTCAAATATGATCTTGTCTCTTTGACATACTCCTCAATTCTTGTCTTCCAAATCCCCAGGATGCTATTCATAGCTCTCTTCCTTCGTCAGTTCAAGATACAGGTCATCGAGGCTCGCTGCTTCCATCGAAAACTGTTCTCTCAGCTCTTCAAGCGTTCCTTTCGCCCGCACTTCGCCGTTATGGAGAATGATGAAGGAGTCGCAATACCGCTCTGCCGTTGCCAAAATATGCGTCGACATCAAGACGGCCGAGCCGTTTTTCTTCGCTTCGTTCATCCGCTCGAGCAGGGCATTGATCGCCAGTGGATCAAGGCCGAGAAACGGTTCGTCTATAATGTACAGGTCGGGTTCGACAAGGAAAGCGCACATGATCATAACCTTCTGCTTCATTCCTTTTGAAAAATGGGCCGGGAACCATTTCAGACGCTTCTCCATTCTGAATTCTTTCAAAAGCGGCGGCAGCCTTTTCTCGAACGTTTCCTTCGAAAGCCCGTACGCCATCGCCGTCAGCTCCAAATGCTCCTTCAATGTCAGCTCTTCATATAAAATCGGTGTTTCCGGAATAAACGTAAATTGGGAACGGTAGCTTTCCGGATCGTCCATGAACGTTTTGCCGTTCAATTCAACGGATCCTTTGTGCGGTTCCATTAAGCCGATGATATGCCGGATCGTCGTGCTTTTCCCCGCTCCGTTCAAACCGATCAGCCCGACGATCTGCTCCCGTTCAATCGCAAATGAAACATCGCGCAGCACCGGGTTTCTTGTATACCCTCCAGTTAACTCTTTAACAGTCAGTAGTGACATACGTTCGTTCCTTTCCTGCATTTTTCTTAATAGTACCAAAAACAAGAATGTATTTGAAACGTTTTCCCTCCCGCTTTTCGGGCTTAAAATAAAACGAATAATCGAATGCGCCTCAGGACATTCTAATTCTTGAAGAAGGGAAAGCTTATCAACTCTGGCGAATGAGGTGTTTGTCAAAGACAAAATCCGGCAAGAGTTCCTGAGTATGAAACATGTCAAGCTTAGAAATTTCTTTCATCCACTGAATTGAGAAAGCACCTGCTTTATTTGACGTCTTCGTCATATAAAAAAGGTGTGACGATCAAATGAGGTGTTTGTCGCAGGAAATGTATAGGCGTTACAAGTCTTCATTTTGACGAAAAAATGGGGTGCTTGCAAAAGGCAGTTAACGTTTCTTCATTAAAGCGTACCTTCTTCAGGCAGGGTGAACGTTGGAGCCGTTCATCCTGTTTTTCGTGTTTCCGCGCAAATTGTGGTAATATGTTGCTTATACATAACCTTTCCCTAATGGAAAAAGGAGGAAAAGTATGAGCGACTGTATTTTTTGCAAAATCATAAACGGAGAGATCCCTTGTGCTAAGGTATTTGAAAATGAACATGTGCTGGCCTTTCTCGACATCAGCCAAGTCACAAAAGGACACACGCTTGTCATTCCAAAAGTTCATAAAACCAATATTTACGAAATGACACCTGAGGTTTCAAGGGAGTTTTTTGAAGCGGTTCCGAAAATCGCGCAAGCCATCAAAGACGAATACGAGCCGATCGGCTTAAACCTTCTGAATAACAATGGCGAAAAAGCGGGGCAGTCCGTCTTCCACTATCACATGCACATCATCCCCCGCTACGGCAAAGGAGACGGATTCGGAGCCGTCTGGAAAACACATGCGGATGACTATTCACCGGAAGACTTGCAGAAAATTGCAGCTTCCATTAACAAACACCTGTAAATGAGACGTTGTCCAAGGGCGTCGGCAGCTGCCGGCGCCCTTTTTTTCGTTCAAAAAAACTCCACATTTATCAGATCGCCCGGCACGGCTAAATAGACTTGCTCTATATTTCACACAATTCAAATTTTTTATGTATAACCGGAACCTTTTATGATAGGATTGTTTTATATTTTTTATACACGAACAGGGAGCGATTGTGATGATACGTACAACGAACTTTAACGCAGGACCAGCAGCACTGCCTTTAGAAGTACTGCAGAAGGCAAAAGACGAATTTCTCGATTTCAATGGTGCGGGGATGTCCGTGATGGAGCTGTCCCATCGCAGCAAAGAGTATGACGCCGTTCATCAAAAAGCGAAAGCTCTGCTAAAAGAACTGATGGACATACCTGATGATTATGAAGTTATGTTTCTGCAAGGCGGAGCAAGCCTTCAGTTTTCAATGATTCCGATGAACTTTCTCTCCAAAGACAAAACGGCCCACTTTATTATGACAGGCGCCTGGTCTGAAAAAGCGCTGGCCGAAGCAAAGCTCTTCGGAAACACATCGATCATCGCGTCCAGTAAAGAAGATACGTACAGCTATATTCCCGAAGTGCCGGAGATTCCGGCAGACGGAGCTTACCTCCACCTGACTTCCAACAACACGATCTTTGGAACGCAGTGGCAAAAGTTCCCTGACGCTCCGATTCCGGTTGTCGCAGATATGTCCAGCGATATTTTAAGCAGAAAAATCGATGTTTCCCAATTTGACATTATCTATGCCGGCGCTCAGAAAAACCTCGGACCGTCAGGGGTGACCGTTGTCATCATGAAAAAAGACTGGCTCGGCAAAGAAAACGAGCAAGTTGCCAAAATCCTGAAGTACTCAACACATGCCAAGGCGGATTCGCTCTATAATACCCCTCCGACTTTTGCGATTTATATGCTGTCTCTCGTGCTGGAGTGGCTCAAGGAAAAAGGAGGCCTTGATGCCATTGAGAAACGCAATCGCGAAAAGGCCGGAATTTTATACAATGCGATCGACGAAAGCGGCGGATTCTACCGCGGACATGCGAGAGAAGACAGCCGCTCAAACATGAACGTCACCTTTACGCTCAAAAACGACGAGCTGACAGCATCATTCATCGCAAAGGCAAAAGAAGAAAAAATGTCAGGGCTTGGCGGACACCGTTCGGTCGGAGGCTGCCGCGCTTCAATTTACAATGCCGTATCAGTTGAAGACTGCGAAAAACTGGCGGCCTTTATGAAGAAATTCCGCGAAGAAAACTGATGTTTATCCTGATGATGGAAGATGGCGAAAAAGGCTTCCCCACTCCTTCGAAAGTTTGATATACTACTAGAAAGCTTTCGCAATAAATGACGAGCATATTATTGGAAAGCGTAAAAAGAGCCTAGATGAGGAGAGAATAGACATGAAAACAAAAGAATTAGTGGCTATGGCCCTGTTTGTCGCCATTGGAGCGGCGCTGCACGCTGTGATTCCCCCTTTTTTCTACGGGATGAAGCCGGATATGATGCTGATCATGATGTTTATGGGAATCCTTTTGTTCCCTAGATTGCAAAATGTTCTCGTCATCGGAGCCGTGACAGGCGTCATTTCCGCGTTGACGACAGCTTTTCCCGGGGGACAGCTGCCCAACATCATCGACAAACCGCTAACAGCCTTGATGTTCTTCGGCGTATTTCTGCTTGTGAAAAAGCTGAACAGCAAATCGCTTGCTGCCGCCGGATTAACTGCTGCAGGAACGGTTCTTTCCGGAACCATTTTCCTCACGGCTGCGCTGTTCATCGTCGGCCTGCCTGGAAACCAGGGGTTCATCACCCTGTTCTCTGTTGTCGTTTTACCGGCTGCCGTCATCAACACGATCGCCATGGCGGTCATCTTTCCGATCGTGCAGTCGATCATGAAGCGCTCAAGGCTGATTGAACAAGTCAAATAAAACCAGAACCTCTTCTTGAAAAGGGATATCCTTTTTTTGAAGAGGTTTTTTTCGTTTTGATGGTCAAAAAAAGGGGAATCCGCCCGATATCTTATATAAGAAGCTGAATAAAAAAAAGGAGCAGGAGCGCCAATCCTGCGCTTCCCGTACAAAAAAGCGCTTTTTGTTTAAGAATGCGTTTCGGCGGATAAGATGCAGAATATCCGAGAAGCCTTAAATAATAAAAGGAGCCGGCGGTAAACACAGCGCTTATAATTGTCAAAACAATGATAATGACAGACAACCCTCTCCCTCCTTTTTAAAAAAGTATGCTAAAATAAAGCAAGCTATGCAGAAGTTTCTAAGAAGAGGAACGGATTGCCTGGCTCGGACGCCAATATTTAATCATGAGAAGACGGGCGCCTGCCAAGCCTGATCTTTAAAAATATAACCGGGGTGATGTACATGTCAAAAGGCCGATCTTTAGCAGCTGGACTGATTGTAGGCGGTGTTATCGGCGGTGTTGCAGCATTGCTGACCGCGCCGACTTCAGGAAAACACTTGAGAGGACAGCTTAAAGCCAACTGCGGTAAATGGGAAGACACCGTCAAAAGGCTGAAAAACGACGGAATCGCATTAAAAGAGCAATTCGTTAAAACCGCCATAGAAGGCGCGGAAATCATCAAAGACGTCGGCAGCGAACTGCAAACGTCCATCCAGGAATGGCGCGAGGAAATCAAACCTCACCAGCAGGACTTAAAAAAGGAAATCGCTGAGATTGAAGAAAAGATAAAACAGCTGGAGAAAACCTTACAAAACTAATATACTCAGCGAAAAAAATGAACCTTAAAAAAGGGGTGTGAATGGAAAATTTTCACGCTCTTTTTTTAGGTAAAATCCTGATTTCACACCGTAAAACTGGATTTTTTAAAAATTTCGTAAATTTACATCTTTATTAATCTTTATTTTATTGGCATAATAGAAATTATAAGATAAAGAGAAGCAGGTGAAGTGAATGAATCGAGCGGAAGAGCCCTATACGGTGAAAGAAGCCCTTTTATTCAGTCAAAGAATGGCACAGCTTAGCAAGGCGCTTTGGAAGTCGATAGAAAAGGATTGGCAGCAGTGGATTAAACCTTATGATCTGAACATTAACGAGCATCATATTTTGTGGATCGCCTACCAGCTGAACGGAGCATCCATTTCAGAAATCGCCAAGTTCGGCGTCATGCACGTATCCACAGCGTTTAACTTTTCAAAAAAGCTTGAGGAAAGAGGTTACCTGGAGTTTTCCAAAAAATTGAATGACAAACGGAACACTTACATTCAGCTGACTCCGAAAGGTGAAGAAGTTTTCCTTAAAATCCTCGAGTCTTACGATCCGACCCGGAACGCCGTCTTAAAAGGCGCTCAGCCCCTTCATCAGCTGTACGGGAAGTTTCCAGAAATCGTCGAGATGATGTCGATCATCCGCCATATTTACGGCGATGATTTCATGGAAATTTTCGAAAAATCGTTTTCAAACATCGAAAGTGAATTTACGAGCGAAGAGGGCAAAATGAAGAAAAAACAAGAAGCAAAAGAAGCCGGGGAATCGATAGAGATGGACAAACCGCTTGAGCCTCTTAAAAACTAAGCCAGATCATATTGCCTGATAATGCTGATGAATTCGCTCATCAGCGGTTTGTATAGACCTTGTCTGTGAAGGGCGAAAATCGTTTCGTGCACTTCAAGTTTTTCATTTAACTGTCCCGCAAAAAGCGTGAGGAGATGGTCGAACATCACAAATCCTTGCGCTTTTTGTGCTTCAAGCTCCTTTGAGAGCTCTTCGCACAGCTTTTCCGTTTCCTTTGCTTCTTCCTCTGATAAGCCCTTTTCGATCAATATTTTATAATACGGATAACCTTCCATATCCGCATTGTTCAATAACAGTTTGATGTAATATTCCAGCCGCTCAAGGCGTTGCTCCATTGAGTTCATATTTGTCCCTTCTCTCCCTTTCTCTTATTTTAGCCGATATTCCCTTCTGATGAAAGTTCAACACGGGAGATTTCTGTTCCTTTTACACCCTTCTAAATTCTTTGGAAAATGACGAAATTTTTTTCGGAAAAGGGATTGATTTTTCTCATCCAGAGGAGTAAATTATTCTGAGGATTTCATATAACAGTTTGTTGAAACGGAAGGATGTCATTTATGAGTTGCTGGAAAACCATCAATCTCGTTAAAGATTATGGAGGCATGCGCATCGTGCTCACTGCCGTCAGTTTAATGATTTTATTTTTTATTCCCGAATATTTAGCGATGCAGCTTATTCATCCGCAAACTGTTCAGAGAGGCGATCATGCCCTTTTGTTTGCAGGACTTTTGGTTGCGGCTATAATCGCCCATAAAATTCTTCATATCTTGCCGATGATCAGCAAGAAAAAAATAGAAAAAAAGATTTATTGGTTGAAAATGAGAACATGGAGAGAAATTCCGAAAAACACGATGCTTGTCTCTCTTCTCTGCCCTTTTTTCGTCATCACGCCTGTATTATTTTACGCGGGGGCAGTGATGCCGAGCTTTGCTCATTATTTCTGCATCATTTCAAGCATTCATTTCGGCTATTGTCTGCCTGATTTTCTGTTTGCCTGGAAACTGATCAAAGCGCCTAAAAACTGTTTTGTCGATCAGGAAGCCGACGATTTTGATATTTTAATACAAAAATAATCCAGCTGCTAGGCACTTGGAAAATCCTTTTTTTCAGTCTATTTTCTATCTTTTTTAATAAATATTTGGTAATGTAGTATGGAGCAGAAACAGAGAGGGGGATCTCCTATCATCCTTTTTTATTTCATCTTGTTTGCGGTTTTTACTGTCTTCAACATAAACAAGCTTACAAACTCTTTATGCCTTGTCAGAGAGATTCCTGAAGAGCGGCAGGATAAGGTATTTAGAATGATTAATGTGCTGATCTTAATTTTATTGATCTCATCATTCATTGAGATTTCCTTTACGGTGTAAAGAAAAAAGGATAGCTGCCGATCGTATTGATCCGGCAGCTATCCTTTTGTGGATTAGCATATCCAAGAAGCACCAATAATAATTAATAAGATGAACAGTACCACAAGCAGCGCAAAGCCGCCAGCGAAACCTCCTGCATAACCGTCGCCCATATTGACACCTCCTCTGCCCCAGTCGTTACATTAGTGTATGCACGAATGTCATGAAACGATTAGGCTATCGTCCAAAAGAAAAGAACCGCCTGAAAAAATGACGGTTCTTTTCTCATTTTCCAAGATTTAGTACAGATAAGCTGCACCAACGATGATTAATAAAATGAACAACACGACCAATAAAGCAAAACCGCTTGAGTATCCTCCGCTCATGTTATTGACCTCCTTTTCTTGATCAATATATTTGTATGAGCGGAAAGAAAATTTGACTAGACGGATGCCCCTCTGTTGAAAATCTTTTTACAGCATGTCAGAATATGATATGATACAATTCAAAGGAAAGTTTAAACTGTTATGATTAGGAGTGTTTGCATTTATGAAGAAGATTGCAATTGCGGCGATTACAGCGACAAGCGTGCTGGCTCTCAGCGCATGCAGCGGGGGAGATTCTGAGGTTGTTGCAGAAACAAAAGCTGGAAATATTACAAAAGAAGACCTTTATCAAACATTAAAAGACAATGCCGGAGCGGACGCACTGAACATGCTTGTTCAGCAAAAAGTACTCGACGATAAATACGATGTCTCCGACAAAGAAATCGACAAAAAGCTGAACGAGTACAAAAAATCGATGGGTGACCAGCTCAACCAGCTCATTGACCAAAAAGGCGAAAAATTCGTCAAAGAACAGATCAAATACGAACTTCTGATGCAAAAAGCCGCAAAGGATAACATAAAAGTAACTGATGATGACGTAAAAGAATATTATGACGGCCTGAAAGGCAAAATCCACTTAAGCCACATTCTTGTGAAGGAAAAGAAAACGGCTGAAGAAGTTGAGAAAAAGCTGAAAAAAGGTGAAAAATTCGAAGACCTTGCAAAAGAGTATTCAACTGACGGAACAGCCGAAAAAGGCGGTGACCTCGGCTGGGTCGGCAAAGACGATAACATGGACAAGGATTTCGTCAAAGCGGCATTTGCTTTGAAAACCGGTGAAGTCAGCGGACCTGTGAAATCGCAATTCGGCTATCACATCATTAAAAAAGACGAAGAGCGCGGCAAATATGAAGACATGAAAAAAGAGCTCAAAAAAGAGGTTCAAGAACAAAAGCAAAACGATCAAACTGAACTGCAATCTGTCATTGACAAACTTGTCAAAGATGCTGATTTAAAAGTAAAAGACAAAGAGTTGAAAAAACAAGTCGACCAGCGCCAAGCTCAGACAAGCAGCAGCAGCTGACGCCAAAAAAGCTGTCCTCCCCTCGCGGGGCCGGACAGCTTTTTTTATGCGATGGAATGGCTGTCAGCCGATTTTTCATGCTGTTCTTGATCTTCATCCAATGAACGCTTCGTGCGCTTTGCTTTTTCTTTTTCCATCCGTTCGATATAAATGCGGCCTTCTTTTTCGATAAAAGCCTGATCGATCTTTTCCTCTTCCTTTGCCGTCGTCATCAGCTTATAGGCGCTGAAAATAATGCCAACGATGCAAAGGTACACCCACCACGGAAACAGCAGCACGGCTTTTCCCCCTTTTTTGAATAAACTGTATATCAGACATTATGCAAAAGGGAGACAAGTTATGACGCTTATTTGTGAAAAACGGGCTTGTAAAAGGAACGGTTATCCAATGCAAAGACGCGTTCGGTATATTCTCCAGGCTTGACCCGTTCGAGCGCTCTGTCCATCATATTGATCTTCGCGTCAAGGTTGTCGATATAGTGAAGAATTTCCGCTTCCTTGACCATCGGCGGCTTCGGACTGCCCCATTCGGGTTTACCGTGATGGCTTAAAATCAAATGCTGAAGAATCAGCACTTCTTCTGAATCAATTTGAAGCTCTTCAGCGGCTTTTGCAATTTCTGTCACCATAATCGAAATGTGCCCCAGCAGGTTCCCTTCGACAGTATATGTCGTGGACACCGGGCCGGATAGTTCTTTTACTTTTCCAAGGTCATGCAGAATAACGCCTGCATACAAAAGGTCGCGATCGAGCGACGGATACAGGTCTGCGACCGATTTGGCCAGGTTCAGCATGGAGACAACATGATATGCGAGGCCTGACACGAACTCGTGGTGATTTTTTGTCGCAGCCGGATAATCAATGAATTCCTTGCCGTATTTTTTGACGAGGTGCCTCGTGATTCGCTGAATACTCGGGTTTTTCATTTCAAAAATATATTGAGTGACCGCATCCATCATTTCGTTTTTGGGAATCGGTGCAGTCTCAAGAAAGTCATCGATTTTGACATTTTCATTCTCGCCCGCAGGTCTGATATTTCTCAGCTTCAGCTGGTTCCGCCCGCGGTAATGATGAATGTCGCCGACCACTTTCACGATCGTCTGCGGGCCGTAGGTCACTTCGTCCTGCTGCTTGGCGTCCCACAGCTTTGCTTCTATATCTCCGGACTGATCCTGCAGCATCAGCGTTAAAAACGGTTTCCCGTTGCTTGCGATTCCTTTCGTTGACGATTTAATAAGCAAATACAAATCCACCTGCTCGCCAACTTCGTGCAGCATGATACCTTTTGCCATGATAAAGCTCCCTCCGTTTTCCTACATAAAATCATTATAGCACACACTTTTATTTGTTATTTATACCCTTCACTTCCACATTTTCCATAGCGGAAGGAAGCAGAATTACATCTTCGTCGCGAAAAGCTTCTCTTACATGTTCATGACACGTAAAATACAAGATTTGCTGATCTTCGCCTGAAAGCTTTTTTAAAATGTTCAGCACTTGTTTAAACCTCTCGTGGTCGAAGTGGACAAAACTGTCATCCAGCTGGAACGGCAATTTGACTTCCTTTTGATGGGAGAGGGCCAGAGCGAATCGGATCGCTAAATAGAGCTGTTCACAAGTCGCCTGAGACAGTTCGTGGGCGTAAAAAACGGCTCCGTCTTTCCGCATGACCATCATGGAATCATCTGTTTCAGAAAAATAAATTTTTTCGTATTGTCCAGCAGTCAATGGGTTCAGTAATGTTTCAGCCATCTGTAATAACTTCGGAAGCCGAACCTTTTTGTGTTCATCTATCTTGTTTTTGACCGCCTGCCGGATCAGCTTGACTGCGGCCCACTTTGTGGCCAGTTCGGCGACACGCTCTTTTTGCATCCCGGTCTGATAGGCGAGCTCGGATACCGCTCCCGATTCCTCAAGTCTGACCAGCTCTGCATGAAGATTAGCCGCCTTTTGCCTTTCTTCTGCCAGCTGTTTTTCTGTTCGGGCTCTTTTTTCCTGCGCCTCGGCCAGCTTTCCTTTCAGTTCTGCAAGAGAGTGGCCTGATGCGAGCATGACGGCCTTCTCGTCCTGCCTGCCGAGCTCTCTTTTGAGCTGCCCGAGCCTTGCCGTTAATTCTTTTTTGGTTTGGTCGCGCTTCGCCAGTCTGATAAACATCTCACGTCCGTCCGCCCCTGCTTTTTGAAAGAGTTCGGCAATTTGGGATTGGAAGTATTCCGTCTCTTTTGTCAGCTCTTTGATTTGTTCGGCTGTATGCTTTAAAGACACGTCTGCTTCCTGTTTTTGCCGAAGTTTTTCTTTTTGGGACTCAAGCGTGCTTTTCAGCTGAAACACCTGCTCTTGGACGCTTCCTCCCGTGAGGCTGAGGGATGAGACAAGCTTTCTCAAGCCCGCTTCAAAGGATGCTTTTTTGGCCTGAAGGCGGCTCAGTTCCTTCTCGATATCCCGCTTTTTCAACATTTCCTCTCGGAGTTCCTTGATCAAAGCGTACGCATCAGCTAAAAATGACGGGTCGATTGACAGGTTCAGCTCTTCCAAATAGCGTTCGGTCTTCTCCTGATACGGACGGATATCCTTTTCCCACTCTTCGAACTTCTGAATCGCTCTTTCATATTCCGCTTCTTTCTGTCTGAGTTCAGCTTGTTTTGCGATGAGAAGCTGCCGGGTTTGGTCGTCCTTCCACAGCTCTTCCCTTAAGGCGTTGTCACTCACTCCGCTTTTTGAACCGCTGCGGTCAATGTCGTCCAGCTGTTTTTGAATAAAAGCCGCTGCCGCGGAAGGCTCAGGCTTTTTTAGAACAAGAGCGGCTACTATGAGCAAGATCGGCACGAGCAAAGCGCCCGGAAACCACTCCTTGAAAAAGAGCGCCGCACAAGCTGCCGCAAAAGCAGCACAAAGCGCTGCCGCAAAAGCGGTCTTTCTTCTTTTCATCCGAACTTTTTGTTCTTTCTTCAGATAGGAAAGCTGAAGGATCAGCTCTTCCCGCCTTCCGGCATGACCGCCGGCGGACGCAAGGCGGCTAAGGGTTTCTTCCTTTTGCTTGCGGACATCATCCGGCATCACTTCATTGCTGAGAGCGGCATGGGCCTGTTCAGCTTCCTCCAAATCAGCCCTCGCCTGCTCAAACCGCTCGTCGAGCGACCGCTTCAGTTCGCGAAACTCGATGTATGCCTGGACGGTTTCCTGCAACTTCCATTCGTATTCATACGTGGTGTTTGCATTGAGGATATCGTATTCCTCAATTTGCAGGCGCTCAAGCCCCGCTTGAACCTGTCCGTTTATCTGGTGAAGCTGTTCAGTCAAAGACGCGATTTTTTCGGTATACGACTGGTAAAACGGATATGCTGTTAAAAGCTCTTCCGCTTCGGCTTCGTGCTCGAAGAAGGCTTCAACCGGTGCAAAAGCGGCGGCGCGCTGTTCCAAACCGCGCTTTTTTTCTTCCAGCGCCTCCAGCTGAGCCGCTTTTGGATGCAGGTGGGATTCGAGCTTTTCGAGCTCAAAAAGTCCGCCTTCGGGGAAACGGCTTTCTCCTGAGCCGCCGAAAGATGCGAGCTGCTCTTCCAGCTGGCGCTTTTCCGCGGCCGCCGGCAGAATCTCAATCGCCTGCTCGATTTGTGAGACGAGGTGCTCAAGATCTTTCAGCAGTTGACCGCTTTCCTTTATCGACGCCTCAGCGCCTTTTTTTTCGTTTAAGAGACGGTGATAGTCGCCTTCCCGCGCCTTCGCCTTTTTCAAATCTTCGGAAAGCCTTTTTAACCGATCGAGCTCTTGATTCAGCTCAGGCTTCCGTCCGTTCGGTTTAAACAGCTCTTCCTGTTTTTTCACGAGGCCGGCATCCATCTTGGAAATCGCATCAGAGCCGAACAGACTCGAAAACAGCAGAAAACGGCCGATTTTGTCGCGGTTGAATTTATGAATTTCCTGAAGGCCGAACACGTCAAATGAGTAGATCGCTTTATACAGCTGCCTGTCGACGCCTGACAGCAGCTCATTTAAAAAAGCTTCCGGCTTCGTGCTGCCGTCTTCCAGATAAACGGTGACCCGCTCAGGCTTTCCGGCCGTCCGTTCGATTCGGATCTGACCTAAATCAGGGTGTCCGACTTCAAGCATCCCCCCGTAAATGACGCCCGTTTTCGGCTCGTACCGTTTCGTCTTCGGAAAACCGAACAGCACGCTTTCAATAAACGACATGAGCGTCGTTTTCCCGGCTTCATTGAGCCCATAGATCAAATGCAGATTTGAAGGAGACAGGCGAAACGTCTGATTGGCAAATTTACCGTATCCATATATATGTATCGCATGTATATTCATCCTGCATCCTCCCTTATCTTTTCAATGTCTTCAGTTCATGAAGCAGCAGTTTTTCCGCCTGTGCGCGAATGTCCCGGAAGTCTTCATCATTAAACCGCTCTCCGTGCCTTCTAAAGACCGGATGCCGCTCCAAATCGTCAAGAATCAGGCTGAAATCCTGAAATTCATGCATTTCTTGCAAAAGCTCCTGGAAAAAAGCGTCCCGTTCGATTCCCGACAAGGCGGCATCGGTTTGATCTTCGATTGCGGTAAGCCAGATGAACGCGTCTTCCTCCCGCTCTTCTTCATGGAAGATGTCAAGGATCTCGTCCGCAATGCCGGCCTGTCCTTCCGCTAAATAAGAGGGTGTTTCTCCTGTCAATACCATCTTAACGCATGCGGGCTTGCCTCTGTTTCTGAAGGATTGAAAGGCATCCTGCATCAGGCTGATCAGCTCTGTCATCTGCTTTGTCCCGGAGATATCGATGCAGGCCGTTTCCCACAGGACATCCGATACGGCTTTAAATTCGAAGGACAGTTCTCCGCCGCAAACATTGACGAGATAGCAGCCTTTCTCACCCGTTTCCTTCATGTGCCGGGATTGCGTATTTCCCGGATAAATCACAGCCGGATCGGCGGCTGAAATGACCTGTCTTTTATGTATATGGCCAAGCGCCCAGTAATCCATCTGGCCTTTTTTTAAATCTTGAAGGGAAAAAGGACAGTACGGGTCATGGCCGCTCTCCCCGGAAAGCGTCCCATGTATCATCCCGATATGCAGAGGTGCGTCGGTCGTTCTTTTGATTTCAGCTGCCTTATTGGCAAAAACAGCGCGCTCGGGATAGCTGTAGCCGTAGATGGTTGCGGCAAGCCGGCCGGCCTTGTAAAATGATTTTTCTTCAATGTCTTCCGATGAAAAGATGTGAACGTTGTCCGGCCATTCAATCGGTGTCCAATCGCCGCCCAGATGATCGTGATTGCCAAAAATCACATAGACTTGAATGTTGTTCTCTTTAAGCTTTAAGAATTGCTTTCTCAAAAACATCTGTGCTTTTAAACTGCGGTTTGCTTCGTCGAAAAGGTCGCCGGCAAGCAAAATGAAGTCGGCCTGTTCATCAATCGCAAGCTTAAACACATTTTCAGCGCTTTTAAATGTGCTGTTTTTGATCCGCCGGTAAACCTCTTCAGGTAGCCGGCTGATGCCGTGAAACGGACTGTCCAGGTGCAGATCGGCCGCATGAATGAAAGTGATGTTTGTCAATCTTCTGCTCCTTTTCTTAAAACATTCTGCTCCCATTCTATCACGGGTTGAAAGCGAATGCACGTTCTACTCTTTGCATGCAAAAAGCAGCTTTTCTTTCAAGCTGCTTTTCTCTTTTATTATTGATCTTTTGACAGACGAAGTGCCTGTTTGATATTTTTCAATCCGCCGCCGCTCGTGTACATGAGCACGCCGCCTTTATACACCCTCGCCCCGATGACGGCGAGAATCACAATGGTAAGAGCGGTGATGCCGATGCCGAGAGCCGCTTCCCAAAACGGAATATCAAGCACGCCGACTCTGAGGAACATGATCATCGGCGCAAAGAACGGAATGAATGAAGTAACGGTAATGAACGTTGAATCTGGTGTGCTTAGCCCGACCATGGCAATTACGAATCCGGCGACGACCAGCAGAATCATCGGCGAAATCATCTGCTGAACATCTTCAATCCGGCTGACGACGCTTCCGAGAAATGCCGCAAGAGTTGCGTAGAGGAAGTAGCCGAGCATCAAGAAAATGGCCGCGTACACAAGCGTTGCAGTAGGTACTCCGGAAATGTCAAGAAATCCTTTAATCATATCGGCTGCATCCCCTCCCTTTTCTTGGCTGGACTGAAGAGAAAGATAGCCGACAAGAAACAGCGCGGCAATCTGTGTCAATCCCAACAGAGCGACGCCGAACAGTTTGGCGAACATTTGCTGGACAGGCGGCACGCTGGAAATTAAAATTTCCATCACGCGGGAAGACTTTTCCGTCGCAACTTCTGTCGCGATCATTGACGCGTACGTCAAAACCGAAAAATAGATGACAAACAGCACAACATATACAAGCCCTGTCGCCTTTTGAAGCTCTTCCTCGGTTTTCGCGCCTTCTTTCAAGGCGACACTGTTGACTTTTACCGGTGTAAACAGTTCACTCAGCTTTTCCTGCGGTACGTTCAATTCAGCCGTTCCAACGGCGATCTTTGCTTGTGAGAGCGCCTGTTCAATCGTGGAGACAGCTGTGGAATCAGCGATTTCGAGCGCTTTATACGTTCCCTTCAGCACGCCTTTTTTATCTCTGTCCAGGATTAAAATGCCTTCGAGCTTTTCGTCTCTGACGTCTTTTTCAAGCTCTTTTTCCGGCTTATCCGCTTTTTCGACTTCCAAAGCTTCATTATTGTCGAGTGCTTTCACTTGCTGGGCAAACGTGTCGTACAGCTGATTTGAGCGGTCAATGACAGCGATTTTATCACCCTCTCCGCCGTCATCAAACATGGAAATAATCGATCCCAGATTTGTGACGAGCACGACAAGCGCAAGCGTGATGGCCGTTGAAATGATGAACGACTTCGTTTTCAGCTTGCTGAGATATGTATGAAAAAGAACAATCCAAAACTTATTCATAACGGGCACCTACCTTTTCGACGAAAATATCATGCAAAGAAGGCTCTTCAAGTTCAAACTTTCTGATAAACCCGCGTCCTTGAAGCATTGTAAACAGCTCTTGAGAGACTTCCTCATTTTCGACTTGCAGGCGGACTCCTTCGGAATGATCCCGCCATTTGACGATGCCGTCCGCCTCTTTCAAGAAGCTCAAGTCGCCGTCTGCGTGAATCGTGACATTCTTTCTGCCAAAAGAACGTTTGATTTCTTTTAATTTCCCTTGAACGACAGGCGTCCCGCGCTGCAAAATGCAGACGTGTTCGCACAGCTCTTCGACATGCTCCATCCTGTGACTTGAAAAAACAATCGAGGTGCCGTCGTCTTTCAAAGAAATGACCGCATCTTTTAAAAGCTCGACATTCACCGGATCGAGCCCGCTGAACGGCTCGTCAAGAATCAAAAGCTCCGGCTTGTGCAGCACGGCCGTGATGAACTGGATTTTTTGCTGGTTCCCTTTGGATAGCTCCTCAACTTTTTTGTCGGCGTATTCCGTAATATGAAACCGTTCGAGCCACTTCTCCATTTCCTTGAGCGCAGTTTGTTTTGTCATGCCTTTCAGGCGGCCGAGGTACACGAGCTGATCTTTCACCTTCAGCTTCGGGTACAGTCCGCGCTCTTCAGGCAAATAGCCGATGCTGTTTGTGACACCGTAGTTAATCGGCTGTCCTTTCCATGTGACAGTACCCTCTGTCGCATTCAAAAGGCCGAGTATCATTCGGAATGTCGTCGTTTTTCCTGCTCCGTTGGCGCCGAGCAGACCGAACATTTGCTTGTCTGGAATCTCCAGCGTCAGATCGTTTACAGCTGTGAATGAACCGAACTTTTTCGTGACGTGATCGATTTTGAGCATTATAACTCCTCCTTCCAATTTACAATCATACGTTAGTCATACCATTTTAAAAAGGATTTTTTTGATTTTTATATAATTTTAAACAAATAGATCATATTTTGAGAAAGGGGAAGAGAAATGGAAAATTATTATGTAACCGTTTTCGATACTAGTGGAGAAACGCTTTTAAATGAGCGATTTGAAGCGGCAGATGATGAAGAAGCGAAAGAGAAAGGAAGAGGAATGCTGAAGGAAAAGCAATTTTTGGAGCATACACACCGGGTAGTACATTCGTCCGGTAAAATCATTGTTTTCCGCAGCTGACTAAAATACGGGGTAAGGCGGCGCTTCAAGGGGAAGGTCTCTGGCTGCCGCCGCCTGCCCTTTGATCCGCCAAACCCTAGCGGATCATCAAAACAATGAGCAGTCCCATGTTGATGAAACCGAGTAAAAACGATACGTAAGCGACGCCTTTATTTTTTGGCAGAAAATAAAGGCCATTGACCGCCAGCACACAGATGATGACAGCATCAAACATTCGAAACAAAAGATCCTGCAAGCGGTAGGCCGGAGCGAAAAAACAAATCACAGAGACGATCAGGATGAAAAGGCAAGAGACTGTAATATACATCGTCCATTCTTTCGCTGCGTCAGCCCGCTCATTCTCAGATGAAATCATGTCCTTAAACTCGGGCCTCCTTGTCAGTCGTGATCATTTTGTCCGCATACAAGGAAGGGGCTTTCCCCGCATTTGCCAAAAAGCTTGAAGACGTTAACACAACAGCCAGCGACACCATGACGAACAACAGTTTAGCTTTCATACAACGCATCTCCCCTTTTGATTTTTCGTCTTGCCTGAGCACACTTTTCATAGTAAAAAATGGAATCTTCAAGCCGCTCAATTTGATTATAATACTGGGCTGCGTCTAAAGCCAGCTCTTCAACAGCAGCATATAAATGGTTTGACTCCAAATAATCAAATCCGTTTTCCACAGCTTTCTGATCCCCGCCGTCCAAATACAGCCCACACAGGATGCTAAGCTTTGCCGCGTGTTCTTCATCCCCGAGCGATGCCGCGCTTCGGATGCCTTTTTCATAACAGGCGGCAGCTCCGGAATGGTTTCCCTGCTTTAGACGAACGTACATCAAGTTGTACAGCACTTTTGGAATATATGATGAACTTTCCTGTTCAAAAATGGAAAGGGCGCTCTCCATATGATCTGAGGCTTCCCGGTACGATTCTTGATGGAAGTAGCAATTTCCCAAATTAAAATGAGCGGCTGCCGTCAAATGGCTGTTTTTGATTTTCCTGGCGTCTTCAAGCGCATTGGCCAGGCTTTTCAGCGCGGGTCCGTATGTCATTGATTCAACCCAATTGCCGGCAATGATAAAATCGCAGAAAATCTTTTTTTCTTTTAGCGTTTCATACCGGTTAAAAATATCGGAAGCGAGCGTCGCATAGTTGATCGATAGGTATCTCTGGTTGATATAATAGTAGATTTCCGCAAGCTTATAATAAAATTCGGCTTTTTCAACCTCGTCTTCCAATGCGCTGACCTTTTGTTCAGCCGTTTTATAGCAGCCGATTGCCTTGACGAACCGTTTTTGTTTGAATTCATACATCCCTTTAAAAAACCAATAATAGTAGTTCAGTAAACCTGTCATTTGATCTTCTCTTTCTTCTAAGTCGCGGAGGTTTTTTTCGATATTTTCAGTCTTTTCCGGTTTCAAATAGCTGAGCATCAGCTTATGCCTGAATTCAAGCAGCGAATAGTAGAGCAGGACGTCCTGATTTTCTTCCATGTCTTGAAAATCATTTAAAATTTCCGCTTTCAATGATTCACTGGCGGCGACCTGATTTTTCCGAATGGCGTTGTACCAATCATTCAGCTTTCTAGCAACGTATTCAGATGGAATCTTTTGTTTCAATTTCCCCGCCTCCCGTGAGCTCGTACAGACCTGTGTCTTATGAATCATTTTATAGAAACTTAAATTTTTTTACAATTGCTTCTGTACATCATTTCCCAAGATCAATTTCCTGCCGGGCCGCTCTTGTTATACTTGCTGACGGTTAAATTGCGGCTGACGCTTTTCTAAAAATGCGCGGATCCCTTCCTGATGGTCACTCGTCAGCCGCATTTTCATCTGGGCCACTTTCTCGAGTTCGAGCGTTTTTTGCAGCCGCCCGCCATTCAGCGCCTGATAGATCTTTTTCGTTTCAATCATCGCTGCCAGCGGAGCGTGCAGAAGCTTTTCAAGATAGATGCGTGCAAAATGGCCGGAGTCCCCGCTGAATACGGCGTCTGCGATCCGAAGCTCGTGCGCTTCGGCCCCCGTCAATTTTTTCCCGCTCCAAATCAATTCTTTGGCCGCAGCTTCACCGACTCTCCGCTCTAAAAAGAAGTGTCCGCCCCCATCGGGAACAAGCCCGATGCCGATAAAATTCATCGCCAGCTTCGCCTCTTTTTCGACCAGTACATGGTCGCAGCTGAGCGCGAGGCTCAATCCCAGACCTGCGGCCGCACCGTGTACAGCCGCTACAGTTATTTTCGGCATGCTGTAAAGCTTCACCGCAATTTCAGAAATCGTGTCAATGAGGCGGGCGGAGCTGTCTTGATCTCCGGAAGAGAGCATCATCTTAATGTCTCCGCCTGCAGAAAATCCTTTGCCGCTGCCTCTCACGAGGAGGAGCAGCGATTCGCTTTCCTCTGCAACACTCAAAGCTTCATTCAGCTCTTCAAGCATTTTTTCGTTCAGGGCATTGTACGCCTCAGAGCGATTCAGCACAATTTCAAATATCCCGTTTTCGTCTTTCCATTTGATATACTCCATCTTGCACCTCCGTGAATACGTTTACAATTGTTACTATTTAAACTATTCCACCTTTGCACTCCAAAACCTTTTTTTGTTGCCGATTCCGGCTTGATTCCGCAATAAAAAAGCTGCCGGTGATCCCGGCAGCAGCTTCTATTCTTGTTGAGAGCCGCTTTTTGCATGCTTCTGAAAAAGCTCAGACAAATAGCGGATTTTTTCGTTTGTATAGTGTTCAAATCTGTCATTGTACGTTTTCGGGTCTTTCGGATTGGAGAAGTGCGTGATTTTTCCCGTTCGCGGATCGACAAATTTGCTCGCAGCTCCGCAGCCGATCCCGATAATCGTCTGTTTTTCCTCCATGATCATAATGTTATAGATGCTTTCCTGGCCGGGAAGGGAATAGCCTATATTCTCCAGGTTGCCGAGAATGTTTTTCTGCCTGTACAAATAGTAGGGATGGTAGCCGTGCTGTTTCGTCCACGAGACAGCGTCATCCATCATCGCGACAATCTCCTCGCGGTCAGCCACCTTATACTTATGCTTGTTCTTCGTCATTTCAGACGCGCGCTTAAATGACAGCGTATGAACGGTCAATGATTCGGGCATTAATTTTTCGGTTTCGGAAAGAGAGTTTCTGAATTCTTTTACCCCTTCGCCCGGAAGGCCGATGATCAAATCCATATTGATATTCGACATGCCGGCATTTCGCGATAGATGATACTTTTCGATCGTTTCTTCCACGGTATGGTGGCGTCCGATCGCTTTCAGCGTTTCATTTTCGTAAGACTGCGGGTTAATGCTGATTCGGTCGATGTTCCATTTTTTTAAGACCGCGAGCTTTTCCTCTGTGATCGTATCGGGCCGTCCAGCCTCAACTGTGACCTCGCGGATATTTTTCACATCGGGAAATGAACGGTACATTTCTTCATACAATAGATCCATTTCTTCAGCGGTAATGCTTGTCGGCGTTCCGCCGCCGAAATACACGGTCGTGATGCTGACATCGTTCTCCTCGAGCCATTCACCGATTTTTTGCATTTCATAGTGAAGCCCCCACAAAAATGAGCCGACCCGTCCGGCTTGTCCTCTGATCGCATACGCCGGAAACGTGCAGTAAGCGCACTTCGTCGGGCAGAACGGGATGCCGATGTAAATGCTGACCTCTTGACCCAGCTCATACAAATCGGGTACAGCTTTCAGCTGACGGTCAATGATGTTTTGCATCAGTTCGATCTTTTCGTCGTGAATTAAATAGTCCCGCTTCAACTCGGCATGGGCCTCTTCCTTTGGCATGCCGCTCTCAAGCTTTTTGTGAAGCAGCTTTGTCGGACGGACACCGGTGAGAATCCCCCATTTCTGAATGATCCCGGTATGCTCCTGAAGCATGCTCAAAAAAACGTAGGAAACGGTGTTCTTCACCTGTTTAAACGCTTCCTTTTCCGTCAGTTTTGGGTCAATGTTTTTCGCATATTCTGCTGTAATGTCCGTATCTTTTATCGTACCCGAAGCCTTAACACCGTTCTCTTCCCGTTCATAGCCGAGAACGATTGCAAGGTCTGCCGGCGCTTCTTCGCCAAAAGCGACTTCGCTTTCTTCAAAGAATAAGTTGGCTATATGCTCAAGCGGTCTCTGGAACCTTACGTCTTGGAGCCCTTCTATATAAATGCGCAATGTCATCACCTTTTTCGTTTCAAAACTTTCTTTAGTGTACAAAAATAAATGGGCAAAATCAATCCGGGAAACAAACATTCCTTTAAGGCAGCGATGAATGAACAATCCCCGCATTCAAGTTGAAAGCGGGGACCCTATAAGAATCAGACTTTTTTAATATGGAATTTTTTAAGAAACCCTTTGCTTTGCTGCATTCTGAAGTATTCTTTAATCATATAAGCGACGCCCTGTTCATCATTGGAGCGCGTTACCCAATCCGCTTTTTGCTTGACCTCCTGAGGAGCATTGCCCATTGCGACTCCGAGCCCGGCAAGCTCGATCATCGGAAGATCGTCGATATCATGGCCGATCGCAACGACATCTTCCATTTTTAAACCGAGGTCGGCGGCGAGCATCGTCAAGCCCGCTTCTTTCGAAATCCCTTTATGGACGATCAGCATTTTTTCTCCCGCTTCAATGATGTCGACGAGAGGAAACGCATTTGTGATCGTCTGCCTGATTTCTTCGGACTGTCCTGTTGAGCAATAAACCTCGATCACCGGTGCACTGACCGGTTCATCCATCAGCATGTCGCTCAGCGAATCGACAAACTGGACGGGATAAAAAATCGGGTCAGACGGGTGAATCATCGTTTTCCCCAGCAGGTTGGAATTCGTTTTTTTCCGGTTTCCAATCGAATATTTTTCATGGAGAATTCTGATATTGCAATCATAGCTTTCCAGTATTTGAACAAGGTTAAATGTCTGTTCTTCGGAAATCCTTTTTTCTAATAAAGGTTCGTCGATTTTGTCCGCTATAATCGCTCCGCTGTGTGTAATCAGCTTCGTATCCAGCTTTAAAGATTTGGCGATTTTTTGAGCGGAGCGGAAATGTCTGTTCGTCACAAGCGTAACATATACACCTTTCTTCTTTGCATATTCGATCGCTTCCTTCGTTGCGGGATGAAGCCGTCCGTTTGTCCGAAGCAGCGTTCCGTCTATATTCAGCGCAAGCATTTGTTTTGACACCAGGAGGTCCCCCTTCTTTGATGACTGAATCTGTTATAGAGGATATGTCCCGGTCCCTTTTTTTAGAACAGCCCTCTTGATGTACATACTAAAAAAAGCCTGTTTTCACAGACTTTTTACTTCGCATCGTTTGGATACGATCATGATTCTCCCTCATATTCAAAACAGTGAATTCAACGCCCCTTTCGTTCAATTCACCGTATATTGACAACCCCTTTATTTGACCAGCAGACGTGCTTTCAGTCTGTCAATTTCCTCTGTACCCCTTATCATTTTGCCGCCAGTCCGTTTTTCATGATCGTATCCCGGCAAAAAATGAAAGCACTTACATTTAGTATTATCGCAACTATTTCACGAATTGACAAGTCTTTTTTTAAATCTTTATGAACGTTATTTGTTCACTTAGTGAAAAAATCCCCTCTTGTCTTGACAAGGGGGGATTTTTTATCAGCTCTCTGGATTTCCGTAAAGCTCTTCCAAAGGCTTCATGATGATTTTGTTTAATTCAGCAATCAGCATGCTCATCCGCTGTTCCGCTTCCATCAGCTGCGAGATTTTTTCATGCTGCTGGACGAGCGCCACGGATTTTTGCGCTTGTTCGACCTCTTCCTGAGTGATGTCTTCGCCGTTCATCTGTTTTTGCTGAAGGTTCAATTGAATATCGCGAAAGTTATCAAACATCTTTTTAGCAGATGGGTCGCCATTCACCTCATCATAAAGATTTTTCAATCGGGAATATTCATCGCTTTGACGCAAGGCTTGTTCCAAGTCATAAGCCGAGTCATGTAAATTGACCGTCATCCTGATCCGCTCCTTTCCTGCCTGTATTCTTCTTATGGAATCGGCACCACTCCACTATAACAAACTATGGAGTGTTTTTCACAGTTATACGATAATTCCGTTTGAACAGGCCGTCTTCAGCCTCATATCAAAATCACAAAGATGGCTTGCACGGCTCCGATGATTCCGCCAAGCAGGCCGCCTAAATACGTGATCATTTTGAACTCCCGCTTGGAAATGGACAACACCATTTCTTCAAGACGTTCAACGGGGAAATTGTCCACCTGTTCCTTGACGATTTGCTCGAGCTCTAGCTGCTTGAGCACTTGATCCAGGCGGCGGCCCGCCTCTTCGAGAATGCGGTCGGCCATCTGCGGCAGGCGCAAAGCGATGTCCCGCTCAAAACTAGAAATAGAAGAGCCAATCGTCTTTTCGAAAAACGGCTGAAGCGAGAATCGTTTCAAAAACTTTTCCTTCAAATCGAAAATGAGAGGCTTGAGGTTCCATTTGTCATCCGCTTCCTTGAACGTATATTCTTTCAGCTTGTCCCATTCGTTTTCAAGCAGATCTGTTAAGAACCGCGCGGTCTCGCCGTTCTTTAAAAACTTCACAATCTCCGGCTGAACGCGGTCAACCAGACTGCTGTTGCCTAAAAACATCTGCACCATGCTGCCGAGCATGCCCCGTTCTTTCAAAAAATCGTCAATCATATGTCCGAGGCGTTCCTTTCCTTCATCGCTTTCAAAGTAGCTGACAGCCCGGCTTAAAATATAGCCGGACACCATTGGAATTTTCTCTTTCAGCTTTTCCTGGGCCTCAAGAGGGATAAGCTCTTTCAGCGGTTCATTTTCATACGCCTCTAAAAATGCGGACAGCTTCTCATCCGCCCATCTGGATACCGCTTGATCCGCTTTTTGAGCGGGATTTGAAATTCCGATGCTTTCCAATGCTTCTTCAACGGTGGCCGTTGATTGCGAGAGATGCGCCAAGAGCCGCTCTCCAACCTGCACCGCCTGGCTTTTGACCGCATCGGATGCAAGCCTTTTTTTGATCCCTTCTGTTGTCAGCAGATGGCCTGTGACCATCTGTCCCATCTGCCTCGCCAATTCATCGCGCCTTTTCGGAATTAACCCGGGTGTAAAAGGAACCCTTTTTCCAAATATGTAGATCGCTTTATATGGGCGAAAAAGCATTTTAATCGCAAAATGATTCGTTACAGCGCCGATAAGTGCACCGACTGCAATCATAACGGCAAAAATCCCTAATACATACATGTTTTTTTCAACTGCCTTCCTTTTTACCTGACATCATAGCTGCACAGCGTGGGCCTTGACGATCGATCCTCACCGTCTTGCCTAACGTTATTATAGTAGCTGAATAAAAGACGGGCAAATAACGGAATGGAGCAAGCCGCTTCAAAATACAATGGGTCAGATGGCAATTGTATGAAGGGAGCTCTAAAATTTTTAATCATTTCCAATTTACAAAAGCCTATTTCTGCAATCTCAAGCGTATCATGAAACAGAAGTCTATATATTAAAGTTTGCCCGAAGTTTGACAGTCTCAGCCTTTTAAGCCTTGTTTTTCATGAAGGAGGTATAATCATGATGACGCTTGGATTTATGTCGCTGTCGCACGAACATGAAAAAGCCTATGCCGAAGAACTGGCCAAAGCGGCTTCGGACTACGGAATCCGGTTTATCCGGTTCACGCCCCTGGATATTTCCCCCGGTTCCCTGCTTGTGAAAGGACTCTCCTTTCACCCGAAGTCAGGACAGTGGAATGAAATTGAACGAGAAATCCCGGAATTGATTTATGACCGCTGCTTTTACGGCAGGGATCAGCAATCGAAAAAAGCAAAACCGATTGTCGAATGGCTCAAAAAGTATCCTAAAACGACATTTTTAGGACTCGGACTTCCTGACAAATGGACGGTTTACAAAGCATTGAAAGCCGATCCCGTCATCAAGTCCTACCTTCCTGCAACAACGATTGCAGAAAATGCCCAGGATATCCTGCGCAAGCTTGCAAAAGAAAAATCGTGCATCTTGAAGCCTGCATCCGGATCAGGAGGCCGCGGCATCATTCACCTCGAGCTTACGGGAAAAACGGTGAAGGCCGCCTACCAAACCGGAAAACACAAACAGTTGAAGTCATTTTCGAAACAGGCCTCATTTGAAACTTGGTGTCAGAAAGTTCTTCAGCACCGCTATCTGCTGCAATCGTTCCTCGATATTCAAGACAAAGACGGTTTTCCGTGTGATATCAGACTGCTGCTTCAGAAAAACGGCTATGGCGAATGGGAAACAGCCGGTAAAACGGTAAGGCGAAGCTATCAGCACGGACTGCTTGCAAACCTGGCCGGAGGCTCAGAGGCGGTGAGCTTTGACAGCTGGCTTTTATCCGTGCCGAAAAAGCGCCAGCCCGTTCTTCTCGATGATTTAGAGACAATGGCGCAGGCCGTTCCCCTTGCGCTTGAATCGAATCACGGGCCATTATTCGAGCTCGGCCTCGATATCTGCCTGACGAAAGACGGAAGAGTCTGGCTGCTGGATGTCAATTCAAAGCCCGGAAAGCACGCTTTTATCAAACACTCTCCTGAAAAAAGGGAGCTTTTGTATAAAGGTCCTTTGGAGTACTGCTCATTCTTAACGGCTTCAGCCGGCGCGAAAGGGGCTGAGAAAAGATGACCGGTCAACC
The DNA here is from genome assembly GCF_037976035.1 of Bacillus sp. FSL K6-0972. Classification (NCBI taxonomy): domain Bacteria; kingdom Bacillati; phylum Bacillota; class Bacilli; order Caryophanales; family Bacillaceae; genus Bacillus; species Bacillus sp. FSL K6-0972. Next base: position 1,112,791 of record NZ_CP150260.1, on the reverse strand, counting down.
GCTGACGGTCGGCATCCACCAGACGAGCGAAAACACGATGCTCCTGCCCGCTTCTTTCAAACAGGACGGTTTGTTATTCGCGGCTTTCGGTACGAGTGTTGAACGATGCCATGTCTCATTTGACAGCCATTTGAAGCGCACCGTTTTATTATCTGAAAATCTGTACAAAAACCTGCGGATTCCGTACCGCGGCAAAGCCTCCCTGCTTTTTCGCGACAATACCGTCTATATCGGACCTTTAATCGGGATTTTCACGGCCGGTTTCACAAAATCGCAGCTGGATCCTGTCAGAGGGAGGTCTTTATTTTTTTCGAAGCTGCTGACGATGGATCTCCCGGCAGGGGGCTACAGCTATCTGTTCGGAGCGCACCAGATTAATTGGGAAGAAGGCACGGTTCAGGCTCTCATTTTCAGAGAAAACGGCTGGGAAGAGACCACAGTCCCGCTGCCCAATGTCGTTTACGACAGACTGCCGAACCGCAAAGCCGAAGAAACCGCCGCTCTGCGGGAAACAAAAACCCGGCTTATGGATGAATACCGCATTCCTTGGTTTAATCCGGGCTTCTTTAATAAATGGGAGATCTATGAATGTCTGCAGCAAGACGAGAATACAGCGGGATTGCTTCCATTTTCGGCATTGGAGCCTGATGCCGATAAAATCGAAGATATGATCGACCAATACGGCTTCGTTTATGTAAAGCCCGCCGGCGGCAGTTTTGGCAAAGGCATATTTCAGCTTTCAAAACGGGAAAAAAACGGCATTCTCGCCAGACATGCCGAAGGCTTCACATCTTATTCATCCGCTGCTGAATGTTTAGATGAATGGCAGAGGCAACACAAACATACTTCTTTTCTTGCCCAGCAGGGCATTGAACGGATCGAAGTGGATCATCACCCGGCAGATTTCAGGGTTCATACAAACAAAAACGGAAAAGGCCAATGGACCGTCACAGCCATCGCGGCCAAAATCGCTGGAAAGGACGGAATTACAACCCACATGTCGAGCGGCGGCGCCGTCAAAACGCTTGCAGAGATTTATGATGATCCTCAGGAAAGGCTTCACATTCTGCAAAAGCTGACAAAAGCGGCGGTCCTCCTCAGCCGGGTCCTTGACGAAAAGCTTGACGGTTTCATCGGGGAAATCGGCTTTGACCTAGGATTGGACCGTTCGGGAAAGGTGTGGCTGTTTGAAGCCAACTCCCGACCCGGCAGGGGAATCTTCTCCCATCCCCGTCTGGCATCTGTCAGCCGCTTAACTAAGAAAAGAAGCTTCGAATATGCTTCTTATTTAACTGAACAGTCAATCCTTAATCCGGAGGACATGTGGCATGACCTCAAGCCGTGAAGAATCTGCTTCTTCACGGTATTTTTTTGAAAAACTCCATGTGAAAAGAATCTATGATCTTTTCTGTGAATGAGATACAATGATAACAAATCAACGATTAGTCAGCTCGCTGGATTTTACCCACCTGAAATCAATGAAGGAGCGTGGCGTTAATGATTTCTCACTTTCAATGGAAGCCGCTGTTTAAAAAAGAAAGGCTTCCCGGCTGGAGAATATCGTTTTATCATAAAGGAATTCATTATGAAGGAATTTATCATAAATCCGGGGAAATCGAGTGGGGCAGCACATATCCCCCGCATGATGACGAGCCTTCCCTGAAAAGCGAAATCCACGAATTAATGCTCTTCCATATTTACGAGTAAAGAAAAGGACGTTGTCGTATGCTGGAGAAATTAAAGACGCTTTACGGTGAACGGATGGTTGTATCTGAGGCTGTTTCAAAACACGATGTATTATGGTTTCAAACCGACGAAGGCGAAACCTTCGGCGTTTTGAAAAGCGCGGTTACCGACCGGGAAAAAGAGCTGCTCCATTGCCTGTTCCGGCCTTTTTCAGAACCGCAACCAGCACAGCAGCTGACAAAGCGGGAGAAAGAATGGCATGAATATTTCTTTCGCGATGTCCCCCTTCAAAACCCGGGGAACATTCAGCTGATACAAGGCCATTTTTTTAAAATGGAGCATGTCCCTGAAGAAAGACAGGCGATCAAAGAAGCGGTCAGCGGCTTTTTTAAAGACCCGCTTGTTGTATGGTACGACCGGCATGAAGCCGTTATCGTCCACGAAAATCCTTCACCGTTTCTCGCAAGAAAAGAGCTGTCTGAGCTTGCGGATGCACTGACAAGCGATTTCATGGCAAACCCTGTGTTTTTCAGCGGCCAGCTTCATCCAGTCAACGGATCGCTTCAAGGCAAAATCCGCTTTGAAAAACAAATGTTTCATTATATGCTGGAAGCGGGTGACATCGAAAACGTCGCCACGTTTTGCCAGTTCCTCCCGTCTTTTTTGACGGCAAAACCGGAGCGGGTTCATGCTTCATCATTTTCGGACGCCGTAAGAGAAGCGCTGTCTGATCCCGAGACATCCCTGACCATCAAAACGTATATGAGATGCAACCTGAATGCCTCTCTGGCAGCAAAACGTTTGTTTATCCACCGAAACAGCCTGCAGTACAGAATTGATAAATTCATCGAACGGACTGGGATTGACATCAGACAGTTTGAAGAAGCAGCCGCTGTTTATTTGATGATGCATCTCCTTTAGCGGCTTTAGCAACATGCACGAAAGGGATTTGTGCACCATGTCCATTTACACCGCACCGCCGTTTTTTATAAACTAAGATTATATAAAGCGCTTACATAAAAGAGGGGGAGAAAAAATGGCGGAACTCGTGCTCGATCAGATATATAAAGTATATGACAACAAAGTCACGGCTGTGGATAATTTTAATCTTCATATCGAGGATAAGGAATTTATCGTCTTTGTCGGACCGTCAGGCTGCGGCAAGTCGACAACGCTCAGAATGATCGCAGGCCTTGAGGAAATTACGGATGGCGAATTCACAATCGACGGCAAACGGATGAATGATGTCGCTCCTAAGGACCGCGACATTGCGATGGTATTCCAAAACTATGCCCTTTATCCGCACATGAACGTCTATGACAATATGGCTTTCGGCTTAAAGCTGAGGAAGTTTCCGAAGGATGAAATCAAACGGCGTGTCCATGAAGCGGCCAAAATTCTGGGCCTTGAACAATATTTGGACAGAAAGCCAAAAGCGCTTTCCGGCGGACAGCGCCAGCGCGTCGCCTTAGGCCGGGCAATCGTTCGGGACGCAAAGGTGTTCTTGATGGATGAGCCGTTATCAAACCTTGACGCCAAATTGCGCGTACAAATGCGCGCTGAAATCACAAAGCTTCATCAGCGCCTGCAGACGACGACCATCTATGTCACCCACGACCAGACTGAAGCGATGACGATGGCTACGCGGCTCGTCGTCATGAAAGACGGAATCATCCAGCAGGTCGGCGCGCCGAAGGAAGTCTATGAAAATCCGGAAAATGTGTTTGTCGGCGGCTTTATCGGGTCTCCTGCGATGAACTTTTTTACCGGCACTCTGAAAGAAGACATGTTTACATTCGAAGGCATTTCGATTCGCGTGCCGGAAGGAAAAATGAAAGTTTTGCGCAGCCAAGGTTATGCCGGCAAGGAAATTATCATGGGAATCAGGCCTGAGGATATCCATGATGAACCTGTTTTCATTGAAGCGTCAAAAGACTCGAAAATCGATGCGAAAATTGAGGTAGCCGAGCTGATGGGCGCGGAAACGATGCTTTATTCGCAAGCCGGCACTCAGCCGTTCATCGCCAGAGTCGATTCAAGAACCGATGTCCAGGCCGGCGATACACTTCCACTGGCGCTTGACATGAATAAAGCTCACTTCTTTGACAAAGAAACGGAGCTTCGCATCCGCTCTGAAGGATAATCCGGATTCAAACATTCTCCATGACCGAAGCATGCTACGACTATGCTTCGGTCGTTTTAATTTCAACGGTTTCTTCATAAGTACAGTCCTGGCAAGTATATAAATGAACGCATTCGGTTTGCGTTTGTTTAAATGAATCGAACTCCATATACGGACTGTAGGGACCGAAAAAATCGGTTGCTCTCCCGGCGTCCGCCATTTCCCCGCCGCACTTCGGACAATGCCTTGTCTGGACGAGAATGCCATTGCATACTGGGCACATCATCTTCTTCATCCTCCTGGCTTTTTCCCTTAGCTTGCCCCAATCCTAACCTTTTTGCCTTTCAACATTTACCAGATTAAAACGCGCATTTATTTTATCGAATCCACCATAATACGTAGTACAAAACAACATTGGGCTTTAGCCGAGAAGGCAGCGGTTTTCTATCGGTGAAAGCCGTCAGCTGGTGCAATTCCAGTCAGCCCAACCATACCATTTTTTATAAAGGAGTTTGATGACAAATGGCTAATCAAAATTCTTCAAATCAACTGCTTGTCCCAGGAGCAGCACAAGCGATCGAACAAATGAAATTTGAAATCGCTTCTGAGTTCGGCGTAAACCTTGGCGCTGACACGACTTCCCGTGCAAACGGTTCTGTCGGCGGAGAAATTACAAAACGTTTAGTTTCCCAAGCTCAAGCATCTATGGGCGGTCAACAATTTTAAACAACTTCATATTCATGGATAACAGAAGGTGCATACCCTGCACCTTCTTTAGCGTGTCGACAAACCTTCACATTCATTGCCACGACGGCGGTCCTCCCTGCATAAAATGATGAGCGGCGGCCCGCACCGTTGGCATATCTTATGAAAGCCCGCACTCGCTTCTCCTTTTTTCATATGCTGGTATAAAGGAGGAGTCGGCATGCAGGTGATGTTGAGCATCAATTGGGAATTGATTCAATTTGTCGGGATTTCTCTATTGAATGAGTATGTCTCAAATGTACGCCCTTATCATGGACCCTTTTGTTTTCGCGGGGCTTTTTCTTCCGGACGATCTGACGTATGATAGATCCGATGGGAGTGATCATGTTGAAGATTGCACTTTTTGGAGGTACAGGCCGTGTCGGACAGGCCTTTCTCAATTTAATTGAAGAGGATGGGCATCATTCCGTTTACGCTCTTGTCCGGAGGACGGAAGGTGCCCGCATTCCGGATAAATGCTGCCAAGCACTTACAGGGAACGCCAGGAACCGGCATGACGTCGAGTCTTTAATAAAAAATTGCGATATCGTTGTCAGCTGTTTAAACACAGATGGAGACGATACATTGACCGTCTCCATCGAACATATTATAAACGCTATGAACGTACATCGAATCAAACGGCTGATTACCATCGGAACCGCAGGCATTTTAAACGCCAGGCAGAACCCGTCCCTTTACCGCTTTGAAACAAACGAGTCAAAACGGCGCTCGGCGCGCGCAGCGCAAGAACATGCCCGGGTGTACGAACGGCTCCGTGAATCTGATCTGGATTGGACGATCGTCTGTCCGACGTATCTCCCCGCTGGGCCGGCATTGAAGACATACCGTTTTGAACGGGATGTTCTGCCGCCCGGCGGAAAAGAAATATCCACCGGCGACACCGCTCATTTTCTTTTCACACAGCTTGAGTCTGACCAGTTTGTCAAGGCAAGGGTGGGACTCGCTTATTAAGGCCGGGTGAAGATCCGGCTTACCCTATCAGGGTTCCTTTCCCCTTTTGCAGTTCATACATTTGATAGTATTGGCCTTTTTGCTTCATCAGCTCTTCATGATTTCCCCTCTCGATAATCCGGCCTTTTTCAAGTACCAGAATCTGGTCGGCGTTTTTGATCGTTGACAGTCTGTGGGCGATGATAAAGGTTGTGCGCCCTTGTTTGACGACGTCAAGCGCTTTTTGAATGACCGCTTCTGTTTCGGTATCGATATGGGCCGTCGCCTCGTCTAAAATAAGAATAGCCGGATCGTATGCCAGCGCACGCGCAAACGAGATCAGCTGCCTTTCCCCTGAAGAAAGGGTGCTTCCTTTTTCGATGACCGGCTCGTCAAGGCCTTTCGGCAGACGGGCGAGCACCTCAAGAGCCCCGACCTGTTTCAAGGCGGCTTCTATTTGCTCTCTAGTAATATCAGCATTGTCAAGGCTGACATTTGAAGCAATCGTGCCGGAAAATAAGTAAGGATCCTGGAGAACGATGCCCATATGCTTTCTGATTTCCTGCCTTGACATATCATATATGCTTCTGCCGTCGATTTTGACATCGCCCTTTTCAATATCGTAAAAGCGGAAAAGTACATTCATAATGGAGCTTTTGCCTGAGCCTGTATGTCCGACCAGTGCAACGGTCTCCCCTTGCTTCGCTTCAAATGAAATGTTTTTCAGCACATCTTCACCGTCATGATAGCGAAATGATACATCCTCAAACACGACTCGCCCCCGCGCTCTTTCGCTGCCCGGCTCTTTGACGTCGACACCCGGCTCATCCAGCAGGCGGAAAACCCGCTCCGATGATACGCGCGCCAATTCAAGCTTGGCAAACTGGTTGACGATGCCCGTAATCGGCTGAAATAAACGATTCAAATAATCGACGAATGCATAGAGGACGCCGATTGAAATCATTCCTTCCGCGTTCAGGGCAGATCCCCCGAAATACCAGATTAAGGCGGTGAACATCACGTTTCTCAGAATGTTGACCAAGTTGTGGGACATGAGCGAATTTAATTTCAGCATTTTATTTTGGTAATGAAAGTGGCTGTCGTTCAGCTGTTCAAATTCTTCTTTTGTGTCCTGTCCGCGCCGGAATGCCTGAATAATCGTCATGCCTTGAATCGATTCATTCAATTTGGCGTTGATCTCACTGTTGATTGACCTGAGTTTATGATTGTAGCCTGAAGCAAATTTTCGATAAACAGCCGCCCAAATGACAATCAGGGGCACAATCAACAGACAGACGCCGGCCAGCCTGACATCAAGGAAAAACAGTGCGGCGAATATTCCGGCCATATAAATGATATTTGTAACAAACGTCGAAAGAACGGTCACATACAGATCGCGGATCGCTTCGGTATCATTCGTCACCCTTGCAACGATTTTTCCTGCCGGCAAATTATCAAAATAGCGGATAGGAAGCCTTTGAATGTTGGCGAATACATCCTGTCTCATCTTTTGAATGATGCGGTTTGCGCTCATCTGCAAGAGGTAGAATTGGCCGTAATGGAAAAAGATCGAGAAAATGAGAAGGCCGAAATAAATAGAAACGAGCGAGATCAGCCCTCCTATTTCAGGCTCGTAAAAAGCATACACTTCAGACAAAGACAGGCGATCGGCCTTGTAGGTTTCCGTCCGGTCTCCGCTCGTCATTCTCAGCTCTCCCCCGGAAACCGTCCGCTCCCCGTCAAAGGAAACCGGTTCCCCCACAAAGTAGTAGTTCATACCGACTTGAAAGATGTGAACTTCCTGCAGCTTTTCAGCTGAAGGGTCTGTCCTGTCTTCCCTGATATATTCCTTTCCTTTGTAGGAAACAGTATATTTCGAGTTCTCTGTCGTTTCATACCACGTTTTTTCAATTCCGAGAATATGATCGTCGATCATCTTTTTGGCGATCATCGGCCCCGTCAGCTCAGCTGTGACGGCGATCGTCAGCATGACGAGCGCCCAGATGAGAATTTTTTTATAAAGAAGCGCATATTGGAAAAGCCTTTTTCCTGTTGTCATGCTACAGTCCCCCCTTCTTCTCCCGAAGGAAGCTGCTGTGCTTCATATTGTTCAAAATACCAGCCTTTCCGGCCGATCAGTTCCTGATGCGTCCCTCTCTCAACGACCCTTCCATCCTCCATGACGAGAATGAAATCGGCGTGTTCGACAGCCGACATCCGGTGTGATGTAATAAACGTCGTTTTGCCTTTCCGTCTGCTGCGGATGTTTTCAATAATCGCCGCTTCCGTTTTCGCATCGACAGCGGACAGCGAATCATCCAAGATCAAAATATGGGGCTCCGCAATCATCGCTCTCGCAATTGAAATCCGCTGTTTCTGTCCCCCGGATAAAGCGACGCCCTTCTCTCCGACCATTGTCTCCAAGCCGTCTGAAAGCATCTCAATATCCTTTTTCAGATGTGCTGCAGAGATGACGGCGTGCAAATCGCGTTCTTCAGCGAGGTGTCCGCCGAACAAAATATTGTCTTTCACTGATTTTGAAAACAGCACGTGATCCTGTGGCACATACCCGATCCAGCTGCGAAGCTGATCAAGCGGCAGGCGCTCAATCGGCACGCCCGAAATGGTGATCGTTCCTTTTCCTTGCGGATACTGCCTCAGCAACTGCTTGACTAATGTCGTTTTGCCGCTCCCCGTCTTTCCGACGATTCCGACCGTCTGTCCTTCTAATACGGTAAATGAAATATCGGCCAGGTTTTCCGACGCAGAGCTCGGATACGTAAAAGTGACCCCGTCAAACACAATATCGCCCGGCTCCGCTGCTTCGGGTTCAGCGGGCTCTCTCACATCAGGCTCATATGCCAATGTTTCATTTACCCTGTCAAGCGAAGCATTTCCCCTCTGCATGACATTGATCAGCTCTCCGATCGCAAACATCGGCCAGATCAGCATGCCGAGGTACACGTTGAAAGAGACGAGTTCACCCAATGTCAGCTGGCTGCGGAAAACAAGATAGGCGCCGTAGCCAAGACCGATTAAATAGCTGATCCCGACCAAAAGCTTCACCGTCGGTTCAAACAGCGAATCGATCAAAGCGACTTTCATATTTTTCTTGTACACATCAGCCGTCATGCTGTTGAACCGGCTGACATCGTTTTTCTCCTGTACATAGGCCCGGATCACTCTTACTCCTGATACGGACTCGAGCACTTGATCATTTAAAGCGCCAAACGCATCCTGCGCTTCTGTGAAACGCTCATGAATCTTTTTCCCGTAGATGCTGATGGCAGCCGCCATTAGCGGAAGCGGAATGATCGAAGCAAGCGTCAGCTTCCAGCTGATCAAAAAACCCATCGTCAAAAGGATCGTCAGCATATACATCGTCGAATCGACCAAGGTCAAAATGCCGAAGCCCGCCGTCATGGAAATCGCTTTTAAATCATTTGTCGCCCTCGCCATCAAATCCCCTGTGCGGTTCTTCTCGTAAAAAGACGGCGTCATTTTCAGCAAATGGCCCATCAGCTTGGATCTGAGAATTTTTTCGACCAGGTTCGCTCCCCCAAACAGCTGATACATCCAATAATAGGACAAGATATAAACAACTGCGCCAAGCGCGAGAAATAAACCGATATAGCCGAGCATGCCGGCCTTGGAAAAAGTGCCCGCCTGCATGTCGTCAATCGCGTTGCCAAGCAGCTTCGGCGGAAACATTTCCAATACGTTTACAATAATCAACAGGACGACCGCTATCGTGTAGCGCCGCCAAGAGGCTTTAAAAAACCAGCCCAGCTTCCATAAAACAGAAAACATCTGATATCCTCTCCTTTTTTAGCCGCCTTCAAGTTTTTCCTTACAATCTTTGATTTCGTTTTTTCTGATACTCGGCATAAAAAATTCCTCCTTATGTGCGATTTATTTATTAGAAAAACATGCTGCTCCGCATCGGAAACAGAATGTTTTTTCCCAGAAAAAAAAAGGCACACTGTGTACCAGCATGCCTTTTCCGATATAAAAAAGGCGCATGTACGCTTGTTCACGCGACATGCGCCCTCCTTTGAAGGTGTTAGAGTGAAACGGTTTTCCGATCATAAGGAAGGTATGGAAATGTCACGTTAAGGTGCTTTTGTTGTTGAACTGATGCTTTGATATTTGTAATCATGACGATACCCTCCAATCTTATTAATATTTTCCATCTTATAGTACGGCCCTTTAATTGTCAATTTGTTTTTTTGGCGAATGGCAGGCTTTTGATTCATATTCTCATATTTCGTTAGATTTGTTGGGAAAACGGGTAATATAACAGTAAATCCATTCTGAAAGGAATGATCAATTTGTTTAAAGCTGACCGGATCATAGTCGCGTTTGACGGAAAAGAGGAAAGCAAAAAAGCGCTGAAAAAAGCGATCGACCTGTCGAAAAGGCTCGGCTCACAATTGACCGTCGCCCATGTCCATGAACCGAGGCAAGTGAGAACAGAGGCTGCGGCCGAAAGACCCGCTGCCGGCGCGCCATACCTTTACAGCGGCTTCCCGGCCGCGCCCCGGGTCCCCCACGATGCAGACTTGGCCGGTGAACCCATGATCTACGAGGACAGCGCGGAAGAAGCGATTGCGGCAGCGAAAATCATTTTAAGCGAAAACCAGTACGACGCGGAAATTGAGGTGTTGGAAGGAGACACGGCCAACGCAGTTCTGCAACATGCGGAAAATATCGGCGCTGATCTTGTCATCACGGGTACGCGCGACCAGAACCGCCTGAAAAAGCTCCTGTTTGGCAGCGTCAGCGACAAGATATCGACAAAATCGGAGATCCCGGTGCTGATTGTAAAATAACGATTTTAAAAGAGGCCGGTCTGTTGTCCGGCCTCTCATCCTGTTATGACCTTCTTGATTTTCTAAACCTGTTAATAAAGGAGACAATCCCCCAAACAATGAATAGTAAGACTCCTAAAACAATGACCGCATTTATGATTGAAAAATTGACCAAAGCAATCTCTCCTTCTCTATCAAATCATTAGAAAACATACTTGTTGAAAGAACCTGTTTTTGTAGTAACTGATACATAAGCAGTCGCATCAGTATAAAACTGCTAGAATGATGCTCAGCTGCTATATAATTATACAACGCCAATTGATTTTTTCCTCCTAAGCCGAATGGTTACCTTTACCCTCTATATTTTCTTCACTTTAGATGTTTCTAGAAATTATATTTGCATTCAATTTAGACTTTCACTCCACATGACTTACAATTGATTTTCTTTCTCCACCTTGCCTCGTATTCTTGGGTTTTACTTATTGTCCTCCTCTCTTCAGCCCCGCCGATCTTTATATCAATAAATTGCCGCAAGTACGGCCGCAAAATAAAAGCCCCTCTTCAACAAAATCCAATAACAGGAAAAATAGGCGTTCAAATTAGTAACAACCACCTAACAGACCTCATAATTTGATCTTGTGAGTACCCGGGGTATTTGACATAATCTGACTTTGCTTATGTTTCATTCTTCTTTTACTGTGTTTTGGTCAAAAATTTTAACGATGAAGGGGGATATTAAAATGCAACCATTCCATGATGAACTGCAGTCGTTGGAGATGGATCAATTCCAGGCAGACGATATGACGCATTGGGATCCGGACCGCCATCACGCCAATGTTAAACACTGCGCAAGCTGCTGGAGCTGCGGAAGCTGTGCCAGCTGTTGGAGCTGCGCGGGACACAGCTGTTGGAGCTGTGCGGGACACAGCTGTTGGAGCTGCATGGGACACAGCTGTTGGAGCTGCGCGGGACACAGCTGCTGGAGCTGTGCGGGACACAGCTGCTGGAGCTGCGCGGGACATTGCTGCTGGAGCTGCTGGCACGGAGGCATGTAGTTTTTATATAAAAAAGAAGACTTCCCCTGCCTCTTTTACCGCAGGGGTCTTCTATTGCATAAAGGACAAACAAAATTACATATAATGGTATGTCTTGTTTTTAAAACATTAAAGGAGGAGGAGCATGACACACCTGACTGCTTCCGCTCGCCTGAAAGTAAACCGGGATACATGGTTTCTTCCTGATCCGAACGGCGGCGCGTATTTTAGAAATAATTCCGGGTCGTTTCGCATAAAAGGATCTTCGATTGCTCAATGGATCGAAAAACTTCTGCCGATGTTCAACGGGGAACATTCGCTTGAAGATTTGACAAAAGGACTGCAAGCTCCGTACCGAAAGAGAGTATATGAAATCGGAGAAACGCTTTATAAAAACGGATTCGTTCGCGACGTCAGCCGCGATCACCCGCACAAACTGGAAAGCTCAGTGCTTAAAACGTATGAAGCCCAAATCGAATTTATTGAAAGCTTTGCCGATTCCGGCGCTTACCGCTTTCAGCTGTCGCGCCAAACCAAAGTATTGGCTGCAGGGACCGGCTCCTTTCTCACGAAATTGGTCCGGTCGCTGATCGATTCCGGTTTTTCAAGAATCCGTGCGATCGTGACGGATGCATCCGGGCACGCTTTAGACGAACTGGCAGAAATATCAGAGCGAACAGAAAGCGGACTGGAGATTGGCTTCGCCGAAACGCAACATTGGCGGGAAGCGGTGCGATCTGCCGATTGGATTTTGTATGTCTCTGACCGCGGCTTCACAGATGAGCTCCGCGATCTTCAAACGTTTTGCCTTGAAGAGAACAAAGGATTCATACCCGGCATCTGTCTGAAACAAGTCGGACTGGCAGGCCCTGTCTTCCAACAACACGGAGACGGCTGCTTCGAGGCTGCCTGGAGGCGCCTCCATCGGTCTGCGCTCCATGAAGAACGGACGCTTGGAACCTTTCCTTTGGCAGGAAAAGACATGCTGGCAAATGTTATTGTGTTCGAATTGATGAAAGCATCTGCGGAGCTTGAGCCATTATCTAAGAAGAATCAAGTGTACCTGCTTGATTTGGCAACGCTCGAAGGCGGCTGGCATGCGTTTCTTCCCCATCCGGACTTCAGTTACGGCAAGGATTCGGCTGAACTCATCTGCGACCTTGAAGCGAAACTTTCGGAGCGCCCCGGAAGAGAAACAGAAAGCCGGCTATTCCAATGTTTCACCGAACTGACCTCACCCGTAACGGGCATTTTTCATCTGTGGGAAGAAAAACATTTGCGACAGCTTCCTTTAGCACAATGCTTTGTTCAGACAGCAGATCCGCTCTCTTCCGGACCTGCGGAGCTTTTGCCTGAGACGATTTCGGTCGGTTTGACCCATCAAGAGGCGCGGCGGGAAGCCGGGCTGACGGGTATTGAAATGTATGCATCAAGGTTGACCCGTTCTTATCCGAATAGCGGGGATTTCGCGATCGCCGCCGGAGAAACGCTGGCTGAAGGCGTATTAAGGGGATTGGAGAAATGCCTGGAACACCGGTTGCGCGAACGGATAAAAAGCGGAAAAGAAATGATTTCCCTCGTTCAGCTGGACGGAATCGAAGACCGGCATTCTGCATTTTATTTAAAAGCGCTGACAGTCTTGTACGCCAAACCGGAAATCGGTTTAGGGAAAAACATAGAAGGCTTCCCTGTTGCATGGGCGGGAATTCGCGGCCGCTGGTACGGAAGTTCTGGACTCAACATCACATTGGCTCTCAGAAAAGCGCTCGAACGGGCGCTGACAGACAAAGATCCTTTGAAAGGTGCGGATGTTCTGCTGGAGCCTGGTGAGCTGAAGCTTGCTATCCCCGTTTCCGCTGCTTTGCAAAAAACACTGCTTTCCACCTTGAAAAACAACCGGGGCTTGCAGCTGTATGTCTATGAGCTGCCTGTTGAACCATTTTTAAAAGAAAAACTAGCAGGAATCTATTGCGTGCAGTTGCGAAAGGAGGAACCTTGATGAAGCGCTGTATTTTGGTCGTTGGCGAAGGATTGATGGCTGAAGGCGCATCACAACAATTATCCGCTGAATATAACGTTATCCGCAGGTCTGATTTTGAGAGCAGAATACCGGCGGAGACTTCGTTCGTTCTTGTGCTGCACGACGCTTGGCGGCCTTTGTTATATCGCGAGGCCGAAAAAGTGCTAAGGGCGGCAGGGATTCCGTGGCTTCGCGGGTTTGCATCTTTTGGGGAAGGGGTAATCGGGCCGCTCGTTTATCCGTCAGAGTCAGGATGTTCAAAATGCGCCGATATGAGGCGGTATGTCTCCGGCCCCGACAGCATAGAGACGCTTGAACTGGAACAAAAAAGCAATGACATAAACCGCGATCCGTGGGCTTCAAAGACCGGCTGCCGCCAGATGGTCAGCCTGATCTGCACAGAAGTCGACACCATCATGAACGGCGGGCGCGGCCGATTGGAAAAAAAGCTGTACATCGTCAATTTGAAAACGCTAGAAAGTTCGCTGCACGCTTTTATACCGGAACCGACATGCCCTATATGCGGCAGTCTGCCCGAAGACGGACCGGAATCCGCGCGGATATCGCTCCGGCCCAGCCTGAAAACGAACCCGGACAGCTTTCGCGTGCGGAACACGGACGACTTAAAACAAACGCTCTCCAAAGACTATCTGGACCAGAGAACGGGGATATTCAACGCCAAAATTTATGACGCGATTCTGCCGTTTGCCGATATGATCGTCAATATGCCTTTATGGATGGGAAATGAAGGGGTAGGAGGGCGGAGCCATTCGTATGAAGACAGCGAATTAACCGCCATCTTAGAAGGTTTGGAACGCTATTCCGGGATTGAACCGCGCGGCAAACGGACGATCGTACATGACACCTACGAAAATGTAAAAGATCGTGCGCTCGACCCGGCAAAAGTCGGGCTTCATCAAGCCGAAAAATACACGCATCCCGATTTTCCTTTTCAGCCGTTTCATCCGGCCCGCCCGCTCCGCTGGGTATGGGGCTATTCATTTCTGCAGAAACGGCCGATTCTCGTTCCTGAATCGCTCGCGTATTACAGCCTGGGGCGGGAAGACAGCTTTGTCTATGAAACATCGAACGGCTGTGCACTCGGAGGGAGTTTGGAGGAAGCGATTTTCCACGGCATATTAGAAGCGGCTGAGCGCGATTCATTTTTGCTTGCCTGGTATGCCAGGCTTCCACTTCGGCAGCTGGATCTCGACTCTTCAGGAGATCTGGAATTGCGCCTCATGACAGAGAGGGTGCGAAGTGTGGCGGGATATGATCTGCATGTCTTTAATTCAACGATGGAATACGGCATTCCAAGCATTTGGGCGATCGCCAAAAACAGAAAACGGGAAGGATTGAATCTGATTTGTTCCGCAGGCGCCCACCCCGATCCCGTAAAAGCGGTGAAAAGCGCCCTTCATGAGCTGGCAGGCATGATGTTGAAGCACGACCGCAAATTTGAATCTGAAAGGAGCAAATATCAGCAGATGCTCCGCAGTCCTGCTTTAGTGCGGGAAATGGAGGATCACAGCTTCATGTACGGACTGCCCGAAGCGGAAGAGCGGCTCCGTTTTTTGCTGAATCAAAGCCGGCCTCTGCAAACATTCGACGATGCCTTTAAAAAAAGAAAGAAATACCTTGATTTAACCGAAGACCTCTGCGACCTGCTTGAAGCTTTCCGGAGTCTCAACCTTGAAGTGATCGTCGTTGATCAGACTTCCCCTGTTATCAAACGGAATGGACTTTATTGTGTGAAAGTTCTCATCCCGGGCCTGATTCCGATGACATTCGGACAGCGCTTCATCCGCCTGGAAGGGCTTGAGAGAATTTTCACCGTGCCGAAGAAGCTCGGCTTTGCGGAAGAACCGTTAAGACCAGAACAGCTGAACCTGCACCCGCACCCGTTTCCTTAAAAATTTAAGATAATGGCTTTTTTTCCGATTGTTCTGCTTTATGATTATAAAGCAGAACTTTTTAGGCGGTGGTTAATATGAAACAGGAATACAAGCGGCCGGTTCTATTCATCTCCTCCCTCTTCATGGCCTTTTGCGCCGTTTATTTCGGCGGCAGGCTGATCGGTTTCTATATGGCGGAATACCCAAAATGGAACGGGCAAAGCGCTGACGGAAATTGGGAGGCCGTGATTAAAAAAGGCGATGAAGGCCGCGAATTCAGCGGGAACCTGTATTGGACAGGCAGCCGGGAGCGGCTGGACGATACATATTTGGAAAAATTGGTCGTAAAGTTTGGTGATGAAATTGTTTTGAACGCCCAAATCGAAACGCCGATGAAAGATTACGCGGGAGGCGAATTTCCCGCCGGAGGGTCAAAAGAACAATCCGTTTCTTTTTTGGAAGGGCTTGAAGAAGCCGAATTCGCCGGCCGCAAGGTGACAATTCAATTGGATTGGAGAGAGGGCAAACAAGCGTCCCATACAGCATTTACGCTTGATAAAAGCTCATGGTAAAAGGCGGAATATCGATTATATTCCGCCCACCTCAATTTTGCTTCGCATCGTCAGCTCTTCCTGCGGCCCCAAATCCCGAAATCCAGTCACATTCTTCGGAAGGTTGAGGTTCGGTGCATTCGTCATCCAAGTGTATGGCTCTATACAAAGCAGATCATCTTGATCAGATGTACCGTTAAACACGACCCAGTGCTTAAAATGACCGTCGCATTGGTAGCGGACGCGAATGCCGGCAAGGCTGTCCGCAATGACGGCGGTGCTGTTTCCTTCCCGGTCTTGCTCAGCAGCCAATATATCATCAAGCCTTTCTCCCGCTGCCATTTTTCCCGCTTTGAACGCCTCTGTCATCCGATACTCGCCTGTCGGCAGCATGCGGTCTGTCAGCGTCCATTGCTTTGAGGCAGGAAGAGTAAACAGGCACTTTTCTTTATCCCCTGCTTCATTTAAAGGATAGCGGAAAGATGTGTGATACCCCAATCCGATCGGCATCGGGTCTTGACCGCGGTTGACAGCCGATGCATCGATTTTCAGATGCTGTCCTTCTAATGTGTAGGTGATGGTGATGGAAAACGAGTGAGGGAAGATTGCTTTGATGCTCGGATGATCATCAGAGTCCAGCTTCGTCTGCACGATGATCCGCTCTTCTGTTGCCTCCATTTTTTCTACCGTCCACTTTTTATCGTAAAGAAATCCGTGCAGGTGGTTTTCGAACGGCTTTTCATTGATCGGCAGCTCGTACGTTCTTCCCGCATATGTAAATCTCCCGTGATCGATCCGGTTGGGAGGAAAAAGAACAGGGATTCCGAATAAAAACGGATTCGCGTCATATTCTTCCTTTGATTCAGGTGTTTTCAACAAATTCAACCCGCCCGGCTTCCACTTCAATGAAATCAAATTGCTTCCCCATCCTGGTACAAGTACAGCCTCTAAATCATCATTTTCAAACCAGATCGCTTCCTCATGTAAAAACCGGCTTTTCTGAACAGTGCAAGTCATCGCATTTCCCCCTATTTTAGCTAAAGGATCATTGAAACATGTATCAAATACATATCTTTCTCCAATCTATTATATCTTAAAAAAGTCAGCGCTTTCAAAATAGAATGGGCGAACCTTTGAAAAATGTTTGAAATATTTTAATTTAAGTATATGATCTATTTTTCTGTTATAATACGTTTATGCACAAAAGCATCAAAGTATTAAAGAGAGATATTTCTTCTAATGAGGTGTATGATTTGTCAAACGAAAAACGACTATCGTTTTCCATATCGGCTCTATTGTTTTTGGCCATATTGTTCATTATTTTTACATGCTTATTCATATTTAAAGCAGAAGCGCACATACCGCTGTTGATTTGCGTCGGTTTTTTGGCCGCGGTCGGCGCGGTGAAAGGCCATTCCTGGAAAGATCTTGAGAGCGGCATTGTCTCAGGCATTCGGAATGGCGTTCAGCCAATTATCGTCCTTTGCTTAATCGGCATCTTAATCGGAGTCTGGGAGTACAGCGGCGCGATTCCGACGGTAACGGTTTACGCGTTGAACCTGATTGAACCGCAGCACCTGCTGCTCACCGCACTTTTCAGCTGTCTTGTGATCAGTTCATTGGTCGGCTCAAGCTTTACGACGGTCAGCACGATCGGCGTCGCTCTCATCGGTGTGGCCGCGGCGGCCGGCGTACCCCTGACATGGGCGGCGGGAGCTGTGATTTGCGGCGCCTGCTTCGGCGACAAAATGTCTCCGATGTCTGACACGACCAATTTTGCCGCAGGAGTCGGGGAGCTTCCGATTTTCAAGCATATCAGACATATGGCGGGAACGACGATCCCTGCTCTTTTGATCACGATTTTGCTTTTCTTTTTCATGGGCCGTTCTTTAACGGCAGCACCGGCTTCAACCGAAAACATTCAAGCGATCATAAACGGAATAGAAGGCACAGTCAACATCAGCGTCTGGTCGCTTCTGTCGCCTCTTCTTGTGATTGTACTTGCTGTCAGGCGGATGCCCGTCATCCCGTCGCTTGCAGCAGGGATCATTTCCGCCGGAATTCTTGCCGCGTTGATTCAGCCTGGCGCCAGCATTTCATCGTTTTTGTCAGCGATGCAGAATGGTCCGGTTTTCTCAGCCGACACTGAAGCCGTTGAGAAGATTTTAAACCGCGGCGGCCTTCAATCGATGATGGGTTCTGTTTCCCTGATCATCATCGCATTCGCGCTCGGCGGTCTCATGGAAAAGATCGGTCTGATTACAAGCCTGCTTGAAGGTGTGATCAAGGGCATTCATACGAAAGGCCGGCTTGTGTTCTCAACCGTTTCCTCAAGCATCGGCATGAATCTGGCGACAGGTGAACAGTATTTATCGATCTTGATTCCCGGACAGTCCTTTAAAAAGCTGTACGACAAGCTCGGAATCGATCGGAAGCATTTGTCGAGATCGCTTGAAGACGGAGGGACATTAATCAATCCGATGATCCCTTGGGGAGTCAGCGGCGCGTTCATGTCCAGCGCGCTCGGCGTTCCCGTCATTGAATATTTGCCGTTTGTGTTTTTCCTTTATTTATCGCCGATCTTTTCAATCTTGTTCGGTTTCCGCAAATAAAAAAACGCCGTTTCCTTGGGGGAAATGGCGTTTTTCTTTGTTAAACCGTTTTGGCTGTTTCTGACAAAATGCTGTTTTGCAAAGCGGTCTGCACATTTTTGGTGAGCGGTCCGGGCGCTCCGGAGCCGATTGTTTGCCCGTCAATCGATGTGACCGGAATGACTTCGGCTGTCGTTGACGTGATGAACACTTCATCCGCATCCAGCAATTCATCCTTTGTCACCGCTTTTTCTTCAAAATTCAAGCCGTTTTGCTCACACAGCTGAAGCACTTTCATCCGCGTGATACCGTTTAAAATGAGCGTTGTCACAGGATGGGTATAGATAACGTTTTGCTTGACGACGTAAACATTTGAGGACGTCCCTTCCGTCACCAAACCGTCGCGAATTAAGATCGCTTCAAATGAAGAAGCTTCATGCGCTTTTTGCTTGATCATTACATTGTACAACAGATTTAAGCTTTTAATGTCGCATCTCAGCCAGCGCATGTCGTCCGCAGTAATAGCCGAAACACCATTTTGCTGTTCTTTTTCAGGCTTCTGAATAGGAAATGTATAAGCCGTCACCTGTGGCGTAAGCCCTGCTCCGTATTGATGCTTCCTCGGGGCTTTCCCCCTTGTCACTTGAAGATACAGCCCCCCGTCCCGCATCTGATTGATGTCGACGAGCTCTTTCAGCTGGCTTTTCAGTTCAGCTTCTGAAAAAGACAGGTCGATTCCGATTTCGGCTGCGCTTTTATATAAGCGGGCAATGTGTTCATCAAGCGTGAACAAGATTCCATTGTAAATGCGGATGACTTCATAGACGCCGTCTCCAAATTGGTAGCCTCTGTCCTCAATATCAACCGCACACTCGCCCCGTTCCATCAGCCGGCCGTTAAAAAGAACTTTCATTTCTCCATCCCCTTGTTTTTTGTTGACTTCTGAATTTTCTCCATTCCATTCTAACACGACCCTGCCCTTCAAAATAGTGCAATATTTCCAAAAACTTTTTTCCGCCTTCAGGATCAAAAAAACAGCATTCCCTATCGTTCAACATTTTCTCTTAAAATTTGATATATTTTTCCCTTCATCCTGTATTCATCTTCTTTCCAATCCTGTATACTTAGACATTGTGATCCATTATTTTATGAGACTAGCATTCTATCTCATAATGGAATTGGAACGAGAAAAATGATACGGAGAGAGTGACATGCGCCAAGTATCAAAGAAAACTGCCCCATCTGTAGCTTATCTGTTGACGAAAGCAGCGTGCTTTTTCGTGTTGTGTCTGATTCTCCTGTACGTGTGGGACCTTTCACAGTCCTCTGCCGCTACTGAGAAAAAAGAGCTTACGGTGTCGGAAAACAGCCAAATGAGGCATGAAGGAGACAGCGTTCCGCTCAAAAAAGCAACGCAAGGCGAACTTCTCGATCACTTGAGCACAAAACAGCAGATCGAAAAGCGCAAGCAGGAAAAAGAGAAGCAAAAAGCTGCTGCGGAAAAAAAGAAAGAAAAATCGAAGAAAAAAACGGTTTATTTGACGTTTGACGATGGGCCTTCAGCCGTAAGCCAAAGGCTGCTGCAAATTTTATCCGAACATGATGCTAAAGCGACATTCTTCATGCTCGAACCGAACATGAAGCTTCACAAAGAAGCCGTTCTCAATATGAAGCAGCAGGGCCATGCACTTGGACTTCACGGGGTAACCCATGACCAAAAGCAATTTTATAAAGGCGCCAATTCTCCTAATCTGGAAATGAAGCAGGCTCAAAAAACGCTGAAGTCTATCACCGGGGTTGAAACCCATTTGATCAGAACACCGTACGGAAGCAAACCTTCGCTGACCGAAGCGCAGAAAAAAGTGCTGAAAAAGAACGGATTTATTTATTGGGACTGGAATATTGACAGCCTGGACTGGAAATACAGAAGCCAAAAATTCGTTCCGGAAGTCATGAACCAGCTGAATACGCTTGAAAAGCGGCACACAAAACAGCCGATCGTGATCCTGATGCACGATATTCCTTCAACGGTTCAATCATTGCCGTTATTGCTGACAAATTTAAAAAACATGGGGTATTCATTTGCAACACTTGATGAATCGATGACACCCGTGCATGAATAGCATCCCATGTCTGATCCCCTGATGAAGGGGATTTTTTTATTTCCTCCCTCGAGTGTGATCATCTGACACACTTGTTGCCAAAAAAAAGTTTTCTGATTATGATGCAGTTATCTTTATATCATGGGGTGGGTAAATGAAAATTGAAGAGTTGCATTCAACTGCGGAATATACCAATCAATTGGCAGAGCTTCTCATCCGCGTCGTCGATGACGGGGCATCGGTCGGCTTTCTGCCTCCGCTTGAAAAGCGGCGGGCGGAGGCTTATTGGAAAACAGCCGTTACACCGGATTCGGTTTTATGGATTGCCAAACAAAACGGCCGGATCGCGGGAAGTGTTCAATTGCACTTATGCACAAAACAAAACGGCCGCCACAGAGCGGAAATCTGCAAGTTAATGACAGATCCCGCCTTCAGGCGGCAGGGCATCGCTCGATCGTTAATGCAAAAAGCGATCGACAGAGCGAAACAGGAAGGCAGATCCCTTCTCGTGCTGGATACAAGGGAAAAAGACCCGTCCAACCTTCTTTACACTTCGCTCGGCTTTGCTGAAGCCGGCCGCATTCCCGCATACGCGGAATCTGCAGACGGCCGCTTCGATGCATCCGTTTTTTATTATAAAAAATTGTGATGAAGCTCAGAAAAAGGCGCTCCAGTCTGGAGCGCCTTCTTTTTTTAACGGTTCAGTTTCCGAACAAACTCGGCGATTTTTTGATGGATGACAATATCGAATAAATGATCGTAAGGTGTCTCATCGAGATTGATCATGGCTTTCTTCAACCCGGGGATCAGGTGCACTTCTTCAGGAACAAACCTGACAGGCGCCACTTCAAGTGAAGTGCCGATCACCAAAAGCAGGTCAGATTCGTTGAGGACTTCAAAAAGCGTGTCGAAATGCTGAACGGCATCGCCGAACAGCACGACATCCGTTTTTAATATGAATCCGCATTCTCTCCCCTTGCCATTGACGCGATTGCACCTTGGCACTTCTTCTTGAAGAATGTGGTCAAGACCATAGCGCGCCCCGCATTTTGGACATGTGGCTGTTTGGATCGAACCGTGCAGTTCATATACATGGCGGCTTCCCGCCTTAAGATGCAGCCCGTCGATATTTTGAGTGAACACTCTGACATCCTTACCGCTCTTCTCGAGTTCAGCTAAATAAAGGTGCCCGTCATTCGGCTGATAAGTTCCGGTCATTTTCATTTGAAAAAGCTCTTTAAACTTCGGCCAAAACAATTTTGGATATCGTTCGTAATAATCACGGCTCATCGCTTCCATTCTCGACAGATCTTCCGTCCATATGCCGCCGGCTGAACGAAAATCAGGAATGCCTGATTCCGTGCTCATACCGGCGCCTGTCAAAACGGTAATGCGCTCGGCATTTTCGATCATATCCGCAAATCTCAGGGCTTCTTCCTCCATTTGGCTTGTCTCCTTTCAAAAACCGTTACCTAAGCATTTCCTTGCTGATCTTTCATTTTCTTCAACTCAAAGAGGCTGTGACCCGGGGAAACAAAGTCAACCTGCTCCTCTTTCATAATGTCAAGAATGTGGTAGTTCACATCCTGTCTGACGTCCAAGTTTTCGGCCCAGACCGTCGTATTGGTATAGTAGTTGAAGAAGATGCTTAAATGCGTATCCTTCAGGACATCGAAATTGACCATAATGACATCAGGGTTGACCCCTTCGTGCGATTTGAGCATTTCTTTAAAACGCTCCACACACCGTTCGACTTTCTCCCGCGGTGTTGACGGATCGATTTCGAGCGTAAAGGTGACCTGACGCTTTCGCATTTTCGTCCAGTTCATGATCGCTTCGTTAGCCAGTACCGAGTTGGGAACGGTAACGAGAGCCTCTCCGGCCGTTCGGACTTTCGTGCTTCTGAACGATATATCTTCAACAGATCCGGTCACAATATTCGTTTCAATCCAATCGCCGATTGTAAAGGGCTTCTCCATAATAATGACAATTCCGCCGAAAAAGTTGCCGACAGTGTCTTTTGCCGCAAGAGCAAAAGCGAATCCGCCGAGACCGAGTCCGGCAACAAACCCGTTGACATCATAATTAAACTCTCCGGCGATAACGCTGATTCCAAGCGCTACAATGATAAAGCGAAGAATCTTGGACAGAAACGGCGCAAGAATATCATCCATATCAAGCTCAAGCCGCTTATTGATTTTATCGAATAAAACCGACGAAGCCGCCGTTAAGTTGTATAGGCCGCTTACAATGACCAAAATCACGGACACTCTGTACAGTTTATGAACGATCGCCATATGCCCATCAAAAAACGGGGAATAAATGATGGCCAGATAAATACCGAGTATCGCAAAAAACCACCGAGCCGGCTTTTCAAACGCCAGCACCACCTGATTGAAAAAGTCCGTTTTCGTCTTATTCGTCAATTTCAGTATCAGGTTGAATAAGTACTTCGTAAATATTTTTCTAAACGCGAAAAATAAAAGAAGGATACCGATGCTGATTCCGATATCGGCAGCGAAATCCATTGTCATATACTTTTCGAACATTGCTTTCTCTCCCTTATTTCACTCATCAAGCTTTTATTATACTAAAACCAGCAAAAAATTTCTCACTTTATTGTAAGCCAAAAATATCCGTCGACACGCATAAAAGGCCGCCGAACACCTTCGGCAGCCTGATGATCATCATATTTTATTGTTCCAGAGACAACGTGATTCGGGCCAACACCGCTATTTCTTCTTCTGAGACTGTGTTTGATCAAGGAGAGTCGCTTTAAACATTTCAGCATCGGTTTCGATCTTGATCCGTTCTTCCACTTTAATTCTCCCTTTACCCATCATCTCGCCTCCTTTTGTCCATTATAAAATATCAGAATTTTTAGTAAATGATGCTTTTGTACCATTTTGCCGAAATTTGTCGCACATCTCTTCTCCTTGCCTTTTTGTCCGCTTCAGTCTAATGATTTACTTGCATCGCCAAAATCGGGTATCCTTGTGATGGAAAGATTTTATCAAGAGGAGCTGACATGTTTGCATATTATCGCACATCGCGGAGCCTCGGCTTACGCCCCCGAAAATACGTTTGCCGCTTTTGAAAAAGCGGTGAAGCTCGGGGCTGATTTTATCGAACTCGATGTACAGCTGACAAAAGACGGCAAACTTGCCGTCATCCACGATGACAAGATTGACAGAACGACGAACGGTACCGGTTTCGTTCGCGAGTATACGATGAATGAGCTCGAAAAGCTGGATGCAGGAAG
Source organism: Bacillus sp. FSL K6-0972 (assembly GCF_037976035.1). Classification (NCBI taxonomy): domain Bacteria; kingdom Bacillati; phylum Bacillota; class Bacilli; order Caryophanales; family Bacillaceae; genus Bacillus; species Bacillus sp. FSL K6-0972. The sequence goes on along the minus strand of NZ_CP150260.1, from coordinate 1,089,022 downwards.
CTGGTTCGGCCCGGAATTTCAAGGCGAAAAGATCCCTTCACTTGAAGCTGTTCTGGAGAAGTATCAAAACAAGACGGGCCTTCTCATCGAAATCAAGTCGTCCAAAACCCAGCCCGGAATCGAAAAAGCGACCGGACAACTGATCAGCCGGTTTGACCATTCGATGAACACGATTGTCCAGTCGTTTGACGCCGGCGCCATGAGGGCGCTTCATCACATGTATCCTTCGATTCCTGCTGCCGTTTTGATCAGGCCGAGATTCGGAATGCTGCCGCGCGGCCGGCTGCGGCAAATCGCGTCGTTTGCCCGATACGTCAGCCTGAAAGCTACGATGGTCAGCCCTTTTCTGATCAAATCGATTCACAGCTGTGATTTGAAGGCGCTGGCCTGGACGGTTAACGGGCAAAAAACGGGACGCCGCCTCAAAAGCTGGAAAATCGATGGGATCATTACCGACTACCCGGATTATTTTTGAGAAAGAAGGAAGAGTATGAAATCATATGTTGCCGTTTTTATCGGGGGAGCTCTCGGCTCGCTGCTGCGTTACTTCGTCAATCTGCATGGCGGCACCGCCGGTTTTCCTTGGCCGACTTTTATTGAAAATGCGTCTGGAAGCCTTCTGCTCGGCCTTTTGACAGGTTTTTTTGCGGCTCGGGCAAAAAAGCCGCTCGTCCAGTTATGTATGGGGACGGGGTTTTGCGGAGGGTATACGACAATGTCCGCTTTTTCTAAAGAAACCGTACTTTTGCTGCAATCGGCTGCTCCGCACATCGGAGCTCTGTACTTGATGGCGTCACTTGCCTGCGGGGTATGCTTCGCATTTTTGGGAATCGCGATCGGCAAAAGGGTCAGCGGAGCGGCAGGGAAAGAAAAGGAGCGGTATCAATCATGATGGCAGCTGGTTTTATGATCGCGGGAGGAATCGGTTCCGTTTTAAGATTTTGGCTGGGCAATGTGCTGATGGCGATATTTCCGCGCCCCCGCATTCCGGTCAGCGTGATGGTAATCAATATTCTCGGCTCATTCGCCCTCGGCATATTCGTCAGCCTCGGCATTGACAATCAAACGGTCTCTATCGTGGTCGGAACTGGATTTTTCGGAGGTTTCACAACATTTTCGACGTTCAGCGTCGAAGCGGTTCAGCTTTTGGCTGCAAAGCGGGTAAAGGCTTCAGCGGTTTACATGCTGCTTACAATGGCATGCTCACTCGGGGGATTCTGGGCCGGCAGCATGCTGATTTCGTGAAAAAATGATGTTATAATGAAACAATTAGTCTCGTTTGGCTATGAACCGGCATTAGCGTGTGTGTTTCCGGCTGTCATTTTTCTTGCGCCCGCCGTCACAAAAGCGGTGTCCCGCTACGTTTGATTTTATTGATTTGTATGGCATTGTTCAGAAAGGAACACCACCGACAAATGAAAAAAGATACGAACACATTAAAGAATCCATTTTGAATGATTCAAAATGGATTCTTCCCTTTCTACTCTTTTTCAATAGCCGCTGTTTGAAAGCTGTTCCAATTTGCAGAAATAACGTTCAAAACATCGTCTTTTTCTTGGTAAGCTCCGATTTGCCCTCCGTCCATCGTCACTTTATACAGGGGAAACTCGCGCTGTGTCAGACCGAGGCAGAGTGCGATGCCGGCTGCATGTCCCCGCGCCGTCTGTTCGATCCAGGCGGCGCTTTTCATTTTTGCCGAATCTTCGGGATGATCAATAAAGCCGTTCTCCGTCAAAATGGCATGCATCACTGTTTCCCGAAGAACATGAAAGTTCGCCTTTTTCATTCCCCTGTCTCTGAGTCCGTTCTGCTTGATTACTTCGCCGTGAATGATCCGTTGATAAAGAGCGGTAACGGATTCATCGGTCAAACCGCTGTAGATGTAATCTTCATACCCGTACGCCGTACCGTCAAAAGCGTTAGTATGAACGGAGACAAACAAATCGGCCCCCCACGAATTGGCATCGTCTGTGCGCTCCTGAAGTGTGACCGTTTTGTCTGTTGTTCTGCTCAGCCTTGTCTCTGCGTTATCATACTCTTTTAATAGAATCTCATTGATTTTGAGAGCAATGGCAAGCGTCACATCCTTTTCTTGCAAACCGTTTCCCGTTGCTCCCGGATCACTTCCGCCGTGTCCCGGGTCCAAATAAATCTTCATGTTCAATCTCCTCCTTTGATAATGGTTTCAAGACGTTTTTTGAACCGGAGTAAAATCCAACTGATGACAATCCAAGCCAAGTTCCGATCATCATGTCTTCCTTCCAGTTCCCTGCAGTAAACAAGAGAGAAATCGAGATGCCGAAGACAATTGCACAGATGGGAAGAAATCGTTTCTGAATGCCGACAAGCTTTACCGTATGCACCAATCCCGTAATCAGCGGAACGAGCGCGATTTCAGAAAAATCCATGTTCTTCCTCTCCTTTCCTGAAGCGTTTGTCTCAAACAATGACCGGCATTTCTTTCATCACATGTGTTAAACCTCCCCGCTGTTTAAAGCTTGTCTTTATCATAAAAGAAAAGCTGCTCTCTCCCGTGTCATCATCGCGTCAAGAACCTGAAAAAAAACTGAAGCAGTGCAGAAAAGAAGGGCTTGTGTTAAACAAGCCCCTCCCGCCGTGCGTTAAATATTTGTGATCGCCGCCAAGCTGACAAGCAGCTTGTCCAGCAGCGATTTCTTCATTAAAAACAGCGTTTTTTCGCTGTAGCCGATTTCCATCGCGCATTTTCCCATGCTCCAATTATGAATATACCGGCATTCCACCAGCTTCCGCTCGAGTTCATCCAACTCGGAGACAGCCGTTTCCATCGAATCAAGCAAAAATTGATAGAGCCTTTTTTCAGCGTCGATCTGATATTCAGCGTTTCTTTCTTTGACGGCGAGCCCATTCTTTTGCTCCTTCTCCATTCTCCTTTCTAAATTGAGCACGGCGGCTTTGTAATTTTTCCAATTCCGCAAATGAAATTCGATCCGCTTAATATACGTTTTCCTCTCTTCCTCCGAAATGATTTCGTACCACAGCAAAACAATCACCCCTCAAACAGAACATTTGTTCTCATTATATACGAACGAATGTTCCTGTTCAAATGACTTTTTTCTTAAAATAAAAAATCACCTTGAGCTATTTTTCGCTCAAGGTGACTTCGTTTACGACGACCGGATTTGCCGGTGCCAGCTCTACATGTTCTATTGTTTGTTCCCGCTTAACTTCGACGTGCTTAATCAGACGCCCTTCCATTTCGAGAACCGTTATCGTATAAGAACCGATATGCACCGCCTGGCCTTCCGCGATATCTATGTTTTCTTTCAGCACAAGTCCGCCGACTGTTTCGACTTCCTCTTCCTCGATATCGTCTTCAAACAGCTCATTGACCTGATCGATTCTCACTTTTCCATCCATGATGTATTCATTGTCGGAGACTTTTTCGATGAGCGGTTTTTCGTCTTCATCGAATTCGTCCCTGATCTCCCCGACGATTTCTTCAAGAATATCCTCGGCCGTCACAAGGCCCGATGTCCCTCCGTACTCATCCGTTAAGATCGCCATGTGAATCCGTTCCCGCTGCATTTTGATCAGCAGCTTTTGAACAGGCACGGTTTCAATGACTTCAATAACCGGGCGGACATAGACTTCAAGGGAAAGCCGCTTTTTCTCAGCCTCTGACATCATGAGCATATCCGTAAACAGCTGTTTCGTATTGATCATGCCAATGACATGATCCTTATCACCTTTATAGACGGGCCAGCGCGTATACTTTTCCTGCAGCATGACCGAAATGGCCTCATCGATCGGCATATCGAGCGGGACAGAGGCGATTTCCGTGCGCGGCACCATAATTTCTTTGGCGATCCGATTGTCGAATTCAAAGATTTTATTGACGTATCTATATTCAGACGGATTGATTTCTCCGCTTTTGTAGCTTTCTGATAACAGGATTCGCAGCTCTTCCTCCGAATGGGATTCATCCTTTTCCGAAGCAGGCTTCAAACCGAATAACCCTGTCAGCACTCTGGCTGAGGCGTTCAGCGTCCAGATGAACGGGAACATGACAACATTGAAAAAGTGCAAAGGTCCCGCCAGCCACAGAGTCATCTGTTCGGCTTTTTGAATCGCGATTGTTTTTGGGGCAAGTTCTCCAACCACGACGTTCAGGAATGTAATCACTGAAAATGCAATGGCAACTGAAAGAGCGTGTGATACAGCGCCAGAAACATGCAAGCTTTCAAAGACCGGATGCAGCACCTTTTTAACCGTCGGCTCCCCCATCCAGCCGAGTCCCAGTGCTGTAATCGTAATGCCGAGCTGGCAAGCTGAAAGGTATTCATCCAAATCCGATACCACTTGTTTTGCGCGAACCGCCTTTTTGTTTCCTTCAGCAATCAGCTGATCAATACGGGAGCTTCTGACTCTGACAATCGCAAATTCCGATGCCACGAAAAAAGCAGTTAAAGCAATCAGAATCCCGATGATTATCAGACTAACAATATCGTCCATTTAACCTTATCCTTCACAAAGGATAAGGAGTCACCTCCTGATGAATTCAAATTCCCTTAATAAGGCTGATGTGCGTTCTGTAAAAATGACTATGCAGAGGGCCCCATCTAACCACCTCCAAGCCAAATATATACTATTATCTTACTTTATTAAAAAAGAGTCAGTCAAATGTCTAAACTTTAAATCTAACAATATTTTCTCGAATATTTAGATAAATAAAGGTTTTCGCATCAATTTTACGCCTTTTTTTGATCAATTAACTTGTATAAACAGCTTCTAATATATTAAAATGTTTTATAACTATAACGTGATGGTTGAGGAGGGATGCAGATGGGGCAGAGAAATATCGCATTGGCGAATTAGCAGCTGCTGCTGGCGTAACAAAACGGACTGTCGATTATTATACGAATCTCGGGCTGTTAACGCCTGACAGATCATGTTCAAACTACCGTTATTACGATGAAGCCGCTCTCAAACGGCTGAAGTTTATTATGGACTGCAAGCAGCAGAGATTGGCCCTGTCCGACATTAAAGTAAGGCTGGAAAACCAGTTTCCCTCTTCAACTGTGAATGATGATGAAATTGGAAGCCTGACAACGGAAATTGATCATGTCAATGACAATATCTCCGTGATCTTAAACAGATTGAAACGGCTGAATCCCGATGAACGGAAGATTCTGAAAAGCCGGCTTTCTCCTGAAAAAATGACGGTCATCCAGTCATTTTTGCTGCTGCTTTAGTTAATCTTTTACTAAACAGGAGGTGTTACCTTCATTCTCACGCTAGAGTGAAGGTCCTAATTGGAAATAGTTAATTTGATTTTTGTTGCTGTATTAATTGCTTTAACAGCATTTTTCGTAGCGTCTGAGTTTGCGATTATCAGAATCAGAAGCTCGCGGGTTGATCAGTTGATTGCTGAAGGAAACAAGACAGCGGTATCGGTGAAAAAAGTCATTACGCACTTAGACGAATATTTATCGGCCTGCCAGCTCGGTATCACTTTGACGGCTCTCGGTCTCGGATGGCTTGGGGAGCCGACGGTCGCCCGGCTGCTTGAACCGCTATTTGTGAAGTGGAACATTCCGAGCTCTGTATCACACATCGTTTCAGTCGTGATCGCCTTCAGCTTCATTACGTTTTTGCATGTGGTTGTCGGTGAGCTCGCTCCGAAGACGCTTGCGATCCAAAAAGCGGAAGCCGTTTCCTTCCTTTTTGCAAAACCTTTGATCTGGTTCTACCGCATCATGTTCCCATTCATCTGGGCGCTGAACGGATCAGCAAGGCTGTTGACGAAAGCGTTTGGCCTTGAAGCAGTTTCTGAAAATGAAATGGCGCACTCAGAGGAAGAGCTGCGAATTATTCTGTCAGAAAGCTATAAAAGCGGCGAAATCAATCAATCTGAGTTCAAATATGTCAACAAAATTTTTGAATTCGATGACCGTCTTGCCAAGGAAATCATGATCCCGAGAACAGAAGTCGTCAGCTTTCCAAATGATATGAAAATCGCCGAGATGATCGACATCACGAAGGTCGAAGGCTATACCCGCTATCCCGTTGAAGACGGAGATAAGGACAACATCGTCGGCGTCATCAATGTCAAGGAAATACTGACGGCCTGCATCAGCGGAGAATGCTCCAAAGAAGACACGATTGAACAGTTTATCAATCCGATCATTCATGTGATCGAAACCGTTCCGATCCACGATCTGCTTCTGAAAATGCAGAAAGAACGCGTTCATATGGCGATCCTTTCTGATGAATACGGCGGAACGGCCGGACTCGTGACAGTCGAAGACATCATTGAAGAAATCGTCGGCGAAATCCGTGACGAATTCGATATTGATGAAATTAATGAAATCCGCAAGATTGGCGAAAACCACTACATTCTCGACGGTAAAGTGCTCGTCAACCAAGTCAACGATTTGCTCGGCACTCAGCTCGACAATGAGGAAATTGACACGATCGGCGGATGGTTCCTGACGCAAAAATATGACGTCCAAAAAGGCGACATGATCACCGAGCAGGGATTTGAATTCACGATCAACGAAATCGACGGCCACCACGTTTCATACGTAGAGGTGAAGAAAGCTGCGGAAACGCTGCTTGAGGAAGCGGAATAACACTGTGAATAAACCGGAGGATACAATGAATTTGTATCCTCTTTTTTTGCGTTCAAAATATGTAACCACTTGATTACACGGCAAAGTTCAATTATGATGTAATCAATCGGTTACATTTTAGGAGGAACTTATGTCAACACAATCTACAAGGGATCGATTAATCCAAGCGGCGCTTGCCCTTTTTAGAGAAAAAGGATATACAGCCGCATCCACCAGAGAAATTGCCCAAAAGGCAGGAGTCAATCATTTAACCCTTTTTAGACACTTCGGAAATAAACAGAATTTATTTCGGGAAAGTGTTATTCAACATGTTGCATCAGGAGATTTTATTGGAGAACTTAAAGCAATACTGACCGGCGATTTACGAAAAGACCTCTCATTCATTGCAAAAGCGTATTTAAAAGAAAACCTGGAAAAAGGTACTGTTTTTTCACTTTATTTCAATGACGCAGTACAGGATAAAGAAGTTTGCGAATTAATCATGGATATTCCCCGCCGTCTCAACCGCTTTTTAGAGGCTTATTTTGCAGAGCTCTATGCCGAAGAAAAAATTTCAGGCGGCAACTTTCAAATGTTAAGCCAAATGTTTTTCGGTTTACTGAATCAATACATTATGTTTCAACATTTGCCCGCATTCAAGGAGTCGTTCGATGATCGGATTGATGACTATGTTAAGGAGTGCGTCGATTTATTTTACACAAAACTTGAAAAGGAAGTGCCGTCTTGATTACCCTGCAACCGGTTTTACACATAACTGCAGTTTCCAAATGGGATGAAAAAATAAATCTGAAGATAAGCGGACTTCAACCGTTTGACATCATTGAAATCATCGTTACAGTGAAAGATGAAGCTGACGCAGAGTGGAGATCACACGCTGTTTTTCAAGCGAATAGATTAGGAGAAGTCGACGCTGAAACAGCAGCTCCTATAAAAGGAACCTATCAATCTAAGGATCAGATGGGGCTTTTTTGGTCAATGCAGGCTGTTGAATCTTCCTGCTCGTTTCATAAAAAATCGGTCAATCCCTCCGTTTACCGCATTGAAGTAAAGCAAAAAGAACGCATCATCTTGCGTAAAGAAATAAAACGAGTGCTGCTTTCTGAAACAGTAGAGAGACAGGAAGTAACCGAAAATGGATTGTCCGGCACTTTTTTTCGTCCGCTTGCCGTTAACCGGCCTCCCGCAATCATCGTATTAGGGGGCTCTGACGGCGGTCTTGATGAAACAATGGCAGGCATGTTAGCAAATTACGGATATGCAACATTTGCAATCCCTTATTTTCAATACAAACAGCTTCCTAAAAAACTGCTTGAAATCCCGCTTGAATATTTTCGGAAAGCGATTGATTGGCTCGGTCGCCAAGAAGGACTTCATCATCGTCAGATCGGAATATGCGGACGGTCAAAAGGCGGCGAACTGGCGCTGCTAATAGGTTCCCATTTTCCTGAAATCCGTTTTGTTGTTTCTCATGTAGGCGGCGGAGTCGTCTTTCAAGGGGTTGGATTAAAAAAACTCCGGCAGACATCTTCCTGGAGTCTTGATGGCGCACCGCTCGCCTTTGCCCCGCTGCCGCTGTTTTCGCTTTCTCAGCTGTGGAATATCATGAAACATAAGCTCACAAAAAAGCCTCATGCTTTTCTTGATCTTTACCAAAAGGCTTTACGAAAAGTGAAAGATGATCATCCTGCAATCATTAAAGCGGAAAATATTAAAGGTCCTATTCTGTTAACTTCAAGTACTGATGATTTGGTATGGCCTTCTGCCTCTATGAACGAGAAAATCGTTGAACGGCTGAAAAAGAATAGATTCCCCTATTCTGTTAAACATCTATATTTTGAAAATGCCGGCCATAATATCAGGCCTCCATACTTTCCGACATCCGGGCGAAAAAGCAGAAATATCGCCTATGGCGGAAAAACTGAAGCCGATGCCATTGCAGCTCAAACATTTTGGCAGGAACTGCTTTTGTTTTTAGAAAAAGCAACTTCTCCCGGCAACTAAAAAAACCGCCTGTCCTCAGGCGGTTTTCGCTTAGATAGCTGTCTTCGGGTTCGGCCCGTATTGATTTTCCCCTTTTTCACTGTCTTGACAATTGAGGATAATCAAAATAATCTGTCCGACAACTGGAATAAAACCGATTAAAATCCACCAGCCGCTTTTTCCGATATCATGAAGCCTCCGGACAGTGACCGCCAGCGAAGGCAACAGCAGCGCAATTGTATAAAGGTTGAGCAAAAGGGAAAATCCCGTAAAACCTTTAATAAACCCCAAGACAAAAGAAAAGATGAAATTGAACAGATAGAACATCCAATATTCTTTACGCCTTGCCCTTCCCTGAAATCCCACATAATTTTTTACCACTTTGATATACCATTCCACACAAACTGCCTCCAACACAACATAGTTCTAAAATACTATACGAAAGAATAAAAACATTTCTATTGTATCATAAAAATGGAGTGCAAGGTGAATTTTAGAAAAATAAAAAAACAGCCTCTATGCATAAGAAGCTGTTTTTCTTTGCGTATGTTTGAATTATAGCTGCTCCAGCTTTTTCTCTAAAGCTTTAATACTGTCATTCAAAGCCTCCGTCATTTTGACCAGCTTTTCTTTTGACGAATATTGAGCGAAATCTTCCTGATTGAGCGGTTCGCCGATGATCAGTTTCATTTTGCCTCTCTTGAAAAGCCCTTTTCCGTTGGAAGGACCGCTATATGCAGCCGGCACAAGCGGCGCTTTTCCCATCTGGGCGATCGTGACAGCCCCTCTTTTCAATGGAACGTCTTCAGATGATCTCGTTCCGCTTGGGAAAATGCCGACGATTTTTCCTTCTTTCAACAGCTTGATCGGGGTTTTGATGCTGCTTGGCCCGGGATTTTCCCTGTCGACGGGAAAAGCGTTGATGCTTGAAAGAAAAGAACCGCTTAATTTATTTTCAAAAAGCTCTTTTTTCGCCATGTAATGAATTTCCATAGGCAAAATGCCGACACCCAGTGCGACGACATCCACCCAACCTGCATGTGTGCACGCTATAACGAAACCTGTGTCTTTAGGAAGATTTTCTTTATTGTATACTTTAATTCCGCCGCGCAAAGAAAGAATCGCTTTTGCAGCATAACCAGTAAATTTATACATATGGCACTTCCTTTATTGATGTAGTCGAATGAGGTTTCCCTTTATTATTATAACAATTTTTTTTATTACCTGGTACTAAAAAATGATTTTTCACAAAAAAAACCGGGGAATTCCCTCCCCGGTTTTCAGACTTTTTCTTTTGTCGGCGGAGCCATGAATTCAGGCCCGATCTGTTCTGAAATCGTCTTGTCCAATATGTCGTCAATTTCTTTTTGATCACTTTCCGTCAAGCTCCAGCCGGTGATTTCGCCGACGGGACGGATCTGATCAGGGCGTCTGGCCCCCCATAAAGCAATGCTTGCGCCAGGCTGATCAAGCACCCATCTTGCTGCCAGATGGAGAACAGATTTGCCGAAGCGCTCGTTTGCAAACTCATCAAGCTTCCTGACGGCCTCAAGGTATTCTTTAAATCGCGGCTTTTGAAACTTAGGGTCCCGCTTTCGAAGGTCGTCTCCTTTGAAAGTGTAGTCCTCATCCATTTTTCCTGACAGCAGCCCCCTGCACAAGCTTCCGTATAAGAGCGTTGACAGCCCTTGATCCTTCGCATACGGAAGAATGTCTTGTTCGATTTCCCTTTCAAACATGTTGTACGGCGGCTGTACGGTATGAAGCGGGGCCATGGCTCTGAATGTGTCCATCTGCTCCGGGGAATAATTGCTGACGCCGACCGCTCTGATTTTCCCTGCATCATACAAATCTTTCATCGCTTCCGCCGTTTCTTCGATCAGGACGAGCGGATCGGGCCAATGCACTTGATACAGATCGATGTAATCCGTATCGAGCCTTTTCAGCGAATCATCAACTTCCTTAATGATCCGCTCCCTTGATCCGTCGCGGTAAAGCTGTTCATGTTTCCAATCAAGCCCTGTTTTTGTCGCGAGAATGACTCGGTCGCGTTCTCCGTATTGCTGTATGGCCTTGCCGACGATTTCTTCCGACTGTCCGAAACCGTATGCCGGAGCGGTATCAATCAGGTTAATTCCTTGATCAAGCGCGGCATGAATCGTTTGAATCGCTTCTGTTTCATCGCTTCCTCCCCACATGAAGCCTCCGATAGCCCATGTTCCGAGACCGATGCGCGACGATTCGATCGATGTACCGGATATTTTAGTGTATTCCATGGCTCTCTCCCTCCTGTTGTATATCTGATATCACGTTTTCCCTGAAGCCCCTGTAAAAAAACGTGTTTTATCACCTTAAGACATGGGACGCTCCATATGCCTATTGCATACGATGATGTTAATCAAGCTAATGAAGGGATCTAAAGACATATGCATCCATATCAATTTCCTTATCACCTTCCTTCGCCTTACAGCACCGGCTGGTTTGAGGGATCAGGGTATGCAGGCGCTTTTCGAACACCCGGCAGCGAAGAACGCATCGTGTTAAGAGATTATGGACAAAAGCCGTTTGCCGCGAACATCAATGAAGCGGCAAAGCAGAACAAAACGTTTCGGACCGCTTTATGGACAGGAAGGCATTTGCAAGTTACCCTGATGAGCCTCAAACCCGGCGAAGACATCGGATTGGAAATGCACCCTCACGTCGATCAATTCCTTCGTGTTGAACAAGGCAGGGGAATTGTTCAGATGGGGCCGAGCAAACATCATTTGCAATTTAAAAGAAATGTATATGATGATACCGCTATTGTCGTCCCTGCCGGAACATGGCACAATCTCACCAATACAGGCCATGCTCCACTGAAACTCTATTCGATCTATGCTCCGCCCAACCATCCTTTCGGCACCGTCCATCGAACGAAAGCCGATGCGCTGGCTTCGGAAGGACACCGCGGTCATGACCATTACTTTTGACAGAAGATGAAAACAGCTTATCCGCACTTCTTCACCCTCAGAAAAATAAGCCTTTTAGCATATAATAAAGATCTCATATGCTAAAAGGCTTATTTTGTTGCTATGTTTTATATTTCGACCGCTTTACATCATGAAGATTAGTTTTTTTGAACGTGTTCAGTTATTATATAGGATAGATGATTTTTAAAGGTAAGAAATTGGAGGAAAAATGAGCCGTGGGCATATTTAGTGCAACTTCAAACCTTTCTTATGCGTTTATAACATAGAGGGGAGAAAAGGCAGTGACTATCGACGAAATTTACCAAATGTATATGAATGATGTTTACAGGTTCCTGCTCTCCATGACGAAAGATAAACATCTAGCAGAGGATTTGCTTCAGGAAACCTTTATGAGAGCTTACATACACATCCATTCTTACGACCACAGCAAGGTGAAGCCATGGCTTTTTCAAGTGGCGCGCAATGCGTTTATCGACTATGTCAGAAAGCATAAAAAAGAAGTGACGATTTCTGACGACATGATCGGAAACCTGTTTCAAAACGCGGTGCAAAGCCCTGCTCACCAGGTCGAAATCAAGGAAGTGTTAACCTTATACATGAACCAGCTCCCCGATAACTACCGGGAAGCGCTTACGCTGTACTATTTAAAAGAATTGAACTACAAGGAAGCGTCAAGCTTGATGAATATCTCAGAGGCTAATTTTAAAAGTGTTTTATTTCGTGCCAGACAGCGGCTGAAAGCACTTTACAACAGAGGTGTTAACGATGAATGAAGATTTTAAAAAACGTTGGGAAAAATATAAAAACGGTGAACTTTCCGAATCGGAAATGCTCCGGGTCGAAGAAGAGCTTGAACAGCTTGAAGAATACCAGGACATGCTGGAACAAGAAATGAAAGACGAAGACTGGGATTTGGCGATCAGCCCTGAAAAGCAAAAAGCGATTTTAAGATACGGAAAAAATAAATCATATATGCGGATTTCCACCCTTGCCGTTATTTCTACGCTTATTATTCTGCCGCTTTGCACACTCGGCAGCTATCTATACTACGGCTTGGGCGGGCATGAAAGCAAAGGAAATGAACTGGTGCAAACCGCTTCAATGACAGTTGCCGTCACAAACCCGAATATTCAAGTCGATACCGAAGCACTTGTCAACAAAGTAAAACTCTTTGGCATCCAAACCCAATTCCCGTTAAAGAAGCAAATTGGAAACGTCACAAAAGTAGTTGGAAATGAAGAGGTGGAAATGTTCTTCGATCAGCTGAAGTCTCCGCAGATTCATCAATACAATCAAGAGCTGTCAAAAGAAGAACGGCATTTTGTCTACCCTGACGGCATCAAAGAAAAATCAGTGTCCAAAGCCGAGTCGATTTTAAAACAGCTGCCTGACGGAACCGTAACTGAAGCTTTCCTTTCCTTTGAAAGAGCATATCCGACGAAGGAGCTGTATGATCAATTAAAAGGCTATGACATTCGCGTTCTGTGGAATGCGATTGAGACAGAGGACGATTTAAAAGACCATCCATACGCAGAGCCGATCGGTTTTCCTGGAAAAGATTCAAACCGGATTTTTGAAATTCAGCACCCTGCCAAAAACGATGACGAGCAGTTTAAAACGGCGCTTTCCTATATGATCAAGCACAATAAATGGGCTGAAACCATTTCAGGCAGGAAAGACCTGAAGCTTTCCAAACGGCTTGACTATGTGGAAAAGAACGGTGTGAACGTGTATGGAGCAGTCATTACCGGACCGTCAAAAGAGGTTGAACGGCTGATCAAAAAAGGGCCTGTCAAAGCAGCTAAAGTAGGTGAGGTGGAATTATGGAACTGGTAAGAATCTTTAAGGAGCACAACGTATTTGGATGGGTGTCTGTCGGGACGGCCATTCTATCCCTGTTCGTCTTAAACTTGGCTATTTTAAGTGACACGATCGCATATTCGTATAAGATGCTTCCTTTTGCAATGGCCGCTGTTCCGCTCGGAATTATCGAGCTCTTCATAAAAAAAGGACGGACCGGGCTCGGATTTCTCGGCGTTGTCCTGAACATCTTCATTCTGGTTTGCGTATGGACCATCGTCTCCATCGATACGAATCTGCAGCTCGGCTTTTAATAAAACCCCCCGGTTATACCGGGGGTTTTTTCATTTCAGAGCCTTGCGAAATAGGTAGCTTGCTTTTTGATACCCCATTTTATCTTCATAAAAACGGTGGGCGTCGGTGCGCTGCAAGCCTGATGATAAAGCGACTGAACCCAATCCGTTCTGTTTGGCCCACTCTTCAACAGCGCCTAAAAGTTTCTTTCCATAGCCTTTTGAACGGTGTTTTTCACACGTCACCAGGTCTGCTACCCAAACATGACGGGCTTGGTTCAAAGAGACCCTCGGCAAAAAGCCGGCCAAAGCCACCGGAGTATCACCGTCATACAGCGCAAATAACGTATAGCTTTCAGTCTCCCGCGCTTCTTCGACAAGCTTCAAAAAAGACGTTTCATCCAAATGGGGGCGGAGCTGTCTCATAATTGGATAGACTTCCTTAAGCTCTGTTTCAGAATGCAATTCCCTACAATCAAGCAACATCGTCATTCCCTTCTGTTGGTTATGGAACAACTTTAACCCAGCAACTGACCTTTTTAAAATAGCCAGTTTTGATAAAATAAAACATACCAGATGAGTTGAAAGGGATGATCGAATGGATATAACCCCTTTTTTAAACCGCAGCGGCAGCGAGCCGCTTTATCAGCAGCTGTACGCGTTTTTCAAACGCAGCATTCATTCGGGGCACATAAAGCCTGGAACAAAGCTTCCCTCCAAACGAATGCTTTCCAAACATTTAAATATCAGCCTGACTACCGTTGAACACGCGTATGAACAGCTGGCTGCAGAAGGATATTTGCTCAGCAAGCCTAGAAAGGGCTGGTATGCGGCTGAAGCGGAAGGAGACTTTACACAGACTGCACCTCCTCCCCCTGCCGAAAAAGAAATGGAAGAACATGAGACGGCGGCGCACATGATCGATTTTCACCACGGCCATGTAGACCTCGCGTCATTTCCTGTTTCCCTATGGAAAAAAACGCTCGCCAAAACCTTTGAATCAGGGCACGGGCTTTTTCAAAGCGGCCCCCCGGCCGGAGACCTTCCGCTGCGGAAAATGATTGCGGTTTACCTCAGAGAATCGCGCGGCGTGGTCTGTTCACCTGAGCAAATCATCATCGGAGCCGGCACACCGGTTTTGCTGCAGTTGCTGTGCCATCTGTTTCCTAAAGGCACAACTGTCGGATTTGAAAATCCGGGATTTCATCGATCGAAAACGGTCCTGAAAACCGGCGGCTTCAATGTGGTGCCAATAGCAGTCGACGAGAGCGGAATTTCCGTGCAAGACCTTGAACAATATCAGCCGCAGCTCGCATACACTACCCCGTCCCATCAGTTTCCGCTCGGAATGATCATGCCGATCGGCCGCAGGCTGCAGTTGCTTGACTGGGCAGCATCGACCGGAGCTCATATCATTGAAGACGATTATGACGGGGAATTCCGCTATGCGGGACAGCCGGTTCCTTCCCTTCAAGGGCTTGACCGGAACCACCGGGTCATCTATTTAGGGACTTTTTCAAAATCGCTGATTCCCTCCCTCAGGATCAGCTATATGGTTCTCCCCTTTCCGCTCGTCAAAAAGGGGCTCAACAAGGCATCCTTATTTAAACAAACGGTTTCCCGTCATGTACAGCATGCCATTGCTCGTTTTATGAAAAACGGGGATTATCAAAGGCACTTGAACCGAATGAGAACACTCTACCGCAAAAAGCGAAAAACGCTCCTTGATGCCATCAAGCACGAATTTGGCGATCATGCCGCAGTCAGAGGAGAGAACGCCGGTCTTCACATCATCCTTGAGGTGAAAGGCGCCCCGAGCGAAGAGTGGCTGACCCAAAAAGCGCTGGAAAAAGGGGTCAAAGTATACCCAGCCTCTGTCTCGTATGTGACTCCCCCTGAAACACACGCGGTCCTCCTCGGGTTTGGCGGACTTTCGGAAAAAAGCATCGCAGACGGCATCAAAAAGCTGAAGACTGCATGGTTTAACGGCCGACAGTCTCGGGAATGACCCTGCACAATCGGGCACGGAAAGTCGGATGCGGAGATTCTGCTCCTGCTATTCTTGTAAACATAGGAGGTCATCAAATGGATTTGCTGAAGAACATGAATCAAGCCATGACGTATATTGAAGAACACCTGACAGACAGTATTGACTTTCAAACGGTTGCGAAGCTTTCTTACTGCTCTGAATATCATTTTAAAAGGATGTTTTCTTTTCTTGCCGGGGTTTCGCTGTCCGAATACATCCGCCGCAGGCGGCTTACCCTTGCAGCGTTTGAGCTGAAGAACACGAATCAAAAAGTGATTGATATCGCGGTGAAATACGGCTATCACTCGCCGGATGCTTTTACGCGCGCATTTCAAAAGCTGCACGGCATCACGCCGACAGAGGCCAGACACGATATCAGCACACTGAAAGCATATCCTCCGATGACCTTCCAGCTTACAATTAAAGGAGGAAACGAAATGAATTACCGAATTGTAGAAAAGAAGGCCTTTCGGATTGCCGGAATCAAAAAAAGGGTTCCTGTCGTCTTTCACGGAATCAATCCGGAAATCGCCTCGATGTGGAAAGCTTTAAGCAGTGAAAACATCGATGAATTAAAGGAACTGTCAAATGTGGAGCCGCTTGGACTGATCCAAGCATCAACGAACTTTTCCGAAGGCCGGATGGAAGAGCAGGGAGAGCTTGACCATTATATCGGGGCAGCGACAACGAAGGAATGCCCGGACCGATATGAACAGCTTGAAGTTCCCGCCTCGACATGGGCTGTATTTGAAGCGGCCGGTCCGTTTCCGGACACCCTTCAAAATGTCTGGGGACGCATTTATGCTGAATGGTTCCCGTCTTCACATTACGAGCAAACGAAAGGGCCGGAAATCCTCTGGAATCAGGATCAAGATATCAGCTCCCCAACGTTTAAAAGCGAAATATGGATACCTGTCCAAAAAAGAACCGCATATAAAGACTAAAGAAAGAACGGGAGGTTTAACCCTCCCGTTCAATTTTTTATCCGGCTGCTACATCCGACGGTTCAACATGCGCTTTTAAAAAGGCGATAAATTGGTCAATTGTATCAACCGTCGTGTAAGGCGAGACACTGTAGAATTTCTGGACATAAAGCGGCACGGGCAAACGGCTGTCAGCAGGATAAACGTATGTTTGCTTTTTCGTGCTGCCGAAATAGGTGTGAGTGCGGTACCTTCCCAATGTTTCGGCGATTTTTTCATTGAATTTGTTAATATTCCGCACTTCTTCCTCCGTGATGGCGCCGCTTATTTCTTCGTGATAGCGAACATTTCCCGGATAGAAGCGGAATGTCGTCACAGGTGATACATCATTGGTGACGGCTGCATTCGGAAAAGCCTGCAGCAGTTTTTTTCGAAACGCCAGGTTAACCCTGATGTAATTGGCCAAGATCTCCTGGTAGCCTTCGATTCCGAATGCGAGCAGAGAAGCATAAATCGGTATGCTGCTTCCCATTCGCGAACACTCTAGCGTATAGCTCGTATGATAGCTGCCAAACCCTCTGTTACCGACATAAGGCGTCTCATCCGGATCCAAATCAACGGCTTTCAATGCCTCACGGTTTTTCACCAAGAAAAGGCTTGTGATATACGGCGTTTGTCCGAGTTTATGAAAATCAAAGACCAAGCTGTCCGCCAGGTGCAAATGCTGAAAATGTTTTTTGTAGCGGGCAAGCGTCTCAAGCACATGATCTTCAAGATGAAGCGGATTTCCGGAGAAATCGTATTCGTTAAAAAAGCTGTACATCCCGCCCATCGCCGTATCGGCATGAATATAGACAGGAGGCAAACCGTATGCGTCCTCTATTTCTTCAGTCACTTTCTTGATTCCCGCCAAATCATCGATGCCAAATGAGTCGGTTGTGCCGAGCGTTGCCAAAACATAAATCGGATGTCCGCCTTTTTCAATCACGGCTTGCATTTTTTCCCGCAAATCGGCCAGATCCATCGAATGATCGTGATTCGTCTTGACCTTGATCAAATGGTCCGTCCCGATTCCGGAAGCTTCCATCGATTTGTAAAGGCTGAAATGCGAAAGCTCTGAACAGAACGCGTATAGGTGATGCGGCGTTCCTTGCTGATTCGCTTCAGGGTACGCGCTTGCGATCGCCAGCCTGAGCGACTGAAAAACGGCTCCCTGCCCGCCCCATGTGGTAAAACCGCCGCTCTTTTGTCTGTCATAGCCGACAATGTCTGAAAGCATCGCCGTAATCTGCACTTCTGTTCTGGCTGCAGCCGTGCCGTCGACATCCCATAAATTGTTTCCGTTTAAAAGAACCATTAAAAGATTCCCGGCGATGCTGGCGTTGTTCGGCAGAGGCGTCGCGTTGGCCACATAATGCCTGTTTAAAAAGCGGTGGCCGTCAAGCAATTTCAATAGCTCTTCAACGCTTTTTTCCGCGCCGAAGCCTTTTTCCGGCAAGACGGCATCTTCAATGACGCTTTGATAGTAGTCAGATGAAACTTCAGATTCGCGGCCAAGCGTCATCCGGCCGGGATCCTTCAGCCTGTCCATTCCGGCCAATACCGCTTCGAGCAATGCCAGCAGCTGATACCGAGCCTCGTGATTGCCATCCTCGCTCGGAAACATCTGTTGAAAGTCTAACACCATATTCACCCATCTCCTGATCTTTTAAAATGAAAACACTCCGATTAAATTTAAAAAGACAAGTACAATCGCGAGCGGAACAAGGAAACGGAGAAGATAAAACCACACGATAAAAAAGCCTTTCCCCGATTTTGATCCGCTTTTCATCTCTTCATATAGATCGTGTTTGGACAATTTCAGCGGAATAAAAATGGAAATAAAGAGCGCGCCAAGCGGCATCAAAATATTGCTGACGACATAATCCGCCGCATCAAAAAACGTCTTCTTAAAAATGAACGGCTCATCGAGCACCCCGTAAGACAAGCAGGAAGGAATGCCGACGGCAAAAATCAAAAGGCCGATCGCCCACGTCCATTTTCCCCTTTTCGTTTGGTCGCCTTTTGTGATAGCCGCAACAATGATCTCGATCATCGAAAAAGCCGAAGTCAGCGCGGCAAATAAAAAGGCAGTCAAAAATCCGATAAAAAACAGCATCCCGAATGGAAGCCGGTCAAAAACTGCTGGCAGAACCGCAAATAATAAAGTCGGCCCCTGATCGGGCTGAATGCCGAATGAAAAAACGGCCGGAAAAATCGCCAGGCCGGCAAGCAGCGTGACGGTAAGATTCATGATCACTATCGACAGCGCCGACTTCGGAAGGTTTTGTGACTTTGACAAATAAGAGCTGTACGTCACCATCACAGATACGCCCAGCGTCAGCGTAAAGAAAGCTTGACCGAGCGCAAAAAGAATCGCCTGCGGCGTCAGGCTGCCAAAATCGGGCACAAGCAGAAAACGCACGCCGTCGATCGCATGCTCAAGCGTCAGAGCCCTTAAAACGAGCGCAATAAATAAAATAAATAATAGCGGCATCATAATCGAACTGACGCGCTCGATTCCTTTTTGCACACCTTTCGCCACGACGAGGATCGTCATGATGATAAATGCAAGCTGTGCTGCAAGTGTCTGCAGCGGATCTTGGATGATCGAACCGAATAGCTCCCCGTATCCGGCCTGCGTAAGCCCCGACAATGAACCGGTTACTGCTTTGATGATATAAAGCAAAATCCAGCCGCCGATCACACTGTAAAACGACAGGACAAGGAAGCAGGCGGCGATTCCGATCCAGCCTGTGATCATCCAAGGCGTCCCTGGCGCTATTTTTTGATAGGTGCCGATAGCGTCCGATTGGCTTTTTCGGCCTAATATAAATTCCCCCAAAAGCAAGGGATACCCCAGCAGTATCGTAAATAGGACAAACACAAGGAAAAATGCGCCTCCCCCGCTCGTTCCCGCCACATAGGGAAACTTCCAAATCGCTCCCAGACCGATGGCGGATCCCGCGGCGGCGAGAACAAATCCAAGTTTGGATGCCCACTTTGCTGTCATTCTGCGGTCGCTCATTCATACACATCCTTTCTCTTTCTGTTTCTATTATCTCTTACAGGGCAGCTTTTTTGAAAGTGATCTTTCAAATTCTTATTTTTCCGAAAAAATAAACAGAAAAAACCGGCTGCCTTACAATAGGCAGCCGGTTGAGATTATGATTATGTCGTCACATATCTTCCGCCGTTGATGTGGATCGTCTGTCCTGTCATATAAGAGGAATCGTCTGAAGCGAGCAGAACATACACTGCAGCGTGTTCTGAAGGCTGTCCGGGCCTTCCCATCGGCGTATCTGTACCGTGTTTTTCCGTTTTTTCCGGCGAAAAAGTAGCCGGAATGAGCGGCGTCCAAATGGGCCCCGGCGCTACCGCGTTGACGCGTATTCCTTTTTTGACAAGGGATGCAGCCATCGAACGGGTAAACGCGACAATCGCACCCTTTGTGCTCGAATAGTCAATCAGCGCCGGGCTGCCCTCATACGCCGTGATCGATGCAGTATTGATGATCGCGCTGCCTTCCTCTAAATGCGGGAGGGCGGCTTTTGTCATGTGAAACATGGAGAAAATATTCGTTCTGAACGTTTGTTCAAGCTGTTCGGTCGAAATATCTTCGAGCCCTTTTTGTGGATGCTGTTCGGCAGCATTGTTCACGAGTATGTCAAGCCCGCCAAAGTGATTCACCGCTTTTTCGACAGATGTTTTGCAATGCGCTTCATCACCGACATCTCCGGAAATCAAGAGGCATTCTGCACCTTCTTGCTCGATCCGTTCTTTCGTTTCCTCGGCATCCTTGTGTTCGTCCAAGTACATGACGGCAATGTTGGCACCTTCTTTGGCATACGCAATGGCGGCCGCCCTGCCGATTCCGCTGTCTCCTCCGGTAATAATGGCGGTTTTTCCTTTTAATTTGCCGCTTCCTTTGTAGTCGCGGTCTTCCGAGAGCGGAAGGGGCACCATCTTGTGCTCAACCCCGGGTTGTTTTTCTTGTTTTTGCGCTTTCTGTCCATCCGTCTGTCTGTTTGCCGGATTCATTCGTCTCACCTCTTCACCATTGTTTAGTGCTCAGTTACCACGATTCCGGCATCCTTAAACGCAAGAACTCAGCGAGACAGGTTTACTGGTCAGACAGAGGTACGCGGATGAGCCGGTCGTCTGTCTGTTTTTTTTCGCCTCTTCCGTCGCCATTGTTCGTAATGAAATACAGATCATCGCCGATTACTTTCACATCCCTGATTCTGCCGTATCCGCCAAGCCATTTTTCCGCTTTGGCTTCCGCCGGATCGACTCGGAAAACGCCCTCTCCCCGCAGGCCGGCCATATAGAGGACGTCCCCTTTCTGCACTAAACCGGATGGCGCCCACGTTTTTTCTCCCGAATGTATGAGCGGCGCTTTCATTCCCTGCTTCTCATCGCTTCCTTCAATCACCGGCCAGCCATAATTGGCTCCGGGTTCTATTTTGTTCACTTCATCATGTCCAGACTGCCCGTGTTCGGAGCTATAAAGCTGCCGGCCGAGCCATGCGAGGCCTTGCGGATTCCGGTGCCCGAAACTGTATACATAAGACGAGCTAAAAGGCTGATCAGCCGGTATCGTACCATCAAGCTCCATTCTTAAGATCACACCCGCCATCTTTTCAGGCTGCTGGGCCCATTCCCTTTCCCCCGCATCACCTGTCGTGATGTACAGCTTTTGATCGGGTCCGATCGCCATCCGGCCGCCGTTATGAATCACGCCTCCAGGCAAATCGGCAAGCAGCTCCTCCGTTTCCGTCCAAGTGAGGCGGTCAAGCGTCAATTTGATGATCCGGTTTTTCAGATGGTCCCCGTCTTTGTATGTATGGTAAACGTATGCCTCCTGATTATTTTTGAAATCCGGATGGAGTACAAATCCGAGAAGCCCGCCTTCCCCTTCTTGATGAACGGGCCTTTTCAACTGAAGCTGCATGCGCTCCTTTTTGCCATCAGCAATGGACACGATTCCCCCGTTTCTTTCGGTAATGTAAAAAATCTCACCAGTGTGAGCGATCGTCCAAGGCACATCAAGGCGGTCTGCGATGACTTCGGCGCCGCTTCCGCCTTCTTTCGCGGTCGTCGCTTCATATTCAGCATCAAAGTCCCGGCCTTCCGTGCATGCACCTAGAAAAAACAGCATGATCAACATCAGCAAAACTTTTTTCATCGTCTCCTCCTTAAAGGACTTTCTTGATGAATACTTCAAGAACACCGGCATGATTCCCTACTAAACATTCAAAAAATCCTATTAAAAAACACGCGCTTCGATGAGAAGGCGTGTGTCCGCATTACTGAGAAACCAATTCTCCGACGTATTTAGCCGAAGGCCTGAAAATCATGTTGTTGTCAGCCTGCTCCAGGACATGGGCGCACCAGCCGACCATTCTCGCTGCCGAAAAAGTAGGGGTAAACAAAGCGGCATCAAAATCGATCGCCTTCATGACAGCGGCTGCGTAAAATTCGACATTCGTATAAAGCTTGCGTCCCGGCTTGTATTCTTCCAAAAGGCGGATCGCCGTATTTTCAACATGAAGAGCAAGGTCGATATCCCGGTCGCCCCCGGCAATTTCCTCAGCTTTTACCCTTAAAGCCTTCGCTCTCGGATCATGCGTTTTATAGACGCGGTGTCCAAATCCCATCAGTCTCTCGCCTTTTTCAAGCTTTTCTCTTATATAGCTTTCAGCGTGCTGTTTTTCCCCGATGCCTTCCAGCATATCCGTCACCGCAGACGGCGCTCCGCCGTGCAAAGGTCCTTTCATCGTGCCAAGTGCAGATGTGACGGCAGAAACAAGATCGGATTCCGTAGACACCGTAACCCTTGCAGAAAAGGTTGAAGCGTTCATGCCGTGTTCCATCGCAAGAATCATGTACGTTTCGAGCGCTTTTTTCTGAGCTTCTGTCGGACGCTTCCCTTTCAGCATGTAAAAATAATGTTCCACAAAGCCAAGCTCATCCAGCGGCTGAACAGGCTCTTCTCCGTCAGTCAGCCTCTTTCTGAACGCGATAATCGACGGGGCCGCTGCAATCAGCCTGAGGGCCTGCTCCATTGTCGGCTTGAACGCAAACGATTTGTCCCCGAATGAAGAGACGGCCGTGCGCAGAACCGCCATATCGTCTAATTCGGCCGGAAGACTGCGGATCAATTGCTCGCATGCTTCTGGAAGCACACGGAATGAAGCGAGCATCTCATAAAATCGGCTGAGTTCCGCTTCTGTCGGAAATGCCCCGTTGAGAATCAGGTAAGCGACTTCTTCAAATGTGGATGTAAGCGCCAGTTCATCAGCATTGTACCCTCTGTAGATCAGCTTTCCTTCTTCGCCGTCAATGCGGCTGATGGCTGTTTCAACACAAGTAATCCCTTTCAACCCATGATAAACCAAATCAATTCCTCCTTTTTCCTTTGTAAATATCATTATAGTTGATATAATATTTAAAAAATATTGAATTATATTGATGTCTTTGATTAACAAAATTAATCAGGAGGACTGCAATGGATTTTAAATGGCTTCATACCTTTGTTACTGCCGCAAAATACGAAAATTTCAGAAAGACGGCGGAAACCTTATTTATTTCTCAGCCGACCGTCACCGTCCAAATTAAACTGCTTGAAGAAGAACTCGGGTGCCAGCTGTTCACCCGCAAAGGAAGAAGCATTCATTTAACGAAAGAAGGCCGGGCTTACCTTCCTTTCGCCCTTCGCCTGTTGGAAGACTATGAATCGAGCATGGCAGAGCTTCACAGAATCAGACAAGGCTATTCGCAGACATTGAATCTAGCGGTTTCACCGCTTATCGCCGATACGATTCTCCCATTCGTATTAAAAAAATACACAGCGCTTCATCCGAATTCGGAGATCAAAGTAAAGATCGCCGAATCAGCTGAAATCGCTCCCCTGATTTCAGCTGGCCATGCAGATATCGGATTAAGCTGCTTAAACGTGCAATCGTCAAACCTGAACTGTTATTCGATGTACAGCGATCCCGTCATTTTGGTTGCCCCTCATGACGGCCGCGATTCAGAACAAGCGCCGCCGCTCGATGTCGAAGATTTGCTTGAAGAATATTTGCTGTTGACCCACAATCACCCCGAGTACTGGGACGACCTCGTCAGGCAGCTGAGGATCAAATTTCCGTTTGTCAGAACGATGCTCGTAAGCCAGACGCATATTACGAAACGATTTATTGCAGAAGGACTCGGTATATCATTTTTGCCGCTGTCGACCGTGCGCCGCGAGCTGATGGAAGGAAGATTAATAGAGGTGCCGTGCGATTTCATGAAGCTTCCCGTTGCAGGGGGATATGCGATCAGTCTGAAAGATAATGAGAAGGTCGAGCACTTTTTGGCGTTTTTAGCCGAGTTTCGTTTCTAAACGGAAAAAACCCGTTCATCATGATGAACGGGCTTGTCCCTGCAACATTAGAAGCGTTTTGCTCCAAGATAGCGCGGCTTCCAATAGCTGTTTGTCATATCGCTGATCGTTACACCGTCAGAACCGGCATGAACGAATTGATTGTTTCCGATGTAAACCCCCATATGTGAAGGTCCCGGCTGATATGTCGTGAAGAATACGAAATCGCCTACTGCCGGACTTGATACGCTCTTCATCGAATTCCAGTATCCGACTGTATTCGTTCTCGCCACATTTGTCTGTTTGTTGAGGATGTACCAGACAAACCCGCTGCAGTCAAATCCTGATGTAGATGTTCCGCCCCATTTATAAGGCGTTCCGATAAGGGCTTTTGCATCCGAAACAAGTTTTGATGTATTAAGCGCTGAAGAGGTTTGCGCAGGTGCCTTGCTTGTTTTGCTTGTCCCGCTTGATGCAGAAGGCTTGGTTGTTGATGCTGCTTTTACGCTTTTCGTCCCTTTAACTTTTAATACTTGCCCGATCCGGATTAAATCTGTTTTTAAACCGTTCAGAGATTTCAGTTCATTGACAGTCATGCCGTATGTCCGTGAAATTTTCCAAAGGCTGTCTCCTTTGACCACTTTGTGCGTAGCTGATGAAGCTTGCGATGCTTTTGCAGACGAAGAACTGCTGCTTCCATTGATCGATAGCCTTTGTCCTATGTAAATGATATCGGAGTTCAGCTTATTTTCCTGTTTAATCTTGCTGACAGATGTGCCGTACTTCTTCGAAAATCCCCATAACGTATCCCCTTTTTTCACCGTTATGGTTTGCGCGGAAGCGGCTCCCGCAAACAAAGTCGATCCTAAAACAACCGCTGATGCTGCTGTAATTACTTGTTTTTTCATGTTGTCCTCCCACTAGCAGAATTCTTTATATTTTTAAAGGCAAAAATTAGCAGTTTCATTATTTTTGAGAATGGCTGCTTCAGCCTTCCTCTGCTTCTATTATAAGGAGGGAATTCCATCAGGTATAGTCTTGACTTACTAAGTCAAATTCCTTAATTATTCGTTTTTAAAAAAAGTTTTTAAGGGTAGATAATATTTCATTTACATTTCAAAGGTAACTTAAATACTACATTTTCGCACTTTCCGGCAGCTAAAATTACAATATTACAAAGTGCATTAAATACTTTATTTTACATTTTTATAATTAACTCGTAAAACTGGACAAACGTTCTTTCATTTGGCATTTCCTTTTGAAGGGATGAACGTCGTTGCGCTTTAAAATAAAAAAGGCTGCCCGTATGCAGCCTGAAACTGTTTATAAATATCTGCGGTGGACAGCCTTTCCATCATAGGAAAACATGACGGGCTTATCTTCGAGCACGGTTTCGACATGCACGCTTCTTCCCCATAGCTGGTGGAGGTAAGGCAGAACTTTTTCAAGATACTTTAAATCGAGTTCGATCCCTTCATACCAATGCTTGATGTATAATTCATTGTTCTTTAAGTAATCTCCGTTTTCAACTGTCAAATAAGGAAACCCTCCGTTGACTCTCATGCTGACAAGCTGATCGCGCACAGCTTCCCAATCCTTGTCGACGATTTTATAATCCCTTCCCTGTTTTTGAAACAAGTAGAGATCTTCCCGCATCACGAGATCTTTCGTTAAATAGTTCCTGATAAATGAAATGTCTGATTCGATCTCCCTGACTTCAAATATTTTTTCTCTCCCCGAGTTCGGCTCTACACCCATCTTCTTCATATCTTCTGTCGGATTGTTGTAGCGCTCCTCTATGTCCTCAAATATTTTCAATCCGAGATAATAAGGATTGATGCCCGTTTTGGACGGCTGAACCACTCCCGCGTTCAGCTTGGCGAATTCGATTGCTTCACTTGATGTCAGATCAAGCTCGCGGATGATTCGCTGATGCCAGTAGGACGCCCAGCCTTCATTCATGATTTTCGTTTCAAGCTGCGGCCAGAAATACAGCATTTCCTCTCTCATCATCGTTAAGATGTCGCGCTGCCAAGGCTCCAGCTCCCGCGAATGCTCTTCAATGAATAGCAGAATGTCTTTTTCCGGCTTCGGCGGAAACTTTTTTTTCGTCTTTTTCTTCTTCTCTTTCGATCCTTTGTGATCCATTTCCCAGAGGTCGTCATAAGGAGTAGCCAGTGCGCCGGTTTCTTCTCCCTCTTCATCATCTATGCTCCACGACAGCTTCGGCCTCACGAGCGAAGGGTCAATGTGTTCTTCAATCGCCAGCACCGCATCGAGAAATGCCTCGACTTCTTTTGAACCGTGGACCGTCTCATAATGTTTAATCCGCTCTGCAGTCGCCGACATGCTTTCAACCATATCGCGCTTCGTATTTTGAAAACGGCAGTTATTTTTAAAGAAATCACAATGAGCAAGGACATGTGCGACAATCAGCTTATTTTGAATCAATGAATTGCTGTCCAGCAAAAACGCATAACACGGATCTGAATTAATGACAAGCTCATATATTTTGCTCAAGCCAAAGTCATAGTGAAGCTTCATTTTGTGAAATTGCTTGCCAAAACTCCAATGGCTGTATCTTGTCGGCATCCCGTATGCACCGAATGTATAAATAATTTCAGCAGGACAAATCTCATATCTCATCGGGTAAAAATCAAGGCCGAATCCTTCCGCGATCTCCGTAATTTCTTCTATCGCCCGCTGCAGCTCTTTTTGCTCCCGTATGCTCAATACTCAAATCCCCCCCGGTTGGACTTCTCTTTATTGTATGAGCCGGGTTTTGAAAAGATGAAAGGCAGCTGTCGGTTTGACAGCTGCCTTCTTTTGTTAGTTCGCTATTTGCATGTCAAGGGATGAAGCAAAGCTCTCATAGCGGATGTTTTCCGTCGAAACGCCAAGATTTTGCAATCCTTCAATCACGCTTTTCATAAATGAAAGCGGACCGCATACATAAAATTCGCCGTTTGGATCTTTCACGACCGATTTCAACAGCTCTTCATTCACCCGGCCTTTTACAGTATGATCTTCCGTCGCTTCAGCACCCCTGCTGTAGACAAACAGGAGACGGTTCGCCGGATTGGCGCCGAGCAGCTTCTCCGTTTCTGCCTTGAAAGCGTGATGCCGTTCAGTTTTCGCAGCATGCACGAATGTGATCTCGCGGCTGCTTTCTTTGTGAGCCAACGTTTGCACCATGCTCATAACAGGCGTGATGCCTGATCCGGCGCTGATGAAATAAACCGGATGATCCGTTCCTTCGGAAAGTGTGAAATCTCCGGCAGGAGCGCTCACTTCCAAGCTGCCGCCGATTTCCATATTTTCATGCAGATAGCTTGATACCCTTCCGATCGGTTGGCCTTCCTCCGCTTCTAATTTAACTGAAATGCGGTAGTAGTCTTTATTCCAGGCATCTGACAAGCTGTACTGTCTTGTTAAGAAATACGGTTCGCCTGGAATTTTAATGCGGACAGATACGTACTGTCCGGGGCTGAAAGCGGGCAAATCCGTTCCATCGGCAGCCTTCAAATAAAAGGAAGTAATCGTATCGGATTCGACCCGCTTATCCATGATGACAAACGGTTTAAATCCTTCCCAGTTTCCATCCTGCTTTTTGTCTTCTTCATACATTTGTTTTTCTACTTCAATAAATACGCGGGCGATCTCTTCATAGGCTTCTGCCCATGCCTGGAGAATGTCCTCTGTCGCAGCTTCGCCGAGCACGATTTCAATGGCTTCCAAAAGGTGCTGACCGACAATAGGATAGTGCTCTGGTTTCACATGCAAACTTTTGTGTTTATGTCCGATTTGTTTGACAACCGGCAGCAGGTCTCCGAGCCGGTCGATGTTCTCAGCCGCCTGCAACACAGTAAAAGCCAAAGCTTTCGGCTGTCCGCCGGTTTGCTGGCGAGACATGTTGAAGATGTTTTTCAATTCAGGATGCGCATTAAACATCCGCTTGTAAAAACAAGTGGTGATCTCTGTTCCCTTTTCTTTTAAAACAGGGGCGGTCGATTTGACAATTTGCATGGTTTTTTCAGATAGCATAACGCTTGCTCCTCTCCAGTCGCTTTAAAAATGTATTTGAAATACATCTTTAAAGGTGCAATAAGATCTTTTTTAAAATGGGACTGATACTTTTGATTAAAGATGTATTTAGGATACATCTTTATACTAGACTTTTAATGGAATTAAAGCAATATTTTCAAGGAATGTTTTATATTTTTGTAACAATTTCCGTTCCACCCTCATAATTGAAAGCAAATGTGATAAGATAATGGAAACTTGTTTGATTGAGGTCATGCGATGAAATTAACAAATTATACGGATTACTCATTGAGAGTACTGATTTTTCTAGCAACCAAAAACTCAAACGAGCTTGTCAATATAAAAGACATCGCCGATTCTTATTCCATATCAAAAAACCACCTTATGAAGGTGATTTACGAGCTTGGCAAGCTTGGCTACGTTGAAACGATACGGGGCCGCAACGGCGGGATTCGTCTCGGAAAAGCGCCTGAACAGATTAATATCGGTGAAGTCATAAGACATACAGAAGATGATTTTAACATTGTCGAGTGTTTTAGCGGAGAAAAAAACAACTGTATACTTTCTCCGGTCTGCGGATTAAAGCATGTTTTAAACAAAGCCCTATCCGCCTATTTGGA
The DNA here is from genome assembly GCF_037976035.1 of Bacillus sp. FSL K6-0972. Taxonomy (NCBI): domain Bacteria; kingdom Bacillati; phylum Bacillota; class Bacilli; order Caryophanales; family Bacillaceae; genus Bacillus; species Bacillus sp. FSL K6-0972. The sequence goes on along the minus strand of NZ_CP150260.1, from coordinate 1,060,342 downwards.
CGTATTGGATCAATACACTCTGCAAGATATTATCGTTAATCAGGACCATATACGTAAATTATTGAGTTAACGAAGGAAACGGTTTCCTTCGTTTTTTTTTGCTATAAGGGAAAAATATTGACGTTGATAATCGCATTGGTCACCGGGTGAAAATACACTTCGGCGTGCGCTGAAAATGATTTGCCTTCCTGATTGACGGTTACCCTGAAGACATCCTTTGTCTCTTCATCATTGACTTGTGTGCGCCCTAAATATTCATAATCCTCGAGCTTTGCGCCATCGTATTTTTCTTCAAGCGCGCTCCAGGCGATTCTTTCCCACCGTTCAGGTGCATCGGAAACACCTGCTTGAAAGTGACTTTTCGCCGGGAATGATAAAAGCGTTAGTATACAAAAAAAGTACGTGCAATATCGTTTTTTCATTTCCATTCGCTCCGCATGTATTGTACATACGTTAGCTTGACCGTAAACGGCGAATGTCATGCAGACATTTTTCGCGGTCTGCGTATACCATCCTCATATTTCTAGGCCGCCAAACAAGGGAGACCAAGTTTTCCCCGGAGAAAAAAACACCCCGCCACATAAAATAATCATGACTCCTCAGAAAGAAGGGAGAGTGGCGAAATTGAATTACGCTGATTATGACAAAGCTTTGTACTATACGCACCGCTCGCAGTGGGACAACCTGCTGATTCTGATGGTGCGGACAGAAGACGATTTATTATCAAAGCGGATCGAACATTTTTTGCACGCCTACAATTTTGAAAGAGATGACGCCATTGTCGAAAAAAGGCTTTATGATCTGCTGCAGTATATTGATCACGCCTCATTTTCCGGACATGAACACGAAAACGGCGTGCTTGTCTTTACGTAAAATAAAATAAGCCTGGCGCTCTTTCGGCGTCAGGCTTTTTGAAATTCGGCAAAGAGCAGAAGCTCTTCCATTACATTTTTGATATTGGCTTTGGCTGCTTCAGTAACCGTTTGGTGTTCTTCATCAATATGAATCGGATCGAGCACAAGCTGCTTTGTGATGACGTTCGCATAAACTCCGCGTGCGACAATGCGCATATTGGCGAGCGCGTTCATCCCGCCTTTGCCGCCTCCTGCACAAGCAAAAAGCGCCACCGGTTTGCCCGAGAACTGCTCATTGCTTAAAAAATCGAGCGCATTTTTCAAAGCACCGCTCATACCGCTGTGGTATTCGGGAGATAATAAAACGACAGCATCTGCCTCTTTAACCGAAGCTTTCAGTTTTCGGACATTTTCCAGAGAGCTTTGCTCTTCATCTCCGTTGAAAATCGGAAGGATAAACTCGCTTAGATCGATAAGCTCCGCCTGATAGGTGCGGGCGATATAGGAAGCGGCAATCCGCGTTCTGCCTTGTTTTCTCGCGGTTCCGCTGATTACGGTTATTTTCATTTGATCATCTCCCGTCATTTTGTTGTAGTCCGTGTTTTACTGCAAAGAGCGCGGCTTGCGTGCGATCGGATAAGCCAAGCTTTGACAGCAGATTGGATACATGGGTTTTTACCGTTTTTTCGCTGATAAATAAAGATGCGGCAATTTCCTTGTTGCTTTTCCCTTTTGTAATTTCCAATAAAACATCTTTTTCTCTATTTGTCAATTGATGTATTTTTTCTTTCTCATCAGCCTGTGACACATGGTGAAAGATGTGGGACATGATGTTCGGATCCAATGAGTATCTGCCGCCATAAACAGCACGAATCGTCTCGACAAGTTCATCAGGCTCGGCATCTTTCAGCTGATAGGCACAGGCTCCCGCCTGGATGGCAGGGATCACATAGCTTTCGTCCGCATAGCTTGTCAGCGCTATGACTTTGACAGACGGATATTCCTTTTTTATTCGCTTTGTCGCCTCAATTCCGTCCATTTCAGGCATTGATAAATCCATTAATACGATGTCTGCCTCCCGTTTTCGCAAGACATCGAGCGCCTCGATTCCTGTCGAAGCCTCTCCGACAACGTCAAAATCACTTTTTGTTTTGAAAAAAAACAAGAGGCCTTTTCTGACAATATGATGATCATCGGCAATGATGATTTTCACCTTTTCCATCCTGCCTCCCCCTTCTCCTTCAAAGGCAAAACCGCCCGGATTTTCGTCCCCTTACCGATTGCGGAGGTGATTAAGAGCGTGCCGCCCGCTTTTTCCGTCCGCTCCTTCATTCCTTTCAGCCCAAGCGTCGGAATGCCCGCATCAGGATCGTACTGAAACCCTTTGCCGTCATCTTCGATTTCCAAGACGGCAGACGACTGGAATACATCGATTTTCACTTGGATGCGGCTTGCACCGGCATGCTTTTTGCAATTGTTTAGGGCTTCCTGGCTCAGCCGCCACATCAATTCCTCAACAGAAGGTGGCAGACGGAGCACACCGCTGAGCTTGAAGATCACTTGAAGGCCGAGCACTTCCGCATATTTTTCAAGAGCCGCAGCCAATCCTTCTTCCAAGCCCTGGGGCCTGAGCTGCCAAATTAACGCCCGCATCTCAAGAAGCGCTTCATGAGAAAGATTTTGCATAAACTCGAGCATTTCCCTGATTTCAGGCTGGTCTGTCATTTCACCCGCCGCTTTAGCGGTCAAGCTGAGCGAAAAAAGCATTTGATTGACGGAATCATGCAAGTCCTGAGCCAATCTGTTTCTTTCGGTCAGCAGCATGTGTTTTTGCTGTTGTTCAGCAAGCCTCATCCGTTTGATCGCCATCCCGATTTGCAGAGCAACAGCTTCGAGGAGCGCCAGTTCTCCGCGGCTGAAATGAATTTTGCCCGGAGCCGCAACGTTCAGCAAACCGAACCGTTTCTTTTGGTCGCTGAGCGGGACTGTTGCATGATGGGTGATGCCTTCCGGATCACCAGTTTTCTGTTTCATGGCCGTCGTAATCCGCCGGCAGTGGATGATATTTTTCGCCCTGTCCAGCTTTTCGTCCCTGTATTGTTCAAGACAGTAGCAGCTTCCTTCGCATAATAAACGGTTGTGCCGGTAAGCAAGGGCCTGAGGCAGACGGACCGAAGCGGCCAGTTCAAAGCTTCCCTTTTCATCGATCAGAAAAAGCCACGCCGTTTTCAGTCCCGTTAAGCGGAGCAGCTTCTGTAAAACAGCATGAAGCGTTTCCTTTAGATGGTTCCCTTCGTTTAACGTTTCCGCTATTTCTTTGAGCGTTTTCAATTTTTCAAACTGCGTGTCTTCCCGCAAAAGCTTCATCCCCTTAAACCGGAGTTTCTTTTATTATACCGATATTTGATAAAAAAAAGCCCGCCCTCATGAGATGAACTTTTCTAAGACTTTTGACTGAGAAAGGGCAAAACTCATCCTTAAGCTTCTTCCTCCCAGAACAAATCGTCAAGCGTTTTGTCCAACGCCTTTGCGATCGCGATGCAAAGCTGCAAGGTCGGATTGTATTTATTTTTTTCGATCAGCCCGATCGTCTGCCTTGTCACATTGACCCGCTCGGCGAGCTGGGCTTGTGTCAAAGACTTTTCGATCCGGGCGAGTTTGACCCGGTTAACCATATGCTCACCCGCCGGTTTCATTTAATCATCTAATAGATCTTGATTTTTCTGAAAGGATTTACGCAAGGAGATAAAGTTGATCACAAAATGAAAGAATACAAACAACATCACCATGGCAATAAAGTCAACCCAACTGTCGAGTTGTTCCGGTATGCCGATAAAGATAAGCGTTAAAATGGCAAATATGAGGCCGGAGGCGAGGCTGAGGGCTGCGATTTCTTTTCTTTTTTTCCGATACGCGGATTGACCTGCAATCTCCGGGTATTCAAACCCCGACAAAAGATAGCGGAACAATATCCAACCTGCATAGACCGCAAAACCGATGGCACTGATAATGTATTCGGATGCCGGTCTCCCTAAAATGAGGCCCCTGATGATCATATCCAAAAATAAGATAGCAGCGACAATCATACCGGATTCGCTGAAAAATTGTGTCATTTTCTTTTCTATGTATTCATCCCCGGTTTTGCTCCACTTCATGTCAGCCATTCTCCCCTTTTAAAATGCAATTTATATCTGACTTATTGTTAAATATATATTACATTATCCATTGCCGCTTATCAACAAAAATTGAAAAACCCGCCATTTGGCAAGGCGGGTTTTCAGCGATTATGAATTTGAAGTCGATTTTACAATATCGTCGATTTTTTTCATTACTTCGTCTGTTAATTGATTGAGAAGCGCTTCACTGTCTTTATTTGTTTGGCCTTTGACCGCGAAATAAAATTTCACTTTAGGCTCTGTTCCTGATGGACGGAGGCAGAACCATGAGCCGTCTTCCAGGAAATATTTCAAAACATTGGACTTCGGAAGATCGATCGTTTCCGTTTTGTTTTCCTTCAGCAGCGTCCGCTTCCCTGTCAAATAGTCTTCGGCGGATACAACGTCTTTTCCGGCGATGGAAAGAGGCGGCTGTTCTCTGAATGTGCTGAGGATGGCTGCGATTTGTTCCGCTCCCTCTTTTCCTTTTAAGGTCAGTGACTTCAAGCCTTCTCTATAGAAACCGAACGATTTATACAATTCGAGGAGCCCGTCATACAGCGATTTTCCCTGCTTTTTATAGAAGGCGCATACCTCAACGGCAAGCAGTGCTGCCTGGACGGCATCCTTGTCCCTTGCGAAATCGCCGATCAAGTAGCCGTAGCTCTCCTCATAACCAAATTGGAAAGCATATTCGCCCGATGCTTCAAATTGTTTGATTTTTTCTCCGATGAATTTAAAGCCGGTCAGTGTGTCGATCGTGTCAAGTCCGAAAGAAGCGGCGATGTCGCGCCCCATTTCGCTTGTTACAATCGTTTTCAGAACAACTCCGTTATCAGGCAGCGTGCCTTTCTGCTGTTTTTGCGATAGCAGATAATGCAGGAGCAGCGCGCCGGTTTGATTTCCTGTCAGGACCACGTACCGGCCTTCTTGATTCTTTACAGCGACGCCGAGGCGGTCCGCGTCAGGATCGGTTCCGATCAGTATATCGGCTCCTTTTTCTTCCCCGAGTCTGATCGCATATTCAAAAGCGGCGTGCTCTTCCGGATTAGGAGAAGATACGGTCGAAAAGTCAGGGTCAGGCAGCTCTTGTTCAGGGACGGCTGTGACATGTTCATACCCGAGAGCTTTCAGGCCCCGTCTGACGGATTTGTTTGCCGTGCCGTGCAGCGGGGTGAAGATGACTTTGACTTCGGTCTCCTTTGCCAGATCAGGGTTGACGGAAATCGATGTCAGTTTATCAAGATACGCTTGGTCGATGTCTTCGCCGATCATTTTGATCAGCCCTTTTTCGGTTAAAGCAGCTTCATCGCCGGCTTCGATTTCCAGTTCGTTTTCAATCGCGTTAACATAGCCGATCAGTTTGTCTGCATCAGCTGGCGGAAGCTGCGCGCCGTCCTCTCCGTAGACTTTATAGCCGTTGTATTCAGGCGGGTTATGGCTCGCCGTGATAACAATACCTGCAAACGCATTCAGTTCTCTTACCGCAAAGGAAAGTTCAGGTGTCGGGCGCAGTTCGTCAAACACGTACGTTTGAACGCCGTTTTCTGCGAGCGTTTTAGCAGCTTCCATTGCAAATTCAGGCGATTTGTGGCGGGAATCGTAGGCGATCACAACGCCGCGCTTTTTAGCTTCTTCGCCGTTCGCTCCTATGTATGCGGCAAGGCCTGTCGATGCTTTGCGAACCGTATAAACGTTCATGCGGTTCGGGCCAGGTCCGATTTCTCCGCGCATACCGGCTGTACCAAACTCAAGTTTTTTATAAAAGCAATCCTCTAGTTCTTTTTCATTTCCTTCCGCTTTCAAAAGAAGCGATTTTAATTCGGAATCTAAGTTTTCTTTGTTTTTCCAGCGTTCATAGCTCGTTCTCCAGCTCATGATTACCTCCAATGTTCCAGCTAAGTAATTGCAGCTTTTCTTTTATCATATCGACAAACAGCCGCTTTGTCCAAATTTAGCATGCCGAACGAAAAAAATGAGGCTGCCTGATCAAGACAGCCTCACGTTAGGCCATTCGATTGATTATTAACGAAAATTCATCAAGGTCATTTGACCTAATAAATCATCTGCTTTCCAGCGGGACAACAGCGTCGTGAAGAAGTCCTTCCAATGCCTGGACATGCCGGGCCTTCGTTTCGCCATCCCAGTTCAGCTTCTCGCTCATGTAGTCCGTAAGGCTGTCTTTGTAAGTGCGGACCCAATTGATGTCAAAGAACAGCGCACCCGTTCTGCGTACGAAGAAGTCTGCCGGAACGGCTGCCATCTCTTCCTCGATCCCGTAATCCATTTCTGCTAGTACATGGACAGGGATGCGGCGTTCTGCTGCTTCATCTTTCAGCGATGGAATACGATCAAACAGGCGGTCTGCGTTCGAACCGTATCGTGCGGCGATTTGTTTGGCCGTTTCTTCGGACAGTCCAGCCTCGATTCCTTCGGCTGCTTTCGCTTGAATAAAAGCCTCCAGATTTTTGGAGCCGCCGATATGGCCGCCTGAGATCGGCATCGTTTTTGTTCTGCAAGGTCCGAAGTCTCTGTCGCCTTCTTCTTTTAAACGGTCTCTAACAAGGTCGACGATATGTTCAGCCATTTTTCTGTAGCCGGTCAGCTTTCCGCCGGCAATCGTGATCAGTCCGGATTCAGAAGTCCAGATCTCATCTTTGCGGGAGATCTCAGACGGGTCTTTTCCCTCTTCATGAATCAGCGGTCTGAGCCCCGCCCAGCTTGATTCGACATCTTCGGCCTTGATCCCCAGTTCAGGGAACATATAGTTGATTGCATTGATGACATAATCCCTGTCTGCAGTCGTCATTCGAGGGTGTTCCAGATCTTCGTTATAGACGGTGTCCGTTGTGCCGACATATGCCTTTCCGTCTCTCGGAATCGCGAACACCATGCGGCCGTCAGGCGTATCAAAATAAACGGCTTGTTTTAAAGGAAAGACCGATTGATCAAAAACAAGATGCACGCCTTTTGTATGCTGAAGATGTTTGCCCTCTTTTGAATGGTCTTTTTCCCGCAGACGGTCGACCCACGGCCCCGCGGCATTCACGATTTTTTTCGCGTAGACGCGGTACGTTTTTTTCGTGAAGACGTCTTCAATGACCACTCCGGTGACCTTGCCGTTTTCATAAATAAAATCGCTTACTTTTGCATAATTGACAGCCTCGGCTCCGAATTTAACCGCTTCTTTCATCACTTCGATCGTCAACCTGGCGTCATCCGTCCGGTATTCGACATAATAGCCGCCGCCTTTCAGGCCGTTCTTTTTCACGAGCGGCTCTTTTTGAAGCGTTTCTTCGGCATTCAGCATGCTCCTCCGCTCAGCTTTTTTGACGCCTGCCAAAAAGTCGTACACCCTCAGCCCGATTGAAGTGCTGAATTTGCCGAAAGTGCCTCCCTTATGCATCGGTAGCAGCATCCATTCGGGCGTTGTAACGTGCGGCCCGTTTTCATAGACGATCGCCCGCTCTTTACCGACCTCGGCAACCATTTTCACTTCAAATTGCTTTAAATAGCGAAGTCCGCCGTGTACAAGTTTCGTGGAGCGGCTTGACGTTCCGGCTGCAAAGTCCTGCATTTCGCAAAGTGCCGTTTTCATTCCGCGCGATGCGGCATCCAATGCCGTCCCTGCACCCGTAATCCCTCCTCCGATAATAAACACATCATATTTCTGCTTCGTCATATTCTGTAACATGTCGTCCCGTTTACGGCTTGAAAATAATGATTCCATGTTCATGTCCTCCCTTGTTGTCACGGTAAAAAATAGAAAAAGAGACCACAAACATCCAAAGCGCTGATACTGCTTTGGTGTTGTGGTCTCTCCTCTTCTCCAACCGTTTCTATTAACTTAATTAGATTGTAACATACATGCAGCTTATTTAAAAGCCCTAGCTGCATTTACAGCTTTCTTCCACCCGCTGTACAGGCTCTCACGCTCTTTTTCTTCCATTTTCGGTTCAAAGCGTTTGTCAAGCTGCCACTGGTCTTTGATCTCGGAACGATCGTTCCAGAAGCCGACAGCAAGGCCCGCTAAATAGGCTGAACCGAGCGCTGTTGTTTCATTGATTTCAGGACGTTCTACAGGGACATCCAAAATGTCGCCCTGAAAATCCATCAGGAAGTTGTTTTTGACAGCTCCGCCGTCGACTCTCAGCGTTTTCACCGAGATCCCGGAGTCTTCCTTCATCGCGTCAAGCACGTCTTTCGTTTGATAGGCAAGCGATTCAAGCGTTGCTCTAACAAAATGCTCTTTCGTCGTACCCCGGGTCAATCCGAATACAGCGCCGCGGACATCGCTGTCCCAATAAGGCGTGCCTAAACCTACAAATGCAGGAACCACATAAACACCATCGGCAGATTCTGCTCTTACAGCGTATTTTTCACTTTCTTTGGCGTCTTTAAACATTCTCAGTCCATCTCGCAGCCATTGAATGGCGGAACCTGCGACGAAGACGCTGCCTTCCAGCGCATATTCCACCTTTCCGTCGATCCCCCAAGCGATTGTCGTCAGCAGGCCGCGCTCTGACTTGATCGCTTTCTCGCCGGTATTCATCAGCATAAAGCAGCCTGTTCCATACGTGTTCTTAACCATTCCTTCTTCAAAGCAAGCCTGCCCGAACAATGCTGCCTGCTGGTCACCGGCTGCACCTGCTATCGGAATGTTTTTGCCGAAGAAATGATAATCGACCGTTTCAGCGTATACATGCGATGAAGGCTTGACCTCCGGGAGCATCGATTTCGGCACGCCGAGAATATCGAGAAGTTCATCATCCCATTTTAGGTCATAGATGTTGAACATCAATGTTCTTGAGGCGTTTGAATAATCTGTCACATGCGCTTTTCCGCCGGACATTTTCCAGATCAGCCAAGAATCGATCGTACCGAAGAGAAGGTCGCCGTTTTCAGCTTTCTCCCGTGCACCTTCCACATGATCCAAAATCCATTTCACCTTCGTGCCTGAAAAATAAGGATCGATTAAAAGGCCTGTTTTTTCTCTGATCGTCTCTTCATAGCCCTTCTCTCTCAATTCCTGGCATATTTCCGCCGATTGGCGGGACTGCCACACAATCGCATTGTAGACCGGTTTGCCGGTATGTTTATCCCAAACCACGGTCGTTTCCCGCTGGTTTGTGATCCCGATTCCGGCAATTTGTCCGGCTTCGATCCCCGATTCTGAAAGCGCAGAAGCGATCACCGACAGAACAGAGCCCCAGATTTCATTTGCATTGTGTTCAACCCAGCCGGGGTTTGGAAAATATTGCTGAAATTCCTTTTGTGCAATATGGACGATTTCGCCTGCTTTGTTGAAAACAATCGCTCTTGTGCTCGTGGTGCCTTGATCAAGAGACAAAATGTACTTTTCCATTTTTGAAACTCCCCCTTATATGTCTGTTAAGATTGCGTTTTTTTAAATGTTGACCGATTGATCAACCGATTGTTTTTTCATATGAATATAGAAACCTAACAATATCACAACTAGTATAACGCTTACAATCCAAAATGTGTTGGTGATGTGCCCTTTGAATGCGGCATTGTAAAAAACGCCTGCAAATGAACCGCCGAGCGCCGGTCCTAAAACAGGAATCCACGCGTACTTCCAATTTGAACTCCCTTTGCCTGCAATCGGAAGGACAAAGTGGGCAATTCTCGGCCCCAAATCGCGGGCAGGGTTAATCGCATAGCCTGTTGTTCCGCCGAGCGAGATCCCGATCGCCACGATCAGAAATCCGACAACAAGCGGATTCAGTCCGTCAGTAAACTTGTTTGCACCGATCGTTAAAAGTCCGAGAACGAGAATAAAAGTCCCCAATGTTTCACTGAACAGGTTTGCAAATGTATTTGGAATCGCCGGACCTGTCGAAAATACTCCCAGCTTCGCGCCTTGATCTTCGGTTTCTTTCCAGTGCGGCAAGTAGTGAATAAAAACGAGCACCGCCCCTAAAAATGCGCCGATCATCTGCCCCAAAATATAGGAAGGCACTTCTTTCCAAGGAAAATCTCCGACAAATGCCAGCCCCAATGTAACGGCGGGATTTAAATGCGCTCCGCTGATGCCGCCGACGGCATATACAGCCATGGCCACGCCAAGCCCCCAGCCGAAGACGATCACAATCCATCCGGATTGATGGGACAGCGATTTTTTCAAATTAACTCCTGCACAAACTCCAGCTCCAAAGACGATGAGCAGCATCGTTCCGATAACTTCCCCCCAAAATGCTGTCAAGGCTATCCCTCCTAAAATCTATTATGAAGTGTTATTCTAAGATGAACACCATGGGTTCACCTTCTTCACTGTGTCTAAAAGACCATAAAAAAACACAGCAAACTTTCTTTACATCATACTGAGTAAAGAACTGCTGTGGTCTCCGGGTCTCCGTCACAATGTATTAACTTAGTAAGATCGTATCGTATAGTGAAAGCGTTGTCAATAATTTTTCACATTTTAAATTTTTAGTTCCAGTAATTTTTCCATAAATCAGTATCTGAGGTGGTGACTGCGGACGCCCCTGCTGCAAGCGCCTGCTCGACGTCTTTTTCGGTACGGATAAACCCGCCCGCAAAGATCGGAATGCCGGTTTTTTCTTTGACTTCCCTGATCAATTCTGGTACCACTCCGGGAAGCACTTCTATATAGTCAGGTCTGTGCTTTTTCACCAATTCAATACTCTTCTTCATGGCGCTTGTGTCTATTAAAAACATGCGCTGGATCGCATACACTTTCTTCTGCTTTGCTTTGGCGATAACGCTTGATCTTGTTGAAAGAATGCCCGCAGGCTTCATTTCCTGGCAAATGAATTCCGCACCGTATTCATCATGCTTAATTCCTTGGATCAGATCGACGTGAACAAACATTTTTTTCCCATGGGATCTGGCCGCGCTGATGACGCCTCCCAGCTGACCAAGGTGGATGTCAAGCAGCACCCCGTATAAAAAAGGGCTGTCCAGGAATGTATCAAACTGCTTCATATTGCGCACCGCAGGTAAAATATTTTGATCGTGAAAACTCATGTTCCATCTCCTTCACTTGCTATCTAGCTTCTGTACTACACTAATGGAATTTCCGTCTCATTGCAATCCTTTATAAAACAGAAGCCTCTCACGGCCCCCGGGCAAATCATTTTACATTTACCTTCATTCATGTCCATAATTTAACACAACCAACTCGAATGGGGGGAATTTTTTTATGAAAGCGATCATCCATGAAGGAATCAAGGGCCTTTCAGGGCTGAAATATACAGACGTTTCCGACAAAACGCCCGGCCCGGGTGAGGTCAAAATCAGACTGAAAGCGGCCGGGCTGAACCACCGCGACTTGTTCCTCTTTCAGTCCAGGCAGGCAGGCGATGTCCCGTTTATACCCGGCTCCGACGGAGCAGGCATTATTGAAGAGACAGGTGAAGGCGTTCGGGACCTCGCCGTTCACGCAGAGGTGATCATCAATCCGAGCATCGGCTGGGAATATACGGATTATGTTCCGCAAGTACCAGACATTCTCGGCGGCCCATCTGACGGGACTTTTGCAGAGCATGTCATCGTCCCGGCGAATCACGTGTTGAAAAAGCCGGCCCACCTTTCCTGGGAAGAAGCAGGCGTCCTGCCGTTATCCGCTTTGACCGCTTACAGGGCTTTATTTACGAAAGGACTTTTAAAAAAAGGCGAACACGTCTTAATACCGGGAGTCGGCGGAGGCGTCGCCACAAATGCGCTGCTCATGGCAAAGGCCGCGGGCGCGCGGGTGACTGCAACCTCCCGAAGCGAAGAAAAAAGAAAAGAAGCGCTCCGCTATGGAGCCGACTTCGCAATGGACAGCCGCGGCCTGTGGAAAGACAGCTTGGACGGGGAACGGGTTGATTTGATTCTCGACAGCATCGGTCCGGCCACTTTTGGGAATTATTTCGATGTCATCAAGCCGAACGGAAGGATCGTCAATTTCGGCGCCAGCTCGGGAGACAGCATCCAGTTTCCGCTGCGTTCGCTCTTTTTCCCGCAAATCAGCATCATCGGCACTTCGATGGGCAGCCTCGAGGAATTTCGGCAAATGATTGATTTTATCGAACGCCATTCACTTAAGCCTGTGATCGATCAAGTGTTTCCTTTATCAGAAGCGGTTTCGGCCTTTAAACGGATGAAAGACGCGGAGCAGTTTGGAAATATCGCTTTGCAAATAGGCTGATAAACTTAGGGGAACGGCGGCTTGCCATGTCATCAGCCGCCGTTTCAAGTTGCCTTTTTGTTTTCGCCGGAAAAAAGGCCGCCTGAAAGATTCAGGTCAGCCCCATAATGAAAGCAGCCACAGCACCACCGGAAGAGTGGCGATGCTGAGCATTGTACTGATAAAAGTTGCACTTGAGACGATTTCCGGCTTTGTTTTAAACTGCACCGCCATCAAAGTCGTATTCGCCGCCGTCGGCATGGCCGCCGCCAGCACCATGATTTGTTTGACAAGGCCGTCGACGGGAAGAATCAGTGCAAACGCCAAGGCAATGAGCGGAGACACGAATAATTTCAGCAAAAGAGAGTAAGAGATTTTCCGGTATTCGATATGTTGAAAGGAAATCACCGCAAGCTGCATGCCGAGAATAATCATAATCGTCGGAATCGCGGCATCTCCCACCAATTTAATTCCCGTCATTAACTGTTCGGGAATCGAAATATGCCCCAGCTGAAAACATATGCCGAGCAACGCACCGTATGCAACCGGCATCCGGATAACCCTTGTCATCACGATTTTAAATCCGCCCGCTTCAGGGCTTCCTTTCGCTGCGTAATACATTCCGATCGTGCTCATAACAAGCTGCTGAAGCACCATCAGCACAACGGCGATATCAAGCCCGGCCGTGCCGTAGACAAGCAGGACGACGGGAGTCCCGTAGTTTCCGTTATTCATGAAAGCGGACGATAAAACGAGAGCGCATCGCTCCTGATTGGAATACCCGTGAACATATGAAATAAGATAAACAAATAGAATCAAAGTTAAACAGAGGCCGAGACAATAGACAGACATATAGATATAATCCATCGTCAGCTTGTTCTCATAAAACGTATCAAACGCTAAAAACGGAGACATTAAATACAGGGACATTTTAGATAGGTTCTGAATATCAAAATGAAGCAGCTTTTGTCCGATGAACCCGATCGCAAATATCCCGAAAACCGGCAGTAAAACAAACAGAAACTCCATGATGCACCTTCTTTTTATGTATAACCGTTCTCATTAATACTATCCATCATATAGAAAATTCCGTTTGTTTTCAACGGTGTTTCCGGCCCGGTTGCAGAAAAAGAGCTCCCGCATCCTAGCCCTGCTTGGCTAGATATGCGGCAATCTTCTTCTGTTCTGGCATGCGGCTGTGAGGAGAACTTGTTCACTCACTTTCCGTTTTCCCCTCAACCTGCAATAGCGAAGCCCATGCCATGCAGCTGTTTTGAATCTGCAAAGCTTCGCTCTATTTTTTCTTTTTTTATAGAGGGTTTTCCCTGAAACAGACAAACGATGTTGTCTGACCTTTTCTTTGTGATCCTCCCATACATGCCGGGTGATGACTTTCTGGCGGTTCTTTGATCTTGTACAGTGCTCAAACAATGGGCATGCGGAACAGTTTTCAGGATTTGAATGATATGACCGGCAGCCTTTTCGGTCAGTTGTTGAGTATGTAAGTGTTTGCCGGTTCGGGCAAAAATGGAACTGTCTTTTTCACTGTCATAATGAAACTTCCATATATCGCTCACCCCCGGCATCATTTCTTCTGCCGCGGGCAAATAAAAACCGCAGACAAAAGAAGACACCAATACCTCTACTGCCTGCGGGGAGTTGCGTATGTCCGTCTATTCCGATTTTAATGCGTGCGATAAGCATCGGTTAAGGAAGGACACAAACTCTTCCACAGGCTGAATGAACCATGAACTTTTCCTTGTGTATCACGGCCAGGTTGACGTTGCTGTCTCATTGTCATTTTGTTCAGCCTCCTTTGCTTTTTTCTTGTATGTTCCATCGAGTGGATTTGCCTTTTGTTTATGATACCTGCTTCAATTCTTTTCTGGAGCGGTCTTTCTTGTAGTATCCAATAAAATAAATGAGACCGACAAACACGGCTCCGCCAATGACATTGCCGATAAAAGCCAGAATGATGTTTCCGATAAACTGCCCCCATGAGAATGAGCCTGCAAAAATGGCTGCGGGAATCACAAACATGTTGGCGACAACGTGCTGAAATCCGATTGCCACAAAAGCCATAATTGGGAACCAGATGCCAAGGATTTTTCCTGCTCCGTCTTGTGCGCCGAAAGAAAGCCATACCGCAAGACATACAAGCCAGTTACAGCCGATGCCGGAAATGAGAACCTTGCCGAAGCTCATATCGAGTTTTCCTTGTGCAACGGCGATCGTTTTTTCTAAATAAGGACCTGTTTCAGTCAATCCAACCAAATGTCCGAAAAAGTAAGCAACAAACAGTGCGCCGATTAAGTTCATAATCGTGACGATTCCCCAGTTTACCGCCAATTGTTTTAGTGATATTTTTCTTGAAAATAAAGCCATCGCAACGGACATCATATTCCCTGTGATCAATTCAGCGCCAGCGAGCACCACAAGTATCAGACCGACAGGAAATACGGCAGCTCCGATCAGGCTGGACAGGCTTCCCCATTCTTTCGGCAGGTCGCCGATTACCCTGATATCAAGCAAGTACCCAAGCGCGATAAATGCGCCGCCTAAAAACCCCAATACAAGCAGAGAAGGCAGCGGGAGCTGTACTTTTTTCATCCCTGCTTCAATTGCTGCATCCGCTATTTCATCCGGTTTTCGAAAAGCCATACTAACACCCTCCATTATTTCTTCTTTTCCTCACAGTTATGGCAGAAAGACAATAAAAAAAGGCAGCACTCAAATAACCTGTGTCAACCAGGCGTTCGAATGCTGCCTAACTTGTATGCATACCCATACAACAAAATCAAGCAGAATTAAGATATTGAAAGAGAATATATACAGTTCGTGCATACATTCCATTGCTTTTGTCTTTTATAACTGTAGCAATATCCTATCAAATGTGATAAAAATGTGTCAACCCTGCTGCCGCCGCTTCTCCCTTGCGAATGTATAGTTCCCTTCATACTTGACGAGTTTCCTGCCGTCAAGCCACCAGGTGACATTGAAAAGCCGGTCAAGAAAATACCTGTCATGCGAAACAGCAATAATCGTCCCTTGAAATTGGCTTAATGCTTCTTCAAGCATCTCCTTTGATTCGATATCCAAATGGTTAGTCGGCTCATCAAGGATAAGCACGTTATGGTTTTGGTGAACGAGCTGTGCCAAGCGAAGCCGCATCCGTTCGCCTCCGCTTAAATCTTTCACTTTTTGAAAGACGGATTGGCCGAAAAACAAAAACTTTGCAAGCATCATTCTGGCTTCGCCTTCTGATGCGGAAACATGTTCACGGAATTCGGCTAAAACAGTGCGCTCTTCCTCCATTTCACCGACATGCTGAGTCAGATATGCAGCCGATAAATTGCTGCCAAGCTGCACGTCACCGCTGTCTGGCGTTTCCTTTCCGCTGATGATGTTGAGCAGCGTCGTTTTGCCGCTGCCGTTCTCCCCGACGATGGCGGCGCGCTCCTGAAAACGGACATGCATACTGAGCTTGTCAAAAAGCGCCCGCTCACCGAAGCTTTTGCAGACATCCTCAAGCCTGACGACATCTTTTCCGCTTCGTTCATCCATGCTGAAAGCTAAATCGATCTTTTTGCGTTCCAGTACGGGTTTTTTCACCTTCTCCATGCGTTCCAAAGCTTTTTCCATGCTTTTCGCTCTCCGGTGCAGGCCGTCATTCGGAGGATTGGCGCGATTCGCCCATTCCTTCAGCCGCTTGATCGTTTCCTTCATTTTTTTGATTTTCTTCTGCTGATCCTGATAGTCATGAAATTCTTTCATAAGGCGCTCTTCCCGTTCATCAACATAGTGTGTATAGCCGCCTT
This sequence comes from Bacillus sp. FSL K6-0972, assembly GCF_037976035.1. NCBI lineage: Bacteria > Bacillati > Bacillota > Bacilli > Caryophanales > Bacillaceae > Bacillus > Bacillus sp. FSL K6-0972. The sequence goes on along the minus strand of NZ_CP150260.1, from coordinate 1,044,363 downwards.
TGTAAAAGTGAAGCTCTCCCTGGTCGATTTCGAGAATTGAAGTAACCGATTCATCCAGGAAATAGCGATCATGCGATACGATGACCGCAGTACCTTTGTACTGCTTTAAAAAAGATGTCAGCCATTCGATCGATGTCAAATCCAAATGGTTTGTCGGTTCATCCAGCAAAAGCAGATCCGGAGCCGACAGAAGAAGCCTGGCAAGACCCGCTTTCGTCCGTTCTCCTCCGCTTAACTCCCGCCACTCGGCATCGAATAGCCGCTCGATATTCAAGCCGTGCGCCACCCGTTCGATTTGCGCGCTGATGCCGTAGCCGCCTTTTCGCTGAAATTCATCCTGCAAAGATCCGTACTTCTCCAAAAGGAGACTGAGTTTTTCCGCGTCCTTTTCAACCGACAACTGACGTTCAATCCGGGAAAGCTTCTGCTGTGTGTTCCATAATGATGAAAAAACGTCATACAGCAGCTCTTTTACCGTTTTGCTGCCGTCCCATGAAGGATTCTGCTCCAAGAGCCCCATTGATAATCCCTTTTTCCAAGTCACAAGGCCTTCATCAGGTTTCATTTGGCCGCTGATCAGCTTCAACAACGTCGTTTTCCCTTCCCCATTTCGTCCGATCAGACCGATTCGCTCCCCTTGGTGCAGGTCCCATGACAGCCCGTTGAAAATCGTATGTCCTCCGTATGTTTGCCCGACATGTTGCAAACTGCATATCATCATCTATCTTTCCTCCGCATCCCGTGAAGAGACACTGAGCATAAAAAAGACGGCAGAGCTTACACCCCGCCGTCTGCATCAGAAAATCCGATTGTGGCAGATGTCTCTCACTGGTATTTTTTCCAATTGAATGTGTAAAAAAGGGCAGACTGATCCCGTAACACACATTCCCCGGAAAAAATCGCGCGACAAATATACAGATGGGCTTGCATATCTGTCATACGCTTACCAGTTTGATTCATCTTTTCCACCTCCTTTTAATAGTTACAATATATGAAAAATAAAGAGAAAAGTCAATATGAAAAAGCCGGCCTCAAGCGGCCGGCACACGATTCTGCTATTTTTTATAATGTATCCTGTAGATGTCATGGCGTCTGTCCTTGAGCTGCCGGACCGTTCCGTCCTGCCGCTGTCTTCTGAGAATTTCCAGGTCGACATCGCCGATGACCACCATCTCAATGTTCGGATTGCATTCGCCGACGATTCCATCCCTTGCAAATTCAAAATCTGAAGGAGCGAAGATCGCGGATTGCGCATATTGGATATCCATATTTTCGGTTTGCGGCAGATTGCCGACCGTGCCGGAAATAACCGTGTATACCTGATTTTCAACCGCTCTTGCTTGAGCACAGTATCTGACTCGCAAATAGCCTTGGCGGTCTTCCGTGCAGAAAGGGGTAAAAATAATCTTGGCCCCTTTTTCGGTTGCGATTCTGCCGAGCTCCGGAAACTCGATGTCATAGCAGATCTGGATCGCGATTTTGCCGCAGTCTGTGTCAAAGACGCGTACTTCGTCCCCCCTGCTGATGCCCCACCATTTTCGTTCATTCGGGGTAATATGAAGCTTATATTGCTTTTCGATGGTTCCGTCCCTTCTGAACAAGTAAGCGATATTGTAGATCTTCCCTTCTTCTTCAACGAAGTGGGAACCGCCGATAATGTTGACATTGTATTTAACGGCAAGGTCTGTGAACAAGCTGATATAGTCTTCTGTATATTCGGTAATCCGCTGAACGGCCAGGCTCGGTGAGCGCTCTTCAAGAAACGACATCAGCTGCGTCGTAAAGATTTCGGGATAGACGGCAAAATCCGCTCCCGCGTCTGAAGCTACATCTGCATAGTATTCGACTTGGTTGGCAAACTCTTCGAAGGAATGAATCTGCTTCATCTCATATTGAATCACACAAATTCTCACCGGAAAAGCTGATTTGTAATAGCGCTTCGTCTGCGGCAAGTAGTCGACATTATTCCACTCCATCAATGTCGCATATTTGCTTGATGCTCTGTCATCCGGGAGATAGTTCGGGTTGATCCTCATCATCGTAAATCCGTTCAGCAACTGAAACGAAAGGACCGGATCATAGATCTGGTGGTGGATGACTTGTTCGACATACTCCCTCGGCGTCATCTCGGAAGCGTACTTATGATAGTTCGGGATCCTGCCGCCGATGATAATGCTCTTTAAATTCAAGCGCCTTGCCAGATCTTTTCGCGCTTCATAGAGACGGTGGCCGATCTTCATCCGTCTGTATTCAGGATGAACCATGACCTCGATTCCGTACATGTTTAAGCCGTCGGGATTGTGATTCGTAATATATCCGTCATCTGTAATATCCTGCCATGTATGTCTGTCATCATATTCATCAAAGTTGATCAACAGGCTTGAACAGGAACCGATCACTTCTCCGTCAAGCTCTGCGCAAAACTGGCCTTCCGGGAAGTGTTCCAAATGGCTTTCCAAATGCTCCCGTTTCCATGGGATCATTCCCGGAAAACAGAGCTCTTGCAGCCCGATGATGCTGTCGATATCTTTTTCTTCAATGTTGCGGATGACGATCTTTTTTTCAAAGCGGGAAAGATCCAGTTTTTCAGACACGTCCCATTCCTCCTCTGCCTTCTTTATGATGGATCGGAAATTTTTTCGATCAGCTGTTCCAGTTCCATTTCTGCCATTGATTCAAGCCGGTGGTCATAATGTTCGAACAGCAGGCTTTTCGTTACTTTGTTCGGTACAATGACACATTTCATTCCGGCCCTTTTCGCGGCGATTGATCCGTTGACAGAGTCTTCGAATGCAATGCACTCCTCAGGCTTCACACCGAGGCATTCCGCCGCCTTCAAATAGAGTTCAGGGTTCGGTTTGACTTCCTCAACATCATCGGCCGTTCTGATGCACTCGAAATCATCGTACAGACCGATTTGTTTCAAATGCTGGGACACCCATTTATAATCCGAGCTTGACGCCAGGCCGATTTTTAAACCGAGCTCTTTCGCCGCGGACAAATAAGCTTCCACACCGGGACGCGCTTTTTCGCTTTCCATTCTTTTCGTAAAACGCTCTTGCCTCAATTTCGTCAATTGTTCATGGTCCAGCTTTTTTTGCAGCTGTTCCTCCAGATAAGAAAACGGCTGGAATCCGGCGGCCGTGCCGATGACATTTCCCCAAACCGACATTGGCAGCTCTGAGCCGTGCTCTTCAAAAATTTCCTGGAGCACTTCATATTCGTGCGTTTCTGTATCTAAAATAAGACCGTCAAAATCAAAAATCACTGCTTTAATCATCGCGCTTTAGCCCAACTCCTTTTGACTGTTTGCACCATTCATTGTATCCTTCTTGCCGCCCCTTGAAAAGAGAAGACACTAAAAACCGGTATGTATAAATGAAGAAGAGCCTGCTGTAAGAGGCAAGCTCTTCCGTTCTTACTGAGTCCGTGCCGGAGTGGAAATGTTTGTAAGCGCCTGTCCGGCAGATTCATTGGACATTTCGTTTACCGCCAGATCCCCGAGTGCCAAAATGCCGACTAAATGGTTGTTATCGACGATCGGCAGACGGCGGATTTGGCTTTGAGCCATCAGCTGTGATGCTTCTTCAAGGCTCATGTTCGGATTCCCTGAAACAACATTTGTTGTCATGACGTTTGAAACAGGTGTCTGTCCATCCTGGCCTTCCGCTGTCGTTCTGAGCGTGATATCACGGTCTGTGATCATTCCTTTTAACACGCCTTGATCTACAACCGGGATCGCCCCTATATTATGGCGGCTCATCAATTCAGCCGCTTCTTGAACCGTTTGATTGGAAGAAATTGTCGCTACTTGTCTAGACATCGCATTGCTGATTGTCGTCAATAGACTGCACCCCTTTCGATTGTTAGTATGTACAGGTCATGCACATGCTAAAAAGGAAGTTGGCACCATTTCATTGTGTTTTCCGCTTTTTTCTTATATCATCTTTTCATAAAAAGAAGAGCTTTTCCGAAAACGGAACAAGCTCTTTCAATTCAGACAAACCCGGCTTTACATCAGCATTTTATTGTCGGTATTCACGATATGAAAGTCGGCAGATGTTAGAGGGAAGTACAGACCGCAGTCATTCAGCTTGCGGCAGTTTTTATCGAACAAATCACGGTCTTTCAGCACCCACCGGCGTTTCGCCTTAGTTAATAAGGCATGGATCAATTGCAGGCTTGTCATAATCTGAAACGCTTCATCGAGCGTACCTTTGTATACATCCTCTTTCAATTCAAGCACGCCCTGCTTTTTGAGTTCTTTTATTTTTTGTTTATTCAAGTACAATGGAAATATTTGATACAGCTCTGATACAAGCTCTTCTATATAAATTTCTTGTTCTTCAGTTGCTGCCTTTACAATTCGCAAATTGATCACCCTTCATCCCTTGTTCAAATCTCTTCAAACAGGATAGCATACATAAACAATGGGCTGTGAAGGTAAGTGTTTCCTAATGGCTGAACGCTTTTTACAGAAAGGAGCAGTAAAAATGAACCAAAAAAATCACAGCTTATTCTTCAGTGCAGGCAGCCGTCATCACGGCGAACATTTATTTGCATATTTAAAAAGAGAAGCGAAAGCATCGAAGCCTGTCATTCAATACTGGATCGCAAACGAGAAAGTTAAAGTGAATCATAAACCCGTAGATCATAACGTTCAGCTTGAGAGCGGAGACAGCGTGATGATCGATCTCAGAGAGGAAGAAGAAAGCGGAATCGCCCCTGAATACGGGGAACTTCCCGTCCTGTTTGAAGATGATCACATGCTCATTGTCAATAAGCCGGCGGGAATGGCGACACATCCGAATGAAGCTGGCCAGACCGGCACGCTGAGCAACCTTGTGGCGTTTTATTTTCAAATGAACGGGGAGGAGCGAAAAGTCCGGCACGTCCACCGTCTGGACAAGGATACGAGCGGCGCCGTCGTTTTTGCAAAGCACCGCCTCGCCCACGCCCTTTTAGACGAACAGCTGCAAAGAAAAGAACTGTCACGGACATATGTAGCCGTAGCGGAAGGGAAATTCAAAAAACAAACAGGTACCATTTCAGCACCGATCGGCAGAGACAGGTACCACCCCGTCAGAAGAAGAGTGTCCAATTCCGGACAGCCCGCCGTTACCCATTTTGAATCGAAAAGGTATGACAGCCATCACGATGTTACACTATGCAGACTGCAGCTGGAGACAGGCCGAACCCACCAAATACGTGTTCACCTTGCAAGCATCGGTCATCCTTTGTCAGGCGACACTTTATACGGCGGTTCAGAGGGGCTTTTTCCGAGGCAGGCTCTTCACGCGATCGAAATCAATGTCACCCATCCGATCACAAAAGAACGCGTCACTGTCACAGCACCGCTTCCGGATGACTTGAAAGACGAAATCGGACGACTGTTTGGTACGGTTGATTAAACAGTAAAAAAGGCTGTCCTCGATGGACAGCCTTAAAGCGGCTTTGCATAAATAATATAGCGCTCAGGCGCATTTCCGATATAAGAAAACGGATAGCATGTCGTTAACAGCAGCTCTTCTTTTTCACGCTGCAGCGTGATGATGGACGTGTCACTTTGGTCAACAATTTTCGTGTGTGTGATTTCATATTCGAAGCTTCCGTATGGAAGCTCAATTTTCAGCTTATCGCCGATTTCCAGCTCCCCTGTTCTGCGAAAAACCGTATCCCTGTGCCCCGAAAGAACAATTTGCCCGTTTTGTTTTGGATAATAGCTGCCTTTATAATGTCCGACGCCTTTCTCCAAATCATCGGGACTTGTCCCTTCAACGATGGGAAGCTCCGCGCGCAGTCTGGGAATATGGAGTATGCCTGCCGCTTCGCCGTTGGCAGGCTTAAATGAAGCGGGCGCTGAGGGGCGCTTTACCGAACGGACAGATTGACTCGATGCAATGACTTCTTTTGCTTCAGTTAAAGAAATATCGGTCTGTCTGTTCATATCGAATATCTTCCAGCCGCCGTATGCAAAAATGGCAAGCCCTGCTGTCATCAGCAGAAACGATAACATTTTGACTTTCATAGTCTTGCAATACCCCTTTTCCGTATATAAAGAATCGCTCCGAACATAAACGTCAGGAAGCCGTACAAAAGGAAGCTGCCGTAAGCTGCCGCCGTATCGGGTAGCTTGTGCTCTTCACGCGCGTCTGGCAGAAACGCATCATTTGACAGACCGGCCGTCTTCTCCTCCGGCGCATCTGATCCTTTACCGAGCATCACGCCCGCAACAGGAATAGCGCCGCTCTTTGAAGCATCGCCGGTACCGTCATGAACCGGCTTTTCTCCGCTGTCATTGCCGGGCTTTTCCCCATCGCCCTTATCTCCAGCCGGTTTTTCTTCGTCATTCGGATCAGCGCCTCCGCTTCCGGGTTTTTCTTCATCATCAGGATCAGCCCCGCTTCCGGGTTTTTCTTCATCATCAGGATCAGCCCCGCTTCCGGGCTCTTCTCCCGGACGCGAATCATCTTCTGCTAATTTTTTGATTCGCCCTTCCGCAGTATAAGCGATCGGTTCTTTAAAGCTTTTGACAAATTCTACTGTGGCTTCAATATCTTCCGGGCCTGTGACCGGATTTTTTCCAAGCCGGGAAATCGGCAAATACTTGCTTCCTGAAGCAGATGCCATAAAGTTGTTTACGGTCAGCGTATACGTCCGGTCTAAATCAATCGGTTTTCCGTCCTCAAGAAAAATATCCGCGGTTTTGTTTGTTTTCGGGTCCCACGTATAATTAAAGCCGCTGATTGAGTAATCCGGGCCGTAAGATGGGGATATTTGTGCGTCTATAATATCGTATAAATCCCTGCCTTTAATTTCAAGCCGGACGAGTACATTGCCGAAAGGCTGGATATTGAATAAGTCTCCCCATGTAATCGTTCCTTTTTTTAAATCTTGACGGATGCCGCCCCCGTTCATTAATGCGAAATCAGAATTCATCGCGTGCCGCATGCCGTCAGCAATCAGATTCCCGAGAGGGTTGTCTCCGTCATTTGAATAGCCGCCGGCCATATCGTGTGCGGCTTCACCGACTTTCTCGCTGATGATCGGCGCAACCATCCGCTCATATTTATCCAATATCTGACCGACCGCCGGATCCGGCTTGAGCTTTTCCTGATTCACATATTCGATTTCCGCTTTCTTGTGAACGATGTCTTTCGTTTCCCGGTCGATTTCAAGATCGACGACACCGATTGCCTTCCCGTATTCGTATGCTTGGACGATTAAAATATCATTCACTTGGCCGTTGACCACTTCATGATTATGACCGGCAAAGATGACATCAATCTCAGGATCTGCTTTTTTAGCAAGTTCGGCTGATTCACCGGTCACAACTCCGCCGTCCTGGGAAGCTGTCATATGGGCGAGCACCGCTATTGCCCGGACCCCTTTCGCTTTCAGTTCTTTTGCAGCCTGGTTGACGGCCTTTGCTTCATCTGTAAATTCAATTGAGCGAATACCTTCGGGCATGACCATATTGGCGGCCGCCTGTGTCACAACACCGATAAAAGCGACAGGCACTCCTTCAACTTCAATGATTTCATATGGAGGAAGAAAGCTTTCCCCGTTTGTTTTCAACTTGCAATTGGCGCAGACAAGCGGGAAATCCTGTCCGTCATAACCTTTTGTCCCTTTCCCTTCAGGGTGTTCGCCGCCGTTCAAAATGCGCAGCAGCTCTTCGGTTCCTTCATCAAACTCGTGGTTCCCGACGGTTCCTACATCAAATCCGATTTCCTCCATGATTTCAACTGTCGGTTCGTCCTGGAGCAGGGAAGAAACCGGCGAGCTTCCGCCGATCATATCGCCTGCGTGGACGATCAGCGTATTTTCCCGCTCGGCTTTTTTCTCTTTGATCAATGCTGCCGCATAATCCATCCTGCCGAATGTTCCATCCGTCCGGCCATCCCCGTTTAGATCGAGCTGATATTGCTGATCGATCTTTCCGTGCAGATCATTCATGCTTAACAGGCGCAGCGGAATATTGCCGCTTTGCTCTTTTTTCGAATAACCTGCAGCTTCCGCTTCTTCAGCCGACGCAAAGAAAATTCGTCTGTCCACCGGAATCTCTCGCCACTTTTCAGGCGCGACATACGTTTTTTCCGCAGAGTCTCCGACATGCCGCGTGAGCCCTTTGCCTTGCTCCCTGGCACGAAATTCAAACGGCATTTCGAGGAGCGGATCAGCGGGATTCCAAATGCCGATTTTCTCGTCTTTCGCCTTTTTGACGGCGTTTTGAAACAATTGATAGTCTTCATTACTTCCAACCGGCCAAATGAAATAGGTAACGGCCATCCCTTTTTGGACAAGCTGCAAATTCGTATTGACGCCGTCTTCAGTGATGACTTGGGCAAGCAGGCGGCCGTAGCTGTCTTTTGCTTCCTTGCCCACTTTCACGGTGACTTTGTCTCCCGGAGCCAATATAGACTGCAAATATTCCTTCGCTTTGTTGCCGTGCTTCAGCTGGTTTTCATCTAATTCATTTTTCGGCTTATGGTAAGTTTCGGCTGTATCAATGTTGACATAGCGGACTTTTGTAGATCCGAGAACCGGCTCTTTTAAGTGGATCGTATCACCGTCGACAACTCGTTCCACAACGCTTTCGTATTCCCCTTCAGCAGCGGGGGGCGGATGCGCGATACCGTCTAATTTCCGAAGATCTTCCTGTTTTCTCGGCAGAAGCTGTACCGTATCATAGCGGCTTAATACGCCGGTTATTTCGTACCATTGTCCTTGTTCTATCGAATCGGCGGCATTCGTTTGTTCCATCACCCTTAGCGTGAGCGGATGATAATTTTCATCGATCATCGTGATATTATAGCCGCCGCCTGCCGGCGCATCCGGCTTTGTTTCAATAAAGCCTTTCACCTTTACTAGCCGGCCTTCGTATTCAGCTGCCGTTCCCTGATCGAGCACATCTTTAATGGTCAGCGGAACAGGGTCGGGCAGTACCGCTCCTTCTCCGGTTACTTCAATGCCTGACGGTGCGGGAACGATTTCTGTCAAACCTTTGTATGTCGTGATCTTCCCCGTGACCGAAACGGACATTCCCTCTTTCAGCTCCGGAAAATCGCCTTGTGCAGCGGAATAGATATTGATTCCCGCCGTTCCGTCCTGAATAAATGTGGACAGCTTTCCTCCTCCGACAGCCGCCTGATCCGCAGTGACAATTCCTTTGATTTTGACCGTTTCATTTAAAAGCTTGCGCGCTTCGGCTATCGTTTTGATCTCAGGCTTGGCAGGCGGTACATCGCCTCCGGAAAATGTGATGGATTGAACAGATTTCAAACCCGGGGAATTAAAATATGTAGAGCGTTCGCCTTCGATGATGAGTTTTTTTCCGATGAGTTGAGGGTTTGTCTTTAAACCGAACTGGTCTCTGAAGGATGCGGGTATCTGCACGGGGAGTATATTCTCCGGTGATGTTTCCTCTTTTTTATCAGCGATTGCGAAGTTATAATCGTTCGCGAAATTTCCGCTGAAATGATAATGGCCGCTCGATACAGTGTGCCCGACGACATAGCCTTCAACGGCTGCATGCCCTTCGTTATGCTTAATGGCTTCTTCTACGGTAATCGTTTCTGAAGCGCGCGATACGTGTGCAAACGGCGTCAAAAAAGACGCAATCATCATAAGCGTGATCGTCAAACCAGCCATAAAACGACTCTTTAGAACATTGACCATATATTCGCCTCCCGTTTTTTGCTTCCTGTCAAATTTATCTGATGATTATAAAGGCCATATGATTTTTTTGTAAAAATTTTAAAAAAGAATGAGAACAGGGATGGCCGCATTCTCATTCTTTAATCGGAAGCTTCAATTTTACGATCGTTCCTTTTCCTTCTTCGCTTTCAAAGTGAATGCTTCCGCCGTGATTTTCAATAATTTTAAATGTAACCATTAATCCGAGCCCGGTTCCTTTTTCCTTCGTTGTATAAAATGGTTCCCCGAGCTTTTCAAGCACATCTTTTGAGATGCCCTTTCCCTGATCTTCAAAGGTGATGAATACGCTGTCTTTTTCAAAATAGGAACGTATCGTAATAAAGCCTTCAGCATCCTCCATCGCCTCGATTGCGTTTTTTAATATGTTGAGGAAAACCTGTTTCAGCTCATTTGAAACAGCAAGTATCTCAGGGAGATCTCCGCTCAGCTGTTTCTCGATCCGCACATTGTTCAGCACGGCCTGCGACTCCAATACCATGCAGACATCTTCAACAATCGAGTTGACCTGAACCGGATCAAATGTAGTCGACTTTGTTTTGGCCAATACGAGAAATTCGTTGATAATCGCTTCAAGCCTGATGAATTCAGACATCATCACTTCCGCATAGTCTTTTTGATATTTTTTAGACTGGATCATCAGCTGGAGAAACCCTTTCAGGGAAGTGAGGGGGTTCCGGATTTCATGAGCGATTCCGGCAGCGAGCTGCCCGACCGCTGACAGCATTTCCGATTTCATGAGCATTTTTTCAGATCGCTTTTGGTTTGTAATGTCCTCGGATATCAGCATTACCTGCTGAACGTTCCCCGCGCTGTCCTCCACAGGAACAAGGGAGATTTGCTCCCACCTGTCCTCTTGCTCCTCATCCTGGTAATTAAGTTCCCCTGACCATGGTTTCTTTTCAATGACGCGTTTCCAGAAGCGATTGAGTTCCTCACAGTGAAAATGCTTGCGGTAAATGTCAAATACATTGCAGCCGATGATGTCATCCTGATGTTTTCCAAGCATCCGGCAAAAGCGTTTGTTTGCATAAGTGACCGAACCGTCGACAGAAGTGATCAATATGTTGGCTGGACTTTGATCAATAGCCTGTGAGCTGATATGCAGCGCCTCGTTTGTCATTTTCAGTTCAGTGACATTCGTGAACGTGACAACAATGCCTTCAACCTTGTTTCCCGAAGCATAATAAGGGATCATTTTCACGGCATACCAACCGCCGTTTGGCATTTCGAACTCTTTGATGACCGTCTTGTTTTCATAAAGCGTGCGCCTTAAGTCATCGGCATACTCCTCATACTTAAACCTCTCTGTCAGCTTATCTGCAGGTCTTGAAAGGTCCTCCTCTTTCAGGTCGAACAGATTGGCGGCTTCTGGCGTAAATAATTTCAATTTCAGTTCCTGATCCAAAAAAACGGCGGCGATGTTCGTGCTGGTCAGCAGATTGTTCATATCATTCTTCAGGGTGTTCAGCTCATTCACTTTCTTTTCAAACGCCCTGTTGAGCGCCGTCAATTTTCTGTTTTCCTCCCGCAGCTTTTGATTGGCAGACACCAAAGCATCGTTGGACGCTTCGAGCTCTTTTACCGACCGGTACAGATGTTGCAGATGAAGCTGACCGTCCTCTCCGCCGGATACCGGCGTGGGGGCTGCCCCTTCTTTTGATTTTTCGATAAACAGCACATAAAGCTTGTGATACTGACGGAAGAAACTTTTTAATGTCAAATGAACAAAGGATAGTTCACCGCTTAGATAAATCGGGACGTTTTTAAACGACACTTCTTTTTTCTCTTTCTTTGCCCTCTGTAAAGCGGCATTGACCTGTACGGATAAGCTCGCGGGAAAAACTTGATGAATGTTGCCTTTTGAGCTTTTCAAATATTGATCAGCACTTTCAGAGGATGCGACAATTTCTCCCCGGTCATTCAGGATCAGACAAGGAAACATATACTGGTCAATCAAGGAAAGATAAATATCATCCAGCTTATGAAAACCACTCAGTTCATTGATTTTCTTATAAACTTCTGTTTGCACCTTCGGATACACAGAATCATTACCAAATAAACCTGACATTTTTCCAACCGTCTCACTTGAGCCCAGCATTACAAAACTCCTCCTTTTCTAAGTGCAAAATCAAAAAGGAAAACACCTTTTTTTGCATTTTCTTGATGATTGGCAGCTGAAATCATTTACGGAGGGAGAATCCTTTACAGATCGCGCAGGGGCAATATAAAATTTGCAGGCATCTTCTTTAAATGCCAAAGTTATTCATGCCGATATCCAGCCAGGCATTGCTATTCGATTGTTTTTCGGTCCTTATATGAACAATAGTGCATGAACACAAGACCAACATCGGCTTTATTCTTCTTCCGGCAGCCTTTATTTGAATCCGACCTGTTTCGGTTCATTTGTTTTTTCGGATATCAGACATCCATCTACTCACCGAATTCCTTTACTGCCGGAAACATGCGTGAACATTTCATCATCGCCCGGCAGATATGTGCTCCGTTTTACATAGGTACGAGGGATCTCAAAACCGGTCTGAATTTCCTCTCCTGATACTCAGTTTTTTCAGTTTGACGCCAAAATGACTGTTACTCCCATTTTCGACCAATGAGATGATAAACTGTCTTGAACACAAGACCCCCATAATATTTTCTTCTGAACTAAACTATTCGACGGTTAGAATAAAATCCCTTTAAATCCAGTTTATCGATTATTCCTTTTTTGAATAAACATGCCGGCAAAAACGAAATATAATAGTTGAATTACATTTAAGGAGGATACGTTAGAGTGGAACAGCAAAACCAGCCGCAAATGCAAATCAATCAAGGCAATGAAGGAATGCAGCATATGAATCACGGGGGCCACGAAGTGTTTGACATGCATGAAGTGTTGTCCGGAATGATCGGCGTTCTCGAGCAATATATGATGTTCAGAGAGCATGTCAAAGATCCTGAGCTGCTCGATATTTTGGAGAGGCAGCATCGGTTTATTTCTTCTCAGTACAACATCACGACAGAATGTTTCAGAACGGGGCAAAAGCCGAGTCAGGAAACGGCAACGTATATGATGAAAGAGGATCGCCAATTTGTCTACGGGTTAAAAGATGCCCAGCCGAAACAGCCGAAGCAATCCGTGCAGGCCATTGATGACGCATGCATCAGCAGCTTTATGCTCGGCTTGATGAAAACTTGTTGTTCGTCATTGGCCATGGCGGCTCCCGAAGTGACAAACCCCGTCTGCAGAAGGGTTCTGGCAGACCAGATTCCTCACTATATCGAAATGGCTTATGAAATTTTCCTTTATCAGAACAAACACGGATACTATCAAGTTCCTCAGCTTGCACCGCAAGACATGCAGAAGATGACTTCAGCATTCGCTCCGGTGCAAGGTCAGCCGCAAATGCCTCCGAACGGGCAGCAGAGACCTATTCATTGATGATGAAAACGGCACGGAAGGATAAAACCTTCCATGCCGTTTTTTTTGCTTCGTATTTCCGTTTGAATTCTTTTTCAAAACCTGTTAACGACTGACCGACGGCGGCCTTAAATCCGTCTTCAAAACTTCCCCGCTCAGCCGTTTCTTCGATAATGTCGAGGATGACACCCCTTCCTTTTTTCTCCGCGAGCTCTTCAATCAAATAATAACTTTGTAAATAAATATCGGTTTCATATCCAGTACGGGCTTTTTGCCACTGCCGGTCGGTCTTCAGCTTACTCAAGGGAACGACTGACGGCAAAGTCCGGATCTCTATAGTGTCATGAGCAGAAGCCCATTCCGCCACTCCTTCGTGAAACCAGAGCGGATAAGCTGCCGGGTCGGCATTCAGCTCTCTCAGCTTGACGTGAAAAGCATAATGGGTATACTCATGTACCAGCACCCGTTTGTACAGGAAGACGGCGAATCCCTCGCCGTTATTCAGATGCCTTCTCTCCTCGGGCAAAAGCCCGATCATCCGCATATCATTTGAGTAAAATCCGGTTATATCCTTTAATTTTGAAAATGACTCCATATCATCGCGGTTTGAAAAAAAGATCAAATCAACGCTGTCTTGAAGAGGACTGGCAAACAGTTCCCGATTCATGCCAGCGGCATCCCGAAGCGTCTCCTTTGTCAGCTCCAGGATCGGTCTATCTTCTTCAGCGTAATAAATACTGACACTTTCATATTTAAACATTTCCAGCGATTCTTTCAGTTTTTCTTTTTTCCCCGAAAGAACAGCCGCCTCTGGGCTCTCTTGGCTGAACACGACAAAAACAGCCAATAACAGAGCGGATAGAGTGCCCGCCATCATTAAAACAAAGGCCGCTTTCACCTCTCCCGTCACCGACTATCCCTCCATCCGCGTTATGCTTCTCTGTACTACACACTATGCGGGATCGTTCAGGAAGTGGCCTGTCTGAAAAGCGGCCAATAAAAAAAGCCGCGTTTGCGGCTTTTTTATCATTATCTTTGATTCGGGAAGACTCTGTTGATCGTTTCACCAAATTCTTCAAACATGCCCTCGATCGGTTCGCCATTTTGGATTCTGTCGCCATAATTTCTCATCCGGTCAACAAAATCAGGATTTGCCGAAACGAAAACATTGTTGATGTTATTGTCTGTTTCTTTAACCTTTTTCGAGATTTTCCCTTTCAGCTCATTCGTCACGTCGCCTTTCGGATTGCCTTGCAAAACGACCGCCACATAAGCGTTGCGGTTTGTCACAATGACGTTTGCGTTTCTGACTTCTTTCAGTTCCGTCACTTTGTCTGCGGCTTTATCCGCCACTTCCATATTATTGTCTTCCCGATTGGCATCGCGGTTGTCTGTCACATTCATTTGGTCATTAACATTTCTGCCGTCATTGACATTCGTGCGGTCGTTGTCTCTGTTTGTTACATTTTGAAGCGCATTGTCCTGGTTGCGTCGGTTGTTATCCGCCCCCTGATTTGCCATGCCGCATCCGGCTGTGAACAACAACGGAAGGAGCAAAGCAGCAATCGCGCTTTTTTTCATATTGAACATTAAAATTGCCTCCTTTAATGATTGACGTATAGGTTTTTTCTTTTTCGTGTTATTTATTTGTCTAAAGGATATTTTTTATACGCGACTTTTGTTATGATCTTATTGAATGAAAAAATACCCAAATTAATCCGGAGGTGTATACGAAATGGAAAAAGCGGAAAGCATTTTGCATGTGCTGCGCATTAAAGACTTTGCGGTCCATCCCGATGAGACGCAGCTTGTTTTTGATACAAACCTCAACGGAACTTCAAACCTGTGGGCGATGGATCTCCCCGATACGTATCCATATCAGCTGTCATTTTTGAATCAGGATTCAAAAGGAATCGCCTACAATCCCGAAGGCTCTATCCTTTTTGCCGGTTTTGACAATGACGGAAACGAACAAAGCGGGCTGTACAAGCTTTCTTCAAAAAACGGGTCGCTCCATTCATTAAACGGAAATCAAACAGATCGTCACTTCGAGCCCATCCCTGTGCAAAACGCAGTTTACTACTCTTCTACAAAGGACAATCCGACATTTTTAAATACATACAGATACGATTGTCTCACTGAAAAAGAAGAACTTATTTTTGAAGGAAAAGATGGAACTTCAATACTGGCTGATGTAAGCCCGGGCGAGAAAGCCGTCAGCATTCATGTCTACTATGTCAACAGCCACAATGTCTGTATGATCCATACAGCTGAAGGTGTGACGACAGGAATCGTCCCCGATGAAACGCTGCATCATATGGTTTATTCTTCTCATTTTGCATCTGATGATCGGTTATTCGTCACGACAAACTACGAAGCCGAGTTCTCATACCTTGCCTTGTACACTGTTTCATCCGGTATTTTTACGCCGGTGCTTTCGATTGACAAAACTGATTTAACATCCATCCACGCTGACCCAAATGGAACTTTCCTTTATCTTATTGGAAAAAAAGGTGTCAAAGAGGTGATGTATGAGTACAACACAGCAACGGGAGAAAGCCGGCAGGTGGACTGTCCTTGCACATCCATTTCGAAAATACATTGCGCCTCTTCGGGTGCGCTGTACATGCTCGGCTCGACGCCGACCAGGCCGGCTAACCTCTACGTATTAATGAAAGGACAGGCAAAATGGCGGCAATTAACGAAACATTCGGTTCCAGGCTTCTCCGAACAGGAGCTGTCATATCCGGAAGTTGTGACATACCCTTCTTTTGACGGCCTGGCAATAGAAGGACTGCTGTTTAAGCCCGCCCCGGAAGAAGCGAACGGCTGGACGATTATTTGGCCGCACGGCGGACCGCAAGATGCAGAAACCTTTATGTTCTACGACATCTTTCAACTCGCTGCGAAAATGGGCTACCAGTTATTCGCCCCTAATTTCAGGGGGTCAGCAAATTACGGTTATTCATTTTTTAAAATGGTCGAACAAGATTGGGGAGACGGACCGCGCCTCGATATGACCGCGGGCATCGACTGGCTTATCGATCAAAAGCTTGCGGACCGCGAAAAACTCTTTTTGATGGGAGGCAGTTACGGCGGGTATATGTCGCTTTTGCTTCACGGTAGGCATCCCGAGTATTTCCGCGCCGTCGTCGATATATGCGGAGTCAGCAATCTGTTTTCGTTTGTCAAATCCGTACCTGATTTCTGGCAGCCGATGATGGAAAAATGGGTCGGCAATCCGGAGCGGGATTATGAAAAAATGAAAGCCGATTCTCCTGTTACATACCTGGAGAATATGACTCAGCCGATGCTGATCATCCAAGGCGCAAACGATCCGCGCGTCGTAAAGGAAGAGTCCGATCAGGTTGTTGATCGGTTGAAAGACATGGGGCGGAATATTGAGTATCTCGTTTTGGAAAATGAAGGGCACGGTTTTTCTATAAAAGAAAATAAAATGAAAGCCTACCGCGAAATTTTCGAATTTTTCGAAAAGCATCGCTTATATCTCACGGCACAGCTTGAAGAATAAAACCGATCAGGACAGGGGATGGTATACGTAAAAAGGAGGTTGACCCTTTGTTTAGAAGAAGATCAGGCATCCATCCCGCTGTATTAGTTTTAGGATCAGCTGCATTAACCGCAGCTTTTTCTCCCGAAATCCGCAAAAGATTAACCGGCATGTTCGCGAAGAGCATGGGAGCGCGGCAGCAAGGAAACGGTAGCAATCAGACGATGATGAATCCGGCTGACATGATCAAACAGGCTTTCAATACCGGAGGACAATCACATGAACACCGCCAGTCAGGCCATCCGGCAAACGACCAGCATCAATCAGGCCATATGACTGCCCCGGTGAATGTCATGAACGATCAGGCTGCAAATCAGACGATGTTCGATGACGATCAAAGCTATTCATAAAAAACGGCCCGCACGCGCTATCAAGCTGTGCGGGCCGTTCTTCTTTTACACTTCTGCTTCAATGATATTTGTACGGTCTTGGTACGTGTCTTTTTCAAGTTCATTTGTTACTTTGCTCGTCACAAGTCCTGACGTCATGCTGCCGCTGACATTGAGAGCCGTACGCCCCATGTCGATCAGCGGCTCAACCGAAATCAGCAGCCCGGCAAGCGCTACAGGCATGTTTAATGCCGAAAGGACGAGAAGCGCTGCAAATGTCGCACCTCCGCCGACGCCTGCCACTCCGAAAGAGCTGATCGCAACAACAGCGATAACCGTGAACAAAAATGACGGCTCAAGCGGATTTTGTCCGACAGTCGGCGCAATCATGATCGCGAGCATTGCAGGGTAAATTCCGGCACATCCGTTTTGTCCGATGGACAGCCCGAAGGATCCGGCAAAGTTTGCAATGCCTTCAGGAACACCAAGGCTTCGTTGCGTTTTAATGTTCAGCGGCAAAGCGCCTGCGCTTGATCTTGATGTAAACGCGAATACAAGGACCGGAAACGCCTTTTTCAAGTATGTGACAGGATTTAAACCGCTGAATGTAATGAGCAGCAGGTGAATGATGAACATGACGATCAGCGCCGCATACGAAGCGATGACAAATTTGCCGAGCTTGGCAATGCTGTCGAGGTCGCTCGTTGCAATCGTTTTTGTCATGATCGCCAGTACACCGTAAGGCGTCAGCCTCAGAATCAAGGTCACTACACGCATAATGATCGCATACACGGCATCAACCATCTTTTTGAAAAGTTCAGCTTGTTCAGGCTGTTTTCGATTGACCCCAAGATAAGCGATCCCAAGGAAAGCCGCAAAAATAACAACTGCGATCGTTGATGTCGGTCTTGCTCCCGTAAAGTCTAAAAACGGATTCCCCGGAAGAAGCTCGACAATTTGCTGCGGAAGCGTTTTGGCTTCCATGTCCTGCGATTTCTGTTCGAGTTCCGCCCCTCTCATGGACTCCGCCTGGCCTTGATCCACATGGACGGCCTGCAGGTCAAAAGCAAGCGCGGACGCGATACCCACCGCAGCAGCGACGGCTGTCGTCGCGATCAAGAGCCCGATGATCAGTCCGCTGATTTTTCCGATATTGTGCGTCAGTTTAAGCTTTGTAAAAGCACCCAAAATCGAGATGAATACAAGCGGCATGACGATCATCTGCAAAAGCTTGACATAGCCGCCGCCTGCAATATTAAACCAATCAGAAGTCTGCGTAATCGTTTCTGAAGACGAACCATATATAAAATGCAAAGCGAATCCAAAAACAATTCCGATTCCCAGAGCGGTAAATACCCGCTTAGAAAAAGAAACATGCTTTTTTTGCATCATATAAAGGAGCGCCATCAGGCCGAGCATGACGATAATATTAATAACAACAAATAATGTCATGGTAACAAAAGCACCCCCAGAATTTTATACATTTAAAAACTATAGTACAACAAACCTGATTGGTCAAGTAGGAATTATCGATGCATTTCAATATATGACCCGGGAATCAATTGCGCGACTGACATTTTATTCGCCGATGTCTTTCAGTGGAACAAATGTCGGCAGCTGTGCACCGTCAAACTCTTTTTTGATCAATTCAGCGGTATCGTCTGATTGGTACAGCTCGACGATCTTTTTCAAATCTTCGCGATTCCGGTCTTCTGTTCTGGCCGCAATAATGTTGATATATGGTGTCGCTGTTTCGTCTTCCAGTTTGATCGAATCTTTGACAGGATGGAAGCCGGCGTCAACCGCTATGCCGTTGTTGATGACGGATGCAGCGACATCGGGAAGCACGCGTGGCGTTTGCTCTGCGGCCACCGTTGTGATTTTGAGTTTTTTCGGATTTTCTTTAATCGCATCAAGCGTTCCGTTTCCGTCAAATCCGTCCTTTAATTGAAGCAGGCCGGCGGACTCCAACAGAAGCAAGGCTCTGCCCATGTTCGTCGCTTCGCTCGGAACGGCGATTTCCGCGCCGTTTGGTATATCGTCAGGCGAATCATACTTCTCGGAATAAATGCCCATCGGAGCGATGATCGTTGTGCCGATTGGCGATAGTTCAAGATTGCGTTCCTTTTTGAATGCATTAAAGTAAGATATCGTCTGAAAAGCGTTGGCGTCAATGTCACCGCCCGCCAAAGCCTGGTTTGGCTGAACATAGTCAGAGTATTTGACGATTTCAAGCTTTAAGCCTTCTTTCTCGGCTTTTTTCTTCACAAAGTCCCAGATCCTCGTATCCGTTCCGCTGATGCCGATTTTAATGGTTTTCGCATCAGAGTCTGCCGCGCACCCTGCGATCACTCCCGCAAGCAGCAATAAGATCACTACAAATGCAAATTTTTTCATCATAGCCGTCTCCCTCTCTGTTTATCTTCTTCTCAATTTTTTTGACAGCACGTTTCCGGATGTCTGCAATCCCTGCACAACGATGACGAGAATTGCAACCGTGATGATCATCGTCATCGTGTCAAATCTTTGATAGCCGTATGTGATCGCCAAATCCCCAAGACCGCCGGCACCTATCGCACCAGCCATCGCCGACGCTCCGACCAATCCGACCGTTGCTACCGTAAAACTCAGCACCAGCGAACCGAGCGCTTCCGGAATCAAAAACCTGAAGATGATCTGCCTCGGAGTCGCTCCCATTGCTTCAGCAGCTTCAATGACTCCCGGATCGACTTCAAGCAGAGAGTTCTCAACGAGCCTGGCGATGTAAGGCCCAGCATAAAAAGTCAGGGGAACAATCGCTGCCGCTGTGCCGATGGACGTTCCCACAATCAGCCTTGTCACCGGAATTAAAGCAACCATCAAAATGATAAACGGGACGGACCGGAAAATGTTAATGATCATATTGACAACCGTAAAAACTGCCGGATTTTCAAGCAGATGCCCCTTCCTTGTGACAACCAGCAAAATGCCGAGCGGAATGCCGATCACGCTTGAAAATAAAAGCGAAAAAACTGTCATTTGAATCGTTTGAACCAGTGCGTCAATGATTTGGTCATATGTAACAAGCATGCTTATACCTCCCTGATGCGAATGTTTTCTCTGCGTATATATTCGAGCGCGCGCCCGATCTCACCATCTTCCCCCTGCAGTTCGACCGTCATGCTGCCAAACGGAATTCCCTGAAGCTCTGTAATCGTTCCGTGCAGAATGTTGACTTCTACGTCAAATCGCTTTGCCACTTGAGAAAGAAAAGGCTTCCCAGAAGATTCACCGACAAATTGAAGCTGGTAAAGGTGCTTCACATTTAATTTTTGAATCGATTCAGGTATCTCGTGGTCGATGGCTGATTTGACAAAGCTTTTCGCCGTTTCGGTTTCCGGCGCGGAAAATACGTCAAACACACTACCTGATTCAATAATTCTTCCTTTTTCAATGACCGCGACTTTGTCGCAGATTTCTTTTGCCACATTCATTTCATGGGTGATTAACAGTATCGTGATGTTATATTGTTCGTTGACGCGCTTCAGCAGCTTCAAAATATCGCCGGTCGTCTGCGGATCAAGCGCGGATGTCGCTTCATCGCAGAGCAGAACCTCCGGATTTGTCGCCAGCGCCCGGGCAATGCCGACGCGCTGCTTTTGGCCGCCCGAAAGCTGATCCGGATAATCGCGGGCTTTATCCTCAAGCCCGACAAAACGGAGCAGCTCCGTCACTTTTTGCTTTATTTCGGCTTTCGGCGTTTTGACAAGCGCGAGCGGCTCTGCGACATTAGCAAAAATCGTTTTTGAATTTAGCAGGTTAAAATGCTGAAATACCATGCCGATCTTCCTCTTTACAGTGCGAATCTCTGCTTTCGACAAGGACATTAAGTCTCTTCCGCCGACGAAAACCTTTCCGGCCGTCGGTTTTTCAAGGAAGTTCACACAGCGGATCAGCGTGCTTTTCCCTGCACCGCTGAATCCGATGACGCCGTATATTTCCCCTTTATCCACATGAAGGTCGACTCCATTGAGCGCATGGACCTTCTGTCCGCCGCTTTCATAGACCTTTTCAACGCCTTCAAATGTAATCATGATGATCTTCCTCCTCTTTTTGGCTAACAAAAAAGGCTTCTTCTTAAAAATAAGAAGAAGCCTTTGACGACACAAAGTAAATAGAGTGGGTCCGCTCTCTTCTTATCTTCCAAGCCCGTACGGCTTGTTGGATGTGGCACAGTATCCTGCTGTTTGCAGAACCCGCTGCCGAGGTTTCTCAGGGCCAATTCCCTCCGCCTCTCTGAATAAGAAGTGTTGTTGCATGAAGTTTTACCTAACTTTACAGCTTCTTTGAAATGTTGTCAATCAGATTCGTGAAAATTTCAAAAACTCTCTTTTCAATGCTTTATTTCTCACCCTGATCATTAAATTTCACTTTTTTTAAAAAAATTGTGTTTAGCAGTTGTAATTTCGCTTAAACACTGGTAAAGTAAAGGTAATTATTTTTGTTCGAACTATCTTTAAGAAGAAAGTTTTGTAAGAGTTTTCGTCTTGGAAGTTTGTTTTAGAGCAAGAATAGTGAATTTAAGCGTTATCGCTTTAGGAGGAAATTTCATGCTAGAAGGTAAAGTAAAATGGTTTAACTCTGAAAAAGGTTTCGGATTCATCGAAGTTGAAGGACAAGACGATGTATTCGTTCATTTCTCTGCTATTCAAGGCGAAGGCTTCAAAACTTTGGAAGAAGGCCAATCTGTATCTTTCGAAATCGTTGAAGGAAACCGCGGACCACAAGCTGCTAACGTAACAAAAGCGTAAGCTGTGAACCGCTGATCTTCATACAGGACTGCTGACCGAATGTCAGCAGTCTTTTTATATTTTAAAAAAGCCTCACGCCCGGAAACCGGCGTGAGGCTTTTTTTGAGAATACCGCTTATGAAGCAATGTCTCTTTTTGTGAATACACCAAAAGCGAGCACATGAAAAACGAGAAAATAGACTGCCAGCACCACAATCGAGAATCCCAGCGTCATATCTGAAACAAGCGGAGATCCGTCAAAGTATTGAGTGAGATCAGTGTTGGCAAATAAGATGTATTTCACCCATTCAAATTTCGTCGCAAGCAAGTTTGTCACCGTTCCGCCCATTGCCAAAAGAAAAATTGAAATACCTACGGCAAGCGAGCTGTTTCTGAAAACCGTTGAAATCATAAAGGCCATAGTCGCCATCATCAGAAGCGAAATTGAATTCAGCAAATAGCTGCCGGCCAAGTGCAGCAGCAGGCTTTTTTCTTCAACTGTTCCATCGGTGTACGCCAAGTGAACCTGGCTGCCGTCGCCTGTCCCGAATAAAGCAAGGCCTGTGATACCCGCGCATGCGAACAGAATGAAAAGCAAAGCCAATGCAAAAAGCAGGACTGTAAAATACTTTGCCAGCAGAATTTTAAAGCGGCTGATCGGCCTGATGACAAGCAGCTTCACCGTTCCCCAGCTGAATTCATTCGCAACGATTCCCGCCGCCACCGTGATCACAAACAGACCGGCGAGGGGAATGATGCTGCTCGCGTCGCTGATGAACGACAGGGCCGAATAGTCCCCGTCTTCCGGCAAATCGTGCTTGATTCGATACTCATTAATGGCGGTCGACCGTTCATAGCTTTTTTCAAGTGCCGGATTATTGACCCCTTTAAGTTGTTCTTTCATATCTTTATTTTCTTGCATCAATTCTTTTTTCCAGTCCGGGTTTTGGTCTGTCTCTCCGATCGTCTTTGCGAGAACGCCCAGCCCGATGGCAGATAACAGCAAAATCCCGATCATGAAGTATGTGCCTTTTCGATTAAAAATTTTGATCCATTCATTTACGATGAGATTAAACATGCTGAGCTTCCTCCTTATCAGCGGTGATTTCCAGGAACCGGTCTTCCAGCGATTTGTTCACGGCCTTCACTTCATATAGGCGGACACCGCTGTCTGTCAAGTGTTTGATCAAATCAGGCACTTCATCCTTTTGAAGGCTGAGCTCTATCCCGCCTTCCGCTTCGTCAACCTTCACCTTTCTGAAAGCAGCCGCTTCCCGCAACAGAGCCTGATTGTCATCCGCTTGAATATAATAGCGCTTCTTTTCATCCTGAGCGGGTCCGTGCACATGCTGAATATCCCGGAGCTTTCCGTTCTGGATAATGGCGATTCTGTCGCACATCAGTTCCATTTCTGAAAGCAGGTGGCTTGAAACGATGACCGCCATACCTCTTTCTCTCGTCAGCTTTCTTAAATGATCGCGGATTTCCCGGATACCGGCCGGATCAAGCCCGTTCGTCGGCTCATCGAGAATCAACAGCTTCGGATCGTGCAAAAGGCTTTGGGCAAGGCCGAGCCTTTGTCTCATTCCTAAAGAATACGTTTTGACCTTGTCGTTGATCCTGTTTTTCAATCCGACAAGCTCGACGATTTCGTCAATTTTCTTTTTCGTCACGCCTTTCGTCATGCGCGCGTATTGCTGAAGGTTTTGATAGCCCGTTAAAAATTTATACAGTTCCGGGTTTTCAACGATCGCTCCGATATGCCGTGCAGCCTTTTCAAAATTTTCTTTTACGCTGACGCCGCACACGGCGATTTCACCGGCGGTGATGTTCATATGCCCGACAATCATCCGAATCGTCGTCGTTTTTCCGGCGCCGTTAGGACCCAGGAAGCCGAATATCTCGCCTGCCCGCACGTCAAAGCTCAAGCCGTCGATGATCTTTTTCCCCCTGATCGTTTTTGATACATTTTTTAATTCCAAAAGTGTTTCCACTGTTTCTCCTCCCGCTTTTTCAATTTTTTTCTTCAATAAACCGTTTCAGCCATTCCAAAAGCGACATTCCCGATTCCTCGCGCAGCTGTTCGACATCCTTTTTTTCTTCAATTCGGCCATTTAAGACGACGATGACCTCATCCAAAATTTGTTCAATCTCATGAATTTCATGGGTGGCGATGACGATTGTCTGCTTATCAAGCTCCAGATATGTAAGAAGGCTTTTGACTATCGACTCCCTCACCATCGGATCAAGTCCGGAAAATGGCTCATCAAGCAGCACGACCGCTGCATCGCGCGCCAATGTGAGCGCGAGCTTCAGCCTGCCCCGGTTGCCTTTGGAAAGCTTGCCGATTTTTTTATCCCCGTCGATTTTCATGTCCTTTAAAAGGTCCCACGCTTTATTTATACGGAAATCGGAGAACTGGGTTTCATAAAAGTGAATCATATCCTTGACCCGAAATTGATCGTAGAACATATCAAGCTCTGTTAAATAGGCGATGTTCTTCATCTCTTTTCTGGCTGCCGGCCGTCCTCCGATTAGCACCGTGCCCGAATCCGGAAACGAGAGCCCTGTGATCAGCTTCAAGATCGTAGATTTGCCGCTGCCGTTCGGTCCGGTCAACCCGTAAATTTTCCCGGGAGAAAGAGACAGATCGGCCTCTTTGAGCGCATACTCTTTGCCAAACTTCTTCGTGACATTTTTCAGCTCAATCTTCATTTGGGATCTCCTTTCTGAAGATAGCGGTCAAGTTCTGACAGCATGTCTTGTTTAGACAAGCCAAGCTCTTCCATGCTTTGGACAAATTGCCCGATAACTTCCGATCTCATCTCCCGCTTTAAATCATCGATGACTTCCGTATGTTCAACAACAAAGGTTCCCTGTCCCCTTCTGGTTTCCACCACGCCCATCCTTTCCATCTCATTGTAAGTTCTTTGAATCGTATTCGGATTTACTTGCGTCTGAACAGCCAGCTCACGGACCGAAGGCAATTTTTCTCCCGGCTTGATCTCTCCGCGGATCATTTTTTTGAAGAGCTGTTCGGCTATTTGTCTATAGATCGGCTTTGAAGCAGAAAATTCTTTTTCCATTCTTTCACACCTCAACTCTTCTGGTCAGTAATTTGCAGGAGAGATAGAAGAGACAGACGCCTAAGACTGCGTAATACACCAGGAGAATACCCGGCAAATCAACTTGAGAAAATGTAACAGTCCATCCTGAATGTTCGTAATGGAATTTGAATTCAGCTGTTAAAGAAATGCCCCAGAATTTCTGCAGTTTCTGGAACAAGCCGCTCTTGATGAACAGCGCCTCGATTAATCCGTAAACATTGTAGATCAACAAGGGAATGATCCAGCGGATTTTTTTGATAGCCGGATATTTTCTGAGCGCTTCATATATCGTCCACAGAAACATCACCCATGTGGAAAAAATAACGGAGCCTAAAAAGACAGCGATATTGACGAGAAGCAAATCCAACACGGAAAACATGTTGTCGCTGCTGGAGAGCAGAACGCTTCTGACAATCAGCCCGAAAATGAATAAAACAGCGTGGGAAATCAATTGGTATACGGCAGCTGAAACAAGCTTTGACAGCAGCAAAAGCGCACTGTTGTTCGGATTATATAACCAAAGCTGCGTTTTCCCTTCCAGCCGGAGCTGAGCAAGCATCATCAAAGGACAAAACAGGCTATGAAATACTAAAATGGTCACAAGCGCCCCAAAGAGAGCCATTGATTCGCCTGTATAATGAGCAAACCCAAAGCTTGCAATAATCGCACAAATCATGCACAGCATCCAAACTAAAGACCAAAATCTGGCCATGAGAAAATCTTTTTTAAATAGGCCGCTGAAAGATTGCAAATCATATCCTCCTCTACTCTCTGTATCGGTGTACTACGACAATAGTACACTGATACAGAGAAAATCGCAATCAATATTTCAAAAAAAATGCAAATAAAAAAGCAAACCCGCTGGCTCCCAGCGAATTTGCCTTTAATCCTGTTCCCGTTTTTTCATGGATTTTAGTGCTTTTCGGTAATCCATATCGTCCATTTCCGTCTTCTCGGGTTGTTTTTTTTCCTCTTTTGGGTGTTGAAGTTTTTGCAGGATCTCTCGATAAGTTTGATCATTCATCTCGAACGGATCTTGCTGAGCGGCTTCGACTTGCTGAGGCTCTTCTTCTTCCTGAACCTGAGGAATGTCAGCTGCAGCTGCAGCGTTATCCTCATGTTCGGGTTTATCGTGAGAAGACGCCGACCGCACATTAAATACCACCAGACCGATAATGACGAGGACAGCAGCGATGATGGTCAATATAATGGTCATGTCAAATCGCTCCTCACTGTCCTGCTGTAAAGCGGTCCGTCACTTGGGCGACGCGTCTGCCTAAAGCCCGGCCCAGCTCCAGGCCCTCTTCGCCGATCAATTCGTCACTGTCGACAGGACACGTAATGCCTGCACCGTAATAAGACCCGTATAGGGCATTTTCAGGTACATTTCCAGGCAAGCCGACGATCATCATTCCTTGATGAAGCATCGGTGTTATTAAATTGAGCATTGTCGCTTCAAGACCGCCGTGGGTCGTCGCCGTTGTGCAGAAGACT
This sequence comes from Bacillus sp. FSL K6-0972, assembly GCF_037976035.1. Lineage (NCBI taxonomy): Bacteria > Bacillati > Bacillota > Bacilli > Caryophanales > Bacillaceae > Bacillus > Bacillus sp. FSL K6-0972. The sequence goes on along the minus strand of NZ_CP150260.1, from coordinate 1,017,958 downwards.
GCGCCGATCTTATTGATCAGCTTTCCTTCCGCCCAAAGGTAGCCGAGCCTGTCGATCCAAGTTTTTAAACCGGAACTGATTGTACCGAAATGGCCCGGGCAGCCCCAGATGATGGCGTCCATTTCTTCGAGCTTTCTGATATCCGCCTGGCTGACATGATCGATCAGCACGTCTGCAGCCTCATGTTCCCCTGCGCCTTCTGCAATGGCTTCGGCCAGCTTTTTCGTATGCTCGCCTTCACTGTCGTAAACAACATAAATTTTCATGTCAGAACCTCCTCATTTTAAGATTCTTTTGCTTCTTTAGGAGCCGGAAGCAATGTCAGCTCCTCCGCTTTGTTCTTCCTGTGCAGCTTGTCTTTTCTGACATCCCTCAAAAACAGGCTGAGAACGAGACCGATGACACAGAACCCGGCCGCCCACATAAATGCGTCATTAATCCCCATGACATTCGAGTTGAGCTGGGCCTGTCCGGTCAAATATTTCACGACATATTGTTGTGCTTGTTCGAGAGATATATGCATCGATTGCGCTGTTGACTGAATCGTTGACTGCAATGTGCTCATGAATGACGGATCAGCCGTATTTGTCTGATCAGCCATTGATGCATAGTGGAATGTCGTGCGATTTGTATAAATCGTCGTGATCAAGCTCGTTCCGATCGAACCGCTGATTTGGCGAAGCGTATTCGACATCGCCGTTCCGTGGCTGTTTAGATACTGCGGAAGCTGGTTCATACCGGCAGTCATAATCGGCATCATCAGCATGGACATCCCAAACGCACGAATCGCATAGATCAACACGATGTACATATACGGTGTATCGATCGTAAGCGTCGTAAATTCGTAGGTCGTCACAACGGTGATCAATAAACCGACAATCGCCAGCGGCCTTGGGCCGACTTTATCAAATAAAATTCCTGAGATCGGCGACATCACAAGCATGACGAGTGCGCCCGGCAGCATAAGAAGCCCCGACTGAAGCGCAGTAAAACCGACCAGGTTTTGCAAATAAATCGGAATCAGAAACATTCCGGCATACAAAGCAACTGTAATGATGGCGTTGATTACGCTTGACAGTGAAAACATATCGTATTTGAACACCCTGAAGTCAAGCATCGGCTCTTTCGATTTCAACTGCTGGATGATAAAAGCGGCAATGCCGATCACACCGATCACAACTGTGGAAAGTACGATCGGATCATCCCAGCCGTCTGAGCCGGCTTCACTCACGCCATACAGCAACGCCGCAAATCCGACGACTGAAAGAATCGCGCCTGCTGTATCCAATTTGATTTTTTTAGGCTCCGTCATATTTTTAAATAGGAAGAACCCTAAAATGATGACGATGACACCAACCGGCACAAGGCCGTAAAACATGATCCGCCAGCTGTAGTTTTCAATGACCCAGCCGGATAGAGTCGGACCGACAGCAGGAGCAAACATCATCGCAAGGCCAAAGATTCCCATTCCTTTCCCGCGGCTTTCCGGAGGAAAGATAAAGAGAATCGTCGTCATGACCAAAGGCTGAAGTATGCCCCCGCCGACTGCCTGAATGAGGCGTCCGGTTAACATCGTCGAGAAATTAGGCGAAATTCCGCATATCAGCGTTCCGGCCGTAAACAGCAGCATTGCTGTTAAAAACAGGCTCCGTCCGCCGAACCGCATAATCAGGAAGGCTGATAAAGGAATCAAAACGCCGTTGACAAGCATATATCCGGTTGTCAGCCATTGAATCGTTGTGGCGCTCACATTGAATTCTGTCATGAGATGAGGCATCGCCACATTCAGCAGCGTTTGGTTTAAAATGGCCAGAAACAAGCCGGCCATTAATATGATGAGCAGTGACATATTTCCTTTTTTCTGAGAAGCCACTTATGACATCCTCCTTTCGCTCGTTTTTATTTCCCCCGGTTATTTTGAAATTTTCACGGATGCGTTCATTCCCGGCAGCACTTTGTCAGACGGGTTTTTGATTGAAATTTTCACAGGTACTTTCTGCGTCACTTTCGTGTAGTTTCCGCTTGAGTTGCTTTGAGAAAGCAAGTCAAATGTTGAGTTTGTCGCATAGCCGATTTCTTCGACATTTCCTTCAAATGTAGTGCCTGAATCACCGTCAACGACGATATCGACTTTGTCCCCTTTTTCGATATCTTTCAGGTCGTTTTCTTCAATGTTAGCTGTAATGTACAGATGATCCATGTCGATTGTTTTCGCAAGCGTTTGACCGGCTTGTACGATCTGGCCTTCTTTCGCTTCGTTTTTGACAATCGTTCCGTCCATGATCGACTTCACGTCAACCGTTTGTTCTCCTTTGATTTTCGCTGCTTTTTCGTCCTTTGAAACTTTTGATCCTTCTTTTAAATCCCAATCTGCGAGCTTCCCTGATGCAGGCGCCGTAATGTCGGCCATCTCACCTGCCACGTGCGCTTCGTCGGTTTTCACATAGCTGATGCTGTCATAATAGAAATACGCACCTCCTGCTAAGATGGCAAGCACGATGATGAGTCCGATAATGTTCGTCGCAATTAAACGTCCTTTGCTCATGTTTTATTTCTCCTTTCATATCCTTATATTTTGGATGAAGCCGGTTTGATCGGCTCCCTCGGTTTTGCTTTTCCTATTTCCTGCCCAGCAACTTGCGGGACGTGTACTGAATAAGTTGTTCAAAACTGAGCAAGAAAGATCGGAAGCGGTAAATTTGTTTTTACCTCTGCACAACAAAATAAATAGTTAACAAGATTAAATATTAGTTAAAGTAATAAAGAATGTCAATAACCTTGCACTTAAAATTTTGATTTAAATATTTTCCAAACAAAAAACCTCCGGCAGCGGAGGTTTCATTCACGTTTTTTCATGTATATTGGTGCCGTTCTTCATTGCTGAAGAAGCTCTTCAGAGCCTGAAAAACATCAGCTTTTTGTTTCAGCACATAATACTTGAATTTTTCATTTTTAATATTTTTATAGGCAGACATTAAAGTTGAATGTCTGTTGTACTGGTTGACTTCACCATAGCAAAATATATTCGCTTTCTCCATAATCTCTCCGACAAGCTTGACGCACCGCGCATTGTCGGATGTCAGATTATCGCCGTCCGAAAAATGAAACGGATAAATGTTATAGCGTGTCGGATGATATTTGTCTTCGATCAGTTCGAGGGATTTGCGGTATACAGATGAACAAATTGTTCCCCCGCTTTCCCCTTTCGAAAAGAAATCTTCTTCTGATACCACTTTGGCTTCTGTATGATGGGCGATAAACTCGATATCGACCGTTTCATACTTTGTCCGTAAAAAACGTGTCATCCAAAAGAAAAAACTTCGCGCCATATATTTTTCCCAAACGCCCATCGATCCGCTCGTATCCATCATTGCGAGCACAACGGCTTTTGATTCAGGCTTTACAGAGTCATTCCACGTTTTAAATTTTAAATCTTCGGGATAGATCGGATAAAATGAAGGTTTTCCCGTCATTGCGTTTCGTTTAAATGCGCTGAGCATCGTTCTTTTCTTATCGATATTGCCGGTCAAACCCGTTTTGCGGATATCGTTGAACTCAATATCTTCCACAACGATATCATCGCGTTCTTTCTGCTCTAAATTCGGCAGCTCCATTTCGCTGAAGAGCGCCTCTTCCAAATCGATTAACGAAACTTCCGCTTCATAATAATCTTCACCGGCCTGATCGCCCGCTCCCTGGCCTTTGCCAGCGCCCCGTTTATCAGAACCGTCCCTTGCGACGATATCTCCTACCTGGCTGTCGCCGTCTCCCTGGCCGGCATGTTTATTTTTATCATAGTTATAGCGGATTTTATACTCATCTAACGACCGAATCGGAATTTTGACAACATCTTTGCCGTTGGACATAATGATGCTTTCTTCTGTAATCAGGTCAGGCAGATTGTTTTTGATCGCGTCCTGCACCTTTTTCTGGTGACGCTGTTGGTCATCATACCCTTTTCGGTGGAGGGACCAGTCTTCCTGAGAAATAATAAATTGGCCATTGTCTTTATGGGACATGAATTCCCCTCCTTATTGATAATCCCTTAAATGGCTTTCGTTTTACAGATCAAAACCATGCAAATGCAAGTCTAAAAATGGTTATTGTTATCTTATGCAGATATAAATAACTTTTGACAAACAATTTTGAAAATGGGACAAAAGGACCCGCCCTTCTCCGGACGGGTCTTCAAGTTACCGGTTTAATAAGCTTCCTACATATTTTAAGAGCTCGTTTGCGCTTGTCGAGTTGTAGCCGTGCTCATCAATGAGACGTGCGACGACCTCGTTGATTTTCTTGAGCTGCTGTTCGTCCGGCGTTTTTGTCGACGTCGTGATTTTGACAACATCTTTCAAGTCTGCAAACAACTTTTTCTGAATGGCTTCCCTGAGCCGCTCATGCGAATTATAATCAAACCGCTTCCCTTTTCTTGCATAGGCAGAAATGCGAATGAGAATTTCTTCACGGAATGCCTTTTTCGCATTTTCAGAAATGCCGATTTGTTCTTCTATTGACCTCATCAGCTTTTCATCTGGATTCATTTCTTCTCCAGTCAGCGGATCGCGGAGCTTAATTTTATTGCAGTACGCTTCGACATTATCAAGATAATTGTCCATCAGCGTTTTCGCCGATTCCTCATAAGAGTACACAAACGCTTTTTGGACTTCTTTCTTCGCCATTTCGTCGTACTCTTTTCTGGCAGCTGAAATAAAGTTCAAATAGCGCTCGCGGTCTTCTGTCGAAATCGATGGATGCTGGCCGAGTCCTTCTTTTAAAGAACGGAGGACATCAAGCGCATTGATCGACTCCATATTTTTGCGGATGATCGTCGACGAGATCCGGTTGATGACATAACGCGGATCGATTCCGCTCATTCCTTCATCAGTGTATTCTTTTTTCAAATCCTCGACATCGACTGAATTGTAGCCTTCAACACTCTCTCCGTCATACAGCCTCATTTTTTTGACGAGATCAATGTCTGACCGCTTCGGCTCTTTCAGCCTTGTCAAAATTGAAAACATCGCGGCCACTTTTAGCGTGTGCGGCGCAATATGAACATCAGACACATCGCTTTCAGCGATCATTTTCTCATAAATTCTTTCCTCTTCCGATACTTTTAAATTATATGGTATCGGCATGACAATAATCCGCGAATGGAGCGCTTCGTTTTTCTTATTGGATATAAATGAACGGTATTCGGTTTCATTCGTGTGGGCTACGATCAATTCATCCGCTGAGATGAGCGCGAACCGGCCCGCTTTGAAATTCCCTTCCTGTGTAAGCGATAAAAGGTGCCAGAGGAATTTTTCATCGCATTTCAGCATTTCCTGAAATTCCATCATTCCTCTGTTCGCTTTGTTTAATTCTCCGTCGAACCGGTATGCGCGCGGATCGGATTCCGATCCGTATTCGGCAATCGTCGAAAAATCAATGCTTCCCGTCAGATCAGCGATATCCTGCGATTTAGGGTCTGACGGACTGAACGTGCCGATCCCCGTCCGTTTATCCTCTGAAAAAAAGATTCTTTCAACCTTCACGTCTTCTATTCTTCCGCCGTATTCCTGTTCAAGCCTCATCATGTTCAACGGGGACAGGTTGCCTTGAATGCGGATGCCGTATTCATTGTAAAAATCGTCCCGCAGATGCTGAGGGATTAAATGAAGCGGATCTTCGTGCATTGGACAGCCCTTAATCGCGTAGACAGCCCCTTCATCTGTAAGTGAGTATGCTTCAAGCCCCCTTTTCAGCATGGTGACCAAAGTCGACTTTCCCCCACTGACAGGTCCCATCAAAAGCAGGATTCTTTTTCTGACATCAAGGCGCTTCGCGGCCGGATGGAAGTATTCTTCAACAAGGCGTTCCAAAGGCTCTTCAAGACCAAACAGCTCTTTGTCAAAGAAGCTGTATACTTTTTTGCCGTCTTTCTCTTCAATGCCGCTGTCTTTAATCATATTGTAAACGCGGGAATGAGCAGATTGCGCGACAGTCGGATTTTCTTTTACGATTTCCAAATATTCAGCGAAGGTTCCTTCCCATTGCAGACGCTGCTCTCCCTCTCTATACTGTTCAATCTTTTTCAATATATCCATAAGAACCTCCTATATGATGATAAATGCAAGGTGCCAAGTGAATCACTGTTACATTCACTCTATGCGGAGATGTCCCTTTAGATGCTTTTCTAAGAAAAATGAAATGTACTTTCCTCGAATTGACAAGGATGGAGCAAACCATTCATAATAAAAGCAGAAAAGTTCCGTCCGCATGTGCTCCTGCGGTACGGCTGATCGCATCGGTGCAGATGACAACAAGGGATCAAGGATGAGAGGGGGATTTCAATGAGAACGTTGATCATGATGGGGGTCATCCTCGCGTTTCTCGTATCCATTTTTACTGCCGGATATGAAAGCAAACCCGGGAAATAAAATGAAAAAGAAAAAGGGACGGCTCACCTTTGAAGCCATCCCTTTTTTCGTAACATAACACTGTTTTATTCTTGTCGATCTTCATTTACTTCAGACTTTGGAGATACCCGATAGCTGCTTTTGTATTCAACTTTCTCAATCTTGCATCCGGGTCCGATATGCACGCGGTTTCCCCTGACCATCTGGGCCTCCGTGTTTTCCAAGTAAATATCGTCTCCTTCAATTGTCCCTGCCGAGAGAAAGCCTCCGTTTCTATTAAACAAGAGCCCGCGTTTTTTGACGATCTTAATATCCGTACCGCCGATATCGCCAATCGAACTGTTTCCGTACTTTAAGCCGATGTCAATCATGCCGGCGTTCAGCAGACCCTTTACATCGAGGCTGCCTGTCAGTGTAAAATCCTCTGCCTCGCAATCGCCTCTTACGTTCAGCGCGCCTTTGACATCGCACGTTTCAGCTGCCATATTACCCCCGACATTGATGATGCCTTTTACGGCTGCATCGCTGATGTCGGCGTCCTCAGAAACATCCGCCGTGCCGTATACTCTGGCTTTGTCAGCTTTCAGCCTCCCCAGGATCTCTGTTTCCCCGTGTACACTAAAGCTTTTGATTTTCGCATCGCCTGAAAGTTCGCTTGTACCGTGTGTACTGAATTTTTCACACTCAATATTTCCCGTTATCGTTCCTTCACCTCTGATAAGAACATGATGGAATGATCCGCCTCCGGCATTTCCGGATCCGTGTATTTTCAAGTCGTGTTTCTTCATGTCCTATCCCTCCGCTATATTTTCCTTTTCTCTCCGACTTTTGCCGTTTCCGCCACCCGGATATCTTCCTTATACTCAATCAGGCCGATGTCGCAATGTTCACCGATGATAACCGAATTGCCGCGGACAACTTTTGCAGTTGTATTGGCGAGTTCGATTTGATCCCCTTCAATCAGCTCGGCAGACAGCCTTGGAGGAGAAATAAGCGGCGTTAAAAACGAGAACAGCTTCGATTGATGTGCTGTGCAGACGATCCGCCGGCAGCCGATTTCTTTCACTTTACTTTCGCCGCCGTGAACCTTAATTTCAATATGCTCCGCGTTTAAAAGCCCGTCGATTGTAAAATAGCCTTCCGCAGAAAAATGTTCCACTTCACAGTCTTTGCCGATCGACGTTTTTCCGCGAACGATCGCCTCGTCGCCTTTCACATGTCCGCTAATCCCGGCATAGCCTAAGATTTTAAGCTTTTCTGCTTCGACATCGCCATCCACCTTTGCAGAACCGTCGATTCTGACCTTGGAAGCTGCGATTGCGCCGTTTAGTTTTGCATGGCCGCTGATTCTCAGCTCATCCGCTTTTACGTCTCCGTTTACAGTCCCGGTGCCGCTGCAGCTGAACTTTTCACAATCAATATCACCGTTAATCGTTCCTTTGCCGTTTAATTCAACCGTTTGATACGTGCCTCCGCCTGAACTGCCAAATCCGTTTATCAATAAATTCTCCATCTTTGATCCTCCATTTACATAAATTTTGTCTTCAATTCTTCGCTGCTCGCCGCCAGATTGATGTCAGCGGCTACCTTGACTCCCTTTTCCAACACAATGCTGCCCTCGGTGATCAGACATGTTGCAACGCCGAGCTTCCGAAGCACAATCAGTCTCCCCTTGTTTTCCGCCTCATTCGACATGATGACATCCAGCACCATTTTTCCTTCATCCAGGCTGATGTCGCCGGATTGGAGCAGGCCTTCCAGCACATAAGCCGCAAGCGCTTCTGTCAGATCAAATGGATCATCGCGTTTTCCGGTGCATTCTTCAAAAAACGTCATGACCGCTTGTGAAACGATGCCTTTTTCAAGCAGCTCCTCGCGGCTCGCGTTTAGTTCGGTCAGACCCGGTGAGAACATTTCCGCCATCTCATCAAGGGACAGGTTTTCTTTCATGCTTTGGATGGTTTCAATTCTTTTTAAAATGTCTTCCCTCGGAAAAAACGTTTCTTGTCCGGTGAACGTCGACTTCCGGATAAACCACTCTTCAGGTATTAAATTTTTCCGTTTCCACCTGTATAGCTGCCCGTACGAGATCGAAGTCAAATCCAGCAGCTCTTTTTTTGAAATTAAATCATCCTGAACCATCTGTTTCAGCTCCTTTACACACATTGTAACATAACACTGTTACATTAGAAAGTGAAAAAAAAGCCCCTTATTAAAAGGGGCTCTTTACCTGGCGAAGCTTAAGTCAAATCTCTGTAATTCTGCTGGCGAAGCGCCTCATACACGAGGATTGCTGCAGTGTTTGATAAGTTCAGTGATCTGACATGCTCTGTCATCGGCAGGCGCAGACAGCGATCCATGTTTTGTTCGATCAGCTCTTTCGGCAAGCCGTTCGTCTCTCTGCCGAAGACAAAGAAGTAATCTTCGTTTTGATCTGAATAATCAAAGGAAGTGTGCGGTTTTTGACCAAATTTTGTAATGAAGAAAAAACGGCCGTCAGGATGAGCACTAAACAATTCATCCAATGAGTCATGGTAGACGACATTGACAAATTCCCAATAATCAAGACCTGCCCGCTTGAGCATTTTATCGTCGGTTGAAAAGCCGAGCGGTCTGATTAAATGAAGCGTTGTATCTGTTGCTGCACAAGTCCGTGCGATATTTCCTGTGTTTGCAGGAATTTCTGGTTGATATAGTACGACATGCAATGCCAAAGTATTCACCTCTGTTTTTCTGATCCGCTGTTTATTATACCACTCATTACGATTTTGTCGTATCATCTGATATATGAAAAAATGCATATCGAATCGATGAAGTATAAGCTGGCGAATCCTCGTAAGACCAGTACCTCATCCGGCAATCGTGCGTTTGCGCGTTCACCAGCGGCATATTGCTTTTATCCTTCGCCGTCACAAGGGCCACGTGGTCAAATCTGCCGTCTCCGTTAAAATCATAGCAGATGACATCGCCTTCGATCAGCTCTCTGGCAGCCGGCTTTTGAACCGCTCGGAGACCGGCTTTTGATTGCTTCAAAAAGGTTCTAAGCGAATGAGCGACAGTCCAGCTGTAGCTCCAGGAATGGTTTTGCATCCACCAGCCCTTGCCTCTGTTCGGATAGCCGCGCATCGGCGCATCTCCGGCCCTTATGCACTGGGAAATAAAGTTTGTGCAATTGTCTTCAAAGTTTTTGTAAGCAGGATTTCGTTTATTCCAGTACGTTTCCGCATAGCGCACCGCGGCCAGCCGGTCATAGCGGAACGCCCTTCCCAGCAATTCGCGCATCTCATCATCGCCGCTTTCAGGCTTAGGATAAGACTGTGCGGCCGGACGCGGGGTCTCGGAGTCTTTGATGACCATCTGATCATACAAAAGGGCGTTTCTGTCTTCCATATGTTCTTCCATATACATATCATCCCCGTCTTTGCACAAGTATGCGGTATGGGTTTGATAGTTCACATGTGACGCGCCGTCTTCATCAAGCCAAAGCTCTTTTACAGCTGCTTTTATATTGGCCTTCACGATCTGCACGCCGCGTTTTTGAAAAAGCCTCCGCTTCCGTTCAATGACTTCAAAACCTCCGGCATCCCGCCAGTTTGTTTCATCATTGCCGTTGATTAAGTAATGAAGTCTGGCTTTCAGGAGCTGTTCGATGATCTGTTTCAAGGGCTACACCACCATATGTTTGTTAATTCATTTCTCATCATTAAACATATGTCAGGACAGCCCTCAATTAGTCGCACTCGTTTCTCTTAAAAGACCGATGCCTTTTTGGATTTCAGCTTTCGCTTCTTCATCCTGCTCATGCGCGAGCGCGCGCTCCAATTCACCCATCACTTCAACTCCGCCGATTTTTCCGACCGCCCATGCGGCGGTCCCCCTGATGACCGGCCGCGGATCTTTGTGCATCAGCTCAATCAGTTCAGGGAGAGCGTCCGTTTCTTTAAAATGGGCAAGTGCTATAATCGCATTTCTCTGAATCGGCTTTTTGCCTCTCCATGAGCCGGCCACGTGGCCGAATTTTTCTTTAAATTCGCGATTCGACATCGTCAGAAGCGGTTTTAAAAGCGGCTTGGCAATCTCAGGGTCCGGCTCCATTTCAGGATGCAGGTGAAAATCGACCCCTTTATTTTTCGGGCATACCATCTGACACGTATCACAGCCGTAGATCCTGTTCCCGATTTTCGTACGGAACTCGTCGGGCAGAAAACCTTTTGTCTGCGTCTGAAAAGCGATGCAGCGCTGGGAGTTAAGCTGCCCGGGGTTGACGAGCGCGCCGGTCGGGCATGCCTCGATGCACTTGTTGCATGAGCCGCATTGGTCTTCGATTCTCTCATCAGGCTCGAATGGAATATTCGTAATCATTTCCGCCAAGTAAACGTAAGACCCGAATTCAGGGGTAATGATCATGCAGTTCTTTCCGCTCCAGCCGATGCCCGCGCGTTCTGCGACAGCTCTGTCTGAAAGCTCACCGGTGTCAACCATCGATTTCGTTCTGACATCGCTGCGCTGTGCTTTCAAAAATTCCTCAAGCTGATCAAGCTTTTCACGCAGGACATGATGATAATCCTTTCCCCAGGAAGCTCTGCAAAAGATGCCCCTTCGTTCGCCTTTCTTGCTTCTCGGCGCGTCTTTCATTTTTGAAGGGTATGCAAGGGCGATGGCGATAATCGACTTCGCCTTCGGCAAAAGCAGATCCGGGTTCGTCCGTTTTTCAAGATCGGGTTCTTCAAAGCCTGATTCATAGCCAAGGGCCCGGTTCTCAATCAATCGTTCTTTTAATGTTTCAAATGTATCTGCACTGGCGAACCGGATTTTATCAATGCCGATTTGTTGTGCGAATTCGATAACATCCTGTTTCAGTTTTTTCACATCCATCGTGCAGAGCCTCCTTTCTTTGTTTTCGTTTTCGCTCTCTGTATAATAGAGTGTACCATGACACGGGAGTTGAGTTTAAATTGGAACTTCGTTTGCAAATTGCGCCTGCTATTTTAAATCGCATTCCTTCATTTAAGGTTGGCGCTGTATTATATCAAGATATTGAGATCACCGGCTCCCCGCAAATGCTCAAAGGCCGGCTCCGCCTTTTTCAGGAATCGCTGTTTTTTGACTATGCTGATCACAGTCTCGAAGATGAATCGGCCGTAAAAGAATGGCATGATGCCTTCAGGGAGCTGAACCCGTCTTTTTCTGGCCGGGAAAGCGGACTCGAACGGATGTTGGAAGACATCAAAGAGCAGCGCTTTGTCGAACCGAAAAATTCAGCGGTTGATCTGAGCCGTTTTTTCTCTCTCAAATATTTGATTCCGGTTCATATATATGATGCCCGGAATTTGAAGGGTCCGATCAAAATCGAACCCGGAGGCCCGGGCGAGATCATCACGTTCTCCGATGATTCGGGAGCATTCGGCACGATCACCGAAAACCTCAGCCTTCATCATGCAGGAACGGAAACAAAAGATGCCTTGCAGCTCGTCTTTTTCAGGCCGTCATTATCTAAAGAAGAAGCCCGCCGGCTGCTCGAGTCTTTGACAAAAATGTTTGAACAAATTCACGGCGGCGAACACATCTCAGCCGTCTTTCCGTAAAAACCTGTTCTTGAAGAGAGCGGGTTTTTATGATGATTTCATACATGAAAAAACGCAATGCTTCGTTTAATCTGAGAAACGAAACACTGCGTTATAAACAGTATGTATGGAGCGGGTGATGGGAATCGAACCCACGACATCAGCTTGGAAGGCTGAGGTTTTACCACTAAACTACACCCGCATATGATCACTAAAAACAACATCATCGTTTTGACTTTTATTATGTTACACGTTTATTAAAATTTCGTCAAGGGTATATTAAAAATTTGTCGAAAAAAAACGCCGATATGAACATCGGCAGCTTTTTTCCTGACATTGACAGATTACCAGCTGGATTTCTTCACACCTGGAACCTGGCCTTTATATGCTAACTCTCTGAACGCGATCCGCGACATTTTAAACTTTCTCATATATCCTCTCGGCCTTCCGGTCACTTCGCAGCGGTTATGCAGCCTTGATGGTGCCGAGTCGCGGGGAAGCTTGCTCAAAGCTCTGTAATCGCCTTTTTCTTTTAGTTCTTTTCGGAGTTCTGCATATTGTTCAACAAGCTTTTGGCGCTTTTTTTCTTTAGCAATTTTTGATTTCTTGGCCACTCTGAGTATCCTCCTTCTTTACAAAGCGTAATGATTACGATTTAAATTTATCATAACCTGACTGCCGATGCAAATAAAAAAAGCCTGCCTCAGGGAAGCAAGCTCTTTTAAGATTCACCCTTTTTTTTCTGATAAATTGATGAAATCGCAGCCGTTATAATAAAAATGCCGATAAACAGCCCGATCATAATGAAGAAAAAGTTTGGCTTCACCTGGAATGAAAAAGCCGATTCGCTCTCCATGACAAACGACAAACTGTTAAACAAGATATCGTTGCTCGTTTGATTTGAAAAAAGGTGATAAAACAAAAGCGCAGCCGCAAGCATCGGAAATGCGAGAAAGCTTGAGAAACTGGCAAAGATTAGTCCCTGCTTGAAAGAGTTTGTATTCATGATGATTTACCTCCAATTCCTCTGATCATCAGCTGTTTCATAATCGACTTTCCGTCACCCATAAACGGAAGCAGATACATCATATGCAAAGCATAGGTCGAAAAGAACAGAAGCACCCCGACGGAAACCGCGTTTTCCTGAAGAAAAAAGATCGTAAACAGCACGCCGGCTATACCGAGCACACCTGGTATAAGCGGCCCCAACGCCGTAATCCAAATCGACTTTTTATCATACGGCGATATGACAGGCCTGATAAATTTGACGGACATCATATCAGCCGCTAAAAACCCTTGAGGCCCATTTTTTCCGACAAATTTCCGGTGCGCGATGCCGTGCACCACTTCATGAAGGGCTGTGCCGGTGATCAACCCGAAATAGATGACGGAAAAATAAGCGGCGATGCTGATGATTGAACCGTCCGGAACGAAAATGTAAGCCGTAAGCGACAGCATCAAAAAGACGAGCCAGAAAACAATAATTTTCTTAGAAATCACATGAAGAAATTTCATGTACAAAAACAGAAATGAATCAGAATCGCTTGAAAACCTTTCCTTGTAGCGAATATGGTACTGGCCGAAAAACTGATAGAGAAAACCGAGGAAAGACGGGCGTTCGCCGTACTTCCAATTGATTAAATAGTTGCGGTTGAGCCCTGTCAGCAATTGGTGCAAATCCTTTAGCAACACCTCTTCACTGACGCGAAAGACGCCGGCCAGATCCCCGGCTATCTCCAGTTCGTCTTTTTTTCCGTCGACTTCTTTCAGCATTTGATACGCTGTCGGATTGATGGGGAAATCCGCATCGAGATCGCGATCTGAAATATGCTTCCGATCCAGCTTCACATGCTCTGGAAAATAGGGAATTTTTTTGATTCCGACCAGTGCTTTCAACATCCTAATGATCATAATGGTACCTCCATTTAAACCCTCCGTATAACAGCAGGATCAGCAGTAATTCGAGACACGGCATGAAAAACAGCAGCGCTTCGCCCGTGACTTTATCGACCGCATAATTCAAGATGAAAAACAGCGGGACCATAAAGATGAGGAGCATTCCGAAAGAGAAGATCCCCATATAAGGGTTGTTGCGGTCAAGCGGAAAAATAATGCCCGCTAAATAGAACATCGCAATCGAGTTTAAGAGCACGGCAACCGTCTTTAAAAAGACCGGAAAGCTCTCCGGGAAAGTCCACGTCAGCACGGAAAACAAAAGGAGCTGAATGAGGCCGAGCACACAGAGCCCGAGATACTTTGACCACAAAACCGTTGTTATTTTCAAGTGCATCGCCTTGTACATCTGCATCATCCGCAGATCATTCCCATATGAATTGAAGGCGATGATGCCCGTCAAGCCTCCAAGCACCAAATAGCTCTCCCCGGTAAATCCGAACTGAAATTTGTATTTTAGAAAGCATAGAGCCAAAAGCAAAAAAATGAAGTTTAAAATATTTTCTTCATTTCTGGCCTGTGATTTTATTTCTTTCACCGCCAAAGACAGCGGTTTTGCTGACGGGATTTTAATAAATGAAAACAGTTTGGATGATTTTTTTTCAGTGAGGATCGGCACAACATTCAGCGACATAAACGAAGCAGTTACTGCGGCTGCCAAGATCAGCACCACCAGTATGATTCCGGCACCTGCCGACTGACCGTTCAGCACGAGAAACAGCGGCGCTGCAAAATACGTCAGGTTATAATCAAAGGTTGAATAAGCGTTCTGAATCTTCCCCAGATCAAAAGAGGTGAATCCGTAAATAACAGCTAATACGACAAGAACAAACATTGAAAAAAATTTTTGCAGCGGAAAACCGAATTTCAAGATCACCATATACACCAAGTTATAAACAAGGTTGAGAAGCGAAAAGAAAAAAATAATCTGTACAAAAAGCAGGGCAAAAAACGTAAAAGCAAACCAAAAGCCTACACCGCTGGCGACAAAATTCGGAATCAGCAGAATAGACATGATAAACAGGACAAGGAATGAAACCGCACCGGCAAACGGAATAAAATATCCGAGACTCCTCTCGAAAGCCGTCAGCGGGAACCAGCTTAGCTGCATGGAGAAGCTGTTCTGTTCCGGCGTCCTTACTTTAAATAAAATGAAGAAAACAAACGTAAAAATCGAGACGTTCATGAACATTGAAATCACGAACAGCCCGAGTGAGCGAATTTCTCCATTCAGAAAAGCGCTTAAAAACATTCCCGTAAAGCTGTAGCCAATGATGCTCCCCATCGCTACCGCCAAAATTAAAAAAAGGGCGGCGATCATTTTTTTGGTGCCGGTATTTAAGAGCTTGCCCATTTCCTTCTGCCACATTTTCAGCATCATTTTAGAAATTTCGAATGATTTGATCAAAATGCGCACCCCTATCACTCAGCATCGAAGCTTTCAAGAACACTTCTTCAAGCGAATTACTGTTGTATTTAACCTTTAATTCTTTGACTTTTCCTTCATCCATTTTGACGCCTTTGGAAATAATCGCAATTTTATCGCACAATTCTTCCGCAGAAAGCATGTCATGAGTCGCTAGCAGTATCGACCCTTGTGAGGCTGCATAGCGCTTCATCAGCTTTTTCGTATTGATAACCGCTTCTATATCGAGCCCGCGAAACGGCTCATCCATAATGACAAATTCGCTCTCCAGCATAAAAGCAGCGATCAGCTGCGTCTTTTTTTTCATTCCGTGTGAGTACGTTTCTATCGGCTCCTGCAAAGCCTCTTTCATATCGAAAAGCTCAATTAATTGTCTCCGCTTTTCATTTGATGTACAATGATACATAGAAGAAACAAAATCCAAATATTCGGCAGCTGAAAGGGCATCCGGCAAAAGCAGTTCATCGGGAACATACGCCAGCTTTTGCTTGAATTCCGCCGTCGTGTTCGGCAGGTCATCCAAAAGAATGGTTCCTTCGGTAGGCGTGATGATTCCTAAAATGGAATTAATGATCGACGTCTTTCCTGAACCGTTCGGACCCGCTATCGCGACAATCTGGTTTTTTTCAATCTTTATTTGAAACCCGCTAACGGCAGTCACATTGTTTTTATATGTTTTAGATAGGTTATCTATAATAAACATAATGCCTCCAGGGTATGATTAATGTCAGGAAAAGCTTAACCGCCCCCCACAGACGGTTAAGCCTCATCAAATATGTCTCTTGTTGTGAACAGATACTTTAAGTATGGCTATTTCCTACATTCAATGTTGACTTTCAAACCGCTGACCCATTGGACGGATCCTGTGAAGCTGCCGTTTCCGTTAACTACACACCATACAGCGGCGCCAAGAACAACAGTTGCGCCAAGTGCCAAAAGCACTGCAACAAACACCAAGAACCAAGCCTGATCTTCGATCGACGGATTGACAGAATAGTCAACCTGAGGTGCTGCGTATGTCATTTTTCCCCCTCCTTTCTATCAAGTAACCAAAGAGTAACATATCCAAAATCATACTGAAATCTATGAAATTTCCTATTTCATAAACACTACGTTCCAACTATTTATTTAAGGATCTCTCGGTTTTTCAACCTAATGACCTACGCTTTTCGGCTTGGAAGAGAAGATGAAAGCCCCGTTTCCATTTTACGATGTCTTTATAATCTTTTTGTCTTATTTCTCCTCCTTCTTTTTCTCTTATTTTTTCTTTTTATAAATCTCTCGTCTTTCAAGGATGCTAAGAAAAAAGAACTAGATAATAAGACCCTTCTTCTCCTGAAATCCAAACCCCAAAATACCCTCAAAGTCCCTTTTTTAAAAAATTGAGATGGTTCTATTTTATCTATTCCATTTTTGTTAATTTTATGTATAAATTTAAATGTTACAGTTAATAACCTGCCGATCCTAGATCAAAAGATGTTGATTACATTGTAAAATCAAGTTAACATTATGTCAAACCCATTTAACAATATGTCAAATATACTATATAAACGAAGAATTGCAGGTGGTAGGATGAACAACAGGGTTAGAGAATTGAGAGCAAGGTACGGGTATTCACAGGAAGCCCTTGCAAATGCGATCGGGGTTACAAGGCAGACAGTTGCGGCCATTGAAAAAGGCAATTACATCCCCTCGCTTCTTTTGGCTTTGAAAATTTGCGAGGAATTTCAATTAAAAATGGAAGACGTATTTTGGTTAGAAGGAGGCAAACACGAATGAATATGATAACACGAACTTTCTTTCACATCCTTCTGTTCGGACTCGCATGCTGGACGTTTATAACCTTTTTTCACACATCGGAACAAATCGCCAAAAGCCTGAAAACAAACGCTTCAGAGCTCCATTTTGTTTTTAATCTGATTCCCATCCTTCTCTTTGGGCTCGTCCTTTCGATTTACACATACTTGGAGAAAAAAAGCGGTTCACGCAAGCAGCGCTTTATGCTCGTCCCTGACGAATTTAAAGAACAGGATGAAAGAGAACAGATGATTACCGCAAAAGCATGCAGAACATCTTATATCGTACTGTATGTGGCGATGCCAGTCGCAGCGCTTCTATTGATCTTTTATCCGTTTTTCCAAGTCAGGATCCCGTATTTTCCGATCATCGTCATCTTTGTGCTGATCATTATTCAGCATCTTTCGTATATGTTTTCATTTTATAAAAACAGATAAAAAACTCCAGAGTGTCTGGAGTTTTTTATTTAAATCGTTCTTTCCTTTTGCCTCGACGGAAAATGATCATTTCCGATGACTTCGCCTGACGCTTTTCTTTGAAGTTTTGTACGAAACGGAAGGAGCGGAAAGACCTTTTCGGCAAAATGGTACGCTTCTTCAAGATGAGGATAACCTGAGAAGATAAAGGATTCGATGCCGAGGTCGGCGTATTCTTTTATCCGGCCGGCCACCGTTTCCGGATCACCGACGAGCGCTGTTCCCGCTCCGCCTCTGACTAGTCCGATGCCAGCCCAAAGATTCGGGCTGATCTCAAGATTGCTTCTGTTTCCCTGATGAAGCTGAACCATCCTCCTTTGCCCTGATGAATCCGTCCGTTTCATGGCGTTTTGGGCTGCGGCAATCGTTTCATCATCCAAGTGGCTAATCAGTCTATCTGCCGCCAGCCACGCCTCTTTTTCCGTTTCCCTGACGATCACGTGCAGCCTGATTCCAAAACGGACGGTTCTCCCTTCTTTTTCAGCCTGCCTTTTGACAGATTGGATTTTTTCTTTGACGAGATGGGGCGGCTCTCCCCATGTCAAATAGACATCTGCGTGTTTGGCGGCAGTCTCCTGCCCGGCCTTTGACGAGCCGCCAAAATAAATTGGCGGATGAGGCTGTTGGGCGGGCGGGAAAAGCAAGCGGCCGTTTTCGGTCTTCAAGTGTTTCCCTGAATAGCTGACAGTCTCGCCTTTTAAAAGTGACCTCCATATGTCGAGAAACTCATTTGTCGCTTCATACCGTTCATCATGGCTGACAAACAGTCCGTCTCCAGCTAATTCATAAGGATCCCCGCCGGCGACCACATTGATGAGGAGCCTGCCCTCTGCAAGCCGGTCGAATGTGGAAGCCATCCGCGCCGCAACCGACGGCTGCATCAAACCGGGTCTTACAGCGACTAAAAACTTCAGATTTTTCGTGACTGACGCCAGAGCGGCGGCGGTAATCCACGGGTCTTCGCACGATCTTCCCGTCGGCAGAAGAACCCCTGTATACCCAAGCCTGTCAGCCGCTTGCGCTACCTGCTGAAAATAGGTGTGATCTGCAGCTCTCCCTCCCGTGTTTGTACCGAGATAACGTCCGTCGCCATGAGTAGGAATAAACCATAAAATGTCCAAAAAGATCTCCCCTTTACTTTTTGTTTCCTTGATAGCTGTTTCTCCAGCCAAGGCACTTTTTTTCCAGAATTCTGACGAATGAATCCGTCAGCTTGCCGACGGCTGCAAAAATCAAAATTCCGACAAACACCTTATCGGTTTGCGAAAACTGTCTGGCATCCATAATCATATAGCCGACTCCAGCGCTTGATCCCATCAGCTCAGCAACAACAAGGCCCAGCCACGATACGCCGAGCGACAGGCGGATTCCTAAGAGGATGTTCGGGAGCGATGCAGGAAGAATGAGCTTTGTCACCTGCTTCAGCCAATGGAACTCCAATACTCTCGCCACATCGAACAGTTTCGAATCGACGCCCCTGATCCCTGAAAATGTGTTGATATATACCGGGAAGAAGGCGCCAAGAGCGATCAAGAGCACCTTTGACAGCTCATCAAAACCGAACCATAAGATAAACAGCGGCGTGACGGCGAGATGCGGAACGGTTCTCAGCATTTGCAGAGAAGGATCGAGATAATCCTCGGCGATTTTTGAAAACCCGATCACAAGCCCCAGCAGGAGTCCGAGTCCAGCCCCCAGGAAAAAGCCGAGCGCGGCGCGCTGAATGCTGATGCCTAAATGAGTGAAAAGCTCTCCTGATACGATAAGATCCCGAAATGTAAGCAATATATCTAAAGGAGCCGGAAGCACGGTTTTTGATATGAGCTCAAATGATCCGACAAGCTGCCATAATAAAATCAATATGACAGGTAATACAACTCCCTTCCCCCATGCCAATCGAAAAGCGGCCGGTCTCAGTTTTGCGCCTGTTTTCGGCTGGATCGAGGGGGTGCTTGATGAAACAGCCCTCATTTGTCATCTCCCCCTTTCAGCGCTTTTTTTATAAATGAATTGTCGACCACTTCTTTTACATCAATCTCTTTATTAATCGCTTTTAATTTGTATTGAAAATCGGCGGTCTCCTGCTGTGTTCGAATGATGCGGTCTGTGATCGGCTCATTTAACGGTTCGGTGTTATTCAGCACGTTTTCAACGACCTCTTTGTCGAGGTTTTTAATTTGGGCATACGCTTCAACCGCTTCTTTCTTATGGGTTTTCTGCCATTTCACGGCCTTGTCATACACCTTTAGAAAACGGATCACCTCATCCGGATACTGTTCAGCGAATTTGCTTCGTACAAGCGTAAAGCCCGGGGAATACTTGTCGATTTGTTCCCCGTCAACCAATATTGCCGCGTCACCTTTGATCGTTTTAAGGGACAAAAACGGCTCCCAAATCGACCATGCATCAATCGCGCCGCTGTCAAATGCCGGCATGGCTTCGTCAGGCTGAAGCTGAATGATGTTGACGTCTGTTGGCTTCAGACCCGCTTTGTCGATCACTTTATACAGAAAATCGAACCCGCTGCTGCCCTTAGCCACCGCCACCTTCTTTCCTTTCAAATCTTTTATGTCATCGATGCCGCTCCCTTTTTTCACAAGAATACCGTTCGCCTTTAAACCGTCTTGCGAAAGGCCGATTTCTTTAAAATCAATGCCAGCCGCCTGCCCTGCGATCACCGGTGAATTTCCCACCTGGGAAAAATCGAGTTTGTCTGCGGCAAGACCTTCAAACTGCGGCGGACCGCTTTGAAACTCTGTCCATTTCACTTTAATCCCTTCTTTTGCGAACTCTTTTTCAAACCAGCCTTTTTCTTTCGCAAGGAGCAACGGGCTTAAGCTTTGCTGCACTCCGATGTTGATCTCTTTTAAATCTCCGCCCCCTTTGCTTGATTGGGCTGCTGAACAGCCCGCAAGAAGCATCAGGCAGCACAGCACATACAACGGCCATTTTTTCACGTTTTTTCGCTCCTTTCTGCTCAAATCCCTGAGCCTTCCTGAAAGCTGAATGTTTCCGTTGTCTCGAATTCTTTCAGTACTTTTTGTCTGATTGATTGAAAAACGGGCGATGTTCTGCTGCGCGGAAATGGCAGATCGACCGGAATCAGCTTGTGGATTCTCCCCGGTTTTGCCGTAAGAATCGCGATCCGGTTGGCTAAATACACCGATTCGTCAATATCGTGCGTCACGAGGATCATCGTCATCTTCTTTTCTTTCCAAATGTCTGTCAGTACATCCTGCAGATGCTTTCTCGTAAAGGCGTCCAAGGCGCCGAAGGGTTCATCAAGCAGCAAAATCTCAGGCTCCCTGAGCAAAGCCCTGGCAATCGCGACCCGCTGCGACATTCCGCCGGACAGCTCGCGCGGGTACTGTTTCTCCGCACCTTTCAGCCGTACCGTTTCAATCAATTCATCGACTTTTTTTCGCACCGCTGGTTCTTTCAGGCTTAAATCTGCGGCGATATTTTGCTCAACCGTCATCCATGGAAAAAGCCGATGCTCCTGAAAGATGAAGCCTTGCTGAATCCCCGGGCCCTTGATTTCTCTTCCGTTCATGCTGATTCGCCCTTCATAAT
Source organism: Bacillus sp. FSL K6-0972 (assembly GCF_037976035.1). Lineage (NCBI taxonomy): Bacteria > Bacillati > Bacillota > Bacilli > Caryophanales > Bacillaceae > Bacillus > Bacillus sp. FSL K6-0972. The sequence goes on along the minus strand of NZ_CP150260.1, from coordinate 996,768 downwards.
CCCCATCAAGACCGGCAGCGATTTTTAAGAGCGTACTTTTCCCGCACCCGCTTGGACCGATGACAGTCAGAAATTCGCCGTTTTCGACCGTAAGCTTCACGTCTTGAAGCACGCTTTTTTTAAGGCTGCCGTTTCCAAATGCTTTTTCATTTACACGGATTGATAAAGACATCTTGTTCCCCTTTCTTTTCTAAACTGAAAATAAAAAGCTCTTATCCCAATTGAGATAAGAGCCTTCGGTTGACCGATCAGCGCTGATGGAATTTTCCGAAATATTAAATAACATACTAATTCATATTATTCCGACCTGTCAACCCTATATTATAAAAAAACAGATGAAAGGTTCCCCTTTCATCTGCTGTATTGCCCGTCTTTAACTGTAAATGTTGCCGCCTGCTTTTTTAAATTCCTTCGCCTTCTCTTCCAATCCTTTTTGGATAGCCTTTTCTTCATCAAGGTTGTTTTCCTTGGCGTAGTCGCGAATATCCTGGGAAATCCTCATGCTGCAAAATTTAGGCCCGCACATTGAACAAAAGTGTGCCGTTTTGGCGCCTTCCGCCGGAAGGGTTTCATCATGGTATTCAAGCGCTCTTTCCGGATCGAGCGACAAGTTGAACTGATCCCGCCAGCGGAATTCAAAGCGCGCCTTTGAAAGCGCGTCATCGCGGATTTGCGCGCCGGGGTGCCCTTTTGCAAGGTCAGCTGCATGGGCCGCGATTTTGTATGTTATGACGCCTTCGCGGACATCGTCTTTGTTCGGCAGTCCCAAATGCTCCTTCGGCGTCACATAGCAAAGCATGGCCGTTCCGTACCAGCCGATCATCGCCGCTCCGATCGCTGATGTAATATGGTCGTAGCCCGGTGCAATATCGGTCGTCAGCGGACCGAGCGTGTAAAACGGCGCCTCTTTGCAAATCTCCATCTGCTTGTCGACATTCTCTTTGATTTTATGCATCGGCACGTGTCCCGGGCCTTCGATCATCACTTGAACATCATGCTTCCAAGCGATTTCCGTCAGCTCGCCGAGCGTTTCCAATTCGGCAAATTGGGCCTCATCATTCGCATCGGCAATCGAGCCGGGACGAAGACCGTCTCCGAGCGAAAATGCGATATCGTATGTTTTCATAATCTCGCAAATCTCTTCGAAATGGGTGTAGAGAAAGCTTTCCTCATGATGAGCCAAACACCATTGCGCCATGATCGCCCCGCCGCGGGATACGATTCCGGTGACGCGCTTTGCCGTTAACGGCACATACCGGAGAAGGACGCCGGCGTGAATCGTGAAATAATCGACGCCTTGCTCAGCCTGTTCGATCAATGTATCGCGGTAAATGTCCCAAGTGAGATCTTCCGCGACGCCGTTTACTTTTTCAAGCGCCTGATAAATCGGCACGGTTCCTACAGGAACGGGACAATTGCGGATGATCCACTCCCTCGTTGTATGAATATCTTTACCTGTGGACAAGTCCATCATCGTATCGGCACCCCAGCGGATCGCCCATGTCATTTTTTCCACTTCTTCTTCAATCGAAGAGGTGACAGCGGAATTGCCGATGTTGGCATTAATTTTGACATGGAAGTTGCGGCCGATAATCATCGGTTCGCTTTCCGGATGGTTGATGTTTGACGGAATAATCGCCCGTCCGCTTGCCACTTCATCACGAACAAATTCGGGAGATACGTGCTCTCTGATCGCAATAAATTCCATCTCGGGCGTAATGATCCCCTTTCTTGCATAATGCAGCTGAGTGACATTTTGTCCTTTTTTCGCGCGCAGCGGTTTTCGTTTCAACCCTGTATAGCTGTGGCTCGCTTTCTCTTTGCTTTTATAACCGTTATCCTCCGGTCTTATTTCTCTGCCTTCATATTCTTCGGTATCGCCGCGCTCCCTGATCCAGGTCGCCCGCAAAGGTTTCAGCCCCTTAAGAATATCAACGTCCGCATTGGCGTCCGTATAGGGACCGCTCGTGTCGTAGACGCGGACAGGCTGATTTTCTTCTTCGCCAAACGTACCAGTCGTCGGACTTAACGAAATTTCTCTCATCGGCACTTGAATGTCAGGACGCGACCCTTCGACATACACTTTGCGGCTCCCTGAAAAACTTGACATTATCGAGATGTTTTTTTGCTGTACTGACTCCTGTTTCATGTAAAAATCCTTCCCCTCTAAAAAATTGATCAGGACGAAACTCCGGAACAGCACCAGCACAAAAAACCAGGCTCATATGATGAACCTGGTTTTACAGTCAGTAAAATCGCTAGAAGACAGACGGACCATACCTATTCCCCATCTTCTCTCGAATCCTTTTTACTTCCCCACGCTGGTACGAACCAGATCAGGTCCAAAGGGTTAAGAAACGCATGTCTCTCTCTCAGCCCGCATTCGGGCACCCCTAGTAATGCTATTAAATTTCGTGATTATCGTATCACAACCCATTATGAATGAAAAGGGAAAGTTAAAACGATTCCGAAAAGAAAGATAAATGAGTCGTTAGGACTACGAAAAAACTGACAAAGGAGCCGGCTGTCAGCCAGGCTCCTCTCAATCATCAAGTTATAAATTGCGATGCAATATATGAAGGATTTCCTTGAGCTCACCAGCTGCAATCTGCCCCGGTGCTGAAGCTTTCTTTGCGGCACCGAACGTCATTGCTGAACCGAATACCTCGCCCGCCAGGCGGCTGATGATACCTTTGCCGGCCATTGACATCGTAATAATCGGCCGATCTGCATACTTCTCATTCATCGTACAAGTGGCTTCAAGCAGACGCAAGACATCAGCCGGGGTTTCCGGCATCACCGCGATTTTAGGCAGATCAGCCCCTAATTCCTGTGCTTTTCGCAAACGGGAAACAATTTCTTCTGCAGCTGGTGTCTTTTCAAAATCATGATTAGATATAATAACGGACACTTCATGACCATGTGCAGCTTCCACCAGCGCTTTCACTTGCTCTTCGTCATTGAACAGCTCGATATCAATCACATCAGCAAGCCCTGTTTTAACAACCGCTTCATTTAAAGAAAAATAGCGGGCTGTGCTGATCTCTTTTTCTCCGCCTTCGGCGGCGCTGCGGAAAGTGAAAATGATCGGAGTGTCCTCTAAAAGGCGGCGGATTTCCGCCAATGCCGCGCAGACTTGATCAACGTCATCTACATCTTCATAAAAATCAGCACGCCACTCCGCAATATCGGCATCAAGCGTTTGAAAATAAGCCGCTTCTTCTTTTAATTGGGCAAGGTTTTTTCCGACAAGCGGCACACAGATTTTTGGCCGTCCTTCACCCAATGTAATTCCTCTGACCTTCACCAGTTTCTTCAATGTTTCAGCTCCCGTCTTTCTTTATTCGAATTTCCTTTATCAAATCACTGTGACTACCGAATGTCAACAGTTCGCGCAGGTAAAATTTTTTATGCGAACCACTGCATATTCTCCGCTCTTCATTTTATTGCACAAGTATGCTGACCTTCAATAGCTATACCTAGAGGCCCGCCAATCGGAAGCTTTCTGATAGAGGCAACTCGAAAGAATGACGATGCTGCCATGGACCAAGAAAAAACTGCCCTTCGGATCGAGGGCAGTTTTTAGAGCCTTGCTATTTTAATGCGTGAGGCGTCTGAACATTTCTTTACGAGCGATAACATACTTCAGTTCTGCTTCCGACGCCTTGGACGAGACGCCTCACTGCGGCAGCCGCTTGAACTTCAGCTTTCCAGCCTCTCATCGTTTTGATGATGAAGCATTTTCAGTTTTTCCGGGGCCGGCATTGAAAATCGAATTGGCCAGCAACCGGTATTGATGCTGCGGATGATCGTTATTTGTTAAATCGTTAGCGAAAACAGTTAAGTTCTTGTTGTTATCTTTATACGTGAAGGCCATAATCTTTCCTTTGGCAGCATCATGTCCCGGCCACCAGCCTGCCTTGAAGAAGTGATCTTCATCAGAAATCACTGCGAGCACTTTTGCCGTTTTAGGAATAGCGGTAATATAAGAACCAGTGACTGTGTAGAAGTATTCCTGTTTATTGTAAGGGGCTGTAATGGCCTGATCTTGCATGACATTTGCCAAGAAGACGCCTTCGTATCTCTCCCATTCAGGTCCTTTAAAAGAAAATCCAGGTATCCACTTCTGAACATTCGTCATACCCATATTTCCAAACGCAATGTAAGGCTTTCCTTTATTAACATATTTAGAAGAGTCGAACGTATTGACAAGCACATCTGCGCCCAACTGTTCTGATGTGACGTTAAAGCCAAGATTTTTCAGTACATATGCCGCTTCACCTAGCGCTCCTACAGTAGAAGCCTTGAGAACTTTGCCGCTTGGTTTCTTATGGCTGAATCCGCTCACGTCAAGATAGTACTTGGAAGCCAATGGGGACAGGTCCTTGTAGGCAACCACGAAGTCGCCCGCTTGATAGCCTGATCCGCTCTTGTTGAGCATTGTAACGGTCTTGCCGGCTGCCAGTAACTCGTTGACTGCCTTTATCGCATCATTGTTTGTGTTCTGGATCAGAACATAAGCTGAGCGTTTTGGCATTTTAGTCCCCGGAAACGATACGGATGTGACTGGAGAAGTCTTGCCTTTGAACACCCCGAAATCGCGAATCACATAACGGTCAAATCCTCGCATATCATGGAAATTTTGAATGATTTCACCGGCTATTATTTCATAATCAGATACATCGATTCCATCTGACAAGACCAAGTTCGCGAGGCCGCGGTTTGCCTGGTGCATGTTTACAATAAATGATCCTGCCGGATATGTTTTTCCGTTAACGGTTACCGCTTTTATTGATCGTTCAACCTTTACGCCGTTGCGAAGGAAGTACTCAACCATCTTATAGGTTTCCAACACATTCTTTTGAATGTTTTTATCGACCGGCAGTACGTAGTATTCTGGGAAGAAGTTTTGATTGCCCTGCCGCGGACGGCCGATCTCTTCGTTTTTGGCGTTGACAAAGTAATGATCGACAGCACGATCATCGATATTGTCTACCCCGCGCTCGAATATTTTTAATTGGTTTAGGAACAGTTCTTTCTTCTTTCCAGCTACATATTTTGCAGCTGCCGCAGAACTGTAATACAGAGCTTTGGTAGACTCTTCATTCGACTCGGGCGTTTCCAGCGTGTGCCCCATCGCACCGTGATACATGGCGAATGCAGCGGTATATGCTGCAGATGCATCATCCCATCCCGAAGCCGTGCCTTTTGACACATAATTCGGATCTTCTGCAGTTTTCCGATGTTCTTCATAAGGGATGTGATAGTAGTTGTACTTTGTATTTGCAATCCCTGCCTCACCCATAGCCTTTGCCTGTTCCACCATGTGATCAATCAAAAGATCATACTCAACGTTCGGGTTATGAGGCGGAGTAGAGGGCTCAATCAGGAAATTGGAATCGAATCCGTGCATATCCAGAAAAGACAGCGGCGACCACTTCGCGATTTGTTCCGTTACGCTGCGCGTTTCAGGCTGGGTTTGATATGAATTATCCCGGTTCAAATCAAAATCCTCAGCATTAGAACGTGTTGTATGAACCCGGCCATCCGGATTGTCAGTATAAACGAACAGGAAGAAAACATTTTTCAATGCATCGTCTATATTCAAAGTTGTCTTGCTTTTCTTGCCATTCGGCAGGACTGTATCATACGTAATGCTCTTATCCAATGCCATTGACTTAAAGTAATTCATGATCGCGTCGACTCCAGGCGCTTCATTCGGATGAATATTGTTCAACCAAATCGGCACCTTATAGTCGCCAAATGCACCGGATTTAATGTCTGCCTGCAATTTCTTCGGGTCATTCAGCATGGCAGGGTGGGTCACCTTCTGATACTTATCGACAGAGGCTTTATCCTTGGCAAGTACCGTCAAATAGATATCACGGCCTTCGACCGATTTTCCAATGGAAGTCGTTTTGATATATCTGTTGTTTTTTTGCGCAGCTTTTGCTGTGACGGCATCGATCTCCGGTTTCAGCTCATCGTAAGTGCGGAAGCTGTCATATGGCGTCAATTTTACGGGTGCATGGGCAACCACTCGTCCGTTCGCTGTTGCCGCCAAATCATATGTGCCCATCAGAGATGCGTATAGCGGACGCTGCAATCGCGGCTCTGACAGGTTGTCTGTACCGTATGGAAGATCGAAGTTGATGTTAGCATGAACCTTGCCGTTGGTCACTTTTACATGGCTAACCGTAATGAAAGGTGCACCGGTGTAATCACGGTCCTTATATTTTTTCCATTGAGACAGCGGTTTGCCGTCATACGTCCAGCTTAAGCTCTTCACATCAACACCTTGCGGAAGCTTAAACGTAGCATGAAGCGTTCGTTTCTCTGTCATCGAAGCAACATTGTTGTCCAGTTTTAACTTCAGAGATTTTTTAGTCTTTACTTTTGTCTGCTGACCGGACGCCGTCCCCTTGGCAGTCTGCGCCATAGCAACGCCGGGGACTATCGCTCCAAGCAGCATCATAAACGATAAAACCAATATCAGGTAACACTTTGTGAACGATTTCTTAAACATAGAAAAATGCCATCCCCATTTCGTAATATTTTCAAATTGCAAACTTGATAAGAGAAAAGCCAATACAAGGGTGAGGGGTCCTAGCTGCATTTCATTGATGGATAACAAAAGCATGCAGAACTTTGGGTTCTACAACTTCCTTGCACTCTGATTCAGCATGAACTCATCCACCGCATATTCGGATATATTGCGGAATTCCCGATAGGCTAAAAGCCTGAAGGAGCTGCCTGCTCAGACGGTTCCTTCAGGCAAAATGTTGAGACCGCCTACCTCGGTGTCCTCGGTCCTGTGACGGGTCCCAAGGTGCTGAATGCCCTGTCATAGCGTCGCATCGCTGTCTCGAGCGGACCGTTAGGAAGCCGTGCAATCAGCCACCCTGTCACCGTCGCCACGGCCGCGACGAACAGATCACCGATTGGAATTGCCCCGATATCATACTTGGCCCCCGAGATTTCAAGAGCCCATATGACAACAAACTGAGCTGCATACATCGTCAACGCTACACGTCCGACTCCCGCGAACGGCTTTAACACGGTAGAAATCTTCTGCGGCACGAGACATACCAATCCTAGAACCAGAAAGGCAACCCCAAGCCCCAGCATCGTCTGGAAAGTTGACGCACTGTGCGGAGCGATCGAAAGAAGATTGTGCCAAAGCGGCGGTGCCACGTTGTGCGGCCAGATTGCATACTGATCCGGTTCGGCGCCGGCGGTGCCTTGAACACTTACGAGCCACTCTTCGAAGGAACGGCTCAGCCCTGGAAGAACGAAAGTGCCCAATAATTTAGAGACGGTAAGCATGACTGCGCCGCTGCTTACTAGCGAAAGTGCGGTACGCATCTTGGTCAGATCGAAGCGCCCGATTGCCATACCTGCGACGAAAGCGGGTGCAAGTGCGAGCGCGGACATCGGGCCGCCTGCAATATCACCAAGCAAGTTTGCTCCCGACAGGACACTGCCTCCGAGAATCATCAGCGGCGGGCTCACTGCAAGCAAAACAGCTGCTGTTGTAACGAGCACACGCGTCGAACGACGAATCAGCACCAACGCCAGCACAAACAGTGCAGCATAAGCGGGCAAAATCACCCCGAACGGAGTATTCAGCATAATGAGCAGATATCCTATCATATCGATAAATACTGCGCGGGCAAGCATCCGTGTCCGAAATGCAGCCGGCTCCATTCCTCGATCCATCATACGCCCGGCCATGATCGAATAGGAGATGCCGCCGCAAAGCACAAATAGAAGCGTCGTATTCCCGGAAACGATTGAACCGTTCGTTTCGTTCAAAGCGAAGTGCTGCAAATACATCCCGATGACCGCCAGCCCCCGAGCTGCATCAAGTGCCACAATACGCCCTGTCCCCCGCGCTTTTTCACGCTTGAACTTCTGACCTTCAGCCGAGTCCCGGGTGACAATTTCAACGAGCGCACCGTCCTGAAGCGGAGTTGATAAATCTACAAGCTTTCCGTTTAATTTACCTGCAACCACATTTTCCAGGCCACAGCTAATAGAAGCAGCGACATCTTCAATGCTTGCTTCCTCCTCAAATTCTCTGACGGACCCGTCAGGCAATTTAATGCGAATTGACAACTGTATTCCTCCTCAAAATGTTCCTTTGTCTATATTTGGATGAGATCTTGCTGTATTCAATATAGCTGGCGGATGTCGCTAAAGTTTGATCAACTTGTAAACAAAACGTAAAAAGGTGGATCGGAGGATTGGTACATATCATTGCATAAAGAAAAGCACCTTGCTGATGCATAAGGTGCTTCATTCTCACTAAATATGATCATTTGATTGGATGAATGTCAATGAAGGGATAGCTGTTTGAACGGTATGAATCATTTCACACTGTGCGCTGAATGAAGAGTGAGAGTGCGGACAACAATTGATCATTGTGTTTATGTTGGCGGCTTTCCGCTTTGTTGAGGAATAAACAAAAAGAGCGTCCCCTTTGTAAGGAACGCTCTTTCATCGTTTGGCAATACGATGTTTAGTGATACCGGTGGTCGGGGTCGAACATACCCTTTAGACCATTGATTTATCAAGGTTTTTGTTTACCTTTGTGCAAAATTTGCGCAAAAAAATTTCAGGAAGGTTTTTCTGCATTACGGATAGCCGTATATCGAATTATGTTATAATAAAATCACCAACATAAAAGGGAAGAAGAAAATGAGCATCAACAAAATCAGATAATAAGAACTTACTTTCGTATAATTAGGAAAAAGCGTAGTGAGAAGAGCTGCTGTAAACCAACTATTTAACAAGCTGTTCAAACGAGTCTATATTAAAACCCCCCTCATTTGTTTTAAAATGTAAATGTTCGTTTTAAAACAAGAGGGGGATTTTTTTATGAAGAACTTTATTTTTTTATTATCCATTTTTCTTTTATCCTTCACTTTATCCGCGTGCAGCAGTGAAAATACGTCTTCTGAAGAAAAAGAGACAAAGAACGCTGAGAGTGAAGACAATAACATCCAAACAAATAACGTTGAGAGTAGCCAAATAGCATTTAATTTCAGCCTTGAAGAGTTTGCACAGGCATATAATGAAAAAGCTGAGGAAATTGAAAACGATGAAGAAATGAATTCTCCTATTCTCAATCGAATTATTTTTGATGATATTGGGGATTTTGAATATGACGAAAATAAAAATATCTATACAAGAGAGCTAATAAGTGAAAGTGATGACTCTGGTGGCAGTTTTACTTTGAATGCATGGTATGATAACGATCAAAATTTCAACGGTTTAAATTTATCCACTTTTGGCTCAGATAATATGGCATCCGATATGGGTCTCTTTAATACACTCGTAGTTTTTCAAATTTTAGGAATTGATATTGGACATCTAAATGACCTTTTAAAAAGCGATCAAGATATGTTGGATATAGAAGATGGGGATTACTCTGTCCATCTGGCCAAACTTCCAGATACAGCAGTAATAATAAAAATCGAACCGAAATAAACCCTTCTTTTAATGAAGGGTTTTTAAAGGATTATTTTTCTTGTCGGAAACAGAACAAACGTCCCCTTATAATCATCTCAAGGAGATGAACACCATGAAGGATGACAACTTGAAAGATCGGGGATCAATCAAATGGACGGCTATGATGCTGCTCGAGCATGTCGGCCTGCTTCACGAGTTAGAAAGCAACCAGGACAAAGTAAAAAGGCCGGTTCTTGACATGTCTCAGATCGAGGATATGGAAATGATCATAAGTGAAGCAACGGAGTTTAATAATCCAGTTCAGTTTTCTGTATTTAAGCCGCTACCAATGCTTAACGGACCGGAAACCGGGAAGATTGTTCAAATAGAGGGCCATATCCATTACATAAACCAGCTGCGCAAGCTGTTCCATGTTGTGGATTCAAAAGGAGACACAAATTTTTTTATCAAATTTGAGGATGTTGTTAGTGTGAAATAAAATAAGCCCTCCTTTTAAAAAAGAGAGGGTGTTTGTCACTTTAATTCTAATTTTGATGTCGTTTATACACGTTCTAAATAAGCTTTGGTCGGAATAATACTCAAAGCTTTCCTTTAAAAAAGAGGTCTATTTAAAAACACCGAGCGAAACTAGAGTACTTATTATACCAATCGCAATTGCCACTAAACATGGAACAATTAAATTAATCCAAAACCTTGTGCGGTTGTGCACTTCTTCAACCTGTTTTTCAATATGCCCTATTTTAGTGTCTAAGTTGGTTAACTTCATATCTAATAGCTTTTGGTTTTGCTCTAATTTTTCTTCTATAGATTTTAATGATTTACTGTATAGATCTGTTATTCGATTTTCAATTTCCGATGTTCTTTTTTCGTAACGCTCTTCACGCTCTTTATTATCTTCTCTGTTTCTTGCTTCCCGTTCTCTAAGGTCTTCTTTTATTTCATTGAGGAAAAGTTCAATATTAGAATCGCCCATGGAAGATCCAACTCCTTTGCCCGAAGGAAGATTTTTGACAGGATCAATTTTTATTTTATGTTGGTCATCTTCAGATGGTATCATATTTCTAAATTTTATGGCGAAATTCCCGTCAATATAACCATCAACCCGTTGTTGGCTTAAAAATGCTTCTTGTACTTCCTCTGGTATATTTGTTTGACTATTCAGCTTAGACTGACCTTGATCGTCCAGTACTAATAGGTTATTTCTTCCCATTAAACTGCTCCTTTAAACTGTTTTGTCAATATAAACTGGAATTTCAATTGATTTTTGCTTTTCTCCATCTACAATAATTTCCAAAGTGTAAAAACCTTCTTTTTTAAAAACAATATTCGAGAAATTAATGCTTGCATCGCCGATGAGAATTTTATGCTCTGCCTCTCTTTCATTACGAGGTGTAGGACTCGCTTTGAGCACACCAGTATTAATGCAAACCTCATTGTCTGGATCCTTCATAATAATTTGCAACTGAGCAACTTCTTCTGATCGTTCAGTTTCTAAAATTTTCATCATAGAGAAGGCTAAGTTGAAAGAAAAATTACCTGGTATATTGACTGGTGAGATAATACTATAAGGATTTTTAATTATAAATTGATTTCCATCATTATAGACATTCTCACATATAACCACATAACCTATTTTAAACATCACTTAAATCTCCTTATCTGCATCTCTTGCTTATATTATAGTTGAAAAATCTAGAAATGTCTCTTTTTTCAGCCAAAAAACAAAGAGAATAATCATCACTTTCAATAATGATTCTAGTTTGCGACTCGGGAATAGTCATCATGCTTCTCTCGATTATTCCCCTGCTCTGCCATTCGAGATCATTTTCATGCCATCAAATTAGGAATAATCCCCCAAACCAAATGATTCATTTTCATGGATGATAAGGATTTATTCACCAATACCTTTCCGTAAAGTGGTAAACTCTATACTGATATGTCACTTTAGTATTAGAGGAGAATGCCATGAAGACTCTGGATGTTCCAGCGTTGCACAATGCAATTGATCAAACGCTCGAACAATTAAAACACCAATCAGAAGAATTCGCCAAAGTCAAAAAAGCCGTTGAGGGGATCACATCACTTGATGATGCTTTAAAAGGAAAAGGCGGCAACGCGATCCGCGCGTTTTATAAGGAATGCCACACCCCTTTTCTACAGTTCTATGATACTTTCATAGAGGAATACAGTTCTACGCTGAAGAAAATGAAAAGCGCACTGAATTCCTTGGAACCCAACCATAACGGATTTATTTCACAGTCCTTTCTTGAACACGAGCTGGAGAATGGCTTAAATGCGGCCGACCGCACAACAAAACATTTGGTTTCTAAGGCCAACGCGACAATCGCAAAAGTCAGTCATATCGTTGATTTACCGGATTTGAATGACAGCGGTTTTCATGAACAAAATCAGAAAGCGTTAAAGGAAATCAGCACGACTCTTGAAAAGCTGCATGCGTTTGACCGTGAGCAAACCAACGCCCTCAAAACGGCTGAAAACGATCTTGAGACGATGCAAAAATACATCGCGCGGCTCGAAAAGATGTATACCGGGCCGAAAATTGAAATAACTGGCTATCAAAAAGGCGCGATTTTAAAGCCGGATGAGATGGATACCTTAAGTGGAAATCAAGAAACAGCGATGGGTGCCATGCTGAAAAAAGTCGGAGACAAAGAAGATGCGGACATTAACACTCTCGCCGATCCAGATCGATTAAAAAAATTGGCGACACAAAAGGTTTCCAAGAAAGAGTACACCCAAGAGGAATTGAATGAACTGAAAAAAGATTATAGAGTATTTAACGATACGCTTTACCGGGCATACATAGATGGTGATACAATCGTCAAGATAGAACCCGCCTACACCCTTCCCGAGAATGTGGAAAAAAGCGACTTTGCTAAATATTTCGATACGGCGATGGAATTTACAGGTGTGTATGATGCAGTAAGAGCAGCGTTTGGATACGACCTTGCGACAGGCGAAATCGTTAAAGATAACGGTGATCGTTTGATGGCCGGATTGAGTGTTACCCCTATCGGAAAGGCATTTAAGTACGGAAAGCGCGGCTTCAAGTTATTTAAAGGTGAAGAGGCGGTAAAGAACGTTTCTAAGGTAGATAAAGCCCAGAAGAGTAAAGATACAGTTAAACCAGGGGACAGTAGTCCCCTGGCACCAGGTGGTGGATTAGCAGCTCATGAATCCAAAAGAGGCCACTTAATCAAAAGGCATGTTGGGAAAACTGACGAGGAGTTATCCCAACGTTTAAAAAAAGATCTTAAAATCACTGGATCATCTACTTTTAAAGATAGAGCTACAGCAGAAAAAGTCGCTAGTGAAGTATTGAAAGATCCCAAAAACATAAAAAAAGTAGAAAAGTGGTTATCAGACCCTAAAAGCAGGCCTACTCTTGCATTAAGATACAAAGGTAATGGAGATGTTCTTGGAAGAAGTATAGAAAGAGGCTCAAATACCGCAGAAGATGTTACGAATGCAAAAATAGTCTTGAAAAAGGGGAAAGATGGAGAGTATATTTTAACAGGATATCCAATAAAATAAAGGAGTTTCTATATGGAAGATAATTATGATATTTTTGAAGAGTTAAGTGATTTTTTGGATGGCACATTTCATCAGGATATGGGATCCCCAGAACAAGCACTGAATGAGTTTATTAGTGAATCCAGCAAAGAATGCTTGGCATTCACAATACAATTTTGTCAAGAGTTTTTAAATAATGACATATCTGATCAAGAGAAAGAAGACTTTATAAAATCGCACTGCGAAATTTATTTTCCTGCTATCGGATTAACTCCAATACAATGGTTAAAAAGTGTAATAGAGCAAATAAACGAAGCTATTTAAAAGACTTGAAAGGCCCACTTTTTTTACGAGAGGGCCTTTTTTATTACTTCAAGTAAGGATTCAAGTTTTGCCTTTGTCTTCGGCCCGTAAATGTTGTCGGCTTTCGCATATTGGTTCTTTACACCTCTAATACGCTTTTGGAGGACTCTAATTTGTGGGGTAGTCACAGAAAACACGGCCCTATGCTGGCAGGCGGGGCATTGAATATACCCAATTTCAACGCCATTCTCCCTTTTCTCCTCCCGCAATAAAACCCCATGAACCTCACCGCAATACTCGCATTTCGATTCCATCCAGATCATCTCCCTAAAATAAAAGCGCCCTCCCGTATGAGAAAGGCGCAAAATGATATAAAATAGATATCTTTTTTTAATATGATTATTTCAATTTTTCATTTTCTTAATTGTATCTTCTAGCTCTTTAATCTTTTTATCCTTTTGTCTATCGAGCTTCTTTTTTTGTGGAGAAAACATAATCATGACCCCCAACGCTGTTAAGGTAAAGAAATTCGTAAACTGATCCAAATTATCAAAGGTTTTATCAAATGGCAACTGTGGTGCCACAATCAGCGCAAAAATTGCAAGTAAGTATAAGATAACCCTTGTTCTTTTTTTCTCTTTACCCAAAAAATCAGTAAATGTAAAAAAACAAGCACAAACTGTAATTCCAAATAGAAAGTTACTTCCAGGCTTAATTATCCCAACTAGGCAAAAGAATCCTAGACATGCAATATTAAAGCCTAATGCTTCAATTATTTCCTGATTTTCATCCATAGAATAAATCACCCTAAATTTATTATCGGACGAAAAATAGAAGAATGTACAGTCTACGAAATATGCCGAAAGATTTTTTCATTCGAATTGGTAAAGCGCTTGGATATATTCTTTCTAAACCGGGCCCACACTCAGAGGCCCTCATTGGCCGCCAATCGTCTATTCTGAGATTTCACTGGACCTGGTTTTCCGAGAATATAAAATCAATTAATTGGTTTGTCTGATTTAAATATGTATAAAACACTAGATAAACAGAAAAAAAACCAACCAATAAACCATGTTGTTAAAAATGGATGATTATAAATAATTGACATTTTTCAACAACTCCCCTTCAAATTGTTATATAATTCTCTTAAAAGGAGGTGAGACTATGAAAATTGATATAACTCCAAAGTTTATTGATGAAGCAGCCACTCCCCTAGCAAAATCTGTTGGCAAAACCTTAGATTCCTTGTGGTCTTTGGTTTTTGGAGGGTTTGATTTTTATGTTGAAAAAGTTAATACTAAAAGAACCCATTCTCTTCAACTATTTAAAGAAGAATTAGAGAAAAAGGTTTCTTCCATACCGGAAGAAAATTTAGTAGAACCTCCTTTACATATAATAGGACCGACGATTGAAGCTTCAAAGTTTTATTTTGAGAGTGATGAATTAAGATCTATGTTTTCCAATTTAATTGCTGCTTCTATTGATTCCGAAACTATAAATAAAACTCATCCGGCTTTTGTTGATTGTATTAAACAACTATCACCTTTAGATGCAAAAAATTTAAGACTTTTCAAAAACAAAAGTAGCATTCTCCCAATAGCAAAATACAAATTATTAAAAGAAGATGGTTCTGGTGTCACTGTTCAAGATAATGTTTTTTTATCAAATGAGGAAGTGCAAAATATCGATTTAAATTCTGCTTCTTTAACTAATCTAAGTCGATTAGGATTAGTTCAAATCACATATGATACAAGTTTGACTGATATAAATGCATATGCACAGTTTGACAATGAACCAATTTTTAAAGATCTAAAATATACTTATGAAAAGGGTGAACACAGAAAATTCCAAAACCTTTCGATATTTGACAAAGTACAACTGAAGAAAGG
The DNA here is from genome assembly GCF_037976035.1 of Bacillus sp. FSL K6-0972. Classification (NCBI taxonomy): domain Bacteria; kingdom Bacillati; phylum Bacillota; class Bacilli; order Caryophanales; family Bacillaceae; genus Bacillus; species Bacillus sp. FSL K6-0972. The sequence goes on along the minus strand of NZ_CP150260.1, from coordinate 981,568 downwards.
CATTATTGAATTAACCCCTTTTGGTTCTAATTTTATTGATATCTGTATTTAATTATTTCGTAAAAAGCTACCTTACATCTCCGAGAGGACGCCAAGATGTAAGGTAGCAGAATAACAACCTTACTATTCCCCGATGCGGCTGCCGCAAGACTAGCGCTATCCAGGCTCAGATGTTCCTCTCGTTCGGCTTCATTCTTTATCGCCTTAATTATCCTGGATCAAGTAAAAAAAGACCTCCAAATGATAAATGGAAGTCGATTTTTCAATATTGACCTAATACCATATTAACAGTTTTAAAACAAAACAAAGTGCCATCATTGTGCCATTATTCTGCCATTCTCAATTCTTCATTGGAAAGTTCTTGACTTATTAATCGCCCATTTAAAGAAAACCCAACATCTCCATTACGTTTTATACCATTGGCTTCAGTCACTTTTGTAAAAATAGGTGTTAAAAGTATATTTTGAACATACTCTTTGTTAGAAGAATCACTATATTTTAGAGTTACTTTCAAACTAATATGTTTTTTCGTGTATGTAGCAAAATCTGTACAGATAAAATTTAGTAGATACAAAAAATAGAGAGGTAAATGTATTTTTGTAGGTTCATTGTTGTTATATTTCATAGGGTAAACACTCCCTATCCTTTCCATCATAGGTGTAATTAATATACTTCTGAATCTCTCTCCATCTTTTATACAAAAGTCTAAATGTAAGCCATCGCTATACTTTATTACATCAATTCTGAGATTATTTTCTTTGTTTACCCATATACTTTGAGGAAATAAATTTGCAAGCATCTCTTTAGTGTGTGTCGTGTCAAAAGTTACACTAACATTACGAGCAGTTGTATCAGAAATATTAAATAACTCTACAAAGAAGTCAGAAGCTCGATTTATTAAATGATTAGAATCACCATTATCCCATTGTGTAAAAAAATCATATCCTAGTTTTGCACTGAATTTTTTTGTTTGTAAATCTAAAACCGGTCTTTCTCTTTTGGTTATTTCTTTCTGAGAAATTTCGTTACTTTTTCTGGCTTCATCTGCAGCTGCACGCGATCCCCTTGCAGCAATTGCTGTTGCTATGGCAGCAATTACAGTTGCTATGGCAGAAATTATTGTCGCTACTGCTGAAAATGTCTCAAATTCCACCTGCATCACTCCTATTCTTTACTTATTATAACTCAAAATTCCATTTTACTTATCCACAATATCCACGAATTAACCATATCTTATATTGTGTCCAATTCACAGAAACGCTGAACCCTTTGCTCTGCAATGTTTTAAGCCATTTCTTCAAAATGAGTCGGACACTTTCTCATTATGGTTAGTTCGTTAAAATAGGCAGAAAAAAACTCATCCGTTTTGAAGACAGATGAGCCTATAAGCTGAATGAATCCATCGTTTGATCCATTGTATCTTGAGTGATCCCAATATATCGAAGCGTGACGTCCGGGCTGGAATGGTTAAATATCTCTTGCAGCAGAGCAACGTCCTTGAATTTTTTATAGTGCCAGTAACCAAACGTTTTCCTCATGGTGTGGGTACCGATGCCATCAAGCCCGACGTATTCCGCCGCCTCTTTCAATATATTGTATGCCGTGCTTCTGCTGATTGGTTTGTTAAGCCCTTCTCGGCTCTTAAACAAAAATTCCTGGTCATCCTTGTCTTTAATGTAATTAGCCAGGGCCTTTTTTAGGGCCTTATTTATTTGATTCGTTTCTGCTTGCCGGTTTTCTTCTCGCGTAAATCGATGTACATTCGTTTGGCGTCGCGGACTCTTAAACGAAGTAAATCGGATATACGCAAGCCTGAGTTTATGCCGGTAACGAAAAGCAGATAGTTTCTTTCACTCCGTTCTCTCAGGAATTTCTTTATATAATAAATCTGGTCCATATCCCGGATAGGCTGCACAAAATTCATTATGAAGCACTTCCCTTCACATACACTTCTTCTTTCAATGCAAAAGCCAGGTTGTAAAAAGCGCGCGACTTAATTCTGAAGTATGTGCGCGGGCTTAACCCAATTTCGTTGTAAACCTCATAATCAAAACGGTTATCTTGGGACATATATCGCATGATGATGATTTGCCGTTCATTGACAGGCAAACGGTTCACAGCCTTTTGCACTTTTGCAAGAAAGGCATTTCGTTTCTGTTCCATTTCAATTCTTTTAATAGCCGTATCTTCAGTAGATGAATGAAATGCGTTTGTTTTTGAAGGCGGCACAATGGTAAATCCCGCCGTGACTTTTGGCAGCAGATCATCTGGCACTTGCAAGAGAACCACCCTGTAATTATCCAGTATGGCTTCAATTTTCTTTTTCGTCGCTTCTCTATCGATTTCGGGTAATTGAAATAGCATAGTTTATTCCTCCTTTTATTTGCGCTTATAAGCGCCGCCTTTGCCTCGTTTAAGAATCTGCTTGTTTTGCCCCATAATCTCTCGCCAAAAGCGCTCAGAGTGCTCCTGCGTTTTTTCAGGGCGTTTTCTTTTGGTGGGTTTCATGTCTATTTCTCCTTTCGCTAGACCACAGCCGGGACAAATAAAAAACGGACACCAAACAAACAGCGTAAAAGCTGTAAGTTCAGTGTCCGCAGGCATTCCGTCTTGGACTTTTCTCAATTTTAATGGGTACTTTATATAGGTCCTCTAATTTCATTATAATTGTTTCAATACACAGCGTAGGCTCAGATTCGTTTCCCACTAAAATGACTTCCTTATTGATTGGATGCAATATATACCAAACTTGATTATTTTCATCCTCTATGAATACATTCTCAATGCCCCTTGCTGCACCCATAGTTGGAACAGCAGGCCGGTGTTCTAAACCCCTCGCGTTCAACATAAGTGATGCAGCGCGATCGATCTATGAAAGCCATATCAACCAGTGGATGCTCAGCTATCTGCCAGCATTCCCGACTCGGCTTAACTCTTTGAGTCTCGTCAGTGCTGATCCCTTTACAAAGAAGTACTACTTCTTTTATGATTTGCCTTAGCTTGTACCCAAGCAACAAGCGAATTTCCCTGTTTACAGGCTGTATTTTATATTCACTTGTACATTGCCGGCGCGCGATACCAATTTCACCGTTTGAATCCCGGATATAGAATGACGTACTAGCGAAATTGAGTATTTCAACCGACTACAATTCATGGATTAAGGCACACTCATGCAAGCGTGCTGCTTTATAGAAAGGTGTCAATTTATTATGTAAGTGAAAGGTTAGGACATGCTGATATAGAAACCACGTCAAATACATATGTTCACTTAATTAAAGAGCTTCGGGAAAGAGATGAAACTGAGACAGTAAACATTTTTGAAGATATGGCTGTTGAGGAAGTTGAAAAGCCTGAAGAAGTTGAGTATGTGTAAAGAATGTGCAAAACCATTTCAAATCATAACATTTTCTATCCAATTTAAAAGAGCTAAGGATACCGGTGGTCGGGGTCGAACCGACACTCCCGAAGGAACACGATTTTGAGTCGTGCTGATTCTATCGGAAAGCCCTAGCCCGCGGTATATTCGATATAATAAGCCATTACGGTCTAGCATAACGTTAAATTCACATTTTAGATATAGCATAGTACAGCATTCAAGTTACCAAGACGACTGAAATCATAAAAAAGACGGCTGTAATAGCCGCCTTCTTACTGTTGTATTTTTTGTTTTATGAGCCCGCTCCTCTTGAGGCAAGTAATGTTACTGAGTCTGCTGTTTGGACACTTTCTGCGAGGAAGTCTGCTGCGCTGGTTAAAACGAGCCCAAGCGATGCAGTAAGGAAAGCAGTTACAATAAGTTTTTTCATTTAAAGAACCTCCTTTCCTGTTAGTTTACTTGATTTTATTGCTTTTTCCAAGAAGTATGTGGAATATTTGTAATTATTTAATGAACTGTAGACGTTGGCCACATCCTCAGCAAGCGCCTCAATGTCTACGTATGCCTCCCTCTCCTCGAGCATTTCGATAAACTCTTTTACTTGCGGTACACCTTCGAGGGGAGCGCTATAGCATATATTTAGAATCGAGAATTTGAGCGAAAAGTTGATATTATTTGTTTTCTGAGCAAACTCAAAACCAAGATGAACCCACTTAAGCGCCTTATCAACCTCACCTATCTTATAAGTTGACCTAGCTGACTCGTATATGCACTGCATGTACATAATAGGCGCATTTTTTTCGATGTCATCCGTTTTAAATGAGAGGTCGAAATACTCGAGTGCTTCTTCGTGTTTGTCCTCTTGAATTTTTAAAAAGCCGAGATCATAGTAGACAGCCGCCAGCAGATGATTATCGCCCATCTTGATCAGTCTTTCTGCGCAACTCTTAAGCATATTTTCAGCTCTTGTTAAACGTCCGTCGTCTATATAATTGAGTGCGAGCAGCACCGTACAGTTTATCGACTGTGTCTTATATTCTTCATAAGCCCTATAGATGCTCTTCGCGATTGAAAGATGATGAAAAGAAAGTAGAGTTGTTTTCGTAAAATAATAGAGGTTTCCAAGTTTATAATGAAACTCGGCCTTTTCGATTTCATCTTCGACATTATCGAGCTGCCGCTCGGCAACTCTAAAACAATTAAGCGCTTTAGAGTAGTTGCTCCTCGCACTTTCATACATTCCTTTAAAGAGAAAGTAATAGTATCTTAACAAACCGTCTGTCTTCGCCTTATCCTCAGTAAAAGGCGGAAGCTGCGGCTCCCCCGCGACATCTTCCATTAATACTCTGAACCTGTAATCAAGTAGATTAAAGTAAAGCAAAACGTCCTGATCTTCTTCCATTACGTTTAAAAGGCCTTTTATTCTGTCCCTAAGTTCTACGGCATTTGAGACATCTCTCTTTTTTATGTGAACATACCACTGATTGATGAGATTGGCTACGTTCACCGAGGCTACTGTTTTCATTGTCAAACCTCCCACACTTTACTGCCTCTATCGCTATGAGAACATTTTACAGAAAGTTACCAATCTTTGCAAAGAAATTTGTATCAATAATTTACTTTTCGCCCTATAAATGGCTAATAAAAAGTAAGGCCATGCTAATTAACTGTGCGAATACCGCCCGATAGAAGTTACGGCCAAACTTATCCGCCCTCTTCTCGAATGTTTCTTATTTCAATGACAGGCTTTCTATCGAGAGTAATAAACAGCGCGTCTGTCTCAACATACCCTCGGATAGAAATGTACTTTTTAAGCTGCTTCATCATTTGCGGATGTAATCGGTACAATTCTTTCTTGATTCCCTTTTGCATTTCTTTCGTGTATGACTGATTCTTCGATTTTTACATCTTTTAAATTTATGCTTACGAACTCATTCGTCCGAATACCCGTCTCCAATAAAAGCAACATCATCGTATAGTCTCGAATACCTGTGAATGTCCTAAGATTTGGCTGGCTTAAAAGTTGCTTCCGCCTGAACGTAGCGATGATCTGCTTCCGGTCTTTAAGGATCATGCCGGACACTTAGCTGCCGATAGATTTGGTGGCTCTCCTGAATTAGACAATCTCGTTTCGCAGTCCAGTAATGTTAACCAGAGTAAATACAAGAGATTAGAAAACAAATGGGCTAAAGCGATATCTGATTAAGACGCCTTTGCGTCTTTTTTTGTGTAGGTCAACCGAAATTTCGATAAAAATGAAAGGCATCTCGATTGGCAAGTGTTTGTCCTTGCGCGAATACTCGGCGTGAATGTCGAAGAGTTATTCGAGGTGAAGATCGAAGACGTCACGAATAGGTCGGCGTCTTTTTAGTGTGGTGAAAACAGAAGTCGTAAAAAGTGGCTTCAAATCGTAGGAAATGCGGCTCTCAGCCTTTACGCCGCCAAACTGAACGAAGATGTCGAGATCCGCAAGCCACAGACGCAAAGCCGGGCGATCGGATTAGCGTGACTTTTACGAAGGATCAATACAAAAATGGCAGTGGATTTAAGGCGTTAAGGTTATCGAATAACATACGAAATCACGGCGGCTCCTACGATTTAATTTCGTAGTAAAATCGTTGAAATATCGATCAATAAAACACGCAGCTTTCTCTACAGACTATCTCGACTGCTTGGCGATGTGAACACGGTCAAGAAAGGAACGGTCGGAAAGCAGACCGGAAAAGCCTGTACAAACTGTTTAAATACCGCCAGCCACGGCGTCTTTTTTCTTCCGTTGAAACAGCCGGAAATAGCGTATTCTAATAGTCGGAGACCGGGCGTTTTTTAACCCCCTCTCTAGGATAAATTCACCAAATTATAACTAGTCATTAACGGAATATCCCCCCTCTGGTAGAATTGTGAACCAAGGGAGGAATAAGCATGCTAAAAAGAAAATTATTTTCATTCACTATGGCTCTTTGTTCGATTATCTTACTAGTCTCCACTTTTCCATCAAATGTTTTCGCTAAAGAAACATTTGAAGATCCGAATCCTTTAGAAGGGATTAAATTCACCAAAATATCCGAAAACGCATCATCATTCAGAATAGAAGAAGGCGGTAAAACATACGAATACGTAGTAGAAACGTTAAATGCAAATACTAAGGATATGAAGGTCCGAGCAAAGAAATATTCTGTATCTAAGAACGGAAAGAAAACACTTTTAGAAAGCTCAACTGCTTCTGCTCACAAAGAGAGCAGTGCGTATGCGCTGGCTGGCTGCCATGGTGTAACGGGGTCTAAAGTGAGTTGGGCTGGCACTAGGTACAGCCTTTATCTCAGCTCTTGTATAACCAAGAAAATAGTTAATGTAATAAACGAAACTAAAGATGCAACATCCGCTATAGCAGGAATTGGAGCAGTCCTGATCAAAGTCGCTAAATTTGTACCTTACGTAAGCGCGATTTCCGGAGCGCTTTGGGCAGTAGGAGCTGGTTTTAGGGCGATTTCCGGGGACGGAAAATATGGAATAGGTTTCCACTTCGCGAGGAATCCATTCACCGGAGAGGTTATCGAGGGCATCGGTGTGCCTTGGCGACAATAGAGCGGGAGGAAAATTAAGTGTTATATAGAGTTTTATTAAAAATGGCGATCCTAATTTTCGTCATAAACTATTTCGCTTTTCCAACTTTTTTTAACATAGAACCAGATAGTAGCGGAACATTTATTGGCCTCATTTTGATGTGTATAGTCATTATGAATCTTTTAGACCGAAAACAACAATAAAATTAAAAAGCGCCCCAATGCGGGGCGCTTTTTCGTTCATCTAAGGCTTCTTCACGTTAAACATCGCAAGCAACGTCTTATCAGGCGTCTTGGACTGCCGATAAAACACGTTAGGATTAAGCGTAAACCTTTCCGTCTCAGTTCCAACCTTCCTTCACAAAAACCTCCGCAAATTCTCCGCCCCTTCATTCTTATCTAAATATAAATATTTAGTCGTTACCGAAAGATCACTATGTCCCAGCGCTCTTGAAATGTCAGTTAAATTTGCGCCTTTTTCAAGCAAGGATTTCGCAAAGCCCCTTCTTAATGCGTGCGGATTTATATTCTTAATCCGTACTCACGCGCATACCTATTCAACCGTTTTTGAATATTGTTATTCGACGGCCCTGTTGCTATTTGATTGCCGTACTTTGTTAAAAAAACAAATTTATTATCCTTTTTATATGTTCGGCGGATTTCGTCGTTTTTATTCACCAGTACAGAGAGAAGTTGAGCAAGAGTCTCATCAAAGGGCAATAGTAAAGGTTCGCGATTTTTAACGATTTCACCAGTTCACCGAAGCAATTCTCCATTAAAATCGATATGTTCTTCTTTTAAGTTTGCGAGCATCCCTACACGCATACCTGTTTTATACATAAGAAGCAATGCTGTTGCATCACGTAGCTGTACAAAGTCGGTTAAATCTAATAACGAAAGTAAGATTTTTATTTCCTGATCCGTCGCCCTTCTACCGAGAAATTTTTTTGTTTTGAGTATTTTCTTTTTGTCTTCCTTGGCCTATTTAAACGCGTCTACTACTGATTTATTAGCGAATATTGTTGTCTTGCGAGAGATTCTAACGACAGATGAGTATATCGTAATACCATACGTAAATCTTTATGGCCGATATGTGATCGCATCCTTTCGCAAACTCTTTCGCCTTGCGTCAGCCAAGACAAGCTTAATCGCACCGTCGATTGTTAAAGTGTTATATTCGATCGTCTCAACCGCGATATCCAACCTCGCGAGCATTTAAACGATTACTTCTTCGTTTAGACATAAAAAATCGCCTCCCTTCTGTTTAAAGGAAAGCGATAGGCACAGGACCATTTGCCGTGACGTTTAACGCAAAAAAGCGACGATAAAACAGCGATTAATACGCCGAAATACCGTCGCTTTTGCATTCATTGATACCGGTGGTCGGGGTCGAACCGACACTCCCGAAGGAACACGATTTTGAGTCGTGCGCGTCTGCCAATTCCGCCACACCGGCATGTGTGTGATCAATGGTGCCGAGGGCCGGACTTGAACCGGCACGGTAGTCACCTACCGCAGGATTTTAAGTCCTGTGTGTCTGCCAATTCCACCACCCCGGCACGAGGCAAATAAGGCGACACCCGGATTCGAACCGGGGATAAAGGTTTTGCAGACCTCTGCCTTACCACTTGGCTATGCCGCCATCATTTTAAGAATTGGAGCGGAAGACGGGATTCGAACCCGCGACCCCCACCTTGGCAAGGTGGTGTTCTACCACTGAACTACTTCCGCATTTTAACTAATATTCATCTTATCATATGCAGGATGATAAAGAAAGATGAAAACTGGGCTAGCTGGATTCGAACCAGCGCATGAGAGTCAAAGTCCGTTGCCTTACCGCTTGGCTATAGCCCAATATGAAGGGCGATTGATGGGAATCGAACCCACGAGTGCCAGAGCCACAATCTGGTGCGTTAACCACTTCGCCACAACCGCCATAAATTGTGAATTAAAATTGGCAGGGGCAGTAGGAATCGAACCCACACCGGAGGTTTTGGAGACCTCTGTTCTACCGTTAAACTATGCCCCTAAAAACATGGTGGAGGGGGACGGATTCGAACCGCCGAACCCTGAGGGAGCGGATTTACAGTCCGCCGCGTTTAGCCACTTCGCTACCCCTCCAAAACAGTGCCGGCCAGAGGACTTGAACCCCCAACCTACTGATTACAAGTCAGTTGCTCTACCAATTGAGCTAGACCGGCAAATGGTGGCTCGGGACGGAATCGAACCGCCGACACACGGATTTTCAGTCCGTTGCTCTACCAACTGAGCTACCGAGCCTTTATTTAAATGGCGGTCCGGACGGGACTCGAACCCGCGACCTCCTGCGTGACAGGCAGGCATTCTAACCAACTGAACTACCGGACCATTATGGCTGCACCCTTCGTGCACTCCTCATTTAATAAGTAAATTGGTTGCGGGGGCAGGATTTGAACCTGCGACCTTCGGGTTATGAGCCCGACGAGCTACCGAACTGCTCCACCCCGCGATAATATGATTTTCATAGAAATGGTGGAGGATGACGGGATCGAACCGCCGACCCTCTGCTTGTAAGGCAGATGCTCTCCCAGCTGAGCTAATCCTCCGCAGTACAGGACGTACAAGTGCATGCGTTGCAACAGGACGTTGCGATCTTAGCATGCCTTCCTTTAAAAAGCTTCGGTGTAAACCTGATGCTTTTTAGCGTGCTGTCCAAAAAAGAATGGTGACCCGTACGGGATTCGAACCCGTGTTACCGCCGTGAAAGGGCGGTGTCTTAACCACTTGACCAACGGGCCAGATGTATTTAAAGTGGCGGAGAGCAAGGGATTCGAACCCTTGAGACGGCGTTGGCCGCCTACACGATTTCCAATCGTGCTCCTTCGACCACTCGGACAGCTCTCCAATAAATGGCTCCGCAGGCAGGATTCGAACCTGCGACCGATCGGTTAACAGCCGATAGCTCTACCACTGAGCTACTGCGGAATAATGCCTGCCTGGCGATGTCCTACTCTCGCAGGGGGAAGCCCCCAACTACCATCGGCGCTGAAGAGCTTAACTTCCGTGTTCGGCATGGGAACGGGTGTGACCTCTTCGCCATCATCACCAGACAATTTAGTGACAAAGATCATTATACTATGTATTTGAAAAAATGCAAGTGCATTTTTCGAGAAATTATTCTCTCAAAACTAGATAACGGTCAGACGATTCACAAACATTTAGGTTAAGTCCTCGATCGATTAGTATCTGTCAGCTCCATGTGTCGCCACACTTCCACCTCAGACCTATCAACCTGATCATCTTTCAGGGATCTTACTTCCTTGCGGAATGGGAAATCTCATCTTGAGGGGGGCTTCATGCTTAGATGCTTTCAGCACTTATCCCGTCCGCACATAGCTACCCAGCGATGCCCTTGGCAGAACAACTGGTACACCAGCGGTGCGTCCATCCCGGTCCTCTCGTACTAAGGACAGCTCCTCTCAAATTTCCTGCGCCCGCGACGGATAGGGACCGAACTGTCTCACGACGTTCTGAACCCAGCTCGCGTACCGCTTTAATGGGCGAACAGCCCAACCCTTGGGACCGACTACAGCCCCAGGATGCGATGAGCCGACATCGAGGTGCCAAACCTCCCCGTCGATGTGGACTCTTGGGGGAGATAAGCCTGTTATCCCCGGGGTAGCTTTTATCCGTTGAGCGATGGCCCTTCCATGCGGAACCACCGGATCACTAAGCCCGACTTTCGTCCCTGCTCGACTTGTAGGTCTCGCAGTCAAGCTCCCTTGTGCCTTTACACTCTGCGAATGATTTCCAACCATTCTGAGGGAACCTTTGGGCGCCTCCGTTACCTTTTAGGAGGCGACCGCCCCAGTCAAACTGCCCACCTGACACTGTCTCCCTGCCCGATAAGGGCAGCGGGTTAGAAGGTCAATACAGCCAGGGTAGTATCCCACCGATGCCTCCACCGAAGCTGGCGCTCCGGTTTCCAAGGCTCCTACCTATCCTGTACAAGCTGTACCAACATTCAATATCAGGCTGCAGTAAAGCTCCACGGGGTCTTTCCGTCCTGTCGCGGGTAACCTGCATCTTCACAGGTACTATAATTTCACCGAGTCTCTCGTTGAGACAGTGCCCAGATCGTTGCGCCTTTCGTGCGGGTCGGAACTTACCCGACAAGGAATTTCGCTACCTTAGGACCGTTATAGTTACGGCCGCCGTTTACTGGGGCTTCAATTCGCACCTTCGCATACGCTAAGCGCTCCTCTTAACCTTCCAGCACCGGGCAGGCGTCAGCCCCTATACTTCGCCTTACGGCTTCGCAGAGACCTGTGTTTTTGCTAAACAGTCGCCTGGGCCTATTCACTGCGGCTCTCTCGGGCTTGCACCCTAACAGAGCACCCCTTCTCCCGAAGTTACGGGGTCATTTTGCCGAGTTCCTTAACGAGAGTTCTCTCGATCACCTTAGGATTCTCTCCTCGCCTACCTGTGTCGGTTTGCGGTACGGGCACCTCTCACCTCGCTAGAGGCTTTTCTTGGCAGTGTGGAATCAGGAACTTCGCTACTATATTTCGCTCGCCATCACAGCTCAGCCTTATGGGAAACGGATTTACCTATTTCCCAGCCTAACTGCTTGGACGCGGATATCCAATACCGCGCTTACCCTATCCTCCTGCGTCCCCCCATTGCTCAAATGGTGAGGAGGTGGTACAGGAATATCAACCTGTTGTCCATCGCCTACGCCTTTCGGCCTCGGCTTAGGTCCCGACTAACCCTGAGCGGACGAGCCTTCCTCAGGAAACCTTAGGCATTCGGTGGAGGGGATTCTCACCCCTCTTTCGCTACTCATACCGGCATTCTCACTTCTAAGCGCTCCACGAGTCCTTCCGGTCTCGCTTCACAGCCCTTAGAACGCTCTCCTACCACTGTTCGTAAGAACAGTCCGCAGCTTCGGTGATACGTTTAGCCCCGGTACATTTTCGGCGCAGAGTCACTCGACCAGTGAGCTATTACGCACTCTTTAAATGGTGGCTGCTTCTAAGCCAACATCCTGGTTGTCTAAGCAACTCCACATCCTTTTCCACTTAACGTATACTTTGGGACCTTAGCTGGCGGTCTGGGCTGTTTCCCTTTCGACTACGGATCTTATCACTCGCAGTCTGACTCCCAAGGATAAGTCTTTGGCATTCGGAGTTTGACTGAATTCGGTAACCCGGTAGGGGCCCCTAGTCCAATCAGTGCTCTACCTCCAAGACTCTTACCTTGAGGCTAGCCCTAAAGCTATTTCGGAGAGAACCAGCTATCTCCAGGTTCGATTGGCATTTCACCCCTACCCACACCTCATCCCCGCACTTTTCAACGTGCGTGGGTTCGGGCCTCCATTCAGTGTTACCTGAACTTCACCCTGGACATGGGTAGATCACCTGGTTTCGGGTCTACGACCACGTACTCATGCGCCCTATTCAGACTCGCTTTCGCTGCGGCTCCGTCTTTTCAAACTTAACCTTGCACGGGATCGTAACTCGCCGGTTCATTCTACAAAAGGCACGCCATCACCCGTTAACGGGCTCTGACTACTTGTAGGCACACGGTTTCAGGATCTCTTTCACTCCCCTTCCGGGGTGCTTTTCACCTTTCCCTCACGGTACTGGTTCACTATCGGTCACTAGGGAGTATTTAGCCTTGGGAGATGGTCCTCCCGGATTCCGACGGAATTTCACGTGTTCCGCCGTACTCAGGATCCACTCAGGAGAGAACGAAGTTTTGACTACAGGGCTGTTACCTCCTATGGCGGGCCTTTCCAGACCTCTTCATCTACCTCGTTCTTTTGTAACTCCGTACAGAGTGTCCTACAACCCCAAGAGGCAAGCCTCTTGGTTTGGGCTAATCCCGTTTCGCTCGCCGCTACTCAGGGAATCGCATTTGCTTTCTCTTCCTCCGGGTACTTAGATGTTTCAGTTCCCCGGGTCTGCCTTCTCATATCCTATGAATTCAGATATGGATACTGCTCCATTACGAGCAGTGGGTTTCCCCATTCGGAAATCTCCGGATCAAAGCTTGCTTACAGCTCCCCGAAGCATATCGGTGTTCGTCCCGTCCTTCATCGGCTCCTAGTGCCAAGGCATCCACCGTGCGCCCTTTCTAACTTAACCGTTAAAAAGAATCACTACGTGATATCTTGCATTACAATTGAATGTGAATGTCTACTTTCGTTATCTAGTTTTCAAAGAACAACGCATAGGACATGCTAACACTTGCGTTGCCACAGGATGTGGCGCATTTAGCAGGTGCTCCTATGTCTGAAGGAATGATCCTTCAAAACTAAACAAGATCTAAACGCACCTGTCTATAAGACCGCAAGGTCTTATATTCCGTATAATATCCTTAGAAAGGAGGTGATCCAGCCGCACCTTCCGATACGGCTACCTTGTTACGACTTCACCCCAATCATCTGTCCCACCTTCGGCGGCTGGCTCCAAAAGGTTACCTCACCGACTTCGGGTGTTACAAACTCTCGTGGTGTGACGGGCGGTGTGTACAAGGCCCGGGAACGTATTCACCGCGGCATGCTGATCCGCGATTACTAGCGATTCCAGCTTCACGCAGTCGAGTTGCAGACTGCGATCCGAACTGAGAACAGATTTGTGGGATTGGCTTAGCCTCGCGGCTTCGCTGCCCTTTGTTCTGCCCATTGTAGCACGTGTGTAGCCCAGGTCATAAGGGGCATGATGATTTGACGTCATCCCCACCTTCCTCCGGTTTGTCACCGGCAGTCACCTTAGAGTGCCCAACTGAATGCTGGCAACTAAGATCAAGGGTTGCGCTCGTTGCGGGACTTAACCCAACATCTCACGACACGAGCTGACGACAACCATGCACCACCTGTCACTCTGCCCCCGAAGGGGAAGCCCTATCTCTAGGGTTGTCAGAGGATGTCAAGACCTGGTAAGGTTCTTCGCGTTGCTTCGAATTAAACCACATGCTCCACCGCTTGTGCGGGCCCCCGTCAATTCCTTTGAGTTTCAGTCTTGCGACCGTACTCCCCAGGCGGAGTGCTTAATGCGTTTGCTGCAGCACTAAAGGGCGGAAACCCTCTAACACTTAGCACTCATCGTTTACGGCGTGGACTACCAGGGTATCTAATCCTGTTCGCTCCCCACGCTTTCGCGCCTCAGCGTCAGTTACAGACCAGAGAGTCGCCTTCGCCACTGGTGTTCCTCCACATCTCTACGCATTTCACCGCTACACGTGGAATTCCACTCTCCTCTTCTGCACTCAAGTTCCCCAGTTTCCAATGACCCTCCCCGGTTGAGCCGGGGGCTTTCACATCAGACTTAAGAAACCGCCTGCGCGCGCTTTACGCCCAATAATTCCGGACAACGCTTGCCACCTACGTATTACCGCGGCTGCTGGCACGTAGTTAGCCGTGGCTTTCTGGTTAGGTACCGTCAAGGTACCGCCCTATTCGAACGGTACTTGTTCTTCCCTAACAACAGAGTTTTACGATCCGAAAACCTTCATCACTCACGCGGCGTTGCTCCGTCAGACTTTCGTCCATTGCGGAAGATTCCCTACTGCTGCCTCCCGTAGGAGTCTGGGCCGTGTCTCAGTCCCAGTGTGGCCGATCACCCTCTCAGGTCGGCTACGCATCGTTGCCTTGGTGAGCCGTTACCTCACCAACTAGCTAATGCGCCGCGGGTCCATCTGTAAGTGGTAGCTAAAAGCCACCTTTTATAATTGAACCATGCGGTTCAATCAAGCATCCGGTATTAGCCCCGGTTTCCCGGAGTTATCCCAGTCTTACAGGCAGGTTACCCACGTGTTACTCACCCGTCCGCCGCTAACATCAGGGAGCAAGCTCCCATCTGTCCGCTCGACTTGCATGTATTAGGCACGCCGCCAGCGTTCGTCCTGAGCCAGGATCAAACTCTCCATGAAGTTTGATAATGACTACGCACACTCAAATGTGCGATTTATTTAATGAATTAACAGGTGCGTTTTGTCTTGTTTAGTTTTCAAAGATCATTTCCGCTCCTGTCCGAAGCGACTTTATTAGTATAACATTTTCAAAAAGGATTGTCAAATGTTTTTTGTTTTTTCGTCGCTGCTGCTTTCAGTTCAAAAAACGTTCCGCTAACAGCGACGCTTAATAATATATCACCGTTATAAATTAGTGTCAACACTTTTTTTAATAAAATATCCTCGATGAAAAATCTTTTGGCCCTTTGTCTCAATCGGCTTTACTCCGACTAAATCCTTTTCAGCCAAGAACTCCAGTATGACTCCCAGATCTGCCGTGAAATACTTGAGATCCGGATGCTTGAGAAGATCGGCAAATTGCCAAACCGCTTTTTCATCCATGACATTGAGAATATGGGCGGCCCCGATTTCGGCTTTTGAATGAATGAGAAAATCACTTGCGAGGAATAATAACTCCAGTCGTTTTTGCAAGCTTTCATTGCTCTCAATTAATTCCTTATACAATTTATATACCTGAGGTTCCATGTGGCGGACTTGGTTCCATACCGTAACTTCAGGGTGAAAACCTTTATCGATCACTTCGATTCTGGCCAAATGATGGAGGGCGTGTACGATGGAATTGTAGGCGTCCAAAAATTGACCATCTTCAAAAAACGATTTTCCTTCTATATATCTTCTGATTAATTTCCCGTATTCAAGTCCAATTTTTAGTTTTCTTTCTGAAAACGGAAACGTATTGAGCTGCTCAATCAGTTTGGCGATAAATTCGTTTCGGTCGAAAAGCACCTTTCCGTTGAGGACCCAGTCTATGATTCTTCTATTTGTTCCGAGCAAAATCCATTCCTGAAGCTGTTCAACAGAAATAATATGAAGAGAAGCCGTTTTTCCGTCGAACTCATAATGCTTCACAAATACAGGGTCTTCAGCCTTATTAACAATTATCAACAATGCCGCATCAAAATTATCTGTGGCAGATGAGGTTTGATTTCTCCTCTCAATCAGCATGACAGCGAGTGTGTCAGGGCGGCTTGCTCTTTCTTGGTAAATCGGACGGAGAAGATTTTCCATCACCATTCCTCCAATACGATGTAAATACGTTGCTTAAAAGCTTCTCTCTTGTTTCTACCTATTTCTACGAGCCAATAAAAACTCCTTTATTTTGAAAACACATTGAATTATTATAATCAATTTCCCCAAAACTCTCTATAGAAATTTTCCAATTGATTCGTTTTAATTAAAGAATAACACATCTTTGATATGCTATATTAGAGACAGGGGGATGGATATGGCCAAATACTCTAGTAAAATCAACAAAATCAGAACGTTTGCGTTGAGCCTTGTATTTATAGGCTTCATTATTATGTATGTCGGGATCTTTTTTAGGTCCTCGATCCTCTTGATGTCGGTGTTTATGATCTTGGGGGTATTGTCTATCTTGTTGAGTACAGCGGTTTATTTTTGGATCGGCATGCTTTCAACGAAAGCGGTTCAAGTTATCTGTCCAAACTGTGAAAAACCGACCAAGATTTTAGGCCGGGTTGATATGTGCATGCATTGCAGGGAGCCTCTGACACTGGACAAAAACCTCGAAGGAAAAGAGTTTAACGAATCGTATAATAGAAAGTCTCAGTAAATGCTGCAACAAAAATAAGCTGACCGTTAAAAAAGCGGCCAGCTCTTTTTAATGGCTTTCTTTTTTGTCGCATTCCTGACATAAACCGTATATCTCCAGTCTATGGTGACTGACTTTGAATCCTGTCACATGTGAAGCCAGCTGCTCCACTTCGTCGAGGCCGGGATAATGAAAGTCGACGATTTTCCCACAGCGTTCGCAAATTGCGTGATAATGCTCGGAAGTCACGAAGTCAAACCGGCTGGAGGAATCTCCGTACGTTAATTCCTTAACGAGCCCTGATTCCTTAAAAACCCGCAAATTGTTGTAGACCGTTGCTACGCTCATGTTTGGAAATTTCCCTTCCAGAGCTTTATATATATCATCTGCAGTTGGATGAGACATAGAATTCACGAGAAATTCCAGAATGGCATGACGTTGAGGAGTAATTCGCACCCCGGTTTCCTTCAACGCTTCCAACGCTTCTTTCAGGTTATGTTCTGCCATCGTCATGCACCTCTCTTCTAAAAAAAATTCTTACATTATAACGTTTATAATTAGTGTAACTCCTGATCAGAATCTTTGTCAATTCCAATCCCTGTGAAAAAGCTATTTTCAAGGCGAAAAAGGCCGCTATGATCAGCATGGCCGATCAGACAGACGAATATGGGCGTAAAAAGAGACCAAACTAAAATACAGTCCGGCCTCCCCCCAGAGCTTTATGCTTCCGCGATTTCTTTTACTGCTTGAAGCGCTTCTGCGACATGGTCTTTTACCTTTACTTTCCGCCACTCTTTCACAAGACGGCCTTCTTTATCAATCAGGAATGTCGACCGTTCGACACCCATGTATTCCTTGCCGAAATTCTTCTTCAGCTTCCATACGTCAAAGCTTTCAGCGAGCTTGTGTTCATCATCGACGAGCAGCAGAAACGGCAGATCGTGTTTTTGCTTGAATTTTTCATGTCTTGCCTGATCGTCAGGGCTGACTCCGATGATGACGGCATCAAGTTCAGCAAAGCTTTCATGGCGATCTCTGAAATCGCACGCTTCCGTTGTGCACCCCGGCGTCATATCTTTCGGGTAAAAATAGAGCACGACACACTTTCCTTCAAAATCCGACAGCTTTACTTTTTCTCCGTGATCGCCCAGCAGTTCAATATCAGGCACCTTTTGTCCAATTTCAACAGTCATTGTTTTGCCTCCTGTTATGTTTAATCGCTTGCTTTCCCCCATTATAAAAAACAGCGCCCTCTTGTTCAAATGTTCGGCGGCTTCTTTTTTGCGCTCTGTCCGCCTCGTGTTACAATATAGAAATAGATAAAAGGTGCAGAAATGAGGAGGATATTATGCAGCATACTCAATCTGAAAAGCTTCATGAAGAAGCTCTTCAACATATAGTCGGAGGCGTCAACAGCCCCTCAAGGTCTTACAAAGCTGTTGGAGGAGGTTCTCCAGTCGCGATGGAAAGGGGAAGCGGCGCTTATTTTTGGGATGTGGACGGCAACAAATACATAGACTACCTTGCCGCATACGGACCTATTATTACGGGTCACGCCCACCCGCATATCACGAAAGCCATTCAAACAGCTGCTGAGAACGGGGTGCTTTACGGTACGCCGACAAAGCATGAAGTGACATTTGCCAAGATGCTTAAGGAAGCGATTCCTGCCCTGGATAAAGTCAGATTCGTCAATTCGGGAACGGAAGCCGTGATGACGACGATTCGCGTCGCCCGGGCCTATACAGGCAGAACGAAAATCATCAAGTTCGCTGGCTGCTACCACGGCCATTCCGATCTTGTGCTGGTGGCGGCTGGTTCAGGACCGTCAACGCTCGGCACACCTGATTCCGCCGGTGTTCCAAAAAGCATCGCAAACGAGGTGATTACCGTTCCTTTCAATGATATCGACAGCTACAAAGAAGCGCTCGATAAATGGGGGGACGATATTGCGGCAGTTCTCGTTGAACCGATTGTCGGAAACTTCGGGATCGTTGAACCGAAAAGCGGATTTCTCGAACAGGTCAATGAACTGACACATAACGCAGGAGCGCTTGTCATCTACGATGAAGTCATTACCGCTTTCCGCTTTATGTACGGCGGCGCCCAGGATCTTCTTGGCGTCAAACCTGATTTGACGGCGCTCGGCAAAATCATCGGCGGCGGCCTGCCGATCGGCGCCTACGGAGGCAAAAAAGAGATTATGGAACAAGTCGCACCGCTCGGACCTGCTTATCAAGCGGGTACGATGGCGGGGAATCCGGCTTCCATCCTCTCAGGCATCGCCTGCCTTGAAGTGCTGAAAGAAAAAGGCACATACGAAAAACTTGACCGCCTCGGCGCCATGCTTGAAGAAGGCATCCTGGGGCATGCCGAAACCCATGGCATCAATATCACTGTCAACCGTCTTAAAGGCGCGCTCACCGTATACTTCACGAACGAAAAAGTCGAAAACTATGAGCAAGCCGAAAATACGGACGGAGAAATGTTCGCGGCCTTTTTCAAACTGATGCTTGAGCGCGGAATCAATCTTGCGCCTTCAAAATATGAAGCATGGTTTATCACCACCGCGCACACAGAAGAGGACATTAAAGCCACGCTTAATGCCGTGGATGACTCATTTAAACAATTGAAACAGCGCATGTAAAAAGAGAGCGGGTCCCGCTCTCTTTTTTATCAAATGCGGAGCACTTTGGAAACACGGGGAACAGGCACTTTCCGCCGGCTTGTTTTTCTTTTTTGTCAATGATTTGTTTTTTCTTAAAAATGGGTTGAATATTTCGGAAGATCGCTGTATATTACTTTATTGTTTGGCAAATTAACAGAGAGGGAATGTTCAATACAATTCATTTTCTGTAAGGAACGAATTTTATTATAGAAAGGGATGCAAGTACAGCCTAATGAAACTTGGTGCCCGTATTTTCAAAACAGGCATTGCCATTACGCTTGCGCTTTACCTAGCGTCTTGGCTCGGCCTTCCGACTCCTGTCTTCGCGGGAATCGCAGCTATCTTCGCGATACAGCCTTCGATCTATCGTTCATTTTTGACGATTGTCGATCAAGTGCAGGCGAACATTATCGGAGCTGCCACAGCCATTATTTTTGGACTTATTTTTGAACCCAGTCCGATCATCATCGGATTGACAGCGGTAATCGTCATTACGATCAACTTGAAGCTGAAGATCGAGAATACAATTTCGATCGCTCTTGTCACCGTTATTGCGATATTGGAGAGCTCCGGCGACAACTTTTTATGGTTTGCCTTGGTGAGAACCGGAACGGTTATTTTAGGCGTATTGTCTGCGTTCTTGGTCAACCTGGTTTTTCTGCCGCCTAAATATGAAACGAAGCTCGTCAGCCATATTGTTGAAAACACAGATGAAGTCATTAAATGGATCAGATTGTTGACGCGAAAGACAACGGAACATTCCATGCTGAAAGAAGACATTGAAAAACTAAAAGAAAAAATGATGAAGGTCGACCACCTTTACTTGCTTTACAAAGAAGAAAGAAGCTATTTAAAACGGTCCACATATGTAAAACAGCGAAAGCTCGTACTGTTCAGACAGGCGATCATTGCATCCAACCGTGCGCTTGATGCTCTGAAAAAGCTGCACCGGCTTGAAAACGAGTTTTATCACATGCCTGAAGAATTTCAAGAAACGCTGGTCGAAGAGCTTGATTATCTTCTCCATTGGCATGAGCGAATTTTAATGAGATTCGTCGGCAGGATCAAAACGCAGGATCACGTCGATCTTCACGAAGAAGGAGACGTTTACAAACAGCACTTGACCGAATCATTCCTGAAAAACCAGGACAAATTAAAAGAAGAACTGTTGGACTACAATATGCTGACCATTATGGCGAGCACTGTAGAATACCGAGAACAGCTTGAGCATTTGGAAACCTTGCTCTCAAGCTTTCAGACGTACCACAAAGAAGACAGCGAACTTGAGGTTGAGGAAGAGTAAACCGGTTAACGAATATGTTAACCGGTTTTTTATTTTCCTTCCTTCATTTTCGGATCAAGGGTGTCGCGCAGGCCGTCTCCCATCAGATTAAAGCCGAGGACAGTCAGCATGATCGCAAATCCCGGAAAAAATAATGTCCATGGGGCCTGCGCCAAATAAGGCCTGGCATCTGCAAGCATTTTTCCCCACTCGGGGTTCGGCGCCTGAGCCCCCAACCCTAAAAATCCGAGCGCCGCCGCTTCTATAATCGCCGTTCCAATATTCAGTGTCGCTTGAACGATTACCGGTGCCATGCTATTGGGAAGAATGTGTTTAAACATCATCCTCATATTGGACATCCCGACAGCTCGCGCTGATAAGATATACTCCTCCTGCCTGATGCTGAGCACTTTTGAACGAACGAGCCTGCCAAACGTCGGAACGTTGATGATGGCGATGGCAATCAGGGCATTTTCAAGGGAAGGCCCGAGAATCGCAACAATGGCGATCGCCAGCAGAATGCTGGGAAACGCGAGCATGATATCAAACAGCCGTGAAATCAATGCATCAGCCCATCTGCCGTAAAAACCGGCGATCAGCCCTAACAGCGTCCCCACCAAGGCCGATGCCAGACAGGAGAAAAAGCCGACCCATAAAGACAGCCTCGCACCGTACAGCACCCTTGAAAAAATATCCCTGCCAAAGTCATCTGTTCCAAAAAGGTGTTCCGCAGACGGAGCGGCAAGCCTGTCTGACAGTGACTGGTCGTTTATTCCGTAGGGTGCGATAAGCGGCGCGAAGATGGCCAGCAGGATAAACAGCGCGACTAAAATCGTGCCGGCGGCCGCCAGTTTATGCTCAAAGAACCGCCGAATATGTTCAGCCAAAGGCGAACGCACCTTCACGTCCTCCCTCTGCTGTTCATTTTGAAGCACAACCACATTTCCCGCCTCCTAATATTTAATTCTCGGATCGATGACGGCGTACAGCAGATCAACGATGAAGTTAATCATGACGAAGATGAAGGCGATCACGAGGATGCCCGATTGGATAACCGGGTAGTCGCGGTAGCTGATCGCATCATAAATGTACCGGCCGATACCGGGCCAGGCAAAAATCGTCTCCGTTAAAATTGCGCCGCCCAGTAACAGTCCGGTTTGCAGGCCGATGACAGTCAACACCGGAATGAACGCATTTTTTAAACCGTGCTTATAGATGACGAAAAACATATGCACGCCTTTTGCTTTTGCCGTGCGGATATAATCGGACTGCAGCACCTCTATCATGCTGGCTCTTGTAATTCTCGCAATGATCGCGGCGGGAATGGTGGCAAGAGCGGTTCCCGGCAGAATCAAGTGGCGGATGACCTCTCCAAACTGATCAAATCTTCCGTGCATAAGGGTGTCCAGTGTATGAATGTAGGTAATGGCTTCGACCGGATTTCTGACATTCTCCCTTCCCGTTGTCGGCAGCCAGCCGAGCTCGATCGAAAAAAACCACTGGCCCATCAAACCGAGCCAAAAAATCGGCATCGACACGCCGATTAAAGCAACCAGCATCGCGATATAGTCGAATACCGAGTTCTTAAACCACGCGCTGATGATTCCGGCGTTCACGCCTACAAACACTGCGATCAGCATAGCGAAAAAAGCGAGCTCGAGAGTGGCGAACAAATATGGCTTTATTTCTTGCGTAATCGCCGCTCCCGTGCGGATTGATGTCCCGAGATCCCCCTTCAGCAAATCCCCGATATATCTGGCGTATTGCACATACCACGGCTGATCAAGTCCGAGCTGGACGGTCAGCTGCTGCACCGCTTCCTTTGTCGCCCTCTGACCGAGAATAACCTGGGCGGGGTTGCCGGGAATAAAGCGGATGATCGAAAAAACGACCAGTGTCATGCCGATGAGAACGGGGATCAGCATGGCCGTCCGTTTTAAACAGTACGCAAGCAATGGCTGTCACCACCTATTTAAACTCTACGCCGGACAATACTTCACTCCCTGTCGGGTGCGGAACATATCCGTCGATATCTTTTGAACCGGCCAAAATCGGTGTGGAATGGACAAGCGGAACCCAAGGCGATTCTTCATGGAGGAGCTCCTGCGCATCTTGATACAGTTTGTTTCTCTTCTTTTGGTCAGGGTCTGACTGCGCCTCGATTAAGATGTCATGAAGCTCGTCATTGCTGAAGTACGTATAGTTGTTACCGCCGATATTATCTTTATCAAGCAGCGTATAAATAAAGTTGTCCGGATCTCCGTTGTCGCCGGTCCAGCCCATTAAAAACGCATCAGCTTCCCCTTTGCTCACCTTATCCAAATACGTCGCCCAGTCGTAAGTGACGATTTCCGCTTTGACGCCGATTTTTTCAAAGCTTGATTGAATCACTTCAGCTATTTTCATACCGTCCGGCATATACGGCCGTGGAACAGGCATTGCCCAAAGCTTCATTTTAAACCCGTCCGGGTAGCCGGCTTCTTTTAAGAGTTCTTTTGCCTTTTTTAAATCATACGGATATTCCTTAATCTGATCGTTGTACCCTTCAAGCGATGGAGGGAGAGGGTTTTTGGCAGATTCGGCGAGACCTCCGTAGAAGGAATCGATAATCGCCTGTTTATCAACAGCATGGTTCAGCGCCTGGCGGATCAGCTTATTGTCAAAAGGCTTTCTTGTTGTCGTCATTCCGAGATACCCGACGTTCATTGAAGGCCTTTCAAATATTTTCAGATTGGCGTCTGCTTTGATGCTTTCGATATCAGACGGATTGACGCCATCCATTAGGTCGATTTCGCCCGTCTTCAATGCATTTAAGCGGGCTGAGTTTTCAGGAATGGCTCTGAAAATGATCTTCTGCAATTTCGGTTTGCCTTGATCCCAATAGTCTTCATTTTTTTCAAGGACGATCCGGTCGTTCGGCTTCCATTCGACAAATTTGTAAGGGCCCGTGCCGACAGGGTGCTCCCTGAATTTTTCGCCGTATTTTTCGATGGCGGCAGGACTTGCAATCCCGAATGAAGTCATGGCAAGGTTCTTTAAAAACGGCGCTTGCGGGCGTTTTAAAATGAACTGAATCTTATGGTCGTCGAGAACTTTTATATCTTTGATGACATGCCCCTCATCTTTCTTATAGCCTCCGAACATGCCGTAGTAAGGAAATTTTTCTTCATCCCCGTTCATCCACCGCTCAAAATTGTATTTGACGGCTTCTGCATTAAAATCCGTTCCGTCATGGAATTTCACGCCTTTTCTCAGCTCCAGTGTGTAGGTCAAACCGTCATCTGAAGCGTCCCATTTCACCGCGAGGCCTTCCTTCAGCGTTGTGTCTTGTTCTCCGTAATTCAGCAAGGTTTCAAACATATTGATCGTCACTTTAAACGCTTCGCCTTCTGTCGTGGTGATCGGATCAAGCGATGTTGAATCACCGCCTCTGCCAATGATCAGCGTATCTTTTCCGCCGTTCGTCCCTCCGTCGTTCTTTCCGCTTTCGTTACCGGAGCATCCCATTAAAAAAGCGGAAACAGACAGAATCATTCCCAAACAGATCAGCCAGCTTTTCTTTTTCATCGTACAGCCTCCTTATTGGTAAAATGGCATGCGGCATAATGCCCGTCCGCAGTCTCTTCAAGAGGCGGCTCCGCTTCCAGGCAGACGGCTGCCCGCTTCATGCATCTGCTGTAAAAAGGACAGCCCTTTTCACTCATGCGGGGCGCGGCAATATCCGGTGCCGTATGAACCGCTTCTCCTTTGCCGATGACCGGCACTGCCGCTAACAGCGTTTCTGTATACGGGTGTTTCGGTTCTCTAAATAACGCGTCGGCGTCCGCCATCTCGACGATCTTTCCGAAATACATTACGGCCACCCTGTCGCTGATATAGCGAACGACTGCGAGATCATGAGAAATAAACAGAAACGTTAAATTGAATGCCTCCTGCAGATCAGACAGCAGATTTAAGATCTGCGCCTGAACGGAGACATCAAGCGCGGAAACAGGCTCATCAGCTATGATTAATTTGGGCTTTGTGATCAGCGCTTTTGCAATACCGATCCTTTGCCTCTGACCGCCGCTGAATTGGTGTGCATATCGGTCGCCATATGAAGCATCAAGGCCGACAATTTCAAGCATTGAGCGAACGACTTCTCTCCTTTCCGCCTTCGTTCCGAGTTTATGAACGATCAGCGGTTCCTCCAAAATATCCTTTATTTTCATGCGCGGATTTAACGAAGCGTACGGATCTTGAAAAATCATTTGTATATGTCTTCTCATGTTGCGAAGCTCTTTTGCATCAAGGCCGGTCATCTCCCGCCCGAGAAATGTCACCGTTCCAGAAGTCGGTTCGGTCAGCCGCAATATCGATTTTCCCAAGGTTGATTTTCCGCAGCCGGATTCCCCGACGATCCCTACGATTTCGCCTTTTTTGACTGACAGTGTAACACCATCCACCGCTTTCACGATTTTCTTGCGGGACACGCGGTAATACGTTTTCAGCTCTTGGACACTCAGCAGTTCGTGATTCATGTTAAAGCACCTTCCTCTTCGTAGAGAAAGCAGCTTACAGCATGATCATCCTTCAGCCTGTTCAATCCGGGCTCCTCCTCAATGCAGCGTTCGTGTTTATGAGGGCACCTCGGCGCAAACATACAGCCTTTTTTAATCGATCCCGGCTTCGGCACCTGCCCCTCAATCGAAGACAGCCGCTCAGATTTGCCTGTGAATGCGGGGATAGAGGCGAACAAGCCTTTTGTATAAGGGTGTTTCGGGCTGTCAAAAACAGCGGTGACACCGCCCTCTTCAACGATCCGGCCGGCATACATGATCATCACGCGTTCACATGTATTGTGAACGACGCCAAGGTCATGGGTAATGAGGAGAATGGCTGTGTTAAATTCGGCATTCAGTTTTTTCAGCAGGGACAGAATCTGGGCTTGGATGGTGACGTCGAGAGCTGTTGTCGGTTCATCGGCGATCAGCAGTTTCGGTTTGCATATTAATGCCATTGCGATCATGACCCGCTGCCTCATGCCTCCCGACAGTTCGTGGGGATGCTGCTTCATCAGCTGGTCCGCCCTCGGCAGGCCGACGGTATCCAGCATTTGAACGGCTTTTCTTCTTGCTTCTTTTTTATGAATATTGATATGGCTGGAGAGTGCTTCTATTAGTTGATCGCCAATTGTAAAAAGGGGATTGAGGGAGGTCATCGGCTCTTGAAAAACCATCGCGATGTCATTGCCGCGCATCTGTCTCCATTCTTTTTCAGACTGCATGAGAAGGTCTTTGTTTTGAAACTTGATCCGGCCCGTCGTCCGGGTGTTTGCGTTCAGCCCCATTAAAGCCAAAGAGGTGACGCTCTTGCCGCAGCCGGACTCTCCGACGACTCCCAAGATTTCTCCGGGATGGAGATCGAAAGAAACGCCTTGCACAATCGGGGTTTCGGACTTTTTCTTTTGAAACGAAATCGATAAATCCGATACTTCAAGCAATTTTTCTTTTGTCACTTATACACCTCCGGAG
Organism: Bacillus sp. FSL K6-0972; assembly: GCF_037976035.1. NCBI lineage: Bacteria > Bacillati > Bacillota > Bacilli > Caryophanales > Bacillaceae > Bacillus > Bacillus sp. FSL K6-0972. The sequence continues at coordinate 955,598 of NZ_CP150260.1, read as the reverse complement.
CTTGTATTTTTTAAATTGTATTTAAACGAGATAGGAAATATGTACGAAATTTACAGGGAAAGAAAAAGCCTGACATCCGTTCGGCTTCAAACGAAAGTCAGGCTTTTTGCGGTTTTAGTTTAATTTTTGAATGGTGAATAAATGCTTATAGTGGCCGTCGCGGCTCATTAGTTCGTCATGTGTGCCGATTTCCGCGACACGTCCGTTTTCGATGACAACGATTTTGTCAGCGTGGGTAATCGTCGACAGTCTGTGGGCAACGATAAAGGTCGTCCGGTCTTTTGCGAGCTTTTCCATCGCTTCCTGGATATAGTGCTCGCTTTCAAGGTCAAGCGCTGACGTCGCTTCATCCAAAATTAAGAGTGGCGGGTTCTTCAGGAACACCCTGGCGATTGATATCCGCTGTTTTTGGCCTCCGGACAGCTTGACGCCCCTTTCTCCGACCTTTGTATCATAGCCTTGCGGCAGTTCCATAATAAAGTCATGGGCATTCGCAGCTTTTGCCGCTTCAATGATGTCTTCCATCGAAGCTTCGGGATTTCCGATCGATATGTTTTCGCGTACCGATTCGCTGAATAAAAACGTATCCTGAAGCACCATGCCGATTTGGTTTCTAAGGCTCTGCGCCTGATAATCGCGCACATCGATGCCGTCGATCTCCAGGCTTCCGGCTGAGACATCGTAGAATCTCGGAATGAGGCTGACAAGCGTCGATTTCCCGCCTCCGCTCATCCCGACAAGCGCGACCGTTTCGCCCCGTTCGGCTTTCAAAGAAAGATTCTTCAGAATCATTTCTTCCGATTTTTCGTATTGGAAGGAGACGTTTTTAAATTCTACAATTCCTTTTAACCGCTCTGCTTTTACAGCATTTGGCTTATCTTTTAATTCATACGGTTCATCAATAAATTCAAACAGCCTGTCCATCGATGCGATCGACTGCGTCAATGTTGTCGATGAATTGATCAGGCGGCGCAGCGGGTTGTAGAGGCGTTCGATATATCCGAAAAACGCCACCATCGTTCCTACAGTAAGGGACCCGTGAATCACATGATAACCCGCAACCGTAATGATGATCAGCGGAGCGAGGTCTGTAACCGTATTGACGACGGCAAACGTTTTGGCATTCCAGGCCGTATGGCGGATTGCTTTGCCAAGAAAATTCCCGTTCTCGTGATCAAATTGCTTCTGTTCATAATCCTCGATTGCAAAGCTCCTGATAACAGGCATCCCCTGAACCCTTTCATGAAGGTGGCCCTGTACTTCGGCCAGCGCCTGGGAACGTTCTCTCGTCAGCTTTCTGAGCCTGCCGTAGAAGAATTTAACAGACAGTCCGTAAAGCGGAAACAGCACGATCGAAATAAGCGTCAGCTTCACATCCATCGTCAGCATGATGGCGATGGCGATAAAAATCGTCATCACGTCAAGCCATACATTCATCAACCCGATGATGACAAATTCTTTCGTCTGCTCGACATCGTTGATGACCCTTGAAATGATTTCTCCTGCGCGGGTGTTCGCATAATACCTGAGGCTCAGCTTTTGAATGTGTGCAAACAGCTTGTCCCTGATATCATAAAGCACCTTGCTTGCCGTCCACTGCGCGAAATACTGCCGATAGTATTCGACAGGCGGCCGAAGCACCAAAAAAATGGCGAACATAACCGCCATTACCATGAATAATGTGGATGTTTTTTCTTCAGCGGTCCCGCTCCCCTGGATGATGTCGTCCACGACGTATTTCAGCAGAAGCGGGATGACCAGCGGAATAGAAAATTTAATAATACCGATTAAAACCGTCAAAACGATTTTCCATTTATACGGCTTCACAAATTCCATGTACCTTCTGATTACCCCCACACGTCTTCCCCCCTCTATATCTTGATGTGTGAGTACACCGCAAAAAACCTGTTGTTCTCAACAGGTTTTTCAGGATTATTTTGTATAATGCAAATACCGTTCATACCAAATATCAATAAATTCAGATGCAAACGGGCCTTTTCTTTGGTGAATCCAGTGCAGCAACGTATTTAAGTGGTACCTTAATATGCCGTCGATTTCCTTCGGATAATTCATCGCCTTTTTATGATCCGCGTACTCATCTTCATCAAGAATATGATACGTCATATCCGGGAAGACTTTTACGTCTAAATCATAGTCGATGTATTTGATGGCTTCATCGTCCAAAGCAAACGGCGAGCTGATGTTGCAATAGTAATAAATCCCGTCTTCGCGAAGCATGCCGATGACGTTAAACCACTGCTTTGCATGGAAATAACAAATTGCGGGCTCTCGCGTCACCCATGTCCGGCCGTCAGATTCTGTGACCATTGTCCGATCATTGGCGCCGATGATGCACAATTCCGTTGCTTTTAAAATCGTTGTTTCGTTCCAAATCCGATGAATCTGCCCATTGTGCTTGTAGCTATGAATTTGAATGGTTTCTCCTTCCTTGGGAAAGCCCATGTTTTCTCCCCTACTTTCTTTGCAAAAGCCTTACAAGTCAGTGTGTCACATCGCCTGTCCGACAGTTCTTTTATTTATTATAACGTTTGAAAATAAAAAATGAAAATAAAACAGCCACTCCTGAACAGGAATGGCTCTTTTCTAAAAAACGATAAAGAGAGGCTCATGCTTCGATTCTTTGATAAGCCTGAATCACCTGCTCTGTCTGCTTTTGGAACAAATCCTGAATTTGAGCAAGATCTTTCCGCTTCTGGGATATATCTTCCCGGATCGATAAAAGCTGGGCTTTCTTTTCAAGGGCAGCCAGTTCTTTCTCAATTTTCTGGCATCTTTCAATCTCCGCTTGCAGATACAACAGCTTATCCATAATCTCCATCTGCCCTTGAACCAAGTTTTCAAATTCCGGCATTCGGGATCCTCCATTCTATGCTCTACTCCATTTATTGCCTAAGTAACATTTCTCTATACATGCCGGATGTCCTTTGACTGATTCTGGCTAAGATTCGGAAGTTTTGTCGGATCAAATAAGAAAAGAAAAAAGCACCTCATCCGATGGTGAAGTGCTTTTTCCTGTTTCAGTGATTAGCTGTTTTGCTGTTTTTTTTGCTCAGCTTGTTGGTTATTTTGTCTTACTTGCTGCGCGTCAGTTTCGCTGGCAAATTCAGTGCCGAACTGACCACCTTGTGCAGAAGCTTGGTTTTGTTGTCTTACTTTTTGTGCGTTTGTTTTGGATTGTTGGTTAGCCATTGTATATCACCTCCACGACCATTAGATTGTGCAGGAGGATGATATCCTATTCATTGAACGCGAAAAATTTATACGAGCAGTGAGCGGCCGCCATCAATAATGATCGTCTGTCCGCGGATCATGTCCGCTTTCCCTGACGTTAAAAACTCCACCGCATCGACCATGTCGCTAATCTCAACCATGCGGCCGGCAGGCGTATTTTGCCGGGCATCTTCCAGCAGTTCTTCGCGGTTCGGAAAATGCTTCAGGGCGTCTGTATCGATCGCGCCTCCCGATACCGCATTGACGATGATGTTTCTCTGTGCAAGCTCAACGGCAAGATATCTCGTCAATGATTCAAGCGCAGCTTTTGAAACGCCGACAGTCGTGTAGTTTTCCAAATAACGGATCGAACCGAGCGAACTGATGCTGACAATATGGCCGCCTCCCGTTTTCTCCATCAGCTTTGCCGCTTCCTGTGCGCAGAATAGCAGAGCTTTCGCATTGATGTTCATCGTCCAGTCCCAATGGCTTTCCTCAAGCTCCATGACGGGGCGCAATACGCCGGATGCAGCATTGTTAACGAACACGTCCAGTCTGCCGAACGCTTCCTCAATTTGCTGAAACATATCTTTTATTTTCGCCGGCTGTCCGACATTCGCCTTGACGACCAATGCTTTGACACCGAGCTTTTCGATTTCTTCAGCCGTCTCAAGGGCCGCTTTTTTGCTTCTCGCATAGTTGATGACGATATTGTAGCCGTTTTCGGCAAGCCTCAGGGCGGCTGCTTTGCCGACACCGCGGCTGCTACCTGTAATAAGGGCACATTTTCTTTGTTCCATCTGTCATTCATCTCCTAGTATAGTGATTGAAAATCTGATAAAAAATAGCTCATAACACGATCAAAAAGGAGGCATTCGCCTTATGTACGTAGGACGCGATATGAGCGAGCTCGACCACACGCCGAAAAACGAGTGGAAAGATGCGGAGCTACTTTATTTTCACCACGCCTTCCAGCAAATCATGCCATTCCTCAATGAAGAAGGGCATGCCGAGTACCTGGAGGTTGTGAAAGAAATCCAAGCAAGAGGCGGACTGCACCGCCAGGAAGCCGATTATACGCACGGCACCACCATCCAGTACGACTAACGGGCAGCATGCACAGTCAAGCTGCCTATTTCATATACATATTCCATATTTTCTGATGTGAAACCGGGAAGGCATATTCAGCAAGCTCTTCTTTCGTGACCTTTTTAAAGTATGAATCATCCGGTTGATTGAGCGTTTTCCCGAAAAAAACAGAAATGTTCCAGACAAGGTGTGTAAACACGTGTTCTACTACCCCTTCAAGCGGACCGATTTCGGCTTCTATTCCGGCCTCTTCTTTCAAGAAGACCGCAAGCTGCTCGCGCTCGTGCTTCAGGCCTTTCTGCGTTTCTGTGTTCGGGAATTCCCAAAGGTTTGCTAAAAGGCCTGTTGCCGGTCTTTTATGGATATAGATGTATCCTTCTTCATCAGTCAGGACAACGGCTGCAAGGGTTTTGACCGAGGGTTTTTTCTTTTTGCTTTTCACCGGAAGCTCTTTTTCACAGCCTTCTGCAAAAGCAGAACAGTGCTCTCGGACGGGACAGAGAAGGCATGATGGCGATTTCGGCGTACAGATGACAGCGCCCAGTTCCATCAGCCCCTGGTTAAACTCGGACGGTTTTTCTTCAGAAATAAACGCTTCGACAATTTTTTCAAACAGGGTTTTGGTTTTAGGCTTTGCGATATCATCCCATACGGAAAGAATCCGTGACATGACCCGCATGACATTTCCGTCCACCGCGGGGACCGGCTGATTGTAGGCGATGCTCAGCACCGCTCCTCTTGTATAAGGGCCGACACCTTTTAAGCTGCCGAATTCCTCTTTTGAAGGAGGAACCACTCCCCCGTATCGTTCGTGAACTTCCCTGACAGCGCTCTGCAAGTTCCGAACTCTTGAATAGTATCCCAGTCCTTCCCAAGCTTTAAGCACTTTTTCTTCGTCGGCTTCAGCGAGCGCTTCAACGGTCGGGAACTTTTCGATAAAGTTGTTGAAGTAAGGAATCACCGTGTCGACTCTCGTCTGCTGAAGCATCACTTCTGACACCCATACCTTATAAGGGTCGCTGTCTGAGCGCCAAGGCAGATCCCGTTTTTCTTGCTCATACCAAGATATTAAATCTTCTTGAAATTGTTTGATGTTTTTTTGCTCTAATTTCTTTTGCAGATCCATCATGAAACTTCTCCTTGCCTGTGCACGTCACATTTGCATACCGATCTTTTGTTCCTTCGGCTTTTTGTTGTAAACTATATGCATATACGATAACATGTTACATTAAAAGTGAAGAAAGCAAAAGCGTTAAATATTTCAGGCAAGGTCCGTCGTTCGTTCTGTTTTTGGAAAATATAAATGATTTTCTAGCACCATTAGGGGAGGTCACCAATGGATACTGGCACACATGTTGTCATGGGCGTTGCACTCGGAGGCATCGCGACGCTTGATCCAGTTGTCGGAATGGACCCATCAATGGCTCAGGCCGTGATGATTGCGACAATCGCCGGATCTCAGGCTCCGGATATCGATACCGTTTTGAAATTAAAAAACAACGCTGTTTATATTAGACACCATAGGGGATTCACCCATTCCATCCCCGCTGTTCTCGCCTGGTCGCTGATGATTCCGGGCATTCTCATGCTGTTTTATCCCGAAGCCAATCTGCTTCACCTGTGGCTTTGGACCCTTGCCGCGGTCGCGCTTCATGTGTTCGTGGATATTTTTAATGCATACGGAACACAGGCGATCAGACCTTTTTCAAGGAAATGGGTAGCGCTCGGCTTGATTAATACATTTGATCCGTTTATTTTCGTCAGCCATCTCATAGCCATCGCCTTTTGGCTGGCAGGCGCGCATCAAGGCTATACATTTTTAGCTCTTTACATCGTCTTGGCCGGTTATTATTTGGTGAGGTATTTCATGCAGAGGAAAATCAAGCATGAGCTCTGTGAAAAAATCGATGATATTGAAGAAATCATTATTTCGCCTACGATGAAATTCAGACAATGGCGAATCGCCGTCAAAGCAAAATCGGCTTTTTACGTCGGACGAAGCATGGACGGAAATGTCGTGATCGTCGACACATTCAACAGGGTCCCTGTGCCGGATACAGACGTGATGAAAGCAGCGAAACAGGATAAAAACATTTCGGCGTTTCTTTCGTTCTCACCGGTTTACAAATGGGAGATCGATACGTATAAGGATCATTACGAAGTCCGCTTTATCGATCTGCGATACCGCAGCAAAGGACACTACCCTTTCGTGGCGATCGCACACATCGACAGGGACACTCTCGAATTAATCACCTCCTATACGGGATGGATTTTCAGCGAGGAAAAACTTCAGAAAAAATTAAAGCTTGGCTCTGTTTAAGAGCCAAGCTTTTTTCTCCTTCTGCCGTACCAGATTCCGATGATGAGGCTGATGACTGTAACGGCCAAGGTAGCTTTGAAGTAAGGCGGGTAATAAACGAGCCTGATGTCGTTTTTCCCTTTTTCTATGGAAAATCCGATAAACGCGTAATTTGCCTTTTGAACGGTTTGCGTTTTTCCGTTTACAGTGACTTCCCAGCCTTTTTCGTACGGAACCGGCAGCACCATGTAGCGGTCTCCGTTTTGATTGTCAAAGCTGATGGACACTTGATTGTTCCGCCAGTCCAAGTCGGCGGCCGGCGCTTTTTGGGCGGCCGCTTTTTTCAGCAATTGATAGTCTTCCTGGTGCAGTCTCAAATGGTCCAATTGATATTTCCCTTTTGGCAGCCTGATTGAAATTTTATCTGTTTTCGACACCCTGATCGTTAAATCGTAAACACCTGTTTTGTAAATCGACTGGTTTGACTTTCTTGATGTTACATAATCATTGACCCGTAAGTTGAAGAACTGGTCTTTTGCAAGGCTTTTTAAATAAAATCCGACATAATAGTCGCCTTCTTTCGGAAGCCCGCCTTCAGGAATGAGATCGATGCCGCCGTTTTCGGCCGTGACGTCGAGGACGCCGTTATGATAGCTCGCCCCTTCGGTTTTCAGCTTCGTCTGCTTCATCAAATCAGGAACGCTCGGCGGCTGCTCTTTTCCATCATCGCCATTCTCAAGCACGATTCCTTCAAGCATCGCATGCTCCCGCGCCAAAACAGGCGCATCTGCTAAATCTTTTTCCGTAAATACCGTTCGCGCCGTCCGGATAAACGGCAAGGTGTATTTATTTTTATAAACTGTGTAGTTCTCTGATTGATCCGTTTTGATAAACCCGTACGGAACATTGGCGGCATTGTCTTTTTCCGTCATGTAATACTTGCCGTACAGCAGACTGTACAAGTTGGCCCGGTCGCCCATCGATGCGTAGCGGCTGACGCTTTCTCTTCCCATATCGATTTGAAGATCTTCCCAATAAAACAGAAGAAGATCGCGATTGAGAATGCTTGAGTAGGCGCTGAAGCCGTTAAAATCCTGCATCAGCGGAGTATTGTTGCGCACGCCGTTCATCCAGTCGATCCTTGTATACGGGTCACCGGCATCGTCTTTTCGAATGTTATTCAAGAGGCGGCGCTGTTCTTCGCCATTGTACTCATTGCTGGTCAAATAGCTTTTTGTGACGTTTTTAATGCCGCTTGACTCAGACAGAACATACTTTTGATACGTGTTCGCCACAAGAACGGACGATAATAAAATGCAGACGTGCAAAAAAAGCTGCGATTTCTTATATTGAAATCCCGCCGCTGTAAATATAGCGATTGTCAGGAACAGAAGCACAACAATGCTCCAATTTTGCATAAGTGATAAATCCAAGTCTTTCCGCCAAATGACCGCAATATAAATCAGAAGGACAAGCAGGATAGACCATATCATTTCTTTCCGCCTGATCTTTTTCAGTTCGGTCAATCCTGCGGCCGCCGCTCCCCCGATCGTGAAAGCGAGCAGGTATTCAAAGCGGTTCTGTGGAGCGGAGAAACCGTTGAACGCGCTTGCCGCAAGCGGGCTGTAATGCAGAAGCACAAGCAGCACACTGATTGAGGCAAACAGCCTGAACGTTTTATTTTTATAGAAAGAAAATGCGAACAAGAACAGCATAAAGACAGCCGGCAGCAAGACAATGCGGCTGGAAAACAGAATGTTGTCCGTCAGATCGTATACAGCGACAGATTGATCATATGGCGGCCGTAAATTGTTTAAAAATCCGTAAACCGCAGGCACAAAGGAAACTGCGCTGATTCCGAAAGAAATCAGGCATGAAACGGCGAACATCTTGAATTGTTTCCACCTCGGCGCCTCCTTTTCCGGGTCAAGCCTGATCAGCCAGCGGAAGATGATGTAGATTGCAATGAATATCAAGTTGATATAGGCAAAATAAAAGTTATTGATCAGCGTCAAAGAACAAGCCGTAATAAACAGCCCTGTCCGCTTTTCCCTGATGACTTTCTCGGCTCCGGCGACAAGCAGCGGCAGCCACAGCATGGCGTCGCTGAAAAATTCCCAGAACACCGTGTGCCTGAAATAGATGACCGACGTGCCGTACAAGACCGCACCCGTAAAGGCGGCAAGCTTGTCTTTCACCATACCGTTTAACGCATACGCTGCCGCTAAAATGATCAGGCTGAGCTTGATGACACTGATGAATACGGCGGCCTGCGCCCAAAACAAAGGGTCCGCATCCCCGGCTAAATGCAATAGCTGCATCAGAAAAACGGCCGCGAATGAAGCGATGAAGACAAAAGACGTCGTGAAATAATAGCCGAGCTGGCTGTAGATGCCACCTCCAAGACCGAAAGAATACGAATAAAAGAAGTTCCCTTGTTTGTATTGTTCAAAAAGAAACGACTTAAAAATGATCATTTGTGCAAGTCCGTCACCGTTCCCAGTCATATAGCGGCCATGCGCCCATTCATACAGAAAAAAGGAATGAGCGGCCAAGGAAACTGCAACGCTTGCGATCACAAATAGAAAAACTGTTTTCTTCATACTCTTCCCCTGTCTTTTTTCAAAATCTTCCCTGTCACTAAAAATGTCAGAGGAACGGTTAAAAACATGGAGACAAGCGGAGCTGCCTCACTGTTCATCTTAAAAAAATTCACAAACGTGTAGACGAACAAAGAAGACACCGTCAAATTAAACAGCTGTGTCAGCGGAAATTGCAAAAACTTTGCCAGCGTCGGCTTGATTTTAAATGTAAAATAGCAGTTCAAGAAAAAGGAAATCACAAGGCTGACGAAAAAAGCGGCAATATGCGAAACCATATAATTCAACTGAAGCAAAACATGCAGCAGCAAATAAACCGCATAATAATTCAAAGTATTCACTACGCCGACTACGGCAAAGCGAATAAATTCAGGATTCACGATTTTCATGAGTTTCTCCATGACCGATGTTTGCCTCCTGTATTAAGTAATGAGGCCGCTTTTTCGTCTCATAATAAATTCGCCCGATGTATTCGCCGATGATTCCTAGGCTGAGAAGCTGGACACCGCCGAGAAACAGGACGGCGGAAATAATCGTAAAATAGCCGGGAACGATCACACCGTATTTCAGGATTCTGATGAATGTCGCCGCGATATAAATAAGCGATAGAAAAAGGATAAAAATACCCGCGTAAAAACAAATTCTCAGCGGTCTGTTGTTGAAGGAGACAATCCCGTCGATTCCATAGTTCAACAAGTGGCGGAACGACCACTTGGACTTTCCGTTTTTCCTTTCGACATTCTCGTAATAAACAATCTTTTGGTCAAAACCGATCCAGCAAAACAACCCTTTTGAGAACCTGTTACCTTCGCTCAGTTTCAACATCGCACTGACGGCTTTTCTGCTTAAAAGACGAAAATCGCCGACGCCGTCCCTTAAATCAACTTCTACCGCATTGTTGATAAAGCGGTAATAAAGGGACGACAAGTAGGAGCGCACAGGGTTGTCTCCCTTTCTGTTGCGCTGGGCGACCACTTGATCATAGCCTTCCTCATACCCTTTAATAAAATCGTGCAGGAGGTATGTCGGGTGCTGCAAATCCGCATCCATCACCACCACGGCATCGCCGCGGGCATGCTGAAAACCGGCAAGGATGGCTGCCTCCTTGCCGAAATTCCGTGAAAACGAAATATATTTCACACGCTCGCTTTTTTCGGCTAGTTTTTTAATTTCCTCCAATGTTTGATCAGTGCTTCCATCATTTATGTAATAAATTTCGTAATCATAATCAATGGATTGAAATTCGTTCCTCAACGATTCATAAATCAATTTAATATTGCTTGCTTCATTGTATGAAGGAATAATGATTGAAACGAATCCTTTCTTCACTTAAAGGCACCTCTTTTGGACATAATAAAATTGCATCCGGCATCCGTTTGGCAGGATACTTGCATCTAGCCGCTTCCCACACAACAAAAGGAAAACTGTGGGCATGCTGTACTATTTTCTACAAGATTATTTTGTCATTATATCAGACATCTATGAACAAGTGGTAAAAAAATGATATTGCTTTAGGATCAAACAGGATATCATAATGGTTTTTCCATATTACTACATTTTTCGCGTTGGATCATATTTTTCCAAATTCAAGCCCGGCTCTTCTCCAAAAGCCAAAGAAGCCGCAAGAGAACCTGCATAAGGACCGATTGTTAAACCGGAGGGACCAAAGCCCGCAGCCGCAATCAAATCTGTTCCCTTGATATGTCCGAGCAAAGGGAGCAAGTCCTTTGTCATCGGGCGAAAACCGACTCTGACTTCTCCGACTGTTGCATGATGCAGACCAGGCGCTGCAGACAGTGCTTCCTGCAGGACTTCATGCAAACCTCCCGCCGTTATTCTGCAGTCGAATCCTGAGCCCGTTTCCCTTGTCGCTCCTGCGACGACCCGAGAATCGGCAAATGACACAATGTAATGGTCAGTATCAGGCAGTATGACCGGCCAGCTGTCCGTATTTTCACCGGGCAGCTTTAAATGCGCGATCTGACCGCGCTGTGGTTCCAAAGGCAGCTTTACCCCAACGGCCCTAGCAATTCATTGGCCCAGGCGCCGGCTGCCAATATCACCTTGTCGGCCGGAAAAAAACTGTCGTCCACATGAACACCTGTCAACCGGCCGTTTTCGCATGACAGCTTCGCTTTCCCATTCCTCATAACGGCTCCATGTTTTTCTGCAGCCCGGAGGAGAGCGTTTCGAAGCAAATGGCCGTCGACTCTGGCTCCGCTCTCTGCATAGACGGCTTCCAGCCCTTCTGCAAGCGGAGGAAAAAGCTTTCTTGCCTCAGCGTTCGTTAACCGGGCGATTTGACCGGCTTCTGCCTCGCGGCGCGTAAGGTCTCTTAATTTTCTTTCTATTTGATCGAGTGCTTCACGATTGGTGCTGACGCGGAGCGCGCCTATTTTAGCGTATCCCAGATCGGCCTCCCCGTCCTCTTCCAGTTGAGAAACAAGCGAAGGATAATACGAGGCGCCCGCCAATGCCAGGCGGTACCAGTCTTCGCTTCTGGAAGAAAACCACGGGCAGACGATTCCCGCTCCGGCCTTTGTCGCCTGGCCTTCACGCCCTTCATCTGCCACCAGAACCCGGGCTCCTTTTTTCGCAAGATGATATGCGGCGCTAGCACCGGCAATCCCAGAACCAATGACAATCGCTTTCATGCCATCATTCCTTTCTAAAGAAATGCTTAATGAAGCAGCCCGCGGTCTCCTGAGAACAGATCCTGGTAAGAAGGCTTATCATTTTGAAATAAATGCAACCTGCTGCCATAGTGCTCAATCCACTCTTTGACGACACGCTCTGTCAGCTCTTTTCCTCTGTACGGGTGGCCGGCCTTTGCAAATGTCGCCTCGAAATCCCCCCACAGCAGTTCAACCCATGTTCTGGCTTGTGCGTAACTCAGCATATGATTTTTTTCAAGAAGCGCATTTGTCAGCTTTTCAAAGTACTCTTCCACTTGGCTTTTCCCCCTTTCCCTAAGGAAAAAACTTTCTTTTTGAAAACGTCGTCCTTTTCATATACTAACCTTACGTCTTCCGAACCGAAGACGCAAACATTATGGACTTGATTGGAGGAGCCTAAAAAGAGATGCGAAATAAATCAAGAGGCTTTCCGAACATGAACAACAATAAATTTGAAGGCGAGCCCCGGGCCAAAGATGATTTTGCTTCAAAGCGCCCTGACGGAAGCACGAATACTCATCCGCAAGAAAGAATGAGGGCTTCCGGCAAACGCTAAACTTTTCTGGGATGGAGTGATTTCTTTTGTGTGCAAATCGCAAACCGTATACAAACGATTTTAACCAGATGAAAACGCAAAACTATCCGCAGCCATGGGCAAACACAAAGCATGCGCGCGCACAGGTGAACGGAGAAACGCAGCAGACTCAGGACCTCATCATTCTCCAGCGCAACACGCGCATCCGGACAAGATAACATTTATGAAAAGGGTTTAAGCTTTTGTCTTAGCCCTTTTCTTTTAATAAAGAAATCGGCAGAGCCTCTTCATGATCCGGTGACGAAAGACGGTATCCCCAGGCGAAGACGCCGTTTAAATAGCGGATATGGAAATCGTCGCCCCCATCTTCAATTTCGTATACATTGCCTGCTTTAAAATCGGCCGGATCAAGAAGGTATGCCTTCGCCATCGCGATTTTCCGTTCGTGGACGGCCAGCTCATTCACAATCCCCATTTGTTCTGCTTTTCTTGCCTTTTCAGTCAGACCCGCGATTTCCTGGTGCAATTCGTGTGCAGTCATTTCACTGTATCTTTTCTCCATATTCTCATCCCTTTTCATCTAAAAATTGGTCAATCAAGTCGATTGAAAATCCTTTTCTGAACAGATACTGTTTGACCTTCATTTTCGTTTCGTATGATCCGTCATAACCGTACCTCTTCATCGCTTTTTCCCCATGCTTCTCAAGCGCTTCTCTTTCAGCGCTGTCGTCGTTTTCGTAATCCGTTTCCTGAAGCGCGACCGAGATGACATCGAAGGAGAATCCCTTTCTGACAAGGTGCTGTTCGATGGCCTGCTTCGTCTCTTTAGAGGACAGCTTTTTTTCTTTTTTCAGCACTTTTTCCGCATGCTTGACCGCGGCCTCGACCTGATCGGAAAACGAAAACGAACTGAGCGCTTCCTGAATCAGTTCATCATCGATCCCTTTCAATTTGAGCTCTCTGAATAGGACATCGGGGCCTTTACCGCTCGTTTTTCTATGGGTGCTGACATATGCAGCCGCAAATTCGCGGTCGTCCAAATATTTATAACTGTTAAGCATATGCAGAATTTCTGTAATTGCGGAGTCTGCGACGCCTTTTTTCTTGAGATGGTCTTTGACTTCCTTTGTCGAGCGCATCCGGTATGACAAATAATCGAGCGCTTTTTTGAACCCTTTTTTAACATCGTCTCCGTACTGAATCTCGATGATATCAAGCTCATCAAGCTCTTTGCCTTTTCGCAGGTCAAACTTGACGAGCACGTCCAGGTCGACGCTGAACGCATATTTTTCATCCAGAAAAATATTGACCCGCTCTTCATTGTTTTTCTGGGCAGAAATCTTTGTAATATATGGCATAAATAACTCCCTTCTTTTGTTTTCTTCTTTTACAATAAGGTTAATGATCATGAAAGGGAGGAATCATGATGAAGATTGCGATTGCCGGCGGGACAGGTTTTATCGGCAGGCATTTGACAAACGCCTTAACCGCCCGGGGACATCACGTCTATATTTTAACAAGAAAACCGGCTGAAACCGAACAAAAAAACATTTCTTACGTTCTCTGGCAAAAAAACGGCGCCCGCCCTGAAACAGAGCTGACCGATATCGATGTTTGGATCAATTTGGCCGGAAAATCGCTTTTCGGCCGTTGGAATGAAAAAACTAAGGAGGGGATCGCGACAAGCCGCCTCCGCTCCGTGCAGGAGTCCGCCCGCATCATACAAAGTCTTCAAAAGAAGCCGAACACCCTCATTCAGGCGAGCGCAGTCGGAATTTACGGAACCAGTCTTGAACAGACATTCACAGAGGAATCCCCCGCCTCAGCTGAGGATTTTTTAAGCAGAACGACAGCTTCGTGGGAAAAAGCAGCCGAACCAATCGAAGCGCTGGGCACCCGCACCGTCTGGATGCGTTTTGGCATGGTGCTCGGAAAGGACGGAGGCGCGCTCCCGAAAATGGCGCTCCCTTATCAATTATTTGCAGGTGGACGCATTGGCTCAGGGCAGCAATGGGTGCCGTGGGTTCATATCGAAGACGCCGTCGGCATGATTTTATCAGCGATTGAGCAGTCGCGGATGTCCGGCCCCGTTAATGTCACGGCACCGAATCCCGTTCAGATGGACACATTCGGACAAACCGTCGCGAAAGTAGAAAAACGCCCCCACTGGCTCCCGGTGCCCGAATTTGTGATAAAAGGCGTCCTCGGAGAAATGAGCATGCTCGTGCTGAAAGGACAGCGCGTCCTCCCGAAAAAAGCGCTTCAGAACGGCTATCATTTCTTATATCCCGATCTGGAAGATGCCCTGCATAACCTTTTGACATAGAAGGCGTTTTCCAGCGAAAGCCTTGTAGCTTTTCCTTTCCCAGCCGCGTAAAATGTAAGTATCTTTTTAGCAGCATACACGTACAGGGAAGGCAAATGGTGCGCCACCAGATCTCTGGTTTTAGTGGGTTCGATTCCCACCCCGAATTTTTTAATGGATGTGCAAGATACGCGGACAACTGTTTCCGCTAATTAAAAAATTCCGAGGGTGGATTCACGCGTCCCGTTCTGCTGTAAAAGCCGCCCTCAAACTAAGGAGGGGCTGCCATGCTGAAGAAACGGGAACTGACCGACTGCTATGCACTTTTTGAACTGATGATTCATCCGGATGTCTTCCCTTTTGTCAGAAATAAAGCGGAGACGATTGAAGAGTATATGTTTCATGTCAAAAACATGATCGAAGAGGAAGAACAGGGAAAGCTGATATCGCGAACAATACTTGATGAATGGGAAAACCCGATCGGCTGCATCAGCTTGTATGAAATCGAAGATCAAAAAGGCTTCCTTGGCACGTGGCTCGGCAAACCTTACCATGGAAAAGGCTTTAACCAGCGGGCGAAAGACGCGTTTTTTTGCGAGCTTTTTTATGAAAAACAAATCGAAGCCGTTTTTATGAAAATCAGAAAAACAAATATGCGCTCCCTCAAAGCAGCTGAAAAGCTCCCATATGCCGTCAAGTCTGATCTTGACTGGATCGGCAGCGACACATTTCACCTGTATGAAATCCCGAAAGATTTGTACACGCTGTACAGCATGAGAACATTCGAGGAGGAAAACCACCGGTTAAAAGAAGCTTAATACTTGTATAAATGCCGCTGAAACGGACAGCCTGTGAATAACTGAGGTTTTTAGGAGGCTTGAAAAGATGGCTGACAAGAAAAAACGGGAGCGTTTTAAATCCTCTCTGAACAAGACGCAGGAAGTCAGATATTCGCGCGAATTTAAAAGGGCTGAGCGCGCCGCAAGGGAAAAATCGTAATGCATAGCGGGAGCCTGATCAGCGAACAATAAGGCTTGACAGGCCGATTATTGATGAGGAGTGATCATATGGGCAGAAATGCAATCCACAAAAACCGTGACAAAAACAAGCAAAAACTCCCTCAAGTTCCTGATCAGTATAAAAGAGAAGCTGACGGAGTGTACGAAGAATATTCTGCAGAACTCGCCGATCAGGATGACCGCGAAGCACAAGCCCGCATGCAGGCAGCTGATAAGCGCGCGGAAAAGCGGCAGTCAAAATAATAATCGAGGCCCAGGTTTCCTGGGCCTCATTCTTTAAGTTAATTCAGTAAAAAGCTGTGCGGCCGGGGTCCTGTGCTTCGCTTCAGGAATTTCCGCAGGATATCCGATCTGCAAGAGAGCTGCTACCCGCTCATCGCGCTTCAGTCCCATTAACCTGTGCAATGTTTCATGAGAGAGAACTTCCCCGCTCTTCCATACCATGCCGATGCCTTTTTCCCAAGCAAGCAGCTGCAGATTCTGGATCAAACAGCTGACGGCTGCAAAATCATCTCGTCTGACCCGTTCGTTTTCGTCTTCTTTCATAATAACGAAGAGAAAAGCCGGAACGCTGAGAATATGCTCCCTGAACTTATTGATTTGTTCTTCCTGCATATTCGGCTTGAGCTCTTTAAACGCCGCTTTTAAATTGTCGGCATGCTTCTTTTTCCCGCTTTCCGTCCCGATATAAATGAACCGCCACGGTTCTGTCAGCTTGTGGTTCGGAGCATAAACCGCATCTTCCAAGAGTTCCAGCACCACTTCTTTCGGCACCGGATCCTGTTTAAACTTTCGAATCGTTCTTCTATTTCTGACGCAATCTCGGATACTTTGAATTTCCAGCGTGTCGTTCATGTGGCCGCCCCCTTAAATGAAAATGATTATCATTGTTGATTATAATGTTTACCGCTTGTGTTTGCAATGATCATCACTCGTTAAAAAAGGCGGTACCTGTTTTACACCTCAAAGCTTTGCTTTTCAGCAAACACAGCGGTTCCTGTCATACGCACTTTCATGATGCCGTTTTGTTCCGCAACTTCGATTTTCACTTTCCCGTCTTTTCCGATTTCCTGGCCCTGTTCAATCAGAAAATCAGTCCGGTCCTCTTCACAGAATTCCTTTCCGTACGTTTTCATATAAGCGCCCATCACTCCTGATGCCGTTCCTGTGACAGGATCTTCACTCGTTCCGGAATAAGGCGATGAAAAATGCCTGCCGTGAAGCTGACAATCCCGATGGATCGTCTCCAGGCAAAACGGATGGACAGACGCCCGCGGCATCTCGGTTAAAACGTTGGGGAATTCAGCTTGAACGGGCTTCATCCTGCGGATCGCGGCCAAGTCTCTCACCGGCACAAGCAATGTCCATATCCCTGTGCTTCCGTAAACAATGGGCAATGCTTCATGAAAGTCCGCTTCGCTGATCCCTAGCGCTTCCGCCAGTTGGCTTCTGCTTCCAGTGAAAGGCTGAAAACACGGCGGCGCCTGCTCCAACGTCACCAAAAACCGCCGATTGTCATCAGAGGCGGTATACACGGAAAGAACGCCCGCTTTTGTTTCGACCTTCAACTCCGCCCCGGCTTCGATCTCGCCTTTTTCCAGAAGCGCATAAAGAGAAGCAACAGTCGCATGTCCGCATAGATTCATTTCATGGCCCGGCGTAAAGTAGCGGATCCTTATGTCGGCCGACTCACTCGGCAGGAGAAAAGCCGTTTCGTTATAGCCTGCCCGTTCAGCGATCTTCTGCATCTCGCGATCGGTCAATCCGTCTGCTTGAAGCACGATGCCCGCCGGATTTCCCTGACCCGCCGTCTTTGAGAATGCGTCATATCTTAATACTTCAATTTGCTTCATTTTGATCCCCCATTTGTCGATTCGGTCCTTCCCTTCCAATCATTTGCAGTATACCGCCTTTCAGTGCTTCTTACAATGGCAATCTAAAAAAGACCGTTTTAAAAAACGGTCTCACTTTGTTCTCCTTCCGATCAGCCTTGTCACAAGGATCATCGTTACTGGGAGAGATCGGTTTTTCCGATAGGCTAAATATTTTCCCCGCCAAACCGGTTTATATTTTTCTTTAAAAGACCGCAGTCCGCTGAAACTGTACATGTAGCTGACATTGTTGAAAATCACGGCGGCTAATCGCTCCGTCCAGAACGACTGAAACGATGTCCCTACATTCGATAAAGGGGCCATTCCCATATTGAAGGCCGTGTAGCCCTGTTCTTTTCCCCATTGAAATAAATAGATGAATAGTGCATCCATGATTCCTTTTGGCGCTTTCTTCGAATAGCGCATCAGATCGATGGATATTTCCCCTTCGCGGTACATCGGCATGATATTCATAAACGCGACAATCTCGCCTTCTTCGCTTTTTAAAACGGCAATCGGCGCTTTTTGCAAATAATCTTCTTGAAAAAACCCGAGCGAAAAGCCTTTTTCTTTTTTGCGGCCAAGCCATTCATCAGATACCTGCCTCAACTCATTGAGGAATTCTCTCGAAAACGGCGGCTGTTCGACATGGAATGTATACCCTTCCCGTTCAAAACGGTTGTAAATCGCCCTTAATCCGGCCCGCTTTTTTCCGCTGATTGTAAAGGTGTCAAGGTCGACAATCGCCTCTTCTCCAAGCTTGAAAAAGCGGTATCCGAAATCATGATAGAGCGCCATGTCTTCTCGTTCGATCTGATAGAAAATGACAAGATACCCTTTTTGGTCAGCCGCATGGAGGAATTCTTTGATCACGAGTGGAAACGAGTCTTCCCGGCCGGACGGGTCGCCGAGCACAACGAGGCGCTGGCCGACTTTGGCGAATTGAATCAGCGCATTCCCGTCGCTTGAATAAAAAAACCGCTTGTCCCCCAAAAAGCCTAAATGGCTCAAAGCGTTGCCGCCTTTTTCTTCTAGGAATACCTCCAGTTTCTCCGGATCAGGCTCTTCACCGATCTCTTTCGTTTTCCTGTTAAACGCCCAGATGAAAACAGCGAAATACAGCGGAACGAAAAATAAAGCAAAAAACGTCGCGAAGTCGACATGGCGTTCACTGTGAATGAAATAATCTTTTACGAGAATATGGCCGAGCGCCTCCCAAATGTTTGAAGCGATAATATTGTAATTCAACAAAGTAAAGAGAAAGATAAAAGTTCCCCATGCGATTTGCCCGAATGTGTAGACAGCCCGCTCTCTTGTAAACTGCCCCCTCAGCAAGACAAACAGGGCAAACACCACAGGAATCATGAAAACCGCGCTAATATTAAAGCCTTTAAAAAGCGTGAACAGAAAGGCAAACGCTAAAGCGGTCAGCGTCATATAATAAGATCTCTTTGTCCTCCGATAAAGCTCCAGCGGCAGGATCAGCAAAATCAAGCCGAAACTGAGGGACACGCCGTTAAAAAACACGAGCATATACTTCGGAATATTCGGTATCAATGTAATCCTGTCAATCGGCAGTGCCACAGATGCGATCACAATCGCTCCGCTGCAAAACGCGATGACTGAAAGCGAGCCGTTCAACAGTCTGAATAGCAGCGCTCTGTGTAAAATCAACAGAATATTGGTCGTTTCTATTGCCGGGGCAATAATCGGCTTTTCTTCGAGCTTCTTCATCGTATTCCCAGTCAAATCGGCTGCTGCAAAAATAAGACCGAACACAAAAGGGATAAACGAATAGGCGATCCGGTAGAGCACAACCGCCGTCAGAGTGATTTCCTGATCAACACCTAGCTGGCTCATCCCGACCAAAAAAAGCAGGTCGAACGAACCGAATCCGCCTGGAACGAGACTGATCATTCCGGCTACAGATGCAATCGTAAAAACGCCGATGACGGTTTTTGTGTCCAATTCAACGCCCATCGTCACAAGGGAATAATACATAACCGCTGCAGCGGCAAACCACTCGATCACCGATGCCCCCAAATAAGAAAAGAAGACCGAAAGCCGCATGCCGTTTTCGGCTCCTGCGCTTCTCTTCTTTTTGATCATTAAAATGACGGCCGCACCTGGAGCGATCATTGCCATACCGGTAACAGCCAGCAGCACCCACGTTTTTTCTGTAAACAGATCCCCGGCAGGCAGAAACCCGGCAAGGACGAGAAGGCTGAGGACAGACAGCCCGAGAAGAATCGAAGACGCAAGCCAAGCGATCCCCCTGATCAGCTTCTTCACATCATCAACATGCTCTTTGTAAAGGATCGTTCTCAATCCTGCACCTGACAATCCACCGAACCCGAGAACATTGTTAAGTGAGTTGGCGATCCATGACACCTTGATCGTTTTCCATTTCGAAACCTTCATTCCGAGGGAGCGGACCAGAACAAAATCGTATAATGTCATCGCCAAAATGGCGGCAAGTCCGAGAAAAACTAGGATAAACAAGTCAACCCGATTAATTTGATCGATAATCAAAAATGTTTCTTTAAAAGACAGCCCGGCCAGTTCTTTTTTCGCTTGAAAAAAGACGAACAAAAGAACAGCCGCCGGAAACACGATCCTTAAAATCCCCAGCGCATTTTTTTTCATGAAAAACCACTTCTCTCTAATCACAGGATACATCCATCACGTTTTGGGTGATAACTCATATATCTTACCTTAATTTACCGGCTAGAAAAAGCAAAAACCAACGATTCCGCTGTTATGTTAGTGTTAACAATCCCCTCTGAAAACAAACGGTAAACAAAAAACGCGCCGAGGCGCGTTTTTTTCAGTTCCAACCCATTCTTTTTCGAAGTGCAGTAATATGGGCAATATGGTGGTGTGAGTGCCACACATAGAGAGCGAGCGCTTGATACAGCTTCATTTCATCTCCTGTGTCAGGATAAACGTACGCTTTTTCAAAATCCGTTTCTGTCAAAGATTCAAAAAGAGCGGCCCAGCGCAGATGCAGCGTGTTCAAAAGCGCCAGCGACAAATCCGGATCGAGCGTTCTGGCATCGGCAAGTCCGGCCCAATTCTGTTCGTCAAACGTGCGAATCAAAGGCGCCTCCTCTGTCAGCGCCAACTTGCTTCGAATATAGCCGTTCATATGGCTGTCGGCGAGATGGTGAACGACTTGCCGGACAGTCCAGCCTCCGGTCCGGTACGCCGTATCAAGCTGTTCTTCATTTAGTCCCGCCACCGCGCTTCTCAGGAGATGCGGCGCTTGCTTCAGGTCCCCGATCCATTTTTCCTGTTCACTTTCGTCCGCTTCAAGCGGTTTGGAAAAGGTACCGATCGGATATTTCAACTGATCCATTGTCTGTTCCTCCCCTAGTCGCAATACACTTCATCATGCTTTCCAAAAAGGTATTCGATCTGTTCATAGGTATTCCTTGCTTCCGATAATTCAGGCAGATTCTCCAATGAGAAAAAACCAAGGTTTTGCGTTTCTGTCCCCGCTTCCGCCTTGCCTCCGACAATTTGACAGGCAATAAACAGTTTATAGATGTGGAAGGCGGAAGGAGGATGGTTGTGGCGCTTTTTATCCATGACCGCCAAAAGTTTTTGCGCCTTGACCTTCAAACCTGTCTCTTCAAGCGTTTCTTTAACCGCGATTTCTTTCGGTGTAAAGCCGATGTCTGCCCATCCGCCTGGCAGCGCCCATTTACCGTCAGCTTTTTCCTGGACAAGGAGGAGCTTATGATCTTTAAAAATCACGGCTCTCACATCGACTTTAGGCGTTTGATAGCCGGATTCTCCGGCAAAAAGCTCTTTCACTTTTGAGAAATCGGTTTCCGCATAATCGGCAATGATTTCGCAGCTCAGCTCGCGAAGCCGCTCAAAACGTTCACGATCAAAGTCATCTTTTGTATAGGCAAGCCCCGCCTGGGCGATGGCTTGAATTTCCTTTGCCCAATCCAGCCATTTCACATCCTTTGTCATTCGCTGATCCCCCGATCTGCAGGAGCTATAGACCGGTAGACACGGTCAAGCCATTGCGTGCGTTTTTCTTCAGAGCTGTCTTTCACGCCGGCAAACAGCAGTCGCCTTACCCGCCGTACGCCGCAAAACTTCAACATCACATCTTTAACCGTGACCCAGTCGGCATCCCGCCGCCAAAACCGCAAATACCATGACGGAGCATCAGCCGTATAGTAAACCGATGCTGTTCGCGCCTTCAGCAGGCCTTTTGGCAGCTTTCCTTGATATGTATAGGCTTCTCCGGCGGCAAAAACGCGGTCAATAAATCCTTTCATGATCGCCGGCATTCCGCCCCACCAAAGCGGATAAATGAAAATCAGATGGTCGGCGTTTTTGACAATTCTTCGGTATTCGGCGGTTTCCGGGTCGTGCTTCATATCAGAACGCCTTTTCTTTTCATCAAATAAAAGAATGGGATCAAACCGGTCTTTGTACAAATCAATGACATCATAAGAATGCTTACCGTCCTCAAGCGCCTTTATGACTTGATTTAAAATGGCTCCGTTGAAACTGTTTGGATTTGGGTGTGCATATATAACGGCAGTCTGCATATCGCTCCCTCCTTTTCGTCCTTTGATGGAATTATATTGTTTATTTTGCAGAATTTAAAGAAAATGAACTTGGATCGAACATGATATGAAAAACCCTTTCCTTTTGAAAAGCCGGAAAGGGTTTTCTGTTTAGTTTGCCTTTTTCAGATCTTCATTCAGTTCTTTCATGATCGTTCCGCCGCCATGCTTCTCCCATTTCACGACTGCTTGATCAAAGCTTGTTTCATTGATTTCCCCGAGAATAAATTTGAATGTGGCATCATCCATGATTTTCTTCAATTCTGTTCCCCTGTCCATCTGTGCGGCAGAATACAGCGGTTCGGCCGGATTCTGGACTGCGATTGCCCGGTTGTCCTCCTCAAGCTTTTCATTTTTGGCGCGGAGCGGATCTTCAGCGCTTTTTAAAGCTTGTTTATTGATACCGATCAGCTGGTTTAACGGCTGAATTTCCGCTTCCCACAGATGGTAGTTTTCCTGTTTTCGAAAATAGCCGCTTTCGCCTTTCTTTTCATAGTGTACGCCTTCTATTCCATACAACATTAAATTGTTGAGGTCTTCTTCTGCGATTCTGTCAAAAAACGCGAGGATTTTTTTGACCTCTTCTTCAGTCTTGACGCTTGATTTCGAAATGGCGAACATCCCGCCATGCCCGCCGATCGCCCATGTTCGCTCCTTGCCGTCGGGGCCCTTGATCCGGTTTGCGATATCAAGCTGAAAGCCGGGGTTCAAAGCGAGTCCCTGATCACGCAAGTTCATGGCATCGCTCAGCGCGCCGATATAGATTCCCGCTTTTCCCTGAATCACTAAATCCTGCTGCTGCGTTTTGCTTGTCACCGCAAAGTCGCGGTTCATCAGGCCTTCTTCATAAAGCTTTTTCATATATGCCATTGTGTCTTTATAGGCCTCATGTTTAAAATAAGGGAACAGATTTCCGTCTTCATCCGTTCCCCATTCATTCGGTGCGCCAAAGTACGAAGCCAGGGTTTTAAACGCTCCGAAGGTGAGATCATTGCGGTCAGCAAGACCGATCGTGTCGTCTTTTCCGTTTTGATCGGGGTCCTGTTCTGTGAATGCTTTTGCTATTTTGTAAAGGTCATCAACGGTTTCCGGCATTTCCAATCCGAGATTGTCGAGCCAGTCTTTCCGAATCACGACTCCCTGCCTGGCCATCGGCCTTTCTCTATAAATCCCGTAAACTTTGCCATCAACCGAGATATTTTTTAAAATGGTTTTATCAAGTTTTTTTAAATTCGGATAGTCTTTTAAATACGGACCGATTTCCCAGAACATTCCCGACCGCAGCGCGCTGACAACCGCTGAATCTTCAAGATCAGGCAATGTCATCACTTTAGGCATGCTTCCGCTTGCAAGCGTTGTATTGATTCGCTCTTCTTTTGTTGAATCCGGAACCCAGATGAGCTTCAGCTTTGTATTCGTTTTATCTTCAATGATATCGAGCGCCTTCTCCTTCGGAGGCTGCGGCGTATGGAGCGGTACGAGCCAATCGATTTCAAGCGCCCCGTCCTCTTCTGTTGACGCCTTTTGCTGAGTACAGCCCGCTGAAAAAACCAAAATCAAGATCAGGCAACATAACTTTTTCATATGATCCCTCCCGCTTGATAAGAAAACGCTTTCAAGGAGGAATGCCCGACATGCTCCATCCTAAATATTTCATAGCCGAGCATTCTTTTTCGATTCAATATATGCAGAGAAAAGGATTTACCGAGATGAACGCGCCGCATGTTCATGAAGGCTATGAACTGTATTATCTGCTCAGCGGAGAACGCACGTATTTTATTAACCAAAGCGTCTATACCGCGGAAAAAGGCTCGATGATCATCATCAACCCCCATGACCTCCACCGAACGTCAAGCACGGAAGTTCAAGAGTTCGAACGCATCCTGATTAATTTCTCCCACGAGTTCATTGAACCTTTGCTTGAGTGCAGCCATTATCGGCTGCTTCCGTTTCCGGAAAACCAAAATTTCATCGCATTTTCCCTCCGCGAACAGGCGGCAGTCGAACATCTGCTGATGGAGATGAAGAAGGAGTGCAAGCTGAAAAAAGAAGGACATGAAGATGTCGTCAGGGCGCTGCTGTTTCAGCTGCTTTTTTCCATTTACCGGAGCCTTGCGGGCGGCGGACGCAATCAAACACGACCGCTTCACCCAATGGATGAAAAAATCTCGGAAATCGCCGCATATATCAATGGCAGCTTTCAAGAAACGATGACGTTAAACGGGCTGGCCGGACAATTTTATATCAGCCCATCCTATTTAAGCAGAGTGTTTAAAAAAGTGACCGGCTTTCATCTTCAGGAGTATATCCGGCACATCAGAATCCGCGAAGCGAAAAAACGGCTTCGTGATACAGACGAGAAAATATTGGACATCGCCGCAGATACCGGTTTTAAACATATCAGCCATTTTAATAAAGTGTTTAAAGAAATCGTCGGCATCCCGCCGCTTCAATACAGGAAAAAAAGCAGAGACATTTAATATGCCGTATAACGGAACCAGTCAAAATCAGCGGCGGCCTTTCTGCCGCTTCCGCCGTTATTGGCGAATACCCCGACCATCGTTCCCGTATGTCCCTTTGCATCACGCGACCCCTCATCGCTTAAGAAACGGGCGTCATCGGTACCGCCTGCGTGATGCCAATGCTTCCCTTCATAACTGTAGTAGAAATCCCTCTTTTGCTTATTGATGACAGCTTTTAAAAACAGCGGGCCGGCCTCGGCATGTTTTTCCCCCAGCGTTTTTTGGAAGCCGGAGCGATTTTCCACGACCTTGATCTTTAATCCTTCTTCATAGGTCAGGCAGCATTTCAAATAATTATTCGTGCTATAGTAACAGACGATCCCCGCTTGCTCTCCGGACGCCGAAGGTGAAAAGTCGAGTTTCACGCCGGCGCTGTATTGGTGGTGCTTTTCCCTTCTGACGACCGTATTTTTTGCACGGATGTCATGTAAATCCCAATCACCTGTCCACAGCCTGAGATATCCCGGTCTCTCGGTCAAAGACCAGCCGGAATGATCGGGATTCCTGACAAACTGCCAGTCAAGACCGAGCGTATCATCGTCAAAATCGTCGAAATTCTTTTCCTCCCATTTGACCGGAAGAAGGTTTGGAGCGCGCTGAACCAGGCTCGGGCCGTTCAAGCTGTTGATGACAAACCAGCCGTCATCCTTCCATTCGACGGGATCCAAAGCGGTCTCCCTGCCAACCGTTGTATAGTTTCCCTCATTGGGCCGTCCGCATAGATACACCGCCCACCATTCTCCATTCTGGGTTTCAACGAGCTTGCCGTGCCCTGCTCTTTGAATCGGAGCATCCGGGTCTGTCTGCGTTAAAATCGGATTATATGGGCAGGGCTCATAAGGACCGTACAAATGCGTTGAGCGTGCTGTCGTGATCGAGTGGGAATATCCGGTGCCCCCTTCTGCCAATATCGCGTAATAATAACCGTCTTTTTTCAGCAAATGCGGCCCTTCTGGCGCTCTTCTGCCGGTCCCTTCCCAAATCTGAACCGGCTCGCCGGAGACTTCTGTGCATTCGTCATTTAAAGGAAAGAGCGTGCAGGCAGGACTAAGCAGCATATAGTGCTTCCCGTCGCCGTCAACGAAGTGAGAAGGATCGATGCCGCTGCCTTCATCAATGAAAACAGGCTTTGAATAAGGGCCTTCAGGGCGGCTCGACTTGATCATGATCTGCCTGCGGATCAGCTTTCGGCCGTTGATGACGGTTGGTCCGTTCAGCCTGTGTGTCGCGAAAATGTAGAAGGTTCCGTCATGATACGAGATATCGGGCGCCCAAATGCCGTGCGAATCGTTGATATCAGACAGGTCCAATCCGTCATTTTCCGTGATTCCGTGGCCGATGATCCTCCAATGGACTAAATCTTTAGAGTGGGAAATAACGATTGCCGGGAAATACTGAAACGTTGAGTTCACCATGTAATAATCTTCCCCGACTCTGATGATTGAAGGATCTGGATGAAAACCGGTCAACACCGCGTTCGTATATGTGTGTTCACTGTTCATGGCATTCCCCCCCTGCCGGTTCGACACTGAACCAATCGATATCGCACCAGCCGTCCTGTCCGTCTGCTCCCCCGGTATCGGTGCAATATACACCTGTTTTGGCACCTGTCCACAGCCCGGGAACAGCCTGAAACGAATCACCAATTTGTGTGAAATGACGCTGATCCATGCTGTAGCTGAAACGGCAGAGCGCCTGTTCATCAACAGTCACGCGCAAATAGACCGTTTCCGCATGTACGCCGCGCTCTTCTGTTTTGACATCTTCCTGTTCACCTTCCATACGGCCTTTGTATACAGAAAGCCGATAACTGTTTTCAAATTTCGAAAAGCCGAGATAGGAATATTCCCTTCCCATAACAGTCAAGCCGGCCAGCATAGTGTCCGATAAGGCGTTTAGCGACAATTTGACCGTTGCTGTAAAGCCTGGCCCCGAAAATTTCTGCATCAGAAGGTTTGGCAGGCGGCTCAGTTTGAACGGATGCAGGATGCCGCGGCTGTACAAGCGAAGCCTGCCGGGACTGGCGCTGAGAGAGTACCATTCTTGCTTCGGATTTGCTTCCCATTGCCAATGAAGCGCAAGGCGATCTGAAGAAAAATCATCATTGGCATGGTCAAAGGGCTGTTTTCTTTCTTTGGCGTTCGTCTTCGGCTTTTCCCATTGCAAAACCGGTTCACCGATTCCGTCGCCGTTTATGTCCTCTCCCATCAGCGGCCAGCCGTCGATCCAGCGGACAGGTTGAAGGTGCACAACTCTGCCGAATGCTCCGCAATCTTGAAAGTGGATAAACCATGATTCTTCGGAATCTAGTTCAACCCAGCCTCCCTGGTGCGGACCGTTAATGACCGTATTTCCTTGGTGGAGGACAACCTTGTCTTCATAGGGACCGTAAATCTGCTTGCTCCGCAAAACCGTCTGCCAGCCTGTCTTCACCCCTCCGGCCGGGGCAAAGATATAATAATAGCCGTCTTTTTTATACAGTTTCGGCCCTTCAATCGTAGGGTGATTCATCGTGCCGTCAAAGACGATCTCTCCATCGTCTTCCAAAGCCGTTCCGTCTTTTTTCATCCGGCAAAGATTCAGCTTGCTCTTGATTCCGATTCTGCTGTTTGCGTAGGCATGAATCAAATAGGCATTTCCGTCGTCATCCCAAAATGGACAAGGATCGATCCAGCCCTTCGTCTTTTTGACGTGTATGAGAGGCTCCCATCCTTTAAACGGATCTGATGTTTTGCTCATGAAGATTCCTTCATCAGGCGTTGCGAAATACACCCAGAATTCCCCGTTATGGTACCGAATGCTCGGCGCCCATGCTCCTTTTCCGTGAGCAGGGGCCTCGTATTCGCCGAAGGGGAGCTCGTCAAACACATGGCTGATCAAAGACCAATTCACCAAATCTGTCGAGTGCAAAATAGGAATTCCGGGAAAACAGGAAAAACTTGAGGCCGCCATAAAAAAGTCGCTGTCTTTCCGAACGACATCCGGATCTGAGTAGTCCATGAACAGAACGGGATTGCAAAACCGTCCGCCGTCAATGTTCGGATTCCAGACAGGCGGATGTTTCGCCTTGCCAGTCAGGCTTTTTGCCATCAATTCTCACCCCTGTTCATTTCCAGATTTTCAATTTCATGTTAGCATAGCTGCTGCCCCTGAATCTTTGTTATTGATGTCTGTTTTTTCTCATTCTTTGCTTTTGTTGTCCTTTGATTGAATGGCATAAAAAAAAGGCGAAACTAAAGTTTCACCTTTTCAAACGGTCAATCTGATATCAATGCCTGAAGCCGGGTCTTGAACAAACCAAGCGTTTTCTTGATGGTCAACGGCATAACCTGAGCTTTTCAGTTTTTGTACGATGCGGTCAAGTTCCGTTTGACTCGGGAGAAGAACCGTGTAATACGCCATGCCTGCCGCATCAAGTGGAGCAAAAGGCGCATGTTGTCCGGCCCAGATGTTTAATCCGATATGATGATGGTAGCCTCCGGCAGAGACGAAAAGCGCTGACATGTGTTGATAATCTCCCGTGATATCAAATCCCAGTACAGAGTGGTAAAATTCTTTCGCCTGCTTCAAATCTCTGACGTGAAAATGGACATGTCCGATTTTTGTTTCAGGGGGAAGACCTTGCCATTCGTGACCATCGGCTTCTTCAAGAAGACCTTGGACATCAACTGGTTCGGTGCCCATCACGTAGTTCCCCTGGTCATCACGCTTCCATCCCTCGCGCGGACGGTCCCGGTAGATTTCGATTCCGTTTTGATCAGGATCTGACAAGTAAAGCGCCTCGCTGACAAGGTGATCTCCCTGGCCGAGTTCGATACCGGCGCGGATCAAATGCTTCACAGCCATGCCGAGCTGCCTTCGGTTTGGAAGCAAAATAGCAAAATGATAAAGGCCTGCTGCCGATCTTTCAGGGAGCACAACAGCATTTGGAATCTCCTCAATGATCAAAAGCGGATTTTTCCCGTCAACTGTGAACTCCGCCGTTTTGCCGTCCCGTTTTAATACTTGAAAACCGATCACATCCCTATAAAAAGAAACCGATCTTTCAAGACGGCTCACCTTCAGCTTGACATAGCCGAGCTTAGTGCCCGGGTGGATTTGCTGTGACATCTGTTTTTCCTTCTTTCCTTGATTTCAGGATGATTTCCCCAAGGGACAGCATGCGGCTTCCGCTCAAGCCCAGGTATACAGACATTGCAAGAAGCGTTACATCTAATTCATAGCCTGCGCCTCCATCCGTTCCCATGAAACCAGCGGATAGCTTAACAGTGAAAATGGCTCCCAGCATGACAATCGCAAATAAAAGGCCAATCACACGTGTACCGAGCCCGAGAATCATTAAAGCCCCTCCGGCCAATTCGATAATCGCTACGATATAGGCGAGAAAGCCCGGAATTCCGACACTGCTGAAAAATCCTACAGTATTTTCAATCCCGCCTTGAAATTTTGAAAGCCCGTGAAGCAAAAATGTAAGACCGGTAACCAAACGTAAAATAAATGCACCTAATTCGTATTTGTTGTTCATTATTTTCTCCTCTTTTTCAATTTTTATTTTAAAGACCAATGACGAACGCCAACTTTATCCATCTATCAACATATCATCCGTATGAGAAGCCAGCATTTTCCTCCTTTTTTCGTTCGTTACTTACTTTGTGTAAGTTAGTATATATAAATAACAAACTTACGTCAAGACATTTTATGAGCTTTGCTCATTCATTGATATACCGTTATAATAGACCTAGAGAGGTGAGGAATATGAGCCTATCATCTTTATGTCCGAAATTTGAAAAAGGAATGAAAATGATAAGTCAGCGCTGGAACGGATTCATCATTCACCAGCTTCTTAACGGCCCGCAGCGGTTTTGCCATATAGAATCTTCCCTTCCCATCAGCGGAAGGCTGTTATCCGAAAGATTAAAAGAACTCGAACACGAGGGCATCATCCACCGGCACGTGTATCCAGAAACACCGGTGCGGATCGAATACTCCCTGACTGAAAAAGGACAGGCGCTTGAACCGGTCCTTAAAGGAATGGAAAAATGGTCGCAGGAATGGATCGATCTGGACAATGCCCATGAACGGGAAAATCATTAGAAAAGGCGTGCATCTCGGGTGCATCGCCTTTTTGTTTTGCCGCTTTCATTTTATTCCGCATATTTTTCAGCTGAATCCCCATTCCCCGCCTTTTTAACGCTTGCCTGAACATCAATTTTTAATCCTCATATATTAAATAGGGAAAGATGACGAAGATATCCTGAGAGGAGAAAGAAATGCGGAGATGCTTGAAAATATTAGTTTTGATTAAAACGTTTTGGAAGACCATGCCCAAACATGAAGTAAAGTATAAAATGATGAAATCTCTGGAGGAGTTTGCCGAAGTCATGTATTGGCATACAGACGGCTATCTTCCGGATATATTGGACAAAATTCAATTTCGTCCTGATTTCATTTTCCATTACGACATTGCCTACGGCTTCTCATTGTCCCCTAACATTAGGGGGCTCAAGGATACAAACATCCCCACCGGCGCGTTTGTAATCGATTCTCATTTTAATAAACAGATCAGAAGCAGCTATTTCGAAGAAAACCAAATTGATTTAATTTTTTCAGTGACAAAAGAGCATTTTTTAAATGAATTCCCCCAGTACAAAGAAAAATTCAGATGGGTCCCATGGGCAGTTGATCCAGAAATATTCAAGGACTGGAAGTTGAAGAAAACGATAGACTATTTGCTCATGGGACTTGTACATGAAGGAAACAAAAGATACCCCCCAAAAGGAAAATACCTTTTTAGGGAGGCTGTACTTCAGGCGATGAAGCATGAAGAAGGGTTTGTTCACCACCCTCATCCCGGCAATGTCATAACTGACGAAAAAGAAATCAAGCAGGCTTTTTTGAATGAAAAGTATGCCCAGGAATTGAATAGGGCAAAGATATTTTTCACGTGCGGTAGCGCCCTCCGCTACCCGCTGTTAAAATTTTTTGAGGCCCCTGCCTGCAGAACGCTGTTGCTGGCGGAGCCAAATCAAGATATTTTCGATCTTGGCTTTAAAGACGGCACCCATTTCATTGCTTGTGAAGTTAAAGACTTTTATGACAAAGCAAAATACTATCTTCAAAACGAAAAAGAAAGGCAGCGTATCACAGACAACGGCTACCGTCTCGTTCATTCACAGCATACCTATCATGCGCGTGCACAAGAAATAGTAGACGCGATAATAGATTTTTTAGAGCAGCAGGAACGGTGATGAATTGATCCATTTTTCTTATCCGGCGGGATTCTTCCCGCACGCATTTTCTTTCCAGACATATATTTCTATTACTGATGATTTAAAAGATTTCGAGGTGAAAAACATGGGAACGGAAATGCCCGCTGAATTTTATGATCAATTTATTGACCGACATCTGATTCCACTTGAAAAAAGCCCTTGGAGAAAGGTGTATGAAGAAGCTGCACGTTTATTGCCGGAGTCCAAAGATGAAACGATTGTTGATATCGGCTGCGGCACAGGGAGATTCGCAAAGCTTTTATTTGACAAAGGATACAGAAAGTATTTAGGCATCGATTTTTCCAAAGGAATGCTTGAAGAAGCCAAAAGGTATAATCCCTCGTTTACTTTCATCGAAGGGAATGTATATGATGAGGCGATCGTCCGGATGCTGCAAAAATATCATGTTTTTGTTTTGCTGGAAGTGTTAGAGCATATAGAGAAAGACAAAGCGTTTTTATCAAGTCTTCCTCAAGGGAGCGATATGGTGATTTCTGTGCCTAACTACGATTCGCGCGCCCACGTCCGCCACTTCAAACATATTGACGAAGTCATCGAAAGATACGACGGCATATTGGATTTTCAGAACAGTGAAAAAGTCGTCATTAAAACATCTGAACGGCTGAAGAATGAAATTTACCTGCTGAACTGTAAAAAAAGATAATAATTGGCATGCAGCGAGCTAATGCGGATAACCTGTGAAGCGTTAGCTTGTCTCTGCATCAAAAGAGCATCCCCCAGTCGCACATGCAAGTCTCTGCAGCTTGCATTTGTCATTTCAGGAGATGCTATTTGCCCCGGCACAATTATGATTGATTCAGCAGTTTCTCAACCCTTTCACGGACTTGCGGAACCGAGAGACCGATGATAATTTGCAAGGCTTTTCCGTTTCTGACGACACCGTGAACGCCAAAGGACTTAAATGTACTGTCCGGCTCCACTTTTGACTCGTCATACACGCTGACTCTCAGTCTTGTCGCACAATTCGTCACTTCAGCAATGTTTTCCTTTCCGCCGAGCGCTTTAATGCAAAGAACTGCCTGATCGGTCTCAGCAATTTCCTGCGACGCAGAAACCTCTTTTTCGGATTCTTTTTTCGCCTTGTAATCTTTTTTTGAATAAAATTTTGTCTCCTGCTGCTGGTCTTTTTCACGCCCCGGTGTGGCAATATCCAATTTTAAAATCAAGAACCTGAATACGAAGAAGTAAATGGCGGTGAAAGACAAGCCGATCAAAATTTGAAAAACATAAGTGCTGCCATGCTGATGAAACAGAGGTATCCAGTTGAGCGTTAAAATCTCGATTAAACCGCCGCCCATATTTCCGACCACCCCTGCAGCATACATCAAGGTCGCCATCGTCGCGGCCAAGAGACTGTGCACGAAAAACAGCAGCGGCGAAATGAACAAAAACGTAAATTCAATCGGCTCCGTGATCCCCGCAATCACCGCTGTCAGCGTGATCGGAATCAGCAGACCGGCAACGATTTTCTTCTTCTCTTTTTTGGCTGTTACATAGATCGCGAGCGCGATTCCCAGAATTCCGAAGATTTTAGAGTTTCCGTGGAGCGCGAATCCGCCTTGAGGAAAGAGTTCTTTCAACGGCACAGAGCTTGCTGAGAACTCGCTGAGATGCTGCGCCCAATAGGTGACAATTCCGCCTTCAACTACAGCCGGGCCGAATACAAATGGCGTGTAGATGAAGTGATGCAGGCCCGTAGGGATCAAAATTCTTTCCAAAAATGTGTAAACCCATACGCCGAAGGCTCCTGAGGCGATAAGGAAGCTTTGCAGCGACGCAATGCCACCCTGCACCATCGGCCAAATCCACGCGGTCGCTAGTGCTACCGGAAGCATAATCGCGAATGAAATGATAACGACGAATGAAGAGCCTTGAAAAATCCCTAAAAAATCGGGCAGCTTCTTATCAAAGTAGCGGTTGTGGATATAAACGACAATCGATGAAATCAGAATCGCCCCGATAATGTTCGTATCAAGGGTTTTGATGCCGGCAATTTCCGCAAGCCCGCTTGTTCCTCCGGCTTCCTGAGTCATATCAACACCGAAAAAATCGCCCCATACAGTCAAAATGGCGCTGACAAAATAATTGAAGGTCAGATAAGTAGTAAGCGCTTCCAAACATGCCCGCGCCTGCGCTTTTTTCGCCAGTGCGATCGGAATTCCGACCGCAAACAGCAGCGGCATTTGCCTGAAGACGGTCCAGCCGCCTTCCTCAAGGATATACCAGAATTGATACCAAAAGGTGTCCTGACGGGCAAGCGATCCCATCAGCTGCTCATTTTTAAATAATGTGCTGAGGCCCACGACGATCCCGGCAAAAGCAAATAGCAAAACCGGCACAAACATGGCGCTTCCGAACCGCTGTACTTTTTGCATCAATGTGAATCCCCCCTGTTATTCCTGATTTTTCTTTTCTTCAGCATAGTCGACATAACTGCGAAACAGCGCTTCCCCAACGAGAAAAAAGGGCGCAAAAGCAGTCAGTTCTGTTTTTGGACAAACCGTCACCGTCTGGCTCGGCGCATAGAGATTGTAAGGAGTGAGCTGGGCGAGCAGATTATTTTTCAAATTGGTTAAAGAGATAAAAGGAATTCCCTTTGCCGAGAGAGACTGTGCCTGCGGAATCAGCGACGGGGTTTCTCCTGACAGCGAAATGATGATGATCAGATCGGCCGGGCTAAAATCAGGAAACATAAGGTCGAAATCGATTTGATCTTTGATCACCGTCAAATAACGGTGCTGAGAAACAAACATTCGCTGCAGCTCATAAGCGCACGTGGTCTGAGCCGTACCTGAACCATAGACAAAAATGCGGTCTGCTTCGTCAATGAGCTGACACATCTTTCGCAAATCCGTATTTTTCAAATACTTCATGCTCGCTTCCATATCCCTCATGAGGCTTTCAAAGGAACGGCAATCTTCCCGCTCTTCTTCCCGTTTCTCGGCCTCCCATTTCAGAAACACCCTGAACTCGCTGTATCCGCTGAAATCCAGTTTTTGTGAAAGTCTTAAAATCGATGTGCGGGATACATTGCACTTCTTTGCTAATTCGTTGATGCCCAGCTTGTAGCAAGTGTCTTGATGGTTCAAAATATATTTCAATACATGAAAATCGTTTTCATTCAATTTTTTATAATGCTTGTTCATTAATTCTTCCAACTGCATCATTTTCACCCCATTTATTCTCTGTCTCTATTATATAAAATACGAGAATAAATGGGAGATATGCCTGGGCTGACCGGTATGGCTCAGGAGCCCAGGCGTTGTCATCCTTAAAGCGACGGCTGAAGATTTTCCGCGGAAAGCTCCGGCCAATATGCTTTGTTCGCTTCAATCAGATCATCGAGAATCAGTTTGGCTGTTCTTGCATTCGGCACGGTCCGCGACAAAATCAGGGCCTGCCAAAGTTTTTGATACGATTTTTCAATCCAGGCTTCAACGACAAGCTTTTCAACAGACACCTGCTGTTCCATCAGCCCTTTTTGGAACTGCGGTATCTTGCCGATTGTGATCGGCTCCGGACCGTTTTTGCCGACAATGCAAGGTACCTCAACCATCGCCGATGAATCGAAGTTTTGGATCGCTCCGTTATTTTCAACGATTAAAAGCATCCGTTCACCGGTATTAAACGCAAGGGCGCGCGCAAGGTCGACAATATATGAAGCATGGTCATCAATTTTGATTTTGCTGCCGGCGCTGGATTGGGCTTTTGCGATTTTTTCACACTCGCCGAAAATGAATGTCTCGCGCCCTTCCATTACTTCGTTCGCCCGCGTAAATTCAGGGTTTGATTTTTTCACCATGTCATCGGGATAAAAATAATATTGCAAATACGTATTTGGAAGCGTCTCAGGGTCGAGTTCATATACTTCCCGCGCTTTTTTGAACGTGTCGTTCCAGCTGGCCTCAGCCTTTTCATGTTCATGTTCCGGAATATAGCCGAACTTCCTGACATGCTCCTTGATCGCCGGCATCAGATCGTTGCCGTCTTTGTCACAGATTGACGTCCACCAGCCAAAATGATTAAGACCGTAATAACGGACGACCATCTCTTTCCGCGAAGACAGTCCGAGAATTTGAGCCATCCTGTCTTCGATACCGATCGGCATATCGCAAATGTTCAGCACTTTTGATGTCGGCCGCAGCCTTCTCGTCGCTTCGGCAACAATTGCAGCCGGGTTTGAATAGTTCAGCATCCACGCATCAGGTGAATAAGTTTCCATATAATCAATGAGCTCAAGCACGCCGCCAATCGACCTCATCCCGTACGCAATTCCTCCGGGTCCGCACGTCTCCTGGCCGACGACTCCGTATTTCAGAGGGATTTTTTCATCGAGCTCACGCATTGCATATTTGCCGACTCTGATATGAGCCATGACAAAATCAACATCGGAAAACGCCTCTTCCGGATCGGTTGTCGCTAAAAATTGAATGTGCGGAGCCCTTTCTTTAACCAACACTTCACAGGCGCCGGCTATCTTGTCTTGCCGCTCTCCATCATTGTCATACAATTTCAGCTGACGGATCGGGAAATCATCCAGATTGTCCAAGAGCATCAATACAATCCCCGGGGTAAATGTGCTTCCTCCGCCTGCAATGACAATCGAATACGTTTTATCCATTTTTAAAGCCCCCTTATAAGCGTTTACAATTTACTTATATCATGCTGAAGGAGCCGTTCCAACAGGTTCGGGGGAGACAGTTCCTATACTCGCGTTCTGTTTATTTTCCCGAAAAACGGGAACTTTCCCAGCCGTTTTATGTCGTGTAGAATAAAGGCAATCCACCTAAATTGGAGTGTGTTGTTGATGCTGATCGCAATCGGTTTATTTTTACTGGCGGGCTTGGCTGAAATCGGCGGCGGCTATCTCGTATGGCTGTGGCTGAGGGAATCCAAACCGCTGTGGTACGGGTTAGCCGGAGGGCTGACTTTAATCATTTACGGCATAATCCCGGCTTTTCAGGCGTTTCCATCGTTCGGGCGCGTCTATGCCGCGTACGGAGGCGTATTTATTGTTCTGGCTGTGCTTTGGGGTTGGCTGGTGGACAAAAAAACCCCCGACCTCTATGATTGGGCCGGGGCTGTGATCTGCTTAGCCGGTGTCAGCGTTATGCTTTGGGCGCCGAGAGGCTAAAGGTTATATTTTCGAAGCCGCTTGTAAAATGTGCTTCTTGGAATTCCGGCCAGCTTGGCCGCTTCGGACACATTTCCATTCGTTTTTTGCAAAGCTTCCATCATCGTTTGTTTTTGAACACGTTCTCTGAATGTGAGACGGTCTTCTTCAGAAGGTGCGCCGCTTTTCCAATCGAGTCCGTCCAGCACCGCGCTGTATTGGGACGGGTCGATCAGCCCGCCGTCCGGAAATAAAACCCTGAGCCTTTCAAACGTATTAAAGAGCTCACGGACGTTTCCCGGCCAATGATATTCTTGAAGCCGCTTGAAAAAAACCGGCGGAAACTCGGCCTTCCACTCGTGTTGTTGTTGATAGTGGCGGAACAAATCAGGTATGTCCTCTATGCGCTTTCTGAGCGGCGGTATTTTTACGGGGTAAACATGAAGGCGGTAATACAGATCTTCACGTATCTTTCCTTTTTGGAGAAGGTCTTTCAGATCACGGTGTGTTGCTGTGATGATTCTGATGTCAAGCGGAACTTCACGGGTTCCGCCGATCGGAGTGACCTTCCGCTCTTCGATGATCCTTAAGAGCGCCACTTGCATCTGATAAGGGATCTCGCCGATTTCATCGAGAAAAATCGTACCGCGGTGAGCCTGTTCAAACTTTCCTTTTGAACCGCGGCGCTTTGCTCCTGTAAATGCGCCTTCGGCATAGCCGAACAATTCGCTCTCCATCAAGCTTTCAGGAATGGCGCCGCAATTGACGGCGATAAATGGGCCGTTTCTCCGTGCGCTTGCCTGATGAATGGCCCTTGCGGCAAGTTCCTTTCCGGAGCCTGTTTCCCCCCATATGTATACATTCGCATCCGTCTTAGCCGCAAGCCTCATGTCGTTAAGCGCCTGCTGAAACGCCCGGCTTGTTCCGGTTTCTCCCGGATAGATGAAACGGGATACGAGCGATGGGGCTGTTTTATTGCGGGACACTTCAGCGAGTGCAATCGACTTTCCGAGGGGCCTCCCGTCTTTGGCGGAGAAAATCGTCTGCTTGTGCACCCCGGCAACCCCCCGCTCATACAGATCATTGACATTCATTCTCCTCCAGTCGGAAAAACGTTCCCGCACCGGTCTGCTTGCGGCTACGATTTTTTCTTTTTCATTGCAAACGATAAACAACTGATCCGAATCGATTTTTTCAAGACAATGGCTGATGAGCTCCGCTTCGTTTTTTTTCGTGTACACGCTGACCTCGCGTTCGATGGCGTGTGCGGCAGTAGCAGCCATCCCAAGCATAAAGGGATGCCTTCTATCCGTGAGACAGGAAATATCGATCAAACCCATAACGGTGCCGTCTTCATCGCGAATCGGTGCAGCAGAACAGCTCCAATGGTGAGAGGCGACCGAAAAATGCTCGGTCCCGTGAATGGTGACAGCTTCGCCGATTTCAAGTGCGGTTCCGATGGCGTTCGTGCCGACTTCTGTTTCCGTCCAGCGGACCCCTTCAACAAAATTGATTTTTTTCGCCTCTTCAAGCGTCCTCCGGCATCCGGCCATGCTTAATACGTACCCGTCGGCATCGATCAGGAGCGCCATCATTTCCGACTCTTTTAATTCACGGCTGATATTGTGTAAATAAGGCAGGGCGATATCGAGAAATAACGAGTGTTTCTTTTTTTGAGCGTTGAATAAATCCTTTTTTAAAATTGACTGTCCTTTATCTAAATACGGATTTACATTTCGGCTTTTGCAGCGGTACCATGATTCCATGACTCTTTTGTTCAAGCGGGCCTGGTCAAGGAGCCCTTCCTGAACAAAGCGTTTCCACGTATTTAAATAGCAGGGCGTCGGATTCATTCCATCCTCTCCTAATGCTTTTTCCTCATTATATTATAAAAGCGCTTTCAATATCGATAAAAAAAACTCCGCACTTTTCCGCTGTGCGAAGTTTTCCCTTATTCAGCAGTGAATGGCCTGACCTGCGGCTTGCAGCAAAGCTTCGTGAATCGTTTCTGAAAGAGTCGGATGGGCCGCGATGAAGTGCTCCATTGCGTCTGCCGTCAGCTCAGCATGCATTATCACGGCTGCCTGGCCGATCAGTTCGGTTGCTCCCGGACCCACGATCGAAACCCCGACAATTTCCTGATACTCCGGCTCTATGATGATCTTGACCTTGCCGGCAGTCTCATTTAAAATAAGTGCTTTTCCGTTTGAAGAAAACGGAAACTCTCCGATGCGAACATCCCCGTAGCGCTCCCTCGCCTTTTTTTCATTTAAGCCGACGCTTGCAATCTCAGGCGAAGTATAGATGCAGCGCGGTATGATTTCACTGTTGACCTTCATGTCTCGGCCTGAAGCATGGGATGCGGCGACGGTTCCTTCGTGAAAAGCGGCATGCGCCAGCTGAGCCCCGCCTGTGATATCCCCGCACGCATAAATATGCGGGATGTTTGTCTGCATATGCTGGTTGACATGAATCCCTTTCCTGTCATATTTGACTCCGATATGCTCAAGCTTCAGATCAGCAGTCCTCGGCTTTCGGCCGACAGCGACAAGACATCGGTCCGCTTGAATATTAAAGCTGTCATCGCCATTTTTCAGAAAGATGCGCTGCCGGGCAGGATCAAGACGATCCACTTGTACAGATGTGAAAACACGGACGCCGGACTCTTCGAGACTTGTGCGAAGAAAGGCGGCAATATCCGCATCTTCCTCAGGTAAAATCTGTTCCGCCTGCTCGGCTATGATTACGTTTGCTCCAAGCCTGCTGTATATACTGGCAAATTCACAGCCGATGATTCCTCCGCCAATGATAAAAATCGTTTCAGGGA
Source organism: Bacillus sp. FSL K6-0972 (assembly GCF_037976035.1). Taxonomy (NCBI): domain Bacteria; kingdom Bacillati; phylum Bacillota; class Bacilli; order Caryophanales; family Bacillaceae; genus Bacillus; species Bacillus sp. FSL K6-0972. The sequence goes on along the minus strand of NZ_CP150260.1, from coordinate 916,630 downwards.
TGGACGGCAATGACATGGCATCTCCGCTGTGGATAATCCAGCTCCCGTCAAAAGACGCAAAAGGCAGTGCGGCAGGTGCCGCCCCTGCCGCTATAATCACATGCCCGGCATTGACCACATCCTGTTTTCCGTCCTTTTCAACAAGTATGTCGTGTTCGGACAAGAACGATGCTTTTCCTTGCAGCACCTTGATTTTGTTTTTATTCATCAAATATTCAATACCCCCGGCAAGCCGCCGAATGATCTCTCTTTTACGGTTTTGGACGGCCTGCCACTGAACCGTCGGGCTTTCACCTGACAGTCCGATGCCGAATGCACCGGCGGACTTTACTTTCTCGAACATATCGGCGCTTTCAAGAAGCGCTTTTGTCGGTATGCATCCTTCATTTAAACACGTCCCTCCGAGGGGGCCATCTTCAATCAGGATGACTTCTCTGCTATTCTTGGCGGCTGTAATCGCCGCCACGTAACCCGCCGGTCCCCCTCCTATAATTGCAAGTGTCACAGTCTATCCACCTTCTCTCTATAAAAGAATTGATGCCGGATCTTCCAAATAGTTTTTCACATCTGAAAGGAATGCTGCAGCAGGCGCACCATCAAGCGCGCGGTGATCAAAAGTCAGACTGAGCGGCAGAATGGCGCCCTTTGTCAGTTCTCCGTCATGATAAACGGGTGCCGAATACATTTGGCCGACTCCGAGTATCCCGGTTTCCGGCGGATTCAAGATCGGGGTAAAGTGCTCGACACCATATGCGCCGAGGTTTGTAATCGTAAATGTCGATCCTTCTATTTCATCGTGTAGAAGCCGGCCTTCCCGCGCTTTTTTGGCGTACCATTTGATTTTCTTGGCCAATTCGATTAGCGGGAGCCGCTCGGCATGGCGGATGACAGGAACGGCCAGTCCTTCGTCCAAAGCAGCGGCCACTCCTAAATGAACATACTCAAAGGTCGCAAGCCTTCCGTCTTGATAAACACTGTTCATGGCCGGATGCTCCAAAAGCGAAAAAACAACTGCCCTGGCGGCAAAATCAGTGATCGTCAGCTTCGTATCATATCTGGATTGAGCTGTTTCATTGAGCTGCTTTTGCAGGACTGTTAATTTCGTGATGTCCGCTTTCATCGTAATCGTCAGCTGGGCGCTGTTTTGCAGGCTTTCCGTCATTCTTGCGGCAATCGTTTTTCTCATCGGGCTTGCCGGCGGACGATCTTCAGCCTTATCCGCCTGCTTGTTCGGCCGGTCGGGAAGCGCCTGCAACACATCCGTTTTCGTAATTCTGCCCCCGGGCCCTGTGCCTTTCAGCGTTTTGATGTCTATATTTGCGCTTTGTGCGATTTTGCGTGCAGCCGGAGAAATTTTAATCCGTTCTTTCGGGGGATCCGGCTGTTTTGTTTGGCTCTCCGGCGTTTGTTCGTTTTCATTCCCGATCTGGCAGATGACCGTCCCCGGCGGCACTCCCTCTCCTTCGGACACTTTGATGTCCAACACGGTTCCGTTTGCCGGAGATTCGATTTCCATTTCAATTTTTTCTGAATTGATGCTGGCAATGCTTTCTCCTTTTTCAACGGCTTCACCGACTTTTTTATTCCAGACGGAAACCGTACCTTCTTTCATCGACATCCCCAATTTCGGCATGACAACCTCGACAGCCATGTTCTCCTCTCCTTTCCAATCTTTATAGCGTATGTGTTGAGGTTTCTCCGAGCATCTCAAGCACGGTGTTCACAACTTTTTCCGGTGTCGGTAAATACAAGTCTTCAAGAGGCGGTGAAAATGGCACCGGCGTATGCGGAGCCGTCACCTTTTTAACCGGTGCGTCAAGCGAATCAAATCCTTTATCTGCTGCCAATGATGCGATATCCGCGGCGATGCTGCATCTCGGATTGGCTTCATCGACGATCACAAGCCTGTTTGTTTTTTCTACAGATGCAAGGACGGCCTCTTCATCAAGCGGCGAAAGACTCCTCGGATCAAGGACTTCGGCTTCGATTCCCCGCGTTGAGAGCTGTTCCGCCGCTTGAAGCGCCGTATGAACCTGTTTGCCGACTGCAACAATTGTTACATCAGCGCCTTTCCGCTTGATATCGGCTTTTCCGATCGGAAGCGTGTAATATTCTTCCGGTACATCGCCTGTCATGTTGTACAGCGTTTTGTCTTCAAAAAAGATAACCGGGTCCTGATCCTCAATCGCAGCGAGCAATAATCCTTTCGCATCATACGGGGTCGACGGCACGATCACTTTCAGTCCGGGAATGCTTGTAAATAGGGCATACAAGCTTTGCGAATGCTGGGCGGCTGCCCTAAAGCCGGCGCCGTGGGTCGTCCGGATCGTAATCGGAACTTCCGCTTTGCCGCCAAACATGTAGCGGAATTTCGCTCCCTGGTTCAGCACCTGGTCCAAACATGTTCCGATAAAATCGTTAAACATCAATTCTGCGATCGGCCTTAAACCTGTTGAAGCCGCTGCCATGGCTGCGCCGATGTACCCCGCTTCACTGATCGGCGTATCAAGGACGCGCTCCCGTCCAAATTCCTGAACAATCCCTTTCGTGACACCGAGCACACCGCCCCATGCTTCATCATCCTGCAGATGATCGACATTCGCTCCTCCTGCGACATCTTCCCCCATCAAAATAACGTGATCGTCCTTTCTCATCGCAAGCTTGATCGCTTCATTCAATGCGGCTGACATGCTGATTTCCCTCGTCATGTTTCCTTCCCCCTTCATGAATTAATAGGATACATATACATCCGTCAGCAGTTCGGTTTCCTCCGGATAAGCGCTTTTTTCGCTGAATGCGACCGCTTCCTTCACCGCTTCTTCAACTTCTTTTTCAATCCGCGACTGCTCTTCTTCGCTCATCAGCCCTTTTGCCAGCAGTTCGCTTTTGAACACGGCAATGGCATCTTTTTCTTCCTGATGAACCGCCTTTTCTTCATTTGTTTTGTAGCGCTGGGCATCTCCTTCAAAATGGCCGTAGTTCCGGTATGTCATACACTCAATGAGCGTCGGTCCTTCTCCGTTTTTGGCACGCTCTATCGCCCGGCCCGCAGCCTGGAAAACCGCGACCGCATCTTTTCCATCCACGCGAATGCCCGGAATCCCATAGGCGGCCGCACGATCTGCGATCGACTCGCAGCTTGACGCATAGGAAAACGGCGTCGCTTCGCCATATCCGTTGTTTTCGGCGACAAATATGACAGGCAGCTTCCAGATGGCGGCAAGGTTGATCCCTTCGTGGAACGTCCCCTGGTTGTTGGCGCCGTCACCAAAAAAGCAAACGCTTACATTTTTAGTCTTTTTATACTTTGCAGTGAGGGCAGCTCCGCAGGCCAAGGGAAATCCCCCGCCGACGATTCCGTTTGCGCCAAGCATCCCTTTGTCAAAGTCTGCGATATGCATCGATCCGCCTTTTCCTTTGCAAAGTCCTGCAGATTTTCCGTATATCTCGGCCATCATCCCCTTCAAATCGCACCCTTTTGCAATGCAGTGCCCATGACCGCGGTGTGTGCTCGTGATGGTGTCTTCGTCATTCAGATGGGCGCAAACGCCCGCAGCGACCGCTTCTTCTCCGGCGTAAAGATGGACAAAACCCGGCAGTATCCCTTGAGCAAACAGCTGATGAACCCGATCTTCGAAATGGCGGATTTCCAGCATTTTTTGATACATCCACACCGCTTTTTCCTTTGTCAGTGCCTCTTCCATATGAAAAAACCTCCTGTCTTTTTTTACTCACACGTTATGATGCAAGAATCGTGCCAGCTCTCCGACGCGAACATAAAGCTCTTTTCAGTCGGACATCCTTCCAGAACAAGAGACAAAACGAGACAGGTGTCTCAATTTGTCTACTTCGTCAGTTGCGGAAATGTCCTTGCCGCAGTTAGAATGAACGGTAGAGACGAAGGAGGTTTTTTTCATGAAGAAAGCGTATGTTTTTTTAATCGACGGATTTGAAGAAATTGAAGCAATAGCAACGATTGATATTTTACGGAGGGCTGAAGTTGATACCGTCACCGTCTCGCTTGATCCATCCCGCAGCGTGAAAGGCGGGCATGACATTGTCGTCGAGGCAGACGTCATGTTTGAGGATGCGGATGTTCAGGAAGCGGATATGCTGATTCTTCCGGGCGGAAATGTAGGCAGCAAAAAAATGCTGGAACATCAAGCTTTGCATAAGACGCTGACAGAAGCGGCGGATGCAGGAAAATATGTTGCCGCCATATGCGCCGCAACGATGACGCTCGGAAAAACGGGGCTTGTCAGCGGAAAAAAAGCGACCTGCTATCCGGGAGTTGAAGAACATTTGACAGGCGCGGATGTCACTGCAAATGAAAATGTCGTCGTGGATGGAAACATCATTACTTCCAGAGGGCCGGCGACCACGATCCCATTTGCCCTCAAGCTTGCCGAATTGCTGAACGGCAAAGATAAAGCCGATGCAGTTGCAAAGGGAATGCTCGTCTGCTAAGACGGCCTTCCTCTTTTTTATCCAATAAAAGAACGGTATTGACATCATAAATCTGAAAAGATATGATATTAAAAAAGTAATTCCGTAAAATCAATAATCGTAATCTCATGTAAAAGAGCTTTAGCATTCGGCTATAATCCCATTATGGTCGCGTGAAAAAGCAATCTTTACCATGCATGACATTAACATTTTGATAGGACGGTATATTTCATTTTCCCTATCTTCGTGTATAAGGAAAAGAAATATACCGTTTTTCAGGAGGATATAACATTGGAAAAACAGAAAGTGACGAAGGGGTCTTTGGAGGCGGAGATAAGCAAAGCCTTAACCCAGTGGGAAAAAGACTATTTAGGCCGCGGGTCCGTGTCTGTTAAAACAGATATTCTCAGAAATATGGTCATCATTTCCCTGAACGGTATTTTGACGCCCGCCGAATACGAACTTTGCAGTACAAAAGAAGGCCTGCTGTCAATTAAAAGAACCCGCTCCGGTTTGGTGGAATCGGGTATAGAACAACTGAGCCGCATAATGAAGGAGTTGACCGGTGAAGAGACGATCAGCTTTCACACCGATATTAGCACGCGTACAGGCGAGCGGATCATGGTGTTTAAATTGGCTAACGACCTGCAAAAAAAATTGTCATAGAAAAAACGGAAGATCTTTAAAGCATGAACATGAGTTAAAGATAAGCCGGTATCATTCAGAAAGATTGGCTGAAATGGGCCAATCCTGAATATACCGGCTTTTTTTACGTTTTCAGAAAGGAAGGCAAGACATGAAACAATATATTCTTTTCCATTATCCCGACGGAGTGATGTCGGGTGTTTGATCTGCTGGATTCTTTATTTTGGCTGAAAATATTTTTCGCGTCGCTTGCGCTTTGTTTGTTCAGTGCACTGCTCGTCCTGAATCGAAAGGTTCCATTGACATATGTACGGATTCACGCCAAGATCATCGCCCTGCCGCCGCTTGCCGCGCTGGCAGCATTGATAACGGCAAATCCCGGGCAGGCTGGAGCTCCTTGGCGGTTGGATTCGCTGGCTTGGCTGATCGCCTTGTTTGTCTTGACCATCGGCTTCATCGTCCAGCGCTACTCTGTCCGGTATTTGTTTGGCGACCGCTCCTACCGTAAATTTTTTGTGCTGCTGACGCTTACGACAGGAGGAGCTTCATGCGCCTGGCTGAACGATGATCTTCGCTGGCTCCTCTTATGCTGGGGTATCACGCTGTTCGGCTTGACTGCGCTAATCGGCTTAAACAGCGCGTGGCAGGCGGCGAAAAATGCCGCTTTGTATGCGGGCCGGATCTTTGCGCTCAGCTGGCTGGCGATAGCAGCAGCCGCTCTTTGGCTGTCTCTCGCGACGGGACACTGGCAATTATCATCTGCCTTAGCGGAAGAAAGCCTTGTACAGCTCAGCTCATGGGAGAAAACCGGGATCGGTCTCCTCATCATTTTAACGGTGATGATTCCTGCAGCACAGTGGCCGTTTCATCGCTGGCTGCTCGATTCTGCAATCGCCCCGACTCCCGTTTCCGCGGTCATGCACGCCGGACTCGTAAATGTAGGCGGCGTCATGCTGACCCGTTTCGCACCGATGTTCAGCGGTGATGGGCTGCAGCTTATTCTGCTTGTTCCCGCCGTCCTTTCCGTCTTGCTCGGAACAGGCATGATGATCGTCCAAACGGACTACAAGCGGCAACTCGCAGCTTCAACTGTCGCGCAGATGGGTTTTATGCTCGTCCAATGCGCATTAGGGGCCTATATTGCGGCTGTTATTCATCTCATTTTGCACGGCCTGTTCAAAGCCGCCCTTTTCCTGCAAGCCGGATCAGCGGTACGCCGTTATGAATCATCTGCATCTAAACGAGGCAAACCGGCTCTTTTTTGGGACATGATAGGCGGCGTCTTTGCTCTTACTCTCGTCATCGGAATCTGGCTCTCCGCTGCAGACGATGGCTATCAATTGATCAGCGCCCTTGTTTTAGGCTGGGCACTGTTCATTGCTTGGAGACAGCTTGTCACAGCCAATTACGGACGCGTCACACGAATTGCCGGACTTTTCATTTTAACGGGGGCTTCACTCGCGTTTGCCATCATTCATTCCGTTTTACACGGGCTCCTGAAGGAAGCTGTTGTACAGGGGGCGCAGCCGCCTGCAATGGCGGCCGTTTTAACGGCAGTCGTTTTGTTAGCCGGCAGTGCGGCCGGCGCCTTGATCGTTCGGCAGCGCTTTGCATGGTCCGGCGCACTTTATCTGCGTCTTGTAAAAGCGGGTGAGCCTCATTCCGAATCGGTCGAAGAAAGGCCGAATTATCTTGACCAATATCTTACTCAAGGAGGTCGTCAATCATGAAAGCAGCACCCACATTGTCTAAACAATTGATCTTCAAATATGAACATCAGAACGCGGACTTTAATATTGACGAATTGGTTCAATCAGCAGCACGGGTCATTGCGCCGCTTTGGCCGATTGAAACCTTTGCCGCGCGCCATCCGTGGATGGGTCTTGAAGAACAAACATTTGAACAGACGGCCCGGCAGCTTAAACAGCAGCTTCATGTTGATATCTACCCAAAGTCCTCCATGTTCCGCTCCGCAAAACAACGGGGAGAAATCGATGAGTCGATTCTTGAAAAAAAGCTGATGAATTGGCTCGATTCACATCAGCCCGGCATGCAGAGGGAAACAGCGGAAGCATTTTGCAAAGCCGCGCTCAAGCTGGACGAAATACCTGAACAGCTCTTGAGCTCCCGACAAGTTAAAAAGCTTGCCAAACAAGCGGCCCGCGGGACAATCGATGACCGGAAAACACGCTTGATCAAACCGCTTAGCGTTTTTGCCGGACAACAAACCGCTCACCTCCTTGATCATCATGTGATTAAATGGTGCAAGCTGTTCCTTGATGAATCACAATCGGCATGGCGGCTTCCGCATCGTGAGAAAGGGTTTTACAGCGCATGGCGGCAGCTTGTTGAACATGATCCCGCCCTGTCGCGCGCGGAACGCCAACGAATGAATGGGTGGCCGGAAGAGCCGCGAGACGCTATGAAAAGAGCACTCCGAGCGCTTGATATTTCTGATGGAGACGTTCAGGCGTACCTTGAAGCTCATTTGCTTTCTCTGCCGGGATGGGCCGGAATGATGCTTTGGCGTTCCCAGCAATCGCAGGATGAAGAACGGCTGTTGCTTGAGTATTTGGCTGTCCGGCTTTCAATGGAATGGATGCTTATTGAACCTTATTTGCCGCTGTCTAAGCCAAAGCCTGAAAAAGAGATGCTTCTCGTTCCTTTGATTGCGGCCTGGCTGCATTGGGGCCGCCTTACGCCTGACGAATGGCTCGAACTTTCAGCAGCAGAGCAAAAAGCGAGATTAACACTCGCCCGCCGCTTTGATGATATAACGCGCAGGCGTATCTGGCTGGAAGCGTGGGAACAAACATACGCCGCTGAGGTAAGGAAGCTCATCGCGGCAAACAGACCTGCCACTCCCGCCAAAAGTGAACCGGTGCTGGCTCAGCTCGCATTTTGTATTGATGTCCGTTCAGAGCCGTTCCGCCGGGCATTGGAAAAGTCAGGCCCTTTTGAAACGTATGGAACAGCGGGCTTTTTCAATCTGGCAATCGAAACGTGCGAACTTGGCACTAAGCACAGCCACAGCTCTCTGCCGGTCATCCTTAAACCGCAGCATCGCGTAAAAGAAACGGCCGAAGAATCAAGTTTTAAATCGTATCAAGAACATAAAAAAGCGGCAGCTTCACTGAGCTCCGCCTTTAAAACGATGAAACAGAATCTATTGGCGGGTATGCTGCTTCCCGAAGTGAGCGGGCCTTGGCTGAGCCTGCAAATGGCCGCGCGCAGCCTAGTCCCCCGCGCAGCCGGGCAAGCTTTCCGGAATGCGCGGAAAACATGGCTGAAGAAGCCTCAGGCAAAACTCTCGCTAGATCGCATGGAAACATCTGAAGCCGGCATTCCGGTCGGATTTACGGAAGAAGAAAAAGCCGCCTATGCCAGACAGGCATTAAAGATGATGGGGATCACAGACCGGTTCGCTCCGCTGGTTGTCATTTGCGGGCACGGCAGCAGAAGCACGAATAACCCTTATGCATCGGCACTGGACTGCGGCGCCTGCGGAGGCGCATCTGGCGCTTTCAACGCACGCGTCCTAGCAGCTTTATGCAACCTTCCAAGCGTCAGAGAGAGGCTCCGCTCCGACGGCATTTTCATTCCGGATGATACGGTATTCGCTGCCGCAGAGCATATTACAACATTGGATGAACTGCAGTGGCTCTATGTACCTGAGCTTCCGGCTAAAGCTCAACAAGCGTTTGACCGCATCAACTCGGTGCTTCCCGATGTCAGCCAAACTGTCGGAGCCGAGCGCTTAGAAGAACTGCCGCAGCTCGGCTATCAAAATCCGCGGAATGAAGTTGAGCGCTTCGCCGAAGATTGGAGCGAAATCCGTCCCGAATGGGGGCTGGCCCGAAATGCTTCATTCATTATCGGCACACGCCGGCTTACACGGGGAGCCGATCTTGAAGGAAGGGCTTTTCTGCACAGCTATGACTGGCGGAATGATGAAGACGGCTCCATCCTTAGCGGCATCATTTCAGGGCCTGGGACAGTAGCCCAATGGATCAATCTTCAGTATTACGCCTCAACCGTTGCACCGCATTATTATGGAAGCGGAAATAAAGCAACTCAAACCGTCACTTCCGGCCTCGGCGTCATGCAAGGAAATGCAAGCGACCTTTTGGCCGGTCTCCCGTGGCAGTCTGTCATGCGGTCAGATGACGAAATATATCATGCGCCTCTCAGGCTGCTGATCGTGATTGAAGCGCCGGATGATGAGATCGAACGGCTCCTTGACCGCGATCACAGCTTCAGACAAAAGGCAGAGAACGGATGGATTCATCTGGCATCTATTAACCCGGAGGGAAAATGGAAGAACTGGACAAACACGATAAATGAATGAGGTGAAATGTCATGGAAGAAAACAAAAAAATACTGATGATTATCGGAATGGAGAAACAGCTTGAACAGACCATCTGCCGGGCAGCAAATATTCAGCCTGAGAACGCCCTCGTTTTAAAAAGCGTCTTCCCTGATATTTCACAGCCCTACGGTGATTTGATGAGGGATATCATCACCCTTGTCCACCGGAACAGAGCGGAAGAAATCTGGATTGTCCGCGATAAATACGAACAAATGGCAGATGAAGATATTTCTGACCTTTTAAATAGAGACAAAGATTTAAACGATAGAATGCAAACTTTAGAGTACCTTTTCCAAAACTGCAGTCCGGAATTTACGCAGAGCAGCATTGATGAATGGCTGTCACCGAGCGAAAACGTGGCCGAAGGCGTACAAAAAAGCGTCGCCGCCATCCGCCGGCACCCGTTAATCCCTTTGCACGTCAAAGTGAAAGGATTTCTAATCGAAAATTCGATTTTAACGGAAATTGAAACCTTAAACAAAAACGGAGCCCGATAACAGGGCTCCGTTTTGTCTTAAACACAGGCATTCTTTACACGACAGCAGACCGCTGATAAAATCTCTGAATATGCATGGTAATGTAGCACAGCTCTTTTTCCGGAAATTCAAAGCCATACTCCCGCTTCACAAATGCCCCGATTTCTTCTGCGCACATAAACGCTTGTCCAAACTTCTTTTTAATGAGGCTGATCATCTCACTGTCCATTTCGTAAAATGTCTCTCCCGACTCGATATGCTGAATGGCGAAACGAAGATGGTTGATAAGCCGCTCATACGAAATCGTCTCATCCTTTATTTTAATGTTGAGTTTATTTTCGATGATCTCGATAATATCCTTGATCATCGTTGTGAGATCGAGCGTTTTTGTCATATCTCCCGCGTTTGTTTTGGCTGTGTGGATATGCAGCGCAATATTGGCGACTTCATCCTCCGGAATATCGATCTTCAGCTTTTCTTTAATGAGGGCCTTTGCCCAGCGGCCGATTTGAAATTCTTTCGTATAGAGGACTTTGACTTCTTGAAGCAGCGGATTTTTAATGACCATTCCCTTGCTTAACCGTTCTATCGCGAATGATAAATGATCTGAAAAGGCGACATGGATTCGCTCATTGATTTTGATCCCGAGTTCTTTTTCCGCATGAGAAATAATATCCTCCGCCACCTGAATATGATCTTCCGGCAACGTTTTTAAGATCTCCTCGAATTGGCGGTATTCTGATGAATCTTTCATCACGAATATTTTTTCAATTTTAGATCTGTCGACAATATCATTCTTCTTTTTTTGAAATGCGATTCCGGACCCTAATACGATCTTTTCCTCGTCGCGATCCTTTACGACGAGCGCATTGTTATTTAAGATTTTTTTTACTTTCATAGCTGCCTTCCTTTCATCCTGTTTTAATGAATGAAAACGGAATTATTCTTTTTCATCTTTAAAGCCAAGACACAAAGTCGCAATGAATGCTGAAATCACCGCAATCGCAAAAGCGATTAAATAATGAATGAGATTGGCGGTGCCAAGAGGGAGAATGATTGAAATCATCGGGATGCCGGACAATCCGTAAGAATTTGCCGCCACGTGTGTGAAGACGGCGTATGCACCTCCGAGGGCGCCTCCGATCGATGCGCCGATAAACGGCCTGACGAGTTTCAGGTTGACGCCAAACATGACAGGTTCGACGATTCCCAAAAAGGCGGTGAGAGAAGCCGGAATCGCAATCTTTCTGATGCCGGCATTCTTTGTTTTCAAAAACACGGCGAGTCCCGCTCCTCCCTGTGCGACATTGGCCATCGACCATATTGGAAGCAGAAAATTGACCCCATATTCGGGATCTGCGAGCAGCGACGCTTCAATCACATAAAAACTGTGGTGCAGGCCGCTCAAAACGAGTAAGGAGTAAAGCCCGCCAAATAAAAATCCGGCGAAAGCCCCCGCAAAATGATAAACAAACCCGAGACAGTCGCTTACGAAATGGGCGATGATCAGTGAGAGCGGCCCCATGATAAACAGCGCGGCAAATCCGGAAGCCATGACTGTAATAAACGGTGCGACAAGCAAATCTAAAGAACGGGGGACGATTCTTTTTAAGAATTTTTCGATTTTGCTCATTATGTAGACAGATAAGAGAATCGGAATGACGGTCCCCTGGTATCCGATCAAAGGGACTTCAAGGCCGAATACTTCGACGGATTCCGGCTTTTGGCTGCCGAGCAATGAAGGATCGAGCAAATCGGGATGGGTCAGAATTCCGCCGATGACAGCGCCTAAAAACGGATTCGCCCCAAACTGTTTAGCCGCACTGAACCCGATTAGCACAGGCAAAATGACAAACGCTGAGCTTGAAAAAATGTCGAGCATTTTCATCAGCGGGCCGCCATAAGCGCCGAGGCTGAATTCTTTAAGCACACTGATGAGGCCCATGAGCAATCCACTCGCAACGATTGCAGGAATGATCGGCACAAAGATGTCTGACAGCGTTTTGGCAAATCGCGTCAATACGTTCATGTTTGGCCGCGCCTCCCGGCGGGCTTCTTCAAGAGGAGCCTGATCGCTGTATTGGATCATTTCCTTATAAATCTTATTGACTACACCTGTACCGAAAATGATCTGGAACAAACCGTATCTGAAAAAAGTCCCCTGCACAGACTCCATCTTTTCAATAGCAGCTATATCGATTTTTTCTTCATCTCTGACATTGAAGCGCAGCCTTGTCGTACAATGGCTGATGCTGATGATATTCTCCACGCCTCCAATGAGGGGCAAGAGAACTCTTGCAATCTCTTTTTGCAGCACCCGGATCTACCTCCTCCAATTTTTCTATCCTATCAAATCAACAGAAGACGATCAAAATGAAAAATGTGCCATTACATCTAAAGACCCCCGGCGAAAGGAATAAAAAAAGACCTAAAACATGCGAAAGCATCAGCCGATAGGCGCAAAAAAGCACACTAAGGTCTGCGGTTCCTTTAGCACATTTTAGGTCTTGCCTGCCTTACCAGTAACAATCCCGGCGATATTTGTTCTTAATATGATTCTATTCTCTTCGGCCATGGACATCAATAGTGCAAACCGCCTATATATCCTGCATATAAAAAAAGAGAAGGCGTTACAGCGCCTTCTCTACATCTTCAATGACTATCGCGCGGTCCTTTGAAACATGCACATTGTACTTCACATAGCCGGGCCGGTCTTCCCCGTCTAAGCCCATACTGTCAATCTCAATGTTTTCATAATGGTAGCCGCTCAATATTTTTTTCACCGCTTTTGCCTGGTCATAGACCTGCCTCTGGCCGTCCCGGCCTGAATTCAAGGTAACTGTAACAGCGATCGGTTCTGTTTGCTTCAGTTTTTTCCAATCTGTATTGACATCATAGCTTCCAGATAGAGAAACTTGGACGTCGATCACGTTTTTCAGCTCTTTTTCAAGCTCTGCCTTGATCTCATCTGAGGCTTCTTTGCTTAGTCTGGTTCTCGTCTTTTCCTGTCTGGCTTCTTTGATGCCATCGTTTGTGACAGCCGGGTGCAATCCACCTTTTACGCTGAAAATGTACTCATCATTCCGCTCATCTGACATGCGAAAAAGGTATTCAGCGAACTTGAAATTATAGGAGCTTCCTTTCATATTTAAGGTTTCACCGGCGTGGGCTTCGGCTGACCGGATTTCCGTAAAAGGCGTTATACACATAACAGCCTGTCACAAGAATCAACAATGAGAGACCTGTAATGATGGCTTTCTTTTTCAATTCAATCAACTCTTTCCAAATTCTCGCATCCCGTCTATTATGAAACAGAATTCGGACATTAGACAAGCTCTTTCTGCTTCGTCTCCGTTCCCAAAAAGAAGATGGCCGCGACGGCCGCAACAACAGCGACGCAGAAGATGAAAAAGATCATTGAAATCTCTGTTCCCCGGGCGACGAGATAGCCGACAAGAAGCGGGCCCAGGATGCCGCCGATTCGGCCAAAGCCGGCTGCCATTCCTGCGCCGGTCCCCCTGATTGATGTCGGGTATTGTTCCGGCGTATAAGCATAAAGCGCGCCCCAGGCACCAAGGTTGAAAAACGATAAAAACATGCCTGACGCAAGCAGAAGCGCCAGCGATTCAGCCGATCCGAAGAAATAAGCGCTGACAGCCGTCCCTAACAAGTAGACGGTAAGCACCATTTTCCGACCGGCTTTTTCAATCAGCCATGCCGCGGAGAAATAGCCTGGCAGCTGAGCCAGCGTCATGATCAAGACGTATTCAAAGCTCTTGATCATGCTGAATCCTTTCATCACCATGACGCTCGGCAGCCAAAGAAACATGCCGTAGTAGGAAAAGACGACGCAAAACCAAACGATCCACAGCATAGCCGTAGGCCGGGCATACTTGCGGGACCAGACGCTTTTCACATTTTCCATGATGGTCGGCTTCCTTTCCTGTGCAAGTTTCTCATATTTCGGAGAATCCGGCAGGGCAATCCGCAAATATAAGGCGTAAAAAGCCGGTATCGCAGTTATCAATAAAGCAATCTGCCAGCCGTAGGCCGGAATAATAAAATACGAAATGAGCGCCGCAGCCAGCCAGCCGAATGCCCAGAAACTTTCGAGCAGGACGACGATTCTTCCCCTCCGCTCAGGCGCAACCGTTTCGGATACAAGCGTAGATGCAACTGGAAGCTCTCCCCCGAGCCCCATTCCGACGAAAAAGCGCAAGACTAAAAATGCCCACAATGTCGTCGTCAAAGCGGACAACCCGCTGCCGATCGAGAAAAACAGCAGCGTAATAATAAAAACGTATTTTCTTCCGACACGGTCAGCCAAAAGGCCAAAGACAAATGCCCCGACAGCCATGCCGATTGAGTTGACGCTGCCGATCCAGCTCATTTCCTGCGGCGTCAACTTCCATTCCGCGTGCAAAGCGGCGATAATAAACGATAATATGCCAACGTCCATGGCATCAAAAAGCCAGCCGAGGCCGGCGATGCCAAGCAGTCTGCGCTCTGAAACAGGACGGTTCTTCTTCATACTCACAACTCCTCTTTACTCTCTTAGCAGTTTACATGAGTATTAGTTTACACCTGTCTTTACACATTTGTCACGAAGAAAATGAGACGCCGTCTTTTTCAGTTTAATGGATATGATGCTGGTGAAGTTTTTCTTTATGGTGCTTCCACTTTGGCAAAAACCCGTTTTCCCGCTCTTTTTCATAGCGCTTTTCAATATGAGACTTGATTTCTTTTCCCCTTTCCTGATCAAGTATTCCGTACTCCACATACTTATTGATCAGCTGTTTTTTCTTTTCCATAATGTCCTTTTGCAAAGAAGCCAGTTCATTTTTTTGCTTGTCCGTCAACTCTTGATAAACGCGTGTTTCTCCGTAGGCAGAAGACATGAGAGCCGTACATGACAGCGGAATGACAAGAAGCAGGCAAACGCACAGTTTGCGCATCATGCAACATCCTTTCTGATCTATGATTCATTCTATTTTTTTCTTTTTTGCGGTGTTTATGCATAAAAAAAAGCCGCTTAGTAAAAAGCGGCTTTCTGTTATGGCTGCAGCGACTTTTTCTGCACTATATATTCATCAATGCGCGCCAATGCACCTTTCATGTCTATGCAGTTGCTAAAGCTTTCATCAATTTTTTGAATACCTTCCTGATATTTTTCGTCAGTGAGTACTTGTTCTGCTGCATCTCTTAATCTTTCAGCATTGACCTCTTCTGCAAACAGCGGATATCCCGCATTCAGCTCTTTGAGGCGCTGGGCGATCATCGGCTGATCTTTATCATGCGGGAGCACGACCATCGGGACACGGTAATGGATGCCTTCATTGACGCTGTTCATGCCGCCGTGTGTGATGAACACATCGGCTTCTTTAAGCACTTCTAATTGCGGCACATACGGTGCAATGATAAAATGCTCCGGCACTTCTTTTACATCCGCGTAGTCCGATTTTTCGCCGGCAGCGATGACAACCTTGCCGTCGAAATCACGGAAAGCATTGATGCACATATTGAAAAAGTCAGCAGTTTTACCAAGGACGGTTCCCATTGAAATATAAATGACTTTCTCATTCTTCAACGATTCTACCGGAAAATCGGTCTTGTCCAGGCGCTTCGGAAAACGAGGGCCGATAAACAGCACATCATCCCCAAAACGGCCGCTGTCAGGCTGAAAATACCGGCTTGTATACACAACGGTTAACTCCGCCTGATTGCTCATAAACTGTCCTGTATGCCGCGGTGAGACGCCGTACTTTTCTTTCAGTTCCCCAAGCAGGTCTTCGCATTCTTTGTCCAAGTGCAGCTCCGAACCTGAATCCGGATGCAACGGCAGAATCTTCATATGTTCTTGTCCGAAGAGAAATGAAGCCGACGAAGCGATTCCCGGAATGTTCAAATAATCCCTGACCAATTCACCCGCACCGAATGTGTCATAATACACGACATCGAACGAAATGCTTTTGGACAGCTCTTTTACAATGTCTAGAATATACAGCGAGGTTTTGAGATGAATTTTTAAAAACTCAAGAAGGCCGGACGGTGAATTCGGATCAATATGCGCGTTTCTCACCAGATCTTTGTATAAATGGACGGTAGCCCCGACGCCCTCCAGCCTGTCTTTATACTTTTCTGTTGAAAGATAGTGCACATTGTCGCCTCTGTCAGCAAATGCTTTGGTGATCCCTAATGTAGGATTGACATGCCCTTCCGCCGGAAAATTGACGATTAAAATATTTTTCATGATCAAAACTCCTTTTTATCCTTTTTGAAACGGGTTGACATCAATTGAGCGCCTGATTAGACTGATGTTAGTTACTACTAACTATCATAAAATGGGGGTAAGCACCTTTGCAAGAGACGAACGAACGGATCATAACTGCTGCTTTAGACTTAATGCAAAAATACGGATTCAAGTCGGTTACAATAAAGGATATCGCGCTTCATTCAGGCGTCAGCGAGATGACGGTCTACCGCCACTTCAAAACAAAGCTCGGACTTTTGGAAGCGGCCGTTCAACAATTTTCTTATATACCAGCCTTTCAGCGCGTATTTGAAAACGATATCACTTGGAACCTGGAAAAAGATTTAACATTGATTGCAGAATCGTATTTGCTCCATATGGAAAATAACAAACCGCTCTACCTCATCGCTGTTCAAGACGGCGGAAGGATGACTGATCTTTTCGGTTCTCTGTTAAAGCATATGGAAGAGCTCCTCAGTTATTTAACAGACTACTTTCAGACAATGCAGGACAAAAGCCTGATGAAAAAGGGAGATCCAGGTTCACAGGCCTTCACCTTTCTGTCATCTTTATACGGATACTTCTCGTCTGGCGCATTGGCTGGCGGCCGGTTTCAAAAAACCGCTAAAGACACTTATATTAAACAGATAACCGCCGCTTTCTGCGGCGGCTTGCATGTATGATATCATCCTTCAAACTGAAGGATGGATCGTTAATCATTTAGCTCTTCAACATCCTTCAGCTTGATTTCCGTATTTTTTTCAAAGGAGGTGCTGTATTTAAGATAGCCGATCTCCTCGTCTTTAATATCTTCCCCATCAAAAATGTTCGCATTAATCGTCACGCCTTCGTAGTCATATCCTTCCTCATTCAACAGGCGCTGAATCTTTTGCGCCGTTTTGTATACGTCTTTTCTGTCGGCATTTGCGGCATCAAGTAAAATATGAATCTCCATCGGCTTGTCTAAGCGGAGGCTTTTCTCCCATTTTGCGTCATTTTTCAGCTTTCCTTTTAATACCTCCACATACACATGAACGTCTTTCAGATCGTTTATGCTTTTCGATAAAAACGTTTTGATTTCTTTTCCGGCTTCTTCTCCAAGCCGCTCCATCAGCGGTTCGTTGAGGTTCTCTTCATAGATCCCGTCCGTGTGCACTTCAGGTTGAATAAATCCTCTCAAAGAAAACAGATAGGGATCTTTGCGCTTTTGATCGCCGGTATCAGTGACTTCAAATACATATTCGGCGAACTTGAAATTATAGATAGCGCTGTCGATCCGCAAGTCTTTTTCAGGATAGCGGTCATTCAAATAATGCTCAAGCTTCGTTTGAGACAGCCTCTTGCTTACGGGATTTCCGTTGAAGGCGTTGTATGCGGCAAGCACAAAGGAAACGAGCAGCACAATCAATACGCTATACAAGATTTTCTTTTTCATCATATCAGCTACTTTCTTTCAGCTTTAAGGACAGCCAGCCGATCATCATTCCGGCCGCGGCGAAAAAACAGTGAATAACAGCGAGCACGAAAGCGCCAAAGACGGCATACAGCAGGTGCTCCACAACCCCTGTACCGTCAGCTGTGTCCCATCCGGCCAGAATATCCCCCATCCCCCAAATGAAAATCGGCGCAAAGGAGAGGAGTATCACGAGTTTGATATCCCGGTAAAACAAGTACACCGCAAGCCCAAGCACGGCGTACCACAAAATAAAGCCGAAGCTCTCATTTAACAGGGATGTGTGAATCGCGAGAAAAAACGAAATGGCTGTAAACATCAATTGGTACAAGGAAAGCTTCCGATTGATTTTTTTAAACATTTGACTTTCATGAATAGACGATTCAATATGTTCCTTCGGAAGCTCGGCTTCCGTCATCTTCAAAAGCCTATGAAGCTCTTCATCGTTTTCGGCCGCTTCCTCAATCCATTCAGCCGTCTCTTTGCTTAACAGCCCCTCATGGTACAAAGGAAGCAAATCTTTGAATATACTGCGTTCCTTATCCTTCATCATACCCCTCCATTTCTTGCTGTAGCTTGAGCTTCGCTCTGTGAAACCCGACCCTGGCATAGTTTTCTGTTTTGCCTGTGAGCATGCCGATTTCTTTAAATGACAATTCTCCGTAGATGCGGAGGGTGACAATTTCCTTTGAAGTCTCATCAAGCCGGTTGATTTCCTCGAGAAGCCGCCGCTCTTTCTCGGTTTTCAGGAGGTGTTCTTCAGGAGATAAGCAAGCAGCTTCATCGTGCTGAATGATCATGTTTGCCCCGGCTTTCGACGATCCAGAACGAAAGTGTTTTTTCAACACGTTTTTAGCAATCGCAAACACCCATGTTTTGATTGTCGACTTTCCCGAAAATGTATGATGGCCTTTCACAGCCTGATAAAATACTTCCTGTGTTAAATCTTCCGCCGTTTCTTTATGGAGTGTCTTGATGTAGAAAAAGGCATAAACGGAAGGCTGAATACTCTTGTAGACTTCCTCAAGCTTCATAAAGCCCCTCCCCGGCTGGGCATGCCGCTATTTTTCCATTCACTTATTAGTACCGCTGAACTTCTTTTTGTTACAAAAAATCACATAAAAAAAGAGGCAAAAATGAATATTTCATTTTGCCTCTTGATATCCCAATCGCCAAACAAATGTCTTCCAGTCTCTCGGATGATACCCTGTCCTTATTTGGACGAGCCCGCCAGCGATTTAAAAAAAATCACTTTCTTCTTCAACTGTTTTCACGTTCACTAAGTTCCCGACCTTCATCGACAGCCCGCTTCAGTGCCTGCAGCATGTAGCCGATCCCTCGATATCCCGCCAACGGGTAAGTGATCTGCTGTCCGCTGCCAAACACGTTCCTCAGAACAGGCCTGTATTTTTTTCCGCCGAGCATGACGATTTCGTCATAATCCATCAGGTTTTTCCGTTCACCTTGGGTCTTCATCTCGACATCCGGCATAATCTCCGGGTGGCGCATCCCGAATGTGATGTCATAGTTTTCAGGAACGATATCTTCAGGTTTTAAAAAGCCGTGTTTTGCCGAAAGAATCACCCAATCCGAAAAAAACGTCTGGGCATATGCGCGGCACGCCCGGTGAAACGGGCTCAGATAGACATCCTTTGCGGCGGACGGGCCGATGCCCGGATCGACATCCCAGATTTTCTTCGCCCCGCACGGGATGATGCAGAGTCTTTTCATCATTTATCCCCCTTTTGGTTCCGC
Organism: Bacillus sp. FSL K6-0972; assembly: GCF_037976035.1. Classification (NCBI taxonomy): domain Bacteria; kingdom Bacillati; phylum Bacillota; class Bacilli; order Caryophanales; family Bacillaceae; genus Bacillus; species Bacillus sp. FSL K6-0972. The sequence continues at coordinate 897,236 of NZ_CP150260.1, read as the reverse complement.
TAAAAAACGCCTTTGAAAAGGCGTTTTATTTCAGCTTCAGCGATACGACCGATTCGACGTGCGCAGTCTGCGGAAACATATCGACAGGCTGAATGTATTCGACATGGTAATCCTTGGCCAAGTATTGCAAATCTTTCGCAAGTGTTGACGGATTGCATGAGACATAAACGAACCGCTTCGGTTTAACCTGCCTGATCGTATCAAGGAAGGTGCGGTCACAGCCTGTTCTTGGCGGATCGACGATGACGACGTCCGGCCTGAAGCCTTCTTTTGTCCATTTCGGCAGCCAGTGCTCGGCCGTTCCTGTGACATAGTGCGCATTTTCGATTCCGTGCTTTTTGGCGTTTTGGTTGGCGTCATCGATCGATTCTTTGATGACGTCCATGCCGCGGATTTCTTTTGCACCGTCGGCGATCCACATTCCGATCGTGCCGACGCCGCAATAGGCGTCGACGACTTTTTCGCGCCCGGTCAGTTTTGCCGCTTTTTTCACTTCGTCATACAGCTTGACCGTCTGGATCGGATTTAGCTGAAAAAAAGCGCGGGCGCTCAGCTCAAATGAAACCTCTCCGAGAAATTCCTGAATGACCATATTGCCGGCTAAGAGCCTTGTATCATCGCCAAAAACAACCGATGTCTTGGATTTGTTGACGTTTTGAATCACGGATGTCACTTCAGGCAGACGCTTTTTGATTTCCTCAGCAATGAGCTCCTTGCGCGGCAGGTCTTCTTTTGACGTGACAATGACAACCTGCACTTCCCCCGTCTCAAAGCCGACCCTCGTCACGATCGTGCGGACGTCACCCGTGCGCTTCCGTTCGTTGTAGACGGAAATGCCGAAGTCTTCAAGAATCTGCTTGACGGTTTGCGTCGTTTTGTTCGTCGCCGGATGCTGAACGATGCATTCGCTAATCGGGACAAGCCGGTGCGAGTCAAGGCCGTACAGCCCGGCTACCATCTTTCCGTTTTTCGAAAGCCCGAGTTGAAACTGGCTTTTATTCCGGTAGTGCCACGGGTTGTCCATGCCGATCGTCGGCCTGATGTCCATTTTGCCGATGTCAAAACGGGTGTGCCGTTCGAGCGATTGAATGACGATGTCCCGTTTTCCTTTCAGCTGCTCTTCATAAGCCAGATGCTGAAGCTGGCAGCCCCCGCATTGCTCATAGATGATGCAAGGCGGCTTGACGCGGTGCTCTGAACGTTTGCGCACCTTTTTGACGCGCCCTTCGGAAAATTTCGGATGAACCTTTGTCGCCTCGACGACGACTTCTTCACCCGGCAGTGCGCCGGGGACGAAGACGACTTTTTTCTTGAAGTAGCCGACGCCTTCGCCATTGATGCCGAGGCGCTTGATCGTCAGCGGAAATTGCTGTCCGACTTTTAATTCTGCTGATGATCCTTTTTTGTCACGTTTCACTGATGTTCTCTCCATTTCTACTCAATGCTCCTCCATAAATACAAGGAAGCATAGCTTAAATAAGGGTGCCATTCTTTGCTCATTTCAAGCATTTGTTCTTTTGTCGGTTTATCGTTTAAGCCAAAATGGCGTTTGATGGCATTTTGGATGCCGATATCGGCGGCCGGAAACAGATTGGGGCGGCCGAGCCCGAACAGCAGAACGTTTTGGACGGTCCACGGGCCGATGCCTCTGATTTTCACCAGCTTTTCCATAATGTCTTCATCTGATAATTGGTAAAGCTCATCAAGATGTAAACGGCCGTCTGCGATCATCCTCGATGTATCGATGACATATTCGGCTTTCCGCATGCTGAATTGAAGTTCGCGCAGGTCGTTGTAATCGAGCTGTGCAATCGTTTCGGGAAGCGGATAAAACCAGACCCCGTCCTTTCGCTCTCCAAAAGTGTGAACGAACCGCTCCGTGAGCGTATAAGCAAAAGACAGATTGAGCTGCTGGTGGATAATGCATTTCATCAGGCAATGATACAAATGAAAATCGAGCACCAGCGGCGTTCCGGCATGCTCTTCAAAAATTGATGACAAGCTTGATTGTGAAAAGTGATCCAGTACAGGCTGAAGACTTTCCTCCCATCTGAAGATCCGTTTCACTTCTTTCATCATGGCGTCTCGATCGTCTGTACCGGTGACGGCAAACGCCGGGGCTTCGACAGTTCCCGTCGCCTGCACAGCGACAATCCGAGGCTCTTTGTTTTGATTGCGGAGCGGCAGCTTGACCTCCCTTTTGTCGAGGTTGACCGCATTGAGCGGATCAAGCGAAAGCCTGTCCAACACGCGGTCAAAATGATAAGGCGGTGATACGCTTACAGTTTCCTTCCACATCGCTTCCCATCCCTTTTTCTTCTTTGTCCACAGTATACCATGTTTCAAATTCTCTTAAAAAAGAACAACATTTTATTTTTCATCGAATGAATCACAGTACAGCGCAGCATCCTATGGAAGCGGAGGGGTGCCGATGATTAAACATTTTGCGATGACAAAGGACGGACGGATTTTATCCGACAACAAAGCGGAAAGGCTGACAGATCAAGATATTGAGTGGTTTTGGACCGATTTCGATCAGCCTTCGGATGAAGAAGTCTCATTACTCAAAAGCCATTTTCACTTTCACCCTTTATCGGTCGAAGACTGCGTACATCGCTTGCAGCGTCCCAAGCTCGATCAATATGAAGATTATCTTTTTTTCGTCATACATGCGTTGAATCATAAGACTTTGGCGTCTGAAGAAGTTGATTTATTCGTTGGAAAAAATTTCATCGTCACATTTCATTTTCATCATTCAGACGGCATTGAAAAAGTAAGAAGACAGCTTTCGGAAAACAGCGAGTTGTGGAAAAACGGACCTGGCCACATCGCCTATATGGTCATGGATACGCTTGTGGACGAATATTTCCCGATTCTTTACAAAATAGAAGACCGCCTCAATGAAATTGCCGAAAGCGACAGCAGGAAAACGTATGGAACGCTGATGAACGAGGTGTTTGATATCCGGAGCGAACTTTTAAAGCTGAGGAAAACAATCATTCCGATGCGGGATTTGCTTTACCGGATTTTAAACATTGAAATTTCAAAAGAAAACCGCGAACGAAAAGCGTATTACAGCGACATTTACGACCATCTCTTGAAGCTGGCCGAAATCGTCGAAAACAACCGTGACATGACAGCCGATTTGAGGGACAGCTACCAGACGCTCAACTCCAACCGGATGAACGCCATTATGATGACGCTGACGATCGTCTCAACGATTTTTATTCCGCTCACCTTCATTGCCGGAGTGTACGGCATGAACTTTGACAACATGCCTGAACTGCATTGGCGCTACGGCTATTTTTTCATCCTCGGAATAATGGCAGCCGTTGTCGCCGGCATGATCTTCTGGTTCCGGCATAAAGGATGGTTTGACATTTTCAAGTAAAACCGGAAACCTTTTTCCTCTCTGTTCGACTATTTCTATAACTGGGGAGGGAAAGAAATGAAGCTACATACAGGGCTTGTCGGCATCATCCTGATCGTTCTCGGTTTGTTGGTTAGCGCCGAGAATCATCAAAGCGTGTCTGTGGCAGACGCGCTTTTAAGTCAGTCTGCCAGAAGCATTGTGGTTCTGATCTGCATGTTGATGCTCATCGCCGGCTTCATTATGGCGTGGCGCCATTATTATGGAGTACCTTGGATCCGCTTTAAGCTTTTTTTGTTTATCATCGGCATTTCAGTATTTTACCCGCTGGTCACAGAACAGCTGATGCTCTTTCAAAAATGGAATGCACAAGGCGATGATGCCGTGGAATATATGACAAGGGGAAGCACTTGCAGCTATCAGGGCAATATGGAGGAAGGGAGCATGGACTGTGAGGTCAAAGTGAACAACTACGGGAAAAATACCGAACGCGTCCAGCTCACCCCTGATATGGTAAATGAATTCGACTTTCAGCCGGAAGAGCTGGAACTGTCTCCGCATTCACAGGAAACGTACAGCGTCACCTTTAAGGCTCCGGGAAATGAGGATGCATTTGCATCCGGAATTGAAGAAGAGCCGAAGTTGCAGATTGAAGTGGTGAAATGATAACTTTCACTCGAGTCAAACAAATCGTTTTCGGGAAACAGCTTACTACTCATTTATTACACAGAAAAAACGAACTGACAACAAGCCCTATTCAAACAGCCGATTCACAAACTACAAATCTCAAAGAAAAAAGCCGCTCCTTCACGGAAACGGCTTTTCGTCTATTAATCGTGATAAGATTCTGCAATCGCGTTGGCGGCGACGATCGCATTGTAGACGTCGTCAGGGGTGACTGGGAACGGCATGTTGCCCATTGTGTCGCCTTCCGCGCAAGCGCTTTGAGCCACTTGGCGCCATTCATCTTCGACAAATTCGTCGACTCCGAGGTCTTTTAATGTCAACGGAAGACCGACGCCTTTGATAAAGTCAATAACGGTCTCCAGCTCTTCGACCGGCGCGTTTTCGAGAACAAGCTGAGCCAAAAGGCCGAACGTAACTTTTTCGCCGTGCTGAGCTCTGTGCAGAGAAGGAACGGCTGTCATTCCGTTGTGGATCGCATGTGCGGCTGCAAGACCGCCTGATTCGGCGCCGACTCCGCTTAAATAGATGGTCGCTTCGATTGTATCTTCGACGGCTCGTGTGGAAACGCCGTGCTTGACCGCCTGCATCGCTTTTACGCCGTTTTCCAATAGCGTATCATAGCAAAGCCGGGCAAGTCCCAATCCAGTTGTTGAAGGCTTCATCAGCACGAGGTTATCGCCGTTTGCTTTAAAGCAGGCGCGCGCTTCAAAATACGTCGCCAAGGCGTCTCCGATACCGGCTGCGAAAAAGCGCGGCGGCGCGGATGCTAAAATGTCAGAGTCCGCGAGAACAACATCGGGGTTCGTCGGCAAAAACAGATAGCGGTCAAACGATCCGTCGTGTTTATAAATGACGGCAAGGGCCGTACATGGAGCATCTGTGGAAGCAATTGTCGGGAAAATCACAACCGGCAGCTTCTCGTAATAAGCGGTAGCTTTTGCGGTATCAAGCGTTTTTCCGCCTCCGATCCCAACGATGATATTAGCGCCTGCATTGCGTGCAAGCTCCCGGTTGCGATCGATTTCTTCCTGTGTGCATTCGTAATTGAATTTTTCAAAAACGGCTTGATTGCCGGCTTTCTGAATCGAATTCCCCGCTTCTTTTTGAGCGCGTTCCAAAATGAATTCATCGCAAATGATATATGCGTTATCGCCAAAATCTTCAATGTAGTCGTTCAAGTTCTCCAGCAGTCGTTTTCCTGTAATAAATTTTTTAGGTGATGTGACTGATTTTACTGATTTTGACATGGTAATTCCCCCTTCACTATCAATGATATACCTATTTTCTTTTTAAATCTAGTAATATATGTATATAAAATGGATTTTTATTCTATGGAATTGACTAGGGAAAATAAAAGAGCCTGCAGCATCAATTTTTTAGCCCAAAGCAAAAACCCCGGCACAGCGACCGGGGCATTGTCTTTCATAGGGTCTTTAGCATCATAGATTTTTCAAACATCAGGTCATCAAGGCTTTTAAATGTATATCCTTCTTTTTTCAAGTCAGTGATCGCCTGATCAAGCGCTTCTGCATTGTCTTTCGAGACGGTGTGAAGCAGATAGATGGCGCCGGGATGGGCCTGTTTCATCATATTGTCGTACGCATAGCGCCACCCTTTTTGGGCATTGATTTTCCAATCGACAAAAGCAACAGACCAGAATACCGTTTGGTAACCGAGCTTTTTCGCTTCTTCGAGCACCCGCTCGCTGAAAACGCCCCGAGGCGGCCTCAGGTAGAGATTGTCTTTTTCGCCTGTGATTTTGTAAACCTCCTCATCGACCGATTCCAATTCCTCTTGAATCACTCGGCTTGTTTTCGTCGTGAGATCCGGATGGTGATATGAATGATTCCCGATGATATGCCCCTCCTTGGCCATTCGCTTGATCAGCTCCGGCTGATCTTTGACAAAATGGCCCGTCACAAAAAAGGCCGCTTTGACGTTTTGTTTTTTCAGAACATCGAGCACGTGAGGGGTGTAGCCGTTTTCATAGCCGTTATCAAAGGTCAGATAGATCGTTTTTTCCTTTGTGTTGCCTAAATAAAAGGCGTCGTACTGCTGTAAAAGGTTGTTCAGCTCTTGTCCAGCATCTGCCGGCTGATGGTTTTTGCTTTTTGAAAAACCCCAATGGATCGCCTTGTTGGAAATCGCTTCAGCATTGCCGCTGAAGGCCAGCATTAGCAGGAATCCGCAGCATATGACACAGATTCGTTTCATTATCTTCTCGCTCCCAGTTTTATTTTTTCTTATTGTGCAGAAGGACTGAGCATTTCATACTAAGCAACACTTGGAAAACAAAAAAACCGCGGCAGAGAATGCGCGGTTTTATTTCCAGTCTTTTTTAAAGCGTTCGTATTTGGCTTCCAAATCGTCGAGCATGCTGATCAGTCTGTCAATATCTTCAAGGTCGGTCGATTCCGGGTCTAAAGAATCGATGACTGACATAAACATATCCAATCTGTTTTTCAAATAATTGACTTGCTGTTCTTTGTCATGTACTGCGTTACCCATGATTCTCCTCCTTTTGTTCCTTTATCGTAGCCTATAAACGGCCTTTTTTCAATCATCCATGACTTGCATGCCTCAAGGATCAGGTCTAAAATGAATAGTTGGGCTATATTAGTATGTCCTATCATAAAGGAGTTAGATATGTCATGACAGAAAAAACGCAGGTTCGTCCGATCACCCCGGAATATGATCCGTGGGAAGCCTACATGGACGTTGACCAATTTGGAGATATACAGCTGACGAACGTTGAATTTACGACGACGACTCTTTGCAATATGCGCTGCGAGCACTGCGCCGTCGGGTATACGCTCCAGACGAAGGACCCGGACGCGCTGCCCGTCAGCCTTCTGTTGAAACGACTTGATGAGATTCCCCGCCTTCGTTCTTTAAGCATTACGGGCGGCGAGCCGATGCTCTCATTAAAATCTGTAAAGGAATATGTCGTTCCTTTATTAAAATACGCTTATGAACGCGGCGTGCGGACGCAGATCAACTCAAATTTGACGCTCGACATCGGCCGCTACGAACTGATCATTCCCTACCTGGATGTGCTTCATATTTCCCACAACTGGGGAACGGTCGAAGACTTTGCAGAAATCGGCTTCGCCATGATGGATAAAAAGCCGACCTTTGCCCAACGGGCGCGCTATTTCGAAAAAATGATCGAAAACAGCCGGACGCTAGTTGATGAAGGAGTCATGGTATCCGCCGAGACGATGCTCAACAAACGGACGCTCCCTCATATCGAGCATATTCACCGGCAAATTGTCGAAGACATGAAATGCCAGCGCCATGAGGTCCATCCGATGTATCCGAGCGACTTTGCAAGCGCGCTTGAATCTTTAAGCTTACAAGACATGAGGAAAGCGATCCATCGCCTTCTTGACATTCGCGACGAAAATACGTGGATGCTGTTCGGCACCCTGCCGTTTTACGCGTGCAGCCCTGATCCTGAAGATCACGCTCTTTTACAGCGGCTGCGCGAAGCGAAAAATGTCACCGTCAGAAACGATCCTGACGGCAGATCGCGCTTGAACGTCAATATTTTTGACGGCAATATCATCGTGACCGATTTCGGAGACACTCCGCCGCTTGGCAACATTCAAACAGACAGCCTCCCAAGCGCCTATGCGAAGTGGAGAAAAACAGAGCTTGCCAAAGAGCTTAATTGCCACTGCCCGCACGTCCGATGCCTCGGGCCGAATGTGCTCGTCAAAAACAGCTATTATCAAGATGTTGATTTTACTTCCAGAACAGCAAGAGTATGAAAAAAGCAAGCCGCAAAGGCTTGCTTTTTTATTTCGGCTGATGGCTGAGCTGAAAGCCGAATGTGAGGTGATCCTGTACAGGAATCCAGGCGCCGATTCCTTGTGAGGTGATGTTTTTGACGACAAGCTTTCTTTTGTTGCCTTTTAATACGATGTACACTTCGCCGTAGGTGACTTTTCCTTTTTCATTGACGGCAGGTGCATAGGCGTGTAAATTTCCCAGTTTTTTCGGCTGCACTTTATAAATCTGATCGCGTTTTGTACCGGAGCCGACCACTGTTTCAAAGGCGAGCGGCAGCTTTGTTTTTTCCATGGCTTTAAGCATCATCATGTTTTTGACATCTTCCGCTTTCGGGACTTTAGCCGTTAAGCCGCCTTTGATTTTGCTCGTCTGTTCTTGGGAATACGTGAGTTCGGCAGGTGCTTTCCCGCCCCGGTTGTCAAAGCGGTTTGTGTTGATTTTGCGGTATTCCCAGTTCGCAACGGTTTCATTCGAGGTATACCCAAGCGCCCATCTGCCCAAATAAATCGTCGCCCGATAGCCGATTGCCAGCGGTGTGCCGGAAATGCTTGACTCATTCAGCATTTTGATCAGATGCGGATTTTCAATCGCGATATCGGTTGTTTTCAGCAGCTCTTTGGCTAGTTCGCTCGGCTGCAGCCTCGGCTGATCTTGAGAGGCGTTAGGGTATGTGTTCTCTTTGGAAATATTCGTGACAGAGCTTGGAATCTTGATCGGCTTGGCTGCATCAGCTTCCTGTACAGCGAAAAAACTAAAGGATAAAAACGCAGTCAGCGTAAAACACAAAAGCTTTTTCATACTATCACTCTTTCTGTTTCTTTTCCCTTATTGTTTTCCGGATGCACTTTGTTTATCCCAATTTTTTTAAAGAAGGAAAAAACCGATTCCCATGATGATATAAGCGGCCAGCAATGTCGCGCCTTCAAACCAGTTCGTGTCCCCGTCGTTGGAAATGATGATCATCAAAAGGACGGCGGAAGCCATGGCAACCAGCTCCGGCAAGGTAAAGACGAGCGGCATGCTCGTTGGAAAAAACAAAGAGCTGATGACAAGAACAGGGGCGACAAACATCGCGATCTGAAGCGTTGATCCGATCGCAATTTCAACCGCGACATCCATTTTGTCCTTATAGGCCATAATGACGGCGGAAGCATGCTCTGCCGCGTTTCCGACGATCGCGACAATGATGACTCCGATGAAAAGCTCCGACCAGCCGAATTGTTCGGCCACCGTATCAAACGTATGAACGAGGTGCTCGGAAATGTAGGCGACGGCAACGGTTGCCAAAAATAAAACCAATGTTGCCCTCTTTCCCGACCATTCCGGCTCTTCATGCGATTCTTCCCGCTCATTTTGATTCGTCTGGTAAACCCCGCGGTGGCTGACAAGCTTGAAATAAAGCGCAGCCAGGTAAAGCAAAATCATGATGATGCTGATACCGACGCTCATCGACAGCTTCCTCGGCTCTGTCATTTCGGCTGAAAATACTTCAGGGATGACGAAAGCGACAATCACTGCGAACATGAGCAGACCTGAATTGTGTCTCGCATCATACACGTTGAATTCCTGGCGCTTATATTTCAGGCCCCCGATGAAAAATGACAATCCGGCGACTAGGAGAAGGTTGCCGAGGACAGAGCCTGTCAGCGATGCGAGCACAATGCCGATCAGTCCTTCCCGCAACGCGAAAATCGAAATGATCAGCTCAACGGCGTTTCCGAACGTTGCATTTAAAAGGCCTCCGATCCTCGGTCCCGCAATGATCGCAAGGCTTTCGGTGGCTCTTCCCATATAGCTTGCAAGCGCGATGATGGTCAGGCAGTATATGATGAACAATAAAACCTGCGGCCAATGCAGAAGGCTCCCTGCGACAGAAAGGGGAACACCTGCAGCCATCATCCAAAAGAAAAAACGGCTCATTTTTCATTCCTCTTTTCTTTTTTGGTGTAGGTTATTTTTGTGCGAACTTTTCAGTTTATATACGGCATACTGATCTATTCCGCATTGGCGCAGGTTTTTAAACATCAGCGAATCTCAAATGTTTCGATGATGTCTATGCTGTTTTCAACAGACCTCACCATGGCGCAGTTTTTCAGCGCTATTTTCAGCGCCTTTTTGATTTGTTCTGTACCGAGGTTTTCTCCCTTCAATATGAAGTGGAGATGGATACTTTTGATGCGGCCCGCCTCTTCGGAAATACGTTCTTCTTTTGTCTCGATGGTCATATCTTTCAGCTGTATCCTTTTCTTTTCCAATATTTTATGAAGAACGGTTCCGCTGCATGCCGCAATCGAAGCGGCCAGCAATTGATAAGGCCTGAATCCCGCTTCTTCATTGCCTGATATCTTAAGCTTTCCATATTCCAGATCAGCCTCAAAGCCGTTCTGATTCCACACGATTTCCATGAATCACACCTCTTATGAAAGAAAAAGAAAAATCGCCTTGCCTAAAAACTTCTGAAAGTTGTACGATCAAAGAAGGATTACGGATAAGGAGAATCGGCCGATGACTAGATTTCACTTTTTCATTCTCGTTTTGATTGTCAGTATATCAGGTTTTTCGCAAGGGATGCTCCTTCCGGTCATCTCTGTTATTTTCGAACAGGAAGGCCATTCGGCCGCACTGAACGGGCTTCATGCGACAGGCCTCTACATCGGCGTCTTGATCGCTTCGCCGTTCATGGAAGCGCCGCTTCGCAGGCTCGGTTTTAAACCGCTGATTGTCATCGGCGGGGTGATGGTGTGCGCGAGTTTGTTCGCCTTTGTTTTTATTCAGTCGTTTATCGTGTGGTTCTTTTTGCGGCTCTTGATCGGCATCGGGGATCATATGCTGCACTTTTCAACGCAAACTTGGGTGACCACATTATCGTCTAAAAAAAACCGCGGCCGCAATATCTCTTTGTACGGCCTTTCATTTGGTTTGGGATTTGCAGCCGGGCCTTTTTTAACGCCGCTTGTCAACATCGCCCCGTCATTGCCGTTTATCGTCTCAGGTGCGTTCAGCCTGCTGGCGTGGCTGTTTATTTTTTGCCTTCAAAACGATTTTCCTGAGCAAAGCGGCTCTGAAAGCCACAGCGATAACAGCTTAAAGCGCTTCGTTCAAGCCTTTCTGCTTGGATGGGTCGCGTTTTTGCCGACGTTCGGCTACGGCTTTTTGGAAACCGCTCTGAACGGCAATTTTCCCGTCTATGCGCTCCGGTCGGGTATTTCCGTCGAAGGCGTATCGATCATTCTTCCGGCTTTTGCGATCGGCAGCATCGTCTTTCAGTATCCGCTCGGCGTGTTGAGCGACAAGTACGGAAGGCGAAATGTGCTTCTTGTCATATTGGCTGTCGGGGCAGGCTGCTTCTTTGCGGCGGGCTTTTCCGATTCCGTTCCCCTGCTTGCGGCATGTTTTTTCATAGCTGGAATGGCTGTGGGATCAACTTTTTCACTCGGCATCAGCTTTATGGCCGACCTTCTTCCAAAACGCCTTCTCCCGGCCGGAAACTTGATGTGCGGAATTACCTTCAGCTTCGGAAGCATTTTCGGCCCGGTTGCCGGCGGCTGGTATATGCAGACATTTCACAACAGCAACCTGTTTTATTTGATTACATGCGTGATGGTGTTGATCTGGATCGGGGTGCTCTTTGGCAAAACGAAGAAAAAAAGCGCTCTCGAACAATCTGAGGCGGCGCCAATGTAAAAAAAGCCGACTGCTTACAATAGGCAGCCGGCCTTTTAGAAACGTCAGGCAGTTTTAATGATATCCGTTTTGTCCGTTGGCGCTTCCGCTCGTTTTGTTTTTCGGACTTTGCTTTGAATTTTGTTTATTATGGCTGCCGCCTTTTTTCGTGTGTTTTGTCATGATGATCCCTCCGCTTTTGAACTCATGAATTGTTCTATTATAGATTGCTCATTTCCGCGGATTTTCTTCAGGAATGATTTTACGTTTATGTAAAAGGGCATTGATTTCCCCCCCCAGAATAATCATCATTCCGCTTAAATAAAACCAGATCATCAAGACGATGATGCCGCCGAGGCTTCCGTATGTCGCGCTGTAGTTTGCAAATTCGCTGACATAGTATGAAAACAGCACGCTGACGAGGATCCAGCCGGCGGTCGCTGCAACGGCTCCCGGAAGCACGAATTTAAATGACAGCCGCTTATTCGGGGCAAAAAAGTATAAAGCCGTAAAGACGATAAGCAGCACAATCGGGCTGATTCCCCAGCGGAGCGCTGACCATGCCGTCAGAAACATCTCCGGCGTACCGTCCAGATTGGCGATGAAATGGCCGATGGCCCTCCCGAATACGGGCAGAAGAAGTGCGACCAATATTGTGAAAACCATCGCGGCGGTCAGGAGGAGCGATGTCAGCCGAACCATAATGAAAGAGCGGTTTTCCTCGACTTCATAAGCATGGTTAAAAGCCCTGACAATCGCGTTCAATCCGTTTGATGCAGACCAGAGCGCCGCGATGATCCCGAAAGAAAGCAAGCCCCTGTTTCCTGTATTGAGCGTCTCTTCAATGACGGACATCGTGTCTTCTGGGGCATACTGTTCGATCAGTCCGATGACATCGCCCGTTTTGACAGGCAGGTAGCCGATCAAGGTCAATAGGAAAATCATAAACGGAAACAGGGACAGTAGGAAAAAGTAGGCAAGTTCCGCCGATTTGCTCGGCCCTTCATGAAGGAAAAAACGCCAAGCCAGCTCTTTCAAAAAACTCATTCTTTTTCCGGCTCCGTATGTCCTTTGGATCTGGCTGTGAAGTGATCCCTCGTTTCCTCGATCAAGCCGATCACTTTTGGCGTCGTCTCCTTCAGCTCTTTCACCTGTTGATTTAAGAAGTTCAAATCATCCGATATGGAAGCTGTCAGCTTTTTGGCTTCGTCCATTTTTTCTTTCACGCATTCGGTGAGCATGCCAGGATTTGCGCGGTAAAGGCGGACTTTGTTTTTGCACGCGGTAAGCTTTGCACCGCACGCTTCTCTAGTCGGTTTGTGCAGCAGTGACATAACCGCCCCGACCGAAGCGCCGAGGAGGATATTTCTGATGAAAACGCGGTCGTTTTTCATAAAAAATCTCTCCCTTCGTTTTTATAGATTGTGTTCTTTTCGAATGTCCTTCAGCAATTCGCTGCACCCTTTCGCGACGAGTTCGTATACCTCTTCAAAGTTCCCGGTGTAGTATGGATCAGGAACATCTGCCGTCTCACAGTCCTCGACATAGTCGAGCAGCCTCCGGATGACGGCTTTGCTCCCGTAGCCGGCAAGGCTTCTCACATGGCCTGCGTTTTCGGCATCCATTGCGATGATATAATCGAACGCTTCCGGGTCCTTGTCGGAAATCTGCCTCGCGTAAAGGCCTTCGCAGCTTATCTTTTTTTCAGACAGCAGCGACTGTGTGCCTTCATGAGGCGGTTTGCCAACATGCCAGCTCCCTGTCCCCGCCGAATCGGCTTCGATTCGCTCCTCCAGTCCGCTTTTTTTGAGCATGTCGTTAAATACAGCTTCTGCCATCGGAGATCGGCAAATATTACCGAGGCAGACAAATAGCACTTTGATCATCAACCAAGAGCCTCCTCTATTCTTTCCCCACATTTCAGAAAGAAAAAACACTTTTGCTTTTATACTAAAGATTTTTTTGTTTTTTTCAACTTTGGGAAGAAAAGATGACAATACTATTGACAAATCTAACAAACTTTCAGAATATTCTAGTTAGACACAAAATTAAAGGGGGATATTTCGCCTATGGATTTTATTTCACATATTGTAGATACAATGAACGGTTTTTTATGGGGACCTCCGCTTTTGATCCTCATCGTTGGAACGGGTATTTATTTGACTTTCAGGCTGGCTTTTTTGCAGATCAGACTTTTGCCTTACTCGTTAAAGCTTGCCTTTTCAAGACATCAGGATAAATCCTCCGAAGGCGATATTTCCCACTTTCAGGCGCTGATGACCGCCCTTGCCGCTACGGTCGGTACAGGGAATATCGTCGGTGTCGCCTCAGCTGTCATTGCCGGGGGGCCGGGCGCCGTGTTTTGGATGTGGCTCGCCGCCTTCTTCGGAATGGCGACGAAATATGCTGAAGCTGTGCTTGCCGTCAGATTCCGCGTGAAAGACAAAAACGGCGAAATGTCAGGCGGCCCGATGTATTATTTGGAACACGGCCTCAAGCAAAAGTGGCTTGGTGTGTTATTTGCCATATTCGGGGCGCTTGCCGCTTTCGGAATAGGTAATATGGTTCAGTCAAATTCTGTATCCGGAGTCATGAGCTCCACATTTTCCGTGCCTGCCTGGGTAACCGGCATCATTGTCACGTTTTTTACCGCCCTTGTCATTCTCGGGGGAATTAAAAGCATCGGCAGAGTCACCTCGCTGTTCGTGCCGATCATGGCTTTATTTTATGTCATCGCCGGATTGATCATTCTTGTCTCAAACTTTGAACTTGTCCCTGGCGCGGTCGGTTTAATTTTCTCTGATGCGTTTACCGGTCAAGCCGTGGCAGGAGGCGCAATCGGAACCGTGATCCGCTGGGGCGTGGCACGGGGCGTATTTTCAAATGAAGCAGGCCTCGGCTCAGCGCCGATCGCTGCGGCCGCGGCAAAAACCGATATGCCAGCCCGCCAGGCGCTTGTCTCTATGACTCAGGTTTTCATCGACACATTGATTGTCTGCTCGATTACGGGGATATCGATTGTCATGGGAAACATGTATTTGACAGAAAAAAACGATGCGCTGACATCGATGACATTCGCACATTTTCTTGGCCCTGCGGGATCGACAATCGTCGCGATTGGACTGCTGCTGTTCGCCTATTCGACGATTTTGGGCTGGTCGTACTACGGAGAAAAATGCTTTACCTACCTGTTGAATGAAAAATATGCGATCGTCTACCGTGTCATCTTTGTAATCGCCGTCTTTTTCGGAGCGGTCTTTAAAAATGACTTCGTCTGGGCGCTTGCTGATATGCTGAACGGTCTGATGGCAATTCCGAACCTGATCGGCTTGCTCGGTTTGACAGGCATTGTCATCTATGAGTCCAAACAGATCCTCGCCAAAATCAAAGCCGAAAAAGAGGAAAAGCAAAACAGCGTATCTGTTTAAGCCGGAGAAGATTTTTGACAGGCGTCCTTTTCTTCTCGCTTCATTCTGTTACAATAAAGACTACGAAATCAGTGAGAAAGGATGTGCCTTCTTGTCAGAGCAGAAAACAGCCGAGCTGAACAAAATGATCGAAGAGATCTCGCAAAAACTAAACATGCTGAACATCGGCGTCATTAAAGCTGAACACTTCAGCAATGAAAAGCTTGAAGATCTTGAATACCTGCATCAAATGGTGATGAAAAAGAAATCTTTCAGTCCGAGCGAAATGCAGGCAATCGCAGAGGAACTGGCTGCACTCCGAAAATAAACATAAAAAAGACCGGAAATCCATTCCGGTCTTTCAGATTGTTGACAAAAACCCAAAACGGCTTTTTGTTTTGGTTTTTTGTCATCCTTTAAGCTCAGCGTGATTGAAAACCCTTGCAGTCTAGGAAGGCCGAGCATCGGAAGCTGACTTTCACAGGATGTGATGACGGCGGCGTTCAGGCAGGACGCCTGGGCGGTTAGCCGCCGGTCCTTTTCCTATTCGTGAGCACCGACGCGCAGGCCTGACAACGAATGCGAGGGTTTGGCGACACGCTGAAAGACCGGAAATCTATTCCGGTCTTTTTTCATCAGCCAAGCAGCTTCAAAGATTCGCGTGTAAATGCAGGGATGTCGTCAGGCGTCCGGCTTGTGACAAGCTGGTTCTGGCAGACGACAACTTCCTCGTCTTTAAATTGAACACCGGCGTTTTCCAAATCGACTTGAATCGATGTGTAACCTGTTGCACTGCGTCCGTCCAGAGCCTTGGCGGTGATTAAAAGCTGCGGTCCGTGGCAGATCGCAAACACCGGTTTTTTGTCATCCATAAAGGATTTCGCAAACGATACGAAACGCTGGTCGGCTCTGAGGATATCCGGCGAAAATCCGCCCGGAATCAACAATGCGTCAAAATCAGCATGGCTGACTTCATCAATGGACGCATCTGTTTCCACTTGCGCCTCGCCTTGCTTGCCTTTTAGCGTTTTGCCTTTCTCTTTTTCAATAACCGTAAGCTGGTGTCCGGCGTCTTTGAACGCTTTCGCAGGCTCGGTATACTCCGAATCCTCAAAGTAATCTGTCAGAACAACTGCAATTTTTTTACTCATATTGATCACCCTCCCAGAAGCTTCTGTCTACATAAATCCATTTACCCCTGCCACACTAAATAAAACATCCGCACGTTCCTCACAACAAATTACCTAAATCACCCGGCAGACATAGACAGACTTTGGAATCATTTTCTGAGTGTTTACAATATTCGCAACGAAAGTTCTACAAAACTTTACAAAAAGTTCTTACAATAGAAATTGTTACTCTAATCTGAAAGGTGGAGAAATGGTGGGAATACAGAAAAGTCGGTTTTCAGGGAAAAACATTCTCCGTATTCTGCTAACCTCAGTGATGATATTCAGTTTACTCATTCCAAACACCCAGACATATGCAGAAGAACAAAATGAACACCCGCTGATCAACCTCAGCATTTTGGGCACGACAGATATCCACGCCCATATCATGGATTATGACTACTATGCCGACAAAGAAACGGCTGAATTCGGACTGGCCCGCACGGCTCAGCTGATCGAAAAGTACCGGAGCCGGAATCCGAACACGATTCTTGTCGACAACGGCGACTTAATTCAAGGAAACCCTCTAGGGGAATACATCTTCAAACATGAACGTGAATCGATGATCTCCGGAACGAAAACACACCCGATCATTGATGTCATGAACAAACTGCACTATGACGCCGGCACGCTCGGAAACCATGAATTCAACTACGGCCTTGAATTCCTTGACGGTACGATAAAAGGCGCCGAATTTCCCATCGTCAATGCCAATATTAAAACACCGGACGGAAAGAACAAATATACGCCATATCATATTGAAGACCGGACGCTGACGGATGAAAGCGGCCAAAAGCACCAGCTTAAAGTCGGCTACATCGGCTTCGTTCCGCCGCAGATTTTAACATGGGATAAAAAGCACCTGGACGGCAAAATCACGGTGCAGGACATTACCGAATCAGCAAAAGAAACGATTCCGAAAATGAAGCAGGAAGGCGCCGACGTGATCATCGCGATCGCCCACTCCGGAATTGAAAATGGCGAACAGGCGGCGGGAGCAGAAAACGCCGTATATGATCTGGCACTCAAGACGGAAGGAATAGATGCGATCATCTCCGGACACCAGCACGGTCTGTTCCCCGGCACCGACTATCCCGGAAATGGCGTGATCGACAATCAAAAAGGAACGATCAACGGCATCCCTGTCGTCATGCCGAAAAACTGGGGCAGCCATTTAGGAATCATCGATATGCAGCTTGAACAGAACGGCGGCAAATGGACAGTGAAAGATGCCAGCGCAAAAACGGAAGCGATTGCCGGAAATGTGACGTCGCGAAACGGAACCGTCGTTTCTGCGATTAAAGACACGCACGAAAAAACGCTCGAATACGTCCGCGCGCCGGTTGGCCAAACGGAAGCCGATATTAACAGCTTTTTCGCACAGGTAAAAGACGACCCTTCGATCCAGATCGTCACAGACGCACAAAAATGGTATGCGGAAGATGTCATAAAGGGAACGGAGTACGAAAACCTGCCGATTTTATCAGCGGGCGCGCCGTTTAAAGCAGGAGGACGCAACGGTGCTGATTATTATACAAACATTAAAGCAGGAAATCTTGCGATCAAAAACATCGGCGATTTGTATTTGTACGACAATACGCTCTATATCGTCAAGCTGACGGGAAGCGAAGTGAAGGACTGGATCGAAATGTCGGCCGGGCAGTTCAACCAGATCGATCCTTCAAAATCGGGCGAACAGGCGCTCCTCAACCCCGATTTCAGGTCGTATAATTTCGATGTCATTGATGGTGTGACCTACCAGATCGATGTCACACAACCGGCAAAATACAATGCGTCAGGCGGGGTGAAAAATCCGCAGGCGAACCGCGTCAAACAGTTGTCTTACAACGGAAAACCGGTCCGCGACGACCAGGAATTTCTTGTGGTCACAAATAATTACCGTGCGTCCGGGGGCGGCGGATTCCCGCATCTGACTCAGGACAAAGTCGTTTATGCGGCAGCTGATGAAAACAGGCAGGTGCTCATGAACTACATCATGGAAAAGAAAACGGTCAATCCTGCCGCCGACAACAACTGGTCGATCGCTCCGATTAAAGGAGCCGATGTAACATTCGAATCTTCCCTCCTCGCCAAACCGTTTGCTGAAAAAGCGAAGGACATCGATTTTGTCAGGGAATCCGAAAACAACGGATATGGCGTCTATAAGCTGAACTTTGACGGTTCAGAGCCTCCAGTTGATGATGGAAACTGGACGTTAACAGTCATGCACACGAACGACACTCACGCCCACCTTGATGAGGCGGCAAGGCGCGCTGCCAAAGTGAAAGAAATCCGCAGTGAAACAGAAAACAATGTGCTGCTCGATGCCGGCGATGTCTTTTCCGGTGATCTGTATTTTACGAAATGGAACGGACTCGCCGATTTGAAACTGATGAACATGATGGGCTATGACGCCATGACCTTCGGCAACCATGAATTTGATAAGGGGCCTAAGGTGCTCGCAGACTTTCTCAACGGAAACGATGCAGCCGTCGATCCGTTAAACAGACATCAGCTGGAAAAGCCCGATTTTCCGATCGTCAGCTCCAATGTCGATGTATCAAAAGAGCCTCAGCTGCGAAGCTTTCAAAAAGAGCCTGCAGTCTTAACAGCGGGGAAAAAGAAAGAAAGCGGCATCTATCCTTATATTCTGCTTGATGTAAACGGCGAACAAGTCGGCGTATTCGGCCTGACGACGGAAGATACGTCATATACGTCAAGCCCTGGTCCGAACATTGCGTTTCATGACGCTTATCAGTCAGCGGAGAAAACGGTCAAGGAACTGAAAGAAAAAGAAAAGGTCAACAAAATTATCGCCCTCACCCACCTCGGCTACAATCGGGATCTGGAGCTTGCCAAAAAAGTGAAGGGCATCGATTTGATTATCGGCGGGCATACGCATACACTCGTCGATCACTTGAAAGTAGTGGAGAGCGAAGAACCGACAATCGTCGCCCAGGTGAAAGACTACGGGCAGTTTTTGGGAAGGGTCGATGTTGTGTTTGATGAGAACGGCGTCGTTCAAACGGACCAATCAAAGTTCAATTTGATCGCAATCGACGACAAGGTGGACGAAGACCCTCCTGCGAAAGAAGTGCTTGACGGGTTTAAAGAAGATATTGACGAACTGAAAAAGAAAAAAGTAGGCTATGCCGATGTCCCGCTTGACGGAAAACGCGAGCATGTCCGCTCAAAAGAAACGAACCTCGGCAATTTTATCGCGGACGGCATGCTGAAGAAAGCAAAACAAGCCGGCGGCGCTGACATCGCAATCACAAATGGCGGCGGAATCAGAAGCGGTATTGCCAAAGGCGAAATCACACTTGGCGATGTGCTGACAGTCATGCCGTTCGGCAATACCCTCTATACCGCTGATTTGACGGGGGCGCAAATTAAAGAAGCGCTTGAGCACGGGGTTAGCCAAGTCGAAGAAGGCGGAGGCGCGTTTCCGCATGTCGCGGGTTTATCCTTCACCTTTACACTGAGCAAGCCAAAAGGTGAGCGCATCCTCGATGTGAACCTCGTCAATGACAAAGGAGACGCTGTTCCGCTCGATTTGGACAAAACCTACCGTGTCGCTACAAATAACTTCATGGGCGGCGGCGGAGACGGCTATTCCGTTTTTAAAGAAGCGAAAAACGGTGTCGATCTCGGCTTTACCGATTACGACATTTTTACAGAACAGCTTGCCTTATACGATTCTGTTTCACCGAACATCGAAAACAGAATCACAGAAGTTTTCCTTCCTGACCGTCAGGCAGACGGCACTTGGACGCTTGCGGAAAAGCCGTTCGAAACATACGCGAAAAACGCAAATCAGGTGATTGCTTATTTCCCTGACACAGAAAAGGAACACATCAAGCTGAATATGACAAAAGCACAGACTGACCTTGTGAAAGAAAGAACTGATGATCCAAGTATCACCTTGAAAAACGATCGCATTGCGATGCAGCTTCCAGCCGTTAATCTGGCAAGCGAAAAGACAAAAATCAGCATTAAAATCGCCAAGGATATCAAACAGGCGGTCACAAAGGTATATGATTTCAACATTCAGCAGAATGGAAAAGCGGTCAGCACATTTAAAGAGCCTGTCGGACTGTTTTTCCAAGTTGATGCTCCTGACAAACATTTGAGCGTCTATTATGTCGACCGCAAAAACAACAGCTTCACAAAAGTGACAAACGGCTATACGAAAGGCCGTACCGTTGCAGGCTATGTCGACCATTTCAGCGAGTATACCGTGATGAATGACAATGCCGGGTCTCCTTCACTTCCGCCGGGTTCCGGCGATGATGACGGTCCGGATGGCGGCAGCGGCGGTGAACCCCCTGCTTCGCCCGGCGCCGGAAGCGGCGGAGACGGATCAGGCGGTCATGACAGCGGCGGGTCGGATGACGGAAATGAACCATCCGATGGTTCAAACGGCGGATTTTTGCCTGACACCGCTTCAAACGCCTATCATTGGCTGATGCTCGGCCTGCTGCTGCTTATATTCGGAAGCGGCCTGTACCTTTACCAAAGGAAGCGGCGCAAACTTCAAATCTAAATATAAAAAAAGTGCGGTCTGCTCATGCAGAACCGCACTTTTCTTATTCAACCCATTTCACGATTTGATCAAGCGCCCGTCTCGTCTTAGGACGCGGCTCTTTCACGCGGTATCCGAAAGCGGCCATGACTGAGATGTCAAAGCGGCCGTCCTCCAACAATCCTTCTTTTTCAAGGATGTCGTGGACTTTGTCGTAGTTAAAGCCTTCAATCGGGCAGGAGTCAATACCGATCAAGGCAGCCGCCGTCATCATGTTGGCAAGCGCGATGTACGTTTGCTTTGATACCCAGTCAAACATCGCTCTGTCGCTTTCGTACAAATGAAAATCGCCGTCTTGGAAACTTTCCAGGACTCCGTCTTCTTTCAGCATATTTTCAATGATCTCCTCCGGCATTTTTTTCACATGCTTTAATTGATCTGCAACATAGCCGGAATCACGTCGCATTTCTTTAGCTGTGCGCCCGAGCAGCAAAACGAAATGGCTGGCTGTCGGAAGCTGTCCTTGTGCGCCCCATGAGACTTGGCGCAGTTTTTCACGCAGCTCTTTATTTTGGACGACGACAAATTTCCACGGTTCGAGGCCGACCGAGCTTGGCGACAGTCTGCCCGCTTCTAAAATGAACTGAAAATCCTCATCTGATATCTTTCTGTCCGGATCAAATTCTTTTGTCGCGTGTCTAAATTGGAATGCGTCAAGAATCTCCTGCTTCTTGGATTGCTCTGTCATGTTCTGTTCTCTCCTTTTGTCTATAGTTTATATTCCTTTCTTAATTTCATTCTAATTATTATAATAACAATAATAAAGTACGCACATTTTTGTGGCATAGTATCATTTTTTATACTAAGGAGAGAGGAAAATGAAAAAGTATCCGGCAGCATGCGAAGCACCGAACGGTTATTCATGCCCGGTGGAAGCAACGATCGATATCATCGGCGGTAAATGGAAAAGCGTCATTTTGTATCACTTGATCGATGATAAAAAACGCTTTAATGAGCTGCGGCGCTTAATTCCCGGCGTGACACAGCGGATGTTGACCCTCCAGCTCCGCGAACTTGAGCGCGACGGCATCGTCTGCCGCACGATTTATAAGCAGGTTCCTCCGAAAGTCGAGTACAGTTTAACCGAGTTCGGCAAGACGCTGATCCCGATCATCAGTCAAATGATGAATTGGGGAACGTCCTATGCCGGCAAAATCAAGGAAGCGCGTCAAAGATCGGCTGCGGCTGAAAAGCTGGAATCGCAAGGCTAATTGGCCGGCTCGATTTTCAAAAGAAAGTCTTTGATCTTGCTTAAGTATTCTTCAGGATTGTGGCGAAATCCGCCGACATGTCCCGCGCCTTCAATCAAATACAGTTTTTTGAACCCTTTTTTCCGCTCATACAAGCTTTTAGCCATTTCCGGGGGAACAAGCTGATCATTTGTGCCGTGGATGATAAACAGCGGCGTGTCTGACTGCTCAAGATTGCTGACCGGCGATATGTCGGCAAGGCTCCAGCCGTGGCGCCGTTTGATCAGCCCGCTTGCCAACGGGATGAGAAACGGCACGGACAATTTGACGGCGGCTTTCAGCTGAAAGCGGCATAGCTCTGTTAAATCGCTGAAGCAAGAATCGGCAATACAAAACTTGATTCTCCGGTCCTGTTTCATCAGCTCGATGGCAGCCGCTGCTCCGAGCGATTCGCCAAGCACCCCGATCCAAAGATCTTTGCCGAACCTGTTCTCAAGCTCGTCAGCCCACCTCGCTAAATCGTTCTTTTCGTAAAACCCGTAGGAAACGTGTGAACCGCCGCTCAACCCGTGGCACCTGCTGTCGCAAAGCAGGACATTGTAGCCGATGGACTGGAACAGTTCGACGTATTTATACCCTCCAAACAGCGACCACTTGATGCCGTGGGAGATGATGACGGCTTTCCTGCTCTTTTGAACGGGAAAAAGCAGCGCATGCAGCCGGCATCCATCCCCCGCCGTCAAAAACAGCTCTTCTTTGTCGTGTGATTCAAACACGTCATCGATGATTTCGCCGTGTTTGAGTCCGCTGAAAAAGGTTTCTTCATATGCGCTCCGATTCGGCAAAACAAACAAATAGCTGACAATCAGACTGACGGCAAAAATACTGATCCCAATTCCAAAGACCATCAACAAAATTCCGATCCACACGGCCCTCACCCTTTACGTTCTTGTTTAAACTTATTGTATTCCGAACGTGTCTGGGCGTGAGTCGCGGCAGAAAAATTGACGTCAAGAGCGCCCGTTTCCGAGCTGGATGACTTTCGCTTTTCCGGCTGCTTCCCTCAGCACCCCTCTCGTATCAAATATCACGTTTGCATAGTTTAACAACAGCTCTTTCGGGAGTGCATCATGATCGGTCAAAACGACAACACAGTCGTACTCTTTCAGCATCTTTGAATCTATCGGCATGCTTGCTAGTTTTTTGCCGCTGAGGTCGAGATCAGGAACGTGCGGATCATGGTAGGAAACATCAGCTCCCATGCCGATCAGCTTCTCTATAATGTCAAGCGATTTTGATTCGCGGACATCCGCTATATTTCGTTTATAGGTGACGCCGTAGATTAAAATGCGGGCGTCTGTCGCCTTGTCTTTACCTGCCAGTTGCAAGGAACGCTCTGCGATATAGCGGACGATTCTTTCATTTGTCGCTTCCGACAGCTCGATAAAGTCGCTCGATAAACCGCTTTGTTTCATGACAAACTGCAAATACAGCGGGTCGACAGGGATGCAATGGCCGCCGATGCCGGGGCCTGGATAAAACGCTGCAAACCCGTACGGCTTTGTGCTTGCCGCTTCGATGACTTCCCACACATTCACCCCGAGCCTATCGCACATCATCGCGAATTCATTAATAAATGAAATATTAATAAACCGGTACGTATTTTCGAGCAGCTTTGTCAGCTCCGCTGTTTCAGGCGATGTAACAGGCACAACCTCTTCATAAATGCCGCTGTATAACTGATGCACCTTTTCAAGGCATGCCTCCGTCGCTCCTCCCACTACCTTCGGCACGACTTCAATCGGGAACTGATTGCCCGGATCAACGCGTTCTGGAGAATAAGCCAAATAAAAATCCTTTCCGCATACAAGGCCGCTTTTTTCCAAGATCGGTTTGACGATGTCCCTTGTCGTACCCGGATATGTCGAGCTTTCCAACACGACGAGCTGCCCTTTTTTCAAATGCGCTCCAATCGATTGTGCCGCTCCTTTCACATAATTCAAATCAGGACCCGCATCATCATTCAGCGGCGTCGGTACGCAGATGATGACGGCATCCGCTTCACCGATTAAACCATAGTCCGAAACAGGACGAAAGAAACCGGTGCCTATTCCGTCCTGCACCGCTTGATCGTTTATATCTGAAATATAGCTGTTTCCTTTCCGTAATGCCTCGACTTTCTTTTTGTCCAAATCAACACCGATAACTCGAATTCCTTTTGATATCAACAACATGGCTAAGGGCAGACCGACAAACCCCAAGCCGATGACCGCTATCGATTCGTTATGCATTTCCTGTTTGCTCATTTATCAAATCGCCCCTTCTCTACATTCCTTTAATAAACTATGTTTCAAATCTTTTTTTGAAAGGGACGATCTACCAAATCAAAACCTATTTATTTTTCATATCAGATGTTTGAAATGAAGAAAGAGGCAGCTGCACCGGCTGCTTCTGCAGCACAGACTGGTAGATTCCAAAAATCGTTTCAATCGCCTTTTTTCCTTCATATCCATCAACCAATAATGTGTCTTGATGCTTGACGGCGCTTATAAAGTTTTGATACATTGCGGTTTGTTCGCCGCCGAGATCAATCAGCTGCGCCGCTTCTTCAGCATCCGCCTTCTCCCCGTGGATATACCAGCGGCTGATCCGGTTTAATGCCGGGCCTTCCAATGAAATCGTTCCATTTTCTCCAAAAATCGAGAGAGAGCTTCCTATATTGTTTGGCTGTGTGACGATATTCGCTTCTACTACTCCTTTCGCCTGACTGGCAAACGTCAGAACACCGACAGCAACATCTTCCGTTTCTTTAGCTCCGGAGCCGCCCAGTATATCTCCGTAAACGCCTTTTACATCACCTAAAAACCATTGCAGCAGATCGATCAGGTGTATCCCTTGATTGACCAGCATCCCGCCGTCTTTTTCCCAGCTTCCTCGCCAGGATGCCGCTTCATAATAAGCGGGAGACCTGTTTAAGCGGAGCGATACTGTGCCTAAGTAAATCCTTCCCAGTTTTCCTTCCTCAATCGTTTCCTTCAGTTTTTTCATGATCGGCCGGTGACGCATCTGGTGGCAGACCATGAGCTTCAGCCCGTTCTGTTCCGCCAGCTCAATAAGCTCATCGGCATCCTGTAATGACAAGGTCATCGGTTTTTCGACGATGACGTGCTTGCCTGCCAGCAGCGCATGTTTGGCCATTTCGGCGTGCAGTCCCGAAACCGCCGCAATAATGACCGCTTTTATTTTAGGATCTGAAAGCAACGTTTGATACTGCGGATAACGGGTCATTCGGCTTTCATTCCCGGAGAGGGAAGCATAGTATTGTGCCGCTTCCTTCATCCGTTCTTCCTGCAAATCACTGACGGCAGACAACTTTGCATCATCGCACCCGGCCAGTGCTTGAAGATGTTTTCTTGACATATAGCCGCAGCCGATTAAACCAAAGTGAACCGTCACTTTTCCCCTCCTCCTTTTTTCAGCAGCGCGGAAATAATCTGATCTTGTTCCTCAGCGGCTAGAAAAGGATCCATCGGAATGGCCAAAAGGGTTTCGGACAAGGACTCGGCTATAGGAAAATCGCCTTTTTTGTACTGCAGTGAAGAATAGACCGCTTGCAAATGAAGACAGCAAGGATAATACACGCCTGAATGAATGTGCTGCTCTTTCAGCGATTGAATGATGTCGTCACGGTTTTTCGCGCCGATACAATAGAGATGATAGATATGTGTTCGGTCCTCTTTCTCAGCCGGCAGTATGAGATGCCGCGCCGTTTTCAAACCTTCCCTGTAGCGGCTGGCCACTCTTCTTCTTTGTTCATTCCAGCCGTCGATTTTCTCAAGAAGAATGAGCAAAGCGGCGGCATGTAATTCATCAAGACGGCTGTTGAAACCGATTTTGTCATGGAAGTATTTTTTGCTTGTGCCGTGGGTTCGGAGTGTTCTTAATTGCCGGGCCGCATCCGGATCTGAAATCGTCACCATTCCGCCGTCACCCAACGTTCCCAAGTTTTTTGTCGGGAAAAATGAAAAACAGGCGGCATCCCCGATGCTGCCGACAGGCCGCCCTTTATACGATGCGCCGAACGCTTGGCAGGCATCCTCAATCACAAGCAGTCCGTGTTTTTTGGCAATCACCATGATCTCGTCCATATCCGCCGGCTGGCCGAAGATGTGGACGGGAATGATCGCTTTAGTAGCAGGGGTGATTTTTTCTTCTATTTTTTTCGGATCAAGATTGTAGGTTTCAGGATCGACATCAGCAAACACCGGCTTAGCCCCCACTCTTGAGACAGCTTCGGCGGTGGCGAAAAAAGTGAACGGCGTCGTAATCACTTCATCCCCTTTGCCGATGCCGAAAGCTTCGAGCGTCAACACCAATGCATCCGTTCCGTTGGCGACCGCGACCGCTTCTTTTACACCAAGCTTTTCGGCTATTCTTTTCTCTAATTCTTCAACCTTTGGCCCCAATATATATTGGCCGCTGTCCAACACATGCTCAAACTCTTGTAAAATATCCTGTTTTACCGTTTGAAATTGACGTTTTAAATTGATTAACGGGATCATCTCTGTTCCTCCTCTAAAATCAAAAAGTTCCAAAATAAGTTATGATGCCTGCCGGTAATTTGGCACGGCTTGATTTTAAACATAAAAAAAGACCTACTTGATCAGTAAGTCTTTACAATGCTATTTGTTAATGCCTAATTTTCCTTCCAGCAACTGTTTGTTATGAAGGACGGATTTGTCTTCGGGCCGGTATTTTCTCGCCTCTTCATTGTGCTGATACGACTTTTCAAAGTCTCCTAAATTGTAATAGCATACACACATTTGCAAATGAGGGTACCAAGTGTAGTATGCCGGATAGGTGAAGCTCCATTTGTTTGATTCAGGCACCAGTGTTGTCGCCAGCTCATACCAGTAGATAGCGGCCTTATATTCCCGCCTCCGCTGAAAGTTATAGCCGATTCTTGAGCATGTTTCGGCACGAGGCGTTTTGGAAAATTCAAATGACTGGAACAGCGATCTCAGCTCATTGTCCAAGTCGCCGAGAAAGCGGTGGCAGTCGGCTTTGTTAATGCAGGCGTATACTTTGTCTTCAATCCATCCTTCTTTCATTTCAATGTTTTTATTGTAGCTTTCAATCGCTTTTTCGTAGTGCCTGTTTTCCCTTAATTCATTTCCGTAGTAAAAATAGTCGCGCGGGGTAAACGTGTCGCCGCGGTCGATCTTCTTTTGGTAAATATTGAGGTTTCGTCCGACAGAGTGGCGGATTTTTTTATGCGTCACAGAGATATCGGCATTGATGATGTTCCCGAATACCTCTAAATATTGATGGCAGTCGCCTTTCCATTTAAAGTTTTTCTCCCTTTTCACCAGGCGGTTGCGGCGGTACCTTAATGTCACATTTCCGAATTCGTCAGTTCCTGCATCATAGTACATAGACACGGAATCAACGGAAGGATCAAGCGTTTCCTTCAACTCTTTTAATTTTTTCTGATCTTTCTCAAGCAAAACATCATCCGCATCCAGATAGAGAATATAATCTTTCGTGGCATGCTTGAACGATTCATTGCGGGCAGCCGCAAAATCGCCGATCCATTCAAAGAAAAAGACGCGGTCTGTGTATCGCTTCGCAATCTCTACGGTTTTATCTGTCGATCCCGTATCAACAATGTTAATTTCATCTACAATGTCTTTCACTGTATCAAGGCATCTCGCTAATACTTCTTCTTCATTTTTGACAATCATACATAGACTGATTGTAACCAAAGCCTTCACTCCCTGTTTTTTCAAGACTCTATTTTTAAAATCTACCCATAAAATATGAACCAACAGCTGATCGCGTTTGTGCCACTGTCACTGTTTTATATTTTCAAGGCTGCGCCATTTCTAAAGTATTTTTCATAGAACTTTCTTTTCTCGCTTGAATATAGATACTACTAGCGAAAATGTGTTTAACCAGGAGGTTTCAGATGGATAATGAATTGGAATATCTGCTAGACTCTGTTGGGCTTAGCTGGAGAGAAACTGAAATATCCCAACTGATTTTTCAACACAAATGGCACGATGCTGCGCAAAAGCTGGAAGAGAGGCTGGAAGCCGCTCCCTTTGATCCCGGCTTGCTGATAAGCGCTGCTTTTGTCTATGAAAAAAAGCAGCAGGTTCAGAGAGCGTCTGAATTATATGATGATGCCCTCCTGTTTGTCAGGCGCGAACATCAACATCGCCTCATGAAGGAGAAAGAGGACCTTTTAAAAAAAATGGTCAGGCGTCCAAAGATCATTTTTTTTGTCAAACCGGATTTGGACCGGTTTTTGAATTCTGTCGTTGAGCACCTTTCCGGAACTTACCGGACCAAAAAAATCGTGGTTCATGATCTGAATCAAATCGACACTGGCATGCAATGGGCGGACATTTGCTGGTTTGAATGGTGCGATGATTTATTGATCCACGGGAGCAAAGTCCCTTCTGCAGCTGTCAAAACATTAATATGCAGGCTCCACAGCTATGAGGCATTTACTTTTTATATTAAAAAGGTATATTGGCAAGCGGTGGATCAAGTGATTTTTGACGGGGAACATATGCGGGAATACGTATTAGATCAAGTTAAAACGTTGAAAAAAGAGAAAACGGCCGTCGTTCCAAATGGAATCAAGTTAGATCAATACACCTTTCAGCAAAGGCAAAAAGGCTTTCATATCGCATATGTCGGCTATATCAACTATAAAAAAGGTCCGATGCTTTTGCTGCAAGCTTTCAAGGCACTGATTGACAAAGACCCAAGATACAAATTGTTTATCGCCGGGACGTTTCAGGACGCCCGCTATCAGTTGTATTTCAGGCAAATGATTGATGAGCTCCGTCTGACTGACAGCGTCCAATTTGACGGATGGCAAGATGACATGAATCAATACTTGGAGGATAAGCATTACCTGATTTGCACGAGCCTTCTTGAAAGTCAGCATATGTCGGCAATGGAAGCGATGGCTAAAGGCATAAAACCGCTGATTCACAATTTTTACGGAGCAAAGACGATATACGATGAATCAGTTGTTTGGAATACGATAGATGAATTCGTGGCCATGATGACAAGCGGTGATTATACATCTCTCCATTATCGGTCATTTATTGAAGAGCATTATTCATATGACCTCAGCATGCGGAAAATTGAAGAAATGATTTCAGGCTTTGCAAAGCAGTCCGAGTTGACGGTTATGCCAAATCCGCCGCTGATTACGGTGGGCATCATCAACTATAATTACAGCAATTTCATTGATGAATGCCTTCAATCCGTTTTAAATCAACTCTATCCCAATATCGACATTCTGATCGTTGACGACCATTCAACTGACGACTCGATGCAAAAAATCAGCAGCTATCAAAAAACGCATCCGCACATTCGAACAATATGCCACAGTGAAAATACAAAACTTCCTGATCTCGCTTTTAAGGAAATCTTCCAAGAGGCAAAAGGCGAATATGTTTTGCTTTTAAGCGCAGATGATTTCCTCCCGCACAATTTGGTGATCCATGACTTTATGCTGTGCTTTTTTGAAGAAGAGGGATTGGATTATGTTTACGGCGACCTTTTGCTCGTTGATCAACACGGGAAAAATGCGGGTCTGTGGACGTATCAAGAGTATGGCGATGAGGAGCTGGTGAGGACTATTTTTCAAAGAGGCGGCTCAGGCATTGTCCCGATGGTGGGCATGTTTAAAACATCTTATTATCAGCAAAAAGGCTTCACTTGGCTGGTTGATCCGCAAAAGCCGCTTGCAGGCGATGTGCTGAATTGTTTAGCCAACACGAAACGCGGCTGGAAGCGGCGCTATTTAAAAAAACCTGTATTATGCTACCGCCGCCACCAACACAATATTTCCTACCAATTGCATAAAAGAATTCAATCGCTTGTGTACGTCATGGACTATATTGTGAAAGAATTTGACGAAAGCGTCTACTTTCCTCATATCAAATGGAAAGAGCTTGAGGAAAATCAAAGACAGTCTTTGAAGTATTTCAGCATCGGGAAAACCTTTTGGAGAATGGCCCGGAGATACGCACAAAACGGATATACCCGGCATCTAGATCAAGACGCCAAAAAAGAATGCATCCAGCCGCTCCTGAACAAAATGGATGAATACTTCCAATTAAGCCTCGCATCTGACAATCAGTATGAACGATATATGAAAAATATAAAAAAAATACAGCTGATATAAAGCCTTCCGCTCTGTGGAAGGTTTTTCTCATATACTTTCGCACAAATACACAGTCATATAGATTCATTTATACGTATGATAGAGCGCACAAAGTGTTTTTATCTGCCAATTGAAAGCAGCATGATCGAAGGGAGGTCATCATGAAAGATTTCAAGTCAGACATCATTCATTGTCTGGAACAAAAAGATTGGAACAAAGCCATGAAACGCCTAAAAGAGTGGGAAGCTGACGGCTCGCATAACGAGCCTGATTTTTATTTTCTTCAAGCATCTCTTTCTGTTTATCTCGGCCATGACCATAACGCTTGGCTGTGGCTCTGGAGAGGGCTTGACCTTTTTCCTAATAACAGATCTTTAAATCTACTGATGGGAAAAGTGTGCCTGCGCACCGGAAGGGAAAAAGAGAGCGCGGCCTATCTTCAAAAAGGAGATGGAGCAGAAACCGAAAGCGCGCTGAATCTTGATCTTCCTGCTGATGAAAAAACCGATCCTCCGGCTGGGCAAATCCGCGTTTTGCAAGGCACAATGGAAATCGCCAATCAAATGAATACTTTGGCTAAAGGGCTCACACAGCAGGGCGCGCTTGCCCACACTTTAAATTACTATCCTTATTATTTAAAGTACGCTGCCGACTACACCTGGTCATTGCTGAAAGAACGCAATACGCCCGTCATGAATGCGAGGCTGAGAAGGCTTGCCAGTGATCTCTTGCCATCCTATGATTTGTTCCATTTTCATTTTGGCACAAGCTTTACACTGGACATGTCGGATTATCCCATTTTAAAACAGGCGGGTAAACCAATGATCATGCATCATTGGGGCAGCGATGTGAGGCTTTATTCAATATTGGCTAAAACAAATCCATACGCCGTTGTAAAAACGAAAAACGAAGCTCGGATTCGGTACCATCTCAAACGAATTTCACAATATGTCCAACACTGCATCGTTGCCGATATGGAACTATACGAGTATGTAAAAAACTATTATGAGCATGTCCACATGATTCCAACTATGATCCAGCTTGACCGCTATATCCCCGACTACCGGTCAAATGAAAAGCCGCTCATCGTTCATGCCCCCACCTCTCCCGGAATAAAAGGAACCCGCCATATCCTTAAGGCGGTTGAATCTTTAAAAGAAAAATACGATTTTCATTTTCACCTAGTACGTGGGGTTTCTCATGAACAGGCAAAGAAAATCTATCAAAAGGCGGATTTGATCATTGATCAGCTTCATATCGGCAGCTACGGATTATTTGCCGTCGAATCGATGGCAATGGGGAAACCCGTTATCTGCTGGATCAGTGATTTTATGAAGGATCACTATCCTTCCGAACTGCCTCTCATAAGAGCAAATCCCGACAACATTACAGAAGTGATTGAAAATGTGCTGAAAAACCGGGATATGCTGCCGGAAATCGGCCAGAAAGGAAGAAAATATGCAGAAGTTCATCATGATATGGTGAAAAACAGCAAAAAAACGCTGGCCGTTTATCAGTCGCTTCTTTCGGGATGATGTTGATCGACTTTCGCGTAGCGGGATTTGTATTTTTTAAAAAACAAAACAAGCAGGTGAACAATTGATGAGCGATATGACAGAGTTATCCGGCCAGCATATTTTCATTACTGGCGGAGCAGGCTTTATCGGATCCACTTTAATAGGAAAGCTGATAGAGCGCAACAGCGTCACCGTATACGACAATTTTTCAAGAGACTCCCTCCGGTATAAACCTTACCGGGACCATCCTCACTTAAAAGTGGTGCAGGGAGACATTTTGGATTTGAACGCGCTTAAAAAGGCGATCCAAGGGGCCAGTCACATTGTCCACGCCGCCGGCATCGCAGGGATTGACACAGTCATTCAAAATCCGGTTAAAACGATGCAGGTCAACATGATCGGTTCAGCCAATCTGCTTGAAGCGGCTGCCAGTTTAACCGAATGCAAAAGGGTCGTCTGTTTCAGTACAAGTGAAGTGTTCGGCCAAATCGCTTTCAGAGCACGCGAGACCAGTCATACTGTTTTAGGAGCGGTGGGAGAAGCACGCTGGACATATGCTGTCAGCAAACTCGCCGAAGAACATATGGCATATGCCTATTTTAAAGAACATGGGCTGCCGACCGTCACCGTCCGCCCTTTTAATGTTTATGGACCGGAACAAGTCGGGGAAGGCGCCATCAAAACGATGGTTCACAGAGCCCTGTTAGATGAGCCGATCTATATTCACGGCGATGGAACGCAAATCCGGGCCTGGTGTTACGTAGATGATATGATCGACGGAATACTGCGCTGTTTGACGATGAAAGAAGCTATTGGAGAGTCTTTCAACATCGGCAACGAACGCACTGTGATCACCGTATACGGATTGGCAAGCACGATTATCAGAGTTCTCGGATCAAAATCACAAATCTTCTTTGGAGAGAAAAAAGAAGCCGATATTGAACTTCGCATCCCTCAGGTCAATAAAGCGAAAGAAATGCTCGGTTTCAGCGCAATAGTGGATCTGGAAGAAGGCATCAGAAGAACAGCTGAAAGCATTAAAAAAAATTTGGATCAATAAGAAGGGAGGCGCTTTTGTTGAAACAATGGAAAAGCGAAGGAAAAGGTGAATTCACCCTTTCCCAGCTTGGAGGATGCGGCGAAAATGTCGTTATTGAAGACGGGGTCCGCATTTTTCATCCGGAAAATATCTATATCGGAGATAATGTTTATATCGGCCATGACACGATTTTAAAAGGCTATTATAAGCATGACCTGATCATCGGCTCAAACAGCTGGATCGGACAGCAATGTTTCATACACGGTGCCGGAGGAGTTACAATCGGTGAATTTGCGGGAATTGGTCCGAATGTCCGGATACATGCCGCCTACCATACCGATCCTGATAAACCCGATAGCACCATTTTGTTTTCGCCGCTTACATTCGCTCCTATTCATATTGAAGAAAACTGCAACATCGGGATCGGTGCGTCTATCTTAGCAGGCGTTACGATAGGCGCCCACTCCAAAATCGGAGCAAATGCCGTCGTCAATCGTCATATCCCCCCGTACAGCATAGCGGTAGGCGTGCCGGCAAAGGTCATCAAAAACCGAAGGATGAAAGATGAGGATCTCTCATGATCAGGTTGATCGAGCCGTATATTACGTTTGAAGAAGTGGAAGCAGAATTAAAAGAAATATTTTCTTCCGGCATGCTGACAAAAGGCCCTTTCGTCAGAACATTTACTGATCATATTAGTCAGTATGTAAGTGCAAAGCATGCTTTTTTAACAACATCGGCTACAACGGCTTTATCGATGTGCCTTAAAATCCTGAACGTCCAACCCGGAGACGAAGTGATCGTCTCAGACTTTTCGTTTCCCGCCACTGTCAATGTAATAGAAGATTTAGGTGCCAAGCCGGTTTTTGCTGATGTTGATCTTGAAACATTTAACATGCTTCCAGAAGAGCTGGAAAGTCAAATCACGCCCCGTACAAAAGCCGTTCTTTTTGTAGATGCTCTGGGAAACCCGACAGGCATTACCAACATTAAACACATATGTGAAGAGTATAGCTTACCACTCGTGGATGATGCCGCGTGTGCGATCGGCAGCAGTGAATACGGCTGTAAATCTGGTAAAATTGCCGATCTCACCTGTTTCAGCTTTCACCCAAGAAAGCTGCTTACGACAGGCGAAGGCGGAGCAATTACAACCGACCGGGAAGAGTGGAAAGATTGGCTTTCGGTCAAGTTAAACCATGGCGCAGCTATCTCTGACGGCCAATTGGATTTTATAGATTTCGGCTACAACTACAGATTATCTGATATCCAAGCAGCTCTTGGAATCAAACAGCTCCAAAAACTTGAGGACATCATTCATCGGAGAAATCTTCAGCAGAAAGCATATAGTGAACAGCTTGAACCCCTCGGATTCCAAAGTCAAAAAATCGGTCCTGAAGTTGTACACAATATACAATCCGCCGTTTTCAAAGTTCCAAAAAACATCGTTCGCGACGAATTGATTCAATATTTGAGCGACTGCCATATAGAGTCGACTTTCGGCACCTATTGCTTAAGCGGCACTACTTATTACCGCCGCAAATACAGGCAGATTAAACCCAATTCCATTTTTCTTGAACAAAATACGATCACCCTCCCCTGCCATGACCAAGTCAATGTGGATCAGGTAGTCTCAGCCATTCAATCATTTAGCCAACGTAAAGGTTAATCAATCAAAAACATCCCTATCACAAAATAGTGACAGGGATGTTTTTTATTCTTAGAAATAAGCAAGAGCAAAAATAAAAAAAGGCAGTAAACCATAGGTTTACTGCCCCCCTGAATCATTCGCATAGCATTGCAGCGAAGTTCCGGAAAAACAAACGGAAAATATTTGCTAATAGCCAATAAATATTAAGCGCCAGTTGGACCTGTCGGGCCGGTTGGGCCGGTCGGACCAGTTGGGCCGGTTGCTCCTGTTGGACCGGTTGGGCCGGTTGCTCCTGTTGGACCTGTTGGACCTGTTGGACCTGTCGCTCCGGTTGGACCTGTCGGGCCGGTTGCTCCCGTTGGACCGGTTGGACCTGTCGGGCCGGTTGCTCCTGTCGGGCCGGTTGCTCCCGTTGGACCTGTTGCTCCTGTCGCTCCGGTTGCTCCCGTCGGACCTGTCGCTCCGGTTGCTCCCGTCGGACCTGTTGCTCCTGTCGCTCCCGTCGGACCTGTTGCTCCTGTCGCTCCGGTTGCTCCCGTCGGACCTGTTGCTCCTGTCGCTCCTGTCGCTCCTGTCGCTCCCGTTGGACCTGTTGCGCCTGTCGCTCCGGTTGCTCCTGTTGCGCCTGTCGCTCCGGTTGCTCCTGTCGGACCTGTCGCTCCGGTTGCTCCTGTCGCTCCCGTCGGACCTGTTGCTCCTGTCGCTCCTGTCGCTCCCGTCGGACCTGTTGCTCCTGTCGCTCCTGTCGCTCCCGTCGGACCTGTTGCTCCTGTCGCTCCGGTTGCTCCCGTCGGACCTGTTGCTCCCGTTGGACCTGTCGCTCCCGTCGGACCTGTTGCGCCTGTCGCTCCGGTTGCTCCCGTCGGACCTGTTGCTCCTGTCGCTCCTGTCGCTCCCGTTGGACCTGTTGCTCCTGTCGCTCCGGTTGCTCCTGTTGCTCCTGTTGCTCCGGTTGCTCCTGTCGGACCTGTCGCTCCGGTTGCTCCTGTTGCTCCTGTCGCTCCCGTTGCTCCCGTCGGACCGGTTGCTCCTGTCGCTCCCGTTGCTCCCGTCGGACCTGTTGCTCCTGTCGCTCCGGTTGCGCCTGTCGCTCCGGTTGCTCCTGTTGCGCCTGTCGCTCCGGTTGCTCCCGTCGGACCTGTTGCTCCTGTCGCTCCCGTTGGACCTGTTGCTCCTGTCGCTCCCGTTGCTCCTGTTGCTCCTGTCGCTCCCGTTGGACCTGTTGCTCCTGTCGCTCCGGTTGCTCCTGTTGCTCCTGTCGCTCCCGTTGGACCTGTTGCTCCTGTCGCTCCGGTTGCTCCTGTCGCTCCGGTTGCTCCCGTTGGACCTGTTGCTCCTGTCGCTCCGGTTGCTCCTGTCGCTCCGGTTGCTCCCGTCGGACCGGTTGCTCCCGTCGGACCTGTTGGGCCTGTCGCTCCGGTTGCTCCCGTTGGACCTGTTGCTCCTGTCGCTCCGGTTGCTCCCGTCGGACCTGTTGCTCCCGTCGGACCTGTTGCGCCTGTCGCTCCGGTTGCTCCCGTCGGACCGGTTGCGCCTGTCGCTCCGGTTGCTCCCGTCGGACCGGTTGCTCCTGTTGCTCCTGTCGCTCCGGTTGCTCCCGTCGGACCGGTTGCTCCTGTCGCTCCGGTTGCTCCCGTCGGACCGGTTGCTCCCGTTGGACCGGTTGCTCCTGTCGCTCCGGTTGCTCCCGTTGGACCGGTTGCTCCTGTCGCTCCGGTTGCTCCTGTTGCGCCTGTCGCTCCCGTTGGACCGGTTGCTCCTGTCGCTCCGGTTGCTCCTGTTGCGCCTGTCGCTCCCGTTGGACCGGTTGCTCCTGTCGCTCCGGTTGCTCCTGTTGCGCCTGTCGCTCCGGTTGCTCCTGTCGGACCTGTTGGGCCTGTCGCTCCGGTTGCTCCTGTCGGACCTGTTGGGCCTGTCGCTCCGGTTGCTCCCGTTGGACCGGTTGCTCCTGTCGCTCCGGTTGCTCCCGTTGGACCGGTTGCTCCTGTCGCTCCGGTTGCTCCCGTCGGACCGGTTGCTCCGGTTGCTCCTGTCGCTCCGGTTGCTCCCGTTGGACCGGTTGCTCCCGTTGGACCGGTTGCTCCTGTCGCTCCGGTTGCTCCCGTCGGACCTGTTGCTCCTGTCGCTCCGGTTGCTCCCGTTGGACCGGTTGCTCCCGTTGGACCTGTTGCTCCTGTCGCTCCGGTTGCTCCCGTCGGACCTGTTGCTCCTGTCGGACCTGTTGGACCTGTCGGGCCGGTCGGGCCTGTTGGACCTGTCGGACCTGTCGGACCTGTTCCTCCACCTTCTACATCTAACAGTGCTACATCATCTACAATGACATTCGCTGTACCTGCCTGCGGCAAAGTATTAATCAAAATGAAAGCCATAGTAGAGCCAGCTGGAGCTGGGGTCGTCGTTTGATAGACTTCAAGCCATGTATTATTTTCAACAATTGGTAGTCTGTTGAACGGGATATTTAAAAAGAGACCTTGGCCTAGAAAATTAAATGAACTGTCAAAATAAGACACTTGAATTTGAACCTGAGGCGATGGAGCAGGAAAACCTTCTTTAGCAAGAGAAACTAAAAATTCTAAACCTTCTCCTGCATCTACTGGAACAAATTGTGCTATAAACGAAGTAACAGCCCCGCCCAGTAATCTTGCCGACCAAAAACCTGAATGAGAAAATTGAGTTGTGACGGTTGCATTTTGGCCTACCCAGGGTGGAAGTGCCCCGTTTTCAAAGCTGCCGTTTACAACCAAATTTTGGATCGACATCTAGGATTTTACCTCCCTTTCATTAGATTAGCTTCAATTCCCTTTTCAAGAACGAAGCTAACATATACTATGTCTCCTTGCTAAGCTCGGTCACGTTATTTTCCATATGATTAACACACATTTATAGAAGCTAAATCCGAGAGAATCAAAATATATTAATTTAACACCAATGTCCTTTTACTTAATATGAAACTTCAAAAGGGGAAAGCTCCATTTAGCTTCCCCCCTCCCTTTAAGGGAACCGAATGAGATTTAAATCTCTATTAAATGCTGCAGCGGAAGTAACATTCGAAGCCGTTGTTACCACTACCCTAACTGAATATTCAACTGTTGCGGTAGCAGGAACTGTATCAACAATTGTGCTGGCTAATGGAAATCTTTGAGTACCAGCAGCCGCAAGACTTCTATTAAATATTCTAGTTTGAACTAAAGTTCCGCCTCTATATAGCCTTATTTCAACAATTATATTACTGTTTTCAGTATTTACGGCTTCTATCGCCAATGCATAATCCACCTTAATATTTTGGCCACTAGTGACCGATACATTAGGAACCGACACAACAGTTACTTCTGTATTTAAAGGAATCGTTGGCGGATTGTAAACAGAAGTAGAACCAAATAGGTTGCTAAAGAATATAGCAGTTTGTGGGCTGGCAGGTCCTGTTGGGCCTGTCGGGCCGGCCGTTCCCATTATTCCTGCTTCACCCGGCGGGCCAGTTGGACCAGGTGGACCGGTTGGGCCTGTCGGGCCGGTTGATCCCGTTGCACCTGTTGCTCCGGTTGGACCTGTTGCTCCCGTTGCTCCTGTCGGACCTGTTGGTCCAGTTACTCCAGTGGCTCCCGTTGCTCCGGTCGGACCTGTTGCTCCGGTTGCTCCGGTTGCTCCGGTTGCTCCCGTTGCTCCGGTCGGACCTGTTGGTCCAGTTACTCCAGTGGCTCCTGTTGCTCCGGTCGGACCCGTCGCTCCGGTTGGTCCCGTTGCTCCGGTCGGACCTGTTGCTCCGGTTGGACCTGTCGCTCCGGTTGGCGTTCCGGTTGACCTGTTGGTCCCGGTTACTCCAGTGGCTCCCTGTTGCTCCGGTCGGACCGTCGCTCCGGTTGGTCCCGTTGCTCCTGTTGATCCCGTTGCTCCTGTTGCTCCGGTTGGTCCCGTTGTTGCTCCTGTCGTTGGCTCCTGTTGCTCCTGGCTCCTCCCGTTGACCTGTCCCTGTTGCTCCGGTTGCGCCCGTTGCTCCGGTTACTCCAGTGGTCCGTCGGACCTTGCTCCGGTTGGACCCGTCGCTCCGGTTGGCTCCCGTTGCTCCGGTTGCACCTGTTGATCCTGTCGCTCCTGTTGCACCTGTTGCTCCTGTTGGTCCCGTTGCACCTGTTGCTCCGGTTCGGACCTGTTGGTCCTCCGGTGGCTCCGGTTGGGTCCGGTTGCTCCTGTTGCTCCCGTTGACCTGGCTCCGGTTGGCTCCTGTCGGTGGCTCCGGTTACTCCAGTGGCTCCCGTTGCTCCGGTTGGACCTGTCGCTCCGGTGGCTCCCGTCGGACCCGTTGGCTCCGGTCGCTCCCGTGGCTCCCTCCCGTCGGACCTGTTGGGCCAGTCGCTCCTGTGGCTCCCTGTCGGCTCCTGTTGGGCCGGTTACTCCAGTGGCTCCCGTTGCTCCGGTTGGACCTGTCGCTCCGGTTGGTCCCGTTGCACCTGTGGCTCCTGTTGCTCCCGTGGCTCCGGTTGGTCCCGTTGCACCTGTTGGCTCCTGTCGCTCCTGTCGCTCCGGTGGCTCCGGTTGGTCCCGTTGCTCCGGTTACTCCAGTGGCTCCCGTTCCCGTTGGCTCCGGTGCTCCGTTGGCCGTTCCTGTTGCTCCGGTGGCCCCTGTCGCTCCCGTTGGACCTGTGGCTCCGGTTGGTCCTGTTGCTCCTGTTGAACCTGTTGGTCCAGTTACTCCAGTGGCTCCCGACCTGTCGGACCTGTCGCTCCGG
The DNA here is from genome assembly GCF_037976035.1 of Bacillus sp. FSL K6-0972. Classification (NCBI taxonomy): domain Bacteria; kingdom Bacillati; phylum Bacillota; class Bacilli; order Caryophanales; family Bacillaceae; genus Bacillus; species Bacillus sp. FSL K6-0972. Next base: position 858,248 of record NZ_CP150260.1, on the reverse strand, counting down.
TGGCTCCTGTTGGACCTGTTGCTCCTGTTGCGCCTGTCGCTCCGGTGGCTCCGGTCGCTCCCGTTGCTCCAGTGGGTGGCTCCCTGTTGCTCCGGTCGGACCCGTCGCTCCTGTTGGTCCCGTTGCACCTGTTGATCCCGTGGCTCCCGTCGCTCCTGTTGGTCCCGTGGCTCCTGTCGGCTCCGGTTGCTCCAGTGGCTCCTGTCGCTCCGGTTGCTCCAGTGGCTCCTGTCGCTCCGGTTGCTCCTGTGGCTCCTCCGGTCGTCGCTCTCCGTGTGGCTCCGGTTGCTCCAGTGGCTCCTGTCGGACCTGTTGGTCCAGTTACTCCAGTGGCTCCTGTTGCTCCGGTCGGACCCGTCGCTCCGGTTGGTCCCGTTGCACCTGTTGATCCCGTGGCTCCTGTCGGACCTGTGGCTCCCGTCGGCGCCTGTCGCTCCGGTGGCGGTCCCGTTGCTCCGGTTGGTCCCGTTGCTCCTGTTGATCCCGTTGTTGCTCCGGTTGCTCCCGTCGGACCTGTCGCTCCGGTGGCTCCCGTTGGACCCGTCGCTCCGGTTCGCTCCGGTTGCTCCTGTTGCTCCCGTGGCTCCTGTCGGACCTGTCGCTCCCGTGGCTCCTGTCGGACCTGTTGGCTCCTGTTGCTCCAGTGGCTCCCCGCCTGTCGGCTCCTGTTGCTCCGACCCGGTGGCTCCCGTTGGACCCGTTGCACCGGTGGCTCCTGTCGGACCTGTTGGTCCAGTTGCTCCTGTGGCTCCCGTGGCTCCCGTCGGACCTGTGGCTCCGGTCGCGTCCTGTTGCTCCCGTGGCTCCTGTCGGACCTGTTGGGCCGGTTACTCCAGTGGCTCCCGTTGGGCCGGTTGCTCCGGTTGCCCCTGTTGCTCCGGTTGGACCCGCTGGCTCCGGTTACTCCAGTGGCTCCCGTTGCTCCGGTTGGTTGTTGACCTGTCGCTCCTCCGGTGGCTCCCGGTGGTCGGACCTGTTGGGCCGGTTACTCCCTCCCGTTGCTCCGGTTGGACCTGTTGCTCGCGGTTCCTGTCGTCCGGTGGCTCCGTTGCTCGGTTGGACCTGTTGGCTCCCCGGTTGATCCCGTGGCTCGGACCTCCTCCTGTTGGTGTTGCTCCGGTTGGTGGCTCCCGTTGCACCGGTGGCTCCTGTCGCTCCGGTTGATCCCGTGGCTCCTGTCGGACCTGTTGGACCTGTGGCTCCCGTGGCTCCCGTCGGACCTGTTGGTCCAGTTGCTCCTGTGGCTCCCGTCGGACCTGTGGCTCCGGTCGCTCCTGTTGCTCCCGTTGCGCCCGTCGGACCTGTTGGGCCAGTTACTCCAGTGGCTCCTGTTGCTCCGGTCGGACCCGTCGCTCCGGTTGGTCCCGTTGCACCTGTTGATCCCGTGGCTCCTGTCGCTCCTGTTGCTCCTGTGGCTCCAGTGGCTCCTGTTGGTCCCGTTGCACCTGTGGCTCCGGTTGGTCCTGTTGCTCCTGTTGAACCTGTTGGTCCAGTTACTCCAGTGGCTCCCGTCGGACCTGTCGCTCCGGTGGCTCCCGTTGGACCCGTCGCTCCGGTTGCTCCTGTTGCTCCCGTGGCTCCGGTCGGACCTGTTGGTCCAGTTACTCCAGTGGCTCCCGTCGGACCTGTGGCTCCGGTGGCTCCCGTTGGACCTGTCGCTCCAGTAGCTCCCGTCGGACCTGTCGCTCCAGTTGGTCCCGTTGCACCTGTTGGACCTGTCGCTCCGGTTGGTCCCGTTGCACCTGTGGCTCCCGTTGGACCTGTTGCTCCTGTCGCTCCGGTTGATCCCGTTGCTCCGGTGGCTCCTGTCGGACCTGTTGGTCCAGTTGCTCCTGTGGCTCCCGTTGCTCCCGTCGGACCTGTGGCTCCGGTGCGCCCGCTCCGGTCGCTCCTGTTGCTCCCGTGGCTCCGGTCGGACCTGTTGGTCCAGTTACTCCAGTGGCTCCTGTTGCTCCGGTCGGACCCGTCGCTCCGGTTGGTCCCGTTGCACCTGTTGATCCCGTGGCTCCTGTCGGACCTGTTGCTCCCGTTGCGCCTGTCGCTCCGGTGGCTCCCGTTGGACCCGTTGCTCCCGTCGGACCTGTCGCTCCGGTTGCTCCTGTTGGTCCCGTTGCCCCGGTCGGACCTGTCGCTCCGGTTGCCCCTGTTGCTCCTGTCGGTCCCGTTGCTCCGGTTGGACCCGTGGCTCCGGTTACTCCAGTGGCTCCGGTTGCTCCCGTTGCTCCGGTTGGGCCGGTCGCTCCGGTCGGACCTGTTGCTCCAGTTACTCCAGTTGCTCCGGTCGGACCTGTTGCTCCGGTTGCTCCGGTTGGACCTGTTGGACCTGTCGCTCCCGTTGCTCCGGTGGCTCCCGTCGGACCTGTTGGGCCGGTTACTCCAGTGGCTCCCGTCGGACCTGTTGGGCCGGTTACTCCAGTGGCTCCCGTTGCTCCGGTTGGACCTGTCGCTCCTGTTGGTCCCGTTGCTCCGGTTGGACCTGTCGCTCCTGTTGGTCCCGTCGCTCCCGTTGCTCCGGTGGCTCCTGTCGCTCCGGTTGATCCCGTGGCTCCTGTCGGACCTGTTGGACCTGTTGCTCCCGTGGCTCCCGTCGGACCTGTTGGTCCAGTTGCTCCGGTTGCGCCCGTCGGACCTGTTGCACCTGTGGCTCCGGTCGCTCCTGTTGCTCCCGTGGCTCCTGTCGGACCTGTTGGTCCAGTTACTCCAGTGGCTCCTGTTGCTCCGGTCGGACCCGTCGCTCCGGTTGGTCCCGTTGCACCTGTTGATCCCGTGGCTCCTGTCGCTCCTGTGGCTCCGGTTACTCCTGTTGCTCCAGTGGCTCCTGTTGGTCCCGTTGCACCTGTGGCTCCGGTTGGTCCTGTTGCTCCTGTTGAACCTGTTGGTCCAGTTACTCCAGTGGCTCCGGTTGGACCTGTGGCTCCAGTAGCTCCTGTCGGACCTGTCGCTCCGGTCGGACCCGTCGCTCCGGTTGCTCCCGTTGCACCTGTTGATCCCGTGGCTCCTGTCGGACCTGTTGGTCCAGTTACTCCAGTGGCTCCGGTTGGACCTGTGGCTCCAGTAGCTCCTGTCGGACCTGTGGCTCCGGTTGGTCCTGTTGCTCCTGTTGAACCTGTTGGTCCAGTTACTCCAGTGGCTCCCGTCGGACCTGTCGCTCCGGTTGATCCTGTTGGACCTGTTGCTCCTGTTGCGCCTGTCGCTCCGGTGGCTCCGGTCGCTCCCGTTGCACCTGTGGCTCCAGTGGCTCCCGTCGGACCTGTGGCTCCTGTCGCTCCCGTGGCTCCCGTCGGACCTGTGGCTCCGGTCGCTCCCGTTGCTCCGGTTACTCCAGTGGCTCCCGTTGGACCTGTGGCTCCGGTTGGACCTGTCGCTCCTGTTGCTCCCGTTGCACCTGTTGCTCCCGTTGGACCCGTGGCTCCCGTTGGGCCCGTGGCTCCGGTTGGACCTGTGGCTCCAGTAGCTCCTGTCGGACCTGTCGCTCCGGTTGGTCCCGTTGCACCTGTGGCTCCCGTTGGACCTGTTGCTCCTGTCGCTCCGGTGGCTCCCGTTGGACCCGTCGCTCCTGTTGCTCCTGTTGAACCTGTTGGTCCAGTTACTCCAGTGGCTCCCGTCGGACCTGTCGCTCCCGTTGCTCCGGTTGGACCTGTCGCTCCGGTGGCTCCCGTCGGACCTGTTGGGCCAGTCGCTCCCGTGGCTCCTGTCGGACCTGTTGGCCCAGTTACTCCAGTGGCTCCCGTTGGACCTGTCGCTCCGGTTGCACCTGTTGATCCCGTGGCTCCGGTCGGACCTGTTGGTCCAGTTACTCCAGTGGCTCCTGTTGCTCCGGTCGGACCCGTCGCTCCGGTGGCTCCCGTTGCACCTGTTGATCCCGTGACTCCTGTCGGACCTGTGGCTCCAGTTGCGCCTGTCGCTCCGGTGGCTCCCGTTGGACCCGTCGCTCCGGTGGCTCCTGTTGGACCTGTGGCTCCTGTTGCGCCTGTCGCTCCGGTGGCTCCCGTTGGACCCGTTGCTCCCGTCGGACCTGTCGCTCCGGTGGCTCCCGTTGGACCCGTCGCTCCGGTGGCTCCTGTTGGTCCAGTTACTCCTGTTGCTCCCGTCGGACCTGTCGCTCCGGTTGATCCTGTTGGACCTGTTGCTCCTGTTGCTCCTGTTGCGCCTGTCGCTCCGGTGGCTCCTGTCGCTCCCGTTGCACCTGTGGCTCCAGTGGCTCCCGTCGGACCTGTGGCTCCTGTCGCTCCGGTGGCTCCCGTCGGACCTGTGGCTCCTGTCGCTCCGGTGGCTCCCGTTGGACCCGTCGCTCCGGTTGCACCTGTTGATCCCGTGGCTCCGGTCGGACCTGTTGGTCCAGTTACTCCAGTGGCTCCCGTCGGACCTGTCGCTCCGGTTGATCCTGTTGGACCTGTTGCTCCTGTCGCTCCGGTGGCTCCCGTTGGACCCGTCGCTCCGGTTGGTCCCGTCGCTCCTGTTGCTCCGGTGGCTCCCGTGGCTCCGATGGCACCTGTTGATCCCGTCGGACCTGTCGCTCCGGTGGCTCCTGTTGGTCCAGTTACTCCTGTTGCTCCCGTCGGACCTGTCGCTCCGGTTGATCCTGTTGGACCTGTTGCTCCTGTTGCTCCTGTCGCTCCGGTGGCTCCGGTGGCTCCTGTTGCTCCGGTGGCTCCTGTTGCTCCGGTTGCACCTGTTGATCCCGTGGCTCCCGTCGGACCTGTCGCTCCGGTGGCTCCCGTTGCACCCGTCGCTCCGGTTGCACCTGTTGATCCCGTGGCTCCCGTCGGACCTGTCGCTCCCGTTGCGCCTGTCGCTCCGGTGGCTCCCGTTGCACCCGTCGCTCCGGTTGCACCTGTTGATCCCGTGGCTCCCGTCGGACCTGTTGGTCCAGTTACTCCAGTGGCTCCGGTCGGACCTGTCGCTCCGGTTGGTCCCGTTGCACCGGTGGCTCCGGTCGCTCCTGTGGCTCCTGTCGCTCCGGTTGGTCCCGTTGCACCGGTGGCTCCAGTAGCTCCCGTCGGACCTGTCGCTCCTGTTGATCCCGTTGGACCCGTCGCTCCTGTTGGACCCGTCGCTCCTGGTTGATCAATTGTTATCATTGCAACATCATCAATTAGTATTGGTGCCCCCCCACTAAGAGGAAGTTTTTGAATAGTTAACACCCCTATAGCGGTATCAGGAGGAGCAATATTCGTTGTAGCATATATTTCATTCCAAACATTTACTGCAGATAGACGGTTTACTGGAATTGTTAAACTTAATCCCTGCGACAAAAAGTTAAAAGAGGAGTTGTAATAATCTACGGTTATTACAATCGCAGGATTAGGAGCGCTGCTAGCTTTTGAAATAGATATAACAAATTCAAAATTCTCTCCCGGGTTAACCAGAAAGCTCTGAGCTAAGATACCAATCGATGAAGTTACTAAGTTAACGCTATAAATCCCTGAATGGCTGAAATTAGAAGTAACTACGGCATTAAATCCTGTCCACGGTGGCAGAGAACCGGTTTCGAACCCTCCATTTATTATTCGATTCTCAATGGGCAATCAAGTTTCACCACCCTTTCTCAAAAATTGAGATAATAATATCCCTCAAACAAAATATGAAATATCTATGTATACCGTTTGGATAAAACTCTATTTCTTTGAATTTTTATAACGCCAATCGCTATAAAAGATAAATTTTATAATTATCTAATCGATAAAATCCATAATATCCTTAGAATCTTTTCTATCAATAAAACAAAAAACCCCCTTTAAGCTTTATGAAAACTTAAAGGGGACTCTTCATTTTACAATCAGTCAAATATTACAGCATTTAGCGCTCTCGTATTAACGTTGGCTGCCAAAAGGTTAGTCCCTGTTACATTAATTCTAACCTCATAAGTTTGTGTGCCTGCACCTGGTGTATCAATCCATGTAAGGTTAGGAACATCACCATATACACGAACTGAACCTGCCGATTTTTCATCCTGAGAATCAACAGACACTTGCGCGATAGCGCCGTTATTTCTATATAAAGTAAAAATTATACTATATTCAAAAGTAGTAGCTGGCCCTATGATAATATCTACTTCAGCCATAGAATCGAGCTTTATATTCTGTCCGGCTGAAGAGGTAACAGTTGTCGTTAGAATTGGTGTTTCTGTTCCAACTGTGAGTGATACAGTGTCAGTTGACTGCGCCGGTGTTCCCAACAGACTTCCTGGACCGGTTGCTCCAGTGACTCCCGTTGGGCCCGTTGCTCCTGTTGCTCCGGTTGGACCTGTCGCTCCGGTGACTCCTGTTGCACCTGTTGCTCCGGTTGGACCCGTCGCTCCTGTTGCTCCCGTCGGACCTGTCGCTCCGGTGACTCCCGTTGCTCCTGTTGCTCCGGTTGGACCTGTCGCTCCGGTGACACCTGTTGGGCCCGTTGCTCCTGTCGCTCCTGTCGCTCCTGTTGCTCCTGTCGCTCCTGTTGCTCCGGTTGCACCTGTGGCTCCGGTTGCACCTGTGGCTCCGGTTGCTCCCGTCGGACCTGTCGCTCCTGTCGGACCTGTCGCTCCTGTCGGACCTGTCGCTCCTGTTGCTCCCGTCGCTCCTGTCGCTCCTGTTGCTCCTGTTGCTCCCGTCGCTCCTGTTGCTCCTGTTGCTCCCGTCGCTCCGGTGACTCCTGTTGGGCCCGTTGCTCCTGTCGGACCGGTGGCTCCCGTCGGACCCGTCGCTCCGGTGACTCCTGTTGGGCCCGTTGCTCCTGTCGGACCGGTGGCTCCCGTCGGACCTGTCGCTCCGGTGACTCCTGTTGGGCCCGTTGCTCCCGTCGGACCTGTGGCTCCGGTTGGACCCGTCGCTCCTGTTGCTCCCGTCGGACCTGTCGCTCCGGTGACTCCTGTTGCACCTGTGGCTCCGGTTGGACCCGTCGCTCCTGTTGCTCCCGTCGGACCTGTCGCTCCGGTGACTCCTGTTGGGCCCGTTGCTCCTGTTGCTCCGGTTGGACCTGTCGCTCCGGTGACTCCTGTTGCACCTGTGGCTCCGGTTGGACCCGTCGCTCCGGTGACTCCTGTTGGGCCCGTTGCTCCTGTTGCTCCGGTTGGACCTGTCGCTCCGGTGACTCCTGTTGCACCTGTGGCTCCGGTTGGACCCGTCGCTCCTGTTGCTCCGGTTGGACCTGTCGCTCCGGTGACTCCTGTTGGGCCCGTTGCTCCTGTCGGACCGGTGGCTCCCGTCGGACCCGTCGCTCCGGTGACTCCTGTTGCACCTATGGCTCCGGTTGGACCCGTCGCACCTGTCGCTCCGGTGACTCCCGTTGCTCCTGTTGCTCCGGTTGGACCTGTCGCTCCAGTGACTCCCGTTGGGCCCGTTGCTCCCGTCGGACCGGTGGCTCCGGTTGGACCCGTCGCTCCGGTGACTCCTGTTGCACCTGTGGCTCCGGTTGGACCCGTCACTCCTGTTGCTCCCGTCGGACCTGTCGCTCCGGTGACTCCCGTTGCTCCTGTTGCCCCGGTCGGACCCGTCGCTCCGGTGACTCCTGTTGGGCCCGTTGCTCCCGTCGGACCTGTTGCTCCCGTTGGACCCGTCGCTCCTGTTGCTCCCGTTGGACCCGTCGCTCCCGTTGGACCCGTCGCTCCTGTCGCTCCCGTCGGACCTCCTCCACCCTCAACACTCAATAGAGCAACATCATCTACAAGCACGCTTGCAGTTCCCGCCTGCGGAATGTTGTTGATCAAAATGAATGCCTGGGTGGTGCCAGGGGGAGCAGGTGAGGTTGTTTGATAGACTTCAAGCCATGTCCCATTTTCGGCTGCAGGTATTCTGCTTGACGGCACAATGGCAAATAACCCGTATTCGAGAAAATTAAACTGGCTGTCAAAATAAGTAACCTGTATCGTTACAGAAGGGGCCGGGAGAAATCCCTCTCTTGCCAGAGAAACAAGAAATTCGCTTCCTTCCCCAACCCTGGCCGGAACAAATTGAGCAATATATGATGTGACTGTTCCGCCAAGAAATCTCGCAGAGAAAAAACCTGAATGCGAAAACTGGCTTGTAACAGATGCGTTTACGCCTACCCAAGGCGAGAAGGTACCTGTCTCAAACCCCCCGTTCATCACCGCGTTTTGAATGGACATTTTTCCACCTCCAATTCCTTTTCATCTTTTGGCTGCAAGATCTTTAATTGATATCGAAGCTCTATATCCTATGATCATTCATTTTATGCAGTCACGTTAAATAACACGGCTAAGTTTGAAAAACCGTCATTTCAGCAACCGGCCTGGATTGCCCACAGCCGTTTTGCCTGCGGGAACATCTTTTGTAATGACAGCGCCCGCTCCGATGACCGCATGCTCCCCGATGACGACCGCCGGCAGCAATGTTGCGTTGTTCCCGATTTTCGCTCCTTTTTTAATGGTTGGACCTTGATATGGATAGTTTCCCATTCCCATATATTTATCATTTGATGTGGAACAACAGGGACCGATAAACACTTCATCTTCGATCGTCATATCGGCAGTGATATAGCAGCCTGTTTGAATCGTCACTCTCTTTCCAATTCTAGTATTGTTTTCAACCATTGCGTTGCGTCCTATAATGCTTTCTCTGCCGATCGCGACATTTTCGCGAATGCTCGCCATGTCCCCGACGAAGACGCCTTGTTCCAACAGCACGTCCCGGTAAATAACAGCGCTCGCTCCGACTACGGCATCATCTTCTATCCGCAAAGGCGCTCCTGTCTGCTTCGGCTGGCGGGCCATTTTTTTATTTGAAGAAGCCGCTTTGCCAAGGACAGCCAAATCGCCGATTTTGACCCCGCTGCCGATCTGAGTATCCTTTTTAATAATGGCATGATGACCGATTGTTACGTTGTCCCCAATGACCACATTTTCTTCAATAACAGCGTGCTCTCCCAATACTACGTTCTTTCCGATCTTTACGGTTTCATGAATCATTGCTTACATCCTCCATTTCTCATTTACACCTGCTGTAGCATATTCAATGCGGACGTAATGAGAAACGGCTTCATAAAAAAACACGGCCGCCGTCAGGCGCACCGTGCTACTTTTCTCTTCTTGCAAAATCGACAAACCGGAATTTATCAAGGCGGTGTCTGCTTTCCGTATATTGAAACAAGGTCGTATCATCAAGGAAAACAAAATTTTTCACAACCACAATGTGCTCGTATCCGTTCAAATCCAAATATTCTTGATCCTCTGCCGTACATGGCTCGACAACAATTTCCTTATGGGCATAGCTGATGGCGAGCCCGCATTCATCTTCAAGGTATTGGTAGATCGAGTCCTCGCATATTTCTTTCGTTAAGAGCGGCACATGCTTGCGGATAAAATAGTCTTTATCCAGGATGATGCGCTCTCCGTTGATATTCCGCGATCTGACGACCCGCCATACCTCTTCATCTCCGGAAGTACGAAGCTGCTTTTGAATATATGCATCCGGATGCGTCAAGCCGAACTCGTGGACCGTCGTGCTTGTCTCTTTGCCAAGCGTTTCTGAAAGCTCCTTAAAGCTGACCAAACCGGAAACCGGGAACTGCATTTTCTCCCTGTGCAGCACGACTGATCCCTTTCCTTTAATCTTTTGAATATATCCATTCTGAGCAAGCACATTCAGCGCTTTCCGAACGGTTTCCCTCGAGGTGTCGTGCTGTTCGGCAAGATCGTTTTCAGACGGCAGGATATCTCCGGCATTCAGTATGCTTTGATCGATTTGTTCTGCGATTTGTTTGTAAATCATCATATACTTGTTGATCTTCATTTTTTTACCACCACGCTTAGTTTAGCATGGTTTGGCAAGATGATAAACAATCGATTGATATGGTTTCACTTTGAAGCGTTTAAATGACTCGGGAAGATCAGTGTCATTGGAAATGAGAACCTTGGCATCATAGCCTTCAATATCAATATCATCCGGCAGCTGAAACTCGGTCTCTTTCCCGTAAAAATTATTGATCACCAGCAGTTTTTCATCCGCTCCGTTTCTCAAATACGCATAAAGCTCTTGATTGTCTTCCAGAATCAGCTGATAATCGCCGGTTGTGATGATATCGAATTCCTTGCGGAGCTCATTCAGCTTTTTATAATGGTAGAAAATCGAATCAGGATCGCTGAGCGCTTCTTCTGCGTTGATTTCTTTGTAGTTGTCAGGCACCGGAATCCACGGCGTCCCCGTCGTAAACCCGGCATTTTCCTCACCGTTCCACTGCACCGGCGTCCGCGAATTATCGCGAGACTTCGCTTTCAGGATTTCGATGATTTCAGCTTCCGGCTTTCCTGCTTCTTTCAGCAGACGGTACATATTGAGAGACTCGACATCCCGGTAAAGAGAGATGTCATCGAATTTCGGGTTGGTCATTCCGAGCTCTTCTCCCTGGTAAATATATGGCGTTCCCTGAAGCATATGAATCGCGGTTGCCAGCATTTTCGCAGACTTTTTGCGGTATTTTCCGTCGTCGCCGTAGCGTGAGACGATCCGCGGCTGGTCGTGGTTGCACCAGAACAATGCGTTCCACCCGCCTCCTTTATTCATTTCAGTCTGCCATTCAGAAAGAATCTTCTTCAGCTTTAGAAAATCAAAATCCGCAAGCGCCCATTTTTCCCCGTTTGGATAGTCGGCTTTTAAATGGTGAAAGTTAAACACCATATCGAGCTCCCGGCTTTCAGGGTTTGTATACCGGATGCAATCTGCGATTGTGGTCGATGACATTTCCCCGACCGTCATGCTGTCATATTTTGAAAAGACCTCCCTGTTCATTTCATTCAAAAACTCGTGAACCCTCGGCCCGTCCGTATAAAATCTGCGCCCGTCCCCTTGATCATCATCAGGGAAACGCTGGTCTTTTGAGATGACATTGATGACATCAAGTCTGAAGCCGTCGATTCCTTTTTCAAACCAGAAATGCATCATCTCGTACACTTTTTTTCTGACTTCATCGTTCTCCCAATTCAAATCCGCCTGTGTGACATCATAGAGATGGAGATAATACTGTCCGGTCTCTTCATGAAACTCCCACGCCGAGCCGCCGAACTTCGATTCCCAGTTTGTCGGCGGAGCACCGTCCGGCTTCATGTCCTTCCAAATATAAAAGTCGCGGTACGGATTTTCTTTTCCGGACGCTGCTTCTTTAAACCATTTGTGCTCTGTTGATGTATGGTTGACGACAAGATCCATGATCACCTTTATGCCGCGCTTGTGAGCCTCTTCAAGAAGCTCTTCAAAGTCGGCCATTGTTCCATATTCTTCATGAATGTTGTAATAGTCGCTGATGTCATAGCCGTTATCGTTTTGCGGCGATTGATAAATCGGCGTCAGCCAAATGACGTCACAGGCGAGCTCCTTGATGTAGTCGAGCTTTTCGATGATGCCGCGAATGTCGCCGACACCGTTTCCTGTTGTATCTTTAAAGCTTTTCGGATAAATTTGATAGACGACTGCTTTTTTCCACCATGGATTTTCTTTTATTTCCACTTTTCAACACCACCGTTTTCTTCTTTATGAAATGGGAAAAGGGCTGGCAAATATGCACGCCCCTCTCCCTTCTCTTATTTCATTTTTAATTTTGCATAGAGATATGTTCCGGCGAACGGCGCGATCAGCACGATCGCCATCCCGATCGCAAACGCTCCCCAGTATTGGCTCATGATAGAGAAAATTCCGGGTACACCGCCGACGCCGACTGAGCTTGCCAAAACCCCTTGCGAGGAAATGAACATCCCGGCAACCCCTGAGCTGATCATCGCGATCACGAACGGAAATCTGTACCTGAGATTCACCCCGAACAATGCCGGTTCGGTAATACCGAGATAAGCTGAAATTCCGGATGTCAGAGACAGACCTTTCTGCTTCTCATCTTTGACAATAAACATCATCGCAAGCGCGGCTGAACCTTGTGCAATATTAGACAGCGCGAGCATCGGCCATAAAAATGTTCCGCCGAGCTTTGAGCCGATCAGCTGAAGGTCAACGGCAAGGAATGTATGATGCATTCCGGTAATGACGAGAGCGGCGTACAGTCCGCCGTATAACAGTCCGCCAAGCAAGGCGAATTGTTCAAAGACAGCAATAAGGCCTGATGTTAAGACATTTCCGATTGCAAACGTAATCGGTCCGATGACAATAAATGAAGCAAAACCTGTGACAAGCAGCGTAATCGGTGCCACGACAAGGAGCTGAATGCTCTCAGGCGTCCGCTTTGTCAAAAAGCGCTCTATTTTTGCCAGCAAATAAGATGCGAGCAAAATGGGAAGCACCTGACCCTGGTAGCCGACCTTCTGCACTTCCAGACCGAATAAATTCCAGACAGGAATGTCTCCGCTTTGCTCCGCAGCCCCGTATCCCCAAGCGTTTAACAAATCAGGGTGCACAAGCATGACGCCCAGCACGATGCCGAGCAGCGGATTTCCGCCGAACCGCTTGACGGCCGACCAGCCGATTAATGCGGGAAGAAATGCGAAAGCCGTGCCCGCGATCAAGTTAATCATATTGGCGAGATCCGCCCATTGCGGATAGACTTCAACGATCGACTTTCCGCTGAAGAAAATGTCTTGCGCCGTCAGGATATTGTTGATTCCCATCAGCAGTCCGGCAGTGACAATCGCCGGCAATATTGGAATAAAAATATCTGCAAGCGTTTTCACAGCACGCTGTAAAGGATTCATATTTTTCTCTGAGGCTTTCTTGACATCATCTTTTGATGATTCGCCGATTCCTGTGGCCTTCACCAGCTCCGCGTATACATTGTTGACCGTTCCTTGGCCGATCACCACTTGAAATTGGCCGTTAGTTGAAAACGATCCTTTGACAACATCTATTTGCTCCAGCACCTCTTGATTGACTTTGCTTTCATCGAGCAATGCAAATCGCAGACGCGTCACACAATGGGTTACCGCTGCTATGTTGTCTGCACCGCCGACAGCATCGACAATCCGTCGCGCTGATTGATTTAAATCAGTCATTCCAATCCCTCCTTCTCCTCTTATAACTTGTATATACATGTTATACATATATTGTATTCCTGTATATACAAGTAGTCAACATATTTTTATAGCGCTTTCAAAAATAAAAAAAGCCCGGCCGTTCCCTTCATAAAACGAAGGACAGCAAGGCTTCCTCCGATTTATTCGCCGGGAACAACCGGCTGTGATCATAAATTGTTCACTTTTTCATCACGTTCATAAGCGTCGTCCTGCTGACCGATGTCTTTCAAATAATACTTTTCTGATGTAAAAAACTCATCATATAAAGACCTTACTTTTCTGCTCAAGAGCAGCACCGCCAAAATATTCGGAAGAAGAATGAAAACGAGCGCAAGATCAAGGAATCCCCATATCGCCTTTGCTCCTCCGGCAGCCCCGATGATGACGGCGCCCAGATAGACGAATTTAATCATATGCCCCGCGAGCCGTCCGAACAGAAATTCAGCTTGTTTTACCCCGTAAAAAATGACCACTGTGATCGTTGATAAGACAAAGAAAACGAGCGAGACAGAGACGAAGTATCCGCCCACAGGGCCGAAATAGCTGCGGAATGCGGCTGCAGCCAGTGCTCCCGGATCGCTCGCCGCGTTTTCAGCGGTCCAGACGCCTGATGCGAGCACGACGAAGGCGGTTGTCGTGCATATCAGCAGCGTATCGACCACGATGCCGATCACCGCCCAGAATCCCTGTCTCACAGGGTGGTCGGTCATCGCCGCCGCGTGGGCGATCGGCGCCGTCCCCATCCCGGCTTCGTTGGAATAAAGGCCTCGGGCAAACCCCCAGCGGACGGTTTCGGCAACTGCCGCACCTGCAAAGCCGCCGAATGCCGAAGAAGATGTAAACGCATTCGAAAAGATGAGAGAGAAAAATGCGGGTACAGAAGAAAGGTTCATGACGACAATCAGGAAACCGGCCCCGATGTACGCCCCTGCCATTAGCGGAACCGCCAGCTCTGTCACTTTTCCAATCCGTTTAATCCCTCCGATCACCACTAAACCGATCAAAAAAGCAATCCCGATTCCGGTGTATAAACGATTGAACGAGAACGTCTCAGCCAATGATGCGGAAACCGAATTTCCCTGCACCATAATGCTCGGAACGAGCTCGATCATCAGCGCTACCGAAAAAAAGACGCCGAGCCATTTCATGGAGAGCCCTTTTGTAATGTAGTACATCGGTCCCCCGACATATTCGCCTTCTTCATTTTTTTCTCTGTAGTGGACGGCGAGGACGCTTTCCGAAAACTTGATCGCCATGGCAAACAGCGCGACCAGCCACATCCAAAAAACGGCTCCCGGACCGCCGAACATGATGGCCGCAGGCACACCGACGATATTGGCGGCGCCGACTGTTGAACTGAGAGCCGATGTCAAAGCCTGCAGCGGTGTAACCGTCCCTTCTCCTTTCGGCTTTTTGCCGACGCTTCCGATCGTCTGCTTAAAGATATAGAGAGGATAGCGAAATTGAAAAAATTTCAGCAGGATCGTTAAGTAGATTCCTGTCCCTGTCAGCAGTATGATGAGCGGAGGCCCCCACAGCCAATCTGATATGTATTCAACCCAATTCAATAATCGTTCCATCCTATCACCCTTTTGTTCGTTTATGGGTCAATACCACTACAGGGGAGAAATAAACCTCCTTTTAGCGCTTTTTATTTCCGCTCTAGCCTCCGGTACACTTTTTCTTTATAAAACGCTGAGGCAGGCTTGGAAAACATGCCTTTTTTGTCGGCAAGCCTGTCGAGCCTGAGCCGGGTTTCTGTTTTTCTCTCAATTAAACGCTCGCGCTCGCCTTCGTCCGCGCACTTTGCGATTAAGTCGTCAATCGTCATCAGCTCTTTCTTTAAAGCGCCTTCATCCTCTGCCATTCCGGCGTTTTTCATCACCCGGTAAGCCATGCGGAGATGCTCTGGAACATGGGCGGCTTCGTCTTTTTTCAAAGGTTTTCCCATTCCCGGAAGCCCTTCGAATTCGCCGTCCTTAATGGCCCGCTTAATCTTGTCTTCAGAAACGATGCTCGAAAAATCCATGGTCTACATCCTCCCTTTTCGTTCATATACTAACAACAGTCTGCCATAAAGATGCGTTCCCGCCAATGCAAGACAAGCGTAAAATATTCCCAAATATCTTTTTTAAAGCTGTAAAACCCTGATTTACCGGGGGTTTTGCGATTTTTTTCACAAGGCCGGTTTCCGCTTTTCTAAATCGGTATTTCATGGTATATTTTATACATTCGTTTTTTTCTTTCGTTCCGATGGTTTTATACTGATCCGGAAAAAAGGAGTGTAACAATTGAAAAGATTTATTAAGGAAAGAGGTCTTGCCTTCTTCCTGATAGCCGCCATATTGCTATGGCTTAAAACTTATGCTGCGTATGTAATTGAATTTAATTTAGGAATAACCAACACAGTACAACAGATCTTGCTTTTTGTGAATCCGATTAGCTCAAGCTTGTTCTTTCTTGGATTGGGACTCTTGTTCAAGAAAAAAATACAGCAGACAGCGATTATAGTGATTCATTTTTTAATGTCTTTTTTGCTGTATGCGAACGTCGTATACTACAGATTTTTCAGCGACTTTATTACGCTGCCTACGATCATGCAGGCAAAAACAAACGGGGGGCAGCTCGGGGACAGCATCTTCTCGCTCATGCACCCGCTTGATGTTCTGTATTTCATCGACACCTTTATTTTAATCGGGCTGGCCGTTTTCTATAACAGACCTTCTGAAACAACAACGAAGCGTCCGTTTAAAATTGTGATGGGAACAAGCATCCTCGTCTTCCTCGTCAACCTGGCCGTTGCCGAGATTGATCGTCCGGAGCTTCTGACCCGTTCTTTTGACCGCAATTACCTTGTGAAATATTTGGGAACCTACAACTTCACAATCTATGATGCGGTGCAGAATATCAAGTCAAACAGCCAGCGCGCACTGGCAAGCTCCAGCGACGTGACGGAAGTAGAGAACTATATTAAAGCCAATCATGATAAGCCGAATGCCGAATACTTCGGAAAAGCGAAAGGCATGAACGTGGTTTACATTTCACTGGAATCACTTCAGACGTTCGCGATCGACTACAAGATCGACGGCAAGGAAGTCACGCCGTTCTTAAATTCACTGGCACACGACAATGAAACATTTTATTTCGATAACTTTTTCCACCAAACAGGACAAGGTAAAACGTCTGACGCGGAATTTATGATGGACAACTCGCTGTATCCTTTATCACAAGGGTCAGTGTTCATTAATAAAGCGCAAAACACGCTGCAGTCGGCTCCGGCCATTTTGAAGTCTCAAGGCTATACATCAGCGGCATTCCACGGCAACTACAAAACGTTCTGGAACCGCAATGAAATGTATAAAGCCATCGGTTATGACAAATTCTTTGACGCTACGTATTACGATATGAGCGAAGATAAAACGAAAAACTACGGGTTGAAAGATAAACCGTTCTTTGAAGAATCAATGCCGCTGTTGAAAAGCCTGAAACAGCCGTTCTATACGAAGTTTATCACCCTTTCGAACCATTTTCCGTTCGAGATGGATGAAGGCGATACAGACTTCCCTGCCGGCGATACCGGCGACAGCGTCGTTGACCATTATTTCCAGTCGGCCAACTACATGGATCAGGCGATTGAACAATTCTTCAACGACCTGAAAAAAGCCGGACTGTATGATAATACGATTGTCGTCATGTACGGGGACCACTACGGAATTTCAGAAAATCACAACAAAGCGATGGCCAAAGTATTGGGCAAAGACATCACACCATATGAAAACGCCCAATTGCAAAAGGTACCGCTGTTCATCCATGCGCCTGGGGTCAAGGGAATCAAATCCAATAAATACGGCGGCGAAGTCGATGTAGCCCCTACTCTGCTTCATTTGATGGGCGTGAATACGAAAGATTACCTGATGAGCGGTTCAGACCTTCTGTCACCGGAACACCGTGAAATTATTCCGTTCCGCAACGGCGATTTCGTTTCTCCGGAATATACGAAAACGAACGGAAACTATTATGACACGAAAACAGGAGAGCTTCTGAACGAAAAAGACATCGATCCGAACATCGAAGAGTCCGTGAAAAAAGAACTCGAAATGTCGGATAAAATCGTCGACGGAGATTTGCTGCGCTTCTATAAACCGAAAGGCTTCAAAGCGATCAATCCGAGCGACTACGACTATACGAACCACAATCCGAAAACATCAGAATCTGATGCGGCGCAAACAACGAAATCAGATTCCGGACAATAAACAGACAGCACCCGCTTATTTAAAAGCGGGTGCTTTTTTGGTCTTGAAGCCGCTCTGTTCCTTTTTCGCAAGCAGATATGGTAAGCTTGAAATGGAATATAAAAAAAGAAAGCGGGAATGAATTGTGATTGTAACGAATGACCAAGAGCTGGAAGGGCTCAAGAAAATCGGCAGAATCGTCGCTTTAGCCAGGGAGGAAATGAAGGCAAAAGCAGCACCCGGCATGAGCACAAAAGAGCTGGATCTCATCGGAAAAGAAGTGCTTGAAGCCCATGGCGCCGCATCGGCTCCGGAAAAAGAATACGATTTCCCAGGAACGACGTGCATCAGTGTGAACGATGAAGTCGCTCACGGCATCCCAAGCGAATCCTCGATTTTAAAAGAAGGGGATTTGATCAACATCGACATCTCCGCTGAATTTGGCGGCTACTATTCTGATACGGGGATTTCTTTTGTACTCGGAAAAGGCGATGAAACGCTCCACAAGCTTTGCCAAACTGCGGAAAACGCTTTTCAAAAGGGGCTATTGCAGGCGCGCGCCGGCAAGAAACAAAACCAAATCGGCAGAGCCGTATACAATGAAGCAAAAGCAAACGGATTCACCGTTATTAAAAACCTGACGGGACACGGAATTGGAAAGAACCTCCATGAAGCGCCCAACCATATCTTAAATTACTATGACCCGTTTGATAATGCGCTCTTTAAAAACGGAACCGTCATCGCCTTTGAGCCGTTTGTTTCCACAAAAGCCGAGCATACCATCGAAGCCGGAGACGGCTGGACATTTAAAACGCCTGACGGCAGCTTTGTGGCGCAGATCGAGCATACGATCGTCATCACGAAAAACGAACCGATCATTTTAACACAGCTTGACTGATTACGTGAAAAAGCCCGGCTCATAGAAGCGCGGGCTTTTATGCTAAAATAAAAGACAAACTGTGCCGAAAGGAGCTTTACCGCATGCTGTTTGCCATCATCGGGCTGATCTTTTTCATCGAGAGCATCCTGTTAATCGTATATGCTCATAAAAAAAAGAACGGCTTCTTAAAATATATCGGAATCGTTCTCAGCATCGCGATCATTGTGATGATCGTCACCAGTTTGACACACGGCTGACGCCTGTCTCAAACTTCCAAACTACGACGAAAGACTCAGTTTTTAAAAATTGCCGCCTATCCCTTTTCAGCGTTTTTCTATAGATGTTAGAATGCCAATTGCATCGAAATATAGAAGGGAGTTTTCTGCCATGCATTACGGAAGCAAAGGCTGGTATGTAGAAGAACTGAAAAAGCTGGGAATGACGAAGTATGAAGGAAGAAAGCTTCAAAGCTATAAAAAACACTTTTTGGCCAACCTGCTTGAAAGCGTCAAAAAATAAACATGTTAAAGCCGTGTTCCTCTTCGGACACGGCTTGTTTTTATGCGCTCAGCTGCTTTAAAAATGAGCTTCTCCAGCTTTCCGAAAGCGCTTCAACCTCAAGGATCTTCCGAATGGCGGCGTGATTGCCTCTGTCATGATACATCAAATGATTGGCGTACGATACCGTGGCTTCATGCGCATCTCTTGAAACGAGCTGCAGCCGGGAATCGGGCGCAACAATTCCTTCTTCGAGAACCCTGAAATAGAATCCGCTGTACCCAGTGTCCCTCACTTTTAGCACCATATCTTTTTGATTCAGCCGTTTGGCAAGCTTGAAACAAGGCTGGCGCGGCTGGCTGACTTGAACAAGAGCCTCCCCCAGCTTGAAGATATCGCCGATGCACACATCCTTTTCGGTCAGCCCTTTAACCGTCACGTTTTCTCCAAAAGCGGCCTCTGGCAGCTTCCGCTTCAAGACGCTTTCCCAATACATATAGTGATCCGCCGGATAGACGCAAACCGCTTTATCCTCTCCCCCGTGGTGAATCAGATCTGCCTGCCCGTCCCCTTCAAAATTCGTACGGCTCAAATATACAGGTCCGCCGACAGGCTCCTTTACGATTGCCGTTTCCACCTGTTTCCCGTCGAATTCGTATGTACGCGGACGGCCTACATGAATAGATAAAATTTCATACTCCTGATTTTCCAAAACCTCACGCCCTTCCTTTATTTTCATATTTTAACGATTCATTCGAAGCATGTCTATCCCATGATCTCAAAATGGGAAATATGGTAGCATAAAAGAAAAGGGGTGTTCTCGATGCTTCAATACAGAATCATTGTAGACGGACGCGTTCAGGGCGTGGGATTTCGCTATTTTGTTCAAATGGAAGCAGATAAACACAAATTGACCGGCTGGGTCCGGAACCGCGACAACGGCACAGTTGAAATTCGCGCCGAGGGACCTGAGGAAAGCCTGAAGCAATTTTTAAAAGCAATTCAAAAAGGAAGTCCCTTCTCAAAAGTAACGGACGTGAATGTGGAAGAATCCAAAGAGATTAACGGATTCCAAAAGTTTAATATCAGCTATTGAGAAATCCGCCAGAAATGGCGGATTTTTTTAATGGATCTTGACTAAATGTCTCTTTTATTTTAGTATTTAGTTAAATAACTAAATACTGAATTCTAAGGATGCTGAATATGAATCAAACCTTTAAAGCTCTAGCTGATCCGACGAGAAGAAAGATTTTGAACCTGCTGAAGGACCGGGATATGACCGCCGGTGAAATTTCTGACCAGTTTCAAATGTCTAAACCAAGTATTTCTCAGCATTTAAAAATTTTAAAACAGGCCGAATTAATTCAAGATGAAAAAAAAGGCCAATACATCATCTACTCGCTAAACACTACAATGTTTCAAGAAATCATCGGCTGGGCTTTCAGTTTTACTGAACAAGCCGGCAAAGATAAAGGGGATGCAAAATGAGAAAACACATCTTTTCGCTCGCTATAATCGCCATGAATCTAATCATGTGGGCCATCGCTTATCCGCACATTTCCGATCAAGTTCCAATTCATTGGTCATTTTCGGGAGAAGTCGACAGTTATGCTTCAAAAATGGAAGCAATGCTTATCATGACCGGGCTGCTCGTTTTTGTGTATGTGTTGATGTTCTTAACGCCAAAAATCGATCCGCGCAGAAAAAACTATCAGCTTTTTTCGAAGACTTATTACATTCTCATCAATGCCATGCTGCTTATATTTTCTCTGATCAACGTGCTTGTTATCATGACCGGGCTCGGGTATGACCTGCCGGCGGGCAGCATCGTGCCGGTTCTTGTAGGCGCTCTATTCATCGTCATAGGCAATTACCTCCCGAGAATCCGCTCCAACTTTTTTTTCGGGATCAAAAACCCTTGGACATTGAGCAGCGATTCAATCTGGAAAAAAACCCACAGATTTGCGGCAAAAGTATTTACTTTGGCAGGACTTTTAATAGCTGCGGACGGGTTGTTAACAATCAGTCCAGAAATCATGCTTCCGGTTATTTTGGCAGCGGTTTTCGCACCCTATATTTATTCTTATGTTTTGTACCGGAAAGAAATCAATATGAAAAGCTGACATGAGAATAAATGAAAAAGAAGGCTCCGATTTGGAGCCTTTATTATATTCCCTTCCGCACCGCCTGCCAAAAAGCGGCCGATTCATGTCCCATCGAGTAAACGGAAACGCCTGCGATTTTATATCGCATGGCCAGGCGGCTCTTCGCTGCAATCGTTTTTTCATCTTCATACCAAACGACATGGCAGTGCTGGTGTTGATCTGTATAAGAAAATCTCATCGAACCCGATCTTTTATCGTATACAGGCTTAGCTTTCACTTTTTTCTTAAGCGCCTGAATGTCGTTCCACTGCTTCAATTTGCTGTTCTTTCGGGATGTTAAGTCCCAATCATCCCCGTATGAGGGGATGCCCATGATAACTTTATCGGCTTTGATCGTTTTCACCTCATATGATAATGAGCTTTTGATCCAGTTCATTCCGGCAACAGATCCCGGCTCGCTCCATTGATCCTCTCAATCGTTCAAATAAGGCTTTTCCTGATAAAAATAATTCGGTTTAAGCGTTTTATTTTCATAGTAGCTGTGGAAGATATGTGTCGCTGCTGGCGATAACGGCGGAATCAGCCACGTCCAGCTTGCTGAAAGCTCCCTTCCCGCTTCAGCCTCCTGCTCCTCGAACCGCTTGAATTGGCTTGCGGCAGTATGGTGGTCAACGATGCTGACGCCGGCTTTTTTATAGGAGTGAAGCACCGCAGTATTTAATTCAACAAGCGCCTTGTCTTTCCACAGCGAAGTATTCCGCTCCGTGTCAAGTCCCATAATGGTTGCCACTTTTCCGAGGACATTATAGCGGTCTGTATCCGCGAGGTTGCGCGCTCCGATTTCTGTTCCCATATACCAGCCGTTAAACGGGGCGGCATTATAATGAATCCCTCCGACCTCGAGCTTCATATCGGCTATAATCGGCACACCGTACCACTTCAGCCTCAAACTTTTGAAGCCCTCGATCTCCGGATGTTCAATCCGGACCTCTTTGACGATTTCACGAGGCAGCTCATACCACACAGGGGGACAGCCATCTATTTGAAAAACAAGCGGCAAAACGTCAAAAGGCGTACCTTCGCCTTTCCAGCCGAGCGCTTCACACGCTTTTGTCAGTTCCAATGACGCCGGATCGCCGATGACACCTTGCTCAGTTTCATACCCTGCATACCTGATGAGCTGATGGTTCCAAATGGACACTTTTTTTTGTCCGTTTTGTTCCGGGGGGAAAACCGTAATGAACGGCCTGATTTTCCCTTCGTTTGTCGCAAGCTGAATATGGCGAAAAAGCGCATCCCGCACCTCTGCCTCGGTTTGAACGCCTCTTTGATCGATGACAGTAAGAGAGTGCCAAAACAGCCTGCCGATGCAGCGGCTGCTGTTTCTCCACGCCATTCTGGCGCCATGTTCGATTTCTTCTAATGTATGTGTATAGCTTCCGGTTTCTCTGATTTCTTCGTCTATTTTATGTAAGCGCATCCTTGTTTCTTCTTCGGACTTCGACAGTTCCCCGTAGCAGAGCTCAATGAAGGACTTGGCTTCCCTCCATAATTCTTCATGTGATTCCAACCGGATTCTCTCCTTCCAGATTTCAGACTGATATTTATTGTATAGGTTTCGATCTCAGTTTAAAACCATTATGTATGAAAAGACAAAAAACCGCTAAAAAGCATCCGTCAAAGACGGATGCCTGATGATTATTCCTTAATGTTAAGCGTTTTTGTGTTCAGCATAAAGCGGTAAACCGGCAGCTCTTTGCCTATTTGAGAAGGGATGTAACCCGTGCTCACATAACTGTCAACCGATTCCGGCTCAAGTGCGATCGACAGCAGATTGCTTTGCGGCTGTGCTGTAAAATAGATTTTTGTTCCTTTTGGAAACTCTTTTTTCTGTTTTTTGAGCTTCGTTTCCACCTTGATCACAGGCCGGCCCTCAGATTCTCCCGCTGTTTCTTTCGATAAAACCTCATAAGCTTCAGCGGTGAGCTTTTGCTTGAAAGGCAGTGTCACGCTTTTTAAACCTTGATCTTTCAGCTTCTGTTCGATATCTTGATGGCCCGGAAGGACAAGGTAAGCGCTCGGCCGAGTTCTTGACAGCACAGGAACGGCCTCTGAGACGCTGTAAAACTGGACAGGAACGTCAACTGCTTGTCCAGAAGCGATATCAGCGACTTTCAGCGTGTCTTTAAACGGGCCTGCGAACTCACTGTTGATCACTACTTGATCTTTATCGCTCACTTTTGCACCGTTTTGAATCAGCTTTAATTTTTCTTTGGCAACAAGGCGCTTGATCTCGGTTGCATGCTTTACTGTCGTGTCGATGATCGTCTCATGCGTAGCAACCTGAGCCGCGACTCTTCTTGCAAAATTTTCGCGTCCGATGTCTATCCCCCTGCTTTCCACCAGGAAAGAAAGGGCAGGCTGGAGGGCGAATGCATTACGCCCGATTCTCGCTTCTGTACCGCCTTCATAGATTTCGATTTTTCCGTCCTTGCTTTTTCCTGTCGTATAATACGCATCATTAGAAAATCCTTTTTCATCAAGTTTAGCTCTGACACCGTTCACATAAAGGCTGTCAGACGCATGCCTGATCGATTCGGGAATGTTTAAATTTTTTCCTGATAAAATTAAAATATCATGGTATTTTAATGACCCTTTTTCGCCTATGCTTTGAAATTCGTTTTGGCCGACACCGTATTCATGGGCATCGATAACGACTTCAGGCGAATACTTGTTGAATTCTTGATGAATGGCGCGGACTTCTGGAGATTCGAGCTTGACATGATCCCTGTTTCCGTCGATTCCGCTCGCCAGCCGTCTGTTAAACTGATACGAGCCGTCAGGATTGACCCGCGGAACGACGATAACATTGATCTTGTCCAACACTTTGTCGCCATACGGTCCAGCCAGTTTTTCAGCAATCGCCAGGGCCGATTCTCCCGCTGCCGGCTCATTTCCGTGTATCTGTCCTTGCAGCCAGACGGTCGGTTTTTTTGATATGGAACGTATCTGCTTGTCCTTTGTGAAGTAGAGCACGGGAATATTTCTTTTTTCAATTGAAAAACCGATATTCCCGATTTTGACATTCGGGCTTTTCTTTGTCAGACTGGTTATAAACTTCATCATTTCTTCTTGTGTCGTAAAGGCTTCTCCTTCTTTCACAAAAGCAGGGGTTGAGAATGTTTCTTCCGGCTCCGGATATAATGATGACACTTGCTCTGGCTGAGTATAGTTCTTTCCATAGTAAGGGGTTTCCGCAGCGTGTACCGCATCGGACAGCATCAGTCCTGCAAACATTGCTGAAGCTGCCAGCAAAGCTTGGACCCTTTTTTGAATTTTCATCTTTTCTCAGCTCCTTTCAGGCATACCTGCATTATAAATGAAATATCAGCCTTTTTTGTCTAAAATTTCAGAAAATGATTCCTTTGGTACACATCAACATCCGGAATATAGAACGATGGATGGCCATCATCACATGTAAATAGTTAGTTTTTCCCTATAAAAAAACATTCAGCCTGGCTGAATGTTTTAAGGGCAGCATATGGCATTTTACGAATCAGAAGCGGGCAAGCGGTCTGACAGATCAAGGAGCTCTTCAGAAAAATCGCTTCCTTTCATCGGTACACCGTGTCCTGTCAACAATGCAGCCGGTTTTAATCCTGCCAGCTTCCGAACCGATTCTGCCGCTTTTGTCCAGTCCATTGTGAAATAAGCCGGCGGTCCGTTCAGCTCCTGCTTTTGAATCGCCACTTCAAATAGAGACTCCTGCTCAACAGTTGTAACGGCGTCTCCTGCGATCAAAGTTCTGTCCGACTGCCGGAAAAGCGAAACATGCCCCGGTGTATGGCCCGGCGTCTCAACCCATTTCCATCCTTCCAGAAATGGAAGCGAACCATCTTCATTTAGCTGCTTTACATGGGACGAAATGTTGATGGAGTGCCTCGGAAATAACGGAGACATCTTTGCAACCAGCCCGCTTTTTACTTGCGGTTTGGCAGGCGGATAATCGGCTTTTCCCGTTAAATAAGGCATTTCTTTCTCATGGGCGTAAACTGGAACCTGCCATGTTTCGAGAAGATCTTCCAAAGCGCCGACATGGTCGAAATGTCCATGCGTCAAAACGATTGCTTTTAGCCGAAAATCGCCGAAACGCTCCTTCGCCTCTCTTAAAATAAATGGAGCGGACTTGGGCATTCCGGCATCGATTAAAACGGCTTCCCGCGAATTAGGATCGAAAACAAAATACACATTGACGATTTGCACCGTCAAACCGAATACACCTTCGGCATACTCCTCCAAGACCCCGCTGTTGATGGACGTCAAAGGCATGTAAGGATCACTCATTATATTCACCACACTCACTTATCATATATTTTATTACTTTGCACATTTGACTGGAGGATATGCATCGATGAGCACCTTTGAAAAAATGAAGGAGGGACAAACCAATGGCAGATGATCAGTGGTTTACTGTGACAAAGCTTGATGAATGCACATATGCGATCAGCGAATACGGGCATTGGGAAAATGTACACTCTTATTTGCTTATTGGGGTGAAGGAAGCCGTTTTAATTGATACAGGTCTTGGCATCGGCAGCATGAAGACGGTAACGGACGGTCTGACCGATCTGCCGGTGAGCGTCATCACAACCCATGTCCATTGGGATCACATCGGAAGCCACGGTGAATATCAGCGCATTTACGTTCATGAAGCTGAGAAAGAATGGCTGACTGACGGAATCAAAGGGCTTTCGATTGAGCAAATTCGCCGTGATGTCTCGCGAGATATCACCAAGCCTGTTCCGGCCGGCTTTTCCCCTGAGACATACACCCCGTTCAGAGGCAAACCGTCGGGAACGTTGCAAGACGGCGATACGGTCGGCTGCGATTCAAGGCCGCTTATTATTTATCATACGCCTGGACACTCCCCGGGGCATATTTGCATCTTTGATCCAGCGTCAGGCTACTTGTTTACCGGCGATCTGCTGTATACCGGAGCTCCCATCTATGCATTCTATCCGACGACTGATCCGGCTCAACTGGTTCAGTCGCTTGAAAAAGTTTCGGCTATCGAGCGCGTAAAAAAGGTTTTCGGCGGGCATCATCAGCTTGGCCTTGATCCCGACATTTTGCAGGAAGCCGGGCATGCGGCCCAGCATTTGAAGAAGCATGGTCTGGCAAAGCATGGCACAGGCATGCACCGATTTAAGAGCCTGAGCTTTCAGTTTTAACTAAAAAAGATGATTGCCCGGCCGGGAATCATCTTTCTCGCTTTCCTCAAAAATGCAGACCTTTCCTGCGGGAACCTGATCCTTTAGCTCCAAACATGAAAGACATCAGGCAAAAACCAATTACACCGCCGGCCGTATTTAAAATTAAATCGTCCACATTAAAGGTTCTCGCCATTATTAATCCAGTCACAGATAGCACAAGCTGGAGACTCTCAATCAAAAAGCTCGTCAAAAAAACAAAAACTGCAGCTTTTTTAAGCGAAGTTTTTCTCCATAGAACGGAAAGATACACACCTAAAGGAATGAGCAATAAAACATTAAAAAATGTAAGCTTGACGGAATTCCAGAAAAACCAATCAAATCCGCTCTGCTGATACATTTGCACCCATTCAGCGACAAAATAAAACGGAATGAGCTGAATGTTCATTTGAGCGTATGCCGGCTGCGGCGGAATGTTGATTCCGCCTATCGTATAGTGATAAACAACGCTCAAATAAACAATAAAACTGGCAAACACCATTTTTCTAAACAAACTTGTCTTTTTTCGGTTTTTCACAATGTCGTACAAAAAGTAGACGATTGCATACATGAAACCGAGCAGCATGAAATCAACTGACCAAAACATTAAAATTCACACCTTTATTTTTAGTCACTATACTAACAAGTTTTGTTGATTTTCACCATAGCTCATAAACACTAATTACCAAACTATTCTTCCTTAGTTTTTAAAGCGTCAGAAATACTTATTTTTTTCAAGACAAAAAATAAGAAAGATAGTGAAACCAAAGATAAAGTACTTGTGAAAGTAACTGAATAAAAATAATATTTGAAATAATCATAAATATTATGGTTTTCAGGCATTGATAATGTAAGAAAAAGAATTATTGTTCCGCTTAAAAGAAAAGCTAATATTAAATAGATAGTCATTTCAATTATTAGGTCTTTCAAGACTGCTGTGACACTTTTTCCAAAGGCCCGATTAATTGCAATTTCAGCTTTTCTTTGAATGATTCTAGAATACATTGTTGCAGCCAATGTTAAAACAGAGTAAAATGCAGTAACCGCAAATAACACAGACCCAAGTATGGAAAGATAATTAGAAATTGACTCAAGTCTCTTATTATCTTCTGTTTCTGAATAATACAGACTTCCAGGAATTGAGGAAACCATTTGTTTCGTCTTATTAATAATCCCCTTCTTTTTTTGTTTAGAAATTGAATGGTCAGTATATATTGTCAACTCTTTATAGCCATCAAAAACCCCAATTTTTTTAGCCATTTCTTCATAAATTAAAACTGTAATTCCCTCACGTTCTTGGGAAATCTGATTTTTTTTCATCAAGTAAGGAGACAAGATAATTCGTTCTACTTTCAAATCCCAATTTTCAAATTTTGGTTTTTTTTCATCAGAATATTCAATCCTGCCGATTTTCACTTCGTCTCCATTTATAATTTTATTATTCATTTCTTTTTGATTTATTTCAGGAAAGAAAATAAAGGCTGATCTTGATTTTTTCACTTTCCTCACGGAACTTTCATCAAAACTATACATGCGTTGGAGATGTTTAAGTTCACTGTCATTCACTAATACAAAATTCACGTTAGGAATAGGTATAAGATTATTTGGTACTAAATTATCAATTGTGTCCTCAGATATTTCAACATTTATATTTTCCGGCTTATAGGTACTTATCCAAGATTTAATTTTGGGTGAAAGTTGTTGTTTGGTTAGGAGCAAGGTGCTCCCTAGTGAGTTTGGAACTTTATCAATATAAACAACTCCTGGCAAGCGTTGAAGATCTTCTACACTTTTATAATCAAAAGAAACAGATTGATTGGTTTCGATAATATAGCCATTTACATGTTCCTCAGCAGTCAGTTGCTTAGATGAAAGTATAAAATCCGGTGTTGTTTCTTCGGATTTTTCAATTGTTTCATCGGCTATTAACTGTGTAAAGAAAAAAATCATGATCGAGAAAGACAGTATAACAATAAATAATATAGAAGATTTCCATCGAAACGTAAGTTGAATCACCAAAGACTTCATTTTAAAAGGAAACTTTTCTATAAATTGATAAACACGGTATCCTTTTGCTATAAACGGATTCCCTTTTAAATTCGTATGAATTGTTTCTTTGTTTATTTTTTCCGTTACAATTAGTGCTGTTATACATAATGAAAAAAATAATAAGGTGAGCCAAATCGTGACGAAAAGAGTAGATTCCAACAGAGGTGAAGAACTGTAGTTTTCAGTACGATATGTTTGATAATTTAATATCTTTTTCAAGTACACCCCAACAGGAAAAGATATTAAGAAACTCACTAAAACAATAATGGTACTCTGAAAAAAAACAAGAAGCCTTATATGATTTTTTTTTGCTCCATGGGATCTCAGTATCGCAATTTTTTGTCGGTAATTCTGATAGAACACCTCAAATATTCGAAAACAGCAACACAACGAACCAAATATTAGAATGATTGAAAAAAATAAACATATATAGAAAATCCTATTATAGTTTTTATATCCTTCATTAAAAAGATGCTCATTTTCATATAATTGTTCAGGGCTAGACAAATGTTGCTCGAAATTTTCATTTATTTCTTGTTCGATCTTTTCTACATTTTCATTTTGAAGTGAAAAAATAAAGCTATTTTGTATATCAATGTGCTTATCTGCATTAAATTTTGTCGGACTTATAAAAATATTTGGATATGTATTCTTTCCTTTTTCTATATTTATTGGAGTAGACCAATTTGAGGAATAGTTATTCACAATACCTACTATTTGATAAACTTCCTCAACAGCACCTATTTTTAATTTAACATCCGCTCCAATAACGTCATTCGTTTTAAAAGAGTCAGTTAAAAATGATTCAATGGCAATCTCATTTTTGTGTACAGGCATCCTCCCATGTAAAATATGTATATGCCCTAATTCTAAAGCACTTTTGTCAAACCATCCAATAGATGCTCCGACTGAAGATTCATTAAAATCTTCAGTGTAACCAACTAAAAAAATTCCTCCTCCTTTTTTTACACTATGTATTCCTTTTAACTCTTTGAACTCCTTTTCATTGAGATTGTTAATTATAGCATGATGCTCACCATATTTTTCATAGGCCTTTTCTTTTGTGTATTTCAGAATTTCTTCTGTAGCGCTGTTCACCATAATAAGAAAGACCATTGATATAGAGATTATTAAAACCATTAAATAAGATATTTTTCTTCTTTGGAACAACGACTTAAAAGCTAATTTAACCCAAAACATATTTCAACACCTTTATAAAGTTTTGACTCGTCCATCTTCAATTAAAAAAAGCTGATCTGGCCTCTCTATCAAGTTCTCTTCGTGTGTAACAATCACTAATGTTTTATCAAATTCTTTGCATAAAGAAACTAAAAGTTCAATAACTTTTTTTGCGTTTTTTTGGTCTAGATTACCAGTAGGCTCGTCCGCAAAAATGATTTCTGGATCATTTGCCATTGCTCTTGCAATAGCAACTCTTTGTTGCTGACCACCTGACAGTTGGAAAGGAAAGGATTTCAACTTGTGCCCAATCCCTAGAATATTTGTCATTTTTTTAATGTCCGAAATGTCTTTTTTCTTTTTATTAATCATTAGTGGCAGGATAATATTATCAAACACTGAAATTTCAGGAATCAAATGATAATTTTGAAAAATAAAACCGAAATTATTACCTCTAATATTAGCTTGTTCAAAATCCTTTAATTTGTAAAAATTTTTCTGTTTAAACCACACATGGCCGTTGGTAGGTTCCTCCATGCCACCAAGAAGACTCAGCAAAGTTGTTTTACCTGATCCACTTTTCCCTAAGATTACATTAATTGAACCCTTGCTTATAGAAAGAGTAGTAGGGTGCAACGCATTAAATAATGAAGCACCCTCTCCATATGATTTTGTTACTTGATTTGTCGATATTATAATTCTATTATCTTGTCTCATAATATTCCTATTGTTTAATCCTTCCTCCACCTTTTATATTAATTCCGTAATCTGAATATGTGTGCTTCGTAACATTAACTCTGTAAGTTCCTTTAGCCACTTTTCCTACATTTTTGCTATAACTTTTTCCAGTGGTTAGTCTACCAGTACTGTAGCTAGTAAATACTCCTTTGCTAATTGTGACAGTATATTTATGAGTTTGTGACAGAGTTTCACCAGTTTCAGCCTTAATAGTTCTTGCATTAGCAGTTATAGTGGTAGATTTATTGCTTAGTTTATGCTTAGCTTCTCCAGTTACTGCTGATCGAATATTGAAAGAATATGGCTCATTATAAGCTAAACTCACCGTGCTAAAGCCGAAAATAGAGACCAAAGCTACAACAGAGAAAGTAACTAATATTTTCTTTCTCTTTAATAACCTTTTCATAAATAATCCCCTCTTCCTTTTTATCTTCTTTTTTGATTGTCCAATCAAAAACAGATCTGTCATATATTAGGTTAATATTCAAAATAATATAAGTCAATACATAAATTGGATTTTTATATCCATCATTTGTTTCAAAAGAAATGATTAATATAAAACGGATATATTATGATAGAGAGGCTAATTCCAGAGCTTTTAATTTAAATACGACTTTCAACCCGCAAAGTGTGGAATTTCAAATCAACAGCTTCAAAATGTACATAAAAAAAGGACAGGATCTCTCCTGCCCTTCATTTTACCATATACCCAACAATTTCCACCATAAACCTCCGACAACAAGCCATGTCACAATATGAACAATCGACAAGATGAAGCCGATTGACCACCATTTGCTTTGCGGAATATAGCCGGCCCCGAAAAAGACGGGAGCCGCTCCAGCTCCGTAGTGCGTCGTCGAAGCAAAAAGGTTGCTGAAAAACGCAAGGCTTAATGCTGCGAGGAGCGGCGGAGCGCCTGCAGCGATGATCACGGCGAGAAAGGCCGAATACATCGCGCTGATATGAGCGGTTGCACTCGCAAAGAAATAATGCGAATAATAGTAAACCACAATTAAAATGAGAAATGCGCTGACCCAGGAGAATCCTGAAACATACGATTTCATTGCATCGCTGAACCAGCCGACCATGCCGAGTTCATTCAAGAAGCTCGCCAGCATGACGAGCGCGGCAAACCATGTCAGCGTATCCCATGCGCCTTGCTCTTTCTTAATATCGTCCCACGTCAGGACCTGTGTCAAAAGCAGGACGGCTAAACCGATCAATGCCGTTGTTGTCGCGTCAATATTCAGGTTGCCGCCGAAAATCCATAAAAAAAGGACGAGCAAAAAGACCGCGACCATCGAGAGTTCCGATTTTTTGAACGGGCCCATTTCTTTCAGCTTCTCTGTTGCGATTTTCGCCGCATCAGGCGTTTCTTTCACCTCAGGCGGATACAGTTTATAAATGACAAGCGGGGTGATGATCAAGCTGACAAGTCCCGGGACGATGGCCGCCACAGCCCAGCTTGTCCAGGTCAGATTCACACCTGCCACATCATGGGCAAGTTTGGCAATCAGCGGGTTTGCCGCCATAGCCGTTAAGAACATTGCTGAAGTGATCAAGTTCCCCTGAAAGCCCACCTTCAGCAAGAAAGCGCCGATGCGCCGTTCCGTGCCGTCCTTGGGCGTCGACTGAAAAGTTTCGGATAACGAACGGATAATCGGAAAGATAATTCCCCCGGCCCTAGCGGTATTACTCGGGATTGCCGGCGACAAAATCAAATCGCTGACAAGGAGTGAATACGAGAGTCCGAGTGTTTTTTTGCCGAACATCCGTACAAACAAATAAGCGATTCGCGCGCCTAAACCGGTTTTAATGAATCCCCGTGAAATAAAAAAGGCAATGACGATCAGCCAAATCGTCTTGTTTCCAAACCCGCTGAGCGTATCTTCAATCGACAGCGTTCCGGTGAGCGCCGTGATCGCCAATGCGAATACGGCGATTGCCCCCATCGGCAGCGGTTTTGAAATAAAGCCGATAATCGTTGCCACAAAGATTGCAAATAAGTGCCATGCTTTCGGGTCCAATCCGGCGGGCGACGGAATAAACCAAATAACCGCTCCGACTAAAATCGTGACCGCAAGAGGAATGATGTTCAGTGCTGATTTTTGTTCTGCATCTTTTTCTTTAGCCACAACCTTTTCCTCCTATTCATATCGTTTTCGGTTATTATTCTACTCCTTTCCAGCCATCATTCAAATTTTATTTTATTAAAAAAACTGCCGACCATGTCGGCAGTCTGCAATTTATACCCAGGATTTCACTTTTTCATGATCCGTGACGAAGAGGAGGACTTTTCCTTCATCAAGCTGCTTCTCGAATTGTTCTGCTTCCTGTTTTGAAAAGCCGATCTCATGAATTTTATTGCGGAGTTCGTCCCCTTTTTTGTTGAAGATATTGCCGACGGCATTTTTAATGCCTGTCTCTTCGGCTCCGATCGTATTGGCATCCGCGTTGTCCGCAAGTCTCTCAGTACGGTCGTCATCATGTGATAGAACGTAAATATCTTCTCTAGCAACTCCGATTTCCCTAAGTTCCTCAACATCCTTCATCAGTTTTTCATCATTGGTATATTGTCTTACTACCGGTTTCATATGAATCTCCTCCCTTTTTTCATGTTGTATTTAAGACTTACCCTTTGTTCACGCACCTAAACGAATGAATGCTCTGTCATGACATTTTCATTTCAATGTTACAATTGTTATAAATTTTCAGATAAAACGTTTGAAAGGATTGACATTTCAGGTACATTAATAAATAGACAAGGCTTTTAGATGGGGTGATTGAAGCGTGTATTATTTTTCACCGGAACAGCAATATAACGCATGGATTATTAGTGATTTGGTCAAGCAGATTTTTTCAAGAGAAGGTCATCAAGAAGCTGACACTCATCGATTTGAATCATTTGCTGCCAGACGATTCGGCATTAATATCGATTACGTCTTTTCAATCATCATGAACATCGGCGATCCGGAAGAAAGGCGAACGGCAAGCAGCACCGAAGACCTCCTCTCTTCGTATCTACTGTCATTGCTTCCTTTTATCACAAAAGACATGTTTCAATTTTCAAGGGAAAATGCGAATCAATATCTTTTAAATGAAAGAAATGCTGATGTTTTTCATCTTTTTCTGCCCGATTCTGTGCCGAAGAAAACCTTTCGTGCAATTCGCTGATCTTTTGCTAAACCTCTTTTTTACGTGATAAGTTATAAGTAAAAGGAGGAATCATCATGACGCAAAAACAAATTGAACTCGCAAGACGTCCGCAGGGCATACCTGTTATGGACGATTTTCGCATAAAAGAAACGGAAATTCCGGAAGCAAAAAACGGAGAAGTGCTTGTAAAAACGCTCTATGTCTCAGTGGACCCTTATATGAGGGGAAGAATGCAGGATACGAAATCCTATGTCGAGCCATTTCCACTTGATGAAGTGATCACCGGGGGCGTGATCGGCGAAGTGATATCTGCAAAAGGAGACAAGCTCAAAAAAGGGGATATTGTTTTGGGCCGCTTGGGCTGGCAGGAGTATTCAGCGGTTCGCGAAGACGATCTCCAGAAAATCGATCAGTCCCTCGCGCCTGTTACCGCTTTTCTTGGGATTCTCGGCATGACCGGTTTGACGGCTTATTTCGGGCTTTTGGACATCGGACAGCCAAAAGCCGGTGAAACGGTTGTTGTCTCCGGAGCCGCCGGAGCTGTCGGCTCCGCCGTCGGACAAATTGCCAAAATCAAAGGGGCGAGAGTCGTCGGTATTGCGGGCTCTGACGAAAAAACAGCATACTTAAAAGAAAAGCTCGGTTTTGATGAAGCAATCAATTATAAAACAACGGAAAATATAGCTTCAGCGCTTGAACAGGCTTGTCCGGACGGTGTCGATGTTTACTTTGACAACGTCGGAGGCACGATTTCAGATGCCGTCTTTACCCTGATCAATAAGTTTGCACGAATTCCGGTCTGCGGGGCGATTTCTTCTTATAACGTCAAAAGCACAGAAGATGATATGGGACCGCGCGTACAAACGGCTTTGATTAAATCAAGCGCCCTGATGAAGGGATTTGTCGTCAACGATTACCGGGACCGCTTTCCTGAAGGAACCAAACAGCTCGCCGAATGGGTAAAAAACGGGCAGCTTCAATATGAGGAAACGATAACAGAAGGTTTCGAGCGGATACCTGAGGCATTTTTAGGCTTGTTTGAAGGAAAAAACCTCGGCAAACAGCTGATCAAAGTTGCCGATTCCGACAATGCCTGAGCATTCATACAAAAATTGGCCTGCCGGCGGCAGGCCAATTTCTTTATTTTTCAATAATCCGTCCTCTTTCATACACGATCCGCTGAAGCGGGATTTCAAGCTTCTTCGCCAGCTTTTTCAGCCTTTCCTCTTCAATGCGGTTGACAAGGCTGATCACGGTTCCTTCATTCCCCGCTCTTCCCGTCCTTCCCGACCTGTGGATATAGCCTTCAACGTTTGGCAAATCGGCGTGGATGACATAAGGGAGATCTTCGATGTCGATCCCGCGCGCTGCGATATCGGTCGCAAGAAGCAGTGTGAACTCGCCTGCCTCAAATGCCTGCAATGTTTTTGCACGCTCGATTTTTTTCGCCTCGCTGTGAAGAACGCCGATGTCCACATGATGAAATTTGAGCTTTTCGGCATATACGTTTAAATTGCCGATGTCTTTGACAAAGACGAGCGCCTGCATGCCTGGAAGCCGCGAGAATTTCTGCAGGATTTTCACCTTATCCCGCTGGTCGCATACGAGAAATTGATGTTTGACTTTTGCCGATTCTTCTTTCGACCTCTTGATCCTGAGAACTTCCGCTTCTGTCGTCATGCCGCGGAGCTCGCGTTCGGCATCGTCTTTTAAAGTCGCCGAAAAACAGAGAAGCTGCCTGTCGCGGAGCGTCGATTTGATGATGCTTTGTATCGTCCCGCGATGCTCCGGTGTAAGCAGGTGATCGGTTTCGTCAAGGACGATCATTTTCACTTCATGCATTTTCAGCTTTTTCATTTTAATCAGCTCAAATACGCGTCCAGGTGTGCCCGCAATGATGTGCGGGTGTTTTTTCAGCTTTTCCTGCTGTTTTTTGACATTGGCGCCGCCGATCAGGGAAGCGGCCCTGATATCAGAGCCTTTTTTCCATTCGACGATCACATCAAAAATCTGCATGACAAGCTCGCGGGACGGAGCCAGAATCACAGCTTGCACGTTCTTTTGATCCGCCTTCAGCTTTTCCAGAATCGGCAGGACGTAAGCGAGCGTTTTGCCCGTTCCAGTCGGCGACTCGGCGATCACGTCACGCCCGTCCAAAATCAGTTCGACTGCGTTTTTTTGGACATTCGTCGGCTCTTGAAAGCCCGATGCCTTCCAGTTTTCTTGAATAAACGGTTTTGCTTTATTTAAAAATGGCCATCTTTCTGTCATGTTTTTCTCCTTTTATCAGGTTGATTCTGCTCCTAGTATCTCAAAACAAAAGCGGCTGCGCAATTTTTCTTTTATTGTTCCCTCTGAGTTCGATATAATCTTATAGAATACAGATTATATTTTGAGGTGCAAAACATGAGTTTACTTACAGTCACAAAGCTGAGCCACGGTTTTGGCGACCGGGCGATCTTTCATGATATATCCTTTCGCTTGCTGAAAGGCGAACATGTCGGTCTCATCGGAGCAAACGGCGAAGGAAAATCGACCTTCATGAATATCATTACAGGCAAACTTGAGCCTGACGAAGGAAAAGTGGAATGGTCCAAAAAGGTTCGGGTCGGCTATCTTGACCAGCATACATCACTTGAGCGCGGACAAACGATCCGCGACGTGCTGAGAAACGCTTTCCATTATTTATTTGCGATGGAAGAAGAAATGAATGCCATCTACACAAAAATGGGCGAGGCCGACCCCGATGAGCTTGAAAAGCTTCTCGAAGAAGTCGGAACGATCCAGGATGCCCTGACCAACAACGATTTTTACGCGATTGACGCAAAAGTTGAAGAAATCGCCCGCGGCCTCGGGCTCAACGATCTCGGCCTTGACAGGGATGTCGCGGATTTGAGCGGCGGCCAGCGGACAAAGGTGCTGCTTGCCAAACTGCTCTTGGAAAAGCCCGACATCCTGCTGCTCGATGAGCCGACAAACTATCTGGACGAACAGCATATCGAATGGCTGAAACGCTATTTGCAGGAGTACGAGAACGCCTTTATTTTGATTTCTCACGACATTCCGTTTTTAAACAGCGTCATCAATCTGATCTACCATGTGGAAAACCAGGAGCTGACTCGCTATGTCGGCGACTACAACCAATTCCGCGAAGTATACGAAGTGAAAAAACAGCAGCTTGAAGCAGCCTACAAGAAACAGCAGCAGGAGATTTCAGAGCTGAAAGACTTCGTCGCCCGCAACAAAGCGCGCGTCAGCACAAGAAATATGGCGATGTCCCGACAAAAAAAGCTCGATAAAATGGATATGATCGAGCTCCCTTCGGAAAAACCGAAGCCTGAATTTCACTTTAAACAAGCAAGAACATCCGGAAAGCTGATTTTTGAAACGAAAGAGCTCGTCATCGGCTATGATGAGCCGCTGTCCCGCCCGCTGAACTTGAGAATGGAGCGGGGACAAAAAATCGCTCTGTACGGAGCCAACGGCATCGGAAAAACAACATTGCTGAAAAGCCTCCTGGGGGAAATTTCACCTCTGTCGGGAGAAGTCGAACGCGGCGAACACCTTCATATCGGCTATTTCGAGCAGGAAGTCAAAGAAACCAACAACAACACATGCATAGAAGAAGTGTGGAACGACTTTCCGTCCTTTACACAGTACGAAATCCGCGCGGCCCTGGCGAAGTGCGGACTGACGACAAAGCATATCGAAAGCAGGGTTTCCGTATTAAGCGGCGGGGAAAAAGCAAAAGTCAGACTATGCAAGCTTATCAATTCAGAAACAAACCTGCTTGTACTCGATGAACCGACAAACCACCTTGATGTTGAAGCAAAAGAAGAATTAAAAAGAGCTTTGAAAGAATACAAAGGCTCCGTCCTGCTCATCTCTCACGAACCTGAATTCTATATGGACATCGCGACAGAAACATGGAATTGCGAGTCATGGACAACGAAAGTTTTATAAACAAAAAAGCTTGTTTCCTTTTAGGGAAACAAGCTTTTTTCATTAATGACCGGCTTTGATGCCTGCCAAATAACGGCGGCCTCCAGCCAAAACGGCGATGCCGGCAAGCACGGCGATGCATCCTGCAAAATAAGGAGTATGCGCAGTAAAATGATCGGCTAATACACCTGCGATCCAAGGCGCAATGGCTCCGCCGATGAACCGGATGGAGCTGTAGGCAGATGA
This sequence comes from Bacillus sp. FSL K6-0972, assembly GCF_037976035.1. Lineage (NCBI taxonomy): Bacteria > Bacillati > Bacillota > Bacilli > Caryophanales > Bacillaceae > Bacillus > Bacillus sp. FSL K6-0972. Next base: position 821,028 of record NZ_CP150260.1, on the reverse strand, counting down.
AGCGACAGACCGTTCGACAGGCGCAGCTTCCATCACCGCTGTTGTCAAAATCGTATTGATCATGCCCAGAATACCACCGGCAATGATGATCGCCCCGATGACGAGCGCCATATGCTCCGTCCAAATGCCGATCGCGAGCAAATCAGCTGCAAACAGCATAAACAGAAGGATCAGGGAACGGACGGTTCCAAAGATCCGCTGTACGGCCGGAGCGATGAAAACGGAGGTGATTGCAAGAAACAGCCCCCAGCCGAAAAAGACATAGCCGAGGCCCCGTTCATTTAAGTTAAGAACAAACGGCGAATATGCAAGCAGGGTGAAGAAACCGAAATTATATAAGAATGCGGCTCCTGAAAGCGTCAATAGCCCTTTATAACGAAGCGCTTTGATCGGTGCGCTGACGGATATTTTCTTCTGCGGTTTTTGAACAGGCGGCAAAAGAAAAAAGATGGCCAAAAGAGCAGCTGCCATTAAAACCGATACGCCGAAAAACGGCGCTCTCCACGAGATTGTGCCAAGCTCTCCGCCGGCAAGCGGTCCAACCGAAATGCCCAATCCCAAAGCCGCCTCATACAAAATGATGGCTTTTGCACTTCCGCCTGATGCCACGCTGACAATGACGGCAAGCGCAGTGGAGATAAACATGGCGTTTCCGAGTCCCCAGCCGCCGCGGAAGCCGACGAGCTGAGAGATGGAATGCGAAAGCCCGCCCAGGCCTGCAAAGACGATGATCAGGATCAAACCGCTGATTAACGTCAGCTTTGCTCCAATCCGGCTCGATACGGCGCCTGATAAAAGCATCGCAAAACCTGTGACAAGCAGATAGCTTGTAAATAAAAGCGAAACCTGGCTGGGAGAAGCATGCAGCTGCCGGGCGATCGCCGGCAGAATCGGATCGACGAGCCCGATCCCCATAAACGAGATCACGCAGGCAAAGGCTACGGCCCAGACCGCTTTTGGCTGTTTAAACATACTTGAGTTCTCAGGTGGTTGTTCATTCATTATCTATCAAACCTTTCTTTCCAAATAAAGAAACGCTATAAAAATAGCGTTTGTCTTGTTTAATCAATTGATTGAAGCGCATTCTCGGCTTTTGCCTGCATACCCTCCAAGCGCTTCTTGAATGATTGAAATTTTTCAATCTTTTCATCAATCATTCTCATCTGTTCATTCAGCATCCTCTGAATGTCTTCGAGCTTTTCTTTTCGTTCCCGTTTGTCCAGCGATAAAAGATATCCTTCTTTATTCATTTCCAGGTGCTTGCCCGTTTCCATGAACTGCTGGAGTTCCTGCAGTGAGAATCCCAGCACTTCCTTCGCGCTGATCACTCTTTCAAGCTCTTCAAGATCGTCTTCAGAGTAAAGACGGACACCGCCTTCCGTCCGCTTCGGTGAAGAAAGCAGACCGATTTCTTCGTAAAAGCGGATCGTTCTTTTCGTCAGGCCGCTTCGCTTGGCCATTTGATCAATCTTCATCCACTCCACGTCCATATCCCCCCGAGATTTTTCTTCTTTTCTATTATACTACTATTACACTTTTACGTAAACGTTAAGTTTTTCGATGCAAAAATAAAACAACTGACTTGACATCATCCTGCTGCTGTAACGTATCATAGAAATGGACATCAAAACAGGAGGACAAATAACAAGAGTGAACACTCATCAAAATCGATTCTCAGTTCAAAGCAAAGTTTCGGCATTGATTGAAAGCCGGCTGTTTCAGTCATTCATAACGACGGTCATTGTGTTGAATGCCATCTCAATCGGTTTGGAAACTTACGCTTTCTTTAAACCTTATCAAAAAGTATTTTTTATTGTGGATTGCTTGTTTTTAACGATATTTATAATCGAACTTTCTCTTAAACTATTCGTTCAAAAACAGCACTTTTTTAAAAACAACTGGAACGTTTTTGACTTCGTGATCGTCGCCGGCAGTTTGATTCTTTACAATACGAATTTCGTCAGCGTTCTCCGTATCTTCCGGGTGCTGCGGGTGCTGCGGACGATCACTTCCGTTCCCTCATTAAGACGGATCGTCAATGCGCTGTTTATGGCGATTCCGACCATCAGCAGCGTCATTATCCTGATGAGCATCATTTTTTACGTGTACGCCGTCATCGGTACGATGTTCTTCTCTGCCATCGCGCCGGAATACTTCGGCAATCTGCAGCTCAGCCTTCTGACACTGTTTCAAACCTTTACGCTCGAATCGTGGGCAAGCGGCATATTCAGGCCGATTTTTGCCGAGAGCGGCTGGTCATGGCTCTATTTCGTTTCATTTATCGTCATTGCGACTTTCATTATGATCAACTTGATCGTCGGGGAAATCGTAAATAATGCACAAAAAATTTCTCAGGAAATAGAAGATGAGACAGGCGAGCTGAAAGAGGATACAAAAGAAATCAAAGAACTGCGGGCGGAAGTCAAAGAATTAAAGACACTTCTGGAAACCTATATCACGCAAAATGAAAAGAAAGATTAAAAGGGGCCGGCATCTGTATGCCAGCCCCCTTTTTCGTCTTTAATTGAGGATAACAGGCAGCTCGGCCAGCGATCTAAAGCCGATTAACCTGCGAAATGGAACGTCTGATGAAGCGAGCTTCAACTTAGGCAGCCGCTCCAACAGTGCGGGAATGGCAATTTGTGCTTCGAGCCGCGCCAATGCTGAGCCTAAACATACGTGTGTACCGGCTCCAAAGGCAAGGTGCGGATTCGGTTTTCTCGTGATGTCAAATACATGCGGGTTTTGAAATATCTTCGGATCGCGGTTGGCGGCTCCTAAAAGGATGTATACGTGCTCTCCTTTTTTGATCACTTTCCCGTTGATTTCACAGTCCTCTGACGCAGTGCGCGCTGTCAGCTGCGTCGGACTTTCATAGCGCAAGCATTCTTCGACGGCTGACTCAATCAACAGCGGATTTTCTTTCAGTGCGCTGAGCTGGCCGGGATGGTTCATGAGCAAAAACAATCCGTTCGTCAAAAGGTTGACCGTCGTCTCATGTCCGGCAATCACAAGCAGGATGCACGTCGCAAGCACTTCATCTTCGGCGAGCTGCTCATGACCGGCGAGTGTGCTGATCAGGTCTTCAGAAGGATGAGCTTTTCGCTTTGCAATCAAATCTTTAAAATACGCCGTCAGCTTGGCAACGGTATCCCCGCCTTTTGCCAGCACTTTTCGTGTGCGGGTCAAATCAATCGTTTGAATGAGATCGGCCGTCCATTGCCTGAATTGATATCTTTCCTTTGCGGGAACGCCGAGCATCCCGGCAATGATAAGACTTGCCAAAGGAAAGGCAAATTCGGATACCATGTCAGCCGACTTCTTGTTTTCAAGCTGATCGAGCAATTCATGGACGGTTTCTTCTATAACAGGACGGAAAGTTGCCGCCTTCTGCGGCATGAATTCTTTGCCGACAATCGTCCGCATCCGCTTATGGCTGGACTCATTTTGAAACAGCATCATATTCCGCTGCAAATGCTGAAGTTGTTCATATTTTGTTGAAGCTTCAGGGAGAGGAACGCGGTTTTTAAATGCCGCGTTCCTCAAAACCGCCGCCGCTTCTTCATATCCGGTGACATACCAGCCCGGATGCTTTAAAACGGTTCCTTTATATACAGGATGAACCGACCGCAGCTTATCGTAAAACAAATATGGATTTCTCCAAAAATCCGAATCCGATTTCAGGCTCGGCCCTGCCTCGTGCAGCTCTGTCGTCATGTTATATCTCCCCCGTGTTACTGCTGTAAACTGGCTTTCATTTCTTCCACCGATTCGACTTCAAATCCTAAATCATGGAGCATTTTATGGTCCTCTGTTTCATTCTGTCCTGCCGTTGTTAAATAGTCTCCGACGAAGATCGAATTGGCGGCATACAGCCCCAACGGCTGCAAGGAGCGGAGGTTAACTTCGCGCCCCCCTGAAATGCGGATTTCCTTTGTCGGGTTGATAAAGCGGAACAAAGCCAGAACCTTTAAACAATAAAGCGGATTCAATTCGTTGACCCCTTCCAGCGGAGTCCCGTCGATCGCATGCAAAAAATTAACCGGAATCGAGTCGGCATCAAGCGCCTTTAAGCTTTTCGCCATATCGACGACATCCTGCTTCGTCTCTTTCATCCCGACGATGACGCCCGAACATGGGGACATCCCGGATTTTTTGGCTGTTTCCACAGTGTTCACCCTGTCATCATACGTATGGGACGTTGTAATGTTTGAATGGTTGGTTTTTGATGTATTGATGTTGTGATTGTACCGGTCCACTCCGGCTTCCTTCAGCCGCTCAGCCTGCTCGGGTTTTAGCAGTCCGAGGCATGCACAGACTTTTAAGCCGTACGTTTCTTTAATTTCTTTAACGGCGTCGACCACTTGATTGACTTCTCTGTTGGACGGGCCTCTGCCGCTCGCCACGATGCAGTACGTTCCGATATTTAAATCGTGTGCACGCTTTGCACCTTCAAGCAAGGTCGTTTTGTCGACCATCCGGTAGCTGTCGATCGGCGCTTTTGATATCGAAGACTGCGAGCAATAGCCGCAGTTTTCCGGACAAAGGCCGGATTTTGCATTCATAATCATATTGAGCTTTACTTTTTTTCCGTAGTAGCGTTTTCTGATTTGAAAAGCGGCATGCATAAGCAGGAGAACTTCGTCATCCGGACATTCCAAGATGGAAAGCGCCTCTTTTTCAGTTACTTCTCCGCCATCCAGCACACGTTCTGCAAGTTCCATCCACTGATTCATTTTTCTGCCCCCATTTGCATTTGATTCATAATCAAGGAAACATCGACATGATCCTTGATCATGTTTTGAATTTGTGTTGGTGAAGCGTCTTCAAGCTTCGGTATTACGCCAAGGAGTGGCACACCGCAAAATCTTTCAATCATGTCCGGATTCGTCTGTTCGTCAAGTCCCGGCCGGCTGCTGATGCCGTTGATCACGATGCCGATCACGCGTATCCCCATTTGTTTTGCGTATTGGACGGTTAAATACGTATGGTTGATCGTTCCGAGATTGGGACGCGCCACAATGACAGCCGGCAAATCGAGCGCTTTGATCAAGTCGCTGACGAAATAATCCTCTCCGAGCGGCACCGCAATCCCGCCTGCCCCTTCAACGATGAAGCAATCGTGCCGATCCTTTATCTTTTTCCAATGGTTCACGGCATCTTCCAGCCCGACGGTCCTCCCTTCGAGCTTCGCAGCTGTGTAAGGTGCAAGCGGCTCTTTAAATACAAAAGGCGTAACCTCTTCATCAGTGAGAGACGTTTCAGACATGGTCTTCAAAAGAGCTGTATCACTCTGCGGATCGCTAGTGAGCTCGCCGCTCAAAAACGGCTTAAACACGCCGACATCAACATGCTGCTCTTTCAACAAAGCGGCAAGGCCGCAAGCGACAAACGTCTTCCCGACTCCCGTATCTGTTCCCGTTACAAAAAAACCCTTCATTTCACCAAGTTCAACTCTCTTCCCATTAATTTAAACCCCTCTAATAGTTCTTCAATCTCTCTCAACCTGCGGTCTGCGGTGACGGTCAACCTGATCCGGCTCTCTCCTTCTGCAACAGCGGGCGGGCGGATGGCCGGGACATCAATTCCCTTCTCCTTCAGGCCGCTTGCAAATCGAACAGCTTTTTGGGGATCTCCGATCATAACCGGTATGATCGGCGTATCTTCTCCCTTGACCGTAAACCCGATATCCTCGAGACCCCGTTTGAGCGTGTTCACCGATGATTGCAAAAGCCGGCGTTTATCCCGGCTGTCTTCGATGATGTCTAAAGCTTTGCATGCCGCCGCACAGCTTGCGGGCGGGACAGCCGTTTGAAAGATAAATGTTCTCGCATGATTCAGCAAAAAATCGATCAATGTTTTAGAGCCCGCGATGAAGCCGCCTTCTGCGCCTACAGCTTTACTTAACGTGCCGATGACAACATCGGGAGAGACGCCGAAAAACTCGCTCGTTCCCCTGCCGGCTTCTCCCAAAACCCCAGTTGCGTGGGCATCATCAACGATGACAAAGGCCCGGTACTGCTTGGCGAGCAGCATGATTTCATCAAGCGGCGCAATCGTGCCGTCCATGCTGAACACGCCGTCTGTCACAATAAAGCGACGTGCACGGCTCTGTGCGGCGCGGAGCTTTTCTTCAAGGTCATTCATATCCTTGTGACGGTAAACAACTGTATCAGCTTTTGAAAGGCGGCAGCCGTCGATGATGCTGGCATGGTTCAATTGGTCGCTTAATATGACGTCTCCTATTTCAGGCAAAGACGAAAGCACGCCGACATTGGCCAAATATCCGCTTGAAAACAAGAGAGACGATTCCGCCTGCTTAAAACCGGCGATTTTCCGCTCAAGTTTTTCATGCCATGCGGTATTGCCGGACGTCAGCCTTGATCCTGTGCTTCCGGCTCCAAAGCTGCGGAGCGCCGTTTCTGCGGCGTGAATCAGCCGTTTGTCGTTGGCCAGACCCAAATAATCGTTTGACGCCCAATTCGTACGTTCAGCTTGAGGCAGTTTAAGCGAGCGGTAAAGCCCGGCTGCCTTCGTCTTTGCGAGCCGGCTACTGAGCCATTCGTCAATGTGCACAGCCTGTAACCTCTTGAATCGCTTCTTTTATAATGGCCACCATGGCGCGCAAGTCATCGGCGGTGCTGGCGAGCGGAGGAAGAAATGCGACAACATCCCCGAGCGGTCTTGTCAGCATGCCAAGCTCTCTCATTTTCAAAGACACCCGGTATCCGATTCGCTCTTCAGACGGATAAGGCTGCCTCGTTTCCTTCGACTGAACGAGCTCGATCCCGCTCATAAAACCGAGCTGACGGATGTCGCCGACATGAGGGAGCGCTGCCAGATCATGAAAGAGCGATTCCAGTATTTTCGATTTTTCGACAACTTGAGCGACGATTTTTTCCGATTCGAACAGGCGCAAATTTTCCAAAGCAACGGCACAACCAAGCTGGTTCCCCGTGTACGAATGGCCGTGGAAAAACGTTTTCAGTTTGTCGTAGTCATCATAAAATGCCTGATAAATTTCCTCTGTCGCAAAAGTTACGGCGATTGGTAAATAGCCTCCGGTAATGGCCTTACCAGCCGCCATCAAGTCAGGCTGAACACGTTCATGCTCACAGGCAAACATTTTCCCGGTTCGGCCGAAGCCTGTTGCCACTTCATCGACAATCATTAAAACATCATATTTCGTACAAAGCTCCCGGACGCCTGCCAAATATCCTTCAGGCATCACGATCATCCCTGATGCCCCTTGGACCATCGATTCGACCGACAGCGCGGCGATCTCACCGTGCCGCTCGCTCAGGAGTTGTTCGAGTTCTGCGAGACATTCATCGCGGCACTCGTCCGGGTGGCCGCTTTTCGAGCGGTATACGTAAGGAACGTTTACCTTAAAGCTTTCAAACATAAGCGGCCCGTATACATGGTGGAAAAGCTCGATCGCACCGACGCTGACAGCGCCGATCGTATCTCCGTGATAGCCGTTTTTCATCGAAATGAATTTTTGTTTCTCCGGCTTGCCGATGTTTTTCCAATATTGAAAGGCCATTTTCAGCGCGATTTCCATTGCTGCAGCGCCGCTGTCCGAATAAAAAACACGCGTCAGATTTTCCGGCGTGATCTTGATTAACACCTCGGCAAGCTCTGTCGCAGGAACATTTGTCATCCCCAGCAATGTCGAATGAGCGATTTTGCCGAGCTGTTTTTTGATGGCCTCATCCAGTTCCTTCTTGCGATGGCCATGGACATTGAGCCATACTGAAGAAAATCCGTCGTAGTACTCCCTGCCGTCGATATCTTTCAGCTTGATGCCCTTCCCGCTTTCGATGATCAGCGGGTTTTCGTCATAGTCTTTCATTTGGGTAAAAGGCAGCCAAAGATATTGTTTGCTTTTTTCAACGAATGATTGATTCATGATTTACCTCCCGACCGAATGAATACAGGCTGTTTTTCCAAACCGACTATACAGCTCTTTACATCTGCTAATCCATCAACAAAAAAAATCCGGCAGCCGCTTTCGTCTCCATGCTCTTTCATCTTTGTAATCCTCTGATAACCCAGCTTTTTGGCGGCAACATAGCCCGTTATGTAATCAGGGTCATCTGACCAGCATAATTCGGCGACGACGGCCGGGTGCTCACATACCTTTGAAGCGATGGCAAGCGCCTCTTTCAACCGCGGATTTGGCGGCATTCCGCACGAAGCCGCCCACCTTTGAAAATCGTTTTCCGGCCAATCGAGCCGTGAGACGCGCACTCCTTTTTCTTTTCTTCCATCAATCCTCCGGCCTGAATGAATGTCAAACAAAACGGCGCCCCTTACGTCCGAGTATTCGGCAATGCCTTGAAACGCTTTGTCAACCGCGTTTTCCGGTACGCCGGCGCGGCTGATCAGCTCACGGGCAAGCGCTTGTCCTTCTTCCGCTGATTCCGTTTCATTCGTTTCAATGTGCAAAGGTTGAACAAGCTTTATCGGTTCGTTTACAAGATCGAACCGAATTTGCATAAAGTCCGGCTTGCCCCGCGAATGAGACAATGCTTTTTCCAATAAATCGCTGACGGCATCCTTTAAACCGATAAAAGGCGCAAGCCGCTCTCCTCCGGATATGTGTTTTCCCCCCTCTTCATGGGGACCGTTCTCGGAGGCTCTCATTCTCACACTGTAATACGCTTTCCCCTTCATGCTTTCATCCCCCCTTCAAACACCGCACTTATATGTTAACCTATAAATAATTTTAGTTAACATTACAATAAAATATTAGTATTCCTTTTCTGATATGTCAACATGGTGTACAAAACACCGGTTTGTTTGAAATAAAAAAAGACAAAAGAGATGTCTCTCTTTTGTCTTAATATGGAAGTCCACTTATCTTGCTCTTTCAATCTGCCAATCGAACGGGTCGGATAAAAGCGACCAGTCGTCCGCCATCTCCGAATCTGTTAAAAGGCATCGATCCGCTTCGGCGGTAATTTCTGACGGCGACAGATCCAACCCGATAAAGACGAGCTTTGTGTGGCGGTCTCCGAATTCTTCATTCCATTCTTTTAATAGCTCAGGGTTCTGACTGAGGATTTGTTCCTGTTCCGGCTTGGACAGCGCAGCCACCCAATAAGAGATCGGTTCCAGCGACACGGAAGGACCCGCCTGCGACATCAAAAGGGCAAGGCTGTTGCGCGTCGCACACCAGGCGATTCCTTTCGCCCTGACGACGTTTTCCGGCAGCGAACGAATCCAATTATAAAACCGCTCTGTATGAAAAGGACGGCGCGCTTCGTATACAAACGAAGATATTCCGTATTCTTCAGTCTCTGGCGTATGCTGGTGGTGTCCTTGGTTTAATTCCCTGATCCAGCCTGCTGAACCGCTTGCTTCGTCAAAATTGAAGAGACCGGTGTTTAAGATGACCTTCGGATCGACCTCTCCTTTGACCGCTCTGATGATGTTTGCTTTAGGCTGCAACGTTTTCAGCACTTTCTCAAGCTTTTTCAGATCTTCCTCAGAGACAAGGTCGCATTTATTCAAAATCAGCACATCGCAAAACTCGATTTGATCGATGAGCAGATCGGCGATGTCGCGTTCATCCTCTTCACCGACAGCCTCTTTCCGGTCCAGCAGGCTGTCCCCCGACTGAAAATCGTGCCAAAAACGATTGGCGTCGACAACCGTGACCATTGTGTCCAGGCGGCAGAACCGGGTCAAATCAATGCCCAATTCTTCGTCGATGTAAGAGAACGTCTGAGCGACCGGGATCGGTTCGCTGATACCGGTCGATTCGATCACGATATAATCAATATTTCCTTGCTTCGCCAGTTTTTCGACTTCAACAAGCAAATCCTCTCTGAGTGTGCAGCAAATGCAGCCGTTTGACATTTCGACCAGCTTTTCATCCGTTCTCGACAGGCCGCCGCCTTGCTTGACAAGCCCGGCGTCAATGTTGACTTCGCTCATGTCATTAACGATAACGGCGACTTTCAGCCCTTGGCGGTTTTGCAATATGTGATTCAGCAGCGTCGTTTTACCCGCCCCCAGGTATCCGCTTAATACTGTTACAGGAATCTTTTTACTCATTTTTTCATTCTCCTTCCTCGTATCAAATCGTAATAATTACGATTTATATTTTATTTCACCACAATTTATTTAAAAATGCAAAGCGTCAGCTTCCAGATGATCATGATGATCAAAACCGAAACAACTGAAGTGGCCATCTGTTTTCCCATAATGGCTGCAGCCGTTTTCATCCCCAGTTCCTTGGCAATTGTCCAAACCGTCACCATGCATGGAGTAAAGGTTGATGCCAAGTAAATGAGCAGAAAGAGCGTTGCCCCCGGCAGCACATCAAGAAGCGCTCCATTCCCTTCATTGAACAAGAGAATGCCGTCTTTCCTGATCAGAGAAAAAACAAGGCCCGGCGCCGCCTCTTCCGGAGCACCGAACAGGCTTAAAACAGGTGAGACAAGCAATGTCACAAGACGGAAGACACCGAGTTCATTCAATACTGTCGCCGCCAGGCAAATGATGAGAAAGATCGGCATCGCCTGAAAGATAAATTGCTGAAGCACTTCTTTTACTCGAAAGACGATCCCTTTCCAGGACGGCATCTGCAAAAACGTTTGCCGGTGCTCAAAGTAAGCGGCCCATTTCTGATCGACGCGATACCATATCCGGTTATGAGCGGCCGCTGCGGCTACAAGAACAGCGAGGTAAGGAATAAACAGCCACTCCCTTCCCGCAGCATGAAAAATTGACAGTGTCGCGCCGATTTGGTAGCTGCACGCTGATCCGAAAGAAATAAATGATACACAACGCTTTCTCGTACACATGCTGCACGACCGCGTCTGCTGAACGGCAACGACATTACAGCCAAATCCGGTCAAAAGCGGAACTAAATCGCGGCCGTTCAGACCGATCTTCCGCATCAGCAGGTCCAATGAATTGACGATCCGGTCCTTTAAACCCGAATCATCTGCTGCCGCATTCGCTATAGACATAAACAGAACGACAGGAAACGCCCAAACAAACGAGTAAATGCCAAGGGATAACAGGCCATAATTCCCCGCCAATGCCGCGCTCAGCCATGACGGCAAGCCTCCGACCGTATTTTGGAGCGGTTCAACGGCCCATTTGTCTGCGTATTGCTGCATCCACTCTGATGTATGATAAGCCAATACGATCGGCGCCATAAATAACAAACATAAAAGTGCAGTGCTCACAACAGGCCCCACTACGGGACGATGAAACACAAACTGCTGAACAGTCACACTTTCAAGTTCAATCTGTTTCATCCGCCTCCGTTTGAGCGGATGAAATTCAGCCTCTTTTCTTAAAAAAGCGATGATCCGTTCTTTTTTATCGTCTGTCACGGTTCTCGTATCAACCAGCAGGACCGGGAGACTGTGCTTGGCCACTTGCTCAGAAAGCGTCCGGCGCATGGCGTCCGTCATTTTATCCTGAAACGTAACGATAAAGCAGACGCGCCGGGCATCCGGCGGAATCAGGTCCAAGACCGCGTTCAGCTCTTCTGAAAAATGGGTGCCGCGCAAGACGACAACCACCTCATCGGCCTTTTCGATCTCTTTTTTCAGCGCTCTTTTCGACACCCTGTCATCCTCCCGAATGCCCGGTGTATCAATGGCTTGCCAGCCCGGAAGGCTTTTGATCTCCCGTTCAGCCGCAAATATCGTCGATCCTTTCACATTGGCTGCTTCGCCTGCACTCTGATCAGTGATCGCGGAAAATAGCGTTGTTTTTCCGACCGATTCGAGTCCGATGAAGAGCATGCGCTGCCGCCGCGTTGGCTCCTTCAGCATTCACACTGCACCTCACAGCAGCTCAAATCCGTGAGAAACATTTGATTTTCCCTGTATTCTGTCAGCACCTTTTCATCGATCGAAAACCTTTGTTTTTTCAACAAATGCTCAGCGATGACGGCGAATCGCTGCCTGAATTTATAAATGAAACAGAAGACGGCGTTTTGGTGCTGAACGCTCGGCCCGATTAAATAAAGACCGTCCGTCACGGTCGACATGTCTTCATTCGTTAAAAGCGGCTTGCCGTTCTCTCCCCATTCAAACAAATGCTCGATTTGTTTTGCGCCGGAATGAAAGCCTGTCGCGATAATCGGCCGTGTTTCCGAGCGTATTTTCCTCCCGTCTGACAAATATAAATCATAGGCTGGTCCGTTTTTCGCCAGTTTTTCTACAACGGCTTTTTCCAAAAACTGAACTTTCCCTTTTTCATACGCATCTTCAAGACGCTCCCATGTATAAGGTGAAAGCGACCGACTTGGATCGGCTTCAGCGTTTTCGCTGAGCGAATTCGGCATCACAACCGTCACATCGCTGCCATAGGACGCCAGTTGAACCGCCGCGTCCATTGCGCTTTCATAGCCGCCTACTACGTAATAATGGGCTTTTTCAAATTGGCTCCATCTGGCGACCTTGCTGTTGTGGATGCCAATCTCTGCACCGTGAAACGAATATTTCGGAAATTGGAATTCACCGGCTCCCCAAATAACGTCTTTGGCCATCATCATGCCTTTATTAGTTTCAACTGAAAAACCGCTGTCGGCTTTATGAACGCTGCGAACCGATGTGCCTTCTTGAATTGGAAGTTGAAAATGATCGGCCAAAAGCGCCAAATAATCTCCATACTCCCGCCCGCTCAAGTGCTCGCGGTGAAAAGTAAAGGCAGGGGATGTTCCCGGAGCAACAGCATTTAAATCCAAAGCCCCGAATCCCTGCCCGGTAAAGGACGGTGTTATCAGTTTCATTTCTTCAGGCCAGCTTCGGAATGAAGCTCCTGCACGGTCTTTTTCCAAAATTGTAAACGATTGAAAACCGAGTTTTTTCAGAATGATCCCCATTCCAATACCTGCGGGTCCCGCTCCAACAATGACGATTTCGCTATGCTGCAAAACAACCACTCCCTAAACGAAATCATTTCGATTTAAATTACATGCTTTAGACATGACCACTTGATTTTATCACAGCATTCCCTCAAAATAAATAGGAACTATTTCGATTTACCACAGAAAGGGGTCTCATCAATGGAACGTAAACTGCATTTGCCCGCAAAACCCGAACGCCACCGCCGCTTCGGATCTGTCGAAGCCGTGAAAGGAATAAAACCGACCGATAAAGAACAGATGAAGGATATTCAAAATACACCGAACGACTATTTTTTTGACATTGACCATGTCGGTGTCTCAAACGTTTCGCATCCGATACTGATTGCATCCTCGCTCAAGCCGTTTACACAAACGACGATCGGCGCTTTTTCCTTTACGACGAGCCTTGCGCGCGACTGCAAAGGAATCAATATGAGCCGCCTGACAGAACAGCTGCAGCGCTACTACGAAGCAAACTGGACGGTTGACTTCCATACACTGAAAGATTTTGCGAAGGATTTAGCTGACAATATGGAGCAGCAAAGCGCATCCGTCTCCGTCACTTTTCCATGGTATTTCGAACGCCTCAGCCCGGAAACCAAATTGTCCGGACTGATGCACGCCGATATCCATATGACAGTCTCTTATCATGAAAACAAAGGCTTTTCACAAACCGCCGGTATCACCGCCCATGTGACGACGCTCTGCCCGTGTTCAAAAGAAATCAGCGAATACAGCGCCCATAACCAGCGCGGCATCATCAAGATCACCGCGCATATCAATGAACAGGCGGAGATGCCGGAAGATTTTAAAAGCGAGCTTCTTGCCGCAGCGGAAACGAACGCAAGCGCACAGCTCCATCCCGTCTTAAAAAGGCCCGATGAAAAGAGAGTCACTGAACAGGCTTATGAGAATCCAAGATTTGTAGAAGACGTCATTCGCTTAACGGCTGCCGACTTATACGAAATGAACTGGATCTCCGCCTTTGAGATCGAATGCCGGAACGAAGAATCGATTCACATGCATGATGCCGTGGCGCGGCTGTCGTTTTCCAAATGTTAAAAAGCCCGGCCGAAAGAATGGCCGAGCTTTTATCAATAAACTTTAATGATAAGTGTGATCAAGCAGACGATGCTGAACATCATAAAGAATGCCAGCCAGCCTCTTCTGGTTTCTTTGCGGTACCCATTGCTTTTACAAAACAAGAGAACACATCATGCGGCCATCAGCAGACAGCTGAGCACCTCTTCAAAAGGCATATTTGTTCGAACTCCTTTTTTTTTACATCAAAACCGCCGGGATTTCCCGGCAGCTTCCATTACGATTGTTCCAGCTCCTCGATCATCAGAGACAGCTCTGTCCAGCGCTCCATTGCCGCATCGAGTTCTGCGGCTGTTTGCGCCTGCTCTTCCATCAATGCCTGAATCTTGGCGAAGTCGCTGCCGGCGGCTGCGATTTCCTCTTCAAGCCGTTTATGCTTTTCTTCCAGACCGGCGATTCTGTCTTCGATGCCGTCCCATTCCAGCTGATCTTTATAAGACAGCTTCTTCCTTTTCTTTTTCTCAGGTTTGACAGGTTCAGCGGCTTCAGGCGCCGGCTTTTGACGGCTCGTTTCCTTTTGCTTCTCCATATATTCGCTGTATGAACCTTGAAAACGCGAAACGTTTCCGCCGCCTTCAAATACAAGCAGCCTGTCGATTACGCGGTCAAGGAAATAGCGGTCATGAGATACGGTCACGACAACGCCGGGAAACTGCTCCAAGTAATCTTCCAGCACCCCGAGCGTCTCGGTATCAAGGTCGTTTGTCGGCTCATCGAGGAACAGGACGTTCGGCTCCTCCATCAACACTTTCAAGAGATAAAGGCGCCTCTTTTCCCCGCCTGACAGCTTGCGGATCAAGTTGCGCTGCATGCCCCGCGGAAAGAGGAACCTTTCCAGCATCTGCTCAGCTGTGACCACTTGTCCGTCGGCCGTTTTGACGACCTCAGCCGTCTCCTTGATGTATTCCACGACTTGCAGCGCATCGTTCATTTCACTGTGATCCTGTGTATAATAGCCGATTCTTACGGTCTGGCCGATCGTGATCTGCCCTCCGTCAGGCTTAATGCGCCCGGCAAGCGCGTTTAAAAGCGTTGTTTTTCCGATCCCGTTCGGTCCGATGATGCCGATCCGATCCCCCGGCACAATCAATTCATCGAATGAACGGACAAGCTGATTGCCGCCGCGGCTGATATCAACGCCTTCCGCTTCAATGACCTGCTTGCCGAGACGGTGGGAACCGATGGCGAAATCAAGGGAAGAACCAGTTTCAGGCGCGTCCTGTTCCTTTAGTTCCTCCACTCGCTGAATTCTTGCTTTTTGTTTTGTCGAACGGGCTTTGGCTCCCCTTCTCAGCCAAGCAAGCTCCCTTCTGAGAAGGTTTTGCCGCTTCGTTTCGCTTTGTTCGGCGAGCGCTTCTCTTTCGGCCCGCTTTTCCAAAAACACTTCGTAGTTCCCTTTGTATGTGTATAGGCGCCCGCGATCCAGTTCATAGATTCTGTTGGTCACCCTGTTTAAAAAGTAGCGGTCATGGGTGACGAGGACGACGGAGCCCGGATATCCGCTCAAATAGCCTTCAAGCCATTCGATTGTTTCATTGTCAAGGTGGTTTGTCGGCTCATCCAAAATAAGGAGGTCAGCAGGCTGAATCAATGTTTTCGCGATCGCAACCCGCTTTTTTTGCCCCCCGGATAGCGAGCTCACTTCTTTTGCCACATCCGCGACGCCAAGCTTCGTCAAAATCGTTTTTGCCGCCGTATTCGCGTCCCAGGCGCCATGTTCGTCCATTTTCCCCTGTGCCGCCAGCAGGTTTTCCTGCTTCCTCGGATCATCAGGCGACGCATTCAGCTCCTGAAGAGCCTGCTCATACGCCCTCATCGTCCGCATCATCACGGAATCTCCCGAATAAATGTGCTCAAGCACGGTTTCAGGGCCGTCCAAATCAGGATCCTGATCCAAGTACTCGATATGGAGGCTGCCGGGCTTGGTGATGTCTCCTTTTTCGGTCGATTCATGGCCGGCGATCACTTTCAGCAAACTGCTTTTTCCCGTTCCGTTCGGTCCGATCAAACCGATCCGTTCGTTTTCTTCGATATGGAACGATATATGGTCAAATAATGTTTTATCTCCGTAAGTTTTATATAAACCTTCCGCTTTAAAAATGCTCATCTGTCTACCAATCCTAACGTAATGTCATAACCTTATTTTAATGCAGATGATGCGAGAAAACTAGTGAGAGCTTTTTCACGGACATTATAGAAAGACGGCCGGAAGCCAGAAATATACGCTGATCACGATCAAGACGACACCTGCAATATTGAGCCAAAAGCCCGCCCTGACCATATCCTTCATCGTCAGCAGATTGGAGCTGAAGACGGCGGCATTCGGCGGGGTGGAGATCGGAAGCATAAAGGCGCATGATGAAGCAAGCGCAGCTGCCGCCATCAGCCCGTACGGCTCGACTTGAAGCGCGGCGCCAAGGCCGATCGTCATCGGAATCACCATATTGGCGACAGCCGTATTCGACATGATTTCGGTCATAAATAAAATCGCAGCCGTCAAAATAATCAGCACAAATAAGTAAGGGTGGCCTTCCAACAGCTTGAGCTTGCCGCCGATCCACGCCGTCAGATTGGTCGCCGAAAAACCGGCCGCAAGCGACAAGCCGCCTCCAAACAACAGAAGCAGCCCCCATGGCAGCGTCTGCATATCCTTCCATTCCAAAATCCGTTCATCTTTTGTACTTGGAATTAAAAACAGCAGAACCGCTCCGAAAATCGCGATCGATGTATCTGAAATTTGAAACGGCAGGATGAATTTGAACATCCACAAACATGCGGTTAACAAAAAAACGGCAAAAACCGATTTTTCCTCCCTCGTCATTGCGCCAAGCGCCTTTAAATCATGATCGATAAAATCAGGTTTTTTTCCTTGAAAGGTGCTCACTTTAAATTTCATTTTCGTTAAATAAACATATAAAATGGCAAGAAACAGAACGGAAACCGGGAACCCGAATAAAAACCATTCAAAAAACATAATTTCGTGATTGAGCATCTGTTTGGACATCGCGGCAAAGACCGCATTCGGAACGGAACCGACCAATGTAGCAAGTCCGCCGATCGACGCCGCATACGCGACAGCCAGCAAAATGCTTTTGCTGAACTTCTGCAGCGATTCGCCTTTTAAAATTTCTTTTTCCTGTACTTCTTTAATGACTGCTAGCGCTACGGGAAGCATCATTAAAGCGGTGGCAGCATTTGAAATCCACATCGATAAAAACGCCGTCGCTACCATCACACCGAGCACGATTCTATGGCTTTCAGCCCCGATCCGCTTCAAAATATGCAAAGCCATCCGTTTATGAAGGTTCCATTTTTCGATGGCGATTGCAATGATAAATCCCCCCATATACATAAACACAATCGGATCGCCGTATGCTTTAGCCGTCGTTTCCATATCTAAACCGCCCAATGTCGGCAGCAAAATGACTGGCAAGAGCGACGCAGCCGGAATCGGCACGGCTTCCGTAATCCACCAGACGGCCGTCCAAGCTGTAACCGCAAGAACGATCCGCGGCGCGTAGGCCAGCTCAGCTTCCGGTATCAAGCCGAGAATCAGCAAAAAACTGATCGGCCCCAATAACAATCCGGTCAGTTTAGTCGTTGTATATACTCTCATCTATCCCATCCCCCTTGAAAGCGGTTTCCATTCCATCACTTTCGCTTTGACCGGGGAAAATTCCTCTAAAAAATTTAAAATAAAATTTAAATTAACATTGAAACTGAGGCTAGAAAGAGCAGCCGCTGATTAATTCAGATAAACTCCTTTTATTTTGGTAATGAAAAAGCTTCATTGAGAGATCTCATACATAATATGAGAAACTATTGTACATTCAAGATTATCAAAGTAAGAAAAATGTTCAATTTCTTATAACTGCCGATCTGATTCATTTCTATGTAATGATTGATGAATCTCTATTTTGATTTTTTGGTCTAAAAAATGAATTTGTTGATATGGAACAAATTTCCCCTCTGTTTATGGAATGGTCAACGAATCACCCCAATTCGACTTTTGAAACAATATAGACTAAAATAGCTTCTCGATAACTTTCAAGATCTTCGTCCAGCCAGCATTCTTCATTTTCTCTAATCGTATGGAATCTAATGGTACAGTCCAAATCATTTTTGTCAAAAGACATCGCTAAATAAAAGCTCAATCGTGGAAACTGCTCTTTTAAAACAGACTCTATTTTTTTCATTATTTGAATTCCTTTAGAGAGAAGTTGCAAAGGCGAACATTCTTTATTTGTATATTCATCTAAATGAAAATGATTGTGTATGATCTCTAATTCGGTTCTGTTTTTGATAAACCGATTGGGCGAAAAGTAATCAGGCAAATCCGTACTTTCTATATTTTTAATAAGAACACAGCTATCCCACTCTATCACTTCAGGTACTATGCGTTCAAATATATCTGAAATATTATATTCTTTTATTAATTTGCCATTAGTGTTTATTTCATTTAAGTAACTCTTCATTAATTTGTTAAATTTCAAAATATCACCACCTTTTAATATACGATTAATTCACCTTTTGGGTTTTAAAACACATTAATGTTTTTGAAGAAACACTAAAGCATTTCTATAAGCCTTTCCCCATTAATGCTGCCAATTTATTCATAAATTGGCCTCAGGCACTCTTGTTGCTACCTTCAGCTATTTGTTGAATTAAATTGTATAAAGTTGAATCTAACATTTAATTTTTCCTACCGTCATTCATAGGCTGAAAGCAAATTTTTTAGTGCTTTTCCATATAAATTCATCGGGACGCTTTCTCCATTAATAAAATTGAATATCGCAAGACCATTTTCCAGTGAAAAAATAGTCCAAGCGATTTCTTCCGAAGATAGCGTAATCTCATGATTCTCTTTCGACATTAGTTTCGCAACAGACTTGGAGATCCGGTCCACAGACTCCCTAATCATGCAAGACCATTTGTAGCGCATTGACTCATTACGCATCACATAAAGAAGAAACTCCATATTTAAAATCATCCATTTATGATTTTCTTTCACCACTGAGACAAAATGATCATTCATTGTTTCAATAAAATGTGAAAGTGAATGCTGTTTATCTATGATTTGATCGATGTTATTCACATGTAGATTCATTTGTTGTTCCAATAAGGCCAGAAAGAGCTCTTCCTTAGATTTAAAATTTGAATAAACCGCTCCTTTGCTAAATCCGGCATGTTCAGCAATTTTTTCAACAGAAGCCCCATGAAAGCCAAGCTCTGAAAAAATCTCAACAGCCGATTCTAACAGCAATTGACGCGTTTCCTCTTTTCGCTCTTTTTGGGTTAACCTTCTTCTAAGCATTCTTCTTCCTCCTCTTCTTGACAATCATACCACTAAGAATTAATATACCATATAGTATGTATATTCTGAAAGGTATCATAATTTAATCCATTAATCACTAGTACTTCTCTAAATCAACGTGTGGCCATTAAAAAAGGAGAAGAATCATGCAAATTGAAAATAATATCAAAACGGATAAGCAGCCTGTGTCCATCATATTGTCAAAAACCATGAAAACAGGAATTATTAAATCTAACCTTATTCCGATGTTTTCTGGATTAACATTATCTTTATACACTTTTAAAATCAGCCTTTCTGAGAAATTACCAGAAATCATTTTTGCTTTAATTGGTTCTATTTTAGTAATGGGAGCGGCAGGAGCTTTTAACAACTTATATGACCGAGATATAGATGCTCTTATGGAGAGAACCAAAAACAGACCAACTGTTACAGGAGAAATAAAGCCTAAAACAGTTCTATGGCTCGGTATCTTTATGGCGATTTCCGGAGTAATAATTCTTGCGTTCACCACTTATCTGGCGGCATTCCTAGGGTTTCTAGGATTGTTTTTTTATATTGTCCCGTATACCATGTGGAGTAAAAGAAGAACAGTTTACAATACAGAGGTCGGGAGTCTCGGCGGAGCTATGCCGCCTCTCATTGGATGGTCAGCTGTCTATCCGGACATCACACATCCTGCTGTTCTCGGTCTTTTTGTGACATCTGTGATATGGCAAATGCCTCATTTTTATGCTATAGCCATTCGAAAAAATGATGAGTATAAGGCTGCGAAAGTTCCAATGCTACCTGTTGTCAAAGGAGTTAAAAGAACATATATACAAACTAATATTTATTTAATCATCCTTATCGGGACAAGTCTCCTTTTTATTTCTTTAAGCCTTGGCA
Organism: Bacillus sp. FSL K6-0972; assembly: GCF_037976035.1. Lineage (NCBI taxonomy): Bacteria > Bacillati > Bacillota > Bacilli > Caryophanales > Bacillaceae > Bacillus > Bacillus sp. FSL K6-0972. Next base: position 800,845 of record NZ_CP150260.1, on the reverse strand, counting down.
TTATGCTGGTTGCCCTTCTATTAGGTGTTATATGGTTGATTCTTAGTGTGTATGGTTACAAAAAAATGGATTCAGAGAATTGGGCAAAATCCATGTTTATTTACTCTCTGATTCATATGACAATTCTTTTTTCAACTGTCATTATCTATTCTCTTATCGGAGTTATTTTTAATATATAGTTATTTGATTTCGTCTCTTCTTTACACGTTTGAAGGAACTGCAGTATAACATACTCATGATCCATATTTAGCGTTAGTCATTTCGATCGCTAATGCAGTAATGTTAAATAAAAAAACTGCCGACACATTGTCAGGCAGTTTTTTTTCTATATCTAGTCTTCAAAATGGTGTTCCGCCATCTTGGCGAGGTTTTGCGCGTTGCTGCTGATCTCCTGCATCGTGGCGGAAATTTGTTCAACGCCGGCGGCCTGGCCGCTCGTATGTTCATTGATGACTTCGATCGAATGCTCAAGGTCTTTCAATAACGCGTGGATTTTTTTTGTGATTTGGTCAATCTGACCGACGTTTTCTTTTGAGTGTGTCGCAAGCTTGCGGATTTCGTCGGCAACGACGGAGAACCCTTTTCCTGATTCACCGGCTCTCGCCGCTTCAATCGCCGCGTTCAGTCCGAGCAGGTTGCTTTGATCTGAAATGCCTTTTACGGTGACTGAAATTTTCTCGATTTCTCCGGCGCTTTCACTGACTTCTTTCGCCTGCTTGGAGATGTCGGACATTTGCCCGGAGAATCCGCTGACAGATTCGGCGATATCCTGAATGGCTGATGCCGTCTGCTCGACGATGACCGACAGGCTTTCCGCGACGCGGTGAAGCTGATCCGATTTTTCAAGGCTCGTGCCGAGCCCGACTCCGCCGATAACCCTTCCGTTCTCGTCGTGAAGCGGGATCGCTCTCGCCGCAAGAGGGAAGCCGAACAGCTCCTTAGGTACCATGCTCACTTTCTTTTTGTTTTGACGGATGGCGTCTGTAATAATATCGCCTTCCTGCAAAGGGTCACCCGCTTTGACATCAAGGGAAAATGTCTTTCCCGGAATGTTGACGATCAGCTTTTCAGTATCGTAAATCCCCACTGTCACATCGTCCTGGATCAGCTGATTCAGAAACGGCGCCACTTTCACAAAAGCATCCAGCAGCGGGTGGATGTCCGTTTTTACTGCTTCATTCATGTATCAAATCCTCCTTTTAATATGGAAAAATCCTTTTCTGGTGCTGGACGGAAATCCATTTTAATGTCGTAAATTCGTCAAGGCTCCACTCGCCGTTCAGCCTTCCGATCCCCGATTGCTTTTCACCGCCGAAAGCGACATGCGGCTCGTCGTTGATCGTGGTGTCATTGACATGGATCATGCCCGTCTCGATTTGCTTTGCGATGGCAACGCCGCGCTCCACATTTCCCGTATGTACGGCTCCGCTCAGTCCGAACGAAGTGTCATTCGCGATCTCAACCGCTTCTGCTTCGGTCTCAAACGGCATGACGCATACAACCGGGCCGAACAGCTCTTCCTTGGCGACAGACATATCAGGCGTGACATCCGCAAGAATCGTCGGCTCGACAAGATTGCCTTTAATATCGCCTTTGAGAAACGGTGTGGCGCCTTCTTCGATTCCTTTTTCAATCGATTTTCTTAAATGTTCAGCTTGGCGTTCATTAATGACAGGGCCGATCACAGTTTCAGGATCCAGCGGATCACCAGTTTTAAGCCCGGAGATTTTTTGACTGAACAGCTTTAAAAATTCCGGATACACTTCTTTTTGAACGAGAATCCGGTTGGCCGACATGCAAATTTGCCCTTGATGTGTGAAGCGGCTGAAAGCCGCGGCATTGACGGCGTATTCCAAATCGGCATCCTCGAGAACGATCAGTGCGCTGTTTCCGCCGAGCTCAAGCAGCGGTTTTTTGAAATGTTTGATCGCCAGCTGCCCGATATAGCTGCCGACCTTCGTTGATCCGGTAAACGAGATGATTCTCGGAATCGGATGCTCAACGAAGCTGTCGCCGATTTCCCCGATATCCGTGACGACAACATTCAGAAGTCCCCCCGGAAGACCGGCTTCTTCAAAAATCTTTGCAATCAGCGTGCCGCCGCAAATCGGTGTTTCTTCATGCGGCTTTAGGACAACGCCGTTCCCGGCGCCAAGCGCAGGCGCAACCGATTTTACAGATAAAAAGAACGGAAAGTTGAACGGACTGATGACGCCGACCACTCCCGCAGGAATGCGGTATATCCGATTTTCTTTCCCATCAACCGGTGAAGGGAGAATTTTGCCTTCCAATTTGAGCGGGAAGCCTGCCGCTTCTTTGATCAAATTAACGACAAGATCGATTTCAAAAGCTGCTTTCAGCCGTGTTCCGCCAAGCTCCTCCATAATGAGAAACACAATTGCTTCCCTATTGTCTTCAATATAAGCTGCGGCTTTTTCTAAAATCGCCCTTTTTTCATAGGGATTGACGCCATCCCATTTCTTTTTCGCCTCAAGCGCAGCTTTGTACGCCGCATCGACATCCTCCCGCGTCGCTTTCCGAAAAGAGGCAATCGTTTTATGGGTAAAAGGATTCAGATCGGCCAATACGCTTTCACTTTGGCCGTCTCTCCATTCCCCTCCTATGTATTGACGGTTGAGATCAGTCATTTGAATCATTCAGTCCATCTCCTATCAAACAGTTTTGGGAAAAGTTAGACTACATCATATGTATCGGCAGTCTTTCAAGAAAATTCAATCTTATGGGTCTTTTGGATATAAAAAAAGATTTCACCGACAAATCGGTAAAATCCGGATACAAGGGGAACAGCACCGCTTAATTTTTCTGCGCAAGGTAAACGGTTGTGATCAGCATTGATAAACATTGCAGGATATATAAACCTGTTATTAAGAAAAATGAAAAGGATATCCCTTGGAAAATGATCACCAACGCCCAGGCAATTAAAATGGCGGCCATTGTAATGTTCCAGGATAGCGCCTTAGCCTGATAGCTAATCTTCTGTTGACGTTCATCGAACAGCCTCTCTTTTTTGCCAATCCGTCTGTTTACGCTGTAAACAATTACGATCCCGAGCACGCCTATTCCTAAACCCGCTAAAGCGATCAATATGTTTGCCATCGTTTCAGTCAATATTTTCATCCCCCTCAAAAATAAATAAATCTTCAATCAGACATTCAAAAATTTGAGCCAGTTTATGCGCCAGAACGAGTGAAGGTTTATACTTTCCCTTTTCAAGGGAAATCACTGTTTGCCTTGACACATCGAGCCTTTTAGCCAATTCTTCTTGTGTCATGTTCAGCGAAGTGCGCTTTTCCTTTATTAACGTTTTCATCTTTCCTCCATTGGAAATGTAAAGTTTACTATACGTAAAGTATACTTAACAAACAATCAGATGTCAAGTTCACTTTACAAATAAAAAAGATAGACAAAACAGGCACTCGTCCTGTTCATCTATCCTTTTCCTCCCCGATTTCTTTTTACGCCCCTAAATCGACATTATGGTAAACTTGCTGAACGTCTTCCAAATCTTCCAGCGCGTCAATAAGCTTTTCAAACTGGGCGCGCGCATCCTCTGGAAGGGCGACGTCATTTTGCGCGAGCATGGTCAGCTCGGCCACCGTGAACTCTGTGATGCCGGCGTTTTGCAGCGCCTCCTGTACGGCGTGGAACTGATCGGGCTCAGCATAGACGATCACCGCATCGTCTTCTTCTAAAACATCACGGACATCGATATCCGCTTCCATCAATAATTCGAGCGTTTCATCAGCCATTTTGCCTTCAAAGCCGATGACGGCCGTCGGATCAAACATGTAAGCGACAGATCCGCTCACACCCATGTTTCCGCCGTTTTTGCCAAATGTGGAGCGCACATCAGCAGCCGTGCGGTTGACGTTGTTTGTCAACGCGTCAACGATCACCATCGCTCCGTTCGGACCGAAGCCTTCATAGCGTAGCTCGTCGTAATTTTCCTCAGAGCCGCCCTTCGCTTTTTCGATCGCCCGCTCAATAATCGCTTTCGGGACATTGTATGTTTTGGCGCGCTCAAGCACGAATTTCAGGTTCTGGTTCAGTTCGGGATCGGGCTCTCCCTGCTTTGCCGCCACATAGATTTCGCGGCCGAACTTGGCGTAGATTCGGCTCGTATTCGCATCCTTGGACGCTTTCTTCTCTTTTATATTGTTCCATTTACGGCCCATGATGTAACCACTCTCTTTCAACATTGAATCTTTCATTCACAAAATCTATTATACCGCAGGGCCGGGCGATTTCATCAAATTGATGCATCGAATTTACGACATTTTTTTGGAAATCCGCCCTAAGACGCGAGTTTTCCGCTGTTTTTCTTCTGCTCCTTCTTCACAACCGTGACAAAGATTCCGGCAATCACAAACACGCTTCCGATCAAATGAAGGAATGTGAATTGCTCCTTCAAAATGACGCCTGACAGCACAACGGCCGATACGGGGAGAACCGAAGTGAAAATCCCGGAAACGCTCGCCGGCACTTTCGTCACGCCATTGTACCACAAGTAAAAAGCAAGCACTGTAACAATTAGCGCATAATAAAGGACATATGACCAATCAAGAAGCCCGGGCCCGCTAAAATCAAACGAGACAGCCTCAATGACCGCAAACGGCAGAAAAAACAAAAAACCGAACAACGAAACAAACGCCGAAATCGCCAATGCGGAAATATGAGGCGACAGCAATTTCGCCATTAGCGTAAACATCGCTTCACCGATCACTGCGGCCGCGATTAACAGATTTCCTATCAATGCATAAGGGCTCCCCGCTTCGCCGCCGATCCCGAACAGGTTGATCGCCATCACGCCGATAACGGCGAGCACGATGCCGGCGGCCATTCTCTTTTCTATTTTTTCTTTTAATAAGAAGAAAGCCAAAACACCGACAGCCATCGGCGTCGTGCTCGTAATAATGCCGCTCTCCATCCCCGTCGTCAGCATAACCCCGTAAAGCATGCAGATGCTGAACAGAAAGACACCCGTAAAAGACTGCAGCAAAAGAATAAAGACATCTTTTTTCGAAAGAGCGGGAATGCCTTTCTCAATCCAAAAAGCAAGATCATTAAAACGGCAGCCGCGATAAAAAAACGAATGCCAGACGACAAAAACACCGGAATCGTCTTCACCATCAGCTTGCCGACAACAACCGAGCTCCCGACGATCGCCATGGCGAGAGCCAGAGAAAAATAAACCGACATTTGCTTACGCATGAGTTTTCTCCTGTCATGATGTATTTAAAATTCTTTTTAAGTTTAACAAAAATAAGGTAAAATTTATTTCTTTTGGAATAAATATTTTCAACACATTCACATCATCCAGACAGCATTTTAATCAGTCCGCTTAATTGCGTAATCCCTTTCTTCAGGTCTTCACAAGAAGCAAATGCATATGACAGCCTCATGTACTCGCCCCTTTCCTGTCCGTATATGGCCCCGGAATTAAAGAGAATTCCTTTTGAAAGTGCTTTGGCATAAAGAGTTTTCATCGATACCGGCGGCAATATCTTCAGCCAAATAAAGAAGCCGCCTGCTGGAACGCTCCATTTTGCGAGTCCTTCCAACTCTGTTTCTAACACATGCAACACAAAGTTTCTTCTTATTTTTAACTGTTCTCTGACGTTTTCCAAATGTTTCTGATAATGCCCAGATGTCAGCCATTCGGCTGCCACTCTCTGGGACAGTGAACTTGAGCCGTAGTCCGTCTGCATTTTAATATCTGATAAACGTTCAATGACCGGTTCCGGGCCGACGATCCAGCCGATTCTTAACCCCGGGCTCAACGTTTTCGAAAAACTGCCAATGTATAAGACGCGGCCGTTTTTGTCCATCGCTTTCATCGGAGCAGGCGGCGGGGCATCAATCCATAATTCGCGGTATATATCATCTTCAATGATAGGCAGCTGATGTTGTTTGCTGAAAGCCAGAATCTCTTCCCTCCGCTTTTTGGACATTAACACTCCGGTCGGATTTTGAAAACAAGGATTGGTATACAAAATCGCTCTCGCCCGCATGTTTGGTGTCATCTTGATGGTCTCTGGCATCAGGCCTTCTGCATCCATTTGCAATCCGGTCATCCTCATCCCTGCAGATTGAAAGACATGCAGAGAATAAAGGTAAGACGGCTGATCAAGAAAAACGGTTGATCCGCTTTGCAAAAGCCCCATTGCGATTAACTGCAATGCTTGCAGCGCACCGGAAACAATTAAGATAGAAGACGGGGAAGCGTGGATGCCGACCGTTTGTAAATAGCTGCTCAACGCCTCTCTTAAAGGAAGATAGCCTTTCGGCTCCTCATATCCAAAGGCATCCATGTTTTGAGCAACCTTCTCCATCATCCCCTTCATGATGTCCAGCGGAAACAAATCATTCGAAAGCTCGCCTTTGCTGAGCTGTATTAATGTTGAATTCGATTCAGATTGATTAATCTCTTGAACCGTTTTCCGGCTGGGCTGCTGGAATCCGGCTGCTACGTATTTATCCCAATCAGGCGTTGAATGTTTGGCCAACAATGTCCATGTATTGTTTATAACGATCGTGCCTTTCCCCATTCTGCCTTCTATTAATCCATCGGCTATTAATTCTTCCAAAGCTGTAATCACCGTGCTTCTATTCACACCGAAATGTTCTGCCAATGAACGCTGACTCGGAATTTTGGTGCCGATCGGCCATTCTCCATTTGCAATCTTCTCTTTTATAAATTGAATGATTTGTTTGTATTTTGGCACGCGGGGCATAAATGGATCTCCTTTTATCGATAAGTGGTTGGCTTTATATTCTTAAAACTGGTTGAAGCTATTTTATCAAACGTCTATTAAGATGGATACACACATTTAAACCGGTTGGTTTTTTTAAAAAAGGAGATTGAAAAATGATGAAGAAACAGAGGATGTACATCACGTTGTCATACTGCCTGATGATCGGCTTTTGGGCTTCGGCTTTTCCGGGGATTCGAGTGGGGCTGGAAGACTATACGCCTCAGCATCTCACACTGCTTCGTCTGCTGTCAGGTTCTTCGGCTTTAATATTGCTGGCGGCTGCCGTTCGGATGCGCCTGCCGGAAGCAAAGGACATCCCTATCATTTTGCTGCTCGGTATTTTAGGTTTTTCCGCCTACCACACATTGCTCAATTTAGGCGAGGAAACGGTCAGCGCCGGAGTAGCAAGTCTCATGGTCACGACAACGCCTATTTTTTCAGCATTGTTAGCGAGGCTGTTTTTCGCAGAACGATTTGGTGCAGCGAAATGGATCGGATCAGGGATCAGCTTTTTAGGCGTCATGCTTATTTCACTCGGCGCCGGAAACTTTGAAAACACGGCGGCTGGGATGTTGTTCATTTTACTGGCCGCGATATGTGAGAGCATCTATTTCGTTTTTCAAGAACGCTACATTCAGAAATACGGTTTTATCCCTTTTGTTTCATACGCGATTTGGGGAGGAACCATCCCAATGCTGTTCTTTTTACCCGGGCTATTCGAAGAGCTTTGTCATGCTTCCATTCAATCTACTTCAAGTGTCGTTTATTTAGGATTGCTTCCTACCGTTGTCCCCTATTTTGCGCTTGCTTATATCACCTCACACAGAGGATCATCAGAAGCCGCGGTTTCGCTTTATTTAACGCCAGCTGCAACACTTTTCATATCATGGGTATGGATAGGCGAAGTTCCCGCTTTTCTATCACTGGCCGGGGGAATCATAACGATAGGCGGCGTACTTTATACATACAGGAAAACGAAAAATACCATTTGCAAACTCGAATAATTTAATTCTGCTTATCTCCCAGAAAACTAGAAAGGATGTCCGGACTCGGGGGCATCCTTTTTCGTCCTTTGGTGAAAAAGTTCATTAAAAGCTGCTTCATCCCGCTGCTTCTTTTCGGCTTCTTATATTCCGGTTTATTCTTTTAAAACCTGTAAAAAGCGTAATTTATTCTGTAATAAGTTCATTGCCAATTAATATTGTAAGCGCTTTAATTATATTGGAAGAAGGCAAGCGGCCGCATAACCCTTCCATCTGAAAAAAGATAAGATTGGAGGAACACTAATGGCATCGACAGTATCTGTTTGGCGGCAGCGCATTGGATACGGCGCCGCCGATCTTTCCTGCAATTTAATATGGCAGATGATCACGCTTTACCTCTTGTTTTACTATACGGATGTCGCAGGGCTCGCGGCTGCCCATGTCAGCTTGCTCTTTTTGCTGACGAGATTTGTGGACGGGATTACTGATGTCCTGATGGGCGTCGTCATCGACAAAACCAATACACGCTGGGGAAAATCGAGACCCTACTTTTTAATCGGCGCGATTCCGTTCGGCCTCTTGGCAGTACTGACGTTTTTAGTGCCCGATGTCGGAGAAGCGGGCAAGCTTGTTTACGCTTATATCACGTATATCGGGTTGTCGGCGGCGTATACGATGGTCAATATTCCGATGGCTTCGATTTTGCCGAGCTTGACGAGCGACACCAATGAACGGACGACGCTTGCAACGGTTCGGATTGTCTTTGCGCTGATCGGAGCGACGGCAGTCAGCGCGCTTACGCTTCCGATGGTCGATGCGCTCGGCGGCGGCTCTCAAGCTCAAGGGTTCTTCTGGACAATGCTGATATTCGCCGTCATCGGGATGTTGCTGTTCTTTTTTACATTTAAAAATGTTGAGGAAAAGGTTAAGATCAGGCGGCAAAAAGTGACGCTGAAAACGTCGTTTTCCGGATTGAAAGGGAATAAACCGTGGTACATCTTCATGCTCAATATCGTTTTTATGTGGGGTTCATATTTTCTTCAGCAAGCGACTTTAATCTACTTTTTCACTTATAATATCGGCCGTCCCGATTTGGCAAGCGTCATCGCCACAATCAGTGCATTCGTTCCGGTTTTCGGCACGCTGATGACACCGCTCTTCGCGCGGATAATGTATAAGCGTACATTATTCATGACCGCAAGCGCCATCAATCTCGCTGGAATTATTGTCATGCTGATTGCAAATGTAAATGTTGCGGGTTTGATCATCGGCGCTGTGATTGCTGCATCAGGCTACGGACTCAGGCAGGCGATCTATTTTTCGATGCAGGCCGACCCGGTCGACTACGGCGAATGGAAAACAGGCATCAACGCATCCGGGTTGATGATGGCACTAAACGGATTTATGGGAAAATTAACGTTTGCGTTCGCCGGGGCGTTGTCGGGCATGCTCCTGACATGGGGCAGCTACGTACCGAACCAGACGCAGCCCGACTCGGCGCTTTTGGCCATCCAACTGGGCTATTTAATCATTCCTGCCATTTTGGTTGTATTTTCAATGATCACGATGTGCTTTTACAACTTGGATAAAATGTATCCTCAAATACGGGCCGAACTTGACGTACGCAGCCAAAAAGCCGAAACCGATGACCATCAGACCGCACTCTAGCCAGAAATGAGGGATATTCACGATGAACAAACAGAAAATTCAAACAAACAAAAGAACGATTAAACGAAATGAAAATTTCATTAAAACCGCAGAGCAATTAAAGCCGGAGCTCCTGCAAACCGTCGCGCACCCGGATCATTTTGCCGCAATCTCTGAAGATCCGTCAGCCATACACGGATGGCGGATCCATCATACAGCCCCCGCCGCGGAGCTTGCCGGCCGCGATTACGGTAAAGGCGATCATTTTATTCTCGATTTTGGCACACACCTTGTCGGCTTTATCAGCATGTTCATCAAACCTGTCGGCAGTCCCCCGGATGCCCCGCTCCGTCTGCGGCTGACTTTCGGAGAAATGCCGGTTGAAATGGCTGAGCCGTTCTCTCAATATAACGGATGGATCAGCAGCTCATGGCTGCAGGAAGAAACGATTTATATCGATATCATGCCGGGGCTTGTCGAGCTGCCGCGCCGCTACAGTTTCCGCTATGTGAAGTTCGAAGTTCTGGATACATCGCCTAAATACCGGGTGGCCTTTGAGGAAATCGCATGCAGGACAGTAACTTCCGCCGACAACTCGCGCGTCAAACCGCTCATTCACGAAGACGAAATGATGCGTGAGATCGACAAGGTGAGCGTCAAAACACTGCAAAATTGCATGCAAGATGTGTTTGAAGACGGACCGAAGCGGGACCGGCGTTTATGGCTCGGCGACTTGCGCCTGCAGGCTTTGGCTAATTACGAAACCTTTCAGCACGATAAGCTCGTCAAGCGCTGTTTGTATTTGTTTGCGGGCCTGCCCGATGAAAACGGCCAGGTTGCCGCCAATTTATATACCGCACCGGCATATATTGCGGATGACACGTATTTTTTCGACTATTCTCTGCTGTTTGTCACCACGCTGCATGATTACTATTTTGCCGCAGAAGACCTTAGCACTCTTGTTGAACTGTGGCCAACTGCATTCAGACAAATTGAAATTGCGCTTGATCGTTTGGACGACGACGGCCTCGTCAAAGACGATGATTCGTGGTATTCATTTATTGACTGGCATGAAAAGCTTAACAAGCAGGCAGCTTCACAAGGAGTCTTAATTTATGCAATGAAACAGGCGCTGAAGCTGGCAGAAGTTTTGAAGAGCGACAAGGGGCGCTTCTTACAAAAACAGCTGCAAGAAACTTCATCTGTCGCAATTGCTCATTTATGGGATAAACAAATGGGTTATTTCCTCAGCGGAAAGGAAAAGCAGATCTCATGGGCAAGCCAGATTTGGATGGTGTTGGCGGAAGTGCTGCCCGAAGCGGAAAATCGCCAGCTCATGCAGCGGCTACTGTCAGAACAGCCCGGCATCGGCCTGACAACGCCGTATATGCACCATTATTTGGTCGAAGCGCTTATTCAAGTCGGCGAAAAGGAACAAGCTGTCAGCCATATCAAGGGCTACTGGGGGGAAATGATCAAAGACGGCGCGGATGCATTTTGGGAAGCGTACGATCCAAACGACAAATCATTTTCGCCGTACGGAAGCCAGTTAATCAACAGCTATTGCCATGCCTGGAGCTGCACGCCGTCCTATTTCATCCGAAAATTTCATTTATAAACCTTTTCGATAGCGATTCGGCGTCACTCCAAAATGCTTTTTAAACGTACGATAAAAATAGCCTAAATTTTCATAGCCAACCTTGCAAGAAATTTCATCAATCGTTTTTCCGGTTTTTCTCAGCATCGCGGCTGCGCGAATCATCCGCTGCATCTGCACCAGCTCGACAAATGTTTGACCTGTCCGTTCTTTCAGCATATTGCCCAAGTAATTCGGATTAAAACTAAACGCTTTCGCCAACGTCGTCAAGGTGCAGTCGCGGTAATGCTGTTCAATATAATGCAGAATCTCGATGATGCTGCTTTTACCGCCTGTACGTGCGAATTCAAAGTTTTTATCGACTTGATACACTCTCATTAATTCGGTAAACATGACGGGAATGTAGTAATTCAGCATCTCAAACGAATAATCCTGCGGATCAAAAAACTCGCACAGCATATTTTTTAAGATATATTGCAAATTGCCATTGTCCTGTGAGTGAAACAAAATATAGCGGTCATGGGATTGATCTTCCAAAACGGCATTCGCCAAAAAATTTGAAACGATTCCCGTATTGTGAAGAAGACCAAAAAAGGCCGACGAAAACGTTTCTTTTTTCATGATGATATTAACTAAAATATCATTTTCGCCAAGCGCTGGAATGCTGTGCGGCACATCTTGGTCAAGCAGGCAAACCTGTCCCTTTGCCAGCTTGATTTCCTGCCCGTTCACGATTTGCCGGCATTCGCCTGAGTAAATATAATTGATTTCTATAAATGAATGCGTATGGAGGGGCATATCCGCAAAACGGTGATGTTTGCTGATAAAAATCGGCCCTTTATCAAAAAAATAGTTTTCCTGTAAACGGGGAATATCACTGTCGTTCTCCACAAGCAGCTCCTTGCCGTCAAAGTCGGGAACATTTTCCCCCGTCTTGATTTGGATTTTTTCAATCAGGTCTAATTGGCGCAGGTAGCGGTCTAATTGGCGGTGGTTCATGATGGCGGCCTCCATAGTTGGTTTGGCGGGGAGAATATAATCGCCTGCGGACGGATTTACAATCGTATGCCTTTAAAGATTCGACTTGATTCCTGGTACTCCTTCTGTAGAATGAAAAAGAGCCTTTTCGAATGTCAAAAGGCTCTTTTGCTTCTTAAATCGCTTCCGCTAAAATCATAAACCGGTACTGTGTGACGTCAAAATAACCCTTTTCTTCGATCATTTTATGAATCTCGTACAATTCATCCTTGTATTGATTCACTTCAAAACCGGGCGCCTGCCAGGGAATGGCTTTCAAATAATAGACCAGAGCCCCAATATCATAAAACCTTTGAGTCGGACACTCTTCTCTGCTTTTTAAAATCTTAAAATCATGCTTTTCCATCTCTTTTAACGCTGTTTCCAAGTCCCAATCCTTAAATTCTTCATTTAGCGGCACACCAAGTTTTTCATTTATTTCTTCGCAATCAAGCCCGCCGACTTGCTGAGTGAGAAACCGTCCTCCTTTTGAAAGGATTCTCCTCACCTCTTGTACTGAATATGATTCGTGTTTATTGATGATCAGGTCAAATTGGTCGGATTCAAATGGAAGATCTTCATCATCATCAATTTGAACGACCTGAACCCCTAAAGGCGTCAATCGTTCCTTTGCGACTGGCACATTTGGCAAATAACATTCAGTAGCGTATGCTGACGAAGGAAACGGCCCCAATTTCGATAAAAATTCTCCGCCGCCTGTCCCCATATCCAACATTGATTCGGAATCCTGGATAAGAGACAGAGCCATGCTTCCGTATGACCATGAAAGCAGGTCGCTTTTCATTCGTCCTGTGTCTTCAATGAAAGAAAAATCCCAGCCGCTGAAAGGCTTATCTGCGTGTTTTAAAAATAATAAAAATGTTTTGTCATTCATGATATTCCCCTCCAATTTTAATGTTTTAATATGTTTTAAACGATTGGAGGGCCTCTCGCGAATATGGAAGGTTTTTATATCTCATGCTCTAGCAGATTCATTGTAATTCCACACCCCGTTTCATGATTTAAAAAAGAAGCCCTGTAAAAGGACTTCAGCGAACATTAACCCCCAACCGGCAGCTCCGCTGTTTGAATGCCGCCTGACGCCTGATTGTGGCTTTGGGATAAAGCAGCTCCGCCTAAGACCATAGCAGTTAACGACAAGCAAAGAATCAATTTTTTCATGACAATACCTCACTCCCTAATGATCTCATTTTGTTTTCGGCTTTCATGAATATTTTAACAAATTCCAGCGCTTTCTTGTCATCTCCTTTTTTCTCAAAATAGCTTGAAATGAGCAAAGAAAGGTCGCAGACACCGTCTAAATCATTCATCTCGTCCAAGGAATGGATGTCGTCTTTGATGCTTTTTACGTTTTCATGGCAATACAGCTCATAAATAATATTTATTTTCTTTTCATAATGCTTATTCCCGTTTTTCTTTAATTCCTCCTGTCCTTTTTTATAATAGAACAGGGCCGCTTCTGTTTCGCCGATTTTGAAAAACTCTCTGATCAGCATGTAAAGCGAGTTGATATAGTAGTATGACTCGCACCATTCGGCGTTGCTCAAAGCATGCTGGACGGCGAGAATGCATTCCTGAGACCGGCCGGAATTGGAATACAGAATGCTGATATTGTGATGAAGCATCGCTTCTAAAAACGAATCGTCAATCTTTTTGGAAATTTCAATCGATTCTTCAAAGTACTTCTCCGCATCTTTAAAGCGCTGCATCTGCATGTAATTTGTCCCCATCACAACCTGGGAAATCGCCAGCTTTTTTTCGTACCCGTCATGCATTTTGTAAATATTCATCGCGTCTCTCGCATAATTGAGAGAAACCGCATTTTGCCGGAGAGACATATACAGCCAGGACACTTTAAAATAAAACTCGGCCGCTTCAATCTGATCGGGCACCTTCGCCAGTTTTTTCTCGGCAACCTTGTACAGGCTGATCGCCCGCTCAACATTCTTGTTGTACGCTTCATGCATCGCCTCAAAAAAATAGAAATAGTAATCGATCATATGATCCGTCTGCTCGATGCACTCGATCTGCGAATCATTAAAATAAGACTCCCGCGGCAGCCGCTCTCCCCTCGCATCATAAAGCATCATCCGGTACCGCTCCTCAAGAAGCGAAAAATAAGCCAGCACATTCTGATCCTCTTCCATCTCGGAAAACATCGACTTCGCCTCATCAAAAAGATGCTTTGCCTGCTCAGTATCGTGCTTTTTAATGGCCAAATGGAATTCGTTCAACACCCCCGCAACCACCTCTGAAGCGACCTTGCTCATGCCGAACCCCCCTCTTTCTCTTTAAGATTGTTCTCTATCTTTAACATGATCTTATCACACGTGTAAATTTTTGTAATGACCTTTTGTCAATTAGTAATCTGTTTTTGTCAACAATTGAAAAAGCCTTTTGTTGTCAATTTCAACTGTTGGTAGTGATCAACAACTCATCTTGCCTATAAACAAAAAACGCTCCTTCTTTTTCAAAAACAAGAAACCACTCGCCTTCCACAAAGGCAAGTGGTTCTTCATTTATTTTAATTGCTGATAAGAAATCAATCGATGAATATGGACTGCCAAGTATGTCAGTTCATCATTCGGAATGACGTTTCCGTGTACCTGCTTGATATAATCCTTAATTTTGAAAGCTACATCCATTGCTTGCGGATATAAATTAGCAATTTGCTCAAATAATTCATTCTCCTGATTTGCCAGCAATTTATCAGCGTAAAATCTTTCAACGAAAAATTTAACGTGTGTGATAAATCGGCTGTAGTGGATGTTTTCTTGATCTAATTTCATGTTTAATGTGTAACGGACAAGGTTGACAATGCTCCCGATCATTTTTGCATATTTCATTCCATCTTTTGACTCTGTCTCTTCACCTAATGCATTGATTAAGTGGAACGCAATATTTGCCGCTTCCTCTTTCGGCAATTGGATCCCAAATGTTTCATTAATGAGCTGAAGCGCATAATTCCCTGCCTCAAACTCTTCCGTATAGTAGTTTTTAATTTCCCAGTAGACGCGATTCGTAATATTGATGTTCTTTTTATAACGCTCTACTGCAAAATTCAAGTGATCCATTAATGTGAAGTATACACCGGAATTTAGCTTTGTTTTTAATCTTTCTTCTGCATGCTGAACAATTTGCTGGGTCAATTCAATAAATTCTTGCGGAATTGAATCCAACAGTTGGAGAAATTCCTTTGCCTTCATATTGTCTACTGGCATAAAGACTTGATCAGCCTGTTTTTCTTCAATCATATTCCCAGGTTTTCGTCCGTAACCGATGCCCCTGCCGCATAAAACCATCTCCTGTCGGTTCTGGTCTACAGCCAGTACCACACTCGAGTTTAAAACTTTTTTTATTTTAAACATCGCCATCACCTTTTCATGAATGCGGTTTTTTAGTCTAATACTTCTCCGTTTGTCTCAATCACTTTCTTATACCAGTAGAATGAATCTTTACGTGAGCGCTTCAATGTCCCGTTGCCATCGTCATCTTGATCAACATGGATAAATCCATATCGTTTGGACATTTGAGATGTTCCCGCACTAATAATGTCAATGGGTCCCCAGCTGGTATATCCAAAGAGATCAACACCTTCTTCAATGGCTTCTTTCATCTGACGGAAATGCTCTCTGAAATAGCTAATACGATAGTCATCATGGATCGATCCATCGCTTTCGACAACATCTTTCGCACCCATACCGTTCTCCACAATAATGAGAGGTTTTTGATAGCGATCATACAATTCAATGAGCGAAATCTTTAAGCCGACCGGATCGATTTGCCAACCCCAATCTGTTGACGGCAAATATGGATTTTTCACACCGCGAATCGTATTGCCATCTGTTTTTTCCAGCCCCTCCTGTGCAGATTCTGTCAGGGACATATAGTAGCTAAACGAAACGAAGTCTACCGTATGTTCTTTCAAAATGGCAAGATCGTCCGCTTCCATCTTAATATTGATATTTTTTCGTTCCAGCATGCGTTTGATCAATGGCGGATATTCGCCAAACACTTGAACATCTGCATAGAAATAGTTATCAAGGTTTTGCTTCAGTGCGCGTTCTACATCATTCGGATGACAAGTGTGCGGGTATGTCGTGAGTTTTGTTAGCATACATCCCACCTGACTGCCGGGAATGATGCGATGACAATCTGCAGTCACAAGAGCGGATGCCACAAATTGATGGTGCAATGCTTGATAAACCGTTTCCTCTATTTTCCCTTCAGGACAGCGATCAGGAATGATTCCCGCTGTAATGAAAGAATGGCGATGTATACTGTCAATTTCATTAAAGGTAAGCCAGTATTTTACGACATCTTTATAGCGTTCAAAACACACATTTGCGAACTTCACAAAGAGATCGATCACTTTTCTTTCAACCCATCCGTTGTATTTCACACTAAGTGCTAATGGCATTTCATAATGTGACAGAGTCACGATCGGTTCAATGTTATGTTTTTTCATTTCTTGAAACAGACGATCATAAAACTGAAGGCCTTTCTCGTTCGGCTCAGCTTCTTCTCCTGTCGGGAAAATTCGGCTCCATGCAATCGATATACGCAATGTTTTAAAACCCATTTCTGCAAAGAGAGCCAAATCTTCTTTATAGTGATGATAAAAGTCAATCCCTCTGCGCTTCGGATATTTTTTTACGTCTGGGTCTTTCATTGCACGATCAATGTTTTCAGAAGAAACAGCAAGGTGTCCTTCATAATCTTCTACACTCAAATTCGAACGGTACATGGCAATATCAGCAACAGACGGTCCTTTTCCATCAACATTCCAGGCTCCTTCTGCTTGGTTTGCGGCAATCGCCCCGCCCCATAAAAAGTCTTTCGGAAATCCTTTTGTTTTTGTCATCATGATTACCCTCCTAATTGTGTAACAACCATCAATGTATCTTGACGATTGACCTCTTTTAATTGCGTGACTTTTATATCATATTGATCCGTATTCGTAATAACTGCTAGTGTAACTGGATCATAACCTGCTTCTTTAATTTTCTCCAGTTCAAATTGAATGAGCAGATCACCCGCTTTGACTTGATCCCCCACTTTTACCAATGGTTTAAAGAACTTGCCCTCTAGCTGAACGGTGTCGATTCCAATGTGGAAAAGAACCTCAACTCCGTTTGCTGTTTTCATACCGAGTGCATGGTTTGTTTCAAAGAGAAGAGAAATCTCGCCATCTATCGGTGCATATAGTTCACCCTTTGAAGGAATAATGGCAATTCCTTCTCCCATTACCTTTGAAGAGAATATGTCATCTTCTACATCAGACAGTGAAATCATTTGACCGATGACTGGACTTTTGAACGTCTCATCTGCGCCAAGTTTTTCAGCGAAAACACCTGGCTCTGCTTCTTTTTTCTTTTCTTCTATCTTTCGATCTTTTCCGAAAATAAAGGCAGCAGCAAAAGCAACAACAAATGAGATGCCAAAACCGATAACTGCAAACATGAAGTTGCGCGGAAGCTCGTCAGATATGAACATCGACATACTTGCAAGACCAGGTCCAACAAGAACAAACGCTTGAAGTCCGACAAGTCCAACGAAGATGCCGCCGGTGAAAGAACCGATTATGACACTGCTCAGCACACGTTTATTTTGTAATGTCACCCCGTATAATGCCGGTTCGGTAATGCCAAAGAATGCAGAAATCCCTGCGGAAATGGCAGTTGAACGGAGCACTTTATCTTTTGTACGAAGGGCAATTGCGAAACACGCCCCACTTTCAGCGAGATTATGTGCAAGTGATGCAGGCAAGTAAAGTGCTTCTTTTCCGAGATTGCCCATTGTTGTTACAGCGTAAGGCACCATCGCTTTGTGCATCCCTGATGCCACCATAAATGGAAGGACTGCTGCCAGGAACGCAACTGCAACCCAGCCTACTTTATCAAACATAGCAAGGATGAGTGCTGTGAAGCCTTGCCCTGCTGTAAAACCGATTGGTCCCAGCAACAGGAGAGTGATCGGAACTGTAATAACCAAAGACATCATCGGTACGAAGAAGATACGAATGGGTTTTGGCGAAATACGAGTAAACCATTTTTCCATCTGTGCATACAACAGGACAGATAAAATCGCCGGAAACACCTGATAGGCATACGCAATATTTTTCACATCGAATGAAAATAATTGAGCGCCTTCTGTCAGCATCGCCGTCATGTTTGGCAGAATAAGAGCGCCGACTGCCGATAATGCAACAAGCGGATTCACTTTTAGCTTATTGGCTGTCGTCACGGCTACCAGCAATGGCAGGAAGTAAAGCGGCGCATCGCCAACCATATTTAAAATCTGATACGTTTGCCCTTTGGCATCAATTAATCCGAATAGCGATAATAGGAGGAGAAACGATTTTAAAATCCCTCCACCCGCAATGGCTGGAACAAGCGGTTGAAAAACACCGACAATGAAGTCTAATAGTACAGTCCCCACTTTTCGCTTTTCCTTCGGCTGATGGGAAGACCCATTTTGTTCAGAAGGTGATCCTCCGAGAAGGCCAGTCAATTTCTCATAGACTTCAATGACATCGTTTCCAATTACAACCTGGCATTGGCCCGACATACGGACAGCGATGACACCTGGTGTTTTCTCAAGTGCCGGTACATCTGCCTTGTTTTGATCAATCAATGTAAAACGGAGTCGTGTCGAACAATGCTCCAAGTGGGCAATATTCTCTTTACCGCCGACATGCTGCAATACGTCTCTTGCTGTTTGTGTGTAATTCACTGTTTCTCCCCCTTTTCTAAAACATGAGACCTATATTTAGGCAATAAAAAAAGGACCTAAACCGACAAATTAAAAAATTTATCGGTTTTAGATCCTGCCTGCATGACCAGTCACATGTCTAATTTATCAATATTGGATTTGATTAAAGTATATATCGGTTTTATGAAAGCGTCAACATTTATTTTGGTTTTTTCGGAAGAAGGAAATTTCTTGGTCGAATGGCCTGCATTTATTCTCAATGGCGATGATAAATATCTTCAAGTACCCGCAAATCGTGTGCCAAGACTCCAGGTTTACAGACACATAAACTACACGCTTCGGCTTTATCTCAATCATCGTCCGCAGCAAAGTATCAACTGACACCGTTTCTCAAGCAGCGAGAAGTAGACGAGCACATTTTAATTCTCTTCCATCTCGAAAAACATTGACTTCGCCTGTTCAATATTTATGCTTTTTAATTGCCAAATGGAATTCGTTTAACACCCCTGCAACCACTTCTGAACCGAACTTGCTCATGCCGAACTCCTCTTTCCCTTTAAGATTGTTATCTATTATTAAAATGATCTCATCACATATGTAAATTTTTGCAATAACCTTTTGTCTATTATGTTAAACATCAAAAAGCCTTGGTAGCGCTTGTCCAAGGCCCGTAATTTGAATCTAAATATTCGACATTTCATATATTCGTTTAAGTTCTGAAAAGGTAATTTCAATTCCTACCTTTTTCAAGTGATCCTTCCGCTGATCATACAATTTTTTCAACAGTTTTTCTTTCTCCTCATCTTGACCATAATGAATAAGACGATGACAGTGTGGACATAGGCTTACCAAGTTTGCCAATTGATCTAAGTCATATTTGAATCCATCTTGCTTGGCGATAGGGACAAGATGATGGCATTCAACATAAGGCTTGTTGGTAGATTTAGAGATAAAGGTTTGATGGGAATGGTCAATTTCACAAGTATAGTTTGAAAGCATCATAGCTTTTGAGGCAAGACTTGCATGTCTTGTCCATTGCCTTTGACCACCTTGATTAATGATTGGTTGCGGACGTTCTCTCTTTTGACTGACTTCATATCCCACATTCGTATTCTCGGATATGATGAAGGTTTGAGCCGCTATCTGATACTCCTCTTCGTTAACCCGGTCTTCTAAAAATTGGCCGTCTTCCTGCAACAGAATAAAATCATTAAACTGTTCTATCGATCGATTTCCAATAAGACCTTCTATTTCTTTGTATGTAACTAATAAAGCTTGTAAATCGCTTATGATATCTTCTGAACTTGGAAAATTGCTTACATCATAAAAACGACCACATACATGTCCTAACTCATACCCTCTCGCAAGATCACCTTCGCCCTTTAAATCGATATTTGAAAGATTCATATTTTGAGGTATGGTATTTAGTTTTTCTCTAATAATAGAAGCTGTTTTTTGGATTTTGGCCCTACCTATTTTTGTTCCATACTTTTCTTTAAAGTAGGTCCATCCTTGATTCAAACTAACATAAACACCGCTTCCATCTGCACTAAATAAGTAAACAATATAGTAGCCTCTTGTCGCCGAAGTCGTTAAGTTCTTTATAAAAATTGAAACCCAAGGAATCTCAGCCCAACGGCCTTTTCCAACCGAACCTGCTACATGATATATATTAGGATCTAAGTCAACAACTTTAAAAAGAGTATCCTTTATTTCATGACAAATAAGGTGTGAAAGAGGATGTCCCTTAAACTCCTCATTTTTTGCTTGTTGATATGTTGATAAAACGCATTTCATTTGTTCACTAATCGTTAGTTGATTCGAGATTTTATGGTCTATTTTGATACACCTCTTTATTAAGTAGGACTTTATGCAGGAAATGGAACATTCATATAAACATTATAAGCCTCTCCTGGGTTGGAGAGGCTTATATTTTTAAACTTTATTTATCTTTTTTGACAAGAACAGCCACACACTCTACATGGCTCGTATGCGGAAACATATCAACAGGCTGCACCTCAAGCGTCGAATACCCGCCATCCTCAAGCACCCGCAAATCGCGCGCCAAAGTCCCCGGGTTACAAGACACATACACTACACGCTTCGGCTTCATCTCGATAATCGTCCGCAGCAAAGCCTCATCGCAGCCTTTGCGCGGCGGGTCGACGACAAGCGTGTCAGCCTTGATACCTTCCTCATACCACCTAGGAATCACAGTTTCCGCTTCACCGACGGCAAATTCAGCGTTCTCAATACCGTTCAACTCAGCATTCCGTTTCGCATCCTCAATCGCTTCCGGCACAATCTCAACACCGTACACTTTTTTCGCCTGCTTCGCCAGAAACAGCGAGATCGTGCCGATGCCGCAGTAGGCGTCGATGACGGTTTCTTCGCCGTTTAGTTCGGCGTATTCAAGCGCTTTGTCGTAGAGCACTTTCGTTTGCTCTGGGTTGACTTGGTAGAACGATCTGGCGGAGATGGCGAATTTGATGCCGCCGATTGAGTCGTAAATGTATTCTTCTCCCCAGATGACGGTTGTTTCGTCGCCGAAGATGACGTTTGTTTTTTTCGGGTTGATGTTTTGGACGATCGATTTGACGTGCGGGAATGCCGCGGTGATCTCCTCGACGATTTTCGCTTTGTGCGGGAAGTCGTTTGTCCTTGTGATGAAGACGACCATCATTTCGCCTGTGACGGCGCCGTATCTGACCATGATGTGTCTGAGCCAGCCTTTGTGGCGTTCTTCGTTGTACGCTTTGATGCCGTATTTGCCGCAAATCTCTTTAATCGCTTGAACGACGCGGTCGTTTTCCGACTGCTGGATCAGACATTCGTTCATGTCGATGATCTCATGGCTGCGCTGCTGGTAGAAGCCTGCGATCAGACCGCCTTCTCTTTCGCCGACAGGGACCTGCGCTTTGTTTCGGTAGTTCCACGGGTCTTCCATGCCGAGTGTCGGGTGGACGGTGATTCGGCTTAAATCAAGCTTGCCGATTCGCTCAAGCACGTCTTTGACTTGCTTCTGCTTGTAAAGAAGCTGGCCTTCGTAGTTGATGTGCTGAAGCTGGCAGCCGCCGCACTGTTTGTAGATCGGGCACGGCGCGTCCGTTCGGTAGCGGCTTTCTTCTTTCAAGTCGATGAGGCGGCCGAAGGCGAAGCCTTTTTTGACCCGAGTCACTTTGATCTGCGCCTTTTCGTCAGGCAGCGCGTTCGGCACGAAAATCGGGAAGCCGTCGACTTTGGCGACGCCGGCTCCTTCGTGTGTTAAATCTTCAAATACGACATTGTAATATTCATTTTTTTGAACGGGGGCTTTTTGTTTCATCTTTTTCACCTGCTATAAGAAAAACTTGGCCAGCTCTTTAGACCAAGTTCATTCATCCAATTTTCTCGCTTTTTCTTTTGACATGACGACGTCGATATGACGGTAGAGGTTCTCGAATTCGCCCGGCAGTTCGCCGCCGTATTCGCCGTCAAGGTTTAGGAGCATTTTGTCTTTGACCGTCACTTTGACGCGGTTTGCTTTCGTGTAGATGACATGCTCGTCATTGATATGTTCGCCGCGGAGGGCAAGTCCGACAAGTCTGATGAATTCGGCGAGGTTTGTCCGCTTTAAAATGACGAGGTCAAACATGCCGTCATTCAAGCTTGAGTCGGGGGCGAGCTTCTCAAAGCCGCCGACGGAGTTCGTCAGCATGACGAGAAACAGCATTACTTCTCCTTCAAACAGCTTGCCGTCGTATTCGATTTCGACCTCGGTCGGCCGCAGTGAAGGAAGGAGCATTTCCATTCCTTTCAAATAATAGGCAAGATGGCCGAGCATCGTCTTCAATTTGCTTGGTACGTCATATGTCAGTTCTGTAAGGCGTCCGCCGCCGGCGATATTGATGAAATATTGGCCGTTGACGCGGCCGATGTCAATCGGACGGGCCTCTCCCTCTAGTATTGTGTCAACCGCCTTTAAAATATCCTCGCGCGGAATGCCGAGCGCTCTCGCAAAGTCATTCGTCGTTCCGACCGGAATGACTCCGAGCTTGGGGCGGTGTTCCAACGGCGCCAGTCCGTTGATGACTTCATTTAATGTGCCGTCTCCTCCGGCCGCAACAATTAAGTCAAATTCCCGCTCAGCGGCGTGTCTGGCGGCCTGTACGGCATCTCCTTCCCCTGTTGTCGCATGGCATGACGTTTCATAGCCTGCCTGCTCGAATTTCTGCAGAACTTGGGCAAGGTTTTTTTTGAAGATTTCTCGTCCGGAAGTCGGATTGTATATGATTCGTGCACGTTTCATGTTTTCATCATCCTATTAGAGTATCCGTATCATTTCTTTACCAACAACCTTTAATTATACTAGTTGTTGAAAAAATCGCAACAAAATGGGTATCATCATTTGTTTAATTTTAGATAAAATATCCTAATTAATGGTAAAAAAGACTTTAGGATCTAATTGATGTAAAATAATTAATATTAAGAAAAAGGAGATGTTGCTGTGAAAAAGCCCGTTTATTTTAACCATGACGGAGGCGTCGATGATCTCGTCTCTTTATTTCTGCTATTGCAGATGGAAGATGTCAAATTGATCGGAACATCCGTCATACCGGCGGATTGCTATTTGGAGCCTGCTCTCAGTGCCAGTCGAAAAATCATTGACCGCTTCGGTTCGTACCAGGTCGAGACTGCGGCATCCGATTCGAGAGGGGTGCACCCGTTCCCGAAGGAGTGGCGCATGCACGCCTTTTATGTCGACGCTCTGCCGATTTTAAATGAAAAAGGCGAAGTCCGGACTCCGGTGTCAGACCTGCCCGCTCACCTTCATCTAATTGAATGCGTGAGGCAGAGCCCCGAACCGGTAACACTGCTGTTCACCGGCCCGCTGACAGACTTGGCGAGGGCGCTTGAGGAAGAGCCGGCGATCATAAAACACATTGCAAAACTTGTCTGGATGGGTGGCACCTTCCTTGAGAAAGGAAATGTAGAAGAGCCTGAGCACGACGGGACGGCGGAATGGAACGCTTTTTGGGACCCTTACAGCGTGAAGACGGTATTCGAGAGCGACATTCAGATCGAAATGGTCGCGCTTGAAAGCACGAACCAGGTGCCTTTGACAAACGAAATCCGCTCCCATTGGGCGAGCCTCAGAAAACATATCGGGATCGACTTTATCGGCCAATGCTATGCGATGTGTCCGCCGCTTGTCCATAACGAAACGAATTCGACATACTACCTTTGGGATGTGCTGACGACGTTGACACTCGGCGCAGTTGATATGACACGATCGCGCACTGTCAAGGCGGTTGTCCATACGGAAAGCCCGCGCCAAGGAACGACAGAAGAGCATCCTGACGGCAGAATGGTCAAAGTCGTTGATCAAGTCGACAGGGATCAATTTTTTGCGTATTTTGAAGAGTTGATGAAAAGAGCCGACCGTATTCCATCTTTATAAAAGGAGACTTTCCATGATCAAAAAAGGGACAAACATTTATATCAGGCCGCTCACGGCTGAAGACGCCGAGGCATGCCTCGAATTGCAGAACGCAAACCGCCCGTTTTTTGAACAGTTTTCAATGGAGCGGAACGAGGAGTTTTATACAATCGAAGGACAAAAGAAGAGGCTTCAAAGATTATATGAAAATATGCAGAATGATGAAGATTATTATTTTGGCATCTTTGATCCTGCAAACGATGCGCTGATCGGAACGATCAACCTTTTCCAGGTGCTGCGCGGTTCCTTGCAAAGCGCCTTCATCGGCTATTTTTTGGATCAGAAGCACAATGGCAAAGGCTACACGACCGAAGCCGTCAAGCTGATGGTTGAGTTCGCCTTTAACGATCTCAAGCTCCATCGCATCGAAGCTGGCGTCATGCCCCATAATATTGCCTCGATCCGGGTGCTGGAGAAGGCGGGTTTTCACAAAGAAGGCATCGCCCGGAAAAACGTCAAGATTAACGGAAAATGGGAAGATCATCAGTTGCTGGCTGTGATCAATCCGAATGATTAACCACTTCTTCGCCGGGATCGGTAAAGAAATCACCAGCATTAAAAAAGCTTGTCGATGAAGATCATTTCAACCTTTATCGACAAGTTCAAAACTTGCTTCATCTGCTTTTTGTCTCTTTTATGATGCTGAAAATCACTAAGATGATGACACCTGCACATACAATATAAAATAAAACATCAGTCACAGGATTTCTCATATTTTTTAAGAGAAAAATGACTCCGATCAACACGATCGGTATGATCCAGGTGAGCCGCTTTACGATTTTGGGGCTTGGTTCGCTGTTTCCTTTCGATTCCATTCAATGCCTCCTCATCAAGTTGCCTTTTCTAACAAAGCATAACACAGGATATTTTTGTTAAACACCGACGATCGTCTCTTCAAAGAAAAAACCCCTTAGAATGGATCATTTCCTGTGTCCATTCCAAGGGGTTGATGTTATACCATCTTACTCTTCTTCCATACCCGGTTTTTTCCGGCGGAATTTCGCCAGTACTTCGTATACGATCGGTACGATCAGAAGGGTAAGGAGCGTTGAACTGATCAGACCGCCGATAACGGTGACGCCGAGCCCTTTTGAAATGACCTGGCTGCCGCCTTCAAATCCGAGCGCCAATGGAATCAGGGCGCCGATTGTGGCGATGGCCGTCATCAGGATCGGACGGAGCCTTGTAGAGCCGGCTTCAAGGAGTGCTTCTCTCGTTGAGAGCCCTTCCGCTTCCTTATGGATGACTCGGTCGATTAAGACGATCGCGTTTGTGACGACGATACCGATCAGCATCAGCATTCCGATCATTGCGTTCAAGCTGATTGTTTCTCCTGATACGTAAAGTCCCACCAAGGCGCCGATGATGGTAAACGGCAGCGAGAACAGGATCGCAAATGGCGCCAGTGCTCCGCCGAATGTAATCACAAGCACGAGGTAGACGATCGCAACCGCCGCAAGCATTGCGAGTCCGAGTTTTGTAAAGGAATCTTCGATATCAGCGGATACGCCGCCGGTATCGATTGTGACGTTGTCAGGCAGGTCGATCTTGTCGATGTTTTTCTGTACGTCGACTGATACGGCCGTGACGTTGTCTGATGTGACTTCCGCCGTGACATCGGCATAGATTTTGCCGTCGCGTTTTGAAATCGTGTCAGATGTCGTGCCTTCCTTCACTTTCGCGACATCGCCGATTTTCACTTCCTGGCCGGTCGGAGTTGTGATCTTTTTGTCTTCTAAATCTTTGACGCTTTTATATGTTTCTTCTTCTGTTTTAATCGTGACATCAAGATCTTTTCCGTCTTTTTTCACGGTTGTAAGCGGCGCCTGCGATGTTTCTTTCATGAGCGCCTGAGAAATCTGTGATGCCGTTAACCCAAGTTTACTCAGCTTCTCCTGATCAGCGACAAAAGTAAATTCGTCATATGTGCTGGACAGGCCTGAGCTTACGTTTTTCAGGTCTTTTTGGTCTTTCATAATCTTTTCGATCTCTTTTACAGTGCCTTTAATCTCTTTTTCTGAATCTCCGTACACATAATACGTTAACTCATTGTTATTGCCTGAAGAGCTGAAATCCTGAGTTTTCCATTCTCCGCGTTTGGATTGCTTCTGAATGTCTTTTAGAACATTGTCCTTTTCTTTATCAAAATCAGGCGTGTCTTCCTCATATTTGATATAGAACAACGCGCCGTTTGAGCTTCCGCCCATCAGCGGATTTCCCGCTCCTAACGTATACTGAACCGTATCGACGTGTTTGCGGTCCAATAGGATTTTTTCAGCTTTTTGCGCTTCCTTTTCCGCTTCTTTTTTCGTTTCTCCCGGTTCAGGAGTGTATGTGATCTGCACCATTTTTTCTTTTGTAGAAGGCAAGTAGCTCGCTCCGATCAGCGGCACGAGGAACAAGCTTCCGACCAGCATCAGAACCGCGATGATCGATGTGATCCATTTATGGCTGAGCGACCAATTCAACACTTTTTTGTAGAAGTTGGCCAGTACCCCAGGCTTGTGTTCTTTCGCCTTCACCGGCGCACCTGTCAACGATTTTTTGAAGAGGGTGTGCGCAAGCATCGGCACGAGCGTGATCGCGATCAAGAGGGATGCAGCAAGCGCGAATACAATCGTTAAGGCAAACGGCAGGAACAATTCGCCGATTTGACCGCCGACGAGTGCGAGCGGCAGGAATACCGCGATCGTCACGATCGTTGATGACATGATCGGCATGAACATTTCTTTCGTTGCTTCGCGCACGAGCGCTTTTCCGCGCAGCGGCTCATCTTTCAGCCTCATGCGGCGGTAAATGTTTTCGATAACGACGATCGAGTCGTCGACAACCCGTCCGATGGCGACCGTCATGGCGCCGAGCGTCATGATATTCAGCGTGATATCAAGCTGATTCAGGACGAGCAGTGCGATTAACAATGACAATGGAATCGAAATGACCGAGATTAACGTTGACTTGATATCCCTTAGGAATAAGAGAATGATCACAACCGCAAAGATCGCTCCGAAAATCGCTTTGCTCAGCATCGTCTCGACCGACTCGGTGATCGGTTCGGCTTGATCGTATGTCGAGCTGTATTTAAAGCCTTTGTGGTCTTTTTTGAATTGTTCGAGTTCAGCTTTTACGTTGTCGGCTACCTCGACGGTATTGGCGTCGTTGGCTTTAATGACGCTGATGCCGATGCTGTCTTTACCATTGGTTCGTGAAATGGATTCGGCTTTTTTGACATCTTTAATCGTTGCGATGTCAGACAGCTTAACCGTCGGGATTCCCGTGCTCTGCTGAGCCTGCGCGGCGCTCTGTGCTCCGGCTTGAGCCTGCGCCCCCTGGGCCGCTTGCGCACTTTGCGCTCCGGCTTGAGCGCTTGCGCCTCCGGCAGACGCCGCTGGAATTCTCATATTTTTCAAGTCTTTAATTGTTTCGATATCGCCACTGACGACGACCGATTTTTCTTCTTTGCCGAATGTGTACAACCCAAGCGGAGTCGTCACATCAGAACCTTGAATCACTTGCTTGACTGTATCCTCGTCAAGCCCGTATTGCTTCAATTTGTCTTTTTTAAATGAAAATTCGACTTCTTCAACCTGCTGTCCGGAAAGCTGAACGGAAGCTACGCCTTCAAGGCCTTCAAGCTTCGTCAGGAGGCTGTCTTCCACTTTTTTCGTCAAGCTTTGAAGATCGTCTTTATCACTGGACACGCTGAGCGCGAGGATCGGGAAAGAATTCATGCTGTAGCGTGAAATGCTCGGCTCTTTTGCATTGTCCGGCAGATCGAGATTCGCCAATGCTTCAGCGGCTTCCGTCTTCGCTTTGTCCATATCCTTCTCATACTCGTATTCAATCATCACCGATGATGCGTTTTCATACGAAGTGGACGTTACAATGCTGACGCCGTCCAGGTTTTGCACGGCTTGTTCAACCGGCTTTGTGACTTCATCAGCTACCTGGCTCGGAGTGGCTCCGGGGTATGTCGTGCTGATGGTCAAATAAGGCATGTTCACATCAGGAATTGATTCCTGCTTCATATTTAAACCCGCATAAATGCCGGCAACCGTAACAATAATCGTCATCAGCCACACAGCGAACTTGTTCTTTAGTACAAAATTAATGATAGAATTCATTACGACCTCCATTGTGTATATCATTTTCAGAATACAGATTGACTGACTGGTCATTCTATACAATAATAAACTTCAAAAGTAAACAGCGTCAACTTATATATGTTAAAATTTATTCAATTTTAAAGAAGTGTTAAAGGGGTACATTCATGACAGAAAAAGAAGAAAAAATCATTAAAGCAGGCCTGCACCTGTTCGCGAAAAACGGTTTTGCTTCCACAACGATTCAGGACATCGCCAATGAATGCAATATCTCAAAAGGAGCTTTCTACCTGCATTTCAAGTCGAAAGAAGCGCTTTTGCTTGCGATCATTAAGTATTATATCGATCGAACGATGGAAAATATGAAGATCATCCAGCAAAAGAATTTCCCTCCAAAGGAAACGTTCAAGGAGCAGATTGCTTATCAATTCAGCGAGAGCAAAGAGCACCGCGACTTTATTCTCGTGATGATCAGCGAACACAGCATACCGGAAAACAGCAAGATCGAAGAATATTTTAAAAATGTCAGCCAAAAATTCCACGAGACGTATCAAAATGCGCTGTCAGCCGCCTACGGTGACATTGTGAAGCCTTATCTGTCAGACTTGTCCGTGATCGTTCAAGGCATCGTGCAGTCTTATCAAAATTTGTTTATCTTTAATGAACTGGACATCGATTTTTACGAACTTGCAGATTTTATTATGAGAAGAATCGATGACATGATTGATGGCATGGTTCAAAACGGGGAGCAGCCGATCCTGGCCGGACGGACGTACAGCTATTATCGGAACGCCGGCAATACGGCCGATAAACATACGATTTTACGGGAGCTTGAAGATGCCAAACGTCAGCCGGCGCTGCCGGAAGACATTCTCATTACACTAGATGTGATCGAGGAAGAGCTGAGAAAAGATTCGCCCCGCACACCCGTGCTTCAAGGTATGCTGACAAACTTGGAGCATCAGGACAATGTCCAGCATCTATATGGAATGATCACCCGTTTCCTTCATTCGTAAAGCAGCCCTGCGGCTGCTTTTTTCTTCCCTTACAATCCGACAATCTGATCATGTATATTTTGGAAGCAGCATGTATAATAAGATCGCTTAAGACAATCTATATGTTTCAGGAGGTTTTACCTTAGTGAAAAAAAACATCGTTTGTTCCATCTTCGCGCTGCTCCTCGCTTTTGCCGTTTCGCAGCCGAGCTACGCACACACCGTTTCTCCGGTGAATCCAAATGCCCAGCTGACGACGAAAGCGGTGATGAACTGGCTCGCCCACCTGGCCAATCGGACGGAAAGCCGGGTGATGTCCGGGGCATTCGGAGGATACAGCCTCGACACATTTTCAATGGCTGAAGCCGACCGGATCAAACAGGCAACAGGACAGCTGCCAGCCATTTACGGCTGCGATTATGCAAGAGGATGGCTGGAGCCGGAGGAGATCGCCGATACGATTGACTACAGTTGCAACCGTGATTTGATCGCATATTGGAAAAGCGGAGGCATTCCGCAAATCAGCCTGCACCTCGCAAACCCCGCGTTTACTTCTGGACATTATAAAACTCAGATTTCAAACAGCCAGTATGAGAGAATTTTAGATTCTTCCACGCCCGAAGGAAAACGGCTTGAAGCGATGCTGAACAAAATCGCGGATGGCCTCCAGGAGCTTGAAAATGAAGGTGTGCCCGTTCTATTCAGACCCCTTCACGAAATGAACGGCGAATGGTTCTGGTGGGGGCTGACGCAATATAATCAAAAAGACAGCGAGAGAATCTCCTTGTACAAACAGCTCTATGTGAAAATCTATGACTATATGACAAAGACAAGGGGCTTAGATCATCTGTTGTGGGTGTATGCGCCAGACGCCAACAGAGACTTTAAAACAGACTTTTATCCGGGCGCATCATATGTGGACATTGTCGGGCTAGACGCTTATTTTGATGACCCGTACGCCATTGATGGATACGAAGAGCTCACATCGCTGAACAAGCCGTTTGCCTTTACAGAGGTCGGACCGCAGAAGACAAACGGCGGGCTAGATTACGCGCGATTTATCCATGCAATCAAAGAAAAATACCCGAAAACGGCGTTCTTCCTGGCGTGGAACGATGAGTGGAGCCCAGCTGTGAATAAGGGAGCGGACACCCTCTATCTTCATCCATGGACGCTGAATAAGGGAGAGATATGGGACGGTGATTCTTTGACGCCTGTCGTGGAATAATGAAAAAACCTTGGAGAATTTCACTCCAAGGTTTTTTGGGTTATCGTTTATTGATTTCTTCAAGAAGAAGCTTGTTGACCATCGGCGGGTTTGCTTGTCCTTTTGAAGCTTTCATGATTTGGCCGACAAGGAAGCCGATTGCACGGTCTTTTCCGTTTTTGAAGTCTTCAATCGATTGCGGATTGTTGTCGAGCGCTTCTGTGACAAGCTTTCTGAGCGTCGCTTCGTCAGAGATTTGCACAAGGCCTTTTTCTTTGACGATTTTTTCTGCGTCTCCGCCTTTTTCAATCAATTCTTTGAAGACCTTTTTCGCGATTTTCGATGAAATCGTTCCTTTTTCGATCAGCTTGACCAATCCGGCAAGGCCTTCAGGTGTGAGTTCGACATCGGCAAGCTCTTTTTGCTGGGCGTTCAAGTAAGCCGACACTTCACCCATCAGCCAGTTCGATGCCAGCTTCGCGTCTGCGCCTTTTTCGACGGCCGCTTCGAAGAAGTCGGACATTTCTTTTGTCAAAGTCAGCACTTTCGCGTCATAGGCAGGCAGGCCAAGCTCTTCGATGTAGCGCTTGCGGCGCTCGTCCGGAAGCTCAGGAATGCTGTCTTTCACGCGCTGTTTCCACTCATCGTCAATGTAAAGCTCGACAAGATCAGGCTCAGGGAAGTAGCGGTAGTCGTCAGATCCCTCTTTGACCCTCATCAAAATCGTCGTTTTGGACGCTTCATCATAACGGCGCGTCTCCTGTTGAATGACACCGCCTGACAAAAGAACTTGCGCCTGGCGTTTTTCTTCGTGCTCAAGGCCTTTTTGAACAAAGGCGAATGAGTTCAGGTTTTTCAGCTCTGTCTTTGTACCGAACTCCTCTTGTCCGATTGGACGGAGCGAGATGTTAGCGTCGCAGCGGAGCGAGCCCTCTTCCATCTTACAGTCGGAAACGCCTGTATACTGAATGATTGATTTCAGTTTTTCAAGGTAGGCATAAGCTTCTTCAGGCGTTCTGATATCGGGCTCGGAGACGATTTCAACGAGCGGAGTTCCCTGGCGGTTATAGTCGACAAGGGAGTAGCCGTCGCCTGTATGCGTCAGTTTTCCTGCATCCTCTTCCAAATGAAGGCGGGTAATGCCGATCCGCTTCGTTTTTCCGCCGACTTCGATTTCGATCCAGCCGTTTTCACCGATCGGTTTATCAAATTGTGAAATTTGATAAGCTTTCGGGTTGTCGGGGTAGAAATAGTTTTTCCGGTCGAATTTCGTTTCTGTCGCAATTTCACAGTTGAGTGCCATTGCGGCTTTCATCGCAAAATTGACGGCTTCTTTGTTCAACACAGGCAGTACACCCGGATAGCCTAAGTCGATAACGCTTGTCTGCGTGTTGGCCGCTGCGCCGAATGGCGTTGGAGAACTGGAGAAAATTTTCGATTTTGTTTTGAGCTCCACGTGGACTTCAAGTCCGATTACCGTTTCAAAGTTCATGTTTTTTCACCCCTTACAGTTCAGGTTTTGCTTTATGATGGTCTGTCGCCTGTTCGAATGCGTGGGCGACGCGGTATACTGTGCTCTCATCAAAGTGTTTGCCAATGATTTGCAAGCCGAGCGGCAAGCCGTTCGCCAATCCGCACGGTACGCTGATTCCCGGGACGCCCGCAAGGTTGACAGGAATCGTCAGGATGTCATTGGCGTACATGGTCAGCGGATCACTCGTTTTTTCGCCGATTTTAAATGCCGGCGTCGGCGTAGTCGGTCCGATGATGACGTCATAGTTTGCAAATACGTCTTCAAAGTCCTTTTTGATCAGTGTTCTGACTTTTTGCGCTTTTTTATAGTATGCATCATAGTAGCCCGAGCTGAGCGCGAACGTACCGAGCATGATGCGGCGTTTGACTTCGTTTCCGAATCCTTCGGAACGCGTCTGTTTGTACAGGTCGATCAGGTTGTCGGCATTGTCCGTGCGGTAGCCATAGCGGATGCCGTCGAAGCGCGCCAGGTTTGCTGATGCTTCAGATGAAGAAAGCAGGTAGTAAGTCGCCAGCGCGTATTTGCTGTGCGGAAGCGATACCTCTTCCCATGTCGCGCCAAGGCTTTCGAGCACTTTCAGCGCTTCAAGCACGGAATTTCTCGCTTCTTCTCCCACTCCTTCGCCGAGATATTCTTTCGGCACGGCGATTTTAAGTCCTTTAATGTCGCCGGTTAACGCTGACAAATAGTCGGGCACGTCCACATTGGCGCTCGTCGAATCCATTTTATCGACGCCTGAAATCGCCTGCAGAAGGTAGGCGTTGTCTTCGACAGATCTTGTGATCGGGCCGATTTGATCCAATGAAGAAGCAAATGCGACAAGGCCGTATCTGGAAACGCGTCCGTATGTAGGTTTTAAGCCGACGACGCCGCAGAAGGATGCCGGCTGGCGAATCGATCCGCCCGTGTCAGATCCAAGTGAAAACGGCACTTCTCCGGCCGCAACCGCAGCCGCTGAGCCTCCGCTTGATCCGCCCGGAACGGTTTCGAGGTTCCACGGGTTTTTTGTCTTTTTAAAGCCTGAGTTCTCTGTGGAAGAGCCCATCGCGAATTCATCCATATTCAGCTTTCCGATGGTAACCGCTTCAGCTTCATGAAGACGCTCAACAACGGTTGCGTCATAAATCGGATCAAAGTTCTCGAGAATTTTGCTTGCGCACGTTGTCCGCAGATCCTTTGTTACGATATTGTCTTTAATGCCGATCGGCATCCCGAAAAGAAGGCCGTGCTCATCACGGGTATCAAGCGCTTCGTCCAATTCTTTGGCGTATGCGCGGGCTTTTTCTTCATCAAGCTGCAAAAAGGCTTGTACCTTTCCGTCAACTTCGTGAATCCGTTTGTAAGATTCATCGACTAAATCTGATATGCTGATCTCTTTATTATGTATGAGACGTTTTAATTCAGATATTTTATGGTCAAACAGTGACATGTTTTCTCGCTCCCTCCTTTATTTAGTCCAAGATTGACGGCACGCGGATGTAGCCGTCTTTATGATCAGGCGCGTTTTTGACGACATCTTCAACCGGAAGTCCTTTATCAGGGACATCTTCCCTCATGATATTCTTCATTTGCAATACGTGCGTTGTTGGTTTAACATTCTCTGTATCGACTTCGTTCAGCTCTTCTGCAAATGAAATAATGCTGTCAAGCTGTTCGGTAAACATCGCCGCTTCCTCGTCCGTAATCGCCAGTCTGGCAAGATGGGCGACATGCTTTACTTCTTCTATAGAAATACGCGACATACTAAAAACACCTCCAAGGTTATTCTCGCTTAGTCATAATACTGATCATATCAAATTTTAGCCTTCTAAATCAACAAAACCGCGATCTTCGCCCCATTTGGCGGCTTTTATTTCATCGCTCATGAAAATTCAGTAAAATAGCACGTACTAATATTCAGAATATTTTTACTTTATATAATATTTGTAAGCGCTTTCATTGTGATGCTTATCAAAACCATCACGCCCTTTTTCAATAAAATCGGATGTTTTTCACGGTTGATTGATGGGGAATAGTTTGATAGGTTAGGTAACTAAGTACGATCTAATCGGCAGCGCCTTAATTCCAATACTTGATTTTTTAAAGAGGGGGCCCTGCAATTTTCTTCGTACCGCAAGTCAGTATTGTCGAAAATTTTAAAGAGGTGATGCCACATTATTTTTAAAGAGGAGAGATATGAAACGTGAGTGTTGAAATATTTATTTCGTTAGGGATTTATTTTGCCGCGATGCTTTTAATCGGCTGGTATTCCTACAGAAAAACATCCAATTTGAATGACTACATGCTCGGCGGCAGAGGCCTTGGGCCTGCTGTTACGGCTTTATCGGCCGGCGCGTCGGACATGAGCGGCTGGATGCTGATGGGACTGCCCGGAGCCATGTATGTGACAGGACTTTCGAGCGCCTGGCTTGCCGTCGGTTTAACAATCGGAGCTTATGTGAACTACTTGGTTGTCGCTCCCCGGCTGCGCACATATACAGAAGTAGCAAACGATGCGATTACAATTCCGGATTTTTTCGAAAATCGGTTTAATGATACGACGAGAATCTTGCGCCTGGCATCAGCCATCGTCATTATGGTGTTTTTCACACTGTACACGTCGGCGGGTATGGTGTCCGGAGGAAGACTGTTTGAAACGGCGTTCGGCCTCGATTATAAAATGGGTCTTTTCTTAACGGCCGCAGTCGTGATTGCTTATACGCTGTTCGGAGGGTTTTTGGCCGTCAGTCTCACTGACTTTGTGCAAGGTTTGATTATGTTTATCGCTTTAGTGCTCGTGCCGATCGTTGCCTTTACTCAATTAGGCGGAATTACGCCGACTTTCAATGTGATCGAAGAAATCAATCCAAGCTTGCTCGATTTCTTCAAAGGAACGACCGTCATTAGCATTATTTCATTTCTCGCCTGGGGACTGGGCTATTTCGGTCAGCCGCATATTATCGTCCGCTTTATGGCGATTTCATCCGTAAAAGAGCTGAAGCCTGCGCGCCGCATCGCAATGGGTTGGATGATCATCTCCGTAATCGGCGCACTGCTTGTCGGACTGATCGGTGTGGCGTATGTCCATGAAACGGGTACAGCGCTTAAAGATCCGGAAACGATTTTTATCGTGTTCTCAAAGGTATTATTCCATCCGCTGATTACCGGATTTTTGCTTTCCGCTTTGCTCGCAGCGATTATGAGTACGGTGTCTTCCCAGCTGCTTGTCACATCAAGCGCCATGACGGAAGATTTCTACCGGACGTTTTTCCGGCGCAAAGCTTCGGATAAGGAACTCGTTCTTGTCGGACGTCTAAGCGTTCTGCTTGTCGCCGTCATCGCGATCCTTCTGTCTCTGACACCGAACAACACGATCCTTGATCTGGTTGGCTATGCGTGGGCCGGATTTGGTTCCGCATTCGGACCCGCCATCCTTCTCAGCTTGTACTGGAAGCGGATGAACCAGTGGGGCGCATTGGCCGGTATGATCACAGGAGCCGTGACCGTGCTGATTTGCATTCTGACGGGTCTGCAGGAGAAGACGGGAATCTATGAAATGATCCCTGGTTTCTTCCTGAGCTTGATTGTCGTTTACGCTGTCAGCATGATCACGAACAAGCCGGCAAAAGAAGCAAGAGATATGTTTGAAGAAATGGAACAGACGCATGAGGAAGAACATTCTTAAATGATCAGGCTATGAAAGCCGCCGGGCGATATCCGGCGGCTTTTTTGCTCAGGCGGAATTCTTTTGATGCCACGCCGGCAATATAATGGTAGGAGTATAGGGCTTCTTACAGATGAATGGTTCCAGGACATCCACCGGCACTTCAAAAACAGTTGTCCATCCATAGCGTCTGTGAGAAAATCATATCAATCATATAAGATATTGTCGGAAAGGAGATCATGGGCATGGATTGGCATATTGAAACAGAAACGCTGTTGAAGCTTGGAATCGCAACATTAATCGGAATGGTCATCGGTCTCGAAAGGGAGCTGAAAAACAAGCCGCTCGGCTTAAAAACGTGCATCGTGATTGCGATCAGTTCCTGTGTTCTGACAATGATCAGCATTGATGCGGCATACCATTTTCCAAGGTCAAACAGAATCATGATGGACCCTTTGCGGCTTCCCGCACAAATCATATCAGGGATCGGCTTCATCGGAGCGGGCGTAATTTTACGAAAAAGCAACGACGTCATTTCCGGCCTGACCACTTCAGCGATGATCTGGGGAGCAGCCGGCCTTGGCGTCGCCATCGGAGCGGGCTTTTATAAAGAAGCATTTGTCAGTCTCATTTTCATTTTAATCAGCGTCGAGTTTTTGCCGTGGATCGTCGGCAAAATCGGCCCGAACCGCTTGCAGGAAAAAGAAATCCGCGTCCGCATGTCCCTGAATGACAAGGATAAACTGACGGATATCCTCAAGGAAATGAAAGCGAAAAAAATCCGGATTCATTCCGTCCGGATCGATGATATGCGCGATAATGAATTTCCGATCATGGAAACGAAAATCATGGTTCATAAGAAACGGTATGTCACCGATGTCTATTACGATATCAAAGCGATCGACGGCGTCGTCGGCGTTAAATGTGATACGCTGTAAACGCAAGCCTGATTCAAAAGAAGCAGCCGAAAAAAAGGCTGCTTTTTCTTTTATGAATCATCAATATGAACGGTCGGTTCTTTAGTATGATGGCTTCCTCTCGCCTAGAGGATTAATTCATTATCCTCCATACTCTCCTTTTCAACTGTTCTAGTAAACAATACGAGGATAATCAAAACCTGTATATGTAAATCCTTATCAACAGGGTGGGAATTTGCAATATTCAGTCGTTTTCTCCTGATTGATCGCTAGAAGATATCTTGAAGCAATTGCCTTGTGTAAATTTTTAAATGTAATCAACCGAGCATTCAATTTATTGAATTTTATTTAAGGCTGCGTGATCTGCCATCACCATCACATCTTTATGTTCCCTTAAAATTGAAGCAGGGAACTCTTGGGAGACACGGGTGCTGTTCAGCAGCCGTGCCAAGGCTTCAGATTTTTCATTTCCAGACACGAGCAGAAGGATCCGCTTACTTTCCATTATTGTTTCAATTCCCATGGTCAATGCCTTTGTCGGTACTTCGTCCAAGGAACGAAAGAACCTGGAATTTGCCTGCCGGGTTGATTGATCCAACTCAACGATATGGGTTCTGCTTTTAAAGCTTGTCCCCGGCTCATTAAAACCGATATGACCATTCAATCCCATGCCTAATATTTGTATGTCAATTGCTTTTTCAGAAACAAGTCTGTCGTAGCTGATGCATTCTTGTTCCAAATCTTTTGCCATCCCATTGGGAATATTGATATTCCTTTGACTAATATCCAGATGTTTGAATAATTTTTCATTCATATAATAATGGTAGCTGTTTTTATTTTCTTTAGGCAGTCCAACGTACTCGTCTAAATTAAAAGCAGTAACATTCTTAAATGAAATTTCCTTTTGCCGATACTTTTTTATCAAGCATTTATATAAACCAAGCGGTGTCGAACCTGTTGCAAAACCAATAACAGGATTTTTTGAATTGTTAATGAGCTCAGCCATTAGATCAGCCGATTTTTCACTCATTTCTTCATAACCTGATACATGAATAATTTTCACGTCTTTCTCCTTCCCACAAAATAAAATGTCCAAGACTGACTCCTGTATTAAACTGCACTGCAAAAAGACCAAGCATCTTCGCCACACCTCAGTAAAACAATCCATTATTCAGGCACTCTGATATTCCGCCGATAACGATCATTCACTCGATTACATTTCCTTTAGAATCATATACACCGATCAGTTCAGGATCTTCAGCAACGTTTTTTAAGATGGCTATATGTGCATTCGTTACAAAGACTTGTGTACGAAAAGCAAATATTGCCGTATCGCCGACTTTTGCTTCAACTGTATTTAATGAACCATAATAATCAATATGATCAGGTGTCATTTCAATAGCTTGAACCTTTTTAAGATGATCTTTGTTTGTTCCAACGAGCGCCGCTTTCATATGCGAACGTGGATAGAAACCGCCGCCGAAAACATAAGCATGATGATTAGATATATGGGATACTTCAGTTACGTATACCATCGCAGGTCTTTCTGCAAGTTTTTTCGTTGCATGAATGGGTGTCGTTCCAATTAAAGCATGGCCGGGTTCGCCTTGAGTTGCACCATTTTCCTTCAATAGTTTCATTGTTGCACAAGAAGTTGCACTTGGCATATTCATCTCAAGCCTTCTATACCCTCTCTCCATTAAAAACGATTTTACGGTTTGCATGGATGTTACATTCGGAGTAACTGCCGGAAGGCCGTCTTGGATCAATATGCAAGGAAAGCTTGTTAAACCTGCAATTTCAAGTCCATCTAATTGTTCAATCGATTCGATATCCTTAACGATTTGTTCAAAAGTGAACCCCCCCTCTTGACCTTTGTATATATAATCCTCTTTGTTTGCGATACGTAAAAGCACTTTTTGTTTTCTTCTCATTTCCATAGCTA
Organism: Bacillus sp. FSL K6-0972; assembly: GCF_037976035.1. Taxonomy (NCBI): domain Bacteria; kingdom Bacillati; phylum Bacillota; class Bacilli; order Caryophanales; family Bacillaceae; genus Bacillus; species Bacillus sp. FSL K6-0972. Next base: position 762,270 of record NZ_CP150260.1, on the reverse strand, counting down.
CTCTACTGATGTTTCGAGCATTTTCAAGGCTGAAAACCGTAACATAATCAGGATTTAGATCCAATATAGCCGGTATCATGTGAATAGGTATTTGAACAAGGTGTCCGACATGCCCAATCTTAATTCCATTTTGACTGAGTGTGATTGCCTCCCACGGGTCTACAGCAACGGCTTTGCCGATTCCGCTTTCGGCTATAGCTTGTGCCACCAACGGATTACGGCCAAATTGCTTCGTCATAAAAAACAGTTCAATATCCTGTTTTCTGGCTTTTTCACTTAATACTTTTGCATTTTTCTTGACGGTGTCCAAGTCTAATACATAAGTGTTAGGTGAAATGATTCCCTGCTGATGAAGTTCCAATGCAGCTTCTATTAATTTTTTGTTATATTTTAATGTAGATTCCAAAAACATCAGTCTGTCTCCTCTTTTCCTTTTTGCATTAAATGAAGGAATGAACTGCCGTTTTCAGTATTGCGAAGCCCTAGATAATCAGCAGAAGTTGCAGCAATGTCGGCTAGCGTTTTTCTTTCCCCTATGTTAACGGGCGATAGTTTTTTGTGATAAGCCAGCAAATACGTTTTTTCCCGTGTGTGTTGGTTATGGCCGATCGTAGGATCATTCCCGTGATCTGCACTAATCATCAGCAGATCCTGATCTGTCATTTTCCGGAGAATTTCCGGCAAATATTGATCTACCATTTCAATCCGATTTGCATAACGCACGGGATTCTGTGCATGTCCGGCTAAATCGGTTTCTTGTACTGTGGCAGCAATCACGCCTTTTTTGACACGGTCCATCTCCTGTATAATATCCTTCATGACTTGTTCTGTATCTACACCCGGAAATCTTTTTGCACCTTCACAATAAATGATGTCCTGCATTTTTCCGATAAGAGAAACTTCCATTCCCCTATTTTTCGCCAATGTCGGCAACTGATTTTCAGGAGAGATACCAAAACCTAAGTGACGAACTTGATATCCTTGCTTGTATACATTAGATTTAGGCGAATTCACCCCTACTAATCCGTCTTCTCTTCTTTCAACTGACCTCTGCAAGTGTTCAGGTGTTACATTTTCTCCTCCAAGAACAATCACACGATTTACTTTAACATGATGACGGACGCATCTTCCTATTTTCAACACTTCATCAAACGAAATATAATCCAGCGGAGCGCTTACATTATAAATTTGCCCGTAATCTGTTTCGATATTATCGGCTACGACTACTAAATCGTTTACTAATAAATACGGCAATTCTGAGTTCGGTATGTTAACTTTATAACCCTGATCTTCCAAAGCGAGTTTAACATGATTGAGATGTTCCACAAAAGGAGCTAAATATGTCTTTTTAGGCTTTGTTCCCATGATTTCATTATGACCTTCAAAACTGTCCGCTCCTTGATGCATCAGGTTTAAAACACCATGGCTGGCAATATGATCTATATTTTTCAATTTAGGATGGTGCAAAATTTTATTAATACCCAATTTTTCGAGATTCGGAATGTTTAAAGAAGGCACCGTATCAAGTATGTGATAGAAAGTATTGGCGCCCACATCTAAAGGATGATAATCGCTTGCATCTTCCATATAACCGACACCTAAGCTGTCTAATATTATGATAATGACTCTTTTATTCATTTATATCATCGCCTTTTGAAGAATTTACGCTAAGCTCTTCTGTTGCTCGATGAACGGATATGTTTAGAATTCTTAAAATGGTCTCAGGACCGCTTCTTAATGGATTAATGCGGATCATTTTTTTGGCCAGTGATGGATCTTCAGATAAAAAAGTGCCAGACACTCTGTAAAACATTGGTGCAAACTCGTATTTTGATTCAGCACCTATCGGATGGGGTGCTGCTCCCAATTCATTAGCATGATGAAGCACTTTTTTTGCAATTGGTTTAACAAACTCTACAAGTAAGACTTTTGATTGTGCATTTGCCAAATAAGCCTTTTTAACACCCTTAATGGCTCCATTATTAAGCGAGTGAACCAACTGATCATTGACACTTGCTTGTATTGCCAGCATAACCGGAGCATATATCAGACCCCTTAAAGCTTCTAAAGCTTCATAACCTTGAACCTGGCTTCCACCTGAATAGTTTAATTTTTCTATTTTTTCTATTAAATCACTTCTGCCTAAAATGACTCCAATACCTTCCGGACCTAATAGCTTGAACAATGAAAAGGTGGACAAATCGGCTTTGACTTGTACTCCAATCTTTTCCGCTTTCATCGCAGCATAGTTGTCATCCGTAATAATGACTAGATCAGAATGAATGGAACGTATTTTTTTTATCGTTTCAGCCAAATCATAATGGTCCTCTATTTTTTGCCTCGTATGCTGAATCAATACACCTTTTAATTTCGGGTGTTTGAGAATGGCGTCTTTTATTTGTTCAGAATCATGAAAATCCGCGGATATTGGCAAGATCCCCATCGACTCTAACGTTGTTTTACTTGTTGGATATATCGGTGCATCATGGACAAGGATCTCGTCACCTGGCTTTAAAAAGCTCATAAAACCAAACCTCAATGCCCCTGTTCCTGCACCACGAACTAACATTGCTTTCTCTGTGCCAAAGAAATCAGCTAGTGTCTCTTCTATTTTTTTTGTGAACCGCGGTTTATTGATTCCTTTTACAACGCCTAAATCGCCAAGTGAAAGCAATTCTTCTCCTCGAAAATGTCTTGTCATGACATCAACCAACCTAAATTGTCTATGCATGGCTTCTTCAATAGATAGGCTATCTAGAGGATAAGTTTCCATACTCATTCACTCTCCCCTTTCATAAAAGCGCGAGGATTTTTAATCAACATCTTATCAATTGATTCACCAGTTATTCCATAGGTTTGCAAGAGAGGGATAAACGTGTCTATCAAATATGAATAGCCCACCCCGCCTTTATATGCCAAATGTGATTTTCTGGTGATGTCCATAGACAGCAGAACCTTGTCTATATACCCTTTAGCCTGTATTTTTTTCAATATTTCTGCTCGAACACGATCAGGCATATAATTTTCTTTACCTACTGTATCGAATTCTACATACACACCTTCTCTCAGCATTTTCAATATATAATCGGCATCTCCTGATAAATCAACATGCCCTATCACCACTCGGTTTAAATCAACTTCATGTTTTTTAAAAAATTCTACTTGTTCATGTCCTAATGTTCCTATGGAAGTATGGGTTGATATTGGTTTTTTGGTTTGCTTATGTGCCATAACAACCGCTTCAAATACTTTTTGTTCGGTTTCCGTCCATTTATTGTAACTCGTTCCAATCTCACCGATGACCTCGGCCTTGGCATCTGTTCCTCTAATTCCTTCAACAATCTCCAGTATCATTCTTTCTGCCAACTTTTCTTTCGATTCACGAAATACATGGATCGGGTAAAAAGAATCTTGGTAGAAACCAGTTGAAAAGACAATATTAATGCCTGTTTCTTCTGCAACTTTTTGGACGTATGTAATATTTCTCCCCATTCCAATATTCGTGACATCAACAATATTGCGTACGCCCTTTTCGTATAAACTTTTAAATTCTCTAACGGTTTCAGGAAATACATCCAACTTACAATCTTCATTGTTTTTTACTTCGGAAAGGTCTATCGTTATATGTTCATGCATATAGGTCATTCCGTCTTTCAACATTCGGAAACTTCCCCTCTTTCGATGATTTAGCCAACCTGCCATAAACCGACTGCATAGAGAAGATTAGCAACAATCCCCAATAATATAACTGCAATAGGGCCAACAGCCAATTCAACAAGTGGTTTTGATGCTATTCGGTTTATTAAATAAAATCCAATCACCCAAAAGAAACCAATACCGGGAGCAATTTTTTCCCCTGCCATCGCACTGCCAATTAATATAGCCATTCCTAGAACATCTGACAGTGAAGTGCGGATATGCTCCCCCATCTCCCTTACACCAGGCAGTTTGTCCATGCTTTTTGATACTGCGGATAATGATATGACCTCTACATACATGACTAAAAAGCCCAACAGAAATGCTAAAATCGGTATATCCCTGAAAATAAGACCGATTGCAAATACCAGTGTGGTACCAGCTAAACCATAAACCCCCGTTACGATTGCAGTTGAAAAAACTAAAGGGATGAAGCCAATTCCGCGTGCAAATGTAGCGATTGCCGCCTCTGTGTAAAGCTCTTTATTAATCAATGCTTGAGGCATTGCATCCACTGCTAAAATCAGCATGGATGATGTTAAAGAAACAAGTCCTCCCATAAGGGCTAATAACCAGCGGTTTTTCTTAATTCGATTTACACGCTCATTAAATATATTCACTAAATTTGCATTAGTAGATTCATCTCCGCCTCTAATTCTCGCTGCATAATAAATCATCATTAACATTCCTGCTAATAATGCCATTCCTTCAGGACTGAGCGAAATTTTATATCCTGCAGCTTGAAATGTTCCAAACTTCTCGAATAAGAGAAGAGAAGCCAAAGTTACGATTGCGGTGACGGCGGCTTTTTTTAAACCGTGCTGATATCCAACCGCTACAGCTGGAAATACTGTAAATGCAATAATAATAGGCTGACCAATAAGACTTAAAGAATCTATAAAATTCACGGGAAACATGCCAAATAAATCTACTACAAATTGCAGTCCTAAAACGATTCCAATACTATAAACGGCACCAATAACTCCTGCAGTTATCATGCCTATTTTGTTTTCCGGAGTCCAAATGCCGATAATGTCACACGCCAATAAAATACTGTGCCCAATAATGATTGTTGCTCCTATGGACAGCGGAATACCAAACCCTATGATTAAGCCAAAACTTAATGCAAAGCTTGTTGCAGCAAGCTGCCCTCTTGTCATTCTCCCCTCAAGGTATTCGGGCATAATCGGACGCAAACCATCATTAAACACAGCTACCCCGCGATTAACTAGTATGGAACCTAATGCACCAACAGCCGCTATGACAAGACATTGAATTAAAGAAAGGTCCATTACATTATTCACCTCTATGATTTTTCTCATCTTCTTTACATCATGTCATCCATGCTTCTTCAATCATCTTAGAAAGCGCTTTCTCTAACTAGAAAAAATTTATACAACTGAAGCCGGCATAACAAAATATAAAGATAAAGTTCATTTATTTTAATAAATAAGGAATTAAAATGTTTAATATATTTTGTGAAGATGAAGCTGTGAAACCGAAAGCGATTTTGCCGCTTTCTACTTCCTTCTCGATCTCTTCCTTGTTTTTTATGGTACTGGGAGAAGCCAAGGTGACGCATTTATCTTTACCTAATAATGCAATTGCCATTGCAAGCGCACCTCCAGATCCGGTTTCACAAGCGCCAATATAATAATCTGCCTTATTGTTTTTCACAGCCATAACGGCGTCCAAATCACCTTTGACCAAAACTTCTACATTGCTTCCCCCAATTTTTTTAACAAGTTTTTCAATCGCTTGTTTTTTCAACTGTCCGCCTATTACAATTCTCACCATAATAAAACCCTCCTATTTATTAGATTCTATGACTTTATGAAGATGAAGATAAAAATAAACGCGCTCACCTTCTGGAAGTTCTAGACTTGCCAGTGAATGTATAAAGTCTATCACTTCTTCTATAGCATTTTTATATGGCGTTTCATACACTTCATTGATGATGGCATTTGCAGGCCCTTCTTCGCTTTCTCCCCTTTCAATTCTAGTTAAAGCCATCGCCATGTGCGTCCAAAACATTTCAGAGTCTTCGATCACCTCCTTTTTCAGCTTTTTTGATAAGAAAACAAATGTGTTCAAAGTTGTATTGAAAGCATTTTTTGTCATCACTCGACTCGTTAGTAAAATAGACAACTTTTCTTCTAGCTGTATTTGATTCACGCCAGTTCCTCCAATATACTGTATTTAGTATTTTAAATTAAATTTTAAATGCTAACCCATCGCTTATTTATTGAATGATAAGTCGGATGGGCCGGCATTTTAATAGCGAGGTATTTTCTCTCCCTTTTCTACACTTTTTTGGGTATCTAATATTTGTTTCTCATTAACCAAATTCCATTTTTCTGCTATTTCTTTTTCTCTGTCTCCTTCAATAACAATAACGGCTTCTGTTGTATCCTTGGAAATTTTCTTTGCTTTCGGTGAAAAAAAATCGATTGCTTTAAACGTTTGAATCATTCTTTTGTCATCAGCATTCCAAACTGCTGCATCAATTTGTTTTGAAAGAAGCATATCAAAAAGCTGCATATAATTCACATTAACAAATTCAGTATTTTCATTTCCAAATTCAGATAATGTTAATTGTTTCTGATCTAGAGATTCCAAATCAACACCTACTCTTACGGCATCCTTACCTATTTCCTCATCTGGATGAGCTAAGAAGATTTTATGGGAAGATACATAACTACTTTCCCCGAATTTCTTGAAAATTTTCAAATTTGGATATTCTGCTATTATATGATCTGCCGTCATCTTAGAAACAATTGCAAAATCACTTCTTTTTGTTCGGACTGCTTCGATTCGATTCACTCCGCCACGCATGTAGATCAAGTTAACTGTTTTTCCTGCTGATTCAAACCCTTCCACTATCCCTGTTGCCAGACCCTCATATTTCCTGGAATACGGAAGTGGCATTGAGCCGATTAATGGTGCAATACCTGCAATCTCAAGTAGTAAATTGTTATCCTTACTTACCAAAAACGTTCCTAAATGGCCTCTAGCCTCCAAATGAATCGCTTTCATATCAACCAATAAATTCAGTGCACTTTGCACAGTCCCTCTGCCGATGGATAACTTATGACAGTAGTCTGAAATGCGGGGAATTTTTTCTCCTGCTTTGATATTCAACAATTCTTTAGCAATATTTTTAGCTGCCAAACCATTTTTAGAGTAAAATTTTTCCCACATAATTCATCTTCCTCAAAACAATATACTATATTCTGTATAGTCAATTATAAGAGTTGCATCCTAAATTTGCAATAGTATTTTATTCAGAATACTAAAACAAAAATTTGTTGCCTCATCATAAATGAATGATAAGTCCTCCTTGTCCCTTTTTCTGCGTGATAAAAAAAGCAGCCCTTTGGCTGCTTCTTTTTTATGAATCATAAATATGGACGGTCGGTTCCTTGTCTCCCGGCTTTTTCAGAATGACGGCTTCCTGTCCGGCTGACGAATTAATGTTGATCTCAACGTTCAGTCCACTTTTGCCGTAGTAATCCATCACTTCACCGGTCAAGAATTGGGTAAAGGCGATGACTTCGCTTTTGCCGTAAAACTGCATCGGTATATTAATTTTCATGTCCTGCATTTGGCCGTCTTTATAGAGAGCCGTGCCGACAACCCCTGTGTAGTTTGGAAAATACGTATCGACTTTGTTTTTAAAGCGTTTGAAGAGCTCCGCGTCATCCGGATGTTTCTCCGAACCTTCTGTTGAAGGGAAGAACGTGTACTCTTCATTGATTTTATCCCAACCGCCGAGCTCGCTTGTCCCTGCTTTCACATCGGTTTTGGCGATAAAGTTTCCAGGTACAATCGATGACTTAGGCGCCTGCTTGTACAGCATGATCGTCAGCGGAATATTTTTCAAATCATCCATGTTTCTGATCCGTTTCGCCACTTCCTCGGCGATTTTTTCGCCTTCCTGCCTCAGCTTTTTGTCGCTGATGGTCACTTCTTTTTGCGGGTCGCCGACATTTTCGCGGTAGTAGTAGACAGAGTTCAGCGCAAGGCCGATCACGACGCCGCCGAGCTCAATCGTATCCTTGTCTTTGCGGACGAGGTAATCGTGCTCAAGCATATGGGCGAGGTATACCGGGCTTTCCTCGTTTTGCTTCTCTGTTGATCCGCTTCCGGAAAGGGCCGGGTTCAGCCCGAGGTTTTTGAAGTTTTTATCGTCTTTCTCCGCTTTTTTCAGGTCGTCCCCCGTTTTTTTGCGGGCGAGCCAGCTCGTGACTGTATCTTCATCCAGGTATTGTCCTTCTTGAAAAAGGTAATCGTCAGTAGAAAATGAATCTTGCGCAAGGCGCATCATGCCTGTCTCAAATTCATCGATATCCAGCCGCGTATTCAGGCGTTCGGTCGTCAAGCCGCGGGCTTTCCCCGCCTTGAAAGGAAGAACCATTTTATAATAAGAATCGGAGATGTTGTATTTCGGAATGATGGCTTTTTCTTTCGACTTATCCGTTTTCTGCACCATCTCCTGCTCTTCTTCTCCCCCAAAATTCGGCGCACAAGCTGAGAGCATGAGCATACCCGCAGCAGCCGCCAAACATAATATCTTTTTCAATAGAAAACACTCCTCTTATTTCTTTAGCTCACTGATCAGTCTTGCCTCATCCCATACTTCGATGTTCAGCTCTTCAGCTTTCGCCAGTTTGCTGCCTGCCGCTTCGCCGGCAATGACGAGATCGGTTTTTTTGCTTACACTGCCTGTGATTTTTCCGCCGAGCGCTTCAATTTCCGCTTTCGCGTCGTTACGCGACAATTCGTTTAGCTTCCCGGTCAAGACGATCGTTTTCCCCGCAAAATACGAATCGCTCGCTTCAGCGGCCGCTTTTTTCGGGCCTTTATACACGGTGTTGACCCCTAGGTCTTCGAGCTCGCCCAACAGCTTCAGAATCTCTTCTTTTTCAAAATAGGTGACGAGGGCGTCCGCCATCTTGTCGCCGATTTCATCGACTTCGATCAATTCTTCTTTTGTCGCTTTTTTGAGCTTGTCGAGCGTTTCAAAATGCATCGCCAGTGTCTTGGCCGCTTTGGCGCCGATGAAGCGGATGCCGAGTCCGAAGAGAAGCCGTTCCAATGAGTTCTCCTTCGATTTTTCAATCGACTTCAATAAGTTGTCGGTCGATTTTTCCCCCATCCGCTCGAGATTGATCAGCTGCTCGCGCGTCAGCTTATACAGATCCGCGACATTGTGGACGAGGTCTTCGCGGAACAGCTGGGTGATGACGCGCTCGCCAAGACCGTCTATATTCATCGCGTTCCGGGAAACGAAATGGATCAGGCCTTCCCTGATCTGAGCCGGGCATTCCGGATTGATGCAGCGAAGCGCGACTTCTCCTTCGATTCTGACAAGCTCGCTTACGCATTCCGGGCATTCCTTCGGCATGTTGAATTCTTTTTCTTCGCCCGTCCGCTGTTCGACGAGGACGTTGACGACCTCCGGAATGATGTCTCCCGCTTTTTTGACGACGACTTTATCCAGCAGTCTGATATCCTTTTCTTTAATTAAATCTTCGTTGTGGAGAGAAGCTCTTTGGACGGTCGTTCCCGCCACTTTTACAGGTTCGAGAATCGCAGTCGGGGTCACTGCGCCCGTCCGGCCGACGCTTAATTCAATGTCCAAAAGCGTCGTGACAACCTCTTCGGCAGGAAACTTGTAGGCGATCGCCCAGCGCGGGCTTTTCGCCGTAAAGCCGAGCTCTTCCTGCTGGTCAAGGGAGTTGACTTTAATGACGATCCCGTCAATTTCATACGGGAGGTCGGCGCGTTTTGTCTTGAGCTCTTCGACAATCTCAATGACTTCTTCGATCGTGCTGCATTTTTTTCTTTCATGATTGGTTTTAAAGCCGAGTTCGTCGAGGAAATCGAGTCCCTGGCTTTGCGTTTCAACGCCCATCTCATCAAGCTCCGCTATACTGTAGACGAAGATATCGAGATTTCGTTTCGCGGCAATTTTCGGATCGAGCTGCCTTAATGAGCCGGCAGCGGCGTTCCGCGGGTTGGCAAACGGCTCTTCATCCCGTTCGAGCCGCGCTTTGTTCAGCAGTTCAAAGGAGCGCTTCGGCATAAAAGCCTCGCCGCGCACTTCAATTGAAAGGTCGCGCTTCATTCTGAGGGGAATGTTTCTGATGGTCTTCAAATTTTCCGTAATATCCTCACCCGTCGTTCCGTCGCCTCTCGTCGCACCTCTGACAAATACGCCGTTTTCATAGCGCAGTGAAACAGCAAGACCGTCTATTTTAAACTCGACGTTGTACTCAACATCTCCGACCGCCTGGCGGACGCGGCGGTCAAAGTCGCGCAGATCTTCTTCATTAAACGCGTTGCCAAGACTCAGCATCGGCGTTTTATGCTGCACTTTTTGAAAGGCGTCCAAAACGGCTCCGCCGACGCGCTGAGAAGGAGAGTCGGGCGTTTTCAGGTCGGGATGCTCTTCTTCAAGAGCAATCAATTCCTTCATCAGCTTGTCATATTCGGAATCAGGCACGCTTGGATCATCAAGGGTGTGATATTCGTAGTTGTATTTGTTAATCAATGCATGCAGTTGTTCCACACGGCGTTTAGCTGCTTCTTTTTCCATTGGTTTCGTCCTTTCATTTCAGGTCTTTTGCCATTATTGCTTTTCAATTGGCGCAAAGGCCGCGAGAAGACGCTTCACTCCAGTCGGGCTCGGGAAGGCGATGTCAAGCTCAGTCGATTCGCCGGATCCTTTGACGCTGACAACGGTTCCGACGCCCCATTTTTTATGGGAGGCTTTGTCGCCAACTGCCCAGGCGACTCCGTCGCCGCCGGTTTTGCTGTACGATGCTGCCGGCCGGGTAACGGGGCCTCTCCGCTCAGGCTTTCTTCCAAACGGCGTTTTCAGATCTTTTTTCTTCTCGTTTAGATTGTCCAATAATTCCTCTGGTATTTCCGCAATGAACCTTGATTCAGGGTTCATATTCGTTCTCCCGAACAATGTCCGCATTCGGGCGTTTGTTAAATAAAGTTCTTCCTCAGCCCTCGTGATGCCGACGTATGCGAGCCTCCGCTCTTCTTCCATCTCCGCTTCCTCCATCAGAGAGCGGCTGTGCGGGAATACCCCTTCTTCAAGCCCCATTAGGAATACAACCGGGAATTCGAGTCCTTTTGCGGCATGAAGCGTCATTAAGATGACCGCGTCTTGACTTCCGGTCTCTTCTTCCTTTTGATCAAGCTGATCGATATCGGCGATGAGCGCCAAATCGGTCAAAAAAGCGACGAGAGATTTGTCTTCGCTTTGCTGCTCAAAGTTTTTCGTTACGGAGAGAAATTCGTCGATATTCTCAAGGCGGCTCTGCGCCTCCAGGGATTTTTCCGCTTTCAGCATTTCGCGGTATTCGGTTTTTTCAAGGATTTCTTCCGTAAGCTCTGTGACGGATAAGTATTCCTGCATATTCGTCAGGTTTTCGATCGTCTGTCTGAACTCATCAAGCGCGTTGGCCGCTCTTGCACTAAGGCCGATAAAGTCAACCTGGCCGAGCGCTTCAAATAAAGACATTCCGTTCATATCGGCATAAGCCGCGATTTTATCGACTGAAGTCGCTCCAACGCCGCGCTTCGGCACGTTCACGATCCGCGCAAAGCTGATATCGTCGTCAGGGTTTGCGACGAGGCGCAAATATGCAAGGATGTCTTTGATCTCTTTTCTGTCATAGAATTTCGTGCCGCCGACGATGTTGTAGTTGATGTTCGCTTTCATCAGTGTTTCCTCGATGACCCGCGATTGGGCATTTGTCCGGTACAAAATCGCGATATCTGAGAAGGATCGTTTTCCAGAGCCGACGAGCTCCCTGATTTTGCCCGCGACAAATTGGCCTTCGCCAAATTCGTTGTCGCCTCTGAAGTAGGAGATTTTCGCCCCTTCGTCATTTTCGGTCCAGAGGTTTTTCGGCTTTCTGTTTGAGTTGTTCTGAATGACTTCATTGGCCGCGTTCAATATCCGCTTTGTCGACCTGTAGTTTTGTTCGAGCAAAATGACGCTTGCATTCGGATAGTCTTTTTCAAACGACAGAATGTTGGCAATGTCCGCTCCGCGCCATCTGTAGATCGACTGGTCGGAGTCCCCGACGACGCAGATGTTTTGGAAGCGCTGCGCCATTTTTTTGACGAGCAAATACTGCGCCCTGTTCGTATCCTGATACTCATCGACATGAATGTATTGGAATTTCCGCTGGTAGTATTCAAGCACTTCCGGCACACGGTCAAACAGGACAATCGTCGTCATGATCAAATCGTCAAAATCAAGCGACTGATTTTTCCGCAGTTTCTTCTGATAATCTTTGTAGACATCGCTGACGACTTGTTCAAAAAAACCGCCGGCCGTTTTCTCGTACTCTTCCGGGTCGATCAATTCGTTTTTCGCACTGCTAATCGATCCGAGTATGCTTCTAGGATCGAATTTTTTCGGATCGATATTTCTTTCTTTTAGGATTCCTTTAATGACGGAAAGCTGATCAGACGTATCAAGAATCGAGAAGTTCCGGTTGATGCCGATTCTGTCGATGTCTCTCCGCAAAATTCTGACACACATGCTGTGGAACGTCGAAATCCAGATGTCATCCGCTCCCGGTCCGAGAATGCGTTCCACACGCTCTTTCATTTCTCTGGCCGCTTTGTTCGTAAACGTAATCGCCAAAATGTTCCACGGGGCAACGCGCTTCTCCGCCATTAAATACGCAATGCGGTGCGTCAATACCCGCGTCTTTCCGCTTCCTGCTCCGGCCATAATCAAAAGCGGACCGTCCGTCGTTTTGACCGCTTCCTGCTGCATCTTGTTTAATCCGCTTAATAATTGGTCGCTAATGTAATTCAATTCCGTTCACCGCCTATTCAAACATATGTTCTATTATAAACCAATCCGGTTCGTTGTGCTCATCCTTTTACGGCATGTACCGTTTTCAGCGCTTCTTCGAAGTTCTCATAAATCGCGTTTCCGACTACGATCACATCGGCGTGTTCAGCCATTTTAACCGCCGTCTCCGCATCTTTGATACCGCCGCCGTAAAACAGCGTCGTTTCCTGAAGCACGGCTTTTGTCTCCTTAACGGTCTCTGAATCACCCAGCATGCCGCTGTATTCAAGATAAAAGACCGGAAGGCGGAAAAGATGTTCAGCCACGCGGGCGTATGCTTTAATATCCTCAATGTCAAGCTTGGTATCTGCGTTCGTCAAAGCGGCAGCCTTGCAGTCCTGATTCAAAATACAGTACCCTTCAACAACAATCTCTTCAGGCGACATCAGCTCGCCGTATTCTTTCATCGCCTTTTTATGTAAGCCGGTAATCCAGTCTGTATCCCTGCTGTTGAGCACAGTCGGAATAAAATACAGGTCAAACCCCGGGACGATCGCGTCAATCGTCGACACTTCAAGGACGCACGGCACTAAAAAGCGGCGCACCTTCGACATCAGCCGAAGGACGTCATCTTCTGTGACATGGTCGCTTCCGCCAATCAAAACCGCGTCTGTTCCGGATTCGCACAGCTGTTCAAGCTGATCATCCGTAATATCTTTATTCGGATCGAGTTTAAAGACGTGCTTCCACTCGGTAATATCGTACATGAAAAAAGCTCCTCCATTCGTTCTTACCATTTAAATATTATAACAAATTCAGCCCCTTTCGAAAAACGGATAACGAATAAACGATAAACAGGCAGAAAGCATAAAAAAACCGCCGGTGCTCAGTGCCCTGAGCCAGGCGGTTTCATGACATCATGATGATGTTTCAGATTGATTTGCTTTGACGCGGTCCAGCGCCATGGTATAAGCGTCATTTCCGTAGTTCAGGCAGCGCTTCACCCTGGAAATGGTCGCGGTGCTCGCTCCGGTTTCCGTCTCAATTTTGTGATACGTGTTGCCGTCGCGCAGCATCCTGGCTACTTCGAGCCGCTGAGCCAATGATTGAATTTCATTTATTGTGCATAAATCATCGAAAAAACGATAGCATTCTTCGAGATCTTTTAGTGATAGTATGGATTGAAAAAGCTGGTCCAGCTCTCTCCCGCGCAATTTATCGATCTGCATCTTTTACACACCTTCTCCTTTGCTAATAGAAACCTTGCTGAGATCGGGAACGATATTGATCCACGTTTTTCCCGGCACGAACGGAACGGTTTTGCCGTCCGTCTTCGGTATGATCCGGCCGTTTTCGTTCTTCCAGCTGATCCGATGGACTTCCCCGTTTTGCAGAAGGAGTCCTTTTCCGCCTGAACGAAGGTCAATATCCCTTCTCCCGTACGCATCTTTCATATGATGTTCGGCTTCCGCTATTAGAATGTTTTGAAGAACAACCGGTTCTTCTGTTTCAAGGTCTGTTGTCAAAACGCCGTCTGACTTTCTCACATAGCCTTCAACCTTTTTATCATAACCATATTCGACACGGTTTGTAACGGATTTTGTTCCATAATCTAACCGTATAGAATAAAGCGCATCCGAAGGTTTGTCATGGCTTGCTTTAAAAGTGAGCGGTTCTGTGCGGGTTTCGATGGCATATCCTTTGTCATCTGCTGCTTGCTTTATGTTTTTAATTGACGTGTACGAATTATGCGGCGCTTCCCGAAAATCGGCCCTCCAAAACAGGCTGCCGTCGTAATCCATTCCATTGATATGATCGGCATCGCCGTTCAACAGGCGGCTTTTTGCACCCGGACTCCAACCGTGATGCACCAAAATACTGTCAAAACCGAGAGCCAAATCAATGAAATACTCCCGGGCGCTGCGGACCGGGCCAACCGCTTCAGGCATGTCGCTTTGATAGATCGCCAACAATCGTGTGATCGGTCCTTCACTGAGAGCTTCAATGACAATGTCAGCCTTGCTTAATCCCGACTGCGGCCTTGCTTTTGAATGATTGTTCACTACAACGGCAATGGGCCGCTGCCGAATATCTCCGTCCGCCTTCAATCCTGTCAGCGGATGAATGTTCTTTTCCTTTTCCTGCTGTTCCTGCGACTGGCACGATGCAAGCAGTAAAAGCGAAGCAAAACAAAGCAGTACTCTTACATATCGATTCACCATAAATTAGCTCCCGCTCTTTTATATTTTAACGCATTATCGATGGAAAGAGTACAGTTTTTTTCATCACATCAAAGATCCCTTTCGGCGTCACCCTGATATAAGGCAGATGAGTGCTTTGCAAAAAGAGCAGGGTGTAGATCGGGTCGTCAAACGTATAGCCCCTTTCAAACAGAAGCTCTTTTAACGCTTTTTCCCTTTCAAGCACCTTTTCATACGTCTCATTTGATGCGCCGCCGCTTAAATGAAGAGGAATTTCGTGCAGAATTTTTCCGTTTTCCGCTAATACGATACCTCCTCCGATTTCTTTCATCCGTTTGAAGGCCAAAAGCATGTCTTCCTTGTTTTTGCCGATCACGATAATATCTCCCGTTGTCGAATAGGAGCTGACAAACCCTTGGACGCGGGTTGCAAAGCCTTTCAGCATCGTATTGACACGCCACTTTCCGTATTTGTCGAACAGCGAGAGATAGCTTTCATCATGGTCAAAAGAAAGCTGGTTCACAGAGTTGTCAATTTCAATCGTATAAGGCTCCATAATGACGGAATTCCTCATTTTTAAGCCGAGCGGCATCGAAAACTGCAAATCATCCATCGTTAGATCATATGAAAGGTTCAGAGGGACAAGACCCCCTTTTTGCCAGTCCGGGACAGAAAACGCATTCATATTTGCGCCGTCTGATTTGATCAGACGCCCTTTTGCCAAAACCGTCTCTGGATTCGGCTCATCAGGGCTCTTCAAAATATTGAGCGTCGCGTATCTGCCCGGTGCAATCACACCGAGAATGTCTTCCATATGGTAATACTTAGCGATATTAAACGAAGCCATATTATAGGCGTCGATCAGCGGCACGCCCTCTTCGATGGCAATTTCAATCAGCTTGTTTGTCATGCCTTCTTTGTAAAAGTTCGGCGTTGCGCCATCCGTTGTATAAAACATATGGTCATAATGGTGAAAGCCTTCTTCGTGCAGCTCGCGCAAAATCTTTCGCAAATCAGGGCGGATGGAAGACTGCCTCAAGCCGACGTGGTATCCAAGTTCAAGCCGCTTCAGCACTTCTTTTCCAGTCATGGCTTCATGATCGGCGTCAGCGCCGAAAAGCTTCATCTTCGTCAGCGTTTTTTCCGATGCACCCGGAAAATGGCCTTCGATCCGCTTTCTTCTTCTTTTCGTGCACTGCATGCAATGAAGGAGCAGATCATCGCCGTCCAAAAGGCGCGGCCAGCCTGTCATTTCTCCTCCCTGGATGACATCCGGGTGTTCTCCCCAATGCTTTCGGTAATCGATCGATAAGATTTGATCTTCATTCAACACTTCAGTCTGCAAGTCATACCTTGACCACCAATAGTAGTGGACAGGCTGTTTTTTCAGTTCTTCCAATATAGAAAACGCTTTCTTTTTTCCGCAATGTAAAAGCAGAAACAAGTTGTCATTTACGAATGTCGTCGTTCCAAACTGTGACACATATTCAGCCAAAGTTTGGGGATTATAAATTTGAAAAGGATGTACATGCGGCTCAATATACCCGGGTACAATGTATTTTCCTTCACAATCTATTGTAGTTTTAACAGCCGTCTTCGGCAAGTCACGGCCGACGTAAACGATTCTGTCATGATGAATCCATACGTTTGCCTGAATCCATTGCTTTACATACGGGTTCAGTACAGATGCATTTCGTAAAAGGAGCGTTGGCTGCAGCCTTGAACTTACAACATCAACTTGCGATCTGATGTGTTTGTTTTTCCAAATTAAGGTGCGTTCGGACATTCACATACTCTCCTTTACATGTAATGATCCTATGTTAACACATTTACTATCGTCACGCATTACCAATCCGTTACAATTTTTTGAAAAAACACTTTATTTAATTATTTAAATAGGAGGAATGAAGTATGAAGCAAAACATCGGACTGTTTGACGCCGTTTTTCGCATTGCCTGCGGACTGACGATCCTGTCGGCGGCAGCGGCAAAGTTTACGAGAAAACCGTGGTGCAGAATGACGCTTTTCTGCATGTTTATGGGGGCGATGAAGGCCGCTTCCGGCATTTTACGATTTTGTCCCATGACGTATGTTTGCCAAACGTATATGAAACAGCAGGGAGAGACTGGCGAACAATCATAAAAAGCACCTTTTACAGGTGCTTTCAGACCGTTGACAAAATAGGTCGGATTTCTAAGATCCTACCTATTTTTGTCCAGTTTATTTTGTTTTTTCGATGAAAAAGCCGGCGATTAGGGCCTTTCCACGTCCATTCGCAAGCTTTTTTAGATTCATGGCAGCGAAAACAAGCATCGCCTGCATGGACAATTTTTTCTTTCCCCGCAGGGTTGTCCAGCGCAGGCCATGCTTGTGTTTTAATTTCGCAAAAACCCGTTCGATGGTTTCGCGCATGGAGCGATGCCCAAACACGTATTGAATCAGAACCATTTTGATCAATGCAGCGGGATTAATGCTTGGACGTCCTTTTGAAGAATAAAGAGGGGCAACTTTTTCATAAATAAATGAAAAATCCACGGCTTCCTTCATCTTCCTGACCAGATGATCTTCAGAGACAAGTTCGCTTTAAGGCAACGACTTCAAGCTGTTCACGTTGATCTGTTGAGTGCTTGGACAACATCATCTAGATTCCACTCACATTTTTTTAAAAAAAGCTTGTCGATGAAGCCACTTTTTATGACTTTGTCGACAAGCTGAAACATCCCAAACCGGGATGCTTTTTTCTATTCGGTCAATTTTTCAATCTGGCCCATCACATCGCTGATCTGCTGAGCGCTTTGCACCAATTCTGACTGCTCCAGCTTCTCGACTGTTAATTTTCCCTCCTCAACACTTTTCAACACATCCTCAGCGCTTTTTTGCAGTGTTTCATTATGC
Source organism: Bacillus sp. FSL K6-0972 (assembly GCF_037976035.1). NCBI lineage: Bacteria > Bacillati > Bacillota > Bacilli > Caryophanales > Bacillaceae > Bacillus > Bacillus sp. FSL K6-0972. The sequence continues at coordinate 744,645 of NZ_CP150260.1, read as the reverse complement.
TTCTCGATCGTGTTATGAATCTCGGTTGCGGCATCGGGAGGGGTTAATTCATTAAAATCGGCTGCAACCTGCTGGATAGACTCAAGCTGAGTTTCCAGCTTTTCTTTTGCACCCGTGTCGTTTACAGCCTGTTCAGCCAAAGAAGGCGCCTCCTCCGCAAATGTCTTCACTTTTTGGATATAGCCGGCCGCTTCATTTGTATAGTTCAATCCGTCATTCACCTGATCAAGCATTCCGCATCCGCCTGCACCTAAAAGGCCCATTCCGGCAAGAACTATAAGAATTCTTTTCATTGTTTGCCTCCTTATCGTTTCTTTTTCATTTTTTCTTTCAAAATCGGAATTCATTTTTCTTTCACCAAAGGCAGACCTTTCTTCACCAATTCACGCTTCAGCCATTTCCCGAGCTTAGACACGTCAGTCTCCTTTCCCTTTTGATAAAAATGAAAAAACTCCACCGATTTGGTGAAGTGGATAAACAAAAAGACCTTCACCAAATCAGATTTGGCAAAGGTCTCGCTAACAATTAGATTGCCAGCAAAGCCGAGGATCTAGGACATCCCGTAATGACGACTTTACTGTGACAGCTACTCCCCTTTGGAGTATTCATTTTTATTACTCTCATTTTAAAGCACAAGGCTTATCCAGTCAAATTCCTGCTGACCGGCTTATGAAAGAAATGCCCTGTCCGTAAAAAAACACCTTCTTGGGAAAGAAGGTGGCAGATTGTTGACGAAATCCTAAAACGGTTTAAAAGTTTTAGGATTTCGTCATCCTTTATAGGGGCTTTTTTTATGTTGAATGATGTCATTTTTGCAAATGCTCTCTTATACAGTCTTCACATAAAATCAAGCCATTGCTCTCCAAAAACCTTTTGACATGGGCGAATCCTGATAGTCCGACAGGCTTGTCTATGTAATAAAACGTCTCGTCTTTTGATATTTGTTTTTTACCCTTTTGCAGGTTACATGACTCATATACTTTCTCCTTTCCTATCACTGTCTTAATAAAATGTTACTAAAGGTTGGGCGATTTTCCCACCGACAATAAAAAAGCACCTTTTCGGGTGCTTTTTTTGTCATCCCTTCAGCGTGATTGAAAACCCTTGCAGTCTAGGAAGGCCGAGCATTGGAGCGGAGCGAATGTTGGAATTCGTGAGCACCGACGCGCAGGCCTGACAACGAATGCGAGGGTTTCTCGACACGCTGAAAGCACCTTTTCGGGTGCTTTTTTTAATTAGTTAGGCGCCGTTTCCCCTGCTGTCTTCACCCGCAGACGGAAATGTTTCAAGCCGTACATGCTGCTGTCGGCCATCGGCACGATCGCAAGCTTTTCCATCGAGGAATACTGCTTTAAGAGCGCCTCAATGGCGATCGCCGCTTCCAGCCTCGCGAGCGGGGCGCCCAAACAGAAGTGGATGCCGTGCCCAAATCCGATATGCGGGTTCGGATGGCGGTGAATATCAAATTCGTGCGCCCTCTCAAATTTCGTTTCATCACGGTTGGCAGAGGCAAGGAAAGCGATCACACCTTCTCCTTTTTTCAAGCTCACTCCTCTGATCTCGGTATCCTGTTTAACAAAGCGCACGATCATCGGCGCTGGCGCCCGGAAACGGACGGCTTCCTCGACGGCCTGCGGAATCAGTTCAGGATGCCTGGCGAGCTCGTCATACACACCCGGTGTTTCGAGAATGCTGTAGACCGCATTTGAAACCAAATTCGTCGTCGTTTCATTCCCCGCCATCAAGAGCAGATTGCAAAACGGAACCAATTCATCAGGGGAAAGCTTGTCCCCTTCTTGTTCGGCTTTGATCAAAAGCGAAATCAGGTCATTGCCGAGATTTTGTCTTTTCTCTTCAATCATCTTTTCAAAAAATGCGGTCAACTCTTCTTCGCCTTGATCCCTGATGTTTTTCCACTCGTTCACATCTTCTGGCCGATCGCTCTTCGGCAGGCTGACCAACAGGTCGGACCATTCTTTGAAATGATGCTTATACACCGAAGGAACGCCGAGCAATTCCGAAATGACGATTACGGGCAACGGATATGAAAAATCCTGTACAAGGTCGATCTCTTCCCTGCCGCGGACGTCAGCGAGCAGTTCATTCGTCAGTTCGCGAATGCGCGGCTCCCACTCTTTCATGACGCGCGGTGTAAAAGCCTTGTTGACGATCGATCTGATTCTCGTGTGTTTCGGCGGATCCATGCTGATCATCGTTTTCGCAAACGTATTGCCAGTTCCAAGCTGAGGGAATTGATTTGAAAAAAAGTCTTTGTCGCTGATCACTCTTTTGACATCGTCATAACGGAACACGCTCCACACTTTGCTGTCTTCATCATAGTGAATCGGTGATTCGGTGCGCATTTTTTCATACCATGGAAACGGATCATACGGGTCTTGTCTGTTCTTTCCGTTAATCAGCGCTTTCTGAATAGGGTTTTGCTCTTTTGTTTGACTCATTCGCTTTCACTCCTTCGGTTGCTTGTCAGCTGATTCATGAAGTTCAATATGTTAGTTTTAAATTAAAAGATTCCACCTGACCATTCAACCAACAAATGGCAAAGAAGTGTCGAAAAAGTGTTTTGAGGAGGCGGATGGAGTGGCTGATAGCTACCGCGGGGACAAGCGGATCACAAAATCGAAAACAAACTTAAAAAAAGCCTTGTTTGAACTGCTTGCTGAAAAAGAATGGGGAAAAATCTCTGTACAGGATATTACGCAACGGGCAAACTTGAATCGAACGACATTTTATCAGCATTATCAAGATAAAGACGATTTGCTTCATCAAAATATGAGAGACATGTTTGAAGCGATGAAAGAGGAGATTTTTTCGCCGCTTGATATAGATTGCAGCGGAGAAAAGCCTGAAGCGTACTGGTATGTGCTGCGCTTTTATCAGCATTTACAACAGAACTGCGGTGATTTTGAGATTATCATCAACAGAAGATATGAGCTGAACATTAAGGAGCTGCTCAATGATTTTTGGAATGACAGCTTTTTGACAGGAATCAAAAAAACGGCAGCCGCTAATACTGACCGTTCAGTGCCTCTCGACATCCAGCGGCGGTTTGTGATTTCCGCCTTTGCGGGCACTGCCGCATGGTGGCTTGAAAACGGCATGCCTTATCCGCCCGAATTGATGGCCGAATCGTTGATCAAGATGATCCAAAAAAATTGACCGCAAAAAAAGAGACAAAACGGGTGCTCCCGCTCTGTCTCTTCATCGGTTATTTCTGCGCTGCCTTGAGTGCACGCGCGCCGATATCTGTCCGGTAAAACAGCCCCGGTTTTCTTACTCGTGCCACCGCTTGATAGGCTGCTTCCCTTGCCGCTTCAAACGTCTCGGCAAACGCCGTGACATTGGCGACGCGGCCGCCGTTCGTCACAAACTGATCGCCGCTTTTTTTCGTGCCTGCGTGAAAGACGACGGTCTGTTCCATGTCAGGCTCAAGCGTGCCGATCGGCGCGCCTTTTTCATAGCTTTCCGGATAGCCGTCAGATGCAAGAACAACGGTGACTGCCGCCGTATCCTTCCACTTCAGCTCCACTTCTTTCTCCGCGAGGAGGTCAAGCAAGACTTGTACAAGGTCTGATTCAAGACGCGGCAGTACGACCTGGGTTTCCGGATCTCCGAATCTCGCGTTGAATTCGATCACTTTTGTTCCTTTTTCGGTCAGCATTAAGCCGGCATACAAGACTCCCGTAAACGAACGCCCTTCTTTAACCATCGCTTCGGCCGCCGGCTCCAAAATCGTTTTAACGGCGTCTTCGACGACCGCATCCGAAATCTGCGGCACCGGAGAATATGCGCCCATTCCCCCTGTATTCGGGCCCTTGTCTCCGTCAAATGCCCGTTTGTGATCCTGTGCGATCACCATCGGATACACTTTTTCCCCTTTGACAAAAGCCATCAGCGAAAATTCTTCACCGCTCAAAAATTCCTCAATGACGACAGATGCGCTTGCTTCGCCGAACTTTTCATCTTCTAAAAAGTCATGCAGACACTGAACCGCATCTTCCTCTGTCATCGCGACTGTGACGCCTTTTCCGGCGGCAAGCCCATCGGCTTTGATAACGATCGGAGCGCCTTTTTCCTCAACATACGCCTTTGCGTTTGCAAAAGATGTAAACGTTTCGTATTCTGCCGTTGGAATCTGATATTTTTTCATCAGATCTTTGGCAAACTGCTTGCTTCCTTCAATCACCGCTGCTTTTTTCGACGGCCCGAACACCGGAAGGCCCGCTTCTTCAAACGCATCAACAAGCCCTTCGATTAAAGGGACCTCAGGGCCGACGATCGTCAGTCCGATATTGTTTTCCTTTGCGAAAGCGAGAAGCCCTTCTTGATTGCCTTCGTCAAGATCAACGAGTACGGCGGTCCCGGCCATTCCGTCATTGCCGGGCGCCGCATATACAGTGCCGACGAGAGGGCTTTGCGCCGCTTTCCAGGCGAGCGTGTGCTCCCTGCCGCCTCTGCCGATAATCAATACGTTCACGCTGGTCACTCCCTTAATGTTTGAAATGGCGGATTCCGGTGAACACCATCGTGATGCCGTATTCATCCGCTTTTTTAATCGAATCTTCATCACGAACCGAGCCGCCCGGCTGAATGATCGCAGTCACACCGGCTTTAGCCGCTTCTTCGACCGTATCAGGCATCGGGAAGAAGGCATCTGATCCGAGCGCGCTTCCTTTCGCTTTCTCGCCGGCTTGCTCAATTGCGATTTTCGCGGAGCCGACGCGGTTCATTTGCCCGGCGCCGACGCCGATCGTCATATCGTCTTTTGCCAGGACAATCGCATTCGATTTGACATGCTTCACGACTTTCCAAGCGAGCTTAAGGTCAGCCCATTCCTGTTCGGTCGGCTCCCTTTTCGTCGGAATCGTAATGTCAGCGTCGTCAAAGCCGTGCATATCCAGATCCTGAATCAAGAGCCCGCCGTGAACAGATGTCAGCTGCTTTTCGTTTTTCACAGACTGATTGACATCAAGCGTCAAAAGACGAAGGTTTTTCTTGGATGTTAAAATATCAAGCGCTTCTTGGCTGAATGATGGTGCGATAATGATTTCCAAAAAGATTTTGTGAAGCGTTTCAGCCGTCGCTTTATCCACTTCACGGTTCAGTGCGATGATGCCGCCGAAAATCGACGTTTCGTCAGCGGCGTATGCTTTGTTAAACGCCTCTTCGATCGTGTTGCCCGTCCCGACGCCGCAAGGGTTCATGTGCTTGACGGCAACCGCAGCCGGCTCGGTGAACTCGCGGACGATTTGAAGTGCCGCATCCGCGTCTTTGATGTTGTTGTAGGAGAGCTCTTTTCCGTGCAGCTGTTCAGCTGAAGCGATTGACCCTTTGACAGGGAGCGCGCTTTGATAAAAGACTGCTTCCTGATGCGGATTTTCGCCGTAGCGGAGCGATTGTTTTTTCTCAAAAGTGACGGTGAACTGCTCAGGTTCTTTTTCACCGGTTACGTTTGTTAAGTAGTCAGCAATCAACGCGTCATATGCTGCCGTGTGGCGGAACACCTTCGCTGCCAGCTCGCGCTTTTTCTCAAGAGAGACGCTGCCGTTTTCTTTCAAGTCGTTCAGCACAGGGCTGTAATCGCGGGGATCGACGATGACCGCCACGTCCTGGTGGTTTTTCGCTGCTGCGCGAAGCATGCCGGGACCGCCGATGTCGATATTCTCAATCGCTTCTTCGAATGTAACGTCTTCTTTAGAAACCGTTTCTTTAAACGGATATAAATTGACAACGACAAGGTCGATCGGCTGGATACCCTGCTCATTCAGCTGCGCCATGTGCTTTTCGTTGCCGCGTACGGCAAGAAGCCCGCCGTGAATATTCGGATGAAGGGTTTTCAGACGGCCGTCCATGATTTCGGGAAAGCCCGTCACTTCAGAAATGCCGATGACGTCAACGCCGTTTTCCTGAAGAAGTTTGCTTGTGCCGCCTGTTGAAATCACTTCAACGCCAAGCTCTGTCAATTCTTTTACAAAAGGGACAATATTCGTTTTATCAGATACGCTGATTAATGCGCGTTTGATCGTCATTCTTTCTCACCTCTGCCATTTAGTTCAAGAAGCTCTTTGATTACTTCGGGATAAAGCTCATGCTCCAATTTGTGGATCTTTTTTTCAAGAGACGCGAGTGTTTCGCTTTTTTCAAGCTCAACGGCGCGCTGGGCGATAATCGGACCGGTGTCCATGCCTTCGTCAACATAGTGAACCGTGATGCCTGCCACTTTCACGCCTGCTCTGTACGCTTGTCCGATCGCGTCGATGCCGGGGAACGCCGGCAGGAGCGACGGATGGATGTTGATGATTTTATTCCGGTAAGCCGAAAGAAGCGTATCGCCGATCAGCCTCATATACCCCGCCAGGACAATCCATTCCGCTCCGTGGAGGCGGAGCTGTTCAACGATCACCTGTTCAAAAGCCGCTTTATTTTCGAATGATTTCGGCTGGAATGCGAACGACGGGATTCCGGCTTTTTCCGCCCTTTCAAGCACTTTCGCATCGGGCTTGTCACAGACGACGAGGACGATTTCGGCATCCCAGTTCTCTTCTCTCATTCTTCTCTCGATCGCTTCAAAATTCGTTCCGCTTCCTGATGCAAATACCGCGAATTTTCTCATGAAAGACCGGCACCGCCAAACACAACGCCGCTTCCGGCTTTTACTCTGCCGATGAGATAGGCTTTTTCACCGTTATTTTCGAGCGTTTGGATTACATCTGTCATATCCTCTTCTTTCACCGCAAGGACAAAGCCGATTCCCATATTGAAAACATTGAACATTTCCTCGGATTTCAGGCCGCCTTTCTCCTGAATGAACGGAAAGATAGGAGGGACGGGCCAGGAGCCGATGTCGATTTCAACACCAAGGCCATCGGGCATCATACGCGGCAGGTTTTCGATAAAGCCGCCCCCGGTCACGTGCGCCATACCGGCGATTTTGCCTGATTTTACCGCTTCAAGGACAGGCTTGACATAAATTTTCGTCGGCTCTAAAAGCTCTTCCCCAAGAGGCCGTTCAAAAGGTGTATACGTCTCATCAAGGTTCAGACCGGCATCTTCAAGAAGAACTTTCCGAACGAGAGAGAAGCCGTTGCTGTGAAGTCCGCTTGAAGAAAGTCCGATTAAAAGATGTCCTTCACTGATGTTTTCGCCCGTGACGATGCCATCTTTTTCAGCGGCTCCGACCGAGAACCCGGCAATATCGTATTCATCCTCTGTATAAAGACCCGGCATTTCCGCCGTTTCTCCGCCGACAAGCGCTGATCCAGACTGTACACAGCCTTCTGCAACGCCTTTTACAATCTCTTCAATTTTGACGGGATCGGCTTTTCCAACCGCAAGGTAATCGAGGAAGAACAACGGCTCCGCTCCTTGAGCGAGCACATCGTTGACACACATAGCGACGGCATCGATGCCGATCGTGTCATGCTTGTCCATCGCAAAAGCGAGCTTCAGCTTTGTGCCGACACCGTCCGTTCCCGAAATCAGAACCGGCTGTTTGTACGGCAGTTCTGACAGGTCAAACATGCCGCCAAACCCGCCAAGACCGCCCATTGCGCCGATTCGCTTCGTTCTTTCCACATGTTTTTTCATCCGTTTTACGGCTTCATATCCGGCTTCAATATCAACCCCGGCGTTTTTATAGCTTTCAGACAACACAATCACTCCTTATTCCGCGCTTGTCCATTCGTGATATTCAAAATCAAAAGAGCAGCCGCATTGCTTCTGCTGCCCTTTATTCATTTCAGCAGGCCAGGCGCTTCAAGCGCACCGGCCGGTTTATTTTGTCAAAACGGCTTCTTTCACGTGAGGAAGAACAGTATCCTGATAAATCTCGGTCGGGTATTTTCCTGTAAAACAGGCCATGCACTGGCCGCAGTTTTCGCCTTCATACTGTCTTCCGATCCCGGAAAGGAGTCCTTCAATGCTCAAGAATGACAATGTATCGGCGCCGATTTCCTGACGGATTTCTTCCACTGAATGAGAGGACGCGATCAGTTCTTCGTGCGTCGATGTGTCAATTCCGTAAAAGCACGGATGGGCAATAGGCGGGGAACTGATTCTGACGTGCACTTCCGTCGCTCCGGCTTCGCGCAGCATCCTCACAATCCTGCGGCTCGTCGTGCCTCTCACGATGGAATCGTCCACCATGACGACGCGTTTGCCTTCAACGACCCCGCGGACGGCTGACAGCTTCATTCTCACGCCCTGCTCCCTGAGCGACTGTGACGGCTGAATGAACGTTCTGCCGACATAACGGTTTTTGATCAATCCGAGTTCGTAAGGAATTCCCGTCGCTTCGGCATAGCCGATGGCCGCTGAAATGCTTGAGTCCGGAACGCCTGTCACCACATCTGCTTCAATGCCTGATTCTTCGGCGAGCTTTTTGCCGAGATTCTTTCTCGCGCTGTGGACGTTAATGCCGTTAATATTGCTGTCAGGCCTTGAGAAATAAATGTACTCCATGCTGCAGATCGAGCGGTTGATGTTGATGGAGAACCGCTCTGACTTCATGCCTTCATCATTGATGATCAGCATCTCGCCCGGTTCTACATCGCGCAGATATGTTGCGCCGACCACATCAAACGCACACGTTTCAGAAGCGACAACGTACGCGTCGCCGAGCATTGCGACGGATAGCGGTCTGAGTCCGTTCGGGTCAAGCGCCACGATCATTTCCTTTTCCGTCATGATCAGGAAAGCATAAGCGCCTTTCAGCATGGAAAGAGCGTTTTTGATCTGATCTTTCAGCTCGAAGTGGCCGCTTCTTTTAATTAAGTGGGCGAGCACTTCCGTATCAGAAGACGTTTGAAAAATGCTGCCCTGGTTTTCAAGCTGCTGTTTCAGCTGAGTGGCGTTCACTAAGTTTCCATTGTGCGCAAGCGCAAGGCTGCCGTTGTTTTGCGAATGGAAAAGGAACGGCTGGACGTTTTCGAAGCCGCCGCCGCCCGCCGTTGCATAGCGGACATGGCCGATCGCTCCCTTTCCTTTCACCTTTTTGAGCTCGCCGTTTTGAAAAACTTCGGTAATCAGCCCCTGGCCTTTGTGGGAGGACATTTTTTCGCCGTCTGTCGCGACGATGCCGGCGCCCTCCTGGCCTCTGTGCTGAAGGCTGTGAAGGCCGTAGTACGTAATTTGCGGTGCTTCTTCATGCCCCCAAATCCCAAATACGCCGCATTCTTCATTTAAGCCTTTGATTTCAGCAAGCATGGGATAGCTCCTTTCCATGCGCTTTCGAGCTCTTCTGTCTGCGCATGAATCCATTGTTGTCCTTCCTGGCTTTGAACAGCAAGCGCGCTGTCTGACGTTACCTCGCCGATGAGATCGGCGTCTTTGACAAGCTTTTCGAACGCTTCTTGATGCTCTTTTTTCACAGAGACGATAAACCGTGATTGTGTTTCGCTGAATAACAATGCAGGTTCGCCTGCAAGCGTCACATTGGCGCCGAGCCCTTGAGAAGATATGACGCTTTCCGCCAGCGCCACGCCGATGCCGCCTTCTGAGACGTCATGCGCCGATTGAACGAGACCGGTGCGGATCGCTTTCAGAAGCGCTTTTTGACGCGATTGTTCGACTTCCAAGTCAATGGCAGGCGCTTTGCCGTAAATCTTTCCTTCGGTCAATTTTTGCAGCTCGCTTCCGGCGAACTCAGGGAATGTTTCGCCGATGACATAAATCAAATCGCCCGCTGCTTTAAAGTGCTGTGTCGTAATATGTTCCGTATCTTCGATCAGTCCGACCATTCCGATGACAGGCGTCGGGTAGATCGCGCTTCCGTTTGATTCGTTGTAAAGAGAGACGTTTCCGCCGATGACCGGTGTGCTGAGCACGTTGCACGCTTCGCTGATCCCGTCTGCCGCTTTTTCAATCTGCCAGAAAATCTCCGGCTTTTCCGGATTTCCAAAGTTGAGGTTATCCGTAACGGCTAGCGGTTCTGCTCCGGAGCAGACGATATTGCGGGCCGCTTCTGCGACAGCGATTTTCCCGCCCTTTTCCGGATCGAGGTACAAGTAGCGGGCATTGCAGTCCGTTGTCATGGCAAGCGCCTTTTTCGTGCCGCGAATCCTGAGAACGGCTGCATCAGAGCCCGGTGCGACAACCGTGTTCGTCCTGACCATGTAGTCATATTGGTCATAAACCCATTCTTTGCTCGCAATGGTCGGCTGCTTTAGCAGCTCAAGAAGCGTTTCTTTCGCATCTTCGACTTTTGGTGCAGGGACGTCTGTTTCAAGGAACTCTTTGTAATAAGCCGGTACTTTTGACGGCTTATGGTAAACCGGCGCTTCCTCTGCGAGCGCATCGACCGGAAGCTCGGCAACCATTTCCCCGTTGTGGAAAAGGCGCAGCATCTTGTCATCTGTCACATGACCGACAGCCACAGCTTCAAGATCGTACTTGTCAAAAATATCGATGATTTCCTGTTCGCGGCCGCGTTCGATGACCAAAAGCATGCGCTCCTGGGATTCTGAAAGCATCATTTCGTACGGCGTCATCCCTGTTTCGCGCTGCGGAATCAAGTCAAGGTTCATCTCGATGCCCGAACCGGCTTTGGATGCCATTTCCGCGCTGGAACTTGTCAGTCCTGCCGCACCCATGTCCTGAATACCGACCAAGGCGTCTGATTTAATGACTTCCAGACACGCTTCAAGAAGCAGCTTCTCCATGAACGGATCGCCGACTTGCACGGCCGAGCGCTTTTCTTCTGATTGGTCAGACATTTCTTCTGAGGCGAAGGTTGCACCGTGGATACCATCGCGCCCCGTTTTCGCGCCGACGTACATGACGGTATTGCCGACGCCTTTCGCCTGCCCTTTTTTAATATCTTCATGGTTGATCAAACCGACACACATCGCGTTGACAAGCGGATTGCCTTCATAGCAGCTGTCAAACTGAACTTCCCCGCCAACGGTCGGAATGCCGATGCAGTTGCCGTATCCGGCAATGCCCGCGACTACTTCTTCAAACAAGTACTTCACACGCGGTGAAGTGAGTTCGCCAAACCGGAGAGAGTTCAAAACAGCGATGGGACGCGCGCCCATTGAAAAGACGTCGCGGATGATGCCGCCTACACCCGTTGCAGCTCCCTGGTACGGCTCAATCGCTGACGGATGGTTATGCGATTCGATTTTGAAGACAACCGCCTGATTGTCGCCGATATCGACGATTCCTGCGCCTTCCCCTGGTCCTTGCAGGACGCGTTCGCCTTTTGTCGGGAACTTTTTCAGGATCGGCTTGGAATTTTTGTAGCTGCAGTGCTCTGACCACATGACCGAAAAAATCCCGATTTCCGTATAGTTTGGAAGTCTTCCGAGAATCGATTCAATCATGGCAAACTCGTCATCGCTGACACCCATTTGCTGATAGAGTTTCTCTTCCTTAATTTGTTCTTGACTTGGTTCAAGCAGTAGCGACATGAGTTTCCCTCCAATTTTTCACGATAGATTGAAACAGTTTAAGACCGTCGGCGCTTCCGAGCAGAGAATCGACTGCGCGTTCAGGGTGAGGCATCATGCCTAATACATTGCCTTTTTCATTGACGACGCCTGCAATATCGGCGACGCTTCCGTTAATATCCGTTCCATATGTGAAAGCGATTTGATTGTTTTCTTTTAATCCGGCAAGCGTTTCTTCATCACAGTAGAAGTTTCCTTCGCCGTGAGCGACCGGAATCGTGATGGATTCGCCTTTGCCGTAGGAAGATGTAAAAAGCGTTTCATTGTTTTGGACGATCAGTTCAACCGGACGGCAGATAAATTTCAAATCTTTGTTGCGTCTCATTGCGCCCGGCAAAAGACCGAGCTCCTGCAAAATTTGAAATCCGTTGCAGACGCCGAGCACCGGCTTCCCTTCTTCAGCCGCTTTTTTGACGGCCGGCATAATATTTGCGAAGCGGGCGATCGCGCCGCATCTTAAATAATCACCGTATGAGAATCCTCCCGGAATGAGGACGCCGTCATATTCATCAAGACTTGTTTCTGTATGCCAGACGTATTCAGCTTCTTCGCCAAGCTCATCCTTAATCGCGTGGAACATATCGATATCGCAGTTTGAGCCAGGCAGCACAATCACCGCAAATTTCACTGTGCGACAACCTCCTCGACTTCGTATCTGTAATCTTCAATCACCGTGTTGGCCAAAAGTTTTTCGCACATTTCTTTGACGAGAACGTCAAGGTCGCGGTCCGATTTTTCGATTGTGAGCTCCATGTATTTGCCGATGCGGACGTCCTGAACTTCTTTGTAGGACATGCTGTGCAAAGCATGCTGAACGGCGCTCCCCTGAGGATCTAAAACACTCTCTTTTAAGCTGACATACACTTTCACTTTGTACATATTACATGCCTCCAAGTCTTTTGAATATTTCTTCGTATGCATCCGTCAATCCGCCCAGATTTCTTCTGAACACATCTTTATCAAGCTTTTCATTCGTTTCTTGATCCCACAGCCGGCACGTATCCGGGGAAATCTCATCGGCCAGCAGGACCTCGCCGTCTTTATCGAGTCCGAACTCAAGCTTGAAATCTATCAATCTGACATCGCAAGCAGCGAAAATCGTCTGCAGCTCTTCGTTTACCTGTCTCGTAATCGATTTGATTTTCTCCACCTGTTCAGGCTCAGCTGCTTTTAAAATCCGGATATGGTCTTCTGTGATCAACGGATCACCGAGCGCGTCATCCTTGTAGTAAAACTCGATAATCGGCTGCCCCAGCTCCGTGCCTTCCGGAATGCCGAGCCTTTTGGACATGCTTCCGGCAACGACATTGCGGACAACGACTTCAAGCGGGATGATCGTCACTTTTTTAATGAGCTGCTCCGTTTCAGAAATTCGTTCAACAAAGTGGTTGTTGATTCCCTTCTCGTGAAGCCTTGTGAAAATCAGGCTGGAAATTTCGTTATTTAAACGGCCTTTTCCGTCAATCTCGGCTTTTTTTTCTCCGTTAAAAGCCGTCGCTGAGTTTTTGTATTCGACAAACAAAGTGTTGTCATCATCCGTCCGGTAAATCTTTTTCGCTTTTCCTTCGTATAAAAGTTCATTTTTCACAATATTCACAGAAGGCCTCCTAACCCGAATGTTGGAAATATTTAAGCAGTTAGACCCCCGCCTGTAAAAGCGGGCGGTCTATTCTATGCCAAGCCTAAACGTTCAAAAATGTAGTCGACATTTTTCAAGTGGTAATTGTAATCAAAGCAGTCGTTAATTTGTTCCGGAGACAGTCGGGACGTAATTTTTTCCTCAGCCTCGACAAGCTGGCGGAACGGCACTTGTTTCTCCCATGCTTCCATTGCTTTCGGCTGAACGGTGTCATACGCTTCTTCACGCGCCATGCCGGTATCAATGAGAGCGAGAAGGACGCGCTGGGAGTAGATCAATCCGAGTGTGCGGTCCATGTTGCGCTTCATATTTTCAGGGAACACGGTCAAGTTTTTCACAATGTTGCCGAAGCGGTTCAGCATGTAGTTCAGCGCGATCGTCGCATCAGGCAGAATGATGCGCTCTGCTGATGAATGCGAAATGTCGCGTTCATGCCAAAGCGGTACATTTTCATAAGCGGTCAGCATGTAGCCGCGGATGACGCGCGCCATTCCCGTCATGTTTTCCGAACCGATCGGGTTGCGTTTATGCGGCATGGCAGATGAACCTTTTTGGCCTTTTGCGAAAAATTCTTCGACCTCGCGGGTTTCGCTTTTTTGAAGGCCGCGGATCTCAACGGCGAATTTCTCGATGCTTGTCGCAACGAGCGCCAGCGCAGCCATGTAATCGGCGTGGCGGTCGCGCTGCAGCGTCTGCGTTGAAATCGGCGCAGGTTTTAAACCGAGCTTCTCACATACGTACTGCTCGACGAATGGATCGATGTTCGCGTACGTTCCGACGGCGCCTGAGATTTTGCCGACTTCGATGCCTTCTTTCGCTTGCTTGAAGCGTTCCAGGTTGCGCTTCATCTCTTCATACCAAAGGGCGAGCTTCAAGCCGAATGTCGTCGGTTCTGCATGTACGCCGTGTGTGCGCCCCATCATCACCGTATATTTATGTTCCTTCGCTTTTTCTTTCAAGATGTCAACAAATCTCTCAATGTCCTTGAGCAAAATATCGTTCGCCTGTTTTAATAGATAGGAAAGAGCGGTATCGACCACATCTGTTGATGTCAGCCCGTAGTGCACCCATTTTTTCTCTTCGCCAAGCGTTTCCGATACGGCGCGGGTAAATGCTACGACATCGTGGCGCGTGTCCTGCTCGATTTCGAAAATGCGGTTGATGTCAAATGACGCTTTTTCCCGCAAAACCTTCACATCTTCTTTCGGAATGACGCCGAGCTCAGCCCAAGCTTCACAAGCCAGTATTTCAACTTCAAGCCATGCTTGAAATCTGTTTTCATCCGTCCAAATCGCAGCCATTTCCGGTCTTGAATAACGTTCGATCATTGTTTTCGTCCTCCATCTCTTTCAATCCACTTTTCTGTCATCTTCCCGATCCATTCATTGTCGGGTGTTCTTAAAAATGTGATGTGCCCCATTTTGCGGCCGGGTTTGACTTCATGCTTTCCGTATATATAAAGCTTCGCTTCTTTTAAAAGTTCGGGGTCTTCTTCAGCCATGTACACTTCGTCTCCGAGAAGGTTCACCATCATTCCTTCCTTCAGAAGGTCGGCTTTGCCGAGCGGTAGCCCGCAGACAGCACGGATATGCTGTTCAAATTGGCTCGTTTCGCAAAGATCAAGGGTGTAATGGCCGGAATTATGCGGCCGCGGCGCCAGCTCATTGACGAGAAGCCCACCGTCTTCCTTCAGGAAAAGCTCAACGGCCAGCGTTCCGACAAGCTGAAGTTTTTCGGCAAGCCTGAGGGCAAGTGCTGCCGCTTGTTCCTGAATCGCCTCATCGGCTCGCGCCGGGACGATGCTCTGGAATAAAATATTTTGTTTATGAATGTTTTCTGCCGCCGGAAAGACGGTTGTCTCTCCGTGAACCGATCTTGTCACGATCACGGACAATTCCATTTTGAAAGGAACCCAGCTTTCCAAAATACATGTGCCGTGCTGTAAAAGAGCTGCGGCTTCCCCGATTTGTGCATGTTCCTTCAGGACGTACTGCCCTTTTCCGTCATACCCGCCGCGGCAAGTTTTCAGCACCGCCGGAAGACCGAGCTCCGCTACGGACGCTTCCAGTTCCGCCCGGTCGTGAATGATCCGGTACGGCGCGACTTTGCAGCCCGCTGATTCAATCGCTTTTTTCTCGGTCTCCCTGTTTTGCGTAAGGAGCAACAGCTCGCTCCCCTGCGGAAGGTAAGCGTGCTTCTTCAGCCAGTTCAGCGCATCATAATCGATGTTCTCGAATTCGTAAGTGATCACGTCGCTCGCTTCGGCAAGCTTCCGTATCGCTTCCCTGTCATTATAGGCAGCCGTGATCTCAAGGTCGGCGACCTGGCCGCACGGTGATGAAGGAACAGGGTCAACCACCGCGATTTTATAGCCCATTTGTTTGGCCGCGACCGCCATCATTTTGCCAAGCTGTCCGCCTCCGATAATGCCGATTGTCGCGCCCGGAAAAATCGTTTGTTTATACAAGCTGATCACTGCTTTCCAATACGGTTTGTCTGATGCTTTCCCTTCGTTCGTCCAATCTTCCGGCAAGCTTTTCGTCAAAAGCTGACAAAATCTGCGCCGCAAGCAGTCCGGCGTTGACCGCTCCCGCTTTGCCGATGGCAACGGTCGCAACAGGTACACCGCCCGGCATTTGAACGATTGAAAGCAACGAATCGAGGCCGTTCAGCGCTTTTGACTGAACCGGCACACCGATGACGGGCAGCGTCGTTTTGGCTGCGACCATTCCCGGCAGGTGGGCGGCTCCGCCCGCTCCGGCAATGATGACTTTCAAGCCTCTTTCCCGCGCCGTTTCGGCATATTCAAACATTAAATCAGGCGTCCGATGTGCGGAAACGACCTTTTTTTCGAACTGAATTCCCAGTTCATCGAGTATGCCGCAGGCATGTTTCATCGTTTCCCAGTCAGATGTGCTTCCCATGATAACACCAAGAAGAGGCTGCATATCTTTTTGTCCCACCTTTAGCTGTTATTCTTCGCAAATAAAAAACCCGGCATGTATTGCATTTGTAGGAAGCAACACAAACCGGGCATGGCGCGTGTATCGTCAGTTAGTCCGCTTCTCGCGATCTCCATGTCAGTTTATTGTCCACTTTCCTGCATAGTCCGATGATTTACGGTCATCGGGTAGAGACTTATGGGCCATATTCCCAAGATTATATGAGGATGTGTTTTCATGTCATGTTTATCTTAACAACGGACTGTGATAATGTCAACGACATTATCGAACGATAGTATATTTTGTTGGTCTAATGTTCGGGTTTAGAGCAATTTCCCTTCGAATATAATTTTTCTTCCGCACGGAACAACCTGAATCGTTCCATTTTCCTTTGTTTCTTTGAAGACCGGCTCCTCCATTCGGCGCACCGGTGTATAGCCTTCTTCCTGCATCTTCGTCAACACGGTTTCGATCGTTTCGCCTTCCGTTACTTCAAAGCGCTTTTTTTTCGGCTTTGTCATTATTCTTTAATTCTCCTTTTCTTTACGGCTTTAACCCAGAATCCGCCGTGTATCGTCTTCGGTTCGTAGGAAATGATAAATGCTTTTGAATCGATTGATTTAATCGTTTCGTACAGTTGCAGTTCGTATTTTCTCGGCGTCAAAACCTGCATCGCCGTTCTGTCTCCCTCAAGTCCGCTGACGACCCAATGGGTGACCCCGTAGCCTTTTTCCCTGAGCTGTTTCGGCAGATCCAAATCGAGCTCTTTCGTAATGGCGTTAACGGTAATATAGCCCAAAGCGAGCTTTTCTTCAATTTTCGTGCCGACGATGATGCCGATTCCAAATCCAACCGCATAAGCGATCACGTTTTGGATTTGATTTAAATTATCTAGAACGAGCCCCAGCCCGATGACGTAAACAAGCATTTCGATTGTCCCGATAAAAGCGGCGAGATACCGCTGGCCTTTAAGAGTCAGTATCATTCGAAGGGTTAAAAACGTTACATATATAATATTGATAACCAGAATAATTCCAACCATGATCACACTGTTCAATAGTGCTGAGTGAAGCAATTGAAATCCCTCCTTTAGATGCAAAGCAATCATATTCTACTAGAGAAATTCTCCATACACAATCCTGTAATGGCCCTGCTTCACCAAAAAATTTTTCGACATTGCTCACTCCCATCAGTTTACCCTTTTTCTGCCGGTTTCAAAGCATTGAAACTCCATTAAAAAAGACGTTCAAATGAACGTCTTTCAGAGCTGGTGTTTATGATCCCGCTGACGATCTGCATCAGATTCGTGCAGCTTCCGGTGTTCCTTTTCCAAATCGCTCAGCGTGTATGACAAGAGGTCTTTCAAATTGTCCAGCCGCCCTGATTTTGCGAGCTGCCTGATTAAATACTCCTTTTTTTGCTTTACGGCTTTTCGAAGCAAGTTAGCCATCGATCACTCCCCCATCCGTTCGTATGATTGGTTACAATATATACATATTATTCTTATGAGTCAACTCAGAATTAATTCGGGGAAAAAACCGGTTCTTCTAGAAGAACCGGCAATATCTCCTTAAACCGGGATAAGCGACGACAGCAAGTATCCGCCTACCAGCTTCCATGTTGCCGCAACGAATACCAATTCAAGCAAAAAGACGGTAAACACGCAGTACATCAGGTCAAACCGCGCTTTTTCGCTTTTTTCATAAATCGATTGAATCAGCGTAAAAGTGCCGAATGTCAATCCCATAAAGATGACGATCGATAGAATCACCGTCGCGGCCGTGAAGTTGATAATCGCGAATATCATCCACAAAGCGGCGGGGACGATAAACGGAACCAATAGAGAGCCGTACTTTGCCGTGATATCGAAAAATGAAGCTTTATACCTGAGCATAAAATTCGATACAACCCAGCTCGCTGCCGCCATCCAAAACATGAAAGCCATGCAGTAGATAAATACAATCAAAAACACTTCCATGAACGGCACTGACACGCCGAACCCGAGAATTCTCCCCCGTCCCGCAAGCAGCTGATAAAAGTTGCCGAGCGAAAAGAAAACGGCTAAAAGCGTCATTGAAATAACGGAATACTTAAAATAAGACCGGTCATAATCAAGTGCGCTGCGCACCGGGGATTTTAAAATATCGAGCACAAAGCTGAAATAGCGGAACAAAGCGGCAATCACGCTCTCCATCACCGATTTGACTTTCGCTGCAGACGGATTCGTCTCCTTGCTCTTCCTCGCTTTTTTCCGAGAATTCCTCGACATCCTCGAAGCAGGTTCTTCTATATCATCTTCATTTCGTTTGTGATGTTCTTCAATCATATAAGCAACTCCTATTCTATTCAAAAGCTTTACATAAATGAAAAGCACTTTTATAAATTACATAAGCTGTGTGAAACAGTCAAGACAAACCTCTTTTTATCATAGATGCGGCAGCCCTTATATATGACGAAAAACGAAGGCGGAAGGTTCCGTTTTTAATGATTTGAAAATAAAAAAGGCTTGTTCAAATGAACAAGCGCTTTTTCGCACAGCTTATTTCAAGAAAATGAAATAAAGAATAAATACGACAGCCAATCCGTACATAATCGGATGGATTTCTTTTGCTTTGCCTTTAAAGATCATCGTGATCGGGTAGAAAATAAATCCGATTGCGATTCCGGTGGCGATGCTGTATGTCAGCGGCATCGCGATCATCGTTAAGAATGCGGGCACCGCAATCTCAAACTTGGTCCAGTCGATTTTGTTGAGATTCGCCACCATCAGCACGCCGACGATGATTAAAGCAGGCGCCGTCACTTGCGAAGTGATAACGCTGAGAACAGGCGAGAAGAACAGCGACAGCAAGAACAAAACGCCTGTTACGATTGCCGCAAAACCGCTTCTCGCTCCGGCCGCTACCCCGGCACTTGACTCAACATAAGCCGTCGTTGTCGATGTACCAAGGATCGCTCCGGCAACAGTTGCGGAAGAATCGGCAAGCAAAGCCCTTCCCGCGCGCGGCAGTTTGTTATCCTTCATTAAACCGGCTTGTGATGCAACACCCACCAATGTACCGGCCGTATCAAAAAAGTCGACGAATAAAAACGTTAAAATGACGACAAGCATCTGCACCGTAAAGATATCATGAAGGTGGATAAAGGATTGTCCAAATGTTGGCGCAAGACTAGGAACGGCACCGACGATCTTGTCAGGAACGTCAATCTGTCCGAAGATCATGCCGACAATCGCCGTGATCAGCATGCCGAAGAAAATGCCGCCGTTCACACGCAATACCATTAAAATGACAGTGATGATCAGTCCAAAAACAGTCAAAAGAACGGGACCTGAATGTATATTCCCAAACGACACAATGGTATCAGGGTTGGATACGACGATTTTGGAGCCCTGCAAACCGACGAAAGCGATAAACAGGCCAATCCCCGCACCGACAGCCATTTTCAGCTCATAAGGAATCGAATTGATAATTTTTTCCCTTAAACCGGATAGCGAAAGAACAATAAAAATAAGTCCGGAAACCATAACGCCGGAGAGAGCCGTTTGCCATGGAATCTGCATGTTCAGGATGACGGAGAATGCAAAGAATGCGTTAAGCCCCATTCCGGGTGCAAGGGCGATCGGATACTTCGCGAGCAGCCCCATGATAAAACAACCGACAGCTGCTGAAACTGCTGTTGCCGTAAAGACCGCGCTTTGATCCATTCTCAATGCATCCGGGAAATTTTCCACCGACGCCAGAGAAAGGGTAAGCGGGTTGACGATCAAAATGTATGCCATGGACAAAAATGTGGTGAGTCCGCCGATCATTTCTCTCCGATAATTTGTGCCCAATTCTTCAAACTGAAAGTAACGCTTCAAAATGGTATACTCCTCTCGTTTGTCTGTCGCTTTTATTGTTTCATAAACCTTTGCTTTTAAACAAAAAACGCCCCAAATGGCGGGACGCTTGACTACGGCATATTTCATACTGAAAAAATGTTTTTTCACGGACAAAATATTGTATACAAGCGTAGTCAAGCTATTTACGGTAGCTTGGTAGAAACTTATGGGCCATATCCCCATGATTATACGACAAGTCTTTTTTAAATTACTATACTATTGTAGCAATATCTAACGCTGAACACAATATAAAAAAACGAACATTCATGATTTTAATGTTCGTTTCGTTCGTTGTTTTTTCCAAATTCTGATCGTGGTCTGAAGCGGGGTAATCCCCTGTTTTCTTCAATTCAAATCAAACACGGGCTGCACGCTCTTTTTTATGGTGATATTGTATTCTCGTTTCTTATCCTGCGACAAACCGGCGCTTAGAACACTGTTTGAAATGTATCGTAGCTTTTGATGCCTTATTCGGTTGTCACGCCACATGGCACAGCGGTTGCGACGATGAAAGCGGTGAATATAAGCGGTATCAGCTTTGCTCCACCAATAAAAAACGCCCCAGCCTTTATACGGCTGAGGCATTTGTCTTATTCCCACTCGATTGTTGCAGGCGGCTTGCTCGTAATGTCGTAAACCACACGGTTAATGTGCTTCACTTCATTGACGATCCGTGTCGAGATTTTCTCAAGGACATCCCAAGGAATTCTCGCCCAGTCGGATGTCATGCCGTCAATCGATGTCACGGCGCGAATGCCGATCGTATAATCATAAGTTCTTGCATCTCCCATGACGCCGACGCTGCGGATATCAGGAAGAACGGTGAAGTATTGCCAAATATCTTTTTCAAGATCAGCTTTGGCGATTTCTTCGCGGAGGATTGCGTCTGATTCGCGGACGATTTCAAGCTTCTCCTCCGTCACTTCTCCGAGAACGCGGATGCCAAGGCCCGGACCCGGGAACGGCTGGCGCCAAACGATTTCGTCAGGGATGCCTAGCTCGGTTCCGAGCGCACGCACCTCGTCTTTAAAAAGCGTATTCAGCGGTTCGATCAGTTCAAACTGCATGTCTTCAGGAAGGCCGCCGACATTGTGATGCGATTTGATCGTCTGAGCCGTCGCTGTTCCGCTCTCGATAATATCTGTGTAAAGCGTTCCCTGTGCAAGGAAGTCAATTCCTTTCAGTCTTTCCGCTTCATCGTCAAACACGTAGATAAACTCATTACCGATGATTTTGCGTTTTTGCTCAGGGTCTGAGACGCCTTTAAGCTTGTTCAGGAAGCGGTCTTTCGCATCAACTTTGATCACGTTCATGTTGAAGCCTTCGCTGAACGTCTTCATCACGCCTTCCGCTTCACCTTTTCGAAGAAGTCCGTGGTCTACGAAAATACAAGTGAGCTGGTCACCGATCGCTTTATGGATCAAGACCGCAACGACAGAGGAGTCAACCCCGCCGCTCAAGGCGCACAGCACTTGCTTGTCGCCGACTGTTTCGCGGATTTTCTGCATTTCAATCTCAATAAAGTTTTCCATTGACCATTCGCCGGCGCATTCACAAACACCGAAAACGAAGTTTTTCAAAAGGTCGTTTCCGTATTCTGAGTGGCGGACTTCCGGATGGAATTGAACGCCGTACCATTTCTTATCCTTCTTGCTCATTGCTGAATTCGGGCAATGATGGCTTGTCGCATCAACGGTAAAGCCTTCTGGAACTTCAACAACTAGATCACCATGACTCATCCAGACGACTTGTTCGTTTGGAAGATCTTTAAACAGATCCGGTTCACCCTCGATATGAATGTTTGCCTTTCCGTATTCGCGCTGGCTCGCCGCTTCTACTTTTCCGCCAAGGTAATGCGTCATCAGCTGCATGCCGTAGCAAATTCCAAGAACAGGGATGTCCAATTCGAAAATCTTTTCGTCGCAGCGGAAAGATCCTTCGTCGTAAACGCTGTTCGGACCGCCGGACAAAATAATTCCTTTCGGATTCATTTCTTTGATTTCCTCTGCCGTCAACGTATGAGGATGCAATTCACTATATACACCAAACTCACGAATGCGGCGGGTAATCAGCTGGTTGTACTGACTTCCAAAATCCAACACAAGAATCATTTCATTTACTAACTTCGTCATGGTGTCACCTCTTTATCAAATTGTCTTTTTGCACAGAAAAAATGGCGGCAGACACACGGCCGTCCTGCCCCCATTCACGGGACAAGGCCCGGCTTGTCCGATAGATAAGCCGCCGAGCCTGCCAGCAAGAATATATAAGGGTTTTTAATATTCACTTATTCTAACAATACGACTGAAAGCGGTCAAGACTATCTCTTTTTAATTAAATTTTCCCATAACTCCGCCGAATCATTCCAAAGCTTTGCGGCATCTTCTTTTCGATACAGAGCCCGTTCATATTGACGGGTCAAAGCCGTCATTTCCCCGCTTTGAAAGCGTTCATCAACCGTCTTCGCAAACTCGCGCAGCGTCTGGCCTTCTTCTTTTTGTATGCCTTGGCGCTTCAGCTGGCGGAGCAGCTCATCGTAAGCTTTGAAGAAAACCGCTTCATCACGCCGTTTTTTCAGCCTGTTGATGATCATGTGCGGCATCCATTTTGCCCTTGTATAGTAAAGCACTGCTGCAAACGCCAGCAACAGGCCGAGTACAGCCACACCAGTCAAAAGGATGCGGTCTGTAACCCCGCGGCCGGCATTTGAATCGGCTTTAGCATCATGCTTTGCCTGAGACTCGGGCTTTTCTTTGTTGTCTTGTTCTTTTACATCCTGCGGACGCCGGCCTTCATCGTTTTTCTTAGCATCTTCTTTTTTATCAGAAGCCGCATCGGCTTGCTGACCGCTGGACTCTTCAACGAGCTGCTCCGGATTTAAAAAGCCTTTCGTCGGTTCAAACGTAACCCAGCCTTGTCCTTCAAAGTACACTTCAACCCAGGAGTGGGCATTGTTGTTTGTCACCTCGTAAATCGTGCGTTTCCGGTCTGCCGTCGTTCCTGCATATTCACCGGATGTATAGCCTTTCACCCAGCGGGCCGGTATTCCGGCCGACCGCAGCAGCACGATCATAGCTGTGGAGAAATTGTCGCAGTAGCCGATTTTCGTCTCAAATAAAAACTGATCGACGTAATCCTGGTCTCCTTTAGGAAGAGCCACATCTTCCGTCTCATAAGAAAACTCGGAAGAACCGAGATACTTCTCAATCGCTTTCGCTTTGTCATATATATTATTTTCGTTTTTCGTTAAATCGTGCGCCAATGTTTTCACGCGGTCTGGAAGGGAAGTGGGAAGCTGCAGATACTTCTCATGGCTCCTGCTCCATTTCCCCTCCGACTCCAAGCTGACCTTCCTCAGCTGATGGACATCGAAGACAGGTGATTTATAGGTGACCGAATAGCTTTCCAGATTCCGAATGTCCGCGCCTGTCTTGCCGGCCGGTTTTATTTTCTCCGTGTTTAAGTTCATGCGGAGCGGCACAAAGAAATTGTTGAGTTTGATTTCAGTCGTCCCGATCGGATATAGGACATGATCGTACTGGTAAGCCGGATCGATATCGACGATCGCTTTGCGCGTTTCTGTCTTCACGCTTTCGTCGTACCACTGGTAATCCAGCTTATCCTCGTCAAGCTGGGTGGATGCGCCCGCTTTTTCGTCTTCAATCCAGCCTTTACCTGTATAGCGGCTTTTCGTTTCCACCCTGAAATAGCTTCGTTCATTTCCCTGCCATGTAAATACCCATGTATCGTCTTTTGAAAATGGACCGCCCAATGCCTCATCATTCGTTCCATAGCCGACTTTGCTTTTGCCTGAGGAAGCAAAATCGCCGGTCGCAGCCGTCTGCAGAAACGGCACTGGATCAGGCCAGACGGGATCGGCTTTTGGCGAGACAGCGCCGATGCACACGGCTGCAGCAGTCATCAATAAGAGCGGTGCAAACCATTTGGCAAAACGCGATCTTGAGGATTTTAGCGCTTCTGATTCCCTGATCCGTTCCAAATACAGCAGGCCGAGAAGCAAAAATCCGATCAGCACGATCCTGACGATCGCATGCGACGCGTCAAACGGCGTAAATGTATCGATCACCGCGATATAAACAACGGTCATAATAAAAAAGAATAAAATTCTGCGCTGATAGATCACCCAGTAATGCAGCAAGTATACAAGCAGCCAAAGAAGGACGTAAAAGAGCAGCGTCCGAAACAACGGCGACATATCCCGCCACATGCCGGAGAAAATATAGGAGAAATTTTGATTTAAATCCTGAAAAAACAGGGCAATCCATGAAGGTGAAAACACCGATCCTTCGTAAAAAATCGTGTGGAGTGCAAACAGAACGAAGCCAAGGCTGACCGGAAATCTGATAAACCAAGGGACCTTAAAAAATGTAAGCAAAAATACAAGGGCAATAAACAAAATAAAAAAGACGGTGTGTCCCGTATCGGTAAAATACTGCAAAGGACGCAGCCACTCCCACAGCAGCAAAAAGGTTAGCACATAAAAAAGCAGTAAACCGAACTTGTTTCTTTTTCCCCCGGACAACATTTTCTCACCTCGCTTCAGCAAAACCCCGGGAAAAATGTTCCCCGTAAATGACGTTCACTTCAATCCCCCGCGCTTTTAAATGTTGGACAGCAGCGCTTTCCTCACTTGAGAGAGCTCCGCCTTTTTTCTTCACCAAACAAATAACGGGCAGTCCGCCGGAGAGCGGTTTCTTCAAAACCTGCACCAGTTCGATGGTGATGCGGCTTGTCACAATATATTTGACGGCTTTTCTCATATCGGGATGGCCGAATTCACCCTCCAGCAGACTGTGAAACGGCTGGACTGCATTGCAGTCGGCAAGCGCCAAGTAGTAAAACAGCTTTCTCAGATGCTCTTCCCCTTGCCGAACCGGGAAGACATTCCGCGCCTTTCCAATGGAAACAAGCCCGGCATTCGTCCCGCTCCGCATTGCTGAACGAATGATGGAAGCGGTAAACGCGACGATCTCTTCAAAAACATCAGAGGGGGACTGATCCATAAAGACGAGCATGTCATTCCCTTTCGTCTGCTCAAATTCCTTCGTCATCAGCTGGCTGCGCCGTGCTGACGTCTTCCAGTCGATCCATGCAAAACGGTCGCCAGGCTGGTATTCTCTGATGCCCGATGCCAGTGTGCTGTCCTTCCGGCGAAGCTCTGAAACGCGGCCTGCATGTTCGTCATAAGAGCCTCCGCCAGCGCGGTAGGATATCTCCTGATAGGAAGGCAAAACGAGAAAGGAATCTTCCAATTGAATCTCGCATTCTCTTTCCAGCAGTCCGAGCGGATCACCTGTACGGACTCTGATGTTGGTTAATCGGTGGTCTCCTCTCGGAACTGAATCGATCGTGTACGCCATCTTAATTTCTTTTTTAAACCAAGGAAAGAGAAACTGTTTAGCCTCTGCCGAACCCCCGTTTCTCCCCAACGAATCAGGCAGGCAGTCTTCCACGATCATAAACATGATCGGAAAGGGCCATTTTCTCTTTAGCACGACGAAAGCCTCCAATTGATCACCGGCTTTATACTGTCCGCGGCTCAGCCTCCGCTCCGCTGTCATGTTCTTCAGCGGATAAAAGGCAAACAGGAAAGCATAAAGCACAAAGGGAAGAAATGAGTAAAACAGAAACCAGCTGACAAATCCCCCTTGGAACATCGCATAGCAAAACGTTGAAGCAAACAGAAGAAACAGGATAAACAGCTTCCATCCGTACTTCACAAGACCAATGCGCGCTCTCATCAGTTGCTCATCGGCCTTCCGACGGGAACTTCCGTTTTTGACATAATGTCCTGAAGGACAGCTTCAGGCCGCTTTCCTTCAAATTTCGCCTCTGACCGCAGGATCATTCTGTGCGCAAGGGTAAAAGGCGCCAAGTACTGAATATCATCAGGAATGACATAATCGCGGTTATATAAAAATGCAAACGCCTGAGCAGCCTTCATCAAGGCGATTGAGCCGCGCGGACTCACGCCGAGATAAACAGCGGAATGACTCCTCGTTTTTTGGGTGATCTCAACAATGTATTCTTTAATCGCAGCGTCTACATACACCTTTTCAGCCTCTTTTTGAAATGCAGCAAGCTCTTCTTTCTCTATGACAGGCTCAATTTCCTCAATCGGGCTGCGGTTTTCCTGAAGATCGAGCACTTGAAGCTCTTCGCGCACTGTCGGATACCCCATTCTCAGCTTGAATAAAAAGCGGTCAAGCTGAGCTTCCGGCAGCGGGTATGTCCCTTCATACTCAACAGGGTTTTGCGTTGCCATCACAAAAAAAGGTTTTGAAAGCGGCATTGTCACACCGTCTACTGTCACACTTCCTTCTTCCATCGCTTCCAGAAGCGCCGACTGGGTTTTCGGCGATGTTCTGTTGATTTCATCGGCGAGGATGATGTCCCCCATAATCGGGCCTGAACGGTATTCAAATTCCAGTGTTTTCGGATTATATATGGAAACGCCTGTTACATCTGAAGGCAGTAAATCTGGCGTAAACTGGATTCTCTTAAATTCAGCGCCGGTTGACTTTGCTAGGGTGCGAACCATCATTGTCTTTCCGACGCCGGGAACGTCTTCCAGCAGGACGTGTCCGTTTGCAAGAATGGCAGTCAGGCTTAAAACGGCAATATCTTTCTTTCCTACCATTACTTTGTCAATATTATCAGCTACTTTTCCCAAAACGGGATGCAGCGTTTCTTCGTATGCCATCCTCTTCCTCCTCATTGCTGACGAATCGAATTTATTTAACTTTACCATAAACGATGTGCTCTCAGAAAACAACTGACTGGCGGAAAATAGCGTTTTGTCTTTTTTTATTTCGAATTTCAGAGTAAAAAAACAAAAAAAGCGGTCAGTGACCGCTTCTTATTATTCCTCAGAAGGCTCTATGTGAACATGGGAATGAACGATAGAGTGCTCCTCCTGCATTCTTCTCTCAATTTCATCGGCGATATCATGGCTTTCTGCAATGTTGAGATCGGACCTCACTTCCACGATGATTTCCACGTGGATGGCGCTGCCCAAATAACGCGCTTTTACATCTTTGATTTTGCCGACGCCGGGAACTTTCCGGATCGTTTCTTTATACGTTGAAATATGTTTAATATCGAATCCGTCCGTCAAAGAATGGGCTGCCTCTTTAAAAATCCCCCAAGCCGTTTTGCAGATGATTAATCCGATGATAAACGCGGCTGCCGTATCGACCCAAGCAAGGTTAAATTGCGAAGCAAAGATGCCTGCGAACGTTCCGATGCTGACATAGGCATCTGATTTATTATCGGCGGCTGCTGCATAGAGAGCATGGCTGTTCACCTTTTTTGCCAGCCTTTTATTGTAGAGGAAAACCATAAACATCACGATGGCACTGCCTGCAGCCGTCCAGCCCGCAATCATGTCGGGTGTCGTTTCTTTCGGATTAAACAGCATTTCGCCTGAGCTGTACAGCACTTCAAGCCCGACCACCATCATAATAAATGAAGCGATCATCGAGGCGATCGTCTCAGCGCGGAAATGTCCGTACGGATGGTCTTCATCAGGCGGCTTCTGAGAAATCCTGAGGCCGATCAGCACCGCTAATGAGGCGATAATATCGGTTGTATTGTTCAGTCCGTCGGCTCTGAGGGCTTCGGAGTGAAATGCAAGCCCGACGGCCAATTTCACGGCCGACAGCACAAGGTAAGCGATGATGCTGACCCAAGCCCCGGTTTCACCTTTTTTTAATTCATCATACCGTTCCATAAAAAGCTTCCTTTCCCATCCGTGTTTTCGCTTTTAATCATACAAAGCAAAACTTGAGTGAGTCTATAGAAACATGATTCACTTCTTGCAGAAATATAGTCAGAGTAGAACTTTTTTTATTTAAGGAAACAAATTTCAGTTGGGTCAAAACCGGTAAAACCCGCTTTATATAAGGATTTTGCGAAAACCTTAATTTATTCACGCTGGATAGAATTAAAGGACGGTATCTTCTTTCTGAATATTTTTTCTTTAGAGTTCCTGCACTATTCTTCTAAAAAACATTAAACAAACCTGAAATTTAAACGATATTAAAAAAGTCGAAAATAGTCCTTTAAGCTCTTATGATATAACTTAATAGTAAAATAGTCACAAAAATATATGGACTTTTTTCCTTTTTTGGATTATTATGTTTTAGACATTATTACATAGATTATGAGGGGGACATTACATGTCAGAACAAACAAATCTTCAAGCCCCAGTCAAACGTACAGCAGAATTTGTACTGGGATTACTAGGCGGTATTTTCGGGATTTTTGCAGGATTTTCAGGTTTATTATTCGGAGGGTTAGGCGCCGCTTTAGAAGCGGATGGCGCCGGAGAAGTTATCGGATCATCCTGGGCGGTTATTTTGCTGTCTGCACTGGCCATCGTCGGTGCATGTATCGTAAAAAAACATACTAAATTAGCGGGTACTTTTTATATCGCGGCTGCAATAGGAGGAACTGTCGGCGTCAGCCTGGCATATATCGTTCCGCTTATCCTGCTTTTAATCGGCGGATGTAAAGCATTGTTCAGCGGCGAGAATAAAGGCCTTGTCTTTAAAAAATGGTGGTTCTATGTCACGATTATTGGATCCATCGTATTCGTCATGATATTCGCTTCAAGCGGCTCTTCTTCTCAAGAAAGCAAATCGTCCGGTAGCAGTGCAAAGACGACAGCCGCAAAAACTAGCGAAGAAAAAAGCAATGACGATGCCAAAGAAGAAAAAACTGAATTTGGTTTAAATGAAACAGCTGATCTGGATGGCACCCAAATCACAGTGACCAACGTTAAAAAATCGATGGGCAATAAATTTATCAAACCAAAAAAAGGTAATGAATATGTGATTGTAACAGTTAACATAGAAAATAAAAGCGATAAAGATATTTCTTACAACCCGCTTGATTTTCAAATTCAAAACGAAGATGGACAAATTACGCATAATACTTATGCACTTTCAGATGATAACCAATTATCATCTGGAAATCTGACAAAAGACGGTAAGGTTTCTGGAACTATCGCTTTTCAGACAAAAAAGAGCAAAACATATAAAGTTATTTTCACTTCTAATTTTTGGAATGATGAAAAAATCACTTTTAACCTTCAATAATTCAAAAAAACTTGCAAAGTCTCTTTTGCAAGTTTTTTAATTGCATTTCTTCCGCCCAAGCACGATCGGATAACGGTTCAATAAAAAGATGCAAGGCACCATAACAAGCAATGTCATACCGGTGTAAAGCGCGCTCCATAACAGGGAACCGTATGTCTCATCAAGGGAAACCTGGGTAAAGTAGTAGACGACGGCTTTCAGCATCCTGATGACCGGGTAGTGCAGTACGAGAATGATCAGCGAGTTTTTCCCGAGGAATTGGAGTAGCTTCATTTTTTCGAGTTTAAAACTGCTGAAAATGACGCCTGCCGTTCCCAGAAATGAGGTCAGATAAAAGACCGCCATGTTTCCGTACTCATTGGCCCTCATATCCACTCTGACGTTCAGGGTCTGTAAAAAGCCGACCGCGATGAATAAGAGAAACGCTGGCAGCAGCGTTCTTCCGTCTCTCATCTCCCTCAGGCTATTTCTCGACAGAAAACCGGCCGAATAAAATACGATGGCGGTCAAGGCCACTTCAATATTCCACGGCAGCTTGATGCCCACAAATTGATCATTCAAATAGCCCGAGGCGGCCGACACCATTACGGCAATGACGATAAACAGCCTTCCTTTCCCCCATCTCTTCACGATAAAAAAAAGCATTTCAACGATGAATAAGCATGTTAAAAACCAGAGCGCAGGGTTGTGTGTCAGCATGTAGTCATCAGGCATCGAATAAAAAATGCCTTTAAACGGTACAACCGGATCAACATCCGAACTCCCCGTAAACGTAAAATGCCTCTCGACGAGAACCCAGAATAAATAGGCAAGGACGGAGAAAATGAAGTACGGCAAAAGAAGCGTCTTTATTTTTTTAAAAAGAAATGATGTAAAAGTCATCTTCCAATCATGGTAAACGAGGCCGGACAGAAAGAAAAACAGCGGCATATGAAATGCGAAAATGAACGTTTTCAGCCAATCCGGCGTCGGTGTATGGCCCAACACGACCAGTATAATTCCCACGCCCTTCGAAACATCAATCCACTCTATTCTTTTCTGCAATACGGGTATCTCCTTTCAGACCGCTTCGCCCCATAAGAAAGGGTTTACACATAATGTATCATCATCCCCGCCTTTCTTCCTCCGCGAACCACGCCTCAAGGCGATTTTTAATCGTTAGGAAATATTCTGTTCATCTTCTTGTCATGATCGATTCTTTTTTTTAACATTCTCAGCACAAATCACATTTCTTATTCTCATCATGAGGAACCAGACCATGCAACCCGTCTTATAATGTAATGATCTTTTCATTAGAACAAAAGAGGACAGGTGAAACATGAAACTTGAAAAATTCGTTGACAAACTCCCCATTCCGAAAGTGCTTAAACCCCACAGCAAAAGCAAGGAAATGACCTATTATGAAGTCACCATGAAAGAATTTCAGCAGCAGCTCCACCGCGATCTGCCGCCGACCCGGCTGTTTGGATATAACGAGGTCTATCCCGGCCCCACCTTTGAAGTGCAAAAACACGAAAAAGTCGCGGTCAAATGGTTGAATAAGCTTCCGGATCATCATTTTCTCCCCGTTGACCATACAATTCATGACGACGGCCATCATGAACATGAAGTCAAAACGGTCGTTCATTTGCATGGAGGCCGGACACCGCCTGATAGCGACGGTTACCCGGAAGCCTGGTACACTAAAGATTTTCAAGTCAAAGGCCCTTTTTTTGAAAGGGAGGTGTATGAATATCCGAATGAGCAGGATGCTACAGCTCTCTGGTATCACGATCATGCAATGGCCATCACAAGGCTGAATGTATATGCGGGGCTTGTCGGTTTATATTTTATTCGCGACAGGGAAGAGCGGTCATTGAACTTACCGAAGGGAGAATACGAAATCCCGCTCTTGATTCAGGATAAGTCATTTCATGAAGATGGTTCATTGTTTTATCCGCGGCAGCCTGACAACCCTTCGCCGGATCTTCCGGACCCGTCGATTGTTCCAGCTTTTTGCGGTGATACCATTTTAGTCAACGGCAAGGTATGGCCTTTTGCTGAACTGGAACCCCGAAAATACCGGTTTCGGATACTGAACGCCTCCAATACGAGAATCTTTGAACTGTATTTCAATCATGACATCACATGTCATCAAATCGGCACGGACGGCGGTCTTCTGCAGCATCCGGTCAAAGTCAATGAACTGGTGATCGCGCCGGCTGAAAGGTGCGATATCATCGTCGATTTTTCACGAGCAGAAGGAAAAACCTTAACATTGAAAAACCGGATCGGCTGCGGCGGACAAGACGCAGATCCCGATACAGATGCCGACATTATGCAATTCCGCATCTCAAAGCCATTGAAGCAAAAAGATACAAGTTCATTGCCGAGAATATTAAGAAAACGCCCATTTTACCGAAGACACAAGATCAATGCCCTTAGAAATCTGTCATTGGGCGCGGCCGTTGACCAATATGGAAGACCTGTTCTGCTTTTAAACAACACAAAGTGGCATGAACCGGTAACTGAAACTCCCGCACTCGGCAGCACTGAGATTTGGTCGATCATCAATGCCGGAAGGGCGATCCATCCGATTCATTTACATCTTGTTCAATTTTTGATTCTCGACCACCGGCCGTTTGATATCGAGCGATATCAGGAAAACGGAGAACTTGTCTTTACGGGTCCGGCAGTTCCTCCGGCACCGAATGAAAAAGGGCTGAAAGACACCGTCAAAGTACCCCCGGGCTCTGTGACGCGCATTATCGCCACCTTTGCGCCGTACAGCGGCAGATATGTTTGGCACTGCCACATCCTTGAGCACGAAGATTACGATATGATGCGCCCTCTTGAAGTGACAGATTTTCGTCATCAATAAGAAAAAGCCTCCGCATTTGGAGGCTTTTAAAAAAGCACAAATCATCAAAAAAACCATCGCTTGATCCTGTACAATAGGATCATCAAATCGTAAAGGCTGTGGATGAATATGAATGATTACGAAAGAATTCAAAACGCGGTTCATTTTATCGAAGAACACCTTCAAAACGATTTAAACATAACAGATATTGCGGCAAAGTCGTGTTTCTCCCCGTTTCATTTTCAAAGGCTTTTTCAGGCGATCTCCGGTTTTTCCGTTTATCAATACATTCGCAACCGGCGTCTGTCTGAAGCTGCGCTTCTGCTTGAGAAAACAGACCGCTCCATACTCGACATTGCAATCAATTTCGGCTATGGCTCACAGGAAGCTTTCAGCAGGGCTTTCTCACAGTACTTCGGCATCACTCCGGCCAAGTACCGCAAAGCGAAGGTCAAGCTTGATTTTCAATCCAAAATTAATTTCCTCGAATATAAAGAAAGGATGCCTGGAGATCTGAACATCCCAAAGCCGCACATCACTCATTTAAACGACATACATATGATCGGATATGAGTACCGGACAAATTTAAACGATGAAAAGTATTTCGAAGATATCCCGGCATTCTACAACGATTTCGGCAGAAATGGATACTTTATGCAAATTCCTCAAAAAACGGCTCCGAGTATGTGTTACGGGCTGTCATGCCGCTTCCGGGATGACGGAGGTTTCTCATTTATCATCGGGGAGTCCGTTCGCGAAACCGCAGCCGGAGAAGTACCGGAGCCGCTTATGTATACGAAAATTCCCGGCGGCAAATACGCCGTATTTCATGTGAACGGCTCGACCGAATCAGTGCAGAACACAAGAAGATACATCTATGGATCATGGCTGATGAATACCAATTACGAGAGAACTGAAGGACCGGACTTTGAAGTGACTGATGTGTGCCGTTCCGTACCGCCGAACGGGATGAAGATGACCATCTATATCCCGCTTCTGTAAAAACGCCGGGGAACCTTCTGACCACAGGTTCCCCAAATCACTTTTATATCGATTTAAGCGCCTCGGCGGGCGTTTGATCTCCCGAAACCAAATCGAACGAACGCCGGAATGTGTGCTCCTCGGTGAGCGCCGCCAAGATAGTATCAGCCACATCTTCACGCGGAATCGTTCCGCGCTCAAGATTTTCCGCGGCTTTCACACGGCCTGTGCCCGGTTCGTTTAACAGGCCTCCCGGACGAATAATCGTGTAATTTAATTCGCTGCCTTCAAGCATCCGGTCCGCATAATGTTTGGCGACATAATACGGCTTTAACGCTTCATTCCAATTTTCACGGCGGTGTGCCTGCAATGTGCTGACCATAATAAAACGGCGAATGCCCGCTTTTTCGGCGGCTTCGATCGTTTTAACCGCACCATCCAAGTCCACCAAAAGCGTTTTGTCGGCCCCCGTTTTGCCGCCTGAGCCGGCGGTAAAGACAATCGCGTCGCAGCCCTTCGCCGCTTCTGCGATGCTTTCCACGGTGCCTTCTAAATTAGCGAGCGCGGTTTCTGTTCCCGATTGTTTCAAAGCTTGCGCCTGCTCTTCGTTTCTCACCATTGCTCTGACTTGATGTTCGCCGCTCTCATTCAAGCTTTTCGTCAAGCGGCGCCCGATTTGTCCGTTCGCCCCAACTACAAACACTTTCATCTGCTTATCCTCCTTGTTGTCCAGTTTCTTTTTTCATTATTTCACTGTACAGACAATTGTTCAAACCGCCCGCTCACCAAAATGTGCGAATGCTAAAAAGGCTTCCCATTCTCACTGTAGGCAGCCTCTCAGATTGTTGACAGACTTTTATAATCTGCCCCATTTTTATCCAATTCATTCTGTTTTCTGGCGATGAGGACCTTTTCAAGTCAAGTTCGCCGGATTTTTGAGATTTTGGCAGCAAAAACGTTAAACGTAAATTCGCCTTTTCTCCGCGGGCCGAAAATAACCAACCTCTCCCTTATTCGAAAAAAACTCGCGCTGAAGCCACTTTTTGTGTTTTTGTCTAACAAGCTGACAGTCCGGATTTTTATATCCGGACTGTTTATGGTTGAAGCCAAAAGTATGTTGCCAGTGCCAATAAAAGCAAATAAAGGCCGGCAATGAAACGAAACACCCCTTTTTTTTTCGAAAAAAGGAGGGTTGATTAATATGACAATAATAGTGGGCGCTTGGTGACTTTGCCGACAAACAAAAAGACTTCCCATTCGTATCATGGGAAGCCTTTTTGTTTTCTATTCTATTCCGCCGATCTCATTGAAAGGAAAATAACGAAATTCAACTTTTCCGACAACAGAGTCCATTGTGATAAATCCGAAAAAACGGCTGTCTTTGCTGTTTTGACGGTTATCCCCCATCACGAACAAGTGATCTTCCGGCACCTTTTGTTCACCGGTTAATTTCTCCAGTGTGAAATTATCGGTCAAATGTTCATGAAGCGTCAGCTTTTGTTTGTTTTTCTTTAAATAAGGTTCATCGTATGCTTTTCCGTTTATATAAAGGACATCATCCTTCATTTTGATCGTATCTCCCGGGAGCCCGATCACCCTTTTCACATAGTTTTCATCCGAATCAGGCGCGTGAAAAATAATTTTATCAAAGCGCTGAATATCGCTGATTTTACTAACCATGACCATGTTGCCGTCCTCTAAAGTCGGATACATTGAATCTCCCAAAACGGTTGACGGCGTAAACAGAAAATAGCGGCAAATCATCACAAGCGCTGCGGCTATGACAAGTGTTTTCACCCACGATAAGATCTCTTTTTTTCTACTATTTTTCATAAGTACTCTCCTTCACTTCTGGATCGTTTCATCGGCATTCCGCTCCTTCTATCATATCAGGCCGTCCGTCTGAATGCTTTCCGCAAGCACCGGCAGGCGCAGCCGTAAAAAAATGGTTTGATACATATAATATTAGCGGTTGAAACGAAAAATCCTTTATTCAATGTTGAATTTTGTCAGTTGATCTGCTTGATGTACAGCACAGCAAACCATTATAAATGCCCAGGCAAATCGCCTCTCTTTATAATACATTATCATATCATGAGTCAAAGGCGGTGATTGCCTCAAAATGAGCAGCTACGAAGAGTACTATGACAATTACGATCCATACAGCCCTGAGCGGGAAAAAGAAAGACAGTCAAGGAAAGCGCGGCGTTCGGCGGATACTAATAAAACAGATAAAACGAATAAAACGGAGAAAACAGACAAAACGGAGAAAACGAATGAAACTGAGAAAACGGACAAAACCCGCAGCTCTGACGATGACCGGTTCAAATGCAGAAAAAGAAAGTGTTTTTCTGATGACGATGACGACCGTTTCAAGTGCCGCAGAAAAAAATGCTAACCATTGATTTTTAAAGCCGATTCATATATGATAATCGGCTTTTTTACATATATCACGGCTTTACCGCTCTAAACTGGAACATTCATCCATCGGGTGAATACCATGAATCTAAAAGGAGATGGAAAGGAATATGAATGTTCCGAAAGATGCCGTTTGCTCGATGCCCCATGACCATCAAAGGTCTTTGCACGATTTATGCCGCAAATACATGCACTATCACGTCGTGCTGAAAATGAAGGACGGCCGTTCCGTTCACGGCATCCTTGAAGGGATGAACCGTCAGGAAGCATCTGTCCTCGTTCCCGAAGACGTGACAGATGAAAGGCAGTTTTACGGTGGATACGGATATCCGCGGCGACGATTCCGGCGGTTCAGGAGAAGGATCTTCCCGTTTATTATTATTGCTGCGCTGTATCCTTTTCCATATTATTAGGTTGATGCCAAAACCATGAAACTTATTTCCCTTTGCTTCGTATATACAAAAACGACGCAAACCGAGGAAGGAGACAGATAAATGGCATCTGCTAAACTGCAGCAGCGGTTGGATCAATATAAAGCAATTTACTCTGAGTTAAAAAGCGAATTAAAATGGAAAGTCACAGATCAGCGGACATTAATGATGATTGCTTCCATGTATGTCGTCAACAAGCGGCCTTTTGATAAAGAACGGTTTATAACGCTGAGTGAGGCTGTCAAACAGGCCGCCGGTACA
Source organism: Bacillus sp. FSL K6-0972 (assembly GCF_037976035.1). NCBI lineage: Bacteria > Bacillati > Bacillota > Bacilli > Caryophanales > Bacillaceae > Bacillus > Bacillus sp. FSL K6-0972. The sequence continues at coordinate 708,664 of NZ_CP150260.1, read as the reverse complement.
TTTTCGCCGTTAAGGTCGTCCCATCGCTATACATTCGCCGCTATGTTTGACGTGCGCTTCGAAGAACCTGAAACGCATATCAGACCTTTTTTCATCCTTTATGAAAAAATGACCGGCAACGGATTTAAAAAAAGTATTTTCACCTATTTGTCCGCTCTTATCCTTTTGACAAAATATCCTGATGAGCATGATCATGAAGGGAAAATCAATCGGGCTTTGTCTATTTACAAAGGAATGAAGGACAAGCACAGCTTTTTAACATCTGCCGGCGACTACCCGCTCGCCGTGCTCTTGGCTGGTTCAAGCATGGAAACAGGTGAACTGATTGACTATATCGAAGCGTTTTACCAAAAGCTTAACCAAGCGGGTTTTCGCAAAGGGAACGATTTGCAGTTTCTCAGCCACATCCTCTCGCTTATGCCGGAGCGGGATTCCGATCAGCTTGTCGCCCGCTCCCTCCGGATATACGATGAATTGACAAAAAAGCATAAAAGACCGAAGCCTGTCCATTACCCGGAAATCGGACTGCTTGCGTTGCTTGAGAACAGTGAAAAAGACATAGATGCCATCACAATCATGGCAGGCGCATTGAACAGCGATAAACTGTTCAGGTGGCAGAAAGACATGAATCTGAAAACGGCCGTCAACTTATACATGAGCGAAAAAACGGAAGATCCGGCGCTTCTGGAAACAGGACTTTATCAAACGCTTGAAGCCGTTATCCAAGCACAGCAGACGGCAGCAATCGCCATTATGACGAGCTCGGCTGCAGCGTCTCAGGCAAATGGCTCATGATAAAAAGAAATCAGCCGGCACAGTTTGTTTGTGCCGGCTGATGATCGTTTATTCGTCAATGACGGTAAAGGTGTTGATGATCCCGTTTGTTTTTTCCCAGGCTTTGCTCACTTTTTTCGTATCCATATCATACGAATAAATCGTTCTCACCCTTGCTTCGCTCCCCGTTTCATCTTCAAGCAGCTTCGCATCTTTTGCTTCAGCGAGAAAGTAAAGTTTTTTCCCGTCTTTCGAGAATTGCGGCTGTGCTGAGTCGACTAATGAAAATGCCCGCTGATCTGAAATGATCGCTTTATATTTCTTCGTTTCGGCATCCATCGCATAAATCGCCTTCTGATCATCAGCCGATTCTGTAAAGACGATCGTTTTTCCATCCGGCGAGATGGCCGTGTCATTGATAAATTTTGCGATCGTTCTCACCTTTTCCTGACCTTTCACATCCGCCAGGGAAATGTTCATATTTGTCGGTTCGGGCGGTACTCCTTTGCTGTTCGCCTCATCGGTTTTTTGATAGTCTTCTTTCAATGAATAATGCAGTATAACGAATCGATTGTTAGCTTTGTTGTACTGATAGTAGCTGACGCTTTCGTCCTTGTTCTTTAACGATGGATAGATGACGTGAAACGCCTTTTGTTTTAAATCAAATGAAGCGAGGTGAAAATTCCTCTCCTCCGCAAGGTTATATCTCATGAACAGCTTCGAACCGTCCGCCGATAGACTGAGCCCGTCGACATATTCATCTCCTGAATATAGGGTTGTTTTTTTGCCCGACTGTAAATCCAGCCTGATCAAATGCTTCACATTGCTATTATCGGTGTTCGTATAATAAAGAATGCGTTTTTTCCGGTCTAATGCCATAGCCGGGTAATCCGTCATCTTTTCTTCATACAGCTTATTTTGATTTTCGTAGTAAGCGGTCATCAGCTTCTGATCGGTTATCGATACGAGCAGATCTGAACCGCCGCTTTTTGCCGGCTCCGCTTTTTCCGGGACGAAATAGCGGACGGCCGCAAATGCGCCTGCGGCTAAAACGACTGCCGCCAACAAAAACACCAAAACTTTTTTCATATTCGACCCCGCCAATTGAAAGAAGCAAGAAAACGATTTTTCTTGCTTCATTTCTCCTATTTTTTATATGTATAATGTCCGGCGACCTTTCCTTTGCTTGTCGGAAATCCCAAAGCTCTAAAAGCTTTCGGGCTTACATCCAAAACAGCGCCCGGCATTCTGCCGACATCATATTTATAGACTGTAATGACTTTGTTTGGTTTTGCTTTAGAATAGGCTCTTATTTTTGTGCCTTTTCTCGGAACATCGAAGCCCATCTTTGTGGCGCAGTCCCAATGGCCGAGCCTTTTGCCGTCAGCGCCGACTTTGCCTACGCCGTTGTACCAAGTGATGTAGCCGCTGACTTTTTTCGTTTTAGCACTCGCTTCACCGGCAAAATTGAATGCCAATATCAAGCTGCCTGCCAAAACAAAAACAGAAAAAAGTATCTTCTTCATATAAAAGTATCCTCCGTGAATGGGATTTTTTTCTGACATTCAAATTATACCTTTTTTCATAGAAATGGTATTTTACAGTTTGTTTACGTTTAAAATGCAATTATTACGCCCGGTTTTCTACCAAACTATTATGAATAGATGACACCTTTGCCCGGATCGTTCGTATATAAAAGAGAAACCAAAATGAATAGGATGATCACAGTGAAAAAATCGAAACTGATCTCGTTATCCGCGGCTGCGATGCTTTTCGCCGTTCCCTTATCAGGATGTTCATCATCCGCTTCAGACCGTTCACAGGAGGTCGCAGAAGACCAATCCATTCAAAAATACGATCTCGTATGGTTTGATTACGTGAATGACAGCGAATCCGACAAAGCACCTTTACTGAAAGCATCATACGTGAAAAATGGGAAAGAAAAGACGGAGACTTTCAAAAAATATGTGGAAAATGTGGAAAATGTCGAACAGCCTTATATTAAAATCCGCGATCATGAAGCCTTCATCTACCGTCCCCCATACATCAAATATGACCAGGAGCCGCTTGAGGGCGTCGTCAAAGATAAAGTGGAACAAAAAAGCAGTGATGAACAATGAAGAAAAAAAGCGCTCCTCTTATTTTAATCATGGCGCTGTCTCTCTTGCTGCCTTTTGCTCAAGCAGAGGCAACAGGCAGCAATGGAACATCCGGAGCCAATGCTTCGAGTTCCTCGGCTAATAACAGCTCTCTAAAAACACGTCCGGGTTCAGTCAACCAGAGAATGCGCAGTTATATGAATCAGTCTGCGAGCCGACAATATTTAAACAAGAGCAGTCAGTTCAACGCTATCCAGCGGACTTTGCCGTCGAATGCCCTGTACAAAGGAAGCATCAAGCGGACACTCAATCAAAATCCTGCTGGATCAACCTTTTTGAATTACTACTTTCCATACTGGATGATCTTCCACGGAGGCGGATATACAGCAGAACAAAAAAACATCCTCCGCACCGCAGGAATCAAAGAAAAAGCGCTCTCTGAACGAAAAGAAAAAAGATATTGGCTGTTGATTGAAGATCAAAAAGGAAAAGAACATGCCGTCCTCGTCTCGAAAAAACAGTATGACAGCATTCAAAAAGGGGACCGGATTGAAGTGCGCCGCAAACAGATCACCAAAAAATAGCTGAAACAAGTGCCGGTCATCATCATGATGCCGGCTTTTCTCATCATGTCAAACAAGGGCTTGCATTAACGAAAACCATCTGTTAAAATTCATTTCATAGCTAATGATTCTGAAAATGAAAAGGCAGGCGTCACGATTGAATAGATCCCCCCATCTTCGACAGGAAGAATACGACACACTCAGCAAGCTGAAGCGCATGCCGATCGAATCCTTGAATCTTGAAGCCATTTCGGTCGCCACCAACCTTTACCGGTCAGCGCAAAAGCTTCGCGTCAAAATGGAGACCGAGGTCCTTTCCTCATATCAATTGTCTTGGACGGCTTTTTCGATTCTTTACGATCTATGGGTATGGGGCAGGCTTGAAACGAAAAAGCTCGCCGAATTGTCAGGCATTTCAACAGCCACTGCGAGCAATGTCATGAAAACGCTTGAAAAAAAGAACTTATGCGTAAAAAGCGCGGATCCGAGAGACCGCAGACACGTATTCGCCGAAATCACATCCGAAGGAAAAGCCGCTATTGAAGAGCTCTATCCGGCGTTCCACAAAGGGGAAACAATGCTGATCAAAGGCATGACAAAAGAGGAGCAGAATACATTGATCGAGCTCCTTCGAAAAGTGAACGACAATCTTCATAAACCATAAGCAACGACGGGAATAAGTAGCGGACTGTCTCCCTGTTCCAGAGAGCCGGCGGCTGGTGCGAGCCGGTACAAAGACAGACGTGAATTACCTCCCTGAGCTTTCTTTGTGAACTTTCAAGTAGCAAAGAACGGGAAACCGTTACCTGAAATTGAGCGGAAGATGAAGGTCTTCAATCAGGGTGGTACCGCGTGCATTTGAGCCACGTCCCTTATCGGGATGAGGCTCTTTTTTTTATACAAAAAAAGGAGGAGTTATTATGCAGCAACAACAATTTGATCAACTGACAACTGCCGAGAAGCGGGAAGTCGAAAGGCAGCTTCACTTATATATGGACGGAGCGGAGGAGGTCATTCCCCCGGAAGAACTGCGGGCAAAGCTGGCCAAATCGATTTTGAGCGGCGAACCGCTGAAAATTAAGCTTGGCCTCGATCCGTCGGCGCCTGATGTTCATTTGGGCCACACCGTCGTCTTGAATAAACTGCGCCAATTTCAGGAAAACGGACATATCGTCCAGCTCCTGATCGGGGATTTCACAGGAAAGATCGGCGATCCGACAGGAAAATCCGCCGCCAGAAAACAGCTGACGGACGAAGAAGTCCGCCGCAATGCCAAAACATACTTTCAACAGTTTGGAAAAGTGCTTGATCAGAACAAGGTCGAGCTTCACTACAACTCAAAATGGCTTAAACGATTAACCTTGGAAGACGTCATTGAACTCGCCGGCAAAATTACCGTCGCCCGTTTAATGGAACGCGATGATTTTGAAGAAAGAATCGCCATGCAAAAGCCGATTTCGCTTCATGAGTTCTTTTACCCGTTAATGCAGGGATATGATTCAGTCGTTCTGGACAGCGATATCGAACTGGGCGGAACGGATCAGCATTTTAATGTGCTCATGGGCAGACACTTTCAGGAAAAGTACGGAAAAGAAAAACAGGTCGTCATTCTCATGCCGCTGCTTGAAGGGCTTGACGGCGTTGAAAAAATGTCTAAATCAAAGAACAATTACATCGGCATCGATGAAGACCCTCATGAAATGTTCGGGAAAACGATGTCGCTCCCGGACAGTTTGATGAAAAAATATATCCACCTTGCGACCGACTTGGAGGCGGAAGATAAAAAACGTCTTGTCAAGGATTTGGAAACCGGGGCCGTTCATCCGAGAGACGTGAAAATGCTGCTCGGGAAAACTATTGTCAACATGTATCATGGAAGCAAGGCGGCCGAGGCGGCAGAACAGCAGTTTAAACAAGTTTTTCAGCAAAACAGCGCGCCTGACAATATAACGGCCGTACACTGGCAAGGTGACGAAACGGTGCCGGTCACCGATTTATTGGTGACGCTCGAACTCCTTCCTTCCAAAAGCGAAGCCCGCCGAATGATCCAAAACGGCGGCGTTAAAATCAACGGCGTCAAAGCAGAATCGATTCATGCGGACATTGTACTCGAACACGGCATGATCATCCAAGTCGGCAAACGCAAGTTTGTCAAATTGCAAATGCATCAATAAGCAAACAGCCTAATCATCCTTTTAAAGGGATCGATTAGGCTGTTTTTCATGAAAAGCGTAGGCGATAGAATCGGCAACAGGCCGGTATCCAATCGCCTGATAGATTCGATTTGACGTCGCGTTGCTAAGATCGGTGTATAAACAGCAAAACGCATTTCCGAACGGTCTTCCTCTCCGGCCAGCCAAACGCCTTGATCTTGTTCTTGATTTTGCCTTCCCCTCTCTGATTGCAAATAAGCCGCCAGCGGCGGCCTGTCATTTTATGATTTTCGGGTTGCTTTTTAATTCCCTTCTTTTATGCAACAACAGCGCTGCCATCCTTCCTTCAGCAGCTCAAATGTCAGCTCGTTTGTGTTGTGCACGATCAAATCGGCCCCGCGCATCGATGAATCATCACCGACTCCCACCGCGAACATCCCTGCGGATTTGATCGCAGCGATCCCGGCTTCAGCGTCTTCGATTGCCGCACATTCAGACGGAGGCACTCCGAGCAGCGCTGCGGCCGTCAAAAAGATTTCGGGGTCGGGCTTTCCGTGAGCAAGTCCTGCCGGATCAACGACAGCCTGAAATTCGTCCTTGACCCCGAGCCGTTCCAAAATAGCGGGCGCATTTCGGCTTGACGAAGCTAACGCAATGCTTACATTTTCCCTTTTCAATTCGGCAAAAAGCCCGGCGATTCCCGGCAGCAGGTCATGCGGGGTCAAGTTTTGGATCAGCTGTTTGTAGTATTGATTTTTCCGGCGCATGATCTCTTGTTTCTCCGCCTCCTGATACTTTCCGGCCGCACCGCCGTGAATCAAAATCGTGTCTAGCGATCGCTCTCTGTCGATGCCTTTCAGCCGTTCATTAAAGCTCCGGTCAATCTCAATGCCGATTTGTTCGGCAGTATGTTTCCAAGCGAGGTAATGATGCTCGGCCGTATCCGTGATCACGCCGTCCAAGTCAAAAATGACCGCTTTCATGATGTTGGATCCTTTGCCCGGCTGATCATCATGAAAGCTTCATAAGACTCCATGTCAATGCTGCCGCTCATATCAAGCCGTTCGCGGGCGTAATTGGACAACAGCATATCCCACTTGTCTTCAAGCATTTCCGGCGGGGCATGAAACAGCGCCTTTTCTTCTGACAAATTCACGGCAACTAACAGCTTTTCGCCCTGATATTCGCGGGTATACGCAAAGATTCGCGGATCATCCTCTAGCAGCAGCCGGTAGTCTCCGTATACGATAACTTTATTTTGTTTGCGCAACCCGATGAGCTTCTGATAATAATAGAAAATCGAATCTTCATCGGCGAGCGACTCTTTCACATTGATTTCTTGATAGCGGGGATTTACCGCCAGCCAAGGCTCTCCATCTGTGAAGCCCGCGTGTTTTCCGTCATCCCATTGCATCGGCGTTCTCGCGTGATCCCGCCCTTTTTTCGCCACGGCTTTTCGAAAGTCTTCCTCTGTCATCGTTTTGTTTTCGATGACAAGTTCGCGGTATGCGTTTTTAATTTCGAGATCATCATACATCTCGAGCGGCATTTCGCTGTTTGTCATGCCGATCTCTTCTCCCTGATAAATGAAAGGGGTTCCCTTCATGCCGTGCAAGACCGTTGCAAATGCTTTGGCGCATTGTTTGCGCAGTTCGCGGTCATTGCCCCATCGGGATATGACCCTCGGCTGATCATGATTTTCGAAATAAAGCGTATTCCAGCCGACATTCATTAAAGCGGTCTGCCACCTCGTCATCGTCTTTTTTAAAGCGATCGGGTCAAACGGCTTCATCTCCCATTTCCCATTCGGCGAATGCTGTTTTGTATCAATATCCATATGTTCAAATGTAAAAATCATGTTCAGCTCATGTCTGCTTGGATCCGTGTATTTTTTCGCTTCTTCAACATCTGAGCCGTTGGCTTCGCCGACCGTCATGCAGTCGTAACGGGACAGCACTTCCCGGTTCATCTCTTGTATAAATTCGTGCAGACGGGGGCCGTTCGAATGATAGCGGCCGACGACATAAGGACGGCTGTCATCTGTTTCATAATCGGGAAAGTCGACGTATTTGGAAATGGAACCGATCACATCCATCCGCCAGCCGTCCACGCCTCTGTCCATCCAAAATGTCATCAAATCGTATACTTCCCGGCGAACCGCTTCATTCTCCCAGTTTAAGTCAGGCTGCTTTTTCGAAAAGTAGTGAAGATAATACTGCCCTGTCCGCTCATCGAACGTCCATGCCGGTCCTGAAAAGATCGATCCCCAATTGTTCGGTTCTGAACCGTCCGCCTTTGGATCTTTCCAAAAATAATAATCACGGTAAGGATTGTCCTTTGACTTGCGGCTTTCGGCAAACCAGGCATGTTCATCAGACGTGTGGTTCACGACAAGATCCATGATGATTTTCATTCCGCGTTTATGCACTTCATCGATCAATTGAAACATATCGTCGTTCGTCCCGAACTTTTCGTATATGCTTCTATAGTCGCTGATGTCGTAGCCGTTGTCATCTTGCGGGGAATCAAACACAGGACACAGCCAGATAACATCGGCTCCGAGGCTTTTGATGTAATCGAGCTTTTGAATCACGCCCTGCAAATCACCGAATCCGTCTCCGTTGGAATCATAAAAACTCCGCGGGTAAATTTGATACACGACTGCCTCTTTCCACCATTGGCTCATCGGGCATCCTCCTTTCATACCGTCCGTTCAGTGCGATCTGCTCTCCATAAACTGTCATGGAAATCGGTTCTCCTTTTAGAAGGTTGAAGACGACGCTGTTTTCCTCTACCTGGACATTGATTAGCCGGTTCCGATAATTGATGTTGAACGAATAACCGTCCCATTCCTTCGGCAAAAACGGAGCAAACGACAGCGTCTCATCCTGGGTCCGCATGCCGGCAAATCCTTGCACGATCGCGAGCCAGCTTCCGGTCATCGATGTGATATGAAGCCCTTCCTCGGTGTCATGATTGTAATTATCGAGGTCAAGCCTCGCTGTACGCTTATACAGTTCGAGCGCTTTCTTTTCCATTTTGAGCTCGGCCGCCAGCACCGCATGGACAGACGGCGAAAGGCTCGATTCATGAACCGTCATCGGTTCATAAAATTCAAAGTTGCGCCGTTTTTCTTCCATCGTAAATCGGTGATTAAAGAAATAAATGCCTTGGAGAACATCCGCCTGCTTAATAAAACTGGAGCGGAGAATTTTGTCCCATGACCAATTCTGATAGAGCGGGCGGTCATCCGGTTCAAGCTCATCCGCTGCCTGAAGCTCTTTATCCAGGAATGTATCATGCTGAATAAAAATATTTAATTCCTCACTGTATGGATAGTACATTCTCGCGATGATATCCTTCCACCTCTCGATTTCGGCTTCCCGTACATCAAGCCGGCGGCATTTTTCCTCCGGGAGGATAGCGAGGTTTTCGAGCGTATACTCAAGCGTCCACGACGCAATCAAATTCGTATACCAGTTGTTGTTGACATTGTTTTCATATTCATTCGGCCCTGTGACGCCGTGGATCATATATTTATTGTTTCGTTTTGAGAAGTGGACGCGGTCCGCCCAAAATCTGCTGATCTCGACGAGAACGTCTATCCCGTATTCTTTCATATAGTCCCGGTCGCCTGTATAATTAACATAATTGTAGATCGCATAACAGATCGCGCCGTTGCGGTGTATTTCTTCAAAGGTGATCTCCCATTCATTGTGGCATTCATCGCCTGTGAAGGTCACCATCGGATAAAGGGCCCCTTTCAGCCCCAGTTTAGCGGCATTCCGTTTAGCTGCCTCCAAATGATGATAGCGGTACAAAAGCAGGTTCTTCGTCACCTCCGGCTCGGCCGTCGCTAAATACATCGGAACGGCGTACGCCTCAGTATCCCAATAGGCGGCTCCGCCGTATTTCTCGCCGGTGAATCCTTTCGGCCCGATGTTTAAGCGCGAATCGGCTCCGTAGTATGTCGAGAAGAGCTGAAAAAGGTTGTACCGGATGCCCTGCTGAAGCTCATCATCCCCTTTAATTTCAATGTCCGCTTTTGTCCACCTTTCCATCCAATGTTCGGTATGCCTTCGCTTCGCCTCTTCATATCCCTGCCGAAAAACATCAGCCAAAAGCTCCCTGCCCTTTACTAAAAGCTCTGCTTCTTCAAAGTCTCGGGACGTTGTGACAATAATCAATTTCTTTAAAGAAGCCTTTGTTCCCGGCTTCACTTCATAACAGTAGCGGTTTTCCGCGTACATTGCATCCGTTTGAAATTGCTCGCTGACATATCCTTCTGTCACGTTGCACATAGAAGCAGCCACCGTAAAACGCGGGGTTCCAAACGGATTCTCAATCGTTTTCGTCACAAGATGGCCGCGATGAGATTCGGCGCCTTTCGCTTCTTCCTGCCAAAACCGCTCTTCGAAATTGGCATCCTCATTTGCGACATTTCCATCAAGATAAGGAACAAGCGTGATGACCGCCTCATCGCTCAGGCACTCCGCTTCATAATGGATCGCGCACAGCTGCGGGACATCAAGGCTAAGAAAGCGCTCCGACGAAATTTTGACAGACTTTTGATTCACACGAACGACAGCGCTTCTCCGCAGGGTGCCTTCCTTCATATTGAGCTCCAATTCAAACGATTCGATATCGTTTTGATTGAGGTCGACTTTTTCGTCGTCTACATATACATCAATTCCGATGAAATTCATCGCATTGATCACTTTCCCGAAATATTCAGGATAGCCGTTTTTCCACCAGCCGACTCGCGTTTTGTCTGGGAACCAAACCCCTGCGATATATGTGCCTTTAAGACTTTCGCCTGAATAGCTTTCTTCAAAATTCCCCCTGATTCCCATATAGCCGTTCGCCAAGGATGTCAGACTTTCCTGAAGCCGTTTATGTTCCTTTTCAAATTTGTTTGTTTTGATTTTCCACTGGTCGATCTCAAATAGCCGCTGATTTGCCATGATTTCCTCCTGACTGTAGATTTTCGTTGTGATGGCGGGTTTTGAATATATGCCTGAAGATGAAAGAGACCATCAAAGCACTACCGCATGAATGGATGAGCAGCATCATGATGAAGTCAAAGCGGATCATACCGAAAGCCATTGCGGCTGCTGCCGGAAGCGCTGATCCGCACACCGCCGCTGCGGCAGCTTCCTTAAACGACCTTATCCCGGTCATGTTGGATTTTTTGGAGATCCAGATGCCTCCCGCCAGAACGGCCGTCAAAAAAAGCGAGATGATGAAAACCGCCGAACAGGCCAGCATGATGATCAGCGGCTTATATTGGGCAAACCACATGGCACCGATAAAATCCCCCACATGGCCGGCGTCCAGATCATTCAGCCCGGCCTTTGCCGGATAGCGAACGGAAAACCCCGTTCCGTTTTGATCGCTGATGATCAGATGATCTGACTGAAAGATGAGCGCGTTTTGATAGCCTTCCGCCCTTATCCGCCCGTTTTCACCACTTGTTATTAATTCATGCTTCAAATCGACCGCCAGCAAGGTTCTCCCTTTCTCCACAAGGTACAGGCCCCCTGCACCTGTCAATCTCCCGTTTGTCAATTGGTAGCCTTTTAATTGCTTGATGAATGCCGCGTCAGCCTCTTGAACAACATTTGGCATCAGATACCCGGCGTTGAAGCGGTCCATTTTCATAAACGCAATCGTCATGGGCGCCATTAAACAAGCCGTCAAAAACATAAACAGAAAAGAAATTTCGAGCCAGCTGAATGCATGTTTGCAGCGCATGACGCCCGCCGGTGATGCCGCTGCTTTAAGAAAGCGGACGATCAGCTTTTCGTTTCGCATATCGTTCATCGGTTTATCCCTTCGTTCCGCCGGATGTCAAACCGGACACAAAGTTCTTTTGGAGAAAGAAGAACAAGATGCAAATCGGCAGAGCTGCAAGAATCGCTCCGGCTGCAAACAGCGCGACTTTTTGCTGCTGCGGATTGGAGATGAATGTCTGCAAACCGACGGCGATGGTCAGGCTTTCCGGCGACCGAAGCAGAAATTTTGCAAGCAAATAGTCGCCGAACGGCCCCATAAACGCCCACAGCGCCTGAACTGCAAGCATCGGCTTAACAAGCGGCAGAACGACCGAAGCAAAGATCCGCAGGTGCCCCGCTCCGTCAATCCGCGCCGCTTCATCGATTTCTCTCGGCACTGTATCAAAGTAGCCCTTCATCAGCCATGTGTTCATCGGAATTCCGCCGCCGATATAGATTGCAGTTAAAAACCAATATTGGTCCAAAGCTCCGATCAGCATGGCCAGGACGTAAAAAGCGGTCAGCGCCGCCATCGTCGGCACCATTTGAATGATCAAAAAGAAAATGAGGCTCTTTTTTCGGCCCGCAAACCGGTAGCGGCTGTACGTATAGCCGGCAAGCGTCACAATCGTCACCTGGAACACCATGACAGACAGCGCGATCACAAGCGTATTCCCGTACCAATTGAGGTAAAGCGTCTCTTCAAACAGCCGCTTAAAGTGGTCCAATGTCCATGCGCCCGAAAAATCGAGTGTAAAAGCCGCTACATTCCCGACCCGAAATGCGGATGATGCTGTGATCAAAAGCGGATAAATAATCACGATGCTTAAAAACGTCAAAAATATATAGGTCAAAACCTTGTTCAGCATCCCGGTGAACCGCGTATTTTTGAAAATCCCTCTCATCTACATGACCTCCTCATTGCCAAAGGCATTCGACTTCTTAAAAGCAATCAGGGAAACCCCGATGACAATGAAAGAAATGAGCAGTGTGACAGCAGCCGCCACGGAATACTGCGGCGACGTCCCTGTCGTCAGCTTATAGATCCAGGATATTAAGATGTCGGTTGACCCGGCTCCAGCCCCCGCACTCCCCGGACCGCCCTCATTAAATAAATAGATGATCGAGAAGTTATTGAAATTAAACGTATACTGGGTAATCATCACCGGTGCGGTCGCAAATAAAATCATCGGTAGCGTAATGTGTTTAAAGCGCTGAATAAATGTCGCACCGTCAATCTTTGCCGCTTCATAAAGCTCTCCGGGAATCGCCTGAAGCACCCCCGTCACCATGACATAAATGTAGGGAAAACCGAGCCACGTCTGGATCATAATCAAAGCCGTCTTCGTCCAGAACGGATCGGTCTTCCATGCGACAGCCGGGATGTCGACGAACGGAAGCTGGTTCAAAAGCGGGATCACCTGGACGTTCATCGCGCCCGCCGAGTCGTTGAAAATGTTGGCGAAACTCATAATCGTAATAAATGCCGGAACGGCCCAAGGAAGCAGGAAGATGATCCGGAACATCCGCTTGCCTTTAATAAAGTTCTGATTGACGATCAGCGCCGTCACGATGCCGAGAACAATTTGCAGCGTCGTCGCACAGATCGTCCAGATGATCGTCCAGCCCAATACATCGGCGAATGTTTGCCGATACGAGCCAAGGAAAAAGATATTCATGAAATTTTTAAAGCCGACCCAGTCGATAAGACTGTTAGGCGGAATATGATAAAAATCGTAGTTTGTAAACGCGATAAACAGAGTCACCAGCACCGGAAAAATAATCACAAACACCATCATGAGGTATGCCGGCAGCGTAAATAAATACGGAAACCCTTTGTCACCTGCATTTCTGATCATGTCCCCAGCCGTCTCGCTGATTTTCAAACCCGCCGCTTTCATCGCGGCGGTCTTCCGGGCATCATACAGATTAAAGATGTAAAACATCAGAAAAACGAGCGTCAAAATCAATTGCAGCGTGCCCTCTATCAAGAGAAACAGCGAGTGGTCTTCCCCCGGGACAGTCCCCAGCGTCACGAGACCGATCAGCGCCTGATAACCGAAAAGCGCTAACTCACAAATAAACAAGCCTGTGATGACTAGAAAAAGGATCCCCTTTGAAAACTGCCGGTTTGCAATCTGGCCAGCACCGGGAATAATCGATAACAGCGCTGCCTTCCGGCTCCGTTTTGCAAGCGTTTGGTCTTTGTTCATTTTTTTCGCCCTCTATTCTTCCGGACGCTAAAACCGCCGTTTTATTTCACATACTTTTCTTTAATGTTTTCTTTGATCACACGGACGGCATCATCCGCTGATTGCTGAGCCGATTTTTTTCCTGCTGCCGCGTCAAATATCAAGCTTTCTGCACCTGTCCACACTTCAGCCATTTCCGGAATATTCGGAGTCGGAGTCGCCGTTTCGTATTGCGTGATGACCGCCGATGTCAGCTCGCTTTTTTGTTCCCCTGCTTTCTTTCGTGCAGCGAGGTTGGCCGGAACTTCGTTCGTATCTTCATAGAAACGATAAGCGTTTTCGTCATTTGCGGCATATTGAAGCCATTTTTCAGCAAGCTCCGGCTCTTTCGTATATTTTGAGGCGACCCAGCCTTTTCCGCCTGCAAACGGGGCATACTCTTTTCCGTTCGGCAATGTCGGGATTTTCGTTGCGCCGTAGTTCAAACCGGCTTCTTTATAATTGGAAGCCGACCAAGGACCTCCGATAACAGCCGCTGCTTTTCCATCCATAAAGGTCTGCTGGATGAAATCGTCAGCGCTCGTATTGTCCTGCATGCCTTTCGGCCAATATTCGCTGAACCATTTCTCGGCGTATTCCACCGCCTCCACGGCTCCCTTGTTGTTCAGACCGATGTCTCCTGAATCCGTGCCGTCAGCTCCGAATACATATCCGCCGTATCCGGCCATTAAACCGTATGACATGTAAAAGTCCGTCCATTTTGCGAGAAAAGCGGTCGATTTTCCTTTTTCCGAAGAAAAAGCGAATCTTTTGTCTTTTGTTAAATCCTCGAGTTCGTTAAAGGTTTTTGGCGGCGCTTTTAACAGGTCTTTGTTGTAATAGAGTACGAGAGTTTCAATAACAAGCGGGGTTCCGTAGACTTTTCCGTCAACCGTCACCTGCTGCATTTCTTTGTCGCCGAAGCTTTTTGTATCAGACGGCTTGACTTCCAGCAAATGCCCTTGCTGACCTAAGCCGCCGATACGGTCGTATGCCGCAAGCATGACATCGGGCGCATTGCCTGCCGGGCCGTCAAGAGGAAGCGCTTCAAGCTGATCGAACATCGGCTTTTCAACGATTTTGACTGTCACATCATTCTCTTTTTCAAAACCTTCCTTTATGCTTTCGACGTAAGGTTTATAGACCTCTTCCACAGACACGGTGAGCACTTTTTTCCCGCCGCTGCCTCCTGTTTCCTTTGAACTTGAACAGGCGGCAAGACCGAACAGCAGAACTGACGCCAGCAGGACTACAAATCCTTTTTTTAAATGTTGCATCTTTTTTCCCCCTTCTATCTTAGAATCTGAGACAATTGTAATCCTCGATAGAAAGCGGTTACAATAGTTTTAAACCTGTTACCGGTAACAGAATTTAAACCGCCCCCAAAATGAAAAATCCGCCTGGCTGAATGTTGATCACATCATCATGATGAAGCGCTTCTTCCTTCCACGCATCGTATATTCTTTTGTCGCTTGCAATCTTCAAATCCCGCAATCTGACACGGCGCATTTCGCTGCCCTGGTGGAAGAAGTAGATCAGCTCTTTTCCTTCATGCGTTCGGGAAAAACTGACAAAATTGTTTTGATCGTCAACCAGCCTCCACTCAAGCGCTCCATAAGTCAATACATCATTCTCTTGTTTGCGCAAAGCGATCAACCGTTTCATAAATGTGAGCATCTCTTGATTCTGTTTCTCTTCTTCCCAAACCATGCACTTCCGGCACAATGGATCATCCCCGCCGTCAAGCCCGATTTCAGTTCCGTAATAAATGCACGGCGAGCCTGTCTGAGCAAACATAAATGCCAAAAGAGAGCGCACCTTTTTCTCATCTCCTCCGCATCTTGTCAAAATCCGTTTCGTATCATGGCTGTCTAGCAAATTAAACATCACCTCATTGACCTGCTTCATCCCGCTCATTAAATGCGAATTGATGCGGCTGACCATTTGCGAAGCTGAAATTGATCCGTCTGCAAAATAGTCAATCATCGGTTCTGTGAACGGGTAGTTCATGACGGAATGAAATTCGTCTCCTCTAAGCCACGGATCAGACTGATGCCAGATTTCGCCCAATATAAAAATGTCGGGCTTTTCTGTTGTGACGGCTTGCCGGAACTTCTTCCAAAACGCATGATCGACTTCATTCGCTACATCCAAACGCCAGCCGTCAATATCAAATTCGCGGATCCAGTACAGCGCGATATCAAGCAAATAAGCCTGAACTTCCGGGTTGGCCGTATTAAGCTTCGGCATCTCGGGAGTAAACGCAAATGTATCATAGCCGCCTTCTTTAACAGGGAAAGAATGAATATGGAACCAGTCTTTATAGCGGGACTTTTCACCGTTTTTGACGACATCCTGCCACTCTCGCGAAGCGCTGCCAATGTGGTTAAAAACAGCGTCAAGCATGATCTTCATTCCCCGCTCGTGAAGCCGGCTGATCAGCGTGCGAAAGAGTTCCTCATCGCCAAAATGCGGATCGATCGAGCAATAGTCCAATGTATCGTATTTATGGTTGGAAGGCGCGGCAAAGATCGGTGTCAAATAGATGCCGCCTATCCCTAAGTCTTCCAAATAGTCCAGCTTGTCCATGATCCCCTGCAAATCCCCACCGAAAAAATCGTGCACCTCGGGATCCTTGCTTCCCCATGGCAAAGCGTTTTCCGGAGACAAATCTTCTCGCCCGCTGGCAAAGCGCTCCGGAAAAATTTGATACCAGACGGTTGATTTGACCCAGTCAGGTGCATCAAACGTATCAGCCTCATGAACAAACGGAAATTTAAAGCAGTGCTTGCCCGTATCCGCCATTTTCCCTGCAAACGGACATGCACCATTGCTTCCGTAAAAAGTGTCTTGACCATCAGCGTCTGTAAGGATAAACCCATATTGCAGACGCCTGAACGGAGGCACCACTTCGGCAAACCAGTAATCATGCGTGCTTGTTGCGGCAATTTTCGCCATCGCAAGCTCGTTCGCTTTCCATGTGCCGCCGGTGTATTCGTAAGGATCACCCCAAATTAAGCGGACGTAATCGGCATCATCCTTTTTTGTACGGATTTTGATGTGCAATGTCCGTCCATCGTAAGAATAGGCATCAGAGCTGAAAGGCTGATGATGTATCGCTGCATATTCCATCATGTTTCCCCCTTTTTGGTTGTCCGGCTGTGATGAACCGGCTTTTATTCTGAAATTATCATGACGGCATAGCAGGAACAATCATTTTCAGCTTGTTAACGGTAACAGAATGAGACGCCTTACAAAGTCGATTCCCGGACAATAAGCTCCGGCTCAAAAAATTGATTGCCTTGCGGCGCTCCGTCTTCATTGATTTTTTTCAGCAGGATTCTCGCGCAAGCCTCTCCCATTTCAACAACAGGCTGTCTGATCGTTGTCAGGCGAGGCGAAGCGATCCGGTCGAGAAACACCCCGTCATAGCCGGTGACCGCGACATCTTCCGGAATTCTTTTGCCGAGCGATTGCACCGCGCGGATGACACCGAGCGCGATGCGGTCGGAAGCGCAAACCACCGCTGCCGGTGCATCAAGGGATGCCAGCACTTCCCGCGCGCGTGTTTCACTTTTTTTTGAACTGTTTTCCATCCGGAAAATCGCCGCTTTTTTCAGACTGCCTTCCATCGCCTGAAGGTAGCCTTTTTCCCTTGACCGTTCAAAAGGCTCATCCAAATCGATTCCAAAAAAGACGACATTGCGGACACCCAGCCCAATGACGTGACGCGTTGCCATATAGGTTCCTTTTTCATTGTTAACATCAATAAAATCGTAGCCCATTTCATTTTGGCCGAATACAACGACAGGCTTTTCAAATACTTTAATCAGCCCTTCAAAATCGGCTTTTCTCAACCCCGTCGCAATAATGCCGTCGCACTGGCCGATATTGAGAGATTTCCTTGTGACAAGCTGCAAAGCATAATGATGACGGTCCAGCTCGCGGCTGATCCCCGTTAACAGGTTCATATAATAAGGTTCTGTCGTATCCATTTCTTCCAATATGAGCAGCTTGACGACCTGTGTTCTGTTTTGAACGAGCGCTCTAGCTGCATAGTTCGGTATATAATTGAGCTCCTTCATTGCGGAATGAACAAGCTTTTTCAATTCATCCGTCACAGTCTCAGGATGATTGATCACCCGCGATACCGTCATTTTCGACACATTTGCTTTCTTTGCTACATCAGATAACGTTGCCATTTCATCCCCGCCTTACCTTTTGCGATTCAAACTGTCAGCAAGTCCTTTTTAGGTCTGATGACACCTTGTTAAAATTAATTATAAGATGTAATCAAAGAAATTTTATAAGAAGGAGAAAATAAAAGAACGGATTTCCTTTAGGAAATCCGTCTATCACTCTATTCTTCTATCTTTGAACATAAATCGAAACCGACCCGCCGTTTACGTGAAACTCTCCCCAGCCTTCCGAATTGATGACAACCGGCTCCGAACGGTTTCCGGTGATGTCATGCCATGTCTCACCGGCGTTTTGCCGGCCGACATACATTCGCTTTGCCCCGCCGGGTCCGTCTGTTATTAAAGCCGCCAAACCGGAATTTGCAACCGAGCTGTCGCCTTCCCTCGTCCACCCGACAATGTCGTGATGGTCGAAATAATCATGCTGTGCTCCGTACGCATATTGTTTTCGCGCTTTTAAAATCGGTTCGATTTTGTGTTTCAGGGCAGGAATTTCGCGCTGCGAGGCTCCTTTCGTCCCGTACATATCCCCGTAGAAAACCTGGGGGTAGCCTGATTCTCTTGTCAAAATAAAAGCGTAAGCGAGCGGCTTAAACCATGTTTGGACAGTCGACTCAAGCGATTGCCCCGGCTGTGTATCATGGTTATCGACAAACGTAACCGCTTTCAAAGGATGCTTGGAAACGACCGTTCCGTTCAGCAATTTCCTCATATCATAGCCGCCTCCCTGTGTCGATGCAGCATGGAACTGATAATGAAGCGGCACATCAAACACTGAATGATTAAAGTTTGTTTTGTTCAAATAGTTTTCCAGCGCGCCCAAGTCATTCTGCCAATATTCGGCTACCGTAAACATTTCCTTCCCCGTTTTTTCCCTGACATGATTGACCCAATCCCGCAAAAAAGAAAATTTAATGTGTTTGACGGCATCAAGGCGGAATCCGTCCAATTGCAGCTCATTGGCATACCACGTTCCCCATCTCTTTATTTCTGCCGCGACATCAGGATGATCATAATCGATGTCGGCATACATCAAGTAATCATAGTTGCCGTTTTCATTGGAAACTTCCCAATCCCATGCCTTTCCTTGAAACTTATAGATGCGGTTCAGCTTTCGGGACTCGTCCCAATCGGTTCCGTCAAAATGGTACCAATGCCATTTGAAATCGCTGTATGTGCTGCCGCGCCCCGGGAAATGAAAATGTGTCCACGCTTTGATTCGCTGTTCTCCTGAAATTACGCGGTTGCGGTCGGCGGGATCGACTTCAACAGCGGTTACATCTTCGGTCGCATCAGCGCCGCCTTTGTGGTTGATGACCACATCGCCGTAAACGTTGATGTCCCGGGAATGAAGACTGTTGATCGCAGATTGCAGCTCTCCTTTTGTGCCGTATTTTGTCCGAACCGTCCCTTTTTGATGAAACTCCCCTAAATCATACAGATCATAAGCACCGTAGCCCACATCATCTTGGCTCGTTCCCTTATATGCCGGGGGAATCCAGACGGCAGTAATACCGTGTTCAGCCAAATATGACGAGTCGTTTTGTAAGCGTTTCCAATGTTGGCCGTCATTTGGCAAGTACCACTCAAAATACTGCATCAGCGTCCCATTAAGATTTGCCGCCGCTGCTGCAGATTGAGGCAGCAAGAAGATGAGCGCAAATAACAGCGGCAGCAATCGGGTATAAAGCCGTTTGTGTTGTTTCATGATTCTCCTCCCCTTTCAATGTGAAACACATGCTATTGTATAAATATTTGGAATTTTTAACAAATACCATTTTCCCTATATTTTCTTGCAAAAGAAAAGCGCCGATATGGCGCTTTCCTCTCATTTATTCAATATCCTCTCTGTTTCTTCACTTCTTCAAGCTGAGATACAGTTACCAATTGATAGCCTTTTGCTTTCAGCTTTTTGATAATCTCTTCAGCCGCTTCTGCGGACGTTGCATAAATATCGTGCATTAAGACAATTTTTCCGTCCCCCACATGGCTCATGACATGATTGACAATCTTTTGTTTATTTCTGTACTTCCAATCTTCCGGATCAACATCCCACAACGAGACCTTCAGATTGGAAAGCGAGCGGACGGAGTCATTGATCCCCCCGTATGGAGGGCGCAAGTGTACAGGCAGGTGTCCGCTGATTTTTTCGATCATTTCTTGCGTGTCGTTAATCTCCTGATACGCTTTTTCGTTTGACAGCCTTGTCAATAACGGATGGTCCCAGGAATGGTTGCCGACTTCGTTTCCTTCCTTCAGCATCCGTTTTATCGTTTCGGGATAATATTGAGCTCTGCTTCCAAGCACGAAGAAGGTTGCATGCCCTTCATGCTTCTGTAAAGCGTTTAATATTTTATTGGTTGTAGCGGGGTTCGGGCCGTCATCAAATGTGAGAGCAATCACTTTTTCATCAGGATTCATTTTCGCTTGTTTCGGAAGCGGAACAGGCTCCTGCTCAGGTTTTGACTGAAGACGATTCTTTTTCATATCCTGATATCGGTCTTTTAAAATATCTTTTACCCACTCTTTTTTTATTTTTACAGACTGCTCAAGACCGGTTTGTTTTTTCTCAAAATAAAATTCCACTTCGTTTTCAAGGAGCGCGAAGCGGCTGAAATGTTCTTCCTGAGGGCTTGTCCCTTCTTTTAATAAAGCCATGTCAGCAGATGGATTCCGATTTTTCAATTCCTGATAGGCAATGCTTGAAATCCTGTTCAGAAAATCTGAATTCTCTTCAAACAGGTCTTGAAGGGACAGCAGCTTTTTCTGTTTTAAATCAGCGTTAAACGTCTTGACAGACGTTGTACCCGAAACGCCGCCGGCCTCTATGTATTGATTCAGCACCACACTGGCCGTATCTTTTGTGTAATAGACAACCTTATATTTGATGTTCAGTTCAAAAGGCCCGTCTTCATCCTGAGCCTGGGCCTTTGCGTTATCCTCTTTAAAATTGGCCAATTCTTGATTCACATAATCTTTTATTTGTTCATCGATTTCTTTTATGTGAAACACCGGATAGTGGATGGCATACCTCTCTTGTTTGCTGTCGCTGACCATGGATTCGACGCCGAGACCGGATTGTCCGCCGTCTTTTTTTGATTGAGGCGGCTCTTGACTGTTGCTTGACACCTTATTGTAAGAGTACCCCGCTAAACCTATTAATATCGTTAAAAAAATCAACATTTTAACCCAGCGAAATGATGGTTTGCCAGACATTGCTGCTCACTCTCCTGTTTCATGACTTGCTCTCTCTGTTTCTATTACGAATATTGGATCTAATACCGGGCTAATATAAAAGCGTCGACGGAAGCTTTATTTCCTGGTTTCCGGCCGCATACGGGGCGATATCATACTGCTGAAATACGATTGAAATTCCGCTGCTTGTATAATAGAAAGCCGTATGTTCATCCAAGCGGATATCGCTCTTTTTAAGATCAGAATAAAACTGTTCCGGATGTTCGTTGATATAGCTGAAAATATAGTTTTTTGCCTTTTCGATTTTCGCCTGATTGTTTAATACGTCAGTCAGCACGACTTGTTTATGCTTGTCAAAGTCAAAGTTGTAGGATGTAACGGCATACATGCCGTGCGCACCACCGGAGAACTGATAGTCATAGATTAAAAAGCTCAGTTTGCCTTCCTCGTTGTATTTGACTTTGTAGGACGTTTCATAAACGTTTTCCTCATCCTTATCCTTCTTTTCGGCATCTTTAACGATTTTTTGAAATTCTTTATAGGAGTTTTTTAAATGAAGTTTTACCGCATCGTTGGCCAGCTGGACATCTTCTTCCTTCAAATCGCTGAATACCGGAAAAGAAAGCGAACTGATGTCTTTGTAATATTCCGTGTGAACCGCGGCTTTTCTATTTTGTGAAGCGTTTATTTGAGATGTTCCTTTATTGATGATAAATAGCAGCGATGCTGTGAGTACAAGGAATCCTAAAATAGCCATCGCTTTTTTCATAAGCATGCTCCTTTGTCAATCTTCTTTTAAACTCGTAACATATCATTTTCTTTTGTAACACAAATGTAATATTTATTTCATATTTGTAATGATACTCACTTTTAAATCTGCCGTCAACTTTTTTGGGTAAAAATTTCTTCTGACGGCAAAAATAAGACACTCTCAATTCCTGAGAGTGTCGCAGATTTTGTCATCCTTTCAGCGTGATTGAAAATCCTTGCAGTCTAGGAAGGCCGAGCATCGGAGCGGACTTTCACAGGATGTGATGACGGCGGCGTTCGGGCAAGACGCCTGGGCGGTTAGCCGCCGATCCTTCCTCTCCTCTATTCGTGTGCACCGACGCGCAGACCTGACAACGAATGCGAGGGTTTGTCGACACGCTGAGACACTCTCGACTCCTGAGAGTGTCTTTAACGGGATGATGCAGAAGACGTGCGTCTTCACGCGTTTTTTTACCGGGGCTTTATATGCAGAAGATCCAGGCTGCGTTCTTCATCATCAATCTGGCCGAAGTCTTCATTTTAGCCGTATTGTTTCAGCATATCGGATAATGTCCGCCTCATCCTTTCGATTAATTCAGAAGGCTTCTGAATAACCGCTTCCCGACCGAATGAAATGAAATAATCCGCAAAAAAATCAATATCCTTCGGCGCAATTTCGCCTTTCAGCACACCGGACCCGTCTTCTCTTACATGCAGTTCAATGTGCGGCCATTTGAGTGAACCGTGCCGCTCTACTCCCTTTTTTGTCAGCTTCGCGGATAATTCCAATGTCTCCCTTGGCCTGGACAAAGCCGAAAAACGGTTCTTTAAATTAAGACCGGACAAATCAATTGGAGCCACATGTTCATCAAGCTCAGCCCGCTTGATCCGGTCGCACCTGAAGATGCGGTAATCCTTTCTTAAAAAACAGTAAGCCGGGCAATACCACTTCCCTTGATTGGCATAGATTCCGATTGGTTGAATGTTCCTCTTGCTTGCTGCGCCATTTGCTTCATATTCGATGATCAATACCTTTTGTTGAACTGCCGCCTCAAGCAGCGCCTTTAAAACCGGAATGTCGTCTTTTTGCTCATAAGGCGTATAAAAAGCAACGCGGTCCTTCATACTGTCAATCGCATCCCGGATGTCTCCTGAAAGATTTAAATAAAATTTCTTTTTGATGGACTCGTACTGGGCGTCAAACGGCAGGGATATATAATGCTTCAGTGCATCGATCGCAAAGAAGATGGCGATCGCTTCGTTCTCGCTGAAGGCGATGGGAGGAAGTATCCTTTCATTTAACACCTGATATCCTCCGTGGGGGCCGGTTTCAGAATAGAGGGGCACCCCCATTTCGCTGAGCTCTTGCAAATCCCTTAAAACCGTTCTCTTGGATACTCCGAATTCCTGCGCCAGCTCCCCGACCGTAAATCGTTTTTTCCGGTTTACCATCATGATCATTTCATTCAATCGTTTCGCTTTAGACATGAAAACCTCCAATCATTTTTTAACCATGACATAAGCTGTCACCATTATAATATACAATCTCCTTAGATCAACAAAAAAAGGAGATGTTCCCCCTATGAAAACGCAATTCACACCTTATATCCTGATGAATGGAAGAGCAAAGGAAGCGATTGATTATTACCGTGATGTACTCGATGCTGAAGTAAAGTTCAGTCAGACGATTGGTGAAGGCCCCGCAGATGAGGCGGCGAATTTTAAAGAAGACGAATTAGATTTCATCGCACACGCCGTTTTGACAATCGGCGACGCCGTCCTGATGATCGCCGACATCATTCCTGAACTGCCTTTCCAAAGCGGAAACCAATTGTCCATTTGCGTAACGGCAGCAGATGTTTCTTCGGCAAAGCGGCTGTTCGGCAAGCTGAGCGAGCGGGGCGAGGTCAAACTTGAGCTGAAGGAAACTTATTTCAGTCCCGCATACGGCATTGTCACCGATCCGTTCGGCGTTACCTTTCAAATTTTTGCCGCGCGTCCCGCATAAATGAATAAGACATTTTAAAAAAGGCCGGGTTTAACGAACCGGCCTTTTTTGCACTAGATCAGCTGAAGAATTAGCAGGGTTCCGGCTAAATGATTGAATCAAAATCCAAGCTGCAGTCAGTTTGTTCAGTTGTTAAAGAAAAAATAGCATTTACTCCGTTTGACCGCAGAAAGTTTTTAAAAAACTGCGGTTTTTCAAATTCACTCGTCAAAGGGCATTTGTGGAAACGCCTCTGCTTTTTGGTATAATAAGGTTTAGCAACAGTTCGGTTCTATATAAGGGCGGTCGGCTCACCCTCCATCTCTTGGAGAGAAAGGGGGTGAGCATGTGACAGTATCAGAGGCCTTGCAACTCATGGTGTCTTTCGGCATTCTTGTAGTGGCAATTCTGTCATCTAACGACAAAAAAAAGTAAGATCGCCCTTGATTCCCACACCAAGACGATCTTACTTTTTAATTGGGATCTAAAAATAGAGCCGACTCCTTTTTATGGAGCCCCTCTGTTGCTTCCGGGAGATGTTGCCGCATCTTCCGGTCTTTTTTCAGTTTACGCATTCATTTAAAGATTATTCTGTTTCACACCTTGAATATATCACGATTTCCTTTATTTATCAATATGATTGCGTTTATATGGATAAAAACGCGTCACGGTCAAATACGATATGAGAAGATAAATTCCTGATGACAGGATCGTCTGGTCAATCGAAACTTTGAGCCAAAGTTTCGATTTCTCCACTTCAAAATTGGGAAAAGGCCTTTCTATAACAGAAAGGCCCCATCTTTTTTAACTCCCCGCTTAACATGTGAGGAGAGGTTGACCAATATCCCGGCTGACATCAGCATGAACATTAATGAAGAACCTCCGTAGCTGACAAACGGAAGAGGAATTCCGGTAATGGGAAGAAGGCCGAAAACAGCGCCCAGGTTAAATAACGCTTGAATCATGATCTGGAAAGTAAGACCGACCGCCAGCAGCTTTCCAAACGGATCATCGATTTGCACAGCGATCCGAACCCCTCTGAACATGATCAACAGGTAGGCCCCGATGATCATCGCCAGCCCGATACCGCCGAGTTCTTCGCTGATGACCGCCATGATAAAGTCCGTATGGGCTTCAGGAAGAAATCCCAGCTTTTGAACGCTGTTCCCCAATCCATTCCCCCATAACCCGCCCGAATCAATGGCAAGGTACGAATTGATCAACTGGTAGCCGTCTCCGTTTTCATTTTGAAAAGGATCGCTGAACGATGTCAGCCTTTTTAACCGGTACGGCGCCGTCATAGCAAAATATGCGATGCCCGTCCCTGCCATTGTTCCGAGAAGCAGCAAGTGCCGTATTCTGAGGCCTGCGCACAACAGAACCGCTCCGCAGCTTAACAGGATCGAAACAGCAGTGCCCAAGTCGGGCTGTTTTAAAATCAAAAAAAACACAGCGGCCAAAATGAGCAGCGGCGGCATGACGCCCTTTCTGAAATCGGCGATGTATCTCTGCTTTTTTGCATACACATAGGCGAAATAAATAACCATCACAAGCTTCACAGCTTCAGACGGCTGAATAATGAGCGAACCGAGTTGAATCCACCTTTGGGAATTGTTTTTCTCCATCCCGATTCCCGGCAGCAAAACAAGAATCAGCAGCAAAAAAGAAAGCTTCACCAAAAACCGGATGAGTTTGCTGTAAGCTTTGTAAGGGAAAAAGACGGCAGCCGAAAAAAAGGTCAAACCGATGAGCAGCCACTGCAGCTGCTTCATAAAAAAATAGCTGCCATCATGATACTTCATATATCCGAGGGGGTAGCCGGCGCTGTATACCATCAGCAAGCCAAAAGTAGATAAAAACAGAACCGAGGCAATCAAAACATAATCCAGTTTTTTTAGATGGGAAAGAATCATGTTGTACACCTTCATCTCCAATCATTCCCAAACATATAATGTTTAGATCTGATATTCACACTGAAAACGAGACCTAAAGCGATCATGTTGGTCAGCAGCGCGCTGCCGCCATAGCTGATAAACGGAAGAGCGAGCCCCGTGATCGGCATTAACCCGATCGTCATCCCGATATTTTGGAACACTTGGAATACAATCAACCCCGCAACCCCCGCACATATATAAAGACCGAACAGACTGTTGGACGAGATCGCAATCCTAATGATTCTGTAGATCATCAGAAAATACAGACAGACTAATGTTACGGCACCCAAAAAACCGAATTCTTCACCAATCACGGCGAAAATAAAATCGGTATGAGCCTCCGGAATTTTCCCTCCCTGAACCTGGATTCCGTGCGTAAAGCCGCTTCCTGACATCTGGCCCGATCCGATCCCCAATAACGCCTGCGTCAGCTGGTATCCATATGTAGAGGCATGTTCATGAGGACTGAGCCAGCCGTATATCCGGTCAAGCTGGTGAGGCTTAATAATCTTTGAAAAAATCTCAAAGTAATGATTGTGCAAATACGTCAAAAAGGCGACCAATGCCATGAATCCAAGTGACAGGGACATGATCATGCTGCCCGAAATCCCCGAGACCAGCATCAACGTGAATGCGATCGACAGAATCACCAATGCGGACCCTAAGTCAGGCTGAACCAATATGAAGAAAAACGGAATCACCGTGTACATCATGATTTTCCCCGTCGGAATGATGCTCTCGGTGAAGGAGAACCTTTTATGCTGATATTGATTGAGTATCGAAGCCAACAGAAGAATCAAAATGATCTTCATAAATTCTGAAGGCTGGATTTCGATGACCCCGAAGCTTATCCATCTTTGCGAACCGTTTTTATAAGTTCCAAAAAAATGAACGAGAATCAGAAGAAAAACGGCTCCCGCAAATAAACGAAGCGCCAATCGTTCAAGCAGCTCGTAGTCGATGTAGGCCGTTCCCGCCATGACGCCAAACCCGACAAGATACCAAAAGACCTGCCGTTTAGCAAAATAAAAAGGGTCCTGTGTTTCATACTGGCCCGACCCGCTGTAAACGGCCAGCAGACTGATGATAAACAAACAAAATAGAATAAGCAGCAGACTGATGTCAATGTTGATATGCTTTCTTTTCATCTTTAACATGCTCCATTATGATTTATGTGACAGCTGGTTGAAAACGAAATGAACCGCTGCAGCATCATCAATATAGCCGATCGGAAAAATATAATCCGGTATGACATCAACAGAAACGATGAAATACAGCAAAGCGCCGCCCATCAGCAGCAATTCACGCGGCGTCCCCCGCCCCGAAGTAAATCTGCTGTACATGTCGTGCAAACGGGTCAGAAAAGGACCAATGCCGGCGACTTTCTCGACTTTAGATTCAAACTCAGCCAGAATGGTATGCTTTCCTTCCTCCGTCTGAGAATATTGTTCGTACTCATTCAATTTGTTTTTCAGTTCTTCCATGGTAAAGGACCGATCATAGACATTTGAGGTTTGCAAAACATCTTCAATTTCGGCAACTGACGAGTGAATATCCGGACGTTCGCTTTCCCGCGCCTTCTCCATCGCATAGCCGGCCGCTTTCATCAGCTCATCAAAAGAAACGCCGAGACTTTCTGAAAATCTTTGCAAATGGTTCAAGTTTGCTTTTCTTTTGCCATTAATGATTCTTGAGATGGTTGCTTTATCGATTTGAGTGCGTTCGCTCAATTCTCTTAAAGAGAATGATCTTTTTCGCAAATGCTCTTTCAGCAGCGCTCCCAGCTGATTTTTCTTTTGTTCATCCACGAGCTTTTCTCCTCTCACACTAAAAATGTATCAATCTATCAGCCAAAAGACCAAATCGGTATAAATATATAGAATCGTTGTCAAAATGTCAACGAATAACCATAGACCTTTGTTCCATCTGGCATTTTCCATCCCATAATCGTTGACAAATAAGCAAAAAAAGTGAGCCGAAACGCTCACTCCTTCTCCGATATCAATCCAAACCCGTTTTAACACCAAACCCGACAAGCACCAGACCCGCAGCTTTTTGAAAGATCTTCTGGAATTTCACGCTTCTCAGCCATTTTTTTGCGAAATCAATCAAATATACAAGGATGAGGAACCAAAACACAGCAAGAAAGGTAAGGATTAAAGCGAGGATGATCAACTGCTGGTTAACACTTTCTCTTAAGTTGATAAATTGAGGCATAATCGTGATATAGACCAAAACAGTTTTCGGATTCAGAACGTTGCTGAACAATCCTTGCATAAACGAATCCTTATAATGCCGGCTTGATGAGTTTTCGGTTTTGTTCTTCTCGGCTTGTATGTCCTCCAAAGAAAACATTTTTTTCGCGAAAAAGCTTTTAATGCCTAAATATATTAAATAGGCCGCCCCCAAGTATTTGATCGTATTGAACAGAATCACCGATTTCGCAATCACCACCGCTAAGCCGAGAACGGCAATCAGCGTCCAGAAAGAAAGCCCCGTCGCCAAGCCGAGAACATTGCAGCGCCCGGCGTTCGGACCGTATCGAAGCGTGTTTTTCACCACAAGCATCGTATCAGCTCCGGGTATCACCACCATCATGGCGGCAATCGATATGTATGACAGCAGGCTATCCATCAGGTGTCTCCCCCCATACTGGTTTTTATATAGTGACTACTTGAGTAACCACTTATAAAAAGTGTATCAGCGGACTTGAAATAAATCAATACATCCAGCAAAATATGAGTGACAAAGGTAGCGACTCTTGTTGAAGCTGGAGGGCTTATGAAGGAAACCATATTAGACGTACTGAAAAACCTGAATTTCACCGAGTATGAATCGAAAGCATACTTGGCGCTCTTGGAAGAATCACCGCTGACAGGCTATGCGGTAGCAAAAAAATCGGGTGTTCCCCGATCGAAAATATACGAAGTGCTGGAGAGCCTCGTGATCCGCGGCGATATTTTTGTCAGCTACGGCAACACACCGCAGTACATTCCCGTCCCCGCCAAGGACCTGATTAAAAACCGGCGGATGAAAGCGGAAGAGACTTTTGAACAGGCAGAAAAATATTTCGAGAAGTTTGAGCGCACTGCAAATGACCGGGAAAATATTTGGAACATCACCGGGCGAAGCGAAATTCTCGATAAAGTAAAAGCGTGTATATCATCGGCCGGAAAAAGGATTCTCCTCGAAATTTGGAAAGAGGATTTTCCTGAATTGGAGCCTGAGCTCAAGCGGGCCGCAAAAAAAGGCGTCATCGTGACCATTATTGCGTACGGCGACATTGAAGCGGATTTCGCCAATGTCTATCTACATGACAGCAGCAGGCAAATTACAGAAGAGTATGACGGACGCTGGCTCGTATTCAGCGTCGACGATTCAGAAGTTGTGGCCGGCATTGTCTCGCATGGGAAAGACAGCCGCGCGGCCTGGACGATGCATGTAGGCTTGGTGATGCCGATTACCGAAGTGATGATTCATGATTTGTACCTGATGGAAATCATGGAGAAGCACAGAGAGGTATTGGAGGAAAGTTTCGGCGAAAACCTGATCCATTTGCGCCGCAAATTCTCGATTCATCCGGATTTCAAAAAGCATTATATGAAATAAAAGGCTCGCGCTAAAGCGCGGGCCTTTCATGTTAGGACCTTTCGGATGCCTCCCAGCGGGATACTTCTTCCCTGACGAGCGGCGCCGTTTTAGTTCCAAAAAGTTCAATCGCCTTCATGACATCTTCGTGCGGCATCGAACCGACCGGAACGTGAAGCATAAATCGGGTGATCCCGACATTCTTGCGCAGATGAATAATTTTTTCCGCCACCGTCTCAGGATCGCCTACATAGAGCGCCCCTTCAAAGCTTCTGGCTGCATCGAAGCTCGACCGGCTGTACGGCCCCCAGCCCCGCTCCCTTGCGAGCGTATTCATGGCCTGCTGGGTGGAAGGGAAAAACCGATCCGCGGCCGTCTCGGTATCCTCTGCAATAAAGCCGTGGGAATGGGAAGCGACAGTCAGCTTTGAGGCATCATGCCCTGCATGTTCCGCTGCTTTATAATAAAGCTCAACAAGCGGGGCAAAGTGCTGCGGACTCCCGCCGATGATAGCGAGAACCAGCGGCAGGCCGAGCAGGCCGGCGCGAACGACGGATTCCTGGTTTCCGCCGCTTCCAATCCATACAGGCAGCGGATTCTGCACAGGGCGCGGGTATACGCCTGTATTTTGAATAGCCGGACGATGCTTGCCGCTCCATGTGACCCTTTCCGACTTTTGCAGCTCGAGCAGCAAATCAAGCTTTTCTTCAAAGAGCTCATCATAATCGTCTAAATCATATCCAAACAGCGGAAAGGATTCGATGAAAGACCCCCGGCCCGCCATGATTTCCGCCCTGCCGTTTGAAATCCCGTCGAGCGTCGCAAAATCCTGAAAAACACGGACGGGATCAGCCGACGACAGCACGGTGACCGCGCTCGTTAATCTAATGCGCTTCGTCTGTGAAGCTGCTGCGGCCAGGACGACGGCAGGAGAAGAAGCTGCGTAATCTTCACGATGATGCTCTCCAACTCCGAATACATCCAAGCCCACCTGATCGGCAAGGACGATCTCCTCCACTACTTCGCGCAGCCGCTCTGCATGGCTGATGACTTTTCCGGTTTTGATATCAGGGGTCGTTTCTACAAAGGTGCTGATGCCTAATTCCATGTCGCTTTTTCCTCCACATTGTTTCCTTTAATTATTCTGTACATCCTTAATTGATGTATGCCGTATTCTTTTCATCCGACATTCACATTGTTATATATAGAATACGGCGGGCGCTCTGATCATGCAATTGATCCGACTTGCGCATCAGGGTCAGCTTCTGCTCCATCTGTTTTCCAGCTTGGTCTGCCGACGATCGTGCCGGTCTGTTATTTATGAATTCACAAAGAAGATACCAACTTTGCTGGTATCTTCTTTCTTATATCGATCCCCCGGCTTACACAAGTTTCTGCCCGCAGTTCGGACAGAAGTTGGCCTCGCCTGTTTTCGTTCCGCAGTTTGGACAGAAGTTCGGCTTTGCCGCTGCCTGCGGCGTGCTTGGGGGCGTCTGTGTTTGCGCCTGCTGATTTTGGTTCATCTGATTCATCATTTGGTTCGCTACGTTCATCCCCATCATCATGCCGGCCATATCGGATGCGGCACCGCCGCCTGTCATCTTCCCTGACGCCATGCCGTCTGTCATGGAGATCTGCTGATATCTGTTCAGATCACCGACCATGCCGTGGGAAGCGTTTTTCGTGATCATGTCCTGGACTTCTTTCGGATAATTGAAACTCATGATGTTAAAGCCTGTTATCGTTATGCCGTCGCTGATAATCTCCATATCAAGGTCTTCCTTGATCCCTTTTGCGATATCAAAGGCGTTGGCTTGAAGGTTAAACATATCTTTTCCTTCTTTTGTGATCCATTTCATCAGAAGCTGATCAAGAATGGATGTGATCCGTATTTTGATATCTTCCACAACATAATGATCTTTCACACCGGCAATTTTATCGATTAATGCGACATAATCATTCACCTTAAAGTTAAATGTGCCGTTCGCCCTGATCGGCATGCCGCCCGGAAGTCCTGCAGCCGGGATATTGATGGCATTCTTCGTCCCCCACTTGACGGTAAACTCCTTCGTATTGACAAACAGGACTTCGGCGCGCATCCCGCTGTTAAAGCCAAATTTAAAACCTTTTAAAGTAGATAAAAAAGGAATGATTTCGGATTCGATGTCATAGTCGCCTTCATCTTGGAAAATGCCTTCAATTTTTCCGTTGTTTAAAAAGACGGCATCCTGACCGGGGCGAATGATCAGCCGGCTCCCTTTTTTGATTTCGCGGTTGTTCCATTTATAGAAAATCATATCATCGCGAAATTCATCCCACTCTACTACATTTGCAAATTGATTTTTAAAAAACACCATTTGAGCTCTTCCTTTCCCTTTCTAAAAGCTTCCCCGGCTGCCGCTGTGCGAATGTCCTCCGCTCGTCGTTCCGCCGCCTGAGCTTTTATTATTGGACGGTTTTCTCTGTTTTGTGACGGTCGTTCTGATGTACTCGTCATTCTTTCTGATCACTCCGGATGTATCACCGTTCATATAAGTGCTTGCACTGACGGTCACTTTGCCGCCTGAATTGTATTTCATAATGGCGACGGCAATTCCTGCGATGACTGCTGACACAAGCAATTGAAACCACGTCTTAAAAAAGATGCTATCCGCCCACGGTTTCTTCTCCATATCATCATACGCCGCCTTCATAAACATTTCGAATGCAGCCTCATAATGGTTGTCAGATATATCCGGCGTGATTTTTTCTCTAATTTTGTCCAGCCTGGCGTCATTCAAATATTCTTCAGCCTTTTTAAAGCCGGCAAGATAGACTTCTCTATGCTCCATATCAACCGTCAATACGGCTGCATTTCCGTGCTTCTTCTGATAGCCGGGCGCTTTTTCGTCATAGAAGTCCTGTGTGAATTTCTTCACATCGCGGCCGTTTGTATCATTGGCCGTCACAATGATAAAGTCGGTTTCCCGTTCGGCGCCCAATTTGGCTGCCAGCGTCTCCAGCTTGTCGATTTCCTGTTTGGTCAGAAGCCCGGCTTCATCATAAATATACCGCTTCTGTTCGGAGGCTGCCGCACCGGAGGCTATAGGGATGAAGACAAGGAAAATCATACATAAGATCATTGCACTTCTCAATAAACTTCTCATCACGCCCCGCCTCCCATCACAGCAGCAATAATTTTCCATACCGCAAATATGGAAACAGCCAGTCCGCTGAACCACAGCTTTTCTTTAAATGAACTGATCGGCGGCTTGCCGACGACTTTTCCCGTTTGTCCGTTCATGGCAAAAATGTAATCCTTCTGTTTGTAATTGTAATTGACCATCCAGACGGGCAAAAGCACATAAAAGCTTTTCATTTTTTGCGTATCGACGTGTTTCGTTTTCACATCGACTGAGCTGTAGCCGGATAGGGTGGAATCGATATATGACTCGATGTAGCCGCTGATTTTGCTTTTCGCCCGCGGAAAAAGCTCTTCATCATCGTAATTATATTTTTCAGCGATGTAGCCTGCCAAATAGGCCGTTTTAAAATCTTTCAGCTGATCATACGGATAAGGCTCCAATTTGTCCATCAATTCATCGTTCATCTTTTCTGATGCATCCACCGGGACTTTGATGTAGTCGAGATTGATATCACGAAACGCATCATAATGTTCGGTCTTCGTGTAGATGTAGTCGCCCTGTGTATACCTATGTACCTTTGTGCAGCGGGCGCTGACCTGCACTTTGCTGTTTAAATCGTACATCCAGAAAGGGACGTACATGCCTGTGATGCTTTTAATCCGGTCAGCCGACATGAAGCCTTTTGGTGTTAACAGCCCTTTTCTGCACCACTTGCGAAACGCGTCTGCCGCTTCCTCTTTGCTGATTGTAAAAGGAATAACTTTTGCCGGGGCAAGGTTTCCGGACAGGCGGTCGGCGATCACTGCCGCTCCCCCGCAAAAGCTGCAGGATGTAGCCGTCGTTTCTTTTTCAGTGATCAAAATGGCGCCGCAATTTTGGCAATGATATTCTGTTGCTTCATCTTCCGTAAATCTCGCTGTTTTCAATTCTTCCGGAATGTTTTCAATCTTGTCCTGTCTCCCGCAGCTCCGGCAGGCCAGCGTGCCCGATTCAGCGTCAAAGGCCATGTCATCTCCGCAGCCCGGACATTTATAAGAAATTACCATGTCTCTTAACCTCTCACTTTATTCGTTTCAAATTGTTATGACTTTTGACCCGCCATTTTTGCTTTCAATGCGGCAAGCGCATCATCCACATCAGAAGGGCTGTCATATTTAGCCTTCAGGTCTTCTATGTCATCTTGAGGAGCGGCGTTCAGTTCAGCCATCGCATTCGCTTCATCAAGCGCCCGGTTAGCCTTTTCTTCCATTCTGCCGAAAGCGGACATTGAATGGTTGGCATTCGCTGCAGATGCACCGAGTTTATTCATTCTTTCCTGTGTTTTCGCCGCTGTCCATTTCGCTTTGATCGCGGCGCGGCGCGCTTCAAGCTCCCCGATATCGGAAACGAGCTTA
Organism: Bacillus sp. FSL K6-0972; assembly: GCF_037976035.1. NCBI lineage: Bacteria > Bacillati > Bacillota > Bacilli > Caryophanales > Bacillaceae > Bacillus > Bacillus sp. FSL K6-0972. Next base: position 674,898 of record NZ_CP150260.1, on the reverse strand, counting down.
TCGTGCATTTTTTTCATTTGAAGCGCATTGGATGACGCCGTTTGAAATGCAGTTTCTAATTCGGACGCCTTCGTTTCCAGAACCGCTTTCTTTTCTAAAAATGATCGGGCATCCGCCTCACTGCCGGCTTCCAAAGCCTTCATTGCATAGCGCTCGAGCTTGTCGATTTCTGCCCGGCAATCCGCCAGTTCTCTTTTTGCCCTTTGCTCGGCCGCCATGACGGACGCCGTTTCCGCCTTTACTTTGTTTAAGTCGCTGTTTAAGTTCCTGACGTACTGATCCACCATTTTTTCCGGGTTCTCCGCTTTATCCAGCAAAGCGTTAATATTGCTGGCCATAATGTCTTTGAACCTGCTTAATATACTCATCTAAAAAATTCCTCCTCATAGTAAAATATACTTAGTTTAAATATACTATTTTCCAGAGGAAAAGTTTCGGTTTTTTAATAAAAAAATTGATATAATGGCAGTTTTTCGAGAAAAAACTTTCAAACAAAAACAAAAATATACAGACGAAATATTCTGATTTATATGTTGATTTATTTTTGTTTTACGAATAAAGTAATACTATAAGCAAAACATTCGGAACAGCGTGCAGGCTGAAACGGATGCAGGGTCGGTACCACTATAAAATGATAACGCTTACAATTTTGCATGACTCACTAAGGAAAAATCGAGCATTCGATGCATCAATCCGGCTTCTGTCAGAAAAGAATTCTGATTTGAAAGGGGAACGAATCATGCCAGGGAGAAAAAAAGGGAGTTTGAAGTCGACGATCACGGTTGCCATGTCCAACTATTTGGAGGCGGGATCAATCGTCGCGGGGGCCGGCGGGCTTTCGTTATGGGTTGAATATTTAGGGTTGGACGACGCCCGGGTCGGACTTCTCGGCGCTTTAAGCGCAAATGGTTTCGGCGCGGCGATCGGCGCTTTTCTCGGCGGTTTTTTAGTCGACCGTTACGGGAGAAAATTCATATACAAATACGATCTATTAATCTATATGCTTGGCGTTTTACTGATCGCCGTGTCATTCAATTTTCCCATGCTTTTAACCGGATACATCGTGACGGGAATTGCGGTGGGCGCAGCGATTCCGGCTGCATGGACTTACATTGCCGAGGAGGCGCCTGATCATGAGCGGGCCGGACGCGTCGGCTGGGGGCAGTTGGCATGGTCGGTCGGACCCGCGCTTACGCTGCTGTTATCGGTTGCCTTGGCGCCGCTCGGTTTAATGGGAAGCCGGTTGATCTTTGCCCAATTATTCGTCGTCGCGGTCATCACCTGGATTTTGCAGCAGCAGATTCACGAATCGTCCATCTGGGAGGAGCAAAAGCGAAAAGAAGCCGAAGACAAAGCAAAAGGAGTTGAAGAAAAGGCGTCGATCAAAGAGCTGTTGACCAACAAAGCGAACCTCCACGCTATGATTCTCCTTATCGGAATTTACGCGTTTTGGAACCTTGTTGCCGGAACGATGGGATATTTCATGCCGTATATCTATGAGACGGTCGGCGGTTTGACAGCGGCGCAAGCCAACCTGCTGCAGGCATTTTTATGGATTTTGACAGTGGCGTCCACATACTTCGTCTTTATCCGTCTCGGCGATAAAGTCAATCGGAAAACGCTTTTTGGCATCGGAGCAGCCATGGCAACCGCCGCATGGGTCATCCTCACCTTCGGCACGATGAATATCACAGAGCTTTTATTATTCGTATGCCTGTGGGGCATTTCTGCGGGTTTTGGAGCGCAGGCGTTTTACGGGCTGTGGGCGGCAGAGCTTTTTCATACGAAATACAGGGCGCTCGCCCAAGGCTTCATGTTCTTCATCGTCCGCATCGGCGTCGGACTCATCTCATTGGTCGTTCCTGCGATGATTACGGGATTGGGCTTTAAAACAGCCGGCGCCGTCATGATTGCATTTCTCGTCATTCATATGATCATCGGGCTCCGTATGGCGCCGGAAACGCGCGGCAAATCGCTTGAAGCTATTCAAAGCGAACGCTATCACCAAAGCGGCTGACCACAGGTCAGCCGCTTGTTCTAAACCTGCTGGTTCGAGGCTGTCAACATCTTTCTCTTCTCTGAATACGGGTCGCTTTCAATCGCAATTTCTTGATCAAAAATGAGCGTTTTCCGTGAATCTTCATCATAATCAGGCCAGCTGACATGATGAGTGCTTGGATTTCCGGAACGGGCAAAAGACACCCAGGCAGCTTGGATCTGTTTAGCAAGCAGCTGCGCTTCCTCACTAGCCTTAGTGCCTGTCAGCTGTTCCAAACTTTCCATATTTCCAAAAACAAACGGAATCTCTAAGCCGTGCGCCGCTTTGTTGAACGGCGGATACTCTGAATCGGTATGCCAGTCAAACCGGTACATAAAGACAGATGCATGTCGCGATTGAGCCGAAGCGAACACAACAGACGGATGCCAAAAGATCAGATCTGTCATCATATCAACATGGCCTTCCAATGATCTCGGATACAGAGACGCCGCGGTTTCAGCGGCCTCTTTTCCCACGTATTCTTCTAAAATCTCATTGATCTTGCTCTGCGGCAAAAGATCCGAATCAGACGTAAAAAACAAGGCGCCTTCATCGCGGTTTGTTCCGATTAATAGATTGATCTCTTTTGCCGCGCCTTTTGCGACGGCGGCCTCCGGCTTCATCGGCAAGGTTTTTTCGTCAAGTGCAGGCTGAAATATCAATTCAAAAATATTTTCTCCCATTAAAGTACGCAACTGATCGGCGGCTTGAAGAAGCTCTTGATCAGATACATCGCGAAGGCGCTCCAGGTGATGATGATCAATATCGAGAAGCCTTAAGAATCTTTCTGCTGCAGCTTTCGCAAGCTTTTCGGACATTGTTGCAGATGCTCCGCTTTCCATAATGGCCTGTTGAAAAAGCCCCTTTGCTTTCGGCATCGCCAAAAGTGAAGCGATGCTTATCGATCCCGCTGATTCTCCAAATACGGTAATATGATGACGGTCTCCGCCAAAGAAAGCGATATTTTCTTTCACCCACTCGAGAGCCGCGATTTGATCCAGCAGGCCAAGGTTGCTGCTGTAGGAATCATCAATTGAAGAAAGATGCAAAAAACCGAACGGACCGAGGCGATAATTGATGGTGACCACGATCACCTTTCCCTGTCTTGCAAGCTGAGTCCCGTCATAGAACGGTTCACTGCCGGCGCCGAGATAAAAAGCGCCCCCATGAATCCACACCATAACAGGCAGATCCCCATCCGCCTCTTCAGGTGCGTACACATTTAAATAAAGGCAATCCTCAGATTTTTGAACCCCCTCTGATTGGGGCAATACCCCGTCAGGCTGCGGACAAACCGGCCCAAATTGAAAAGCCTCCCGCTCACCTTCCCAGGCCTCCATTCGCTGCGGTTCCCGAAACCTTAACTCACCGACGGGAGGTTTTGCGAAAGGAACGCCTTTAAAGATACGGACTCCGTTTTCTGCTCTGCCTTTCAGCTTTCCGAAGCATGTTTCGACAGTCGTTTCATACATTTTATTCCACCCCTTTCACTTTTCAATGATAATGGAATCGGAACATACCGTCTAATCAGAATACTTGCGCTTTGGAAAATAAAGGGTCATTATAGAATCAGAAGAGATGTTCAACCTATTGTTTAAAAACTTGACGGAAAAGAGGGATTTCAATGAAACTGTCGGGACACACAGTGCTGATCACAGGCGGCGCATCAGGAATCGGCTTTGCTTTCGCCGAACGATTTATGAAATCGGGAAATACGGTCATCGTCTGCGGGAGAAGGGAAAGCAAGCTTAAAGAAGCAAAGGAAAAATATCCGGAGCTGATCACGCGTGTATGCGATGTAACCGATGAAACGGAACGACTGGCATTATTTGAATGGGTCAAAGAACGTCACCCCGGCGTAAACGTACTTGTGAATAATGCGGGCATACAGCAGCGCTACCATATTTTAAAAGCCGATGTGATAGACAATTGGGCTGACTACAATAAAGAAATCACCGTCAACATGGAGGCGCCGATCCACCTGGCCATGCTCTTTAGCCAATACTTTGCCGAAAAACCCGAGAAAACAGCGATCATCAATGTGACATCAGGTCTGGCGTTTACACCGATGGCGATCGCACCGATCTACTCATCGACAAAAGCCGCTCTCCATTCTTTTACGATGAGTTTAAGACACCAGCTTTCCGAGACCGGCGTTGAGGTAATAGAGGTCGCTCCTCCTGCGGTCAATACGGATCTGGGCGGTGTCGGACTGCATGATTTCGGAGCTCCTTTGGATGAATTTGCCGACGCGATCTTTAAAGGACTGGAAGAAGGCCGATTAGAAATCGGCTATGCCAGATCGGAAAAAGCCTTGCGGATGTCAAGAGATGAAATTGATGAAAGCGTCAGCCAAATGTACAGTTCTTTAAAACATTCCATCGAATAAAAGGAATGTTGGCATTGTCTTTTCAATAGAGGTTGTTCCTTCCAGCCGGCCGGTTTATCATAAAATGAGGAGGAGTGATCCAAATGCCGTTTATTCTCCAGCGCGTTTATCAAGAAAACCAGCAAGCAGAAGGGCGCCGCATTTTAATCGATCGTGTGTGGCCGCGCGGCATATCAAAAGAAAAAGCGAACCTTGACTGCTGGATGAAAGAAATCGCTCCAAGTCCTGATTTAAGAAAATGGTTCGGTCATGATCCAAAAAAATTCGAATCGTTTAAAGAAGCCTATCAAAACGAAATCAAACAACACCCTGAAAAACAGAGAAGCTTCAAGGAATTAAAAGAAATGGCGGCGGACGAAACCGTTATTCTGCTTTACGGAGCAAAGGATGAGCGCCATAACCATGCCGTCGTTCTTTATGAGATGCTGAACCGGCAAAGCCTATGACCTTGAAACTTTTTTCAACGCTTTTCGTATGACAGATAAAAGCATCATGCGAAAAGGATGGTAAACATGGAGATGAACCTGTTTTGGATTGGACTTGGTTTAGCGGCTTTAGGCTATTTTATCGGAGACGGTTTGAAAAACTTTAAAAACCCAAAAGGGAGTTATTCAGGCTATCCTTATTTAATTAAAGAAAGCGATTTACATTATTATTTAGGCTTAAGTAAAGAAGAAACGAAAGAAATGCTGCGCAATTATCCTGAAATCCCTAAAATTGAATTAAAAGGCACGACCTATTATCCGTATCAGCACTTGATGGATTGGATGTTGTCCGCCGACCTTTATAAAAATTAAAGCGCAGCTAGCTGCGCTTTTTATCATTCGAGTATTTCAACATATCCTTCCGATCCGTTAATCCTGATCTTCTGTCCGTCTTTAATTTCTTTCGTCGCATGCTCAACCCCCACCACCGCCGGAAGCCCGTATTCCCGCGCAATGACGGCGCCATGTGTCATGAGGCCGCCCACTTCCGTCACCAAACCTTTGATTGAGACAAACAGCGGTGTCCAGCTTGGATCTGTAAAAGGTGTGACAAGGATATCCCCCTCTTCAATATCAGCTTCCTCCAATTTCAGAATCACTCTTGCCCTTCCTTCGATGACTCCCGATGAAACAGGAACGCCCGCCAACGCTCCTGCCGGAATGTGATCACCCAGGGTTTCTCCGGTGATGACCTCGCCTTCTGAAGTCATCATTCGCGGAGGCGTCAATTTTTCATAATGCTGATATTCTGCTTTTCTTTCTTCGATCTTCTTCACATTGAGACGATTTGTGCAAACAGCCTCTCTCAATTCATCAAAAGACAGATAACAAATATCCTCCTTCGCTTGAATCAGCTTCTTTCGCTGCAAAACAGCGGCTTCCTTCATCAATGCTTCCTTATATATAAAATATCGTTTGATCAGAGCATATTTGGGATATTCCCGATAGCCGATAAAATTCCGCAGCACGCTGACCATCTTCTTTGTCTTTTTTGCCTTTTGTCTGCCTCCCTTTAATTGTTGCAGACGACTTAACAAATCCTTCTCCTTTTGCTCCGCTTCCAATCGTCCCTGTTCAAACTTGACCATCCGCGCACCGGGCTCAAAATTCTTGATGTTGCTCAAAATGATTGGAGCAAGAATGGAAGGACGTTCACTCCAGCGGATCTTGGTCATATCGATCTCACCGGTACAACGCATGCCGTATTTCTCAAGGAATGCCCGCAGTGCGCTGATAAAGGCGGGACCGCCGTCAAGCTGTTTGAGATCTTCGAAAAAGGTTTCATCATTGGCATGCGCTAAATATTTCTGAACCTCGGGGTATCCTCTGGCAGCATCGGAAACATCCAAAAGCGCCAATCCCATTTCAGATGTGACATTGTGCAATACTGACTGGGAAAGAATATCGGCCGCACTCTTTTCCCCCAGCCATTTTTTCATTTTGCTGTTGAGCCAGTATGATGCGTATAAACCAACCATGATAACGGCCATGCTCTGCGTGTCATAAAGAACCCTTTTCAGCATTTTTTGATCTTGCGCAATTGCTTCAAACAACGCTTCACCGGAGACTTTTTGCAGCCGCTGTTCAGCTTCTTTTACAGACGCTTCAGCTTTAGACATCAGCTGTCTGACGATCCCGATGTCGTTTTTCCGGTATATCTTGAGCACTTCTGCCGGAAGAGACCATGACAGCCCTTCTGATCCTAATGCAAACATCCTTTTTCCTTTAGGTAGTCTTTTGATGACCTCTTTTCTTTTTAGAAATTTAGATATCGCGCTGTACATCAACGGATCATTTTTGCCCATCGTCCCAAGGACGATTTTCCGTCCAATGGCAGATGCCAAATCATGTGTTAAATCAATAAAGAGCCTGCCTCCGGCGATGGTCAGCTCATAATCCGAAATCAACCCGAAAAACGATATCCCAAGCGGATTGATCGGCTCTGTCATCATTTGCTGATGCCCGACAGACATATAGACGCGCAGCTTGCCATCGCTCTGTTTCGGAAGAGGAAACAATGTCGTTACAGGCCGGCTCTGGACAAAGAAAAATTCGCCATCAGCCAGACACCATTCAATATCTTGCGGAAAACCGAAATGGGCTTCGATTCTCCTTCCCAGTTTTTCGAGCTGTATGATTTGCTCATCGGATAATGTTTGTTTTTTCCGGCAGCCTGCTTCGACTTCGCGCGCCTCAGTGCCGCCGCTTTCCAAAGAATAAACTGCCGTCTTTTTGTCGGAAATCGTTTTTTGAACGATCGCACCTTCACGAACCTTGTAGTTGTCTGCCGAAACCGTACCAGATACGAGGGCCTCCCCCAAAGCAAAGCTCGCATCAATCGAGGTGACCTTCCGGTTCGATGTAATGGGATCTGCCGTAAACAAAATGCCGGACGCTTCCGAAAACACCATTTGCTGGATGACAACCGATAATTGAACTTTGCGGTGGTCAAAACCGTTTTGAATCCGGTAGATCACAGCCCGCTCTGTAAACAGTGAAGCCCAGCATTTGCTGATATGCTTTAAGATCGCCTCTATTCCTTTTATATTTAAATACGTGTCTTGCTGCCCGGCGAAAGAGGCATGAGGCAAATCTTCCGCCGTAGCGCTTGATCGGACCGCATATGCACCGCCGCCAGCATTTGAGTGGGCGCTTTTAACCGCTTCTTTGATCTCTTCGGCGATTTCGGCCCTTTCAATACCATTGCGGATCTGGAGGGCGAGTTCGTTAATCTGCTCTCTATCCTTCACTTTTAAAAGAGACAGCTGATCAATCAGTTCACTGACTCTGCCGTTTTCGCCGATCATCCTTTCATATGCCTTTGTAGTTACACAAAAGCCGGGAGGCACTTGGATGCCGTCCATTTTCGACAATTCGCCCAAGTTCATCCCTTTCCCGCCGACAAGCGGCAAATCGGTTCGATCGACCTCATGAAAACCCAATACATAGTGTCCCATCAGGAACCCCCCCTTTTTATTCGCCTTCAATACCGAAACGAATCATATCCAAAAACCGTTTTCGTTCTTCAAGAAGACGTCTGCTGCAGGCTGGATCAAAATCGTCCTCAGCCGTTACTTCCGCTAGAAACTTTTGTTCAAAATGCCCCATCATGACCATGATGAGTTCGAACGCCTCTTCACGATCGACTCCTTCCCTCAACGGAACTTTCGCAAAAAGCTGTTTTAGAATACGATTTCTAACGGCAAATTGCTCCCCATACTTTGCAGCAATTTCTTTTTTTAATTCGGAAGGCGGTGAATAAAAGGCATCTTTCGTGAGCTTGTATACGTTTGGATAATCCGCGAAAAACTCAAGCTTTGCCAAGCTTATTTTTTTTTTCGCTTCAAAGAAATCATGATAAGACGACAGGTCATCAAGGGAAAGGCGCGACTTTACCTTTTCAATACAATAATCGAGCACAGTTAAGTACAGATCTTTTTTGCTTTTAAAGTGATGAAAAATCAGCGCCTTTGAAATGCCAGCCGCTTCCGCCAGCATTCCGGTAGAAGTTTTTGCATAGCCGTGCCGGGCAAAAACCTCCAAACAGGCATCAAGTATTTGTTCTTTTTCATAAAGCTGTAAAGGCAATGATCATCATTCCTTTTCATTATTGACCAGTCGGTTAGTATAGATCGTAGCGCTTGCTGACCATTTGGTCAATATAATAAAACCAGAATAATGTTTTAACATATGAATTTATTGGTAAAATAAAGGTGGAGCTTACAAAATATTCCGGGGTGAAAAGCCAATGCTGATGTTGGTGGTAAAGTTTATTTTGCTCTTTATTTTATGTTCCATTTCGTTTTCTTTATTTAAAGCATGTGTTTACACAGCGGGTAAAAAATTGATTGACCGGACCGCGGAAGGATCGGCGCTCAACTGGACCTGCAGCGTATTCATCAAAAACGGCGTGGCCATGACAGGCGATGACTGCTTTGTCATGGCTGTTTCAGCGGCCTTGTTGGCCATTTATATATAAAAGCCTCAAACTTTCAATAAACAAAAAAGGTGATCTAAGATGTGCGGCAGGTTTACGCTTTTTTCTGAATTTGATGAGATTATTGACCGTTTCGAGATTGATCAAATGACGATTGAAGATTACAGCCCCAGTTATAACATCGCGCCTTCCCAGTCCATTCTCGCCGTCATCAACGACGGTTCGCATAACCGGCTGGGGCGGCTGCGGTGGGGATTGATTCCGCCGTGGTCAAAGGATGAGAAAATCGGTTATAAAATGATCAATGCGCGCGCTGAGACTTTGGCTGAGAAGCCGAGCTTTCGAAAGCCGCTGATCAGACAAAGGTGCCTCATTCCGGCAGACAGTTTTTATGAGTGGAAGCGCACCGATGCAAAGACAAAGCGGCCGATGAGGATCAAGCTCAAAACAAATGGACTGTTTTCGTTTGCGGGGCTTTGGGAGAAGTGGCAGCCTGCAGGCGGCAAGCCCGTCTATACATGCACAATTATTACGACAATGCCCAACGATTTAATGAAAGACATTCATGACCGCATGCCCGTCATTCTTGATCGCCAGAATGAAAAAGAATGGCTGAATCCGAAAAATCAAGACCGAGCGTATTTAGAAAGCCTTTTAAAACCATATGCGTCAAAAGAGATGGAAGCTTATGAAGTCCCGCCTCTCGTCAATTCACCGCATCATAATTCTCCTGAGCTCATCAAAAAAGCCCCTTTGCAATGAAAAAGGGGCTTTTTAGCGAGGCAGCTGTCATGACGGCGAGGGCCGCGCCAACTTGATTCAAAAAACTAATGTGTCAGAAGGTAAAATTCACTGCTGAAGCCGATGCCTTCCCAAAAATGCAGCGCCGATTGATTATCGATATCAACCGATACTTGAACGTGAGACACTTGATGCCGTTCAAACCAATCCATCATACGATCTGCAACAAGCTTCCCCAGCTTATTTCTTCGATAGCCCGGGGCTATGTACACTTCATCGATTTGCCCGCACAGACAACCGCTGACCAAATCTTTCTTAATAGAGGCCAGCCCGTATCCGACCGCTTCTTGCTTCTCATTCACGACGGCAAAAACCGCTCCGTATGCCGACTGAACATATTGTTTCAATTGCTGATGTATCATTTCTCTATCTTGATCATCTAACGTACAATCAGCCGTTTCCAATGTATTATCATTCCACAAATTGATCAGTTCATCAACAAACTCACGATTCAGAGGGGCTTCAAGCTGTTGAATATGTATGGTCATGGCGTTTCTCCCTGTGCAAGACTTTTCATCAACCTCATTTTAATTTAGAATAATATGCAATACAAGGATTTTATTGCTAAAAGAAAGAAGAAAGGCGATGGTGAAATGGACAGCCGTACAACATGGGAAAAAGAACCGCCGCTTGTAAAAGCGTTCCATTATATCACGCTTGCCGGAATATTTCTCCTCATCATTCCATCCGGTTTCAATCCCGTTTATTTGAATGTGGGCTTCATCCTGTTTGGACTGAACATCGGTGTGCGTTCATTCTTCGTTCTTTTGAAGGAGAATAAAAAAGGAGAATTTATCTTTACGATCGCTGTTTGTTTATTTTTGATCGGTTACGGCGCTGTCAGGCTCTATTTCATATCATAATAAAAAAAGCAGGTTTTTCCTGCTTTTTAAATCAAATCCGCCGTTTTCAGCCCCCTGCATGTTTGCAAACTGTCGGAACGCAGACAATAGGCGGCCGTCTTTTTCTTATATTGTTTAACGACGTCTATATGATCATCGTATCGGTAAACCAACAGCTTCACAGCGTTTTTTCCTCTTTTTGTTTCGATCACAAATGGTGTCCCGGCGTTTTTCGGATTTACATACAGCGGCTCATCTCCCGGGTATATGTAGTACCGCTCCATAAATACGGCTTCATTAAAGTTTTGAATAAATTGACTCTTGTCAGATCCCTCTAAATGTTCTCCGCCGAACGTCACTTTAACATTCGCTTCCTCAAGCTTCACATGAACTTGAAATTTGCCGGTCAGCCACTCTACGACACCGCTCGGAAGGCAAGTGACCAATATTTTAAAAAGACTGAAGATCACCAAAAAGGTTACAAAAAGCCATGTCACTCGATCATCTCCTCTTGTCTGCATTTTAAATGATGTCCTTGATTCATCCTATCATACAGGCAAAAGGATTTTATTGTACATTATGTGAACAAGTGCAGCGCTAGATGAACTGAATGGAGAAGGCGGAACATTCCGCCTTTAATGATCCCCGCTCTGATGCTCTTCTTTCGGAATTTCAGACGGAGCCTTTGGAACTTTTCGCAGCTGGTGATTGACCACATCAGAAGAATAAAGCGTAACAACCATCGTTCCTCCATGCCGTTTTGCCCGGATCAAGACCGGCTGGTTATATTTGTTTTGAAAGCGCAAATCAGGTCCGCCCCAGCTGACCGTTGCGTCGCGCCCTGGCGGAACATAAGGGACACGCCGGCTGTGGGAATAGCGCTGGACGATTTCGAGTCCTGCCCGATCAACCGCATTAAACAATGTCGATGAAACCTGGCAAATGCCTCCGCCAACCCCTTCAGACAATTCGCCTCTCACGATCACGGGAGCCTTCATATACCCCTTGTCCGGCGTCCTCATTCCGACAACTTTGTTAAATGAAAACGTCTCATTAGGAAACACTACATGATTGTCGATCGCTTTTGCCGCGAGTGAAATGTTGTGCGTCCTGCTTTTATTCCCGGAATTAAAATACGTCACATACTGGCCGATCCGCTGTGTCCGGATATGGGAAAGCAGTTCGCTGTCAACTTTCGGGTAAACGTTCAATTCAGGCACTTCTATTGTGGACGGGCCATCCCCATAAAAATACGCGTAAAACTGCTCCCTAAACCCCTTCCGGGAAAGGCTGTAGCCAACCTTGCCGGGAACGATCCTTCCCTGGTCATTGATCACGGCGTTGACGGGATCCTTGTGTACTTTCCGCTCAAGCCTGTCAACGAACTCGCCGTATTTTTTGTCATCAATCATCGGTGTCCCGGGAAGCGGCATTGTAAAATCTTCGCGGTTCACAACGGCCACTTTCTTCCCTTGCTGGGTGATCGTTAAGCTGTCAGAATGCCCCGCGGGCTGTGCTAATAGTAAAAGTCCAGTCATCCAAATTTTCAACATAAGTCGGTGTACCTCCCGTTATTAGTATGAACAGGAGATGACATTTGATGTACTGGACGTATGATGCTTTAATGACGATCTATATTATAGGTTATAAAGGTTAAAATAAGGATAAAGCATGCATTAAACCTGTTTATTTTCATTGATTCCTTTTCTTTTTTGCCTGAATAACATTACGGTGGTTGCGATCAGGACTGTCAAAAAAATGATGCCTGAGTACAGGAACCCAATCAGCTCTACGCCATTAAATTTATACGTAAAATAACTGCCGATAAAAAAGATTGTCCCCAGCAGGGAAAATGAATTCAATCGATTTACAATTTTTTTGACCATTTTTATAAAACCCCCATGGTCTTGCGATTTTAATGCCATTTGCACATTTGCCCCAATATCAGATGCAGAATTAGAGGGACATTTATTAAGGCTACTCTTATCAGAGTTCATTCTTCTAGTAATATAAAGTATATGCCCTTCTCTTTGAGAAGGGCATACAATTACTTGTTCTGTTGATTTTCTTTTAAAGTGAGATTTAAAAATAGAAGGGCCAATAAAATGAAAGCAATGTTCACCAACCAGGACTTCCAGCTAGCCGCAGGGTCAAAAATTGTACCGAGCAGGTGAATAATAGATGAAAATGATAAAAGCAAAAACATTAGTTTGTTGTGCGACATCAGTTGTTTTAACCTTTCTGTTAAAAATCCAGAATCCAATTATACTATACTACTCAAAACAAGAAATAATTTCATGAATAAAACGGTAAGCATATGTGATCGCAAGTTAAAATAACAAAAGAGGCTCTCAAAAGAGCCTCTTTTCCTTGATATATCAGCGTTTTGGACGCTGGGCTTACATCATGCCGCCCATGCCACCCATTCCGCCCATGTCAGGCATTCCTGCGCCGCCTTTGTTTTCTTCCGGTTTGTCGGCAACAACTGCTTCAGTTGTCAGGAACATAGCCGCTACAGATGCTGCGTTTTGCAGAGCTGAGCGTGTTACTTTTGTAGGGTCAACGATACCTTTGTCGATCATGTTCACCCATTCGCCTGTTGCAGCGTTGTAGCCTACACCAATGGCTTCGCCTTTCAAGCGCTCAACGATGACAGATCCTTCAAGACCCGCGTTGTGTGCGATTTGACGGATTGGTTCTTCAAGAGCGCGAAGAACGATGTTGATACCAGTCAGTTCGTCGCCTTCAGCTTCAAGGGCAGCTACTTTATTGTAAACATTGACAAGAGCTGTACCACCGCCGGATACGATTCCTTCTTCTACCGCAGCGCGAGTAGAGTTCAGGGCGTCTTCAATGCGAAGCTTGCGTTCTTTCAATTCTGTTTCAGTCGCAGCGCCGACTTTGATGACAGCTACACCGCCTGCAAGCTTAGCAAGGCGCTCTTGTAATTTTTCTTTATCGAACTCAGAAGTTGTTTCTTCAACTTGAGCGCGGATTTGGTTGACGCGTGCCGCGATTTGCTCTGTATCTCCCGCACCTTCAACGATTGTTGTGTTTTCTTTTGTAACAACAACTTTAGAAGCGCGTCCCAATTGGTTGATTTGAGTTGATTTAAGGTCAAGACCTAAATCTTCTGTGATCACTTCGGCACCTGTCAGGATAGAGATGTCTTCGAGCATCGCTTTGCGTCGGTCGCCGAATCCAGGCGCTTTAACAGCCACTGCGTTGAATGTTCCGCGAAGCTTGTTGACAACCAATGTTGCAAGAGCTTCACCTTCAACGTCTTCAGCAATCAGAAGCAATGGCTTGCCTTGCTGAACGACTTGCTCAAGCACCGGCAGGATTTCTTGAATGTTTGTGATTTTTTTGTCTGTTACTAAGATGTACGGGTTCTCAAGAACCGCTTCCATCTTATCGGAATCTGTCACCATGTAAGGAGACGCATATCCGCGGTCGAACTGCATACCTTCAACCACTTCAAGCTCTGTTGTGAATCCCTTGGATTCTTCAATTGTGATGACGCCGTCGTTGCCGACGCGCTCCATTGCTTCAGCGATCAGGCTTCCGACTTCTTCGTCAGCAGCGGAGATTGAAGCAACTTGTGCGATTGATTCTTTGCCTTCGATTGGTTTAGAGATTTCTTTCAGGCTTTCAACAGCTACAGCCACAGCCTGCTCGATACCTTTGCGCACGCCTACAGGGTTAGCGCCGGCAGTTACGTTTTTAAGACCTTCGCGAATCATCGCTTGAGCTAGAACTGTCGCTGTTGTTGTACCGTCACCGGCAACATCGTTTGTTTTGCTCGCAACTTCAGCAACAAGCTTTGCGCCCATGTTTTCGAACGCGTCTTCAAGCTCGATTTCTTTCGCGATGGTTACACCGTCGTTTGTGATTAATGGAGAACCGAATTTTTTCTCAAGAACGACGTTGCGTCCTTTAGGTCCCAAAGTTACCTTTACAGCATCCGCCAATGCATCTACACCGCGCAGCATTGAACGGCGGGCTTCTTCGCTAAACTTAATATCTTTTGCCATGTTATTCGAACCTCCTATATAATTGTCTCGTTTTTATTTATGACTTAGCCGATAACAGCTAAAATGTCGCTTTCACGCAAGATTAAGTAGTCAGTACCTTCATATTTCACTTCGGTACCTGCATATTTTGAGAAGATGATGCGGTCGCCTGTTTTAACTTCTAATGCAACGCGCTCTCCGCTCTCTAACACACGGCCTGAACCGGCTGCAACCACTTTACCCTCTTGTGGTTTTTCTTTTGCGGAGTCAGGAAGTACGATTCCGCTAGCAGTTTTTTCTTCAGACTCAACGAGCTCAATGACAACGCGATCACCTAATGGCTTTAACAATGAAACAACCTCCTCAATATTTTCATATGTAATTTTAGCACTCGCACTCGGTGAGTGCTAACACAATTCTTATAATAAAGAATCTCCCAGGCAATTTCAAGTGATAAGGTCAAATTTTTTTGCGCTTACATTTCTCCGCATGTCCTTATCATCCTATAATTTAAAAAGAGTGTGTTACAATAAACGTAGTTTGATTTAGATTTTTAGAAAAGGAGTACATAAAGCTTGAGAAAACAATACTGGTTTATTATATTGGCATACGTTCTCATGCAATTGTCGGCCGCTGTCGGCTTGCCTCTTCTCTACTTTTTGGGAGTGGGCAAAGGACAGCCCAAAGCTGAAGCCCAGCTTACATTGACGGGCGTCTGGTCTGTTATCGCGTTTACCCTCTGTCTCGTCATCGTGCTGCTGATTTTGCGGACGGTGCCGAAGACGACGCTTCGCAACCGTCCAAAAGCATCGGTTGGAGCGTCAATCGGATGGGCGGTAGCCGGCGTTTTTCTCGCTTTGTTTTCGCAGTCAATTGCCGCTTCGATCGAAATGTACTTGTTCGGGGTCAACCCGGAATCCGAAAATACGCAGCGAATCATGGAAATCATCACCGCATTGCCGCTGATGGTGTTTGTCTCTTCTGTATTCGGTCCGATTCTTGAAGAAATCATTTTCAGAAAGATCATTTTCGGTGCAATCTATGAGAAAACGAATTTTTTCATTGCCGCTTTGTTCAGTTCGGTTCTCTTCTCGGTCGTCCATTTGGATTTCAGCCATCTGCTCATTTATACAGCAATGGGATTCACATTCGCTTTTTTATATGTCAGAACCAACCGGATTATCGTGCCCATTTTCGCCCATGTCGCCATGAATACTTTCGTCGTCTTGCTGCAGACATTCCGGGAGCCTATTGAAAAATATTTGGAACACGTCGAGAAAATGCAAATGATTATTGGAGGATTTCTATGATGAGAAGCCCTAAATTCTGGGGAGTGATTTATTTTTTAACGGGTGTGCTGTTTACGTATCTGGCGGCAACCTCGCCCGGAAACATGTGGTCTTTTTATACGATCCTGCTGATGCTTTTCGCAGCCTATAATATCAGCATTTCCTTTAAAATGTTCGCCATGGCCGGCAGGATGAAGCGAAAAGATCAATAGCCTTTTATGTGAAGGAAAAGAGCCATTCTGAAAAAAGAATGGCTCTTATTTTGTATGGTCGTTCAAAAACGCTTGATTTTCCTCTTGAATCATTGTTTTTTGCGCCTGCCTGTAGGATATTCTTGAAATCACGATACTGATTTCATAAAGAATGAGCAATGGCACAGAGACCATTAAATGCGACAAAAGCTCAGGCGGTGTAATGAGCGCCGCGATAACGAACAACACAAAATATGCGTATTTTCTGATTTTCGCCAAAAACATCGGCGTCACGAGCCCGAGCCTTGTAATAAACATGATGACCACAGGCATCTGAAACAATAAGCCAAAAGGAAGCGTCAACTGAAGCAGAAACTGAAAATATTCGTGAATTCCGATGACCTGGTTGACATTCAGATCATCTGAGACTCTCGTCATAAAGTCCACGACAAACGGAAATAAAATAAAGTAAGAAAAGGCAATGCCGCCTAAAAAAAGAATGATCGATACCGGAATATAGCTAAGCGTCACTTTTCGTTCTTTTTCATACAGCCCCGGGCTAATGAAAGCCCACATCTGGTATAAAACAAGCGGCGAAGTCAAGACGGCACCGATGATGAACGCAAACTGCACGTACACAAATAAAGGATCGGTCAGCTTAAACGCGTTAAGCGTCAGCAGCTTCGCTTCATCCGTCTGCTGCAGATAGATAATCAGCGGCTTTGCCAAAAAAAAGCCTGCCGCAACAAATAAAACAAAAAAGAAAAAAGTGATCACAAGCCGTCTGCGTAGTTCTGTAATATGTTCTATCAGCGACATTTCTTTTCCCTTCATAAATGTCATCCTATCCTACTGATCTTCTTTCTTTTTATCGGAATCGTCGTCAGCCAAACCTTTTGTCGCATTTTTAAACTCCCGCAGCGTGTTTCCAGCCGCTCTTCCCAGCTCGGGAAGTTTCTTCGGGCCGAATATCAATAGCGCCACCACGACGATTAAAATAAAGCTTCCAGGACCGATTGGCATAAAGCCTGCCCCCTTTCCTTTATTTTTCGCTTTCCGTTTTACTTTTCCTGCATTGAATAATGTTTCAGAAAATACACCAGCGACTGAAGTTCAACCGCCAAATCTATATGATGAATGCGAATGTGTTCCGGCACATTCAAGCGGGCCGGCGTAAAATTAAGAATGCCTTTAATGCCAAGCGCCACCAGCCTGTCTGTAATCGACTGTGCGGCTTGAGCTGGAACCGTCAAAATGGCGACGGGGATATCATCCGTCATATGCTCTTCAAGCCTATTCAGGTCATAGACGGGAACGCCGCCGACCTCGGTTCCGATTTTTTCCTCATTGATGTCAAACGCCATGGCGATTTTTGTATTATTGTTTTTGATAAAATTGTAATGGAGAAAGGCTGTCCCCAAATTCCCCACG
This sequence comes from Bacillus sp. FSL K6-0972, assembly GCF_037976035.1. Classification (NCBI taxonomy): domain Bacteria; kingdom Bacillati; phylum Bacillota; class Bacilli; order Caryophanales; family Bacillaceae; genus Bacillus; species Bacillus sp. FSL K6-0972. The sequence continues at coordinate 657,482 of NZ_CP150260.1, read as the reverse complement.
CCAATGAGCGTTACGTTCGTCATTTCATCCTGATCAAGCGTCTTTCTGAAAAAGGACAGCAAATAATTGACATTGTAGCCGTATCCTTTTTTTCCGAGCGCGCCGAAGTACGAGAAATCCCTGCGGATGGTCGCGGAATCGACTTTGACGGCATCGCTCAGCTCAGCAGAAGATACACGCTGTTTTCCGGATGCATGAAGGTTTTTTAAAAAACGATAGTATAATGGCAGCCGTTTCGCTGTCGCTTGCGGAATTTTTGAATGATCCATGTTCATAAACTAATCCTCCATGTCTACATCAGCTTTTTCCCTTTTATAGTCACCGTTTTTCCCGCCTGTCTTTTCGAGAAGAAAGGTCGGTCCTATCACCATTCCCTTATCCGCCGCTTTGCACATGTCATATACGGTCAGCGCACATACGGAGGCGGAAGTTAACGCTTCCATTTCCACACCTGTGCTCCCTTTGGTCTTGACTTTAGATTGAATATGCAGGATGCTCTTCTGTTCTTTCTCCTCCCAGTGAAAGGCGATGTCGACTCCTTTCAGAGCGATCGGATGGCACATCGGGATGATGGCGGATGTCTGTTTTGCGGCCATGATTCCGGCCACTTGCGCCACCGCCAATACATCGCCTTTTCCGATTTCCCGGTTTTTGATTTTTTCATGTACTTTTCGATTCATGGACACGCTTGAAACAGCCGCAGCTGTGCGCACTGAAGCTTCCTTTTCGCTTATATCAACCATCTTGGCTCTGCCTTGTTCATTAAAATGTGTAAACTCATTCATGTTCTTAACTCTCCTTATAACGATCATACACTATTTTTTTCGTTCTGTCTTTTTCTTTGGCTAAAATCTTCCAGACTTCACTTAATTGTTTGCTGACTGCGCGGTGATAGGCTACACTTAAAATAGCAGACAAGAGGTGAAAGATCATGATGATTTTACAAGTGAACCAGCTTTCAAAATCGTTTGGAGCCGATACGATTTTAACGCATATAAAACTCGAAGTCAGATCTCGGGACCGGATTGCGATCGTCGGACGCAACGGCGCCGGAAAATCGACTCTTCTAAAGATTATCGCAGGAAAGCTTTCATATGAAAAGGGGGACATCATCAAGCCGAAGGATTTGACGATGGGCTACCTTGACCAGCATTCCGGCCTCGATTCCAAGCTGACGCTTAAAGAGGAATTGCTGTCGGTATTTGATTTTCTAAAAAAAATGGAAAAAGAAATGCGCGCGATCGAGGAAAAGATGGCGCAAGCCGAACCGGACAAGCTTGAATCATTGATGAAGACGTATGACAGGCTTCAGCAGGAGTTCAAGGACAAAGGCGGCTACCAATATGAAGCAGAAGTCAGATCCGTTATGCACGGGCTCGGCTTTGCGGGATTTGATGACTCCGTCCGCGTTCAGGACTTAAGCGGAGGTCAAAAAACAAGGCTTGCCCTCGGAAAAATGCTTTTGACAAAACCGGACCTCCTCATCTTGGACGAACCGACAAACCACTTGGATATCGATACCCTGACATGGCTTGAACAATATTTGCAAAACTACAGCGGAGCGATTTTAATCGTTTCCCATGACAGGTACTTTCTTGACAAAGTGGTTACCCAAGTTTACGAGATTACCCGGGCACAAAGCAAAAAATATATCGGGAACTACAGCTCTTATCTCCAATTAAAAGCCGAGCAGCTGGAAAGGGAAACAAAGCTTTACGAAAAGCAGCAGGACGAAATCGCCAAACTGCAGGAGTTCGTCGACCGGAACCTGGCAAGAGCTTCGACGACGAAACGGGCGCAGAGCAGACGAAAGCAGCTTGAACGGATGGAGATCATGGACAAACCGCTTGGAGATGAAAAATCGGCGTCATTCCGCTTTGAAATTACTAGGCAAAGCGGAAACGATGTACTGCGAGTGGAAGACCTGACGGTAAGCTATCAGGAGCAGCCCCCGCTTCTCCGTTCATTGGATTTTCGCATTACCCGCGGGGAAAGCGTTGCGCTAGTCGGGCCGAACGGAATCGGCAAGTCAACCCTTTTGAAAGCATTGATTCAAAAGCTAAAGCCGGTGTCGGGAACAATCGCGACGGGCTCCCATGTCTCAATCGGATACTATGACCAGGAGCAGGCTGAATTGACGTCGTCAAAACGCGTGCTTGACGAGCTTTGGGACGAATATCCGGAGATGAATGAAAAGGATATCCGGACCTGCCTCGGCAACTTCTTGTTCTCGGGAGAAGATGTATTAAAACCTGTACACGCGTTAAGCGGAGGCGAAAAAGCCAGGCTTGCCCTCGCAAAGCTGATGCTGCAAAAAGCGAACTTCCTTATCCTTGATGAGCCGACAAACCATCTCGACCTGGACAGTAAGGAAGTCTTGGAGAACGCTTTAATCGATTACCCGGGAACGATATTATTTGTGTCCCATGACCGCTATTTTATCAACCGGATCGCGACAAAAGTACTGGAGCTTTCCCGGGATAAAGCAGAAGAATATTTAGGCGACTACGATTATTACACAGAAAAAAAAGCGGAGCAGCTTGAACTGAAAGAACTAGAAAAACAGACGGAAGAGCGCCAGAAAAACGCTTCCGAAAAACCGGGCACAAAAAAGAGCTATGAAGAAGAAAAAGAGCTGAAAAGAAAAGAACGCCAGCGGCAGCGCAGGATTGAAGAAATCGAAACTAGAATTACGGCCATTGAAGAACAGATCGAAAAGAATGAAGAGCTCCTGTGTGAACCCGACGTCTTCCAAGACCACGAGAAGGTCCAGGAAATCCATTCTGAAAATGAACGGCTGAATGAGGAGCTCGAACAACTGTTATCCGAATGGGAAACACTTTCTACAAATGAATAAAGGATGAACCGCTCCAAGCCGGAGCGGTTTTTTTGTCCACAAATAAAATCCTTTATTTAAAAGAAAGAAAGCGATTTACCCACAATATCCACAAAAAACATAATATTTATGCACATTATTAACAGGTAAAAAGGCTCTGTAAATTAAGGTTTTTGACATTATGCACAAGGCTGTGGATATATGTTAATAACCTGTTAATAACTTTTCCGGGGGCAAAAAAACCTCACAAAACGTGAGGTTTCAATAAGACGTCAAATCTAAGCCAGGCTGACCGTTCATATCGTATTTTCCCCTGATTCCTTTTTCAAAAGCAACTGTACCTGCGGCGGCAATCATGGCGGCATTGTCCGTACATAGCGAGAGCGGCGGGATCAAAAGCTCGATTTCCGGATGGCTGCTGAACGTTTTTTCGAGCGCCGCTCTCAGCCCTTTGTTTGCAGCAACTCCTCCGGCGAGCAGCACCTGTTTGACGCCATAAGCTTTCGCAGCGCGTTCCGTTTTTGTCACGAGGACATCAATGACGCTTTCCTGAAAGCTGGCTGACAAATCCTCCGGAGCTATCGTTTCCCCTTTTTGTGAAGCGTTGTGAAGCGTGTTGATGACTGCTGACTTCAATCCGCTGAAGCTGAAATGATAAGAGCCTTCCTCAAGCCATGCGCGCGGCAGCGGCACATTTGCTTCGCCTTTTTGCGCAAGTTTGTCAATGTGAGGTCCTCCCGGATAAGGGAGTCCCATCGTTCTCGCCACTTTGTCATAGGCTTCGCCTGCAGCATCGTCGAGCGTCTCTCCGATTACTTCAAATGAGCCGTGCTCTTTCATATACACGAGTTCGGTGTGACCGCCTGAGACGACAAGGGCAATCGCCGGAAATTGAATGTCCTGAACAAGCCTGTTGGCATAGATATGACCGGCAATGTGATGCACGCCTACGAGCGGTATGCCCCGGGCAAAACTGAGCGCTTTCGCAGCATTCACGCCGATCAATAAAGCGCCGACAAGCCCCGGTCCTTCCGTTACTGCAATGGCATCAATGTCATCAAACGTCATGTCCGCTTGTGCAAAGGCTTCCTCAAGCACGATCGTGATCTGTTCCACGTGATGCCTTGATGCGATCTCGGGAACGACGCCCCCAAACCGTTTATGACTCTCGATTTGCGACGCTACGACATTTGAGACGATGTCCGTCCCGTTTTTGACAATCGCGGCGGCAGTCTCATCACAGCTTGTTTCGATTCCTAATATATACAGATCTTTTTTATGATTCATTTAGTCTCACCCACATTAATAATGCATCTTCCCCATTATCGGTATAGTAATTTTTGCGAATTCCTCCCGGCTCAAAACCAAGCTTTTTGTATAAGCTCTGTGCAATATGATTCGATACCCTCACCTCTAAAGAAAGCTGAACCGCTCTTTTCATCCGGCAAAGCTTCATGGCGGCTTTCAAAAGAGCTTCTCCGAAACGGCGGCCCCGGTATGCAGGTGAAACGGCAATGTTGGTGATCTGGGCGTCATCCATCACGATCCAAATCCCGCAGTAGCCGACGACTTGCTCCTCAACTTCGAGAACGAGGTAATGTGCATACATATTGTGAAAAAGCTCATGATGAAAAGATTCTTTTTTCCACGGAGAAGAAAAAGAGCTTTTTTCAATTTCAAAAACCTGGTCCAAATCCTTTGGATTCATATCGCGTATGACCATTTGCGTGTTCATGGCTTCACCCGTTCACTTTTGTTTTTCAAGCCAGACGGCCTCGGCTTCGGCCAGACGAATATAGTTTGGAACAATGCTGTGCACTGGCTCGTCCTCTTTAAGTTCTCCGATTAAAGCCAATTCTGAAGGTCTTGGAAGCTGCAGGGCAGGGCCTGCAATAACCGCTTGTTCACCGAGAATCTGTTCGATCATTTCCTGGTGAATCTCTGTGTCACTTCCTATGAAAAGGACTTGCTGATCCATGGCTTTCAGCTTTTTAAGCCAATCTTCAAGCAGAATGTTTTGGTCCTCTTCCAATTCATGCAGTTTGCCGTCCCTATACTGGTACAGTCCCGTATAAACCTGACCGCGCCTGGCATCAAACAGCGGACAAATCAAGCCTTGGAAAAAACGGCCGTTTGCCGCCAGCACTTCAAGGCTTGAAACGGTTTTAATCGGAATATTTAATGACCATGCAAGCGTTTTGGCAATCGTCACGCCGATCCGCACGCCTGTATATGAACCCGGGCCTTTGGCAACTGCAATTTGGGTCAGATCATTAGGCTCTAAACCGCACTCTTTAAGGAGTTCGTCGATTGCCGGCATGGCTCTGACCGAATGGTTTTTCTTTAAGTGGGATATATGCTCGGCTATCATTTTTCCGTCTTTGATTAATGCCACTCCGAGCGTTAAATTGGATGTATCAATCGCAAGTATCGTCATGTTTGCTGATCTCCTCGCAAAGATTTTCGTAGCGGCTTCCTTTAGGGGTAAATGTCAGCTTTCGCTCGTCATCACCAAGCCGCTTAATGACCACCTCAAGGCGTTCTTGCGGAAGCTGCTCTTCAATCAAATGCGCCCATTCCACAAGGCAGACCCCGTCTCCCTCAAAATATTCATCTAATCCGAGATCTTCCGTCTCATCTTCCATCCTGTACACATCCATATGAAACAGCGGAAGAGAGCCGTCACGGTATTCTTTGATGATGGTAAAAGTCGGGCTGCTGACAACCCGCTTGATGCCGAGCCCTTCGGCAAACCCTTTCGTAAAAGTCGTTTTGCCTGCTCCTAGATCGCCCTCCAATGTGATGACATCACCGGGCTGAACATACTTTGCTGCCAGTCTGGCAATGTTTTTTGTCTCTTCAGGCTCTGTCGTTTTCCACTCTAACGTTTTCACTTTACTTGTCACCTGTCTTGTTTAAAATGGTTATATCCTTTTTTCTCGAGAAGAACGCGGTCCTGTCCGTCATGATAAAACACTTCCGCCTGTCCTTGTTTTGTGACGCGGCCGATTTGATAAACCGGCACATCATGCTCGGAGCATTCCTGACTAAAACGTTCCCATTGATCATTAGAAATCGTACCGACGAGTTCAAAATCCTCGCCGCCGAAAAGGACCCACTCTTCCCATTTTGTGTTCAATGTATGTAAATCCGAATGGACCGGAATCATCTCTTTATATATGTCAATGGAAACACGACTCGCTTCGGCAATTTCATTTAATTCGCTGGCAAGCCCGTCGCTGATATCATTAAGTGCCACATGATGATAGCGGGAACAGATCAAACCTGCTTCCACCCTCGGCTCAGGCCTCTTGTGCCGCTCAATATAATATTGAGACTGCATATCGTCTTTCACCTGTGCTTGGCCCAATATAAAAGACAGACCAGCAGCAGATGAGCCAAGTTCTCCCGTCACAAAAACGACATCCCCGGGCTCGCCATGGCTCCTTAAACAAGATCTGCCCTTTTCAATCTCACCGATTGCTGTTACGGTCAAAACGAGCGGTCCGTTGGCAGATACAGTGTCACCGCCGATTAAATCCATTTGATATAGTGTCGCCAGTTTATTCATTTCTTCATACATGGCTTCAATATCCGTCGCGCGCCAGCCGGAAGGAACGGCGATTGACACAAGATAATACTTGGGTCGGCCTCCCATTGCGGCAATATCGCTAATATTCACAGCTAATGCTTTATATCCGATATCGGCAGGCGATGAATGGGATGATAAAAAATGAATACCGTCGACCATCGTATCGACTGCCACGATTTCCTGATAACCGTTCTTCGTATGATAAACAGCGGCATCGTCTCCAATACCGATTTCTATTTCCTGGTGAGAAAGCGAACGGGGCGTAATCCTTTGAATCAATTCAAATTCGTCCATAAGATCATTTGCTCCTTTGCTGTTGCAACCAATCAAAACACTATCATTAGTTTATCGAATTCTCACCAATTATCCAAGGAATAAAGAAACTCGGCCTCACATCCTGTCAGGAGGAAAGCCGAGTGCTTTCTCTTCCTGTAAGCAACGAAAGCTCGGCTGAAGCCAAGCTTTCAGCATTGACCTGAAAAAAGACATAAAAAAAAACGAAAACCTCGAAGATTTCGTTTGTGTGCAACATGGCGGTCCGGACGGGACTCGAACCCGCGACCTCCTGCGTGACAGGCAGGCATTCTAACCAACTGAACTACCGGACCATTTTTTATTGGATTGTATGCAAATTATATTTGGTTGCGGGGGCAGGATTTGAACCTGCGACCTTCGGGTTATGAGCCCGACGAGCTACCGAACTGCTCCACCCCGCGATAATATAAACAGCTTGGCGGCGTCCTACTCTCACAGGGGGAAGCCCCCAACTACCATCGGCGCTGAAGAGCTTAACTTCCGTGTTCGGCATGGGAACGGGTGTGACCTCTTCGCTATCGCCACCAAACTATGTGCCTTCAGGACGAAGGTACTGGGCGTTCCTCACAGGATGTGAGGGCCTTTAGCCGAGTTTCCTTGCCTTTGGCTTTCTGAGAGGTGTTCTCTCAAAACTAGATAACGGGTAGACAAGGGCCCACAGGATGTGGGTCATGCAGGCGTTGCCACACGATGTGGCGTATTTAGCCAGCGTTCACTTATTTTATTAGGTTAAGTCCTC